>NZ_JACMYH010000001.1 GCF_014235765.1 Pseudomonas baltica
GCGCTCGAAAGAACTGGCAAGCCAAAAAAAACCACCCGGTCGGGTGGTTTTTTTTATCGTGCATATCAGTCGCCGGTGTACTCGCAGCCACTGGTGCAGGTTTCGTGGATGCGGATCTTGGAAAGCTCGGGTAACAGCGGCTTGAGCTCGTGCCAGATCCATTTCGCCAGGACCTCGCTGGTTGGATTTTCGAGGCCCGGGATGTCGTTGAGATAGTTATGATCAAGGCGCTCGTAAAGCGGCTTGAATATCGACTTGATCTCGGAGAAGTCACGGATCCAGCCGGTATGCGGATCAACGTCGCCTTTCAAATAGACGGCGACCTTGAAGGAATGGCCATGCAAGCGACCGCATTTATGCCCCTCGGGTACATGAGGAAGCCGATGGGCAGACTCGAAAGTGAATTCCTTGAAAATTTCCACGTTTGTTCCAATGTGTTGATGGGGCAGTGCTGCAGTTTATCAGGTGTCCAAGCTGCACGGTAAGTGGGCTTGGGCAGGTGGGGCCGGCATCGATCCAGCAGGATTGCGCACGGGCAATACAGCGCTGAGATCATCGACAAGCTAGCGTTGTGCCATTAAGTTTGAGTTAAGTCACCTTCGGTATTGTGTCTTTCGTAAACCCCATATACCTCACACATACCGAAGGTGAACCAAATGAAAACTCTGACTGCTCTGCTACTCGCTTCTTCCCTGAGTTTCGTGGCCATCAGTGCCCAGGCCAAAGATCTCGGACCTGACGAGGCGCTTCGCCTGCGTGATGCTGGTACCATCCAGTCCTTTGAAAAGCTGAATGCCGCAGCATTGGCCAAGCATCCGGGCGGTACCATTCACGAGACCGAGCTGGAAGAGGAATACGGCAAATACATCTATCAAGTCGAGCTGCGCGACAATAAAGGTGTCGAGTGGGATGTGGAACTTGATGCAACCACCGGCCAAGTGCTCAAAGACCATCAGGATACCTAATGAACATATCGCCAGCGGGTCGCGCAATGATGGTCGGGCTGCTGGCGTTCTGCTCATTGGCGGTGGCTCGCGATCTGGACCAGGATGAAGCGCTGCGACTCAGACAGGAAGGTGTAATCCTTCCTCTTGAACAATTGCTCGGTCAAGCCATGGCGCGTTACCCAGGTGCACGGCTGCTGGAAGCCGAGCTTGAAGAGAAGCAACAGAAGCTGGTGTATGAGGTCGAGTTGCTGACCACGGCAGGTGTCGTTCGCGAGATAAAGCTGGATGCGGCCACAGGCGATTTGCTCAAAGACGAGGAAGATGACTGATGCGCTTGCTGTTGGTGGAAGACAACGTCCCCCTGGCCGATGAGCTGAGCGCCAGCCTCAGTCGCCAGGGATACGCTGTGGATTGGCTGGCGGACGGTCGAGATGCGGTGTATCAGGGTCAGACCGAGCCGTATGATCTGATCATCCTCGATCTTGGACTGCCCGGCCTGCCTGGGCTGGAGGTGCTGGCCCAATGGCGAGCGGCAAACCTCTCTACCCCCGTACTGATTTTGACCGCGAGGGGCTCATGGGCGGAGCGGATCGAAGGTTTGAAAGCGGGGGCCGACGATTACCTGACCAAGCCCTTCCACCCTGAGGAGCTGCAGTTGCGTGCCCAGGCACTGGTGCGCCGCGCCCGTGGCTTGTCCAACATGCCGCGCCTGGAAGCGTCCGGTCTGCACTTGGATGAGGGTCGCCAGTGCGTGCAGCAGGCCGGGGTCGATATTCAGCTGACGGCTGCCGAGTTTCGCCTGCTGCGCTACTTCATGCTGCATCCGGAGCAGATTCTTTCCAAAGGCCATCTGGCCGAGCACTTGTATGACGGCGAGACTGAGCGCGATTCCAATGTGCTGGAAGTTCACGTCAACCATCTGCGGCGCAAACTGGGTCGCAGTGTGATCGAAACCCGCCGAGGGCAGGGCTACCGCTTCGCTGGAGTCGTGCAGTGAGATCGATCCAGGCGCGATTGAGCGTCGGGTTGATCAGTGTTCTGGTGATCGTGGGACTGGTCCTCGCTCAATTGAGCCTGTGGTTGTTCGAGATGGGCCTGCAGCGCTATCTCGAAGCCGGTTTACGCAACGAAAGCGAGAACCTTCTGGTAGCGATGCAGCGTGGGCCGCAAGGTCTGCAGCTGGATCAGCACCGTATTTCTCCCGCCTACGAACGGCCGTTCTCGGGGCACTACTTCCGCATAGACTTTCCCGATGGGCATTGGCGCTCGCGTTCGCTATGGGATCTCGAGCTGCCCGTACCGGATCAGTCAGGGCTGTATTCGGGTTTGAAGCTGGGCCCGGAGGGTCAGTTGCTGCTGGTGTTGCGTGCCGATTACCGGCGACTCGGGCAGCCACTGTCGATCATCGTCGCCCAGGACTACACGCCGGTACGCACCAGTTTTCAGCGGGTACGCCAGATTGGCCTGGGCATGGGCCTCGCTGCTTTGATTGCGGTACTTGTGCTGCAGCGCATCACGGTCACGCGTTCGCTCAAGCCACTGGAGCGCACGCGCGAACAGATCGCGCAATTGCAGCTCGGTCAGCGCTCGCAGCTGGACAGTGCAGTACCGGTGGAGCTTGAGCCTCTGGTCGCGCAGATCAACCACCTGTTGTTGCACACCGAGGACAGCCTCAAGCGCTCGCGCAACGCGCTGGGCAATCTGGGGCACGCGCTGAAGACGCCGATGGCCGTGCTGCTGAGCCTGGCCAGCAGTGAACGGCTGCGGGACCAGCCGGAAGTCAGCCGCCTGCTGCGTGAGCAGTTGGAGCACATCCAGCTGCGGCTCAGCCGTGAACTCAACCGCGCGCGTCTGGCCGGCGACGCGCTGCCGGGTGTTCAGTTCGATTGCGCTGGCGAGATTCCAGGTCTGTTTGCCACGCTGGAAATGATCCATGGCGGCCATTTGAGCCTGAGTTACGAGGTGGCTGCGGATGTTCGCTTGCCGTGGGATCGGGAGGACGTGCTGGAACTGCTCGGCAACCTGCTCGACAACGCTTGCAAGTGGGCTGACGCGCAGGTCTGCCTGACGATCGTCGAGCACGAGCATGGGTACAGCGTCTGGGTGGACGATGACGGTCCGGGTATCCCTGAGGATGCGCGCCAGGCGGTGTTGGATCGCGGTTCTCGGCTTGATGAGCAGGTCGACGGTCACGGCCTGGGTCTGGGGATCGTACGGGACATCGTCGAAAGCTGGTCTGCTCGCCTGAGCCTGTCGGAAAGCCCCTTGGGTGGGTTGCGCGTCACTATCGAAATGGATAAACGCGTCTGACGCGGATTTATCTTGGCGATGACTAAACTCGCGCGCAGCTGGGAGGACTAAGTCACAGAGCCGAATGACGGCTCTGTAGCTTATCGACATGGATCGAACATGAACGAAACCAACCTGCAAAACAAAACGCTGTTGTTACTGTTGATCCTGGTCACCATCGCTTTCATCTGGATTCTTCTGCCTTACTACGGCGCGGTCTTCTGGGCAGTGATTCTGGGTATCGTATTTGCACCGTTGCAGCGACTGGTCATGAGGAAGTTGAATCGGCGTCGCAACGTCAGTTCGTTGATAACCCTCACCATCACATTGATCATCGCCATCCTGCCGGTGATCATCATCAGTGCCTTGCTGGTTCAGGAAGGTGCAGTGCTGTACAAGAACATCGAGAACGGCCAGCTCGACGTGGCGGGTTATATCGATCAGTTCAAGCAACTGCTTCCGGCTTCCGGGCAACAGCTGCTTGATCGCATGGGCATGGGCAACCTGGAGGGTCTGCGCGACAAGGTCGCCAAAGGTGCGATGCAGGGCAGCCAGTATTTCGCGACGCAGGCCTTCAGCTTCGGCCAGGGTACGCTGGATTTCGTGATCAGCTTCGGCATCATGTTGTACCTGCTGTTCTTCTTCCTGCGTGATGGCCCGGAACTGTCACGCAAGATCCGCACGGCTATCCCGTTGGCCGAGCAGCAGAAGCGCCGTTTGCAGCTCAAGTTCAACCGTGTGGTTCGCGCCACGGTGAAAGGCAATCTGCTGGTTGCGGTCACCCAGGGTGCCCTCGGCGGGATGATCTTCTGGTTCCTGGACATTCCCAGCGCATTGCTGTGGGCGGTGCTCATGGCGTTTCTGTCGCTGTTGCCTGCCGTCGGGGCCGGTATCGTCTGGGCGCCGGTGGCCGCCTACTTCCTGTTGAGCGGCTACATCTGGCAGGGGGTCACGCTGACGCTGTTCGGCATTCTGGTCATCGGCATGGTCGACAACGTGCTGCGCCCATTGCTGGTGGGCAAGGACACCAAGATGCCGGACTATCTGATCCTGGTCTCGACGCTGGGCGGCCTGGCAGTCTTCGGGCTCAACGGTTTCGTGATCGGTCCGTTGATTGCAGCGCTGTTCATGTCCAGCTGGGGCATCTTCGTCAGTACCAAGCGCCAGGTGCGTCTGCCCCAGGATCGCACCTGACGGCAGCACTGTCCGACTCCCTTGGTCAGCTCGGGGGAGCCGGCGCTTGAGAGCAGGGGCCTGCTTGGTTAACATCGGCGCTTTTTCAGAGCGGTCCGCATGCCCCAGCCCATTCCTCTCAAAGATCATGGCAAGGAACAAGGTCTGGTCAACCGTCGGTTGATCGCTTGCGCCTTGCTGGTGCTGGCCTTGAGCATTGCCCTGGTCGGGCGTCTGTACTTCCTGCAGGTCATCGAGTTCACCTACAACTCCACAGTGTCCGAGAACAACCGGGTGCATGTGCTGCCCATCCCGCCCGAACGCGGTGTGATCTACGATCGCAATGGCGTGGTCTTGGCCGACAATCGACCCAGCTTCAACCTGACTCTCACACGCGAGCGCGCGGGCAATACTGCGCAGGTGCTCGATGAAGTGGCCAAGGTGCTGGAACTGGGCGATGAAGCGCGCAAACAGTTCGACAAGGATTTGAAGCGTGTGCGCCATCCGTTCGAACCGGTCACCTTGATGTACGAGTTGAGCGAGAACCAGATTGCGCGGGTTGCGGTGAATCAATTCCTGCTGCCGGGCGTCGATGTGGAACCTCAGTTCGTGCGTGAATACCCGCGCAAGGAGCACTTTGCTCATTCTGTGGGGTACGTGGGGCGGATCAACGAGAAAGAGTCCAAGACGCTGGATCAGACGCAGTACCGCGGCACCCAGTCGGTCGGCAAGACCGGTGTGGAACGCTTCTACGAGACCCAGCTGCATGGCCAGGTGGGTTACGAGGAAGTCGAGACCAACGCCCAGGGGCGCGTCATGCGGGTGCTCAACCACCATGACCCGGTGCCGGGCAAGAACATCGTGCTCAGCCTCGACGTGCATCTGCAGGAAGCCGCCGAGAAGGCGTTGGGCGACCGCCGCGGGGCGGTGGTGTGCATCGACCCGGAAACCGGCGATGTGCTGGCCATGGTCAGCAAGCCGAGCTTCGACCCCAATCTGTTCGTGACCGGTATCAGCTTCAAGGAGTACGCGGCGTTGCGCGATTCCATCGACCGGCCGTTGTTCAATCGAGTGCTCAGGGGTTTGTACGCGCCCGGCTCGACGATCAAGCCGGAAGTTGCCATCGCCGGCCTCGATAGCGGTGCGGTCACGCCGCAGACACGTGTGTTCGATCCTGGCTACTACGAGCTGCCCAACTACGACCACAAGTACCGCAACTGGAACCGCAGTGGTGATGGCTGGGTGGACATGGACGCGGCCATCATGCGCTCCAATGACACCTACTTCTACGATCTGGCACACAAGCTGGGCGTGGACCGCATGCACGATTACATGACCCGCTTCGGCCTGGGCCAGAAGGTCTCGCTGGACATGTTCGAGGAAGCGCCGGGGCTGATGCCGTCCCAGCAATGGAAGCGTGCCACGCGGCGTCAGGCGTGGTTTCCTGGCGAGACCTTGATCCTCGGCATTGGCCAGGGCTACATGCAGGTCACGCCGCTGCAGTTGGCCCAGGCCACCACGCTGATCGCCAGCAAGGGCGTGTGGCGTCGACCGCACCTGGCCGAGACGGTGGGCGGCCAGGTACCGGTGGACGACAACCCGATCCCCAATATCGTGCTGCGCGACAACCGCGAGTGGGATCAGGTCAACCACGGCATGCAGCTGGTCATGCACGATCCGCGCGGGATTGCCCGTCAGGCGGCGGCCGGGGCGCAGTATCGCATCGCCGGCAAGTCGGGTACGGCGCAAGTGGTTGCGATCAAGCAGGGCGAACGCTACAACCGGCTGAAAACGCTCGAGCGCAATCGCGACAACGCCTTGTTCGTGGGATTCGCGCCGGCCGATCGGCCAAAGATCGTGGTGGCAGTGATGATCGAGAACGGTGAAGCAGGCGGGCGTGTGGCCGGTCCCGTAGTGCGCGAGATCATGGATGCCTGGCTACTGGACAGCGAAGGTCACCTGAAACCCAAGTACGCGGCGCCGGCCAAGGCGCCCGCGGACCCCAAGGTCTGACCGTTTCAGCAGAGGAAACCACCGTCCACGTTCAGCGCTGTACCTGTGGTGTAGCTGGCAGCCGAGCTGGCCAGGTACAGCACGGCCCCGGCCATTTCCTCCGGCTGGGCGACACGCTTGAGCGGGATCTGCGCCAGGGCCGTCTTGAGGATGGCCTGGTTCTCGACCAGGGCTGATGCGAAGCGGGTGTCGGTCAGCCCTGGCAGCAGGGCATTGCAGCGGATGTTGAAGCCGGCGCACTCCTTGGCGAAGGCCTTGGTCATGTTGACCACCGCAGCCTTGGTCATGGAGTAGACGCCCTGGAAGATACCGGGCGACACGCCATTGATGGACGCCACGTTGATGATGCTGCCACCGCCGTGTTCGCGCATCAATTTGCCGGCCTCCACCGACATGAAGAAATAGCCGCGGATATTGACGTCCACGGTTTTCTGGAAGGCGCCGAGATCGACTTCCAGCACACTGCCGAACTGGGGGTTGGTGGCGGCGTTGTTGACCAGGATGTCCAGGCGTCCGAACGTTGCCCGGACAGCGGTGAACAGCGCCAGAATCTGCTCCGGTTCGCCGATGTGACAGGCCATTGCAGTGGCTCGGTCGCCACCGGCGTTGATGCTGTCGGCGACGCGCTGACAGCCTTCCAGTTTGCGACTGACGACGATGACATGGGCGCCCTGCTGGGCAAGCAAGCGGGCGATGGCTTCGCCGATCCCGCGGCTGGCGCCGGAGACCAGCGCTATCTTGCCGTCGAGGTCGAACATCGTGGTCTTGGGCATATCCGCTCCTGCCGTGGCTTGAGGATCACATGTTCGGGTAGGTAGGCCCGCCCGCGCCCTCGGGTGCCACCCAGACGATGTTCTGGGATGGATCCTTGATGTCGCACGTCTTGCAGTGCACGCAGTTCTGCGCGTTGATCTGGAAGCGCTTGGCGCCGTCCTCCTGGGTGATCACTTCGTACACGCCGGCCGGGCAATAGCGTTGCGCGGGCTCATCGTACAGCGGCAGGTTCTTGCCGATGGGAATGCTCGGGTCCTTGAGCTTGAGGTGGCACGGCTGTTCTTCTTCGTGGTTGGTGCCGGAGATGAACACTGAACTGAGCTTGTCGAAGCTCAGTTTGCCATCAGGCCGGGGGTAGTCGATGCGCTTGCTGTCCGCTGCCAGCTTCATGCAGGCGTAGTCAGGCTTGTCGTCGTGCAGGGTGAACGGGATCTTGCCCTTGAACAGGTTCTGATCGACGAAGTTGAAGGCACCACCGACGATGGCTCCCCACTTGTGGATGGCGGCACCGAAGTTGCGGCTGGCGAACAGCTCCTCGTACAGCCAGCTGGCCTTGAAACCGGACACGTAGCCGTCGAGCACATCACCGCCTTCCGAGCCCTTGAACAGCGCATCGGCCACCGCCTCGGCGGCGAGCATGCCGGACTTCATGGCAGTGTGGCTGCCCTTGATCTTGGAGAAGTTCATGGTGCCCAGGTCGCAGCCGATCAGGGCGCCGCCGGCGAAGACCATCTTGGGCAGCGAGTTGAAGCCGCCCTTGCAGATGGCGCGGGCGCCGTAGCTGACGCGTTTGCCGCCTTCCAGGTACTGCTTGAGAACCGGATGGTGCTTGAGGCGCTGGAACTCGTCGAAAGGCGAGAGGAACGGGTTGGCGTAGGACAGGTCGACGATGAGGCCCACCACCACCTGGTTGTTTTCCAGGTGATAGAGGAACGAGCCGCCGGTGTTCTCGGTGCCCATGATGTCCAGCGGCCAACCGGCGGTGTGGACGACCAGGCCAGGCTGATGCTTGGCGGGGTCGATGTCCCAGATTTCCTTCAGGCCAATCCCGTAATGCTGCGCGTCGGCATCGCTGTCGAGTTTGAAACGCTCGATCAGTTGCTTGCCGATGTGGCCGCGGCAGCCTTCGGCGAACAGGGTGTATTTGCCACGCAGTTCCATGCCGGGGGTGTACAAGCCGTCCTTGGGCTTGCCTTCGCGATCGACGCCCAGGTCACCGGTGATGATGCCGCGGACCACGCCGCTCTCGTCGATCAATGCTTCCTGGGCAGCGAACCCCGGATAGATCTCGACGCCCAGGTTTTCCGCCTGCTGAGCCAGCCAGCGGCACAGATTGCCTAGGGAAATGATGTAGTTGCCTTCGTTGTGCATGGTCTGGGGCACGAAGGCATTGGGAATTTTGGAGCCGCTCTCGGCGTTCTTCAGGATGAAGATATCGTCGCGGGTCACCGGGGTGTTCAGCGGTGCACCCAGGGCTTTCCAATCCGGGAACAGCTCGCTGAGCGCCCGTGGTTCGAAGACCGCGCCGGAGAGGATATGAGCACCGACTTCGGAGCCTTTTTCGACCACGCAGACGCTGATTTCCTGTCCGGCGTCGGCGGCTTTCTGCTTCAGTCGGCATGCGGCGGACAGGCCGGCGGGGCCTGCGCCGACGACGACGACGTCGAATTCCATGTATTCGCGTTCCACGGGGTCTCTCCTACTCAGGGCTCATCAGGCCTTTCTAATGGGTGAAGCTGCCGGAACGGTCATCCGGTGTGTAGCGGTAGTGCGCAACGTTGCGGGGTGTAACTCCGGCGGGCGGTACCGCTTCTGGACGGCCGCAGGCAAGGATGTGCGTGTGGGCAGTATATCTACACCACTCGGCAGGTCCAATACAAACGTTTGTTTGAATCCGCTGCAGCCCAGTAAAATCAAGGTGGCCAGGGGGCGTGACCGGTGAGTTCCGCGTATTGACCGGTCAGGGCACAGCGGTCAAGATACGGCCAGCTTCATGTTCGGTGCCGGTCCTGCGCGCAGTACCGGTTGCATCGAATCTCGACTCCGATCCAGGTCGCTCGCATGCGCCGGACGCACACACTGTCGAGTTTACACGTCATACTTGTTGAAGGCTGCCCCGTTTTGCTGGTCAAGGTCTTGAAAAATCAGGTTTTTGCCAGCACTGCGCAATGCTGCAAACGTTTCAATGGTGCCCTTGCGCCCACGTCATCGTCCGGTCTGCCTGGGCGACATTCTTTTCACCGGAGAGTAACGAGGAATCCATGAAGGTTCTTGTAGCTGTCAAACGAGTGGTCGACTATAACGTCAAGGTTCGCGTCAAGGCGGACAACTCTGGCGTCGACCTTGCCAACGTCAAGATGTCGATGAACCCTTTCTGCGAAATCGCTGTTGAAGAAGCCGTGCGCCTGAAAGAGAAGGGCATCGCCAGCGAGATCGTCGTGGTCACCGTCGGTCCGGCCACCGCGCAAGAGCAATTGCGCACCGCGCTGGCCCTGGGCGCCGACCGGGCAATACTGATCGAGCATGCCGAGGAACTGAACGCACTGGCAGTGGCCAAGCTGCTCAAGGCCGTTGTCGACAAAGAACAGCCACAGTTGGTGATCCTGGGCAAACAGGCGATCGACAGCGACAACAACCAGACTGGCCAGATGCTGGCAGCGCTGAGCGGCTACGCGCAGGGCACCTTCGCCTCCAAGGTCGAAGTGGTTGGCGACAAGCTCAATGTCATGCGTGAAGTCGATGACGGGCTGCAGACCGTGGGCCTGACCCTGCCGGCTATCGTCACCACCGACCTGCGTCTGAACGAGCCGCGCTACGCCTCCCTGCCCAACATCATGAAGGCGAAGAAGAAGCCCCTCGAGTCTTTCACGCCCGATGCACTTGGCGTATCCGTGACCTCCACCAACAAGACCCTCAAGGTCGAGGCTCCGGCGACTCGCAGTGCCGGGATCAAGGTCAAGTCGGTTGCCGAACTGGTCGAAAAACTGAAAAACGAAGCGAAGGTAATCTAATGACTATCCTGGTTATCGCCGATTATGTAACCGAAGGTCAGGTGAACACGGGTGTGGCACCTTCGACCCTGAACACCGTGGCCGCTGCGCAGAAGATCGGCGGCGAGATTCACGTACTGGTCGCCGGCGTGCAGGTCGCCAGTGTTGCCGAGGCCGCCGCCAAGATCGCCGGCGTGAGCAAGGTGCTGGTGGCGGACAACGCTGCTTATGCCCATCAGTTGCCTGAAAACGTCGCGCCGCTGATCGTCGAGCTGGCCTCCGGTTACAGCCATGTGCTGTCTGCCGCAACCGCCAACGGCAAGAACATTCTTCCACGGGTGGCCGCCCAGCTGGACGTCGACCAGATTTCCGAGATCATTTCGGTCGAGTCGCCGGACACCTTCAAGCGTCCGATCTACGCGGGCAACGCCATTGCCACCGTGCAATCGAGTGCGGCGATCAAGGTCATCACCGTGCGTGCCACCGGTTTTGACGCCGTGGCCGCCGAAGGTGGTTCGGCTGGCGTGGAAGCGGTAGGCGCGGCCCACGATACTGGCAAGTCGAGCTTCGTTGGCGAAGAGCTGGCCAAGTCCGATCGCCCCGAGCTCACCGCTGCCAAGATCGTCGTATCCGGCGGTCGTGGCATGCAGAACGGTGACAACTTCAAACACCTGTACGCCCTGGCCGACAAGCTGGGCGCTGCGGTAGGTGCGTCGCGTGCAGCCGTCGACGCCGGTTTCGTGCCCAACGACATGCAGGTCGGGCAGACCGGCAAGATCGTCGCGCCGCAGCTGTACATCGCCGTGGGCATTTCCGGAGCCATCCAGCATCTGGCGGGCATGAAGGATTCCAAGGTGATCGTGGCAATCAACAAGGACGAGGAAGCACCGATCTTCCAGGTCGCTGATTACGGCCTGGTCGCGGACTTGTTCGAAGCGGTCCCCGAGCTCGAGAAGCTGGTCTGACTTAGCGGTTTCGACCGCGGTTGATTCAAGCCTGGTCGCGGTCTGTTGCCCATGGGCAGCAGACCGCGACCAGGCTTTTTTGCATGTGACAAGGTCGCACGAGGTTGAGCATGACTGGAAAAGGCGGTCTACGCCGTTTGGCGCTGTGCGTGGCTGCCGCGCTGCTGCCACTGGCGGCGCAGGGTGCAGGCAAATGTGAGCGGCTGATAGCCAGCGGCAGTCCCGACGCGCCGCCGTATCTGTGGCGGGACCCACAGGATCCCGAGCGTCTGATCGGGGTCAACGCCGAGCTGCTGCAGCAGGTGGCGGCGCAGATCGGCGTCAAGCTCGACATCCTCTACGCAGGCAAGCGTTCGCAGGCGCTGGAAGAAGTGCGCACTGGGCGAATGGACCTGCTGGTGGATGCGCCATTGACCGTGACCGAGCTTGAGTCCCTGGATTACGTGCACCCTGCACTGGTTCCGAACGATTACCTGGTGTGGACACTGCGTACGGCACCGCTGCAGTATCGCAGCCTTGCCGACCTGCACGGTCACGCCGGGGCGATATCGGCCAAGGCGCGACCCACGCAGGCATTCGTGACCCTGGCCGCCGAGCACCTGAAACTCGCCACCACCGAGAATCTGCAGCAGGCTTTCGACCGGCTGGTGCATGGCCAGGTTGAGTATGTGATCGCCGGACGCTATTCCGGGGCAGCAATGGCTCAGGCACAGGGTGTGGGCGACAAGTTGCAGAGCAGCGAGCTGCCGGTCGACCGACCGGGGTTGTACCTGGCGCTGTCTCACGACTCCGCCTGCAACGATCCCTGGCTGCGCGGACAGCTGGCGAAAAAAATGACAGAATTGACCGCTTCAGGTATCCCGGCCGAGGTGTTCTCGCGCAATGTCGAGCGCTGGAGAGCCCAGCAATCGCCCCCGCCTGCAGCCCCTCAACAGTAGGAATTTTTCGTGAACGTTCAAGCTATGACCGCAGGCTCGCTGCTCTTGCTGCTCGCTGGCTGTGCCAGTGATCCGGCGCCCACGCAGCAATTGCGTCTGGCCGACCAAACCGTCGAACAGGCGCGCGCAGTCGGTGCGACAGAAGAAAACCCGGCGATGCAGCTGGCGGTTGGCAAGCTCGCCCAGGCGCGTGCGCAAATGGCCGATGGCAACTACAAGGGCGCCCGGCTCAACGCCGAACAGGCCGAATTGGATGCGCGCCTGGCCGAGGATCAGTTGTTGACCGCCAAGGGGCAGGAGCAGCTCAAGGCCCTGGACGCCCGTATTCAACGCCTGCGTAAACAATTGGGGGACATGCAGTGAAGCAGTTGACGGCAATGCGCACGGGGCTGCTGCTGGCCGCCGGCTTGATGACAGTGGGTTGCTCCGGCCAGCGCGCCAACAGCGAGGCGGTGCAGCGTGCCGAGACTGCTTTCCAGGCCGTGCGCGATGATTCCAGCGTGCTGCGCAGCGCGCCCAAGGATGTCATCCGTGCAGGCGAGTCGCTGGCCCGCGCCGAGCGGCTTGCCAGCTACTGGGGCACCGGCAGCGACGCCCAGCATTATGCCTATCTGAGCCTGCGCTACAGCGAGATCGCTCGGGAGCGAAGCGAGCAACTGCTTAGCCAGCAGCGCCTGACCAAGGCGCAGATGGACCTGCAGCGCCTGCAATTGGCCTTGCGCGACTCCAAGCTGGAAAGCGTGCAGCAGCAGGGCAAATGGCTCGAAGAGCAGATTCTGGCGCTGGCCAACGTCGAGGCGGACCGCGGCCTGGTCATGACCTTGGGCGATGTATTGTTCGATACCGGTGAGGCTCAGCTCAAGCCCCAGGCCAATCGCACGATCCTCAAGCTCGTGCAGTTCCTGCAGCTCAACCCCAAGCGCGTGGTGCGTATCGAAGGCTATACCGATAACACCGGAGAGAAAGCGTTCAACCTGCAGCTCTCTGCCGACCGTGCGCAGTCGGTGGCCGACACCCTGGTCGACCTGGGTATCGACGAGTCGCGCATTCAAGTGCAGGGCTATGGCGATGCCTACCCGGTGGACGCGAATGCTTCGGAGCGGGGCAGGGCGCAGAATCGGCGGGTCGAGATCGTCTTTTCCAATTCCAAGGGCGAGTTGGCGCTGCCCCGCGGTTGAACGCAAGGTTGCAAGTGGCCCGTGCAGTTGCAGGATCAGCTCTGCTATCCTGCCAGCTGTCCCCGTACAGTTCGTATCTGTAGGGGTCTTCTGGCACATCGAAGGTCCGGCCATGACCAATCTCTTGCTCTACCAGCGTATCGCCCAGCAGCTGGCTGATGACATCCGTCGCGGCGTGTACCAGCCAGGCGAACGCGTGCCTTCGGTGCGCAAGATGAGCGCCCAGCTCAATGTCAGCCATGCCACGGTATTGCAAGCCTATGCCAACCTCGAGGACCAGGGGTTGATCCGCGCGCGGCCACAGTCCGGCTACTACGTGCACCAGACCCCGGCGCTGACCGCGCCTACGCCTGACATTGCCCGGGTAGAGCGTCCGGGATTGGTTACCCGCAGCAGTATCATCCAGCAGGTGCTCGACGAATCCCGTCGAGAGGGCGTATTTCCATTGGGGGCCGCAGTGCCCCATGTCGAATTTCTACCGGTACGCGCGCTGCATCAGCAGTTGGCCAAAGTCACCCGCTTCCAGAGCCCGCGCGCCTTCAGCTACATGTTCAGCCCAGGCTTCGAGCCTTTGCGCCGGCAGGTGGCGATCCGCATGCGTGATGCCGGTGTGGTGGTCGATCCCTCGGAGATCGTGATCACTCATGGCTGCGTCGATGCATTGCAGATGAGCCTGCGCGTGCTCACCCGGCCTGGCGACCTGATCGCGGCCGAGTCACCTACCTATTATGGCCTGTTGCAGTTGGCGGACCTGCTCGGCCTGAAGGTCATCGAGATTCCCAGTGATCCGTCCACCGGTATCAGCCTGGAAGCGTTGCAGCTGGCTGCCAACCAGTGGTCGATCAAAGCGCTGGTCCTGACGCCGCGCTTGAGCAATCCGCTGGGCGGAACCATGCCCGAAGAGCGCATGAGGCAGCTGCTGCGGCTGTCTTCGGATTTCGATATCCAGATCATCGAAGACGATATCTACGGCGAGTTGATGTTCGAGCAGGGCAAGAGCAAGGCGCTCAAGGCATTCGACCGGCTGGGCCATGTCATCTATTGCTCCAGCTTCTCCAAGACGTTGTCGCCCGGCGTGCGCATCGGTTGGATGATTGCCGGCAAATACCAGGCCGAAGTCCAGCGGCTGCAGACGTTCAGTACCCATTCGGCGTGCAGCGTCACGCAGATGGGTGTTGCCAGTTATCTGGAAAACGGCGGTTACGACCGGCACCTGCGTTTCATTCGCCAGGAGTACCGCAAGAACCTGAGTGCTTTCCAGCTGGCGGTACAGCAGCATTTTCCGGAAGGTACGCAGATCACGCGGCCTACCGGAGGGTTCATCCTCTGGGTGAGCCTGCCCGGGCGGGTCAACACCCAGGAGCTGCATGTGCGGGCACTGGAGCAGGGAATCAGCATCGCGCCTGGCCTGATCTTCAGCAATACAGAGCAGTTCAACCACTGTATTCGGCTCAACTGTGGCGTGCCGTGGAACCGCGAGGCCGAGCGCGCACTGGCAACGCTCGGCGTACTGGCGCGGCAACTGTGCCAGGAGTCTGGAGTTTCCTATTGAAACCGTACGAGGGGCTTGTCAGCGCAACGCTTAACAGGGAGCATAGAGGCTTCGTCGTAGTTGTCGTGCCCCTATGAACACCAAGCGCCGTCTCGCATTGCTGGTTTTCTGCTTGAATCTGGGCTTCATTGCCGTGCCCGCTGTTCACGCGCAAACGCCGGACAGCCCGTCGGCTGCGACACGCTCGGCAGATGCCGCAAAGTCGACCGCCAAGGCTGATTCCGCGGCGAAGAAGCCTGCCGCGAAAAAGCCTGTGGTTCGCAAGAAAGCCGCGAAGAGCCGTTCGCGCAAGGAAGCGGACGTCATTGCCACGCCGGTGCCCAAGCCCAACCTGGACCTGAGCCTGCCCAAGGACATCGTCAAGGACCTCAAGCCGCCGACCCAGCCCGTCAACGCTGCGGTACACCCTGCGCCGCTGGCCGAGCCTGCGCCCAAGCCGATTCTCCCTGCCTTCTTCAGTGACAAGGGCAGCGAGGACTTCCAGCTCAATGGTCGCCTGCTGAACAACGAGATGCAGCTGCAGCGGCGCAGCGACGGTCGTGAAGTCGAGGGCGCCGCGCTGGACTTCAATTTCAAGCAATGAGCCATGTTGGCCAGTTCAGTCGGCCGTTACAGATGGCTCGACCGAATTATCGACGCAGGCATTTTCAAACGCTCGTTGGGTCACTACCATGGGTGCTCTACAACACTCTGTGCCTGTGAGGTCATGACGTCATGAAATGCCGCGAAGGCTGTGGCGCCTGCTGCATCGCCCCCTCCATCAGTTCGCCTATCCCCGGCATGCCTTTGGGCAAGCCGGCCGGGCAGCGCTGCGTGCAGCTGTCTCTGGACAACCTGTGTGCCCTGTTCGGCCTGCCCGAGCGGCCAGCAGTATGCTCGGCGTTTCATGCCGATCCCGAAGTGTGTGGCGACAGCGACCAGGACGCCGTGCGCATTCTGGGCTGGTGGGAGCAGATGACCGCGTAGACACAGTCTCGATCCTCGACAACAAGGAACAACAACAATGAGAGCGATGCATCGTATAGCGCTGGTTGCCCTGCTGGGCAGCGTTCACCTGTCTGCCCACGCCGAGCAGTGGTCGGTGGCCAAGGACGAGGAGGGGATCAAGGTTTCCCTGAGTGAAATCGCGGGCTCCAAGTACAAGGCCTATAGGGGCGAAACCACGATCAAGGCCAGCGTGGCCAAGCTGCGTGCCATGCAGGAGGACGTCGCCGGGGCCTGTACCTGGATTCATGAGTGCAAGGCGCAGAAGCTGCTCAAGCATCAAGGCGATCAGACCTGGACCTACACCCAATTCAATACGCCGTGGCCGGTCACCCCGCGCGACTCGGTGCTGCATATCACCACGGTCGATGGCAGTGATGGCAGCGTCACCCGCAATCTGGCCGGGGCGGCCGACTATGTGCCGCAGGAGAAAGGCTTCGTGCGTGTGGCGCAGGTGGAAGGTTTCTGGAAGATGGTGCCCCAGGGTGCCAATCAGACCCAGGTGATCTACCAGGTGCACACCGAGCCGGGCGGCAGCGTGCCCTCCTGGCTTGCCAACAAGTTCGTCGTGGATGCCCCATTCAATACGCTCAAGGCATTGCGCACGAAAGCGGAACAGTAGCAACGCAAAAGGCCGCCCGGAGGCGGCCTTTCGTTGTGACGCGAAGGCTTAGGTGCGATCGTCCAGAGCGGTCACGTCGCGGCTTTTCTCGCCGGTGTACAGCTGGCGTGGGCGGCCGATCTTGTAGGGGCTCGACAGCATTTCCTTCCAGTGCGAGATCCAGCCCACGGTACGCGCCAAGGCGAAGATGACCGTGAACATGCTGGTTGGAATGCCGATGGCCTTGAGGATGATGCCCGAATAGAAATCGACGTTCGGGTACAGCGAGCGCTCGATGAAGTAGGGGTCGGTCAAGGCGATCTCTTCCAGGCGCATGGCCAGTTCGAGCTGCGGATCGTTCTTGATGCCCAGTTCCTTCAACACTTCGTCGCAGGTCTGCTTCATCACCGTGGCCCGCGGGTCGCGATTCTTGTAGACGCGGTGACCGAAGCCCATCAGCTTGAACGGATCGTTCTTGTCCTTGGCCTTGGCGATGAAGGTGTCGATGTTGGACACATCGCCAATCTCGTCGAGCATGGTCAGCACGGCTTCGTTGGCGCCGCCGTGGGCAGGCCCCCACAGTGCTGCAATGCCGGCGGCGATGCAGGCGAACGGGTTGGCACCCGACGAGCCTGCCAGGCGCACGGTGGAAGTGGACGCATTCTGTTCGTGGTCGGCGTGCAGAATGAAGATGCGATCCATGGCCTTGGCCAGTACCGGGCTGATCGGTTTGATCTCGCACGGCGTGTTGAACATCATGTGCAGGAAGTTTTCCGCATACGACAGATCGTTGCGCGGGTACATCATGGGCTGGCCCATGGAGTACTTGTAGACCATGGCCGCCAGTGTCGGCATCTTGGCCACCAGGCGTACTGCCGAGATCTCGCGGTGCTGCGGGTTATTGATGTCGAGCGAGTCGTGGTAGAACGCGGACAGCGCACCGACCACGCCGCACATGATGGCCATCGGGTGGGCATCGCGGCGGAAGCCGTTGAAGAAAGTCTTCAACTGCTCGTGAACCATGGTGTGGTTCTTGATGTTGCCAACGAACTTCGCTTTCTGCTCGGCCGTAGGCAATTCGCCGTTGAGCAGCAGGTAGCAGGTTTCGAGATAGTCGGATTGTTCGGCAAGTTGCTCGATCGGATAGCCGCGGTGCAGCAGGATTCCGGCGTCGCCGTCGATGTAGGTGATTTTCGACTCGCACGAGGCGGTCGACATGAAGCCTGGGTCGAAAGTGAAGCGGCCCGTGGCAGTCAAGCTCCTGACGTCGATTACATCGGGACCAACGGTGCCGGTTAAAATCGGCAGCTCGACGGGGGCTGCGCCCTCGATGATCAACTGCGCTTTTTTGTCAGCCATGTGGCCTCCTATTAATGCTTGGAATCATCAGACAGACCCCCCACGCAGGGCCCGCACCACTATAGTGAGATAAATTCGAATGTCAATTTGCTTAAAGTAAGGCTCCAGAGCGCTGCGAGCGGGCTTTTTTCGCGAAATTACGCCCCGTTCAAACCTTTTGCCATGCATGCGCAATCCGCCGTCCGGGGCCTGCGGTGCGTTGTCATTAGTATCCTAACTGTCTATACTCGGCAGCCGACCGCCGGGGGCTTTTCCGAGCCATTTCGACGGGGTCGTCACCTCCTGGGTGGTGAGTACCTGACCAGTACACTTCCCTACAACTTGCCCTGCTTGCTAGGGGCTCTTCAGTGTGAAAAAAGCCGTGAATAGCCAACGACCTGTAAACCTAGACCTAAGGACCATCAAACTCCCTGTCACTGCTTACACGTCCATTCTCCATCGTATATCCGGTGTCATCCTGTTCCTGGGCATCGCTCTCATGCTGTACGCATTGGGCAAATCCCTGGGTTCCGAGGAAGGCTTCGGCGAGGTGAAGGCGTATATGACCAGCCCGCTGGCCAAGTTCGTGATCTGGGCCCTGCTGTCCGCCTTGCTGTATCACCTGGTGGCCGGTGTGCGCCACCTGATCATGGACATGGGCATCGGCGAGACGCTGGAAGGCGGCAAGCTGGGCTCTAAAATCGTTCTCATCATCTCGGTGGTGCTGATCGTTCTGGCAGGAGTTTGGGTATGGTAACCAACGTTACGAACCTTTCGCGTTCGGGCCTCTATGACTGGATGGCACAGCGTGTGTCTGCGGTCGTTCTCGCGGCTTATTTTCTTTTTCTGATCGGCTACATCGTTGCCAATCCAGGCATCGAATACACCCAATGGCACTCGCTGTTCAGCAGCAACTGGATGCGCATCTTCAGCCTTCTGGCGCTGGTCGCCCTCGGCGCCCACGCCTGGGTAGGCATGTGGACCATTGCCACCGACTACCTGACGCCGATGGCGTTCGGCAAGTCGGCCACGGCTATACGCTTCCTGTTCCAGGCGGTATGCGGCGTTGCGATGTTCGCGTACTTCGTCTGGGGTGTGCAGATTCTTTGGGGTATCTGATTCATGGCTAACATTAGTACGCTTTCCTTCGACGCCATCATCATTGGTGGTGGTGGTGCCGGCATGCGCGCAGCGCTGCAGCTGGCCCAGGGTGGTCACAAGACCGCCGTCGTCACCAAGGTATTTCCTACTCGCTCGCACACCGTGTCGGCGCAGGGCGGCATCACCTGCGCCATCGCCTCGGCCGACCCGAACGATGACTGGCGCTGGCACATGTACGATACCGTCAAGGGTTCCGACTACATCGGCGACCAGGACGCTATCGAGTACATGTGTTCGGTAGGCCCGGAAGCGGTCTTCGAGCTCGAGCACATGGGGCTGCCGTTCTCGCGTACCGAGCAGGGCCGTATCTACCAGCGTCCGTTCGGTGGACAGTCCAAGGACTTCGGCAAGGGCGGCCAGGCCGCACGTACCTGCGCCGCTGCCGACCGTACCGGCCATGCGCTGCTGCACACCCTGTACCAGGCCAACTTGAAGGCCGGTACTGTATTCCTGAACGAGTACTATGCGGTCGATCTGGTGAAGAACCAGGACGGCGCGATCGTTGGTGTCATCGCCATCTGCATTGAAACCGGTGAGACCTCGTACATCCGCGCCAACGCCACCGTGTTGGCCACTGGCGGGGCAGGACGTATCTACTCGTCCACCACCAACGCCCTGATCAACACCGGTGACGGCGTGGGCATGGCCTTGCGTGCCGGTGTGCCGGTGCAGGACATCGAAATGTGGCAGTTCCACCCGACCGGCATTGCTGGCGCAGGTGTACTGGTCACCGAAGGCTGCCGCGGTGAAGGCGGTTACCTGATCAACAAGCATGGCGAGCGTTTCATGGAGCGCTACGCGCCGAACGCCAAGGACCTTGCCGGTCGGGACGTGGTAGCACGCTCGATGGTCAAGGAAATCATCGCCGGCAACGGCTGTGGTCCCGATGGCGATCACGTGATGCTCAAGCTCGATCACCTGGGCGAGGAAGTGCTGCACAGCCGTCTGCCAGGCATCATGGAGTTGTCCAAGACCTTTGCCCACGTCGATCCGGCCGTTGCGCCGATTCCTGTCGTGCCAACTTGTCATTACATGATGGGGGGTGTCGCTACCAACATCCACGGTCAGGCAATCACCCAGGATGCCAATGGCAACGACGCCATCATCCCGGGCCTGTTCGCCGTGGGCGAAGTGGCTTGCGTGTCGGTCCATGGCGCCAACCGCCTGGGCGGCAACTCGCTGCTCGACCTGGTGGTGTTCGGTCGTGCCGCAGGCCTGCACCTGGAGCAGGCGCTGAGCGAGGGTATCGAATACCGCCGCGCCAGCGACACCGATCTGGAAGTCGCCCTGGCGCGTCTGGACGGCCTCAACGCGCGCACCACGGGTGAAGATGTCGCCAGCCTGCGCAAAGAACTGCAGAGCTGCATGCAGAACTACTTCGGTGTGTTCCGCACCGGCGAGTACATGCAGAAAGGTATCGATCAGCTGGCCGGCCTGCGCGAGCGCATTGCCAACGTCAAGATCAACGACAAGAGCCAGGGCTTCAACACCGCCCGGATCGAAGCGCTGGAATTGCAGAACCTGCTGGAAGTGGCGGAAGCCACCGCGATTGCCGCCGAGCATCGCAAAGAGTCCCGCGGCGCTCACGCCCGTGAAGACTTCGAAGATCGCGACGACGAAAATTGGCTGTGCCACACCCTGTACTTCCCGGGTGAAAAACGTGTTGCCAAACGCGCCGTGAACTTCTCGCCGAAAACCGTTCCGACCATGGAACCGAAGATCCGGACTTACTGAGGGTGGCCGCCATGTTGCAAGTCAGTGTTTATCGCTACAACCCGGACCAGGACGCTGCGCCGTCCATGCAGGAATTCCAGGTCGACACCGGTGGCAAGGATGTGATGGTGCTGGACGTGCTGGCCCTGATCAAGGAACAGGACGAAGGCTTCTCCTATCGTCGCTCGTGCCGTGAAGGCGTGTGCGGTTCCGATGGCATGAACATCAACGGCAAGAACGGCCTGGCGTGCATCACGCCGCTGTCCGCTGTCGTAAAAGGTAACAAGTTGATCGTGCGTCCGCTGCCAGGGTTGCCGGTGATCCGTGACCTGGTCGTGGATATGAGCATCTTCTACAAGCAGTACGAGAAGGTTAAGCCGTTCCTGCAGAACGACACGCCGGCCCCGGCCATCGAGCGTCTGCAGACTCCGGAAGAGCGCGAGAAGCTGGACGGTCTGTACGAGTGCATCCTGTGCGCCTGCTGCTCGACTTCCTGCCCTTCGTTCTGGTGGAACCCCGACAAGTTCCTCGGCCCGGCGGCGCTGCTGCAGGCCTACCGTTTCCTGGCCGACAGCCGTGACACCCGGACCAGCGAGCGCCTGGCGTCGATGGATGATCCGTTCAGCGTATTTCGCTGCCGCGGCATCATGAACTGCGTCAGCGTTTGCCCCAAAGGCCTGAACCCCACCAAAGCCATTGGCCACGTGCGGAACATGCTGTTGTCCAACGGCGTCTGATTCATCTGCTACACCGCAAGCCATCACAGCGCAGGATTGATCCTGTGCTGTGATGAAAACCCGAGCGTGGCTGTGTAAGGCTTCGCTTTTACTTTCGAAGAAACAAGACCAGCAGGGGCTCCGGGCTGGTACCCGGACTACCAGCGTACAACTGAGGTGGCTTGCACGGTCGCTGTACATGGACCGCGTCAGTACGCCCAAGGTGTAAGCGCCGGTGGTGTCCCCTAACCGAGGGTGACCAAGCATGCAAGAAAGCGTGATGCAGCGCATGTGGAACAGCGCCCACCTATCCGGTGGTAACGCTGCCTATGTGGAAGAGCTCTATGAGCTTTACCTGCACGACCCTAACGCTGTGCCAGAAGAATGGCGCACCTACTTTCAGAAGTTGCCTGCCGAAGGCAGCACTGCCACCGACGTTGCACACTCCACCATCCGCGATCATTTCGTCCTGCTGGCCAAAAACCAGCGCCGTGCCCAACCGGTTTCCGCCGGTAGCGTGAGCAGCGAGCACGAGAAGAAGCAGGTGGAAGTGCTGCGATTGATTCAGGCTTACCGGATGCGCGGCCACCAGGCAGCCCAACTGGACCCGTTGGGGCTGTGGCAACGGCCTGCTCCGGCAGACCTGTCAATCAACCATTACGGCATGACCAATGCCGATCTGGATACGACCTTCCGTGCCGGCGACCTGTTCATCGGCAAAGAGGAGGCGAGCCTACGTGAAATTCTCGAGGCTTTGCAGCAGACATATTGCCGCACCATCGGCTCCGAGTTCACCCACATCACCGATTCCGAGCAGCGCAGCTGGTTCCAGCAGCGCCTTGAAAGCGTGCGCGGTCGCCCATCGTTCTCGGCCGAGAGCCGCAGCCATGTGCTCGAGCGCGTCACCGCAGCCGAGGGCCTGGAGAAGTACCTGGGCACCAAGTACCCGGGCACCAAGCGCTTCGGTCTGGAAGGCGGCGAGAGCCTGATTCCGATGCTGGACGAGATGATCCAGCGCTCGGGCTCCTATGGCACCAAGGAAGTCGTGATCGGCATGGCCCACCGTGGCCGTCTCAACGTGCTGGTCAACACCTTCGGCAAGAACCCCCGCGACCTGTTCGACGAATTCGAAGGCAAGAAGAAGGTCGAGCTGGGCTCCGGTGACGTCAAGTATCACCAGGGTTTCTCGTCCAACGTGATGACCGCAGGTGGCGAAGTTCACCTGGCCATGGCGTTCAACCCGTCCCACCTGGAAATCGTGTCGCCAGTGGTCGAAGGCTCGGTGCGGGCCCGCCAGGACCGTCGCAACGACGCGGTCGGCGACAAGGTGCTGCCGATCTCGCTGCACGGCGACGCTGCATTCGCCGGCCAGGGCGTGGTCATGGAAACCTTCCAGATGTCGCAGACCCGCGGTTTCAAGACCGGCGGTACCGTGCACATCGTGATCAACAACCAGGTTGGTTTCACCATCAGCAACCCGTACGACGCGCGCTCCACCGAGTACGCGACCGACGTGGCCAAGATGATCCAGGCGCCGATCCTGCACGTGAACGGCGATGACCCGGAAGCCGTGGTGTTCGTCACCCAGCTGGCGATCGACTACCGCATGCAGTTCAAGCGTGACGTGGTCATCGACCTGGTCTGCTACCGCCGTCGCGGTCACAACGAAGCTGACGAGCCTAGCGGCACCCAGCCATTGATGTACCAGCAGATTGCCAAGCAGCGCACTACGCGCGAGTTGTACGCCGAAAGCCTGATCAAGGCCGGCGTGCTCGACGAAGGCAGCGTGCAAAGCCAGATCGACGAGTACCGCAACGCACTGGACAACGGTCTGCACGTGGTCAAGAGCCTGGTCAAGGAGCCGAACAAGGAATTGTTCGTCGACTGGCGCCCGTACCTGGGCCATGCCTGGACCGCGCGTCACGACACCAGCTTCGACCTCAAGACCTTGCAGGAACTGTCCGCCAAGCTGCTGGAGATCCCGGAAGGCTTCGTGGTCCAGCGTCAGGTTGCGAAGATCTACGAAGACCGGCAGAAGATGCAGGCCGGTGGCTTGCCGATCAACTGGGGCTATGCCGAGACCATGGCCTACGCCACCTTGGCGTTCGAAGGCCATCCGATCCGCATGACCGGCCAGGACATCGGCCGCGGCACCTTCTCGCACCGTCACGCGGTGCTGCACAACCAGAAGGATGCGGCGACCTATATCCCGTTGCAGAACCTCTACAATGGCCAGCCGCGCTTCGACTTGTACGACTCCTTCCTTTCCGAGGAAGCGGTGCTGGCATTCGAATACGGCTACTCGACCACCTCGCCCAATGCGCTGGTGATCTGGGAGGCCCAGTTCGGCGACTTCGCCAACGGTGCACAGGTGGTGGTCGATCAGTTCATCACCAGTGGCGAACACAAGTGGGGCCGTCTGTGCGGTCTGACCATGCTGCTGCCGCACGGTTACGAAGGGCAGGGCCCGGAGCACTCTTCCGCGCGCCTGGAGCGCTACCTGCAGTTGTGCGCCGAGCACAACATCCAGGTGTGCGTGCCGACCACCCCGGCGCAGATCTACCATCTGCTGCGTCGCCAGGTGATTCGTCCGCTGCGCAAGCCGCTGATCGTGCTCACGCCCAAGTCGCTGTTGCGTCACAAGCTGGCCGTGTCGACCCTGGAAGACCTGGCCGAAGGCTCGTTCCAGACGGTCATTCCGGAAATCGATACTCTGGACGCCGCGAAGGTGACGCGTCTGGTGCTGTGCAGCGGCAAGGTCTATTACGACCTGCTGGAGAAGCGCCGTTCCGAGGGTCGCGAAGATGTGGCTATCGTGCGCATCGAGCAGCTGTATCCGTTCCCCGAAGACGACCTGATGGAAGCGATTGCTGCCTACACCAATCTGGAACATGTGGCCTGGTGTCAGGAAGAGCCGATGAACCAGGGTGCCTGGTACAGCAGTCAGCATCACTTGCGCCGCAGCATGAGCAATCACAAGAAGACCCTGGTCCTCGAGTATGCCGGCCGTGACGCATCGGCTGCCCCGGCTTGCGGTTACGCTTCGATGCACGCCGAGCAGCAAGCCAAATTGCTGCAAGATGCCTTCACCGTTTAATGCCAACGCGCACCTGAAACCGAATTTAAGGAAATACTGATAATGGCTATCGAGATCAAAGCCCCTACCTTCCCGGAATCGGTCGCCGACGGCACCGTTGCCACCTGGCACAAGCAGCCGGGCGACGCGGTCAAGCGCGATGACCTGATCGTGGACATCGAGACCGACAAGGTCGTCCTGGAAGTGCTGGCCACCGCCGACGGCGTGCTGGGCGCGATCGTCAAGAACGAAGGCGACACCGTTCTGTCGGACGAAGTCCTGGGCTCCATCGAGGCGGGCGGCGTCGCTGCTGCACCTGCTGCCGCACCTCAGGCCGCTGCTGCGCCTCAGGCTGCCGCACCACAGGCGGCTTCGGCGCCTGCCGCTGGCGACGATGACGCCATTGGCGGCCCGGCTGCACGCAAGCTGGCCGAAGAAAACGGCATCAACCTGAACAGCGTCAAGGGCACCGGCAAAGACGGTCGCGTCACCAAGGAAGACCTGGTCGCCGCCATCGAAGCCAAGAAGTCTGCACCGGCCGCCAAGCCAGCCGTGCCAGCCGCTGCCGCTGCCATCGTGCAGAGCGTCGGCGACCGTACCGAAAAGCGTGTGCCGATGACCCGTCTGCGCGCCAAGGTTGCCGAGCGTCTGGTGGAAGCCCAGTCGAACATGGCCATGCTGACCACGTTCAACGAAGTCGACATGACCGAAGTCATGGCCTTGCGCTCCAAGTACAAGGACCTCTTCGAGAAGTCGCACAATGGCGTGCGCCTGGGCTTCATGTCGTTCTTCGTCAAGGCAGCTACCGAGGCGCTGAAGCGCTTCCCGGCCGTCAACGCCTCGATCGACGGCTCGGACATCGTCTATCACGGCTATGCCGACGTTGGTGTGGCGGTTTCCAGTGATCGCGGTCTGGTGGTTCCCGTCCTGCGCAATGCCGAGGCCATGAGCCTGGCCGAGATCGAAGGCGGCATCGCCACCTTCGGCAAGAAGGCGCGCGACGGAAAGCTGTCGATGGACGAAATGACCGGGGGTACCTTTACCATCACCAACGGTGGTACCTTCGGTTCGATGATGTCGACCCCGATCGTCAACCCGCCGCAGGCGGCTATCCTGGGCATGCACAACATTCTGCAGCGCCCGATGGCGATCAACGGCCAGGTGGTCATCCGCCCGATGATGTACCTGGCGCTGTCGTATGACCATCGCCTGATCGATGGCAAGGAAGCCGTGACGTTCCTGGTGACCATCAAGAACCTGCTGGAAGATCCAGCGCGTCTGTTGCTGGATATCTGATAAGGCAGCCACAGGTCCCGGGATCCGCCATCGAGCCCACGCAGCTTGATCCGGAACTCGGCATCTGGGCTTCAAGCATGCCGCTAATAGGAATCGTTTTATGACTCAGAAATTCGACGTGGTAGTGATTGGCGCAGGCCCCGGTGGCTACGTCGCTGCCATCAAGGCCGCACAACTGGGCCTCAAGACTGCCTGTATCGAGAAGTATCAAGACGGCGAGGGCAAGCTGGCCCTCGGCGGTACCTGCCTGAACGTGGGTTGCATTCCCTCCAAGGCACTGCTGGACAGCTCGTGGAAATTCCACGAAGCACAGGATGGCTTTGCCATCCACGGCATCAACCACGCTGGCGTGACCATTGACGTACCGGCGATGATTGGTCGCAAGTCCAACATCGTCAAGAACCTGACCGGCGGCGTCGCCGGCCTGTTCAAGTCCAACGGCGTAACCGTGCTGCAAGGCCACGGCAAATTGCTGGCCGGCAAGAAAGTCGAAGTCACCGGCCCCAACGGTGTTGAAATCGTGGAGGCCGACAACGTCATCCTGGCGTCCGGCTCGCGTCCTATCGACATCCCGCCGGCCCCTGTCGACCAGAAGACCATCGTCGACTCCACCGGCGCGCTGGAATTCCAGCAGGTGCCCAAGCGTCTTGGCGTCATCGGCGCCGGTGTGATCGGCCTCGAGCTGGGTTCGGTATGGTCGCGCCTGGGTTCGGAAGTCACCGTACTCGAAGCACTGGACACGTTCCTCATGGCTGCCGACACCGCGGTGTCCAAGGAAGCCCTGAAGACCTTCACCAAGCAAGGCCTGGACATCAAGCTCGGCGCTCGGGTGACTGGCTCCGAAGTGCAGGGCGAAGAAGTCCTGGTCAAGTACACCGATGCCAACGGCGAACAGACGATCACCTTCGACAAGCTGATCGTTGCCGTGGGCCGTCGCCCGGTCACCACCGACCTGCTGGCTTCGGACAGCGGCGTGGACATCGATGAGCGCGGCTTCATCTATGTCGATGACTACTGCACCACCAGCGTGCCTGGCGTCTATGCCATCGGCGACGTGGTGCGTGGCCTGATGCTGGCGCACAAGGCGTCCGAGGAAGGCATCATGGTCGTCGAGCGCATCAAGGGCCACAAGGCCGTGATGAACTACGACCTGATCCCGTCGGTCATCTACACCCACCCGGAAATCGCATGGGTCGGCAAGACCGAACAGACGCTGAAGGCCGAAGGCGTTGAAGTCAACGTCGGCAGCTTCCCGTTCGCGGCCAGTGGTCGTGCCATGGCGGCCAACGACACCGGCGGTTTCGTCAAGGTCATCGCCGATGCCAAGACCGACCGCGTACTGGGTGTGCATGTGATTGGCCCGAGCGCGGCAGAATTGGTTCAGCAGGGCGCCATCGCCATGGAATTCGGTACCAGTGCCGAAGACCTGGGCATGATGGTCTTCTCGCATCCGACCCTGTCGGAAGCCCTGCACGAAGCGGCCCTGGCAGTGAATGGCGGCGCCATCCACATCGCCAACCGCAAGAAGCGTTAAACAATAAGAAACCACGGTGGCCTGCCCGTCGCATGCCCTGTTCGCAGGGCCTGCCGCGGAATGTCCGCCGGACTCACCTCGCCGGTCAACCGGCGAGTAGCAGTCACAGGTGGCGCGGCACTTCAATCATGAAGCGCAGCGCCGAAAAGCGCAGTACCTAACGAAGACGGTAATAAGCATGAATCTTCACGAGTATCAGGGTAAGCAGCTGTTCGCTGAATACGGCCTGCCAGTATCCAAAGGTTACGCGGTAGACACCCCCGAAGACGCCGCAGAAGCCTGCGACAAGATCGGCGGCAGCGAGTGGGTCGTCAAGGCCCAGGTCCACGCTGGTGGTCGCGGCAAGGCTGGTGGTGTGAAACTGGTTCGCAGCAAGGAAGACGCCAAGGCTTTCGCCCAGCAGTGGCTGGGCAAGCGTCTGGTGACCTACCAGACTGACGCCAACGGTCAGCCCGTCACCAAGATCCTGGTCGAGTCCTGCACCGATATCGCCAAAGAGCTGTATCTGGGTGCCGTAGTGGACCGTTCCAGCCGTCGCATCGTGTTCATGGCTTCCACCGAAGGTGGCGTGGACATCGAGAAGATCGCTCACGACACTCCCGAGAAGATCCTCAAGTCCACCATCGATCCGCTGGTCGGCGCACAGCCGTTCCAGGGCCGTGAGCTGGCATTCCAGCTGGGTCTGGAAGGCAAGCAGGTCGCTCAGTTCGCCAAGATCTTCGTTGGCCTGGCCAAGCTGTTCCAGGACCACGATCTGGCCCTGCTGGAAGTCAACCCGTTGGTCATCAAGGCCGATGGCGATCTGCATTGCCTCGATGCCAAGATCAATATCGACGCCAACGCCATGTACCGTCAGCCGAAGCTGAAGGGTTTCCACGACCCATCGCAGGATGACCCGCGTGAGGCGCACGCCGCCAAGTTCGAACTGAACTACGTGGCCCTGGAAGGCAACATTGGCTGCATGGTCAACGGTGCTGGCCTGGCCATGGGTACCATGGACATCGTCAACCTGCATGGCGGCAAGCCAGCCAACTTCCTCGACGTAGGCGGTGGTGCCACCAAGGAACGCGTAACCGAAGCGTTCAAGATCATCCTGTCCGACACCAATGTCGCGGCCGTACTGGTCAACATCTTCGGCGGCATCGTTCGTTGCGACATGATTGCCGAAGGCATCATTGGCGCGGTGAAGGAAGTCGGCGTGAAAATCCCGGTAGTTGTGCGCCTTGAAGGCAACAACGCTGAACTGGGCGCTAAAGTACTGGCGGAAAGCGGTCTGAACATCATCGCAGCCACCAGCCTGACCGACGCTGCTCAACAAGTTGTCAAAGCTGCGGAGGGCAAGTAATGAGCGTCCTGATCAATAAAGACACCAAGGTCATCTGCCAGGGCTTCACCGGCTCGCAGGGTACTTTCCACTCCGAACAGGCCATCGCCTACGGCACCAAGATGGTCGGCGGCGTGACCCCAGGCAAGGGTGGTACCACTCACCTGAACCTGCCGGTATTCAACACCGTTCAGGAAGCTGTCGAGAAAACCGGCGCCACCGCTTCGGTCATCTACGTACCCGCTCCGTTCTGCAAGGATTCCATCCTTGAAGCAGCGTTCGGCGGCATCAAGCTGATCGTCTGCATCACCGAAGGCATCCCGACCATCGACATGCTGGAAGCCAAGGTCAAGTGCGACGAGCTGGGTGTCGTCCTGATCGGCCCTAACTGCCCAGGCGTCATCACTCCGGGCGAGTGCAAGATCGGCATCATGCCAGGCCACATCCATTTGCCAGGCAAGGTTGGCATCGTGTCGCGTTCCGGCACCTTGACCTACGAAGCCGTGAAGCAGACCACTGACGCCGGTTTCGGCCAGTCGACCTGCGTCGGCATCGGCGGTGACCCGATTCCAGGTTCGAACTTCATCGACATCCTGAAGTTGTTCCAGGAAGACCCACAGACCGAAGCGATCGTCATGATCGGCGAGATCGGTGGTTCTGCCGAAGAAGAGGCCGCAGCCTACATCAAGGCTCACGTGACCAAGCCGGTCGTTTCGTACATCGCTGGTGTGACTGCTCCTCCGGGCAAGCGCATGGGCCATGCCGGTGCAATCATCTCCGGCGGCAAGGGTACTGCAGACGAGAAGTTCGCTGCACTGCAGGACGCCGGTGTGAAAACCGTGCGTTCGCTGGCCGACATCGGCAAGGCCTTGGCCGAGCTGACGGGCTGGGCAGTCAAGTAAGCTTCGCTTACCTGTTTGCTGGGTTGTTTGCGTAGTCACAAAAGCCACCTTCGGGTGGCTTTTGTGTTTTTGCCGCAGGCCTAGGTTTGCCGTGCCAGCCACTGCTCGCGCGTTAATTCCCAGACCTCTTCCTGCATGCGGCCGCACACGAAGTCCTGGTCTCGCCGAAGAACCACCTGCATGCCCTCGCGCATGGAGATCCGCCGGGACGCCTCGTTTGCCACTGCCTTGGCGACTCTCAAGACGGGTCTGTCCAAGGTCTGGAACCAGAAACGGGTCACCACCTCGCATGCTTCGCCAACCAGCCCCTGGTTTTGCCAGGGCTTGGCAATCCAGAAACTGCGGTTGTCGTCGCATTCGTCCATCAGGCTGATCACGCCAATAATGGTTTCGGGCGCGTCATGCAGCCGGAGTGTCCAATGCCATTCTTCGGCGTCGGCCATGGCAGGCAACGCATCCTCCCGGATGTAGCGCAGCCCCTCGCCGGCGGGGTAGGGCCACGGCATGTTGGCAGTGATGTAGCGAACCATGTCCCAGTCTGCGATCAGCTGCTGGTAGCGCGGCGCGTCGGCCAGGGTGAGCGGGAGCAGCAGCAGCCTGCGGGTACTGAGCGTAGGTATGAATGGGTCCGTACAGTCGGTCATCGTATGACACTCATGAAAGCGGAGGACTTTACTGGACTCACCAAGTCCCGCATGTAAGAAGTATCATTAAACGATGTAGGGGCTTTCCTTAATTGATATGACCATTTATATCGATTGAGGCAATCAACCACATTGATCTGGTTGCGGGTAGCCACTCTCATGTAATATGTCGACCCGCCATAATGTCGCAGCCCATGAACGAAAGTTCAGGTTGTGGATTCTGGCCGGCTGCCAGCAGTGACCTTGTGCTGCAAGGCATGCCAAGGTCGATGTCACTGAAGTCGCTGAAGACAATATTCAACAAGAAAGTCAGCACGCTAAGGACATGAATGTGAGGCCGATGCAACGAATTTGGCCTTCTATGCCATTTACACGGTTTGCCGACGACTCGTTTCGCGGCCCGCTCTGGGCAGCTTGAAACGTCAGCGTGGTCGGATCGAGCCAATGGCGTTCAATCCTAGGAATTTCTGTATGTTGAAGAAAGCGAACACAGCGCTGCTGGGTCTGGCTCTGTCCATCGGGATGGTGTCGGCACAAGCGGCCGAAGCGAAGAAAGTCGACGTCCTGCTGATCGGCGGTGGTGTCATGAGCGCCACGCTGGGCGTGCTGCTCAACGAGCTCGAGCCAAGCTGGTCGATGGAAATGGTCGAGCGCCTGGACGCCGTTGCCGAAGAAAGCTCCAATGGCTGGAACAACGCCGGTACCGGTCACTCTGCCCTGGCCGAGCTGAACTACACCCCGGAAGACAAGGACGGCAAGGTCCAGATCGCCAAGGCGATCGAGATCAACGAAGCCTTCCAGATTTCCCGTCAGTTCTGGGCGCACCAGGTCACTGCCGGTGTTCTGAAGAACCCACGCACGTTCATCAACTCCACGCCGCACATGAGCTTCGTGTGGGGCGACAACAACATCGAGTTCCTCAAGAAGCGCTACGAGGCGCTGAAGGCCAGCCCGCTGTTCGCCGGCATGCAGTTCTCCCAGGATCACGAGCAGATCAAGAAGTGGGTGCCGTTGATGATGGAGGGCCGCGACCCCAATCAGAAACTGGCCGTCACCTGGAGTCCGCTGGGTACCGACATGAACTTCGGCGAGATCACTCGCCAGTACGTCGGCCACCTGAAGGGTCAGAACGGCTTCGATCTGAAGCTGTCCAGCGAAGTGCAAGACATCAAGCGCAACGCCGACGGTTCGTGGCGCGTGACCTACAAGAACCTGAAAGACGGTACCAAGACCGAAACCGACGCCAAGTTCGTGTTCATCGGTGCTGGTGGTGCCGCGCTGCATCTGCTGCAGGATTCGGGCATTCCCGAGGCCAAGGAATACGGCGGTTTCCCGGTAGGTGGCTCGTTCCTGGTGACCGAGAACCCGACCGTGGCCATGCAGCATATGGCCAAGGCCTACGGTATCGCGTCGACTGGCGCGCCGCCCATGTCCGTTCCACACCTGGACACCCGCGTGCTGGACGGCAAGCGCGTGGTCTTGTTTGGCCCATTCGCGACCTTCTCGACCAAGTTCCTGAAGAACGGTTCGTACCTGGACCTGCTGACCAGCACCAACCTGCATAACGTATGGCCGATGACCAAGGTCGGTATCGAACAGTACCCACTGATCGAATACCTGGCAGGTCAGGTCATGCTGTCCGACAACGATCGCTACCAGGCACTGAAGCAGTACTTCCCCAACGCCAAGAAAGAAGACTGGCGTCTGTGGCAGGCCGGCCAGCGCGTGCAGATCATCAAGCGCGACGAAGAGAAGGGCGGCGTGCTGAAACTGGGTACCGAAATCGTGGTGTCCAAGGACAACAGCATTGCCGGTTTGCTGGGCGCTTCGCCGGGCGCATCGACTGCAGCACCGATCATGATCAACGTGCTGGAAAAAGCGTTCAAGGACAAAGTTGCCACGCCTGAATGGCAAGCCAAGCTGCGTCAGATCGTGCCGAGCTACGGGACTGCACTGAACAACTCGCCAGAGGCTGTGCAGAAAGAGTGGAACTACACCGCCAAGATCCTGCAACTGGCTGTTGCACCGCCGGTGATCGACCAGGCCGCCGCTGCTGCCAACCCGATCGAAGGTCAAGCTGCACCGAAGGCTGAAAGCAATCCAGCGGCCGACATGGCCCTGTAATCCCCAAGCCCTCGGTTTTGGGGGCGGAAGGATTAGCTGTACCGTTTCCGCTGAGTCTTGCACCGATGCGACACACAGGTGCGCTCAGCGGACACTTCGCACTGCAACAGTGCGATGAGCGCGCATTTTCGCTACTCTACGCGCCGTTTTGCCCGGCTTGCCCACAAGGCTAAGGTCCGTGCACCAGGTCTGGCCTCATCCGGTCGACCGTGTTTCCCTCATCCATGGGGAAAACCTCTCTCAATTCCAATCTATTGACGTGGTTTCCTTCCAATGAAAGTGCTTAAAGGCCAGGATATTCTGGCGCTTGGATTCATGACATTCGCCTTGTTCGTAGGCGCAGGCAACATCATCTTCCCGCCCTTCGTCGGTCTGCAGGCTGGCCCGAACGTCTGGATGGCCGCGCTGGGCTTCCTGGTGACCGCAGTGGGTCTGCCGGTGATAACCGTGGTCGCGCTGGCCAGGGTCGGCGGCTCGATGGACGCGTTGAGCAGCCCGATCGGCAAAGTGGCGGGCGGGTTGCTTGCAGCGGTGTGCTATCTGGCCGTAGGGCCGCTGTTCGCCACGCCGCGCACGGCCACGGTATCGTTCGCCGTGGGTCTGGCGCCGCTGACCGGTGAGACACCCCTGGCACTGTTCCTCTACAGCGCGGTGTACTTCCTGCTGGTGTTTTTCGTTTCGCTTTATCCGGGGCGCCTGCTCGATACCGTCGGACGCTTTCTGGCGCCGCTGAAAATCATCGCTTTGGCGGTGCTGGGTATTGCCGCGTTCGCCCTGCCGGTAGGCCCCAGCGGTGACGCGGTACCCGAGTACGTTGCAGCACCGTTTTCCCTGGGCTTCATCAACGGCTACCTGACCATGGATACGCTGGGCGCTTTGGTGTTCGGCATCGTCATCGTCAATGCCATCCGCTCCAGAGGTGTCGAGTCACCCCAGCTGATCACGCGCTATGCGATCATTGCGGGTCTGATTGCCGGGGTAGGGCTAGCGCTGGTGTATATCAGTCTGTTCCGCCTCGGGTCGGGCAGCCACGCCGTGGCTGCAGGCGCCACCAATGGCGCAGCGGTGTTGCATGCCTACGTGCAGCACACCTTCGGGGCCCTTGGCAGTGGTTTCCTGGCCGTACTGATCTCACTGGCCTGCCTGGTGACTGCAGTGGGTTTGACCTGCGCCTGTGCCGAGTACTTCAGCCGAGTGCTGCCGCTGTCCTATAAGACGCTGGTGCTGTTGCTCGCACTGTTCTCGCTGCTGGTCTCGAATCTGGGCCTGACCAAGCTGATCGCGTTTTCGATTCCAGTGCTGACAGCCATCTACCCTCCCTGCATCGTGCTGGTGGCGTTGAGCTTCTGCGCAGGGCTGTGGCATTCGCAGTCGCGCATTCTCGGGCCGGTGATGTTCGTCTCGTTGCTGTTCGGCCTGATCGATGCGATCAAGGGGGCAGGGTTCTCGCAGTGGCTGCCAACATCCCTGCTCGATCTTCCCCTGAGCGAGCAAGGCCTGGCCTGGCTGGTGCCTTCGGTGGCAACCCTGCTGGTGGCGGTGTTGATCGATCGCCTGATGGGCGCAAGGGTTCAAGCAGCGGCTTGAGCTGTGCTCCACCCACAAAAAAGCCAGCTCTAGAGCTGGCTTTTTTTTGCAGCGGTGTTCATGACGCTTCGGCTGCGGCCTCGACGTCATGGGCGATCAAGGACACCAGTGCGTTTTGCTGTCGGTGAGACAACTGGCGGAAACGCTGCAAAAGCTCGCGCTCGTGCAGAGACAGCTCCGGACTATCCATCTTCATGCTCAACTCTTCGCCCAAGGCACCTTCCTGGATCAGGCTCTGTTCCAGGCGTGCGATGATCTCGGAGTTCATGCTTCGGTGATGGTTACGAGCCACCTCAGCGATCTGCTCACGCATCCCGTCGGGAAGACGTACTACAAATTTGTCAGCCGTGCGGCTGGAGTAAACAGCCTGTTTGAGTGGGCGCATAGTGTTGACCGATAAGTTCAGGGGGAGCGGTTCTCGAAGTAGGCCGCAGGATGTCGGTTAGGACACGCCGATCGGCAAATTGTTCCAGCCTGCCGATGCCGCGCTATGATGCCTTAGTTGCGACATAACCTTGACGCCAAATCTGTGACAAATAATGATCCGAATCGTGGCACTTGGCCAGTCCCCAGCGGCAGGTATTTTACAAGGCCGGTGGAAATTTGCGATCACGCCGTTCGAAAAAAGTCGAAGATTCGTTCGAGAGGTGCTCTGACCCGTCTTGTGCACACCGCGCACAGCACGTGCGAGCTACCCTTGGGCTAGCATAGTGACATTTGGGCCATTTGCTAGTATTGATTTTCGCTAAGCGGCAATTGGTTTGAAATCAATGCAGGTATGGATCGAATTTGATCCTGCGGCCTTTGACCATTGCCAGCAAAAATGCCACAGCGCTGATGCTGCCCAGCACTTGCAGCATTGTCCCCAAAGCGACGGCGTTCTGCTCGAGGGTAAGTGCGCCGATCCAGCACACGGCAGCCACAAACATGAACGCCAAGGCGTATCTCGACATCGACAACTCCTTAAAATATGTAGCGTTCAGACCGTTGCGTCGTCGCGGTCTCGTTGACACCCTGTGCAGCCATGACAGGTCGTTCAGGGCCCGAAGCCGCGACGCGGGCAACGGGCGCAGGGATTAGTCGAGCAGCGTCGATGTGGACAAGTGCAGGGTCGTCGGCTTGAGTGTGGAACTGAAAGCCAATGAAGGTGACCAATGCCATAACATTGAGCATGACGAGGACGCTGTTCATTGGGACGCTCCATGGCTGGTGGTGGCAAATCAGTGTTCAGCCAGGAACATAGCAGGGCGCGTGCCAACTTTTTATTTAGCGAAATTTCTAGGTAATTCAGAGGCATACCAAGGAAGGCAGGCACATTGATATTGCATTCTGCATACCTGGGTCTCTGCAGGCATTGCAAAATGCATGACTGTCGCGTTCATCCTTGATCGGCATTTGCCACGGATAAAGCTGTCCACGTTGCATGACAAACCGCGCGTGGCTGGGTAACATGCACGCCGTTCGTCGTGCCGCCTGGCACGACGCCGTGTGTCTCAGTAGCTCAATTGGATAGAGCATCCCCCTCCTAAGGGGAAGGTTGCAGGTTCGAACCCCGCCTGGGACACCATTCTTGCGCGTCAACTGATTTAGCTGCGCAAGTTCCTTGAACATGCACTGCGAGGAGGCGAGTGTTCCCGCCTCAGCGACAGGGAGCCCAGACTTCACGTACTGAGCAGTCCGTTAGACGATGTTCTGATGAGGCCCGCCCGTCCGATGCAATCGCGTGAGCCCGCATCAACTTATCCAATGATCCTTCTGCAGTGAGTGTTCTGGGTTTCAGCCGTGGGCATCCGCCAGCCCTTTCTCGATGAAACGCACCGAACTCTCCATGGCCTGCTGACCCTCTGGCAAGATCGCGGCGTAAAAGTGCCAGGCGTGAAACATCGCAGGCCATACTTCCAGGTTGACGCGAACACGGTTATCGGCAAGGTGAGTTGCAAGACGCATGGCGTCAGTCAACATCAACTCGTTTTCGCCTATCTGCACCAGAATCGGCGGAAGGCCTGTGACGTCCGCGAAGACCGGAGAGGCCAGAGGATGATTGGCCAGCGTGTCGCCCAGAAACGCTCTGGCGAGAATATCCAGCACGGGCTTGGAGTTCAGCGGATCCAGTCCTTCACGATTACTCATGGCCGCGCCGGTATGTTCAAGGTTTGCCCACGGCGAAATCGAGGAGCCAACGGCAGGCAATGGCAAGCCTTTGGATTTTGCCGCCACCATTACGCTGACAACCATCGCGCCGCCCGCTGACTCGCCGGAAAAGGCAATCTTGCTGGCCGGAATGTTCTGCTCGAGCAACCACTCGTAGGCGCGCAATGTGTCGTCGATGGGCGCTGGAAATGTATGCTCAGGGGCAAGGCGGTAGTCCGGCATGTATACACGAGCGCCCAGCATTTTCGCGTAATTGCCGCCGATCCCGTGGTAACCGTCTGGACGGCCAACGATGTAAGCCCCGCCGTGAATGTACATCACTACCGCGTCGGTTTTGATCTCCTGCGGAGTCACCAGGATGCCAGGCACTCCACCCATGTCGACTGCCTCGAACCTGACGCCATCGGGCGCTGGATTATGTCCGAGCATTTTTGCGTAGGCGTCGCGGATGTCGCTTAGCTTTGTGGTCGTATCGATTCCCTTGAGAACGGGTACCAGATCGCTAAGGCTGTTGGCCCATGTTTGGACGGCTGCTTGGACTTCTATATTCATAATGACCTCAATTGATCTTTGGGTGTGGATAAGCTAATCGAGATACTATGCTTGGTATTGGGGAATAGGGTTCCCCATTAAAGGCGCCAGCCCGCCCTGGCGGTGAGGACAGAGAGGCCATATGGAACTCCACAACCTAAACGATATCGCCGCTTTTGTAGGCTCGGTCAACGCTGGAAGCTTCACTGCGGCGGCCAAGCAACTTGGCCTCACTCGTTCAGCGGTAGGCAAATCGATAGTCAGGCTCGAGGCGCGTCTGCAGGTACGTCTACTCAATCGCACCACGCGCAGTTTGAGCATGACGGATGACGGCCAGGTTCTTTATGAGCGTTGTGTGGGTGTTTTGCAGGACCTGGACGAGGTAGAGGATGCCCTTGCGTTTCGCCGTTCGACACCCAGTGGACGGCTGCGGATGAGCTTGCCTGTCGCGCTAGGCAGGCTTCATATCCTTGAGCACGTTGAGCGCTGTCTCGAAGAATGGCCTGCGCTGAGCGTCGACATCAGCTTTTCCGACAGGCTGGTCGATCTGATCGATGAGGGGTTTGATTTGGCCATGCGCATCGGTCCGCCCAAGGAAGACTCTGGTTTACTGACGCGCACGGTGGCCTACCAACAAATGATCACCTGCGCCTCACCCCAGTATCTGGCTGACCATGCAGAGCCTGAAACGCCTGAGGATTTATCCGAGCACCAGTGCCTGCATTTCGTGAGTGGTGGAAGATTGCTTCCCTGGAATTTTCGAGTGAATGGGCGCTGTGTATCGTTCACTTGTAGTGGAAGGCTGCAAATGGACAGCGCTGAGTCGTTGCACCGGTCTGTTGTCGCGGGGCTGGGCATCGCTACGCTGCCGTCTTACGTGATAAATGAGGATTTGAGAAACGGCAAGCTCGTTCAATTGCTCGCCGTATATGCAGAGGCCGCAGAGCCCATTCGGGTTATTTACCCCAGCAAGCGACACCTCTCTCCAAAGATTCGACTCTTCATCGATGAGCTTGTAGAGGCTTGGTCACCCTGCCCACCTTGGGAACAACGCGCTGGCGCTGCCCGACCTTGAGTACACAGCCCTTCCGTGGTTCGGCCTGCTTTTCAGGGGTTGGAGGCTCTGCGAGAGGTACCCGGCGGCGCCTAGGTTTGCCGCTGCCCTTCAGCGATATCGGACTCGGGCAGGGTCGGGATCGATGCAGGGGCCTATCCCCCTCGGTAAGGAGCTGCGGCAGGGGTTCATGGGTAGCTTTACTTGAGCCCCCGGCGACTCTGTCGCCTCAGGTCGCGCCGCCCAATGTTTGCTTAAGATCAGGGTAGTTGGCGAAAGGAATCGGAAGAATGACCACGTCCACTTCCAAGACCGCTTGTTCCTTGGTCACTGCGTGTACGCCTATCTCATGGGTGAGCGCCTGGATGTTGTCGGCGCGTTTGGAATTGGCCAGTTTGACGGTATGACCCACCGCTGCAAGTTTGCGCGCCAAGGTCGCGCAAATATTGCCGGCGCCGATTATTCCGATGTTCAATTTGTTACTCTCCTGATTGTGTTGAGGGGGGGTTAAAATCCTCAGTCATTTGCTCCATGGCCAAGGGTGTCGAGCATGTGATGAAGCGCGTCCATGCCGCACTCATCGAGGTGGCAGGCTGACTTGATCTGGCGAGTGAAGGCTCGGACGGCCGCTTCCAGGTTTCGTCTGTCGAGTCAGATCGACGACCACACGTCGCTCGTAAACGGCAGGTGATTGCTGTCAACCGGTGCTTTGAAACCCGCGCCAACGCCGGCTCGGCAATGGGTCATTTCTGCGCCAGCAGCGTTTTCCTGGCAGCCTTTTCGTCTTTCATGGCGGCTAGCTCACGCTGACACACCTCGACATCGAACGAGTTGTCCCACTTGGCGATCGCGATGGTGCCGATGCCATTGCCGATCAGGTTGGTGACAGCCCGGGCCTCGTTGAGGAACCGGTCGATGCCCAGCAGCAGGACCAGGCCAACCAGAGGAATGGAATGGATAGTGGTGAGCGTTGCGGCCAGCGTCACGAACCCGGCCCCTGCCACGCCTGCCGAGCCTTTGGACGTCAGCAGGAATACCGCCAGCAGAATCATCTGGTCCGCGAACGTCAGTGGCGTATTGGTTGCCTGGGCAATGAAAATCGCGGCCATGGTCAGGTAGATGCAGGTACCGTCCGCATTGAAGGTATATCCGGTCGGCAGAACCATCCCCACGACCGATTTCTTGCAGCCCAGTTTTTCCAGCTTGACCATCATGCGGGGCAACACGGCCTCGGTCGAACAGGTGCCCAGGGTGATGAGGATTTCATCCTTGAAGTAGCGCAGGAACTGCATCAACGGCATGCCTGACCACCTGGCGACCGTGCCCAGTATCACGACGATGAATATCAACGTGGTGATGTAGAGCGCCACCAGCAATTGCCCGAGTGAGAGCAACGTGCCAATCCCGTACTTGCCGATGGTGAACGCCATGCCGGCACCGGCGCCGAGCGGGGCCAGGCGCATGACCATGGCGACGATCTTGAACAGGCCTTGCAGGAACAGATCGATGGTATTGATCAGAGGCTTGCTGGTTTCGCCCAGCTGAACCAGGGCAATGCCCATCAACACCGAGAGCAGTATCACCTGAAGCATCACGCCGTTGGAAAAGGCGCCGATGAACGTGTGCGGGATGATGTTGAGAAAGAATTCGACGGTGCCGCCTTGCTCGCTGGCGGCCTGGCTGTATTTATTGATGGCGCTGGCATCCAGGGCGCTGACATTGATGTTCATGCCGACACCGGGCTTGACGATGTTGACCACGATCAACCCGACGACCAGCGCAATCGTCGACAGAATCTCGAAGTAGATCAGGGCTTTCACACCAATGCGCCCGACTTCCTTGATGCTGCCCATCTTGGCGATACCGACCACCACCGTGCCGAAGATGATCGGTGCCAGCAGCATTTTGATCAGTTTGATGAAGCCATCGGCAAACGGCTGCAGCTTGGCGCCGATGTTGGGTGCGAAGTAACCGATGGCGGCACCGATGACGATACCTATCAACACTTGCACGTACAGCTGGCCATACCAGCGGGTTCTGGAGATTTCCACGAGAGCACCTCATTTTATTGTTGTGATGGGCGTGTGGCGTGACTTCAGTGCCTGACGCCAGCGTTTGCGGCCTGTTTGGCACAGGCCGCAGAGGGAAGCGATCAGCCTTCGCCGAGCTCGCGCATGACGGCGTAGAGGGCCGACTTGGATTCGAAACCGACACCGGGAATGTCCGGCAGGCCGACATAGCCGTTTTCGACCTGGATACCGTCAGCGAAGCCACCGAACGGCTGGAACACATCCGGGTAGGATTCGTTGCCACCCAGGTGTAGGCCCGCGGCGATGTTCAACGACATTTGATGACCGCCGTGGGGGACCACGCGGCGCGACGACCAGCCCATGTCTTCCATTACTTTTAGAGTGCGCATGTACTCGACCAAGCCGTAGGACAGTGCGCAGTCGAACTGCAGAAAATCACGGTCGGGGCGCATGCCACCGTGGCGCAGCAGGTTGCGAGCGTCCTGGTGGGAGAACAGGTTTTCGCCGGTGGCCATGGGCAATTCGTAGTGATTGGCGAGCTCGGCCTGCAGGGCATAGTCCAGCGGATCGCCGACTTCCTCGTACCAGAAGAGGTTGTACTTCTTGATGGCTTCCGCGTAGGCGATACCGGTCTGCAGGTCGAAGCGACCATTGGCATCGACCGCCAGGCGCCGGCCATCACCGACCACTTCGAGCACTGCTTCGATACGCCGGATGTCTTCATCCAGCGGCACCGCACCGATCTTCATCTTGACCACGTCGTAGCCACGGTCCAGATAGCTCTGCATTTCGGCCTTGAGCTTGGTCTGGTCCTTGCCGGGGTAGTAGTAGCCACCGGCGGCATAGACCCAGACCTTGTCGTCCGCCACGCCGTTGCGATAGCGGTCGGCCAGCAGGCGATACAGCGGCTTGCCTTCGATCTTGGCGACCGCATCCCACACCGCCATGTCGATGGTACCGACCGCCACCGAGCGCTCGCCGTGGCCTCCAGGCTTTTCGTTAGTCATCAGGGCTTTCCAGATGGCGAACGGGTCGAGGTTGTCGTTTTCATGATCGACAAGTGTATCGGGGTCGGCTTCGGTGATACGGGCAAGGAAGCGGTCGCGCATCAGCGCACCCTGGCCGTAGCGACCGTTGGAGTTGAAGCCGTAGCCGATGACCGGTTTGCCATCGCGGATCACGTCGGTGATCACCGCCACGACCGAGCAGGTCATTTTGGAAAAGTCGATGTAGGCGTTGGCAATGGGGGAGGCGATAGAAACGGTCTTCTCACGAATGTCGACGATGCGCATGGAGGGTTCCTCTTATGGGTTGTGGCCCCACGTTAGGCTTTGCGAAGTCACCCGCCCAATGCTATTAATGCCCAACCCTATGCACAGAAGGCATGGCCCTTGGAACTCGTCTGGCTCGAAGACCTTTCGGCGCTTGCCGAATACGGCAGCTTCGTGCGCGCCGCCGAAGCTCGCCACATTACCCAGCCGGCCTTCAGCCGCAGGGTCCGCTCGCTTGAAAACTGGATGGGCGTGGAATTGTTCATCCGCACGCCCCATGGCGCGACCCTGACAGAGGCGGGGAGGCAGATTCTGCCCGGTGCACAGGAGGCGGCGCGCCACCTGTATCGGCTGCGCAACGAGGCGCAGGAAGTGGCCGGCGTGTCGGCACGCTCACTGAAGTTCGCCGCGACTCACTCGTTGTCGTTCACGTTTTTCCCCAGGTGGCTGCGCAGCTCGGAAGCCGGTGCGCCTATCGAAGCGGTCCAGCTTCACTCCGACAGCATGGCTGTCTGCGAGCAGATGCTGATACACGGCCAGGTCCAGTTTCTGCTGTGCCATCGTCATCCCGATGTTCCGCCGCTGCTGGCGCCCGATCAGTTCATCAGCAAGAAGGTCGCAGAGGACGTTCTGGTACCGCTCGCCAGTGCCTCCTCACACTTCGATACCTCGCCCGCTGCGCTGCCTTACCTGGCCTATACCCATGAGTCGGGGCTGGGGCGGATCGTCGCCCACAGGTTGCGCGGCAAAGAGGATTATCTGCACTTGCAGCCGCTGTTCAGCAGCCACCTGGCGGCGGTGCTCATGTCCATGGCCCTTGAAAGCAAAGGCGTGGCCTGGTTGCCCAAGAGCCTGACCGAGCAGGAGCTTCACGAGGGGCGCTTGGTGAGGGCGCTCGATGAGAGTTGGGACATACCGCTGGAGGTGCACCTGACCCGGCCGAAAGCAAACCTGGGTCAGTCCGCCGAAGCGTTCTGGGCGAGAGCGGGTATGGATCCGCCATCTGTCACCTGACGCATCGGTTGTGCGATACGCCGAGTCGGCGTTTCGCCTACCTGGCAGCCGGTGCGCAGGGCCGCGCTGTGCCCGACGTGCCGCCTGCAGCTGCCCGGGTTGCCGCGCGTCCCGCCAGAAAGGCAAGTACCGCTGCCAAGCCGAGCAACCCTGCGCTCGTTTCAAAGGTCGCCCGGTAGCCGCTTGCGTCGAATACCAGCCCGCCGACGATGGCCCCGGACGCGATGGCCAATTGGATGATCGCCACCATCAAGCCACCGCCTGCCTCCGCATCGTTCGGAAGGGTTCTTGCCAGCCACGTCCACCATCCCACCGGTGCGGCAGTCGCAACCGCTCCCCAAAGCCCCAGCAGTACTGTAGTGATGGCCTTCGAGCTGCCGAATGACAACAGTGCCATGGCGATGGCGGCCATCAGGATCGGGATAACGATCAGCGTTCGATGCAGGCCATTTTTCAGGAAGGCTTCGATCAGGAACGTGCCGGCAAGCCCGGCCAGGCCTAGCACCAGCAGCATCAACGAAAGCATGGAAACACTGACCTGTGTGACCGTTTCCAGAAACGGACGCAGATAGGTGAAGAGCATGAACTGACCCATGAAAAATACGCTTACCGCGACCATGCCCAGGGCGACCGGGGTGCGTTTCATCAGCGTGAGAACGTTGCCGGTGCCCGACTCGCTGCGCGCTTTCAGGGTTGGAAGGCTCACCAACAACCATGCACACGCAATCACGGCCACGGGAAGAAGGGCCAGAAAGGCACCGCGCCAGCCGATCAGCGCGCCGAGAAAACTGCCCAGGGGCGCTGCCACGACCGTTGCCAGAGCATTGCCGCCGTTGACGATAGCCATCGCCCGGGTGACCTGGCCTTCAGGCACCAGGCGCATGGCGGTCGCTGCCGACAATGACCAGAACCCGCCGATGGCGACGCCGATCAGGGCACGTGCGCTCATGAATACCCAATAGTTGGGCGCAAAGGCAACGACGGCTGCGGAAACGATCATCAGCAGGGTAAGTGCAACGAGCAGCGGTTTGCGCTCGACCCGAGCAGCCACCGATGCGATCAGCAGGCTGGTGAAAAGCGCGAACAGCCCTGATACGGAGATGCCCTGGCCGGCCTGGCCCTCGGTGATGTGCAGGTCCGCCGCGATGGGTGTGAGCAGGCTGATGGGCATGAATTCCGACGCCACCAGCACGAAGGCGGCCAGCGACATGGCGAACACGGCGCCCCATGATTCACCGGTGTGGGTGGCGGAGGTCGAAGATCGGTTCATTCGAGAGGTCTTCTCCAGAGATTTATCGATGGCCATTGTCTCGGTCCGGTGAGCCTCTCTGTAGCGCATTGCACTGGATTACTTGCCTGATCCTATGAGTCTGCACTGGATGGGGGGACGAACGAGCAGAGGCGAGTTAGAGTTCGTGACACGGGAGCAAGGTGAATATGACGAACGAATTCGACACGACTGGTCCAGGCTCATCGACGCAGGAAACGCTGACGCGGATGATCGCTTCGCACACCAAGGCGCCCGGTGATTACCGAACGGACATCGCAGGTCTTGGTTTTTTTCGACGCGACTGCCCGGCACCGCCCATGACCTGCATGGTCGAGCCCAGCATCATTCTGGTTGCTCAGGGCGAAAAGCAGCTGTGGGTGGGGGGCGAAGGTTATCGGTACAGCACCTCGAAGTTTCTGATCACGTCGCTGGATCTGCCTGCCAACTCCGAAGTGCTGGTGGCCAGCCACGAGCAGCCATGCCTGGGGCTGACGTTCAAGCTGGATATGCGCATGCTGGCCGAACTGATAGCGCAGGGTGATCTGCCGCCCATTCGCGATCGGGCCGCGGTCCAGGGCGTAGGTATCGGTTCGGTAACGCTGCCGTTGCTGGCCTCGTTCGAACGGCTGCTGGCGCTGTTCGATGAGCCGCAGTCCATTCCTGTGCTGGCGCCACTGATCCAGCGCGAAATCCACTATCGCCTGCTGCAAGGCGACCAGGCGGGTCGGCTGCGGCAGATCACCTCGGTGGACGGGCAGGGTTATCGCATAGGCAGAGCGATCGACTGGCTGAAGTTGAATTACACCTCAGCGCTGCGCGTCGACGAACTGGCAGCCAGGGTGCAGATGAGTACCCCGACCTTTCATCATCATTTCCGCCAACTTACCAGGATGAGCCCGCTGCAGTATCAAAAGTGGCTGCGGCTCAACGAGGCAAAGCGGTTGATGCTCAATGAACATCAGGACGTGTCCAGCGCAGCGTTCAAGGTTGGATATGAAAGTCCGTCGCAGTTCAGTCGCGAGTACAGTCGTCTGTTCGGCGCGCCACCCAAGCGCGACATCGCGGCCTTGCGCGGAAACGGCTAGCCTGGCTGCGCTCGCGCATACCTCGTCGCTTCCACTGGAATAGGCAAGAACGCCACTCGATTGGGCAAGTGGCGCTCCGTGGTCGACCGCATACTGAGTCGCCGGATCGGCGAACGGAGTGACGTTTCCCTCAGCGCATGAGCGCCCCCACAGGTTTGAACCCGCTCTGCAAGACCCCGGCAAAAGCTGCCCTCGTTGCCATGTCGGGCATCGTGCGGGTCGTCAATGGCGTGATCCGCGACACGCTTTGAAACCATAGTGTCTTGTCACCTGACGTACGACCTCAACCAATGGCGTCATCCAGGTGTCTGCACTAGACGCAGCAAGACCGTGATTCGAGACATAAAAAAATAGATGAGGACCGCAACATGACCGATCCGACCGAAAAGATTTCCTCCGAACCAGAGGGTTCCGGTGAGCTGTTCAAGGAACTGACCACACCCTCGCGGCGCAATTTCCTGCGCACCATGGGCATCTCCGGCATGGCCGCTGCCACCGCCCCGGTGTGGGCCCAGGCCGCCCAGCTGGCGCCTGTCGACGACAGCGACAAGCCCTTGGCCAAGGGCGAGCAGCGGATCACGCTCAAGGTCAACGGCCAGCCGCACACGCTCAATGTGCCCGGCAATGCCGTGCTGCTGGACGTGTTGCGCGACCGCCTGATGCTCACCGGCACCAAGAAGGGTTGCGACCACGGTCAGTGCGGGGCCTGCACGCTGCACATCAATGGTCAGCCGGTGAACAGCTGTCTGTCCCTGGCGGCCATGCATCAGGGCGATGACATCACCACCATCGAAGGCCTGGAGCGCAATGGTCAGTTGCACCCGATTCAGGAAGCATTCTGGGCTCACGACGCGTTCCAGTGCGGCTATTGCACCTCGGGCCAGATGATGACCGCTGCGGCCATCATCAAGGACCCGGACATCGGCGCCGACGACGCCAGCGTGCGCGAGGCCATGAGTGGCAACATCTGCCGATGTGGCGCGTACAAGAACATCCTTGCCGCCGTGCAGGATGCCCGTGGCAAAGTACAGGGAGCCAGCTGATGAGAGCCTTGGAATACACCCGCGCAACCAGCCCCGAACAGGCCGTTGCGACCCATGCCCGCAATGAAGCCACGGCGTTTCTTGCCGGCGGTACGACCCTGCTGGATCTGGTCAAGATCGACATCATGCAGCCTGATCGGGTCATCGACGTGCATACCTTGGCGCTGGATCAGGTCGAAACCTTGAGCGATGGCCGGACCCGTATCGGCGCCATGGTCAGCAACACTCGTCTGGCCAATCATCCGCGCATCAAAAGTGACTACGCGGTGCTGTCCCAGGCGCTGCTGTCCGGGGCGACCACGCAACTGCGCAACAAGGCGACCACCGGCGGCAATGTCATGCAGCGGGTGCGCTGCAACTATTTCCGCGACGGCGTTTCCGCCTGCAACAAGCGCGTGCCCGGCTCGGGCTGTGCTGCCATCGGCGGGCACAACCGCAGCGTGCACGCGGTACTGGGCACCAGCGACCAGTGCATTGCCACCCATCCTTCGGACATGTGCGTGGCCATGGCGGCGATTGGTGCGACCGTGCAGGTGCAAGGCCCCAACGGCAAACGCGAGATCGACTTCCAGGATTTCCACTTGCTGCCGGGCGCCACGCCTTGGAAAGAGCATGCGCTGCAGCCTGACGAATTGATCACCCATGTAACGCTGAATGCGCCATTGGCCAACGGCAAGTCCGCGTACCTGAAGCTGCGTGATCGCGCGTCCTACCAGTTTGCGCTGGCTTCCAGCGCGGTGATTCTGGTCATGGACGGGCAGGTCATTCGCGAGGCCCGCATTGCCCTGGGCGGCGTCGGCACCAAGCCGTGGCGTGCGCTGGAAGCCGAGCGCGCACTGCGCGGTGCGGCCGCTACCCCGGAAAACTTCGCCAAGGCCGCAGCTATCGCGCTGCAAGGGTCCAAGCCGTATGCACACAACGCCTACAAGATTCCCCTTGGGCAGCAGGCCATCGTGCGCAACCTCTCCACCCTGAGCACAGGAGCCATGGCATGAGCGAGTCAATCATGGGGGCATCCCCACGCCGCATCGACGGTCGCCTGAAGGTCACCGGCAGCGCGCAGTATGCGGCCGACCATCAGCCCAAGGGCATGGTCTTCGCCTACGGCGTCTACAGCACGGTGGCCAGTGGCTCGATCAAGTCTTTGGACATCGAGGCGGCGCGCCGCTCGCCCGGCGTGCTGGAAATTCTGCACCACGGCAACTTTCCCCAGGCGTTCCACACCTCGCCCGTGCCTTTCTCCTTGGCAGGGGTGCTGACAGGCTCGCGTACCGATGAGAAAAGGCTGCCGTTCGAGGACAACGTCGTGCGTTATGCCGGGCAGTTCGTGGCGCTGGTGGTTGCCGACACGTTTGAGCATGCGCGCGAAGCGGCCTACAAGGTCAAGGTCAGCTACAGCGAAAGCGCGGCTGCCGCCAATCTGGAGCAGGGGCTGAAGCGGCGCGCAGCCGCCGACGGCGGGCAGGGCCACAAGCGTGGCGATCCAGCCAGCGCCTTCGATGGCGGTGCGCAGACGGTAGACGCCACTTATACGACGCCTGTGGAAACCCACAACCCCATGGAAATGCACGCCACCGTTGCGCTGTGGGACAACGGTCGACTGGTGGTGTATGAATCCACCCAGTCGGTCGTGGTTCACCGCAACACCCTGGCGCAGATCTTCGGCCTGCCCACCGAGCGCGTGGAAGTGCGTGCGCCGTTCATTGGTTCGGGCTTCGGCGGCAAGCTGTGGATCTGGCCGCACTCGGTAGCTGCCTGTGCGGCTGCCAAGATCGTCGGCCGACCGGTGCAACTGGTGCTGCCGCGAGCGCAGATGTTCACCACGGTAGGGCATCGCCCGGAGACCCGCCAGCGCATGCGCCTGGCGGCCGATGGCAAGGGCAAGCTGGTTTCCCTGCGTCATGAATCGCTCAACACCACCGGGATCGGCGACCAGTATGTCGAGAACTGCGGGGGCATGAGTGCCAGCCTGTACTCGTGTGCGAACGTCGAAGTGACCCATGGCACGGTGCAGGTCAACCGCGGCGCACCGACCTCGATGCGTGCTCCAGGCGCAGCCCCTGGCCTGTTTGCGCTGGAGTCGGCCATCGACGAACTGGCCGAACGCTGCAAGATGGACCCGCTCGCCTTTCGCCAGTTGAACTGGGCCGAGCAGAACGAGCAGGAGAAACTGCCGTGGTCCGGTAACCATCTGCGCGAAGCACTGGCCCAGGGCGCCGAGCGTTTCGGCTGGGCCAAGCGCACGCCGGGTATCGGCAGCATGCGCGATGGCCACGAGATCGTCGGCTACGGCATGGCGCAGTGCAACTGGGATGCCTTCCGCACGCCGTGCGAAGCGAGGGTCTCGTTGACCTCCGACGGTCGCGCCGTGGTGTACTGCGGTGCCCAGGACATTGGGACCGGCACCTACACGGTGCTTGCCCAGTGCGTCAGTGACATCACCGGTCTGCCGCTGGAGCGGATCACGGTAGAGCTGGGCAACTCGTCCTATCCGCCCGCGCCTGTTTCCGGCGGCTCGTGGATGACCGCCAGTGCCTTGCCGGCCGTGGCAGAGGCCACGCGCGCCGCGCTCACCCAGCTCAAGAGCTTCGCAGCCTCGCAAGAGGGCGGGCTGGCCAATGCCAAGCCAGAAGCGATCACGGTCAGCAACGGGCGCCTGCAGGACGGTTCGACCAGCCTGGAGTTCGCCGAAGTACTCAAGAAGCTGAAGATCGCCAGCGCCGAAGGCGAGGCCCATACCGGTATGGCCGATACCAAGAAGCATGCATTCAGCTCGTTCGGCGCGCATTTCGTCGAGGTGCGCTGGGATCCGGGTATCTCCCGCCTGCGCGTGTCGCGCGTGGTCAGCGCCATTGATGTGGGCAAGATCATCAATGCCAAGACCGCACGCAATCAGGTCGAAGGTGCCATTGTCATGGCCATCGGCATGGCGCTGTTCGAGTCGACCGACTACGACGAGCGCAATGGCATGCCGGTGAACAACAACTACGCGGAGTATGTGGTGCCGGTGCACGCCGATCAGCCGGACATCGATGTGATCCTGCTGGATTACCCCGACTACAACCTCAACGAGTACGGTGCGCGTGGTGTGGGTGAAATCGGTGTGACCGGTTTGGCGGCTGCGGTGGCCAACGCGGTTTACCATGCCACCGGCAAGCGTGTGCGTGACCTGCCGATCAGCCTGGAAAAACTGATGGATCAGGTGCCGACCGTCAGCGTTTGATTGCTCGTTGCCGCGCCGGGGTTCTCTCGGCGCGGTATTGCCGGCTTCGTTGGCTATGCTTCGACGATGCTCGCCCTGATATTTTCCCTGAGCTTCGCTTCGATCCCGGCCTGGGCCTCAAGTCTATCGGCGAGCGCCGCAATCAGGTGGCGGCCAATGACGATGACGCCGTCCCTGTCTCCCACGATGGCATCACCCGGATTGCACACCACATTGCCACAGGCCACCGGCGTGCCGACCTGGCCTGGACCGTGCTTGGAAGGTCCGGAAGGATTCACGCCCCGTGCGTAGACAGGCAGCCCCATCACGCTCAGTTCTTCCACGTCTCGAACCGCGCCATCGATGACCACGGCGGCGACTTTACGCGCCAGGCATATTTCTCCGAGCAAATCGCCGAACACCGCGCGATTGATTTCGCCGTTGCCGTTGATCACCAGTACATCGCCTGGCTTGGCATCGTCCAACGCGCGGTGAATGGCCAGGTTGTCGCCTTCCCAGGTCTGAATCGGCAGAACCGTGCCATGAAACGATGCCTTGCCAGCGACGTGGTGGATGGCAGATGCCATCATCCCCATGCGTTGCAGCACGTCGCCGATCAGCGCGACGGGGTATTGTGATATTTCTTCGAGCTGCGCAAGACAAGCCCTGGGCCAGTCTTCGCTCACGGTGATGTTTGCAGCGGATGCATTGATGAACATGTTGACCTCGGCAGGTTTGCGTTTAGCGGGCGTCGTCAGTCGAACGCTCGGGAGACGGGCTCGTTGACCGGATGCAAGGGCGGCTCGCCACGCAACACGGCGCGAATGGCGTCCACCGCGCTCATGCCGACACGCAGCAACGACTCGTTGGTTTGCCCTGCGACATGAGGTGTCACGAGCAGATTGGGCAGGTCGGAAACGGGGAACGTGTTGCAGCTGAACGGGTTGATCATGTCGGTGTTTTCCGCAGCCAGAACGTCGATCCCTGCGCCGCCCAGCTGGCCGCTGCGCAAGGCGTCGGCGACAGCCGCCTCATCGATGACCCCGCCGCGACTGGTATTGATGAGGATCGCGCCAGCCTTCATTTTTGCTATCTCGGGTCGACCGATCAGATTCCGGGTACTCGACTGTAGAGGCACGTGAAGGCTCACTACATCGGCCTTGGCCAGCAGGGTGTCGAGATCGACCAGCCGGGCGTCGAAGCTTGCGTCATAGGCAGGATCGGTCGCCAATACATTCATGCCGAACGCTTCGGCAACCGGCGCGACATGTTGGCCGATATCACCGAAGCCGATCAGGCCCAGGGTACGCCCCTCAAGCTCTATTCCGGTCAGGGACAGACGGTCCGCTGCCCAGACCCTGTCACGAGTCTGATCGGTGGCCAGTTGCAGCTTGCGGCTGACCCCCAGCAGCAGGGCAAACACATGCTCCACGACACTTCTGCGATTGGCCCCTGGCGTGTTGGTGACCCACACACCCCGTTCGGCAGCCGCCTGGTGGTCGACATTGTCGTAACCCGCTCCGTGTCGGGCCACGATCCGCAGCTTCGGTGATGCCGCAATCATTTGCGCGGATATATGGCCACCACGCAGGAACACGGCATCGACCTGTTGCTGGATGTCGGTGTACGCGACTGCGTTCGGGCCGTAGCCGAGTCGCACCTCGCCTGTAGAAGAAAGTGCCTGCAATACATCTGGATGAATCGGGCTTGTTACATAGATCAAAGGCATCATCGTCACCTCAGGAGAATTGGTGGGTGTTGGCATCATCGGTAGCCGCGGGCGGATTTCTGCGAACGGTCGAGATAACGATCAGCCCCAGAAGGCCTGATGCGCACAGGATGAATGCAGGCGTGGACTGATTGCCGGTGGCGCCGATCAGCCAGGTAGCCAGAAACGGGCCTGAGCCTCCGCCGATGACCGCACCTACGCTGTGCCCGAACGCCACCCCGGTGTGGCGGATGTGCATCGGGAAGAATTCGGGCATGACCGAGTAGGTGCCGGCCTGGCAAAGCGCGTAGGGAATCATGCCCAGCGCCAAACCGGCCATGGCCAGATTCACCGAGCCTTGCTGCATCAACATGAAAGAGGGTATCGAGAGCACGGCATAGGCCACGTACGCGTAGCGCAGGATGGACTTGCCGCCGCGATAGGAGCCCAGTTGTCCAGCCAGAGGTATCAGGAACGCGGCAAGAATCACCGCGACCAGCACGATGGTGGATGCCTGACCTTTCGAATAGCCCAGGATCGAACTGAAATAGGCTGCGATGAATACGGTGCCGATGTAGGTGCCGATGTTCTGCACCATCGCGATCATGATCACTTTGAGCAAAGGCTTGCGGTAGTCACGCAGCAACTCCGCGAAGGGCTGGCCTTGCTTGACCTCGGTATGGTTTTTCTTCGATGCGAACTCGGGGCTGTCCTCGATGCTCAGCCGCATGTAAAGGCCAATGATTCCAAGCGGAAGCGCCAGGAGGAAAGGAATGCGCCAGCCCCAGGCAAGCATTTCGGGATCCGTGAGGGTCGCCGCTGCGAGGCCTGCTATGGCTGCGGCCAGGCCTTTGCCGAATTGCGCGATGGAGGGCAGAAAGGAAATGTACAAGGCGCGGCGTTTGGGCGGCGCCCACTCGCGGATGTAGCTTGCGGCGCCGCCGATTTCGCCGCCTGCCGAGAACCCTTGGAGCATGCGCAGCACGACCAGCAGTATCGGCGCCCACACGCCGATCTGCGCGTAGCCAGGCAGCAGGCCGATCAGCGTGGCGGCAATGCCCATCAGCGTGATACTGGCGATCAGGCTGAAGCGTCTTCCTACTTTGTCGCCCAGCCAGCCAAAGGCGATGGCACCCAAGGGTCTGACCAGGAATGCAGAGCCGAACACCAGGAAAGTGTTCAGCAGGCCTGTAGTCGCGTTGTCCGAGGGGAAGAAAACCAGCGCCAGGGTCGCGGCGACATAACCGTAGACGCTGAAGTCGTAGTACTCGACGAAAGTGCCGAACACCGCCGCTCTAGTGGCTTTCTTGGCTTTGCGCGTTTGCTCCGTCTGATCGACGGCAGACCGGACAGGCTCGGCCACAGCATTGTTGTTATTCATGGGCACCTCGGGTTATAGAACACTATCTATTCAAAAAATGGGACAGTGTCCTGATCTTTTTTTGGCTAGCTTCTAGAAGCTCGAGGAGCTTGTCAACAGTCACGTGTAATTGCCCTGCGGCAGCTTTACACCCCAGAATGGGGGCCCAAACCCTCGATTCGACTCATGATGTCCTCATCAAGCTGCTCTTCCGTCACTTCCTCGACTGCGGCAACTGCCTCCAGCCACACCCGATTGATTCAGGTCGTGGACGCGCTTGTCAGGCGCTCGGGCGCCGAGCCTTGGGGGGTGCGTGAACTGGCGGCAGAACTCGACGAGAGTCGCAGTACGGTCAATCGGATCCTGGCGTCTCTGGTCGAAGTAGGTTTGGCGACCGAGGCAGGAACGGGCAAGTACGCAGTAGGGCCGAGAGTCGATGTCTTGGCCAGGACGCTCAGTGATGCGAGCACGCTTCTGGGGCGCGGCTCACGATCGTTGGGTGATCTGGCAGCAGCATCGCGGTGCACGGCATTGGTGTCAGTCTGCTGCCAACGCGAAGGCGGGTACTTCATCGCCGCCTGCAGCGAAGCCAAGGCGGCGCTCATATTCAAACCCGCGCTGGGCGCGCTTTATCCGCTCGCTTTCGGCGACATTGGACGCGCATTCCAGCGATTCCTTGCCGACAACCTTTCTTCCCAGGATAGGGAATCCGATGTCGCTGCCTACGCGCTGTCTCAGCATGAACAGCTTGGGCTGTTGTCGGAATCCGAGTTTCCGCGCGCGTCGTCGATCTCGGTCAGGCGCATGGCGAATGGGCTTGTGGTAGCGGTTTCCGTTCACTGCGCGAGCAGCACGGAAACGGCGCAACCTCGAGCCTGGGAGGCAGATGCGCAGCACGTCATCGCTCGAATACAGGCAGACATGGAATCTGGAAGCGTCGAACGGATTCAACGCCTGCCTGATGTCATCGAGCCGGATAGCAAATCTACGGTCGGTCGTCTGGAGCGACTCCTGTTGCTGGCGTGCGCCTTCCCCCAAGGCGTGAAAAACTCCGTGGATCTGCACGACCAATTGCTGTGTAACGCGGCCACAGCCAAGCGATTGATCGAGTCAGGTAGTCAGGCGGGTGTCGTCAGGTGGGTTGCAGGCACGCTGTACCCAGGCCCGAAGCTCTATCAATGGGCGGCGCGAATCACCGCTGCAGACCGTGACCTTGCCGACATGACCCACCGGATCGTTTCTTCACTCGTTCAGGAAACCGGCGAGACCATAGCGCTGCTTTCCTATGACGAGGCTACTGGCACGGCTGAATTTCTCGACGTCATCCAAGGCTGGCGACCCATTCAATACAAGCTGCAGGTGAACGTGGAAGTGCCACTGTACGCGGGTGCGGCAGGTAAGGCGGTATTGGCCAACTGCGACAGTCAGGTAGCAGAATCTCTTGACTTGGTGAGGGTCACCGACGCGACCATAACCTCCCGCGAGTTGCTCAAGGCAGACCTGGAAGCCATAAGAGCCAGAGGCTGGGCCACGGGTGAAGGTGAGCGTGTGTTGGGGGCTTTCGGTTTGGCTGTGCCGTTTTTCGTAGACGGTCGAATACGAGGGTCGATCTCGGCAACGATCCCGCAGTACCGCAAGAGCGAGCTTGATTTGCCGCTGCTGCTGACACGGATGCGCGAAGCTACCACCCGGATAGAGCGCCTGTTGTCATTGGGTGTGAAGGCCGCCTGAGGGTTACTTCTGTAGTGAAGCCTCATCCAGCCCGGCGTACCAATCCGCGTATTGTGTATTGCGCGCCATGCGTCGGTTGACGTCGGCGCTGCCGTCGTCCCACCAGACTTCCCCGCGTTCGCCCAAGGCCTGCTTGGCGACATCGACCTGTGCGCGAGCTTTTACCAGAGCCTCGGGATCTTCCGAGTGCTTGGCGGCCTTGACCGCTCGCCGTGCATCCATGAGCACCTTGACCCAATGTTCGCGCACGGCCTCGGGCAGGGCAGGGTTGCTGCATCGCCAGAGCCGGCCGCGTACGACGAAATAGCGTCCATCGGGTGTGGTGGGATACATCGCGGGATCATCGACAAGGACGGTGTGAGGGGAGGGGGATGCGATCCGGCAAGCGGGCCGTATGTCGCTGCTTGCCGGTGGGTGTGGCTTAGCTCAACCAGCTTTCGACAGTGTCGGAGCCGTATTCGGCTTTCCATTCCTTCAAGGTCTTGTGGTTGCCGCCTTTGGTTTCGACGACTTCACCCGAGTGGGGGTTCTTGTAGGTTTTCAGCGAGCGCGGCTTGCGCGTGGCTTTTTCAGGCGCTGCGCTGGCCTTGACTGGTTTGCCGCCTTGCTGCGGGTCGAGAATGGAAACGATGTCCCTGAGGCTTTTATTGTATTCGCCCAACAGCGAACGCAACTTGGTCTCGAACTCGATTTCCTGTTCCAGGCCCTTGTCGCCTTTCATGGCCTCAAGTGCTGCAAGTTGTTCGGCCAGATGACGTTCGAGTTGACGGTATTCAGCAAGTTTGGACATGAGTATCCCCAGGCATGGATCGTGGATAAAAAAAGGTAAAGGTATCGAGGCGTGATTCTGGCGCAGTGTGCGCACCGATGCCACAACTAAATAACGTTTATTACAATGTGTGGCCACCTTCGTATCCGGTCGAGGACACGGAATGTCGCAGGCTCGATTAAACTTTTCGGCGACCAGGGGTGTCAGGTCTTAAGTAGGCTGTCGAATCCACGGCAGCAGCCAAGAAATCTGGAGATACGAAATGAGCTTTTTCAGCAGCATCCTCGAGAAACTGGGTATCGGCAAGCACGCTGTTCCGGACGCAGACGCTTCTACACAAACTCCCGTTGCTCCTGCGCCAGGTGCATCGCCCACCACTACCGTCACGAACCAGCCTTCCGCTGCGCCGATCACCCAGGTGGATGTGGCTCAAAAGCTCGAAGCGATGGCAGCCAGCCACGGCGAAACTTTGAACTGGCGTACGTCGATCGTCGATTTGCTCAAATTGCTTGGCCTGGACAGCAGCCTGACCGCGCGCAAGGAACTTGCCGAAGAGTTGCACTACACCGGTTCGACCGATGATTCGGCAGCCATGAACACCTGGCTGCACTCTGCTGTGATGAAAAAGCTCGCTGAAAACGGCGGCACCGTGCCTGCGGAATTGCTGAACTGATATATCGCTCAGCGTGCTGCACTGCTTATAAGAAAGCCCGACCCCGGTCGGGCTTTCTTGCATTTGAATACCCGCTTGGCGTGCAGCCTGGCGCGTTTTCGAGAACCGGCGGGACGATTCTATAATTTTTGTTAATAAACCCGGTGGAACACCATTGGCGTGTCGATACTCAGAGCCCTTGAACTTATATTTTCAAAGGAGCGCCAAATGTCCACTGCAGCCGATTTCATGGTCAATACCCTCAAGCACGCAGGTGTCAAACGCATCTATGGCGTAGTGGGTGATTCCTTGAATGGCCTGACCGATTCAATGCGTCGGTTGGGCGGGCTGGATTGGATACACATGCGCAACGAAGAGGCCGGGGCCTTCGCCGCTGGCGGCGAGGCGCACCTGACCGGTGAACTGGCGGTCTGTGCCGGCAGCTGCGGACCGGGCAACCTGCATTTGATCAATGGCTTGTTCGACTGTCATCGCAGCGGCGTGCCGGTGCTGGCGATTGCAGCGCACATTCCCAGCAGCGAGATCGGCATAGACTACTTCCAGGCGACCCATCCCGAGTCGTTGTTCAAAGACTGCAGCCATTATGTAGAACTGGTCTCGCGCCCCGAGCAATTGCCGCAGATTCTGGAGCGGGCCATGCGCGTTGCCATCAGTCGCCGCGGCGTTGCCGTGGTAGTGATTCCGGGCGATGTGGCGCTGAGCTCGCTCGACGCGCCGGTCAGCCAGTGGATTGCACCACAGGCGCCAGTGGTCGTTCCGGCGCCGGGGCAACTCGACGAGCTCGCCCGGTTTCTCAACGGCGGCAAGCGCGTCACCCTGTTGTGCGGTGCCGGGTGCGCAGGTGCACACAGCGAAGTCGTGGCACTGGCCAAGCAGCTCAAGGCGCCCATCGTGCACGCCCTGCGCGGCAAGGAGCACCTGGAATACGACAATCCCTACGACGTGGGCATGACTGGGCTGATCGGCTTCGCTTCCGGCTTCAATGCCATGAAGGAATGCGACACTCTGCTGATGCTCGGCACCAACTTTCCGTACCGGCAGTTCTTTCCTGAGCACTCGCGCATTGCCCAGATCGATTTGCAGCCTGAGGCATTGGGCAATCGCTGCCCACTGGCTATCGGTCTGATCGGCGACATCAAGCACACCGTGCAGCAACTGTTGCCACGCCTTGAAGAACGCACCGACACCATGCACTTGAACAAGGCGCTGGCGGACTACGACAGCGCGCGAAAGGGCCTCGACGACCTCGCCGAGAGCGGCCCGAACAGCACGATCATCCACCCGCAATACGTCAGCCGATTGGTCAGCGAGCTGGCCGCCGACGATGCGGTATTCACCTGCGACGTGGGCACGCCCACCGCCTGGGCCGCCCGCTACCTGAAAATGAACGGCAAGCGCCGCCTGATCGGCTCGTTCAACCATGGCTCGATGGCCAACGCCATGCTCCAGGCCATCGGCGCACAGGCGGCCTACCCCGACCGCCAGGTGGTGTCGATGTCCGGCGACGGCGGCTTCGCCATGATGATGGGTGACTTCCTGACCCTCAGCCAGGCCAACCTGCCGGTCAAGGTCATCGTGCTTAACAACGGCACGCTGGGCTTCGTCGAAATGGAAATGAAGGCCAGCGGTCTGGTGGACGTGGGCTGCGAGCTGAAGAATCCGAACTTCGCCACGTTCGCCCAGGGCATGGGTATCAAGGGCATCCGTGTGGAGAAACCGCAGGATCTGCGTGCCGCCCTGATCGAGGCGTTCGAGCATGATGGGCCGGTTTTGGTGGATGTGGTCAGCGAGCGTCAGGAATTGATCATGCCGCCGGAAATCACGGCAGCCAACGTCAAGGGCTTCGGCTTGTTCATGATGCGTGCGGTACTCGACGGGCGAGCCAAGGAACTGGTCAGTCTGGCCAAGAACAACCTCCTGCGCTGAGGCCCGACGCTGCAAACCGGTGCGCACGCGGCAGCGACGCACCGGTTTGACGCCTGCCCTCACTGGGCACACCTGGCTTGTCGGCGTAATCTCGGCTGATAGCGGTTCCTGATCACTTGGACAGCTTTTTGCACGGTCTCGGATCAAACCGATCTCAGTGGAGAAGCCATGAAAGCCTTGAATATCGTCATCGCCGGTGCCGGCATGGGCGGACTCAGTGCCGCTGCGGCCCTGCAACAGGCTGGTCACCGGGTTCACGTCTACGAACGTGCGGCCGAACTGGCGCCGGTCGGCGCGGCCATTTCCATCTGGCCCAACGGTGTGCGGGTGCTGGATGCACTGGGTCTGGGTGAGTCCATCGAGCGTGCAGGTGGCCACATGCAGAGCATGAGTTACAGCGACCACCAAGGCCGCCTGCTCACCCGTTTCGATCTGCAACCCTTGTATAACCATGCTCGGCGGCGTGCGTTTCCGATTGCACGCGCACGCCTGCAAGGCATTCTTCTGGAGGCGGTCGGGATGCAGAACGTGACCTTAGGGGTTGCGTGCCTGGACTACGAAGAAAGCCAGACCCATGTGCAAATCATGCTGTCGACGGGTGAAACGGTGACAGCCGACCTGCTGATAGCGGCAAACGGCACCCACTCGGTGCTGCGCGACAAGATTGCCGGCCGACCGATTCCGAGGCGCTATTGCGGCTACGTCAATTGGAATGGTCGCATCCAGTCGGCACCCGACCTGGCACCCGCCGATGAATGGGTGCAGTACGTGGGCGACCACAAGCGGGTGTCGTTGATGCCCATGGGGAACGGTGAGTTGTATTTCTTCTTCGACGTACCGTTGCCGGCAGGAACGGCCAACGTCCGTGAAGGCTATCGCGCCGAACTCGAGCAGCAATTCGCCGGCTGGCCCGACTCGGTGCAGCGTCTTCTGCAACGGCTGGATCCGGCCAGCGTTGCGCGAGTGGAAATCCATGACACCGAGCGAGTCCCCCATTTGGTCGGCACGAGGGTTGCGCTGCTGGGGGACGCGGCCCATGCAATGACCCCCAACATAGGGCAGGGCGGTTGCCAGGCCATGGAGGATGCCTGGGTGCTGGCCCGCTGCATCGAACGCGAGCTGACTCCGGCAGCCGCGTTGGCGGCCTATGAGGCTGCACGCGCGGAGCGGGTCGCCGGTCTGGTGGTCAAGGCGCGCCAGCGGGCGGCGATCATCCACGGTAAAGTGCCGGAAGAAACCCGGCAATGGTACGCAGCGCTGGCGGGCAGCGATGGCAGCGACATTCTGGGTGGCCTGATCAAGACCGACGAGGGCAGCCCGCTGTAGCGCGCAACCGCACTGTCTAGGGGTGCGGCAAGGTCAAGGTAACCACGGCGCCCTCTGCGTTGCTGCGGTTCAGAACCGCACCGCAACGCTTGGCCAGCGCGCCGATCAACCCCTGGCCACTGAGCTTCGACCCCGACGCGCCTGCATTCGACAATTGCGCCGGGGAGAAGCCTGGTCCGCGATCGCTCACCGTCAACTGCAGGTCACCTGTACCGAGACGCTTGAGTGCAAAGTGGATATGGGTGGTGCGCTGGTTGCCGTGATGGATGGCGTTGGCCACCAGCTCGTTGACGATCAAACCCAGGTCCGAAGCCAGCTTGAACGGGGCGTGGGCAGTTTCGGTATCGACGGTCAGGTGAATGCTGTCGTCGCGCTCGGCCTGGATCGATGCCCGTACCAAGTGAGGAAGGTAATGCGCCAGATCCACGGTGCCCGACGCACTGCGATACAGCTCGGCCTGGACCGTGCCCACGCCCTGGATACGCGCGATGGCCGATTCGAGCAACTGCCGCGCTTCGTCGCCCTGGGCGCGCAGCTTGGACATCTGCAGGAAAGCGATGATCAACTGCAGGTTGTTCTTGACCCGATGGTTGAGTTCGGAAACCAGAACGTCCTGGTGTGCCTCGAGCTCTTTCTGGGCGGTGATGTCGGTGCAGCTGCCGAAGTAGCCGGCGAACACCCCCTGGCGATAGAACGGCGCGCCGTGGTCGAGAAACCATCGGTAGCTGCCGTCGTGGCGACGCAGGCGATACGGGGTAGTGAACGACTCGCGAGCGTCGAAGGCCTGTTCGTAATTGCGCGTGCACATCTCCAGGTCATCGGGGTGCACGTCGTCGCCCCAGCCATAGCCGCAGAGCTGGTCCTGAGTCTTGCCGGTGAAGTCGAGCCAAGGCTTGTTGAACCAGTCGCACTGTTTGTCGGTACCCGCGCGCCAGATCAATACCGGCGCGTTGTCAGCCAACTCGCGAAACTCGGTTTCACCAAGTCCTGGTCCCATGCCCGGGAGATCTGTGGGTTCACTCATGCTTCTTTCCATATAGGCCGCGCGATTCTGTGAAAAGCTTCAAGGGCACTGGCAGCGGTCGATTCAAGGGTAGTTCACCTTTGACCAGCGAATGCACGATGTGTGCGCTGCGCGACAGGTCATTGGGGCTGTAGGGCTTGGACAGCAAACCCAACGCGTAGCCGCTGTTGGCCTTGGCCACATCGATCTGGCCACTGACGAACAGCGAGTGGATCTTGAATTGCTCGTAGAGCGTCTGCGCCAGGCCTACGCCTTCGTCGTGTCCATCCAGATTGATGTCGACGAATGCAACGTCGATGACATGCTCGTGCGCCAGTGACAGCGCTCCGGCGACGTCATACGCAGGACCGATGATCTCATGGCCATCTTCCTCCAGAGCTATCTCGGCCAGTAGCGCCAGGATTGGATCGTCTTCTATCAGCAGGATACGCATTGAGTTAACTCATTCTCTTCAAGGGCGCTTGCGCTCTTCTTGCAAAGCTTGTTTTAAGAGCGTCAATAAACCAGTGCGTTCAATCTCGCGTTGTCGGCTGCTAACCACATCTTGATTCCACGCTGAAAAATATCCTGAACTGTTCGGCTGCGCGCGCTTCTATCAGTAGACCGTTTTGGTCGTCTACCTCAGAGCTCAGGCTCAACCTATTTCCGGAGTGTTTGATCATGTCTGATCAATCAATGAATGACAGTGCGTCAAGCCAGGAACGTCCCGCCAGCCGTGTCAGCGAGGGCTTGCCGTACCCATTGGGCGCGACCTGGGATGGGTCGGGCGTCAATTTTGCAATCTTTTCCGCCAACGCCACCAAGGTTGAGTTGTGCCTCTTCGATGCCGACGGCGTCGAAGAGATCGAACGCATCGCCTTGCCTGAATTCACCAACGAGATCTGGCACGGTTACCTGCCCGATGCGCGCCCGGGTACTTTGTATGGCTACCGCGTGCATGGTCCATACGATCCTGCCAATGGTCACCGTTTCAACGCCAACAAACTGTTGATCGACCCCTACGCCAAGCAGATTTCGGGCGAACTGAAGTGGGACGACGCGCTGTTCGGCTACACCGTGGGCCATGAAGACGGCGACCTGTCGTTCGACGAGCGTGACAGTGCACCCTTCATGCCACGCTGCCGCGTGATCGACCCGGCCTTCACCTGGGGCAGCACCGCCAAGCCGAACGTGCCGTGGGAAAAGACCATTTTCTACGAAACCCACGTGCGCGGCTTCACCATGCGCCACCCTTCGGTGCGTGAGTCCGAGCGCGGTACCTTCGCCGCCTTCCACGAGAACGACGTGGTCGAATACATCCGTTCCCTGGGTGTCACCTCGGTAGAGCTGATGCCGGTTCACTATTTCCTCGATGACAACCATCTGCTGGAAAAAGGCCTGCACAACTTCTGGGGCTACAACACCCTGGGCTTCTTCGCGCCGCATGCCCGCTTCATGGCCGGCTCGTCGATCGCCGAATTCAAGGTCATGGTTTCGCGCTTCCACAAGGCCGGACTGGAAGTGATTCTCGACGTGGTCTACAACCACACTGCCGAAGGCAACGAGATGGGCCCGACCCTGTCGCTCAAGGGTATCGACAACGCCAACTACTACCGCCTGATGCCAGACGATGCGCGTTACTACATCAATGACACCGGCACCGGCAACACCCTGAACATGAGCCACCCCTGCGTCTTGCAGATGGTCACCGACTCCCTGCGCTACTGGAGTTCGGAAATGGGCGTGGACGGCTTCCGCTTCGACCTCGCGACCATTCTGGGTCGTGAAGCCCACGGCTTCAGCGAAGGCGGTGGTTTCCTCGACGCCTGCCGCCAGGATCCGGTGCTGGCCAAGGTCAAGCTGGTCGCCGAGCCGTGGGACTGCGGCCCGGGCGGCTATCAGGTGGGCAACTTCCCGCCGGGCTGGATGGAATGGAACGACAAGTTCCGCGACATCTCCCGTGCGTTCTGGAAGGGCGACGACGAGATGCTCGGCGATTTCGCGAAAATCTTCCTGGGCTCGGGCGACCAGTTCAACCGTCGTGGTCGCAAGCCGGCGTCTTCGGTCAACTTCATCACCGCGCACGATGGCTTCACCTTGAACGATCTGGTGTCGTACAACGAGAAGCACAACGAAGCCAACGGTGAAGACAACCGCGACGGCCACTCCGACAACCGCTCGTGGAACTGCGGCGTCGAAGGTCCGACCGACGATCCGGAAATCGTCGCGCTGCGCTACCGGCAGATGCGCAACCTGCTGGCGACGCTGTTTCTTGCCCAGGGCACGCCGATGCTGCTGGCGGGCGATGAGTTCGCTCGTACCCAGGGTGGCAGCAACAACGCCTACTGCCAGGACAGCGAAATCGGCTGGGTTGACTGGAACATCAGCGAGCAGAGCAGCGAGCTGCAGGACTTCGTCAAGTACCTGATCGAGCTGCGCAATCGCTACCCGCTGCTGCGCCGCAATCGCTTCTTCACCGGTGCCTACGACGAAAGCCTGGGTATCAAGGATGTCAGCTGGATCCAGCCCAACGGCAGCGAGATGGGCGTCGAGCAGTGGCAGGACGGCAGCAACCGCTGCATGGGCATCCTGCTCGATGGCCGCACCCAGTCCAGTGGTATCCGCCGCGCCGGGGTCGACCATTCGTTGTTGATCGTGGTCAACGCGCACCATGACGTGGTTGGCTTCACCTTGCCGGAAGTGCCGGAAGGCAAGCGCTGGATCCTGCAACTGGACACCAACCAGACCGACTTCGAAGCCGGTGAGTCGTTCGACTTCGGCACCGAGTACGCCGTCACCGGACGTTCGGTACTGATGTTCGAACTGGCCAAGCCAGTGAGCAAGAAGCGTCGCTGATACCGCTGCAACTCGATGCCCCACGTTGGCCAGTCCTGGCCAGCGTGGGGCATCTGTCCTTCCATGATAGCGACGAGACGCTGTAGACGCTGAGATGGCAATTTGCTAGCTTGCTCTGCAGGCGCCGGTCAACCCCGTGACTGGCGGCCATGTGTACCGTCGAACTCATCCTTTGCTGCCCTTACGCAGCCACACATGACGACCTTCGACGACTCCGAAACTTGCTGCCCGTGCACGCCCGTGCGTTGGATATTGCCACGATGTTGATCAGACGCCGCCCATCGCTCGCAGGTTTTATCGGCCTGGCGCTCGGCTTGATCGTGTTTTCGGCGTTCTCGCTGCTGCGGTCCGAAATCCAGCGGCAGGAAACCCGCTTCTCCGAGTATGTACAGAGCATCGCCGGCACCGTACGCAATCAGCTCGACACCAACGATGCCGTACTGGCAGGTTTTGCGGCATTCCTGCAGGCGGTCAAGCAGAGCGATACCGATGCGGCAGCCCGCTACGGCGCGGCCGTGCTGGCGGCGTACCCGCACATCTACATGCTGGAAGTGGCGCGCAGCGTCCCGGTGGACGAGCAATTCGATTTCACGGCATTGCTGCGGCGCACCTGGCTGCCCGATTTCGAGTTGAAGAATTTCGAGGTCAAAGACGCGCACATGAAAGGCGTAGCGCCAGCCGTGCCTGGGGTCGGCGGGTCGCGAGCCATGACGGACGCGACCTGGCCCATCCTGTTCATGTCGCCGCAGCTGCCGCAGGCCAGCGTCATCTATGGCGTGCGCCTGGAAACCGTGCCGTACCTGGCCAACGCGCTGGCGCGTATTCGTCAGAACTCGCTGCCAGTGGTGTCGCCGGTGTTCGCCCTGCACGAAGGCGGCAACGCCTACATTCTCATGAAGTCGGTGTCGCGCCCCGATGAGGATACCCAGCACACCTTGCCGAATTTCTTCGGCAGCACCATGGTGGCCATGCTGCTGATCAAGACCGATGCACTGCTCGGCGCCATCGTGCGCCACAACAGCGACTCGCGTGTGGCAGTGAGTGCTCAGTTGCACAGCACTGACAGCCCCAGCCAGGTGGTCGCCATGGAGCCGGTGGCGGGGCGTTGGTGGGACGAACTTGCCTTGCCGCGGCTGACCGACAGTGTGTACGTGGACAGCCCTACGCAACCTGTTTCCCTCAGCTTTCAACGGCAACTACGCCTGATGGACGTGCTGGGTCCGGGAAATCTGTTGATTCTGGCAATCTTGATGGCGAGCCTGGTGGTGGTGCCGATGGTGCTGGTCAGGCATTTCTCGGCCATCGAGGCCGCCGAACTGGAGCATGAGCGCTCGGCATTCCTGGCCACCCACGACGTCCTGACCCAGTTGCCCAACCGTTACCTGCTGGCAGACCGCTTCACCCAGGCACTGCAGCAATGGACCGAGCAAGGCGTCCCATTCGCGGTCATGCTGATCGACCTCGACCATTTCAAGCAGATCAACGATGAGCACGGCCACGCGGTGGGCGACCAGGTGCTGCAGGCACTCGCCAAACGCATGCGCGAGACGGTGCGCCACTACGACACGGTCGCGCGTTACGGTGGCGATGAATTCGTCGCGCTGGTCTCCGATCTGACCAATCCGGACAGCGTGATCCTCAAGGCGCAGCAGCTGCTGGATGCGATCGAGTTGCCAATCGGCACCAGCGTCGGTGCGCTGTCACTGTCGGGCAGCGTCGGGATCTCGCTGTGCCCCGTACACGGTGAAGATCTGGACACCTTGCTCAAGGCGGCCGATCAGGCAATGTATCAGGTCAAGCTGGAAGGTCGGCAAGGGGTGGCGATGGCGGGCGCTGTTTGATAGGCAGTGGCGGGAAAGGCGGCTGATATTCTGGAGATAGCGGCGAGTGCACGGCGGCCCAGGCAGGGCAGGGGCACTCGATGAGTGCCCCGACAGGGTTCAGAAGACCAGCTTGAACAGGCCGATGACTACGACCAGGCCAATCAGGAAGATGATACCGACGGTACTGCCAAGAAACTTCAACATGGGATGACTCACATCAATGGGTGTTACTGCTCTAGACAGCGGCCCTCGGCGCTCGTTTCATCCCATGTCGATCGGTGATCCCGGTCCGTTCCTTTGCAGCAGCCAAGGCCGGGCACTGCCCAGCCTTGTTGTGGGGTACCTCAAAGCGCCGGAATGACGCCTGCGGTAGGCTCTACAACCGGGGCTTCGATGGTCGGCTCGCCAGGCGTGAGAATGACCTTGCGGCAGTCCTCCTGCTTCTTGTCGAAGATCTTGTAGCCTTCGGCGGCCTGCTCCAGCGACATGCGGTGGGTAATGATGGTTTCAGGCGTCAGGCGGCCCGCTTCGATGTGTTCGAGCAGCTCCGGCAGATAGCGCTGCACGTGGGTCTGGCCCATGCGGAAGGTCAGGCCCTTGTCGAACGCGTCGCCGAACAGGAAGCCGTGGATGAACCCGGCGTATACACCCGGCACGCTGACTACGCCACCACGGCGCACAGCGGCAATGCACTGGCGCAGTGCCTTGCCGCTGCTGCCTTCCAGCTTCAATGCCGCCAGCACGGTTTCGGTGGTGCTGCCCTTGGCTTCGAAACCCACCGCATCCACTACGCCGTCGACACCTCGTGAGCCATGGGTCTGGCGAATGATGGTGTCGGCAGGGTCATCGTCTTCATCGAAGTTGATCGGAATCACGCCGTAGGCCTGTTGCGCATACGCCAGGCGGTAGGGATGGTGATCGACCATGAAGATACGCTCGGCGCCGAGCATCCGCGCCACGGCGGCGCACAGCAGCCCGACGGGACCGGCGCCGTAGATGGCAATGCTTGAACCCTGGCCAATCTCGGTGTTGTTCACTGCCTGGAAAGCGGTCGGCAGGATGTCGGAAAGAAACAGTACCTTCTCGTCGGCCAGAGTGCCCGGCACCTTGAACGGCCCGGTATTGGCCTTGGGTACACGGACGTACTCGGCTTGCCCGCCGGGCACGCCGCCGTAAAGGTGGCTGAAGCCGAACAACGCCGCGCCTGGTGGAATCGACTTCTTGTTCAGAATCGCCCCGCGGCCGGTATTGGTCGTCTCGCACGCGGCGAACTGGTCCAGGTTGCAGAAGAAACAGCTGCCACAGGCAATCACGAAGGGGATAACCACCCGGTCGCCGGGGCTGACTGCAGTGACGCCGGTACCGACTTCCTCGACCACACCCATGAACTCGTGGCCGAAGATGTCGCCGTGTTCGACCGTGGGTATCTTGCCGCGATACAGGTGCAGGTCCGAGCCGCAGATGGCGGTGGCCGTGACGCGCAGAATGATGTCATCGGCATCCTGCAGCTGGGGATCGGGAACGGTGTCGACCTTGACGTCGTGAGCGCCGTGGTAGGTAAGTGCTCTCATGTTCTTCAGCCTCTTGATCAGGGATGGTTATCAGCAGAGGGATACCAAAACCGGGAAGTTCAAGCGGATATGCTCAGCGGAATCAGGAATCATTCCGATGTTCGATGGGTGAGCGAGGGTGCGGCGAGGGTGATTGCGGATTGGCTGCGGGGGTTGCGTGGGCAACCCCCGGCATGGTCCTGCAACAGCGGATGATACCAAGGCGATGAAGCGAAGCGCAGATCGGACGGCTCAATGAGCCGTTTCGATTCCCAGTTCTTCACGTGCCTGCTGGCCGGACGGCCTCCAGCGCACATCGGTAATACCATACTGCTCGGCCTTGGGCTTGCTGACTTTCTGCACCCGTTCGCGACCGAACTTGGGGATGACACCGACCCCTGCATCACAACTTGCCCAATGCCAGGCATCGGCATTGTTCAGGGTCGGTAGACGGATGATGAACGACTTTTCCGCTCCATGGAGCCGGTAGTCAATGATGAACAGTGTTGGGTTCGGCATGGTGATCTCCTGCGTTGACTCATCATTGAGTTGTGATACGCAGGAAAGATTCAGAAAATGTGTGGCACAGCGACGAGTTGTCGCTTGCCTGGCGAGCCCTCTGCAATCAGGTGTGCGAGTCCCACTCGACGGCAGGCATCACTTCCAGTGGCGCATGGGAACCCTTGCCACGAATTTCGTTGACCGCATACAGCACCAGCAGTCGAAACGTGGTGCTGTCCTTGTATTCATGGGGCGACAGGCTGCGCATCACTTGCGCGGGGACATTGGGGTCGATCAGGGTCAGGTTGAGCAGCCCTTCTTCCATGTGGGTTTCATGTTTGAGGGGCGGGTCGAGCCCTGCTAGTACCGCTTCGATGGAAGCCATGGAGTCACCCTTGACGGTCGATGTTGAGAAGGCAGGGGAATAAACCGGCTGAAATTGCCCGGGGCTGTAAAAGCTATAGCTGATGTTGGCCGAAACCGCCTCCCTGCTGCCATTGGTTTTTCCACGGCTCGGCCGCAGCCGCCACTTCCATGCTCGAGATCCTCCAGCATGCTTTTTCCTGTGCCCTGGTCGATGCTTTTGAGTAAGCTGGCGGCACGTGCAATGGATGCAACGGAGGCTGGCTAGCGATGACGGAAGACCAGGCTAACTACAAGCGGCTGCTGACGCTGATAGAGAGCGCCCAATGGCAGGCATTCGGCAGCGAGGACGGTTTCGCCCTGCGCGCTTTGCTGCTGGTCGGTTACGTGGTTACCACGGTCACCCCAGATAGCCGGACGCGGCTGGCCCTCACCGTGCGCGGCACCCGCTATCTCGAGGAACTGCGCAGCGAAGTCTGACCGCTGCGGGGCATTTCACCCACCAATGTGCTCATTGGGCCATCACGAGCGTCAATCCTCCCCAACGGGCCCGAGGCTGGGGCCGCGCCGCTTGCCAGACCCGGACCGTTCTCGGGTATACCGCTCTTCAAGGATCCGTTCCATGCCGCGACCCTCTGCGCCCCGTCCTCGTGTCGGGGGCCGTCCCCACTGCCTGTCTTCGATTGCCATGTCACGCACGCCCCGATGGCCTGCCTTGGGCCTGGCAGCCGTGTTCGGCGCACCTTCGTGTGCCCTCGCGGCCCAGGTCATGGAATTGCCGGCTGTCGAGGTCAGCGAGGCCCGCGTGAGCGAGCTGGACGAGGCAGGTCTGGCATTGCACTCGGTCCCGGGCGGTACCAATCTGATCGACGCCGACGCCGACGCCGACGCCGACGCCGACGCGAGTGAGCGCGGGCGGCTGGCGGGCAATGAAGACCTGTTCAGGAATCAGGCAGGCATCTATGCCCGCGCTGCCAACAACGAAGGTGCGAAAATCTCCATCCGCGGTTCGGGCATCAACCGAGGTCCCGGCGCGCATTCTTCGGGGCTGTACCAGATGTTCGACGGCCTGCCGCTGACCGGCCCCGGCGGCACGCCCTATGAGTTGCTCGAACCGCTGTGGCTGAGCCGTGTCGAGGTGCTGCGCGGAGCCAATGGCTTCGACCGTGGCGCGCTGGCCCTGGGCGGCGCCATCAACTATGTCACGCGTACCGGCTACGACGCCGCCAGATTGCAGCTGCGCTACGAAGTGGGCAGCCATGGCTACAGCAAGCGCCAGGTCAGTTCCGGCCAGGTGCTGGGAGATGCCGACTATTATTTCAGCGTGACCGATTCCAGCTACGACGGCTTCCAGGACCAGAGCGCCGGCGGCAGCCGTGGCGCTGCAGGCAACTTCGGCTATCGCTTCAGCCCGCAGTTGGAGACCCGGTTTTTCTTCCGCTATCGCGAGACCGACAACGACACGCCCGGCAGACTGACCCGCGGGCAGATCGCCCACGACCCTCGCGCGGCCAATGGCTTGAACCTGGCGCGCGACTCCAAGCGCATCCAGCCGGGCAGTACCTGGCTGGCCAACAAGACCACCTGGCACCTGGATGACGGTGCCCGCCTGGAAGCCGGGCTGGTCTATCACGACTACCCGATGGACCTGCGCGAAGGCACCAATCGGATGAAGGTGGCCTACACCGATGTCAGCGGCACGTTGAACTATGTGCGCGAGGACGACCTGCTCGGGCATGTCAGCAAGACCACAGTGGGGTGGCGCAGCACCAAGGCATTGCCCAATTCCGGAGTGTCGGAATTCGTCCGCGTGCCGGTCGGCAACACGGCTGGGTATGCACCTGGCACGCGCACCCGCGATTACAGCTACCAGGGCTCCGACCATACGCTGTACGTCAGCAACGAACTGGAGCTGCTGCCGGACCTCTGGCTGACCAGTGGACTGGCCGCCCTGTACACGCGTCGCGAGACGGAAGTCAGTTACCCGGTGACCAACGACCGCGTCAGCCTGCATGCCTGGGACTACGCGCCACGCCTGGGCCTGCGCTACGACTACAGCCCGCAGTTGCAGGTGTTCGGCAACCTCAGTCGTTCGGTGGAACCGCCGCACCCGTGGTCGATGATCTGGGGCTCCAACCGCTACTTCGCGGTGGGCAGCGGTGCGGCCACGGGTTTGCAGAGCAACGGCGTCGAACTCGACAACCAGAGCGCGACCACCCTGGAACTGGGCGGGCGAGGGGAGGCCTGGTTCGGCCAATGGGACCTGGCCTGGTATTACTCGCAGGTGCGTCACGAACTGCTCAGCGTCGAGACCCAGGCCGCCACGGCCACGCGCTCGCAAGTGATTGGCGAGGCCAATGCCAGCCCGACGGTGCATCAAGGTATCGAGCTGGCACTGGACAGCCCCTTGTGGGACGGCCACCAGGCCGGGCGCCTGGCACTGCGGCAAACCTATACCTACAGTGACTTCCACTACCGTGACGATGCGCGTTTCGGCGACAACCGTCTGCCCGGCCTGCCCGAGCATTACTATCAGGCCGAACTGCGCTACGACCACCCCAGCGGTGTGTACACCGGCCTCAACGTGCAACACGCCTCACGCATTGCCGTGGACTATGCCAATTCCTATTACGCGGCGCCGTATACCCTGTTCGGTGCCAGCCTGGGCTACGCCGCCCCGGACGACACCTGGCAGACCTGGCTGGACGTTCGCAACCTGACCAACAAACGCTATGCCAGCACCGTGACTCCGGGCTATGACGATCAGGGCCGTGACGGCGCGCGCTCGACCCCCGGCGACGGCCTGGGTGTCTATGCGGGCATTTCCTGGACCTTGCGCTGACCAGGCGATGAGCAGCCGGCCAGGGCCGCGCCGGTTGCGTTAAGATAGTGGCCTACCCGCTTTGGCAGAGAGCAGCAGTGATCCTCAACAGCCTGGTTTTTTTCATCACCTTGGCGGCCATGGAAGGCGTTGCCTACTTGGCCCACAAGTACCTCATGCATGGTTGGGGCTGGGGCTGGCATCGTTCCCATCACGAGCCCCGCACTGGCTGGTTCGAGAAGAACGACCTGTACGCGGTGGTGTTCGCAGGGCTGGCAATCGTGCTCATTGCCCTGGGGACCCAGGGCCTGCATCCGCTGGAGTGGATCGGCGCGGGCATGACTGCCTATGGCGCACTGTATTTCGTGGTTCACGATGGGCTGGTGCACCGGCGCTGGCCGTTCCACCTGGTGCCCCGGCGTGGTTACCTCAAGCGCCTCTACCAGGCGCACTTGATGCACCACGCGGTAGAGGGCAAGGAGCGCTGCGTCTCCTTCGGCTTTCTGTTCGCGCCTTCTACGACGCGTTTGCGTGCTCAGCTTCGCGCACTGCACCAGGGGCCGCTGCGCAAGGCGGACGAGGCCGACTCCACAGCTGCGCAGGGCGCTGCGGCCACTGCCGCCAGCGAGCGCTGACGGCGCGCCATCCGCCTTGGCTCACGGCTGCCAGCTTTTCCGCCTTCGAGGTTGAAATGCGGGCATCCCAGGCATGGCTGCCCGCCGCAACTACCTTCACGCCGATCTGTCGGTACACCGCGGCGGCGGTCGCCACCGCCCAGGCCGAGCGCCAGGGCAGGGCCGCCAGGCCGGCCTGGGCACTGGCGTAGTAGGGTTCGGCCAGGTTGACCAGGCGCTGGGCGAGCACTGCCACGGCCGGTCGGTGCTCAGGCGCGGCCAGTGCCTGCAGCGGAATGTTCAACTCGTCCAACCACTGCGCGGGCAGGTAGCAGCGGCCGATACGCGCGTCCTCGACGATGTCTCGGGCAATATTGGTCAGCTGGAACGCCAGCCCCAGGTCACAGGCCCGATCCAGGGTGCGTGGATCGTCAGTGCCCATGACCCGCGCCATCATCAGGCCGACCACGCCAGCCACGTGGTAGCAGTACTGCAGCGTGTCGTCCTGGGTGTGATAGCGGCGGTCCACCACGTCCATTTCAAACCCGGCCAGGTGTTCCATTGCGTTGTGTTCGGGAATGCCGTGCTCGCGCACGACCTCGGCGAACGCGGCAAACGCTGGTTCGCCGGCAGGCTCCCCGGCGTACACCGCACGGGTCTGGGCCTGCAGCAGGGCCAGCCGCCGCTGCGCTTCTTCAGCGCTGATCGATACCGCGTCGTGGCCGGCCTGTTGTCCGTCGATCACGTCGTCGCAATGGCGGCACCAGGCATACAGCATCACCGCACTGCGCCGCGTGCGTTCGTCGAACAGCTTGGCGGCTGCAGCGAAGCTTTTCGAACCCACGGCGATGCTCTGCTCGGCATGTTCGCGCAGCGCCGGATCCGGCGCCGGCGTGCTCATGAATGCAGGTCCGCGATCATCAGCCCGGCAGTCGCCTTGGCCGAGCCAATCACGCCCGGTACCCCAGCGCCTGGATGGGTGCCGGCACCGACCAGGTAGACGTTGTTCAACTGCGCATCGCGGTTGTGCGGGCGGAACCAGGCACTCTGCTGCAGCACCGGCTCGAGCGAAAACGCCGAGCCCAGGTGCGCGTTGAGTTCGGTCTGGAAATCATCCGGGGTGAAGATGCGGCAGGTGACCAGATCTTCGCGCAAGCCGGGAATGTAGTGCTCTTCCAGGTATTCGAAAATCCGGTCGCGGTACAGCGGGCCCTGCACCGACCAGTCGATGGCTGCATTGCCCAGGTGCGGAACCGGCGACAATACGTAGTGGCTCGAACAGCCCGGTGGGGCCAGGCTGGGGTCGGTGACGCAGGGCGCATGCAGGTACAGGGAGAAATCCGTCGCCAGTTCGGCGCCGTTGAAAATTTCGTGGATCAACGCCTGGTAGCGCGCACCGAAGCACACCGTGTGGTGTTGCAACTGCGGTTGTGGGCGCTTCAGGCCGAAATGGATGACGAACAGCGAGTTGCTGAAGCGCTTGCCCTTGAGGCGCTTGCCCTCGCGTCGACCGCGCGGGTGCTCGCCCAGCAGGTCGGCGTAGGTATGCACCACGTCGGCGTTCGATGCCAGGCAGTCGGCGCGCCAGCTGCGGCCGTCGCGCGCATGCACTGCCGTGGCCCGATCGTGCTCGACGTCGATCTTCGCCACTTCGGCATTCAACTCCACGGTACCGCCCAGGTCCTGAAACAGCTTGACCATGCCTTGCACCAGCGCGCCGGTGCCGCCCTTGGGAAACCACACGCCCCATTCGCGTTCCAGGGCATGGATCAGGGTGTAGATGGACGAGGTGGCGAACGGGTTGCCGCCCACCAGCAGCGAGTGGAACGAGAATGCCTGGCGCAACTGATCATGCTCGATGAAGCTTGAAACCATCGAGTAGACGCTGCGCCACGCCTGCAACCGAGCCAGTTGCGGACCCGCCTGGAGCATGTCGCGAAACGACAGGAAGGGCACCGCGCCAAGCTTGAGGTAGCCTTCCTTGAACACCGCCTGAGAGTAGGCCAGGAAGCGCTGGTAGCCGGCGACGTCCGGTGGGTTCAGGGCATGGATCTGGCGGTCCAGTTCGGCCTGGTCGTTGGCGTAGTCGAACTTCGTGCCGTCTTCCCAGCACAGCCGGTAGAACGGCTTGACCGGCAGCAGATCGACGTAGTCGGCCATGCGCTTGCCACTGAGGGTGAACAGTTCTTCGATGGCCGAAGGGTCGGTGATCACGGTCGGGCCGGCGTCGAAGGTGAAGCCCTGGTCGCGGTAGACATAGGCTCGGCCTCCGGGCTGGTCACGCTTTTCCAGCAAGGTGGTGTGGATGCCTGCGGCCTGCAGACGGATCGCCAGGGCCAGGCCGCCGAAGCCTGCGCCGATGACGATGGCGGTTTTAGCTGGATTCATGGGGGTTCTCGAACTGCCGGGGAGAAGATCTGAGGGCGGCGCGCACGGCCTCGTCGACGGGCACGGGAGGCTTGCCGACGAGAATCCGGGCGCGGTCACGCCAGTGGTTTTGGCCTGCATAGAATCGACTGATCAGCGCGGGCGACAAGCGGTAGAAGCGTTGCATCACCCGCCAGCGATCCTGAGGCTTGCCGGCCAGGAACAACATGCGGTTGAGCAGGCGATAGAAACCCTGCGCCTGCCATTGCTGGCGTGCGTGTTCGCGGATACCCGTGAACAGGCGGTCGGCGTCCATGTCGGTCTGCTCCTCCAGCCACTGGGCCAGGCGCACCGCATGGGGCAGCGAATAGCCGGTGGTGCAGTGAAACAGGCCGGCGCGCAGGCCGGAAAGGGGTTGGCCGGCGGCTTGCTGCCAGAACGCATCGAAATCGCCGGCCAGGGTGATCGGCAGCACGCCCTGTTCTTCGCGCAGGCACTCGGCGATTGTCCAGCCCTGCCAGCGCACGTAGTCGGCGATATGCTCGCGCAACTGATCGCAGCTCAAGGTGTGGCGATCCACGTAATGGGTGTCTTCGACCAGCACCGTATCGGCCGAAAAGGGCAGCACGTAGACGAAGCGATAGCCTTCGCCCTGGCTGACCCGCGCGTCCATGATGATTGGCCCCAGCAGGCCGTGGGGCTGTTGGAGGCGCAGCAGCTGGCCGACGAATGCCTGCTGGCCCAGCACCAGGTGGCGGCTGGGCTGCACGCCGCGGCCGTCGATCACCGCCTGGGCCTGCAGCGTCTCGCCACTGGCCAGGCGCACGTGTCGCGGGCCCAGTTCGGCAATGGTTTCGCCCAGGCGCAGGCTCGAGCCCAGGGCCTGGGTGATGACCTCGGCAAAGCGCTCGCTGGTGATGCTGGCGTAGCCGCTGTCCATTCGCCGCGAGACCTCGGCGAAATGTACCTGGTAGCAAGGCCAGCGCTTGACCACCAGGGGTTCGATCCAGTGGTGCTGCTCGGCGGTCAGGTCGCCATCGTGGAACGACCAGGTATGGTTGCCGCCCAGGCTCTGCTGCGAATCGATGCACAGTACCTTCAGTTCAGGGCGCACCTGGCGCAGTCGCCAGGCGATCAGGCCATTGGCCAGGCCGGCACCGGCGAGGATCAGGTCGTAGGTCATGACGGGGCTCCGGCCACTACGGGTTGCCGCGTGCGCACTGCGGTTTCGACGACAGCCGCCGCCTTGGCCGTGCCACCCGCGCTGGCCAGTTCTGCCTTCAAGCGGGCAAAGGCCGGTGTCGGCATGTCGAATACCTCGCGCAGCACCTGGGCAATGCGCGAAGGCCGCGCGCGGCGCTGCAACTGGCGACCGATGCCATGATGGCGCACGCGCGCGGCCACGCCGGGCTGGTCGAAGGCAATGGGCATCACCAGCATGGGCGTGGCGCTGGCGATGGCATCCATCACGGTGTTCAGCCCCCCGTGGGTGATCACCGCATCGGCCCGTTCGAGGGCCCATTGCTGCGCCGCGAAATCGGTCACCCATGTGGCGCCCAGGCGGTGCAAGCGTTGCTCCGCAGTTGAATCGAGCAGGCCGCAGTGGGCTATCAGCAATTGCACGTCGAGGTGGCGGCAGGCCTTGGCCATCCGCTCGAACATGCCCAGGCGCTGGCCTTGCAGCGTGCCCAGGCTGGCGAAGACGAACGGGCGTTGCGGGTCGATTGGCCAGTGCCCCTGGCCGTGAATGGTAGCGTTGCGCAGCGGGCCGACGGCGTGCAGGTGGGGCGGGGCGTGCTGGCGGGGAAAGTCGAAGCCGGCCAGGGTCTGGCTGATCTGCGCCAGTGGCGAAAGACATTCGTGCAACGCACTGCGTGGCGCCAGGCCGAGGGTTTTCGCAGCGCTCTGGATGGCGCGCGCATGGGGCTTCATCAACCAATCGTAGACCTGGGTGCTGCCGCGGTACATGTGCAGGCTGCGCTCGTCCGTGGCATAGGCGAAGGGCATCACCGGCAACGGCAGGCCCGGCTCACGGTTGACCGGCAGCGCGCAGGCTATCGAAACGAAGGGCAGCCCCAGGCTTTCCGCGACCAGGCCGCCGGCAGCCTCCATCTGGTCGCACAGCAGCGCGTCGACGCCGTGTTGCGCCAAGGCTGCCGGCAGCTCGTCGCAGAACATGCGGGTGGTCGCTGCCAATTGCTCGATGATCTGCCGCAGGCCCCACGGTGTGCCTGGGTTTGCCGCCAGACGCAGGCTGCGCTGCAGGCTGCCGGGCGGATGGCTGGCCTGGCCCAGCACTGCGAAGCCGATACCGGGAGCCGTGACCCAGCGCGCGGCGTCCGCCTGGTGGAAGAACGTGACACGGTGGCCTCGTCGCATCAATTCCTCGGCCAAAGCCTGCAGGGCGTGAAAATGACTGTAGTAGGCGGGCGCCACGACGCCGAAGTGGCTCATCGAGGCAGGGCCTGCGGACCCAGCAGGCGGGCATGGCGCAGGCCTGACAGATTGGCCGAGCCGGTACAGAAACAGGCCACGCGCAGTTGGCGGATGACCACCTCGAAGTGTTCGATCACCGCTTCGGTGGACAGCGTTGCGCCTGGCAGCACGGCAGCGGCCTGGCCAACGATGTCCGCGCCCAGGCGAATGGCCTTGGCTGCATCGACGCCATCGCGAACGCCGCCCGAGGCAATCAAGCGTACCTGCGGCAAGGCCTGGCGCACGGTCTGGATGCAGGTCGCCGTGGGAATGCCCCAGCCGGCGAATGCCATGGCCACCGCACGGTCGGCCGCGCGGGTGGCGCGTTCACCTTCCACTGCGGCCCAGCTGGTACCGCCTGCGCCCGCCACATCAATGACCTGCACGCCGGCCTCGACCAAGGTCTGCGCGACGCTGGCCGAGAGTCCGGCGCCGACTTCCTTGATCACCACCGGTACTTTCAGAACAGTCACTGCACGGGCGATCTGCGCCAGCACGCCGCGCCAGTGCCGGTCGCCTTCGGGCTGCACCGCTTCTTGCAGCGGGTTGAGATGAATGATCAGGCCGTTGGCTTCCAGGGTGTCGACCGCACGATGGGCGAGGTCCATGCCGTCTTTCTCGAGCAACTGTGCTGCACCGATGTTGGCCAGTAGCGGGATGTCCGGGGCGATGCGCCGCAGGTCGCGGGTGAGCCCCTGGTCGTTGCCGGTCTGCAGGCTGACCCGCTGCGAGCCGACACCCATGGCGATGCCCAGCGCCTGCGCCGCTTCGGCGAGGTGACGGTTGATCGCCACGGAGCGCAGGGCGCCACCGGTCATGGAACTGATCAGCAAGGGTGCGCGCAGGGCGATGTCGAGCAACGAGCTGCTCAGGTCGATGTCTGCCAGGTCCAGTTCGGGCAGCGCACAGTGTTCGAACTGGACCACGTCCCAGCCGGCGCCCGCCCGTGTGCCGGCCCTGAGCGGGTCCAGAACGATGTCCAGGTGGTCATCCTTGCGTCGACTCAACTCGTCGTGCTTCATGTCAGCTCCATTGCTCAGGAATCATTTACGGCCGCCTGCGGTCTGTCCATGGTAGAGAGTTGTACGGCGTGCTCATATTCGCATAACGTATGTCCATCTTCACAGGCTCAGGCATCGGCGCTGCGCAGTCGTTCCTTGTTTAGGAGCGCAGCTGCCCGCGCCAGGCCATGCCGATACCTCGTCTCCGGCGGCCGCAGGACTCGAAACAAGAACAGAGGGAACGATGACAGCTGACACGTCTGCGACCAGCGATAGCGGTTTCACCGAGCACATGGCCCTGCTGCGCACGACCATCGAAGCGCGCCTGGACGCCTTGCTGCCCACGGCGAGCAATGAGCGCGACCTTGTGGCCACGGCGATGCGCGATGGTGCCCTGGCGCCGGGCAAGCGCATGCGTCCGATCCTGTTGATCCTGGCGTCGAACGGCTTGGGGGCCAGCGACCAGGCGGCCCTGGATCTGGGCTGCGCGGTGGAAATGGTCCACGCCGCATCGCTGGTGCTCGATGACATGCCCTGCATGGACGACGCCAGGCTGCGCCGGGGCCGTGTCACCACGCACCTGGCGTTTGGCGAAGACGTTGCCATTCTGGCTGCAGTGGCGCTGTTGTCGCGGGCCTTCGCCGTGGTGGCGGGCATCGACGGGCTGAAGCCTTCGATTCGAACCCAGTTGGTGGAAATATTGGCCAACGCCATCGGCGCTCAAGGTCTGGCCCGGGGTCAGCTGCAAGACCTGCGCGAAGGCCTGCACCCGCGCACCGCAGAGGAAATTGCCGCCACCAACAACCTCAAGACCGGCGTGCTGTTCAGCGCAATCATGGACATGGCCTACCTGATCAGCGATGCACCACCGCCTACACGCGCCGTGCTGCAGTGCTTTGCCCTGGAACTGGGGCAGGCCTTCCAACTGTACGACGATCTTCATGATCACAGCCCAGCCACGGCCAAGGACCAGGGCAAGGACGACGGCAAGTCGACCTTCATGGCGCTGTGCGGTGAGGATGAAGTAAAGCGGCGCCTGCAGGAACACCTGGACAAGGCTCGCGCCTGCCTGGCCGACGCCTATGCGCAGGATGATCACATCAGCCGCTTCCTGCAGCTGATATTCGTCAAGGCCGCTACCTGCGCGTGACCTTCACCTGTCAGTACTCCTTTTCCCGAATTATGCTCCTTCACGACAAAGGGCATCGAGTACGCTCGATGCCCTTTGCTGTTCGATCGGGTTGAAGGTCTGCGCTACCTGATCGTCAGGCGTGCGGGTTGCTGCCTTTCTCCGCATCGTGTTTCTTCGCGGCGTCGACGCCTGCGCTGCTCAGTTTTATCGGGTATTCGAGCGCGGGTTCGTGGTCTTCGACCGTGACCGGCTTGCCCTGGATCAGGCCTTTTTCCTGCAGCGTCTTGATCATTCCGGCCACTGCCTTCTCGCCGCGATAATTGTCGAGAATTTCCTTGCCCAGGCCGTGGGGATGCGCGTGCAGCAAACGGGTGAGTACTTCGTGCTCAAGTTCGACGTTGCTCATGAATGCCTCTCTGACTGCTGAATGAAAATGCATCGGTTACGCCATTGTGACTCGGTCAGGCGCGAGAGATTCCTTGCGTCTGCGATCACACCTGCACAGGCGCCGCACAAAAAAAACAAACTTTTGCGCGGACAAGGAAGTCGACTTTGCACGCGTATCCATTTCGAGGGATGTTTTCGCAACGCATTTTTTGCGCACCTTTTCTTTACCAACCTATGGAGATACCCATGGCCAACTATCCAACTCCGCCGTTCGAGCCGCAGCAGCAATCGGTACCTGGCACGCAGTCGAAGATGAATCCCGTTCCCGACTGTGGCGAAACCAGCTACAAGGGCTCAGGACGGATGGCCAACAAGGTCGCCCTGATCACCGGTGGCGACAGCGGCATTGGCCGCGCTGTGGCGATTGCCTATGCCCGCGAAGGCGCTGACGTTGTGATCTCTTACCTCGATGAGCATGAGGACGCCAAGGACACCGCCCGTTACGTCGAGGAAGCCGGACGCCAGTGCTTGCTGCTGCCAGGCGATCTGGCCGAGAAAGAGCAGTGCCTGGCCATCGTGGAGAAGACGGTCGAGCGTTTCGGCCGTATCGACGTTCTGGTCAACAACGCCGCGTTCCAGATGAGCCACGAAACCCTGGACGAGATTCCTGACGAGGAGTGGGTGCGTACCTTCGATATCAACATCACAGCGATGTTTCGTATCTGCAAGGCAGCAGTGCCGCACATGCCGTCGGGCGGTTCGATCATCAACACCAGCTCGGTCAACTCGGACATGCCCAAGCCGACCCTGCTGCCCTACGCGACCACCAAGGGCGCGATTGCCAACTTCACCGCGGGCCTGGCGCAGTTGCTGGGCAAGAAAAACATCCGCGTGAACAGCGTGGCACCGGGCCCGATCTGGACGCCATTGATTCCGGCGACCATGCCGCCGGACGCAGTGAAGACCTTTGGCGAAGAAACCCCGCTGGGTCGCCCGGGGCAGCCGGTGGAGGTGTCGCCTATCTATGTGTTGCTCGGGTCTGATGAAAGCAGCTATATCTCCGGTTCGCGCTATGCGGTGACAGGGGGCAAGCCTATTCTGTAAGGCTGCGCCCGGTTGGCGGTCCTTGTTTTGTCCGCTCGGGCCTCTTCGCGGGCAGAGCCCGCTCCCACATACTCCCAAGTCCACCCGGGACCCCTGTGGGAGCGGGGCGGGCGGCGAGCCCTCTGCCCGCGAAGAGGCGCTCCAGCCGTACATAAAGATCAAACCACATGAGCGACCTGCAGCCGCGTCAACGCCTGCACCTTCAATCCCGCCAACACCGGATCCCGCCGATCCCTCGGCTGCGCCAGATCCACATCGATCCCACCGCCTATGCCACTGGCCCGATGCCCCATCACCAACACCCGATCACTCAGATATAGCGCTTCATCCACGTCATGAGTCACCAGCAACAACGCGATGTCATGGCGCTCAGCCAAGTCCAGCAACAAATCCTGCAGCTTCATTCGGGTGAACGCATCCACGGCACTGAACGGCTCGTCCAGCAGCAACACCTTGGGCCTGGAATAAAGCCCACGGGCGATCGCCACCCGCTGCGCCATGCCGCCAGACAATGCCTTGGGCAGCGCCTCGGCAAACCCGCCCAGTCCCACTTCGTCTATCAGCTGCCGCACCCAGGCCTGGTCATAATGCCCATCATCGTGAAAGCCGATGTTGCGCTCTACATTCAGCCAAGGCATCAGCCGCGGTTCCTGAAACACGAACGCCACCGAGTCGCCCGCGCTGTCGAGCTCACCGGTGTAGTCCTGATCGAGCCCTGCGGCGATGCGCAGCAGCGTACTTTTGCCGCAACCACTGGGCCCCAGCAGGCTGACCCGCTCACCAGGTTGCAACTGCAGTTCCAGGTCCTTGAGCACCACGGTGTCGCCGAATGCCTTGCGCCGGACACGGAGGCTCAACAGGGCATCGTTCATGAGCGGCTCCCCGAGGCTTCGCCGGTGAATGCATCGCGCCAGCTGACGCAGCGTCGCTCGAGGGCCGCAAGCAGGCCATCGCTGAGCTTGCCGAGCACCGCCAGGGCGAGGATCGCTGCCAGAACGATGTCCGGCCGCGAGGTTTCGCGTCCGTCGCTGAGCAGGTAACCCAGGCCTTTGGTCGCGGCAATCAATTCGGCGGCGACCAGAAACATCCAGGCCATGCTCAGGCCGCTGCGCAGGCCGGTGAACAATCCCGGCATGGCCGCCGGCAACAGGATACGCACGGTCAGTCGGCGGGCGTTGAAACCATACATCTGGCCGACCTCGACCAGCTTGCGGTCGATGTTGCGAATGGCGGCAACACCGTTGACGTACACCGGAAAAAACGCGCCGATGGCAATAAGCACGATCTTGGACGTCTCGTCGATGCCCAGCCACAGCAGCAACAAGGGCACCCAGGCCAGGCTCGGTATGGCGCGCAGACCCGCGAAGGTCGGCTCCAGATAGGCCTCGGCTTCCCGGCTCAGGCCCACCCAGGCGGCAAATACCAGGGCCAGCGACGCACCGATGACGAAACCTGCCAGCACGCGGCCCACGCTGGCGAGCACGTGCTTGCCCAGCGCGCCCTGCGCCAGTTCGGCGAGCGTCAGTGCCACATCGCTGGGCGCCGGCATCTGGTAGGCGGGAATCCAGCCGGCCCGCACCACGACTTCCAGCACTGCGACGATCATGCAGGGCAGCAGCCAGCCCTTGGCGCCGCGTCGCCAGGCCGTCGATACACGCCCAGGGGACGATGCGGCGACCCTGGGCAGGGCTTTTTCCGAAGTGCTCATGAATTCATGGCTTCCCGATGACGTCAGCGCTGAAGCGCGGCTCGATCAGGCGATCGACCACCTCGTTGACGTCCACGCCTTTGCGCACCAGGCCTTCGGCGGTCAGGATCGGTGCCGCAGCCTTGAGTGCCTCGACCTGCTTGGGGCCTGGCTGTGCATCGCTGAAGTCGGTACGCGACAGCTGCAGCTTGGCCACATCCAGCGGCAAGCCGGATTCCTTGGCCAGCAGTGCTGCCAGATCGTCGGGATGCTCCCGCGCCCAGGTACGTGCCTGCTCGTAGGCCTTGATGACCTGCTCGACGGTGTCGGCGTGTTCTGCCGCGAATGTTTCGGTGACGCTGATCACCCCGTAGCTGTTGAACTCGATGTTGCGATACAGCAACTGTGAGCCAGCCTGCAATTGGCTGGCCGCCAGCAACGGGTCGAGCCCGGCCCAGGCGTCGACATCGCCACGTTCCAGAGCAATGCGGCCGTCGGCATGCTGCAGGTGGACCAGCTCCACATCATCCTTGCTCAGCCCAGCCTGCTGCAGGCTGCGCAAGGTGAACAGAAAAGGGTCGGTGCCTTTGGTGGCGGCGATCTTCTTGCCCTTGAGATCGGCAACGGTCTTGATCGTCGAGTCCTTGCGCACGGCCAGGGCCGTCCATTCCGGGCGGCTGGCGATGTACACGGTCTTGATCGGGCTGCCATTGGCGCGGCTCAGCACCGCCGCAAGGCCGGCGGTCGAGGCGAAGTCGATACTGCCGCCGTTGAGGTATTCCAGGGAGCGATTGCTGCCTTGGCTGAGCACCCAGTCGACCTTGGTACCGGGCAGGGCTTTCTCCAGCCAGCCGAAATGTCGCAGCACCAGGCTGGTGGGCGAGTAGTAGGCGTAGTCCAGGCGAACCTCGGCGGGCGCTGCGGCCTGGGCGGTGCTGCCGAGGGCGGCCAGCAGCACGGCGGCAGCCAGCAGGGGTTTGGACAGGCGTGAGAACAGGGTCATGGTGATCATTCCTTGGCAGGGGAGAGCCGGCTGGCACGCCGGACCCCAAGCCTAAATGATCTAAAAAACCAACTGTAAATACCTTTTGGATCTTAGCTTAGACTGCTGGCTAGTCGCTCGCGGGTCACTGACTCTCAGCGATTGACGGTCTTGGCCGGCAGTGCCAGAACCAGCAGGCAACTGAGCAGCAGGCAGGCGGCGAAGATCCACAGGGCAATCTGCGGGCTGTGGAAGCGATCCATCACCACACCCATCAGGGAATTGCTGACCAGACCGGCAATGTTGGCCAGCGAACAGGCCAGGGCGAAACCGGTGGCCGCTGCGGTGCCCTTGAGAAAGGTCGCCGGCAGGCTGAAGAACACCGGCACTGCGCCAATGATGGCCAGCGAAGCCACCGAGAACAGCAGGACCGTGATCGCCACGTTCTGGGTGAAGAAGGTGCTGAGAAACATCGCTGCGGCGCCGACGATGAAAGGCACGATGATGTGCCAGCGCCGCTCGCGGTATCGGTCCGAACTGGCGCCGATGGCCAGCATGCCGATCAGCCCGGCAAGGCTGGGAATGGCGACCAGCAGGCCGATGTCGCCGGCATTCGCCACCCCGGCATTGCGAATGAACGTGGGCAGCCAGAACCCCATGGCGTAGGCGCTCAGCAGAATCGAGAAATCGATGCCGCCGAGCATCCACACCTTGATGTCGAAAAAGCCTGCACGAAACGAGTGGCCGCCGCGGTTTTCGCTCTCGTCCCTGGCCAGCACTGCCTGCAGTTGGTGTTTCTCGCGCTCGCTCAGCCATTTTGCATCGCCAATGCCATTGGGCAGGATGGCCAGGCAGAGCACGCCCAGTATCACGGTGGGAATGGCCTCGAGGAGGAACAGCCACTGCCAGTTATGCAGGCCGCCGACACCGTCGAAGCTGCCCATGATCCAGCCGGAGAGGGGACCGCCGATCAGGCTCGACAACGGCAGGCCGATCATGAACAGGGCGATGATGCGGCTGCGTCGGTACGACGGGAACCATTGGCTCAGGTAGAACAGCACGCCCGGCAGAAACCCGGCTTCGGCGGCGCCCAGCAGAAACCGCAGAAGGTAGAAATGCCATTGGCTGGTGACGAACATGGTCAGCCCGGAGAGCACGCCCCAACTGATCATGATGCGCGCGATCCACAGGCGCGCGCCGACCTTCTGCAGCACCAGGTTGCTCGGTACCTCGAACAGGATGTAGCCGACGAAGAACAGGCCCGCGCCCAGTCCGTAGGCGGTTTCGCTCATGTGCAGGGTGTCGAGCATCTGCAGTTTGGCGAAGCCCACGTTGATGCGGTCGAGGTACGAGGCCAGGTAGCAGAGGCACAGGAACGGGATCAACCGCCAGACGATCTTGCGGTACGTTTCGGCGCTCGCGTGCTCGGGCAGGCCGGAGATGGATGACATGCAAGAACTCCTGAAGCATTGAGAAAGTCGGGATGTATCCCGTAGGAGCGGTCCGTGGCCGCGAACGCCGAACTGCGGTCTGTCCGATACACCGCAGCGCCTGTTTCGCGGTCGATGACCGCTCCTACGGATGAATGCGGACCCTCGTAGGAGCGGTTCGTGGCCGCGAATGCCGCACTGCGGTCTGTCCGATACACCGCAGCGCCTGTTTCGCGGTCGATGACCGCTCCTACGGATGAATGCGGACCCTCGTAGGAGCGGTCCGTGGCCGCGAATGCCGCGCCGCGGTCTGTCCGATACACCGCAGCGCCTGTTTCGCGGTCGATGACCGCTCCTACGGATGAATGCGGACCCTCGTAGGAGCGGTCCATGCCGCGAACGCCGCACTGCTCGGTGCGTGGCGATGATAATCGTTGCGCTCGATGCATGCAGCATGGGTGCCAGCCTGGGGGGCAAATAATCGCGTAGACTGCCGGCGTCGGCGAGCAGGTTCGCGCCGCGTCGCTTTAATCCACACGCTCGATCCGGCCATACGCCGGACGGCATCGGTCCGGGCAAGGCGGAGCATCTTCTTCTATGGCGCAGGGCATTTTTTTCTTTGTAGTCGGCCCAAGCGGAGCGGGGAAGGACTCGCTCATCGAAGGTGCCCGCGCCCGACTGGGCGGCAGCGGTCGGTACCTGTTCGCCCGGCGCACCATCACCCGCCCAAGCGGCGCGCCCGGCGAAGACCACACGGGGGTGACTGCCGAGCAGTTCCAGGCCAGCGTCGCGGCCGGCGAGTTCCTGCTCAGCTGGCATGCCCACGGCCTGAGCTATGGCTTGTCTGCCGATCTGTTGCAGGTGTTGGAGGCGGGTGGCCACGTCATCGCCAACGGTTCGCGCAGGATGATCCGCGAGGCCGCGGCGCGTGTGCCGCATCTGGTGGTGATCGAGGTCACTGCCGCGCCAGAGGTGCTTGCCGCGCGCATTCTGGGACGCGGGCGGGAGACTGCCGAGCAGGCCAGTGCGCGGGTGCTGCGTCAAGTGGACACACTGCCGGCGGACATCGAAACCCTGCGCGTCGACAACGACGGCACACTGGCCGCTGGCATCGAAGGTTTCATCGATGCCGTGCAGAGCGTCGCCCGACGTCACGCCGGGCTGCCGACCAGCCATCCACTGCTGGCGCGCAAGGTCCAGGGTCACGCGCTGGACGAAACACAGTACGAATCGTTGTTGCGCGACATCATCGAGGGTCGCTATACGGACAGCGAGATCGGCGCCTTCCTGGTGAGTGCCAGCCAGCACCTGTCGGATGCCGAGGTGATGGCCTTGGCCAGGGTGCGCACGCGATTTTCACCGATCATGCGCTGGGACCGGCCCATGGTGGTCGACAAGCACTCGATGGGCGGCGTCCCCGGTAGCCGGATTACCCTGATCGTGGTGCCGATCGTTGCGGCGCATGGGCTGGCCATGCCCAAGACCTCGTCGCGGGCGATCACTTCGGCGGCCGGCACGGCCGACGCCATGGAAGTCCTCGCCGAAGTGGAACTGACGCCTGCGCAAGTGCGTCAGTGCGTGGCCCACACCGGCGCCTGCATTGCCTGGAACGGTCGCCTCAACCATTCACATCTCGATGAGGTGATGAATACCATCACACGCCCGCTGCGCATCGACTCCACACGTTGGGCCGTGGCCTCCATTCTGTCCAAGAAACTGACTGCCGGTTCGACCCATGTCATCGTCGATCTGCCGTTCGGCCCGCGTACCAAGCTTGCAAGCCGCGAGCAGGCGCAGGCACTGGGCGAGCTGTTCGAGCAGGTCGGTGCGTTGCTGGGCCTGACCGTAGTGGCGCTCGTCACCGATGGATCGCGGCCGGTGGGGCGCGGTATCGGGCCGGCGCTCGAAGTGCGCGATGTACGCTGGGTGCTTGAAGGCGCTGTGCAGGCACCGGCCGACCTGCGCGAGAAAGCCTTGGTGTTTGCCGCGCAGATTCTGGCCTGGGACCCGCAGGTCGGCAGCGTCGCCGCGGGTCGGCGACGCGCCGAGCAGCTGTTGGACGAAGGCTGCGCCCTTGCTGCGTTCGAGCGCATGATCGACGCCCAGGGGCGCAGGGTGCCGGTGATGCCCAGCGCGCTGACCTGCGCCGTCCGTGCACCCTGCGAAAGCCACGTGGCCCGGTTCGACGGCTGGCGCCTGGCGGAAATCGCACGGTGCGCCGGAGCGCCCCGGCACAAGGGCGCCGGCATCGACCTGAAGGTAGACAAGGGCACACCAGTGGCGCCGGGCGATGTGCTCTACGTTATCCATGGCGCGAGCGCTGACAGTCTGGAATGTGCGGCTCGGCTTGCCCATGCCTGCAGCGGAATCGAACTTGCGACCCCGCGCTGATCGCCGTTGCGGCGGCCGCGCCAGGCGGGCTGGTTACCGTTCGTCGGCGCAACCTCGACAAATGGAATTCGCAGGCTTTTCCGCTCTCCTAACCTGAGTGTGGGAGTCGCCATCGCGGCGGTTACTTTCCTCAATCAATTCAAGTACACAGAAGGATTTGGCAATGACTGATTCGCCGCGCATCGACGGCGCTTCCAAGGGAGCGAACCTGGTTCTGGTGGTGGAAGACGAAGCCGTGATTCGCGAATTCGTCTGCGAGCTGCTGACCGACGAGGGTTGGAAGACCGAGGGTGTCGAATCTGCGGATCATGCCCTCGCGTTTCTGAACCAGCATTCCAACGAAGTGGGTTTGTTGCTGACGGATATCCTGATGCCGGGCAGCATGAACGGCGCAGGCCTGGCCAACTATTCGGCACAGACCTGGCCCGAGATTCCGATCATGATCATGTCGGGGCACGAAACACCGGAAAGCTCCGGCGTGACCATTCCCGTCAGCTTCGTGCGCAAGCCTTGGACCCTGGGGCAGTTGCTCGACGGTGTCGAGAAGGCCCTGGCCACCGTGCCGCGCGCTGTCAGCTAGGACAAGCGCCGCTGCCCTGCACCCATTGGCGAGCAGTCGTCGCGATCTGCTTCGCCAATTGATCGATCACGCGCTGGTGTGCCACCACCAGGCTGCTCAATTCCACTCCCGCCGTTTCGCGGATCTGACTCGCACAGGTCAAGCTACGGCGCGGCTGCGCACCCCCGCGCAGGCCCAGGCTCCACACCACGTCGACCAGTGCATATTGCCCCGGCAGCGAGTCGAAGCGCCGCACGTCGGTCTGCAACGACAGCACCGGGCGCTGCGCGTCCTTGGGTAGCCCGGCCAGGTCTCGCGTGCCCAGCTGGCGTTCGAGGCGATCGGTCAGGGCATCGTGAAACTCATCCGCCAACGGCGCGCTCCAACGATCGTTTTCCAGAATGGCGAGGTTGCCCTGGTTCTGCCGCACCACCAGTTGTGGCTGATCGACCTGCACCGGCATCCGCACGCCCAGCATCTCGAATTGGAACGACGGCGCGGCCAGGCGGGCCGGGGTGCTCGGCGCGGTGTCCTGCAACGTGTAGTAGTGGGTGACCGGCGAGCTGCAGGCACTCAGGCCCAGGCTTGCGGCCAGCATCAGGGTGCGTTTGATCATGGTTGAGCTTCCGGTTGGATTTCACGTGAAGTATTGCTCGGGCTGCGGAAGGCGTCCGGCTCGCCCTGTTTGGTGCGGCCACGGATCAGCGCTTCCGGGTTGCGGCTGAGGAAGTCGGTCAGTACGCGCACCGAGCGCGCGGTGCGCTGAACTTCATCCATGGCCTGGCTCAGCTGCTGGCGCTCCGGCGAGTCGTCGGCAAACGTCGAATTCGCCGCGGCGAGCGTCTTTTGCGTCTGTTGCAGGGTGCCGCGCATCTGCGGCAGCACCTCGGCATTGACCTGACGCAGGGTCTTCTGCATCTCGCTCAGGCTGCCATTGAGGTTGGTGGCGATCTCGTCGAGTGGCAGCTTGCTGATCTTGTCGACCACACCCTGCAGTTGTTCCTGAACCTTGTCCAGGCTGCCGGGCACCGTGGGGATGCGCAGCGGGCGAGCGGCCATGTCGAAGGCCACTGGCGTGGCATTGGGTATGAAGCTCAGCGAGATATACAACTGGCCGGTGATCAGGTTGGCGCTGCGAGCCTGGGCGCGCAGGCCCTGCTTGACGAAGGCCGACATCAGCTGGGCCGAACGTTCGTCGTCCTCGGTGCCCATCTGCTTGAGCAGCTTTTCGTGCGCCTTGCCCAGGCGATCCGGGTAGATCACCGCGCCGACCACGCTGGGAAAACTCTTGGTCTTGGCATCGTAGTCCAGGTTGACCGAGACCACCCGACCGATGTTGACGCCCATGAACTCCACCGGCGCGTTGACCGTGAGGCCGCGCAGCGACTGGTTGAAGTTCATGCTGATGTAGCGTGGATCACCGTCGGGCGGCGCCAGTGCGGTTTCCTGATCCCCGAACAGGTCGAAGCGCGAGCGTTCGGTGGCCGGCGTCGCGTTGGGGCTGTACTTGGGCTCGACGAAAGCGACACCGCCGGCAAGGATGGTCGACAGCGATTCGGTGTTCACCTTCAGGCCGCTGGCACCCACGGTCAGGTCGATGCCGCTGGCGTTCCAGAAGCGCGTGTCGGTGGTGACGAATTTGTCGTTGGGCGCATGCACGAAGATCTCCACGTCGACACCCTTGCCGTCCTCGGCCAGTTGGTACGACACCACCTGGCCGACTTCGATGCGGCGATAGTAGACCGGCGAGCCGATGTCCAGCGAACCCAGGTCCTCGGTGTGCAGGGTGAACCGCTTGCCTTGCTCGCCATAGGTGATCGGCGGTGGTGTTTCCTTGCCGACGAACTGTTTCTTGCGCTCTTCGGCGCTGCCCGCGTCGGCGCCGATGAAGGCACCGGAGAGCAGGGTGTCGACGCCGGAAATGCCATTGGCACCGATGCGCGGGCGCACCACCCAGAACACCGAGTCTTCGGCGGTGAAGCCTTCGGCGGACTTGTTCAGGTCAACCTTGGCCACCACATGGCTGCGGTCGTCGCTGAGCGCAATGGCGGTCACCTGGCCGATCACCACGTTCTTGTATTTGACCTGGGTCTTGTTGGCCTCCAGGCCCATGGCGGTCTGAAAGCTGATCTCGATCTGCGGCCCGGCATTGAGGCCGTTGCTGATCAGCATCGAGGCGCCCACCACGGCGGCGATGATCGGCACGATCCACACCAGCGAGACATTGAAACGACGCGTCTTGACCGCCGGCGCAGCGGCAGGGGACGGGGGGGTGGAACCTGGACGATCAGACATCTTCAACCTCTACATCCCAGATGAGCCGGGGATCGAAACTCATGGCGGCAAGCATGGTGAGTACCACCACCAGACCGAAAAACACGATACCCAGCAATGGGTCGATGGAACTCAGCGAACGGAACTGCACCAGCGCGGCTACCAGCGCCACCACCAGCACGTCGAGCATCGACCAATAGCCGATCAACTCGATGAAGCGATACAGCCGGGCCCGCTCGCGCATGGCCCAGTGGCTCTTGCGCTGACAAGTTATCAGCAGCGTGCCCAGGATCATGAACTTCATGCAGGGCACCACCACGCTGGCGAAGAAGATCAGCACGGCGATGTCCCACGAGCCGCCGTGCCAGAACTCGATGACACCACTCATGATGGTGTTTTCGCTGGCATTGCCGAACATGTTGGTGCGCATCACCGGCAGCAGGTTGGCGGGGATGTACAGGATCAGGGCCGCGATCAGCAGCGCCCAGGTACGGGCAATGCTGTCGGGCCTGCGTGCGTGGACTGTGGAGTGGCAGCGCGGGCAGTGATGTTCACCTGTCTGGCAGATGTGCCCACAGGTGTGGCACAGCACCAGGCCGACTTGTCGGGCGTAGACCGGCTCGCTCATCGCAGCTGTCCTTCCAGGTCATCCCAGAGCCGGCGGATGCCCTTGCCCGAGATCAGGATCAGCAGCACCGTGACCATGCCCAGCGCCCACAGGCCGACGCCAGGATGCACGTCGAGCATGCCGGCCAGCTTGATGATGGCGACCAGAATGCCCAACAGGCAGACTTCGAGCATGCTCCATGGGCGCAGGTGTTCCAAGGCTCGCATGCAGGTGCGAAAGCCGGGCGCGGCGCGCCCTGCAGTGGCGAACCCGAGCAACCAGCACAGCAGGCAGATCTGCAACAGCGGGGCAAGGATGATGGTCAGCCCGGTGACGGCAGCCATGGGCGTGATGCGCCCTTGGGCCAATGCCTCGACCGAAGCGAGCAGGGTGGCCTGGTTGCTCAGGCCTTCCATGCTGATGCTGATCACCGGGAAGGCGTTGGCCAGCATGAACAGCATGGCGGCAGTCAAGGCGAGGGCGAACAGCGCCTGGATGCTCAGGCGATGGCCGCGTTCGAGCACCGCGCCACAGCGCGTGCATTCGGCTTTTTGGCCATGGGCCAGCGTCACCGATTCGAACAGTGAATCGCAGTGTTCACAGATGATGCGGCGCGAAGACGTATTCATTCGACAATGGGCATGGGTGAAGGCCTGCGGACGAGGGCGCGCATTTCCCCAGATTCGACGCGACATGTCTAGTCCAGTGGCGCGGTGCCATGAGTATCTGAGTCATGATAGTGGTGTGCGTTCCGTCTGGCGATAGCCATGCGCGGCGGACCAGGGGCGAGCCGTGTTTTTCTCGCCTGCGGGTTGTCAGCACCAAATGGCATGACATCTGGAAATATCCTCGCTTGTGACGAGTATTCGCCCGCCTCGATACTTTCGGCACACCCGTCGTCGAGCATTGTCATGGCCCTGGACTACCGTTTCACCCCAGCCTTCGAAAACCCCACGGGCTCGGCCATACGCGAGCTGTTCAAGTACCTGTCGCTGCCGGGCATGATTTCCTTCGCCGGCGGCTATCCGGCCTCGACGTTCTTCGACCAGTCCGGCCTGCGTGACGCCGCAGAGCAGGCCATGCGCGAAACGCCCCTGGACTGCCTGCAATACGCCGCCACCGAAGGCCTGCCCGCTCTGCTCGAACAGCTGGCGGAGCTGATGCAGCGACGCGGCGCCGCGGTGAAGACCGAGGACATGGTGGTGACGACCGGCTCGCAGCAAGGCTTCGACTTGTTGCTCAAGGTGCTGCTGGTACCCGGCGCCACGGTGCTGGTGGAATGCCCGACCTATCCAGCAGCGCTGCAGGCGTTGCGCCTGGCCGGGGCGCAGGTGCTCAGCGCGGCGACCGATGCCGACGGCTTGGACACCGACGCGTTGGCGCAACAACTCGCCCAGCGTACGCCCGGCGATGTGGCCATGCTGTATTGCGTACCGACCTTCGCCAACCCTACCGGGGCCTGCCTGCCGTTGGCGCGACGCCTGGCGCTATTGAAGTTGGCGGTCGCGCACGATTTTCTGCTGGTCGAAGACGATCCCTACGGTGCGTTGCGTTTCGCCGGTGAGGACGTGCCGTCGCTGCTGGCACTGAGTCGCCAGGTCGAGGGCGCCGAGGGCCGGGTGATCCATCTGTCCAGTCTGTCCAAGGTGCTGGCGCCAGGGCTGCGCGTGGGCTGGATGGTGGCACCTGCGGCGATCCGCCAGCGCTGTCTGGTGGCCAAGCAGACCGTGGACCTCTGCACCTCGCCCTGGGCGCAGCGCATTGCGGCCAACTACCTTGCGGCGGGGGCATTGGAGCGGGCTTTGCCGGGCCTGGCCGAGGGCTACCGGAAGAAATGCGAGCGGATGCTGGCAGGGCTGCAGCCGATGGCCGAATACCTGGAGGTCAGCCCGCCTGCTGGGGGAATGTTCGTCTGGGGTCGCTGCCGCCACGGGCTGGACGCCAAGGCGCTGCTGCCGCGAGCGATCGAGCAGAAGGTGCTGTTCGTGCCGGGCAGCGCGTTCTATGCCCACGACCCCGACCCAAGCAGTATTCGCCTGTCGTTCGCCGCGCCGGGGCTTGCCGACATCGACGAAGGCCTCGAGCGCCTGCGCCGCGCCTTCCTGTAGCAGCGGCGCAAGCCGCGTCACCGGCGCTGTGGCCTATCTGAAACAACACGCTGACGCCGGACGCGACTCGCGCCGCTGCTACAGAGGTGCCGAGCCATGCGTGGCAAGAATTACCGTAAGGGATCCAGGGACAATGAATCGCGCTCCTCGAAGAAGAACTCGTCGCAGTTATTGCCAGGGCCTTTACGGTCCACCACCAGGAAGTCATCGCCATCGGCCAAGGCCAATATCGGATGGTGCCAGACGCCCTGATGGTAGTTGATGCCCTGATGCCCATCGCTACGAAAAGCTCGCACTGCTTCACTGTGCGGCACCTCACCGGCCGGGGCCACCACGATGAGGAACGCCTTGCCCTGCAACGGGATGAACGCCTGGCTGCCCAGCGGGTGGCGTTCCAGCATGCGCACGGTCAGCGGCATCGGCAGGGCCTGGGCGCGAAAGATGCTGATCACGGCCTGATCCTGCGCAGTGCCAAGCTGCACGTCGGCGAGGCGATCGAAGCGTTGCGTGGAGCCGTTGTTGATCAGGAAGTGCGCGCTGCCCTGGGTTTCGATGACGTCGCCGAAAGGGGCGAATGCGGCTTTGCTCAGGGGTTCGATGGTCAATGTACGCATGAAGGGCCTCGTCGTTGATTAACGCTGCCTGGGTGGTCGATCCACCTGGGCAGCCGAGCGGATGCCGAGCCGGCTACCTGGCCAGGGTACCCAGTACGCGCAGGCGGCTCACGCCTCCGTCGGGGAACACGTTCAGGCGGATATGGGTGATCGGCCCCAGCGCCTTGATCTGTTCGGCGAAGCTGTGTTCCTGGTGCATCTGCAGTTTCTGGCTGGGCAGCAGCTCGCGCCAGAACAGGCTCTGGGTCTCGATCTGGCTGTCGGTGCCACCTTTGACGAATGCGCCCTGGATCGAGCAGCTGTCGGGGTAGTTGCCTTTGAAGTGCAAGGTGTCGACCACCACCTGCGTCACCACCCCGGCGTGACCCAGGGCCACGATGACCCAGTCATTGCCCGGCGTGCGTCGGCGTGCGGTTTCCCAGCCATCACCCATGTTGACCCCGCGGCCGGGATTGAGCAGGTTGCTCATGCTGCCGTAGTGCTCGTCCGAACAGGCCAGCACGCGTCCACCGTTGAGCGCGCTGGCAAGGTCCAATGGCTCTTCGTCGCTGACGCTCGACCAACTGCGAAAGGGGATGCCGTATACGCGCAGGCGTGCGACGCCGCCGTCCGGATAAATATTGAAGCGCAGATGGCTGAACGCGCTGTCGTTGTCGATGCTGTGGTAGTGATGGCTGTTGCCCTGCAGTTCCACCGCGCCGAGGATCTCGACCCACTGCGTCTGGTCATCGGGCTCGCCTTCGCTGATGAAGCACGCTTCCAGCGACGCCGAGGGAGGGAAGTTGCCGGTGAAGAACGAGGTGTCGATGTCCACACCCTTGATCGAGCCCGGCGCGCCCAGGCGGATCACCGCCGTGTCATGGCCTTCGAAGCGCTTGCGCCGCGATTCCCAGCCATCCATCCACTTGCCGTTGTCGTCGAACACGCCTTCCTTCCACACCGCCGGGGTGGGCTGGAACAGCCGGTTGACGTCGGCGAACCAATCATCGGTCACCGAAATGGCGCGGGTACCGAGGCGGGCATCCGCCAGGTTGACGTATTTCTGGAACGGTGCGGCGTAGGCTTTCATGAATGCGGGTCTGCCTTGAACGGTGGTGAGAGGAAAATCGCGGCGGGCGCGATGGCATGGCTGCAGCGGTTACAACGCTTGCAGACGAAACAGGGCGATCTTGTCGATTTCGCGCAATGCACAGCTGAATTCGTCTTCGGGAGAGTGGCCGATACGCGACTCGAACGCCGCCAGGATATGCTGCCGGTCGCTGCCCTTGACCGCCATGATGAACGGGAAGCCGAAGCGGGCACGGTATGCATCGTTGAGCTCGGTGAAGCGCTGAAACTCCTCGGGGGTACATTGGCTGATGCCGGCACCGGCCTGCTCCTGGGTGCTGGCGGCGGTGAGCTGGCCCTGCACCGCAGCCTTGCCGGCCAGATCGGGGTGCGCATTGATCAATGCCATCAACCTGGCACGGTCGGCGTCGGCCACCACCTGGCCCATGCAGGCATGCACTGCCTCGATGTCGTCGCGGCGGTCCACCGGCAGGCGCTCGAAAGCCTGCTCGGCGATCCAGGGCGAGTGCTCGTAGATATCACCGAACGCGCAGATGAAACCGGCGCGGCTCAGCCGTGAGGGTTGCAGGGTACGGAAGTGGCTCATGGGCGAAGGCTGCCTGGGTAGGGGTGAACGGTCTGCCAGTGCCGGGCGATGTCCACGCGCCGTGCGCACCACACCTGTTCATGGCTCTGGACATAGTCAATGAAGCGCTTGAGCGATGCGAGGCGTCCGGGGCGGCCGATCAAGCGGCAGTGCAGGCCTACCGAGAGCATCTTCGGCGCGTCCGCGCCTTCGGCATACAGCACGTCGAAGGCGTCCTTGAGGTACTCGAAGAAGTCGTCGCCCTTGTTGAAGCCCTGTACCTGGGTGAAACGCATGTCGTTGGTGTCCAGCGTATAGGGGATCACCAGATGCCCATGGCGCGCATCGCGGCCCGGTTGCCAGTAGGGCAGGTCGTCGTCGTAGGCGTCGCTGTCGTAGAGAAAACCGCCTTCTTCCATCACCAGGCGCCGGGTATTGGGACCGGTGCGACCGGTATACCAGCCCAGCGGTCGCTGGCCAGTGATATCGGTGAGGATGCGAATGGCTTCGCGCAGGTGCTCGCGCTCCTGCGCTTCATCGATGTTCTGGTAGTCGATCCAGCGATAGCCGTGGCTGCAGATTTCATGGCCATCGGCAACCATGGCCCGGATGGCCTCGGGGTGGCGCTGCGCGGCCATGGCCACGGCAAAGACCGTCAAGGGAATGCCGGCGTTGCGAAACAGCTTGAGCACGCGCCACACGCCGGCGCGGCTGCCGTACTCATAGAGCGATTCCATGCTCATGTTGCGCTGGCCCTGCAACGGCTGAGCCGCGACCATTTCCGACAGGAACGCCTCGGACTCGCTGTCGCCATGCAGCACGTTGCGTTCGCCGCCTTCTTCGTAGTTGAGCACGAACGACACTGCAAGGCGGGCGTGGCCCGGCCACTGCGGATGAGGGGGCGTCTCACCGTAGCCGATCAGGTCGCGGGGGTAGTCGGGGCTCACCGCAGGCTTCCTTCTGTGTGTGGCAGAACGGGCTCGACGACGCACCCGGTAAGGGCGCGCTTCGCGCTCGAATGGATTGTATACATCGGCATGGGCAATTTGTAAGCTCGCGTCATTGGCGGATAAATGGCTTCATCCTTGCAGAAGCACTTGCCCAGAGTCTTGCAAAAAACCTGCCCGGTCGGTCAGCAATAAGGATCTTCCGGCATTTTTGGTTCGGCTCCTTTGCAACGTGCCACGCGCCATGCCCCGTTTCGGCGCGAATCGCCCGTTCCCGCTCTTCCACGGTGCGCGTTGAACGCACCCCTTCATCAGGTGAACATCGACCATGGGACGCTTGACCACACATGTATTGGACACCGCACATGGGTGCCCTGGTAACGCCATCCAGGTGCGCCTGTACCGGGTCGAGGGCGAGCAGCTGCAGCTGCTGGCAACGGCGGTGACCAATGCCGACGGGCGTTGCGACGTGCCCTTGCTCGAAGGCGAGCACTACCGTTCGGGCGTGTATCAGCTGCATTTTGCCGGCGGCGACTACTACCGTGCCCGTGGCACGCTCATGGCTGCGCCGGCTTTTCTCGACGAGATCGTGCTGCGCTTCGGCATCGACGCCACCCAGGCGCACTACCATGTGCCCCTGCTGCTTTCACCCTACAGCTACTCCACCTACCGCGGCAGCTGAGCGGCGTTGCTGCCGGGTGAGCGTGTGCTCACTCGAGCCCGAGCTTCTTGCGCATCGCAACGGTGATGCTCTGGCGGGTGGTGAAAAAATCCGCCCACGGATCTTCGTCCATCTCCGCCAGGCGTTCGAGCACGCTGTCGATGTTCCAATGGTCGCCCCCCTTGATCTGCGCCACCTCGTCACGGGTGACCGGCACTGAAACCGGCAAGCCGTCACGCGCTCGTGCGGCGTAGGCGCAGGCCGTGGTCGCGCCCAGGCCATTGCGCAGGTAGTCGATGAAAATCTTCCCGATACGATTTTTCGGGCCGGACACGGCGCTGAAGCGCTCCGGCATCAGCTTGGCCATATGCTCGACCACGGCGCGGCTGAACGCCTTGACCTCGTCCCAGCCCAGCTTGCGGGTGATCGGCACCACCACGTGCATGCCTTTGCCGCCGCTGGTCTTGAGAAACGATGCGAGGCCCAGCTCGTCGAGCAGGGTCTGGGTCAGTTGGGTGGCTTCGACCATGCTTTTCCAGGGCAGCGCCGGATCGGGGTCCAGGTCGAGCACGAACCGGTCCGGACGGTCGAAATCCTTGCTGGTCGCGTTCCAGGTGTGCAGCTCCAGCGTGCCCATCTGCACCGCGCCGAGCAGCGCCTGGCCGTCGTTGATGACCATGGCGGCCTGGCCTGCCTCTTCCTTGTCGAAGGTGACGATGTGCGGGATCGCCAGGTGGCCTGCGTGCTTCTGGAAGAACAGTTCGCCGCCCACCCCGTCGGGCGCTCGTACCAGCGCCACCGGACGCTGCTTGAGGTGCGGCAGCAACCAGGGTGAAATGCGCCCGTAGTATTCGGCCAGTTGCATCTTGGTGGTACCGCTGGCGGCATCGATCACCCGTTCCGGGTGGGTGATGCGCACCTGACCGACCAGGTCTGCGTCGTCTGCCTGGGTAGCCGCCTTGCGAGGTGTCTTTTTCGGCTTCACGAGTCGAGGGGAGTCGCTGGTTTTCGCAACCGGCTTGTCCGCAGTGATCTTCCTGGCAGGCTTGTCGCTGCGCAAACCATGGAAAACCGCATGGCGAACGGCACCGTCACGGGTCATTTCGGCATACGCCACTTCCGCCAGAAGCGTTGGCTGCAACCAGTGCACGCCACGCGCGTCGGCGCCCTTGGGCGGGTTGCCGAGCGCCGGCTCGTCGGTTTCCAGCGACTGCAGCTGCGCGTGCAGGCTTCGCAGGGTGGCTTCACTGAAGCCGGTGCCGACCTTGCCGGCATAGCGCAACTCGCCGCTGTCGGCGTCATGCAGGCCCAGCAGCAAGGCGCCGAATGCGCTGCGGCTGCCCTTGGGCTCGGTGTAACCGACGATGACGAACTCCTGGCGCCGCTTGCACTTGAGCTTGATCCAGTCACTGCTGCGCCGCGAGACATAAGGGCTGCCGACACGCTTGCCGATCAGCCCCTCCATGTTCATCTGGCACGCGCTGGCGAGCAGGGATTCGGCCGAGTCGGCAAAGTCGTCGGAGAATTTCAGGGCAGCGTCCTCGTTGGCTTCCAGTACCTTCGCCAAGGCACTGCGGCGCTGCTCGACAGGCACTTCGCGCAGGTCCATGCCGTTGAGGTAAGGCATGTCGAACAGGTAGAAGACGATGCCGCCGCTGTGTTGCTCTTCGAAGGCATTCTGCAGAGCCTGGAAATCCGGCACGCCTTGTTCGTTGGTCACGACCACTTCACCGTCCAGCCAGGCCGACTGCAAGCCCAGGGCCGCAAGTGCCTTGGCCTGGCGCGGCATCCTGGCGGTCCAGTCGTGGCCGTTGCGCGTGAACAGGCGGACCTCGGCGTCTTCGATGCGCGCAACGATACGGTAACCGTCGAACTTGATCTCGTAGCGCCAGTCACCGTCCGGGGCGGTGTCCACCAAGGTCGCCAGCTCGGGCTTGAGGCTGGCCGGCAACGCAGCGGCGCGTGCGCCTTGCAGCTGCACATCTTTGCCAATGGCCCGGGGTTTGGCTGCCGGCTTGGCCACGGATTTGTCGGACGTCTTGGTCGATACTTTGCTTTTGCGCTTGCGCGGGACGAGGGTGCGCTCGCTGAGGACGCTGTCGGGCTGGGCCTCCAGCACATCGTATTCGGCCAAGGGACGCGCGGCCTCGTCCTTGGACTTTATCAGGAACCACTGCTCACGCTTGCCAGGCATGTGGGTCTTGACCAGGTTCCACGCGCCAGCCAGTTTCTCGCCCTGCAGCACGAACTTGAGCTTGCCCTTTTCATAGCCCTGGCGAGGGTCGCCCTCGGGGATCCAGGTGCCGCGGTCCCAGACGATCACGTCGCCGGCGCCGTAGTGCCCTTCGGGAATGTTGCCTTCGAAGCCGGCGTAATCCAGCGGGTGGTCTTCGACATGAACCGCCAGGCGTCGAGCCTTCGGGTCCAGCGACGGACCCTTGGGCACCGCCCAGCTTTTCAGAGTGCCATCGAGTTCCAGGCGAAAGTCGTAGTGCAAGTGGCTGGCGTCGTGCTTCTGGATGCAGAACTGCAGGGCCTGCGCGGCCTTGCCGCGCTTGCCGCTGCGTGCGCCGCCCGAAGGCTCCGGGGTGGCATCGAAGTCACGCTTGCGGTTGTACTCCTCCAATGCCTTGCTCATGGCGTTCCTCACTCATGATGCGCTGCAGCAGGATCAACGCAGACAGAACAGCGCCACCTGCGGCGACTCACTGACCCATTGGTCGCTGACTTCCCAGCCGGCCGCGGCGGCCAGTTCGGTAAAGGATTGCACGGTGAACTTGTGCGAGTTCTCGGTGTGCAGCCGCTCGCCCGCCTTGAAGGCGAACGTGCGTCCCGCCACACGAACCTGTTGCGCCCTGCGGCTGACCAGGTGCATTTCGATCCGTTCGTAGTCGGGGTTCCATACCGCCAGATGGTCGAAGGCCTGTTCGTCGAAGTCGGCGTCGAGCTCGCGATTCATTCGGGTCAGCAGGTTTTTGTTGAAGCGTGCCGTAACCCCGGCGGCGTCATCATAGGCAGCCTCCAAGGTGGCGATGTCCTTGACCATGTCGACCCCGATGATGAACCGCGCGTCGGGCCCCAGCAGCTCGCGGGCCGAACGCAGAAAACGCACGGCCTGCGGGCGGGTGAAGTTGCCCAGCGTCGAACCCGGGAAGAAGCCCACGCGCGGGTGGCCACGGGTTTCCTCCGGCAGGTGCAGGGCACGGGTGAAATCATCGACCAGCGGGGCAATGCGCAGGGCAGGGTAGCGCTGGCGCAGCTGGGCGCCGGCCCGTTCCAGCGCGTTGCTGCAGATATCGATCGGGACGTACAGGCCGATCTGCGGCACGGCATCCAGCAATAGCCGTACCTTGTCGCAGGCACCGGCCCCGAATTCGACCAGCGCTGCATCTTCGGCGATCAGCGCAGCGAGCTGCGGCGCGATTTCGGTCAGCAGGGCAGTTTCCGCACGCGTTGGATAGTACTCGGGCAAGGTGCAGATGGCTTCGAACAGCTGCGAGCCTTGGGTATCGTAGAAATACTTGGGTGAAATCGACTTCTGTGGGGCTGACAGCCCGGTCACTGCATCGCGAGCGAACTCGTCGCTGCCATCGTTGCGGGCGCTGTACGGTGTCACGTCGCGCGCCAGGCGCAGGCTCGAGAACATCCAGCGGCAGGCCGGGCCGAAAAAGTTGCGATAGGTGGGGCGACTGTGGCCGACCGGGGTAATGCTGGCGCCGCCGCGCAGCACCATCTGGTTGATCATGAACTTGCCGTTGTATTCACCCACGGCGCTGACTGCCGGCTGAAAACCGGGGTAGGCGCTGTAGGCGCTCTGCGTCCATTGCCAGGCCACATCGTCGAGCTGCTGCAGTTGCCCGGTGCCGGCGGCAATTTCCCATTCCGCTTCGGTGGGCAGGCGTGCGCCGGCCCATTGGGCGAAGGCTGCCGCCTCGTAGTAGCTGATGTGCACCACCGGGGCGTCGAGCTGCAAGGGTTGCAGTCCGCGCAGGCTCATCTCCAGCCAGTTGCCGGCGTTGTCCTGCTGCCAGTAGAACGGCGCATGCCAGCCTTCGCCCTGGACCGTCGCCCAGCCGTCTGCCAGCCACAGCCCCGCCTGGGTATAGCCACCGGCTTCGACGAATTCCAGCCACTCGCCGTTGGTGACCAGGCGATCGGCGATTTCGAATGCCTGGGCGAATACCTTGTGCCGCGGGCCTTCGTTGTCGAAGGCGAAGCCATCGCCCGCGTGACCGATCTCCACCAATCCGCCGGCATGCCCGATGAACCGGCCACGCTGGCCGGTTGCGTCGACGGGCCATGCCGGGTCGTAGGCCGGTTTGAGCGCCGACAGACTGAACAGATGCAGGATGTCCATCAGCAACAGTTCCTGGTGCTGTTGCTCGTGGGACAGGCCCAGCTCGATCAGCGCGTAAACTTCAGGCGCAAGGTCGCCGCTCAACAGGACTTGCATGTGCTGGTCGACATGGGCGCGGTAGGCGCGTACCCGGTCGAGCCCCGGACGGGTCATCAGGCCACGTTGTGGGCGCGGCTGGCGCGGTCCGACGGCTTCGTAGTAGGAGTTGAAGAGGTAGCAGAAATCGGGATCGAAGGGCGTGTAGTGCGGCAGTTGCTCGGCCAGCAGAAACGTTTCGAAAAACCAGGTGGTATGCGCCAGGTGCCATTTGGCCGGACTCGCGTCGGGCATCGATTGTGCGCCCATGTCTTCGGCGCTGAGCGGGCTGGCCAAGTGTTCGCTGTGGCGACGCACCTGGTTGAAGCGTTGCAGCAGGTCGTGCAGGGGGATGACGGGCACGGCGTGCTGGGAAAGACTATTCATCAAGAGGCTGCTCCGACGGCTCCGTCGATGGCGACGATGGGAAACGGGCGCGGGAGCGCTTTTCTATCGCTTTCCGCACGAGCGCCGTTGAGCTTCAACGACGGGCTAAAGGGTGTGACTGTGCAACCCCCGGCAGGTTCGCCCGCTCATCGAAAACCCTTGGCCTGACGCATTGCGGCGCCTGCCGACGCGGCTCGCGCCGCTGCTACAGCTGCTCGGACCGGCTCTGTGCGGCGCCTGCCGACGCGGCTCGCGCCGCTGCTACAGATGCTCGGGCCGGCTCTGTGCGGCGCCTGCCGACGCGGCTCGCGCCGCTGCTACAGATGCTCGGGCCGGCTATGTGCGGCGCCTGCCGACGCGGCTCGCGCCGCTGCTACAGATGCTCGGACCGGCTCTGTGCGGCGCCTGTCGACGCGGCTCGCGCCGCTGCTACAGGTGCTCGGACCGGCTCTGTGCGGCGCCTGCCGACGCGACTCGCGCCGCTGCTACAGGTGCTCGGACCGGCTCTGTGCGGTGTTCCCGGATGCAGCTTACGATCTCTGTAGCAGCGGCGCGAGCCGCGTCCGGGGGCACTGCGGTTGTTCAGCCCGGAAGGCTGTTCCACAATGCATTGTCAACCAAGGAGTGACGATGAACGCTTTCGAAGACATGCGGCTGTTCGTTCAGGTGCTGGAATCACGCAGCTTCACCGCCGCTGCCGAGCAGTTGGGGATTTCCAAGCAGTACATCAGTCGGCGCTTGATGCAGCTGGAAAACCGGCTCGGCGCGCGCTTGCTCAATCGCTCCACCCGACGCCTCGACGTGACCGCCCTGGGCCAGAGCTACTACGACTCGGCCGTGCGCCTGCTGGCAGAAGTGGAACAGGTCGAGCAGGGCATAGCCGGGCAGGCTGCCGAACCCCGTGGCGTCTTGCGCGTGAGTGCGCCGCTGTCGTTCGCCATGGCGCAACTTAGCGCCCTGATGCCGCGATTCCTCCAGCGCTACCCCCAGGTGCAGGTCGAGATGGACCTCAGCGACCGCCCGGTCGACCTGCTCGGCGAGGGCTACGACCTCGTCCTGCGCATCGGCATGCTGGAGGACTCATCGCTGATCGCGCGGCGCATTGCCTCCATCGCACGCGTCTACTGTGCCAGCCCTGGCTACCTTGCTGAACGCGGCATCCCGGCCACCCCGCAAGACCTGGCGGCCCACGACTGCTTGCCTTACGGTCACGCGCGGCAAGTACAGTGGCGCTTCCAGGTGGACGGCAAACCGTTGGTAATCGGCGTGGGCGGGCGTCTGCGTGCCAACAACGGCGAACTGCTCTGCGAGGCTGCCGTGGCCGGCATGGGGATCGCCTACCTGCCACGGTTCATCGTCCAGCAGGCAATCACATCGGGACAGTTGCAGACCGTACTCGATGACTTCGTAACCGAGCCGCTAGCGTTGTCGGCGGTGTATCCGCAGCATCGACAGACATCGCGGCCGGTGCATGTGTTGATCGAGTTCCTGCGCGAGCATCTGGGCAATCTCTGAGGCCCGCGTTGCGCCTGTGCGCAGAATCAGACGTGGCTCAACGCGATACCGAATGAAACGACGATCATGCAGCACAGAGTCAGGTTGATATTCATCGGGACGAAATCCTTGGCGTGGTAAGGGGACCTATACTGCTGATCCCGCGCCCTGAAGAAAAATTCCGTTTTTCGATAGCCATCATCGACTTCCGTGATGCCGGTAACGGTTCAGCGCGTGCGCCGCGGCCGCGACACCACCGACTCGATGTTCTTGCGACCGATCAACCGGGTCGGCGGCGCAGATTCCTCGGCCAGCCACTTGTACATCACCAGGCAATCCACCAGCCCCTGTTGCGCATGCCGATAAGCCCGCGGCAGGCGCCCGACGGTTTCGAACCCCAGCTTGTGCCAAAGGGCCACTGCCACTTCGTTACTGGCTACCACCGAGTTGAACTGCATGGCCAGGAAACCACTGTCGCGGGCCACTTGCTGCGAGTGCTCGCACATCATTCGCGCCACACCACGGCCACGCGCCGCCTCGGTGACCATGTAGCCGCAGTTGCACACATGATTGCCAGGGCCTGCGGCATTGGCCTTGAGGTAGTAGCTGCCCAACAGCTGGCCTTGTTCATCCTCGGCAACGAAGGTATGCAGGGGCAGTTGCAGCCAGGTGTGCTCGGCGGCCTCGCGGGTCATGGCCGGATCGTAGGCGTAGGTCTGCTGGCCCTGGACCACCGCATTGAAGGTGGGCCAGAAACGTTCGAAATCAGAGGGGGTCATGGGGCGGATGGTGATCATGGGGCGCTCGCTGCGGATCGGGATCGGCCCACCGGAGGCAGTTGCCAGGCAGACATGCCCGACAGCGGCTCCCGAGGTGCCTGGATGGCGCCTATCCTACCATCGGCCGTCGTCGTTTTTCCCGCGCGACAGCGGCCGTTCCCGGGCTACCGGCGTGCCAGCGTGTCCGGCTGCCAGCCACCGCCCAGTGCCTTGTAGATCGCCACGATGCCGCGATACAGCTCGGTTTCGCCCTGGGCCTGGGCGTCTTCGGCGCTCAAGCGCTCGCGCTCGGCATCGAGCAGCACCAGGTAATCGGCCGTGCCTTCGCGGTACTGGATCGACGCCAGCGCCGCCGCGGCGCGGCTTGAATCGCTCTGGCGCATCAAGGCCTGCAGACGCTGCTGGCGCTTGCCGTAGTCACTGAAGGCGTTTTCCGATTCCTCCAGCGCCAGCAACACATCTTGCTCGTAGCTGGCCAGCGCACCTTCGGCATCGGCGTTGGCCGCACGAATCTGCGCGCGCACGCTGCCCAGGTCGAAAGCCGCCCAGGTGATGCTCGGCCCCAGGCCCCAGGCGTTGGCTGCCGACGAACCGATCTGCGAACCACGCGCTGCGGTGAACCCGAGGAAACCAGTGAGGGTGACCCGTGGAAACAGATCGGCGGTGGCCACGCCGATCTGTGCGGTGGCGGCTGCCAGTCGGCGTTCGGCACTGCGAATGTCCGGACGACGGCGCAGCAACTGGGTCGGATCACCGATCGGCAGCGCCTTGGCAATGGCCGGCAGCTGCGCCGGGCTCAGATCGACGCTGAGTTGATCGGGGCGCTGGCCGAGCAGGGTAGCGATGCGGTTGCGTGCCCGCACCTGCTCGGCCTGCAGCTGCGGCACGGTCGCTTCGACCGCGGCCAGGCGTGCATCGGCACGCACCACGTCCAGTTGATTGCCGACGCCGGCTTCCTCCAGGCTGCGGGTGATGCCGCGCGAATCCTGCTGGTTCTTCAGGTTGGCCAGGGCGATCTTCTCGCGCAATTGCGCGCCACGCAGTTGTCCGTAGGCATCCACCAGTTCAGCGATCAACGTGACCTGCAACTGCTGCAGGTTGGCCGCGGCTTCACCCTGCTGGGCGTCACTGACTTCCAACTGACGCTGGATGCGCCCGAACAAATCGACTTCCCAGGCCATGTCCAGGCCCAGGTCGTAGCGCTCGGTATTGACCCGGTCGTTGGTCTGGCCAGGTATCTGGCTCTTGCCGATCTCGCTGCTGGCGCGGCTGGTCACCACCGGGAAGCGGTCGTTGGCCACGTCGTCGCGGATCGCCCGAGATGCCTTGAGGCGGGCGAAGGCCACGCGCAGCTCGCGGTTGCCCTGCAGCGATTCGTTGACCAGCCGATTGAGCGTCGGATCGTCGAATTGCTGCCACCACACCGCATCGAACTGCTCGGCGCGGTAGTAACGAGCATCTTGCGCAGCCGCCACGGTCGCATCCAACGCCTGCGGCGCGCGGTAGTCAGGGCCCACCGCGCACGCGGCCAGGGCCATCACCAGCAGGCTGGGCAGAAGGGGTTTCAAGCGGTTCATGGTTGTACCTCAAGCTTGAGCGCGCGGTCCGCCTTGCGGGCCTGGCGACGCTCGACATGGCGACGGATCAGCACGAAGAACACCGGGGTCAGCAGCAGGCCGAAGAAAGTCACCCCCAGCATGCCGGAGAACACTGCCACGCCCATGGCATGGCGCATCTCGGCACCGGCGCCGGACGACAGCACCAGCGGCACCACGCCCATGATGAACGCGAACGAGGTCATCAGGATCGGCCGTAGCCGCAAGCGGCATGCCTCCAGCACGGCGGCCAGCGGGTCGAGGCCTTCCTCCTGCTTGTCCTTGGCGAATTCGACGATCAGGATCGCGTTCTTGCACGCCAGTCCGACCAGCACGATCAGGCCGATCTGGGTGAAGATATTGTTGTCGCTGCCCGCGATCATCACCCCGGCAATCGCCGAGAGCAGGGTCATGGGCACGATCAGGATCACCGCCAGCGGCAGGCTCCAGCTTTCGTACTGCGCCGCCAGCACCAGGAAGGCCAGCAGCACGCACAGCGGGAACACGAACAGGGCGGTGTTGCCTGCCAGAATCTGCTGGTAGGTCAGCTCGGTCCATTCGTAGGCCATGCCGTTGGGCAGTTCGTCCTTGAGCAGCTTCTCCACCGCCGCCTGGGCCTGGCCCGAACTGTAGCCGGGTGCAGCCGCGCCGTTGATTTCCGCCGTGACGAAGCCGTTGTAGTGCATCACGCGATCAGGCCCTGCGGTATCGCTGACCTTGATGAACGTGGCCAGCGGGATCATCTCGCCGCGATCGTTGCGCACCTTGAGCTGGCCAATCTGCTCGGCCTCCAGGCGGAACTGCTGCTCGGCCTGGACGTTGACCTGATAGGTGCGCCCGAAGCGGTTGAAGTCGTTGGCGTACAGCGAGCCCAGGTACACCTGCAGGGTGTCGAAGATATCGCTGATGGCCACGCCATGGGTCTTTGCCTTTTCCCGATCGATCGAGGCATCCACCTGCGGCACGTTCACTGTGTAGCTGGTGAACAGCCCGGCCAGTTCCGGCACGCTGCGGCTCTTGGCGATGATGTTCTGGGTCTGCTTGTACAACTCGTCATAGCCCAGGTTGCCGCGATCCTGAACCTGCAGGCGGAATCCACCGATGGTGCCCAGGCCCATCACCGGCGGTGGTGGGAAGATCGCCATGTAGGCGTCCTGGATACCGGCGAACTTGCCGTTGAGCTCGGCGGCGATGGCATTGGCCGACAGGCTGGCGTCCTTGCGCTGATCGAAGTCCTTGAGCGCGACGAACACGATGCCGTTGTTCGGGCTGTTGGTGAAGCCGTTGATCGACAGGCCGGGGAAGGCGATGGCGTTCTCCACGCCTGGCTGCTTCAAGGCGATGTCCGACATGCGCTTGATCACATCTTCGGTGCGGTCCAGGCTGGCGGCGTCCGGCAACTGCGCGAACGCCACCAGGTACTGCTTGTCCTGGGAAGGCACGAAACCGGTTGGGGTGTTGGCGAAACCGAACCAGGTCAGCACCATGAACCCTGCATACACCAGCATGGCGATACCGCTGCTGCGGATCACCCGCGCCACGGTGCCGACATAGCCATGGCTGGCCTTTTCGAAGAAGCGGTTGAACGGCCGGAACAGCCAGCCGCCGAGCAGTTTGTCGAGCAGCCGGGAGAAGCGGTCCTTGGGTGCGTCGTGTGCCCTTAGCAGCACGGCCGCCAGCGCCGGCGACAGGGTCAACGAGTTGAACGCCGAAATGACCGTGGAAATGGCGATGGTCAGGGCGAACTGCTTGTAGAATTGCCCGGTGAGCCCGGAGATGAACGCTGCCGGCACGAACACCGCACACAGCACCAGCGCAGTGGCGATGATCGGCCCGGTCACTTCGCGCATGGCCCGCTCGGTGGCGGCCACCGGTTCCAGCCCCAGCTCGATGTTGCGCTCGACGTTCTCCACCACCACGATGGCGTCGTCCACGACGATACCGATGGCCAACACCAGCCCGAACAGCGACAACGCGTTGAGCGAAAAGCCGAACATGTGCATGACGGCGAAGGTGCCGATCAGCGACACCGGCACGGCCACCAGCGGAATGATCGAGGCGCGCCAGGTCTGCAGGAACAGGATCACCACCAGCACGACCAGGATCAGCGCTTCGAACAAGGTGTGTACCACCGCCTCGATCGAGCCGCGCACGAAGATGGTCGGGTCGTAGACGATGCTGTAGTCCATGCCTTCAGGGAACGACTGCTTGAGTTCGGCCATTTTCGCCCGAACCTGATTGGACACGTCGATGGCGTTGGAACCGGGGCGCTGGAAGATCGGCAGGGCCACCGCCGGTTGGTTGTTCAGCAGCGAGCGCAACGCGTATTGGCTGGAACCCAGCTCCACGCGGGCAATGTCCTTGAGCCGGGTGATTTCGCCGTCGTCGGCGGCGCGCACGACGATGTTCTCGAATTCTTCCTCGGTGACCAGGCGGCCCTGGGTGTTGACCGACATCTGGAAACTGGTGGCGTTGGGCGCAGGCGGCGCGCCCAGCTGGCCAGCGGCAACCTGACGGTTCTGCTCGCGAATGGCGGTGACCACGTCGGTGGCCGTCAGGTTGCGCGAAGCGGTCTTGTTCGGGTCAAGCCAGACCCGCAGCGAGTAGTCGCCCATGCCGAACAACTGCACGTCGCCAATGCCATTGAGCCTGGCCAGTTCGTCCTTGATGTTCAAGGTCGCGTAGTTGGACAGGTAGAGCATGTCGTAGCGCTGGTCGGGGGAGGTCAGGTGGACCACCATGGTCAAGTCCGGTGAGGCCTTGTCCACGGTAATGCCGATCCGCGTGACTTCTTCGGGCAGCTTGGGTTGGGTGCGCGTCACTCGGTTCTGCACCTGCACCTGGGCATTGTCCAGGTCGGTGCCCAACGCGAAGGTCAGGGTCAGGGTCAGCTTGCCGTCGGCGGTAGACTGCGAGGACATGTACAGCATGTTCTCCACGCCGGTGATGGCCTGCTCGAGCGGCGCGGCCACGGTTTCACCGATGACCTTGGGGTTGGCGCCGGGGAAGCTGGCACGCACCACCACGGTCGGCGGGACCACTTCGGGGTACTCGCTGATCGGCAGCTGGAACAGCGAGATGGCGCCGGCGATCAGGATGATCAGCGACAGCACGGCGGCGAAGATCGGCCGCTTGATGAAGAATTGAGAGAAGTTCATCGCAGTGATCTCTTAACCGCGTGGAGTCGAAACGCTGGCAACCTTGACCGCAGCAGCGGGCGTGTTGCTGGCTTCCAGGGCATGGCGCTGTTCGGCCAGGGCGGCGAGGGTGGCAGGGCTGGCCATCTGGGCGACTTCGGGATCGACCTGGGAACCGGGACGAACCCGCTGCAGGCCATTGATGACGATGCGCTCATCCTTGTTCAGGCCACTGCGCACGATGCGCAGGCCCTCCAGCTTGGGGCCCAGCTCGATGCTGCGGTAGGCGGCCTTGTTGTCCTGGTCCATCACCAGCACGAACTTCTTGCCCAGGTCGGTGCCCACCGCTTCGTCCTTGATCAGCACTGCCGAATAGGTGGCGCTGCCCACCAGTTTCAGCCGTGCGTACAGGCCGGGGGTGAAGCTGCCGTCCTTGTTGTCGAACACGGCGCGACCGCGGATGGTGCCGGTCTTGGGATTGACCTGGTTGTCGACGAAATTCATGTGCCCCAGGTGCGGGTTGCCGGCCTCGTTGGACAGCCCCAGGTACACCGGGGTGGTCTGGCCGCGCTGGCCCTGGCGGGCGAGCTGGGTGTACTTGAGGTACACGCGCTCGTCGGCATCGAAGTAGGCATACACCTTGTCGGTAGAGACCACGCTGGTCAGCGGCGTAACGTCGGCGCTGACGATGTTGCCTGCGGTTATTTCGGCACGGCTGACGCGCCCGGAAATCGGCGCCGTGACGCGGGTGAAGCTCAGGTTCAGCCGGGCCAGGTCAAGCTGTGCCTGAATGCCGGCGAGTGCCGCGCGCGACTCTTGCGCCGCGGTGGCTCGGGTCTCGGCCAGCTCGGCGGAAATGGCGTTGCTCGCCTGCAGGCGCTGTCCACGCTGCGCTTCGTTGTCGCTGCGTGCGGAGCTGGCACGGGCCTGTTGAAGTTGCGCTTCCAGGCGTCGCACTTCGGCCTGGAAAGGCCGCGGATCGATCTGGAACAGCAGGTCGCCCTTGTTCACCAGGGCGCCCTCGGTGAAGGCTACCTGGTCAATCTGGCCCGACACGCGTGGGCGAATCTCGACGGTTTCCGGTGCTTCCAGGCGCCCGGTGAACTCGTCCCATTCATTGACCGGCTGTTCCAGCACCTGGGCCACGGTAACCTTGGGTGCAGCAGGCGCCTGAGCGACATCGGGTGTTTTTCCGCAAGCGGCGATGACCATCAGCGCAAGGGCCGCCAACGGGAAACGCAACGGAGTGAGTGACTGGTGCATGTGCAGATCCGCCAAGTGAAGTAAGGGAGCATCAACGATGGGCGGATCATGCGGCGCAGACGGGACAATCGACGAATCGAATGGTTCGAAGGTAACTATCATTACGAATGATGAACATCACTGGAAGTGCTTGATTTTCCGGAAAAATACAAAGCTAGCTAACGATTTTTACAGGCCAGGACCTGACGGCAGGGCAAAGCCCCAAGGCACAGCCGTACAAGCCTTGAAATACTTTCCCGCTGTAGGAATCAGTACGCCGGGCGGTAGGATCAGACTCCGAAACTACTCAAGACCTCTATGAATCCCGTCACGGAACCTCCCAGTCCCGCGCTTCATGCAACATCCTCCTTCTGCCTGATGAGTACCCTTCCATGGAATGGCTAGCCGACCCCACGGCCTGGCTAGGCCTGGCGACCCTGATCGTCCTGGAACTGGTACTGGGCATCGACAATCTGGTATTCATCGCGATTCTCGCCGACAAGCTGCCCCCGCATCAGCGTGACCGCGCGCGGGTGATCGGCCTGTCGCTGGCGTTGATCATGCGCCTGGGCCTGCTGGCCAGCATTTCCTGGATGGTGACGCTGACCGAGCCGCTGTTCGAGGTGTTCGGCAAATCGTTCTCCGGGCGCGACCTGATCATGCTGTTCGGCGGTATCTTCCTGCTGTTCAAGGCGACCATGGAGTTGCATGAAAGGCTCGAAGGCCATGTCGCGCAGCGGGCTGGCGTCAAGACCTACGCCCTGTTCTGGCCAATCGTCGCGCAGATCGTCGTGCTGGACGCTGTGTTCTCCCTGGATGCGGTCATCACCGCCGTGGGCATGGTGGACGAATTGTCGATCATGATGATCGCGGTGATCTTCTCCATCGGCCTGATGATCATCGCCAGCAAGCCGTTGACGCGCTTCGTCAACAGCCACCCGACCGTGATCATGCTGTGCCTGGGCTTCCTGATGATGATCGGCTTCGCCCTGACCGCCGAAGGCCTGGGCTTCCACATCCCCAAGGGTTATCTCTACGCCGCGATCGGTTTCTCGATTCTCATCGAGGTGTTCAACCAGATCGCTCGGGCACGGCGCAAGCACAAGCATCAGGACCGGCCGATGCGCGAGCGTACCGCCCACGCCGTGCTGCGCCTGCTGGGTGGCCGGCGTCCGGCCAGCGAAGCCATGGACGAGGAAATCGAAGACCTGGTGGGCCAGGAGCAGAGCGAAGCGCTGTTCGATCGACGTGAGCGGGTGATGATTAGCGGGGTGTTGAACCTGGCTGAAAAACCCATCCGCAGCATCATGACCGTGCGTGCCCAGGTCGATTGCCTGGACCTGGGTGCGTCGCGCGAAGTCACCGAGCAGACCTTGATGCAGTCGTCCTACTCACGCCTGCCATTGATTGCACAAGGCCAGGTGGACGAGCCTCTGGGTTTCGTGCACAAGAAGGAGTTGCTCAAGCAACTGCTGGCGGGCGACGCACCGGACCTAGCCAGCCTGGCGCGCCAGCCGATCAACCTGCTCGAAACCTTCAGCATTCTCAACGCCCTGGAGCAGATGCGTGCGCAGTCCACGCACATTGCCTTCGTGGTCAACGAGTTCGGTGGCTTCATCGGCATTCTGACCATGACCGACATTCTCGAGTCGATTGCCGGCGAGCTGCCCGACGCCAGCGAAGTGCAGGCCCCCGATATCGTCGAGCAGGAAGAGGGCTATCGCGTGAGTGCAGCGTTGGACCTCAAGCAGCTGCAGACGCGCATCGGCTTCGATGCGGCGCCCACCAATGACTATCAGACCCTGGCGGGCATGGTCATGAGCCTGCTCGATCGTTTGCCCAAGCAAGGCGACACGCTGCAATGGGAACAGTGGAGCCTGACCGTGCTGACGGTGGAGGAGCGCCGGGTCAAGCAAGTCCTCCTGCGCAAGCAAGCCCTGCAGGTGTAGCGAAACCGCGCGCAATCACACTGCGCGACGCGAGCGCGCCAGATGCTTGGCGCCCTCGAACATCAGCACCAGCACCGCCAGCCAGATCGGCAAGTAGGTCAGCCACTGGTCTGGGGCGATGCTCTCGCCCAGCAACAAGGCCACACCCACCAACAGCACCGGCTCGACGTAACTGAGCAACCCGAACAGGCTGAACGGCAGCAGGCGGCTGGCCATTACGTAGCAGATCAATGCCGATGCACTGATGACGCCAAGAATCGGTATCAGTGCGTACAGCAGCGGTCGCGCCTCCATGTCTGCCGGCGACAGCTGGCCTTGCACGATGAACAGCAGCGCGGCCGGCAGCATCAGGCACATGTCCGTCCACAAACCGCCCAGGTGATCATTGCCGCACGCGCGACGCAACACGAAATACACCGGATAGCCGGCAGCCACGAGCAACGTTTCCCAGGCGAAGCTGCCGTGCTGGAACAGCTCGTGGCCTACACCGCAGGCGGCGCAGAGCACCGCCAGCTTCTGCAGGTGCGAGAGCTGTTCGCCGTACACCAGCCGTCCGGTCAGGACCATGGTCAGCGGCAGCAGGAAATAGCCCATCGACACTTCCAGGCTGCGCCCGTGCAGCGGCGCCCAAAGGAACAGCCACAGCTGCACACCCATCAGCGCCGAGGTGCCCATCGAGCCGAGCAGCAGCATCGGACGCTGGGCAATGTTGCGCCACACCCTGGCGACCAGATGCAGATCGGTACTGAACCACATGAACAGGGTCACGCACGGCAAGGTCAGCAGCATGCGCCAGCCAAACATCTCCTCGCCGCTCAGAGGGGCCAGCAGCGAAGTATAGAAATACATCACGGCGAACAGAATGGACGCTGTGACGGACGTGATGATGCCTTTGGACACGGGAGCCTCTAAGCGCGAAAAACCTGACTGAGCCGACAATGATCTCAGTCAGGCGGGCAGGCTACAACCACTGCTTTCAAAGACGCCGCAAGGCGTGCGCGAAATCCGCCAGCGGCATTGGCTTGGCAAACAGATAACCCTGCAGGTATTTCACGTGGCGTGCGGCGAGGTAAGCGCGTTGTTCGTCGGTTTCCACGCCTTCGGCAACCACTTGCAGTTCGAGTTTGGCCGACAGCTCGATGATGCTGTCCAGCACATGCCGCGAAAGCGTATTGACGCCGATCATGGCCACGAAGCTCTGGTCGATCTTGAGAAAGTCGACCTGGAACTGCTGCAGGTAGCTCAGGCTGGACTGCCCGGTGCCGAAGTCGTCGATGGCAATGCTCACGCCCAACCCGCGCAACCGTTCGAACAGCGTGTGAATCTGCGCGCAGGGCTGGATCAGCTCGCGTTCGGTCAATTCCAGGGTCAAGGCGATCCGGTCTTTCGGAAACGCGTCGAGGAACGCCTTGCAGTCATCGAACAACGCTGAATCCAGGCAATGCTGGGCGGTGATATTGATGCCGACATGAAAGCCGTGCGGTAGCTGATCCAGGCAGCTGCCCAGTTGCTGCGCGGTGCGCTTCATCAGCAGCCGGGTCATCGGTACGATCAGCCCGCAGTCCTCGGCGTAGGGAATGAACAGGTCGGGGCGGACCAGGCCTTCGCGAGGATGTTGCCAGCGCATGAGCACTTCGGCGCCCGCCCAGCGGCCGTCCTCGCTGAACACCACCGGCTGGAAGAAGGGCACGAACTCCTCGGCGTCCAATGCGCGCTGCAGCTCCTGATAGCGCGAGCCGGAACGACTCATCACCCATCGGCAGAGCAGGCCGACCACCGCCGAGATGAGCAACAGCAGGCCGAACATGCCGGCGTATTGTTCGCGTATCAGCGTCCAGCGCGCCTCTTGCGGGATACCACTGATCACGCTGAACGGGTAGCGTGCGGACTGCAGCCGTGTTTGCGCGCCAGTGGCAGGCAGCGGCGCGCCCTGATGGACCTCGCCGCTGGCTTCGATCCAGCTGCGCCCGACGTGCAGGGTGATCGAATGGGTCGAGCCCATCATGCGCAAGGCATTGGCCAGGTGGTAACCGTCGACGGTGCTGAGCGCGCTGGCCTCGCCACGGGCGGCGCGGTAGATCAACAAGCCGCGGTCGGGCGTCACTGAATTGCCGGGCAGCAGCCACAACTGCCCATCGACGTAATCGAGCGGATTCACGTTTTCGCTCACTGCGCCCGACAGGGAGCTGCAGTAAAGTGTGTCGCCCTGGATCAGATTAACCGAGCGCACGAAGGGCCGCCGGGTCACCTGGTCCAGCAGCGCCGGTTGTACCTGCGCGCAGGCTTGTCCGGACAGAGGCAGAACGGCATCCGCCGCTGCCGCGACGTTATCGAGGATGAGCTCGAATTGCTCGACCGCCAACTGGCTGGTGCGCGCCGCTGCGAGCTGCAGCGAACGACCGGCTTCCCAGTTCAGCATGACCGCACCACTGGCCAGTGGTATTGCGGCCGCCAGCCAAGGCAACAGCAGGCGTGAAAATTTGCGTTTGGAGGCGGCAAGTGTCAGCGGCATACTGGCGACAGTCCTTGTGCGCAGGAGATGCGAGCGGGAAAGCCGCCATCATTTCATGAAAGCGCCTGCGCGGGCAGGCGCCGGGGCTTATTTATCCTTGGACTGATCGGGCTTCTGCATCTGTACCGAGGAAGGGGTGCCGTCGTTGTTGCCTTTGGTGGTGCTCTTGTCGGCGCTGTCGAAGCAGCCTTGCAGCAGTGCCAGACACAGCACCAGACCGGCGCAAGGGATGAGTTTCATGATGATCTCCGATGTTCAGAACGTGCAGCTTGGACTCGACCCTGTCCAATTGGTTGCCTGCGCCGACCCGGATCCGGATCGGCGCACGGGCGCGTGGGGGAATCAAACCTCGGCAGCGCCGCGCAGGCGCTCGGCACCTTGGCGCAGCAGTCGCTCGGTGGCGGCCCAGCCCAGGCAACCGTCCGTGACCGACACGCCGTAGCGCATGTGCCCGCTGATCGGCTGGCTGCCTTCCTGCAGATGGCTTTCCAGCATGACCGCCACCAATGACCGGTCACCGTCCAGGCGCTGCTGCAGCACGTCGTCGAACACCGCTGGCTGGCGCAATGGGTCCTTGCCACTGTTGGCATGGCTGCAGTCGACCATGATGCGCGCCTTCACACCCGCTTTGGCCAGATCGTTGTGCACCTGGGCAATGCTCTGCCGGTCATGGTTGGGCCCCCGGTGCCCCCCGCGCAACACAAGGTGAGTGTCGGGATTGCCAGTGGTGTCGATCATGGCCGGGTGCCCCTGCGGATCGATGCCGAAATGGCGATGAGCATGGGCCGCACTGCGCATGGCATCACACGCGACGGCAACGCCGCCGTCGGTACCATTCTTGAAGCCGACCGGGATCCCCAGGCCGCTGGCCAGTTCGCGGTGGATCTGCGATTCCGTGGTGCGTGCACCGATCGCCACCCAGCTCAACAGGTCGTCGAAGTACCCTGAGGCCATGGGTTGCAACACTTCGCTCGCCAGTGGCAGGCCCAGGCGCAGCATTTCGCGCATCAGGTCGCGGCACAGGGTCAGGCCGCCCGCCATGTCGTCGGTGCCGTCCAGGTAAGGATCGTATGCCAGGCCTTTCCAGCCCACCGTGGTGCGTGGTTTCTCCACGTAGGCGCGCATCACCAGCAGCATCTCGCCCTCTAACTCCTGCGCCAACTGGCTCAGGTTGCGTGCGTACTCCAGCGCGGACTTCGGATCGTGCAGGGAGCAGGGGCCCACTACGACCAGCAGGCGTGGGTCACGGCCTTCGAGAATGGCGCGGATGGCTTGGCGATGGGCTTGGACCTGGGTGCCCAGGTGATCGGCGAGGGGCAGTTGCTGCTTGAGCGCGAAATGCGTAGGCAGACGGTGAGTTGCCGGCGTGTTGGCGGCGTCTTTTGCCGCGGCGGCAGTTGCGGCTGCGCGAGTCTGGACAGCGGGGGTAGGGTGCAGAGTGGTCAGGCTGTTGTTCATGGTCTGGGTCCTGGACAGCGGCGGGGTGCTTGCCCGCATGCGCTGCCCTGTCAAGGTGTTCGACAAAGTGCCGGGGAGTCTGGACTGCGGGTCATGCCACCCATCAACGACCGGTCGGAGGCGGCAGGCTGGCCCGAACGGAGGTTGCTAAATCGCCAGAGGTTGCGGATGTCGAAACGGTAATAGGTAAAGTTGTTCATGAAGCGTTCCTCGATTTCGTGGCGAAAGTGCCGAAAAAAACATGAAGCCCTGAAAAGCAAAAACCCCCAGTCGGGAGGCCGACTGGGGGTTGAGAATTCTCTGTCGGCGACCCCTGTAAAATGGGCGCCGATATTGGGTATCAGGCGCGCCAGTGGCTAAACCAATACCCAAAATAAACGTTTGCCGGTGCACGGACAGCCGTCATCGCTGCGCAGGTCGCAGGCAAGGATGCAGGGCTGAAGGTGTTGTGCGACATTGATAGTCTCCGGTGGATGGCTGGAGCTTACTTCAGCCATGGCGAAGGATTCAAGCTCATTCTTGACGTGGGGAGGATGCAATGACTTTGTACCTGCGGCCGGCTGTCGATCAGGATCTGCGTTTCGCCCGAGACCTCACTCGGCGAGCGATGCTGCCTTACTACGGCCGTCACGATCTGCTGTGGCTGGACGAAGGTTTCGATCAGGCCTGGCATTGGCGCGACAACCGATTGATCTGTCGCGACGCCGTGCCGCTGGGCTACATCAGTCTGTCCAGGGATGCCCATGCACTGTTCATCCGCGAGGTGCATCTGCTGCCGGTGCATCGTGGCCAGGGCGTAGGCCATTGGGTGCTCGAGCAGGTGGTGCGGCAAGCGCGCTGCGAACGCTTGCCGCGGGTGCGTCTGATGGTGTTCAAGGACAACCCCGCGCAGCGGCTCTATGGCCGCCACGGTTTCGAGGTGGTGGGGGAGCAGGACAGTTTCCTGCGCATGGAGTACGTGCTGCCCAGCCCCGCCCGTTGACCATGTGCGGTCAGCGCTGGCCGTTCTCCAGTGCTGCGCTGATGGTGCCCAGTTTCATGCCCAGCAATACGGCGACCCGGTGCGCCTCGCCACGCCGCCCCTTCTTGCGTCCTGCCAACACCTGATAGGTGGTGGCAGGGTCCACGCCGTGCTCGCGCGCAAACTCTTGTACCGATTTCCCTTGCTGATCGAGCCAGGCTCTGGCTTGTGCGGCAGTCCGTATACCATGCATAGTTCAAGTCCGTTTTAGAGGGTTCAAAGTAGTTTTATTTCGCACCGTTTCGGGTGTTTCGATAAAGGATTATACATTCAAATGACTGGAATCGGTCCCCGACTAAGGGAAGAGCGCGAGCGTTTGGAGCTCACGCAACGAGAGTTTGGCCAGGTGGGTGGTGTCGAACCCAATGCGCAGGGCAAATACGAAAACGGCGAAAGATCACCACGGGCCGATTACTTGGCTGCCGTTTCGACGATAGGCGTCGACGTTCTCTACGTCGTGCTGGGCCGCCGGACGCCATTGGCCGAGCAGGCTCTCAGCGGCCGAGAAGAAAATGTCCTAGAGACATATCGGACGCTTCCTACTTCCGGCCAAGCCGTCTTGAGCAATCTGGCCAGCAGCCTGGCCGAGATGGCGGCGAACTATTCAACGCGCAGTACGGTCCAGAAAAAAACCCGGGCGAGAAATACCCCGGACTGATCTTCCGCACCGACGCCCCACGCCATATTCATGACGCTTTGAGCTAGGTCCGAGGCGGCAATGTTTGGTAATGTGGCAGCATTCCCCGAGACCACTATTACGAGGTGTCCGTTTGATTCGGGTTCTAGTAGTCGACGATCACGACCTGGTCCGTACCGGTATCACCCGCATGCTGGCCGATATCGACGACCTGCAGGTCGTGGGACAGGCAGAGTCGGGCGAGGGAGCGTTGCAGTATGCTCGCGATCTCAAGCCGGACGTGGTGCTGATGGACGTCAAGATGCCCGGTATCGGTGGTCTCGAGGCGACTCGCAAATTGCTGCGCAGCCATCCCGACATAAAGGTGGTGGCCGTCACTGTCTGCGAGGAAGACCCGTTTCCGACGCGCCTGCTGCAAGCCGGTGCCGCCGGTTACCTGACCAAGGGGGCAGGGCTGGCCGAAATGGTCCAGGCGATTCGCCTGGTGTTCGCCGGCCAGCGTTACATCAGTCCGCAGATTGCCCAGCAATTGGCGCTCAAGTCGTTCCAGCCGCAGACCAGTAATTCGCCGTTCGATCTGCTGTCCGAACGGGAAATCCAGATTGCCCTGATGATCGTCGGCTGCCAGAAAGTCCAGATCATCTCAGACAAGCTGTGCCTGTCGCCAAAAACGGTCAACACCTACCGCTACCGGATCTTCGAGAAGCTCTCCGTGACCAGCGATGTGGAATTGACCCTGCTGGCGGTGCGGCATGGCATGGTAGACACCAACCTTTGACCATGACTGCTGCATTCGATCCCAGTGCCTTTCTTGCTACCTGCAGCGGACGTCCGGGCGTGTACCGGATGTTCGACGACGCCATGCGCCTGCTCTACGTGGGCAAGGCCAAGAACCTCAAGAAACGCCTGGCCAGCTATTTTCGAAAAACCGGCCAGGCGCCCAAGACCGCTGCCCTGGTGGGCAAGATCCAGCAGATCGAAACCACCATCACGGCCAACGAAACCGAGGCGTTGCTGCTCGAGCAGACCCTGATCAAGGAGTGGCGGCCGCCCTATAACATCCTGCTGCGCGATGACAAATCCTATCCGTACGTGTTTCTTTCCGACGGCGAGTTTCCGCGACTGAGCATCCATCGCGGCGCCAAGAAGGCCAAGGGTCGCTACTTTGGTCCCTATCCGAGCGCAGGAGCGATTCGCGAGAGCTTGAGCCTGTTGCAGAAGACCTTCTTCGTTCGCCAGTGCGAGGACAGCTACTTCAGAAACCGCACGCGCCCGTGCCTGCAACACCAGATCAAGCGGTGCAAGGCGCCGTGCGTGAGGCTCGTGGAGGCGCCTGAATATGCCGAGGACGTGCGCCATTCGGTGATGTTCCTGGAAGGGCGCAGCAACCAGTTGACCAACGAGCTTTCTGCCAGCATGGAGAAGGCGGCGATGGACCTGCAGTTCGAAGAGGCCGCGCAACTGCGCGACCAGATCGGCCTGCTGCGGCGCGTCCAGGACCAGCAGAGCATGGAAGGCGGCAGCGGCGACGTCGACGTCATCGCTGCCTTCGTCAACCCGGGCGGCGCATGCGTACACCTGATCACCGTGCGCAGCGGCCGGGTGCTGGGCAGCAAGAATTTCTTCCCGCAGGTGGGTATCGAAGAAGAAGTCGCCGAAGTCATGTCGGCGTTTCTCTCGCAATACTACCTGGGCAGCTCCGAGCGCGACTTGCCGAGCGAGTTGATCGTCAACGTCATTCCCGAAGACCACGAAGCGTTGCTCGATGCCCTCGATACTTTGCGTGGCCGTGAATTGAGCCTCAGCCATCGCGTGCGCGGCACCCGCGCACGCTGGCAGCAGCTGGCCGTGACCAACGCCGAGCAGGCGCTGGGTGCACGGCTCGCCAATCGCCAGCACGTGGCCGCGCGTTTCGACGCGCTGGCCGAGGTGCTGAACCTGGACGAGCCACCGCAGCGGCTGGAATGCTACGACATCAGTCACTCCAGCGGCGAAGCCACCGTGGCGTCGTGTGTTGTGTTCGGGCCCGAAGGGCCGATCAAGTCGGACTACCGCCGCTACAACATCGAGGGCGTCACCGCAGGCGATGACTATGCGGCCATGCACCAGGCCCTGATGCGCCGCTTCAGCAAGATCAAGGCAGGCGAGGGCAAGCTGCCCGACGTGCTGCTGGTGGACGGCGGCAAGGGCCAGTTGAACATGGCCCGTGAAGTGCTGAACGAACTGGCCATCCCTGACCTCATTCTGCTCGGCGTGGCCAAGGGCACGACCCGCAAGGCCGGCTTCGAAACGCTGTATCTGAACGATGTAGCCCATGAGTTCACCCTCAAGGGCGACTCGCCGGCGCTGCACCTGATCCAGCAGATTCGTGACGAAGCCCACCGTTTTGCGATCACCGGCCACCGCGCGCGACGTGGCAAGACACGTCGCACCTCGACCCTGGAAGGGGTTGCAGGCGTGGGCCCCAAGCGTCGCCGCGAGTTGCTCAAGCATTTCGGCGGGCTGCAGGAAATCGCCCGCGCCAGCGTCGAAGAAATCGCCAAGGCACCGGGAATCAGTAAAAAGCTGGCAGAGTCGATTTATGCAAACCTGCACAGCGAGTAGAATGCCATCTCACCTTGCAGCCAGTTGTGCCGATGAATATCCCTAACTTGCTTACCGTACTGCGCGTCCTGCTGATACCGTTCTTCATATTGCTGTTCTATCTGCCCTACCATTGGAGCTACATGGCAGCCAGCACCGTGTTCGCCATAGCAGCGGCAACCGACTGGCTGGACGGCTACCTGGCCCGCCGTTGGGAGCAGAGCACGCCATTCGGTGCGTTCCTCGATCCTGTCGCCGACAAACTCATGGTGGCGGTGGCCCTGGTACTGCTGGTGCAGGAACATGCCAACTTCTGGCTGACCCTGCCGGCGGCGATCATCATCGGTCGCGAAATCGTCGTCTCGGCGCTGCGCGAATGGATGGCCGAGATCGGGGCACGTGCCCAGGTCGCAGTGTCCAACATGGGCAAATGGAAAACCGCCGCGCAGATGCTGGCTTTGGTCATCCTGCTGGCCAACCCCAAGGCGGCCACCTTCTGGGTCATCCTGGGCTACGCCCTTTTGCTGGTCGCCGCCGCACTGACCTTGTGGTCCATGCTGCAATACCTGCGCGCCGCCTGGCCGCACTTGCGCATCACAGCCGAGAAGAAATAAAACTATTTTTGAATCAAGGGCTTGACGGGTGTCGCCGATTAGATAGAATGGCGCCCGTCAACACGATGCGGGAATAGCTCAGTTGGTAGAGCACGACCTTGCCAAGGTCGGGGTCGCGAGTTCGAGTCTCGTTTCCCGCTCCAGTTTGTTTGCGTGCAGCAGTTTCTTGCTTCACGTTTGGGGCCGAGTAGCAAAGTGGTTATGCTGCGGATTGCAAATCCGCCTACGCCGGTTCGATTCCGACCTCGGCCTCCATCATTGAACCCCCGTAGCCATTGGGCTGCGGGGGTTTTTTTGTGCCTGCGGATTTTGTAGGCGGGGACATTGGGGACAATTCTGGGACACTCAGATCATTTGCATGTCCCACAGTGTCCCTGCAAAATCCGCTACATGGCTACTATCGAACAGCGCCCCAACGGCACATGGCGGACGAAGATCCGCAAAAAAGGCTATCCCGCGCTTTCTGCCTCGTTCGACACGAAGGCGGTTGCTCAGCGCTGGGCAGCCGAAATCGAAGGTGATATGTCGCGCAAGCGATTTGTCGATACCCGTGAGGCCGAGTCGACCACGCTTGCTGATGCGCTCGGCCGCTATCAGCGCGAAGTGACCGTGCACAAGAAAGGTGCTGTTCAGGAGAAGACCAGGATCAAGACTTGGTCGGAGAGCAAGTACGGGAACAAGTCGCTGGCCGAGATTCGCTCATCCGATTTGGCTGCATACCGCGATGCGCGGCTGGCAGAGGGCGCTTCCACGAACACCGTTCGCCTGGGGCTGGCCCTGATCAGCCATCTCTACACGGTCGCGATCAAGGACTGGGGGATAGAGGGACTGAGCAATCCTGTGACGAAACTGCGCATGCCGAAGGGCAGCCGAGAGCGGGATCGCCGGCCAACAAAGGCGGAGCTGTCCGCGGTCATCAAAGCCGCTGGAGAGATCCATGCTGAAATGCCCGCAGTGATCGAGCTCGCGATCGAGACTGCTATGCGGCGCAGCGAACTGCTGATGCTCCGGCGTGAGCACGTACGAGGCAAGCACGCGCTGCTCGAAGACACCAAGAATGGCTCGCGAAGGATGGTGCCGCTTTCCGTTCGCGCCCGAGCGCTGCTTGAGTCGCTGCCTGCCCGACTGGATGGCAAAGTGTTCTCCCTCGCGCCTCATTCGGTGACGCTCTACTTCGGCAAGGCCTGCCGCGCGGCCCAGGCCGACGACCTGCATTTCCATGATTTGCGCCATGAAGGGACCTCCAGGCTATTCGAGAAGGGACTTTCTATGATGGAGGTGGCATCCATCACCGGGCACAAGACACTGAGCATGCTCAAGCGCTACACGCACCTTTGCCCGGATGCTCTCGCCGACAAGCTTGGCTAACAGACGCTGGCCAGGGTTGGGGGCGTTTGGCGCTTTCGCCCTGGCCGGACCGGCGCGTGCCGGCCTTCCTCGCACTCCCTTAGAAAGCGCCGCACAGTGTCGATCCGCCAGCAAATTCGACTGCCCTGTTTGAAGTAGGGTGGCAGCCAGGATGCGCCGGCCTGCCGCGCACTGCGTATCGAAGACTCGGTGCGTCCGAGCATCTTGGCCAGCTCGGGGATGTGAATGATTTCTGGTTCCATAGAGTGCTCCGTGCCGCTCTTGGCGGCAGAAGGGGTTATTGAGCGGGGTTTGTCGGGTGAGCGATGCCTTCAGCAATTACGTTTTCGACCGAGAGCGCCAGGCTCACTGCATCGCCCAGATACGCCTGATTAACCGAGCTATCTTGATGTGCAACGATTGAATCAGTCAGTTCGTCCATCTCACTCAGGCCTTGCAGCGCGTGATTCCGGACCTGCTCTATCGTCAGCCCCTCAGGCACTTCGAAGACGGTGGCAACCGTGGTGATGACGCTTATTTTTGGCATAGCAATCTCCGGCCCGCCGATCACCGGCAGGCTGCATGGATGGGAGGGAAGGGGTTAGCGTTTTGCGATATTGGTGTTCAGGATCACAGCAGATCTGCACCGGCTTCCAGCAGACTGTCTCGGTCATCGCGAAGGCGATCTCGCTCAGCCCGGACTTGGCCCAGATCTCTGATCAAGCATTTGATAGCGGTCGAAATATTCCGGTGGCCGAGAGGAATCGTGAGCGCCTGGGCCTCGTCGAACAGCTTGACCTTCTGATCTCGGTCCTCTGCTGTGCGCGTGGCGAGCTCCTTCATGCGGATCCTGAGGCAGCGCTTGCAAGTCACGTAGCGCCAATCGTTGGATAGCTGTTCATCTTCCATCGCCCCGTCAGTGCCGCAGTGCACGTGCTCTGGGGGATCCTGATCAGCCTCGGTTCCGCCGTCCCACGAATACATGTGAATCGCACGTTTACTCATGCCGCCTCCTGCCCGCGCTGCCACCAGTGCCAGGCGCTGGCCATCTTCGGCAGCCGGTAGCTGCCATTGCTCAGCCGTTGCGCCCGCACTTTGGCTTCGGTCATTTCGTTGTCTTCGCCGTAGGCCTGTTCGAAGCGTTCGCGGGCAGTCATGGCGTCACCCGCTTGAACTCGACCACCCAGCTCCATGGGTTGGCGTGCCAGTTGCCACCTGTGGATTCCCACAGTTCACGCCATGCCGCCGGGTACCAGTCTCGGTAATTCGGTGAGACGTCATCGCTTTCCATCTCTGGCGGACATTGCAGGCCTTCCGCCCGGATATCGGCCCGGCTGATGTCCTGCAACCGCTCAACGCGCACGTCGGTGATCTCCAGCAGGATGCGGGATGCGGCGCGCGGCATGTGGATGCTGGGATGCCAGGCCGAGCGAGTATCTCCGCCTCCGTCATCATCGCCAGCCCATTCGGCTTCGCCGTCGGCGCGGTAGATAACGTGCCCAGAGTAGTAGCCGCGCCCGAAGGGCAGCTCGCGGATTGCCGTGGCCGGGCGATCTGGGTTCCAGTCGATCATGTTGCCCTGTTCATCAAAGTCATGGCTGATCACGCCCCATGTCTCGCGCACCCACATCCGATCTCCAGGCCGTCCGTATGGGCATCCCGGATTGCGCTTCGTCGCATCGGGGTTTCGAATGAACGGCTGCCCTTTGCCATAGCTGCCGATGTCGGCGCGCGAGCGCGGCTGGATCTTGGCCGCTCGCCGCGTCACGGTCTTCCGGCCTTCCAGGATGGCGCGCACCATTAGCGCTGAGAAAAGGATCGGATGCTCTTTGATTTGCTCGGTCATGGGCATAGCTCCAATGGGGCGGTGGCTTTCGCGGCGACCTCTTCGACTGCCAGCGCATACACGTCTGGATGCTGCTTATCAAAAGCGGGCATGTGCTCTGTTTCAATCCACTGGCCTCGGGACGTGCCGCGCGCCAGCCATCCAGGCTTGCTGCCAGGCGCCTGTGTCCAGGCGGTGACGCCTATCCCATAGGAGGCGATCTGTTTGGCAGTGATGAACCCTTGCTGGCGCATCTGAGCGATCACGCGAAGGGCCGACTCTTTCCAAAGTGTGAGCCTTACGGGAGAAGGCACACCTGCAGGGAGGGTTGTCACCACGCTGGGTACACGGCAACGCTCGGTCGGCCACCAGTCAAACATTCGATTCGAGTGGCCCCAGCGGGGTATTTCTTTTTCGGGCCAAAAAAGCTCGGATTGAATGCTGAATCCATGCGAGCAGCCTTTTACTCTGGAGTACTTGGTGGCTACTAGCACCCGCACTCCTAGATGCTCGAGCATCTTCATGATGCCTGCGCTGGCCTCGGTGACTCTGCTGACAATGACAAGGCGGTGATCGGGGCCTGGCCGGCCGTAAAACTCATCACCCAGCGACGGGAGAATCTGATCGGCAACCTTCGCGTTCAAGGCCAACTTGGCCTCGACCCCGATCTGGCGGCCGTCCTCATGTACAACAAGCACGTCGAACCCTGCGGCTTCCGGATGGCAGGTCCAGCCAGGCAGGCTGTTGAACTCCAGCATGAAGACGGTACACAACTGCGTTTCGGTGGTTATGGCTTCAAGTTCCATGGGCATAGCTCCGCCACACCGCTACAGCGGCTGACTTTGAATTGAAGGGGAAGGGGTTACTTGGCGATGACGTTGGCGCTTGCGATGTAGCGGCCAATGATCATGCCCAGGGGAAGTTGTAGGCAGAGCCACACGATGACGCATTGAGCGGCTAGTAGGCTCATTTTTTCCTCGCTTGTGCATACCGCTGCTGGCGCCTCTTGGAGCAGGAGCGGTGGTTTCCGTGGGCGCGGTATTGGCCGCATTCGTCGCATACCCCGTTGAGCTCGAGGCAGGGCATGGGCCTGGCGCGGGGTGTGGTGGTGCGGCGCAGGGCGGTCACGCTGCCACCGCCTCACGCGCCGCGGCGCGCCAGGGATCATTCGCGCGGGCCAGCGCCGCCATCGGCGGAGGGCTCACGCTGTTGCCGCACATGTGCACCTGCTCGGTCTTCGTGAACTTCCGGCCGTCTGCGCCTTTATCGATGATGTAGTCAGCCGGGAAGCCCTGGGCGCGGTACAGCTCATGCGGCTGCAGCATGAGCAGGCAGATTTCGACGATCCAGCGGTAAGGCACTATCCAGTAGCAATACTCAGGTTTACGCAGTACAGCAAAGCGTTGATACTCAATCGTTGCGCCTTCCGGCCCAGACGATTCGACGTAGCGGAAAAGGTCAGGCCAAATTCTTTTCTTTTCTTCAGGCATGAGTTCGTCCTTGCCGCCTACCTGGCAGCATGTTGAGGGGGAGGGGGTTGCTACAGAGATCTCCGTAGGGGGGGGCTTGGCGACTAAACGTTTCTCATGCTTCTACGGAGAGATATCGACTTGATCAGGTTTTCCGGTCAGATTTTTACCACATCACTTATGCACTGCGTAGAGTATGATAGAATGTGGTCGGGACAGCTCTTGTGTGACTCTAACTCTTTCTTTGAGCTAACGGTGGAATTGTGAACAAAGTTTATGTTGGGGAGTTTGAGGTTTTATTCTCTGGAATGGTCGCCGTTCCAGCTAATGAAAATGTTGTAAAGATCTGCCTAAGCGACCTGACTTTTTTATTTGAGTTTATAAGTGATAAGAAAGCAAAGGATAGGATTGAGACGGAAGCTAGTAACGCTAGCTTAAAATTCAAGCTTTATAACTATGAGGAACTATCTGGTCAGGGAGTGCTTGGGGATGGGTTTGCGAACGTGGCAACTTTTAACAATCGCAAAGTTGGTGTCGCCTTTATGTGTTATACAAACGTCAACTCAAGTAGGATGTTTCATTACACTTTTGCCTATCTGGAACCGGAGCGATAGGGAATGGCTGTGGACGATGTCAGAGATCGGTCTAATCATATTACGGCGCCAGACTTATCAAGGCCCGAGCCGAAACTTTCTACTATTAGGTCCTGGTTCAAGTTCGAGCCTTTTTCAAATTTAATTGGCAAGGGTGACCAGGCAAAAGACTCGGTTGTTTGGTATTTGATAACAAGAATGGTAAGGTGGTCAGCATTTTTTACGGTCATGCTTTGTGGGGTTGATGTTTATTATAAGCAAGGTGTCAATTGCTTAGATTTAATAAAGCAGTGCTGGGGTATATTTGCTCCAATCATAACTCTCGCAATGGGCTATCTTTTCGGTAGGCGGGAAAAAGTTGGAAAGAACGACGAGTCTTGAGTTGTTTATTCCAATAGTAAATCTAACTAATGATCGGTTTGAATTGAGGTCAGTGCAACGCGTGCAGTCATGCATGATCAATAGACTCTGGATTCTAGCCATTTCATAGGATGTTCGGCTGCTCGCCGCTCGTGGTACCTCATTTGCCATTTTCGAAGTGGTAATGCTTGCGGTCAGCATAGAACTTGAGTGCATCCGCTCTACCTCGGCTTGAAGTCAGGCTCCATGGCCACTTAGGTTGCTTATGTAGCTGTAGTCCAGCGTGATAGGTGAAGGTAGGGGGAGGGTCAGGCCGCTGGCGCTGAGTCGCGAAACACATCCATCTGCGCAGCGCCATCCAGCCAAGCGGCGTCGATCCGGGCGCGTGCCAGTGCCGCGTACTCTGGGTTCAGCTCGCAGATGATCGACCGTCGACCTTCCTGCATCGAAACTAGCGACGTGGTACCAGCGCCACCGAAGGGGTCCAGCACCAAGCCTCCACGTGGTGCGCCGGCCAGAATGCACGGGCGGATCAGATCCGGCGGGAATGTCGCGAAGTGGGCATCCTTGAATGCATGGGTTGCCACGGTCCAGACGCTGCGCTTGTTGCGCGTCGCGGTGTCATAGGAGCTTTCATCCCGGTCAGGCCGGTGCGTACCTTTGGACTGGCCAGGAATGGCCTGTTCGCGCTTTGAATCGTCACGTTTAAAGCTGTCTCGCCGCTTCCGTTCAGCACCATCCTTGTGGAAGGCCCCGTGACCACCTTCGCCGGTTGACGTATCCCACCCGGTAGGCACAGGTACACGAGAGCGGCTCCGAGAAGCCTTGTCGGTACCGTGACCCCAGCCGACCCCGTTGGTCGTCACCGTGTTGCCAGGGCGGGTACGCTTGCCGCCTTCTGCATTAGCGAAGGTGGTGCCATTAACGTAGGCCCCACCACGGTATCCATTGGCGTTTCCTTTGCCAGTGAGATTGGCAGGCTCTCTGATCGCGTTGCTGTCATAGTGGTACCGACGCGACTTACTGAGCAGGAACAGATATTCATGAGCCTTGGTGCAACGGTCGCGCGTCGACTCCGGCATAGGGTTGGGTTTATGCCAGATGATGTCCTGCCGGAGATACCAGCCGTCGTCTTGCAAGGCGAAGGCGAGACGCCAAGGCATTCCCATCAGGTCTTTCGGTTTGTACTCGGCGTGCGTTGTTGCCTTGGATTTCCGATGACTCGCCATGACCTGGCGCTGGCTGATAGTCGAAACACCGACTCCCATATCGTCCCGGCCATGAGCGCCCCAGCTACCAGCGTAGCTGTCGCCCATATTCACCCAAATCGTTCCGTCAGCTCGGAGCACTCGGCGTACTTCGCGGAAAACCTCGACCAAGCGGGCAATGAATACGGCCGGCCTTTGTTCCAGGCCGATTTGACCGTCGACACCGTAGTCGCGCAGGCGGTAATAGGGCGGGCTAGTCACGCAGGTGTGCACGCTCTCGTCCGGCAGCGTCCGCATCATACCGATGCAGTCACCGACCAGAATGCGATGCTGCTGGCTCATGGTTATCTCCATTAATTATGTCGCCTATCGGAGTGGTGGCATTTGGGTAGTTTGTGTACGATTAGGTGCAGTTCTGCTTAATGGCAGTCCTATTTACTAGCGCAGGGATGATCATGTATTTCTATGTAGATGAGAGCGGGCAGACCGGCTTGAATTTGTTTGACGAAAGTCAGCCAATCCTGTATTACGGAGTTCTCTCGTCCAGGCTCAATCTCGATATCTCTGCTAGGGCTAAAGTTGAAGCTATCAGGAAAAAACTTGGCGTCGATCGGCTGCACGCAGCCGAGTTGGGCGTCGGAAGGCTAACAGGCATTGTCGCGGGCTTGAAAGACATACAAAAAGAATGCGCCATCTCATTTGATATTTATAAAATCAATAAGGTTGATCATGCGATCATCAGTTTCTTTGATCAAATATTCGATCAGGGATTGAATAAAGCAGTGCCCTGGTCAAGCTACTGGACACCTCTTAGATATGTTTTACTACTGAAGCTTGCGTATATTTTCGATAGGGATACAGCTCGAAAAGCTTGGGATGCGCGCATCCATAACAATGAAAATGAAGCTAACGAAATGCTGCGCGCTGTCATTGGTACGCTTCTGAACCGCGTTGAGTGGCTGCGAGATGCCAGAAGTAGAGAAATAATTGGAGATGCTCTTCGCTGGGCGCACAAGAATCCTGAAGAGATTCATTATAACGTTTATAGCAAAAAGGATGCTCTTCAGATATCTCCTAACCTAATTGGCTTCCAGTCAGTTCTTCATGGCATTGCGTCTCGGCTTCAAAAGATGGGTGGCGGGGCATCTAGTATAATCGTTGATCGGCAATCTCAGTTTAATAAGGCGCAGGAGTGGATTACAAGCGTATTCCAGAAAGCCCGTGACGTCCCTATGGAGATCGGGCCTGGGTTACCGGTAGCAGATATGAAACATATGCCGGATATTCCGATAAGCTGTACAGCGGGTACAGATAGCGTTGGATTAGAACTTGTCGACATCTATTTGTGGGCGTTCAAGCGCCTTTTCGAAAACAAGGAGCTAAGTGGGCCATTGTTCGATCTTGTTAAAAAGCAGTTTTCACTTGGCTATACCGATGAGGTAAGTTTGTCTGGTATCTCAAATAGATGGGAGCCGATTTTCGCAAAAATGCCCGAGCCGACATCTGAGGAGATGGCGCGTGGTCGTGAGTTACATAGTCTGCAAGAGGAACGCCGCAAGCAGCACATTGTAGACCTTTAGATGCTTTGAATGGTGTATAGCCCCACCTCAGGAGTGCTGTTGGCTCCGGCGCCGAAGCTGACCATTATTGGCATGGCAATCTCCATTGCAGGCGCCGCCCTCCGTATCCGGAAGGAAGCAATACTGCTTGAATGAGTTTTTCGTTCTGGATGTCACAGGCATGGACGCATAGAAAAATCAGGGAAAGCTCTTGATCTACAACGGGCATACAGTGAGGGCTTTCGCTCCCTGGACGAGTGGATCTGGTGAATCGCATCCGCTGCGCATCATCAATTTGGTTGTTGGTATGAAGACCAAGGTTATCTATGGGCCTTGGGAGTCCAATGAGGCTGCCGTCGAGGCCGTGCTAAAAGCAGCCAGCGAAATTCTCGACGCCTGACATCACGCTTTGCCCCCTTACTCAGATATCTCGGTGAGTGGCAAATAGGGGTTGGTTTGGGGTATAGATGGTGGCCGGCATTGGGCCGGCGTGAGGAGCAGTACAGAATGACCGAAATCAAACTAGCAGTTGATTCGCAGCGCTGGATTCGCCATACCCATAACGGAATAAATATCCGAATTCTGCCCGAGGGTAATGAGGGCGGATCCGCACCTACTGGCGCGAAGATTATTGCTGAGGGATCGACCGATCGGGTGACTTGGCGCCCGTTGGAAGCCAGTAACTACGCTGATGCTATCGACGAAGCCAAGGATTACGCTAATCAGTGGGTCGATCAAGGTATGCCCAGTAGCGGGACCTTCAAGCCAATTGATTTGGCGGAATAACCTCATCCCCCGGATCCTGCTGAATCATCAGCGTGCTCTACCGGACGTATGCTGCGGGCGATGCCCGGCGTCTTGGTGATCAGGTTAAACTTGACCAAGGCGCCCAGGCGCTCGGCGATGCAGTTGGGACGCACCTTCGCAGTCTCGGCTAGCTCGGCCAGCGTGGGCGAATAACCGTGCTTCTCGACGTACTGGCGGATGTGCTCCAGCGTTTCGAGCTGGGGCTTGCTGGGATTTTTACTGGCTGGCATCGATGCCTCCGGATTCTGCAAACTCGCGAAGCTGACGCGCGTGTTTTGGTTTGATTTGAAACGATGACGCGTCAGGGCGCTTGAGCATGGATTCGACCAGGTCAGCCGACGCGGTCGACAGGTTCAGGGCCAGGGTCTGGAACAGCTCTTCGAACTGCTCGAATCCGTGGTCTACCATCAGCTGCGCCAAGCGAGCCTCGACACCGGTCGCCACGTCAATGCTGATCTGCTTCACGCCCAGCGCCTCGGACTTCATCTTTTGGCGCTCGCGGTATTCCTTCGAAGCCTGCGCGGCTGACTTCGCCATCGGTGACCCCTTTCTTGATGCCTGATGCTGGTAGAGCGAGCCAGGCGTGCCGGCGGCGCTGGTGCACGCGGCGGTTTATCGTTCTCTTCAAAGCCGATGCCCGATCGCGATACCGTTCTCGCAAGCCATCAGCCTGATGCGTTTGTCGCAGGTGCCCATGGCTTCTGCTGCCTCCCTGACGCTGTAACCCTGTTCGGCCAGGTAGCGCAGGGTCGGTGCGTCCTTGTCGCGCTCGGTGCGCAGCTTGGCATGGTGGGTGGCCATGGACTTTCCGCCGATGAGTTCACCTGATACCCCGGTGGGCACTACCTCAACCGACTTGCCGCCGGCGAAGAACTGGTCGATCTGGCTCGACAGTCGCTCGATGCTGAGCTGCCGAGGATCCTGCTGGGGCCCGATCACTGCACACCAGCCATGGCCGCCTTGGCGTCTGCCCGGGCTTCCAGTTCTTGGGCGAAGTTCACCGCGGCTTTGTAGGCGAAGCGGAAGCCCCGCACGCGCCCGGTGGCCAGCTCAACGATGTGGTAGGCCTTCTCGCCCTTGGTGACCACTTGGTAGCGGATCTTCTGCACGGGCGCCTCTTGCCCGATCAGGGCGTACATCTGGTGGGTAGCGAGGTTCATGCGAGCGCGCAGGGCCTGAAGGCCTTCGTTGCGCTCCTGGATACGTGGGTGCATGTCTTTCTCCTTGTCTGAAGGCATTGGTCAGGACCCTGGGGCAGGGTGCTGGCTCATATCGACGGCCAAAGAAAAGCCCGGACATGCCGGGCTTTGCGCTCAAGTGGTACCACCCTACGAGAGCGTTGCGTGCTGCCCTGGGCGGGCGCTGGTCTATGGCTTCATGGTTCAACCCTCCATCCGTACGCCGCTGTGAATTGGCAGCGGCACCAACAGGTTCATTTGGAGCTTCCTGCCGCCAGCAGAAGCGATGTCACGTGAATGGCCAACAGGATCGTTGTGGTAGCGATCCGCAAAAGACTCGACGCGAACTGAGCAATAGGAAGGGCTCGTGAGGTGTCGATCTGCCTATTGGCTACAAGGTCCGCCACTCGCTTAGATCGCATATGCGTAGCCCTCTGTCCGGCGCGCAACTCGCATCTCTGCAACTCGGCGATCCGGCGCGCGGCGGTCGCGGCGGATTGACTGATCATCGACCACCGCGTGCATCGCGATGAGAGCTGCCAGCACAAAGCACAAAGGCGAGATGATCTGACGCTTCATCGCCTCGGCCACCAGCGCGGCCCGGCGGTGCACGCCGAGTTTGAACATGGCCACGTCCAGGCGCTTCTTCACCGTGCCCGGCGAGATGCCGAACACCTTGGCGATTTCCTTCGCCGTCATGCCAGCAGCGACGGACATGCAGTACTGCAGTTCTTTCGGCGCAAGGCCGCGCCCGAGATGGCCTTTCCATTCGCCGCTGATAATGGTGTCCATGCTGATGCCTCTGATGTGGCTGGGCCTGGGCGGTGCACGCCGCGGCGATTTGTTGGCTGGGAAGTGGTGTTATGAGCGGATGCTGCGAATCAGCTGGCGCGCAAGTCCATGAGCATGTGCGGCATCAGCCAGCGACATCTCCGCGTACTTGTGGTCACGCCGATCCCTGAACCGCCTTGCGTCCTCGATATGGCCGTGGGCCAGATTGAAACAATGCCGAACCGCAGACCGTGGCCAAGCGTGGCTTGAACCGCGCCGCGGTTGTTGCTCCGTACGCTCGGCCATGGTGCCGTCCTCCTTTGGTTGATTTCCCGTCTGGCCCTGTCGCCAAGGCCAGCCAGTGAAATCGTCAGGCAGCAGCTTTGCAGTCGGCCGCTGTCATCCGCTGCCCGTCCCTCAGCTCGACTACGTGCACGCCATTGGTATAGCCGCGCTCTGCGTTGAGCCGGTTCGCCTCGCGGATGCAGACGGCCAGGTCGGCGTCGATAAGCACCTGCAGCTCTCCGTGCAGGTTTATGCGAAGTACTTTGTTCATGCTGTTCTCCGTCGTATTTCCAAAACGCCCGGTCGTCCAGGCGCTTCAGTAAATCGTCCGGTCAAGCAGCTCGAGCTAGTTCCGCCCGGGCCAGTAGCTCAGCTACAGCCTCGGCCGGGGTGCAGCTATCGGCGTAGAGGTCATGCAAATCGCTTTCTTCGTGCGAACCCAGCGCGACGTGCTGGCCGAGCAGTTGGGATGCCTTATCTATCCAGCGGTAGTAGGCGCGCTCTTCAGCGTCTTCGCGGCATTCGTCAGCCGCCATGGTTGCCATGTTGAACATTGCAGTGCCCTCCGGGCGGTTGATTTTCCGGATGCCCCTCGCGAGAAGGGCACCGAGAAAATCTGGTGATGCAGTCGCTTCAAGCGCCTATAGATGCCCTTTTAGCTGGACCTTTCAGGGAGACGTTTTGAAGTGCGCCCCTTGGCTTCGCTTGCGTGGCCGAACCTGTGTTGCTGGTCAGCTGACGATCACTTGGCTTCGAGTCGGCGGGTTCTCCCGCAATATCCAGTTCCAGAGCTGGCATGGGATCGACTGTTTGTTGCTCGCACTTACCTGTGAAGGGGTAGTCGGTCGCGAGGATCTTGGCGGTGGTAAAGAGCGGACCGATCCGCTGAGCGCCTCGTGAGGGGCTGTTGCGTCTCGATGCCTAAAGATACCTCAGGGTAAATGTTTAGGTCAATACCTATAGGTAAATTAACTAGTTTTGGCATCGGGACTTCGATGGACGGCATGCTTCATCACAGGACGAATCTGCTAACGGTAAGCCTACTTTTTGGCTGATTGTCTTGACCCAAGTATGATCGGGAAAAGAGCCGCTCCTGCCGGCCGCTTACGACACCAGCAAAGGATTGAGCATGCGCCCACTTTTCGTAGTTTTTTTTCTGCTTCCCTTGGGCGCGCATGCGCAGGTGTATAAGTGCACCGACAACTCTGGCCGCGTCGCGTTTTCTGATCAGCCGTGCTCGGCTGAACACTCGGGAGGCCCGGTAGAGCTGAAAACGAGGCTTCCTGCCAGGGATCGAGGCCAAGTGATTCAGAGTCACTCAGGCGACGGCCTGGAGCGCTCACTTTATGGCCAGATTCCTGCACTTGAAAGACAGGCACAGCAAGCTATCGATTCAGGCGATCCGGCACAGGCCAAGCTAGGTGAAGAGCTGATGTGGAGAGCTCACCAGCAGAGAGAAGCAATCAAACGAGTCGAATCGGCAAAGGCGCAGCAGGCTGAGACCAACCGGAAGTATGAGCGCGCGCTGCGCGAAATTGGGCGATAGCCGTCCGGATGTTCAACCCTGCGCGTAGGTTCGTTGCCTGCAATGAGGGTGTGTTTTGGTTATGGTTGGTACCTCCCCAAGTTCAGGGGCTCCAGCCATGGCCTGCTGTAGGAATGATGAGGGCGGAAAGCGGAAGCGAGAAGCCAGGCGCTGAGCTGGCCGGGCTGAGGCTGGCGCGGATCGGGGATTGGGCCTTCCTGACGTGCCTAAAAAAATCGCTCAGTGGCGGGCTATGGTGTCAGGCGGGGAGGGCGGAAACGAAAAGCCCGGCGCTGGGCCGGGCTGTGCGCGGCCCCCAGGGTCAAGCTGCTCATTTTCTCGAGAAGCAGAAATCCTTGCTGGAATTTTCGCTCAATACGTCGTAGACGAAGTGCGTCTTAACTCCAAATGCCCGTGCCGCATCAGGTATCTGAATTTTGTTTTTTCTGTCAGGGTTGCTCAGCTCGTGCGTTATTATTTCGTAGCCGTGGGCCATCGCGACTGCGATAAGAAACGCATCTGCAATGTCACTACGGGCAAACTCTTTTTTTGCAGCGTCCTTGAAATGGGTGTTCTCAGCGGTCCACTGCATTACCTCTCTGTATTTAATGATAACGCGAGCATCTGTGTCGTCAGGTACGAAGAAAGTATCCGGCAATTCAGATATCCATAATTTTACTGGATCATCGTCCCTTCCCTTAGTTAGCTCTTTTTTCACCTTCTGAATAGAGCAAACCATGCCGTCGCCATGAGCCTGTTTAACCCAGCTCCAAAAATGGCTGCAGAATTCAAACCTATAATGAAGATTCTTAGCCTGCAAAAATATATTCGAATCGATTAAGTATTTATGCATGAGAGCGAATATTCTTCTTATACAGGTTTGTGACAGTATCTGGGGTGATGTTAAGAAGCCGTGCGGCATCACGCATCAAAATACTACCTTCCATGGCGCTTTTTACTAAAGCGTTGGTGACTTTTTTGCTGTTCCTAACGGGAATAGTGGCGTAAGGGTTTCCCCCAGATCCGCCGGCCTTATAGCTGAGAGCATAAAGCTGCGAATACTGAGCTTTCGATATCTTACCCAGCTCATAAGCCCTTCTGCCAACGACGAGCTTGCTCACCTTGAAGTGTCTGCTCGCTTTATCAATAGAATCGCTGTCACCCTCATTCCACATAGATAAGAATTCGCTGACAGGTACGAGAAGCTCGGCAGCGACGCTGTTGCAAAAGCTTTCGACATTCCGTCCTGGGGGGAAGTCTTTGGGGGATGGAATGTCGGACACTCCGCTTTCCCCAACCCAAAGATGCGCAACCTCATGAGCTAAAGTAAATATCCAGGCCGCCTCAGCATCCTTTCCATTGATAAAAACTGCAGGCGCATAGTCGTCGCATATTGCGAAACCTCTAAACTCAGATACGGATAGCCCTCTTTTGGAGTTGCTTTTTACGATGCTGTTCTTAAATACAAGAATTCCGATAGACTCAAATCTTTCAGATAGCGCCCTGAAGTACTCGGCTTGAGTGGCGCAAGACCTCTTGAGGCTATGGTCAATGCCCGCGGATTTGGCGATGTCACATGCAACCGCCGCTGCGTCGGCTGCCAGATCAAATCTACCGATGAATGGTAATGGATCAGCGCCTATGTCGCTTAGGTAATCAAGATACCAATTCTGTTTTTCGACTACGTCCTCAAGTACCGCAAAAAAATCAGGGCCGAGAGGGTCTGCAAAGGCAATCTGCCTCATATCAGGTAATTTCGGTTTAGCTACCGCAGGTGGAGATTCGAGCAAGAGGTAGCCGAAAGGGGTTTGCGTGACGTGGGCGTACTTCTCAAGCTGCCTGATCGTCAGGTTGCCCGCCAAAACTTGGTCAATACCCTTGCCAGACGCGATGACCGAAGCGATGTCTTCAAGGGTTTTCCCAACCTGACCTGCCGCCCAGTCAAGCAGGTCGAGAGATATTTTCAGCGTTTCCATAATGTCTTTTTCATCGATTGTCCCTTCGAATTATGGGCCTCATAGACACCTGTGTCAGCGACAAGCTGAGTACTCTTCCACTTGAACTGCGGTTTTCAAAGCGCGAATCTCCATGCGCCTATCATCCTAATGAGCATCTACGTCGCGGCCCCTAAGGCCCTCAGCGATACCCACTCAGCCCTTTCCCGAACAATCCGCCCATCCCGCACCTCATCCGCATACCCCGCGAGGTCGGAGTTCGCCGCCTCGCCAGACAAGCAAGCCTCAGAAGCTACGCCCAGTCCACCAGTAGATGATCTGCGCCAACACAGTGATGTCTTCTTCGCGCTCGCCTGGCACCTCTATAGGCGGGTACTGGCCGTTGTCCGAGATAATGGTGAGCCCATCCAGGCCACGCTGTATGCGCTTGATCTGGAGCTTCCCACGCATGAGGAAGAAGTAGATCGCGTCGTCCTCAACCGTGTTGATTCCAGAGTCGACCAGAACGGCGTCGCCGCTGCGGATCGTGGGCGCCATGCTGTCGCCACGCCCCGAGATCAGCTTGAGGTTATCGATCTTGGTGTACGTGAGGTTATTCCGAACCCAGTTCGCATCCAAGCTCATGTTCTCGACGACCATGTTCATTTCAGGCGGCTCCGTGCCAGGGCCCATCGAACCAGCTACGTCGTAGCGGGGAACCTCTACTACCTGCCTATAGCCCGCGATCTTTTGCGCAAGCGGTGCAGGCAGGCCTTCAACGTCGATGGTTTTTGCAGTATCGCTGCCCAATCTCTGCTGATCCATTGCATACACAGGAAGGCTGAACTCGCGTTCGATCTCTCGAGCGAAATCCTCACCCACATTCTTCCCGCCCTTCTTTTCTGCTGGGTATAGGCATCGCGAGATGTAGTCCGCCTGCTTTCCAAGCCGCCTAGCAAATTCCGCCTTCGCGCCATGCTTACCGATGCCGTATTCACGGTCGATCAACAACTGCAGGTTCGCTTTTCTGATCAAGTTCGTATCCATCCTACAAATATGCGTTTCCGTTACTCATAGGTAAATGGCCTATGGGTATTGCTTTGTGATTACCCATGGGTAAGAATTAGGGTATCACCGAGGAGAAATCGTGATGAAGACCAAGCACACCCAATTGCTGGAGTGGCTCAAGACTGCCTCGGACGAGGCTGTAGAAAAAACTGGGACTACTCGGGGCTACCTGAAACAGATCGCGTACGGCAATAAGCAAGCATCTGCAGGCGTGGCCTCATCGCTTGAGCGTGAATCCTGCGGACTGCTCACTCGACAGTCTCTGCGCCCCAACGACTGGGCAGTGATCTGGCCCGAGCTGGTCTCGGCTGCTTAGGTTTGACGCGCCGAAAAGACCGCCTGATTGACCAATTATCTAGTTCGCGGGGGAGGGGTAATAGTTACCCCACAGTGCTGTTGATTTAACCAGTATAGAACTCGAAGACGAAAAAAAACCGCCTGGCCGGGCGGCTTCTTAAACAACATCGAATCTGAGGTCGATTATGCATATCCAGATCGCTCCCCGCAATACCCTCAATGATTCGGCATCTATGGGGCAAAACCAATCCATGACGCGTCACGTCATGTCGTCGCGCGAGATCGCCGAGCTCACCGGCAAACGCCACGACAACGTCAAGCGCACCATTGACACCTTGGTTGGGGACCGCGTGATCAGTTCTCCTCAGATTGAGGAATATCCTGCCAGCGTTGGCCGTCCGGGGAAACACTACTTGATCGGGAAACGTGACAGCTTCGTGGTAGTTGCCCAACTCAGTCCTGAATTCACCGCCCGTTTGGTCGATCGGTGGCAGGAGCTCGAAGAGCAGGCCGCGCCGCGCATCCCCGCGGACTACGCCGAGGCCCTGCAGCTTGCCGCCGACCAGGCACGTGAGAACAGCCGGTTGCTCGGCGTGATCCAGCTGCAGGCCCCGAAGGTTGCCGCGATCCGTCGCCTGGCTGCCGCCGAAGGTGCTATCTGCATCACTGACGCGGCCAAGCAACTGCAGATCACCCCTTCGAAGCTGTTCACCTGGCTTCAGGCCAACCGCTGGATATTCCACCGGGGCAGCTCCACTCGATGGGTCGCTTATCAGCCGCGCATCACCGCCGGCTTCATGGTGCACAAGGTCACCCAGCTCAAGCCTGACGCTGAGACTGGCGCCGATCGTGCTGCCTACCAGCCCCTCATCACCCCGAAAGGCCTCGCATGCTTGGCCGAGAAGAATATTGGAGCCTCGCTGTGAGCGTTCAAGCAATGTCCTGGGCACTGTCCCGCCGCGACCTCGGCAAAGACTCGAGCGCGCGCCATGTGCTGCTGTGCCTGGCCAACTATGCCGCCGCCGACGGCCGTGGCGCTTTCCCATCGGCCAAGACCCTGACCGAAGACACTGGCCTGTCCGAGCGCACCGTGCGTTCGAAGCTCGATCTGCTTGAAGGCCAAGGCCTCATCGTTCGTGGCAACCAGGCCCTGGCCGCCGTTTACATTGATCGCCATGACCGCCGCCCGGTGGTGTACGACTTGATGCTCAAGCGGGGTGCAGTAGATGCACCCCGTGAAGAGGGAACGGGGTGCATCCAGCAACAGAACGGGGTGCAACCTACGACAGAACGGGGTGCAGCCATTGCACCCAATACATCACTTAACCATCAATTAACCGAACAGCAGCATCCGCACGAGATTTCGGATGTGGTAGCGGAGCAAGACCTGGCCGCCGCTGCAGCGTTGGATGGATCTACGGAAGGGCGCCAACGCTTCTCGATGTTCGCTGGCTGGTCGATAAATCCAGCCGCCCTTGCCGCCCAATTCAAGATCATGGGTATCCCTGACACGCTCACCGACGAAGCCTTTGGATCGTTCATGGGCTTTCACATGGCCAAGCCTGACATCCGCGATACCGATGGCGGCTGGCATCATCGCCTCGCCAAATGGACCAAGCGTCAAGCGACCGAGAGCGCCACTGGTTCCGAAGATGGTTCGGCCAACTGGGCAGCCAAGGGGGTTCGCCTGTGAAAAAGCCCACCAACGTCCGCGAACTCATCGCGACTCGTCGTACCGACCCAACGTACCAGGCACCTGCCGAGCCCGGCACCGTCACAGTGGACCAAGCCACCCAGCGAGTAATTGACGACCTGTTCCTGCGCCTGCGCGGCGCGTGCGGCGCCTGGCGCCAATCGTGGCCGACCGAGGCTGTGATGAACGCCTCCAAACTGGAATGGCTCGCCGAGTTCATGCGGGCGGGTATCAACCGCATGGAGCAGATCGACCACGGCATGCGCGTCGTGAGCGCGAGCAAGCGGGCATTCGTACCGACCCCCGGTGAGTTCGTGAGCTGGAGTTTTGCGCCTGAAGGTCTCGGCCTGCCCAGTGTCGAGAAGGCCTATGCCCAGGGCCTGCGCAACTGCCATCCGGCCATGCGCGCCGAGGCCAAGTGGATGCACTCGGCCGTCTACCACGCCACGGCCGCCGCCGGTTTCCACAGCCTGCCGCTGCTCACCCGCGAACTGGGCATGGCCTCGTTCGAAAAGCACTACCTGGAGCAGTGCCGGAAGATCTGGAAGGGCGAGCAGCTGGGTGCTGTCCCGGTAGCAGAACTCGCTGCGCCGGCCGCGCCGCGCAACCCAGAGGTGGCCCGAGCTGCCCTGGCAAACCTTCGTTCGAAAGTATCGGGAGCACGCCCATGAGCATCCGCCAAACCAAATTGACCAAGGCCGCCCGCGGCCGCGATTGCCAGGTGCGCGTGCCCGGCGTGTGCAACGGCAATCCGGAGACGACCGTGCTGGCGCACTACCGCTTGGCTGGTACCAGCGGCATGGGCTGCAAGCCGAACGACTTCCAAGGCGCCTGGGCGTGCTCGGCCTGCCACGACTACGTCGACGGCCGTCGCGGTAGCCGTCGCGCTGATGATCGGCTTGTGGCTCGCCAGCTTCACGCCGAGGGCGTCATGCGCACCCAGGACATCCTGATCCGTGAAGGGAAGGTGGCCTGATGGCTATGTCCGAATCGCGAGTAGTCCAGCTTCTGGCTGGCCAATCCTCGACAGCCCGCAAGGTATTCCCGCATGTGCCAATTCAGGAAAGCTGGAGTGCCCACGATATCCAGATCGCTGCTCTTGCGGCGAATGCCACCTCTGTCGCCGTCCACGCTGTGCGCCGTGCTCTCAACGAAATGAAAGACGCCGGGATCATCCGTGAGCCCACGGGCGGCAAGTTTCAGCGCGACGCTTACTCACAAAAAACAGTCAAGGAAATCGCCATGCCCGTACCGGCCAAAGAAACCGTCGTCGCCATCAAAAAGCCGGAAGTTCAGGCTCTCGATGCGCTGGCCAGCCTGTCTGCTGAGGTCGTCGCGCTTTCGGACGATATCTCGGCGCGCATGAAGCGTTTGGCCGGGCGGATCGAAGAGGTTGCCTTGTCAGTGGAAGTCGAGCGTGAGGGCAACGCTGAGGCGCTGGGCAAGCTCAAGCAGCTCCAGTCCCTGCTTAAGAGCCTGTAAGTGGAGCGACCGCCTGTGATGAAGCCATTGGCTCCGAAAGTCATCAAGCCGCGAGCGGCGCGTGCACCGTATGTTGACCGTGAAGGCCTCGAGCAGGCTGCTCTGCTGCGCGAAGTTGCCTTACGCCACCCGGCTGCCGCGAAGCTGATCTATCACGTGCCCAACGGCGGCCATCGACACAAGGCAGTGGCGGTCAAGCTGAAAGAGCAGGGCGTCAAGGCAGGCATTCCAGACCTTGTCTTGCCGATGGCCCGTGGTGGCTACTTCGGTCTGTACATCGAGTTCAAGGCCACGCCGCCTTTTGATGCCGCTGTATCGCCCAGCCAGGATGCCTACATCCATGCGCTGACCGAACAGGGCTATCTGGCGATCGTGTGCCGTGGGCACTTCGATGCCATGGAGCAGTTGCGGGCCTACCTGATTCTGCCACCGACGAGGGCTGCAGCATGAGCAAGACCCGCGCGGTGAAACTTTCCGATGCCGAGATCCGCCGCCAGGCCTCCGACCTCTCGGTGCGGGACCTTCGCGACCCCCGGCACCCTGGCCTGTACCTGCGCTTCGGTCAGGATCGGCAGCGCGGGTCGTGGTACCTGGTCAAGGGCAAGGCGTGGAACCAGATAGCGCGCTACCCCGACCTCGGCGCCGCTGCGGTGCTGGCCGAGCTACCAGCGCTGCGTCAGCGCCTGCTCCGCGACCCTGCAGCGGTCGTTGCCCTGGGCGGCCTGGCCACAGTAGGCCAACTGCTCGACTGGTACGGCGATCGCATGAGCCGCGATCGATCCCTTTCAGCCAAGCGCAAGGCCGGCGCCAAGTCAGCCATTGCCTGCCACCTCAAGCCGCGCCTGGAGGACGTGCCCGTGCGCGAGGTGACGGCGCCGGTGCTGGACAAGCGCCTTATGTGGCCTGCTCAGGAAGACCTGTCGCTGTCCTACGTCCACCAACTGTTCACCCTGCTGGTTCTGGCGTTCCGCCAGGCGCACAAGCTGGGCATGATCGAATCGAACCCGGTGGCGGGCCTCAAGTTTGTGGACTTCACCAAGGCGCGCATCATGCCCAAGGCAGCCCGGCTGCGCGGTGTGCACTTGGCAACCGTGGTGCCGATGCTGGCAGAGCTGTTCGATACCGAACCGGCCGAGGCCATGCTGGCGCTGATGATGCTGTGCCACGGTACCCGCGTGGGCGAGACACGGCTGGCACGCTGGCCCGATATCAGCCTGGCCGACGGCGAATGGTTCATCCCTGCGCAGAACACGAAGACCCGCACCGAGCATCGCCTACCGCTGACCGCCCAGGCCCAGGCGCTGCTGGCGCGCTACCGGGCCATCCAGATCGCCCAGGGCTACGACGGCACCTACCTGTTCCCATCGCGTCGTGGCCGCGCCCTCAGCGAAGGCCAGGCCAGTGCCATATTCACCCGGATGGGGAAGGGCGAGTGGACCAGCCACGACCTGCGGAAGGTGGCGCGCACCGCGTGGACCGACCTGGGCATCGACGGGCACATCGGCGAGATGCTGCTGAACCATTCCCTGGGCAAGATCGCCTCCACCTACATCAACACGCAGGCCCGGGCGCAACGCCTGCTGGCCTTGGAAAAGTGGCATGGCTGGTTAGATGAGCGCGGCTTTAAGGCCATTCACAACCTGACAGACGCCCAATACGAAGAATCGGATAAACCGCTGCACGCCACGAACGACGTGGGCTGTGAGGCACTTTCGAAAATTGTGAATGGCGAGGTTTCAAAAGCATGAAAAAGAGCCACGGGCCCGCTTTCCGTGCTGCTCGCACTGAACTTGCCAGGTGCTCGGCATGCCGTGGCCGAGCGGTGGTGCAGGGCGTTTTCCATGAGCTGCCATGCGAGCGGTGCAATGCGTCCGGCTGGGTTTCGGCTGAGACCGGCCAAGCGCTACCGCTCGATGTGCTGGTGACTCAGCTCAGCATCAGGCTGCAGGCCGCCGAACAGCAGATCGAACAGTTAAAGCGGCCGGTGCGGATAAATGGCCCGTCCGCCCAGTACACACAAAACAACCGCCGCGGCGCCGGCGGAACGAATTTTACCGGCGACTGAGCCACAGATTTTTGATTGGAGAGCACACCATGAAACTCATCGGCGCCCGTCAGGCCTGGACCGACTCGCAGCACGAATCCAACGCATCCATCACCGCCGTGGCCAGTGAGAAGGCCGAGTCAGCATCGAAGATCAGGCGATCCCGCATCACCCGCCATGAGGTTGTCTTCCCCGCCCTGGGTGACGAGAAGGAAGAGCGCGTGCTGATGGCTCGCCAGCGTATTTCGATCAGTGAAACCCGTCGCACGCCTCTCGGCCGCTCGACTGCTCGAGCTGCACACCTATTGGCACCGTCCGCCGTCTGAATGAACTGCTAGATTCCGAACGCGCCCGGGCGAATGCCGCAGAGGCTCGCGCGGACCAGTTTGCGAAGGAACGAAACGAACTTGCTGCCGCAGTTGGCCGTATGGAGGGCAAGATCGAAGCCCTCACTGGCCAGGTCGCCCAACTTACCGCCCAGGTCACCAGCTCTAGTGCAGAGGTTGCACAGCTGCGGGCCCGGCTTGGAGGCTTTAACTGATGGACAGATGTGCAATGGAATTTATCGCCCGACGATGGTGGAGGCGTGTAGAGGTGTGGGTGATTGCGGTGCTGTTGGTTGCCGGGGGCTCGGTCCTCGGATTCCAGGCAGCCCAGTGGTCGCTTGCCAGTTCCTACGTCGCCCAGGTCGCCCAAGTTCGACACGCGTATGACGAGGCCTTGAAGCAGCGCGACCTTCGCCTGACCAGGCTGGCCAACAGCACGACAGAGGCAGCTGTGAAGGTCGAGCAGGCCGCCACCAGCGCTACCCAGGCAGCCGACACCGCCAGCAAAGCCGTCGACAAGGCGACCGAAGCGGTGGACCGGGCCAATCAGTAACATACGTTCGAGGTCGCCATGTTCAAGGTGCAATCGAGAGGCCTTACTGATGGCCTGGCCGAACTCACCGAGATCGAGCAGCGCCAAATCCCATTTGCTACTGCGCTGGCACTGACCGAGACGGCGAAGCTGATCAAGTCCTCAATCGAGGACGAGATGCGCGCTGTGTTCGATAGGCCTACACCCTTCACCATGAACGCCCTGCGCCTGATCCCTGCTACCAAGCAGAAGCTCGAGGCTCGGGTACCCGCAGGTGCACCCGCGCGGCCTGACCCTGATGGGCTCGATCGATACCCAGGATGACCGGTACGAGGGCAGAGTCTGGGCTTTCGGTCTGGGCGAAGAAGCCTGGCTGGTCGACAAGTGGGTGCTCATGGGTGACCCGGCCAGCGAAGAGCTCCGCAAGAAGGTACGCCTCAAGGTGCGGCAGCAATACGTGCGCGGTGACGGCGCGAAGATGGGCGTGGAGCGCTGGTGCTGGGACTCCGGCGGCCACTACACCGACGAGGTCTACGCCGAAAGCCGTGCCCTTGGCGACACTTGGGTGATCCCGGTCAAAGGTGCCAACGTTCCAGGCAAACCGATCGCCAACTGGCCGAAGTCGCGCAACGCGAAGAAGGTCTACCTCACTGAGGTGGGCACTGAGAACGCCAAAGAGTTGATCTACAGCCGTCTCAAGATCCAGCCCAACACTTCCGGCGTACCGGTACCGGGCTGCGTTCACTTTCCCGCCAATGACGACATCTGCGGTGAGGACGAGCTGAAGCAGCTCACAGCCGAAACCAAAGAACTGAAGATCGAGAAAGGCAGGCGGGTGTATCGCTGGACGGCCAAAGGTCGCCGCAACGAGGCACTCGACTGTTTCGTGTACGCCCTGGGAGAAGGCGCGATTGTCGACCTGGCGCCCGGCGAAGAGCCCATGGTTGCCAACCCAGCCAGACCCAACGCCCAGTTCGATCCTTTCTTTTCGGCGATCGTGAAAGAAATCGGTGCTGCATTGGAGCTTCCTCTGGAAGAGCTGATGTTGCACTACAGCAGCAGCTACAGCGCCGCGCGCGCGGCCATGCTGCAGGCCTGGCGCTTCTACACCATGCGGCGTTGGTGGCTGGTGTGCGACTTCTGTCAGCCCAGCTATGAGCTGATGTTCGATGAAGCTGTGGCGGCCGGCCGGATTCGTGCGCCGGGCTACCGGGACCCGGCTCTGCGCCGCGCCTATACCCAGGCCATCTGGATCGGCCCGGCGCGCGGTGCTATCGACGAGCTCAAAGAGGCCAAGGCGGCCCGCGAGCGCATCGACGTGGGCATCAGCAACGAAACCATGGAAACAGCGGCGATGTCCGGCGAGACCTGGCAGCAGGTCAACCGGCAGCGCGCGCGCGAGCTCAAGCAGCGCCGCGACAACGGAACAACCCCGGCAACCGTGGCTGCCGCGCCAAAGCCGCTCGTTCCCGAGCCTGAACCACCTGAAGACGAGGAATGACCCATGCCAAGAGCCTTTGAGCTGGCTTCTGCTCAGCCTTGGCTGATGCTCCCCAACGCCTTGGAGAACCTGCTCGCCATATCCGAGCGAATGGGGGATCCGGTGGCCTTGGAGACAAAGCTGGGTCGCAAGCTGGACAACAGCCACTCGGTCAGCATCCGCAATGGTGTGGCCATCGTGCCTGTGATCGGCCCGATTTTTCGCTACGCCAACTTGTTCACCGAGATCAGCGGCGCGACCAGCACCCAGGTGCTGGCAACCGACATTCGGGAAGCGCTGGATAACCCGGCGGTGCAGTCGATCATCCTGAACATCGACAGTCCGGGCGGCGTGGCAAGCGGCATCAACGAGCTTTCCGAAATGATCCACACGGGCCGAGCGCAGAAGAAGATTGTGGCGTACATCGGCGGCAGTGGGGCGAGCGGTGCCTACTGGATCGCCTCCGCCGCGCACGAAATCGTCATCGACGACACAGGAATCGCAGGCAGCGTCGGCGTAGTGGTCGAGGCGGTGGTCGATAGCGAGAAGGCCACCGGCCGCAAGAGCTACCAGATTGTCAGCCGTAACGCCCCGAACAAGCGCCCAGACCTGGCCACCGAGGAAGGGCGGGCAAAGGTCGCCGAGACAGTCGATGCGCTCGAGGACGTGTTCGTGGCCAAGGTCGCGCGCAACCTGGGCGTTGATGCAGAGAAAGTACCTGGCATGGGTGACCATGGCGGGTTGCGTGTGGGGCAGGCGGCCGTAGCGGCTGGTCTGGCTCACCGAACGGGCTCGCTTGAGGGCCTGATCACCGAGCTGTCCAAGCCGGCAGCGAAAATCACGAGGAAAAACACCATGACGAAAGTCAGCAACACCGCTGAGTTGCAGGCGGCCATCGCTGCCGGCGGCGATCTCACTGCCATCGAGGTCAGCACCCCGGAAAAGATCGATGTAGAGACCCTTCGCAAGGAAGCGGCAGCGACCGCTACCGCCAGCGAAAAGGACCGCATCACCGGTATCCAGGCGTTGGCGGCCCCCGGCTTCGAAACCGAAGTGCAAGCTGCCATCGACGGCGGACTCACTGTCGAGGCCGCAGGCCTGAGCTTGTTCAAGGCTGCTCAGGACCGCGGTGTGACCTTGGACAGCATCAAGCGTGATGCCAAGAAGGTCGATCCTGCCTCCGCTTCCGCGGGTAAAGGCAAGGTTGAGTTTTCCACCAAATCCATCTGGGCCTCTCGCAAAGGAGCGAAAGCATGAACTACGACATCGTCACCCAGGGCGCGCGCACCGCGGCCTTCCTCCTGAACGAGGCCTCCGGCGAGCGCTCTCGCGAGCAGATCTTGCTTCTGAAAGGCAATGCCGCATACCCGCCAGGCCAGATCCTGTCGAAGAACGCGGCCGGCAAGTACGTGGCGTTCGCCGCACCTGCCGAGGGCGCCGCCGTTGAGGTCGCGATTCTGTATGAAGGCCGGCCCGCTGATACCACTGCCGATCGCTACGCGGCCGCCGTAGTGCGCGACTGCGAGGTGGTCGAAAGCCTGCTGGTCGGTCTGACTGATCCTGCGCGCGCCGCCCTGCTCGCCGCTGGCATCATCCTGCGCTGATTTTCAGCACCTCATTACCCTAACCGCCGCTGGCGGTTTTTTTGTTTTTGGAGATCGGAATGGCCGATTTGAGCATTTTCAACGGTGATGCGTTTGGCACCATCGCCATGACCACCGCTATCAACCAGCCTGTAGAGGGCCAGGCGGTGCCCACCCGCTTGGATACGCTCTTCGAAGAAGAAGGCGTAACCACCACTGCTGTGTTCATCGAGCGTGAGCACGACAACCTGACCCTGGTGCCGGCCGCCGAGCGCGGTGCGCCAAGCGACCCTACCACAGGCGCAAAACGCGACGCGATCCCGTTTCAAACCATCCACCTGCCGACCCGCGCAGTCATTCGCGCTGACGAAGTCCAGGGCATCCGCGCGTTCGGTTCTGAAAGCGAACTCGAGACCGTCGAGGCGATGGTTGAGAAGCGCTTGCTGAAGATGCGTAAACGCCTGGAAGCGACCATCCGCTACCAGCGCGTGGGCGCCATCACCGGCAAGGTGTACGACGCCGACGGCACTCGGGTGCTGCTGGACCTGTATGCCCGATTCCAGATCGAGCAGCAGACCGTGGCTTTCACCATGGGCACCACGACCACCAAGTTGCTGGCCAAAGTGACTGAAGCCAAGCGCCGGGCGGAAGACGCGGTGGGCGGTACCGGCATCATCGCCGGCTGGCTGGGCATTGCCGGACGCAACTGGTTCGATGCATTCACGAACCATGATTCGGTGCAGAAGGCGTTCGATCGCTGGAACGATGGCCAGTTCTTGCGCGATGACCATCGCCGCGATGGGTTCAGCTTCGGTGGTGTGAACTGGGAAGAGTTCTACGGCAACTTGGGCGGCATCCAGTTCATGGATCCCGACGTTGCCTACCTGGTGCCGGTAGGCGTGGATGGCCTGTTCATCACCAACTTCGCGCCGGCCGACTACATGGAAACGGTCAACACCACCGGTGTGCCGTTCTATGCCAGCCAGGAAATGTTGCGCCACAACAAGGGCGTGGACATGGAAGCCCAGAGCAACCCGCTGAGCATCTGCACCCTGCCGCGCGCCATCATCAAGTTGACCAAGTAATGGGCCGCTCGGAGTTCGACCAGGCCTTCGAGGGCGCGGACGACGAGCTGTTCAGCACCTTCGGCCAGCGGGGTGAGTGCTTCTACGACTCACGGGAAGGGGCGCCGCCCCAGGCCGTGAGCGTGGTGCTGCAGACAAACGTCAGCGATCCGGCTGGCGGCAGCTTCGTTGCCGTCCACTTGGCCGCCGACCTGCGCATCAGCCAAGTGCCCAATCCATGCAAGGGCGATTTGCTCACCGTGGACTGCAAACGCTACCTGCTCGATGAGTACGTGGGCACAGACGGCCTCATCAATCGCTTTTCACTCATGCCGGCGGACTGACTATGGACAACCCACTGACCCGGGGTCGAAAAGCGCTGATCGAGCGACTTACCACGATTTCCGTGGCCAACGGTTACTTCACCTCGACCGGCGCGAACGTGAAAACGGGCTGGCTCAATGAGCAGCTTCAGGCTCGCACCGTCAGCTTTCCCATCATCGTTGTGCAAAAGGGACGGGGCCAAGCGCCGATGCCCGGCCCAATGGCGCTCAAGGCCTTCTCAGGCTTCAGCATCGTGGGCGCCGTGGACGCGGGTATGGACGACTACGAGGACGCTATCGAAGCGCTTGAACATGACCTGCTCAAATGCCTGGTTCCCGTGCAAGGCCGCGCCCTGGACTGGCTGCCGAAAGGTGTTACCGGCATCACAGTCGGCACACCCGAGACCTTCCCGCCAGGTGAGTCACTGAAGGCCGCAACGGTCCTCATTCCCGTGCAGCTGCACACCATCATTCAGGGGGAACACCTTAATGTCCGACAAAGCCGATAAAACCGACAAGCCACTAGGCATTCCAGTGCCCAGCACCGTCAAGGCCACCGAACCGGTCGCCGAGGCGGAGCGTGCATTGCCGCGCTTCGAAGTGGAGCTGCTTAAGCCTCACACCCATGCCCGCACGGATTACACGCCGGGCGACAAAATCAAAGTCACTGCCGAGCAGCGCACCTGGTTGAAAGACCTGGGCGTGATCGCTGGCGACACCTCGGAGAAGTAAGACATGCCACAGATTGAAACCTTCCTGGTCGGTGGCCAGGTGAAGATGCGCAAGTACGGTGTCGGCGGCCCATTCATGCCCGTGGGCCTGGTCTCGACGCTGACCCAGGCCATCGAAACCAACGACATCACCCTGGCCGATACCACCACCCCGCAGGGTGGCGAGTACGACTCCATCAGCCGGATCAGCAGCATGTCGCTGACCATGAACTGGCGCGAGTTCTACACCGCGAACCTGGCGGCCATCTACTGGGGCACCATCGACCGTGTGCCTGCTTCGACTGTCACCGACGAGCCGCACCGTGCGAGCAAGGGCGGCACCATCCTGCTCGACAAGATGCCGCTGAGCATCACCTCGGTGAAGCTCGCGGCCGGCGGCGCGACCACCTATGTCGACGGTGATGACTGGCAAATGACCGGCTCGGGCATCGAGATCCTGGAAGCGGGCGCGATCGCTGAGGGTGCTGATCTGCTGGTGACCTATGCCTCTGCGTCGGTGGACATCATCGAGGCTTTGACCGGCAGTGGTGACGTGTACGAGTTCCTCTTCGAGGGCGCGAACGCCGCCGGCACGAAAAACCGCGTCAATCTGCAGTACTTCCGCTGCCAGCTCAGCCCGGCCGCCAGCGCGGACTGGATCAGCACCGATGATTTCATGGGCAGTGAGGTCACCGCCAAGGTGCTTTCCGATCCCAAGAAGACCGGCGCCGGCAAGTCGAAGTACATGCGCATCATGAAAGAAACCGCTGCGGCCTGACACCGCGCCTGTAACCCAGCCCGCTTCCGCGGGCTTTCTTTACTGGGAAGTGCAGCATGAGTGAAATGACCGCCTCGAAGGTCGTTATGATCGATGGAAGGGAAGTGATCTTCCGAGAGCTTTCAGTTGCGGAGATCCGCTTGATGATGTCGGAAGAGCCTGAGTCTGACGGGCTGGGCGGTTCCTTTTTCGAGGATATCCGCCTCTCTGATTTACGGCGCTTCACTAATCTGGAAGTCGGCCAGGTGGAAGGCATGAGGCCAAGTCAGCTCCGCGCCGTAATCACCCACATAAAGGGGCAGAACCCCGATTTTTTCGCTTGGCTGGCCAGGGTCAACAACCCGCCGGCCAGGCTCTGAAGAACCTCGACGACTGCATCTGCGCCCTGATCCGAATCGGGCACCACCAGGTGCTTTCCTACCCATGGCGCCTGTTCCTGCGCGCTTTGAAGGGCTGAAATCATGCGTGACATCGAACTCCGGCTGACGGCTGACCTGGACGGCGCCACCAAGGAAGTAGCCGGGTTTCGCAAAGAATACGGCGAGATGGTCAAGGTGGTTGAAAAGCCCCTGCGCCAGGTCAATGCATTCCGCGAACTGGAATCGAACGTCGAAAAGACCGGTCGAGCTATGCAGGATGCTCGGGAGCGGGTTCGCCAGCTCGGCGCCGAACTGGCTCGAGCCGAAACACCATCTCGCAAGCTGCAGGAACTGTATCGCGCTTCGGTCCGCGATCTGGAGCGCCTGAGCCGCGTCGACGCAAGGCCAGCTGACCGCTGATGTCATTGTGAACACTTTGTTAGGTCAGTTGCCAAAACTCACCGCCGAAGCCAAGCAGTTGCCGGAAACGTTTGGTGGGGCTTTGACCCAGCTCAATAACCAGTTGACCGTCTCGACAAAGTTATTCGATGACTGGGCGCAGATTTCCGCAAAGGCCACGGACGGTGTCAAAACGTTCACCGCCGCGGTTGCTGCGCTGAACAGCGGCGAGTTCGGTGACTTTTTCCGCAATGATAAGAAATCTGTAGAGGGTTTCAATAACGAGATCAGCGTCGTGATGGCGCGAATTCGCGATTTGCAAAATGTCCGATCGGGGCTGAAGAACGATTCCCAAACAGCCCTGTTCCAGTGGAAGTTTTGGGACCGCGCACAGATTGACTCTGAGTTGGCCGCTTTACGCAGGTTTGTAACTGATATGGCTGCCCAGCGCGATAAGCTAGAACAGGATCAGCGTGGCAGTAATGAAGAGCAGGATAGGCTCGCCGCTGAGCGATTGGCTTCGGCTCAGAAAAGCGCCGACGAGCAGAAAAAGTTGCAGTCTCAAGTGGTCACCGATACGGAAGCTGCACTTAAAGCTCTGGTATCCGCTGAGACGAAAGCCACTAACGATCTGGAAAAAGCGAAAGCTGCCCAGCTTAAGACCCAGGAAAAGTACAGCAAGGCTCTATCTGCACTGGGGGCAGCTACAGGGAACGATGGGTCTTTTGCCTCGGCCCAATCACTGAAAATTGGCGCTCGCCAGGCACTTCAGCGCGGAGATGTCGAGGTGGCCAAGGAACAGGCCAATGCTGCACTCGATATTTTGCAGAAACTGGCTGATTCAGGTGCAAATACCTATGGCTTTGCCGGTTTCATTAAAGAGTTACAGGGCATTGAAATTGCGGCTGATGAAATCAATGTCAAAAAGGCCGAGGACAGCATTGAAAAGGCGAAAGATAAGGCGGCCGTACTTAAGTCGAAGCTAGACGACTTGAAGTCTGTAGTCATCACCCCGATGATGGATCCGGAAGCTTTGGCAACAGTACGTAAGCAGATTCAAGATTTGAAAATCCTGATCGGGCAGAAATTTGAAACGCCCATCAACGTAGCGCCAACCACTGAGATGCTGGCCATCGCCGGACAGGTTCCTGCCGTAAAGTTTCCTACCGCAGGGCAATCGGCACCCACAGTGCCAACATCGCTTGTCCCGCCTAAAACCTCCACAAAATCCCAGAAGCTCAACTATCAACCGGGCGTCAACAGCTACTCGCTGCAGGATACGGTAGTCCCGGTTCAGCCCGTGGTTGAGGAGGACGCGTACCAGAAAATGGTGCGCGAGGTCGCCGCGCGCGGCAAGGTGCAGGTACCGGTAGAGCCTCTGATTCCAGATGGGGCAATAGTGGACATGGATGTCCCGGTGAGTCCAAAACTGGACGAAGCCTCAGTGGCTGCTGCGAAGAGCCAGGTTGCGGTTATTGCGGAACAGATGCGCCAAGCGTTGATCGTGCCTATGACTATCGTCGCACCTAACGGATCTACCAGCGTCTCCGGTCCTGATCCGGATGTTCCGCAATTCGCTCGCGGCGATATGGTTCGTGGCCCTGGCACCGGATCCAGTGACAGCATTCTTGCTCGGCTTTCGAATGGCGAGTTCGTGATGCGAGCAGCGGCGGTCCAGCACTATGGCCCACAACTACTGCGGCAACTTAACGAGCGCCGTTTACCCAAGTTCGCAACGGGTGGGCTGGTAGCACCGCGAATGGTGCCCAGTATTCCAGCGCCTGCGGCCTCGATTCTGAACCAGATTGATCCGCCTACGCCGGAAAGCATGGGGACCGTAGCTCTTTCGGTGGGGGGCGAGACGTACAACTTGCAAGCGCCTCAACAGGACTTCCAGCGAATCCTTCGCAACCAGCGGCTGAAGTTCGGCAACTCTTGAGGTTGGGTCATCGGGTCCGCGGATGGTAGATTGCCAGCTTCGACAGGGAGGCAGTTCATGGAGTATTTAATTGTCTGGGTGGCGGTGGCCTGCGTGTCCGCCTGGTACGCGAAGCAGAAGGGACGCAGCGCTGGCGCATGGTTGCTTCTCGGCCTTCTGTTGCATGTCTTTGCACTGATCATTCTGTGGTTCCTCAACCCGGTCGGCATCGATGACGCCAAAAGCCAAGCTATCGCCCGCAAGTTTGGTGTATCAGCGCGGTACCGCAAGTGTCCGCAATGTGCCGAGCTTATTCAGCGTGAGGCACTTAAGTGCCGTTATTGCCAAGCTCAGTTGGAGCCTGTTCTCGACTGAGCAATGCACCAACAATCAAACCCGCCTCGGCGGGTTTTTTCATTTCTGGAGTAACGGATGAGCCTGCCTCTGATCATGCTGGGGGGCATCCCCATTGTTTTGGATGCCGGCGCACCGGATCAGTCCGACAACCCGCTGCTGGGAGAATCCGTCATCCGGCTGTCCGGCGGCGAAGGCGTCAAAATGACCCACTGGGGCAAGGCCGCCGGCACCATCAGCGGCCAGGGCTGGATGCCGCCGGGGTTGGATGGCCTCGACTACAGCCAGCCGCTTGAACTGCGCCTCACCGCGCAGGAGAGCATGGTAAGCAATGCGCAGATCCTCGTGCTGCCCAGCACTCCGCGCGACGATTGGGCGCCCTGGGCATTCGCTTTGGTCGGGGCCCGGTGGGTCGAAGCGCCGTGCATGATGGATGGCCTGGTCGTGACGATCGAGAAGATGGTCGGCGCCACCAAGTACATGGCGCAGTGGATGCCGGTCTACAACGTGTTCGCCAGCAAGCCTCCCAAGACGCAGAGCTCGGGCCAAGGCAGCTTTGGCTGGACCATCGCCTGGGAAGAGGTCTGATGCTGATCAACGGATTGCCGCTCAATGCCGCGGCGCTGGGTGGCCTGCAGGGTGATTCCAGTGCAACCGAGCCACTACCGATTGTGCCAGGCCGGGCGTTCCGCTGGCGGCTGCGGGTCACCGTAGGCGGCAGTGATGTAACCGCCAGGCTCACCGGCCAGGTGCATGTCGACCGCGAGCGCGGCGCTGCCGGCCTGGCGGACTTCACGCTGCAGATGGATGCGGGGCCTGTAGTGCCGATGGATTGGATAGGGGCCGAGGTCGTGATCGACTACATCAGCACTGCTGCGGGTGTCACCAGCGAGAAGCGCCGCTACACCGGCCGAATCGTCACCACGGAATGGGGCTCGCTGGCCAGGCTGCTGGTGTGCCATTGCGGCGATCAGCTGCAGCAGCGCGTCGAGGCGATGAGCACCGACGCAGTTGGGGCGCTGATCCCTTCCTACTGGTCAGACGAGGTGTTCGAAGCGATAGACGGGCGCAGCCGATGGGACTATGCCCAGGAGCGTTTGACCTCTGTGCAAGGCAGCCTGGACTCGTCAGCTACTGGCGAGCTACGGCTCACCAGCTGGTACGCGGGCAACATCGACTTCACGTTCGGCGGCGGCACCACGGTCTACGACTCGGTTGCACTGTCCTATGCCGATCTCACCAGCTTGACCAACACTGTCGAGATTGAAGCGAACTACCGTTTTCCTCGCCTGCGCCAGCTCAACGAGAACTTCACCTGGGTGCATCCGGATACCAATGGCCTGGGCGGGCTCAGCGGGTTCTGCCAATGGCGGCCCGACAGCACAGAGCTGCCGGATGTGGCCATGGTTCGCGATGCAGTCACCGGCAGTGGCCTGAGCCTGGTGCGCAACCCCGGCTACAACCGAGTGCCGCTCAGTGCTCCTGACCCGTGTGGGAACGGCCAGCCCTGGGTGAACAACTACGCCGACCTGCTGCTGGCGGCCTCGCTCACGGGCGGCCGCCGCTGGAGCCAACCGGTAACCGAGAAGTACACCCTCAAGGTGGTGGCCGAGACCAGCGTCGCGCAGGCCGGTGAGGTGATCGCCAGGGAGTCGTTGTCGATCGAGTACACCAACGACCTGGCCGATGGCTGGGAAAGCACAGCATTCGGTATTGATGCGCCCCGGCCTGCGGCGCCCGGCACTGGCAATGGCGTAGGCGGTAATGGGGCCGGCGGCGTCGGCGGGGCGCCTGCGCAAGATGGTGGCGAGACCGGCCACAAGGACCAGCGTGATGAGGCGCAGCGCCTGGGCGCTTTCCGGTGCCTGCTGCATCAGGCCAAGACCTCGATCATCCAGGCGCACAGCGGGACCCGGGTCAGCTGGGAATCGCCGACAAGCATGGTGATGGACGTCGATCTGGTGCACACGTTGGCGATCAGTGACCAGGGCATCAGCGCAGCGGCGCGGTGCAGCCATATCTACGACACTTTTGACCTGGCTGGCGGCAGCGCCATTACCACCCTGACGATCACCGTCATGCGTGGTGGCGGCACCGCCGAAGATGCGCTCGAGCCGCCGGCCGCCTCAGTCGAGCCGCAACCTGAGCCAGATGGGCCTGACCCCATAGGGCGGAGCCTGCCGACCCAGCTCGGCGGCAAGAGGGGCGCGCCGGCATACAAGGAAGACCTCGATGGATTCGCGGGCAACTATGACAACGCTGACCCGACGCTGGAGGTATTCCCCCGGCGTTTTCAGGTGACCTCAATCGACATACCCGAAGAGGACACCGACGAAAAAACCGTCGATATCGCGGCGACCTACCGGGTCGTCATCCCCAACGACCTTCTGGAGTTGTAAGCCATGTCAGAGACCGAGCGGCGCGCCTTGGGCGTTGCCCTGGAGACGAACCGGCGGGCAAGTGGCGCCGCCATGGAATTATCCCGGCGCGCAATTGGCCCGGCAATGGAAGCAGAGCGCCGCGGCTCAGGGACCCAGATTGCCGACGACATCCAGCGCCTGGGTGGAGTGCAGCGCCGAAGCACGACCCTGTCGCGGATCGAGCGCCGCGGCGGCATAGGCGGGCAGACTGGATCCGGTGTCTGGGCCGCTCCCAACGTCGGCACCGGGGGTGGTATCGCCAGCCCACTTACCGAGGCCGATTATACCAAGCGCGAATACTGGCCCGACGGAATTCTCAGCAGCGATGGCCTGTTCAACATGCCGGCGCTGAAAACCTTGGTGATGACCGACAACGATGGCGCGAGTGTCACCGTCAATTTCGCGAAGCCGGTCACGCCGGCGAAGGTGCCATAGATGCGCTTCATCAATAACTGGATCACCCAGCTGACTCAGCCCATGGCGGCCGCGGCAACCACGCTGCCTGTGCCAGGCGCAGCGCTCTCGCGCCTGGCGGCCGGCACGTACTTGCTCACGCTGGTCAACTCTGCGAGTGAACTGGATCAGACCCAGTGGGAAGTCATCGAGGTGACTGTGGCCAATGGCGTCGCAACCGTCACCCGCGCTCGGGAAGAAACCACGGCACGGGCCTGGCCAACCGGCACATTGATTTATTGCGGCGTTACAGCCGGCACTATCAACCGGTTCGCACAGACGATTGAATCGCTCGTCGCGCGGGTGACGGCGCTCGAAGGCGGGGGCGGAGTTGATCCGGGGCCGGAGCCATCCGATGGCGCACTTACTGACCCTGCCGGAAGCGCTCTTACCGACCAGGCACAGAACACTCTCGTACCGGCGGCCTGATTCCCGCCGCCTTGATAAAACGGACATTCCAATGGCAAACGTTCAGCACACTGATAGCGGCACCACCGATCCACAGGTCGCACCGCCGAGCATTGGCGCCCACTACACCAATACGGCCAGCGGTCAGACTTGGGTCGCCCATGGCACGGCTCGGGTCGAGGATTGGGGTAGCCCTCTCCCTGGGCACGCGCTTGTGGCGACTGGTAATGAGCTGGTGCTCAACCACAAGCAGCCGATCACCGTGTGGCGGCTGACCCCCGGGCAATTCAATCCGCTCCTGGTCCTGCCCGATATCACCGAGCCCGGATTCTATGAAGTATTGCTGGTGCTCGAGAACACGTCGGGTGTCCAGTTCGAAATCAATGTGGTGGGGAGCGGCAATACTGAGCGGATAGACAAAATTCTAAGGGCTTCCGTTAGCTCTGCTACGGTGTATCGCTTTCATTGCTGGGTGCCACTCGAATCAGTTGGGGGGTCGAACTTCTGGACTCAAGCTGAACGCACTTATCATGTTGAAGGTAGTGATTACATCCCGAGATCAGATAATACGTCGCTCACAATTGCCGGTGCTGACAGGAAGTTTTCATGGAGTTTCAACAATACGCGCTCCGCTGACCTCATCCTTAAGGAAGTAGGTAATAGCAACCGTATGGATCCTATAGTTGATGTTGAACTTTTGATCCTAAATTTCACCGGGGGAGTTGTTACGATCACAGTTGACACGGCTGAGGGTTATCCGCTGAAAGACGTTACCCAAATCATAGTGCAGCCCAATACTGGTCAGCGTTACACACTTACTTTCTGTCGCAGCAGATGGTCGGTGGCCAAAATACAAGAGGTTTAGGGGGCGAGATGGAGCGAACGTTGGTTTGGCCTTGGCATGGCATGATAACCGCCGAGACATTACAACTTCCCAATGGCGCTACCCGCCCGACACAAGAACTGTCGTTTTCACCCGCCAATGCTGCAGGGCCCGGCGACAATCACAGGATTGTAGTGGAAGGGGTAGCGTCTATCTCTGACGCCGAGGCGGCGCTAGCGCCGGCTGGCGGCCAATACTGGTCGGGTCGAGCGCTTGTTACCTCGGGCCGGCTTTATGAAAAGGAGATTGGCTGGCTATATCAGGCCTTGGATGGTAGTCGCTGGTCGGTGACTATGCCGATTCGCAATATCCAGCCAGTCACCTCAACGCTCCGGCTTACATTCAAGCGTTTTGGCGAGTTCACCAGAGCGCCGGAGTCGATAAGTCTCACTCAGCAATTTCAAGTGGGGTTGCTGTCTGAAGATGATCGGAAGTTATATTTCGCTGATTTTGGAAACAGTCAGACTCACTCTATACGCCTGCATAGCGTGAGCGACACAGGCCGCACAGCTATCATTTCATGGTGTATATCGAACGCGGGAAATGGCTTTGATCCCCATGCTCGGCCCTACACTTATCTGAAAGTCTCGCTGACTGGAAGTGGAAGTGAGATCGCCGCCAGCTACGAAATTCTGTACGACAAAACCCGAGTGCGTAGGGATGACCAACCGATAGCGATAGAGGACTACGGCTTTGCTGTAGATCCAAGCCGGAACTGGGTGGAGACCAACCGTGAGCCCTTTGGGGATGGGGGACCCAATTCAGGAACCCGGTATTTCTACGACTACGTGCCAACCACGACGTTGAAGGTCATGAAGGGGGATGACCTGTTCCCCGGTCCAGTCTCGGTAAACAGGCGTCAGACCTGGATACCCTTCATTTCTTTCCAGGGTGAGACCCCTGTCCCGTGCACTTTCAGTTGTGTGTACCGGGCTGAGCGGCCAATGCCGGTCATCAACGTAGTGACTGACGAGCAGGTCGTGCACCTCATATACACCGACGGGCACGGCGGTGTTGAGAACGACGGCAAGTACCATTTTGAGGGCAGTACCGCCGCCGAGGGCGCACTCACAATCACGATCGCTCACGGTGATTACCGCTGGACCAGGTCCTACACGTTCTCGTCGCAAAGCGTATTGAATGACCTCGTATACACCACGGCCTATTTCAACGGTGAGCAGCTTCCGAACATCGGTACCGGCCGGGCTGGATTTGGAATCATAGCAACGGGCGAGCTGTGGGCGGACGTTGGCCAGTTTCGACCGTCGGTGGGGGTCAGCATGGCTAATGTCAGCGACGTGACCTACTTCTACCTGTACAGCAACAACTGTCTGGCCCTGGCCACTGTCACCGATTACCCCAAGCACAAGTTCTATGGGGCGATTACCCCGGATGGATTTATTCCACCAGTGGGCGAGCACCCGACTGACTTCAGCCCTCACTTCGGTAGTTATCACCCTTTCACCGGTCAACTGATGCTGGGTTCTTCCAAGCCGGTCAACTGGATCTAACCCCTCTTTTGAAACAGGAGCAGCCAGCCATGCAGCCGGCCCGCCAAGACCTGCCCGTCGTTCCGGGCGCAACGTACCGCGACACGATCCGAATCATGCAGCCGGTGTTCGTGTACCGGGATATCACCGGCATTGTCGGTGCACCGGTGGTGCTGCAGGTGCCCGATCACGGCCTGGCCTCGGACTGGCCAGTGTGGGTGCGCGGCGCAGTCGGCATGCCGGACTTGAATCGAGAGCCGTTCAAACAGCTGCCGCACCGTGCCAGGCGGCTATCAGCCGACAGCCTCGAGGTGAACAGCCAATCGGCCGTCGGGCTCAGGCCGTCGGGCGGCCAGTTGGTGTACCGGCCACCGGTGGACCTGACCGATGCCACGGCGGTGCTCACCATCTTCAGCGGCGCCGATGCGCTGTTTGTCCTGGGGGAGGGGGCAGGGCTGGAAGTCACGGCGCCGGGCACCATCGCGCGCACGCTGACGGCGGCCCAGACCCTGCTCCTGGCACCGGGCGGCATGACCTACACCTTCGACCTGCTGTTCCCCGGCGGGGTAGTCACGCGCTACTTCACGGGGGCGTTCACATGACCTGCAGCCCCAACGTCATCACCTTCGAAGTCGAGAAGCCCGGCGCCGCGGCGCTCGAGCGTGAATACGCCATTGCCATCGACTTGATCGAGCGCGAGGTCATCACGATCGGCGAGCAGGGTCCGCCCGGCGTGGGCATCCCGGGCCCCGCCGGCGGATCCGCAGTGCAGCGCCTGGCCGGCGAAACACTCAGCGCGCTGGTGGCCGTGTACGAGCTGGCCGGCGTTGTGTTCCGGCTCGACCAGGCCGACGGCGAGCATATCGCGCTGCTGCTGGGCATCACCCTCACTGCTGCCGATGCCGGCGCCACGCTGAATATCCAGCGCACTGGCGTCATCGACGATGCAGCCTGGGCCTGGAACATCGGCCGGGTATGGCTGGGCGCCGACGGTGCGCTCACCCAGGTGCCGCCCACTCAAGGTTTCAACCTGCTTATCGGTGCGGCGGTTTCGCCAACCCGCCTGATCCTCAACCTGCAAGACCCTATCGAACTGGAGTAATACCCATGCCTGCACCCCGTTTTCTTCGCCTCGTTTCCGGCTTCCAAAAAATGGTTGAGGCGCTGCAGGCCTCGGCCGGTGCCGCTGATGCCGACAAGGTTGTCGCCACCGGCGCCGATGGCCGCCTCGATGCCAGCCTGATGCCCCTGGGTATCGGCGCCAACACCACCATCGTGCCGGCGTCCGAGCCGCTGACCGCTGGCAACTTCATCAACTTCTTCAACGACGCCGGCACGCTCAAGGCGCGCAAGGCCGACAACACCAACGGCCGCCAGGCGGATGGCTTCGTGACCAGCGCTGTTGCGTCTGCCGCCAGCGCCACCGTCTACCCCATGGACGGTGTGAACTCGGGCCTGACCGGACTCACCGTGGGCACCAAGTACTTCCTGGGTACCGCCGGCGGAGTCATTGCGGCGCCCTTGGACGAAACCTTGGCCGCCAACTACGGCAAGCTCTCCCAGCAGCTGGGCGTGGCCAAGTCGGCGACCGAGCTGGTTACCTCGGACTATGAACCGGTGATGATCTAATGACCGAACGGACTCCGCTCGTCCTCATTGGAGGCGTGAAAAAACAACTGCCTGCCGGGGATACTCTGGCGAAGTCCATCGTGGGCCTGGACCGGGCGGACAACACGCCCGATCTGGAGAAGCCGGTCAGCCAGCCAACGCAGGATGCCCTGGCAAAGAAGGCTGACCTGGATTCCGGCGGCAAGGTCCCTGCAGCCCAGCTGCCGTCCTATGTGGATGACGTGCTCGAATACAACACGTTCGCCAACCTCCCGAGCTCGGGTGAGGCCGGGAAGATCTACGTCACCCTCGACCCGTACACGGATGCGCAGGGCCGAACCAGCTCGCAGTTTCGGTGGACCGGTTCGGCTTACACGCCGATCATCGCCAGCCCGGGCACGACGGATGCTGTAACCGAGGGACCGACCAACCTATATTTCACCACCAACCGGGTGCGCCAGGTTCTGCTCGCAGGATTGAGCACCGCGGTCGGCGGGGTGATCGCGGCCACCGACAACATCATGCAGGCGCTGGGCAAGCTCCAAAACCAGATTACAGTGCTGTTGGGCTCGCGGCGCGCCTGGGCGGGTAACGTGATCGGAGTCAACGATGGCCGGGCGGTGCTGGCGAGCGAGGTTGGCTACTGCCTCCGGCTGACCCCTGCCAAAGCCATCACCATGACCCTGCCCGGCGGCACGCAGCCTGCTGGCGGCTATGGCTATCTGTTCCGCAACGAGAGCGACTTCCCTGTCACGATCACTGCCGAGACCTTGATTTACTCGTCGGTGGGAGCTCAGGCGAACTCCTTCTTGTTGGCACCCGGCCAATGGGCGGAGATCGCTTCAAACATTGGCAGTTGGGTGGTGCAGCAGCGTGGTCGCCTGGACAGCCTGCCTCCGCTGAATCTCGTGGACAACACTCCCGATGTGTCCAAGCCGGTCAGCACGCCTACGGCGGTTGCACTGGCAGACACCGGTGGCCAGAACTTGGCGTACAACAGCGCCTTCTTGAAGATATCGGCCGCAGACTCTCGCCTGGCTGACGGCTGGGAGTTTGATGGGCCAGGTAGTCCGGGAAACTCGACCGGTGTACTGTCGGTGGTGCCTTCGTTCATTACCCCTGCAGAAAATGCCCAGCGTTTGACCGTCACCAACCTGACAACCAGTGCCTACTATCGGTCCTTGGTGAACTCGCTGGCGCGGATCTTTCGTGTTGGCGCTGGCCAGACGGTGACTGCTTCGATCAGGGTGAAGGGCACCGCCGGGTTGCAGATGCGAATCTTCATCCAGGCGGTTGACTCCAGGCCCACGGCAATTGCCGCTCCGGCAAGTGGTTTCTTCATGATGACCGGAGATCCGCAGACCATTTCGTTCTCCTATCCAAACCTCCCGGCCAATACTGCTGGTGTGCGGGTGTTCTATCGGGCGTATGCAGGTCCGAGCGTTACCGATGGCGTCATTGACATGGCTCGCCCGAAGCTTGAGATCGGTTCCTACGCCACCGGCTGGTGCGAAGATACGGTGAGCATTCGCGAGGACGTTGCCAGCAAGGCGCCGTTGGCGAGTCCTGTGTTCACGGGTGACGTGCTCAGGATCAACTCGCCGTCAACAATGATCGGTGCTGGTATCACCGGCAACTCCGGTGTAGAGCTTGGCTCATGGCAGGGTGCGTCCACCCCCTTCATCGACTTCCACTCAGGGGCAACCCCTGTCGACTATGACGCGCGGATTCTGGCCAGCGGTGGCAATGGGGTGTCCGGTAACGGCACCTTGACGGTCACCGCTGCTGTGGTCGACTTCAACGCCGACTTGGGTGTCAGACGAGGGGCTCAGTCCGCTGCAATTCTGATCAGGGCCAATGCTGGTCAGAACCGCTTGTTGCGTTTCATGACCGATAACGCTGTGCGCTGGGACATCGGCACCAGCAACTCAGCCGAATCTGGTGGCAACACTGGTTCGGATCTCTACGTGAATGCGTTCACCGATACCAGCGGGTTCATCAACAGCCCTTGGGGCATCAACCGCTCGACTGGTGAAACTCGAATGACGCGGGCGGCTGTATCCGGCCCGTTCAAAGTTGGGCAGTACACCCTTGCAACATTGCCCGCCGCATCGGCCTACGAAGGCTACGAGATAGATGTGACCGACGCTGCCGGCGGATCCAAGCGCTGCAGGTCCAACCGCACCAACTGGCTGATCCTCAATACCACCACCCCTGTGAGCTAATACTATGGCCCTCACCGAACGCAGAATCCGATACGAAACCCTCATCCGCTGGCATGAAGACGGCTCTATTGGCGCGCACCAGGTGGACCTCGACCAAATGCTGCGCGATGGCGTTGTTATCTCCAGCACGTTGACCACCACCATGCCGCTCGGCACAGCTGATTATCCTGGCGTGACGCCGCTGAGCGACATCCTGGGTGAAGCAGCGAGCGCGGCACTTGCGCGCGTGGGTGTGCTTGAACAGGCGCTTAGTGAGGTCAGCAGTCTAGCCCAGCAGCAATTGGAGCAGCTGAGCCAAGTTCGTGGTGAGCTGGGCACGACGCAGGTCGACCTTGCCAGAGCGCAGCAGACGGTCGCCGATCTGCAGGTACAGTTGGCCCAAGGCCGAACCGCCGAAGAAGCACCGGGCGGAGTGATTGCCGCAAGCGAACCGGCCGCCTGACCGCCGAAACACCCAGTGCCCTGTCACCCCATAGAGAGGACGTGGATCAATTCTGCCCAAGCTTGAACTTTATGCTTTCCAGCGGGCGCCACGAAAAAGACGGGGGCGGTGAATAGCATCCAGGCTGGTTTGGTGGTGTGGCATCACAACGAACCGTGTAGCCCTTGCTACCGATCTCGCGGTTACCTTCCCCAGTACCTCTTTCGCTGTACGCAGCGCAGCCACCGAGCGCCGCCATCACCAGCATTGCAAATACCTTCTTCATTTCTGACTCCCTTCATAAAGCGCACAGCTTAGCGCTGGTACACGCCTAATCACCATACCCGCCATCGAGCGGTTTTTTTTCGCCTGGAGAAAAGTATGCCCCTCACCGAGATGCAGTTTCTGCAGATCATTCCCAACGCCGACCAGACAGCCGGCGTTTTTGTTCCTGTGCTGAATGCGGCCATGGCCACCTTCAACATCGTCACCCCGGCGAGGGCTGCAGCCTTCGTTGCCCAAGTAGGTCATGAGTCCACCAACTTCACCCGCCTGGTGGAGAACCTGAATTACTCGGTGGAGGCGCTGCTGTCCAAATTCAGCCGCGAGCGGATCACCGAGGCCCAGGCCCGGCAGTACGGCAGGACCGCTGCGCGCAAGGCCGACCAGGTGTCCATTGCCAACTGCATCTATGGCGGGGAGTGGGGCAGGCTCAAGCTGGGCAACACAGAGCCAGGCGATGGGTGGAAATTCCGCGGGCGATCACTGATCCAGGTCACGGGACGCGCGAACTACAAGGCGTGCGGGCGATCGCTCGGGCTGGATCTACTCGCAAGCCCGGAGCTGCTCGAGCAGCCCAGGCATGCAGCAATGGCCGCTGGTTGGTTCTGGTCGTCGCAGAAGCTGAATGTTCTGGCGGACGCCGGCAACCTGGGCGATATCGGCAGCATCATCAACACCGGCAAGCCCGGGCGTGTGCCGCTGGGCGCGGAGGAACGCGAAGCCATCTATCAGCGGGCTTTGAAGGTGCTGGCGTGAGCGCTTCGCAAAGGGTGCTGGCCTGCATCGCCATCGCGCTGGCCTTGGTTGGGCTGAGTGGCGCTGCGCTGTATGCCGCCTACAGTCACGGCGTCACCGTGACCAATGCCGCGCGGGATGCCGAGCGGTCGCAGGCCGTGGCCACCCAGCAGACTGAACGTGCGCAGGCGGTGCAGGCCGCGCGCACCGAAGAACAACGCCTCCAGCGCGAGGCCAACCAGGTAGGAAACGATGCGAGAGAAAAGAACGCTGCTGCCGACGCTGATGGCCGCGGCCTTGATGCTGCTGGCGACCGGCTGCACGTCCAGGCCGGAAAGCTTGCCGCCAGCGCTGGCGCCTGCACCAGTGATACCGGCTCTGCCGATCGAGGCACGTCAGCCACCCGCGCCGCCATGGTGCTCTCCCAACTGCTCGAACGCGCTGATGCGCGAGCGGGAGACTTGGCAAAGGCTTATGACCGAGCCCGAATAGCCGGGCAGGCCTGCGAGCAGGCGTATGACTCGCTGCTAACAGTGAAGACATTGCCCGTGAACTAGCGGCAACGATTCGCATCGTTGGGGTTCGCACAATTGCCCGAGCGCGCTGAGAAAGATAGGGAAACCCAAAAGGGATTTATGAACGCACCCGAATAATGTGGTGGGTGAGCGATCAGCACAGCCGTTAAAGCGGATTGGAAGCTATTCGCCGTCGGTATCGACTATGTGCTTGAGATGCTTCCAAGGTTGTAGGTGCAGCTCCTGTGCAGAGCAATGCGCCGAATGTTGAAACACTGTGTCACCGAGTTCTTCAGGCTGCCCCGCGCCACATTGCCGGCAATACAGCATGTCTCCGTTCAGCAGCCAAGCATGGTGCCAATTGAGCAAATGGACAGTATTCACGGTGGTGATCCAGAGAATGGGTGTTATCTAGGCATCTCCACCTATCAATAGTTCAACTGATGTGACAAAAGCTTGACAGGGCTCTCGGGCTAGCCCTGTCCGTTGTTAAAATGTTGGCGTGCATTCCATCTGCTATCAGTATTCGCTCGTATGCAGATAGTCTAGGATGTCGCGCCGAAAAACCTTGGAGCAGCAGCATGCGTGTTTCAGTCCGAACGCTCAGCGCCGAGATCTTACCTGCCTGCCTCAGGCAAGGAGACAGCCCCTATGCCTATGAGGTGACCAGCTACGACGGCGCTGTGACATATTTCAGTACTGGAGTAGAAGCCGCAGCCTACGCAACGGTCCTACATAGACAACATTGCGAACTGCTCGGCATGGAAAACGATCGGGAGTTTTAATGCGCCTTTTTCGCCAACCGAATCTGGTTGGGAACCTCCTACAGGTCATTCCCAGAACTGTTTCCAACGATCCACAGCAGATCGCGCCACGGGAACCTGCTCTGACCGCCCATCAGCTTGCAAGTCGGACTGTGCACGAACGGCTTGCTTGAGTCGCGAAGCTGCTGGTACCCATCGCAGGTTCTGCAGCGAATGTGAGGGAAGGGGTCATCGTGCACGGACCAGAGCTTTGCCCAGGTGTCGATGTCACTCAGCTTGGGTGTGAGGTTCAGCCATTCCAGCGTGTCCATGTGCGCCTCCGTTGTCCTTGGCAAATCATAGCCGCCTGCGCCGTTCCTCGCCGCAGGATTGCAAAGTCTCGCTGGCCGGTGCAAGAATACTGTACAGATGAACAGTATAAGAGTCATGCCATGGACAGCCCATTCCAATCCGAAGCCCTCGATATCTCCCTCGACGACCTACTGTGCATCCGCGCGCCCGGCACCTACCTGGTGCGCGTCGCCGGTGACAGCATGACCCGCGCTGGGATATTCGACGGTGACCTACTGATCGTCGACAAGGGCGCGGAAGTGAAGAAGGGACAGGTGATAATCGGGGTGGTGAATCAGGAGCCGATGGTGAAGCGTCTGGACTATGTTCGGGGCATGCCGGTGCTGAAGTCCGAAGGCGATGGCCACCACCACCGCTTCATCATGGAAGGCGACGAGTTCACCGTGTGGGGCGTCGTGACGCACAGCGTGCGCCAGCACGGCATCGAGCCATGAGGTGCCAGGTGACGCGCAGGATGCGCCTGGGCAAACCGATTGAGGCGGTCGAGATCCGTGGCCTGCCCGCAGCGGTAGGTGATCTACGGATTAACGAAGAGATGTGCCAGGCCCTGGGCCGGAATTCGAAGACGGCCAGCGTGAAGGGCGTGAACTGCATTGGTTCCGGCGAGCTCCCTTTGCTGCATGAGGCGGTGCTTTCGTGGATGGCGCCGAATGGGTTCGTGCTAAGTGGGCTGGAAGAAGAGGACGGATGCCTCTATGCGCAATCGTGGTGGTGCAGGAATGTGGGGTGAGAGTGAGCAGAACGCTCGGAGAAAGGGCTGAAAGGCTGTCTAAAACTGGCGGTTCCTACCCTGCGTTTGTTGCCTTTAATTGAGCTTTGAGGCCCTTGCGATTTAGACAGGTAGGCCCGCGAGGGCACGCCGATCACGGCCTTGAGCACCTTTTAACCACTAATGCTGCATTACTAGGGTGTGTCTGAATCCTCTCCATAGGGGTTAATCTGGCGAATCTTATGAAGCGCTTTAGCTAACCTCTCCATTAATGCTTCTAGGTTCTCACCCTGTAAATCAACCGGATTGATTTCGGGTATTTCTATAGGCGCTCGCTTGGAAAATTTACCCATAAGCATGACGTTGTGTTTTTGATCTCTCAGCGCAAACTGAGCAATTGTGATGTTGCGACCTGCTTGTTTTTCACTGAAGCCCTCAGCTGGTTGCGACAGGCGGCCCTCTGCGAAGCCGACGTAGAGAGATTCATTTTTTCGATTGTTTCTATGCTCGCTGGCCGCTGTAACATTTTTCAGCATCAAGCTCCCGATCTCCGAACTGCCTACACCTAAAGCGAATAAGCAGTTCTGTAATCCTTCTGAGATGAGCTTTTGCTCATGATTTCTCAGTCTCTTGAAGAGCTTTTTGAAGTCTACTTTATGTCCTGCTAAAATCCTCACTCCTGTAGCTTGAAGCATTAGGCACTTTGCGATCTCCTCTCTCGCTATATGTGACAGCGTAAAGGCCCGGGCATAGTGCTGATGCGAATAGAGAATTTCGGCTTCCGAGATCAAGGACTCAGCGTTGGCCGATAGGGCGTCTATGTAGTCGTCTATTTGTGCCAGTGAGAGCATTAAAGGTCCTTTGCGGTATTTTGATCTTCACTAGAACGCATCGGTTGCGTCAGTGTTTATTGGCATGGCGACAGCATAGAAAATGCAGGTCGTTTCATGGTAAATGTTTAACTATTCTTGGATTTATGCACTATATGCTATCGCGACTCTAAGCACTGTCTCTCAAATTTTAAAGCCTCGGTTCGATCACCCAGATATCTAGGAACTCCTTGGATAGCCATAAAACCGCTAATTTCCATTTTGGTGTGGCCAATAATTAGTCCACCATAGCAGTTGTGTGCGCGGCAACCGGAGATAACTGCTGAGTTGTTGGTGATGAGGATGTTGTCGGGTCGCACGAGTATCTCGACCCCGTTTCTCAGGAAGCGCCCCCTGGTAATCTTTACCTTGTTCGGAGGAGAAAACACGAACTCGATCAAAATCTTTCTAGCGCCTTCTCTTAGAGTCAATGTGGTACCAACCAACTGGATGTCCCAAGGGGTGATTGAGTAAACGAGCTGGTTATTCCTGATGTGCAGCACTGGCGCGTTAAATTCGTCAAAAATGACCACGTTCAGTAAGAAATGACCATCAGACAGGATGATTCCGATCAAGGCTGTGTTGTCTACCATCAATGGGATCATCACCGTCCCGTGACCTTGGTCCTGGCAAGTGAACGAATTACTTCCTATCTCAACCGTCGCTTCTGTTCCAGAGAAGTGCAAAGCATATGGCTTCGAAGTGCCCTCTCGCAGGTTGTATGGGGCAGCGTCTGCTGCACGGACGGTTTCTTTAGGAAGGAGGCCATTGGTCTTTTCTCGATGATGCTGATCGCAGAGTAGGGTGATCTCGTCCGCGATATGTCGTTTCACTTGGGCCCATTCTTCCATGTGCTCATATTCATAGAGAGGCATCCCGCAGATGACACATCCGAAGCCACAACGCTGCCGGACCTCTCTTTGGATCGGAAGCGGAATATCTCTGCTATCAGCAGACTGGTCCATGGCGAAAAAGCTCCCTTGTTTGAGGTGCACCTGACAAGCCAGTGGAAAATCCATCTAGCTGAAATTGGCAAAATCGTCTCGGAATTGAGGCAGCCGAAGGCGATTGGCCTACTGATGAGATAGCATTCTGTGCAAATCATGCAGCAGAGCGGTACGAGGCACGTAGCGAAATCCGATTTTTTTGCCACTTGTGTGCTGATCAACAGGTGGGTACCTAGAAGGCTCTGCACAGCGAAGCTACGCGGCTTATGGGTGCGCGCACGATCATGCTGATGTTTCGAGAATAGGTAGGAAAAGGCAGAACGCCAAGGAGGAGCAGAGGAATATCTTCCGTGGGACAATTTTGGGACAGCAGATGTCCCAGATATGCATTAATGCAGATGCATGGTTATGTAGTTAAGATCAATGAATCCGGGCTTTACCGGGGATAACCTTAATGAAGCCTAAAGAAAAAAACGGATTGCAAATCCGCCTACGCCGGTTCGATTCCGACCTCGGCCTCCATCATCGAGAACCCCGCAGATTAACGTCTGCGGGGTTTTTCTTTGGGCGATCGAAAAGGCATGTGCTCCAGAACTTCTGGGGATGTGTTCCAGAACCATTCTTCGACAGCTCCGCGATTGCGTTGACTCGTCGGTAGATCTTCTTGGCGATTTCGCGCCGCTGAGACATAGCCTCAAGTATCGAATTCAAATCATTGCTGGCGCCCAAGAATCTTTATCCGATCCAGCGGTCAGTTACTCCCGACGTATCCTGTGTGTTGCCATTTACGGCAGCCCGACTGATAAAACTAATTGGGAGCTGCTGAGGCGTGAGTGAATTAAGTATCTGGCTGGAAGCCATTATTCTGGGGTTGGTCCAGGGACTGACCGAATTCTTGCCGGTATCCTCCAGCGCGCATTTGCGCATTATCGGACCATTGTTACCCTCTGGCGGCGACCCAGGCGCTGCGTTTACCGCCATCACCCAGCTGGGCACCGAAGCAGCAGTGCTGCTGTACTTTCGCAAGGATATCCTGCGCATTGCCATGGCTTGGATCAAGTCGCTGGCTGACGCCTCTTGCCGCAGCCATCCGGACGCCAGAATGGGCTGGCTGATCATCATCGGCACCTTGCCGATCTCGATCCTTGGACTGCTGTTCAAGGACTATATCGAAGGAAGCCTGCGCAATCTTTACCTCACGGCAACCATGCTCATCGTGTTCGCGCTGATCTTGGCCGCAGCGGACAAGATGGGGCGCAAGGAGCGCAAGCTCGATCAACTGACCTGGACCCATGGCCTGGTTTTCGGCTTTGCCCAGGCGCTGGCCCTGATTCCGGGCGTATCACGCTCAGGCGGCACCATCACCGCCGGGCTGATCATGGGCTACACGCGTGAGGCTGCAGCGCGCTATTCATTCCTGCTGGCGGTGCCGGCGGTGATCGCTTCGGGCTTCTACCAGCTGTACCGCAGCTGGGGTGAATCCAGCACTTTCTCCGGCGGCCCAACATTGCTGGCAACGATCATTGCGTTCGTCGTCGGCTACGGGGTGATCGTGGTCTTCCTCAAGCTGGTTTCGACCAAGAGCTACATGCCATTCGTGTACTACCGCATCGCGCTTGGCCTGGGCGTCATCGGGCTTCTGAGCATGGGCGCGCTCAGCGCTGTGTGACTTGTTGCGACGCGCAGGATGCGCCCTCGCTTCAAGCTGGCAAAGCTATGTGGTTCAATGGAAAGAAATCAGGAGGATCCGTTATGGGCAAGAATGCCAACAAGCCTTTCTACATCGCCGCTGTCCCTTTGCTTGCAGTCGGTTGCGTCTTTGCCGCGCTTGGCGCATCGGGTCAGGAAGCGTTCGGATGGACAGCAATCGGGCTGCTCGTGCCCGGCATCGTCATGCTGATCACAGGCGCCATGCGTAGGCGTCGAGCTGCCTGAGAGTTCATCGGACAGCCCGTGCAGTCAGAACGGCGTGGGCTGTCGTCAGAAGTCCCATCGGGTGGTGATCATCACGTTCCTGGGCTCGCCATAGACGGCCGAGTTATAGAAGCCGATGTTGGTGTAGTAGTACTTGTCGAACAGGTTGTTGAGATTGACCGTGGTCGATAACGCCGGAGTGATCTGGTACTTGGCCATGAGGTCCACCACCCAGTATTGCTTCTGGGCGAAGGTTTCGTAGGTATCGCGCGGCGAATTCCAGATCTCTTGCCACGCCTTGCTCTGCCAGCGTCCACCGCCGCCCACTGTCCACTGGTCGAGCGTACCGGGCAGATTGTAGGTAGTGAACAAGGTGAACTGGTTTTCCGGCTCGAACGTCGAGATTTTCACGCCACTGTCGTCGCGTACCACTTTATGGGTAAAACCGGCCTGCATCTGCCAACCTTGCGCCAGCTCCCCGGAGACTTCGAGTTCAAAGCCCTTGGTTTGCGCATCGGTACCCTTGAACGCGTAGTTGGAAGGCGTTGGGGTGAGGTTGTTGTAGTCGTCATCGGGCACTGACCGATTGCTTTCCTTGACTTGAAAGTAGGCCAGGCTGGCATTCAGCCGGCCTTCGAAAAACTCGCCCTTGATGCCCACTTCGTAGTTCTCGCCTTCATCGGGCTCGAGCAACTTGCGGTTTCGATCCAGGTTGTAGGAATCCTGCGCCATGAAGATGTCGGTGTAGCTGGCATACACCGACAACTGTTCGTCCAGGTCGTAGATCACCCCTGCATAAGGGATCAGTCGGCCGCTTTCGCGATAGGTGTCGGTATTGCCTGTCACGGTGTAGTTGACCAGGCGCCCGCCGAGAATGAAATGCAGATCGTCGGTCGCGTTCAAGCGCGTGGTCAGGTAGACGCCGGTCTGCCGAACGACATCGTCGCTGATCTGCTGCGCGGCGCCCCAGGCCGGTTTGTCGACGTTGCCGTGCCAGTTGAAAAAGTCGAGCTGGTTGCCGTTGGGATAGGTCACGTCCCAGAAGCCCTTGCCATCCCAATGCGCCTTGCTGATCGAACCGCCCAGAACCACCTCGTGTTCGCGGCCCAGGAACTGGAAAGGACCGCTGACATAGGCGTCGGCTGAATCGCTGCTGGTTTCGCCACGGTAGCGCTGGCCATTGAGCCGGGCCGTGCCGTCGACGGCTGGGGCATCGCCCTGGATCGAGCCCAGTTGTGCGTCATAGCCGTTGATCTTGTGGTCCAGTTGCAACTTGGTTACCCAACCATCACCGAACTGGTGCTCCAGCGTCGCGAATACCGTGCGCGTGTATTGCTTCCAGCTGCTCCAGTCGGCTGCGTTGCTGAAGGAGCGCTTGACGTCGTTGCGCTCGCCGGCGGCGTTGAGCAAAGGGAAGCTGCCAGACCAGGTCGAGCCGCGCGGATCATTGTTCTGGTAGTCGCCGCCCACGGTCAGCAACGTGTCCGGGGAAAGATCGAACTCCAGAATGCCGTAGTACACCTCGGCCTGGCTGCCGTAGCGGTCCATGAAGGAATTCTTGTCCTGATAGGCCGCCACGGCACGCCCGCGTACGTTGCCGGTCGACGTCAGCGATCCGCTGACGTCGACTTCGCTGCGGTAGTTGTCCCATGAGCCTGCGCCCAGGCTCAGATGCCCCTGGAAATCGGTGGTGGGCTTCTTGCGGATCAAGTTGATCGTGGCACCCAGCGAGCCTGCACCCACCAGCAGGCCGGGTGACCCCTTGAGCACTTCGATGCGGTCGTAGACCGCCATGTCGCTGAGCGAGTTGCCGGCCGAATAGCCGACATTGCGCACCGCAGATGGAATGCCATCGTACTGAAAGTTGTTGATCGAGAAACCGCGAGCGTAGTAGTTGGAGCGATCACTGTCATAGGCCGAGACGGTAATGCCTGGGGTGTGCCGCATCACGTCGTCGACATTGTCCAGCGCGAAGTCATCCATGTGCTGACGGGTGACGACGGTGACCGACTGCGGTGTCTGCCTGGGGCTCAGTACCAGCCGGGTGGCCGTGGCGATCAGGCCGGGTGTGTAGGAGCCGGTGCCTTCGGTGATATTGCCCAGTTGGTTGCCGGTGATCTGGGTGGGCGCCAGGTCGAGCCCGACACCGGCGGTCGTCAGGGCAATCAGGACGAAACCATCGCCCTGTTTCACGGCGCCGATTCCGCTGGCGCCCAGCAGCTCGTCCAAGGCCTGGTCGGTACTGAATCGACCGTGCAATCCTGGGCTGCGCTTGCTGCCCAGCAGTTGCGGATCGAACACGATGGTCACACCGGTGCTGCGGCTGAGTTCGGTCAAGGCGCTGTCCAGGCTGCCCGGCTGGATATCGATCTGTTGCAGGTCGGCTGCCTGCACCGCAGAGGCGGCGATACCGGCGAGGCTCCAGCAGATCACGGCAGGGAAGACGGTTCGACCTAACAGGCGAGGGTGGAGGCGAGGCGAGGGGCGCTGGGTCACTTTGAGGATCTCGAACGGATTGAGTGAGGCATTCACTGAGCTATGCCGTCCCAGATTCGAAATCCCATCACGGCGCATCGATGTTTCACGCTGCCTTGCCGACGTGGGACCAATAGCGGGTGATCTTTCGCACGTGCAGGCCATGGGCGCCGGCGATCAACGCCACCGACTGATCGGCGTGCAAGGTACTGAAGTTACCGCTGACAGGCAGCGCGGCAATGCGTTGTTCCCAGTTCAGGTAACCGACCCGGTAGCGTGACAGCTCGCCGAGCACCTGAGCCAATGGCAGGTTTCGAACGATCAGCATACCGTTGCGCCAGGCACCGTGGTCGGGGGCAGGCCCGGGTGTGCGCCGCAGCGTTGAGTGACTGACGAGCCACTGCTCTCCTGCGTGCATCTCGAGCGCTGCGTGCCCGGCACTCGCCTCCAGCTTGACGGTGCCCTCGGCGATTGTCAGGCACGTGTGGTCCCCGAACAGCCTGGCTTCGAAGCGTGCATGAAGCGCATCCACCCGGCAGTGCGGCGTTGTCAGCTGCAGGGGCAAACCACTGCCGGCTGTTGTCACACCCATCTCGCCGCGCAACAGGGTGACGCGTTGCACGCCTTCGAGGTCGGCTTTCACCGCGCTGTCGGTGTTGAGTTCGAGCAAGGTGCCACTGGGAAGTTTCCAGCGACGGAATTCCCCCGTGCGGGTGCTGTAGTCGGCGAGCAGGCGTTGCCAGGGCGCATACCGTTGGGTGCCACAGCCAATCGCGGCGGTGCCTGAACCCAGCACCAGCAGCTTGAGCAGTTGCCGCCGCTGCAGGCGTCCGGTGGGTAGTCGGTTCAGGGCGCTCATCGCGGCACTGGCGGGCAGCCGCGCAAAGGGCTCATTCAGACCTTGCAGGCGTTGCCAGGCCAGGGCATGCCGGGCGTCGGCCGCCAGCCAGTGCTGGAAGGCATCGTGGGTCGCTGCGTCGGCTGTGTTGAAGCTGATCTTGAGCGACCAGTCGATGGCCGCATCGAGTATCTGCGGCGACACCAGGGTACATGGCGTGCTCACTGCGTTTCCTGTGCGAAGGTCGCGGTGTAGCAAGCGCGCAGTGCCTGGGCGAGGTAACGCTCCACGCTTGGCACGGATACCCCAAGCTCCCTGGCGATGGCGGGACACTTCAATCCTTCGAGCTGGGCGAGGAGGAAAGCCCGGCGCACGATGGGGCGCAGGCTGTCCAGCAGGCAGTCGATGGCCACCAGCGCCTCGATCACCAGAAGTCCCGTTTCAGGAGAGGGGGCCTGTTCGCAGGGCAGTTCCGCCAGCGTTTCCAGCCAGGCCCTTTCGATATCCCGACGCCGCCACAGGTCGATGACCAGACCCCGGGCCACCGTTCGCAGGTAGGCACGCGGCTGCTCCATGGTTTGCACGCTACGACGCTGCAGCAAGCGCACGAAGGTATCCTGCGCCAGATCGGCGGCGTCGGCGGTATTGCGCAATCGGCCATACAACCACGCCCGGAGCCAGGAATGGTGATCCTGATAGAGTCTTTCCAAGCCTGGGCCGGTGTGCGAAAGGTGCATGCAGGATCTCGTGGAGCATCAGATGATAAAGTCTCGCATTATCATCTGATGACCCGCAGTTTGAAACCTGCGATTTGAATCTTCGTCTCTTCGCCGGGCACATCCAGGAAAACTGATCCCTGACCAGAACAGCGGACGCAGTAAAAGACCGCACACGCCCGACCGCTGGTGCAACCCGACGACCGTTCATTCCATTGGCGCCAAACTAATGCCCCACAATAATGGCACTAAGATATCATGGGGTAGTCTAGTAAAATTCTGAATCATATTTTCCGGTGCCCCATGCAAGCCGTTCAAGCTCAACCGGCTCATTCCCCCGAACCGCACACCATGGCACTGGTCGAGCAGGCCATCGCAAGCGGCATGGGTGGTCTGACGTTCGACCGTGAACTGGAGCGTCGCTACGAGGCCGATACCCAACGCCAGCGCCTGCAGTTCCTGACGTCCACCGGTATCTGCGGTGCAGTGATCTACAACCTGTTCCTGATCAGCGACTGGTTGGCCCTCGAAGATGTGTTCGCCTATGTGGCTGTAGGGCGCCTGCTGCTGATCACCCCAATGATCATTGCCATCCTGCTGCTGGCCCAACGCCTGACCTCACGTCGAGCGCTGGAGACGGTGTCGGCGCTGGCCACGGTATTGTCCTCGTTGATGCCGCTGGTGGTGATGATCTACAGCGACAGTCCCTATCGCCTGCACTATCAGTTAGGCATGCTGTTGTTGATGGTGTATTGCACGATGATTCAACAGTTACCATTTCGCTTCGCGGTGGCTGCCATGGCCAGCATGCTCGGCATCCAGTTGCTGACCACTCACATCGCGGGATTCATGGACCCGGTGACATGGCGCGCCAATGCCTTCTTGTACGGCTCAACAGTGGTGCTGTTGCTGATGGCTTCGTATTTCCTCGAGCGTGCGAGCCGACTCAGCTATCTGTTTGCCTTGCGCGGGCGCCTGCTGGAAGTGCAACTGACCGAAATGGCCCGCACCGACCCACTGACTCAACTGTTCAACCGTCGGCACCAGGGCGATGTCACCGCCCAGCTGTGGCAGGCAGCAGGGACCGAAGCGACCTGCGTGACGGCGATCCTCATCGACATCGATCACTTCAAGCTCTACAACGACAGCTATGGCCACCTGCAAGGGGACAGCTGTCTCAAGCAGGTCAGTGCAACCATCAAGGAGTTGTCCCGGCAATCCAATGCCATGCCGTTCCGTTTCGGTGGCGAGGAGATGCTGGTGCTGCTGGTGGGGGCCGATAGCCAGCAGGCCAGGCAGTTGGGGCAGGACCTGTGCACGGCGGTCGCGGACCTGGGGCTTGCCCATCCCGCTCTGGGCGCCGGGGCACGCGTGACCATCAGCGTGGGAATAGCGATGGGCATCGCGCCCTACGTCACGGCGCACAACCTGATAGGTGCTGCCGACAAGGCCCTGTATGCCGCCAAGAACGCCGGGCGCAACTGCCTGCGGCAGGCTCCTTTCGAAGGCAGCGCGGCGGCTTGAACGGCAACCTGAACGGTCACTTCTGCAACGCCTGCAGGCGTGCCTCCTTGGCGTCGTCGAAAATCATGTAAAGCGCCTCGATATCGGCCGGCTTGAGTTTGCGCGACTGTTCGAGTCCCAGGATCAGGGCGATTTCAAGCGCGCCTTCGCGCTCTACATCCGCTTTGGTGCTGGCGGCATTCAACGCGCGGACCAGGCCATTAACCGAGCCTCGTACGTCCTTGGGCAGTTTCAGTAGATCCAGTCGTTCCTGCGGCATGTGACGCTCTCCAGCAAAATAGGGGTGGTCGGTGGTCATTCCACCTGTGCTCAGCGCGTCAATTCGTGGCCGTACGGTACGCGGAAGCCCGACGCATTGCGATGACCGCCACCGCCGAACTGTTTGGCGACTTCCGACACGTCCATGCCTTCATCGGTGCTGCGCAACGAAAACGAGCGACCCTTGGGGCCATCCGAGTAGCACGCGGCAAACGGCTCGCCTTGGGTCATGATGTTGCCGGCATCGCTGGCGAACAGTGAGGGTATGTTGGCCACCGGCACGTCGTGACCGCCGATCGACATTCGTCGCGCGGTGGCGCGCAGCAGATCGGCCACGGTTTTCTGTCGCTGCCGTTCGATCGCAATGCCGTCCGCCAACAGCGTCTCGACGGGCGCAGCCAGCAGCGCATCCCACACGGCAAACTCCTGCGGATAACTGAACAGATTGGACAGCACTTCGCGCGTGCCCGGCAGGTTGAACCGCCACAAGTCGCGGTCCTCGATATGGTCGATCAGGGCAGGGCGCGGCTGGCCGGCGAAGAAGTAGTCCCAGGCCAGGCCGGCACCCGAGCGGCTCATGTCGAACAGGGCATGCACGTTGCCGCCTTCTGCCTGTTCACCAAAGGCTGCGGCCGGCGGCACCTGGAGCAGGTCGGCCTGGGCGGTCTTGTGGTGATCGAGCACGAGGATCGAAAGGGCTTGGGCGGCCATCGCCATGAGCGTCTGGTAATCGTAGGCGAAGTCGACGATGAACACATGCCTGCCGGTGACATCGGGTGGCGGCTGGCCGTGTCCGGCGGCATGAAATTCGACGTCAGGCCCAAGTGCCTTGCGCACTACCCAGGCTGCGCCGAAGCCGTCGGCACAGTTTCCGTGGTAGATGCAAAGCGTGGTTGTAGGGGCTGCGATCATGTAAGGCTCCGGAAATCGACGGGTATTGCAGGCGGGCATTCTAAGCGATTGCGGGGCCCTGCGCGTGATTGCCAGCGCCGAACCGTTCAATGTCCGGCGACCGTCCATCGCCACAGCGAAGTATTTCGCCGGCCCCGGCAGTCATTGTCATTTCAAGCAGCGCATTTCACACAGGCACTTTATCGTGGAAAAAAATATGTCGATTTCAACGTCCAGTCCGGATCAGCGTCACCATGCGATGCAGGCGTTGCTCGAGGAATTTTCGTTGCGCGGGGTCGACATGCAAGCGGTTGCCGAAGCGGCGAAGCTCAGGCTCCTGGGCAGCCCGCAGTTGTGCCTGCTGCCTGCCGACTATCGCGTCCAGTGCGCCAAGGCGGTTGACGAGCTGATGGACCAGGCTACCCCCTCGGAATCCTGAACCTGCGCTTTTGCTCGGCCGTGTGGCCTCCCGCTAACTCGAGGTAATTGCAGCCATGGTCGAACTCGCCGATGACCTTTACCAGCAGATGGCGCAGGCGCCTTATCTGGTACTGACCGGGGCAGGTATCAGTACCGCGTCCGGCATTCCCGATTATCGCGACAGCGACGGGGTCAGGCGGGGCAGCGCACCGATCATGCATCAGGACTTCATCGCCAGCCCCGCCACGCGCAAGCGCTACTGGGCACGGGCGATGGTGGGCTGGCGGGGTGTGCACCAGGCCACGCCCAACGCGGCCCACCAGGCGCTGGCAGCACTGCAGGGGCAGGGCCTGATCAGCGGGGTGATCACCCAGAATGTCGACGGGCTGCACGATGTGGCTGGCAGCCGCAACGTGGTCGAACTCCATGGCAACCTGCATCGAGTGGTCTGTCTGGATTGCGGCATGCGACTGCGGCGCGATGACGTGCAGTTGCTGCTCGAAGAGCAGAATCCTTACCTGCAGGACGTGCATGCGGTACTCGCGCCTGATGGTGATGCACAACTGGCAGCACGCTTTCTCGAGGCATTCCACATGCCCCATTGTCCATGCTGTGGCAGCGATCTGCTCAAGCCTGACGTGGTGTTCTTTGGCGGAGGCGTCGAACCGGAGCAGGCTCGGGCTGCGTGGAAGGCAGTGGAAGCGGCGCCTGGCATGCTGATCGTAGGCACATCACTGATGGCCTATTCGAGCTTTCGCCTGTGTCAGGAGATGTCTCGCCAAGGCAAACGCCTGCTGGCGATCAACATGGGCCGCACTCGCGCCGATGGACTGCTCAGCATCAAGGTCACGCAGCCGTGCGAGCAGGTTCTGCCCCAGATAGCGCAAAGGCTGGTCCAGGGCAGCCAGTCGTCAACCTAACGCGGTATCCATGAACATCATTACCGCGAACCCCAGCATCAGGCCCAGCGTTGCCGGTGTCTGGTGACCATTGCGGTGGGTCTCCGGAATCACTTCGTGAGACACCACGAAAATCATGGCGCCTGCAGCCAGTCCCATGCTGATCGGGTAGGACAGCGCGAAGCCGCTCGACAGTCCGAGGCCAACCATCGCGCCCAGCGGTTCCATCAGGCCAGAGCCCATCGCCACCAAGGCAGCCTTGCCCGCGCTCAGCCCCGTTGCCCGCAGCGACATGGCCACGGCCAGGCCTTCGGGAATGTCCTGCAACAGAATCGCGCTGGTCAGCGGAATGCCTACTGCAAGGTTGCCGTCGGACAGGCTCACACCGATGGCCATGCCTTCAGGCAGATTGTGCAGAGTGATGGCCAACACGAACAGCCACACCCGGTGGATTCGTTCGGAATTGGGGCCGTGCCTGCCGGCGTTTTCATGTTCGTGGGGAATGACCTTGTCCAGTGCCAGCATCAAGCCCACGCCAAGCCCCAGGCCGAGGATCACCACCAAGGCGGCGACCGCAGAGCTGTCAGTGTGGGTATTGGCGGCTGCCAGGCCTGGCAGCAACAGCGAGAAGGTGCTCGCTGCCAGCATCATGCCGCCAGCGAAGCCGAGCATCACATCCTGTACTTTGGAGGATATTTCCCTGAGTGCCAGGGCGATCAATGCGCCCAGGGCAGTCGCTGCAAAGCCACCGGTGCCGCCCAGCAGTGCATACCAGGCATGTTGACGGTCGGCGTGCAGCAGGGCATTGACGATGCTCCATACCACCACCACCGCACTGACGGCCAGAAGCAGGCCGGTGAGGGTCCATAACCAGGGTTTGTCGCGAAAACGCTGTGGCCAGCTGTCGTTGGTGGCGGTGTTGGAAGGCATAGGGCTCTCTGGAAATTGCTGCGGGCTTAAGCATGGACCCGAATAAGCGACAGGGGTTGCGCTGCATGTGAATGGGCGTTGTAGGAAAAATCTTTTTTTAACTGCATCCAAATGCCCCGCTGATGAGTAGTACCTACAGCAGCTACACAAGGCGCTGCCGGTTCGATCACTCTTATGGAGCTTACGACATGAACAGCACACACCGTTTCTGCCTGGCCAACGTCCTCTTTGCCGCCACCTTCGCCCTGGCCACCACTGCCCACGCGCAGATGGATCTGCCTGCTCCGGTTCAGGTTCCGGCTGGCAACAAGGTCGCGATGGAAACCGTCGGCATGGGCGAAATCACTTATGAATGCCGTGACAAGGCCAATGCCGCTGGCCAGACAGAGTGGACGTTCGTTGGTCCCAAGGCCGTTCTCAATGATCGCTCCGGCAAGCAAGTAGGCACCTATTTCGGCCCGCCCGCCACCTGGCAGTCGGCAGACGGCTCCAAGGTGACCGGCACTCAGGTTGCTGTCGCACCGGCCGGTGACGGCAATCTGCCTTACCAGTTGGTCAAAGCCAATCCGGTCGAAGGCAAGGGCGCCATGCAGGGCGTGACCTACATCCAGCGCACCGCACTCAAGGGCGGCGTTGCCCCGACCAGCGCGTGTACCACCGCGCAGAAGGGTCAGAAAGAAATCGTCAAATACCAGGCCGACTACATTTTCTGGTCCGCCAAGTAAAAGTCGTATAGACACAGCGCGCGGAACGGCAAGTCCGCGCGCTTGGTCTACACTGCCGAGCGAGCTTCATTCTTCCACTTGCCATGGCGGTCTTTCTTGTCCTTGCCGGAAAATCCATTCGATTACGAAGTTGCCCTGCAGAACTGTACCCGTGGCGATCGCCAGGCACTGCACGGCTTGTATCAGCGCGAAGGCGGGCGCCTGTTGGCCGTCGCTCTGCGCATTGTCGGCGATCGAGCGTTGGCCGAAGATATCGTCCACGATGCGTTCCTGCGGATCTGGACGCAAGCCGCCAGTTTCGACGCGCAGCGAGGTTCGGCGCGGGGGTGGATGTTCACCATTACCCGGCACCTTGCGCTCAACCACATTCGCAGCAACGCGCGGTTGCGCGGGCTGAACGAGGACGATCTGCAGTCGTTGTTCACCGACGAAGCCGCAGATGCGGCACTGGGCAGTGCGCGAATCGACGGGTGCCTGGAGCAACTGGAGCCGCAGCGACGCCAGTGCCTGTACCACGCTTATCTGGATGGCTACACCCATGCCGAGATCGCCCAGCGGCTGGAAACGCCGCTGGGCACGGTCAAGGCGTGGATCAAGCGCAGCCTGGCATCACTGCGTGAGTGCATGGGATGAGCGAACGAAGCGAGACGGTAGAGCCCATGAATACTGAAGAACTGGCCAGCGAGTATGTGCTGGGAACGCTCGATGCAGAGCGGCGGGCAGAAGTCGAACGGCGATTGCCCACTGACCTGGAACTGCGCGCGGCGGTCGATGCATGGGAAGCGCGCCTGTTGCCCCTGGCTGAGCGCGTCACGCCTGTGCAGACGCCGGCGACGCTGTGGCCACGGATCCAGCACAGCCTCGACAGCGCAGGCGCGCAGCCCATCCCGATCTGGTGGAATCGCCTGGGTGTCTGGCGCGGGTTGGCGGGCGCCGGGCTGGCGGCAACGCTGGTGCTGGGCGCGTTGTTGTTCAACGTTCGCGCGCCGGTGCCGGGTCCAGCCTATGTCGTCGTGCTCATCGCGCCTCAGGACAAGGCGCCAGGTTGGGTGGTGCAGGCCAGTGACTCCAGGGAGGTCCAGCTGATTCCGTTGAACGATACGGCGGTGCCGGCTGACCGCGCCCTGCAGTTCTGGACCAAGGCCGATAGCTGGCAAGGTCCTGTCTCGCTGGGTCTGGTGGAACCGGGGCAGAGCGTACACGTAGCCCTGGACAAGCTTCCGCCGCTGGAGAACAACCAGTTGTTCGAGCTGACCCTGGAGCCCAAGTCAGGCTCGACAACCGGCAAGCCAACCGGCCCCATCCAGTTCATCGGTCGTGCGGTCAAGGTGATATGACCCGGAACCGGGCTGCTTAAGGGCGCATGCGCTCTTCTTGGCAGTCCGGCCCGCCCATGTCGAACTCGCGACAGATCAACGGGCGATTCAGGTAGATACTGCAGCTCATGGAGCGTCGGTCCAAGGCGGCACACCACCCATCGTCCAGGCGCGACATGGTTTCCGAACCCCATTCGTCCACTTCAATGAAGCGCTCCGGTACGCCGGTGTCGGTGATCAGCATGACTTCCAGGCGACAGCACTTGGCGGCGCAGCGGTCACAGCTGATGGAGGAGTCGATGTCGCTGGTTACAGCGATGTCATGCAGCGCAATCAAGGGCAGTGCCTGGCAGGAAATGATCGGCGCAGCGTACCGTTAGTTGCGCCGTTTCACAAAGCAAGCCGTGCACCTTCAGGCTTAAGGCGACGGATTGCAGGTCAGGCTGCCTTTGAAGACTTGCGCTTGCGCTTGTTTTTCCACGGCGTCGCGCCTTTTGGCGCAGGACCGCTGATGACCATGCGCAACCCGGCGCAACGCTCCACCAACTTGCTCATCCAGGCCGATTGTTTGGCGACGAAGGTTTCCAGCGACATCTCACCGCTCTGCACCATGTCCAGCGCCTGCTCCCAGATGGCAGTGGTGCCTGGGTCGGCGATGGCTCGAGGTACCGCGTCGATCAAACTGAAGGCGGCGGGTGCTGCGGCCAGAGCCTTGCCCTGCTTGGTCAGGTAGCCGCGATCCAGCAGGCCCTGGATGATGCCGGCGCGGGTGGCCTCGGTGCCGATTCCGGTGGTGTCCTTGAGTTTCTGCTTCAGGCGCGGGTCTTCGACCAGCTTGGCGACGTTTTTCATCGCCTTGATTAAATCACCTTCCGTGAAGGGTTTCGGGGGTTGGGTCCACAGGTCCTTGAGCTTCACGTCGCGTACCACGCAGCGCTGGCCCTCGATCAGCCGCGGCAATGGCTGCGGAGCCGGCGCTTCGCGACCCTTGGCAGCGCCGAGCGCCTGCGGTATGGCGCGCTTCCAGCCGGGTTCGACCACCTGCTTGCCGACCGCGCGCAACGCCTGACCGCTGCAGTCGAAGTCGGCCTGGGTGCGGTCGTATTCGTGATTGGGCAGAAACTGCGCCAGGTAGCGGGCGCGGATCAGGGTATAAACCGCGCGGTACTTGCCCTGCAGTTTGTCGAACGTAGCGGCGACGGTAGTTGGAATGATGCCGTGGTGGGCGCCGACCTTGGCGTCGTTCCAGGCGCGTGAGCGCCGCTGCGCATCGAGGTGGGGGAGCAACACTGCCAGCCCTGGGTCGGCGCGGCCCAGGGCTGCAATGATCGCCCCGGCATCACCGTGCTGGCTGACCGGCAGGTAGCCGCAGTCGCTGCGTGGATAGGTGATGACCTTGTGGGTTTCATACAGTGCCTGCGCCACGTCCAGGGTTTCCTGTGCCCCCAGCCCGAGCTTTTTCGAGCAGACCTCCTGCAAGGTGCCCAGGTCGAAGGGCAGGGGGGCGGCCTCCTTGACGCGCTCGGTACGCAGTTTGCGCAGCGTTGCGTGGCTTGCCTGGCTGAGCGCTGCAGCGGCCTGCTGCGCCAGCGCCTGGTTGAGGCAGCGTCCTTGATCGTCGCAACTGTCCGCTGGCGGTATCCACTGCGCAGTGAACTCGGTCTCCTCGCCAAGCAGTTGCACATCGATGGCCCAATAGGCGGCGGGGACGAAATCGGCGATGCTTCGGTCGCGGTCCACCACCAGGCGCAGGGTCGGGGTTTGTACCCGCCCCACGGGCAACACGCCCTGGTACCCCGCCTGACGGCCGAGCAGGGTGAACAGCCGGCTCATGTTCATGCCGATCAACCAGTCGGCCCGCGAGCGCCCCAGGGCGCTGTGATACAGGGAGAACGTCTCGGCGCCCGGCTTGAGAGCCGCCAGCGCCTTGCGAATCGAGGCGTCGTCCAGGGCCGACAGCCACAGCCGCTGCACCGGCCCGCGGTAGCGACAGTGATCGACGAGCTCGCGGGCGATCATTTCGCCTTCGCGGTCCGCGTCCGTTGCGATCACCAGAGCCTGGGCTTCACTCAACAAGCGCTTGACCGCCTTGAACTGGCTGGCCGTCTTGCGTTTCACCTGCATTTTCCATTGCTGCGGGATGATCGGCAGATCGGCCAGCACCCAGCGCTTGTAGCGCGCGTCGTAGGCGTCGGGCGGCGCGGTTTCCAGCAGGTGCCCGATGCACCAGGTCACCGTGACGGCATTGCCGATCCAGCAGCCATCACCGCGGCGCGTGGCGCCCAGCACCTTGGCGATGTCTTTTGCCTGGGAAGGTTTTTCGCAGAGAAACAGCCGCATAGGTACCTTGATGAAGAAGCCGTGCAGAGCCGTAGCATGCCAGACGTATCAAGACAGGCAAGCTTTATGTGTATGGATGTACAGTTTATGATGTTGCCTCATATGAGCTCGGCCTGCAGCCGCCGCGCCTACTTTCCTTGTTAAAGGCCCGCCGCCGTGACCCCACAACAGGGTTTCATCCTGACGCGACATTGGCGCGACACTGCCGAAGGCACCCAGGTCGAACTGTGGCTGGCGACCGATGCCGGGCCGCGGCTGGTACGCCTGCCGCTCCAGCCTTCGGTCGCCTTCCTGCCCACACTGCAGCAGGAACACGCGCGGCGTCTGCTCGAAGGCGAGGTCGGTGTGGAGCTCAAACCGCTGGCGCTGCGCGATTTCGACCAGCAACCGGTGTCGGGCCTGTATTGCCGGCAGTACGGCCAGTTGCAACGTCTGGAAACCATGCTCAGGCAAGCCGGCATAGCAGTGTACGAGGCTGACATTCGTCCACCGGAGCGCTACCTGATGGAGCGCTTCATTACGGCGGCCGTGGGCTTCGATGGACAACTGCAAGCCGACGGCCAATACCACGAGGCCAGGCTCAAGCCGGCGTCGGCCTACCGTCCACAGCTACGGCTGGCGTCGCTGGACATAGAAACCACCGCCCAGGGTGAGTTGTACTGCATCGGCATCGAAGGCTGTGGCCAACGTGATGTGTTCATGTTGGGACCGCCCAACGGCGATGCGCGCACGCTGGATTTTGCCCTGCATTACCGGCAGAGCCGGGTGGAACTGCTGCAAAGCCTGAATGCCTGGTTCGCCGAACACGACCCGGACGTGATCATCGGCTGGAACGTCGTGCAGTTCGACTTGCGCGTCCTGCACGAACACGCCAGACGCCTCAACGTACCCTTGTTGCTGGGCCGCGGTGGCGCGGAGATGACCTGGCGCGAACACGGCAGCGGCAGCGACCACTATTTCGCCGGCGCGCCGGGCCGGCTGATCATCGACGGGGTCGAAGCGCTGCGTTCGGCGACTTGGACCTTTCCCTCGTTCAGTCTCGAAAACGTGTCGCGGACGCTGTTGGGCGAGGGCAAGGACATTTCCACGCCGTACCAGCGCATGGACGAAATAAACCGCATGTTCGCCGAGGACAAACCGGCCCTGGCGCGCTACAACATCAAGGATTGCGTGCTGGTCACGCGGATCTTCGCCAAGACGCAACTGCTCACCTTCCTGCTCGAACGCGCCAGCGTCACCGGCTTGCCAGCGGACCGCAGCGGTGGCTCGATTGCCGCCTTCACCCATCTGTATCTGCCGGCGATGCACCGCCAGGGGTTCGTAGCGCCCAATATCGGCCAACGCCCACCCGAGGCCAGCCCTGGCGGTTTCGTCATGGAATCGCGGCCCGGCCTGTACGAGTCGGTGCTGGTGCTGGACTACAAGAGCCTGTATCCGTCGATCATTCGCACGTTCCTGATCGACCCGGTAGGGCTGGCGGAAGGTCTGGCCAACCCAGACGATCAACACTCGGTTCCAGGCTTTCGCGGCGCGCGCTTTTCACGTACGCGGCATTGCCTGCCCGCCATTGTCGCCAGCGTCTGGAAGGGGCGCGAGACGGCCAAGGCGCAGGGCAACGCGCCGCTGTCGCAGGCGCTGAAGATCATCATGAACGCGTTCTACGGTGTTCTGGGGTCCAGTGGCTGTCGCTTTTTCGACACACGCCTGGCGTCGTCGATCACCCTGCGCGGCCACGAGATCATGCGCCGTACCCGCGAGCTGATCGAGGCACGCGGTTACCAGGTGATCTACGGCGACACCGACTCCACGTTCGTCTGGCTCAACAGCGCCCACGACGAAGCCGAGGCCAGCCGCGTCGGCAAAGAGCTGGTGGCCGAGGTGAATCTTTGGTGGGGGCAGCATCTTCAGCGTGAATATGGAGTGAACAGCGCTTTGGAGCTGCAGTTCGAAACCCATTTTCGGCGGTTCCTGATGCCGACCATCCGGGGTGCGGAAGAGGGCAGCAAGAAGCGCTATGCAGGATTGGTCAGACGCGCCGACGGCCAGGACGAGATGGTCTACAAAGGACTGGAAAGCGTTCGCACCGATTGGTCGCCGCTGGCCCGTGAGTTCCAGAAGTCGCTGTACTCGAGAATTTTCCACTATCAGGGTTATCAGTCGTATGTTCGCGATTACGTGAAACGAACCCTGGCAGGTGAGCTGGACGACTTGCTGGTCTACCGCAAGCGACTGCGCAGGCCCTTGCACGACTATCAGCGTAACGTGCCGCCTCACGTTCGAGCGGCGCGCATCGCCGATGAACACAACCGCTCTACGGGGCGGCCCCTGCAGTATCAGCGCGGCGGCTGGATCAGCTACGTCATGACGGTGGCGGGGCCCGAACCTCTGGAAGTACGAGATTCAGCCATTGACTACGACCATTACCTGACCCGGCAGCTGCAACCTATTGCCGATGCGATCCTGCCGTTCGTCGACGACGACTTCAACACGCTGATCGGTGGCCAGCTCGGTCTGTTTCAGTAGGCTCAGAGGCTCTGGCTGATGAGCTTCATCGCCAGCGCCATGGCCAGGCCTGCTGTCACCCAGCCCCGCAGCCCCAGCCCCTGGCGTGCCTTGTGGTGCCAGCGGTCGTGGCCCAGCAGCGTGGCTGGCGCGAGCAGCTGGCGCCATTGCAGCTCGGTGGCATGGAAAGCGGACAGATGAGCGCCGTCGCTGTCCAGCCAGCGGCGGAAGTCGATGCGCTCGCTGGCGGTGGTCCATGGGCTTTGCAGCTTGACGTACCAGTGGATGGCCATGTTCTGGCCAGCAAGGAGAGGTGTACAGCAGGCACGCAGCGCGGCCTGCATCCTGGCTTCGACGTCGCCGACTGTCGTATGCAAGCGCTGGGCGATGTCCAGGTAGGGAAGTTCGTCGAGGCGGCTGTAGAGCAGGACTTGTCGAGTCCGCCTTGGCAGATCCAGCAATTGTCGATGAAGACGGTCCGGGTGTGGCTGGTCGTGAATGAGGTCTGACAGATCATGCGAGGGCGTGAGCAGCGGGGTCATCGGTGACACCTCCATTTGCGCGAAACCTGGTCATCTGTAGAGAGAAAGCGAGTTCGGACTTCCGTTTTCCGATGTTCTTTTGATATCATGCGCGCCATCTTTGCAGTAGCGCCTTCAAGTCGGTGAAGTTCGAAACCGACGGCGTGCAACGCTCTTCATTAGCCTGAAGATCCAAAAAAAAAGACCCGGCAAAAAGCCGGGTCAAAAACCGTGATTAGCCTGATGAGGAGATAATCTGAAGGTCCGACCTAAGGCCCTTCGGATTATCCAACCGATCTCTCGACCGGTTGAGCTCAATAATAATCGTTATCATTTGCATGTCGAATGATTTGTCTGTGGTTTCCTGTTTTTCTTGTGCGCCCATCCCTCACTCCAGCGGCAGTTCGGTGGTGCGCTTGACTTCGCTCATGGCGATATTCGAGTAGGCTTCCTGCACATGCGGCTTCTGCAGCAGATGGTCGCGTAAAAACCGCTCGTAGCTGGCAATGTCCTTGGCCACCACCTTGAGCATGAAATCCATGCCGCCTGCCATCGTGTAGCACTCGAGCACCTGCGGGTAGCCGATGATGGCTTCCTCGAATTCGGTCAGGTGCCGCCTGCCGTGCCCCGACAGCTTGATGCTGACGAAAATGGTCATGCTCAGGCCGAGTTTTTTCGGGTTGAGCAGGGCAACCTTGCGTTCGATCAGCCCTTCTTCCTGCATGCGGTGGATGCGTCGCCAGCAGGGTGACTGGGACAGCTCCACACGTTCGGCGACCTGGGCCGCCGAGAGGTCCGCGTCGTGCTGGAGCAGGCGTAGGATGCGCCGATCGATCGGGCTGAGGCTGGTTTGCATGAATGAGTCCGGTTCTTGTGGTTATCGGGTCGACTTCATGCAGAGTATGGCTCGTTTCCGACGTTCTGCTCCAGTCACCGTCCCTGATTCGCTCAATGCAGCGCGGCGCACTCAGCTTGCAATATGACCGAACTTGCCCGCCTGATAATCGGCAAACGCCTGCTGGATTTCCTCGCGAGTGTTCATCACGAACGGACCGTAGCTGGCCACTGGTTCGCTCAGTGGCGCGCCGTGGCCATAGAGCAGCGTGGCTGGGCCGGTGGCTTCGACCGTTACCGTGTCGTGCGTGTCACTGAGTTTGATCAGGTGATGGGATTGCAGCGGGGTCCCGGCGATCTCGGCCTCGCCGTCGACCACATAGAGAAAGACGTTTTCCCCCAGCGGTGCCGGCAGCGAGAGGCGGGCGCCGGGTTGCAGGTGCACGGTCATCAGGCACAGGCCGGTGAGGGACTCGACAGGCCCGCGCCTGGTGCCATGCCCATCGGACACATACTCGCCGGAAATCAGGCGGACCTCGGCCAGAGGCTCGGTGATCGTGGCGATGTCCGCGCCTTGCAGGCCGACATAGGCCGGGGGTGTCATTTTCAAACGCCCTGGCAGGTTGACCCACAGCTGGAGGATCTCCAGCGGGCCGCCTTCGCGCTTGAACGACTGCGGCGACAGCTCGGCATGCACCAGCCCGGAACCCGCCGTCATCCACTGCACGCCGCCGGCACCGATGATGCTTTCATGGCCGCCGCTGTCCAGGTGCGACAGCTCGCCCTTGAGGATGAACGCGACCGTCTCGAAGCCACGATGGGGATGCGGCCCGAACGGCAGCCCCTGGTTGTTGGGAGGGTAGGTCTGCGGACCGTGGTGATTGAGCAAAAGAAACGGATCGAGCTGCTCGATGCCGGGGCCAGGCAGCGGGCGACGGGTGATCAGGTCACCGATGTCGTCGCGCTGCGCGGGAAACTGCTGGAGGACGGTTCGGGTCATGGGGCCTCGGGGTGCGGAGAGTCACTGCGGTGCATGACTATGCCGCACAAGCCCGCCGCCTGAACAGCTCAGCGGCGATCAAGCCAGACCGTCTGCGCGTTGCAGAACTCGCGCAGACCGAAGTGCGACAGCTCGCGTCCGTAGCCGCTTTTCTTGATGCCACCGAAGCCCACGCGGGCATCCGAGGCACCGTAGCCGTTGATGAAGATCGCACCGGTTTCCAGGCGCTCGGTGAAATATTCGATCATCTCCACATCCCCGGTCCACACCGTTGCCGACAGTCCGAAATCACTGTCGTTGGCCAGTGCCAGCGCGTGGTGCGCATCGCGCGCCTCGACGATGGAGGCCACGGGGCCGAACAGCTCCTGATCGAAGGCGGTCATGCCCGGCTGCACGTTGGCAAGCACGGTGGGCGCGTAATAATTGCCGTCGCCGGCCAGCTTTTGTCCGCCCAGCAGCAACTGGGCGCCTTGCTCGATGGAAGCCTGTACCTGGCCATCCAGCTCGTCGCGCAGATCGAAGCGAGCCATGGGGCCGATATAGGTGTCGTCGAGCTGCGGGTCGCCCACCTTGAGGGCGCGCGTTGCGGCCACGAAGCGTTCGGTGAAGGCCGGCAGGATGCTCGACTCGACGATCAGGCGCTTGGCGGCGGCGCAGACCTGGCCGGTGTTCTGGAAGCGGCCGAGCAGGGCAGCGTTGACCGCTTCGTCCAGGTCTGCATCGGCCAGAACGATGAACGGGTCGCAGCCGCCCAGTTCCAGTACGCACTTCTTCAGCGCCGCGCCGGCTTGTGCGGCAATTGCCGAGCCTGCACCGACGCTGCCGGTCACGGTCACGGCAGCCACCCTCGGGTCGGCAATGGCCCGCGATACACCAGCGGGCTCGACGTTGAGCACAGCGAACAGGCGTTGGGGCAGGCCCGCCTGGTCGAACGCCTCCCGCAGCAGTGTGGCGCTGCCCATCACGTTCGGCGCGTGCTTGAGCAAATAGCCATTGCCGGCCAGGATCACCGGAATGGCGCCGCGCAAGACTTGCCAAAGCGGGAAATTCCACGGCATCACTGCCAGCACCGGCCCCAACGGACGGTATTCGATGCGGGCTTTCTGGCCGGGCACCTGGGTGGCCTCGGCGGCGAGCATCGCCGGGCCGTGTTCGGCGTACCACTGGCACAGTCCGGCGCATTTCTCGACTTCGGCGCGCGCCTGGGTGATGGGCTTGCCCATCTCCCGAGTGATCATCTGCGCCAGCGGCTCACTCATTTCGCGTAGCACGTCTGCCATGCGCGCGATGACTGCGGCGCGCTCACCCAGCGCGACGTAGCGCCATTGTTCGAAGGCAGCGAAATTGTCGGCCAATGTGTGCTCGAGCTGCGCCTCGCTGTCGAACGGGTAGCGTTGCAGCTCGGCGCCGGTGGCGGGATTCATGGAAATGGCATGCGTCATGGCGTTTACCTGTCGAAGGAATATGTCAGCCACGATACGGGCATGGTTAAATCATGAAAACTGAATAATAATCATCGAAACCATCTCGTTTGGAGAATTTATGGACCTCACCCAACTGGAGCTGTTTCGCGCGGTGGCCGAAGAGGGCAGCATTGCCGCCGCCGCTCAGCGGGTGCATCGAGTGCCTTCCAACCTCACGACGCGGATCAAGCAACTGGAGAGCGAGCTGGGGGTCGATCTGTTCATCCGCGAAAAGCTGCGCTTGCGCCTGTCGCCCACTGGCTGGAGTTTTCTCGACTACACGTGCCGCATCCTCGATCTGGTCGAGGAAGCGCGCCAAGCGGTCTCCGGCACCGAACCGCAGGGCTCGTTCGCACTGGGCTCGCTGGAAAGCACGGCGGCCGTGCGCATTCCCCCGTTGCTGGCGGCATACCATCATCGTTATCCCAAGGTCGAGCTGGACCTCTCCACCGGGCCGTCGGGCGACATGCTCGACAGCGTGCTCGGCGGGCGCCTGGCCGCCGCTTTCGTCGACGGCCCGCTGCGTCATCCACTGCTCGACGGCCGGGTGGTGTACGACGAGGAAATGGTTCTGGTGAGTGCGCGCAGTCATGCGCCGGTGTCCCGAGCCCAGGACGTCAATGGCGAAACCATTTATGCCTTTCGCGCCAACTGTTCCTACCGGCGGCATTTCGAGAACTGGTTCGTCGCCGACGGCGCCGCGCCTGGCAAGATCTTCGAAATGGAGTCCTATCACGGCATGCTCGCCTGCGTCAGTGCCGGCGCCGGCCTGGCCTTGATGCCGCGCAGCATGCTGGAGAGCATGCCCGGCAGCAGCAACGTCAGTGTCTGGACCCTGGCCGAAGATTTTCGCTGGCTGCACACCTGGCTGATCTGGCGTCGAGGCGCGGGCTCGGCAAACCTGGCGGCGATGCTCGAATTGCTCGACGACAGCGCCCTGGCGACCTCTACCGTCGCCAGGGCCTAGGTACCTCTCATTCCACAGGTCTGGTCGCGCAACGCGCAGGGGTTTTCGACGGCCCAGGGTGGCGAAATGTCGCAGGCAAACGTTGACGTTGCCGGCCACGGAAAATAGGCTACGCGCCGACCCAGGGTAAATGTTCGCGGTGCCTGCGCTTGCTATAGAATGCACCGCAAGTTTTTCGATGCCTGATGAGGGCACGCCAGCCGCTGGCGCCGTCGTGGCGCCCGGCCAGATTTGAAGGAGTACGCATGGCTGTCTACAACTACGACGTAGTGGTGCTGGGTTCCGGCCCCGCCGGAGAAGGGGCGGCGATGAACGCCGCCAAGGCCGGGCGCAAGGTGGCCATGGTCGACAGTCGGCGCCAGGTCGGCGGCAACTGCACCCATCTGGGTACCATTCCTTCCAAGGCGCTGCGCCATTCGGTCAAGCAGATCATCCAGTTCAACACCAACCCGATGTTTCGTGCCATTGGCGAGCCACGCTGGTTCTCGTTCCCGGACGTGCTCAAGAGCGCCGAGCGGGTGATCGCCAAACAGGTGGCCTCGCGCACCAGCTACTACGCGCGCAACCGCGTCGACGTGTTCTTCGGCACCGGCAGTTTCTCCGACGAGCAAACCGTCGAAGTGATCTGCGCCAATGGTGCGCAAGAAAAACTCATCGCCAAGAGCGTCATCATTGCCACCGGTTCGCGGCCTTACCGGCCCGCCGACATCGACTTCAGCCATTCGCGCATCTACGACAGTGATACCGTGCTGAGCATCACCCATACCCCACGCAAACTGATCATCTACGGCGCCGGCGTCATCGGTTGCGAGTACGCGTCGATTTTCAGCGGCCTGGGCGTGCTGGTCGAGCTGATCGACAACCGCGAGCAGTTGCTCAGCTTCCTCGACGCGGAAATTTCCCAGGGCTTGAGCTATCACTTCAGCAACAACAACGTGATGGTCAGGCACAACGAGGAATACGAGAAAGTCGAAGGCCTAGAGAACGGGGTCGTGCTGCACCTCAAGTCCGGCAAGAAGATAAAGGCCGATGCCTTGCTCTGGTGCAACGGCCGTACCGGCAACACCGATCGCCTGGGCCTGGAAAACATTGGCATCAAAGTCAATGGCCGCGGCCAGATCAGCGTCGACGAGGCCTACCGCACCTCGGTGCCGACGATCTATGGGGCAGGCGATGTGATCGGCTGGCCGAGCCTGGCCAGTGCTGCCCACGACCAGGGCCGCTCGGCAGCCGGCAGTGTGGTCGACAACGGCAGCTGGCGCTTCGTCAATGACGTGCCGACCGGGATCTATACCATTCCCGAGATTAGTTCGATCGGCAAGAACGAGCACGAACTGACCCAGGCCAAGGTGCCATACGAGGTGGGCAAGGCATTCTTCAAGGGCATGGCCCGCGCGCAGATTTCCGGCGAGCCGGTGGGCATGCTGAAGATTCTCTTCCATCGCGAAACCCTGCAGGTGCTGGGCGTGCATTGCTTCGGTGACCAGGCCTCGGAGATCGTGCACATCGGCCAGGCGATCATGAACCAGCCCGGCGAACTCAATACCCTGAAGTACTTCGTCAACACCACCTTCAACTACCCGACCATGGCCGAAGCCTATCGGGTTGCAGCCTACGACGGCCTCAACCGGCTTTTTTGAGCGGCTCCGGCCGGTGGCCTGAGCCGGCCGGGGAAACCGATTTCAGCGATTCTCGAGGGTGGCGCTGGCCAAACCGGGAAAGTCTGTAATCAGGCTGTCCACGCCGAAGTCGGCGAGCCTGCGCATCAATGCAGGCTCGTTGACCGTCCATACCGACACATGCAGACCCTGGCGCTGGGCCTTGAGCAGGCGCTCGGGTGTGCACAGCGTCCAGTTCAAGGCGAGCATCTCGCAGCCGTAGCCCTGGGCAACCTTGATCGGGTCCAGCCAGGCGTATTCGGCCACCAGACCGCGGGCGACGTCCGGGGTCAACTCCAAAGCGGCGCGCAGCACTTCCCGTGAGCTGGAGGTGATGGTGATCTTGTCCAGCAGATTCATGCGCTGTGCCAGTTCGCGGATTGCCAGCACAGTGCTGGCAGCGCGCGTGCGCGATGCGCTCTTCACTTCCAGTTGCCAGTGCTCGAAGGCGCATTGCTCGAACAGTTCCTCGAGGCGTGGAATGGGGCAGGGCGACACCCATCCCGGCCCACCCTTGCGCGCGTCGTAGCGGGTCAGCGCCTGGGCGTCGTGCTCGACGACCTTGCCGCCACGGCCAGTGGTGCGCTTGAGGGTCGGGTCATGGATGACCATCAGCTCGCCGTCCCTGGACAGATGCAGGTCCAGCTCGCATCGGCGCACACCGTGTTCCAGGCATTGCGTGAAGCTTGCGAGGGTGTTTTCCGGGGCTTCGCCCTTGGCACCGCGATGGCCATAGATAAGCGTCACGTTCGCTCCTTGAATGAGAGTAGTGGATCAATCGGTGGTCGCGTCTTGCCGCTCGCGCGCCTGACGTCGTTGAACCTGCTGCTTGTGCAGAATGTAACGGGCGAGCAGCTGACGCTGGGCATCGCTGATGTCGACGAACTGGGTGCCGATCTCGAACTGGTCGTTACCCACTGCGATGCAGTTGGTGACGCTTGCCTTGAGCGATAGCCCTAGCGCCTGGGGCATCAGCGCGATCCGCAACGCCAGGCGCGTATTTTCCTCCATCGGCTGTTGCTGGAAGAACGCCAGGCCGCCTTCGGACAGCACCACTGGCCGGGCCTCGCCGATACGCTCCACAAGTGTCTGCGCAACCACTTGGCCAAGCAGGTCGATACGCTTGTTCTGGGCCTTGAGCACGGCTTCCACGGCACGGTCGGCTTCGCCGAGCTGGCGCAGCAGATGCTGGGTTTCGAACTCGGCCAGGTGCATCTCGCCAAGCAGGTCGAACAGCGGCGACGCATCCTGCAACATGTCTTCACCCGCCGTCTCGCTGGCCGGGAGTATGGTGATTTCCAGTGCGATGCGGTCATCGATGCGATAGTATTCGCGGCGATCTTCTTCATCTGATGTCGACATGACGAACCCAGGGTAGAGGCGATGGTCCGAGTGTAAAGCTGCTCGTCACGCCCTGCCAGCAGGACGTCTCCTCTTTCACCCGAACAAGCCCCGACATGTTCAGACCTCTTTTCGTTTTCATTGGCGCGCGTTACACCCGTGCCAAGCGGCGCAATCATTTCGTGTCGTTCATCTCCCTCACTTCGATGATCGGACTCGCCCTGGGCGTGGTCGTGATGATCGTGGTGCTGTCGGTGATGAACGGCTTCGATCACGAGATGCGCACCCGCGTGCTGGGCATGGTGCCCCACGCCACCGTCGAATCCGGCCAGCCCATCGCCGACTGGCCGGCGCTGGCGGCTCAGGTTCGGCAAAACCCGCAGGTGGCGGCAGTTGCGCCGTTCACCCAGATGCAGGGTTTGCTGACCCACGCCGGCCAGGTGCAGAAAATCCTGCTCAATGGCATCGACCCTGCGCAGGAACACAACGTCTCGATCATCGACGCCTTCGTCAAGCAGGGCAGGGTCGATGACCTCAAGGCCGGCGAGTTCGGCCTGATGATCGGCGACAAGGCCGCGACCAAGCTGGGTGTGGGTGTGGGCGACAAGGTCACCTTCGTCGCACCTGAAGTCACGGTCACCCCGGCCGGCATGTTCCCGCGCATGAAGCGCTTCACCGTGACCGGCATCTTTCACGTCGGCGCCGGCGAGCTCGACGGCTACCTGGGCCTGGCCAACCTCGAAGACCTGGGCAAGCTGCACCGCTGGAAAGCGGGCGAGGTTCAGGGGCTGCGCTTGAAGTTCGAAGATCTGTTCCAGGCTCCGCGAGTGTCCTGGCAGATCGCCAAGCAGTTGGGGGACCAGACCTACTATGCGCGCGACTGGACCCGTACCCACGGCAATCTCTACCAAGCCATCGGCATGGAGAAAGCCATGATCGGCCTGCTGTTGCTGCTGATCGTGGCCGTGGCCGCGTTCAACATCATTTCCACGCTGGTGATGGTGGTCAACGACAAGAAGGGCGATATCGCCATTCTGCGCACCCTGGGCTCGACGCCCGGGCAGATCATGCGCATTTTCATGGTGCAGGGCACGGTGATCGGCGTGGTCGGCACCTTGATCGGCGCCGTGGTCGGCATTCTGGCGGCCTTGAACGTCAGCGCGGCCATTGCCCTGCTGGAAAAAGCCATCGGTCACAAGTTTCTCAATGCCGATGTCTACTTCATCGACTACCTGCCTTCGCAGCTCATGGCCAACGATGTGTTCATGGTCTGCGGCGCGGCATTGGTCCTGAGTTTCCTCGCCACCCTGTATCCGGCCTGGCGTGCTGCGCGTACCCAGCCGGCGGAGGCGTTACGTTATGAGTGAGTCGGGCATGAGTGAACAAGCAGTACTGAGTTGTCGCAACCTGGGTAAATCCTACGAGGAAGGCCCTGAATCCGTGGTCGTGCTGGACAACCTGCAACTGGAGCTGCACGCCGGTGAGCGCGTGGCTATCGTCGGCAGCTCCGGGTCGGGCAAGAGCACCTTGCTCAACATGCTTGGCGGGCTCGATACGCCCAGCCGCGGCAGCGTGTGGCTGGCGGGTGAAGAACTTTCGGCGCTGAACGAGCGGGCGCGCGGGTTGCTGCGCAATCGTGCCCTGGGCTTCGTCTACCAGTTTCACCACCTGTTGCCCGAATTCACTGCGCTGGAAAACGTCTGCATGCCGCTGCTGATCGGCAGGACCGCCATCCCCGAGGCGAAACAGCGCGCCACTGCGCTGCTCGAGCGGGTAGGCCTGGGGCACCGTCTGCAGCACAAGCCGGCGGAGCTGTCCGGCGGCGAACGTCAGCGCGTGGCCATTGCCCGGGCCTTGGTAAACACGCCGGGGCTGGTGATGCTCGACGAGCCCACAGGCAACCTCGACAACCACACCGCGCAAGGCATTCAGGACTTGATGCTCGAGCTCAGCGTTTCGCTGCGCACCGCGTTTCTGGTGGTCACCCATGATCTGAGCCTGGCACGACAGATGGACCGCGTACTGCGTCTGGAAGACGGGCGTCTGGTGCCGATCTAGCTTCTTCTTTTCTAACGGGTTACCTCTGCATGTTCAGACCCTTGTCAATTTTCATCGGCTTGCGCTACACCCGCGCCAAGCGGCGCAAGAACTTCATTTCGTTCATCTCCATGACCTCGATGATCGGCCTTGCCTTGGGCGTGCTGGCGATGATCGTGGTGCTGTCGGTGATGAACGGCTTCCAGCGCGAAATGAGCTCGCGCATCCTAGGCATGGTGCCCCACGCCATGATCCAGGGCGTGAAGCCGCTGGACGATTGGCGCCCCGTCGCTGCCGCCGCCATGAAAAACCCCGAGGTGCTGGCGGCCGTGCCGTTCACCGAGCTCGACGGCATGCTCTCGTACAAGGGCATGATGCAGCCGATTCAGATCAGCGGTGTCGATCCGGCCCGCGAGGGCGAGGTGTCGATCGTCGCCGACCATATCGTCCAGGGACGCCTGGAGGATCTCAAACCGGGTGAATTCGGCGTTGTCGTCGGTGAAATCACCGCCAGGCGCTTCCGCTTGAACGTGGGCGACAAGATCACCCTTATCGTTCCGGAAGTCAGTACTGCGCCGGGTGGCATCACCCCGCGCATGCAGCGTCTCAACGTGGTCGGCGTGTTCAAGGTTGGCGCCGAACTCGATGGTTCCATGGGTCTGATCAACGCGGCGGATGCGGCGGAAATGCAGCGTTGGCAGCCGGGGCAGGTGCAAAGCGTACGGCTCAAGCTGAAGGATTTGTACACGGCGCCCGAGGTCAGTGCCGCCATCGTCAAGGACCTCGGCACGGCCTACAAGGCCGACGACTGGACCCATACCCAGGGCAGCCTGTTCAGTGCCATGAAAATGGAAAAGACCATGATTGGCCTGTTGCTGCTGATGATCGTTGCGGTAGCGGCGTTCAACATCATTGCCACCCTGATCATGGTAGTGAACGACAAAGGCGCGGATATCGCCATCCTGCGTACCATCGGCGCTACGCCGAGGCAGATCATGGGGATCTTCATGGTCCAGGGTACGGTCATCGGCGTGGCCGGCACCGTGATCGGGGGTGTGCTGGGCGTAATCGCCGCAATCAACGTCAGCGCCATCGTCGGCTGGGTGGAGCGCATCAGCGGCCAGCACATCTTCACTTCGGACGTGTATTTCATCAGCAATCTGCCCTCCGAGCTGCAGGGTGGGGATGTCATGCTGATCTGCGGGGCAGGGCTGGTGCTGAGCTTCCTTGCGACTATCTACCCTGCCTATCGGGCTTCACAGATCGAACCGGCGCACGCCCTGCGCTACGAGTGATCCATGACGACCGCGGTGCGGCCTTGCAGCCGCGCCGTCGTCGCCATGCAGCAACGCGGCAAATTCGCTAAACTGCCGTCGTTCATTCAGTCAGGTTTATTTCATGCATCCCGCAGCCGAACATTCTCCCCTGGGCAAGTCCAGCGAGTACGTTTCCACCTACACCCCCTCGTTGCTGTTTCCCATTCCCCGCGCAGCAAAGTGGGCCGAGTTGGGCTTGAGCGCGGAAACCCTGCCCTATACCGGCGTGGACGTGTGGAATTGCTTCGAGCTTTCCTGGTTGCTGCCTTCGGGAAAGCCGGTCGTAGCCATTGGTGAATTCACCATTCCTGCGGATTCACCGAACATCATCGAATCCAAGTCGTTCAAGCTGTACCTGAACTCGCTTAACCAGACGGCGTTTGCGTCGATCGATGAGCTGCAGGCCGTGCTGGTGGCGGACCTTTCCGGGGCTGCCGGTAAGCCGGTGGGCGTCAAGGTGCGCCGCTTGGAAGATGTGCAGGCGGAGGGCGTGGTTCAACTGCCTGGAGTGTGCATCGACGAGTTGGACATCACGGTCAGCAGCTACGATCACCCACAGCCTGAGCTGCTGCGTTGCGACCCGAGCTCCATTGTGGAAGAAACCATCCATAGCCATCTGCTGCGGTCCAATTGCCCGGTCACCAGCCAGCCGGACTGGGGCAGTGTGTGTATTGCCTACAGCGGTCCGGTGCTGGACCACGCCAGCGTGCTGGCCTACCTGGTCAGCTTTCGTCAGCATTCGGATTTCCACGAGCAATGTGTCGAGCGGATTTTTACCGATCTGCAGCGACTTCTGCAGCCAGAAAGACTGACCGTGTTCGCCCGCTACGTACGCCGCGGCGGCCTGGACATCAACCCCTACCGCAGCACTGACACGCTGCCCGCGGCCAATGGCCGGCTGGTTCGCCAGTAAGGGTGCATCCAGCAGCCGCTTGGGCAGGCGGCTGCAGTTGTACAGTCTTCAGATACCGATGTTGCCGAGCGTCTGCACGATATTGCGCAGTGCGCCAGCCACACCAGGGTGATCGACTTCGAAGCGCTCGACGGCCAGGTTCACGCTGTCGGCGACGGAAGGGTCCGCCGTGGCATTTTCCAGCTCCATGCGCGCCTTGATCTGCTCCATCAGGACGCGCATGTCTTCACGCTCCTCGAGCGACAGCGTCTGGTTCTTTTCCAGTTGCTCGCGCAGTTCATCGAGTTGTTCCTGCAATTCGCGGGCTGGCATGACGTTCTCCTTGAGTGATAGGCACTTACATGGACCGCGCCCCGTGCGCAAAGGTCCGTGTCGGCTCGCATCATTGGAATTCCATGCCGTTCCAGACGGCCGCGCGAATGAACTTGAGGGCGGGCCTGAAGTCTGGCATGGGTACGTTCAGATTGATCGGCAGCGCTGCGTTCGCCAGCGCACTGCCTAATCCGGCCTGGACACTTTATACTGGGCCACATTTTGTTGGCGGTCGCATGCGACCCAATCGTATCTCAAGGAGTAACACGTATGCGTCTGACCGGTTCAGCTGTCATCGACCGAGTGGCTGGAGCCTGTCTGCTCCTGGGGCTTGCCGTGGCGCCCGTGGTAGCACAGGCCGCCGAAGAGGATCCATGGGAGCCGGTCAACCGTGCGATTTTCCGGGTCAACGATACCTTGGATACCTATGCGCTCAAGCCTATCGCCCAAGGCTACCAGTGGATCACCCCGCAGTTCCTGGAAGACGGCATTCATAACGTGTTCAGCAACATCGGCGACGTCGGCAACCTGGCCAACAACGTCATGCAGCTCAAGCCTGCCGCTGCCGGTACCGACACTGCGCGCCTGATCTTCAACACCACCTTCGGCCTGTTCGGCTTCTTCGATGTGGGCACCAAGATGGGCCTGCAGCGCAGCGACGAGGATTTCGGCCAGACCCTGGGCTACTGGGGTGTAAGCAGTGGGCCTTATGTAGTCCTGCCGCTGATGGGGCCAAGCACCGTGCGCGATGCGTTCGCCAAGTATCCCGATACCTATACCTCACCGTATCGCTACATCGACCACGTGCCGACCCGCAATACCACGCTGGGCGTGAACCTGGTGGATACGCGCGCGAGCTTGCTGTCGGCTGAAAAGCTGATCAACGGCGACAAGTACATCTTCTTGCGTAACGCTTACTTGCAGAACCGTGAATTCCGGGTCAAAGATGGCCAAGTGGAAGATGATTTTTAATTGTAACCAGGCATGAAAAAGGCGACCCGAGGGTCGCCTTTTTTCATGCGCGGCGTTCAGTCCATGCTCAATGTGTGCAGGCCTATGATCTGCATACCATCCTGCTTCGAGCTTTCTACGCGTATCACTTCCGCCTGGATGTCCAGATCGCTGAGCGTGGGATGGTTGGAAGGCAAATGGACGCCAACCTGATCTCCTACGCTTAATTGAGTCTGGGCTTCCAGCTGCATACCGGTGCTCGAAAGATCCTTGCATACGGCGGGAACGACAACGTCGCCGACCCTGAGGTCGACCTTTGCATCCACAGTCATGCGGATGAAATCACGTTTCTCACTGTAGTCACGATCACTGTGGCTCATGGTTTGTCCTTCGATCTAGTTGCTATTGTTAACGTTCTTATAACCCAAGGTAATAGGCCAATCGGCCCGCCCTGGCCCGTGTCGCAACACCCTTGAAACGCTTGCCGGATGGGAGTACCGTCTGCGCCTTACAAGGCACCTCTGCATCCGAATGCTCAGGGCACCCAGCGCTTGTATTCGCCTCTGCGAGAGGCTAGAAGTAAAGGTAGGCGACCCATTGCTTGCATCGCCAGTTTTTACCTTGCTGACCTACTTACGACAACCAATTTCTGGCGCCGTTTGCCCACATGCAGAAAACCAGTGCAACGCTGCTGATCATCGATGACGACGATGTGGTGCGCGCAAGCCTTGCGGCCTACCTCGAAGACAGCAGCTTCAGCGTGCTGCAGGCGAACAATGGCCTGCAGGGCCTCCAGGTCTTCGAGCAAAAACAGCCCGATCTCGTCATCTGCGACCTGCGCATGCCGCAGGTGGGCGGCCTTGAATTGATTCGCCAGGTGACCGAGCGTTCTCCCGATACTCCAGTGATCGTGCTGTCCGGTGCCGGAGTGATGAACGACGCAGTCGAAGCATTGCGCCTGGGTGCCGCCGATTACCTGATAAAGCCTCTTGAAGATCTGGCCGTGCTTGAGCACTCGGTTCGCCGGGCCCTGGATCGCTCGCGGCTGCTGCTGGAGAATCGTCGCTACCGCGAGAAGCTGGAAACGGCCAATCGTGAACTGGAAGCCAGCCTGCATCTGCTGCAGGAAGACCAGACTGCCGGCCGGCAAGTGCAGATGAACATGCTGCCTCAGAGTCCCTGGAGCACCGACGGATTCAGTTTCGAACACCAGATCATCCCGTCGCTGTACCTGTCGGGCGACTTCGTCGACTATTTTCGGGTCGACGAGCACCGCTTGGCGTTCTATCTGGCCGACGTATCCGGTCATGGCGCTTCATCGGCATTCGTCACGGTGCTGTTGAAATTCATGACCACCCGCCTCATGTTCGAATCAAGGCGCGGTGGTGCGATGCCCGAATTCAAACCGTCCGACGTGCTGGGCCATATCAACCGGGGTTTGATCAACACGCGTTTGGGCAAGCATGTCACCATGGTCGGCGGGGTGATCGACGAGCACACCGGGCTGTTGACCTACAGCATCGGCGGGCATTTGCCGCTTCCGGTGCTGTACACCCCCGAGCAAACGCAGTACCTGCAGGGACGCGGCCTGCCGGTGGGTCTGTTCAACGAAGCCACGTATACCGATCACGTCATGGCGTTGCCGGAGCAGTTCAGCCTTACCCTGCTTTCCGATGGGATACTGGACTTGCTGCCAGGCGAAACGCTTAAGGAAAAAGAAGCTGCATTGCCTGAGATCGTCAGTGCAGCGGGCGGCAGCCTGGATGGCTTGCGGCAAAAGTTTGGACTGGCCACACTCGGGGAGATGCCGGATGATATCGCCCTGATGGTGCTGAGCAGGAACCTTGCATGAGTACTGGTAGAATCCAGTTTGCTGAACAAAGCGGCACGTTCGTGTTGAAATTCGTGGGTGAGGTGCGCCTGACGCTCTGCTCGGCGCTGGATGCGACGATCGAGCGGATCTTCACCGCCCTCGATTTTTCAGCCATCGTGATCGATTTGACCGAAACCCGCAGCATCGACAGCACCACCTTGGGCTTGCTGGCCAAGTTGTCGATCATGTCTCGTCAAAAAGTCGGATTGCTGCCAACGGTGGTGACGACTCACGAGGACATCACGCGCCTGCTGCAGTCCATGGGTTTCGATCAGGTGTTCAACATCGTCGGTCGCCCGATTCCTTGCCCCGACTGCCTGACGGACCTGCCTTCGCAGGATCTGTCCGAGGATGTGGTTAGGGCCAAGGTGCTGGAAGCGCACAAGATTCTCATGGGCCTGAACGAGTCCAACCGCGAAGCCTTCCACGATCTGGTGAACGCGCTGGAACGCAGCTGAGTACCTTCGGGTGACTCGCTCGGCTATAAAAAAAGGCGACCTTGCGGTCGCCTTTTTTTGTGTGCGGCAGACTGGAATCAGGAAACCTTGGCAGTCAGCAGGGTTTCGAGTTTTTCCTGATCGCGAGCGAATTGACGAATGCCTTCAGCCAGCTTTTCAGTGGCCATCGCGTCTTCGTTCGACGCCCAGCGGAACTGCGCTTCGGTCAAAATCTGCTTGGGTTCGCCGGCATTGCCTGGCTTGAGCTTCTGCTCCAGCGTGCCTTCATCTTCAGCCAGCTTGTGCAGCAGTTCCGGGCTGATGGTCAGGCGATCACAACCGGCCAACTGCTCGATCTGGTTGATGTTGCGGAAGCTGGCGCCCATGACCACGGTCTTGTAGTCGTTGGCTTTGTAGTAGTTGTAGATGCGCGTCACCGACTGCACGCCTGGATCGTCGGAACCGGTGTATTCCTGGCCGGTGGATTTCTTGTACCAGTCGTAGATGCGACCCACGAACGGCGAGATCAGGAACACACCAGCGTCGGCGCACGCCTGTGCCTGTGCGAAGGAGAACAGCAAGGTCAGGTTGCACTGAATGCCTGCCTTTTCCAGCTTCTCGGCGGCGCGGATACCTTCCCAGGTGGAGGCCAGCTTGATCAGCACACGCTCGCGACCGACACCGGCCTTTTCGTACAGGTCGATGATCTGGCTGGCCTTGGCCAGCAGGGCCTGCTCGTCGAAAGAGAGGCGCGCGTCGACTTCGGTGGAGATGCGGCCGGGGATGGCCTTGAGGATCCCGGTACCCACGGCGACCGCGAAAGTGTCCGACGCCAGACCGACATCACCGTTGCTGTCGCTGATGGTCTTGCGCAGCATGTCCTTGTAGGCTTCCAGCGAGGCAGCCTTGAGCAGCAGCGACGGGTTGGTGGTGGCGTCGACCGGCTTGAGCTTGGAGATGGCGTCGAAGTCGCCGGTGTCGGCCACCACGGTGGTCATTTGCTTGAGTTGTTCCAGCTTGGAAGTCATGAGCGTGCTCTGTCCTGTGCGAATGAATGACGTTACCCGAGCGCTGCGTCCGGCTCAAGGGCCAAGGGCGTGCAGCAGGGGGAGGGCGGCGGAAAGACCTACGTTCGAGTGTCGCGCCGCGCGACGGTTCAATGGATCGAGTATGCGCTCCTATCGGGTCAATGATGCGTCGTTGGGCGATCAGCGCCCTTCGAGCAATGCCCCGGCCTGATCGAGCAGCGCCAGTGGGTCATCGGCCTTGTGGATGTCCACCGACAGCAGCTGGCGGAACTTGCGCGCGCCGGGAAAGCCCGTACCCAAACCGAGCATGTGCCGCGTAACGTGGTGCATGGCACCGCCTGACGCGATATGCGCGGCGATGTACGGCCGCATCTGCCGCAGCGCGTCGAAACGGCTGATCACCGGCGTGTCGCTGCCGAACAACTGTTGGTCGACCTGCGCCAACAGGTATGGGTTGTGATAGGCCTCGCGTCCCAGCATCACACCATCGAAGGTCTGCAGATGCTCGGCGCAGGCTTCCAGCGTCTTGATGCCGCCGTTGAGTATCACTTCCAGGTCCGGAAAATCCGCCTTCAAGCGCTCGGCAATGTCATAGCGCAGCGGGGGGATGTCGCGGTTTTCCTTGGGCGACAGGCCCTCAAGGATGGCGATCCGTGCGTGCACGGTAAAACTGCGGCAGCCAGCTTCGCGCACCTGCCCGACGAAATCGCACAGCGCCTCATAGCTGTCGCGCCCATTGATGCCAATGCGGTGCTTGACCGTGACCGGAATCGACACCGCATCGCGCATGGCCTTGACGCAGTCGGCCACGAGCGCAGGGTGCGCCATAAGGCAGGCGCCGATCATGTTGTTCTGCACGCGATCGCTGGGACAGCCCACGTTCAGATTGACCTCGTCGTAACCGTGCGCCTGCGCCATGCGCGCGCACGCGGCCAGATCGGCCGGCGTGCTTCCACCCAACTGCAGCGCGATGGGGTGCTCGGCATAGTCGTAGCGCAGAAAGCGCTCGTGATCGCCATTGAGCAAAGCGCCGGTGGTGACCATTTCGGTGTAGAGCAGGGTGTGCCGCGAGAGCAGGCGCAGGAAGTAGCGACAGTGGCGGTCGGTCCAATCCATCATGGGTGCCACGCTAAAGCGGCGGGAGGTCTCCAGGCTAGGCGTGGCGGGCGTTTCAGCTACATTCTGTACCATTTTACTCTGCGCGTTTTGTACCAGTTTTCGGGCGTTTTCGGACGTTTTCGTGGGGTGAGTGGTAAGTTTTACCACTGTGAGAATGACCTTAACCACTTTCGCCGGGGCCACTATTCGAGGACGAAAAAGGGCTGGCGAGGTGTTTGCTATGCAGGTCGGCTCAGTACGAAACGTGACGGGAGACAAGTCTACCAAGACACTCGGTCGTTCGTGCGAAAACAGGTCGCTTATCAAGCGCTGCAGGATGACCTTGAGGATCTGCGTTCTGAACGCCTGGCCATCGAACGTCTGTCTGGCATAGACACTGACTTGACCTTGAGCCTGGAAGAAATGAACGCCCGGTTCAGATAGGCATGTGTGCCGTACACCTGTGTTCTTCGTTTCCAGTGCGTGACAGATACAAAGCCCAATCTACCAGGCGAACCTGATACTAACCAAAGAGGCTGGTCGACGTGTCAATGACCAGCCCTTACCAGCGATAGTTGACCGAACCGATCAGCGCTCGCTCGTCGCCGTAGCGGCACGAGACGTTGCAGAACAGGTACTTCTCGTTGGCGACGTTTTGCGCCTTCATGGCCACGGTCCAGTTCTTGTCGACTTCATAGGTGACTTTCGCGTCGAACAGGGTGTAGGCGGAGACCTTCTCGTTGGCGTCCGAGCTGGACGTACGGCTGGTGCCCATGTAGCGGGCGCCGCCGCCGACCACGACCTGAGGCAGGCCCAACGCAATCAAGCGGTAGTCGGCCCACAGGTTGGCCATGTGATACGGCACGCCGTCGATGCGCGTACCTACGCGGGTCGACACCGCATCGTCGGTGATCTTCGCGTCGGTGTAGGTGTATGACGCAGTGGCGCTCAGGTTCGCGGTGATCTCCGCTTTGGCCTCAAGCTCCACACCGCGTGAGCGGGTTTCACCGAACTGCACGGTGTTGCCGGTCAGGTCGGTGCTCAGTGAGTTTTTCTGCTTGAGGTCGTAGACCGCAGCGCTCAGCAGCGATGTGGTACCGGGCGGGGTGTAACGTACGCCGATCTCGTACTGCTCGCCCTCGGTCGGATCGAACGAGGTGTTGGCGTTGGCGTTGAAGACGTTGGCCGGCAGGAACGACTGGCTCCAGCTGACATAAGGCGCCAGCCCGTTGTCCGCCTGGTAGACCAGGCCGATACGACCGGTGGCTTTCTTGTCATCGCGCGGCGTGCGAGCGCCAGTGGCGAAGCTGTAGGTTCGGCTTTCGGCCCAATCCTGACGACCGCCCAGCAGTAGAATCCACTTGTCGTCGAACTTGATCTGGTCTTGCAGGTAGACGCCGGTCTGAGCGCTGTGCAGGTCCGAGCCGGTGTTGGCAGTTGTGACGTTGGTCGCAGCGCCGTACACCGGATTGGCCGGGCTGAACATGGAGTTGGCGCCAGCGAAGCGATGAGAGTCGTAGGTCTTGTGGTAGTAGTCCACGCCCGCCAGCAGGGTGTGCTGCCAGCGGCCGCTGTCGAGGGTCCATTGCATGTTGTTGTCGCTGGTCCAGCCTTCTGAGCGCTCGCGGCGGATGCTAGCTCGGCGCGCTAGCTGGCCTCGGCTGCGCAGGGCGCCGCTGCCGGTATCAGCGATCTGCATGTAGTCCCAGCTCAGGTCCGCCTCGAAGTGGCGTAGCGAATGGCGGATTTTCAAGTCGGGTGTGAAATCGTGTTCGAACAGGTAGCCCAGACTGGTCGAGTAGTTGTTGTAGTGATCGAAGCCGCGCTCGCCGGTGAACAGGTCGCGGTCGACCTTGGGGTAGCGAGTGCTGGACGAGGTGGTCAGGTCGAAATCCAGCGGTGGTGCAAAGCCGGTACGGGTTTCCTGGTAGTTGGCCAGGACCGTCAGCGAGGTGCTCTCGTTCGGGCGCCAGGTGAAGGCGGGTGCGATGTAGCGGCGGTCGTCGTCGGTATCGGTGGTCTGGGTGCCACTGTCGCGCCAAAGGCCGGTCAGGCGATAGGAGAACTGTCCGGCGTCGTCGATCGGGCCGCCCAGGTCGAAGCTGTACTGTTTGCGCGCATGGCTGCCGTATTCGACATTGACTTCATGCAGGGGCGTGTCGGTCGGGCGCTTGGTGATGGTGTTGAGCAGACCGCCTGGCGACAGTTGGCCGTACAACACAGAAGAAGCACCCTTGACCACTTCCACGCGCTCCAGGCCGTAGGGCTCGATGCCTCCGTCATACACGCTGCCTTGCAGTTTCATCCCGTCGCGCAGGATGCCGCCGGTGCCTGAGCCGACGTTGAAGCCACGGATCACGAAGTCGTCGGCTACACGGCTGAACCCGCCTGGCTGCGCGATCACGCCTGGCGTGTAGCTCAAGGCCTCGGCCAAGGTGTCGGTCTTGCGGTTGTCCATCTCGTCGCGGGTGATGACCGAAATCGACTGAGGAATATCCTTGATCGCCGAGTCGGTCTTGCTTGCGCTGGTGCTGCGAGTCGCCACAGGTCCACGGATCTGGCCATTCGGGTTTTCCAGGGCCTGGGCATCGATGGTGGTTTCCTGCAGCTCCAGGGTGGCGTTGGATATGGCAGCGCTGGCGCTGTCGGCGGCGTAGGCCGTGCTCAGTGGCGGGCCACTGAGTAGCATCGCCAGTGTCAGCGGGTGATAGGCAAAGATTTTTTTTGCCGGCATGGGGACTCCTGTTCGTTAAACGTTGTTTGCCTGAAGGACGAAATCAGGCCGCGCCTCCGTCTCGACGATCAGCACAAGCAGAACTGTAACAAATAGGAATGGTTATTATTCATATTTTGTTGCGAATATCTGTTGGAAAGCTACACCCCTTAGATGCTCGACCCGAGGGCAGGGCGCCTCGCATTGCCCTCTTTCACTGTCACTATAAGCGCTAGTGGCGATCATGACCGTCAAGTCCGCCACGCAAGAGGGGCCTGACGATCACTGTCTAAGCTTATGTTTATTCAGTATTAATTGGATTGAAAACGGTCGATTACACTCAGCGACCGCAAGCCAGACGCAGGCGCTTTCCGATGTTCGCTTTATCTATTTCAACACGTCTGGAGGTCAACCGATGACCTTCGACTACGCGTTCGCGTTGTCCACGCTTCCCGCTTTTGCGCGCGCCGTGGGGGTCACTTTGCAAGTCGGCTTGATCGCAATCCTGAGCTCACTTGCCGTCGCGGTGCTCAACGCGGCCATCGCCACGTTTCGGGTCCCGGTGCTGCATCGGCTCGTGCCGCTGTACGTCGAGCTTGCGCGGAATACACCGCTGCTGATTCAGCTGTTCTTCATCTACTTCGCCTTACCCGCTCTGGGCGTGCGGATTTCCGGTTTCGCGGCGGCGGTCATTGCCATGACGTTCATGGGCGGTGCGTACCTGACCGAAATACTGCGCGCGGGCATCGAAGCGGTGCCCAAGTCGCAGATCGAGTCTGGCCTGTCCATCGGTCTGTCGCGCTGGCAGCTGTTGCGCCAGGTAGTGCTGCCCCAGGCAGGCATTCTCAGCTTGCCTGCGCTGTTCGCCAACTTCGTGTTCCTGCTCAAGGAGACCACGGTGGTGTCGGCCGTTGCCGTGCCGGAAATTCTCTACACCACCAAGAGTTACATCGCTCTGTATTACAAGACCTACGAGATGCTGGCAGTGATGACCGGGTTGTGCGTGCTGTTGTTCTTGCCGCTGTCGTTGCTGCTGGGCCTGCTGGAAAGGAGGCTCCAACATGGCCAGTTCGGGTCTTGAGCTGCTCTGGGTATCGGCACCTCAACTGCTGACCGGGGCCGGTCGCACCTTGGGTATTTCCGCGCTTGCGATCGTGTTCAGCAGTGTCGGCGGCCTGTTCTATGGCGTGCTGCGCAGCATGGGCAAGCGCTGGCTGGACGTGCCGCTGAGGGTCTACCTGGAGCTGTTTCGCGCCATTCCGGTACTGGTCTGGTTGTACCTGTTCTTCTTTGGCCTGCCGATCTTCTTCGGCGTCAGCCTGCCTGCGTTCTGGTGCGCGGTGCTGGTGTTGTCGCTGTGGGGCGCCAGCGAGATTGGCGAAGTCGTGCGTGGCGCGCTGCGCTCCATACCCCGCGGGCAGCGCGAGGCAGGACTGGCCATCGGCCTGGGCCTGGGCCAGTTGTACGGTCGGGTATTACTGCCCCAGGCGCTCAAGCGCCTCACGCCGCCGGTCATCAACGTCTGCACCCGTTTGCTCAAAACCAGTTCGCTGGCGGTGCTGATCGGCGTTGTCGACATCACCAAGGTGGGCCAGCAGATCATCGAGCGCACCTACGAGTCAGTGCTGATCTACGGCTTCCTGTTTGTCTTCTTTTTTATCGTCTGCTATCCGCTGTCGGCCGCTTCCCGCGTGCTTGAACGGCGCTGGAATCACGCATGAGCGCATTGATCGAACTCGCAAGCTTCAGCAAGAAATTCGCCGATACACCGGTGCTGACTGACATCGATCTGCGGGTGACCGAAGGCGAGGTGGTGGTGATCCTGGGCCCCAGCGGCTGCGGCAAGAGCACTTTGCTGCGCTGCCTGAACGGCCTGGAACTGGGCCACAGCGGTACCTTCACTTTCGATGGGCAGTTGCTGCCTGCCAATGCCGACTGGCGCCGCGTGCGTCAGCAGATCGGCATGGTGTTTCAGAGCTATCACCTGTTTCCTCACATGACCGTGCTGCAGAACGTGCTGCTGGGGCCGCTGCAAGTGCAGAAGCGCGATGCCCAGGAAGCGCGGCAGCAGGCCGAGGCGCTGCTGGCTCGGGTTGGCCTGGCCGAACGCGCCAACGCCTACCCCCGCGAGCTGTCGGGCGGCCAGCAGCAACGGATCGCCATTGTGCGGGCACTGTGCATGAACCCCAAGGTCATGCTGTTCGACGAAGTCACCGCTGCGCTGGATCCGGAAATGGTCAAGGAAGTCCTCGAGGTGATCCTCGACCTGGCGCAGGGCGGCATGACCATGCTCATCGTTACCCACGAAATGGCCTTCGCCCGCGCGGTGGCCGACCGCATTCTGTTCATGGACCGCGGCCGTATCGCGGAACAGAACGATCCCGAAACCTTCTTCAGCGCCCCGCAGACCGCACGCGCGCAGCAGTTCCTGGAAAGGTTTTCCTACGTAGAAAACATGCCGAAAAGGAAAGCATCGTGAACTTCAAAACTGCCCTGGTTCTACCCGTACTCGCTCTTGGATTGCTGGCCGGTTGCGATAAACCGGCCGAACCCAAGGCCGCCACCCCAGCCGCGACGGCGAAACCTGCCACCAGCTACCTGGAAACCATCAAGGCCCGCGACAAGCTGATCGTCGGGGTGTTCAGCGACAAACCGCCCTTTGGTTTCGTCAATGAGCAGGGCGAATACGTCGGGTTCGACACCGACCTGGGCAAGCGCTTCGCCAAGGACCTGCTGGGTGACGAGAAGAAAATCGAGTTCGTCAGCGTCGAGCCGGCCAGCCGCATCCCGTTTCTGCAGAGCGACAAGGTCGACCTGATCCTGGCCAACATGACCGTGACACCCGAGCGTAGCCAGGCGGTGGACTTCACCAACCCGAACCTGCGTGTCGCCGTGCAGGCGTTGGTGGCGGACGGCAGCAGCGTACAGAAGCTCGATGACCTGGCCGACAAGACCACCATCGTCACCACCGGCACCACGGCCGATCTGTGGTTGACCAAGAATCACCCTGACTGGAAGCTGCTCAAGTTCGAAAAGAACTCCGAATCACTGCAAGCCCTGGCCAGCGGCCGCGGCGACGCCTATGCCCAGGACAACCTCGTGCTGTTCAACTGGGCCAAACAGAACCCCGGTTACCGCGTACTCGCCCAGAAGCTGGGCGATGAGGCGCCTATCGCACCGGCGGTGAAGAAAGGCAACACCGAGCTGCGCGATTGGGTGAACGACGAATTGGCCAAGCTGGGTGAAGAGAAAGCCCTGCTCAAGCTTTATGACCAGTACGTGCGCAAGGACTTGCCAGCGGACACCGACCCTAATCTGGTCATCGTGGAGGGAGGTCGCTGGAAGCCGTGAAGGCGGCCGATCTTGCGGATCAGTTCTGCCCAAGCTTGAGATGGAAATTCTTCATGAAATTCCACGAATAGGAGGGCGGCGGAGAATAGCAGCCAGGTTGATTGGCGGGCGTGGCGTCACAGCGCACCGTGTAGCCCTTGCTGCCGATCTCGCGACCGCCTTCGCCGGTGCCTTGGTCGCTGTAGGAGGCACAGCCGCTCAGTACGCTCAGGATCAATAGTGCAGACAGTGTTTTCATTCCAGACTCCTTCCGTAGAGCGCGCAGCTTAGCCTCGATCCGTTTTCAAAAGCTATCCACCTGCGAACATGCCTCCACCGCCGCGCGCCTGATGTGATCAGGCGCGCGGTAGCTTTCAGGTATCGTTGCGCGCTGCCATCAGCTGCCGCATTTCCTCGCCGCGCAGCGGCGGGCTGAGCAGGTAGCCCTGGACGAACGGGCAGCCCAATGCCTGCAGCCGGTCCAACTGGTCCTGGGTTTCCACGCCTTCGGCGACGATGTCGACATCCAGGGCGCTGCCCAGCGACAGGATGCTGGTGACGATGGCGATGGTGCGTCGGTGGGTCATCATGCGCGTGACGAACGAGCGGTCGATCTTGATCGAGTCGATCGGGTAGCGGTCGATGTAGCCCAGCGAGCTGTAGCCGGTACCGAAGTCATCCAGCGCAATGTGCACGCCCAGCTCGCGCAGGTCGGCGAGGGCGATCGCCACGGTTTCCGGTTCGTTGAGGAAGACCGATTCAGTGATTTCGATCTGCAGGTTGTGGGCGCTGAAGGAGGTGTCCTTCAGTATTTCCGCGACCTTTGCCACGAACCCGACATGGTTGAGCTCGGCACCCGAGACGTTGACGTTGAGCTTCAGTGTGCAAGCCGCGTTGGCGTTCCAGCGCTTGAGCTCGGCACAGGCGGTCTGCATGACCCAGCGGCCCATTTCATGAATGATGCCGATGTCTTCCGCCACTGCGATGAACACGTCGGGCGGCACGTTGCCGAGCACGGGGTGCTGCCAGCGGACCAGTGCCTCGACGCCTTCGATGCGGCGTGAGCGGGCGGCGAAGATGGGCTGGTAGACCAGGTAGAACTCTTCCCGCGCAAGTGCATGCTTCAGCGCGTTGCGCATCAGCAACAAGTCGACCGCCGCTTGGCGCATGGACAGGTCGAACAGCGTCCATTTGCCTTGGCCTCGTTTCTTTGCCGCGTACATGGCGACGTCGGCATCGCGGACCAGATCTTCGGCGCTGGTGTGGGCGGCGTCGAGTGTGACGATGCCGACGCTGCAGGAGGTGAAGATCGCCTGGCCCTCGACGTCGACGGCGACTCCAAGCGCCTGGATGACCCGTTGCGCGGTCTCTATCGCAGCGTGCTTGGAGTCATTGCCGGTGTGGAGGATAGCGAACTCGTCGCCACCGATGCGCGCCAGCACGGCGTTGCCGTTGAGGCATGACTCCAGCCGCTGCGCCACGATCTGCAGCAGGATGTCGCCGGCACGGTGGCCCATGCCGTCGTTGATGTATTTGAAGCGATCCAGGTCCATGTACAGCACTGCCGCTTCGCGCTCGGCATGGTCAAGGTTGAACACTTCCTGAATCTTGGCCATGAAGTAGGCGCGGTTCTTCAGCCGGGTCAGGTCGTCATGGAAGGCGGCATAGGTCAGCTCTTCCTGGATTCGTTCACGCTCCACCAGGCGCGAGCGCAGCGCTACCTGTTCCTCGCGGTCGATCTGCGCCTGCTTGAGGCTTTCTTCGGCTTCCTTGCGCTCGGTGATGTCACGCTGCACGGACACCCAATGGGTGAACCAGCCTTTTTCGTTGGCCACCGGCACGATGCTCAGCTGCACCCAGAAGCGGGTACCGTCACGGCGCGTGTTGATCAGTTCGACTTCGATCGGCTGCCACGTGGACAGGGCGCTGCGGATCTGATCCAGGGTGCCGCGATCGGTTTCCTCGCACTGCAGGATACGCGGCGTCTTGCCGACGATATCTTTCAGGCTGAACCCGGTGGTGGCCAGGAAGGCCGGGTTGCAGTAGACGATCCGCGGGCCGGGCTGGTCGATCGGCTCGGCCTCGGTGATCAGGATCGCATCCTTGGCATGGACGACCACCGACTCGAGCAGGCGCAGACGCTCGATCACTCCGGCAGGACCGGTACTGGCGGCCACCGGCAGGGACGGCGCCGAGTGATAGAGAGCAACGGAGTGAGTCTTGAGTGCGTAGATCTGGGCGGCGCTGAGCAACTTGAACGGTGGCGTCAGCGCCAGCAGAACGATACCGACGAGCGCGTCGCTGTGGTCTTTGACGGCGATGCACACGCGGTAGGTGTCCGCCAGCGAACCAAGGAAATCCGGGATCGAGTGGATGAAAGGCGAGCCGTCGCCGATGTCGACCACGTCGCCGTAGGACATCAGCATGCGCAGCCAGGACTCGGTGGCGGCATCGACCGGCACTTCGCGCGTTGTGCCGCAGGCGGCAGTCACGTGCCAGGCGCCGGGTGCGCCTTCGATGAGCAGGGCGCCGCAACAGTGGGTGATGGCCGCTGCCGCCTGAACCAGACCTTGAAGAGCGGTGTGCTTTGAATCTTTTTCAGGGACAGCTGCGAGCATGTGAAGGACCCAGACAAGGACGAGAAACGGCGACCTCCTGTCACTCGATGTCATTTTGACATCATTGTGATAGTGATACCACGCCTTCCGGTCGGACTGCCTCAGCGTCGTTAAAGTGCATCTGTGCGTTCAAATATCGGCGCAAGAGAGCGGGGTGGCGATCAACGGTCGTCTACCCGGTTCAAGCGGTAGCGCAGGCGCGATTCGAACGCGCTCAGAAGTACTTCAGCCAGCCGATGTCGCGCCGACGCTGCTTGAGGTGCGCAAACCAACGAGTGGGAAAGTACAAGGCAATGGCCAGCACCGCAGTCCACAGCCAGATTCCGCCCAAGCTGTCGAAACCGTAGTACTTGCCCTGGTTCAAACCCCAGATCTGCACGGCGAGCAGGTACATCGCCTTGAGCACCAGCAGGTGCAGCACGTAGAAAAACATCGGTGCGCCACCGTAGCGCGACAGCACCTCGAGCACTTTCCGCCCTTCGAGGCGCTGGAACAACGCAAGCAGCAGCAAGCCTGCGCCCATGGTCGGCATCAGGTACAGCAGCGACGGCGGGTATTTGGTCAGCGACATGAAGCTCATGAAGGTACGCACGTTGTCGTCCAGCACGCTCCAGGGTTTTTCGCCGTAGCCATTGAGATAGCGAATGGCGATGAAGCCCAGGATCAGGCCAATCCCCCAATTGAGTAGCAGGCGCTGGCGTCGTGCCGGGTCGGCGCCGCGGGCGAACCAAGGGCCGGTGCAATAGCCCAGGGCGATCAGGCCGATCCACGGAAGGATGGGGTAGGTGGTGCGGGCGCGAGTGTATTCGGTGATTTCCAGAAAAGCGCGCTGGTGCAGGATCGACCAGATCTCGAAGAATGGTGAGTCGGCGGTCAGGACGATGCCGTCCAGCAGATTGTGCCCGGCGACGATGACTGCGCCCACGATCGCCAGGGCGGTGAGCGGCATGTGAATGAGTGCCGCCAGTGCGATCATGCTCAGGCCGATGGCCCAGATCACTTGCAGCCACAGGGTGGTCGGAACCAGTGTCGCGTTCCAGGCAAAGTTGACCAGGGTGAGTTCGAGGAAAACCAGGAACAGGCCGCGTTTCAACAGGAAAATCGACACTTCCCGAGGGCTGTGAGACTGCCCGTACAGCCAGGCGGAAAGGCCGGTGAGAAAGACGAACACAGGCGCGCAGACCATGCTGCTGATACGGGTGAAGAACAACTCGGGCGGGGTATTCAGCGGATCCATGGGGTCGCTGACTTGCACGTGGAGGAAGAAGGTTTCCCGGACATGGTCGACGAGCATGAAAAGCATGACCAGTCCACGCAATGCGTCGATCGCGAGCATGCGGGTGCGTGACACCGCCTGGGTCGAGGCAGCGGAAAGCGAGCCGGGGAAGGGTGGTGAAGCGGCGGCGTCGGCCATGGGCATGCATCCAAAAATAAATCGGGATGCTAATGTTACGATATAACGTGAGGATTGGAAATCGTTATGGCGAGGGGCGTCTAACCGCCTCAAATGCAAGTAAGGCGCAGTGGTGCGTCAGATAGACCGTGTAAAGCTTCGCGGGCAGAGCCCGCTCCCACAGGGGATCAGCTCATGTGTGGGAGCGGGCTCTGCCCGCGAAAGTGGTGGCGCAGGGTATCAGGCAGATACCAATCAGGCGCTTTCTTCCTGTTGCAGGCGCTTGATCAGCGCCTGTGCGGCGGCTTCGGAAGACGCAGGGTTCTGGCCAGTGATCAGGTGACCGTCTTCGACCACATAGCTGCCCCAGTCCGGCCCTTTGGAGTACTCGCCGCCATTGGCCTTGAGCATGTCTTCGACCAGGAACGGCACTACATCCGTCAGCCCGACCGCCTCTTCTTCGGAGTTGGTGAAGCCGGTGACCTTCTTGCCCTTGACGATGGAATCGCCGTCCGGCGACTTGACGTTCTTGAACACCCCAGGCGCATGGCACACAGCCGCAACAGGTTTGTTGGCGGCGTAGAAGGCTTCGATGATGGTCTTCGAATCGGTGTCTTCGGCCAGGTCCCACAGTGGTCCGTGGCCGCCTGGGTAGAACACGGCATCGAAGTCGTACGGGTCGGCCTCGCCGAGGGGAAAGGTATCCGCGAGGACTTTTTGAGCCTGCGTATCCTGAGCGAAGCGGCGGGTAGCGTCGGTCTGCGCATCCGGCTCGTCGCTCTTGGGGTCCAGCGGTGGCTGGCCACCCTTGGGCGAGACCAGGGTCACTTCGGCGCCTGCATCGATGAAGGCATAGTAGGGTGCGGCGAATTCTTCCAGCCAGAAGCCGGTTTTCTTGCCGGTATCGCCCAGTTGATCGTGGGACGTCAAAACCATCAAGATCTTCATGCAAACTTCTCCAGCAGGTATAGGGACGCAACGCATCGCATTGCCCGGTTCTGTTTTCAGAAAGCACTTGGCCGCAGACGTTCAAGACAATCCGCGTCTGGTACGCTTTGGGTCGGATGGAACGCTGGCGCATCACCCCAGTCATTTCCTTCAGGACCGACCCTTTGCGGCCTTCCAGAACGGGCTCGCGCCCACCATCGAGAGGATTTGGCCAATGGCAACTGCAACCGTGCGATACCTGTTCAACGGCGCCCCGCGCAACTGGACCCCGCCGGACGAGGTCGAACAGAGTCTTCACAGTATCGTGATGCATCTGTTGCAATTGCATTTCGGCGACGGCGAAAACAGCCTGGTGATGCCCACTGCAGAGGACACCGACGAGCAGGTTCTCGAGCAGGCGGCGCGGATGGGGCTGACCGACATCGAAGTGACGAAGGCGCCGTGCGCTAGGCCCTCACGGCCCGGTACAGCGCGCGGATCAGATCGGACTGGGTGATGATGCCGACCAGATGGCGTTCGCTGTCGATGATGGGGATATGTCGGTGGCCATTTTCCGAGAACACCGGCACCAACTCGGTCAGCAGGCGGTCCGCGCTGGCTACGCGCACTGAACGCGTCATGATCTGCCCGACGATGCTCGTCGTCGGCTGATTCCGGCGGGGTCGCAGAAGGGCGCGCAGGTGCCAGGCCACACCGTCATGGGCATCCAGATCCAGTTGCTGCATGAAATCGGCCACTGTGACAATGCCCAGCAGATGACGCTGTCGGTCGATAACCGGCAGTGCCTTGATCTTGTGTTTGCGCATCAGCGCCCAGGCATCGCGCAGCGGCATTTCCTGGCGAGCGGTGATCGGTTCGCGGCTCATGACTTCGGCGCAGCGCAGCTCACCCATGTTGCGCTGGTACGCTGATGCCTCGGCGTGCTCGAGCAGTGCCTGCAGATCGTTGCGATCGACGTCCAGCACTTGGTTGTAATGCACCAGTGCGGCGTCGAGGTCGGCATGGCTGAAACGGCTGGGGCCGGACGGCGTGCTGGTGGCGGGTACATGGGGCCATGGCCGACGTGTCAGGTTGTTGTAGATCAGCCCGGCGGCGACCAGCAGCAGCGAATCGATCAGCACCGGATTCACCGCGTAGGTGAACTGCTCGCAGCCCATCACCACCATGAGCAGCGCTGCCGCGCCGCCGGGTGGATGCAGGCAGCGGGCCGCGAGCATCAGTGCGATCGCCAGGCCAACTGCAAGGGCCGCAGCGAACGTGGGATCGGGGATCCACTTGACGCAAGCAATGCCCACCAGCGCGCTCAGGGTGTTGCCGCCCGCCACCGACCAAGGCTGTGCCAGCGGGCTTGCGGGAAGGGCAAACACCAGCACCGCGCTGGCGCCGATGGGCGCCACGATGGCCAGTCCCAGTGCGCCATGTTCGGCAGCCCAGTGTCCTTGCAGGCCCAACGCCGCTAAGGTGCAGACCACCAGCACGCCCAGTGCCGCGCCAATGCAGGCGCGCCATTTTTCTCGAGCGTTGATCGGTTGGCGGCTGGGCCAGAGTGCGCGCAGTCGAGTCACTGTCAATGCGGGGCGCGGCGGATGGTCTTCATCAAGTCCTGCGGGCTGATCTGACCGACCACATGGACCCCGCTACCCGGCAACGGCAGGTCGAGGATATGCCCCTTCATCTTGCCGATCACATGCATCTCGCACGGTTTGCAGTCGAACTTGAGCGTCAACACTTCATCGCCGTGAATCAGCTGCATGGGCGCGACCTTGGTTTTCACGCCTGTCACCCCCTTGGCCTGCTTGGGGCACAGGTTGAACGAGAAACGCAGGCAGTGTTTGGTGATCATCACCGGCACTTCGCCCAGTTCTTCATGGGCCTCGTACGCGGCATCGATCAGCTCGACCCCGTGCCGAAGGTAGAAGTCGCGGGCCTTCTGGTTGTACACGTTGGCCAGGAACGACAGGTGCGATTCCGGATAAACCGGCGGCGGCGTCGTTTCGGCCTTGCGGCTGCCACGAGGATGGGCCTGGACACGCGCGGCCGTCAGCGCCTCGATGGCCTCGCGGCGCAACGCCTTGAGCTGCGAGTTGGGAATGAAGAACGCCTGCGGCGCATCCAGTTCGATGGCCGTCGCATGGTACTGGGTGGTGCCCAGTTGACCCAGCAGGTCATGCAGCTGCTCCAGGGCCTGCTCGGGTTTGTTGGCCGGGCCGAACGGGCCTTCCAGCGCAACGTCCACGCGCACACCTTCCTCGCTGGTAGCGGTCAGTTGCAGGCGCTGCTCGGTCAGCTGAGCGAGCCAGGCCAGGCCTATGCGTCGCTCGGCGGACGTCTTCTGCAGTGCCTGCTGCCAGTTGTGGTCCAGGTTACGGTTGAGCGGGTGGTTGGGCCGTAGCTGAAACAGACCTGCAGGCATCTCATTGGGCTCGACGCGATAGCGGTAGCGCTTGTGGCCGTCCTCTTCGAACTCGCCCTTGAGCTCGGCGATGTTGGCGCGAAAGCCCACGACTTCGCGCTTGACCAGCACGTTCAGACCATCGCCGTTGGACAGTGGCTGCTCGCTGACCACCAGCATGTCGCGCTTGCCGACTTTCTCCACCAGCCCCACCGGCAGGCCGGTGAAGGTCGGCGAGTCGAACGCGCCGATGTCGATCTTGCGCTCGCTGACGAAATAATCGGTGCTGCCGCGGTGAAAAGTCTTGTCCGGGTCTGGTACGAAAAAGTGCGCAGTGCGGCCGCTGGAGGCGCGGGCCAGGTCCGGGCGGTCTTCCAATACGTCGTCCAGGCGCTGGCGGTAGTAGGCAGTGATGTTCTTCACATAGCCCATGTCCTTGTAGCGGCCCTCGATCTTGAACGAACGCACGCCGGCTTCGACCAGCGCACGAATGTTGGCGCTCTGGTTGTTGTCTTTCATCGACAGCAGGTGTTTTTCATAAGCCACCACGCGACCCTGGTCATCCTTGAGGGTGTAGGGCAGGCGGCAGGCCTGGGAGCAGTCGCCACGGTTGGCGCTGCGTCCGGTGTGGGCATGGGAGATGTTGCATTGACCGGAGAAAGCCACGCACAGGGCGCCGTGAATGAAGAACTCGATGGCCGCGTCGGTTTCCGCGGCAATCGCGCGGATCTCGCTCAGGTCCAGTTCGCGCGCCAGCACCAGTTGGGAGAACCCGGCTTGGTCGAGAAACTTGGCCCGAGCCAGGGTGCGGATGTCGGTCTGGGTGCTGGCGTGCAGTTCGATCGGTGGAATGTCCAGTTCCATGACGCCCAGGTCCTGCACGATCAAGGCGTCCACCCCGGCGTCGTACAGCTGGTGGATCAGCTTGCGCGCTGGCTCCAGTTCGTTGTCGTGCAGGATGGTGTTGAGCGTGGTGAACACTCGCGCGTGATAGCGGCGAGCGAAGGTCACCAACTCGGCGATGTCGCTCAGCTCGTTGCTGGCGTTGTGACGCGCGCCGAAGCTGGGGCCGCCTATGTAGATGGCATCGGCGCCGTGCAGGATGGCTTCGCGGGCGATGGCGACGTCGCGTGCGGGGCTGAGCAGTTCGAGGTGGTGCTTGGGCAGGGACATGTTTTTCTGGTCTGAGTCATCACGGTCAAGGCCGCCATTGTAGCGGCGAATGAGCGGGACGGCACGGTCCGCGCGTCGCGGCGCCGTTCGCGGGCGCTGGCTGGGGTCGACTGGCATGCAGGCGGATCGAACCTGTCGGCCGTGGCCAGCGTCTACCTAACCTTACCTGCATGACGCCGATGGGGGACCCAGCCGATGAGCAAGCACGCTACCGCCCATGAACTGGGTATCGACATCAACGAGCAACACGGCCTGTTCAAATGGTTGTTGGCCAGCTTTCTGATGGGCAAGCGGATCCAGGCGGACATTGCCGTGGAGGCCTATCGGGTGCTGGTCGACAAACATAACCGCGACACGCCCCGCAAGCTGAGCAATTGCACGCACCGCGAATTGGTGGCCATGCTGGGCGAGGCGCATTACGTGCGCTATGACGAAAGTACCGCAACGCGCTTGAGCGCCTTGGCGAAAAAACTGCAAGCCGAGTATGACGGTACGATCGGTGGGATGCGCGCGGCAAGCACGGATCGCCGTGACTTCGAACGCAAGCTGGAAGCGTTCGAGGGTGTCGGGCCCAAAACCGTCGAGATTTTCATGCGCGAGGCGGGCGGGGTGCTGTTTTGAACAGTCACTCCATACGGGTAGGCTGCGCCGGCTGGAGCCTGTCACGCGAACATGCCGAGCGCTTCGCGGCTGACGGTACCCATCTGCAGCGCTACGCGTCGAAGTTGAACTGTGTCGAGATCAACAGTTCGTTCTACCGTCCGCATCGGCCGCAGACCTATGCGCGATGGGCGGCTTCGGTGCCCGATGATTTCAGTTTCTCGGTCAAGGTACCCAAACAGATCACTCATGTTCAGCGGCTTGAAGAGTGCGCTGTGGCCTTGGACGAATTCCAGGCGCAGTGCGGACAGCTTGGCGACAAGCTCGGTTGCCTGCTGGTGCAGTTGCCGCCTTCGCTGGTGTTCGACGCTCAGGTTGCCGAGGACTTTTTCAGTTGCCTGCGCGAGCGATTTGTCGGGCCGGTGGTGGTCGAGCCTCGTCACCCTTCCTGGGTCGAGGCCGAGCCGCTGCTGCAGGCACAGCGCATTGCGCAGGCGGCTGTCGATCCTTCGCGCATCGCCACCGACCCCACCCCCGGTGGCTGGCGCGGCTTCCGATATTGGCGGCTGCATGGCTCGCCGCGCATCTACCACGACGCGTACGACGCCGAATATCTCTCACGCTTGCGCGTGATTCTGGCTGAGGCCGCCGCAGACGCCGAGGTCTGGTGTGTGTTCGACAACACCGCCTCGGGCGCCGCGCTCGCCAATGCATTGGATATACGGTATCCGCCCCGGCGGTGCTGTGGTGTGCCTGGGTGAATGGGTTGAAGCCGGACGCGGCTTGCGCCGCTGCTACAGGGGGTGCGTTGGGTGCGGATACGGCTGCTGTGCGTGTAGCAGCGGCGCGAGCCGCGTCGGCGGTACCTGCGGTGTGTCTGGGTGAATGGGTTGAAGCCGGACGCGGCTTGCGCCGCTGCTACAGGGGGTGCGTCGGGTGCGGATGCGGCTGCTGTGCGTGTAGCAGCAGCGCGAGCCGCGTCGGCGGTGCCTGCGGTGTGTCTGGGTGAACGCGTCGAGGCCGGACGCGGCTCGCGCCGCTGCTACAGGGGGTGCGTCGGGTGCGGATGCGGCTGCTGTGCGTGTAGCAGCGGCGCGAGCCGCGTCGGCGGTACCTGCGGTGTGTCTGGGTGAATGGGTTGAAGCCGGACGCGGCTCGCGCCGCTGCTACAGGGGGTGCGTCGGGTGCGGATGCGGCTGCTGTGCGTGTAGCTGCTGTGCGAGCCGCGTCGGCTGTGCCTGCGGTGTGTCTGGGTGAACGCGTCGAGGCCGGACGCGGCTTGCGCCGCTGCTACAAGGGGCGGTTTTGCAGGCTGCGTTCGATGCGGGCGAGGCCTTCGGTCAGCAGTGAGCGCGGGCAGCCGAAATTGAGCCGCACGAACTGTTCCAGGCCTTCGCCGAAATCCGTGCCGGCGCTCAACCCCACGCGCGCCTGTTGAAGGAAAAAGCGGTGAGGATTGTCCAGGCCCAAGGCCGAGCAGTCCAGCCAAGCCAGGTAGGTACTTTGCGGCGCATGGACGACGATGCCCGGCAGGCGCGCGCGAATCGTTTCCAGCAGATAGTCGCGGTTACCCTGCAGGTAGATTTTCAACTGCTGCAGCCACTCGCCTGGCTGCGCATACGCGGCGTGGGTAGCCTCCATGCCCAGCGGGTTGACGCTGTCGACCATGCCCACCCGCGCAGCATCGAAGCGCGCGCGCAACTCAGCATTCTGAATCACTGCGAAGGCCGTCTTCAACCCAGCCACGTTGTAGGTCTTGCTGGCTGACATGAGGGTGATGGTGCGCTCGGCGACCTCAGGCGACAGCGAGGCAATCGGGACATGACGGCGGCCGTCGAACTGCAGGTCGGCATGGATCTCGTCGCTGATGATCAACACATTCTGCGCTACGCAGGTGTCGGCGATGGCCTGGAGTTCGTCGCGCGAATAAGTCTTGCCCAGCGGATTGTGTGGATTGCTGAGAATGAACGCTGCGCTGTCGCCCAGCGACTGTTGCAGGCGGTGTGGGTCGCACGACCATTCACCTTGCGCATCGGCGGTCAGCGGGACTTCGATGCTGCGCATCTTCCAGTGCCCGGCCGCTTCGCGCAGCGGCGGGTAGTTTGGCGTATGCACCACCACACCGGCGCCTTCGGCCACCAGACCATGCAGGGCCATGTTGACCCCCGGCACCACGCCCGGCAGGACCACGATGTCCTGCGTCTGCACCTGCCAGTCATAGTGATCGCGCAGGTAATCGACCAGCACCTGACGCAGCGCTTCGGACGGCATGCTGTAACCCAGGACAGGGTGCGCCAGCCGCGCCTGCAGTCGTTCGATGACTGCCGGTGGCGCAGCAAAATCCATGTCGGCCACCCACATGGGCAGTACGTCTTCCGGGTAGCGGCTCCATTTGGTGCTGCTGGTGCCGGTGCGGTCGAACAGCGTGTCCAGGTCTGTGCTCATCATGTGCTCGGGGCTGCAATACGTGAAAATTGAAGGGCTTGTAGCGGCATACTACTCAGCGCAAAGGTGACAGGCTACCGATGGCGGACGATATGGCACATTCGTACGTAAAAAGATATTCAGGGTTTTTTTCAAACTTTTTCACTTGCGCCTGGGTCATTGCAGTAAGCGGGTGCTCGTACCCGCTCTGCCATTGACCCCAAGGACTACCATCATGATCCGCGATGACCGTATCGCTCCAGACGGCTACACCACCCCGGTCTACCATGACCACGCCACGACCGCGCCGTTGCTCAAGCGAATTTCGTGGAGTGCCATTCTGGCCGGTGTGGTACTGGCCATGGTTGTTTCGCTGTTGTTGAACCTGCTGGGCACGGCCATCGGTACGGCCACCATCGATCCGATGCAGGAAGCCAATCCGCTGTCCGGGATTGGCACCGGTGCCGGCATCTGGGTGGTCGTCAGCGCCGTCATTTCGCTGTTCGTAGGTGGTTGGGCTGCGGGTCGTCTGGCACAGCGCGAAGGCGCGTTCCACGGTCTGCTGGTATGGGCAAGCGTTTCGCTGATCACCGTCTACCTGGTGTCCAGTGCAGTCACCGGTGTCGTCCGTGGCGGCCTGAACCTGGCCGGCAGCGGCATGTCGGCGCTGGGCAGCGGTATCGCCCAGGTGGCTCCAGCGCTGGGCGACAAGATCCAGGATCAACTGCGCGCACAGGGCATCGACTTCAACCTGGACGATATCCAGGGTGAAATCGAGTTGGCCATGCGTCAGACCGGCAAAGCCGAACTGAACCCGGACAACGTCAAGCAGGAAGCTCAGGCTACTCAGCAGGATGCTCAGAACACTGCTCAGCGCAGCGCCGAGAATCCTCAGCAAGCCGACAACCAGTTGGGTGGTCTGATGGACCGCATCAAGGCCAAGGGTGACCAGGCTTGGGATGCTGCCGACCGTCAAGCACTGGTCAACCTGATCAAGGCTCGTGGCAACAAGACCGACGCCGAAGCCAACCAGATCGTCGATCAGGCTCAGGCCAGCTATCGTCAGGCTTACGCCAAGTATCAAGAGCTGAAGGCTCAGGCCGAGCAGAAAGCCCGTGAAGCTGCCGAAGTGGCTGCCAAGCGTGTTTCGCAAGGCGCCTGGATCCTGCTGATCACCCTGGTGATCTCGGGTCTGGTATCGGCCGGTGCCGGTGTACTGGGTCGTCGCACTCAGCCACCTGCCAAGGTTGTTGCTGCGGTCTAATCAACCGCCCGCAATACCACGGTTATAGAAAAGCCCGCGCTGACCTGGTCATCGCGGGCTTTTTCTTGGGCTACGAATATGCGATTCGAAGCCAGTAACATTCGACTGAAGAAAGGCTAGCCCAGTAGGCTTTCGTAGGGAATGTTCATCCCGACATGCAGGCGCTTGATCATCGCAAGACTCAAGGAGCGTTTGGCATTCAATACCTCAGACACACGCCCACTCGAGCCGATGAAGGGCTCCAGATCGCGCATACTCAGGCCTTGCTGGTCCATTCGAAATTTTATCGCTTCGATAGGATTGGACGGGCCGATAGGGTAATGCTGGTCCTCGTATTTCTCGATAAGTATCGCGAGGACTTCCAATTCGTCGGCACTAGCAGTACCGGGCTGCGCACCCCACAGCTCCTCCATGCGAACAAATGCCTTCTGAAGGTCTGTCTCGCTACGGATGGGTTTGAGATTCATCAGATGGTCTCCACGTCGATCTGGTCATACTGGGCATGAGTGCCAACGAACTTCAACCATGCAATCTGGTGGTTGTAGTCGATCGCTACGACCAGGCGATATTTGTTGCCTGCTATGTTGAAAACGACCCTGCCTGCTTTGATGATGCTCGCTGTGCCGATCTCAGCTTTTAGCGCCTGAGGGGTAAGCCAGTTGGCGTTGATCATGAGATTGTGCCACTCGATCAACGGCCGTTGCGCGTCACCGTGTCCGCTCCGCTCCCAGAATTCCCGCAATGTTCGCTTGGCAATGACTCTCATGATAAATGCGGATCTCCCTTTTTGGGAGGATTTTCTGGATCAATTGCATGAGGGTCAAGTGTTGTTCTGGTGCCGCATGTGTCCCGACCGATCCCTTTGCACCGCCGGTACTGTCGCTGAGCCAACAGCAGAAGGACAGGTTGCACGATAACGATCGCTGCGCTGCTATCGCGAGCCCAGCCTATGGGGTTTTACCTTTGGCACGATAGCTGCTGAAGCCCCCTGCGAGCGCGACTATACGAATAGAGGCTCCTTCTCTTTTCGTAGCGTTCAGGAGCTTCATTCATGGGTTCAACATCGGGCCGCAAGCCCAGTGGTTCATATCGCGCTTTTGTATCGAGCAGCGTGACATTGTTCACCGCCACCAGTTTGGGTCTGGCCCACGCGGAGGATACCCAGCTGTCCACGGTGATGGTGACGGGCGCGGCGCGCAGCGAAGCGCAAAAGGCCAAGGTCGAACTGGACAAGACCCCCGGTACCACCGCGGTCGTCGACATGAAAGAAGTCGAGAAAGGCCGTGCCTCCAATGCCGAAGACGTACTTGCGCTACAACCGGGGGTGTTCGCGCAGGCCACCAGCGGCACCGGTGCCAACAAGATTTCGATTCGCGGTTCGGGTTTGAATACCTTCTATCAGGGCTATGCCCTGGGCATCAAATTCCTCTACGACGGACTGCCGATCACCGGGCCGGGCGGCACTCAGGAAGACCTGCTGAACATGGCCGCAGTCGATCACACCGAAGTGCTGTACGGCGCCAACGCCTTCAAGCACACGGCGCTGTCGCTGGGTGGCGCGATCAACTTCGTCAGCCGTACCGGACGCACGTCCCCAGGCAACTACGCACGGTTCGAAGTCGGCAGTTTCGGCTACCGCAAGCAGCAACTGAGTACCGGTGGCGTGGTCGGCGACAGCGACTACTACGTCAGCGTGCTGCACAACGAACGCGACGGCTATCAGGACAACACGGCCAACAAGGGCCGCGACCTGATTGCCAACTTCGGCCATGTGTTCAGCCCCAAACTGGAAACGCGTTTCTTCCTGCGCTACCGCGAAGAACAGCTCACCAACGGCAACACCCTGACTCGAGCCCAGCTCAAGCACGATCCGCGCAGCAACGACGTCCCCACTGGTCGCAAGAAGGATGGCACCACCTTGCTGGGCAGCAACACCACCTACAGGTTCGACGACGACTCGACCCTGGAAGTGGGCCTGGGTTACAACGACTACCCGTTGCTCAACGGCTGGCGGTATTCGGTCTCGCCGCAGGACTGGCGCTCGAAGGACACCAGCGTGGTGCTGCGCTATCGCCGCGCCCATGATGAGCTGTTCGGCCTGCCCAGCGACAGCAGCATCACCTTCAGCAATACCCTGGCCTACCTGGGCGATGTCAAATCCCACAGCCGCAGTACCGGGCAACTGTTGCAGTACACAAAGTACACCGGCTCGCGCGACAGCGTGCTGGCGCTGGGCAACGAGTTGCAGCTCAACGACAGAACCTGGCTGTCCACGGGGCTTTCTTTCATCAACATCAAGCGCAAGGCCGAGATCGAATACACCACCGGGGTGAACACCAGCGAGTTTCCCGATGGCGTGAACTACTCCGAATGGGACACCGCTCCGCGGCTGGGCCTTCGTTACGAACTGACTCCAGACATCCAGCTGTTCGGCAACGTCAGCCGCTCCATCGACCCGCCCGTGACCTGGCAGCTGGGCAGCACCGGCTCGCCGTTCATACGCGACGTCAAACCACAGAAGGCCACCACGGCCGAGCTGGGCGTACGTGCCAGTGCCGGGATTTTCGATGGCAGCCTGACCTTCTATCGCTCGTGGATCGATGACGAGATTCTGTCCGTGGTGGTGCGTCAGGCCTCCGCCAGTCAAGACCAACTGGTGGCTTCGTCCAACGCCAGCCCGACCATTCACCAAGGCGTCGAGGCGGGCTTGAATGCACTGCTGTGGGAAGGCGACAACGGCGACACCCTGAACCTGCGCCAAGCCTACACCTTCAACGATTTCTACTATCGCCACGACAACACCTTCGGCGGCAACGAACTGCCCAGCCTGCCACGCCACGTGTACCAGGCCGAGCTTCAGTACCAGCAGGCCGGAGGCTTTTACGCCCAGCTCAACCTGCGTTCGGCCTCTAGCTATTTCGTCGACTACGCCAACAGTTTCAGCGCACCGTCCTACACCATTCTCGGCGCCCGCATAGGCTTCGAAGCCCCGAGCAGACGCTGGGACGTGTTCCTGGACATGCGCAACCTGACCGACGAACGCTACGCCACCGCAGCCAACACCACCTACGACGCCCGCGGGCAGGATTCCGCCAACTTCTATCCGGGCGATGCGTTCAATGTCACCACTGGCGTTGCGTTTCGGTTTTGATTGACCGATTCTGCATGGCGCATCGGGCGCCGAATGGCTTTGGTGCACCACTCACACGGACGTTACGCGGACCGATCCAGGACGAGGCGATCACATGCAGGAAACGGAATTCAAAGCGTTTGAACTACAAAGCGGGCAGGGCAAGGTTCAGTTCATGGATGTGCAGACACCGCTGCTGACGCCACATCTTGAAATAGTCGCCCCGAATGTTGCCCTGGCACAGCTCTTGGCGGATGCCTTGAACGCGAGTTACGAAACCCATCGTCTGTTTCTGGTTTGGAGCCGGCCACGCTGGGAGCTGACCGATACGCTGGACACCCTGCAGCGAGCGCAGAGCGATTTCGTCCGCCACGATGCGGAGAAAAAGTTCTTCCTGCTGACTCGCGAGCACCCGCAGCAACTGGTGGGGTGTATCGGCTTCACCCCCAAGGCCGATGGCTCCCACGAAATAGGCTATTGGGCGAACCGATCATTTCAGGGCCGGGGTTTGATGCGCGAGGCATTGACGGCACTGATTGCCCAGTTGCCTGGAACACGTTTGTACCTGACTACGTCTTCTGCCAACGCCGCTAGCCGCCGGCTCGCGGAGTCGGTCGGGTTTCGCCTGGTTCGTACCTTGATCGGTGATCGTCGATCTGATGTCTTCGGGGTGTGTGACACGCTGGTGTTCAAGCGTGGCGCCGCTGATTGGTTAAGAGAGTCTTCCTGCGCCGCCGATGACTGCTCGTGCAGGTAAATATCGTCAATGCCAAATGACAAACGTTAATACTGTCCAAGTGTTCGTATCTGGGCAGTCGTCCATCAGCAAGTGTGTGCTGGCAGCCACTTGGCCGCTCTAATGTACGGTTTTAACGCGTTTCAACTGCTCAATAGCTGGCACGCTCTCTGCTATCACCCTGTTGCCAATAAATAAGCACCGGCTTTTTTCAGGGCGGTGTTATATGAGTCAAGCAGGAGCAGGGAATGAACGGGGAAGTCATTGCAACAACCACGGCACGCAGTCGCTTGCCGTCGGCGCTGGGCGCTGGGGCGACATTGCTGTTTATCGGCCAACTGCATGCCGCACCAGTCAGCGAATCGGCCGAGCAGAAGCCGACCAGTCAACTGAGTACCGTAGTTGTTCAGGGTGCCAGACTGGACGAGAACCAACGCGCCGAAACGGCTTTGAAGGAAGTGGCAGGCGGGGTCAACTATGTCGATTCCGCGACCGTTGAAAAGGGGCGCGTGTCGACCAGTACCGATATCTTCGCGCTGCAGCCCGGTGTAATCGCCACCCAGGGCGGCGGCAGCAACGACGGCACACGGATTTCCATTCGTGGGTCGGGTATCAACAAGGGCGTGGGTTATTTCCGCGCCGGCATCTTTTACCTGTTCGACGGCCTGCCGGTGTCCGGGCCCGGCGGTACCCCCTACGAACTGTTCGAACCGCTGGGTCTGAGTCATACCGAAGTGCGGCGCGGCGGCAATGCTTTCGATATCGGCTCGTTGTATCTGGGGGGTGCAATCAACTACGTGACCAAGACCGGCTACAATTCCGCGCCCTTGCAAGTGCGCTACGAGGCCGGTAGTTACGGTTATCAAAAACGTCAGATCAGTTCAGGGCAAGTGCTGGGGCCGCTCGACTATTACGTCAGCCTCACCGACTCGGCGTCGGACGGCTTTCAGGATCAGACCCAAGGCAAGAGCGCCGGGTTTGTCGGCAACGTCGGCTACCAGTTTTCGCCGCAGTTGAAATCCCGTCTGTACTATCGCTACCGAACCACCGACAACGAGACGCCGGGTTATATCACCCGCGCGCAACTCAAGGACGATCCCGAGCAGGCCAACCCGGCCAGCGTGAACGTGCGCGCCCATCGCAAACAGCCGGGCTCGACCTGGGTCGCGAGCAAGACCCAGTACACCTTCGATGACGATTCCAACCTGGAAGTAGGATTGGTCTACCACGACTATCCAATCGACGCGCGACAGGGTGTCAATCGCACGGCCTGGGGCTTCAGCGATTACTCCGCCAGTTTGAAATACGACCGTCTGGACACTTTGTTCGGCAAGAACAGCATCACCCGATTCAACGTGCTGCGTACCGAGCATTTGAATGCCTATGCCAAGACCAAGGTGCGGATTCCTTCCGGTATCACCGCCAACCTGCCGTCCGGCGCGTTGGTGCGCAAGGCCGAATACGAAGGCTCCGATACCGTGTTGAGCGCCAGCAATGAAACCGAATGGATCGACAACACACTGTGGTTGAGTGCAGGACTTTCCGCCGTGGAGTTCCAGCGCAAGGCCAAGGTGTCGTATCCGGTGGGTGGCGAGGCGGACAACCCCAACAACCCCATCGAAAAGAACGACTGGGAGTTTGCGCCCAGGCTGGGGGTGCGTTACCAGATCAACCCCAGCTGGCAGCTGTTCGGTAACCTCAGTCGCACGGTTGAGGCGCAGCAATCGTGGGCCTACGTGTCCGGTGCGCAGGTGTTCACGTCCGGGCCGGCCACCGGGCTCAATTCCGGTGGGCAGAAGCTCGAACCGCAGATCGCCGATACGTTGGAGTTCGGTACCCGTGGGCAGTTGGGCAACAACACTTGGGACCTGACGTTCTATCGCTCCCATGTGCAGGACGAACTGCTCTCGGTGATCATCAGGGAGGCGACTTCCAGCGCCGATGCATTGACCTCCGAATACAACGCCAGCAAGACCATTCATCAGGGTGTGGAGCTGGGTCTGGATTCTCTGCTGTACCAGAACGACGGCGATGCGTTGCACCTGCGTCAGTCCTACACCTACAGCGACTTCTTCTACCGTGACGACGAGCAGTTCGGCAGCAATCGGTTGCCGGGTATTCCCAAGCACAACTATCAGGCTGAGCTGCGTTATGACTTCAGCAATGGCGTGTATGTGGGGGTGAACACCTACTACGCTTCCAAGACACCGATGGACTTTGCCAATACCAAGGATGCCGGCTCCTACAATCTGTGGGGCGCGATCCTGGGATGGGACTCGCCGAAGAAGGATTGGAATGTCTATCTGGACCTGCGCAACCTGACGGACGAGAAGTACGCCGCGTCCATCAGTCCGGCGTTCAATGCCGGCGGCAATGATGTGCGGGCAATCATCCCAGGGGATGGGTTCGGCGCGTATGCAGGGGTGCAGTACAGTTTCCGGTGATTCGATGCCTGCATAGGAGCGGTCATCGGCCGCGAAAAGGGCGCTGCGGTGTGTCAGGCATACCGAATCGCGCCCTTCGCGGCCACGGACCGCTCCTACAGGGTCATTTGCCTATCGCGGTAGGAGCGGTCATCGGCCGCGAAAAGGGCGCTGCGGTGTGTCTGGTGTATTGCGGGACCTTCTTCGCGGGCAGAGCCCGCTCCCATAACGATGATAAGTGTTGCTGGAACAGCAGTCATTAAGCAGTTGCGGCCATTTCAAACATCCAGCCGCTACCTGATATCAATGAAATTCCCTGTTCAGGGCACTTGGCGATTGGCACGAACACTGCAATCTACAACGTTATCGATGACGTCGCAGACCTCATCACTCGAGTCCGACTATACCAATAGAAGCTCGCCTTATATTCATTGGGTGGGAGCAACACATTTGAAGTTACATGCCTATACGCCGTCGTTGAACAGTCGGCGCAGTACCGCCTATCGCTATACCGAATTCGCTTCAGGCCTGAGTGCCTGCCTGTTGTTCACTGTCGCTCCTGCCTTCGCCGATACACCAGAGCAACGCTTGCAAACGGTCACTGTGCAGGCCGCCAAGGCGACACCGGTCGAGCAATCCCGTGCGCAGCTCAAGGAAGTACCCGGGGGCACCAGCCTGGTCGAACAGGCCGAGGTCGACAAAGGGCGCTCCGCCAGCCTCGAAGACACCCTGGCTTACCAGCCAGGGGTGTACGCGCAGTCGGCCGGTGGCAACGACGCGGTCAAGATTTCCATCCGCGGCTCCGGCGCCAACGCGTCTCCGGGTTACTTTCGCGAGGGCACCAAGTTTCTCTTCGACGGATTGGCGTTGACCGGCGCCGGCGGTACGCCGTACGAGCTGCTGGACGGGCAGGGCTTGCAGTACACCGAGATCCTGCGTGGCGCCAATGCCTTCGAGTACGGCGCCTTGTCTCTGGGTGGCGGCATCAATTTCATCACCCATACCGGCTACAGCGCGCCGGGCAGCCAGATCAAACTGGAAGGTGGCAGTTTCGGTTGGCAGAAACAGACCCTTCGCACCGGCGGTGTGGTCGGTGATGCAGACTATTTCGTCAGCGTCGACAACGCTCGACGCGATGGTTATCAGGATTACACCTTCAGCAAGTCCAAGGGAGTCGTGGGTAACTTCGGCTACCGGTTCAATCCGAAACTTCAGACGCGTCTGATCGTGCGCTACCGCGAGGAATTTCACGAGAACGCCGGTGCGCTGACGCGCGCCCAGCTCAAGCACGACAGCACCCAGACCAACGCGGCCACGCGCGCCAGCCGCGGCGACTCGACCAAACGCGGCTCAACCTGGGTAGCCAGCAAGACCACCTACACCTTCGACGACGACGCCACCCTGGAATTCGGCGTTGGGTACCACGACTATCCGCAGATCTTGAACCGTCGCAGCACGGTCAACCCCAACTACTGGGACTGGAGCGACATCAACGCATCGCTCAAATACACCCGCTACGACCAACTGTTCGGCCTCGACAGCACTACCACCCTGGGCTTCACCAGCACCGAGCACTTGAACGCAGGCGCCAAGACCTATCGCGGCGACAAGGACCTTGGGCTCCTGCAGAAAAACGTCAAGTACGACGGCTCCTTCGACCATGTGTTCACCGTCGGCAACGACCTGGGCCTGACCGATCGGTTGTACCTGACCACCGGCGTCTCGGCGATCCAGATCAAGCGCGACATCGACGTGTCTTTCAGCGATCGGCCCAACACCAGCGGCTTTCCCACGCGCTACGACTACGACGACTGGTCCCTGGCACCGCGTGCGGGACTGCGTTTTGAACTGACCCCAAACTTGCAAGTGTTCGGCAACGTCAGCCGCTCCGTCGATCCGCCCAGTTCGTGGTCGATCTCCAACTCCGGGGTGACCAACAACTACATCAAGCCGCTGGTACCACAAACCGCGAACACCGTGGAATTCGGTGTCCGCGGCCAGTCCGAGCGTTTCGACGGCAGCCTGGTGCTGTACCGCTCCTGGGTCAAGAACGAGTTGCTGACCACCCAGATTGCCGCCGCCACCGGCACCAGCGCGGCGATTGTCTCGACATCCAATGCCACCCCGACCATCCACCAAGGTATCGAAGCGGGCCTGACCACCAAGCTCTGGCAGGGCAGCAACGGTGATGTACTCAGCTGGCGCCAGGCCTACACCCTCAACGACTTTTACTACCGCCACGACCCTGCCTTCAGCAAGAACGAGTTACCGGGCCTGCCCAAGCATATCTACCAGGCCGAACTGCAATACCAGTACGCCAATGGTTTCTACGCCGGCGTCAACGTTCGCTCCGCGTCGAGTACGGCGGTGGACTACGCCAACACGTTCAACGCACCGTCGTACACGATCTTCGGCGCACGCCTGGGATACGACGCGCCGAGCAAGAAGTGGCAGGCCTACGTGGACCTGAAAAACCTCGGCGACAAGGATTACGTGACCGCCATCGTACCGGGCTACAACGCTCAGGGGCAGGACACCGCAGCGCTGTATCCGGGGGACGGCTTCGGTGCGTTCACCGGCGTGACCTACAACTTCTGATGGCTGCCCGACCCATGACCTCGACCTTCTTCGGCTGCGCCTTGATCGGCGTGCTGTTCACGCTCTCGGCCTGCTCGCCCGCTACCGATGCGCCAGCCACGCCGGTGGCGCAGGCACCGAGCACCGACGGTATCGTCAATGGCGATCTGATCAGCTACCCCGCTTCCGACTACCACGAAGAGGAACCCGGCAAGCGCGGCGGGACGCTGCGCGTGACCACGGCCGCCGACACCGGCACCTTCGACGTCCATTCGATTTCCCATGGCAACGTGCAGTGGTTGGGGCGAGTGTTGTACGACTGCCTGGTTTACCAGGACGAGGAGGGCAGGGTCTCGCCCTGGCTGGCAAAGTCCTGGGAAGTGTCCGAAGACGGCAGGACCTACACCTTTCACCTGCGCGAGGGCGTGACCTTCAGCGACGGGGAGAAATTCAATGCCCAGGCGGTGAAGATCAACCTGGAACACATGCGCGATCCCGCGACCAAGTCGCCCTTGGCGGCAGCCTATATCGCACCGTATGACCAGGGTCGAGTGATCGACGAGTACACCTTCCAGGCGACTTTGCGCGAACCCTATTCGCCGTTTCTCGACGTGCTCGCGCAGTCCTGGCTGGGGATGATTTCGCCCAAGCAGATCCTCGAAGCACCCAAGTCGATCGCCGAGCACCCCGTAGGCTCCGGGCCGTTCGTGCTGCAAAGCTATACCCGCGACCAGGGTGCGGTGTTCACCCGTCGCCCCGGCTACGACTGGTCGCCACCGGTGACTCGCCATCGAGGCGAGGCCTACCTGGATCGCATCGAGCTCAGCTTCGTGCCCGAGGCGATGATCCGCTTCACCTCACTCCAGGCTGGGCAGTCGGACCTGACGCTGGATGCGCCGCCGCAGAACGCCAAGGCCATTCGCGCCTCCACCGACCTGACCCTGCGCAGCCGAATTCGCAAGGGCAACCCGTTTCGCAGCCTGACGTTCAACGTCGAAAAGGCGCCGTTCGATGACGTGCGGGTACGTCGCGCGGTAGCCAAGGGCATCGACCGCGAGGGCCTGGCCTGGATCATCGGGTTCGGCGAATACCGGGTGAAGGCGGATTTTCTCGCCGCCAACACGCGCTACTACGACCCCACGTACAAGGATGTGCTGGCCTACGACGTCAAGGCCGCCAACGCCTCGCTCGACGACGCCGGCTGGACCGCGCGCGACGAGCAGGGCTATCGCACCCGCAACGGTGAGCGGCTGGGCGCGACTCTGCTGGCAACCGAAAGCGCGAGCTTCTCCAGCAGTGTTGCGGTGGCGATTCAGGCGGACCTGAAGAAGCTCGGTTTCGAGTTGCGCATCGAACTGCTGCCGCTGGCCCAGGTTACCGACCGCCGTTATGCCGGCAACTTCCAGGTCATGGGCGGTGGTTACTGGCACACCAACACCCCGGACGGTCTGTACATCCTGTACCACAGCGATTCCATCACTTCGGAAAAACGCATCGGCCAGAACGGCGGGCGTTTTCGCGATGCCGAACTGGATCGACTGTTGGCCGCAGCCCGACGCAGTCATGACACGGCTCGTCTCGAACGGCTGTACAGCAAGGCCCAGCAGCGCATGGCCGAACAGGTGCCGGTGGTGCCTTCGTTCGAGAGCCATGTGCTGGTCGCCTACTCGAACCGCCTTGCCGGGGTGATTTTCGACACCTCGCACAACACGGTCTTTCTGCCCAGCCTGTGGCTGCAAACGGAGGCGAAATGAACACTGCTCTGCGCAAGGTGCTCTGGCGCCTGCTGGCTGGTGTCGGCGTGCTCTGGGGAGCCGCGACCCTGACTTTTCTGGCCATCAACCTGAGTGCCGGTGACCCTGCACTGGCCATTCTCGGCGGTCCGGAATCCATGCCGACCCCAGAGATGATCGTGCGGGTACGCGCCGAATACGGCCTCGATCAGCCGCTGATCGTGCAGTACGGCCACTATATCGCTCGCTTGGCTCAAGGCGATCTGGGCGAGTCCTACCGTCTGCGCATTCCGGTCACCCGGGCTATCGGCGCACAGATCGGCGCCACCGTGCAGCTGTCGATCTGCGCGGCGCTGGTAGCCGTGATCCTGTCGGTCATCAGTGCGATCACCACGGCCAAGCGCAGCCCATGGGTGCGCTCGCTGGTATCGGGATCTGAGCTGGTGTTGTCGTCGGCGCCCTCGTTCGTCATCGGCATTCTCCTGCTGCTGGTGTTCGCCTTTCACTGGCACGTGCTGCCACCTTCGGGGTCGGGTAGCTGGCAGTCGTTGATCCTGCCGACCCTGGCGCTGGCCCTGCCGATTGCCGCCGTACTGACCCAGGTGTTGCGCCAGGAGCTGGAAGACATTCTCGACCAGCCTTTCATTGCCATGGCCCGCGCCCGCGGCATGTCCGAGACCGGTGTGCGCCTGCGCCACGCACTGCGCCATGCCCTGGTGCCGCTGGTGACCCTGGCCGGTTTCGTCTTCGCCAGCCTGCTCGGCGGGGCGGTGGTGGTGGAGCTGCTGTTCTCCCGCCAAGGCATCGGCCGGCTGATGCTCGATGCGGCCAATGCCAAGGACGTGCCCATGGTGCTGGGCATCACCCTGTTGGCAGCGGCGATCTATGTGGCGGTGAACCTGGTGGTGGACCTGGTGAACCACTGGATCGACCCGCGAGTGAAGTCCGCATGACCCGAATTTTCACGGCTGCCAGGCGGCCCGATGACGCAAGGAAAAGACCATGAGTGTTGAACAGCGTACCGGCGGTTTCCCGCTGGCCCCCGACTATGCCCGCCTGCGGGCCCCCTTTGCGCCAATCTTCACGCGCATAGAGGAGACTGCACTGGCCCGCGAACAGCAGCGCGAACTGGCCTTCGAAGCGGTGAGCTGGCTGCGCGAGGCCGGTTTTGGTGCCTTGCGTGTGCCAAGCGAGCAGGGCGGCGCGGGCGCCACCCTGCCGCAGTTGTTCGAGCTATTGATCGAGCTGGCCGAGGCGGACTCCAACCTGCCGCATATCCTGCGCGCGCATTTCGGCTTCGTCGAAGGCCGCCTGTCCCGCGATGAAGCGGAGTCCCAGGCGTACTGGCTGGCCAAGGTGGTGGCCGGTGACCTGTGGGGCGCGGCCATGGCCGAGCGCACCGACACCAGCAAACAGAGCGTGACCCTGACGGCCGACAGTGAGCAGAGCTGGCGCCTGGACGGCAAGAAGTTCTACTGCACCGGCGCCCTGTACGCCGACTGGATCGCCGTGTCGGCGCTGACCGGTGAAGACTTCGTCAGCGTCTCGGTGCCCACCACCGCGCCAGGCGTGAGCCGCGACGACGATTGGGACGGTTTCGGCCAGCGCCTGTCGGGCAGCGGCACCACGCGTTTCGACAATGTCCCGGTGCCGTCCGAGTACGTGTTGCGTCGCTATGCGGCCGGCGAGCAGCGTCCCGAGTCCTATATTTCTGCCTTCTATCAGCTGTTTCACCTGGCGACATTGGCCGGCATTGCCCGTGCGGTGCTGCGCGACGCCAGCGAGTTCGTCCAGGGCCGGACCCGTGCCTTCGGTGTGCCGGGCCAGTCCAGTCCCAAGGACGATCCACTGGTGCAGCGTGTCGTCGGCCGCCTGTCGAGCCTGGCCTATGCCGCGCAGACCCAGGTACTGGCGGTGGCGCAGGTGCTGCAGAACGTCCACGAAGCCGAACGCGCCGGGCAGGCCAGTGAAGCCCACTACACCGAGGCCGAGGTGCGCGCCTTTCAGGCTCAGCAGATCGTTCTGGAGCAGGTACTGGAAGCCACCACGTTGTTGTTCGAGGTGGGCGGTGCATCGGCCACCAGCCAGTCGCGGCGCCTGGACCGGCACTGGCGCAACGCGCGCACGCTGGCCTCGCACAACCCGGCGATCTACCGCGAACGGGCGCTGGGCAACTACTACCTCAACGGCATCAGCCCGAATGCCGCCTGGCGCGCCTCGCAGGCCGAGCACGCCGCCGCCCGATCCGAACCGGTCGCTGCTCTGCACGATGAAGCCAGCGCCGTCTGAACCGCCTTCAAGGAACCGCCATGAGCCCCAAACCGCAAATGAGCATCGGCATGAACATCCTCGGCTTCGGCTCGCACTCCGCCGCCTGGCGAATGGGCGAGGTGCCGGCCAATGCCTACCTGGATGCCGAGTACTACTGCAACATCGCGCGCATCTCCGAGCGTGGCACGCTGGACGCGATCTTCCTCGCCGACGGTCCGGCATTGGGCGGCGACGTGGCGCAGCACCCGGCCGGGCGCCTCGAGCCCACGGTGCTGCTGACGGCCGTGGCCCTGGCTACGCAACGCATCGGCGTGATTGCCACGGCATCGACCACCTATAACGACCCGTTCAACCTGGCCCGGCGTTTCTCTTCGCTGGACCATATCAGCGGCGGCCGAGCGGCGTGGAACGTGGTGACCAACGCTGGCGATGCCGCCGCGCAGAACTTTGGCCTGGCCGGTGCGCCGCTGCACGTGGACCGCTATGCACGCGCCGACGAGTTCATCGACATCACCCTCAAGCTGTGGGACAGCTGGGAGGACGACGCCATCATCGGCGATGCCGTCAGCGGCCGTTTCGCCGATCCGGCCAAGGTGCACACGCCCGATTTCGTCGGCAAACACTTTTCGGTCAAGGGTCCGCTCAACCTGCCGCGCTCGCCCCAGGGCCGGACGGTGTTGGTGCAGGCCGGCTCGTCCGAAGGTGGCAAGGCGCTGGGCTCGCGTTATGCCGATGCGATCTTCACCACCCAGACCACCCTGGAAGACGGCCAGGGCTTCTATCAGGAGATGAAACACCGCGCCCGGCAATGGGGGCGCAACCCGGCGCACCTGAAGATCATGCCAGGGCTGTCGACGGTGATCGGCAGCACCGAGGCCGAAGCCCATGCACGTTTCGATCGCCTCAACGATTTCTACGGCGAAGAAGGGCTGCTGTATCAGGTGGCCGCGCGGGTGGGGTTGAGCGTCGCCGAGTTGGACCCCGATGCGCCGTTGCCCTGGGACAGGATCGGCCCGGTGGCATCCTTCGAGCGCGGCTCGCACGGGTTTCTCGAAGCCCAGCTGAACCTGGCGCGCCGGGAAAACCTGAGCATTCGCCAATTGTCGCGGCGCATTCTGGTCGGCCACCGCTTGCTGGTCGGCACCCCGGAGCAGGTCGCCGACACCCTCGAACACTGGTTCCTGGCCGGTGCTGCCGACGGCTTCAACATCATGCCGGACATGTTTCCGTCCGGCGTCGAAATCTTCGTCGATGAGGTGGTGCCGCTGCTGCGTCAGCGCGGTGTGTTCCGCCACGAGTACACCGGCCACACCCTGCGCGATCATCTGGGCCTGCCGTATCCGGCCAGCCAGTACGCACGCAGCGCCTGAACCTTTCATGCCCGCACCGGACCGATTCGAACCATGAAATATCGCACCCTTGGCAATACCGATCTCAACGTCAGCCTGCTGGGCCTGGGCACCATGACCTGGGGGCATCAGAACAGCGAGCAGGACGCCCATCGGCAACTGGATCTGGCCCTGGCGCACGGCGTCAATCTGATCGACACCGCAGAGATGTACCCCACCCCGACCCATGCCGAAACCTGGGGCAGCACCGAGCGCTTCATCGGCACCTGGCTGCAGCGCAGCGGGCGCCGTGCCGACATCGTGCTGGCCAGCAAGATCATCGGCCCACCGCGCCAGCCGGGCACCGGCGGGCATATCCGCGACGGCCTGACCCGCCACGACCGCGCCAACATCACCGCAGCACTGGACGGCAGTCTCAAGCGCCTGCAGACCGATTATCTGGACCTCTACCAACTGCACTGGCCCGATCGCACCACCAACATCTTCGGTCAGCGTGAATACCCTTACGTCGACGACAGTGGCAGCGTCGCCATCGAAGAAACCCTGGAGGTGCTCGGTGAACTGGTCAAGGCCGGCAAGATCCGTCACATCGGTGTCTCCAACGAGACCCCTTGGGGCGTTGCACGTTTTCTGCAGCAGGCCGAGCAGCGCGGCCTGCCGCGCATCGCCAGCGTACAGAACCCCTACAGCCTGTTGAATCGGCTGTACGAAGGCGGGCTGTCGGAGTTCAGCCATCGCGAAGGGGTAGGGCTGCTGGCCTATTCGCCGCTGGCGTTCGGCACGCTTACCGGCAAATACCTGAACGGCGCGCGACCACAGGGCTCGCGGCTGACGTCGGTGTATCGCACCTTCAACCGCTACGACAGCGAGTCGGCCAGCCGCGCCATCACTGCCTACGTGCAGTTGGCCAATGACTATGGCTACACCCCTGCGCAATTGGCGCTGGGCTTCGTCGCCCGGCAGCCGTTCGTCAGCAGCGTGCTGACCGGGCAGACCAGCGAAGCGCAGTTGCAGGACAACTTCAGTGCGCTGGACATCGAGTTCACCCCGACCCTGCTGGACAAGATCGCCGAGATCCATCGCGCGACCCCCAACCCGGCGCCTTGATCGGTACCTGCCCTACGGAGAATCGCCATGGCAATCAGCTCATCACTCACGGTGCTGGGTCCGGTACCCGCAGGCACGCTGGACGCAGGCATCGATCGCCCTCGTGCGCGCACCCGGCTGCGGCCGGGACTGGTGCTGGCCGGCGCGTTCGTTCTGCTGCTGATCGTGGCAGCCATCGCCCCAGGCCTGCTGACCACGGTCGATCCACTCGACGCTGTGGCACGCCATGCGTACCGAGCGCCCGACGCCGTGCACTGGTTGGGCACCGACGAAAACGGCCGCGACGTGCTCAGCCGCCTGATCCATGGAGTGCGTCCGTCGCTGCTGCTGGGCTTGGCGGCCACGGCCATGGGTTTGGCGCTGGGCACCTTGCTTGGCCTGGTTGCAGGCCTGGGGCCGCGCTGGCTCGACGCCGCAGTGATGCGTGCGGTGGACGTGCTGCTGGCGTTTCCGGATCTGTTGCTGGCCTTGGTGATCATCACCTTTTTTGGCCAGGGCACGTTGAACCTGATCATTGCCGTCGGGATCGCCAGCGTGCCGCGCTACGCCCGCCTGGTGCGTGCGCAAACCCAGGTGGTGCGCGGTGCTGGCTACGTGGAAGCGGCGACGACGCTGGGCCTGGGTCGCGCGGCGGTGATCTGGCGACACGTGCTGCCCAATGCGATCAAGCCGATTCTGATCCTGGCCACCATCGGTATTGGCGGCAACATCACGGCCGGCGCGGCGTTGAGCTTCCTGGGTTTCGGCGCGCCGCCGCCCGCGCCGGAGTGGGGCACCATGCTCGCCATCGGCCGCAACTTCCTCGCCAACGCATGGTGGCTGGTGGCCTGGCCGGCGCTGGCGATCACCTTCACCGTCATCTCCATCACTGCCATTGGCCGTGAACTGCTGCGTCGCAGCGAAGGGAAACGCTTATGAATGCCATCGTCAATCCGCCGCAGCCGCTGCTCGACGTGCAAGACCTGCACGTGGCGTTCAGCGCCCACGCGCAACCGGTGATCCGCGGCATCAGCTTTCAGCTGGCCGCCGGTGAGTGCCTGGCGCTGGTGGGCGAGTCCGGCTCGGGCAAGAGCGTCACTTCGCGTACGCTGGCCGGACTCACCGGCGCGCATTCCGAAGTGCAGGCCCGGCGCTTGTCGTTCGCCGGGCATGATCTGCGCACGTTTCGCGAAAAGGACTGGCTGCAGTTGCGCGGCGCCCAGTTGGGTTTCGTCATGCAGGATGCGTTGGGGGCGCTGGACCCGCTGCGGCGAGTCGGTCAGGAAATCGCCGAGCCGTTGCGCCTGCACACCGAAATGAAGCGCCGGCAGCGCGAGTTGCGAGTCATCGAGCTGTTGCGTTCGGTCGGCGTTCCCGAGCCCGAACTGCGCGCACGCCAGCATCCGGGCCAGTTGTCGGGAGGGCTGCGCCAGCGCGCGTTGATTGCCTCGGCCATCGCCTGCAACCCCCGCTTGCTGATCGCCGACGAACCCACCACGGCGCTGGACGCGACCGTTCAGGCGCAGGTCATGAGCCTGCTCGAATCGCTGCGCGGCGAGGACACCGCCATGCTCATCGTCAGCCATGACCTGGCGGTAGTCGCGCGCCTGGCCACGCGCATAGCAGTGATGTACCGCGGGGTGATCGTGGAGCAGGGCAGTGTCGATCAGATTCTGCGCGACCCTCGCCATCTCTATACCCAGAGCCTGTTGGCAGCCGGTACCGCGGTGCATTTCCGCCGCGCCTACGGCGACTCGGCCGCGGCCGCTGCGACGCCTGCAGCCGGTGAAGTCCTGCTGCGAGCCGAGCACCTGAGCAAGTCTTTCCAAGGCCCGGACGGGCGTGTGCGCACGGTGGTGGCGGATGTTTCCCTGCGCCTGGAGCGCGGCCGTACGCTGGGTATCGTCGGCGAGTCCGGTTCGGGCAAGACCACCCTGACGCGAATGATTCTGGGGCTGGAGCGTCCCGACAGCGGCGACGTGTGGATCGACGGCCAGCGCTGGTCCGATCTGGACAACGCCCAGCAAGCTCGGGTCCGGCACAGCATTCAGGTGGTGTTCCAGGATCCGCTCGGCTCGTTCGATCCGCGCTATACAGTGCAACGGGTCTTGTTCGAAGCGCTGCAAGTGGCGGGGCATCCACGGGCGACCTGGGACGCTCGGGCCGAGCGTTTGCTGGCGCTGGTGAAAATGGATGCTGCGGTGCTCGATCGGCGGCCCATCGAATTGTCCGGCGGGCAGCGTCAACGCGTTGCGATCGCCCGCGCGCTGGCGGCCGAGCCACAGATTCTGGTGTGCGACGAGCCGGTGTCGGCGCTGGACGTGTCGGTGCAGGCGCAGATTCTGCAATTGCTCGACGATCTCAAACACCGGCTGGGGCTGGCGTGCCTGTTCATTTCCCATGATCTGGGGGTGATCAACCACGTCAGCGACCACGTGCTGGTGATGAAGGACGGCGAAGTGGTGGAGGCGGGCGCAGTGCGCCAGGTCCTCGACCGGCCGCAACACCCTTACACCCAAGCCCTGCTCAGCGCCGTACCGACCTTGCAGACCGGCGCCTTGCGCGCGCTCACCTATCTGCCCCTGGCGATCTGAGCCGAGCCCCTACACGGTCCGCTCGCCACACCGGACGCGGCTGGCGCCGCTGCTACACGATCCGCTCGCAACACCGGACGCGGCTCGCGCCGCTGCTACACGATTCGCTCGCCACACCGGACGCGGCTCGCGCCGCTGCTACACGATTTGCGCGTTCCTCTGTAGCAGCGGCGCAAGCCGCGTCGGCGGCATACGCGGTGCACCAGTAGAAACGCAAAACCCCAAACGCGGCTCGCGCCGCTGACACTTGGAGACTATCGTTTGAAACCCTCGTACAAGGATCGTCAACACGCCCTGCGCAGCTGGAACATCCAGTCGCTGCCGGACACGCCCTTTGCCTTTGCCCGCTTCTTCGTCGGCCATTTCCGCGGCTGGTACCTGGCGATTCTCCTTTTGCAGGTCGTGGCGGTCACCTGCACGGTGCTGGTGCCGTGGGTGCTGGGGCAGATCACCCGGGTGGTGAGCAACGCCAGCGCGGCGACCCTCGACTGGCAGACATTGAGCCAACCTCTGCTGCTGTTCGTCGGCCTGTTGCTGCTGGAAATGCTGTGCACCCGTGGCGCCACCGGTGCGCACATCCGGGTGCTGCCGCTGCAGCGACGCACCGTGACCCATGCGGTTTATGCTTACCTGCAGCGTCACTCCCATCGCTTCGTCAGCAGCGAATTCGCCGGCGCCCTGGCGCACAAGATCTCCGAAGTCTCCATGGGCGTAGGCCAGGCGCTGGCGCTGTTGCTGTTCGACCTGATTCCGTTGCTGGTCACCCTGACGCTCGCCGTGGCGGTGCTGGCTACGGCCTCGGTCTGGCTGGCGCTGTTCATGTTCGGCTGGTCGGTGGCGTTCATTGCCGTGTGCTATTTCCTGGCCAAGCGCAGCCATCCGTTGTCCCAGCAATACTCGGCGGCGCGCAGCACCAGCAACGGCAAGGTGGTGGATGCGGTGTCCAACCTGACCAACATCCGCCTGTTCGCCCGGCACTCGTTCGAGCATCGCTACCTGGGCGATTACCTGGACCGCGAGCTGAAAGCCGCAGGCCGTTCGTTTGGCTACATGGAGAAGATTCGCTGGTTCCAGTCGATCTGCGGGTTGTCGCTGAAGGTCGGCATGCTGCTGATCGCCCTGTACCTGTGGCGCCTGGGCAGCATCGACATCGCGACCTTCGTGATGGCTACCAGCCTGTCGCTGTTGATCATCACCGACGTGGCCAACCTGTCGCGGCGCTTCCTGGACTTCTTCGAGGCCACCGGCAACATCGCCAATGGCGTGCGCACCTTGATCCGCCCCCATGAGGTGGTCGACGAGCCCGATGCGCAGCCGCTCGCCGCCGTGCGCGGCGCCATCGAGTTCCGCGATGTGAGCTTCGGCTATTCACCGCAGAAACCGGTGTTCGAACACCTGCAGTTGTCGATCCCGGCGGGACAGCGGGTGGGTTTGGTCGGCACGTCCGGTTCGGGCAAGTCGTCGCTGCTCAATCTGCTGTTGCGCCTGTACGACGTCAATCAGGGCCAGGTGTTGATCGACGGCCAGGATGTGCGCAGCGTAACCCAGCATTCGCTGCATCAGCAGATCGGCCTGATTCCTCAGGAGCCGGGCCTGTTTCACCGCAGCATCGCCGAAAACATCAACTACGGTCGTCTGGATGCCAGCCCGCAGGAACTGGCACAAGCCATCCACCGCGCCGGCGCCAGCGCGTTCATCGACGGCATGGACCAGGGCGCGGATTCGCTGGTCGGCGAACGCGGTGTGAAGCTTTCCGGCGGCCAGCGCCAACGGATCGCCATCGCCCGCGTGCTGCTCAAGAACGCACCGATCCTGGTGATGGACGAGGCGACCTCGGCGCTGGACTCGATCACCGAACGTTTCATTCAGGCGAAACTCGACGAAATCATGCAGGACAAGACCGTGATCGTCGTGGCCCACCGGCTCTCGACCGTCGCCCACCTGGACCGCATCCTGGTGTTCGAGGACGGCCGTATCATCGAAGACGGCTCCCACGATGACCTGCTGGCAAAGCAGGGCCAATACTTCCGCCTATGGAGCCGCCAGGCACAGAACGCGTACGACGAAGAAGTCGCATCGGCTTAGCCTGGTAACAGCGCGGGATCACGCGTGCTGACGTGGCTTTGTCACGTGCAAGCGCGCTAGTGCCGACGTAAGCGCTGGGCAGGCCAGGCGTCTTCGCGGGCAGAGCCCGCTCCCACAGAAGTTCCCCCCTATGTGGGGGCGGGCTCTGCCCGCGAAGACATCTTCGGTAGTTAAACATCAGGTAGCGATTTCCTTGTCTCACAGCTATACCAGATCAATGACGCGGAACCCCTGTGGGAGCGGGTCTCTGCCCGCGAAGAGGGTTTTCGATTCACCGATGAATCCCGGATCTGCAACACAGACTAGGCTCCGGCGCAGCAACTGTCTGCCAGGCAACACCCATTCAACAAAATGCCTCGTCACTTCATTCACCCAGCGCTGGAAAGCCCCGCAACAACGGGGCGGAGCAGTCGGCATGGCTTGTGCAATCACCCCTTGTGAGCTTCAGCATCGACACAAGGCGCAACCCGACCCATGCCAGACATTCATTCGCGTTCCCCCGCAACACCCCCCGCAGGCATCGCGTGGGCCAGCCTGTTGGCCGTCAGCTTGCTGCTGGGCGGTTGCGACAACCATCCCACCAATGCCGCACGCACCGACACCCCCGTCAGCGGCGGCACGTTGATCTATGCCACCGACCGCGAGCCGACCTGCCTGGACCCGCATGTAGCCGGCGACATGCCGCAAGTGTTTCTCGCCCAGCAAGTCCTCGATTCACTGGTGTCGATGGATGCCGAAGGTCATATCGGGCCATGGCTGGCGAAAAGCTGGGAGATCTCTCCCGACGGCCTGACCTACACCTTCCACCTGCGCGACGACGTGCGCTTCACCGACGGCACGCCGTTCAACGCCGCGGCGGTGAAGGCCAACCTCGACCACATGGCCAACCCCAAGACCCAGTCGAGCACCGCGGGCGGCTACATCCGTCAATACCAGCGCACCGATGTCCTCGACAGCTACACCGCCCAAGTGCACCTGGCCACACCCTACGCGGCATTCCTGGAAGTGCTGGCGCAAGGTTTTCTCGGCATCGAATCCCCCGAAGCGCTACTGCGCTCGCGTGATGTGAACTGCGAAAGCCCGGTAGGCACCGGCCCCTTCAAGGTGGTGCGCTGGGACCGTCAAAGCCAGGTCGTGCTTGAACGCAACCCGCAGTACAACTCGGCGCCGCCCACGGCCCGGCACCAGGGGCCCGCGTATCTGGAGCGCATCGTCTGGAAGTTCATCCAGGAGCCGTCCGTGCGTTTCGCGTCGCTGCAGGCCGGTGAAGTGGACGTGATCGAAGCGCTGCCACCCGAATCCCACGAAGCGGCGCGGCGCAACCCGGACCTGCAACTGATCATTGCCCAGCGCCCCGGCAACCCCACCAACGGCACCCTGAACATCCGCCGTGCGCCGTTCAACGATATCAAGGTGCGCGAGGCCTTCGTGCGCAGCGCTGACATCGAAGGTGCCTTGAAAAGCGTCTACTTCGGCGAGTTTCCCCGCGCCGGTGGTCCGCTGAGCAACGCCACGCGCTTCTACAGCCCCGACTTCGAACACGCCCAGGATTACCATCCGGCACGTGCGGCACAACTGCTCGACGAAGCCGGCTGGACCGGTCGCGACGAGGACGGCTATCGCCTCAAGGACGGCAAGCGCCTGCAGGTGAGGGTGATCCTCGGCAACCGCACGCCGCCATCGGAATTCACCTTGTGGGAGCAGGTTCAGGCCACCACGCGGCAGGCCGGCATCGAACTGATCATGGAGCAGATGAGCGATGTGCAGGCGACCAAGCGCCAGGCCGATTGGGATTACGACATCCGCGTCGGCTACTGGAATACCAACACCGCCGACGTGCTGCGGATCATCTTCAGCAGCGCGTTCATCCAGCCTGCGGGTGTCGGCGGCTATCACCAGAACACCGCAGGCTTCAGCGATCTGCAGTTCGACGAGCTGGTGCAACAGGCACTGGCCACTCAGGACGCCAGCCAACGCCAGGCGTTGTACCGCCAGGCGCAAGCCGTTGCCTCCAGCCACTACCTGCAACTGACCACCTACCCGCAAAGCACTCGGCTGGGCATCTACAAGACGACCCAGGGGGTTCGTCTGGAACCCTCGCTGGCCGTGACCTACCTCTATGACGCCTGGGTGAACAAATGACCACGACCCGCGTAACCGTCGCGCCGCCGGACCCGCGCCGCCAGCGTTTGCTTCGCCTGGGCCGCCGCGCGGCCGTGCGCCTGGGCGGTGGACTGCTGGTGTTATGGGCGGTCGCGACGCTGACCTTCTTCGCCCTGCGGCTGATGCCGGGCGATCCGGTGCAAGCCATTCTGGGTGGACCCAGCGGCAACCCGACCTCGGAAACCATCGCCGAGGTCACCCGCGAGTACGGCCTGGACCGGCCCCTGGCGGTCCAGTACGGGCTGTATCTGCTGCGCCTGGTGCAAGGCGACCTGGGCGTTTCCTACTCCCAGCACATGCCGGTCACACGAGTACTCGCCGAGCAGGCTGGGGCGACGCTGGAACTGACGCTCAGCGCGCTGCTGCTGGCGTGGCTGCTGGTGCTGGCCCTGACCGTGTTCAGCGCAGGTCGCCGCAGCTGGGTCGGGCGCCTGGCGTCCCTGGCTGAAACCCTGTGCGCGGCCCTTCCGCATTTCTGGCTGGGCATCGTGCTGCTGGCGGTGTTCGCCTTCGGCCTGCGCCTGTTCCCACCGGCAGGCAGCGACGGCTGGCGGACCCTGGTGCTGCCGACGATCGCACTGGCGGTACCGCTGGCCGGGTTCATCGGCCAGGTCACCCGCGAATCCCTCGAGCTGACCCTGGAGCAACCCTTCGTGCTGACCGCGCGCACCCGTGGCCTGAGCGACGCGGCAGTGCGCTTCAAGCACGCGCTGCGCCATGCCGTCTTGCCGGGGGTGTCACTGTCGGGCTGGGCGATCGGCGCGCTGATCAGCGGTGCCGTGGTGATCGAAGTGATCTTCTCGCGCAGGGGGCTGGGCCGTCAGTTGTATCAGGCGGTGCAGCTTCAAGACTTGCCGTTGACCATCGGCATCAGCCTGGTGGTAGCCGCCGGTTACGTGCTGGCCAACATTCTCGTCGACCTGGTGTACCAGTGGATCGACCCACGGCAGAAGGAGACCCTGGCATGAGCGATCTGACCCTCGAAAGCCCGGCGCTGCCGCTGCGCAGCCAACGTCGACCGCGTCGGATTCACCTCGGTGCAAGCCTGTCCATCGCCTTCCTGGCGCTGGTGATCGTGGCCGCGCTGGTACCGCAGCTGTTCGCTCACGGCGACCCGCTGGCCATCGTCCCGCGCGACGCCTTTCATCCACCTGGGTGGGCGCATTGGTTCGGTACCGACCAATCCGGTCGCGACATCTATTCACGGGTGATCCACGGCGCGCGCCTGTCGCTGTTCGTTGGCCTGGCCGCGACGGCCCTGGCGATGAGCATCGCCATTGTCCTCGGTCTGCTGGGCGGCCTGGGCGGGCTGCGCACCGACCGCGGCGTGGGCTGGTTGCTGGAAGTACTGTTCGCCTTTCCCAGCCTGGTGCTGGCGTTGCTGTTCGTGGCCATCTTCGGCAGCGGTATCGGCCCGCTGATCATCGCCACTGGCCTGGGCGCGGCGCCCGGGTATGCGCGGATGGTCCGTGGCCAGGTGCTGGCGGTGCGCAACGCCGGCTACATCGAAGCGGCGCGCGCCCTGGGCCACCCGACCCGCCGCATCATCCGGCGACAGCTGCTGCCCAACGCCATGCGCCCACTGATCGTGACCCTGACCATGGGCGTCGGTCAGGCCATCGTCTGGGCCTCGGCGTTGAGCTTCCTCGGTCTGGGCGCGCGGCCGCCGACGCCGGAGTGGGGCACCATGCTGTCCATGGGCCGCGACTTCATTGCCAACGCCTGGTGGCTGACGTTTTTCCCCGGTCTTTTCATCGTTCTCACCACCTTGTCGACCACCGTTGCCGGTCGCTATCTGCAACAACGCCTGGAGGGTCGCCTGACATGAGCCACAAGACGCTGATCGTCGAAGGCCTGAGCGTCGAGTTCGCCGGGCAGAGTGTGGTGCGTAACCTGTCGTTCACCTTGCCGCCGGGCAAGACCCTGGCCTTGGTCGGCGAATCCGGATCGGGCAAGAGCGTCACTGCGCGCAGCCTGATCGGCCTGGCCGGGGAGGGCGCGCAGGTGCGGGCACGGCGCCTGCAATACGGCGATCTCGACCTGCTGGCCTTGAGCGACCGCCAGTGGCGTCGGGTGCGCGGCAAGGACATCGGCTTCGTTCTGCAGGATGCCTTGGTTTCGCTCGACCCGCTGCGGCCGGTCGGCAAGGAAATTCTCGAAGTGCTGCACACCCATGGTTGGGGCGACCGTGCCTCCCGTGCCGGGCGGGTGCTGCAACTGCTGGAACGGGTCGGCGTACCGGAACCGGCCCTGCGTGCCCGCCAGCGCTCTGGCGAGTTGTCCGGCGGCCTGCGCCAGCGTGCGTTGATCGCCAGCGCCCTGGCCCTGGATCCTGGGCTGGTGATCGCCGACGAGCCGACCACCGCACTGGACGCTACCGTCCAGGCGCAGATTCTCGGGGTACTGCAGGAGATCAAAGCCCAAGGCAGTTCGTTGCTGATCATCAGTCACGATCTGGCGGTGGTGGCGCAATTGGCCGACGAGGTACTGGTGCTGCAGCACGGTGAAGTGGTGGAGCAGGGCAGCATGCATCAGGTGCTGACCGCGCCGCGCCATCCCTACGCGCGCAGCCTGCTCGATGCGGTGCCGGCCGAGCATGCGCGTGGCACTCGGCTCAGCCCAGGTGAGCGTACCGCCACGATCGCCCGCACGCCGTGCCTCGATCAGCCGGTGCTGTTACACGCCCGTGGCCTGGGCAAGCGCTACGCAGGGCCTGATCAACAGGTACGCCAGGTGGTCGACGGCGTCGATTTCGAACTGCGTGCCGGCCAGACCCTGGGCATTGTCGGCGAATCCGGTTCGGGCAAGACCACCGTGGCGCGCATGGCCCTGGGGCTGCTCGAGACAGACGATGGCCAGGTGCGTTTCCTCGATCAGCCGTGGAACGGCAGCGCCGACGCACGGGTCGCCGAAAGCCAGCGCCGAGCGCTGCGGCGTGACATCAGCGTGATCTATCAGGACCCGCTCAGTTCGTTCGACCCGCGCTGGAACGTTGGGCAGATTCTTGCCGATGCGCTGGACGTGGCCGGCGTCGTCACCGCCGAACAAGCGCCGCACATCCGCCGCCTGCTGCAACAGGTGCGCCTGCCTGCCGAGCTGGCCGCGCGTCGGCCCCTGCAGTTGTCCGGTGGCCAGCGCCAGCGGGTGGCGATTGCCCGGGCCATTGCCAGCAACCCCAAGGTCATCGTCTGCGACGAGCCGGTATCGGCACTGGATGTCTCGGTCCAGGCCCAGGTGCTGGATCTGCTCGCTGATCTGCAAGCCGAGCTGGGCCTGGCCTACCTGTTCATTTCCCATGATCTGGGCGTCATCCGCCATGTCAGCGACGAGGTGCTGGTGATGCGCCATGGCCAGGTGGTCGAGCACGCGCCGGTCGAGCAGTTGTTCGAGTCGCCCCAGCACCCGTATACGCAACGCTTGCTGGGTGCGGTGCCACGGCTGCCCAGTGCCGGCGTGCCGTTGCAGGTGCCCCCACTGGAGCCGGAAAACGCCGTGCTGCTGTTCGATGAATCCCGCTTGTGGAAGATCGCCATCTGAAGGCGTCGCGCTGCTCCTTACACCCATTTCAAGACAGGAACCGTTCATGACTCAAGCTGCGAAAGTCACCCCTTCCACTGCACCCGAAGCGCCGCTGAGCGTGGCACAGTTGCTGGCACGCGCGGAGCAACTGCTGCCGGACATCGCTGCCGGCGCCGCGGCGCGCGAACGTGATCGTCAACTGCCTTACGAGGCCGTCGCGCAGATTGCCCAGGCGTTGCTCTATACCCTGCGTATTCCCGCTCGTTACGGCGGCCCTGGCGGCTCGGTCAAGGACGTCATCGGCCTGCTGGTGCGCATCGCTTCGGCAGATTCCAATGTGGCTCAAGCGCTGCGGCCAGGTTTCGCTTTCATCGAAGGGCTGCTGGTGTCCCGAGCCGAAGGCGCCGAGCAGGAACGTCAGCTCTGGTTCGCCCGTTACCTGCAAGGGGCAGTGCTGGGCAATGCCGGATGGGAAGTAGGCGGTGTCAACGGCGCGATCAGTACGCGCATCGTGCGCGAAGGCGACCACTACCGCGCCAACGGCAGCAAGTTCTACAGCACCGGGTCGCTGTACGCCGACTGGATCAGCGCGGTGGCGTTGGACGAGCACGACCAGCCAGTGTCATTCATGCTGCCCCGTGACCGCGAAGGGTTGGTGCTGCTGGATGACTTCGATGCCATGGGCCAACGCTTGACCGCCAGTGGCACGACGCGCCTGGACAACGTGCAGGTGTATGCCCATGAAGTACGCGCACGCACGGTGGAAGAGGGCAAGCGTACGCTGGTGACGCCGTTCCTGCAGTTGTTCCTGGCCTCGGTGCAGGCCGGGATCGCGCGCAATGCGCTGAACGATGCAGTGGCGTTTGCGCGCAATCATGCGCGTCCGATCAAGCACAGCAGTGCCGCTCAATCGGTGGATGATCCGTATGTTGCGTTGAGCGTGGGCGAGATTTCAGGGCGCGCCTATACGGCCGAGGCGTTGGTGCTCAAGGCTGCCGAAGCGATTGATCGCGCCTGGGGGGCCGAGCTCGACCCGGCGGCGGTGGATGAGGCGGCGATCGAGGTCGCGCAGGCGCAATACATCGCGGCCGAATGCGCGCTCAAGGCGGCGGAACGGGTATTCGATGTGGGCGGTGCCTCCACCACAGGGCGTGGTCACAACCTGGACCGGCATTGGCGCAATGCCCGCACGGTGGCCAACCACAACCCTCGCGACTGGAAGGCCGCAGCAGTGGGCACCTGGCAGCTCAAGGGCACGCCACCGCCAACCTCGGGATTGTTCTGAAAGACAGTCGACCCGACATCCACCGTAGGAGCGGTCAGCGGCCGCGAAGGCTTCACCGCGCAGTGCCTGCTACACCGCAACGTCCTTTTCGCGGCCGATGACCGCTCCTACGGTTTTCTCTGTATGCAGGAACGGTCAGCGGCCGCGAGTGGCTGGTTCAGATTGACAGCCTGAACACCCGAGCATCGGGCTGATCGGAAACAGCACGCCTTTTGTTCACCGCCAGTTCGCCCATCTTGATCAGCCTGGTGCGGGTCACGTTGCGGCTCAGGCCGAGCAGGTTGGCGGTGTGCACCTGGTTGCAATGGCTGAAACGATAGGCCGAGCGCAGCAGGGCCTCTTCGACTTTCTCGTGGAGATCGCCGACCTGCTCGTCGAACAGCCGCTGGAACAGCCGATCCAGTGAAGCCTCCACCGAATCGTCCACTGCCGGGCTGTCATCGGCGCGTTCGATGCGCATGTTCGACAAGCGCAGATCATCGCGCTCGATCACGCCGTTGCGGCAGATCAACAAGGTATGGTGAATGACGTTCTCGAGTTCGCGAATGTTGCCCGGCCAGCTGTAGTGCAGCAGCTTGTGCTCTGCTTCGGGTGACAGCGTCGCCTGTTTGTAGCCCAGACGCTTGCAGTACACATCGAGGAAGTGCCGGGTCAACGCGATGATATCGCCAGGCCTTTCGCGCAGTGGCACCAGCTCCAGGTTGACCACGTCCAGCCGGTAATAAAGATCCTCGCGAAAGTTGCCGGCATTGATGGCTTTTTCCAGCAGCACATTGGTCGCCGCCAATACCCGAACATCAATGGGGATGCTCTTGCGCGAACCCAGGCGTACCACTTCGCGCTCTTGCAGTACGCGCAGCAATTTGACCTGGATGGGCATCGGCAGGTCGCCGATTTCATCGAGAAACAGAGTCCCGCCGTTGGCCTCCTCGAACCATCCGGCTTTGGCTGTCAGCGCGCCGGTGAAAGCGCCTTTTTCGTGACCGAACAGCTCGGCTTCCACCAGCGACTCGGAAAACGCTCCGCAGTTGACGGCCACGAACGGCTTGTTACGCCGCCCACTGAGGTTGTGGATATGGCGCGCGACCAACTCTTTGCCGGTGCCGGTTTCACCGATGATCAGCACGCTCGCCTCGCTGGGCGCGACTTGCTCGAGATGCGCCAGCAAGGCCCTGGACTTCGGGTCTTCGAACACCTGGGCAGTGGCGCGAATGGAGGTGGCGAGGGCGGGCGATGGGGGGAGTGTCAAAAGCTGCATGGCGACGCCTTCAAAGTGCAGAGTAAAAAAGAATGAGTCGATCTAAAGCCACATCTGCGCTGCCTGGGCAGCCACTGCGACACTGAAGGGGATACTAAAGGATATAAAAAACGATCGTTAAATACCTTATGAGCATTAGCTTATGTCGTGACGTAAAAAACGTGACAGTCCGTCGATGCACCTGCTCGGCTTGCAAGGTCGTTGTCGGTAGAGCGCAACTGGTTAATTCTGCTGGAGAAATGAATATTTCTCGAATCAACCCGTTGTTGCCTGCGCAACAGCTAAGTTGTTCAGCTGTTCTGCAGTCAACAGTGAATTGCACGCGCTAAATCACAAACTTTCCCTTATGCCAGATAGGCAGTTTGGGATAACAAACAATTACTTTTCGAACCCGTCGAGTTTGACCATCATTCGCCCGCCGAAGAGGCCGATTGGACTTGTCTCTTCACGATCACCCGTCAACAGGAGTAACTGATGAATAACCTCAAGGCCGCCCTGGAGGTGCGGTGGCATCCGGTACCCGGCGATGTGCTCGACCTGGGCCGGGTGTTCCGCGAGCCCTTGGGCGAGCTGCGTCTGCAACGTGCGCCGAAGCGTATCCTTGGTCGTCGCGAGGGAGTGCTGCTGGGGGTGTTCGCGCTGGTGCTGCATGGGGCGGTGATCTATTGGATCGGTCAGACCCCGACACCGGCGCTGCCTACAGTGCCGCCGGAAATTCCACCCATGACGATCGAGTTTTCGCAGCCAGCGCCACTGCCGGTGGTGGAGACGCTGACGCCGCCGCCCGACCCGGTCGCACCGGTTGTCGAGCCGCCACCGCCTGTCGAGGATGAACTGGCGGCCAAGCCAGCACCACCGCCGCCGCCCAAGCCCAAACCCCAGCCCGTGGTCAAGAAGCCGGTGCCAAAGCCTGCGCCCAAACCGGTCGTGCAACCGCCTGCGCCGCCGCAACCCGTGGCCGCACCGACGCCGCCCACGCCGCCTGCACCCCCTGCGCCGCAACCGGTGACACCGGCCTCGGCCAATGCCGGCTACCTGCACAATCCGGCGCCCGAGTATCCGGCCCTGGCCATGCGTCGCAACTGGGAAGGGACCGTGCTATTGCGCGTTCACGTGCTGGCCAGCGGCAAGCCCAGCGAGGTTCAGGTACAGACCAGCAGTGGTCGCACCCAGTTGGACGACGCTGCGCTGGCAGCGGTGAAACGCTGGAGCTTCGTCCCGGCCAAACGGGGCTCCGACCCAGTCGACGGCTGGGTCAGTGTGCCAATCGATTTCAAACTGCGCTGAACAACGTTTCTTGCACCAAGCGGGCTACCTGACCAAAGGCGCGTCGCATTACTTATTGCCTTGCCACAGAGAGCCTCACCATGAATCTTCTGACAGAATCGCCATTCACTTCCGTCGAGCACTCGGTCATCTGGCTGCTCATCCTGTTCTCCGTTGCCACCTGGGGCCTGGCCTTGCTCAAAGGGCTGCAGTTCGCCCGGCTCAAGGGCCAGGATCGCAAGTTTCACAAGCAGTTCTGGGCCGCTTCCAGCCTCGATTCGGCCGCCCACCTGGCGCAGGAACAACCCGGTGCAGCGGCCCGTGTCGCACAGTCGGGCTATGCCGCCATTCAGGTCAACGAGCAGGCGCACACCGATCTGAGCCAGGCCATCAATCATCAGGATCGGCTGGAGCGTGCCCTGCGTCAGCAAATCGTGCGTGAGCGGCGCTCGCTGGAGACTGGCCTTGCGGTACTCGCCAGCATCGGCAGTACCTCGCCTTTCATCGGCTTGTTCGGCACGGTGTGGGGGATCATGTCGGCGCTCAAGGGCATCAGCGCAGCCGGTTCGGCCAGTCTGGAAACCGTGGCAGGTCCCATTGGCGCAGCCTTGGTGGCGACCGGCGTGGGGATTGCCGTCGCGGTGCCGGCGGTGCTGGTCTACAACTATTTCCTGCGGCGCCTGAAGCTGACCGCGGCAGACCTCGATGACTTCGCCCATGACTTCTACAGCCTGGCGCAGAAGCACTCCTTCCGCGTACTGCAACATCCGGCGTTGGCTCGCAGTGGTGCTGCGGCTTCCGGCCACAAAGTGAAGGAGGCATCCTGACATGGCCTTTTCGACTCAGGACACGGACGAAGTGCTCAGCGAGATCAACGTGACGCCGCTGGTGGATGTGATGCTGGTGCTGTTGGTGGTGTTCATCGTCACCGCACCGTTGCTGACCAATTCGATCCCGATCAACCTGCCCAAGACCGAAGCGGTGGCGCCTGCCGAGCAGAAGGATCCGCTGGTGGTCAGCATCGACGGGCAGGGGAAACTGTTCATCAACAAGGACGAAATCCAGCCGGACCTGCTTCAGGTCAACCTGCAGAACGCCCGGCAGAAGGACCCTGATGTGCGGGTACAGCTGCAGGCCGATGACGGCGTCAACTACGGCGAAGTGGCCCGGGCCATGGCCTCCATCGAAAAGGCGGGCATCACCAAATTGGCGGTGATCACAGCCAAGTAGCGTTATCGCCCTGTACCTGACACATCGCAGCGCCTGTTCGCGGTCACTGACCGCTCCTACAGAGGTATTGGGTCCCCCGTAGGAGCGGTCACCGGCCGCGAAGGGCTGAACGCAGGATACCTGACACGCCGCAGCGTCTGTTCGCGGCCACTGGCCGCTCCTACGGAAGTGTCGGATCCCCCGTAGGAGCGGTCACCGGCCGCGAAGGGTTCACCGCTCAGTAGTGGCAGGATTGCGGTAGGTTTTGCGGTCGATGGATGATCTTGGGGGAACCTGTCCAGGTCGTTCACAGTCCAGATCCACACGGCTCACCCAGGATATCGACAGTGAAAGTAGGCATCATTTCCGACACGCACGGCCTGTTGCGGCCCGAAGCGGTAGCGGCACTGCAGGGCTGCGAGCGCATCGTTCATGCCGGCGACATCGGCAAGGGCGACATCGTCCAGCAACTCTCCGCGATTGCCCCGGTGCAAGTGGTGTCGGGCAACAACGACGTCGGCATGGCCTGGGCCGACTCGCTCGCCGAGGTACTGCATTTCGAGCTCGAAGGCTGGCCCACCTTGTTGGTACACGACATCGCCGATGTACCCGCGGCGCTGCGCGAAGATACACGCCTGGTCATCACCGGTCATTCGCACAAACCGCTGATCCAGTGGCGCGGCGAGTGCCTGTACATCAACCCCGGCAGTGCCGGCCGTCGCCGCTTCAAGCTGCCCGTCACGCTGGTGGTGCTCGACGTACAGCCCGACGCGGTGCACCCGCAACTGGTCCACCTGCTGCCGTGATGCCTATCGCTCAACGCACCAGCGAATCCGAACCGATCTCGCTGATCGACTTGGCCCCGGTCAGCACCATGGCCACCCGCATCTCCTTCTCGATCAACCCCAGCAGATTGCTTACACCCGCGCCCCCGGCCACCGCCAGGGCGTAGATGAATGCCCGACCCAGCAGCACCGTGTCGGCCCCCAGCGCGATCATCCGTACCACGTCCAGCCCGCTGCGAATCCCCGAATCGGCCAGGATTGCCAGATCGCCCTTCACCGCATCGGCAATCGCCGGCAAGGCCCGTGCGCTGGACAACACGCCGTCGAGCTGACGCCCGCCATGGTTGGACACCACGATACCGTCGGCACCGAAGCTCACGGCGTCGCGGGCGTCCTCGGGATCCAGAATGCCCTTGATGATCATCGGCCCGTCCCAGAACTCACGAATCCACTCCAGATCCTTCCAGGAAATCGACGGATCGAAGTTGCTCCCCAGCCAACCGATGTAGTCGGCAAGCCCGGTGGGATTGCCGCGGTAGGTGGAAATATTGCCCAGATCGTGCGGACGACCGTGCAGGCCAACGTCCCAGGCCCACGCCGGGTGCGTGACGGCCTGCCACATGCGCCGCATCGGCCCGTTGGCGCCGCTCATGCCCGAATGCGCATCGCGGTAGCGAGCGCCGGGCACCGGCATGTCCACGGTGAAGATCAGCGTCTTCACCCCGGCGGCGCGGGCGCGCTCCAGGGCGTTCTTCATGAAGCCGCGGTCCTTGAGCACGTACAGCTGAAACCACATCGGCCGGGTAATGGCCGGTGCGACCTCTTCGATGGGGCAGACCGATACCGTCGACAGGGTGAACGGAATGCCCTTGGCATCCGCCGCCTTGGCTGCCTGCACCTCGCCACGACGGGCAAACATGCCGCACAGGCCGATTGGAGCGAGCGCCACCGGCATGGCCAGCGTCTCGCCGAACAGCTGGGTTTCCAGGCTCAGCTCGGACATGTTGCGCAGCACCCGCTGACGCAGGGCGATGTCCGCCAGGTCACTGACATTGCGTCGCAAGGTGTGCTCGGCGTAGGCGCCACCGTCGATGTAGTGGAACAGAAACGGCGGCAGGCGGCGTTGCGCCGCGGCACGGTAATCGGTAGAGGCAGAAATGATCATGGGCGCGCCATCTCCCGGACGTGAAGAACGGCGCAGGCAGGACTGTTCGTTGGCATGGGTCGGATTCCCTGATTGTTGTTGGAGATCTGCCGGGAGCAAGCTGAATTGGTAATACCAATTTACAATGTGTTAGCTACAGATTAAGAGTGGCGCAGGGCGTCTGTCAATTTGTGCAGTCGCGTGCACGGTTGCGGGGAAGGAACGGCGCGCGTCGTTGTCTATCGGCTACCCATTGAATGCCAGGCTCCTATCCCAATGACCATTCCGCGCATCGGCTTCGCCTGCCAATACCGACACGCGATCCGCGCCCTGACCCTCGCCGAACTGAAGCTCATCGAGGGCGCCTACAACCCTCGGACCACCACCTTGCGCTGGATGAACAGCGTTGCCACGCAAGTGGCTCACGAAAAGCTGCAAGAGGTCGTCCGCCACAATCTGCAGGCGCAACTGCAACTGCTCGACTATGTGGCGCAACTGCCCGAAGCCATGCGCATGCTGCGCCTGAGCAGCGACCTGCTGCCGTTCTACAGCCACCCGCAGGTGGCGGCGTTCTACCAGCAGCCCGAGCGCCAGGCGTGGCTGGCCGAACACTTCGCGGCCATGGGCCAGTTGGCACGCGATTCAGGCATCCGCCTGTCTTTCCATCCCGGCCAGTTCTGCGTGCTGGGCTCGGACAAGCCACCGGTGGTGGAAAACAGCCTGGCGGAATTCGAGTACCACGCCGACATGATCCGCATGATGGGCTACGGTGTGCAGTTCCAGGACTTCAAGTGCAACGTGCACATCGCCGGTCGCCTTGGCGCCGAAGGCATCCGCGCGATCTGGCCGCGCTTGTCCAGCGTGGCGCGCCACTGCATCACCTTCGAGAACGAAGAGAAAACCTACGGCGTCGACGACTGCCTGCAGCTCGCCGACCTGGCCCCCGTGGTGCTGGATATCCACCACTGCTGGATCAACGAGAACGACTACATCGACCCGAACGATTCCCGCGTGGACCGCATCATCGACAGCTGGCGCGGCGTGCGCCCGGTGATGCATTACTCGCAGCCCCAGGAGCGCCTGCAGGAACTAGGCTTCAGCGCCGAGCAGAAGCTGGAGATGCCAGCGCTGCTGCAAGTGGTGTCCAAGCGCGACCTGTATGGCCACAGCGAGCTTATGTGGAACCACTGGACCAACCTCTACGCGCTGCAGTTTCTCGAGCGCTTCGACATCATGTTCGAGGCCAAGCACAAGAATCAGGCCACCCTGGAGTTCCATCGGCGTTACATGATGTAACCACTGCGCACCCCCCAAGAGGCCGAACCTAGAGCCTGCGCATGGGTCTGCATTGAGGACTATCGACGCCTGCACACTCGAGGAATCCTTGCATGACGCTCACGCCGGTTACCGCTCTCGCCCCGTTGCACGCTCGTGGGCAACGCCCATGAAGGATCGCCCGACCCATTCCCTGGTCTTCGACCATTTCGACCTCGACGACGAACAGCGCCGCGAAGCGCTGTTCACCCTGGCCAACGGCGTGATCTCATGGCGCGCCTGTTCGCCCGAGGCCTGCGCCGTGCCACGGCCCGAAGGGCATTACCCCGGCCTGTACCGGGCGGGCTGGTACGACGATGCCGCACGCCAGGTCAACGGCACCACCACCCATACCGCGGCGTTGGTCAACCTGCCAGACCCCTTCGGCTTGACGCTGTCGCTCAATCACCAGCCGTGGTTAGAGCTTGGGCCGGACACCCTGCAGTCCTATCACCAGCATGTCGACATGCAGCGCGGTGTTCTGACCCGTCGGCTGTCGTTGCTGCTGGACGATGTTCCGGTGGAACTCGTCGAGACCCGTTTCGTCAGCCTCGCCAATGCACAACTGGCGGTGCTGCGCTGGGAGCTGCATGCCCAGAAACCGCTGACCGGCCTGCGCGTGCGTACGACGCTGGACAACAGCCGCGGCAATTATCTGATCGAACGTGACCGCGACTACGAGGGGCGTCGTTTGCACAGCCATCGCTGGGAACACCTGGCGGATGGTCGGGCAGGGGTCGTGGCGACCCTCGATGACTCGTCGCGCAAGGTCGCCGTGGCCGTGCAGACCTGCGCCCCGTGCCAATGGCAGGGGCAAGTGGCGGACGACCGTCTGGTGCAGGAAGCTGATGTCGAGTGGCCCGAGCATGGCCCGCTGGTACTGGAAAAGCGTGTCATCGTTCAAGTCGACGACGAGTTTCACGGACTGTCTAGCAGCATGGCGGCACTGCCCGACGCCAGCCATGCGCAATTGCTGGCTGCCCATGAGCAGGCGTGGCAGGACACGTGGGAATACGGGCGCATCCGCGTTGCCGATCCGGCTGTCGACCACCCCCTGCAGTTCGCCGGCTGGCATATCCAACAGACGGTTTCTCCACTGAGCATGAGCCATGACCTGGGTTTTCCGGCGCGCGGCTGGCAGGAGGGCTACTTCGGCCAGGTGTTCTGGGACGAGCTGTTCGCCTTTCCGTTGTTCGCCACCCACCGTCCGCAGCTGGCCAGCTCGTTGCTCGACTATCGCCATGCGCGTCTGCCGGCAGCACGGCGCCGAGCCGCTCGGCTGGGCTGTTCCGGCGCAATGTTTCCGTGGCGCAGCGCCCACGATGGCGAGGAACAGACCCCGCCGTTCCAGTATTACCCCCTTTCCGGCCATTGGGTGCCCGACCCGACGCACCTGCAGCGTCACATCGGCTCGGCCGTGGCCTACGACGCCTGGACGCTGTACCTGGCCACCGGTGACGAACAGCAACTGGCCGGAAAGATCGGCGACCTGATCATCGAGGTCGCGCGCTACTGGGCCAGCGTGGCGCGCTTCGATGAATCCCGGCAGCGCTACGTCATCGAAGGCGTGATCGGCCCCGACGAATACCACAACGCCTATCCCCATGCCGAGCAACCGGGCCTGGACAACAACGCCTACACCAACCTGATGGCAGTGTGGACGCTGTGCCGTGCACTGGACGTGCTGCAGCGATTGCCGACGGCGCTGCGCGAAGACCTCGTCGAACGCCTGGCACTGCGTCCCGACGAGGCATCGCACTGGGAACATGTCAGCCGCAACATGTTCTTGCCATTCACTGCCGACGGTGTGCTCGACCAATTCGAGGGCTTCGAACGATTGCAGCCCGCCCCGGATGAGTGGAAAAGCGAGGACAACCCACGCCTGGACTGGATGCTCGAAGCCCGCGGTGATCATTGCGACCACTATCAGGTCAGCAAGCAGGCCGACACCCTCATGCTGTTCTACCTATTGTCCAATGAGCAGTTGCACGCCCTGTTCGCTCGCTTGCGCTACCCGTTCGACGACGACATCGCACGGCGCACCATGGACTATCACCTGGGCCACGTCTTCCACGAATCCAGCCTGTCGAAAACCGTCTGCGCCGGTGCGCTGGCTCATACCGACAGTGATGCCTCGTGGATGTACTACCAGCACTGCCTGCGCACCGATCTGGACGCCAAGCCCGACAGCGGCGTGCGCGAAGGGGTCCACCTGGCAGCCATGTCCGGCGCCCTGGACGTCATGCAGCGACATTACCTGGGTGTGTGTCCGGCCGTGGAAGGGCTGCGGGTGTTCCCGGCGCCACCGCCTGGTCTGGGCGACGTCAGCCTGGCAGTGCAGTTTCATGGGCAGTGGGTGGATGTGACGCGTATCGATGAAGTGATCACCGTGCACTTGCGTGCGTTGTCCACCCGAGCAATCACCTTGATCCACGCGCTGGGCACGGAACAGCTCGAACCCGGCTCGTCGGTCAACGTCAGCGGCTGAGTTCAGCAGGCGGCGAGCACGGCATCAGGACGCCTCATCAATGGGCGCAATCAGCTCCGCACCCTGGTTGCGCACATTGCCAACGGCCTTGCTCACCGTATGCCATCGGAAGTCGGCCACCGGCCGGCCTTCATGCTGGGCGATCTCCAGACTGCGCTCGGCACTCACGTCGGCTTCCAGCCATTCCCGCGCCTGCTCCGGTGCCAGCACTACGGGGCGGCGATCGTGGATATCGACCATGCCTTCGTTGCTGGCATCGGTGATGATCACGAAGCCATCGCCTTCACCAGGCTCAAGCCCAGGCGTGACCTGCGCCAGGGCGGCGAAGAACATCGGTGTCTCGTCCGCAAGATGAATGAACCACGGCTGCTTCTTTTTCGGGTCGTCGGCATCCTTGACCCACTCGTACCAACCGTTGGCCGGCACCAACACACGCCCATTGGGCCACAGTTGCTTGAAGAACTTGCCGGTGGCCACGGTTTCGACCCGGGCGTTGATCGGGGCAGGGCGCTTGCCCTGAGCCCAGAACGGCGCCCAGCCCCATTTCACCGAATCGATCGACAAACCTTGCTCAGTACCCTGCAGTACCAGGGCGCGCTGCGCCGGCGCAATGTTGTAGCGTGCCTGCGGCTGTGGGTCGACATAGCTGATGACCTGCTGACGCGGGGCCAACTCGCGCAGATAGACCTCCATCGCTTCGTACATCGAGTAGCGACCACACATGGTGTTCTCCGTCAGATTGTCGCGGTCTTTGGTTGACCTCGAGGTTCTTACAAAGTTAACTGTATATTCGTACAGTATCAATACCAGGCAATCCCATGATCACCATTCTTGGCCCGCTCGCCCAGGGCAGCACTGCGCATCCGCTGTATTCGTTCAAGGTCCCGGCCGGTTTTCCCTCGCCTGCGGCCGACCACATGGAACAGCGCATCTCGCTGGACGAGCTGCTGGAAATCCGCGCACCGCACATCTACCTGGTGCGCATCCAGGGCGATAGCATGCAGGGCGCCGGAATCTTCTGCGGCGACCTGGTGATCGTGGATCGCTCGATCGAGGCCGAGCATGGCCATGTCGTCATCGCCGCAGTGAACAGCGAACCGGTGTGCAAGCGTCTGCACAAGCGGGGGCGCGAGGTGATCCTCAAGTCGGCCAATCGCGATTACCCGCCGCGCTACATCATGGAAGGCGACGAGCTGCTGATCTGGGGCGTGGTGACCTTCAGCGTACGTGCACATGAAAAGGAATGAGCCGGTCTTCGCGCTGATCGACTGCAACAGCTTCTACGCCAGTTGCGAGCGGGTGTTTCGCCCGGACCTGGCGAAGACCCCGATCGTGGTCCTGTCCAACAACGATGGCTGCGTGATCGCTCGATCCGCCGAAGCCAAGGCGCTGGTGAAAATGGCCTCGCCTTATTTCCAGATCAAGGACCTGCTGCGCCAGCATGGCATCGTGGCGTTTTCCTCCAATTACGCGCTATACGGTGATATCAGCGAACGGGTGATGTGCATCATCGAGTCCATGGTGCCGGCCCTTGAGGTCTACAGCATCGACGAAGCATTCGCCGACCTCACTGGCATGCACCAGGACTTGGATGCACTGGGCCGAGACATTCGCGAACAGGTCTATCGGCGCACTGGCATCCCCGTAGGCGTGGGTATTGCTGGCACCAAAACCCTGGCCAAGCTGGCCAACCACGCCGCGAAGAAATGGCATAAACAGCTGGGCGGCGTGCTCGACCTGCGCGAGGCGGGACGCCGCGATCGTCTGTTGAAAGTCACCCCGGTGAGTGATGTGTGGGGCATCGGGCGCAAGATGAGCGCACACCTGCAAGGCATGAACATCGCCACCGCCTGGGACCTGAGCTGCGCCGATCCTGCGCTGTTGCGCAGCCGATTCAGCGTAGTGATCGAAAAGACCGCCCGCGAGCTGGGCGGCACGCCCTGCCTGGCGCTCGAAGACCCCGATCCGCCCAAGCAGGAAATCTGCTGCAGCCGGATGTTCGGCAAGCGCCTGACCGAGATCGCGCCGATCCGCGAGGCGGTGGCCAGCTACGTGATGCGCGCTTCGGAAAAACTGCGGGCACAGCATTCGTTGTGTCGGCAGCTGCGCGTGAGCGTGCGCACCGGCATGCTCAACCCGCTGGAAGCCAAGTACGCCAACGGCGTGGTGGTGCAGCTGCCATACCCCACCGACGATGTACGCCTGTTGACCAAGGCGGCGGTGCAGGGCCTGGAATTCATCTTTCGCAGCGGCTTCACCTACAGCAAGGCGGAAATACTCCTGCTGGGCCTGTGCCAGCGCGGCGAGTTCACCGACGATCTGTTCGCCAGCGCCCAACCGGCCGCCGCCGAGCGGCTGATGCAGGTGCTCGACCAGGTCAACGGTCGCTGGGGCAGGGGCACGCTGCGCCCAGCAGCGGTGCCGACCAACCCGGACTGGGGCATGCGTAGGGAGATGATGAGCCAGAGCTATACCACGCAGATCGAGCAGTTGTGGACGGTCAGAGGGTGAGCGTTCCGTCGCGCCTGTAGTTGGGCGCGGCAAACGATGAGGTGGCCGGTGTCGTTCCTAGACGCGCCGAACACTGACACCCAGCCGAGCCGCAAGCCTTGCCAGATTGGCGCGATCCAGGCCGAGGCTCTTGGCCGCAGCGGTGATATTGCCTCGGTGCTGCATCAATGCGTTTTCCAGGAGCTCTTTCTTGTAGTCATCAACGGCGGCCTTGTAGTCGAGGGGCATCGACCGAACGGAATCGCTTGAACGCGTGGGCTCGGTTTCCAGGACTCTGGCGGTGGTCGGGAGGTCGAAATCGTCTGCCAGCAGAACGAGCATGTCTTTACGGGCTGAACCTGAAACCCGCTTTTTCGCCTTCAACACGGCTCTGGCGATCTGATGCTCCAGTTCGCGAACATTGCCCGGCCACGTGTATTGCCCAAGCGCACTTTTGGCGTGGGTAGCGAACCGCACCGGAGGCAGTGCCATGCGGTACTGGTTTTCCTCGGCGAACGCGCCGGCCAGAAGAAGGATGTCCTCCTTGCGCTCTCGCAGCGGCGGCACGCGCAGCGGATACACCGTCAGGCGATGATAGAGGTCGGCGCGAAATCGCCCTGTCCGAACTTCTTCGGCCAAGTCGCGGTTGCTCGCGGCCAGCAAACGAATATCCACCACGTGTGAGCGGTCGGAGCCCACGCGCTGCACATCACCGCCTTGCAGCACCCGCAGCAGCTTGGCCTGCACCGACAGCGGCAGCTCGCCGATTTCATCGAGGAACAGCGTGCCCCCACTGGCCATTTCGAATTTGCCGAGGCGGCTCTCGACGGCGCCTGAAAACGCGCCTTTGACGTGACCGAACAGTTCGCTTTCGACAAGGTGTTCCGGCAAGGCGGCGCAGTTGACGCTGATCATCGGCTTGTCGGCACGGTGAGAGTGGCTGTGGAGCCGACGCGCCACCAGTTCTTTGCCAACGCCCGTTTCACCAGTAATGAGTACGGTCAGCTCGCTGGGCGCCACCAGGTCGATTTCCCCCAGCAACTGTTTGAATGCCTCGCTGGTACCGATCATCCGTTGCGGTCCGCCCTGGTGGGCCAGTCGGTAGGCTTCGGCGCGCTTGCGTTCGCCCTCGAGAGTGCGCATCAGCTCGTCGAAATGCCCGGCGGCCACCACCGTGGCGGCGGCCAAGCGCGCGAACGTTTCCACGGTCTGCAGATCGTCCTCGGAAAATTGACCCACCTTCAGCGCGTCCAGGGTCAGAACACCCCAGATTTTCTCGTTGATGCGCAGGGCGCAGCCCATGCAGTCGTGCACAGGCAACGCGCTGGCGCCGATCAGGCCGTCGTAGGGGTCCGGATAAGGACAGTCGGGTGCAAACAGTATCGCTCCGGGTGCCTCGACGATCGCTTTCAAACGCGGATGGCTGTCCACCGGGTACCGTCGCGCCATGGCATCCACCGCCAGCCCATGGGCGGCTTCGGGTATCAGCACGCGATCTTCAAGGCGCAGGATGGCGACGGCATCGGTGGGTACCAATTCACGCAGTGCATCGAGCACACGCTGGTAACGGTGTTCTGCGCTGATCTGCGCGGTGAGGTCGCTCAGCAGGGGCAGAAGCGCTTGAAGAGCCCGTGAGGACTGAGTCGAAATGACCTTGCGTTTCATATTCGAGTCTTTTTAACCGAGTCTTAAAGACTCTTAAAATAGATGAAGGACTGATTTTATTGGATTTTCTGTATGGCATAGCGGTTGCTATGAGGATAGCACCCATCTGCATCCGGAGTTCACATGCTCACTCAAGCTCAGCGCGACATCATCAAGGCGACCATCCCCCTGCTGGAAACGGGGGGTGAGGCACTGGCTACGTATTTCTATAACATCATGCTGGATGGCCATCCAGAGGTCAGGCCTTTGTTCAATCAGGCGCATCAGGCAAACGGCTCGCAACCTCGGGCGCTCGCGAACGGGGTGCTGATGTATGCCCGCAAAATCGATCGCCTGGAAAACCTGGGACCGCTGGCAAGCCAGATCGTCAACAAGCACGTTGCGCTGCAGATCCTTCCCGAGCACTACCCGATCGTGGGCGCTTGCCTGTTGCGCGCGATTCGTGAAGTGCTGGGTGAAGAAATCGCCACGGATGAAGTGATAGCAGCATGGGCGGCAGCCTATCAGCAGTTGGCCGACATTTTGATCAGCGCTGAAGAACAGGTGTACGAAAACGTCGCCGCCGCACCCGGTGGGTGGCGCGGCGGGCGCATGTTCCGGGTCGCCGGCAAGGTGCCTGAAAGCAGCGAGATCACATCCTTCTACCTGGAGCCGGTCGATGGCAAACCGGTCATCGCTCACAAGCCGGGGCAATACATCAGCCTGCGCCTGAACATCGATGGGAACGAGTGCCGGCGCAGTTACTCGCTGTCGGCGCCATCCTCTGGGGTGGGGCTGCGCATCAGTGTGAAGCGCGAGCCCGATGGTGTGGCTTCCAACTATCTGTACGACCAGATCGTCGCCGGATCAGTGCTCGAGCTCTTTCCACCTTCCGGCGACTTCACACTGGCAGCGGATACCAAGCCATTGGTGCTGATCAGTGGCGGGGTGGGTATCACGCCGATGATCGCTATGGGTGAAACTGCGCTGCAGGCAGGTGATCGTCCTGTGGTATTCATCCACTATGCAAAAAATGCCCAGGCTCAAGCGTTCAGAGACCAGCTTCGTGAATGGCAGCAGCGTTTCCCACAGTTCAGGGCATACATCGTTTACAACGAGGCCAGTGCCGACTCAGCAGCACAACCTGACGCCGTCGGCATGCCTTCGGTAGAGCAGCTGCAGCAATGGCTGCCCGCTGACCGAAACGTGGAAGCCTATTTTCTGGGCCCCAAGCCGTTCATGGCGTTCATTAAGCGAAGCCTGCATGAAATGGGCGTACCGGACGGCCAGGCGCATTATGAGTTTTTCGGACCTGCAGAAGCGTTGGTCTAGCACTGGTCAGGTCGGATCGCTAACCGGCACGACCAATCGAGAGGAGGGATGAGAAATGCCGAAACCCGACATGCTGTCCGAATGGGGAATCACGCATCCGATCGTTCAAGCGCCCATGGTAGGTGTCTCGACGCCGGCATTGGCAGCGGCTGTTTCCAACGCTGGGGCATTGGGCTCCATCGGTCTGGGGGCCAGTACGCCAGAGCAGGGGCGTGAGTTGATCCGGCAGACCAGGGCGCTCACCCAGAGGCCCTTCAACGTCAACATGTTCTGCCATCGCCCGGCTGCGTTCGACCACGCCAGAAACGATGCGTGGTTGCAGTATCTTTCAAGTTTCTTTCCCGAGTTCGACGCTGCACCTCCGCCGGTCTTGAAAGAAATCTACAAAAGCTTCGTCGATGATCGAGCCATGCTCGAGATGCTCGTCGAAGAAAAACCGTCGGTCGTCAGCTTTCATTTCGGCGCGCCGCCTGTGCAGTGGATCGATGAGCTCAAGTCGGCGGGTATCTACGTCATCGGTTGCGCAACGACGTTGTCCGAAGCGCAGCAACTGGAGCGTGCAGGCGTTCAGGCGATCATTGCGCAAGGGTACGAAGCCGGCGGGCATCGTGGGGTGTTCGATGATGGGTTCGGGCAAGACCAGCAGATGGGCCTGTTCGCGCTGTTGCGCATCATCGGTGAAAGCATGGATCTGCCGGTCATTGCCGCAGGCGGGATCATGGATGGTGCCGGGATAAATGCAGCGATGATGCTCGGCGCAAGTGCCTGTCAGTTGGGAACGGCGTTCATCCTGTGTCCGGAGTCCTGTGCAACCCCAGAGCACCGGCAGGCGCTGAAAAGCGCCAAGGCGAGTCAAACACGGGTTACCAGCTATGTATCGGGCCGACCGGCCCGCGGAATTCCGAATCGTCTGTACCTGGAGTCTGGAACCGACAGCGTTCCCATGCCAGCCGAGTACCCGTTGGCCTACGATGTTGCCAAAGCCCTCCATGCAGCAGCCAGCGCCAAGGGATGCCACGATTTTGCAGCCCAGTGGGCGGGTCAGGGCGCACCGCTGGCTAGGGAGCTGCCTGCGCAAAGGCTCGTTCAGGCCCTTGTCGAAGAAATGCAGGCGGCCTCTCGCTTCAGTCATTCATGAAAAAACCGGGCAAGTGCCCGGTTCTTTCACTGACGCTTCAAGCTTATCGAAAGGCCGGCACTACTTCATTGATGAACAGCTCCAGCGACTTTTTCTTTTCTGCATGGGGCAGGCTGTTGTCGCACCAGAAGCTGAACTCGTCGACGCCCAGTTCCTGGTAGTACTTGATGCGCGCGATGATTTGTTCGGGCGTGCCGATCATGGTGTTCTTGCGGATGTTCTCCAGTTCGAACTCGGGGCGCTCGGCGAACTTGGATTCCGGGCTGGGTTCCAGGAAGCCGTTGACCGGAGTGGTCTTGTTGCCGAACCAGGCGTCGAAGGTGCGGTAGAAGCGCGAGATCGCCGTGGCGCCGACCTTCCAGCCGTCGGGGTCGTCACTGGCGTGAACGTGGGTGTGACGCAGCACCATCAGTTGCGGGCGAGGTACGTCCGGGTTGTTCGCCAACGCCGTTTCGAACTTGTTCTTGAGATCGACCACTTCCTCGTCGCCCTTCATCAACGGCGTGACCATGACGTTGCAGCCGTTGGCGACGGCGAAGTTGTGCGAGTCGGGGTCGCGCGCGGCGATCCACATCGGTGGCGTCTTGATCGGCTTCGGCACGCTGGTGGAGGTGGGAAACTTCCAGATCTCGCCATCATGGGCGTAGTCGCCTTCCCACAGTTTGCGCACCACCGGCACCATTTCGCGCAGGGCGTTGCCGCCACTGCTGGCCGGCATACCACCGGCCATGCGGTCGAATTCGACCTGGTAGGCGCCGCGAGCCAAGCCGACTTCCATGCGCCCGTTACTGATCACATCCAGCAGTGCGCATTCGCCTGCAACACGCAGCGGGTGCCAAAACGGCGCGATGATGGTACCGGCGCCCAGATGGATGGTGGTGGTCTTGCCGGCCAGATACGCCAGCAGCGGCATGGGGCTCGGGGAGATGGTGTATTCCATGGCGTGGTGCTCGCCGATCCATACCGTGCTGAACCCGCCTTTTTCGGCCATCAGGGTCAGTTCGGTCAGGTCTTCGAACAGTTGCCGGTGGCTGGTCTTGTCGTCCCAGCGCTCCATGTGCACGAACAGCGAAAATTTCATCTTGCCTACCTCGGATCTGTTGGCGGTGATTCGTCCCGGCCGGGGGCTTGCCGCAGCCTGGGTATGGGAGTGTCAGGCGAACGCGGGAAGGGCGCCCATCTTGCCGCGGCAGTAGACCAACGGGCTTTGCGGGGCGCTGGGTACCAGCAGATTCTTCACCGCGCCAACCATGATTGCGTGGTCACCACCCTCGTACTCGCGCCACAGTTCGCACTCGATGACCGCAATGGCATTCTTGAGTACCGGATTACCGAGAGCGCTCATGCTCCACTCGATCCCGTCCGCCTTGTTCTTGCCTTTGCTGGCGAAGGCATAGGCTTCGGCCTGCTGGTCGCTGGAAAGCAGATGGATGGCGAAGCGCTTGCTGCGAATCAAGTGGGGGTAAGAGTCGGCTTTGTAGTTGGGGCAGAACAGCACGAGGGCCGGATCGATCGACAGCGAGCTGAAGGCACTGGCGGTCATGCCGACCAGTTGGCCTTCGTCGTCCAGCGTGGTGATCACGGTCACGCCAGAGGGAAACGAGCCCATGACTTGTTTGTAGATTTCGGCATCGATCATCAAAGGCACCTCTCGTTTATTCGAATATTTGTTGGTCTGATGGTATACCAAAGAAATGTTTGTGCAACCCTGAATTTCAGTCGCGAGATACACAACTGGCAACGGCTTGGGGGTGGCGGGACCGAGCGATCCACTTGCGTTTTCTTGGTATACCGTAATATGGTCTGTCTATCAGAAGCGGGTCGTTGTATCGATCCGGATTCCTACAAGAACAACAACAGACTCGAGTGAAAGACTATGTCCGAGCGTTCATCGCAAGACCCATTGATCGAGAGCTACACCGTCGAGCAGGTCCCTTCCACCGAGCGCCATGGGCGGGCTCGGGACCTGTTCACACTGTGGTTCAGCACCAACATTGCGCCCCTGCCGATCGTGACCGGCGCCATGGTGGTACAGGTGTTCAACCTCAACCTCGCCTGGGGGTTGCTGGCCATCGTGCTCGGGCACTGCCTGGGTGGGCTGGTCATCGCCTTGTCCTCGGCCCAGGGGCCGCGGCTGGGCATTCCGCAGATGGTCCAGAGCCGCGGACAGTTCGGCCGCTTCGGCGCGCTGCTGATCGTGTTTTTTGCCGCATTGATCTATGTCGGCTTCTTCATCTCCAACATCGTGCTGGCCGGCAAGTCGATCCACTCGATGGTCGAGCCGATCTCCCTGCCCGTAGGCAGCGTGATCGGCGCCTTGGCCGCCACCGCCATTGGTGTGCTGGGCTACCGGTTCATCCATACCTTGAACAAGATCGGTACCTGGGTGATGGGCGGCGCACTGCTCGCCGGATTCGCCTATGTGTTCAGCCAGCCGTTGCCGGTCGACTTCCTTACCCGTGGTGGTTTCACCCTGGCGGGGTTCATCGCCACGGTGTCGTTGGGAGTGATCTGGCAGGTCAGCTTCTCGCCCTACGTGTCGGATTACTCGCGCTATCTGCCGACCGATATCGGCATCGCCAAACCGTTCTGGGCCACCTATGCCGGTGCCACCCTGGGGACCATCCTGTCGTTCAGTTTCGGCGCGGTGGTGGTGCTCGCAACGCCGCCGGGCACCGAAGCGATGACTGCCGTGGCGCAGGCCACCGGGGCGCTGGGCCCGTTGTTGATGCTGCTGTTCCTGCTCAACATCATCAGCCACAACGCCCTGAACCTGTACGGCGCGGTCCTGGCCATCGTCACCGCCGTGCAGACGTTCGTGGCCCACTGGACGCCCAGCGTGAAAGTACGCATCGTTCTGTCGGCGCTGGTGTTGAGTGGCTGCTGTCTGGTGGCGGTGGGCGCCTCGGGTGACTTCATCCAGGACTTCATCGGCTTGATCCTGGCACTGCTGCTGGTGTTGGTACCCTGGGCCTCCATCAACCTGATCGACTTCTACCTGATCAAATACGGCAACTACGACATCGAGTCGATCTTCGCCGCCGACGGCGGGCAGTACGGGCGCTTCAACTGGCACGCGATCATCGCCTACGCTTGTGGCATTGCCGTGCAGCTGCCGTTCGCCAACACCGCCTTGTATGTCGGCCCCTACGCCCACCTGGTCGAAGGTGCCGACCTCTCCTGGCTGGTCGGCATCGTGGTGACCTGCCCACTGTTCTACTGCCTGGCCACGCGCAAGCAACAGCGCGCAGAGCGGGTACGCGCCGGATACGCCAAGTAGTTCGAACCAACAGAAACAGCACCTGCAAAAAGGCCCCGATCACTCGGGGCCTTTTGCGTTGCAGGGTAGAAGGCGCGTTTCAGGCTCAGTGCGCGCCAGCCGCCTTGTTGAGGTCAGCGTCTTCCCACTGGGTGTACACGCAGGCATCCGCCGCCGCCCAGCGCACCTGGACCTGCTCACCGGCCTGCAAGGGCATGCCGGCTGCAGACAAGGCCTTGACCGTCATCGGCGTGCCACCCTGGGTCACGACGCTGCAGGTCTGGCTCTCGCCGAGAAACAGCGTCTCGGTGACCGTGGCGGCGATCTGGTTCCAGCCCGGCAGCAGCGGTTGCTCTGCAGCCTGCGCGGCGCTCAATGCCTGGGCTTTCTCGGGACGTACCATCAGCAGTACCTGCTGGCCCGTATTGGCGCCGGGTGTCAGGCGCATGCCCAGGCTGGCGCCTTCGAAGGTGCCGGAACCGTTGCTAGTGGTGGTCAGCTTGAGGAAGTTGGAGTTGCCCAGAAACGAGGCCACGAAGGCATTGGGCGGGTTCTGATAAAGGTCGTAGCCGCTGCCCAGCCCGACAATCTTGCCGTGGCTGAAGATCGCGATACGCTGCGACAGGCGCATGGCCTCTTCCTGGTCGTGGGTCACGTAGACGATGGTGATGCCCAGGCGCCGGTGCAGCTGGCGCAGCTCATCCTGCAGGTCTTCGCGCAGCTTCTTGTCCAGCGCGCCCAGCGGCTCGTCCATCAGCAGAATGCGCGGCTCGTAGACCAGGGCGCGAGCGATGGCAACGCGCTGCTGCTGGCCACCGGACAGCTGCGAAGGGCGACGGTGTGCGAAGGCCTCGAGCTGCACCAGCTTGAGCATTGCGTCGACCTTGCGATCACGCTCGGCGCGGCCCAGCTTGCGGATGTCCAGGGGGAAGGCAATGTTGTCGCGCACCGACAGGTGCGGAAACAGCGAATAACGCTGGAACACCATGCCGATACCGCGCTTGTGCGGCGGCACGTTGACCAGCGACTGGCCGCTGACCAGGATCTCGCCGGAACTGGGCGTCTCGAAGCCTGCCAGCATCGACAGGGTGGTGCTCTTGCCCGAGCCACTGGAACCGAGGAAGGTCAGGAACTCGCCGTTCTTGATGTCCAGGTCGATATTGTCGACCGCAGCGAAGTCGCCGTAATGACGGTTCAGGCCGCGGAGGCTGACCAGGGTGTCGCCGGCCTGCACGGCCTGTTGTTTGATCACAGCACTCATGTCCAGCTCCTAGGCGTTGACGGGGTTACGGCGACGAATGATTTCGGCAGCCACCATGACCAGCACCGACAGGGCGATCAGCAGCGTCGAGGCGACGGCGATCACCGGCGTCAGGTCCTGGCGCAGGGTGGTCCACATTTTCACGGGAAGAGTCTGCAGGGTGGGGCTGGCCATCATCACGCTGAGGACCACTTCATCCCAGGAAACCAGGAACGCGAACAGGCCACCGGCGACCATGCCCGGACGAATGGCCGGGAACGTGACCTTGAAGATTGCCTGCAGGCGCGACGCACCACAAATCACCGCAGCGTCCTCGATGGACTGGTCGAACAGCTTCAGCGAGTTGATGATCGAAATGATGGTGAAGGGCAGGGCGACGATCACGTGGCTGACCACGAACGAGAACACCGTGCCGGTGTAGCCCAGCTTGAGGAACAGCGCATACACGGCCACCGCGATGATCACCACTGGCACGATCATCGGCAGGGTGAACAAGGCATACAGCAACTCGCGGCCCGGAAACTTGCCACGCACCAGCGCGAAGGCCGTCGGCAGGCCCAGCAGTACCGCGAATACGGTGGTCAGTGCAGCGACTTTCAAGCTCGACCAGGCCGCCGCCATCCACTCGGGGTTGGCGAAGAACTGCAGGTACCACTTGGTGGTCCAGCCCGGTGGTGGAAACACCAGCCACTGGGATGAGCCGAACGACAGCAGCACGATGAAGACGATCGGCAACAGCAGGAACAGGCCGATCGACCCCGTGGTGAGGTACAGGCCCACGCGCAGGCGTCGACTCATGGCATTGGGGGTAAGAAGCATGATGACTTACCTCGAATTGCTGGAGCCGACCGGGGATTCCGGTTGCAGCTTCAGATAGAAATAGAACAGCACCAGGGTGATCAGCACCAACAGTGCGGCAGCAGCGCTCGCCAGACCCCAGTTGAGGAAGGATTGCACCTGTTGCACGATGAACTCGGGCAGCATCATGTTCTGCGCGCCACCCAACAGCGCCGGAGTCACGTAATAGCCCAGCGACATGACGAACACCATCAAGGCACCGGAGAACAGTCCCGAGCGGCACAGCGGCAGGAATACCCGGAAGAAGTTGGTCCACGGACTGGCGCCGCAGATGGCGCCGGCCTGCAGCACCATCGGGTCGATGGCCTGCATGGTGGCCTGCAGCGGCAGAACGATGAACGGAATCATGATGTAGCTCATGCCGATCACCACCCCGGTCAGGTTGTGCACCATCTCCAATGGCTGGTCGATGATGCCCAGGGCCATGAGCAACTTGTTGACCACCCCCGACGCCTGCAGCAGCACCAGCCAGGAGTAGGTGCGCGCCAGCAGGCTGGTCCACATCGACAGCAGCACGATGCTGAAGATCCAGCGGCCCCAGCCCCGTGGCACCAGGGTGATAACCCAAGCCAGTGGAAAGCCCAGCAATACGCTGAACAGGGTCACCAGCCCGGCCACCGAAAAGGTGTTGAACAACACCCGCGCATAGGCCGAGTTGGCGAACAGTTCGCGGTAGTTGTCCAGCCCCGGTGTCGGCTCCAGCACGCCGCGCAGCAGCAGGCCAATGAGCGGGGCGAAGAAGAACAGGCCGAGGAACACCAGCGCCGGGATCAGGTTGCTCGACCCGCGCCAGCGCTGGATCAGGCTCGGGCGCGGCTGGGCGGCACGCAGCGCACCAGGGCCGCCGGCGGCGCCCCCGGTGCTGCCGAGGGCGGAGGGCGAGGACAGCTTCACTTGACCAGCCATTCGTTCCACCGTGTCGCGATAGAGGGGCCATTCTTGGCCCAGTAGGCGAAGTCCAGAGTGATCTGGTCGTCAACGTGCGCGGTCGACAGGTTGGGCGCCAGGACCGAATCCAGGCGCTGCACGCTTTCAGTGTTGACCGGGGCGTAGGCCGTCAGATTGGAGAAATCGGCCTGGCCCTTGGCACCGGTGGCGTTGGCCACGAAGCGCATGGCCGCCTCCTTGTTTTTCGAGCCCTTGGGCACGACCAGGAAGTCGGCCATCGCCAGGTTCTGCTTCCAGCTCACGCCCACCGGAGCGCCATCCTGTTGCAGGGCGTAGACCCGACCGTTCCAGAACTGACCCATGGTGACTTCGCCCGAGGCCAGCAGCTGCTGGGACTGGGCGCCGCCGCCCCACCAGACGATGTCCTTCTTGATCGAATCGAGCTTCTTGAAAGCGCGGTCGAGGTCCAGTGGATAGAGCTTGTCGGCAGCGACGCCGTCGGCCAGCAGGGCGATCTCCAACACGCCTGGGCTGGGCCACTTGTACAGTGCGCGTTTGCCGGGATAGGCCTGGGTGTCGAACAGTGCAGTCCAGTCCTGGGGTTTGCCGGCGCCGACCTTGCCTTCGTTGAAGCCCAGCACGAAGGAGAAGTAGAACGAACCCACGCCGTAGTCGGAGACGAAGCGCGGGTCCAGCTTGGTGCGGTCGATGACCTTGAAGTCCATGGGTTCGAGCAGGCCTTCGCTGGCCGCACGCAAGGCGAAATCGGCTTCCACGTCGACCACGTCCCACTGCACGTTGCCGCTCTCGACCATGGCCTTGAGCTTGCCGTAGTCGGTGGGTCCATCCATGACCACCGCAGTGCCGCTGCTCTTGCTGAACGGATCGGCCCACGACGACTTCTGCGCGTCCTGGGTGGTGCCGCCCCAGCTGACGAAGCTCAGCGTCTCGGCTGCCACGGCAGTGCCTGCCGTGAACGCCAGCGTCGCTACGGCCAACGCCGCTATCGCACGTTTTTTGAATACCATCTTGTACGCCCTCATTTGTCATTGTTTGAGCGGGCTGTTTCCACACCCGCGTATCGGGAGCAGTCAGGTCGTGGCGACCTGGACGATCGTTTGTTTCAGATGCCGTTGCCGTCCATGGCGGATGCATCCGGTCCGGGTGCCTGGAATGCGATGCTTTCGACCACTTCGAGGTCGTAGCCCGTGAGACCTGCGTACTTGAGCGGCGGGCCCAGGTGACGCAGTTTGCCGACGCCCAGGTCTTGCAGGATCTGCGCGCCGGTACCGACTTCCGAGTAGATGCGTGTCTGCGTACGCGAATAAGGGCGCACCGGCTGGGTCAGGTGCGGTACCCGCTCGAGCAGGGCCTGGGAAGACTCGTGATTGGCCAGCACCACCACCACGCCCGCACCGTGCTCGGCGACTTTCTGCAGCGCCGCCCACAGCGTCCAGTTGGCGGGACCTGTGTACTCGGCGCCGACCAGGTCGCGCAGCGGGTCGATGACGTGCACCCGCACAAGAGTCGGATCTTCGCGGCGGATGTCGCCCATGACCATGGCCATGTGCACGCCGCCCTGGATGCGGTCTTCATAGCTGACCAGGCGGAACGTGCCGTGCACGGTAGGCAGCTCGCGCTCGCCCATGCGCGTCACCGTGTGCTCGGTGCTCAAGCGGTAGTGGATGAGGTCGGCGATGCTGCCGATCTTGATGCCGTGACGGGCAGCGAACAGCTCCAGATCCGGACGACGCGCCATGGTGCCGTCGTCTTTCATGACTTCGACGATCACCGCGGCAGGGGTGAAGCCGGCCAGCCGCGCCAGGTCGCAGCCGGCTTCGGTATGCCCGGCGCGGGTCAGTACACCGCCTTCGCGGGCGCGCAGGGGAAAGATGTGGCCCGGTTGCACCAGGTCGGCGGCAACCGCCTGAGGCGCCACTGCGGCGGCAACGGTGCGCGCCCGATCGGCGGCGGAGATACCGGTGGTGACCCCGCTGGCGGCTTCGATGGAAACCGTGAACGCGGTGCCGAACCCGCTGCCGTTGCTGGGTACCATCTGCTCCAGCCCCAGCCGCTGGCAGCGTTCCTCGGTGAGGGTGAGGCAGATCAATCCGCGTGCTTCGCGGGCCATGAAACTGATGGCCTCCGCCGTGCAGCAGTCAGCGGCGAGCAGCAGGTCACCTTCGTTTTCGCGGTCTTCGTCGTCCACCAGCAAGACCATCTTGCCTTGACGAAAGTCCTCGATGATTTCTTCGATGCTGTTGAACGCCATGCCTGCACTCTCTGGGATGACTGGTCTGGGATAACTGGCCTAATCGTGGTATACCATAATACGTACATTACCCCCTGTCGAGGTGAAAATGAAGGCTTATTGGATTGCTCATGTAGACGTTACCGATCCTGCGCAGTACGTGCTTTACACCCAGCGCGCGCCAGCGGTTTTCGCCCAGTTCGGGGGTCGCCTGCTGGCCCGTGGGGGGCGTTCGCAAGCCATGGAAGGCAGGGCCACGCCGCAGCGCAGCGTGGTGATCGAGTTCGATTCGTACGCCCAGGCGCAAGCCTGTTACGAGTCCAGGGAATACCAGGAAGCAGCCGCCCTGCGTGCGGGCGCCGCGAAGGCCGAAGTGATCATCGTCGAAGGTTGCGAGGCGGTCGCCGGCTAGCGCATGAAGTGGATGCGGCCGGTATCGTCGTTGCCTATGTAGATGCCGTAGGTACCGGTCGCGCGCTCCTGGATGTAGCGCTCCAGGATCTGCCGGATGGCAGGGTAGTAGATGCTGTCCCAGGGAATGTCCTGCGGCGCGAAGAACTGCCGTGCGGCAGTTTCCGGGCCGAATTCGTCGGTGATCTCCAGGGCCATCGCGCGAAAGATGATGTACACCTCGCTGATCCGCGGGACGCTGAAGATCGAGTACGGCGAGAGGATTTCGGCGCGCACTCCGGCTTCTTCCCACAGCTCGCGCAGGGCGCCTTCCTCGGTGGTTTCTCCGCTTTCCATGAAGCCTGCGGGCAGCGTCCAGGTGCCGGGGCGCGGCGGGATCGCGCGCTGGCACAGCAGGTACTTGCCGTCGGTTTCGACGATGCAGCCGGTAATGACCTTCGGATTGACGTAATGGATGTGGCCGCAACCGGAGCAAAAGGTCCGCTCATGGGTATCGCCCGCAGGGATTCCTAGGCTCAGGCCGCAGGCACCGCATTGGGGGCAAAACCGTGGAGTGGCCATGTCGGTCAGCGTCCGATGCGCGGTTCGTTGAGGGCTATGGGCGCGGCGATGTCGCGCACCTTGTGGTCGTCGTTGCGCTGCTGACGCAATGATTCCAGGGCGACCTTCGCAGCGGCGCGGACGTGATCGACGGACGCCTGGTGCGCCGCCATCGGATCGCCGCTCTTGATCGCGGTGACGATGCGTTCCATTTCGTCGCTACTGACGCCGCGGCGGTTTTCCTGAGACACCGAGGTGGCGCGCAGGTAGCTGATGCGGGCCTGCAACTGGCGCAACTGGGTAGCGGCGACCTGGTTGCCCGAGCCTTCGAAGAGCACGTCGTAGAAGCCCTGGACCGAGCTCAGGACGTCGGACAATGCACGCTCTTCGAGCGCCTTGCGGTTGACCGCCAACGCTTTTTCCAGGGCGCGGATGTCCCGGGCCTTGGCATTGAGGGTGAACAGCTGGACGATCAGGCCTTCGAGCACGCAACGCAGCTCATAGATGTCGCGGGCGTCTTCCAGGGTGATGATGGCCACGCGTGGACCCTTGGCGTCGGCGAATTCCACCAGGCCTTCGGATTCCAGGTGTCGCAGCGCCTCGCGCACCGAGGTACGGCTCACGCCCAGGCGCTCGCACAGATCACGCTCGACCAGGCGATCGCCCGGCAGGAGCTGGAAGTTCATGATGGCGCTGCGCAACTTGTCGAGCACGATTTCGCGCAGGGTGACGGGGTTGCGATTGACCTTGAAGCTGTCGTCGAGGGGCAGGCGTTTCATCGGGTCCGCTCTGTTGAAAAGGCAAAAAAACAGCGGCGAGTCTAGCACGCCACCCGGCCTTGCTGCCCAACGGCGACAGGCCAGGTGCCCAGGTGCGGCCGGCCTGGTGGGTCAGCGCAGGTCGATCATCCCAGGGTCGGCAATGCGCCCAGTTTGCCGCGGTGGTAAAGCATGGGCGTCAACGGCTCGCTGGGCAGGATCAGGTTCTTCACTGCACCGACGATGATCGCGTGATCGCCACCGTCGTACTCGCGCCACAGTTCGCACTCGATGATGGCCGTGGCTTTCTCCAGCAGCGGGTTGCCCAGCTCGCTGAGGTGCCAGGCGATGGCCCGCGCCTTGTCCTTGCCCTTGCTGGCAAAGGCGTAGGCCTCCGCCTGCTGGTCTGCGGACAGCAAGTGAATCGCGAAGCGCTTGCTGTCACGCAGGATAGGGTAGGTGTCCGACTCGTAGTTGGGGCAGAACAATACCAGCGCCGGGTCGATCGACAGCGCACTGAATGCACTGGCAGTGATGCCGACGATGCCGCCTTCCGGGTCCAGCGTGGTAACCACCGTCACGCCGGATGGGAACGAAGCCATCACTTCTTTGTAGATGCCGGGTTCGATCATTTCAAATTACCTCAACGCATCACGAATGGGTCGGGCATGGGTGCCTGAGACAGGTTGATCCATACCGTCTTGAGTTCTGTGTAGGCCAGCACCGAATCGATGCCGCTCTCGCGGCCATAGCCACTGTTCTTGAAGCCGCCGATCGGCGCCATGGCCGATACCGCGCGGTAGGTGTTGACCCAGATGATACCGGAACGCACGTCACGGGCCAGGCGGTGGGCACGGCCCAGGTCGCGGGTCCAGATGCCGGCGGCGAGGCCGAACTGGGAGTCGTTGGCCATGGCCAGCGCTTCTGCTTCGGTGGAGAAGCGGATGACCGACGCCACCGGACCGAAGACTTCCTCCTGCATGATCTTCATGGAGTGGTTGTCGCATTCGAACAGGGTCGGCTGGTAGTACCAACCGTCGCTGTCGGTCTGTGCGCGCTGACCGCCCATGCGCAGGGTAGCGCCTTCTTCCAGCGCCTGCGCGACCAGGCTTTCGACCACGGCCAATTGCTGGGCGGTGGCCATAGGGCCCATTTCGCTGGCTTCGTCCTGGGGGTTGCCGATCTTGATGCGCTTGGCGCGCTCGACCAGACGCTCGACGAACTCGTCGTAGATCTCGTCCTGCACCAGCAGGCGCGAGCCGGCCACGCAGCTCTGCCCCGAGGCGGCGTAGATGCCGGCCACCACGCCGTTGATGGCGCTGTCCAGGTCGGCATCGGCGAAAATGATGTTCGGCGACTTGCCGCCCAGCTCCAGGGACAGCTTGGCGAAGTTTTCGGCGCTGCTGCGTACCACATGGCGCGCGGTGGCGGCACCGCCGGTGAAGGCGATCTTGCGCACCAACGGGTGGCGGGTGAGGGCAGCGCCGGTGCTCGGGCCGTAGCCGGTGACGACGTTGACCACGCCCGGCGGAATGCCGGCTTCCAGAGCCAGGCGCGCCAATTCCAGCAAGGTGGCGCTGGCATGCTCGGAGGGCTTGAGAACGATGGTGTTGCCGGCCGCCAGGGCCGGCGCCAGCTTGATCGCCGTCAGGTACAGCGGGCTGTTCCAGGGAATGATCCCGGCCACCACGCCGATCGGTTCGTGCACCGTGTAGGCGAACAGGTCAGGCTTGTCGAGCGGCAGTGTGCCGCCCTCCAGCTTGTCTGCCAGGCCTGCGGTGTAGTGGAAAAATTCGGGCAGGTAGCCCACCTGTCCGCGGGTTTCGCGGATCAGCTTGCCGTTGTCACGGCTTTCGAGCTGAGCCAGCGCTTCCTTGTTCTCGCCGATCAGGTCGCCCAGTCGGCGCAGCAGCTTGCCCCGGGCGGTGGCGGTAAGCCCGCGCCATGCCGGCGCCTCGAACGCCCGCTGTGCGGCCTGCACGGCGCGGTCGACGTCGGCCTCGTCGGCGTCGGGCAACAGCGCCCAGGGTTGGGCCAGGGCCGGGTTGTGACTCTCGAAGGTCTTGCCGGACAGCGCATCGACCCACTGGCCGTCGATGCACATCTGAAAGCGTGAAAGGGTCATGCGACGATCCCCTGTGCCTGGTTGTCCAGGCGCTGGGCCCGGGTGAGAAAATCCAACAACATCTGGTTGACCAGCCGGGGTGATTCCACCGGCATCATATGCCTTTGCTCGTGGAGTATCGCTACCTCGGCGTGGGGAATGCGCTCGGCCATTTCCCGGGCCATCTGTGGCGTGGAGCCCGGGTCGAGCTCACCCGTGGCGATCAGCGCCGGCGCCGCGATGCTGCCGAGGTCATCGGCGCGGTACATGTCCTGGGTGGCGAACAGCTCATAGGTGGTCAGGTAGCCCTGAGGATCATTGCTGGCCAGGGTCTCGCGCAGCGCGGCAATCTGCGCCGGGTTGGCCGCCTGATACTCGCGGCTGAACCAGCGCGACAACGCCGCCTCGGCGTTCGCGTTCGGGCCATGCTCGGCAGCCTGCCCGGTGCGCGCTATCACCCCGGCGCGCTGTTCGGCGCTGCGGTTGAACACGCTGTTGAGCACCACCAGAGCCTGCAGGCGTTCGGGGTAGTGCAGGGCGAACGCCCGTGCCACCAGCCCGCCCATGGAGAAACCGATGACCGTCGCTGCGGGCACCTGCAAGTGGTCCAGCAGTTCGAGCAATTGGTCGGCATAACCGAGCAACGCCGTGCCTGGCGCAGGCAACGCACTGGCGCCATGCCCGAGCATGTCGTAGGCGATAACCCGATAGTGCGGCAGCAGCCCGACGAACTGGCCCCCCCACATTTCCTTGTTCAAGCCCACTCCATGGATGAACACCACGGGCGGGCCGTCACCCGCGGCCAGGTAACTGGTACCGGCCGCAGTGCGTTCAGCGGTAAGCCGAATCATGGAGCGCTCCTGAGTCAAGTGGGTCACTGGGCCTTTTCGGCAGCCAGCTCTTCCAGGTCGATGTAACGGTTGCCGATCCGCGGGTGCAGACGCCCGCCGTTGGCGCAGCCCAGGACGACGACGATCTCGTCGGCGCGCGGCGAATCTTCGATCTGCATTTCCAGGGTGACGTAGTGGGAGCGCAGGCCTTCGTCGTCCTTGTGCATCATCGGGATCTGGATCGAGGTGCCAGGGCCGCCGCGCTTGTTGGTGAAGCTCAGGTAGCTCTTGGCTTGCACCGCCTCGCGGTAATGGTTGCCGAAGCGCAGGGTGTGGATGACGGCCGAGGCGTGCTCGATTTCGCCGTCGGCACCGACCACCGCCGCCTTGCCGTAGGCCTCGATCTTGTCCGCGCCACCGATGCTGGCCACCAGGCGCTCGACCATCAGGGCTCCGAGGTCCGAACAGTTGGCCTTGATCTCCGGTTTCAGGTCATCGACGAAGCCGCGGCCCAGCCACGGGTTCTTCATGACCACCGCGAGGCCAACCATGGTCACGGGAGTGTCGGTGGCCTTGCCGCCTTCGATGAGGGTCTCTTCGGAGTAAGTGACGATTTTGCGGATCTCGAAGCTCATGCCTGTTTCCTTCTTGGAGGGTTTGTATCTGGTATTATGGTATACCAAGAACGAGCTTCGGCAAGTGTTTTTTTGTGGCACGGGCGGTCTCGTCTGACTGCCCGTAGAACTGGGGATAGAACCCGGCTGAAAAGCCAACCATGCTCGGCGCGCGTGGCGCAGGTGATCGGATTCAACCTCGCGTTGTTGTCGGGAAGCACGGTTGGCGGTGCATCGGCGTGAACGACGCGGGCACACTTGTGCGCCGTGTCATGCCAATAGAGAATGAATGAATGTGCTTATTTATCGCTTTTTCTATTTCGCGCAGCTGGCCAAGATTGACCATCGAACAAACATAATAAAGGAACGCTCATGGTCGAATTAGCCCACACCGAGGCCGCCGCTCGGTCGGCCAGGTCGAAGTATCGCTGGATAGTGCTGTCGGTGATCGTCGTGGTGTACATGCTGGCCGCTGCCGATCGCGCTAATATCGGCATCGCTCTGCCGTATATTCAGAAGGAATTTGGCGCCAGCAACGCGCAGGCTGGCATGCTCGTCAGTGCGTTTTTCCTGTTCTATTCACTGGGTCAGATTCCGGCAGGCTTCATCATTAGCCGGTTTGGCGTGCGGCTCGTCGCGCCGGTGTCGATCACGCTGACGTCGATCGTCACCCTGTTGATCGGAACCGCGCATAACTTCGGCATGATCAAGCTCTATCGGTCCGCCTTGGGCATCGCCGAAGCCGCACTCCCGCTGTCCATGCTCAGCACCATCAATCGCTGGTTTCCAGCGGGTGAGAAGGGCTTGGCCACGGGCGCATTCCTTTCTGCCGCCAAGATGGGCGCCGTCATAGCCCCACCCGTGGGCGCCGCCATCATCATGCTTTACGACTGGCGCACCATGTTCATCGTCTTCGCCATCCCCGGCCTGCTGCTGGCATTGATCTGGTGGTGGGTAGTGCCAAACGATCCCCGTGCCTGCAAGCGGGTCAACGGTGCCGAAGCCGATCATATCGAAGATCAGACCCCGGCCGAGAGCGGGCCCAAGCGCCGTCAGCGAGATTTCGGCGCGTTGGACAAAGTGCTGCGCTACCAGCGAGTGGCACCCCTGGCTTCCTCTAAATCGGTATTTGCCTCCTGGAACATCTGGGGCTGTGGCCTGGGTTATTTGCTGATGACAGGCGTGGTCAATGTGCTGCTGGCCTGGCTACCCAAGTACCTGAGCGAAGTAAAGCACTTCGAACTGATGCAGGTTGGCTTCATCGCCGCACTGCCGTTTGCCGGTGGAGTACTGGGCAACATCGTCGGCGGCTGGTTCTCGGACCGGATTCTGGACCGTCGTCGCAAGCCCACCATGATGATCAGCGCGGTGGCCACTTGCGTGATGATGGTGGCCTTGGTTTATGCGCCCAACGGGCTGTTGGCAGTAAGCTTGCTGTTGTTCGGCACGGGCTTCCTGCTGAACATCGGTTACTCGTCGTTTTCGGTCTATTCCATGGGCCTGACCAGCCGCTCCACTTACCCGGTTGCGGCCTCGTTGGTCAACAGCGCAGGGCAGGCGGGCGGAGCAATAGCACCCCTGGTCACCGGCTTTCTGCTGGACAGCTACAGTTGGACAGCGGTCTTCATTTTCCTGGGGATCTGCTCGCTGGCGGCCCTGGCCTTCGTGCTGACCATTGCCGAACCGGCTGATCAGGTCGAGCCCGCCGCGCAATGACAACGTTGCGTTGATCCTGGTAATACGCAATGGGGCGCCGAATGCACGGTGCCCCGGGCTCATCGTTGCAACTGGCGAGTGAAGTCGCACAGCTCTACTGCCAGCCCCGACACCTCGGTCATGAACGCTGAAGGGCGATCGTTTCGATACATCGCCTTGTAGGGCACTGGGGGTAATGTGGGGGTTGTGCGGATGATGTTAAGTTTGCCCTCGTCCACCAATGGCCGAAAGCATTCCAACGGCAGATAAGTCACACCCAAGCCTGCGGCTGTCAGTCCGAGCATGGCGGTCAGACTGTCCGAGGACAGCGTCTTGGGCAGGTCGACGCCCAAGGTACGCAGCCATTTGTTCACGAACAGTCCCGAGCCCGATTTCTTGCCTTGAACCAGCATTGGGTATTTCGCCAGTTCCGCGAGGTCCAGCACCTCATCGTGGCCTATCAGGCCCGGTGCGGCCATCCAGGCATTCTCGACCTCGCCCAAGGCGACAGAGGTCACTTCCGGCGCGGTAAAGGTGTCGGGAATGATGATCAGGTCGATCATGTCGTCCATGAGCTTTTCATGGAGGTTGCGGCTCATGTCGACCTCTGGCTCGATAATGAGTCCCGGATAATCGGTTACCAGCCGCGTCACCAATCGCGGCAGCCAAGTCCATGCGGTCAGTTCGGTCACACCCAACCTGAGCCGGCGCTTCACCACTTGGGTACCGTCCTTGAGGGAGTCGATGCGCTCGGCGAGCCCGAGCATTTCCCGCGCTATCACTAACAGTTCCTCGCCAGCGCTGGTCAACCGGGCGCCGCGTTGCGAACGGTCGAACAGCTGCATGCCGGTCGACGCCTCGAGTTCCTGAACGCGTTTGGATATGGCGGACTGAGTGGTGCTCAGGTGCTCTGCAGCGCGCTCGAAAGTTCCGAGCCGCTCTATCCAGTGTAAAGCAAGCAATTGGCGCAGGGTGATCATGTCCATTCCTTAATAGAATGATTGGATATTGAATAATATCGCTTTTTCTATTTCATAGCCTGTTTATGCTGGTGTTATCTGCCATCGGAGAACTGTCTATGACTGCCGTACTCGCCTCATCCGAACGTGAAGAACTGGTAACCGCATTTGCCCGCACCTCCACTTCGATCATCAGTGACTGTCTGGATCGTTTGCCGGGCGCAGCGTTGCGCCCCTTTCACAAGATCGAAGGGACCATGGCTGGTATCGCTTTGACGGTAAAAGTAGCCAATGGCGATAACCGAGCCATTCATCAGGCCCTTGAACTGCTCGAACCTGGCCACGTACTGGTGGTCGATGGCGGCGGCGATGTCAGCCGTGCATTGATGGGCGACATCATGGCGGCGATTGCTGAAAAACGTGGCGCGGCGGGTGTGGTGATTGACGGCGCGATTCGCGATCTGGCAACCATTGGCAAGGGTATGTTTCCGATGTTCGCGCGGGCCGGCATTCATCTGGGCCCCTACAAGAACGGACCTGGTGAGATAAACGTTCCAGTGAGCATCGATGGGATGATCGTGTCGCCGGGCGACTTCGTCGTCGGTGACCATGATGGCATTGTCGCCTTCGCCGCATCGCGCGCGGCCGAGCTGTTGAGCGCCTGTCATGCGACCGAACAAAAGGAAGCGGAAATGATGGCGCAGATCGCCGCAGGCACTTACAAGGGCGCCTACGCCGCTCACTGATTGCAGGAGATACAGCATGAAAATCGGAATTATCGGTGCAGGCGAAGTCGGACTGACCTATGCAAGACCCTGGGCGGCAGCTGGGCACGAAGTCGTTTTGTGCGATCTGAAGCCGTCCGCTGCTGCGGCGGCCTTTGCTGCGCAGGCAGGCAGCGATATCTGTACATCGGTTGCAGACATCGCGCCAAGCTGTGACGTACTGGTATCGTGCGTGTTTGGTACGGTGTCGCTGTCCGTCGCCGAGCAGGCGCTCGCGCATATGGCCAAGGACGCTTTATATGTGGACATGACCACTGCCGATCCCGCATTGATCAGGACGGCGGCGCAACGTGCCGCAGAATTCGACGTGAGTTATGTCGATGTGGCCATCCTCGGTGCGATTGCGCTGACGCACGAAAAAACCAACTTGCTGGGCGCCGGCACTGGTATCGAGCGCGCCCTGACGTTGTTCGCCTTCGCCGGCGCGCCGCTCAAACCAGTGGAGCACGGCGCAGCCGGTGATGCGGCGGCCCTGAAGATCCTCAGAAGCGTATTCACCAAAGGCTTGGAAGCCCTGACTATCGAATGTTTCATGGCCGCGGAGAAGCAAGGCGTCAGTGACAAGTTGCACGACGCTTTGAGCGACATCGATCAGGCAAGCCTGCGCGATTTTCTCGGTGCCCTGATCCGCACCCATGTACTGCATGCGCCGCGTCGCTTGAAGGAAGTCGAAGAAGCTGAGCGGCAGTTGCGTGCCGCTGACATGCCGGTCGCGGTGCTGCCGGGGGTCAGGGATCTCTTCCAGCGCACGACCGACCAGATCGCCGCGAATCCGATCGATGTGGCAACACCCACGTTGCCGCAGGCATTCGAGTGGTTGTTCAAGGTCAACGAAGTATCCAGATGACTGCGCGGTGACGTAGCTTGTGTTCCCTGTGGGAGCGGTCATCGGCCGCGAAAAGGGCCCCGTAGTTTGCCTGATGCTCCGTGGCGTCTGGTTCGCGGCCGCGGACCGCTCCTACAGGGCATTTGCGCGTTTTGAAGGGGGGTGGGGGTATCATGGGCTGATCACAGGCGAGGTATCCATGTTCGATTGGGAAGATCTGAGGCACTTTGCGGCCTTCGTGCGGGCGGGCTCGTTGACGGCGGCGGCCAGGGCGCTGGCGGTGGACCATGCCACCGTGGCGCGGCGCATTGCGTCACTGGAAACCGCGCTCAACCTCAAGCTGGTCGATCGCCGCTCGCGTGCCTACGTGCTGACCCACCAAGGGTTACGGATTGCCGAGTTCGCCGAGCAGATGAGCACCTCTTCGTTCGCTCTCGAGCATTACGCGGGCGCCGATCAGCCGGACGTGCAGGGCGAAGTGGTGCTGTCGGCACCGCCCGTATTGCTGGGCAGCCTGATTGCGCCCCACGCCGGTACCCTGCTGGCGCAGCATCCGGCGTTGTCGCTGCGCCTGGTGGGCACCAAATCGCGCACCTCGCTGGCGCGCCGGGAGGCAGACGTCGCCGTCAGCCTGGCCCGGCCGCTGGAGTCGACATTGGTGGCGAGTCTGCTCGGGCACCTGGACTATGCGCTGTACGCCAGCCCTGCCTACCTGGCGCAGGCAGCGAAGCCGCGCTTCATTGGCTACGACGCTTCGCAGGCCAAATCCCTTCAGCATCGCTGGCTGGTCGAGCAGGCCGAGGACGGCGAATTCGTGCTGTGCAGCAATGACCTGCGCGTGCAGGCACTGGCCGCCGCCGGCGCCGCGGGTATCGTCTGCCTGCCGGCGTTCATTGCCGCCGAACATGGCCTGCAACGGGTCGACCCTGAAGCGGCCACCTTGAACATCGAGGTCTGGATGGCGTTCCACGAAGACGTGCGCGCCACGCCACGCATCCAGGCGGTCAGCGAATTCGTGCGGCATTGCATGGCAGTGCTGCCACGCTTGTGAATTTCTGCATAGCTCAGGTGCGACGCCTGGGGGTTATATCCGATAGGAGTGGGCGCTAAGGTAAAGGCATCGGACCGGCATGTCGCGCGGTCCTCCGCAGGAGCCTCTCCATGAACTACGTCAAGCTGGGCAACACCGGCCTGGACATCTCCCGCCTGTGCCTGGGCTGCATGACCTTCGGCGAGCCCGATGCCGGCACCCACCCCTGGACCTTGGGCGAGGATGCCAGTCGGCCGATCATCAAGCATGCGGTGGAGCAGGGCATCAACTTCTTCGACACGGCCAACAGTTACTCGGCCGGCACTTCCGAAGTCATCGTCGGCAAATTGCTCAAGGAGTTCACCCGTCGCGAGGAAACCGTGATCGCCACCAAGGTGTTCTTTCCGGCCAACATGTGGGAAGGCTCGAAAAAGCCCAATGAGCAGGGCCTGTCGCGCAAGGCGATCATGGCCAGCATCGATGCCAGCCTGCAGCGGCTGGGCACCGACTACGTCGATCTTTATCAGATCCATCGCTGGGACTATCACACGCCCATCGAAGAAACCATGGAAGCCCTGCACGACGTGGTGAAAGCGGGCAAGGCGCGCTACATCGGGGCCTCGTCGATGTACGCCTGGCAGTTCGCCAAGGCCCAACAGGTCGCGGCCAGCCACGGTTGGAGCCGGTTCGTCTCGATGCAGAACTACCTCAACCTCATCTATCGCGAAGAAGAGCGCGAAATGATTCCCCTGTGCCTGGATCAGGGCGTCGGCCTGATGCCCTGGAGCCCGATGGCCCGCGGCCGGCTGACGCGCCCGCACGGCGTGCAGACCGAACGCACCCGCACCGACATTTCCGGGCAGTCGTTCTATGCTGCCACCGAGGTCGAGGATGGCAAGGTGATCGACGTGGTCGAGCAGATCGCCAAGGAACGCGGCGTGCCCATGGCGCAGGTGGCGCTGGCGTGGGTGTTGAACAAGCGCGGCGTGTCGGCGCCCATCGTCGGTGCTTCCAAGGCCGTGCAGTTGGACGATGCCCTGGCTGCACTGCAACTGTCGTTGAGCGAAGAGGAAACGGCGCGCCTCGAAGGCCCCTACGTGCCACACGTGGTGACCGGTTTTGCCTGACAGCGCTGGGCGCAGGTGGGTCGCCGAAGAATCGCGCGGATGCTATCGTTGCTGGGCGATCCACTGCCCGAGTTGAACATGACCCACCCGTTTCCCTTTTCCCGAGAGGGCATGAGCGAGAAAGTACGCTGCCACGACTGGGCCGGGACGCCGCTGGGGCCGATCCACAGTTGGCCTGCCGTGTTGCGCATTGCCGTCGATATGCTGCTGGCATCGCGGTTCCCCGGCTGCCTTGCCTGGGGAGCCGAGCGCATCATGTTCTACAACGATGCGTTCAAACCTCTGCTGCAAGGCAAGCCACAAGCACTGGGCTTGCCGCTCAGCACTGTCTGGAGCGAGGTCTGGGACGACATCGAGCCGATCGTGACGCGCGCCTTCGAGGGCGAAGCGACCTTCATCGAGGACTTCCCGCTGGTCATCCAGCGCAACGGCAGAGCCGAGCAGGCGTATTTCACGTTCTGCTACAGCCCGGTACGCGACGAACATGGCACCATCGTGGGCATGCTCGACACGGTCATCGAAACCACTGCAACATTGCAGGCCAGGGACAAGGCCGAGCAGGCAGCCGAAGGCTTCGAGCGTGAAGCCATGGCGCGCACGGCCGAACGCAACCGCTTCTGGGACCTTTCATCCGACATCATGTTGGTGGCCAGCCGCAGGCTCGAAATCACAGCCATCAATCCGGCCTGGTCGCGGGTGCTGGGCTGGAGCGCCGAGGACCTGGTTGGCCGGCACGCCATCGACCTGATCCACCCCGACGATCATGAAGCGGTAGCGGTCGCGATGGTGCCGCTGTATCGCGGCGAACGCCTGCATGACATGACCTGCCGCCTGCGCCACCGCGACGGCAGCTACCGTTGGATCGCCTGGGCAGCGGTGCCTGCCGAAGACTCGTTCCACTCCGTAGGCCGCGACGTGACCGAAGAGCGCGAGCGTGCGCTGCTGCTGCAGCAGGTCGAAGAGCAACTGCGCCACAGCCTCAAGATGGAAGCGGTCGGGCAGTTGACCGGCGGGCTTGCCCACGACTTCAACAACCTGCTGACCGGCATCAGTGCCAGCCTGGAACTGCTGCGTCAACGTGTCGAGCAGGGCCGCATCGGCGAGCTCAAACGTTACATCGACGCTGCACAGGGGGCCTCGGCCCGGGCCGCCACCCTGACTCATCGGCTGCTGGCGTTCTCGCGTCGTCAAACCCTGGCACCACGGGCTGTCGAGCCCAAGGCCCTGATCGCCGACCTCGAAGACCTGGTACGCCAGACGCTGGGCCCGAGCATCGAGTTCAGTGCCCAGAGTGACGACGATGTCTGGTGGGTGCGCGTGGACGCCAACCAGTTGGAAAGCGCGCTGCTCAACCTCTGCATCAACGCCCGTGATGCAATGCCGGGGGGCGGCAGCCTGTGGTTGCGCGCGCGCAATCACCATCAGTTCGCCCGAGCCCGCACCGAGAACGATCTGCAGCCGGGCCAGTACGTGTGCCTGAGTGTGACCGACAGCGGCACCGGCATGGATCCGCAGACCATCGCACGGGTATTCGATCCGTTCTTCACCACCAAGCCATTGGGTCAGGGCACCGGCCTGGGCCTGTCGATGGTGTACGGCTTCGTACGCCAGTCGGGCGGGCAGATTCGCGTCGATTCCTCACTGGGGCAGGGCACCGCAATGCACCTGTTCCTGCCGCGACACACCGGCGAGATCGGTGCGACGCTGCCGGTACTGACCGGAGCCCTGATAGACACCGAAGCCACCGGTGAAACCATCGTTTTGATCGACGACGAAGGAACGTTGCGGCAGATGGTGGGCGAGGCGTTGCGGGAGAAGGGCTATCGAGTGCTGGAAGCGGCCAATGGCGTAGAGGGCCTGTCACTGGTGCAAGGCGGCCTGAAGGCCGACCTGTTGATCACCGATATCGGCTTGCCGGGTGGGCTCGATGGTCGTCAGGTGGCGGATGCTGCCTGGGCGATGGAGCCGGGTCTGAAGGTACTGTTCATTACCGGCTATGTGGATCAGACCGCAGCCATGGACGAGTTGCCCGAAGCTGTTGCTCATGTGCTGACCAAGCCGTTCAGCCTGGACCACCTGACCCACACCGTGCGCTCGATGTTGGTCAGGCGTTAGCTCATACCGCTATCCGGCGCCGCTGCTGGCGCCCGATTCGCGGTCTTTCTCGATGGTTCGGGTGCGTTTCTCCAGCACCAGGTACACCACGCAGGCAATCGCCAGCGGCAGCAGGAAATACAGCGCCCGGTAGGCGATCAATGCGGCCAGCAGCGCACCTTTGGAGTATTGCCCTTGCAGCAGGGTGATGAAGATGGTCTCCAGCACACCCAGGCCGGCTGGGATATGGGTGATCACACCGGCAATGCTGCTGATCAGCAGGATCGCCAGAATGGTCGGGTAGCCGACTTTCTCGGGCAGCAGCGACCACACCAGCAAGCCCATCAGGCTCCAGTTCAACGCTCCCAGACAAGCTTGGGTCAGCGCCATCTTGAACGACGGCAGGAGGATCTCCTGCTTGCGTATCGTCCAGGTGCGTTTCTTCGAGAAGCGGCAGGCCGCCAGGTACGCCAGGCCAAGCAGGATGATCACCACGCCGATGATCTGCAGCCCGGTACTGCCGATCTTGAAACCTTCGGGAAGCGCCGGCAGGCCCATGGCGAACAGTGTACCGGCCACGAACAGGTAGCCCAGCCAGTTGGTGATCAGACACAGGCTGAGAATCTTGGTAATGGCCGGCACATCCAGACCCAGCTTGGAGTACAGGCGATAACGCAGGGCAATCCCACCGACCCACGAGCCCAGGTTGAGGTTGAACGCATAGCACACGAAGGCCAATGGCAGTACCTGCCGACTGGGCACTTCGTGGCCGATATAACGCTTGGCCAGCAAGTCATAGCTGGCGAACGTCAGGTAGCTGGCTGCGACGATGCCGGCACCGATCAACAAGGTACTCATCTTGTAGGAGCTCAGCGCATGCTTGACCTCCTGCCAGTCGAGGTTTTTCACCAGCATGAACACCAGCACCGGGACCAGGATGAAGCACAGCACGGTCATGATGCGCTTGGCCCATACCCACTTGCTGGATTTCGGCGAGGCCTTCGGCGCGCTCTGCGATGAAGTCGTCATACCGTCTCCTTGTGATCCAGCGACGGCGCCTGGCAATGCTGCGGTTCGACATCGATCAACGGCACCAGCTTGGGCGAGTGCGCTGGAATGAACCCCACCATGGCCGGAAAGTGGCGCAGGAAGTGGAAGGTGAGGAAGATGATCGGCGCGCGCCACCAGTACCCACGCAGAACCCGTTGCAGGCTGATCGACTTGCAGGTGCTTTCGGCCAGTTCCTGCAGGTGATCGTGCAGCCGCTGGTTGAAACGGCGGTCGTTGATGATCAGGTTGCCTTCCAGGTTGAGCGACAGGCTCAGCGGATCGAGGTTGCTGGAACCAACGGTCGACCATTCCCGGTCCACCACCGCGACCTTGCCATGCAGCGGACGCTGGCAGTACTCGCGGATGACCACGCCGTCACGCAGCAGATAGTTGTAGAGCAGGCGCGAGCACAGGCGCACCAGCGGCATGTCGGGCATGCCCTGCAGAATCAGGGTCACGTGGACACCGCGGCGGGCCGCGTTGCGCAGTTCGCGCAGAAAACGGTAGCCGGGGAAGAAGTAGGCGTTGGCGATGATGATCCGTTCACGCGCACCACGAATCGCCTTGAGGTAATGGTCCTCGATATCGGTGGTGTGCTCGTTATTGTCGCGAATGGTCAGCAGCAGCCGCGCGCTGGCGCTGTCGGCATCGGGCGACGGGCTGCGCGAGCGCCATGGCGCACGATCGCGCACGACCTTGCTGGTGCGGTCGAGCAGTGCCAGGGTGGCTCGGTGCAGGTCGGCCACGATGGGGCCTCGTACACGCACGGCATAGTCCTGCTTGGCCATTGGGTCGCCGGAGTCGGCCAAGTGGTCGGAACTGTAGTTGATGCCACCGACGAAACCGATTTCGCCGTCGATGACCGCAATCTTGCGGTGCAGCCGACGAAACAGGTTGGTGCGTACGCCCATTACCCGCGGCTGCGGGTCGAAGGCCAGCAGTTTCACGCCCGCATCGGACAGCTCGCGCAGGAACTGCGTGCTCAGCTCCGCCGTGCCGTAACCGTCCACCAGCACTTCCACACGCACACCGCGTTGCGCCGCTTCGATCAGCACCCGCTGCAAATCCTTGCCTACTTCATCTTCATAGATGATGAAGGTTTCGATCAACACTTCGTCTCGAGCCTGGCCGATAGCCTCGAACACCGCCGGGAAGAACTCCTCGCCGTTGATCAGCAACTGGATTTCATTGTTGTCACGCCATTGCTCGCTCATAGGCGAACCTCCACTGCGAGGGGCACATGATCGGAAAGATGGGACCAGGGTTTGCGCGACAGCACCTTGGGCAGGTGGGCTGTCGCGTTGCGAATGTAGATGCGGTCGAGCCTGAGCAGCGGCAGCCGGGCCGGGAACGTCTTCGCCGCGCTGCCGAAGGCTTCGACGAACACTTCGGTCATGTGGCAGCTCGCCAGGGCTTCGTCGGCACGCACGCGCCAGTCGTTGAAGTCGCCGGCGACGATGACGGCAGCTTTTGGATCAAGGCTGTCGAGCAACTGGCAGAGCAACTTCAGTTGCTGCTGGCGCTGGCCTTCGCGCAGCCCCAGGTGCACGCAGATGGTGTGCACTTCTCCATGCCCCGGTACGGCCAGCACCGAATGCAGCAGGCCACGCTCTTCGGTGCCATTGACGCTGACATCGAGGTTTTCGTGGCGCACGATGGGAAACTTGGACAGCAGCGCGTTGCCGTGGTCGCCGTCCGGGTATACCGCGTTGCGGCCGTAGGCGTACACCGGCCACATGCTGTCGGCGAGAAATTCGTATTGGGGAACGTCCGACCAGTTGTCGTAGCGCTGCCCATGGGAGCGATGCATCCCGAGCACTTCCTGCAGGAACACCACGTCGGCGCCCAGCGTGCGAACAGCCTCGCGCAACTCGGGCAGCACGAAGCGCCGGTTCAGCGGGCTGAAGCCCTTGTGGGTATTGACCGTCAGAACATGCAGGGAAGTTACCGCCACAGCGTCCTGGGGTAACGGCTGAGGATTGGGGGTGGTCATTCTGAAGCTCCTGAGGGGACGACAGGGGCACTTTGGCCCCTATGGTCCGACTCGGAAGCGATTGTGAAGGTTCAACGGTGCCATCATTGGAGACCAGGCCCATGTCGGAGCGACCTGATGCTGTAGAAAATGCGTTTCACAGACGCGCTAAAATGATCGAGGGTATTTGTGGAGCAACAGTCAGCTGAACCATGAATCACTTGGCAAACAGCTGGCTCATGTCCTTGAAGGCCTTGAACTCCAGCGCGTTGCCGCAGGGGTCGAACAGGAACATGGTGGCCTGCTCGCCGACCTGGCCCTGGAAGCGGATGTAGGGTTCGATCACGAACTCGGTTCCGCGCGCCCTCAAGCGCTCTGCCAGGGCCTCCCACTGCGCCCATTCCAGAATGATGCCGAAGTGCGGGACCGGTACGTTGTGCCCGTCTACCGCGTTGCTGTGCACGCTTTCCTGTGAAGCCGTCTTGGGATGCTCATGGATGACCAATTGATGGCCGTAGAAATCGAAGTCTACCCACTGTGCGCTCGAGCGGCCTTCGGCAAGACCGAACACCTCGCCGTAAAAGTGACGGGTGGCGGCCAGGTCGTACACGGGGATTGCAAGGTGGAAGGGCGAAAGGCTCACGGTGATTTCCTTTGGACTGGTTTTGATTTTTATCAATTCTTATCCGGAAATACCCCGAGTGAAAGCGCAAATCTTGGGTTCCGAGCTCCAATTATTCTGATGAATCAAGCGTTCGTTAAGCCTTATACCGCCTGCAAAACGCAGTCTCGAAACAGATTGAACAGCGGTGAATGCTTTTGTCGGTACTTGGCTAGCAGCACGATTTCTCTGAAAAACGTCAGCTCACGCAGCTCCAGCACTCTCACGTTCTCCGAATGTTCGAGCCATAGACCCGCTTTGGGTACCAACGAAACACCCAGCCCACTGCGCACCATCTTTACAATTGCATCCAGCTCATCCAATTCCAGGGTTTGGCGAACGTGGATCTTTTGTTCCTTGAGAAACTGGGTGACCAGGCGGCCGCCGAACGATCCGCGGTCATACCGCACGAAGGGCTGTTCTGCGAGAAGCTTGAGCGGATCATCGCCTGCTACATCCTTGGCGGTGATCAGCACGAACGCCTCGCGCGCGATCACTTCGGCCTGCAGATCCTTGGGTAGCGAGAAGGGCGGTTTGATCATGATGGCCAGGTCCAGCTCACCTGCATCCACCTGGCTGAGCAGGTTCAACGAAACGCCTGGCACCAGGTGGGTTTCAATGAACGGCGCCTGGGCTTTCAAGGCCACCAATGCCTGCGGCAGGATACCGGTCTGAACCGTGCCGATGGCGCCGATGCGCAACGAGCCCTGGAAACCATTGGCACTGTCGGCCGCGCCCATTTGCTCGAAGAGGCGCAGGATTTCTTCGCCCATTGGTATGGCGCGTTGGCCTGCCGAATTGAGGGTGGCGGAGCGGCCTGTGCGGTCGAACAGCTTGACGCCGAGTGTTTCCTCGAGACTTCTGATCTGCGCACTGACGGCTGACTGGGTCAGCCCGACCTGCTGGCCGGCGGCGGCGAACGTGCCTCGTTGGGCAACGCAGATGAAGGTCTTCAGTTCTCGGATCATGGGGTGCCTTGGTGTGTTGTCGGATGGTTGCGCGATGACGGGATATTCAGAAACTATCCTGGTCCTCGAAAAGCGTTCTGACTGTACTTCAGGGCGGCATTTACAGCCTGAAAAAGCCTATGTTGCTCGCAGTTTCGCCCCTCATTTTCACCGGGTGTAGCAGCATTCACGAGTTGCTATTTCTGTTGCTTCCACTACCTGCGTTCGGCTTGCCTCACCTTACGGCTCAGTCCAGGCGTTTTGCCGGTAATGCGTTTGAATGCGCGGCTGAACGCGGCCTGGGAGGTGTATCCCAAGCGCTGCGCCACCTCTTCGATCGGCAGCCTGTCCAAGGTTAGCCACTGGCTTGCAAGGCGCATTCGCAGCTCGGTCACGTAGCGCAGCGGCGTCATGCCAACCGTCACCTGGAAGCGCTCCGCGAAGGCTGAACGCGAGGTATTGCAGTGCTCGGCCAACTGCGCGACGGTCCAGTCCCGACCCGGTTGTTGATGAAGCGCCAGCAGTGCACCGGCGAGGCGTGGGTCGCGCAAGGCCGCGACGAGCCCAGAGGCATTGCCGCAGGCGCACTCGACCCAGCCTCGAACGACCATGGCAGCCACCACGTCGGCCAACCGCGCAAGGATACCGGCGAAACCGATACGGGCGGCGCTGACCTCGCGCTCCATGGTGGCCAGAATCGGCACCAGCCCCGGGTAACGCTGGCCGCCGGCATCGATCAGCATCAGCCCCGGCATCAACCGGCCAAGGCCATGGAGGCTGCCCAGTTCAAACTCCATGCAAGCGCTGAACAATATTGTGCTTGGCGTGGCGCTGGCATCGGTTCCGGTATCCACTTCGCTGACGGTATCACCGAGCGGTGCGCTGTCCAGACGGTCGATGTCTTGAACAGGCGCGTGCGGATGAGAAAGCAGTTGATGGGCTGCCCCATGGGAGATGAACACGGCATTGCCGGCAGATAGCGCGTAGGTGCTGCCATCCTCCATTTGCAGCACCGCATCGCCGACGGCGATGAAGTGGAACCAGGCGTGCCCGGACTTTTCCGCGAAACCCAAACCGAAAGTGGGGCCCGCCTGGATACGCCGGTACTCGACGCCACGCAATCGCATGCCGCGCAACAGTTCGTTGATGAGATCCGAGGAAAGAGCAAACTGATCTGCAGACATCGTTCAGGTGTTTCGGTCAAAAACCAGAGATTCCAGATCATAGATCATCCAGATCTCGGCGCCTAGACTTCCGCTCGTAATCAAGATTGGGAGATCTGAGCAATGACTGAAGGTGTATGCAACACCGTATCCGACCGCCATACCGGTATCGATGCGGACGTAGAGCCTGCGACGCCGGCGTGGATGGCCGTCTTCTCGTTGGCAATGGGGGTGTTCGGATTGCTGACCGCCGAGTACCTTCCGGCCAGTTTGCTGACGCTGATGGCTACCGACCTGGGCGTATCCGAAGCGCTGGCTGGCCAGGCAGTAACAGTGACCGCAGTGGTGGCACTGTTCGCTGGCTTGCTGGTGCCAGGTCTGACCCGCAGCATCGACCGGCGCTGGGTATTGCTGGGTTTTTCTACCTTGATGGTCGCCTCCAATCTACTGGTCGCCGTGTCCTCCAGCTTCGCGGTGCTGTTGTCGATGCGCATTCTGTTGGGCGTCGCCCTGGGCGGGTTCTGGAGCATGGCAGCGGCGGTAGCGATGCGCCTGGTGCCAACTGCCTTGTTGCCCCGGGCGCTGTCGATCATTTTCAGCGGCATCGCTATCGGCACGGTCGTTGCGGTGCCGCTGGGCAGCTATCTGGGCGGGCTGTATGGCTGGCGCAGCGCGTTCTTTGCAGCGGCGGCGGTGGGCATGGTGACCCTGGCTTTCCAGTCGTTCACTTTGCCGCGGCTGGCGCCGCGGCGGCCGGCAAGACTGCGTACCATTTTCGAGGTGTTGCAGCGTCCGGGCATTGCCATGGGGATGTTCGGTTGCGTGCTGGTGCACAGCGGCCACTTCGCGATGTTCACTTATGTTCGGCCGTTCCTTGAAGGCACGACCGGCATCGGCGCTCAAGGGCTGTCGCTGATGCTGCTGGGCTTCGGTGCGGCGAACTTCGTCGGCACGCTGTTGGCCGGCAAGCTGCTGGAACGAAACCCGCTGGCCACCCTGGTGCTGATGCCCGCACTGGTCGGCCTTGCAGCACTGGCATTGGTGTTGTTGCCAGCCTCGGTGCCGGGACAGGCGGTACTGCTGGCAATCTGGGGCTTGGCCTTCGGTGGTGTGCCGGTAGCGTGGTCGAACTGGGTCGCCAGCGCGGTCCCTGATCAGGCGGAAAGCGCCGGAGGCATGGTCGTGGCTTCCGTGCAATCAGCCATCGCCACCGGCGCCGCCGCTGGCGGTGCGATGTTCAGCCTCGGCGGCAGCTCAGGTGTATTCGCAGCGGCGGCTGTGGTGATGCTGCTGGCTGCGTTGCTGATTGCGCTGCGGGTGCGCGTTCCTTCTCGCCGCGGGGTTGGCCAGCGGGAGTCTGCGCTGCATCTGTGATTCTGATCAGTCGTCCAGCAAATGCAACTGCACTTCCATGGCGTCATGAAGGAGTCTGACGACCTCGATCACATGGTCGTTTGCCACACGATAGAACACGATATGGCGAGGGCTTTTCACCGTTCCGTGGGTTTGTTTGGCCTGCTGACGCGAATAGATGAGGTGATAGCTTCGAAGGCCCGGTGCAAGCTCATCGCGGTCGTGGCTGCCAATGCGATGAGGCGTGTCGGCAAGCGCTTGCAGCGCCGCGAGGATCAGCGCTTGGTAACGCTGGCGTGCTTGATCGCCGAACTGCGTCTGGGAGAGCCTGAGGATGTCGACAATGTCGGCGCGCGCCGCGTTGGAAATCCGATACTGCGGCATGCTCAGCGTTTCTCACGCGCGGGGAGGGTGGCCTCCAGGCTCAAGTCCTCGAGGTAGTGATCCAGCTCCCCTTCGTTCACCTGAGTGAAGCGACCGTGCTCAAGGTCCATGATGCCGATCGAAGTCGCCTGACGCAGGGCCTCGATTTTGGCGGTGTCTTCGGCGACGCGCTGTTCCAATAGACGCAAACCTTCTCGCATCACTTCGCTGGCATTCTGATAACGGCCGGACTGCACCAGGTCATGGATAACCTGTTCCTGGTGAGGGGTGAGCACAACGTTTCGCGTCGCCATGATGAGCTCCAGCTTTTGGTAAGAGGTTTCTTCCGCTCATTGGCATATTATGCCATTTCGCTTGCGAACACATGGCTTGAGGTTTGGAACTGACGAGCTGCGACGTATGGGGTCACCCGTTGCGTCATGCGCACAACGTCAAAAAAGTGTGGCGTAGGGGGCAAGGGCGATACCTGTCATTGGCAGTAGGCTGATCCTACTCACTCCACAATTCTTCGTAGTTGTTCCTGGCCAGGCCGGTACTTTCGATCGCCTGTTCAACCAGGACAGCAGTACTCTTTGTACGTTGTTGTCGCTATCGCCAAGCAGGCCGACAATATGCTTCAACAGCCCCATGTTCTTCTTGCAGAAGCTGCTGAACACTCGGTGGCCGATCGGGTCAGCTTGGCGGACATAGTGCTCGATCAGGTCAGCAACACCGTATGGGACAAGTGCGCAGTCATCCGAACCATGGCCTCCAGATGTGCCTCATGTGGCTATCCACCAGGATTGCAGTGCCATGGTTTGTGGAAAGCAAAAAAATCATCAGATAAACAGCCTGCCCGACGACACCTAAAGACTGTCCGGATCCCCAAAAAATATTTTGACAGGGTTCTAGAACGGCAGTGCTTCCCTTATTTGGGCGCTTCACCAAGGGCGGCACTTGCTTCAAATGCCACCGGTCATGCATCGAACGTGAAAATCTCTTGAAAGGTATGGTTCCAGACGCCATTCCTCTAGAATGGAGGCTGGCAGAAGTAGCTTTCGCCCTGTTACAAACAGGTTCACGTAGCTAAGATTCTGATTAAGTGCAGATTCTGCACGCTCTGAGAACGTGGAGCGCGATATGAAAGCCAAACGAGTGTTGAGTGACGATCTGCTGAGTCGACTGGAGGATAAGATCCCGGTCATGGCTGAAGGCGCCATTAATACCGCCTATATCAACGCCCTGGCTGCCGGCCGCAGTGTGATGGAAGTCATGAATGGCATGCTTGTTGAAACGACTGCTGACGGTAAGCACAAAGTCATTCGAGTGGCCAAGCCCAAGCACAAAGTGACTCTGGGTGGCGTCATTAAGGTGCGCCGTTGCTCATGACTGTCCCTCGGTTGAGGGTCTTTGCTGGACCCAACGGCTCCGGCAAGAGCACGATGAAAAGTGCCATCCCTTCCCACCTGATCGGTATCTACATTAACCCGAATGAAATCGAGAAGGCTGCCAAAGACAGCGGTCGTCTGGAGTTCAGTGATTTTCAACTGGAAGTTGAGGGTGATGAGGTCCTCGGTTTCATTAGGGAGCATCGGCTGGTCAGGTCTGCCCGGCTCAATGAGGAGGCGACCAACATAGGCTTTAGCAGCAACGGCCTGAATTTCCAGACGGTCGCTATGAACTCCTATTTTGCCTCCGTGCTCTCTGACTTCATCCGGAACAAGCTCCTCGAAGACCAGCTGTCTTTCACCTTCGAAACGGTGATGTCTAGCGACGACAAAATCGCCTTTATGCTCAAGGCAAGAGAGTCTGGATACCGAACCTACCTGTACTTTGTGGCAACTGAAGACCCTGACATCAATATCAACAGGGTCAGGAACCGTGTCGCGGCAGGTGGGCACCCAGTTCCCACAGAAAAAATTGTACAGCGCTACGGCCGTTGCCTCAGCCTGCTGCCTGTGGCTATTGCTGCTTCGGACCGGGCCTACATCTTCGATAACTCCGGTGCCGATCTGGTGCTGTTGGCCGAAGTTACGGATGGGACGGACCTTGAGTTCAAGGTTGATGAGGTCCCTGACTGGTTCATGGATGCCTATGTTGAAAAGGTGTCCAACGGCTAGCTGCCGGATTGGCCAAAGCTGGGAGCGCCACACCTCCCTTATATGGGCTCTATTCCTCGTGCGCTATCGATCCGTTCAGCTACCCGGTAAGCCGCTTCCAACTCCGAACAGCCATTCTCCTGCATCAGTGTCCAGCGTTCGGCTTTTTCCTCGGGCTCTGTCATGGCCAAGGCGAGGTAAAGACTGGGTGGCACGGCTCGAAACAGCGTCTCGAGCTTTTTCGACAGCACCACTCCCTCGGTGTATTTCCCCGGCTCTTTGCTGGCGGAGAGCAACAGGGCTTTCTGCGCAGGTGAAAAGCTTCTTGAACCGTGCGATTTCTTCGATTTCCGCGGGCGGCATATTCAAACAAATCCACCATTCGATCATGTTGAGCATGGTCTGCGCAGCCGTGGGGAAATCAGCAAGGTTCTGCGTCGCCAGCCAGAACCAAGCGCCGAGCTTGCGCCACATCTTCGTCCCCTTGACCACGAACGGCGCCAGCAACGGGTTCTTGGTGATGATATGACCCTCGTCGGTGACCATGATGATCGGTCGGCCCAGGTACTGGTCGCGCTCGGAGAGGTTGTTCACGGTGTTCATCAAGCTGATGTAGCTGATGGACATCTGTTCTGCGCCGCATCGAGAATGCACTCGCGGATCAAGCTGCGATCGGCTCGACTCAGGCGCGCCTCTTCTTTGGCCTCGCCGCCGGTGATCATCAGGCGGGCAGTGATTTCCAGTTCGCCGAGAACATCGCGCTGGTCTTCGTGACTGGTTACCACCTCATCGTCCAGCTCATCGATCGACAGACTCGCCACCTGATCCGGCTGCTCGACCAGGCGCGAAGCATCGGTGAACGGGGCGAGACTGACCGAGGCGCCAGGTTTCAAAGCCTTCGCCCTTGACCAACCCAGCGTCCATGCAACGATGCAGCACCTCGTTGAACAGCCAGCGAAAGAGATCGCTGCCCCGAGAGCCAGCGATACGCCAGGTTCAAATGGGCCTCTTGCCGCAGGCCAGATAGGGGAGCTACCTTTTCAACAGAATCGGCCAGCAGCGGACGTTGAAGTGCTAGCTCTGATGAGGCTGCAACTCAGCACTCACCGCCAGCACTCACTTGTCCACAGCGGGTGCCTTGCCCTTTTGCACAACCGGCATTGCGAGGCATGCTTAGAAAATCATCCCGCCTGCCACATCCAGCGTGCTGCCCGTCACCCAGGCGGAATCGTTGGAAACCGCGAACGCCACGGCACCGGCAATGTCTGCAGGTTTGCCGACACGACCCAGCGGCGTTTTGGCGATGAAAAACTCATCCATTCCTTGTGCGGATTCTGCATTACCTTCGGTGTGAACCAAGCCCGGCGCGATGCCTATCACGCGAATGCCACGGGGGCCCAGTTCCATTGCCAGTGAGCGGGTCAGGGTGTTGACCGCGCCTTTGGTGGCGCAATACACATGGACTTGGGGGTAAGGGCTGTGGGCCATTCCTGAACTGATATTGACTATGGCTGAACCGGCTTCCATCACCCGGGCAGCTGCTTGCGTAGTTAACAAAGGCATCGCTGAGTTTTCGTCCGAAAACAACCCCATTATATGGGGGCATCGGTGGGGGCATCCTTTTTAAGGAACCGAAATTTGCCCCCAATTATGCCCTCATAAGTCGTAGAATCCATTGGATTAGACAGGCGGCAGTAGACTAAAAATCTCAATAAGTAGTTGTTATAAAAGGACTTTATGGAATTCAGTAGAATTCCATCACAGGCTATCCGGATCCCCAAAAAACATCTGAATCCGCGACCTCAACCACCGCTCCCCAGGATCATTATCCTGTGACCCCCGCCAAGCCAGGTGCAGCTCGAACGACGGCGTGTCCAGCGGCAGCGGCTCGGCGCGGACGCCGCCGGCAGCGGTCAGCGAATCGGCGGTGTAGTCGGGCACTGTGGCGACGATGTCGGTACCGGCGAGCAGGGTGCTGAGGCCGTTGAACTGGGGCACGGCGAGCACGACGTGCCGTGTGCGGCCGTGCTTTTTCAACTCTTCGTCGATGAAGCCGCTCAGGTCGCCGGCGAACGACACCAGCGCATGGGGGCGGGCGCAGAACTCGTCGAGGGTCAGGTTGCCCGGCTTGGTGTCGGCGCGCAGCAGCATGGGGCGGTTGCGCCGCAGCACCTTGCGCTTGGCGTTGGCCGGCAGGTCATCGGTGTAGCTGACGCCGATGGAGATTTCCCCAGAGGCGAGCAGGGCGGGCATGAGGATGTAGTTGGCGCGACGGATCACCAGCACGATGCCGGGTGCTTCGGCGCGGATGCGCTTGAGCAGCATGGGCAGCAGGGCGAATTCGACGTCGTCGGACAAGCCGATGCGAAATACCGCGTTGCTGGTGGCCGGGTCGAAGTCGGCGGCGCGGCTGACGGCGGTGGAAATTGAGTCCAGTGCCGGCGACAGCAGGGCGAAGATCTCCATGGCCCGCGCCGACGGTTCCATGCTGCGCCCGGTGCGCACGAACAGCGGGTCGTCGAACAGGCCGCGCAGGCGTGAAAGGGCGGCACTGATGGCCGGCTGGCCGAGAAAGAGCTTCTCGGCGGCGCGGGTGACGCTGCGTTCATGCATCAAGGTTTCGAACACGATCAACAGGTTCAGGTCGACGCGACGCAGGTCGTTACGGTTCATCTATGGGCCCGCTGGAACATGAAGAAGAGGTGCAGGCGTGAATCTTAAGGGCAAAGGCTGCTACCCTGCACCGGAAAATTTCGGTTTGCGTCATGCGCGTGCCTGCCGCGCAGAGCGGCCGCAGGGTCGAATCAATGGCAAGCATGTCGACTATTAACAGGCGCTGATAGCTTAAGCGCGAATGCCCAGATAAAGTTCATGGCATTAGAGGTTTACAAGGCGAGGTTTGCGATGTCCCGCACGATCCGTTTTCATAAATTTGGTCCGGCGCAGGTCTTGACGTGCGAAGAGCATGCAGTGGCATCGCCCGCTCCGGGCGAAGTTCAGGTACGTGTCGAGGCGATCGGTATCAGCTGGTACGACGTGCTCTGGCGGCAGAACCTGGCGCCCTCGCAAGCACGCCTGCCGGCGGGCCTCGGTCAGGAAATGGCCGGCGTGGTCACGGCGCTGGGTGAAGGGGTCGAGGGTTTCGCGGTGGGCGACAAGGTCGCCAGCTTTCCCGCAGAAAGCCCCAACGAGTACCCGGTCTACGGCGAAATGATTCTGCTGCCGGCCACGGCCCTTACGCGCTATCCCGACATTCTCTCGCCGCTAGAGGCAGCGGTGCACTACACGCCGTTACTGATCGCCTACTTCGCCTATGCCGAACTGGCCCGTGCCAAGCCAGGGCAGACTGCGTTGGTAACCGACGCCAGCCACTGCGCGGGACCTTCGTTCGTGCAGTTGGGCAAAGCTTTGGGCCTGAAGGTGGTCGCCGCCACGCGCAATCCGGCCGAGCGCGATTACCTGCTGTCGCTGGGCGCCGAGAAAGTCGTGGTGACCGAGGAGCAGGACCTGCTCATGCAGATCGACAAGTTCACCGGCAATCGCGGCGTGGACATGGTTCTGGATGGGCTGGGCGGGCCGCAGATGTCGGTACTCGGCGACGTCCTGGCACCGCGTGGCAGTTTGATCCTGTATGGCCTGCAGGGCGGCAACCAGACGCCGTTTCCCGCGTGTGCCGCGTTCCAGAAGAACATCCAGTTCCATGTGCATTGCCTGGGCAACTTTCTCGGCAAGCCGGAACTGGGGATCGTCCAGGATGCCGAGGCCTTGCAGCGCGCGCTGCGTGATATCAACCAGATGACGGCTGACCGCGTGCTGGTGCCACAGATCGCCAAGGTGTATCCATTCGACCAGTTCGTCGAGGCGCACAAGGCCATGGATGAATGCCCCTGCGGCGGTCGCATCGCGCTGCAGCTGTAACCGGCCGACACGGCAGACCAGGCGTCCCTGCGCGGGACGCCTGGTTTTCAAAGCATCTGCATCGCTGATTCGCGCAGATTTGTAAGACCTTTCCACTCTTTTCTCAGACCTGTCCGATTGCGCCCGGCGTCGGCATGGGCGCCTCATGGTGCTCGTGCGGATTCGCCGTACGCCCGCCAATCTGCATTGTCCGTTGCCTGCTTTCTGTATCTTTTAATCGGAAAACGGCCCTTCATAATGCGCGCTCCATGCCCGTCTCCGGGGCTTTGCAAGCACGTTTCGAAGTGTGGCAGTCGTCCGGCGGGTTCTCGGCCAGTACTCGGAAAGCAGCCATGAGCGCAATGCACCAGCAAGCCATGAATCGCGTCTACCAGCAGGTGCTGTCGCGTTTGCTCGGTTCCTTTTCGCCAGCGCGGCGGGTGGCGGTACAGCCACTGATCCAGCGCTTGATGACCGCCGCCGGCGGCGCCCAGCGGCTGGGCGGCTATCGAGTCGTTTATAGGCTCTGCGGCAGCACGGCCGGCCATGCCGGTCTGGGGTTGCTGCGGGCAGCGCAACTGACCTTGGCTGCCCGTCATCAACCGACGTTTTTCATCCGTGCGGCGGTGAGCAGCCAGGCCCTGCTCGACGATGTCCGCAACGGCAATGTGCAGCGGGCCTGCAATGCGCTGTTTCTGCACGACGATCCGCGCATCGAACTGTTGACGTTCGCCGACGATGCCCTGCGGCCGTACGAGTATCGCCTTGCAGGCGTCGACGCCCAGCGCTCGAGCTGTCGCAGCGAATTGTTGAATGCTGCCCACGAATTCGCCCCCTCTGGATCCGCCGAGCTGCAGCATCGGGGCTATCGAACGATCGCGCGGGTTTATCAGCGACTGCTGGGCTACTCGGCCCCGGCCGATGCCATCGTGCTCGACCAACCGGTGTTGCAGCGGCGACGTTTCGTTGCCTGGGCAATGCGTGAGCGACGCCGGGCGGGCGCATCGCCCGCGACTCGCGACCATTGGCAGGGCAGTGGCTGTCTGCAAGGGCTGGGTGCTGCTGTCGTGGGTATGCCACGCGGCCAGCGCGTCGATCCTCTCGACAGGGCGCGATTGCTGGGTATGCATGATCTGCTCGGCGATCCGTCGGCGTCCGATGACGCCATGTGGCAGTTTCTGGGCTGCCAACCCGTGCGCCCGCTATTCGATCCACACGAAATCCGCCATCCGCAACTGGCCTGGCTGGCTTACCTGCACGGCCTGCGCAGCCAGTGCTTGCACGGGGGTAGCTTCGAGCAGGGGTTGGAAGCCTTCCGCAACACCGTGGGCCGAACGGCGGCGAACCAGGTCCGGCCTGCTACGCACCTGCCCAGAGCACTTGTGCAAGACGCCGCCGAGCAGATGCAGGCCCGCTTGACCACGTGGTACGGCATGACTCCAGCGGAGCTGAACTGTGCGGTGTACGCCCCGTTCAGCGATCGTGGGGCACGCCTGGAGGCATTCCTGACAGCGTGCCATCCGGGTATGCAGGTGGCTCTGCCCCACCTGCACCGCGCGCTGCGTGGTTCCAGGGTTGCAGCGCAGGTCTCGCAGTGGCTGGAATCGGTCAGCGGGCTGTCTTTGCCAATTCTGCAAGGGCTCTACCAGCGACCCAGATTGCCATGAACGGCGCTGCCAGGGACAAGGCCGGCGCGTTCGCTTATCAAGGTGTGTACCGCTACCTATTGCGTCTGATCGACGGGATCGAGCCAGGGCTGCGTGTCAAGCTCCCATCCCTCCGTGCGCTGGGGCGAACCCTGGATGTTTCGGTTTCGACCGTGCAGGCCGCCTACGGGCTGCTCGAAGCCGAAGGGCGAATCGAGCCGATCGCCAAGTCCGGTTACTACGCACGGGGCTCCACAGCCTTCGGGCCGGCGCTGGTCAGCCCCGATCTGCTCCAGCAGGTACTCGCCGGCGCCTGCCAGTCCAGTGTGGACGTATTCAGTGGCGCCGCACCACCGCCGCGTACCGATGCCCTGAAGACCCTGCTCAGGTTCGAAGTCGAACTGGCCAGGCGCTACCCGGCGGGGCTGGGGAGCATCCCCCAGCCGTGCGGTGAACTGGAGCTGCGCCATGCGCTGGCGGCGCGCTACACCCGCTGCCTGGACCACCACTGGTGCGCCGACGATGTCTACATCGGCGGTGACCTGCTCAGTGTGCTGCACATGACCTGGACCGCCATGCAGCTGCAAGGCGCGGTGGTGGTGGTATTGGTGCCGTGCGGCTGGCGCATTCTGCGCACCTTGCAGCAGGCCGGGGCGCGGGTGGTCGAGCTGGCGCTCGATGAGCGCGGCCGGGTGCCGATGCAGCGCCTGCGCGAAGTACTTGCCAGGCGCCAGGTGCGTCTGATGGTGCTCGGCGCGTCTTTCCATGGCCCGCACGGCACCTGCATCGGTGACGCCGACAAGCGCACGATTGCCAGCCTGCTGGAGCGGCACGGGGTGTGGGTGGCCGAGGACGACACCGAGGGCGACCTGTGCTTCGAAGCAGTGCTGCGTTTTCGCGAGCTGGTAGCGCCGCAACGCTTGCTGATCTTCGGCTCGCTGCAACCCGTCTTTGGTGCCGAGGCGGCTTTCGCCTACCTGCTGTCGCGGCATTGGCCGAGCCGCCTGCAGCAGTACTGCCTGCAACGCGTGACTGCGGCGCCACCCTTACGCCACAAGGCGCTTGCTCGGTTCATCGGCAGCGGCGCCTACGACGCTCAGTTGAACCTGCAACGTGAAGCCCTGCAGCAACAGGTGACAGTCTTCACCACGCTCCTGCACATGCGGCTGAACGAACGATTGCAACTGACACGCAGCGCCGGTGGCGCCTGCGTGTGGGCGCGGGCGCGCTACCCGGTGGACATGCGCGGCGTCCACGAGGACCTGCGCAGGCAGCGCCTACTGATTGCCCCGGGTGACATCTTCAGCCTGCAGGGCCATTGCCATCAACACCTGCGCCTCAATGGTTGCGGGCACTCGGCGATGCAGTGGGAGCGCTGCGCCGCAGCGCTGGCAGTGGCCCTGAAAGTGCACGAGGTGTAGTCCACCATCGGTCCATTTCCGATTGCCTTGGCTTTTTTCTGTATGTATAAACAGTGGCTTTCATGACACTGGTTTGGCGAAAACGTGGCATTTGCAGCGCTCGAAGACCCTTTCTATTACTTGGCCAATTTCCGTCGCGTACTGGCGTGGCTGGAGCAACGCTACCTGGACGTGCTGGATACCGAGGAGCTGAGCTTCATCCAGCGTTTCGACGCGCTGCCGCAGCCGTCCCAGGCGCTGTTGGTGCGCATGATCATGCGCAAGGGCGAGATGTTCCGCGCCAGTCGCCTCGAGTACGCCGAGATCGGTTGTCCAGACGAAGCAGCGCGACCGCTGCTGGCCAGCGGTTATCTCACCGATCAAGCCCCGCTGACGCTGCAGCAGGTAGGCGAGGTGCTGCTCAAGCCGGAAATCGTCAGCTGTTTCGCGACCCACCTCGCCAAGCCATCGTTGCCCAAGCCGCAACTGCTGCTGGCCCTTGCCGAACACGACTGGCCCGTGCAGCCGTTTCGGGGCTGGTGTCCAACGTTGGCCGACACGCTCTACTGCCTGACGGTGCAAGCGCTCTGTGACCGTCTGCGGTTGCTGTTCTTCGGCAATCTGCATCAAGGCTGGACCGAGTTCGTGCTGGCCGATCTGGGGGTGTATCGCTACGAGGCAGTACAGCTGGCGCCCGAGTCACGGGGGCTGACCCATCGCGACGACGTGGCGGCCGGGCTGGCGTTGCATGCGTGCAGCGAAGCAATCGAAGCCGGGCTGCCGTGCGAAGACATTCACCGTCAACTGCTGGCGGTGACCACGGACAAATCCTGGTTGCAGAGCCGTCGGCAGAAGCTGCTGTTCCGCCTGGGCTATGCCTGCGAGCGTCAGCAGGATCTGCAGCAGGCCCTGGTGGTGTACCGCAGCTGCGCGTTTGCCCAGGCCCGTGCGCGGATCATTCGCGTGCTCGAGTTGCGCGGTGAATACAGCCAGGCGCTGGAATTGGCCGAGCAGGCTAGCCTGGCCCCGCTCAATCCGGCCGAGGCGCAGCAACTGCCGCGCATGCTGCCGCGCCTGCGTCGGCACTTGGGTTTGCCTGCGCAACCCAAGCGCCAGGCCGCAAAGGTCGCGCGCCTGGACCTGACTCTGGTGCTCTGCGAACAGCGCCTGAGCGTCGAGCGGCGGGTCGCCGCGTCGCTGCACAGTGAAGATGCGCCGGTGCATTATGTCGAGAACACCTTGTTCAACGCCTTGTTCGGCCTGCTGTGCTGGAAGGCGATTTTCGCGCCGTTGCCCGGGGCATTTTTCCACCCGTTCCAGAACGGCCCGGCCGACTTGCATCAGCCCGACTTCCGCCAGCGTCGCAGTGCGCTGTTCGACGCATGCCTGGGCGAGCTGGACGACGGCCGCTACAAGCACACCATCCGCCGGACCTGGCAGGAAAAACGCGGCCTGCAATCGCCTTTCGTGCACTGGGGCATGCTCGACGAAAATTTGCTAGAGCTCGCATTGGGCTGTATTCCCGCGCAGCACCTCAAACACTGTTTCGACCGGGTGCTGGAAGACGTCAAGGCCAACCGCACCGGTATGCCCGACCTCATCCAGTTCTGGCCCGCCGAAGGTCGCTACCTGATGATCGAGGTCAAGGGGCCCGGCGACCGCTTGCAGGATAACCAACTGCGCTGGCTGGAGTTCTGTGCCCGCCATGCACTGCCGGTGCAGGTCTGCTACGTGGAGTGGGCAGGACAGCCCGCGTGAGCTACACCGTGGCCGTACGGGCCTTGTGCGAGTTCACGGCCAAGGTGGGTGACCTCGACCTGCGCTTCACACCTTCGCCGTCGGCTCAGGAGGGCATGCTCGGCCATCGCCGGGTGACTCAGGGCCGCGAGGCCGGCTACCAGAGCGAAGTCACCCTCAGCGGCCAATACCATGAGTTGCAGGTGCGCGGCCGCGCCGACGGCTATGACCCGGCACTGAACCGCCTGGAAGAGATCAAGACCCACCGCGGCGACCTCGATCTGCAGCCTGACAATCATCGCCAATTGCACTGGGCCCAGGCCAAGGTCTATGCCTGGCTGATGTGTCAGCAACTGCAGCTGACGCGCATGGACGTTGCCTTGGTGTATTTCGATGTCGATTACGACAAGCAGACGGTGTTCAGCCAGCAGTGCCAGGCGCAGGATCTGGAAGCACATTTCGAACGGCTGTGTTCGCGCTTCCTGCAATGGGCGCGTCAGGAACTCGCCCGTAGCGCCGAGCGCGACGCGGCGCTGCGTGCACTGACCTTCCCCCATGCGGCCTTTCGCGTCGGTCAGCGCGAATTGGCGGAAACCGTCTATAAGGCGGTCAGCACCGGGCGCTGCCTGATGGCCCAGGCCACCACCGGTATCGGCAAGACCCTGGCGACGCTGTTTCCGTTGCTCAAGGCGATGGTCCCGCAGCAACTGGACAAGATTTTCTTTCTCAGCGCCAAAAGCCCCGGTCGTGCCCTGGCGCTGGAGGCCGTGGCGCAATTGCATCGCCAGCCGGGGCTACCGCTTCGCACGTTGGAAATGGTCGCGCGGGACAAGGCCTGTGAGCACCCGGACAAGGCCTGTCACGGTGAATCCTGCCCGTTGGCCAAGGGCTTCTACGACCGCCTGCCGGCAGCTCGCGAAGACGCCGTGCGCTTGCAGATCCTGGATCAGGCACAGGTGCGCCAGACCGCCCTGGCGCACCGCATCTGCCCCTATTACCTGAGCCAGGAACTGGCCCGTTGGGCGGACGTGGTCATCGGCGACTACAACTATTATTTCGACCTCAATGCCCTGCTGTTCGGTCTGGCTCAAGAGCGCCAATGGCGTGTGGCAGTGTTGGTCGACGAGTCGCACAACCTGGTCGACCGCGCGCGCGGCATGTACAGCGCCACCCTCGAGCAGCGCACGCTGCAGGCCGTGCGCGCGGCGCCGCCAAGCAAGCTCAAGAGTCCGCTGCAACGTGTGAATCGGGAGTGGAACGCGCTGCACGCCGAGCAATCGGGGCCATACCAGGCGCACGCGCGTCTGCCGGACAAGTTGATCCTGGCGCTGCTGCGCTGCATCAGTCTGATTGGCGACGAGATGAATGCGCAGCCCCAGGGCATCGATCCGCAACTGCTGGACTTCTATTTCCAGGCGTTGCAGTTCACCCGCGTGGCGGAGCTGTTCGACGAGCACTATGTATTCGACGTGACTCGCCGCGACGGTTCGGGCAAGCGTGTGCAGTCGCAGCTGTGCCTGCGCAACATCGTCCCGGCGCCCTTGCTGGGGCCGCGCATCGCCGCAGCGCGCAGTGCCATTCTGTTTTCCGCCACGCTCAGCCCGCGACGCTACTATGCCGACCTGCTCGGGCTACCCAAGGACCATGCGTGGATCGACGTGCAGTCGCCGTTCAGTGCCGAGCAGTTGGAGGTGCGCATCGTCGATGACATCTCCACGCGCTTCAACCATCGGCAGGCGTCGCTGGGGCCCATTGTAGAACTGATTGCCAAGCAGTATCTGGCGCAGCCGGGTAACTACCTGGCGTTCTTCAGCAGTTTCGATTACCTGCAGCAGGTCGAGGCACTGTTGGCCGAGCGCTACCCGAACATCGAGCAATGGGCACAGGCACGCAAGATGGATGAAGGCGCACGGCGTGACTTTCTTGCCCGCTTCACCTCGACCAGTCAGGGCGTCGGTTTTGCGGTGCTTGGCGGTGCGTTTGGCGAGGGCATCGATTTGCCCGGCAAGCGCTTGATCGGCGCCTTTATCGCTACCCTTGGATTGGCCCAGTTCAACCCGGTCAACGAGCAGATCAAGGGACGCATGAATACCCTGTTCGGTTCGGGGTACGACTACACCTACCTGTATCCCGGTTTGTGCAAGGTAGTGCAGGCGGCAGGACGGGTCATCCGTGGTCAGGACGACAGGGGGGTGGTAGTGCTTATCGACGACCGCTTTGCCGAGGCGCGGGTCAAGAGCCTGTTTCCGCGATGGTGGGCGGTTTAGTTTTCGGCTATGTGTGAGCGGGCTCTGCCCGCGAAGAGGCCGCCACGGAAACATAAAAAAACCCGCCGAAGCGGGTTTTTTCATGCAGCCGATCTTCAGCCTTTTACAACCACCGAACCCAACTGGAACCCGGCATGCTGCACCAGCTCCAGCAGCGGTTGCGGGTACACCCCCAGGAGGAAGGCGAGGGCGGCGATGGCCAGCAGCATCACGCCACCAGTGCGCTGTTCCCACTTGAGCGGGGCATCGGTGCGACGCAGGTTCTTTTCCATCAGGAACAAGGTCACCATCACGCGCAGGTAGTAGAAGACGCCGATGGCGCTACCGATCACCAGCGCACCGGTCAGCCACCACAGTTGCGATTCCACGCCCGTGGCGATGATGTAGAACTTGCCGATGAAACCGGCGGTCAGCGGAATGCCTGCCAGCGACAGCATCATCACGGTCAGCACCGCAGTCAGGTACGGACGGCGCCAGAACAGGCCGCGGTACTCGTACAATGCATCGGCGTCGCGGCCGTTGTACGGCGACGACATCAGGGTGATCACGCCGAACGCACCCAGGCTGGTGATCACGTAGGTCACCAGATAGACGCCGATGGCTTCCAGGGCCAGGCCCTTGCTCGCTACCAACGCGATCAGCAGGTAACCGAAGTGGGCGATGGACGAATAACCCAGCAGGCGCTTGAGGTTGCTCTGGGTCACCGCCAGCAGGTTGCCGATCAGGATCGACGCCACCGCAATCACCGCCAGCACATCGCTGAGCACACCGCTGCTGGCTGCCGGCGACAGCTGGAACAAGCGCACCACCACGGCAAACACCGCGACCTTGCTGGCAGTGGCCAGGAACGCAGCGACAGGCGCCGGGGCGCCTTCGTACACGTCGGGTGTCCACAAGTGGAAGGGCACCAGCGACAGCTTGAACGCCAGGCCCACCAGCATCATCGCCAGGCCCAGTTGCGCCAGCGCACTCGGCACGCCGGTGGCGGCCAGGGCCAGGCCGATGCCCGAGAAGCTCAGGCTGCCGGCATCGGCGTACAGCAGCGCCATGCCGAACAGCAGGAACGCCGAGCCTGCGGCCGACAGCACCATGTACTTGATGCCGCCTTCCAGCGAGCGCTTGTTGAAGAAGGCGTAGGCAATCAGTCCGTACGTGGGTACCGAGAGCAGTTCCAGGCCGATGAACAAGCCGGCCAGGTGCTGCGCGCAAACCAGTACCAGGCCACCCAGCGCGGCCATCAGAATCAGCAGGTAAAGCTCTTCACGGTTGCCGGGATAGCCGGTGGCGCCATCACCCAGGTAGGCGTGTGCCAGGGTCACGCAGGCCAGCGTGGCCACCAGGATCAGCGCCATGTACAGCGCGGCGAAGTTGTCGACCTGCAGCAACGGCGTCACGGTCATGGGCGTCAGCTTGAGCACCGGCAAAATCGACAGCAGCGCCAGGTTCAAGCCCGCACACGAGAGCAGGAAGGTTTGCGAATGGTTGCGCCGCCAGGCGATCGCCAGCATCACCGCAACGACGGTGACGGTAGTGATCAGCAGCGGCGCAAGCGCAATAAAGTGTTGAATCGTCAGGTCCATAGCGCTCTTACCGGGCCGAAGCGAGTTGAGTGAAGGCGGTGCCGAACCACTGCTGCACACCGGTCATGGTGGCGGCGGAGGTGTCGAGGAAAGGCTGCGGGTAGACGCCAAGCAGAATCAGCAGGCCCGCAAGGCCCAGCACCATGATCAGTTCGCGGTTGTCCATGCCGGCCAGTACCGCGTCCGACTTGGAGGGGCCGAAGTAGGCTCGGTGAATCATGATCAGCGAGTACACCGAACCGAACACCAGCCCGGAGGTGGCGATGGCGGTGATCCACGGGGCGACGGTGAAGCTGCCCAGCAGGATCAGGAACTCACCGACGAAGTTGCCCGTGCCCGGCAGGCCCAGCGAGGCAGCGGCAAAGAACAGGCTGATGGCCGGCAGGTAGGCAATGCGCGACCATAGCCCGCCCATTTCACGCATGTCGCGGGTGTGCAGGCGCTCGTACAACTGGCCGCTGAGGATGAACAGCGCCGCTGCCGACAAGCCGTGGGCGAGCATCTGGATCACCGCGCCCTGCAGGGCCTGCTGGGTGCCGGAGTAGATACCGATCAGCACGAAGCCCATGTGGGAGACGCTGGAGAAGGCGATCAGGCGCTTGATGTCGCTCTGCGCGAACGCCAGGAAGGCGCCGTAGAAGATGCCCACCAGACCGAGGGTCATGGCGATCGGTGCGAACTCTGCCGAGGCATTGGGGAACAGCGGCAGGGCGAAACGCAGGATACCGTAGGCGGCGGTTTTCAGCAGGATACCGGCCAGGTCCACGGAACCTGCGGTAGGCGCCTGGGCGTGAGCATCGGGCAGCCAGGAGTGGAACGGCACCACCGGCAGCTTCACCGCGAAGGCGATGAAGAAGCCGAGCATTAGCAGGTATTCGACATGTTCCGGCAACTGCGCCTTGAGCAGGTCGCTGTAGTTGAACGTCATCACACCGGTGTTGCTGTAGTTGAACAGCACCAGGCCCAGGATCGCCACCAGCATGATCAGGCCGCTGGCCTGAGTGAAGATGAAGAACTTGGTGGCGGCGTAGATCCGGGTCTTCTTGCCATCCGAGGAACTGTGACCCCAGAGCGCGATGAGGAAATACATCGGCACCAGCATCATTTCCCAGAAGAAGAAGAACAGAAACAGGTCCAGCGCCAGGAACACACCGACCACACCGCCCAGAATCCACATCAGGTTGAGGTGGAAGAAGCCGACGTGGCGCTGGATCTCTTTCCACGAGCACAGTACCGAGAGGATACCCAGCAGGCCGGTGAGCAGGATCATCAGCAGCGACAGGCCATCCAGCGCCAGGTGCACGCTGATGCCGAAGCGCTGGATCCAGTTGAGCTTGAACTCGTAGGCCCAGACAGGTTCCGCGCCGGGTGCAGGCGCCAGTGTGTAGTCGCCATTGGCCCACAGCCAGAGGCCGAGCGCGAGTTCCAGGGACATGGTCAGCAATGCGATCCAGCGGGGCAGAGTAGCGCTGCTGCGCTCCGCTACCCAGCACAGAAGGCCGCCGATGAAGGGGATCAGGATCAGCCAGGGCAAAATCATGACGGGCTCGTTTCCTTTCGCAAAGTCACAGGATTCATATCAGACCGCCGCCAGCACGACGGCGCCGAGCACCAGCACGGCGCCAGCGGCCATCGAAGCGGCATACCAGCGCAACTGACCGGTCTCGGTACGGCTCATGGCGTTGTTGCCGCCCTTGGCCGTACGCGGGATCAAGCCAATCACCTGGTCAACCGGGTCCTTGCGCAACAGGTGGCTGATCAGCAGGTAGGGTTTGACGAACAGCTTGTCGTAGATCCAGTCGAAGCCCCAGGCGGCGAACCACCAGGCCGACAGCATCCGGCCGATGCCACTGTTGGCCACGGCCGTGGCAACGCGGCGCTTGCCGAGGAACAGCATGGCTGCCAGCAGGATACCGGCCAGGGCAATGGCGCCCGAGGCGATCTCCAGGCTGTGCTTGGCCTCGCCGCCGGCATGACCGACGCTCTGCGGCAGCACGCCCGCCAATGGCGGATGGATCCAGGCACCGATGAAGGTCGACAGCACGATCAGCACGCCCAACGGCAGCCAGTGGGCAACGCCGTGGCCGGCGTGCGCTTCGGTCTTGGCTTCGCCATGGAAGGTGATGAAGATCAGGCGGAAGGTGTACAGCGAGGTCATGAACGCACCGACCAGGCCGGCGTACAGCAAGCCGTTGTTGCCGCTGGCGAAGGCTTCCCAGAGGATCTCGTCCTTGGAATAGAAGCCGGCCGTCAGCAACGGCAGGGCCGCGAGGGCAGAGCCGCCGACGATGAAGCTGGCGTAGGCCAACGGCAGCTTCTTCCACAGCCCACCCATCTTGAAGATGTTCTGCTCGTGATGACAGGCGACGATCACCGCACCCGAGGCGAGGAACAGCAGCGCCTTGAAGAAGGCATGGGTCATCAGATGGAAGATCGCGCCGTCCCAGGCACCGACGCCCAGGGCCAGGAACATGTAGCCGATCTGGCTCATGGTCGAGTAGGCCAGGATACGCTTGATGTCGGTCTGCACCAGCGCGGCGAAGCCGGCCAGGACCAGCGTGACACCACCGATCACACCGACCAGATGCAGGATGTCCGGGGCCAGGGCGAACAGCCCGTGGGTCCGGGCGATCAGGTAGACACCAGCGGTTACCATGGTGGCGGCGTGGATCAGTGCCGATACCGGGGTAGGACCGGCCATGGCGTCTGCCAGCCAGGTCTGCAGGGGCAGTTGCGCGGACTTGCCGACGGCACCGCCGAGCAGCATCAACGTGGCCAGCACGATCCAGAAGTCACCGACCTTGAAATGTTCCGGCGCCCGCACCAGCAGTTCCTGGATATTCAGCGTGCCTAGTTGCTGGAACAGGATGAACAGGCCGATGGCCATGAACACGTCGCCGATACGGGTCACGATGAACGCCTTGAGCGCTGCGTTGCCGTTGTTGCGATTGCCATAGTAGAAACCGATCAAGAGGTACGAGCACAGGCCCACGCCTTCCCAACCGAAGTAGATGAACAGCAGGTTGTCGCCCAGGATCAGGAACAGCATGCTGGCGATGAACAGGTTGGTGTAGGCGAAGAAGCGCGAGTAGCCTTCTTCACCGCGCATGTACCAGGAGGCGAACAGGTGGATCAGGAAACCCACGCCTACCACTACGCCGAGCATTGTGATCGACAGGCCGTCCAGGTACAGGGTGAAGTTGGGTTCGAACCCGTCCACCGCCATCCAGCGCCACAGCAGTTGGGTGTACACGCCACCCTCGGGCGGCGCGACGTTGAACTGCCAGATAACGTAGGCGGCAACCACCGCCGACAGGCCGATGGAGCCGACGCCGATCAGCGCCGAGAGGTTTTCCGAGAAGCGCCCGCGCGAGAACGACAGCAGCAGGAAGCCGATCAGCGGGAATACGAAGGTCAGAAAGATCAGGTTCATCCGCGCATCTCACTGGCAGCGTCGATGTCGAGCGTGTGGAAGCGGCGATACAGCTGCATCAGGATCGCCAGGCCAATGGAGGCCTCGGCCGCGGCCAGGGTGATCACCAGGATGAACATGATCTGTCCATCGGGCTGGCCCCAGCGTGCGCCCGCCACGATGAACGCCAGGGCAGAGGCGTTCATCATGATTTCCAGACTCATCAACACGAAAAGAATGTTACGGCGGACCATCAGGCCGACCAGACCAAGGGTGAACAGGATGCCGGCGACAGCCAGGCCATGCTCGAGAGGGATAGCGGGCATCTGTTTACTCCTTTTCCGTACGGCCGAGATGGAACGCCGTCACGGCTGCAGCCAGCAGCAGCATCGACGCCAGTTCAACCACCAGCAGGTAGGGGCCGAACAGACTGATGCCGACCGCCTTGGCATCGACCGTGGTCTGGCCGATACCGGCAGCGCTGGGGTTGGCGAACAGCACGTACAGCAATTCGAGCAGCAACAAGGCGCCGAGGAATACCGGGCCAGCCCAGATACCCGGCTTGAGCCACACGCGTTCCTGCTGCACCGAGGCCGGGCCCAGGTTGAGCATCATCACCACGAAGACGAACAGCACCATGATGGCGCCGGCGTAGGCGATCACTTCGAGCACGCCGGCGAACGGCGCACCCAGGGCGAAGAAGGTCATCGCCACGGCGATCAACGAGATGATCAGATAGAGCAGGGCGTGTACGGGGTTGGTATTGGTGATCACCCTGAGGGTGGACACCACCGCGATACCCGACGCGAAATAGAAAGCGAATTCCATCTTTCTTCCTTAAGGGAGCAAGCTCTTCACGTTGATCGGCTGGGCTTCGTTCTGCGCGGCGCCCTTGGGCTTGCCGGCTACGGCCATGCCGGCTACGCGGTAGAAGTTGTAGTCAGGGTTCTTGCCGGGGCCGGAGATCAGCAGATCTTCCTTTTCGTAGACCAGATCCTGACGCTTGAACTCGGCCATCTCGAAGTCCGGCGTGAGCTGGATCGCGGTCGTCGGGCAGGCTTCCTCGCACAGGCCACAGAAAATGCAGCGCGAGAAGTTGATCCGGAAGAAGTCCGGGTACCAGCGACCGTCCTCGGTTTCTGCCTTCTGCAACGAGATGCAACCTACCGGGCAGGCCACGGCGCACAGGTTGCAGGCCACGCAGCGTTCCTCGCCGTCGGGGTCGCGGGTCAATACGATGCGGCCGCGATAGCGCGGCGGCAGGTACACCGCCTCCTCGGGGTATTGCAGGGTGTCGCGCTTACGGAAACCGTGGCCGAACACCATGATCAGGCTGCGCAGCTGCGTGCCCGTTCCTTTTACGATGTCACCGATATATTTGAACATGGGTCAATTCCTCACTGAACCGTGCCGGCGGGCGTGTTCAACAACACGATCGCGGCGGTCACCAGCATGTTGATCAGGGTCAGTGGCAGGCAGAACTTCCAGCTGAAATCCATTACCTGGTCGTAGCGAGGGCGCGGGATGGAGGCGCGCAGCAATACGAACAGCATGATGAAGAACGCGGTTTTCAGTGCGAACCAGACGAACGACAGTTGCGGCAGAATTCCGAACGGACCGTGCCAGCCGCCGAAGAACAGCGTCACCAGCAAGGCCGAGATCAGGATGATGCCGATGTATTCACCGACGAAGAACATGCCCCATTTCATGCCGGCGTATTCGATGTGGTAGCCGTCGGCCAGTTCCTGTTCCGCTTCCGGCTGGTCGAACGGATGACGGTGAGTCACCGCCACGCCGGCGACGAAGAAGGTACAGAAGCCGAAGAACTGCGGAATGATGAACCACAGGTTCTGCGCCTGGTACTCGACGATGTCGCGCATGTTGAAGGAACCGGCCTGGATCACGATGCCCATCAGCGACAGGCCCATGAACACTTCGTACGACACCGTCTGCGCGGAGGCCCGCAAGCTGCCCAGCAGGGCGTACTTGTTGTTGCTGGCCCAGCCGGCGAACAGCACGGCATACACCGACAGACCGGCCATGGCGAAGAAGAACAGCAGCCCGATGTTCAGGTCCGCAACACCCCAGGTGGGGGTGATCGGAATGATCGCGAAGGCGATCAGCAAGGCACTCATGGCCACCACCGGCGCCAGGGTGAAGATCACCTTGTCGACGAAGGGCGGGTTCCAGTCTTCCTTGAAGAACATCTTCAGCATGTCGGCGGCAATCTGGAACATGCCGAACGGACCGACCCGGTTCGGGCCGTAGCGATCCTGCCACCAGCCCAGCAGGCGACGCTCGACGAAGCTGAGCAACGCGCCGCAGACGACCACCGCCAGCATGATGACCAGGGCCTTGACCACACCGATGATGATGTCGATCACTTCAGGGGTGAACCAGGTCATTGTGCTGCCTCCTGCAGGCCTTCGACGGATGCGCCGGCAAACGCCGGCGGGATGCCCGCCAGGCCAGCGGGCAGACCCACCAGGCCTGCGCCCAGTTCTTCACTGATGCGCAGCGGCAGGCGCAAGGCCCGGCCGGCGACGGTGAGGCTCAGCAGCGCGCCATCGTTGACGCCCAGACGATCGGCCTCGGATTTGGCCAACGCGACGTAGGGAGCCGGAATCCGCTCCTGCACCGGTGCGGAGCGGGAAGAGTTTTCTTCGCTGCCGAACAGGTGATAGAACGGCACTGCCTGCCAGGTGCCGCGAGCGGGCGAGAAGGCCGCCGGCACGCTGGCGAACCAGCCCAGGCCGTCGCCCTGGCTTTCGATCAGACGTGTGCCTGGGTCACCGGCACGCAAATGGCCGCCCACTTCGTCCTGGAACTTGTTCCAGGCCTGTGGCGAGTTCCAGCCTGGCGACCAGGCGAAGGGCACCTGCTGGCGCGGCTCGACCGAGCCCGAGTAGCCTTCCATGGAGAACGAGAAGGCGGTGTCGGTATCCTGCGATGTGCGTGGCTCGTGCACGCTGATGTTGGCGCGCATGGCGGTACGGCCGCTGTAGCGCAACGGTTCGCGGGCCAGTTTCAGGCCTTTGATGCGGAACGAGGCCGACGGCGCGGCGTCGACGATGCGGGCCAGTTGCGCGGTCCTGTTGGCCACTGCAGCGGTCACGTGGTCGAGTTGGGTCCAGTCCACCGGCTGGTTCAGCAGCGTGCTGCGCAGCGCGTGCAGCCAGCGCCAACCTTCGTGGATCAGAATGCTGGAATCCAGGTAGACCGGATCGAACACCTGGAAGAACCGCTGTGCGCGGCCTTCCTGGCTGACCAGGGTGCCATCGCCTTCGGCGAAGCTGGCCGCCGGCAAGACCAGATGGGCGCGCTCGACGGTGCGGGTGTGCTGGTGATCGGCAACGATGACCACCTTGGCAGCGTTCAGCGCGGCGTCCACCTTGGCGGCATCGACACGGGTGTACAGGTCGTTTTCCAGGATCACCAGTGCGTCGGCGTGGCCATCGATCACGGCTTGCAGCGCGTTGTCGACCGAGTCGCCGCCGAGCATCGCCAGGCCCATGCTGTTGGCTTCCGGCACGATCAGGCTGAGCGAGCCGGCCTTGTCGCGACCCTTCAAGGCCTTGGCGATGTTGCCTGCGGCTTCGATCAGGGCGTTGCAACCCAGCGAAGTGCCGCTGACGATCAGCGGACGCTTGGCGGCCACCAGGGCATCGGCGATACGCTGCGCCAGCTCCAGTGCTTCGCTGTCCAGACCGGCCACGGCCGGTGCGCTGGCATCGATCGCGTGGGCCACGGCGAAGCCGATACGTGCCAGATCTTCCGGCGCGGCGTGGACGCATTCCTCGGCGACGTCGTCGAGCTTGGTGTCGCTCAGGCTGGCGATGAACAATGGATGCAGCTCATGTTGACCGATGTTCTTCACGGCAGCGTCGAGCCAAGGTTGAACGCGCATGGCCTCGGCCATCGCCTCTGCCTTGCCCTTCACCGATTGACGCAGCGCCAGCGCCATGCGCGCGGCGGTCTGGGTCAAGTCTTCGCCCAACACGAACACCGCGTCGTGGTCTTCGACCTCGCGCAGGCTCGGGATCGGCAACGGGCTGTTCTGCAGCACCTGCAAGGCCAGGCGGATGCGCGACAGCTCGCCGGCTTCGATGCCGCTGTAGAAGTGCTTGGCACCGACCAGTTCCAGCAGGGCGTAGTTGCTTTCCAGGCTGGCCCGTGGCGAGCCGATGCCGACGATGTTGCGGCCGCGCAGCAGCTCGGCAGCCTTGTCCAGCGCCTCGTCGAGGCTCAGCTTGCGGTTGCCTTCGGCCAGCAGCGGTTGCCGTGGGCGGTCGGTGCGGTTGACGTAGCCGTAGCCGAAGCGGCCACGGTCGCACAGGAAATAGTGGTTCACCGAACCGTTGTAGCGGTTCTCGATGCGGCGCAGCTCACCGTAGCGCTCGCCCGGGCTGATGTTGCAACCGCTCGAGCAGCCATGGCAGATGCTCGGGGCAAACTGCATGTCCCACTTGCGGTTATAGCGCTCGGAGTGCGTCTTGTCGGTGAACACACCGGTCGGGCAGACCTCGGTGAGGTTGCCGGAAAACTCGCTTTCCAGGGTGCCGTCCTCGACCCGTCCGAAGTAGACGTTGTCGTGGGCGCCGAACACGCCCAGGTCGGTGCCGCCGGCGTAGTCCTTGTAGAAACGCACGCAGCGATAGCAGGCGATGCAGCGGTTCATCTCATGCGCGATGAACGGGCCCAGTTCCTGATTCTGGTGGGTGCGCTTGCTGAAACGATAGCGACGCTCATTGTGACCGGTCATCACGGTCATGTCTTGCAGATGGCAGTGACCGCCTTCCTCGCAGACCGGGCAGTCGTGCGGGTGGTTGGTCATCAGCCATTCGACGACGCTGGCACGGAATGCCTTGGATTCGTCGTCTTCGATGGAGATCCAGGTGTTGTCGGTGGCAGGGGTCATGCACGACATGACGATACGACCACGGGTGTCGTTCTCGTCGGTGTACTGCTTGACTGCGCACTGGCGGCAGGCGCCGACGCTGCCCAGCGCCGGGTGCCAGCAGAAATACGGGATGTCGAGGCCCAGCGACAGACAGGCCTGCAACAGGTTGTCTGCGCCATCGACCTCGAGCGCTTTGCCGTCTACGTGGATAGTGGCCATGGTTCAAGTTCTTCGTTGGCCCGTTGTCAGCGGGCGTGGCTAATGGAAATCTTGTCGTTCGCCCGGCGCAGCCGGAAAGGGCGCGTCAACGGGCGATACCGGCGGCACGGGCCGCCGGGCGTGCTGTTGGTCAGGCGCCGGCCATGGTGGGTGTGGCCACCTGGGTCAGGCTGCCCGGCGTGACGGGCTTGATGCCCGCCTCGAACTCGGCACGGAAATATTTGATCGCGCTGCCCAAGGGCTCCACGGCGCCGGGCGCGTGCGCACAGAACGTCTTGCCGGGGCCGAGAAAACCGACCAGGCCCAGCAGGGTTTCGATATCCCCCGGCTGGCCGTTGCCGGTCTCGATGGCGCGCAGCAGCTTGACGCTCCACGGCAGGCCGTCGCGGCAAGGGGTACAGAAGCCACAGGACTCGCGCGAAAAGAACTCTTCCATGTTGCGCAGCAGCGAGACCATGTTGACGCTGTCGTCCACGGCCATGGCCAGGCCGGTGCCCATGCGGGTACCGACCTTGCCGATGCCGCCGGCGTACATCTGCGCGTCGAGGTGCTCGGGCAGCAGGAAACCGGTACCGGCGCCGCCTGGCTGCCAGCACTTGAGCGTGAAACCGTCGCGCATGCCGCCGGCATAGTCTTCGAACAACTCGCGGGCGGTGATGCCGAACGGCAGTTCCCACAGGCCGGGGTTCTTGACCTTGCCGGAGAAGCCCATCAGCTTGGTGCCGTGGTCTTCACTGCCCGGCATGGCCAGCGCCTTGTACCAGTCGATGCCGTTGCCGACGATGGCCGGCACGTTGCACAGGGTTTCGACGTTGTTCACGCAAGTCGGCTTGCCCCACACGCCCACGGCGGCGGGGAAGGGCGGCTTGGACCGCGGGTTGGCGCGGCGGCCTTCCAGCGAGTTGATCAGCGCGGTTTCTTCACCGCAGATGTAGCGGCCGGCACCGGTGTGCACGAACAGTTCGAAGTCGAAGCCCGAGCCCAGGATGTTCTTGCCCAGCAGGCCGGCGGCTTTCGCTTCCTGTACGGCACGATTCAGGTGCTTGGCAGCGGTGGTGTATTCGCCGCGCAGGAAGATGTAGCCACGGTAGGCCTTCAGCGCGCGCGCGGAAATCAGCATGCCTTCGATCAGCAGATGAGGCTGCTGCTCCATCAGCATGCGGTCCTTCCAGGTGTTGGGCTCCATTTCATCCGCGTTGCACAGCAGGTAGCGGATGTCCATGGATTCGTCTTTGGGCATCAGGCCCCATTTGACGCCGGTGGGGAAGCCCGCACCGCCGCGGCCCTTGAGGCCGGAATCCTTTACCGTCTGCACGATGTCGTCCTGCGACATGTCGGCAAATGCCTTGCGCGCGGCGCTGTAGCCGTCCTTGGCCTGGTACTCGTCGAGCCAGATCGGCTCGCCGTCGTCACGCAGGCGCCAGGTCAGCGGATGGGTTTCAGCGGCGCGGGCAATGGTATTGGCCGGGCCGAACGAGGTGAGCTTCATACGTAGCCCTCCAGCAGTTGGGCCACGCCAGCGGGCTGGACATCGCCAAAGGTATCGTCGTCGATCATCAGCGCCGGGGCCTTGTCGCAGTTGCCCAGGCAGCACACCGGCAGCAGGGTGAAGCGGCCGTCGGCGGTGGTCTGGCCCAAGCCGATGCCCAGCTTGCTCTGGATTTCGCTGACCACCGATTCATGCCCGCCGATGTAGCAGACCATCGAGTCGCAGACGCGAATGATGTGGCGGCCCACCGGCTGGCGGAAAATCTGGCTATAAAAGGTGGCCACGCCTTCGACGTCGCTGGCCGGAATGCCGAGCAGTTCGCCGATCGCGTACAGCGCGCCATCAGGCACCCAGCCGCGTTCCTTCTGGACGATCTTGAGGGCTTCGATGGACGCCGCGCGCGGGTCCTCGTAGTGGTGCAGCTCGTGCTCGATGGCCGAGCGCTCGGTTTCGCTCAGGGCGAAACGGTCTGTCTGGATGAGCGTGCTGTTCATGCTTAACGGTCCACGTCGGCCATAACGAAATCGATGCTACCCAGGTACGCGATCAAGTCCGCGACCATGCTGCCCCTGATCACCGAAGGGATCTGTTGCAGGTGCGGGTAGCTTGGGGTGCGTATGCGGGTACGGTAGCTCATGGTGCCGCCGTCGCTCGTCAGGTAATAGCTGTTGATGCCCTTGGTCGCTTCGATCATCTGGAAGGATTCGTTGGCCGGCATCACCGGGCCCCACGAAACCTGCAGGAAGTGCGTGATCAAGGTTTCGATGTGCTGCAGCGTGCGCTCCTTGGGCGGCGGCGTGGTCAGCGGGTGATCCGCCTTGTACGGGCCTTCGGGCATGTTGCGCATGCATTGGTCGATAATGCGGATGCTCTGGCGCATCTCTTCGACGCGGACCATGCAGCGGTCATAGGCATCGCCGTTGTGCGCGAGCGGCACTTCGAACTCGAAGTTCTCGTAGCCCGAATACGGACGCGCCTTGCGCAAGTCGAAATCGCAGCCGGTTGAACGCAGGCCGGCACCGGTGACGCCCCACTCCAGGGCTTCCTTGGTGTTGTAGGCGGCGACACCGATGGTACGGCCCTTGAGGATGCTGTTCTGCAATGCAGCCTTGGTGTATTCGTCGAGGCGCTTGGGCAGCCATTCGACGAAGTCCTTGACCAGCTTCTCCCAGCCGCGCGGCAGGTCGTGAGCCACGCCACCGATGCGGTACCAGGCCGGGTGCAGGCGGAAACCGGTGATGGCTTCGATCACCGTGTAGGCCTTCTGGCGGTCGGTGAAGGTGAAGAACACCGGGGTCATGGCGCCGACGTCCTGGATGTAGGTACCCAGGAACAGCAGGTGGCTGGTGATGCGGAAGAACTCGGCCATCATGATGCGGATGGTGTCGACCTTCTGAGGCACCTTGATGCCGGCCAGCTTCTCGACGGCCAGCACGTAGGGCAGGTTGTTCATCACCCCGCCCAGGTAGTCGATGCGGTCGGTGTAGGGGATGAAGCTGTGCCACGACTGGCGCTCGGCCATTTTCTCGGCACCACGGTGGTGGTAGCCGATGTCGGGCACGCAGTCGACGATCTCTTCGCCGTCCAGCTGCAGGATGATGCGGAATGCACCGTGCGCGGAAGGGTGGTTGGGGCCCAGGTTGAGGAACATGTAGTCCTCGTTGGTCCCGGAGCGTTTCATGCCCCAGTCCTCGGGCTTGAAGCGCGCCGCTTCCTCTTCCAGCTGCTGCTTGGCCAGGGTCAGGCTGTAGGGGTCGAACTCGGTCGCGCGCGCCGGGTAGTCCTTGCGCAGTGGGTGACCTTCCCAGGTCGGCGGCATCATGATGCGCGACAGGTGAGGGTGACCGGCGAAGTCGATGCCGAACATGTCCCAGACTTCACGCTCGTACCAGTTGGCGTTGGGCCAGATACCGGTGATGGTCGGCAGGTTCAGGTCGCCTTCGTTCAAGGCCACCTTGAGCATGACGTCGCTGTTACGCTCGACCGACAGCAGGTGGTAGAACACCGTGAAGTCGCCCGCGCCAGGGATGGCGCGGCGATGGGTGCGCAGGCGCTCGTCCACGCCGTGCAGGTCGTAGAGCATGCTGTACGGCTTGGACACGTTGCGCAGGAACGTGAGGATCTCGACCAGCTTGGCACGGGCCACCCACAGCACCGGCATGCCGGTACGGGTTTCCTGGGCGAGGAACGCCTCGGGGCCAAAGCGCTGGTTCAGTTCGACGACCACATCTTGGTCGTCAGCCTTGTAGGGCGGGATATACAGAGCGGTGTCCGCTGTTGTCATGGTCTCGGTCGCTATCGGTCAACTACGGTGTGAAGCCAGGGGTTCTCGGCCTGCATCGGCAGGCGTGACAAACGCTGGATCAGACTTCGTCGGGGCTGCGCAGGTGGGTTACCGCAATACGCTGTTCGCGGCGCTGTTCCTTCTGCGACGGCATCTCGGCGCGGTAGACGCCTTGATCACCGACGACCCAGGACAACGGGCGACGCTCCTGGCCAATCGACTCCTGCAACAGCATCAGGCCTTGCAGGAATGCTTCAGGGCGCGGCGGGCAGCCAGGCACGTAGACGTCCACGGGGAGGAACTTGTCGACCCCCTGGACCACCGAGTAGATGTCGTACATGCCACCGGAGTTGGCGCACGAACCCATGGAGATGACCCACTTGGGCTCGAGCATCTGCTCGTAGAGGCGCTGGATGATCGGCGCCATCTTGATGAAGCAGGTGCCGGCGATGACCATGAAGTCGGCCTGACGCGGCGAGGCCCGAATGACTTCGGCGCCGAAGCGGGCGATGTCATGGGGTGCCGTGAAGGCCGTGGTCATTTCCACGTAGCAGCACGAAAGACCGAAGTTGTACGGCCACAGGGAGTTCTTGCGACCCCAGTTGACCGCGCCGCTGAGGACGTCTTCGAGTTTGCCCATGAAGATGTTCTTGTGAACCTGATCTTCTAGGGGGTCGGAAACAGTTTCCCTGGTGCCGATGGGATACTGCTCGTTGGGAGCATCGGGGTCGATCCGGGTGAGATTGTATTGCATTGCCAAAGCCTCATTGTTTCAGCTTCGCCTGCCGCTTGCGACGAGCTTCCGGTGCCCAGTCAAGGGCGCCCACTCGGAACAGGTAGACAAGACCTGCCAACAGAATTGCTATGAAAACGAGAGCTTCGACGAATCCGGTCCAGCCGCTTTCGCGGACGGACACAGACCAGGCAAAGAGAAAAAGGGCTTCGATATCGAAGATCACGAACAGCATCGCGACCAGATAGAATTTGGCGGAAAGGCGCAGACGGGCGCTGCCGACCGGCAGCATGCCGGATTCGAAAGGTTCGTTCTTGCTGCGTCCGAAGGCTTTGCTGCCCAGCAGGCTGGAGAGCCCGAGCATGAACGCACACAGACCGGCAACACCGAGAAGGAAGATGGCAAAGCCCCAGTTGTGGGCGATGAGTCCTGTCGAATCGGGCATGCTGGTTTCCTTGGCAGGGGCCGGGGCCTCTGGGTTGAATGAAGTGTCGCAGTGACGATATGTCGCAGCAGAATCAATCGCGATGATTTTATGGGTAAAAGCCGGGCAAGTAAATTTCGGATCGCAAATTAATTCGTATCATTACGCACATAGGCTTATTCAATGTAGCTCACTGAGAGGATTTAGGTGGGTGAAACACGAAAATATCAAGCAGGCCAAGCTTTTACCGTGAGTACGTGAATATCTTAATGATAACTAATATCATTTAGCGTCTTGGATTGACCGTGCAAGTTGGCTCAATTAACTGTGCGCAGTGTTTTACCCGCTTATTCGGTTGCCGGCATTGCGCTGGATCAATCGGACGCATAAAAAAGCCGCCGGCAACTGCATGCGGCGGCTTTGGATTCAACACCCATCCCTGTGGAAGCGACGATGACCCTGTGGGAGCGGGTTCTACCCGCGAAGGCCATGCTGCGGTCTGGCGGGTACACCGCGCCGAGTTCTTCGCGGGCAGAGCCCGCTCCCACAAGGAGCGACGGTGACCCTGTGAGAGCGGGTTCTATCCGCGAAGGCCATACTGCGGTCTGGCGGGTACACCGCGCCGAGTTCTTCGCGGGCAGAGCCCACTCCCACAGTTACCTCGCCGCACAGGCATTTTGACCCACAGACGCTGCTCCCTCGCGAGAGCAGCTTGCCTGGGGGATCAGTGGAACTGCTCTTCCTCGGTCGAGCCGGTCAGGGCGGTGACCGACGAAGCGCCGCCCTGGATCACGGTGGTCATGTCGTCGAAGTACCCGGTACCCACTTCCTGCTGGTGGGCGACGAAGGTGTAGCCCTTTTCGGCATCGGCGAATTCCTGCTCCTGCAGCTTCACATAGGCCGTCATGTCGTTGCGCGCGTAGTCGTGCGCCAGGCTGAACATGCCATGCCACATGTTGTGGATCCCGGCGAGGGTGATGAACTGATGCTTGTAGCCCATTGCCGACAGCTCGCGCTGGAATTTGGCGATGGTTGCGTCGTCCAGGTTCTTCTTCCAGTTGAAGGAAGGCGAGCAGTTATAGGAAAGCAGCTGGTCCGGGTACTCGCGCTTGATGGCCTCGGCGAAGCGACGCGCCTCATCGAGGTCCGGCTTGGCGGTTTCGCACCAGATGAGATCGGCATAGGGCGCGTAGGCCAGGCCGCGGGCGATTGCCTGATCGAGGCCGGCACGTACCTTGTAGAAGCCTTCGGGTGTGCGGGTGCCGGTCACGAACGGCTGGTCGTAAGGGTCGCAGTCCGACGTCAGCAGGTCCGCTGCGTTCGCATCGGTGCGCGCCAGGATGATCGTCGGCACACCAGCGACATCGGCGGCCAGGCGCGCAGCGGTGAGTTTCTGAACGGCTTCCTGGGTCGGCACCAATACCTTGCCGCCCATGTGCCCGCATTTCTTCACCGAGGCCAACTGGTCCTCGAAGTGAACGCCGGCGGCGCCCGCTTCGATCATGTTCTTCATCAGTTCATAGGCATTGAGCACGCCGCCGAAGCCGGCTTCGGCATCGGCCACGATTGGCGCGAAGTAGTCGATATAGCCTTGGTCGCCCGGATTCTTGCCAGCCTTCCATTGGATCTGGTCGGCACGTCGGAACGAGTTGTTGATGCGCTTGACTACGGTCGGCACCGAGTCCACCGGGTACAGCGACTGGTCGGGGTACATCGATTCGGCCGAGTTGTTGTCTGCTGCAACCTGCCAGCCGGACAGGTAGATGGCCTGGATGCCGGCCTTGACCTGCTGCACGGCTTGGCCGCCGGTAAGTGCGCCCATGCAGTTGACGAAATCTTTGTCGGGGCGGAATGAAGGCTTGGCGCCCTGGGTCACCAGGTCCCACAGTTTTTCTGCGCCCAGGCGGGCCAGCGTGTGTTCGGGTTGGACCGAGCCGCGCAGGCGCACCACATCGGCGGGCGAGTAGTTGCGCGTCACACCTTTCCAGCGCGGATTTTCGGACCAGTCTTTTGCAAGGGCCGCTTCTTGTTGTTCGCGTGTCAGTGCCATGGAGATAAACCTCGTGCATAGGTTCGATGATGGGGTTGCTGCGCCAGGCGCTGCTTGTGCCGAACTGCCGGTCGGCCTTCACCGTGCGGTGCGTTTGCCAGCGTGGCAAAGGCGCGGATCAGTGAAGGCGAGGCCATCATGCCCCATGGATTTTCTGCACGTCAAACGTTTTGTAGTGAAATCTACGAAGCACTACATAAAGGCCGATTTCGCGACTGTGGAGTCAGTTTTCGAGGCTGCGGTCGCTGATTCGCGACAGGGGTGGCGCTGTCGTGCCTCAGGCTCAGTCAAGGGTGTCGACCTTTACTCGAACGGTAGTGTCGTTACGCCCCTGGGTGCTGTATTGCCGGGCGATGCCCTGTTGGTTGATGCTCGAATGCTCGTTCATGCCGGCCACCGTGATCCACTCGCCGAGCCGGCCGCTGAGGGTCGATTGCGTACTTTGCACGTTGACCACGTCGGCCCTTTCCTGGCTCAGTCGGTCGTTGTTTGTAGCGATTTTGAGGTGCACTACATCACCGGTCAGGCTGGCTGTCACGTAGAAACCCTGGGTGACATCGCGGTACTCGGTCTGCGCTTGCAGGCGACCGTAGGCGTCGGTGCCTGCAGTGGTCAGGGGTACGCTTTGGCCGATCTGGATGAGTGCCGGGCTGCCTTCGCTGGCCTGAACCTGCTGCACTCCGCCGCTGCGGTTGTCGGTGCCGTACTGGATGATGCGCGTGCTGCCACCGCCGTTGACGCGATAGCCGCGCTGGTTGGCGGTGTTGCTGTCGCTGGTGTCGACACTGATCAGCAGCCGTCGCGCCGGCTTGTCCAATTGCTCGAGCAATGCAGTGAGCTCGTCCAGCTTGTCGGGCTCGGCGTTGACCACCAGTTGGTTGCCATAGGCCGCGACGGTGCCTTCACGGCCCACCAGTTGTTGGGCGATGGGGAGGATATCGGCACTGGTGCGATAGTGAAGGGGCATGACCTGGGTAGCCGCTTGGGCACTGGGCATCAGGCACAACAGCAGGCTGGCGAGCAGAAGGTGCAGCGGCATGTCCGTGATCTCCGCATTGGATGTGCGGACAAGTATGGCATGCGCGCTGAATGTACAGGATGCAGCGTATCAGCCGAACCACGTCGCCGCTTTCGCGGTCGCTGACCGCCCAAAGGCGGATGCGAGCCTCCGTAGGAGCGGTCAGCGGCCGCGAAAGGGTCCCCGCAGTCCAGCAGGCGTATCACCATGCGCCGTTCGCGGCCGACGGTCACGCTCACACGTGGTCAGCTTGGACTGCGAACCATGTCCACATGGGGCAGGCCGGCTTCGAGAAACTCACCGCTGACGACGCGAAAGCCATGGTGTTCGTAGAACGCCGTGGCATGCACCTGAGCGCTGAGTTTCTGCTCGTGCAGGCCCAGTGCATTGGCATGGGCGATGACCGCTTGCAGCAACTTGTCGCCCACCCTCAGGCCGCGCCAGTCCTTGAGCACGGACACCCGGCCGATTTCACCGTCGGCGAGCAGGCGGGCAGTGCCCACCGCATAGTCGCCTTCGACAGCCAGGAAATGCACCGCGCTCAGATCGTCCTCGTCCCATTCCAGCTCGGCCGGAATCGCCTGCTCGGCGATGAACACCGCCTCGCGAATGCGCCGGATGTCGCGATTGTCCTTGTGCCAGTCAGCCACGCGCACGCCAATGCTATTCATCGATGGCGAACCCCAGGCTCCCTTGCTTCACCAGCTCGCAGAGCAGCGCGCGACCCTGTTCGTCGTGCATCCAGGGGCCCAGGTTGTCGATGTGCAAGGCGTCGGCCGCGCAGATCAGCTTCAACAGATCGCGCAGTTCGCCGGGCAACAAGCGGCTTTGGCCACTGGCGAACAACAACAGGTCTGCGTCGACTTCCGACCAGGCCAGGCGGGCGCTCGGGTTACGCACCAGCAGCGCACCCTGTTCCAGTTCGGCAAGCAGATCGGCCTCGGCCATGTCTTCGCCGGCGACCAGCTCCGGATAGCGCGGCTCGGTCATGAACTGGCCAAACCAGGTCAGCAACAGGCGCTCGTCGCTCATGTGCTCGGCCAGCAGGCGCTTGAGCCGATCCAGGGCGTCGTGCTGGATCTGGTGCGGGTCGGCCGCAGGCACGGCATCGGCGTCGCTGTAGCGCTCTTCGTCCGGCAGGAACTGGCTGAGGAAGTCGGTGAAGTGAGTCAGCACTTCGGCAGCGCTCGGTGCACGGAAACCGACCGAATAGGTCATGCAATCGTCCACGGCAACGCCGCAATGGGCCAGGCGCGGCGGCAGATAGAGCATGTCGCCGGGCTCCAGGGTCCACTCTTCGCTCTGCTGGAAGTCGGCCAGGATGCGCAGATCCGGATGATCGAGCAGCGGGCTCTGCGAATCGCACATCTGCCCGACCTTCCAGTTGCGCTTGCCCAGGCCCTGCAGCAGAAACACATCGTAGTTGTCGAAGTGCGGGCCCACACCACCGCCTGGTGCGGCAAAGCTGATCATGACGTCATCGATGCGCCAGCTGGGCAGGAAGCGGAAGTGCTCGAGCAGCTCGGCGACTTCCGGAACGAACTGGTCAACAGCCTGGACCAGCAGGGTCCACTCGGTTTCAGGCAGCTTGCTGAATTCATCCTCGGCAAAGGGCCCACGGCGCATTTCCCACGGCTGGGCGCCGTGTTCGATGACGATCCGCGACTCGACTTCTTCCTCGAGCGCCAGGCCGGCGAGTTCATCGGCGCTCAGCGGATTTTCGAAATCGGTGAAGGCCTGGCGTACCAGCAGGGGTTTCTTCTGCCAGTAGTCGCGCAGGAATTCAGCGGCAGTCAGGCCGCCCAGTATTTGAAGTGGGGTATTAGCTTTCATGTGTAACCTGCTGAATTATATTGCTTTTATAACTGGAATAAAAACGCCCGGCGAGGCCGGGCGTCAAAGCGTCGGTAGCGAATGTCAGACGCGCTTGGCCTGCGCTGCTGCATTGCCTATGTAATTCGCCGGGGTCAGTTGTTTGAGTTCGGCCTTGGCTTCTTCAGGCATGTCCAGCCCGTCGATGAAGGTCTGCAGAGCTTGTGGGCCGATGCCCTTGCCGCGGGTCAGTTCCTTGAGCTTCTCGTACGGATTCTCGATGTCGTAGCGGCGCATGACCGTCTGAATGGGCTCGGCCAGCACTTCCCAGCAAGCGTCCAGATCTTCAGCTATTTTCTGAGTATTGATCTCTAACTTGCTGATTCCCTTGAGACTTGCTTCGTAGGCGATCACGCTGTGGGCGAAACCGACACCGAGGTTGCGCAGCACGGTGGAGTCGGTCAAATCGCGCTGCCAGCGCGAGATCGGCAGCTTGCTGGCCAGGTGCTGGAACAGCGCGTTGGCGATACCCAGGTTGCCTTCGGAGTTCTCGAAGTCGATCGGATTGACCTTGTGCGGCATCGTCGAGGAACCGATTTCGCCAGCGATGGTGCGCTGCTTGAAATAGCCCAGGGAGATGTAGCCCCAGATATCACGATCGAAATCGATGAGGATGGTGTTGAAGCGGGCGATCGCGTCGAACAGCTCGGCAATGTAGTCATGCGGCTCGATCTGCGTGGTGTAGGGATTGAAGCCCAGGCCCAGTTCGTCTTCGATGAAGGCGCGGGCATTGGCTTCCCAGTCGATCTGCGGGTAGGCCGACAGGTGCGCGTTGTAGTTGCCCACCGCGCCGTTGATCTTGCCCAGCAGGGGCACGGCTGCCACCTGCGCGATCTGCCGCTCCAGGCGGTACACCACGTTCGCCAGCTCCTTGCCCAGGGTCGTCGGCGAAGCCGGCTGGCCATGGGTGCGCGACAGCATCGGCACGTCGGCGAAGCGATGGGCCAGCTCGCGGATCGACCCGGCGATCTGGCGCATCAGCGGCAGCATCACATCGTCGCGGCCTTCGCGCAGCATCAGCGCGTGGGACAGGTTGTTGATGTCCTCGCTGGTGCAGGCGAAATGGATGAACTCGCTGACCTTGGCCAGTTCCGGCAGCTTGGCCGCCTGCTCCTTGAGCAGGTACTCGATGGCCTTGACGTCGTGGTTGGTGGTGCGCTCGATTTCCTTGACGCGCTCGGCGTGCTCCAGGGCGAAATCACTGGCAAGCACATCCAGTACGGCGTTGGCCTCTGCCGAGAAAGCCGGTACTTCGGCGATTTGCGGGTGCGCGGCCAGGCGCTGCAACCAGCGCACCTCGACCAGGGCGCGGAAGCGAATCAGGCCGTACTCGCTGAAAATGGTGCGAAGGGCCTGGGTTTTGCCGGCGTAGCGGCCGTCTACAGGGGAAACCGCAGTGAGCGAAGAAAGCTGCATGGGTATTCTCGGACAGTCGGGCTTTGAAAAGGGCGCGAATTATACATGAAAAAAGCCGGTTGGGCGGCCCGGGCCAACCCTCCGGTCGTTCATCCGCGCATCAGGGGGTACAGCTCTCGCAACAGCTTGCGGCGGCTGATCACCAGCTGCCAGCGATGCCCGCCCAATTGTCGCCACAGGCGTGCGGCACGGATGCCGGCCAGCAGCAGGGCACGAATCTTGGAAGCGTTGTTGGGCTGCTGCAGGTGGCGCGTATCGCCATGCACCTGGATGCGTTGGCGCAGCGTGCTCAGGGTGTCCTGGTACAGCGCACCAGTGGCGGCGATGACGTTCTCATGGCCCTGGCCGAAGTGCTCGACCTGGTTCTGGATCTGCGGAATGCGCTTGCCGATGATCTCCAGCATCTCGCCGCGCTTGGCCAGCTGCCGCTCCAGGCCCAGCATCGACAGCGCGTAGCGCAGCGGCTCGCGCTGCAGGCTGCCGGGGTCTCGCTCCAGCGCGCTGGACAGCGCGCCATAACCTTCGCGCAGATGACTGTCGTCGCCACCGAACACTTCAAGCGTGTTCTGCGGATCGACCACCAGCAGGCTGCCCAGCAGGCAGGCGACGTCAGCCTCGGCGGCGGAACCGGTCTTGGCGATACGGTCGACCAGCACCGCCGCCTGGAACACCGCGCCCAAGGCTACCAATTGTTCCTGCAGGTTGTTCATGGCTGGCTCCAGGGCTCGGCGACTTCGATGACGCCGCCACCCAGGCAGATTTCGCCGTCGTAGAACACCACCGACTGACCTGGGGTGACAGCCCGTTGCGGCTCGTCGAATACCGCGCGATAGCCCTCGGCAGTGCGTTCCAGGGTGCATGCCTGGTCGCTTTGACGATAGCGGACCTTGGCTGTCAGGCGGCGCGGCTCGGCCAGGTCCACCGGGTTCACCCAGTAGATTTCCGAAGCGAGCAGGGCGCCGGAAAACAGCAGCGGATGCTCGTTGCCCTGGCCCACGATCAATTCGTTGGCGACCAGGTCCTTGGCCAGCACGTACCACGGGTCGTCACCGGCGTCCTTGAGGCCGCCGATACCCAGCCCCTGGCGCTGGCCGATGGTGTGGTACATCAAGCCGTGGTGCCGGCCGATGACCTCGCCGCTGGTGGTCTTGATCTCGCCTGGCTGCGCTGGCAGGTACTGCTTGAGAAAGTCGCTGAAGCGGCGTTCGCCGATGAAGCAGATACCGGTGGAATCCTTTTTCTTGGCGGTCGCCAGGCCGTGCATTTCCGCGATGGCGCGCACTTCGGGCTTTTCCAGTTCGCCTACGGGAAACAGCGTGCGAGCGATCTGCTCACCGCCGACGGCGTGCAGGAAGTAGCTCTGGTCCTTGTTCGGGTCCAGGCCCTTGAGCAGTTGCGTCTGCCCGTCGCTGTCGCGGCGACGCACGTAGTGGCCGGTGGCAATCAGGTCGGCGCCCAGCATCAGTGCGTAGTCCAGGAACGCCTTGAACTTGATCTCGCGGTTGCACAGGATGTCCGGGTTTGGCGTACGGCCGGCCTTGTACTCCTCGAGGAAGTGCTCGAAGACGTTGTCCCAGTATTCAGCCGCGAAGTTGGCGGTGTGCAGCTTGATGCCCAGCTTGTCGCAAACGGCCTGGGCATCCGCCAGGTCCTCGCGCGCCGTGCAGTAGTCAGTTCCGTCGTCTTCCTCCCAGTTCTTCATGAACAGGCCTTCCACGTGGTAGCCCTGCTCCATCAGCAGAAGGGCGGACACGGACGAGTCGACGCCGCCGGACATGCCGACGATGACGCGCTGTTTTGCGCAGTGGCGGGGAGCTGGCTCACGCATGGGATTCGATGGGGTCTCTGAAAAGGACGCGATTCTAACAGGGTAAGCTGCAAAACGCTCAGGTGCGAATCAGCTCCAGGCTGTGCAGCGGTCCGTTCAGGTAGTCGTCCAGGCATTGCATGACCAGCTCGCTGCGCAGTCGATGGCCCTGTGCGGCCAGCTCGTCGCGGTTCAGCCAGGTGGTACCGCTGATGTCTGGATCCAGCTCGCGCTCGGGGTTCAGGTGCAAGGGGCGGGCACTGAAGCAGATGCGCTGGTAGGTCACGCCGTTGCTGGGTGCCGTGTACAGGTAGATGCCGACCACGCCGGTCAGCTCGACGTCCCAGGCGGTTTCTTCGAGGGTCTCGCGCAGGGCGGCCTGCATGAGGTTTTCGTCAGGCTCGAGATGGCCGGCAGGCTGGTTGAGCACCAAACGTCCGCCTTTCATTTCCTCGACGAACAGAAAACGCCCGCTGTCCTCGATGATAGTGGCGACAGTGATATGCGGTTGCCAGGTCATGATGGAATCTCCCATTGATGGACCCCTCGTAGGAGCGGTCCGTGGCCGCGAACCAGGCGCCGCGGTGCATCGGTCGATTCGCGTCGCCCTTTTCGCAGCCGATGACTGCTCCTACGGGAGCATGCGATCTTCCGTAGGAGCGGTCCGTGGCCGCGAACCCGGCACCGCGGTGCATCGGTCGATTCGCGTTGCCCTTTTCGCGGCCGATGACCGCTCCTACGGGTGCATGCGATCTTCCGTAGGAGCGGTCAGTGGCCGCGAACCCGGCACCGCGGTGCATCGTTCGATTCGCGTTGCCCTTTTCGGGGCCGATGACCGCTCCTACGGGCGCATGCGATCTTCCGTAGGAGCGGTCCGTGGCCGCGAACCCGGCACCGCGGTGCATCGGTCGATTCGCGTTGCCCTTTTCGCGGCCGATGACCGCTCCTACGGGTGCATGCGATCTTCCGTAGGAGCGGTCCATGGCCGCGAACCGGGCACCGCGGTGCATCAGACAATACGCGTTGCTCCTTTCGCGGCCGATGACCGCTCCTACGGGCGCATGCGATCTTCCGTAGGAGCGGTCCGTGGCCGCGAACCAGGCGCCGCGGTGCATCAGACAATTCGCGTTGCTCCTTTCGCGGCCGATGACCGCTCCTACGGGAGATCGCCTGCGCTGAAAAAGTCAGCCCCGGCACAGGGCCAGGGCTGGGGGTGTTACCGGTTCAAACCTTACACCAGCGAAGCGATCGCGGCGTTCAGGGTTTCGCTGGGGCGCATGGCCTTGCGGGTCAGTTCGGCATCGGCATGGTAGTAGCCGCCGATGTCCACTGGCTTGCCCTGCACGGCGTTGAGCTCGGCGACGATCTTCGCCTCGTTCTCGGCCAGGGTCTTGGCCAGCGGCGCGAACTGCGCTTGCAGGGCGGCGTCGTCGTTCTGCTCGGCCAGGGCCTGGGCCCAGTACAGTGCCAGATAGAAGTGGCTGCCACGGTTGTCGATGTTGCCGACCTTGCGCGATGGCGACTTGTTGTTGTCGAGGAATTGGCCGGTGGCCTTGTCCAGGGTCGCTGCCAGTACCAGCGCCTTGGGGTTGTCGTAGGTGCTGCCCAGGTGCTCCAGCGAAGCGGCCAGGGCCAGGAACTCACCCAGGGAATCCCAGCGCAGGAAGTTTTCTTCGACCAGTTGCTGCACGTGCTTGGGCGCCGAACCGCCAGCGCCGGTTTCGAACAGGCCGCCGCCATTCATCAGCGGCACGATCGAAAGCATCTTGGCGCTGGTGCCCAGTTCCATGATCGGGAACAGGTCGGTCAGGTAGTCGCGCAGCACGTTGCCGGTCACTGAAATGGTGTCTTGCCCGGCACGAATGCGCTTGAGCGAGAAGGCCATGGCATCGACCGGAGACATGATCTGGATGTCCAGGCCATTGGTGTCGTGGTCTTTCAGGTATTTCTGCACCTTGTCGATCATCACCGCGTCGTGGGCGCGTGCCGGGTCGAGCCAGAACACCGCAGGGGTGCTGCTGGCACGGGCGCGGTTGACGGCGAGCTTGACCCAGTCCTGGATCGGCGCGTCCTTGGTCTGGCACATGCGGAACACGTCGCCAGTCTCGACCTTCTGCTCCATGAGCACGCGGCCATTGCTGTCGCTGACGCGGACCACGCCGTCGGCGGCAATCTGGAAGGTCTTGTCGTGCGAGCCGTATTCTTCGGCCTTCTGCGCCATCAGGCCAACGTTGGGCACACTGCCCATGGTGGTCGGATCGAATGCGCCGTGCTTCTTGCAGTCTTCGATGGCCGCCTGGTAGATGCTGGCATAGCAACGATCCGGGATCAGTGCCTTGGTATCCTGCAGCACACCCTCGGTGTTCCACATCTTGCCCGAGTCGCGGATCATGGCCGGCATCGAGGCGTCGACGATGACGTCGCTGGGCACATGCAGGTTGGTGATGCCCTTGTCGGAGTTGACCATGGCCAGGGCAGGGCGAGTGGCATAGACGGCCTGGACATCGGCTTCGATCTGCGCCTGCTGCTCGGCGGGCAGCGACTTGATGCGTGCGTACAGGTCACCGATGCCGTTGTTCAGGTTGAAACCTACCTGCTCCAGCACGTCGGCGTGCTTGTCCAGCGCCTCCTGATAGAACTCGGCGACGATCTGGCCGAACATGATCGGATCGGAGACCTTCATCATGGTGGCTTTGAGGTGAACGGAGAACAGCACGCCCTGTTTCTTGGCGTCCTCGATCTCGGCGGCCACGAAGGCGCGCAGGGCTTTTTTGCTCAGGGCGGCGCAGTCGATGATCTCGCCAGCCAGGACCTTGGTCTTTTCTTTCAGTACGGTGGTGCTGCCGTCGCTGCCGACCAGTTCGATCTTGACGCTGCCGTCGGCTTCGATCAGGGCACTTTTCTCGCTGCCGTAGAAATCGCCGCTGCTCATGTGCGCAACGTGGGACTTCGAGTCGGCGGCCCAGGCGCCCATCTTGTGCGGGTGCTTGCGCGCATAGTTCTTGACCGACAGTGGTGCGCGGCGGTCGGAGTTGCCTTCACGCAGTACCGGGTTCACGGCGCTGCCCTTGACCTTGTCGTAGCGGGCGCGGGTGTCCTTGTCGGCATCCGACTCGGCGCTGTCTGGGTAGTCGGGCAGGTCGAAGCCTTGGTCCTGCAGCTCTTTGATCGCCGCCTTCAATTGCGGCACCGAAGCGCTGATGTTCGGCAGCTTGATGATGTTGGCTTCAGGCGTGGTGGCCAGGGTGCCCAGCTCGGCGAGATCGTCCGGCACGGGTTTGCCGGCCTGCAGACGCTCGGGAAAGCTTGAAAGGATGCGCGCCGCCAGGGAGATGTCGCGGGTCTCGACGGCGATGTCCGAAGAAGCGGTGAAGGCTTCGATGATCGGCAGCAGCGAATAGGTGGCCAGGGCTGGCGCTTCGTCGGTGAAGGTGTAGATGATCTTTGAGCGGGTGGGCATAATCGAATTAACTCTCTTCTTTGCTGAGCGTGCACAGAATCTCGAGATGCGCAGGATAGGCGCTTTCGCTCGTTGTCATCAATGAGGCGAAAAATCGAGCATTGGTCGCGGTGATGTGGGATGCATCAGTAGAGCGTCAAGCGGTCGACCGGCAACAACGGCCCTCTCGCGACTCGCATGGGCGGTGCACGCGGGCGGACCGGTCCGACCAAGGTGACCCTGCGGTCACTGCGGCAGTATACCACTGGTCGCGGCGATGAATACTGTGTAGGGGGCACAAAGCTGGGCGGGTCGGCAACTGCCGGAAACGAAACAGGCCATCCGTGTGGATGGCCTGTCCGGGTGCACATTCGCAGCAATGACGGCGAGCAAGCGCTCACGTTGCACAGCATGCGCCCGAGGAACGCTTGCTCGCGATCACTGTTCCTGCGCCGCGATCATGCGTTCGCGGACTCTCGGGTCTCGTCACTGGTCGTCGCAACGCTGGCTTGCGTGACTTCCGCCTGCGTGATTGCGGTCTCCGCTGCCTGGATCTTTACGGCGTGCAGGCCCTTGGGGCCCTGGATAATCTCGAAAGCGACGGCCTGGCCGGCCTTCAGCGTCTTGTAACCCTCCATGGTAATGGCGGAAAAATGGGCGAAAAGATCCTCGGCCTGACCGTCTTCGATAATGAAGCCGTAGCCCTTGGCATTGTTGAACCACTTGACTTTACCACTGCGCATACCCATATCCCTCTGCAAAGGACTCCAGCTCTGGAGTATCATCCACTTCGTGCGCAACACAACCGATTGAAAAAATTTGGTTGACTGCGCGGACCTTTCTTCCCCAATGTGGGTTCTACTGTTTGTAACACCGTTTTGCCGATAGTCAAGGTCATGCGGCGACCGAGTCAAGATTCGGTCACAAGGTCAACCCACCACTTCTATTCGCTCAACGATGAATCTTCTTTCCATGCATGCATTCAGTCAGATTCGACTAACCTTCAATCAAGACCGCCCGCAGTCGCACGAGGACGATTCGGCAGGCATTGCCGTCCAGGAATCCAAGCCTGCATTGCAGGCCCCACCGATGTATAAGGTGGTTCTGTTCAACGACGACTACACCCCGATGGATTTCGTCGTCGAGATCCTCGAGGTTTTCTTCAATCTGAATCGTGAGCTGGCGACCAAGGTCATGCTGGCCGTCCACACAGAAGGACGGGCAGTATGCGGATTGTTTACCCGAGACATCGCCGAAACCAAGGCCATGCAGGTCAACCAGTACGCCAGGGAAAGCCAGCATCCGCTACTCTGTGAAATCGAGAAGGACGGTTAACGCCGACCACTTGGGTATGAGGTGAAGCTATGTTAAACCGCGAGCTCGAAGTCACGCTCAATCTTGCCTTCAAAGAAGCGCGCTCCAAGCGTCATGAATTCATGACCGTGGAACACCTTCTTTTGGCGCTATTGGACAACGAGGCAGCCGCCACCGTATTGCGGGCGTGCGGCGCCAATCTCGAAAAACTCAAACACGACCTGCAGGAGTTCATCGACTCCACCACGCCGTTGATCCCCGTGCATGACGAGGATCGTGAAACCCAGCCGACGCTGGGCTTCCAGCGTGTGCTGCAGCGTGCCGTGTTCCATGTACAAAGTTCGGGCAAGCGAGAAGTCACCGGCGCCAACGTGCTGGTGGCGATCTTCAGCGAGCAGGAAAGCCAGGCCGTGTTCCTGCTCAAGCAGCAGAGCGTGGCGCGCATCGATGTGGTCAACTACATCGCGCACGGTATTTCCAAGGTCCCTGGTCACGGTGACAGCTCCGAAGGCGAGCAGGAAATGCAGGACGAAGAAGGCGGTGATACCTCTTCGTCGAGCAACCCGCTGGATGCCTATGCCAGCAACCTCAACGAGCTGGCTCGCCAGGGTCGCATTGATCCACTGGTCGGTCGCGAGAGCGAAGTCGAGCGCGTCGCGCAGATTCTCGCTCGTCGCCGCAAGAACAACCCGTTGCTGGTAGGCGAAGCAGGCGTCGGCAAGACGGCGATTGCCGAAGGCCTGGCCAAGCGCATCGTCGATAGCCAGGTGCCTGATCTGCTGGCGAACAGCGTCGTGTATTCCCTCGACCTGGGCGCACTGCTGGCCGGTACCAAGTACCGCGGCGATTTCGAGAAGCGCTTCAAGGCGTTGCTTGGCGAGCTGAAGAAGCGTCCGCAGGCGATCCTGTTCATCGACGAGATCCACACCATCATCGGTGCGGGTGCTGCGTCGGGCGGGGTGATGGATGCGTCCAACCTGCTCAAGCCGCTGCTGTCCTCCGGTGATATCCGCTGCATCGGTTCGACCACCTTCCAGGAATTTCGTGGCATCTTCGAGAAAGACCGCGCCCTGGCACGTCGTTTCCAGAAGGTCGACGTGTCCGAGCCTTCGGTGGAAGACACCATCGGCATCCTGCGTGGCCTCAAGGGGCGGTTCGAGCAGCACCACAACATCGAATACAGTGACGAAGCACTGCGTGCGGCCGCCGAGCTGGCGTCGCGCTACATCAATGACCGACACATGCCCGACAAGGCCATCGACGTCATCGACGAGGCAGGTGCCTACCAGCGCCTGCAGCCTGAAGCCAATCGAGTCAAGCGTATCGAAGTGCCTCAGGTCGAAGACATCGTGGCCAAGATCGCGCGGATTCCGCCGAAGCACGTAACCAGTTCCGACAAGGAGCTGCTGCGTAACCTGGAGCGTGACCTCAAGCTCACTGTGTTTGGCCAGGACGCTGCCATTGACTCGCTGGCCACGGCCATCAAGCTGTCGCGCGCCGGGTTGAAGGCGCCGGACAAGCCCGTGGGTTCGTTCCTCTTCGCCGGCCCTACCGGTGTCGGCAAGACCGAGGCTGCGCGCCAGCTGGCCAAGGCCCTCGGCGTGGAGCTGGTGCGTTTCGACATGTCCGAGTACATGGAGCGTCACACCGTATCGCGTCTGATTGGTGCGCCACCGGGTTATGTCGGGTTCGACCAGGGCGGTCTGTTGACCGAAGCCATCACCAAGCAGCCGCATTGCGTGCTGCTGCTCGATGAAATCGAAAAGGCTCACCCCGAGGTCTTCAACCTGCTGCTGCAGGTCATGGATCACGGCACCCTGACCGACAACAACGGACGCAAGGCGGATTTCCGCAACGTGATTCTCATCATGACCACCAACGCGGGTGCCGAAACCGCTGCGCGGGCCTCGATCGGGTTTACCCATCAGGACCACTCATCCGACGCCATGGAAGTGATCAAGAAAAGCTTCACGCCGGAATTCCGCAACCGCCTGGATACCATCATCCAGTTCGGTCGCCTCAGCCACGAAGTCATCAAGAGCGTGGTCGACAAGTTCCTCACCGAACTGCAGGCGCAGCTGGAAGACAAGCGTGTGCAGCTTGAAGTCACCGATGCCGCGCGCGGCTGGCTGGCGGCAAGTGGCTACGACGTGCAGATGGGCGCACGCCCGATGGCGCGCTTGATCCAGGACAAGATCAAGCGTCCGTTGGCGGAAGAGATCCTGTTCGGCGAGTTGGCCGAGCATGGTGGTGTGGTGCACATCGACATCAAGGATGGCGAGCTGACCTTCGATTTCGAAACCACGGCTGAGATGGCATAACGGCTCGACGCGGCTTGCGCCGCTGCTATAGGGGTTTGTACGGTCCCTGTAGCAGCGGCGCAAGCCGCTTAGCTTTTGGTGTCCAAATCCCACGCAAGCAAAAACGCCCGGCAATGCCGGGCGTTTTCATGTGTCTCGGTTCAGCGAGCGCGGTAGGTGATGCGCCCTTTGCTCAAATCATAGGGCGTCAGTTCAACACGCACCTTGTCACCGGTCAGAATACGAATGTAGTTCTTGCGCATCTTGCCGGAGATATGCGCGGTTACGACGTGCCCGTTTTCCAACTCCACGCGAAACATGGTGTTGGGCAGGGTGTCGACGACAGTGCCTTCCATTTCGAAGCTGTCTTCTTTCGACATGCAGTAAAACCCTCGGTATCCAGTTGATGGCCCGGTGCAACTGCGCCAGGCAAAAGCGGCGTGCATTGTGCCCGAAAAAGGGGGCTCAAGCCAAGGGGTTCAGTTAAGTGTTACCCATCTCTGGTTGATAAGCAGCTCGATGGGTCGATATTGGGTCTTGTAATTCATCTTCTGGCAGTTCTTGATCCAGTAGCCCAGATAGACCGCATCCAGGTTCAATCGCCGTGCTTCCTCGATCTGCCACAGGATCGCCAGACGGCCCAGGCTGCGCCGCTCTTCGGTCGGCTCGTAGAAGGTATACACGGCGGACAGCCCGTTGGGCAGCAGGTCGGTCACGGCCACCGCCAGCAGCCGGCCTTCCAGGCGAAATTCGTAGAAGCGCGAAAACGGCAGGTCTCGGACCAGAAACGTCGAAAACTGATCACGGCTGGGCGGAAACATGTCGCCATCGGCGTGGCGCTGTTCGATATAGCGCTGGTAGAGGTCGAAATACTCTTCGCTGAAGCGGGGGGTGGCACTCGTCACCTGGACGTCGTGATTGCGCTTGACGATGCGTTTCTGCTGGCGCGAGGGGGTGAAGCCTGCCGTGGGAATGCGTGCCGGCACGCACGCGTTGCAGCGCTGGCAGTGCGGCCGGTAGAGGTGGTCACCGCTGCGGCGGAAACCCATATCCGAGAGGTCGGCGTAGACGTGGACGTCCATCGGCTGGCTCGGATCGAGAAACAAGGTCGTGGCTTGCTCGTCGGGCAGGTAGCTGCACGAATGGGGTTGAGTGGCATAGAACTTCAGGCGCGCCAACTCAGTCATGATGAACCCTCGGAATGAAACCATTGCATCAAGTGTAAGCCAGTGCCGGAGAACTCGCCTAGCGCTGCCATGTCGCGCTATTGGGTTGGTCGAGGTATTGGCTCAGATAATCGGCGAACTGATCTCGGGCGATGCTTCTTGCGCCCAGGCTGTGCAAGTGCTCGGTGGGCATCTGGCAGTCGATCAGCACGAAACCGGCCTGGTGCAGATGCTCGACCAAGGTTACGAAGCCAACCTTGGAGGCGTTGTCGGTGCGGCTGAACATGGATTCGCCGAAGAACAGTTGGCCCATGGCCAGGCCATAGAGCCCACCTACAAGCGTCTCGCCGTCCCACACCTCGACCGAGTGCGCGTGCCCTTGCTCGTGCAGGGTGAGGTAGGCGCGTTGCATGTCGCCGGTTATCCAGGTGCCGTCGGTGTAGTCGCGCGGCCCTGCGCAGGCAGCGATGACAGCGGAAAAGTCCTGGTCGAAGGTTACCGTGAAGCGTTGCTGGCGCAGTACCTTGCGCAGGCTGCGTGACACGTGCAGTTCGGCGGGCATCAGCACGGTACGCGGATCCGGCGACCACCAGAGAATCGGCTGGCCGTCCTCGAACCAGGGGAAGCAGCCATGCCGGTAGGCCTGCACCAGCCGCTCGGGGCTGAGGTCACCACCGGCTGCCAGCAGCCCATTGGGCTCGCGCATCGCCTTGCTCAGGGGAGGAAAGACCAGTTCGTTTCGTTTGAGCCACGTCAGCATGATTGTTCGCTACGGCAGGGGAGGGTGGTACCAAGGGCAGTGAGTTCATCCTGCCATGATCCGGTCGGCACGCCAATGCGCGGCAGCAAGGCCAGGCAGCCAGGGCGACCGAGCTTTCATGTAACTTTTTCAGGCAATTGCAGTCCCATGTCACTGTTCTTCAAGATTGGCTCGTAAGGCCTTGTCGGCAAACACAAAGCACCGCTGAATCGCATTTCGTGCGTCGCCTGATTCGAAGCTGAATGGCGCACGGCAAGCGACGCTTATATTGCAGATGCGCGAATTGCCGACAAAGCCGTACAATGCGATCTTTGCAGGGCCTGTTGTCCACCGATAGTGGCCATTTGCTGTATTTTTGTCATCCATCAGTTGCGTGCTTTGACAGGCGCAGGAAATCAAGCGTTTTGAAGAAATCCACTGCCTCATCCGCTCCCGCATCGGTGCCCGTCTGGCGCCAGCAAATGCATTATCGCCTCAAGGAAGGCGCACTGATCGCCATGGGCGCGCTGTGCCTTTATCTGTGGATGGCGTTGTTGACCTACGACCAGACCGATCCTGGCTGGAGCCACACCAGCAGCAACATGGACCAGGTCCAGAACGCTGCCGGCCGGGCCGGTGCATTCGCCGCCGACATTCTGTTCATGGTCCTGGGCTATTTCGCCTACATCTTCCCCCTGCTGCTGGCCGTCAAGACCTGGCAGATCTTCCGTCAGCGCCACGAGCCCTGGCAGTGGAGCGGCTGGTTGTTCTCCTGGCGCCTGATCGGGCTGGTGTTCCTGATCCTCTCCGGCGCGGCCCTGGCCCATATCCATTTCCATTCCGCCGGCAGCCTGCCGGCGTCCGCCGGGGGCGCGCTGGGTCAGAGCCTGGGTAACCTGGCGCTCAACGCGTTGAACATCCAGGGCAGTACGCTGTTGTTCATCGCATTGTTTCTGTTCGGCCTGACCGTGTTCACCGACCTGTCCTGGTTCAAGGTCATGGACATGACCGGCAAGATCACCCTCGACCTGCTCGAGCTGATGCAGGGCTCGGCCAGCCGCTGGTGGGCGGCGCGTGCCGAACGCAAGCAACTGGTTGCCCAACTGCGGGAAGTCGACGAACCGGCCTACGCTGCGCCCAGGGTCAGCGAGCCGCGCGATGTCGCCAAGCCCAGGCCGGTGCGGCCTGCGCCTGTGGAACCGACCCTGCAGAGCCGTCCGGTGGCGCCCATCGCGCCGGTCGCGATGGCGGCGCCGGTCGCGGCCAGCCAGCCCGTGCGGCCTGCAGTGCCGATCAAGCCGTTGAGCGAAGAAAGTACCCAGGGCGCGCCCAGCGGCAAGCCGCCCGAGCAGAGCGCGCGGGTGCAGAAGGAGAAGCAGGCTGCATTGTTCGTCGATAGCGCCGTGCAGGGCACCTTGCCGCCGATTTCCATTCTCGATCCCGCCGAAGAGAAGAAGGTCAACTATTCGCCGGAGTCGCTGGCGGCCGTGGGCCAGTTGCTGGAGGTGAAACTCAAGGAATTCGGCGTGGAAGTAACCGTCGACTCCATTCACCCCGGCCCGGTGATCACCCGTTACGAGATCCAGCCGGCGGCCGGCGTCAAGGTCAGCCGCATCTCCAACCTGGCCAAAGACCTGGCGCGTTCGCTGGCGGTGCTCAGTGTCCGTGTGGTCGAAGTCATTCCCGGCAAGACCACCGTCGGTATCGAGATTCCGAACGAAGACCGGCAGATCGTGCGTTTCTCCGAAGTGCTGTCCTCGCCCCAGTACGACGAGGCCAAGTCGCCTGTGACCATGGCGCTAGGCCACGATATTGGCGGCAAACCGGTGATCACCGACCTGGCCAAGATGCCTCACCTGCTGGTCGCCGGTACCACCGGTTCCGGCAAGTCGGTGGGGGTCAACGCGATGATTCTGTCGATCCTGTTCAAGTCGGGCCCGGAAGACGCCAAGCTGATCATGATCGACCCGAAGATGCTCGAATTGTCCATCTACGAGGGCATTCCGCACCTGCTTTGCCCCGTGGTCACCGACATGAAGGATGCCGCTAACGCGTTGCGTTGGAGCGTTGCCGAGATGGAGCGACGCTACAAGCTGATGGCGGCCATGGGCGTGCGCAACCTGGCAGGCTTCAACCGCAAGATCAAGGACGCCGAAGAGGCCGGGACTCCCCTGAGCGACCCGCTTTACAAGCGCGAAAGCATTCACGACGAGGCGCCGCTGCTCAAGACCCTGCCGACCATCGTGGTGGTCGTGGACGAATTCGCCGACATGATGATGATCGTCGGCAAGAAGGTCGAAGAGCTCATCGCGCGTATCGCGCAGAAGGCCCGTGCCGCCGGTATCCACCTGATCCTCGCCACCCAGCGACCCTCGGTGGACGTCATCACCGGCCTGATCAAGGCCAACATCCCCACGCGCATGGCGTTCCAGGTATCGAGCAAGATCGACTCGCGTACCATCATCGACCAGGGCGGTGCCGAACAACTGCTGGGTCACGGTGACATGCTCTACATGCCGCCGGGCACCAGCCTGCCGATTCGCGTGCACGGCGCCTTCGTTTCCGACGAAGAGGTGCATCGCGTGGTCGAGGCGTGGAAGCAGCGTGGTGTGCCCGACTACAACGAAGACATTCTGGCCGGCGTCGAGGAAGCCGGCAGTGGCTTCGAGGGCAGCAGTGGCGGCGGCGATGGCGACGACAGCGAAAGCGACGCGCTCTACGACGAGGCAGTGAACTTCGTGCTGGAAAGCCGTCGTGCGTCCATCTCGGCGGTACAGCGCAAGCTCAAGATCGGCTACAACCGCGCGGCGCGCATGATCGAGTCCATGGAAATGGCCGGTGTGGTCACGCCGATGAACACCAATGGCTCGCGCGAAGTGATCGCGCCGGGCCCGATGCGCGACTGATGCAACGCTCGCGCCTTACCCTAGAACGAGGATTCCCATGCGCCTGATTCGCATGCTGTTGGTTTCTGCCCTGGCCCTGGCCAGCCTGTCGGTACATGCCGACCAGAAGGATGTGGCGCGCTTGACGCAACTGCTGGAGAAATCCCAGACGTTGACCGCGCGTTTTTCCCAGCTGACCCTGGACGGCAGCGGTACCCAGTTGCAGGAGACCGCCGGGCAGATGGCCCTGCAGCGGCCTGGCCTGTTCAACTGGCACACCGACGCGCCGCAGGAGCAACTGATGGTCTCCGACGGCAAGAAGGTTTCGCTGTGGGACCCGGACCTGGAGCAGGTCACCATCAAGACCCTCGACCAGCGCCTGACCCAGACCCCGGCGCTGCTGTTGTCCGGTGACGTGTCGAAGATCAGCCAGAGCTTCGACATCAGTGCCAAGGAAGCCGGCGACGTGATCGATTTCGTGCTCAAGCCCAAGACCCGCGACACCTTGTTCGATTCGTTGCGCCTGTCGTTCCGCAAGGGTGTGATCAACGACATGCAACTGATCGACAGCGTGGGCCAGCGCACCAATATCCTGTTCATGAACGTCCGGGCCAATGAGCCGATCGCCGCGAACAAATTCAAGTTCGACATCCCCAAAGGGGCGGACGTGATCCAGGAATAATTCGAGGTCGATTGTCGCCCCATGGACCTGTTTCGCAGTGATCCCATTGCCCAGCCGCTGGCCGCGCGTCTGCGCGCCAGCAACCTGGACGAATACGTCGGCCAGGAGCATCTGCTCGCCCGCGGCAAGCCGCTGCGCGAGGCACTGGAGCAGGGCGCCCTGCACTCGATGATCTTCTGGGGGCCACCGGGCGTGGGCAAGACCACCCTGGCACGGCTGCTGGCGAAGGTGTCCGATGCTCACTTCGAAACCGTGTCGGCGGTGCTCGCCGGGGTCAAGGAGATTCGCCAGGCGGTCGAGGTGGCCAAGCAGCAGGCGGGCCAGTATGGCCGTCGCACGATTCTGTTCGTCGATGAAGTGCACCGTTTCAACAAGTCCCAGCAGGATGCGTTCTTGCCCTACGTGGAAGACGGTACGCTGATCTTCATCGGCGCCACCACCGAAAATCCCTCGTTCGAACTCAACAACGCCTTGCTCTCGCGAGCCCGCGTGTATGTGCTCAAGAGCCTCGACGAGGCGGCGCTGCGGCGTCTGGTCGACCGTGCGCTGAACGAAGAACGCGGCCTGGGCAAGCGCCGACTGCGCCTGGGCGACGAGGCCTTTGCCATGCTCATGGCCGCTGCCGACGGTGACGGACGCAGGATCCTCAACCTGCTGGAGAATGCCTCCGACCTTGCCGAGGACGGCGAGGAAATAGGCGTCGAGCTGTTGCAGAGCCTGCTCGGCGATACCCGCCGACGCTTCGACAAGGGCGGCGAGGCGTTCTACGACCAGATATCGGCCTTGCACAAATCGGTGCGCGGCTCCGATCCGGATGCGTCGCTGTACTGGTTCGCACGCATGCTCGACGGCGGTTGCGACCCGCTCTATCTGGCGCGGCGGGTGGTGCGCATGGCCAGCGAAGACATCGGCAATGCCGATCCGCGGGCGCTGCCGCTGTGCCTGTCGGCGTGGGATGTGCAGGAGCGCCTGGGCAGCCCCGAAGGCGAGCTGGCGGTGGCCCAGGCCATCGTTTACCTGGCGTGTGCACCCAAGAGCAATGCCGTGTACATGGGCTTCAAGGCGGCGATGCGCGAGGCGGCCGAACATGGCTCGCTGGAAGTGCCACTACATTTGCGCAACGCCCCGACCAAACTGATGAAGCAGCTGGGCTACGGCGACGAGTACCGCTATGCCCACGATGAGCCCGACGCCTATGCAGCCGGCGAAGACTACTTCCCCGAGCAATTGAGCCCACGCCACTACTATCGTCCCGTGCCGCGCGGCCTGGAATTGAAGATAGGCGAAAAGCTCAAGCACCTCGCCAGCCTGGACGACAGCAGTCCACGGCGGCGGAGAAAGGCGTGATCCCGACCATTGTCGCGGTATCCCTGGGTGGGGTGGTCGGCACACTGCTGCGCCTGTTCACCGCGACCTACATCAATGCGAACTGGCCACGTCTGTTCTATACCGGTACGCTGGCCGTCAATATCATCGGTTGCCTGATCATCGGCTACCTGTATGGCCTGTTCATGATTCGCCCGGACATTCCGGTCGAGATCCGTTCGGGATTGATGGTGGGGTTCGTGGGTGGCCTGACCACCTTCTCGTCATTTTCGCTGGACACCGTGCGCCTGCTCGAAAGCGGCCAGGGGCTGGTTGCCATGGGCTACTGCGCTGTGAGCGTATTCGGCGGCCTGCTGGCCACCTGGGCCGGCCTGGCACTGACTAAAATCTGACCAATACTGATAAACGAGAGACCGACATGCTCGATTCCAAACTGTTACGTAGCCAGCTTCAGGACGTAGCGGATCGCCTTGCCAGCCGTGGCTATGTCCTGGATGTGGCGCGCCTCGAGGCGCTGGAAGCCCAGCGCAAGACCGTGCAGACCCGCACCGAACAACTGCAGGCCGAGCGCAATGCGCTGTCCAAGTCCATTGGCCAGGTGATGAAAAGCGGCGGCGATGTCGACGCGCTGAAAGCGCAGGTCGAGTCCATTGCCGAGGAGCTGGGTCGTGGCAAGGCGGAGCTGGAACAGCTGCAGGGCGAGCTCGACGGTATTGCCCTGGGCATTCCCAACCTGCCCCACGAATCGGTGCCGATCGGCGAGGACGAAGACGGCAACGTCGAGGTCCGCCGCTGGGGAACGCCGACCACCTTCGATTTTCCGGTGCAGGACCACGTTGCCCTCGGTGGCAAGTCGGGTGGCCTGGATTTCGAGACGGCTGCCAAGCTGTCCGGCGCACGCTTTGCCATCATGCGTGGGCCGATTGCGCGCCTGCATCGCGCACTGGCGCAGTTCATGATCAACCTGCACGTCAGCGAACACGGCTACGAAGAAGCCTACACCCCGTACCTGGTGCAGGCCCCGGCCTTGCAGGGCACCGGTCAGTTGCCCAAGTTCGAGGAAGACCTGTTCAAGATCAGCCGTGAAGGTGAAGCCGATCTGTACCTGATCCCCACAGCCGAAGTGTCGCTGACCAACATCGTGGCCGGCGAAATCCTCGATGCCAAGCTGCTGCCACTCAAGTTCGTCGCCCACACGCCGTGCTTCCGCAGCGAAGCCGGCGCGTCGGGCCGCGATACCCGCGGCATGATCCGTCAGCACCAGTTCGACAAGGTCGAGATGGTCCAGGTGGTCGAACCGTCGAAATCCATGGAAGCCCTCGAAAGCCTGACTGCCAACGCCGAGCGCATCCTGCAGGCGCTCGAGTTGCCGTACCGGGTACTGGCCCTGTGCACCGGCGACATGGGCTTCAGTGCGGTGAAAACCTACGATCTGGAAGTCTGGGTGCCGAGCCAGGACAAGTACCGCGAGATATCCTCGTGCTCCAACACCGGGGATTTCCAGGCGCGGCGCATGCAGGCACGCTTCCGCAACCCCGAGACAGGCAAACCCGAGCTGGTTCATACCTTGAACGGTTCGGGCCTGGCAGTCGGTCGCACCTTGGTGGCCGTGCTGGAGAACTACCAGCAGGCCGACGGCAGCATCCGCGTGCCCGAAGTACTCAAGCCCTATATGGGCGGCCTCGAGGTCATCGGCTAAATGGAGTTTCTGCCGCTGTTCCACAAATTGCGCGACAGCCAGGTGCTGGTGGTAGGCGGGGGCGAGATCGCCCTGCGCAAATCGCGCCTGCTGGCCGAGGCTGGCGCGGTGTTGCGCGTGGTCGCTCCGAGCATCGACCCGCAGCTTGCCGATCTGGTGCGCGGCAGCGGCGGGCAGATGCTCGACAGGGGTTACCTGAGCAGCGATCTGGACGGCTGCGTGCTGGTGATCGCCGCCACCGATGACGAACCGCTCAACGCCCAGGTGTCGGCCGATGCCCGCGCGCGCTGTGTGCCGGTCAATGTGGTCGATGCGCCAGCACTGTGTACGGTGATCTTTCCGGCCATCGTCGACCGCTCACCCTTGGTGGTGGCAGTGTCCAGTGGCGGCGACGCACCGGTCCTGGCGCGGCTGATCCGCGCCAAGCTGGAAACCTGGATTCCATCCACCTATGGCGAGCTGGCCGGCCTGGCAGCGCGCTTTCGGCAGAAGGTCAAGGCGCTGTACCCGGATGTTACCCAGCGCCGTGCGTTCTGGGAGGAAGTGTTCCAGGGCCCGATCGCCGATCGCCAGTTGGCCGGGCAGGGCGCCGAGGCCGAACGCATGCTCCAGGCGAAGGTCGACGGTGCACCGCCCCATGCCCCCGGTGAGGTCTATCTGGTGGGCGCTGGCCCCGGTGACCCGGACTTGCTGACCTTCCGCGCCCTGCGCTTGATGCAGCAGGCCGATGTGGTGCTCTACGACCGCCTCGTCGCGCCGGCGATCCTCGACCTGTGTCGTCGGGACGCCGAACGTGTGTATGTCGGCAAGCGTCGCGCCGAGCATGCCTTGCCGCAAGACCAGATCAACCAGCAACTGGTGGCCTTGGCCAAGCAGGGCAAGCGCGTGCTGCGTCTCAAGGGCGGCGATCCGTTCATATTCGGCCGGGGCGGCGAAGAGATCGAGGAATTGGCGGCCCACGGTATCCCATTCCAGGTGGTACCGGGCATCACCGCAGCCAGCGGCTGTGCGGCGTATGCCGGCATTCCCCTGACCCACCGCGACTATGCGCAATCTGTGCGTTTCGTCACCGGGCACTTGAAGAACAACACCAGTGATCTGCCGTGGCACGATCTGGTGTCCCCAGGGCAGACGCTGGTGTTCTACATGGGCCTGATCGGCCTGCCGATCATCTGCGAACAGCTGATTCGCCACGGTCGCGGCGCGGATACACCGGCGGCGTTGATCCAGCAGGGCACCACGGTAAACCAGCGGGTGTTCACCGGCACCCTGGCGGACCTGCCGCGGATGGTCGCCGAGCATGAGGTGCATGCACCTACGCTGGTCATCGTTGGCGAAGTGGTGGTGCTGCGCGAGAAACTCGCCTGGTTCGACGGCGCGCAGTATCGCTGACGAGCACAGACCGGCGCCGGGTGTCGCTGACAGGCGACAGCCGTTACTTGGGAATGGGCTGGATGTCCTGAATCACCGCGTTGCTGCGTCGGACCAGTACGAAGTTGTCGCCGATCTGCACCCACTGGCTGTCCGGGTCGGGTTGCTTGAGCCCCGAGGATTTCCACCCGATGAAAGCTGAATCGGGTTGGGCATAGGCTGCCGGAACACGGTCGCCCTTGCCCAGGGAAACCAGCTCGGTGGCGTTGCCGGGCGGGCGGAATACCTCGATGGCAAGCGTGACAGGCGATGCGGCCGACAACAGAGCGCCGGTGATGCACAGCGAAGCGAACAGCATGCGGGTCATGGGGGAACTTCCTCTAATCAACCTATTGGCCAAGCTGCAACGATCAACGCGGAACCAGAGGCCACGCAATGTGGTGAACAGGTTCCGAAGAGACGGCTGAGCTTGACGTCTTCCAGTCTGAGATCTCGATTTTTTCAACCGAATCAACCTTAGTATGCCAATTGTACAGCATGCCAAGCGTACTTGAAAAAGCTTCGACAGCAAGTAAGAAAATGCGCAAAGGCAACGCACGCAAGCTCCCATCTGTTCCAAAAATGTAACTTTGCATTACATTAGCTAAGCATGGGAAATTTCCTCTATTTTTCTCCGCCTTGCGACGATTAAAGTTGTTGAAAAATAAATGCGTCATTTTGCGTGTGTGTCATGTATGGAATACAGGATGCCAGTGAGTGCTGAATTTCGTCGGTTTCAAATATTGGTGGGCGGTTGAAATGGCTATAAAAAACAAAATTCTACAATGCTCTGGGCTGGCGTGGATGTTTGTGATGCCGCAAGATGTTGTTGCTCTATCTGTCAATGGCCCTGATCCGTTGAATTTTAATATTCCCTTTAGTCCGACTATCGGGAATGGGTTGAATGTCGGTACGTATGGGTACGGACGAGTGAATATTACAAACGGCGCAAAAGTGACAAGTCATTCAGTGGGAGTTGGATCTGGTCAACTGGGTGTTGACGCCGGTTCTGAGGGAGTGGTGGTTGTCTCCGGATCAGGTTCTCGCTGGAATAGTACAGGAGACACCAAAGTGGGGGTCAATGGTAAAGGCCTCCTGGTTGTAGATAGCGCGGCGCGTGTTTCTGTAGGTGAGTCGCTCGAGGTCGGAGTAGAAGGGGATTCGATCGGTAGCGTAGTGGTAAGTAATGGCAGCTCTCTATCTGTCGAGAACACGCTAGATGTCGGTGGGGAAGACTTTTCGCAGGGTAGCGTAAGCGTTACTGGAGGGAGCGTTATAAATGTTGTGGGGGCAGGTGTAGGCTCTATAACGCTCGGTAGAGCAAGCAACTCGGCTGGGGACTTAATTGTTTCGGGGGACGGCTCGACCGTGAATGCGGCTGAAGTTACGGTTGTGGGTAAAGGTGGCAGTGGCATGCTCACGCTTCAGAATAAAGGTGAGCTACACACCAATAAGCTGGTTTTGGCGGATGCCGCTGGTTCAAGCGGAGTGCTTTACATAGGTTCTTCAAATATTGACGCTCCGTCCGAAGCGGGTTCGCTGAACTCAACCGAGGGCGTTTGGCTCGGTGCCGGCGATGGCAGTATTGTTTTTAACCATACTGCATCGGATTATGAGTTTGCAGCGGCTATTAAAGGAGGTGGTTCAGCGTTGATTGCAAAAGGCCGAACGATATTGACCGGTGAGAGCACATACAGTGGGTTGACTAAATTAGTGGGTGGAGTGCTTGAGGCAGGAGGTATGAATGTCTTCAGTAAGAACTCTGATTACACTGTATTTGAAGGCGGGGCCTTATCGCTCAATGGATACGGCCAAACGTTGGGAGGGTTGACCAATAGTGGTGTTGTTTCGTTGCAAGGGCCGCGTGCTGGTGCGGTACTCACAATTGATGGGAATTATACAGGAGGCAATGGATTGTTGATTTTCAACTCAGTGCTAAATGGCGATGAATCCGTGACGGATCGCTTGGTAGTCTTGGGGGATACTTCTGGTCTTACAAAAGTTAGCGTCAATAATTTGGGCGGATCAGGTGCCTCGACACTGAACGGGATAGAACTTATCACCGTCCAGGGCAATTCTTTAGCTCAGTTCGAGCAGGCCGGCCGAATCGTAGCCGGGGCTTATGATTATCGTCTCGTAAGGGGGGAAGGCGCCAATAGTGGGAATTGGTATTTGGACAGTGGAACTTCTGAGGTGCCAGAAATACCTCAGTCGCAAACTATTCGGCCTGAGGCGGGGTCTTACTCTGCAAATCTCGCGATGGCAAATGCTTTGTTTGAAACCAGGTTGGAGGATCGGCCCGGCTCGCGAGATTACACTGATCCACTGAGTGGCGAGCAAAAGACAACGCGTTTGTGGATGAAAACTATCAGGGGGTATGCCCAGGGCGTAGATGTCAGCGGTCAGCTGAGTACTCACTCCGACCGTCAGGCTGTGATGATAGGTAGTGATATTGCATCAGGGGCGACAGGGAAAGGAGGAGGGTGGCGAGTAGGCGCATTGGCAGGTTATGGCAGCGGCACCAACGACACTTCATATAAACTTAATTCATACGACTCAAAAGGGCGAGTTTCAGGCTACTCAATAGGCGTTTATAGTACTTGGTACGAAGATGCCGTAGATGAAATGGGTGCTTATATCGACGGTGTACTTCAGTACAGTTGGTTCGATAATTCGGTAAAAGGTGAGGGTTTAAATGGCGAGCAGTACAAGTCTCGTGGTCCCGTTGCTTCGGTAGAAGTTGGCCGTGTGATGGAGGTTTCCAAGTTCCGCGGTTTTTCATTTTACATTCAGCCCAAAATGAAATTGGCTTGGTCCAACATAAAAGCTGAAGATCACATTGAGCGGAATGGAACCGTGGTGAGATTTGGTAATGAGAGCGGTATTTACACTCATTTGGCAGTGAGAGCATTTCTGAAAAATATAGATCGCGGCTCATCAGCAGGGACTGAGATCAAGCCCTACGTAGAGGCGGGATGGATTCACAGTGACAAGGTATATAGTGTCAATATGGATCGTGTGAAAATCTCCCAGGATGGGTATCGGGATGTTGGAGAAATAAAGCTGGGTGTGGAGGGCGAAGTAACTTCTCGACTTGGCCTGAGCGGGGCAGTTGGCCATCGATTCGGTGGCCGAAATTACAGCGACAGTGTTGCCGAGGTGAGTTTGACCTACGGGTTTTAGGTAGGTCGAACTACACCAAGGCTGAGCGTGCCATTCTCCATCCATTCACCACACGCTGGCCAGTGCGTGTTGCCTGCTGCCGGATCAGTCTCGCGCCAGAGCCAGGGCTACACCTTGCCCACCGCCAATGCACAGGGTGGCCAGCCCCTTGCTGGCATCGCGACGCAGCATCTCGTGCAGCAAGGTGACCAGTACCCGGCAGCCGGAAGCCCCTATCGGGTGACCCAGGGCAATGGCGCCGCCGTTGACGTTGACCTTGTCGGCGTCCCAGCCCAGCACTTGGCCAACCGACAGCGCCTGCGCCGCGAAGGCTTCGTTGGCTTCGATCAGGTCCAGTTGCTCGAGGCTCCAGCCGGCCTTCTCCAGGCAGCGGCGAGTGGCCGACACCGGAGCGATGCCCATCACCGCCGGATCCACGCCGGCATTGGCATAGGCGGCAATGCGTGCCAGCACCGGCAGGCCCAGTGCCTGGGCCTTGGTCGCACTCATCAGTAGCACGGCCGCGGCGCCATCGTTGAGCGACGACGCATTGCCAGCGGTGACGCTGCCGTCGGCTTTGAAGGCCGGCTTGAGCTTGCCCAGGCTTTGCGCCGTAGTGTCGGCACGGGGCTGCTCGTCTACAGCGAACTGCACGGGCTCGCCTTTGCGCTGGGGCACGGCAATGGGGGTGATTTCATCGACGAAACGACCGGCTTCGATGGCCGCCACGGCCTTTTGCTGGGACTGCGCAGCGAACGCATCCTGGGCTTCGCGGCTGATGCCGTGCTGTTCGGCCAGGTTTTCTGCGGTAATGCCCATGTGATAGTCGTTGAAGACATCCCACAGGCCGTCCTTGATCATGCTGTCGACCAGCGCGGCATTGCCCATGCGCAGACCGGTGCGTGCGGCCGGCAGCAGGTAAGGCGCCAGGCTCATGTTCTCCATGCCGCCGGCGATGATCACCTCGGCGTCGCCGCAGCGGATGGCCTGGGCGGCCAGGTGCACGGCTTTGAGCCCTGAACCGCAGACCTTGTTCAACGTCATGGCCGGCACGGCGCTGGGCAGGCCGGCGAACATCGCCGCCTGGCGCGCGGGGTTTTGCCCGGCGCCCGCGGTAAGCACCTGCCCAAGAATGACCTCGTCGACCTGTGCAGGATCCAGATCGGTCTGTGCGATCAGTCGGCGAATCACCGCAGCGCCCAGCTCGACGGCGGGTACGCTCGCCAGCGAGCCCTGGAAACTGCCGACGGCGGTGCGTGTGGCGGCAACGATAACGACGTCTTGCATGAAGGAGTCCTCGGTAGGGCGGCCGGTGGCCTTGTTCTTGTAGGAAGCGGATGGCACCGCTCAACGTACCGGACACACAGCGACGGCACAGAGTGATTGTCGGCCCTGTGCACTGATTTGATAAGTTGCATTTTCAAACGGGTTTATAAGAAAAGCAGAACAATGCCACAGACCAGCGCCCGCACTCAGCCGCCAGTCATGTTCATGAAGCGCACTACCTGCACGTCATCGTCGAGGCGAAAGTTGTGGCTCCACGGCTTGAGCTGCATGGCCTGAATAATCGCCTGCTCGAGCAGCTCGGGTTGGCCGGGGTGCTCGCGCAGCACGCTTTTCAAGTCTGCCGAATGCTCGTTGCCCAGGCACAGCAGCAGACGGCCTTCGACGGTCAGGCGCACGCGGTTGCAGGTCGCACAGAAGTTGTGGCTGTGCGGGGAAATGAAACCGATGCGCGTGCCCGGCGCCTGGGGGATGCGCCAGTAGCGCGACGGGCCCTGGGTGGAGTCGGCGGACGGCAGCAGCTCGTAACGCTCGGCGATGCGTGCGCGTACCTGATCACTCGAGTAGAAGGCTTCGGCGCGGCTGTGCTCGCTGATGGCCCCCAGGGGCATCTCCTCGATGAAGGAAATGTCCAGGCCGCGGTCGATGGCAAAGGTCACCAGGTCGACGACTTCGTCGTCGTTGCGACCCTGCATGACCACGCAGTTGAGCTTGGTATGGTGGAATCCGGCCGCGTTGGCCGCGTCGATGCCGGCAATTACCTTGTTCAGGTCGCCGGTACGAGTGAGCTCACGAAAACGCGCTGGATCGAGGCTGTCCAGGCTGATGTTCAGGCGCTTGACGCCGGCGTCGAACAACGGCTGGGCCAGGGCTTCCAGGCGCGAGCCATTGGTGGTCATGCACAGTTCTTGCAGGCCGGGCAGGGCCGCGATGCGTCGGCACAGGTCAACGATGCCCGAGCGCACCAGCGGTTCCCCTCCGGTCAGGCGAATCTTGCGAGTCCCCAGGGCGACGAAGCTTGCGGCCACCTGCTCGAGTTCCTCGAGGCTGAGGATCTGCTGGCGCGGCAGAAACGTCATGTCTTCGGCCATGCAGTACACGCAGCGAAAATCGCAGCGATCGGTGACCGACAACCTCAGGTAATCGACTTTGCGGGCGAAGCCATCGTGCAGGGTGCGCTCAGGGGTGTGCATCGGGGGTACCAGTAAAGGGCATGACCATTTCGACTGCCAACGCCATGCAGGCGTTGCAAAAAAAATACAGACCTTGAAGGTACGCGCCACACCGGGGTCAAGCCAATCGCTTTTTTCAATGCGGTCATCGACAGGATTGATCGGCCCCCGGTGCACTGCCCGATCATGGCATCTGCGGCAACTCGTTGGGGCGCAGGTCGAATACCAGCACCTCGGCGTCGACCCCGTTGGTCAACCGCAGCACGGTTTCCTCGCGCAGGCGCACGCCATCCCCTTCATTCAGACGCTGGCCGTTGAGTTCGACGCTGCCCGTGGCGACGTGCACATAGGCGTAGCGGTTGTCCGCCAGCGTCAGCGTGGCCTGTTCCGCGCCGTCGAACAGGCCGGCGTAGACCCGCGCATCCTGGCGCACTTCAAGCGAGCCTTGCGCGCCATCGGGCGAGATGATCAGTTGCAGGCGGCCACGTTTCTGCTCGGGCGAGAAGTGTTCCTGCTGGTAGCGAGGCTCGGCGCCTGCTTGCTCGGGTACGATCCAGATCTGCAGGAAATGCACGGGGTCGACATCGCTGTGGTTGAACTCGCTGTGGGCCACGCCGTGGCCAGCACTCATCAACTGCACGTCCCCTGGGCGAATGACCGAGCCGGTGCCCAAGGTGTCCTTGTGCGCCAGCGCGCCTTGCAGCACGTAGGAGAATATCTCCATGTCGCGGTGCGGGTGCTGACCGAAACCCTTGCCGGCGCTGACCCGGTCGTCGTTGATCACCAACAGGTCGGAGAAGCCCTGCTCCTGTGGGTTGCGGTAGTGGCCGAAGGAAAAGGTATGGAAGGATTGCAACCAGCCATGATTGGCGAGACCGCGGTCCGAAGCTTTGCGAAGTGCGAGCATGGTGTTCTCCCGATTCTGGTGGGGGCGCAGCGTTGGAGGTGCTGTGCGATGGGTAGAGATTATGCGTTCGCCGCGCCGGGATAAATCGTCCCTGCAGCGCAGGACTGTCGCGCTCAGGTTGACAGTCATGAAGTGCAGGCTTGCTTTGCGTGATCGAGTGGCGGTTATAAGCTAATGCTGCATAGTTATAATTGGCTATATCAGAAATTGTTATCCTGCCGCCCGGCTACCGCTCCCGCGATGCTGAATCTGATGTGTAGGACGTAAGAATGGACGTAGGTACCTGGGGTTTCACCGTGGCCGGGCTGGTGGTCGGTTTCATCGTCGGCATGACGGGTGTGGGCGGCGGCTCGCTGATGACGCCCATCCTGCTGTGGTTCGGCATCAATCCGGCCACGGCCGTCGGCACCGACCTGTTGTACGCCGCCATCACCAAGGCCAGCGGCGTCTGGGTGCATGGGCGCAACAAGAACATCGACTGGAAGATCACCGGCTGGCTGGCGCTGGGCAGCGTGCCCGCAGCGGCGCTGGTGCTCTGGTATCTGAAAAGCCTGGATGCCGAACCGCAGGCCATGGGCGCGGTGATCAAGCAGGCATTGGCTGCGGTGCTGTTCCTGACCGCGTTCGCCATCCTCTTCAAGAAGCGCCTGCAGGCCTTCGCCAGCCGCCATGCCGGCGACCGCTACAACCTCAGTGCCAGCACCCTCAACGGGCTGACGGTGATCACCGGCGTGGTCCTTGGTGTGATGGTTTCGCTCACGTCCATCGGCGCCGGTGCGCTGGGCACGGTGGCCCTGTTCCTGCTGTATCCGTTCCTGGCGACGCGGCGCCTGGTCGGCACCGAGATCGCCCACGCCGTGCCCCTGACCCTGGTGGCGGGCATGGGCCACGCCAGTATGGGCAACATGGACTGGTCGTTGCTTGGCCATTTGCTGCTTGGCTCGCTGCCGGGCATCTGGCTGGGCAGCCATCTGTCCGGGCGGGTGTCGGACGACATCCTGCGGCCTTGCCTGGCGGTGATGCTGCTGCTGATCGGTTTCAAGCTTGCTTTCTGAGCCCCTCCCACCGGCGCGGGTTATCTCATGTGCAGAGCAGATTCCATGAACGCGATAGACATTCGCCCAGTGCGATCGGATCAGGTCGCTGCAACCCTGGATTACGTCATGGCTGCGCGGGCCTCGATCTTTCCGCAGCTGGATGCCACGCAAGTGCCGCATGACCTGGCGCGCTTTGCCGAGGTTTACCTGGGCTCCGCCCAAGGCTGTTTTCTGCTGGCCTGGCAGGCGGGTCAGATCGTAGGCAGCATCGGTTACCTGCCCTACGACCAGCGCTTCAATCAGCTGCAGCTGCCGCTCGAGGCCACCGTCGAGGTCGTCCGGTTGTTCGTTTCGCCCAGCTGTCGTGGCGCCGGCGTGGCCAAGGCGCTGTATGCAGCCCTGCTGGCGCAGGCGCGTGCGGCAGGTGTGCGAACCCTGTACCTGCACACTCACCCATTCCTGCCCGGAGCCATCGCCTTCTGGCAGAAACAAGGGTTCGAGGTGCTCGACGTCGAGTCCGATCCAATCTGGCAGACGACGCACATGAGCTGCGCCGCTTCAAGCTGAACCAACGGCCAGGGGCGCCGGTCGGTGATAGACATACCGAACGCCTTGGAGCCGCTAATGAAGCCCTATGTAATCTGCCACATGATGTCTTCCGTCGATGGTCATGCGCTGACCGACGGTTGGGCGCGGCCGTTCAAGAACGCCGCAGGTGAGCTGTACGAGCAGTTGGCCAAACAGTTCGAGTTCGATGCCTGGGCCTGTGGCCGGGTGACCATGCAGGAGATCGCCCACGACGAGGGTTATCCGTCCGGCCTGGCCACCGGGCCGATTGCGCGCACCGCGTACTTTGCCGATCGCGCGGCGAGCGCCTATGCCATTTCCATCGACCCGAAGGGCAAGGTCGGTTGGAAATCCAACACGGCGCTGGACTCGCACATCGTGGAAGTACTGACCGAAGGCGTCAGCGACGACTACCTGGCCTATCTGCAGTCGATCCAGGTGTCCTACATTTTCGGCGGCCAGGACACCCTAGACTTGAGTCGAGTGCTGGACATTCTCGGCCGTGAATTGGGCATCAAGCGCCTGGTCGTCGAAGGCGGACCGCATGTCAGTGGCTCCTTCGTGAATGCAGGACTGGTCGATGAAATCAGTGTCCTGCTGCTGCCCTTGGTAGACGGCCGCGGCGAGCACCCGGCGTCGTTCGAGATCGACGCCGGGCAATGGCAGCAGCCGACCTACCTGGCCCTGGACAGTGCCGAAGTGCAGGAGGGCGGTGCGGTGTGGCTGCGCTACCGGCAGCAAGCACTGCCGGGCTGAAGGCCGGACGCGCGTAGCTAGGCCAGGGTCTGCGCGGGCACGCGTACCCAGCCTTCCATCAAGACTCGCGCGCTGCGGCTCATGATCGCCTTGGTCACTTGCCACTGGCCCGCGACTTCGTTGGCCTGGGCGCCGACACGCAAGGTGCCCGATGGATGGCCGAAACACACCGTACTGCGCACGCCACCCCCGGCCGCGCGGTTGACCACGGTGCCGGGGATGGCCGCGGCGGTACCGATGGCCACCGCCGCAGTGCCCATCATCGCGTGGTGCAGCTTGCCCATCGACAGGGCGCGTACGGTCAGGTCGATATCGCTAGCGGCAACGGGTTTGCCGCTGGACGCAAGGTAGTTGGCCGGTGGTGCGACGAAAGCGACCTTCGGCGTGTGCTGGCGCGTCTGTGCATCCTCCAGGCGAGTGATCAGGCCCATGCGCAGCGCGCCATGGGCGCGGATGGTTTCGAAACGAGCGAGGGCCTGTGGATCGCCGTTGATCGCCTCCTGCAGTTCGCAGCCGTTGTAGCCCAGGGCGACGGCGTCGATGAAGATGGTCGGAATGCCCGCGTTGATCAGGGTCGCCTCGAAACGACCCACGTTCGGCACGTCCAGCACGTCGATAAGGTTGCCGGTGGGAAACATCGCCCCCGCCGCGCCCTCGGCCTCGGCAGCCGGATCGATGAACTCCAGTTGCACCTCGGCGGCCGGGAACGTCACGCCGTCGAGTTCGAAATCACCGGTTTCCTGTACCACTCCGCCGCTCATGGGCACATGGGCGATGATCGTCTTGCCGATATTGGCCTGCCACACGCGAACCGTGGCGATGCCGTCGTGGGGGACGCGGGAAGGATCGAGCAGGCCAGTACTGATGGCAAAGGGGCCGACGGCTGCGGACAGGTTGCCGCAGTTGCCGCTCCAGTCGACGAACGCGCTGTCGATGGACACCTGGCCGAACAGATAGTCGACGTCATGCCCCGGCTGGCTGCTCGGGCTGACGATCACCGTCTTGCTGGTGCTCGAGGTGGCACCGCCCATGCCGTCAATCTGCTTGGCGTACGGGTCCGGGCTGCCGATCACCCGCAGCAGCAGGGCGTCACGCAGCGGCCCTGGCTGGCGCGCCGGCTCGGGCAGGTCGGCGAGGTTGAAGAACACGCCTTTGCTGGTGCCGCCGCGCATGTAGGTGGCGGGAATGCGAATCTGCGTCATGGAGCTGTCCTCAGTGAGCGCCGGCGGCATGGGGAGCAGGCGCGGTGGCCTGCAGGAAATCCTGGGCGAAGCGCTGCAGCACACCACCGGCTTCGTAGATCGAGACCTCTTCGGCAGTGTCCAGTCGGCAGGTCACCGGCACTTCCAGGCGCTCGCCATTACGCCGTTCGATGATCAGCGTCACCTGCGCCTGGGGTGTCAGTCGGCCGATCACGTCGAACACCTCGGTGCCGTCGATACCCAGGGTCTTGCGGTCGGTGCCGGCAGCGAACTGCAGCGGCAGCACACCCATGCCCACCAGATTGGTCCGGTGGATGCGCTCGAAGCCCTCGGCGGCAATTGCCTCGACCCCGGCCAGGCGTACGCCTTTGGCCGCCCAGTCGCGCGAGGAACCCTGGCCGTAATCGGCCCCGGCAATGATGATCAGCGGCTGCTTGCGCAGCATGTAGGTTTCGATCGCTTCCCACATGCGCATCACCTGGCCTTCGGGTTCCAGGCGGGTCAGCGAGCCTTGGCGAACCTTGCCGTTTTCCACCACCATTTCATTGAACAGCTTGGGGTTGGCGAACGTCGCGCGCTGGGCAGTCAGGTGGTCGCCGCGGTGGGTGGCGTAGGAGTTGAAGTCTTCTTCGGGCAGACCCATTTTGGCCAGGTATTCGCCCGCAGCACTGTCGAGCATGATCGCGTTGGACGGCGACAGGTGATCGGTGGTGATGTTGTCCGGCAGCACGGCCAGGGGGCGCATGCCCTTGAGCGTGCGCTCGCCGGCCAGGGCACCTTCCCAGTAGGGCGGACGACGGATGTAGGTGCTCGCCGGGCGCCAGTCGTAGAGGGGCGCGACCTTCGGCCCGGTGTCCTCGTGAATGGCGAACATGGGGATGTACACCTGGCGGAACTGCTCCGGTTTCACCGACGACTTGACCACGGCGTTGACTTCTTCGTCGCTGGGCCAGATGTCCTTGAGCCGAATGGGGTGACCCTGCGGATCGAACCCGAGCACGTCTTTTTCGATGTCGAAGCGGATGGTGCCGGCGATGGCATAGGCGACTACCAAAGGCGGTGAGGCGAGGAAGGCCTGCCGGGCATACGGGTGGATGCGCCCGTCGAAGTTGCGGTTGCCCGAGAGCACCGCCGTGGCATACAGGTCGCGTTCGATGATCTCCTGCTGGATCACCGGGTCCAGCGCGCCGGACATGCCATTGCAGGTGGTGCAGGCGAACGCCACGATGCCGAAGCCCAGGGTTTCCAGTTCCTCGGTCAGGCCGGCTTCGTCCAGGTACAGCGCCACGGTTTTCGAGCCCGGTGCCAGGGATGATTTTACCCAGGGCTTGCGGGTCAGGCCCAGGCGGTTGGCATTGCGCGCCAAGAGGCCGGCGGCGATCACGTTGCGCGGGTTGCTGGTGTTGGTGCAGCTGGTGATGGCGGCGATGATCACCGCGCCGTCCGGCATCTGCCCTGGCACGTCTGTCCAGGGGCCGGCGATGCCTTGGGCGGCCAGGTCGCTGGTCGCCACCCGCGCGTGGGGGTTGCTCGGGCCAGCCATGTTGCGCACCACGCCCGACAGATCGAAGCTCAGGTCGCGTTCATAGACGGCGGCGTCCAGGCTGTCGGCCCACAGGCCGGTAAGGCGCGCGTAGTCTTCGACCAACTGCACTTGCTGCTCCTCGCGGCCGGTCAGACGCAGGTAGTCGATGGTCTGCTGGTCGATGGCGAACATCGCCGCCGTGGCGCCGTATTCCGGGGCCATGTTGGAGATGGTGGCGCGGTCGCCCAGGGTCAGCTCGCGCGCGCCTTCGCCGAAGAATTCCAGGTAGGCACCGACGACTTTCTGCTGGCGCAGGTATTGGGTCAGGGCCAGCACCATGTCGGTGGCGGTGATGCCGGGTTGCAGCTGCCCGGTCAGTTCGACGCCGACGATCTCGGGCAGGCGCATCCACGAGGCACGACCGAGCATGACGCTTTCGGCTTCCAGGCCGCCGACACCGATGGCAACCACCCCCAGCGCGTCGACGTGGGGCGTGTGGCTGTCGGTACCGACGCAGGTGTCGGGGAAGGCCACGCCTTCGCGAACCTGAATGACCGGCGACATCTTCTCCAGATTGATCTGGTGCATGATGCCGTTGCCCGGTGGAATGACATCGACGTTCTTGAAGGCCTTGCGCGTCCAGTCGATGAAATGGAAGCGGTCTTCGTTGCGACGGTCTTCGATGGCGCGGTTCTTCTCGAACGCCTGGGGGTCGAAGCCGGCACTTTCTACCGCCAGCGAGTGATCGACGATCAATTGGGTCGGCACCACCGGGTTGACCAGCGCCGGGTCACCGCCCTGGGAGGCAATCGCGTCGCGCAGGCCGGCGAGGTCGACCAGCGCGGTCTGGCCGAGGATGTCATGGCACACCACGCGCGCCGGGTACCAGGGGAAGTCCAGGTCGCGCTTGCGCTCGATCAGCTGGCGCAACGAGGCGTCGAGGGTGGTGGGGTCGCAGCGTCGCACCAGGTTTTCGGCGAGTACGCGGGAGGTGTAGGGCAGGGTGGCGTAGGCGCCTGGCTGGAGGGCTTCGACGGCTTCTCGGGCGTCGTAATAGTCCAGTGGCGAGTTCGGCAGGGACTTGCGGTGTTGTGTGTTCATCAGGTCGGCTCACGGTGCAAGGCATGGTCAGGCATGGCAAAAGTTCGGCGGGGCGGCCTTCGCGGGCAGAGCCCGCTCCCACATAAAACCCAGCTCCAGATTCGGAGGATTGTGGGAGCGGGGCGGGCGGCGAGCCATCTACCCGCGAAGAGGCCCGCCAGGTCAGCGACGATCCAGGGGCACGAATGCGCGCTGTTCCACGCCGACATACTCCGCGCTGGGCCGGATGATGCGGTTGTTCGCGCGCTGCTCGAATACGTGCGCCGCCCAGCCCGTCACCCGCGAGCAAACGAAGATGGGGGTGAACAGTTCGGTGGCGATGCCCATGAAGTGGTAGGCCGAGGCATGGTAGAAGTCGGCGTTGGGAAACAGCTTCTTCTGTTCCCACATGGTCTTGTCGATGGCCTCGGACACCGGGTAGAGCACCTTGTCGCCCGCTTCTTCGCTCAGCTTCTTCGCCCAGCCCTTGATCACTTCGTTGCGCGGATCGTTGTCCTTGTACACGGCATGGCCGAAACCCATGATCTTGTCCTTGCGCTCCAGCATGGCCAAGGTGCCGCGCACCGCCTCCTCGGGCGAAGCGAACTTCTGGATCATCGCCATCGCCGCCTCGTTGGCGCCGCCGTGCAGCGGGCCGCGCAACGAGCCGATGGCGGCGGTCACGCATGAATACATGTCCGACAGGGTCGATGCGCAGACGCGGGCGGTGAAGGTCGAGGCGTTGAATTCGTGCTCGGCGTAGAGAATCAGCGATACGTCCATCACCTTGCTGTGCAATTCACTCGGCGACTTGCCATGCAGCAGGTACAGGAAGTGCCCGGCGAACGTCTCTTCGTCGCTGCTGCAGCTGATACGCACGCCATGGTGGCTGTAGCGGTACCAGTAGCACATCATCGCCGGGAAAGCCGCCAGCAGGCGGTCGCTCACGTGTTCCTGCTGGCCGAAGTTGCGCTCAGGCTCCAGCGTGCCGAGGAACGAACAGCCGGTGCGCATCACGTCCATCGGATGGGTGCTCGACGGAATGCGTTCGAGCACTTCCTTCAACGGCTGCGGCAGGTCGCGCAGGCTGCGCAGCTTCCCCTGGTAGGCAGCCAGTTCGGCAGGCGTGGGCAGCTCGCCATGCAGCAGCAGGTAGGCGACTTCCTCGAACAGGGCATGTTCGGCCAGTTCGCGCACGTCATAGCCACGATAGGTCAGCCCGGCACCGGGCATGCCGACGGTCGACAGGGCGGTCTGTCCGGCCACTTGGCCACGCAGGCCAGCGCCACTGAGTACTTTTGCTTCGGCCATGGGTTTTCTCCGATCTTGGATTTGTTATTGGAATGCAGTGATCATTTTTTCTGCGCAAACAGTACGTCCAGCTTGCGCTCGAAGTCGTGGTAATCGATTGCCTCATACAGCTCCATGCGAGTCTGCATGGTGTCGATGACATTCTGCTGAGTGCCGTCGCGGCGTATCGCGGTGTAGACGTTCTCGGCCGCCTTGTTCATGGCGCGGAACGCAGACAGTGGGTAAAGCACCAGGCCCACGCCAACGCCACCCAGTTGCTCGGTGGTGAACAGCGGTGTGGCGCCGAACTCGGTGATGTTGGCCAGGATCGGCGCCTTCACCCGGCTGGCGAACAGCTGGTACATCTGCAATTCGGTGATGGCTTCGGGAAAGATCATGTCCGCACCTGCCTCGATGCAGGCGGCGGCGCGGTCCAGGGCGGACTCCAGTCCTTCCACCGCCAGGGCGTCGGTGCGCGCCATGATCACGAAGCTGTCGTCGGTGCGGGCGTCCACGGCCGCCTTGATGCGATCGACCATCTCCTGCTGTGAGACGATTTCCTTGTTCGGCCGATGGCCGCAGCGTTTGGCGCCCACCTGGTCCTCGATGTGCATGGCCGCCGCGCCGAACTTGATCATCGACTTGACGGTGCGCGCAACGTTGAACGCCGACGAGCCGAAACCGGTGTCGACATCGACCAGCAACGGCAGCTCGCAGACGTCAGTGATGCGGCGCACGTCGGTGAGCACATCGTCCAGGCCGGTAATGCCCAGGTCGGGCAGGCCCAGCGAGCCCGCCGCGACGCCGCCTCCAGAGAGGTAGATGGCCTTGAAGCCGGCCCGCTGCGCGAGCAGTGCGTGGTTGGCGTTGATGGTGCCGACCACCTGCAGGGGTGACTCTTCGGCGAGTGCCTGGCGGAAACGTTGGCCGGGGCTGGACGGCTGATTCATGGTTGGGCTCCTGGGGTGTTGTTGTGGTTGGGTTCCAGGTAATGGCGCTCGATGTTGCGCTTGGACGCGGCGATGTGCCTGCGCATGAGCAACTCGGCCAATTCGCCATCGCGCTCGGCGATGGCGTCGAGAATACGGTGGTGTTCGGCAAAAGCCTGATGGGGGCGGTTGGGCGTGGCCGAGAACTGGATCCGGTACATGCGCACCAACTGGTAGAGGTCGTCGCACAGCATCTGCACCAGCGTGCTGTTGCCGCTGCCCTGGATGATCCGGTAGTGGAAGTCGAAATCGCCTTCCTGTTGGTAGTAGCCGACGCCGGCCTGGAACGCGGCATCGCGCTCATGGGTGGCCAGCACCTCGCGCAGTTCGTCGATCTGCACCTGGCTCATGCGCGTGGCGGCCAACCGGCAGGCCATGCCTTCAAGCGATTCGCGGATTTCGTAGAGTTCGATGAGTTCGGCGTGGTTGAGCGATACCACCCGCGCACCGACGTGCGGAATGCGCACCAGCAGGCGTTGGCCTTCGAGGCGGTGGATGGCTTCACGCAGGGGACCGCGGCTGATGCCGTAGGTGCGTGCCAGTTCGGGCTCGGAAATCTTGCTGCCAGGGGCTATTTCGCCGTTGACGATGGCCGCCTGGATACGTCGGAAGACGTTTTCCGAAAGCGTCTCGGTTTCACCCGCAACACTGGAAACGTGCGGAGCGTCATTGTTGGGCAGGACGTGCAACGAAACAGACGTGGCAGACATATTGTCGACACCTGGGCAGGTAGTGACAAAAAAATAGCCCTGTTTAAGCGGCCAGTCAATACGTCACAGGTCAAGTGTCGACAATCCTTGGTAGTGACCGGGGGCACTGGCCCCCGATACCGTGCTGCGCTCACTCGGCTGTGGGGTAGTCCACGTAGCCTTCGGGCCCCTGGCTGTACCAGGTTTCCATCACGTCCTTGTTCAGCGGCAAGCCTTCGGCGAACCGATGGGGCAGGTCAGGGTTGGCCAGGAACGGTCGGCCGAAAGCGATGGCGTCTGCTTCACCTGCGTCCAGCGCGGCCTGCGCCTTCTCATGGGTGTAGTCGGAGTTGAGCACCAGTGTGCGGCTGAAGGCCTTGCGGATGACCGGATGCACGGGCGGGCGGTCGGCCTTGCCGAAGGTACCGTCGAGCGGTGGCTCACGCAGTTCCAGGTAGGCGATGCCGATCTTGTCCAGCGCAGCGGCTGCAGCCGAGAACAGGGTTTCCGGATCGCTGTCGTTGACCCCCTGCGAATCACCGTTGGGCGACAGGCGCACGCCGGTGCGCTCGGCACCGATGGTGTCGACAACCCGCTGAGTGACCTCGGTCAGCAGGCGGATGCGGTTTTCCACCGAGCCGCCGTAGGCATCGTCACGGAAGTTGCTGTTGTCGCGCAGGAACTGATCGATCAAATAACCATTGGCCGCATGGATCTGCAAGCCATCGAAGCCGGCACGCATGGCGTTCTTCGCGGCATGCTCGTAGTCGTCGAGCAACCGTGGAATTTCGTGGATGCCCAACGGACGCGCCTGCACATAGGGCTGCTTGCCATCGTAGGTATGGGTCTGACCTGGCGCAGTGGTTGCCGATGAGGAAACCGGCTGCGCGCCACCGAGGAAGCTGGGGTGAACGATGCGGCCCATATGCCACAGCTGCAGGTCGATGCGGCCACCGACCTCATGCACCGCTGCAGTGATCTTCTTCCAGCCCTCGACCTGCTCGTCGCTCCAGATGCCTGGCGCGTAGGGCCAGCCCAGTCCTTCCTGAGTGATGCCGGTGGCTTCGGTGATGATCAACCCGGCGCTCGCACGCTGGGTGTAGTACTCGATCATCAAGTCGGTGGGTACATGGTTGCGCGTGGCACGGCCGCGGGTCAGCGGCGCCATCAGGATCCGGTGGGGCAGTTTCTGCGCGCCGACCTGGATCGGGTCGAATAAAGAAGGCATCTGGTCTCCCTGGTCTGTGGGTTGAAAGGCGGCTCAGGCGGTGGCGAGGGCTTTGATGATGGCGTCATTGAAGGCCGGGATATCCTTCGGGTTGCGCGAGGTAATCAAGGTCCAGCCGTTGGCACCGCACTGCTTGACCTCTTGATCCACCCAGCCAGCGGCACCGGCGTTGGTCAGGTCGAGGCTGACGCTGGGGTACGAGGTCAGGGTTTTGCCGGGGATCACGCCAGCATTGATCAGCAGCCATGGACCATGGCAAATGGCAGCCACGACCTTGCCAGCGTCGGCGAATGCCTTGACCAGTTGCTGGGCATCGGTGTCCTGGCGCAGGGTGTCGGCATTCACGGTGCCGCCGGGAATCACCAGTGCGTCGAAGTCGCTGGCGTTCAGGCCCTGGATTTTGCCGTCGGATTCAACGGTACGGTCTTTCTCGGTGTCCTGCTGGAAGGTCTGCACGGTGCCGCCTTCGCTCGAAGCGTGGGTCACGGTGGCGCCTGCTTCGCGCATCGCTTCGAGAGGCTTGAGCAGTTCGTCGCGTTCGATGCCGGTGTTGGCAGTGATGAACAGGACTTTCTTGCCTTGCAGTTGAGTACTCATGAAGGTCTTCCTCGGCTCAGTGGGTGCCTGGCACGCCAGGCGATCAGAAAATCTGAGCACAGGGGAAAATGGAAAGTTCAGGCGGATTCGTCTTCGGTGCGGTGGGCGGGCAGGCCTGGCTGCAGACCTGCCCGTGCGCACGCCGGGTCAGTAGCCAGCGGCCAGACCGGTGTTACGGCGGGGATCGTTGGCGCCGTAGAAACGGTTGTTGGCCACCGGTTTGGCGCCCAGTGCCGGCGCGCCTACCAGGATGGCGGCCAGGTGGTTGGCGTCCTGGGGCTCACCGAACTTGTGCCCCCAGCTTTCGAGAATCTTGCGTGTGTCGGGGCTGATGGCGAAGTTTTCCAGATTGGTGACGTCGGGCATCCACTGCTGGTGGAAGCGCGGTGCATTGACCGCCTGCTGAATGTCCATGCCGTAGTCAATCACGTTGAGCATGGTCAGCAAGGTGGCGGTGATGATCCTGCTGCCGCCGGGCGTGCCGAGCACCATGACTGGCTTGCCGTCCTTGGTGACGATGGTCGGGCTCATGGACGACAGCGGCGTCTTGTACGGCGCGATCGCGTTGGCCTCGCCCTGGACCAGCCCGTACATGTTGGCCACGCCGACCTTGGAGGTGAAGTCGTCCATTTCGTCGTTGAGCAGGATGCCGGTGCCGCTGGCCATGACCCGCGCGCCGAACCAGCCGTTGAGGGTGTAGGTCACCGACACCGCGTTGCCCCATTTGTCGACGATGGAGTAATGGGTGGTGTTGCTGCCCTCATGGGGAGCCACACCGGGCTTGATGTCGGCGGAAACGCCGGCCTTGTTCGGTGCGATGCTGTCGCGCAGCTTGGTCGCGTAGTTGGCGTCGAGCAGGTGCGCGATGGGGTTCTTGACGAAATCCGGGTCGCCCAGGTAGCTGTTGCGGTCCACGTAGGCGTGGCGCATGGCTTCGATCTGGTAGTGCATGCCCTGCGCCGAGCCATAGCCCAGCTCGGCCATCGGGTAGCCCTGGAGGATGTTCATGATCTGGCAGATGACCACGCCGCCGGAACTGGGCGGTGGCGCGGACACCACATGGTAGCCACGGTAGTCGCACTCGATCGGGTCCAGTTCGCGGGTCTTGTACTTGTCGAGGTCGGCCTGGGTGATGATGCCCTTGCCCGCCTGGCTCGAATCGACGATGGCCTTGGCCACCCAGCCTTGGTAGAACCCGGCGTTACCCTTCTCGGAGATTTCCCGCAGGGTGCGCGCCAGGTCCTTCTGCACCAGCTTTTCGCCGGCCTTGAACGGCTGGCCCTGTTTGAGAAAGATCTTTGCCGAATCCTGGCTGTCCTTGCGGAAGTCCTCGGTGGCGGTTTCCAACAGGTCGACATCGCCCTGGGCCAGGGTGAAGCCTTCGTCTGCCAGCTTGATGGCCGGCGCCAGCAGATCGGCGCGTTTGAAGGTGCCGTACTTCTGCAACGCCAGCTCCATGCCCGACACCGTGCCGGGTATGCCTACCGACAAGTGGCCATCGGTGCTCAGGCCCTCGATGACATTGCCGGCCTTGTCCAGGTACATGTCAGCGGTGGCGGCCAGCGGTGCCTTCTCGCGGAAGTCGAGGAAGGTCTTGCGGCCATCGGCCATCTGCAGGGTCATGAAGCCACCGCCGCCGATGTTGCCCGCAGCCGGGTAGACCACGGCCAGGGCATAGCCTACGGCCACGGCGGCATCGACGGCATTGCCGCCGTCCTTGAGCACATCCACGCCAATGTGGGTGGCCAGTTGCTGTGCGGTGACGACCATGCCGTTCTCGGCAGCGACGGGGGCGGGAGAAGCGGCGAACGTACAGGCGGGCACCAGCGCGAACGCAAGGGCGATCAGCGACTTGGGCAAGGGTTCGAGTTTCAAGAGGTGGCTCTCTTCTTCTGCGGATGGGGAGCAAAAAAGCGAATGGCTTCGCCAATCGCAAGAATAGCCGTGTTTCTCAATGTTGCTGGCGGCCGGCGGCCAACGCCGTCAGCTGCTGGCCGGCAGCATCGAAGTTATCCGTCGCCAGCCACCGCTCGAAGGCTGCGCGCAGCGCCGGCCATTCGCTGTCGATGATGGAAAACCAGGCCGTATCGCGGTTGCGACCCTTGTACACCAGCGCCTGGCGGAAGATGCCTTCGAAGCTGAAGCCCAGCCGTGCCGCGGCCTTGCGCGAGGGCTCGTTGAGGGCGTCGCATTTCCACTCGTAGCGGCGGTAACCCAGTTCGTCGAACACCCGGCGCATCAACAGGTACTGCGCTTCGGTCGACAGAGGGGTGCGTTTCATCAGCGGCGAGAACGTCACATGGCCGACCTCGATGACGCCATTGGCCGGGTCCATGCGCATCAAGGCCAAGGTGCCCACCGCGCGCTGGGTGCGCAGGTCGATCACCGCCCAGTGTTGTGGATCCTGGCTGGCTGCCGCGTGTTGCAGGTGACTGCGGTAGCTGTCCAGGTCGGCAAACGGGCCGACCGGCAGGTAGGTCCAGTCGCTGCCATCGGTCTGTTGGCAATAGCCGCTGAACAGCTCTTCGGCGTGGGCCGCAGCGTTCAGTGGCTCGAGCCGGCAATAGCGTCCTTCGATGACGTCGTGGGCCGGGCGAGGGCGAGGGCTCCACTCGGGAAGGGCGTGACCGACAGGCTGGTGGTGCTCGTTGCGGCTGTTCTGGTTGCTGGGCATGACGACTCCTGACGTGAGCAGAGTGAGGCAATAAGGTTGCACCGACCTCAGCGCGGATCCAGCACGATGCCGAAGCCTGTCTTGGCTTCGCTGACGATACGCAGGTGCTGGCGCTCGCCGGGCTGCGCCTGCAGGCGCAGTTCGCGGTTCAGGCGGCCTTTGCTGCACAGCAGGCCACCCTGCTTGTCGGTGGTGATGCCGACGATGTGTTCGCCCGGTGGCAGGTGAAAGGTCGCCACTTCACCCACGGCCAGCAGCGCGGCGGGTTCACGGTCGATCAGCAGTGCCACGTAGCAGCCGCCGCCCAGCATGCCGATATCACGGTCCACCACCAGCTCGCTCGATGGCGACAGCGTTTGTTGCCAGGCCGACAGCCGTTCGGCCGGCACGGCTTTCAGGTGCTCCGAATCAGCGCGAAACGAGGTACAACCCGACAGGCTTGCCGCGGCCAGCATCATCCAGAACACACGCATCGTTCGATTCCTCATAGGGCACTGTGCTCCCACTCTAGCTCAAGCGAGAAGGGGTGCCGAACACTCGCAACGTGGCCAGCTTCAGAAAAGTTTTGAAACAGGTTCCCGCCAGGGTCCGCGATAGGCAAGAATGGTTGGGCTTATCCGTACGGACTGACCTGAACCTGTGGAGGTACCGTGGCACCTAGAGACCTGATGTTGGCCCTGGTCGTGATCGTTGTCTGGGGTTTGAATTTCGTGGTGATTCGCTACGGTCTCGATGGCTTGCCGCCGATGCTGCTGGGCGGCCTGCGCTTCACCCTGGTGGCGATTCCCGCGGTGTTCTTCATCCGCCGGCCGAACCTGCCACTGCGCTGGCTGATTGCCTATGGCGCGACCATTTCCCTGGGCCAGTTCGCGTTTCTGTTCGAGGCCATGGCCAATGGCATGCCCGCCGGCCTGGCCTCGCTGGTGCTGCAATCCCAGGCCTTCTTCACCTTGTTCTTCGCTGCGCTGTTCATTGGCGAGCGCCTGCGCGCCGCCAGCGTGGTGGGCTTGCTGGTGGCGGCTGGAGGGCTGGCGATGATCGGCCTGGAAAGCGATCAGGCCACGCCGTTGATGGCGGTCTTGCTGACCCTGTGCGCAGCGTCGATGTGGGCGATGGGCAATGTCATCACCCGCCGCTTCGGCAACATCGACCTGGTCGCTCTGGTGATCTGGGGCGCATTGATTCCGCCCTTGCCGTTCTTCGCCTTGTCGCTGTGGCTGGAAGGTCCGGCACTGATCCAGCAATCGCTGTTGGGCATCGGCTGGAAATCCATCGGTAGCCTGGTCTATCTGGCTGCGGTAGCTACGGTGCTTGGCTACAGCTTGTGGAGCAAGCTGTTGTCGCGCTATCCGGCCGGCAAGGTAGCGCCGTTTTCATTGCTGGTGCCGGTGGTAGGCTTGAGTTCTTCGGCCTGGATTCTTGGCGAGCGCCTGGGTGCCCTGCAGTGGTGGGGTGGAGCGCTGGTCATGGTCGGGCTGTTGATCAACGTGTTCGGCAGCAGCCTGTTCAGCCGCCTGGGCACGGGTCGCACCGAGGCGAAATCTCTGCAATGATGAGGCCATCGATACGTCAAGGAGATGCAGCATGATGATCCGGTCGCTGACCCTCGCCACACTGTTCGCGTTCGCGGCGCCCTTGCTGGCCGCCGATGGCGACAGCCCCCTGGCCCAGGACCGCGGGAGGGCCCGGCCGCTGGTGGTCATTGCTCCCAGCTCGGTGGATCCCAACCTGCTGAAGCTGCGCAAGGCGCTGGAAGAACCCGCCAACCGCGACGGCTTCAAGCAGCGCGGCATGGTCCTGTACACCGTGATCAATACCATCGGCCAGCGTGACGGCAAGGATCTCGACCCACAGGCCACCATGTCGCTGATCCGCGACTTGAAACTGGGTGCCGGGTCCAGCCAGAAGTTCGTGCTGTTGGGCAAGGATGGCGAGAAGAAGCTCGAACAGGCGGGTTACGTCGAGCCTTCACAGCTGTTCAGCACCATCGACCAGTTGCCGGCAGCGGAAAAGGACGCCAGTGCACCCGCGGCGGCAGTGCCTGCTGCACAGGAGCCCGCCAGCAAGCCGGGCAAGGCGGCCAAGCCGAGCAAGGCGCCGCAGCCGCTCGACGATTGATCCGTCAGCGCTCTACGCCGCGTTGCGGCCTCGGATTCCTGCGTTCAAACCATGTTGAGGCGCTGCTTGCGCAGGGGTGGTGGGTAAGCGGCATCCAGCGAGGCTAGATCTGCTTCGTCGAGCTTCACCTGCAAGGCCGCCGCATTCAGCCTTACGTGCTCGGGCGTGGAAGCCTTGGGGATCGCGATCACGTTGTCGTGGCGCACGACCCAGGCCAGGCATGCCTGGGCCGGCGTGATGCCGTGACGCTCGGCTACCTGGCGCAAGGCGGGTTGGTCCAGCAGGCGACCGCCCTGGGCAATCGGACAATACGCCATCAATGGCATCGCCTGCTTCGCGCACCACGGCAACAGGTCGAATTCAATGCCGCGCTCTTCCAGGTTGTACAGCACCTGGTTGGTCGCGCATCCGGCGTCGTCCAGCTCGGTCATGTCATCGACATCGAAATTCGACACGCCCCAACGGCCGATCTTGCCCTGGGCCTGCAGCCGCTCGAACGCTTCCACCGTTTCGCTCAGGGGATACTGACCGCGCCAGTGCAACAGATACAGGTCGATGCGCTCGGTGTTCAGACGCTGCAGGCTGCGCTCGCACGCCTTGATCACGCCCTGGCTGCTGGCGTTGTGCGGGTAGACCTTGCTGACCAGCATGACTTCGTCACGACGCCCTTGGATGGCTTGCCCGACGATTTTTTCGGCGCCGCCTTCGCCGTACATTTCAGCGGTGTCGAGCAGGGTCATGCCCAGGTCGATACCTTGCTGCAGCGCGGCGATTTCCTGTTGCGCACGGGCAGGATCCTCGCCCATGCGCCAAGTGCCTTGGCCGATTCTCGCGACCGGCCTGCCGGCCAGGCTGATGCTGTTCATCGCAATGCTCCGTGATTGATAACATGGTAAACGCGCCATCGCTGCAGGGTTGGGCAGTGCGATGAAGCTGCGGTTCAACCCAGTCGGCGCTGCGCCGTGTGCTCCAGCAGCACCTCCATCAACGCGTGCGCGGCGGCCGACAGCTTGTGATCGGGCAGGCGCATCAGGCCGATGCGCCGTTCGATGCGCGGTGACTCCAACGGCACGCAGCGCGCACCCAGTTCATGCATCTGCTCGATGCACAATGCCGGCACCGCGCTCACCCCCAGGCCGTGGGCAACCATGCGGCCGATGGTGCTCAACTGGTGGCTCTCGAATGCCACCGCAAGCTTGCCGTGCTGCTCGCTGATGGCGCTTTCCAGCAGCAGGCGAACCGCAGAAGGGCGCTGCAGGGCAATGAAATCGTGAGCGAGCAGGGTCTCCCAGGTGAGCATCGGTTGCTCGGCCAGCGGTGAATCGGCCGCCACCACCGCCACGAACCGATCGGTGTAGAAGGGGGTGAACACCAGCGACGAGGTGCTTTCCGGCTCGAAGCCTATGCCCAGTTCGACCCGCCGATGGCGGACCATCTCCACCACGTGCTCGTTGATCACATCATGCACGGCAACATTGACCCTCGGGTGCCGGTCGCGAAAGATCCGCAGTGCTGCCGGCAGCAGGTTGCCGGCGAACGACGGCATGGCCGCGATGGACACTTTGCCCAACTGCAGGGTGAAGTGCTGGCGCAGCAGCTCTTCGGTATTGTCCCAGTCCGCCAGCAAGCGGCGGGCCAGAGGCACCAGCACCTCGCCTTCCGGCGTCAGGCTGACGCTGCGCGTGGTGCGGATCAGCAGCGCGCCGCCCAGGTCTTCTTCCAGGCCTTTTATCGTCAAGCTCAGGGCGGGCTGCGAGAGATGCAGTTTTTCACCAGCCTGGGCAAAGCTCAGGGCTTGGGCGACGGCGAGAAAAGCGCGCAGTTGTTTGACGTTCATCTATTTGCAAAACCAATCAATCCCCAAGAAAAACAAAATTAACAAATTACCACCGTGGGGAGAAGATACCGTCACGCTTGCCGTTGCCGACGTGACGGCGCCATAACAAACAAAACAAGGCGAACAATCATGGCTGGACTCGATAAACGAGTGGCAACCTATGCCCAGGCACTCGAAGGCCTGCGTGATGGCATGACCGTACTGGCCGGTGGGTTCGGCCTGTGTGGCATTCCGGAAAACCTCATTGCCGAAATCAAGCGACTGGGTGTCCGCGACCTTACGGTGGTGTCCAACAACTGCGGCGTCGACGGCTTTGGCCTTGGCGTGCTGCTCGAAGACCGGCAGATTCGCAAGATGATCGCCTCTTATGTCGGCGAAAACGCCCTGTTCGAGCGACAGTTGCTCGATGGCGAGCTGGAAGTCGAACTCACCCCTCAAGGCACCCTGGCGGAAAAGATGCGCGCAGGCGGCGCCGGCATCCCCGCGTTCTTCACGGCTACCGGCTACGGCACACCGATAGCGCAAGGCAAGGAAATACGTGAATTCAATGGCCGCCAGTACATTCTCGAGCAGGCCATCACCGGCGACTTCGCCATCGTCAAGGGCTGGAAGGCCGACCATTTCGGCAACGTCATCTATCGTCACACCGCCCAGAACTTCAACCCGCTGGCGGCAAGCGCCGGGCGCATCACCGTGGTCGAGGTCGAAGAAATCGTCGAACCCGGCGTGCTCCTGCCCGAGCACATCCACACGCCAGGCATCTACGTCGACCGAGTGATCCAGGGCACCTTCGAGAAGCGCATCGAAAAGCGCACCCTCAAGGCCTGATTGCTCCCATCTGCTCTGCTCCACAAGAGGTTTTCCAAATGGCACTTACTCGCGAACAGATGGCCCAGCGCGTGGCGCGCGAACTGCAAGACGGTTTCTACGTGAACCTGGGGATCGGCATACCTACCCTGGTGGCCAACTACGTGCCGGCCGGCATCGACGTCATGCTGCAGTCGGAAAACGGTCTGCTGGGCATGGGCGAATTTCCCACCGAGGCTACCGTCGACGCCGACATGATCAACGCCGGCAAACAGACCGTGACGGCACGCGCCGGCGCGTCCATCTTCGACTCTGCGCAGTCGTTTGCGATGATCCGCGGCGGCCATGTCGACCTCACCGTGCTCGGTGCTTTCGAAGTGGACGTACAGGGCAACATTGCCTCGTGGATGATCCCCGGCAAGCTGGTCAAGGGTATGGGTGGGGCGATGGACCTGGTGGCCGGCGCAGAGAACATCATCGTCACCATGACCCATGCCTCCAAGGATGGCGAGTCGAAGCTGCTGCCGTTGTGCACACTGCCGCTGACCGGTGCCGGGTGCATTCGCAAGGTACTCACGGACCTGGCCTACCTGGAGATCGAAGACGGCGCGTTCATTCTCAAGGAGCGTGCGCCCGGTGTCAGTATCGATGAGATCAAGGCGAAGACGGCCGGCAAGCTGATCATCGCCGACGACGTCGTTGAAATGAGTTTCTGATTACGTTCCACCACTGCCTTCAGCCGATCTCATACCTATAAGAACAAGGGAAACACCACCATGTCTGCACAACTTGAAGAGAGCCGCTACGCTCGCTTCGCCCTGCGCTGTTCGAGCTGGGCCGAGCGCTGGTTCCCTGATTCCTACGTATTCGCCGCCGTTGCGGTGTTGCTGGTGGCACTGGGAGCACTGGCCATCGGCGGCACGCCGACCGCAACGGCAACAGCCTTTGGCGACGGATTCTGGAGCCTGATCCCGTTCACCATGCAGATGGCCTTCGTGGTGATTGGTGGCTACGTGGTCGCCAGTTCGCCACCTGCGGTGAAGCTGATCGATCGCCTCGCGCGCATCCCTCGCAATGGCCGCTCGGCCGTGGCCTGGGTGGCGCTGATATCGATGGTGGCGTCGTTGCTCAACTGGGGGCTGTCGCTGGTTTTCGGCGGGCTGCTGGTGCGGGCATTGGCACGACGGACCGACCTGCGCATGGACTACCGCGCGGCCGGCGCGGCGGCGTACCTGGGGCTGGGTGCGGTTTGGGCGCTCGGGTTGTCGTCGTCGGCGGCGCAGTTGCAGGCCAACCCCGCCAGCCTGCCACCGTCGATCCTGTCGATCACCGGTGTGATTCCGTTTACCCAGACGATTTTCCTCTGGCAGTCGGGTGTATTGCTGCTGGCACTGGTGCTGGTTTCGTTGGTGGTGGCCTACGCCACGGCCCCGGGCCCCAACTCTGCCCGGGACGCCGAGGCCTGTGGCATCGACCCGGCTTTCAGTCTGCCGCCCCTGAACAAGCGCAGTCGACCTGGCGAATGGCTGGAATACAGCCCGCTGATCACCATCTTTCTGGTATTGCTGGCCGCGGGGTGGCTGTTCCACGAGTTTTCCACCAAGCCGGCGATCACCGCGATCTCCGGGCTCAATACCTACAATTTCCTGTTCATCATGCTGGGCCTGCTGCTGCATTGGCGTCCGCGCAGCTTTCTCGATGCAGTGGCGCGTGCAGTGCCGACCACCACCGGGGTGCTGATCCAGTTTCCCCTGTACGGCTCGATCGCCGCGATCATGACCACGGTCAAGGGTGGCGATGCACAGACCCTGGCTCACCATATCTCCACTTTCTTCGTACAGATCGCCTCGCACGATACCTATGCACTGTTGATGGGCGTCTATTCGGCAGTGCTCGGGTTCTTCATCCCGTCGGGCGGGGGCAAGTGGATCATCGAGGCGCCCTACGTCATGCAGGTGGCCAACGAGCTGCAATATCACCTGGGCTGGGCCGTGCAGATCTACAACGCTGCCGAAGCCTTGCCGAATCTGATCAATCCGTTCTATATGCTGCCTCTGCTCGGCGTGTTGGGCTTGAAAGCGCGTGACTTGATCGGTTTCTCGTTTGTGCAGCTGCTGGTGCATGCGCCCCTGGTGCTGTTCCTGCTTTGGGCGCTGGGCACGACCTTGGCCTATGTGCCTCCCGTTGCACCCTGAGACAGGCGTGATCTGCGCGCGACGTTGATCGGGAATATGCTCCCGCCGAGCGATTGTTTGCGTAGTGGCTATTGCGAAGTAGCCAGCGCTCGGGGTACACATCTAGGTTGAATGGGATATGGGCTGGACGCCCACCCATCGTGAACCGATGAAGGGAGATCTTGAAATGCTTGATAACGGCGCGGGCGGGGGTCCGGACCAGGGTGAACAGGTCAGTCGGATCATTTCCCAGGAAATACGCAACCTGCATACCGCAGCGTCCAGGGACCTGGATCAGGCAGCGGTGCAGATCATTGGCAAGGTCGAGGGTTTCAGGGAGCAGGGTCTGATCAGTTCGGAGGTCGCTCGGCAGCTGATATTCGACGTGCGCAACGAGCGCAGCCGTATCAGCCGCTGAGCGAACGGTCAGCCGAGGTGGCGGCGTGGGTCAGCCGCCTGCTGTGTCGATATCGGCGTCGGTTTCTTCGTCGTCCGCACTGCCGGGGTCGACTTCAGGGTCCGATTTGAAATCGGGACTGAAGCGATTGCCTTCAGGGGTGGTTGGATCCCCGGTCTTGTCAGGCTTGGAGTCGAGTAGCGGATCTTCGGGGTGGTTGCCCTGCGAATCGTCGGTATCACGCTCGACCGTGTTCGGTGCAGGTGTGTGTTCGCTCATGGTGTTCTCCCGAGGTGGCTGGATGCGTGGCCGATCAGCGCTTGCCGCCTTCGGACCCGGTGCCGTCACCACCGTCCATGGCGCCCGAACCAGGTTCGGTCGTTGCGCCACCCATTGAACTGCCTTCGGGGTTGCCGGTGTTCTGCGGCTTGATGTCGGTGCTGGTGCCGTTTCGCGGCGCGGCAGTGCCGTCGGTATTACGATTAGCCATACCGGCATCGGTCCCCGCCGGCACACCTACCGCTGAAGGTACGGTGCCCTTGGCGGCTGGGTTGGTCGGACCGGTGCTGTTGTCGGCCATGGCCGGTACGGCTGCAGCAGCCAACAAGCCTGCGAGCAACGCTGTGGTGATGTATTTCTGGCTTTTCATGGAGCTCTCCTTGTTCGTGAATGCTTCAGGCATTGGGCTATGGGGGAGGCCAGGAGGTGCCCGCATGCCGACGAACGGCATGCTTGGCTAACTTGGTGGGGGCGGCCGTCGGCCGCTCACAGGGGGGAAGGGGCGATCAAGCGAGCAATTGCATGCCCAGCTGGAAAGCGACCCATACGGCGAGGATGGTGGCGAAGCCCAGCGCGATGTTTTCGAACCAGTTGTTGCGATATTTACCGAGCAGCTTCTTCTGGTTGGACATGATCAGCAGGCCAAGGGAAATCACCGGCAAACCAATGATGTTCAGCGCGTTCACGCCGATGGTCAGGGTCACGAAGTCGGGCATGCCTGGCAGCGACCACACCAGTGGCGTGACCAGAATGAACAGCATGAACCATTTGTGCATCGGGTCATGATGGAACTCCTTGCCGTACTTCTCGCGACGCTCCGGACGGATGTGCTGGAAGGCATCGGTGATCAGCATCGGGAAGGCAGTGGTCTTGCCAGCGATGCTGGCGAACAGCGTGGCGAACACGCCGACGAAGAAGATCAGCCAGCCGCCGGTGCCGAAGAACATCTGCAGTGCCGAGCCCAAGTCGTCCAGGGTCTTCACTTCGATACCGTTGGGACGCAGGATTTCCGCACCCACCACCCAGATGGCCAGGTTGATGATAATGCCGACGAACACCGCGAACAGCAGGTCGTTACGCTGGATGCGCTTGTGTTCAGGGCCTACCCAGCCTTTCTGGCGCATTACGTAGGGGTGGACGAAGTTGGCGATCGAGCCGGCCACCGCACCGATCACCGATACCGCGACCAGCAGCGCGCCATGCACGCCTTCATCCGGTGGAATGCTGAAGCCGATGGTCCCGGCCAGGATGCCGCCCACGTCCGGTTTGGACATGATCGCCAAGGCCATGAAAGCCAGGGTCATCAAGGCCAGCAGCCCTTTCATCACGCCTTCGATCAGCGAATAGACGTTGCGTCCCACCAGCAGCCACACACCCAGTACCACGGCAAAGGATGCCAACAAAGGCTGATTGATGTGCAGCAGGGTGGCCAATGCTTCGCCAGCGCCCTTGATCATGTAGGCGTTGGTCAAGTGGCCCATGATCAATGCGTAGCCCAGCATGAACCAGGCGAAGAAAGGGTGCAGTTGTGCATAGCCCTGCAGGATGGTCATGCCCTGGTTGTTGCACAGTTGGAAGCGGGCAATGATGTTGACGATGAGGAATCTGAGCAGTAGCGATACTGCCAGCACCCACATCATGGCATAGCCGTAGTTGGCGCCCGCCACGGAGGAGGTGATCAAGTCACCGGCGCCCAGCCATGACAGCACGGCGATAATGCCCGGTCCGATGATCTTGGCAAGGCGGCCCATGCGAGTCGTGGGAGCGGCCGCCTTTTTTTCGAGCGAGTGGGTACTCGTCATTGGGTGAATTCCCTTTGTTGTTTTTGTGGATGGATCAGGGGGTCATTCAATCATGAGTTAGGATGTCATATGACCTGACAAGTTGCAAAAAGGTGTAGGGGGATATTTCACATTTTTACGATTTCAATGACCGTACCCGCCGGTCGGCTGCGCTGAACCAATCCCGCCGCAGGCTTTCCGATGAGCCTTACCGCAAAAGGAATGCAGACATGTCGCAGATTATCGTCGATGACATTCAGACGCCTGCCAGAGCCGACGCGGCAGCCGATGTGCTGATGTTCGGCAGCCCCAAGGATCGCCTGGACTTCTACCGCAAGGAGATCCAGTACGAAACCTCCATTCTTTCCAACCGCACCGACGCCTATCTGTCCGCACAGTCTTTCCTGGTCATTGCCTATGCCTCGTCCATGGCCAACCTGAACCCGGAGTGGGGCAAGCTGTTCACCCTGGTCGTGCCGCCGCTGCTGGCGCTGTTCGGCCTGGTCAGCTCGCTGCATGCCTGGCCGGGCATCCGCTCGGCCTACGACATCATCGACCATTGGCATTTCAAGCAGAGCCAGTTGCTGGACAGCGAGCCGGCGATGGGCGCGGCCTATGACGAGTCGCCGCTGTTCAGCGAACGCGAGTCGAGTGAAAAGCGCTGGCGCGGAGCGTTGCTGTTCTCCATGAGATCGCCGTTCCTGTTCAGTGTGCTGTGGGTGTTGCTGGGTGTGTTCGCGGTGTATGCGCAGTACACCAATCCGGGCGGTTAGAACGAAAAAGGCCCCTGCATGTGCAGGGGCCTTCGGGTGATGCGGGGGTAGATCAGCGCACCGAACTGAAAGCCTCCTGGCGACTGCGCTCATACGCCTGCGGGTCCACTGCAGCGGCGCCTGGCTTGCCCAGCTCGTTCAACGGGATGCGATAGGTCTCCTTGGCACAGAACGCTGCCAACGCTGCGATGCAGCACACACCCAAGGCCAGTGAACCCACTACCATGGGGATGTTGGCGGAGCCCGGTGGAGCCATCGCGGCGAACAGCACCGGAAGCATGGCGGTGATCAGCGTGCCGACATTCTGCGAAATGGCCATGGCCGAGACGCGGTAGCGGGTTTCGAAAAGCTCAGGGTAGAAACTTGGAAACACCGCGTTGTAGCCCTGGTAGAACACGCCCCACATCAGAATCGACATGCCGATGGCCAGCGGTACGTTATGCACGCTGATCGCATACAGGTAGAAGAACGACAGGATGCCGGAGCTCAGTGCGCCACCGATGATCATCGGACGGCGGCCGATCCGGTCCGAGAGGTTACCCACGAACGGGATCACGCACACCGCCACGATGTTGCCGATCACCGGGATCCACAGGTACACGCTCTTTGCGAAACCGATGCCGTAGGCCGGTTGCACCGCGTACGCGGCGCCGAAGATGGTCGCGACCACCGGAATCACGTTCATCAGCGCCATGCACATGACCAGGCCCATGTTCCGCCAGCTGTGCTTGAAAGCCTCCAGGACCGGCGACTTGGTGATGGTGGCCCGCGCTTCCTGAGTTTCGAAGGCCGGGGTTTCACTGACCTCGCGGCGAATGATGTAGCCGGCGATCAGCACCACGGCACTGAGCAGGAACGGAATACGCCAGCCCCACGAGTTGAACGCTTCGTCCGGCATGAAATAGGCCAACGGAAGGAAAATCGCTGCGGCGAAGATTTGCCCGGCCTGCACGCCCTGCAAGGTGAAACTGGCGTAGAAACCTCGCCGTCCGAACGGCGCGTGTTCCAGGACCATGGAACTGGCTCCGGAGATCTCCCCCGCGACCGCGAAGCCCTGGATCAAGCGCAGTACCACCAGCATGGCCGGTGCCCAGAGGCCGACCTGGCTGTAGGTCGGCAGCAGGCCGACGGCCATGGTGGCGAAGCCCATCAGGAACATGCACAACAGCAATACGTTCTTGCGGCCGCGGGTATCGCCCCAGTGGCCGAGGAAGAACGCGCCGATGGGGCGTGCAACGTAGCCTACGCCGTAGGTCGCCAACGAGGCGACAATGGCGACCTTGGGGTCGGTGTTGGGAAAGAAGATTTGCGGAAAGATCAACGCCGCGGCCTGGGCATAGATAAAGAAGTCGTAGTATTCCAGAGCGGAACCGACCCAACCGCTGGCGGTGGCCTTCTTGGTTTGCTGCGAGCCGTGCGATTCTGACTGAGCATGCGCCATGCTGTGTCTCCGTTGTTTTTATTATGAAGCATTGGAACCGTTGGCTTCGTTTTCACCCCGGTGCAGGCGACGCTGCGTGCGCTGGAGTGAGGCAAAACTAACTGGGTAGTTAATGTTTAGCAGTGGTGCCGAATGGGTGTCAATACGGCTGCATGCCAGGGTTGGAGCGGTCCGTGAGCCGGGCTGCATGCAAGACTGCCCCAAGTGGGTTCGGGTTTCAACCGACAGTGCCGGAATAGAGCGCTGCGCAGGCGCATGGAACGGGTTGCGCGCGGGTGTGATCGGTGCCTAGCTTGCTTGCTATTGTAGCCGCTGATCGCACACATTTGATTTTTGATCCACACCAGTGCGCGGCGCTCCCGGACGCGGCTTGCGCCGCTGCTACAGGTTCTCGGTTCCACCGCATCCCCCGGTCGGCCAAGAACCCGAATCCCCCGTAGGAGCGGTCAGCGGCCGCGAAGAGAGCGCCGCGGTACGTCGTTCAATGCACGGTGTGTCATTTGCTGCAGCTGATTGCGCGTGCGGCTCAGGCCAACTCGCGGACCAGATTGCCCAGCGTCTGCATGGCGGCCAACTGAACCTTGCCCATCGGCGAGCCGTAGTTCAAACGAATGCAGTTGCCGAATCGGCCGCTGGCGGAAAAGATCGGGCCCGGCGCAATGCTGATGCCTTGCGCCAACGCCAGGCGAAACAACTGCAGCGAATCGACTCTTGTCGGCAATTCGAGCCACAGGAAGTACCCACCCTCGGGGCGACTTACCCGGGTGTCTTGGGGAAAATAACGCGCGATGGCCGCCATCATTGCTTGCTGCTGGCCCTGCAGTGCACCGCGCAACCGATGCAGGTGTCGATCATAGCCGCCGTGTTGAAGGTAGTCGGCAATGGCCGCCTGACCCGGCACCGAAGCGCAGATCGAGGTCATGATCTTCAGGCGCTCGACTTTCTGCGCAAAGCGTCCGGCAGCGACCCAGCCGATCCTGTACCCGGGTGCCAGGCTTTTGGCGAACGATCCGCAATGCAGCACCCAGCCATCGCTGTCATAGGCCTTGGCCGGGCGCGGCGCGTGTTGGCCGAAGTACAGCTCGGCGTACACGTCATCTTCGATCAAGGGCACCTGGTGTTCATGCAGCAGCGCTACCAGTTGACGCTTGCGCGCCTCCGGCATGCTTGCACCGATCGGATTCTGGAACGTCGGCATGCACCAGCATGCCTTGATCGGCAGGCGCTGCAGAGCGTTGGCCAAGGCATCCACGTCCAACCCGTCGCGCGGATGGGTGGGAATTTCAACCGCCTTGAGCTTGAGCCGTTCCAGCACTTGCAGGCAGGCGTAGAACGCCGGTGCCTCGATCGCCACCATGTCGCACGGCTCGGTCACCGCCTGCAGGCACAGGTTCAAGGCTTCCAGTGCGCCGTTGGTGATCAGCAACTCATCGACCGGCAGGTTGATGCCGGCTATGTTGTAGCGCAAGGCGATCTGCCGGCGCAGCTCGGGGCTGCCCGGCGACAGATCGGTGACCGTTTCGCGCGGGTGCATGGCTCGGCTGGTACTGGCCAGCGAGCGCGCCAGGCGCGGCAATGGAAACAGGTCAGGGCTGGGAAAGGCAGACCCCAGTGGCACCGTGTTCGGATCCTTGATCGAATCGAGGATGGAAAACACCAGCTCACTGACGTCGACATCGGTCGACTCGGCCAGCACCTGCGAGGTCGCCGAGGGCTCCTCCAGCGATCGTTCGGCCAAGGCATTGACGAAGTAGCCGGAACGCGGACGGGCGCGGATCATTCCGCGTCGCTCGAGCAGGTAATAGGCCTGGAACACCGTAGAGGGGCTGACACCCTGAGTCTGGCTGGCATGTCGCACGGAGGGCACGCGCTCGTCGGGCTTCAGCACGCCGGTGCGAATGAGCTCGGCGATGTGGTGGGCAAACTGCTCGTAGCGTTTCATGACCGGCCTGGGTCCATGGGCGAGGGCCGCACTATGCCACAGCGGTGCGCACAGCCGGCAGGCCATGCGCACATGGCTTGCCGGTGACCAGTGCCGGGTTCAGGCCTGGATCGGCGCAGGGTCGATGGGAGGGTCGCCAATCGGGGTGGGTGGCACGGTCGGTTGCACCGGGACACCGTCCGGATCGTCTTGAGGCACCGTGGGTGGCACGTCCGGCAGGGGAGGTTCGTCGATGTTCGGATCCGTTGGTTCAGGCGGAAGGGGAAGGTTCATAGGGCGGCCTCTGGTGGGTAATGGACATATGCCTGTGGTAGACATCGTTTACAACGATTTCGGTCCGTCCAAGCGCGTTGCAACGTGTAAAAGCATATGAACTTTCCCTCGAGGCTTGGCTCCGAACCTAAGCGAAAGACAAACCCGGTTCACTTCACCGCTTGCACAAGCACAACAGCGTCCAGGTGACGCACAGGAGCGAGGCTCGATGACGGCTGATCAGACTTTCCAAGCGGACCAGAACGCGACCGACGAACAGACGCCAGACCACGTGCTGAGCCTGTCCCAGGCGCTGCTGCTGCCTCGGATCGTGATCGAAGACACGCAGCCTGTCATTGACGGTGGTCAATTTGCCGTCAAGGCCATCGTCGGCCAGACGGTCACGGTCAGCACCAAGGTCTACGCCGACGGTCACGACAAGCTGGCCGTGGTCCTGCGCTGGCATGAGGCGGGCACCGACACCTGGCACAGCACTGCCATGCGCGAGCTGGGCAACGACAGCTGGGAAGCCGAGCTGGTCGTCGACAGCGTCGGCACCCATGCCTATTGCATCGACGCCTGGATCGACCAGTTCGCCAGCTACCGCTACGAACTGGAAAAGAAGTACGCCGCTGGCGTGACCATCGACCTAGAACTTGAAGAAGGCCGCGTGCACCTCGAGCAGGCCGCCAGCCGCAGCCAGGATACCCTGGCACGCCAACTGCGCCAGTTGCACGACGAATTGCAGGGGCTGGATCAGGACGCCAAGGTCGCGCTGCTGTTGCAGCGTGACACCCAAGCCTTGATGTCCCTGGCGGACTCGCGCGCGTTCCTCTGCTCCAGTGTCGAATATGCCCTGGACGTAGAACGCGAACTCGCGCAGTTCGCCAGCTGGTACGAGTTGTTTCCGCGCTCGATCACCGATGACAAAGCTCGTCATGGCACCTTCAATGACGTGCACAGCCGTCTGCCGATGATTCGCGACATGAATTTCGACGTGCTGTATTTCCCGCCGATCCATCCCATCGGACGCGCTCACCGCAAGGGCCCGAACAACTCCCTGACCGCCGGCCCGGACGATCCAGGCAGCCCTTATGCCATCGGCAGCGCCGAGGGTGGGCACGAGGCCATTCACCCGCAGCTGGGCACGCGTGAAGACTTCCGCAGGCTGGTGGCCGCGGCGGCCGAGCACGGTCTGGAAATCGCGCTGGACTTCGCCATCCAGTGCTCCCAAGACCACCTGTGGCTCAAAGAGCACCCGGGCTGGTTCAGCTGGCGCCCGGACGGCACCATCCGCTATGCGGAAAACCCGCCGAAGAAATACCAGGACATCGTCAACGTCGACTTCTACGCTGCCGACGCAGTGCCGGGCCTGTGGACCGAGCTGCGCGACGTGGTGTGGGGCTGGGTCGAGGAAGGCGTGAAGATCTTTCGCGTCGACAACCCGCACACCAAGCCGCTGCCATTCTGGCAATGGCTGATCGCCGATATCCGCAGCAAAGACCCAAGCGTGATGTTCCTTGCAGAGGCGTTCACCAAGCCAGCCATGATGGCGCGCCTGGGCAAGGTCGGTTACTCGCAGAGCTACACCTACTTCACCTGGCGCAATACCAAGCCGGAGCTGACCACCTATTTCACCCAGCTCAACCAGGCACCGTGGGCGCACTGCTACCGGCCGAACTTCTTCGTCAACACGCCGGACATCAACCCGTTCTTCCTGCACGACAACGGCCGCGCCGGGTTCCTCATCCGCGCGGCGCTGGCGACCATGGGCTCCGGCCTGTGGGGCATGTATTCGGGTTTCGAACTGTGTGAATCGGCGCCCATCCCTGGCAAGGAAGAGTATCTGGACTCGGAGAAGTACGAGATCCGCCCGCGTGACTTCACCGCCCCCGGCAACATCATTGCCGAGATCGCCCAGCTCAACCGGATTCGCCGTCAGAACCCGGCGTTGCAAACACATCTGGGCGTCGAGTTCTTTCAGTGCTACAACGATAACGTCCTGTATTTCGGCAAGCGGACCGCTGACCGCAGCAACTATGTGCTGGTCGCCGTGAGCCTCGATCCACACAACGTCCAGGAAGCCCATTTCGAGCTGCCGCTGTGGGAGTTGGGCCTGGACGACGATGCGGCCACCAACGGCGAAGACCTGATGACCGGGCATCGCTGGACGTGGCACGGCAAGAATCAGTTCATGCGGATCGACCCTGCCTATCAACCGTTCGGTATCTGGAGGATCACCCGCGTACAGCCGTAGGCAAGTGCCACGTCGTACGCCGCACTCGGTGTCTCACGCTGCTCCAGGCGATGTCCAGCCGCTCCAGACACGCTGCTCACTACAGGGAATCCACAATGGCGAAAAAGCCTCGGTCGCAAGCGTTCATCGATGATCCGCTCTGGTACAAGGATGCGGTTATCTATCAGGTCCACGTCAAGTCGTTCTTCGACTCCGACAACGACGGCATCGGTGACTTTCCGGGGTTGATCGCCAAACTCGATTACATCGCCGATCTGGGCGTCAATACCATTTGGCTGCTGCCGTTCTACCCGTCGCCGCGTCGCGACGACGGCTACGACATCGCCGAGTACAAGGCGGTGCACTCGGACTACGGCACGTTGGCCGATGTGCGACGTTTCATCAGCGAGGCGCACAAGCGCGGCTTGCGTGTGATCACCGAGCTGGTGATCAACCACACTTCCGACCAGCACCCCTGGTTTCAGCGCGCGCGCAAGGCCAAGAAGGGCTCCAAGGCTCGCGATTTCTATGTGTGGTCCGACAGCGACGAGAAATACGACGGAACGCGAATCATCTTTCTCGATACCGAGAAGTCCAACTGGACCTGGGACCCCGTCGCAGGCCAATACTTCTGGCACCGTTTCTATTCGCACCAGCCGGATTTGAATTTCGACAACCCGCAAGTGATGAAAGCAGTCATTGACGTCATGCGCTACTGGCTGGACATGGGCATCGACGGCCTGCGCCTGGATGCCATCCCGTACCTGATCGAGCGCGACGGCACCAACAACGAGAACCTGCCCGAAACCCACCAGGTGCTCAAGCAGATCCGTGCCGAGATCGACGCCAACTACCCGGACCGCATGCTGCTGGCCGAGGCCAACCAGTGGCCCGAGGATACCCAGCTGTACTTCGGCGATGCTCACGGCGACAACGGCGACGAGTGCCACATGGCGTTCCATTTCCCGTTGATGCCACGCATGTACATGGCACTGGCGCAGGAAGACCGCTTTCCGGTCACCGACATTCTGCGCCAGACGCCTGCCATTCCAGCCAACTGCCAATGGGCGATCTTCCTGCGCAACCACGATGAACTGACCCTGGAAATGGTCACCGACCGTGAGCGCGATTACCTGTGGAACTACTACGCGGCCGACAGCCGCGCGCGGATCAACCTCGGCATTCGTCGTCGCCTGGCGCCGCTGCTCGAACGTGACCGCCGCCGGGTCGAATTGCTCAACAGCCTGCTGCTGTCCATGCCCGGCACACCGACCCTGTATTACGGTGACGAAATCGGCATGGGCGACAATATCTACCTGGGTGACCGCGACGGTGTGCGCACGCCCATGCAGTGGTCGATCGACCGAAACGGCGGCTTCTCTCGCGCCGACCCGGCCAGCCTGGTGCTGCCGCCGATCATGGATCCGCTCTATGGCTACCAGTCGGTCAACGTCGAAACCCAGGCCAACGACCCGCACTCGCTGCTGAACTGGACCCGGCGCATGCTCGCCGTGCGCCGTCAGCAGAAAGCGTTCGGCCGCGGCACCCTGACCATGCTCACGCCGACCAACCGCCGCATCCTGGCCTACGTGCGTGAATACACCGGCAGTGATGGCAAGACCGAGATCGTGTTGTGCGTAGCCAACGTCTCGCGTGCCGCCCAAGCGGCTGAATTGGATCTGTCCCCGTACGCCGGCATGGTGCCGGTAGAGATGCTCGGCGGCAGCGCCTTCCCACCCATCGGTCAGCTGAATTTTCTGCTGACCTTGCCACCCTACGGCTTCTATTGGTTCCTGCTGGCCAGCGAAACCCAGATGCCGAGTTGGCACGTCGAACCGGCCCAAAGCATGCCTGACTTCCAGACCCTGGTTTTGAAACAACGGATGGAGGAGTTGCTCGACGAGCCGTCGCGCAGCACTCTGGAAAACACCTCTCTGCTGCAGTACCTGCCCAAGCGACGCTGGTTCGGCGGCAAGGACGTGGCCATAGACAACCTGCGCATCGCTTACGGCGTGCGCTTCGGCACGCCGCAAAGCCCGGTGCTCCTCAGTGAGCTGGAGGTCACCGCCGGTGGCCAGACCAGCCGCTACCAGTTCCCGTTCGGCTTCATTCCCGAGGAGCACAGCGGCTCGCCGCTGCCCTTGCAACTGGCGCTGTCGCGTGTTCGGCGCGGCCGTGAAGTCGGCCTGATCACCGACGCCTTCGTCCTGGAAAACTTCATCCACTCGGTGATCGAAGGGCTTCAGGTCGAGAAGACCCTGGCGACCGGCGAAGGCGAGATCCGCTTCCAGGCCACCGAGCATCTGACGGCCCTGAATCTCGACCAGACTTCGGTGATCCGCTACCTGTCGGCCGAGCAGTCCAACAGCTCGGTCGTGGTCGGCGGCAGCCTGGTGCTGAAGATGATTCGCCGCGTCAGCGGTGGCATCCATCCAGAGCTGGAAATGGGCGCCTACCTGACCGCCGCGGGCTACGCCAACATCTCGCCGCTGATGGGGTCCGTCAGCCGTGTGGATGCCAGCGGAACACCGCACTTGCTGATGATTGCCCAGGGTTACCTGAACAATCAGGGCGACGCCTGGGAATGGACCCAGAACAACCTCGAGCGCGCGATTCGCGACGAGATGGCCTTCGCCCATTCCGAACAAGGCCAGCGCTACGACGCACTGGGCGAGCTGGCAGACTTTGCCGGCATGCTCGGCCAGCGCCTGGGCGAGATGCACGTCGCCCTGGCGGCGTCCGGCGCCCAGGCCGATTTCCTCGCCCGGGTGAGCAACCAGAAAGATGCCCAAGGCTGGGCTACAAGCATCGCCAGCCAAGTCGAGCGGGCGCTGGGCCTGCTCGAGCAGCGCCACACCGAATTTGCCGAGCAGGACCAGGCTTTGGTGGCCGAGCTGCTGGGCCGACGCGAAGAGTTGCTGGCCCAGGTCGAGCGCCTCAGCGCGCAGGCCACTGGCGGTCTGATCATGCGGGTCCATGGCGACCTGCACCTGGGCCAGATGCTGGTGGTGCAGGGTGATGCCTACCTGATCGACTTCGAGGGTGAGCCTGCACGGCCACTCGAAGAGCGCCGCGCCAAATACAGTCCTTACAAGGATGTAGGAGGCGTATTGCGTTCGTTCGACTACGCTGCGGCCATGGCGATCCGCAATGTACAAAGCACCGATGCCTCCGAGGAAGCAGCATCGGCGCGCCAGCGCGTGGCCCAGCGCTACCTGGCCGAGGCCCGCCATGCGTTCATCGGCGCCTACGACCTGGCGACCCAGGCCGTGCCACATCAGTGGCAGGACCCGGACGGCGCGCGCGCGGCACTGGATTTGTTCAGCCTGGAAAAGGCTGCCTACGAGATCGCTTATGAAGCGGAGAATCGCCCGAGCTGGTTGGCCGTGCCCTTGCACGGACTGTTCGGGCTCTTGAGTACGAGGGAGAATAAGCAATGAGTGCGCACAGCGAACATGGCAAGCGCGATTCCGGCGCGTTGCCGGCAAAAGCCGATATCGAGGCGCTGATCCGTGCCGACCATTCTGATCCGTTCTCGGTTCTGGGTGCCCATAGCGATGGCGGCACAGGCAGCTACATCCGTGCCTACCTGCCGACGGCCCTGAGCGTGCAGGTATTGGCCAAGGACGGGGGGCATCCACTGACGACCCTCGACCAGGGCGACGTGCCCGGGCTGTTCACTGGCCATATCGAGCAAAGCCAACCCTACCTGCTGCGCGTGCAGTGGGCCGGGGGGGTGCAGGTCAGCGAAGACCCGTACAGCTACGGCAATCTGCTCGGCGACATGGACATCTACCTGTTTGCAGAGGGCAAGCATCGCAACCTGGGCAGCGTCTTCGGCGCCCAGTTCATCGAAATCGAAGGCGTGCAGGGCGTGCGCTTCGCCGTCTGGGCACCGAACGCCAAGCGGGTGTCGGTGGTCGGTGACTTCAACGTCTGGGACGGTCGCCGTCATCCAATGCGCCAACGCTTCCCGGCCGGCGTCTGGGAGTTGTTCATCCCCGGCCTGCAGCCTGGCGAACCGTATAAATACGAGATTCTTGGCCAGCACGGCATTCTGCCGCTCAAGGCCGACCCGATTGCCCTGTGCACCGAGTTGCCGCCGTCCACCGCCTCGCGGGTGGCCAAGCCGATGCAGTTCGCCTGGGACGACAACGCTTGGCTGGATATCCGCGCCGAGCGCCACGCGCTGGGTGCACCACAGTCAATCTATGAACTGCACGCCGGTTCATGGATGTGCGAGCTCGACGAAGCAGGCGAGGTGGTTCGTCCCTACAACTGGCATGAACTGGCCGAGCGCCTGATTCCGTACGTGCAGAAGATGGGCTTCACCCACATCGAGCTGCTGCCGATCATGGAGCACCCATTCGGCGGTTCGTGGGGTTATCAACCACTGTCGCAGTTCGCGCCGTCGGCCCGCTATGGCACGCCGGAAGACTTCGCGGCGTTCGTCAATGCCTGCCACAAAGCCGAAATCGGTGTGATCCTGGACTGGGTCCCGGCGCATTTCCCCACCGACGAGCATGGCCTGGCGCGTTTCGACGGCACTGCGCTGTACGAATACGACAACCCGCTGGAAGGTTTCCATCAAGACTGGAACACGCTGATCTACAACCTGGGCCGCACTGAAGTGCATGGCTTCATGATTGCCTCCGCGGTTCACTGGCTCAAGCAGTTCCATATCGACGGCCTGCGCGTCGATGCCGTGGCGTCGATGCTGTACCGCGACTATTCGCGCAAGGCAGGGGAATGGGTGCCCAACGAGTACGGCGGCCGTGAGAACCTGGAAACCATCGCGTTCCTGCGTCACCTCAATGACGTGGTGAAACAGGAAGCACCGGGGGCCATGGTCATAGCCGAAGAGTCCACCGCCTGGCCGGGCGTGACTCAGCCCACACAGGAAGGCGGCCTGGGTTTCGACTACAAGTGGAACATGGGCTGGATGCATGACACGCTCAACTACGTCCAGAACGATCCGATCCACAGGCCGCATCATCACGGGCAGCTCAGTTTTGGTTTGGTGTATGCCTATTCAGAACATTTCGTGCTGCCGATTTCCCATGATGAGGTCGTGCATGGCAAACACTCGCTGATCGACAAGATGCCCGGTGACCGCTGGCAGAAGTTTGCCAACCTGCGTGCCTACCTGAGTTTCATGTGGACTCATCCGGGCAAGAAGCTGTTGTTCATGGGTTGCGAGTTCGGCCAGTGGCGAGAGTGGAACCACGATCATCAGCTGGATTGGTACCTCACCGAGTACTCCGAACACAAGGGTGTTCAGCAGCTGATCGCCGACCTCAACAGGCTGTACCGCGAAGTACCGGCACTGCACCAGCAGGACTGCCAGCCCGAGGGCTTCCAGTGGTTGATCGGCGACGACGCCACCAACAGTGTCTTTGCCTGGCTGCGCTGGAGTGCCAATAACGAGCCGGTGCTGGTGGTTGCCAACTTCACGCCGGTTCCGCGCGAGGCCTACCGCGTAGGCGTGCCGTTCGGTGGCGAGTGGGAAGAGCTGCTCAACAGCGACGCCGAGCAGTACGCTGGCTCCAACTACGGCAACGGCGGCAAGGTCTTCGCCGAAGAGGAGGGCAGCCATGGCCAACCTCACGCCATCAGCCTCAACCTGCCGCCGCTGGGTGTATTGATCCTGCGTCCTACGCGGGCCGATATCCAGGGCTGACGGTAATGAAAAGGAGCTCCTTCACGGAGCCCCTTTTTTTCGACTGAGTATCAAGTCTGCGTGTTCCAAGGGTCAGCGCAATCCCTCGTGCTGGGCGACGGTCGTCGACTCGCAGCTCCACAGTTCCAGTAGAAAATCACCCTCCCTGTGTTCCACCAGCCGGTGCATGCCCAATTCCGCGTGCAGCTGTTCGTGGACCTGCGTGGCCGTCTGCGGCGCACCCTCGATGCTCGCCAGCCAGTGACAGGCAACCACCTGGCCACCGGGGTTCAAGCAAGCACGAGCTTTCTCGATGACCTGGCTGAGGTCGGCGCGACTCAGGTAGTAACCCAGTTCATTGAGCACGATGAGGTCGAAGCGCTCGCCTGGCCAGTCGGCGGGCAGGGCAGCCTGTCGCGCCTGGGCGTGGGCGATGTCGCTCAGGCGCGCCTGGGTCAGGCCCACCGCGCGGGTATTCATGTCGCAGCTGAGCAGGGCGTCGCAGCGCGTGGCCAGTGCCAGGCTGGTCTCGCCGTTGGCACAACCGGGCTCGAAGATCGCGCCATAGCGCTCCTGCGGCAGGCAGGCGAGCAGCAATGCCCGCTTGCGCCGCTCGTACCAGCGATGACGCATGGCCCAGGGGTCGTCGTTGCCCTCGTAGAGCTTGTCGAAATACTGGTTGTCGACGCTTTGTCCGCTCATAGAAACACCACCTCGAACGGCTGCAGCAACCGCTCCAGAACGTAGGGGGGCAGCACAGGCGCCAGGCCTATCTGTGGATCGCCTTCCAGCTGACTGGCGAAGGCATGCACCGCATGGCTCTTGCGCGCCACCATCACCTTGTCCAGCGGCAGCTTACGCGCGCGCGACCATGGGATCCGATCGTCTTCGGGCTGCGCCCAGTGCCAGGTCCAGATCGGCAGTTCATGATGGCTCGCGCCAGCAGCCGCGGCCGCCGTTGCGCCCGCACGGCCTACCGCCTCATGGTCGGTGTGGCCATCGTTGCACCAAGTGCTGAACACCACATCTGTGGGCTTGAGGTAGCGCTGAATGAACTCGGTCAGTCGTTGCTCTTCGTGCGCCACACCGCTGTCGGCAAAGCCTCCGCGAATCCATTGCAAGCTGTGCAGGGGTAGGCCCAGACGGTGTAGCGCCTCGGCGCTCTCCTGCGGCCGCACGGCGCTGAGGCGTTCGGCGGGCCACGTCTGCGAGCCCGGATGGCTGGCGCTGCCGTCGGTGACGGAAATGATCAGGATCTGCCGATCCAGACCTGCCAGCAATTGCAAAAGCCCACCACAGCCGAGCACTTCATCGTCCGGATGCGGGGCGATGATCACCGCCCGCGAGCCAGTCGGTACCAGTGTCTGGGCGTCGATCAATGGCAGTTCGGCCAAGTGCCGCGAGCCGCGCCAGGCCTGCAGGGGCGTGCCCTGGCCTACGATAGGGTTTTCTTTCATAAACTCCAGGTCCGCGTCGTGGGGGCACCGAGCAACTGGCCCAGCGCAGCGAGGTCGCGCTCGGCATGGCTCTGTCGCAGGTATACCGGCAGATCGGCGATCAACCGGGCGAAGTGAGGATCCTTGCAGTACGGGGCCGCGCCCAAGGCGCGGCCGACATGGCTGATGACGGTGTCGGCGGTGTGTTCAGCCACCGCGCGGCACAGTCGCGCCGAATGCTCGAAATGGCCATCGGGCTGCAGATCGGCAGCAATGGCGGCCTGGCGCAGGACGGCAATGCAGGCCGCCAATGCCCGGTCCACTGCGCCCAGGTGCGCCAGTGCATGAGGTTCGGGCCGGGCATGGCAGTGCTGGGCCAGATAGCGCCCAAGCTCACGGGCGGCACCGAACCAGCACGCGGCGATGCCGATGCCGCCCAGCCAGAAACCGGGGCGGTTGAGGTAGCTTCCTGCGGTTCCGACGCACCAGCCCTCGGCGTTTTCCAGCAGGATCTCGACGCTGCCGGTGTTGGCCATGCCCACGGCGTTCCAGCCGTCGTCGGTGACGCACAGGTTGGCCTGGTCCATCGGCACCGCGACCAGTTGTTGCTGGCCATCGTCATCCCAGGCCGTAAGCAGGCCATGGGTGACGACGCTGGCGCCCGAACACCAGGCCTTGCGGCCGCTGAGCAGCACGCGGTCACCTTCGTGGCGAACCATCACCCGTGCCTGGGGCGGCTCCGAGGCCCAAGTGCCCCAGATCGAGCCCTCGGGCGCGAGATCGGCACCCAGTTCCTGCATGATGGCCAACGCGTCAGTGTGGCCTTCGTACAGTTTGCACAGGCCCAGATCATGCCCGGCCACGGCCGCCAGGCACTGCCAGCGCTGCAAAGTGTCGCCACCGGCGGGCAGCGGCAGGCTGTCCAGGCCCGAGGCGCACAGCCGCCGCAGTTCCTTGCCCAGCGCTGCAGTGTCGGCGTAACCCTGCGCCGGCCATTTCAGAGCCTCGGTCAGGGTCGGTTTCATTCTTCGACATCCCGGTGCAGTTCGAACATCAGCATCGAGCGACCGGTCACCTGGAATTCGCTGCCGAATTCCAGACGCTCATGCTCACCCAGGTCCGGGCGGTTGGTGTCGATGCGGCAATTCCAGTATTCACCTTCCGGTACTTCGGGAAGGGTGAAGTTGACGACGTCATGGTGAGCATTGACGATCAGCAGCAGGGTCGCATCGGCGCCCGGTTTGCGAATGCCACTGGGCTGCGCGCGGCCATCGAGCATCATCCCCAGGCAGCGGCCATGGGCGTCTTCCCATTGCTCGGCGGTCATCTCGTTGCCCAGCGGGTCAAGCCAGGTCACGTCCTTGACGCCGATGGCTTCGTTGTACTCGCCGACCAGAAAGCGATTGCGGCGCAGGATCGGGTAGCTGTTGCGCAGCTTGATCAGGCGTTTGACGAAACGCAGCAGGCCCTTGCCGTCTTCGTCGAGCTCCCAGTTGACCCAGCCGATCTCGCTGTCCTGGCAGTAGGCATTGTTGTTGCCACCCTGCGTGCGCGAGAACTCGTCGCCGGCGACGATCATCGGCGTACCTTGGGAGAACAACAGGGTGGTAAAGAAGTTGCGCATCTGGCGCAGGCGCAGTTCGATGATTTCCGGATCGTCACTGGGGCCTTCGACACCGTGGTTCCAGGAGACGTTGTTACTGGTGCCGTCCTGGTTGTCTTCGTCGTTGTCTTCGTTGTGCTTGTCGTTGTACGACACCAGGTCGCGCAGGGTGAAGCCATCGTGCGCAGTGATGAAGTTGACCGAAGAATAGGGCCGGCGACCGCGCTGGTTGAACATGTCGCCCGAGCCGGTCATGCGCGCGGCGAAGTCGGCAAGCTGGCCGTCGTCACCTTTCCAGAACGCCCGTACGGTGTCGCGGAAGCGATCGTTCCATTCGGCCCAACCCGGCGCGAAGCCGCCCACCTGATAACCACCGGGGCCACAGTCCCACGGCTCGGCGATGAGCTTCACCGAGCGCAGCACCGGGTCCTGGCGACAGGCGACGAGGAAGCTGTGCCGTTCCGAAAAGCCGTCGTGGTAGCGGCCGAGGATGGTTGCCAGGTCGAAGCGGAAGCCGTCGACGTGCATTTCCGAGGCCCAGTAGCGCAGCGAGTCAGTGACCATCTGCAACACGCAGGGATGGCTCAGGTCCAGCGTGTTGCCGGTGCCTGAGTCGTTGATGTAATAGCGCTTGTTCTCGGGCATCAAGCGATAGTAGGAAGCGTTGTCGATGCCGCGCATCGACAGCGTCGGCCCTTGCTCGTTGCCTTCGGCGGTGTGGTTGTAGACCACGTCGAGAATGACTTCCAGGCCGGCGTCGTGCAGGTGCGCGATCATCTCCTTGAACTCGGCTATCTTGCCGCTGGCGATGTAGCGCGAATGCGGCGCGAAGAACGCAATGCTGTTGTAGCCCCAGTAGTTGTTGAGGCCTTTCTGCAACAGGTGCTGGTCGTTGACGAAGCCATGGATCGGCAGCAACTCGATCGACGTCACCCCCAGGTTCTTCAGGTGGTCGACCACTTCCGGCACGGCGAGGCCGGCGAAGGTCCCGCGCAGGGACTCAGGCACGGCAGGGTGCTGCATGGTCAGGCCGCGCACATGGGCCTCGTAGAAGATGGTCTTGTCCCACGGCACACTGACGCGATGGTCACGGCCCCAGGTGTAGGCCGGGTCGATGACTTTGCTCTTCGGCACGAACGGAGCGCTGTCGCGTTCATCGAAACTGAGGTCACCATCGGGATGGCCGATGGTATAGCCGAACAGGGCCTCGGACCACTTGAGTTCGCCTACCAGCTGCTTGGCATAGGGGTCGATCAGCAGCTTGTTGGGGTTGAAACGGTGGCCGTTCTCGGGGTCGTAAGGGCCATGCACACGGTAGCCGTAGATCAGCCCTGGGTGGGCGTCGGGCAAGTAGCCGTGGTAGATCTCGTCGGTGTACTCGGGCAACTCGATGCGCTCGATTTCCTCTTCGCCACTGGCATCGAAGATGCAAAGTTCGACCTTGGTGGCATTGGCGGAAAACAGCGCGAAGTTCACACCCAGACCGGTCCAGGTGGCGCCAAGCGGGAAGGGCAGGCCTTCGCGAATACGCGACGGTTCGGTCGGTTCTGGCGCGGGTGCAGCTTTCTTGTGCGGACTCATGGTCGATCCTTGCTCTTGGTTTGCACGCATACGGCGCAGGCAGATGTCATAGCATCATCGGTGTCTTCAGAGTCGGGAGGTGCTGAGGCAGGCAACGGGTCGGTGAACGTGCCGTCCGGGTGACGGGCACGTGAAGTTCGGTAACTGCAGCCATCCAGCCCTGGGGCTGGACCGACGGAAGATGTGCCCGCGTGCCAGGTAGCGGCAGTACGCGGGCGGGTGTCACTTTGCGGTGGGCTTTTTCGGTGGACGCGGCTTCTTCGGTGCCGGTGGCTTGCCAGCACCGTCGGCCTTGGCGGCGGGATCCGCTGCTGCATCGGCTGGGTCAGCAGCCTTGCCCGGGGCCTTGGGTTTGGCAGCAGGACCCTCGCCAGCTGGCTTGGGCTTGGGCTGAGCGGCCGCCTTGGGCTTGGCCGCAGCTTTGCCCTTGGCGGGCTTGGAAGGCGCTAGCGCCTCAGCCTCGGCCAGCTTGCGTGCCATCTCCCAATGGCGCTCGTCCTGCCCTTCGGGCTGACCTTCGGATTCCCAGATCTGATAGGCGAATTCGCGGACTCGTTTATCGTCGGCACTCATTTCAACGCTCCTTATTACAGCTCACTTTGTAGGAAGAGATTGACGGGAAACTCTTTCAGCGCAGTGCTCACCAACAATTCCTTCTCTGCTGTGACTGCGTGGTCGGAGAAAAGTCCCTTCAATGTAGCCCCGGATTGCACCGATGGCAAAACGACACGGGTGTCGCCCCAAGCGCTGGCATCGATCAAAGGCGTCTGGGCATCGGCCAACAGGCCGCTGGCCAGACGGGGCACGATCACTATGGCCGTCGTGCCGTCCAGTACGCGAGCGAACGCGTGAATGCGATCGGCATGCACACCCTGGACGTCGAGCTTCTGGTAGCTGCCGTCCCGGAATAGCGCCGGGTGTGCGGCACGCGCCTGAAGCGTGCGCTGGATCATGGCCTGCTTGATGCGACCATCGTGCCAGTCTTGCAGCAATTCGCTGACCGCAGGGCGGGCATCGAGCGAATGTTCGCGTGCGGCGTAATCCACCGGACGACGGTTATCCGGATCGACCAGGCTGAAATCCCAGTACTCGGCGCCCTGATACAGATCGGGGATGCCGGGCACGGTCATGCGCAGCAGGGTTTGCGCCAGGCTGTCCAGCGCGCCGCTGGGCGCAATGGTGCGACTGGCGGCGGCAATGGCATCGCGCAGCGGGCGACCCTTGTCGCTCAGCAGCAATTGCTCGAGAAAGTCGCGGCAGGCTGTTTCGTAGGCCTCGTTCGGCGCACTCCAGCTGCTGATCAGCTTGGCTTCGCGCAACGCCTTCTGCTGCCATTGGTACAGGCGCTCGGCGTAGGCGGTCAGGCCTTCGACGTCGTCACTGCGCAGGTCCAGCGGCCAGCTGCCCAGCAGTGCCTGGTAAAGCATCAGCTCGTCGCCACCACTCGGTGCATGGCCGTCGCCGAAGGCACTGCGCAGGGGCGCAGCCAGCTCCAGCCATTGCTGCACTTGCTCGACGTACCAGGGTGCGCGCTCGCTGAGCACGGCCAGGCGCGTACGGGTGTCTTCGCCACGCTTGTGGTCGTGGGTGGCAGTGGCCAGCAGATTGTCCGGGAAATGCTCGAGGCGCTGCTGACAGGCCTGGTCGAACGCTTCCGGGGTGCCGGCGAACAGTTCGGTCTCGAAACCGACGTCGTTGCGCGAAAGCAATACGGCAGAGCGGTAGAATGCAGTGTCCTCGACAGCCTTGGCCGCCGCCGGCGATGTCAGTTGCTGGAAGCGCACGCAGGCGTGGCGAATCAGCTTGCGTCGACGGCCGATGGGCAGCGCGCGCCAGCGTTCGCCACCCAGCCAGCGCTGCAGGTAATCGAGTACCGGCCAGTCGGCTTCGCCCAACGTACCGCGTGCGCCGTCCATAGCCTTCTGGAAGAAAGCTTCGTCTTCAGCCGGGCGTCCGCACGGGTTGATATAGGTACGGTACACCGGGAAGTGCACGATCAGCTCTTGCAGCGCTCGGCGGATGGCGCCCAGGGTCAGGTCGCGGCTCATCAAGTCGCCGCGGGCCACTTGCAGCAAGGCCTGGGCCACGGACTCGAAATCGCCGGCGAGGGAACCGTTGAGTACCAGGTTGCGAGCCACGTGGGCTTCTTCGATGAACTCGCTGGGGCGGCCACTGACGCGGCTCCACAGCTCGCCCAGTGGCTGCTCGCCGTCAGGATCATGCTGCAGCAACGACACCTGGTTCATGAACTCGTAGCCGGTGGTGCCATCGACCTGCCAGTCACGGTGCAGTGTTTCGCCTGCGCCCAGAATCTTCTCGACGTAGATCGGTACGTGATCGATGCGCGCGGACTCCGGGCGCTGCTGCAACAGGGCGTTGACCCGACGTCGCAGTTTGCGCGAGTAGCCACGCGGGTCGGCCAGGCCGTCGATATGGTCGATACGCAAGCCGTCCACCAGGCCTGCGCCGATCAGTTCGAAGATCTTCGCGTGGGTCGCTTCGAATACCGCCGGCCGCTCGACACGCAGGCCGCCCAATTCGTTGACGTCGAAGAAGCGCCGCCAGTTGATGTCGTCACCGGCGGTGCGCCAGCTTGCCAGGCGATAGGATTGTCGCTCCAGCAGCTCGTGCAGGCGGTTGAAGCCTTCGTCGCTGGTGGCATCGAACTGGGCCAGGGAGGCTTTAATGCCATCGTTCAGGCCGCCGCTGGCGACACGGGTCGCCAGGTCGGCTTGCAGCGCGCGAGCCTCGCCGTACGCGTCGTCGCTGCCATGCAGATTGGCGAAGCGCGCGCCCAACTCGCTGACCGGTGCATTGCCCGACGCCGCCAGGATGTGCGGGTAGTCGATCGGACAGATCGGAAAGCGATGCTCGTAGTGCTCGACGAAAAAGCTGCCTTGCTCCGCGTCGAACTTGAGCACCAGTTCACCGCCCTGCAGGGCCGCGCCGTAGTCACTGCCGAGAAAGGGCAACAGCAACTGGCCTTCGAGCAATGGGTCGGGCGAGTGCCACTGAATGTCGAAGAACTCCGAATACGGGCTGCGACGCCCCCACTCGAGCAGGTCGAGCCACCACGGGTTGTGCGCACCCCCCACGGCCATGTGATTGGACACGATGTCGAGGATGAAACCCATGTCCTGCTCGCGCAGCGCTGCGATCAGCCGCTCCAGCGCGGGCTGGCCACCCAGTTCGGGGTTGACCTGGGTCGGGTCGACGACGTCGTAGCCGTGCATCGAGCCGGGGCGGGCCTTGAGAATGGGAGACGCGTACACATGGCTGATGCCGAGCCGGGAAAAATACGGCACCAGGCGAGCGGCATCATCCAGGGTGAAATCCTTGTGCAACTGCAGCCGAACGCTGGCCGTCATTTTTTTCATCGGTAACGCTCACTGGCTTGTTGGCGGGCGCAGGCCAGCAGCTCTAGGCGTCTGGCAGCGTCTTCATCGTCGAGAAGATTCTGGGCATGGGCGCTGTAGCGGCGGCGCCAATTGGGATGACTGTCTATGGTGCCCGGCAGGTTGGCCTGTTCCTCGATACCCAAGGCATCGTCGATCGGCAGCAATACCAGCGGAGCAGGGGTCTGGCCAAGGAAGCGGGTACTGGCGTCGATCATCGCATCGATGTCGTCCACGCCCTCCACCTGGCTCTGCTGCAGTTCGTGTGCAAGCACCTGGCGCAAAGCGCGACGCTCGTGTTCGCGGGTCTCGCGCCAGTGTTTCTCGGTCGGCTCGTCGATCAGTTCCAGGTCGCGGTTCCAATCGATGTCACGCCCGCGCCACCAACCGTTGAGGGTCGGCAGGTCGTGGGTGGTCGAGGTGGCCAGGGCGTTATCTGGCCACGCTTGATTCTCGATGAACACGCCGTCGTTCTGTTCGAACAGCAGCACGCGCATCCCCAGCATCTGCCGGGCTGCCAGCTTCTCACGCAAGCCATCGGGCACCGTGCCGAGGTCTTCGCCCAGCACCACGGCCTGGTGACGGTGGGATTCGAGCGCGAGCAGGCGCAGCATGTCGTCGATGGGAAACTGCAGGTAGGCACCTTCGCCGGGCTTGGCGTCGGCCGGAATCAGCCACAGGCGCTGCAGGCCCATGATGTGATCGATGCGCAGGCCACCGGCATGGGCGAAATTGGCCCGCAGCATCTCGATGAATGCGCGGAAGCCATTGCGCTGCAGACCCTCGGGCGAGAATGCCGAGATGCCCCAGCTTTGCCCCGAGCGATTCAGAATGTCAGGCGGCGCGCCCACGGTCAGGTCGGCGAGCAACTCGTCCTGACGGCTCCAGGCCTGGCTACCGGCGCCGTCGGCACCCACGGCAAGGTCGGCGATCAGACCGATCTTCATGCCGCTGCTGCGCGCCGCTTGCTGCACCTTGGCCAGGCAGCGGTCGATCAGCCATTGGCAGAATGCATGAAAGGCGATCTCATCGCAGTGGGCTGCAGCGAACTCGGCCACGGCCGTGCCGCGTGGGTCATGCCACTGCTGGGGCCACTGGCGCCAGTCCAGGCTTTCACCGCGAGCCTTGAAGTCGGCCTGCAAAGCCTCGTAGCGGCAGTGATTCTCCAGCGCTTCGCCACCGGTGTGGCGGAACGCGTTGAAATCCGCATTGAGGGGGTGTTCGTTCTGGCAGAAGCTGTCATAGAGCGCACGCAGCAAGCGCTGCTTGGCCCCGGCGGCAGCTGGCCAGTCCACCAAAGGCAACGCTTCCAGCGCGTGCAGGGTATCGCCCAACCTGGAAGTTTCGATAGCGGTGCGCACGGCGTCTTCACCGAGCACCGCGGCAGGTGCCGCGTACAGGCTGTTGAGAAACAGCCGGCTCGAAGGCGAGTAGGGGCTGTAGCGCGTGTTGTCGCTGCTGCTCATGGCGTGCATGGGGCTGATCGCCAAGGCATCGGCACCGCGCTCGCCGGCACTGCGCACCAGCGTTTCCAGGGCTTGGGTATCGCCGAAGCCGCCATCACCGCTGCGGCGCACTGCGTACAACTGAACACCCAGCCCCCAGGCGTGGGCGGTGTCCTGGCCATAGGCGTCGGCGACGCTGAAGCAGCGTGGTGGCGCTACAGCCAGGGTGAAATGCTGCTGCTCGATGTGCACGTCCTGATAACCGACGGGCAGCAGGCCGGGCAGGGCGCCGTTTTTGTCCAGGCTCAGCGACAGCGTACTGCCGTCTTCCAGCTTGACTTCGCAGGCCGTACCCGGCTCGAAGAACCGCGCAAGATCGAGCGGCTGGCCGTGTTCGACCGTCAACAGTGGGGGCAGGCGATGCGACTGTGCCGTCTTGCGCAACTCGTCCAGGCTTTGCTCGACCTCTTGCACTGAATCGGCAGGATGGCCCAGGCCACGCAGCACCTTGCGCAGGACACCGTCGGCAACCGTCTGCGGCTTGCCATTGGCATCGGTCCAGTCGACGGCGATGCCGGCGCGCTCGGCAAGATCGTGGAGTTGGCGTTGTTCGGTCATACCGCTGTCTCCGAGTCACCCGCCGGAATCAAGCTGACCAGAGCGGTAAAGGCGGGCAGTCCTTGGTTCAGTACGGTGGTGGTGTCGTTCTGGGGCCGGCTGTCGAACAGCAGGTGTTCGGTCTGCAGATGGGCCGGCACGGTCGCCTCGCTCAGGTTCAGATCGATGCGCAACACGCTGCCATCGCCCATTCGCCATTTTGCCGTCACCGCCTTGTCGGCCAATACCTGCGCACCCAGTGACTGGGCACCATCGAGCCGCGGCACGATCTCGTCGCGGCGCAAGGCCAGCAACTGGCGATACAACTGCACCCAGGCCCCGTCCTGGCGGAACTGGAATTCGGCGAAGTCCGGCCGCGACGCTTCGAACGTGCTGGCAGCGTTCGGATCGGGAATCTTCGCCCGGGTTGCTTCGTTGGCGAAGGCGTCGAACGCGGCAAACTCGGCGCGACGCCCCTCGCGGACCGCTTCGGCCAATTCGCCGTGGTGATCGGTGAAAAACAGGAACGGCTCGTCGGCGGCCCACTCGTCGCCCATGAACAGCATGGGAATCATCGGAGACAGCAACAGCAAGGCAGTGGCGGCGCGCAGGGCCGGTTCGCTGCACAGCAGACTCAGGCGCTCACCCATGGCGCGGTTGCCGATCTGGTCGTGGTTCTGCAGAAACAGCACGAAGGCAGTGGGCGGCAGATGACCGCTGGGTTCGCCACGCGATTCGCCCTTCTGGTTGGTATCGCCCTGATAGATGAAACCCTGACTCAGGCAACGCGCCAGCTTTTCGGTCGACTGTTCGCTGAAGTCGGCGTAGTACGCCTCGTCTTCGCCGGTCAGCAGTGCATGCAGCACGTTATGACCGTCGTCGTTCCACTGCGCGTCGTAACCCTGCTCGAGCAGATGAGCCTGGTTGTGCTCGTTCTCCAGCATCAGCCAGACGTGTCGATCGGCGCCGACCTGCTCGCGCAGGGTGGTGGCCATCTCCTGCAGGAAGGTCGGGTCCTGAATGGCATGCACGGCGTCGAAGCGCAGGCCGTCGAAACGGTATTCGAGCAGCCACATGGCGGCGTTATCGATGAAGAAACTTCTTACCTCATCGCGGCGGAAGTCGATGGCATCGCCCCACGGGGTTTTCTTGTCGTGGCGGAAGAAGCCCTTGGCGTAGCGGCCAAGGTAATTGCCATCGGGGCCGAAGTGGTTGTAGACCACATCGAGGATTACCATCAGGCCATGGCCATGGGCGCAATCGATCAAATGCTTGAGCTGTTCGGGTGTGCCGTAGGAGGCTTCCGGAGCATACGGCAGGACGCCGTCATACCCCCAGTTGCGTTCGCCCGGGAATTCGGCGATGGGCATCAACTCGATCGCGGTGACGCCCAGGGCTGCAAGGCGTGCCAGGTGGGATTCGACACCGGCGTAGCCGCCCAGCGCACCCACGTGCAGTTCATAGATGACCGCCTGGGACCATGGTCGGCCCAGCCAGCTGGTGTTCTGCCAACTGTAGGCCAGCGGGTCGACTACAAGGCTGGCTGAATGCACGTCGTCCTGCTGGGCGCGGGACGCCGGGTCAGGCACTGCCATCTCGCCATCGATATCGAAACGGTAGGCGGTACCGGCCGCGCACTTGTGTTCCAGGGTGAACCAGCCGTCGTTGCCGGCGAGCATGGGCAACGATTCGCCGTCGGCGACCTGCAGCCCGACCGAGAAAGCGTCCGGTGCCCACAATGCAAAGTGAGTGAGCCCGGAGTCCTGCATTACTGCACCGTGGGACCAGGTTTCAGTTTTCCGTGAAGGCATCGATGAAACCTCTTCCATTTATTGATTGATCGCCGTTATTTATGATTCGCAGAAGTCTTGCTGCCATGGACCAGCGCCTGATAAAGCTCGGCGTAAGGCTCCACCGCCTCGCTCCAGTTGAAAGGCTGGGTCATCGCGCGGCAGCGCATGGCGTTCAGCAGTTCGGGCTTGCCGAAGACATAAAAGGCGCGCGCCAGGGCGGCCTTGTAGCTCTCGATGGTCGACTCGCCGAACAGAAAACCGGTTACCCCGTCCTCGATGGTGTCGGCCAGGCCCCCGGTGTTGCGCGCCACAGGCAGCGAGCCGAAGCGTTGTGCATACATCTGGCTCAGGCCGCAGGGCTCGTAGCGTGACGGCATCAGCAGGAAGTCGCTGCCGGCGAACATGCGTCGCGCATCGGTTTCGTTGAAGCCGATGCGTACACCCACGCGACCGGGGAAGCGCAGGGCGAGCTCGCGCATGGCCTGCTCTTCCTCGGGCTCGCCGCGGCCGATGATGATCACCTGGCCACCGTTTTCGACGATGAACTGTGTCACGCCTTCGGTAAGGTCCAGGCCTTTCTGGTAGACCAGGCGGGACACCACGGCGAACAGGGGGCCATCAGATTCTTCGATTTCGAACAGCTTGCGCACGTGGGCCGCATTGACCGCCTTGCCTTCCCAGTCGTTCAGGCTGAACGGGCAGACCAGGTGCGGGTCGGTGGCCGACTCCCAGCTGGCGTCGATGCCGTTGGGAATGCCGCTGAGTTTGCCTTGCTGCGCCTTGCTGCTGAGGAAGCCTTCCAGGCCGCAACCGAATTCAGGCGTGGTGATCTCTTCGGCATAGGTCGCGCTCACCGTGGTGATGTGGTTCGCGTAGGCCATGCCGGCCTTGAGAAACGACAGCTTGCCGAAGAACTCCATGCCGTCCTGCTGCATCGCATGGTTGGGAACGCCCAGCTCGGGGCAGCAGCCGCGGCTGAACACGCCTTGGTAGGCCAGGTTGTGGATGGTGAACAGGGTAGGCGTACGCAGACCACGCCAGTGCATGTAGGCAGGCGCCAGGCCGGCAGGCCAATCGTGGGCGTGCACCAAGTCGGGCTTCCAATGCACCATGCCCTGGCCTGCGGCGATGTCGGCGGCTGCCAGGCCCAGGCGGGCGAAGCGGATATGGTTGTCCGGCCAGTCGCGACCGTTGTTGGCGCCGTAGGGGGTGCCATCGCGCTCATACAGTTCTGGGCAGAGCAACACGTAGATGACCAGCCCGTCGGGCATGTCCATGCGGCCGATCTTGCACGGTGGCAGGGCGGCATGGCCGCTGAGTTCGCCGACCACGTGAATCGGGTTGTCGCTGTTGAGCACTTGCGGGTAGCCGGGAATCAGTACGCGAACGTCATGTACCTGACTCATGGCGCGTGGCAGCGCCGCCGACACGTCACCCAGGCCGCCGGTCTTGACCAGGTCGGCAATTTCCGATGTCACGAAAAGAACTTTTTGTTTGTGGGCGCCAGACGGCGTCTGCAGTGCTTTGCTGGTAGGCGTGGGAACCTGCAAGTGGGCGGGTTCCGCCGCTTGCCTGTTGAAACGCTCTCCGTGGTTTTCGACAGCGGCACTGATCATTGTTCTCTCCCGTGCATTACGTACTTGTATGGCAGATCCTGACTCTAAAAAAAGCGCTGATCGATTAGCGCTTCCCGCTGACACACGCACAGGCGCCGCAGGCAACGGCGTTCCTGCCGCAGGCTGCAATGATTCACGGGATGGCAGGCTTGGCGGACAAGAAACAGCAAATAACCTGCTCCCTATCCTGACCTGTCTGATTTGCAAAAAGTTTCGAGTTTTTTGCATCGGATTTCCAAGCGATACATCGCCTGTGGCCTGAGTGTAGGAGATCCGCCATTTTTTTGGGCCAGGCGCGCGACTGACGGCCGATAATTATTGGCACACTCGTACTACAGGCCTCTGCCAGAGGGCTTCCAGCGCACTTTGGCTGTGCGCCGAAAGCGCTTTTGCGCGGTCGTCCATGCCTGCCTCGCAAACCGTTGCGATTTGTGTCGGATCCCAGGTATGGACGTTGATGAAATCGACAAAAAAAGCCAAGTTTTGCCCAGCGTCGCAATCGACCAAAGGTATACTCGGAAACTTACCGGTATCGTCCGGGACTAACTTGGAAGCTCGATCGGGCAATACCCGTACAGGCTTTCAGGACAACACCGTTCAAGAAATATCTTCTTCAAGCAACATAGAGTGGAGCTCTCGCATGCAACTGGGAATCATTGGGCTGGGCCGCATGGGCGGCAACATCGCCAGAAGGTTGATGCGCGCGGGTCATCAAACGGTGGTCTTCGATCGCAATCAGGATTCAGTGCATGGCCTGGCCGGTGAGGGCGCCATCGGGGCCGCCGATCTAGCCGATCTGGTGAGCAAGATGGACACGCCGCGCGCGGTCTGGGTCATGCTGCCCGCCGGCGCTCCGACCGAGGCGACCATCGCCCAGCTGGGCGATCTGCTCGAGCCGGGCGACGTGATCATCGACGGGGGCAACACCTTCTACAAGGATGACATCCGTCGCGCACGCGAGCTGGCGGCACGCCAGTTGCACTACGTCGACGTCGGCACCTCTGGCGGCGTGTGGGGCCTGGACCGCGGCTATTGCATGATGATCGGCGGCGAGCCGGACATCTTCGAACGCCTCGACCCACTGTTCGACTGCCTGGCGCCGGGCATGGGCGACATCCCGCGTACCCGTGATCGCAACAGTTCGGACGATCGTGCCGAGCGTGGCTACATCCATGCAGGTCCGGCCGGTTCCGGGCACTTCGTCAAGATGATCCACAATGGCATCGAGTACGGCATGATGCAGGCCTTCGCCGAGGGCTTCGATATCCTCAAGACCAAATCCAGCAGCGAGCTGCCGGAAGATCAGCGTTTCGACCTCAACCTGGCCGATATCGCCGAAGTCTGGCGTCGCGGCAGCGTGGTGTCGTCGTGGTTGCTCGATCTGACGGCCGATGCCCTGGCCAGCGATCAGCAGCTGAGTCAATATTCCGGCGTCGTGTCGGACAGTGGTGAAGGCCGCTGGACCATCGACGCAGCGGTCGAGCAGGCCGTTCCGGTACCGGTGTTGTCCAGCGCCTTGTTCGCGCGTTTCCGCTCGCGTCAGGACGCGACCTACGGTGACAAGATCCTCTCGGCGATGCGCTTCGGCTTCGGCGGTCACGTCGAGGTTCCCAAATGAGTAGAGCGACCTCGAAAGTAGATGCCGCTCCACCGTCAACCCTGTTTCTGTTCGGCGCCCACGGCGACCTTGTCAAACGCTTGCTGATGCCGGCCTTGTACAACTTGAGCCGGGATGGACTGCTGGACAACGGCCTGCACATTGTCGGGGTCGATCACAACGAGGTGAGCGACGCGGATTTCGCCGCCAAGCTCGAAGCCTTCATCATCGAACAGGCGCGCGCCAAGGGCATCGACGAGCCGGACAAAGTGCTGGATCCGGCGCTCTGGGCCAAGCTGCGCAAGCGCATCAGCTACATTTCCGGCGACTTCCTCGACGACGCCACCTACCAGGCGATTGCCGAGCGCATCGAAGTCAACGGTACCGGCAATGCCATGTTCTACCTGGCCACCTCGCCGCGCTTCTTCAGTGAAGTCGCGCAGCGACTGGGCAGCAGCGGGTTGCTCAAGGAGCAGCCTGACGCCTTTCGCCGGGTGGTGATCGAAAAACCCTTCGGTCACGACCTGGCGTCCGCCGAAGCGCTCAACGCCTGCCTGTTGAGCGTGATGAGCGAGAAGCAGATCTATCGCATCGATCATTACCTGGGCAAGGAGACGGTGCAGAACATTCTGGTCAGCCGTTTCTCCAACGGTATTTTCGAAGCGTTCTGGAACAACCACTACATCGACCACGTGCAGATCACTGCCGCCGAAACGGTCGGGGTTGAAACCCGTGGCAATTTCTACGACCAGACCGGCGCGTTGCGCGACATGGTCCCCAATCACCTGTTCCAGCTGTTGGCGATGATTGCCATGGAGCCCCCGGCGGCCTTCGGCGCCGACGCGGTCCGCGGCGAGAAGGCCAAGGTGATCGGCGCCATTCGCCCCTGGTCCAAGGCCGATGCCTTGAAGAATTCGGTCCGTGGCCAGTACACCGCGGGGCAGGGCGACAAGCCCGGCTATCGCGAGGAGCCCAAGGTCGACCCGCAGAGCAGCACTGAAACCTACGTGGCGCTCAAGGTCATGGTCGACAACTGGCGCTGGGTCGGTGTGCCGTTCTATCTGCGCACCGGCAAGCGCATGAGCGTGCGCGACACCGAGATCGCCATCTGCTTCAAGCCGGCGCCCTACGCGCAGTTCCGCGATACCGAAGTAGACCGGCTCAAGTCCAACTACCTGAAGATCCAGATCCAGCCAGACGAGGGCATGTGGTTCGACCTGCAGGCCAAACGCCCCGGCCCGGCAATGGAGCTGGAGAACGTCAAGCTGGGCTTCGCCTACAAGGACTTCTTCCAGATGCAGCCGTCCACGGGCTACGAGACGTTGATCTACGACTGCCTCATCGGCGACCAGACCCTGTTCCAGCGCGCCGACAACATCGAAAATGGTTGGCGCGCCGTGCAGCCGTTCCTCGACGCCTGGCGCGAGGGCGGCAGCATTGCCACCTACGCGGCGGGCGAAGACGGTCCGGAGGCGGCCGACGAGTTGTTGGCACGCGATGGCCACCACTGGCATCGACTGGGATGAGTGCGGCTTCGCAAGACCTCATCCAGTTCGTCCTCAGCGACATGGACGGCACCCTGCTGATGCCCGATCACAGCCTGAGCCCCGCGGTTATCGAAGCGGTGGCGCAGCTGCGCGAGGCAGGGGTGCGGTTTACCCTGGCGAGCAGCCGCCCGCCGCGGGCCATGCGCCAACAGATTCAGACCTTGGGAATCGACCTGCCGACCGCTGCATTCAACGGTGGCGTATTGGTCAATCCCGACGGCAGTGAGCTGCAGTCCCACTGGGTGGAGCGCGCGGCGGTCGATATTTGCCTGGCGTTGTTTGCCCAGCACCGGCTGGACGTCTGGGTGTTCGCCGACGACCAGTGGCTGGCACGCGACCGCGACGCTCACTATTTTCCCAAGGAGCTGCACGCTCTGGGCTACGAGCCGTTGATCGTCGACGATTTCACGCCCTATCTGGACCGCGTGCACAAGATGGTCGCCACCTCCAGCGACTTCCAACTGCTGATCGATCTGGAACGGCAGCTGCAGGGGCCGCTGAGCGGCAAGGCGATTGCGGCACGCTCGCAGCAGTATTACCTGGACATCACCGCGGTGTTGGCCAACAAAGGCGAAGCCCTGGCAACCTTGGCTGCCGGTTTGAGCATTGACCTGGCCAACACCGCCGTATTGGGTGACGGCGCCAACGATGTGGCCATGTTCAAGCGGGCCGGTTTTTCCGTGGCCATGGGCCAGGGCGAGCAGGCGGTGCGCGACCAGGCCGATGCAGTGACCGCCAGCAATGCGGCAGACGGCGTGGCGCAAGCCATTCATGAGCTGATATTGCCCCGCGCTCGACGTTGATACAGTTTTCCGGCGTGGCACCGACTTCCGGTCCGCGCCCGTGGTCATGAGGGTTCCATGCCGGCACTGATCGAAGACTATGCCCTGTTGGGCAACTGCCGTACCGCTGCTCTGGTTGACAAGTCGGGTTCGCTGGATTGGTTGTGCTTTCCTCGTTTCGATTCCCCTGCCTGTTTCTCGGCCTTGCTGGGTGACAGCGAAAACGGCCGCTGGCGTATCTGCCCCAGTGATGCCTTGACCGCTACCGAGCGCCGCTACCGCGACAGCACGATGATCCTGGAGACGGTGTTCCATACCGAGCACGGCAGCGCCATGCTCGTCGACTGGATGCCGGTGGGTGACCAGGACTGCGTAGTGCGCACGGTGGTCGGCCTGAGCGGGAAGGTCGCTTTCGACATGGAGCTGGTCATGCGCTTCGACTACGGCAGCAGCGTGCCCTGGGTCGAGCAGGCCCATCCCCGGACCCTCACTGCGGTGGCCGGCCCCGACATGCTGGTGTTGCGCAGCGCGTCCGACCTGCACGCGGTGGACCACCGCACCGGCAGCCGCTTCACGGTCGCCGCCGGCGAGCGGCTGTGCTATCGCCTGAGTTTCCAGGCCTCGCACCTGCCGCTGCAACCGGCCGTGGATGCCGACCGCTGCCTGGCCGAAACCGAGCGCTACTGGCATGAGTTCGCCGAGCGCTGCCCCGACGTGGGGGCATGGACGCCGCTGGTCAAGCGCTCGCTGTTGACCCTCAAGGCCATGACCTATGCCCCCACGGGCGGCATCGTCGCTGCGGTCACCACCTCGCTGCCCGAGCAGTTGGGCGGCGAGCGCAACTGGGATTATCGTTACTGCTGGCTGCGCGATGCCACCATGACCTTGCTGGCCTTCATGAACCTGGGCTACTACGAAGAAGCCGCTGCCTGGCGCAAGTGGTTGATGCGTTCGGTTGCCGGCAACCCCGAGCAGATGCAGATCATGTACGGCCTGGCCGGCGAGCGCCGATTGCCCGAGCAGACCCTGCCATGGCTGGCGGGCTACGAGGGTTCGGCGCCGGTGCGCATCGGCAACGGCGCCGCGACCCAGCGGCAGCTGGATGTCTACGGCGAAGTGGCCGACGCCATGAGCCAGGCCATCCGCGCCGGACTGCCGCGACACCCCCGTGGCGCCGCGATTTTCCGCGTCATACTGCCGTACCTGGAAAGCATCTGGGAGCAGCCGGACGAGGGGATCTGGGAGATTCGCGGTGCGCCGCAGCACTTCACCCACTCCAAGGTCATGGCCTGGGTAGCTTTCGACCGTGCGGCGAACCTCGCCGAGCCCACAGAGGAGGGACGGGAGCAGGCCGCGCGTTACCGCGCCGTCGCCGACCGCATCCATGCCCAGGTCTGCAGCCGAGGCATCGATGCGCAGCTGGGGCATTTCGTTCAGGCCTATGGCTCGACCCATACCGATGCCAGCCTGCTGCAGATTGCCTTGACCGGTTTCCTGCCGCCGGACGATCCGCGGGTGGTGGCGACCGTGGCACGTATTGAGAGCACGTTGATGCGCGACGGTCTGCTGCTGCGTTACGACACCGCCCACGGGGTCGATGGCTTGGACCCTGGCGAAGGGACTTTTCTGGTGTGCTCTTTCTGGCTGGCCGATGTCTATGTGCTGCAAGGCCGCATGGCCGACGCCGAACGGCTGTTCGAGCGCCTGGCCGGTCTGTGCAACGACGTTGGCCTGCTGGCCGAGCAGTACGACCCACAGGCGGGGCGCATGCTGGGGAATTTTCCCCAGGCGTTCAGCCAGTTGGGCATCATCAATACCGCGCTCAACCTGTACCGCGCGCAGAACCCGGCCCAGGCCCGCGCTGCCGCCGCCGTGGGCGCGCGCGTGGAATGATCGCGCGGCTGCAAAACGAGGATTCGATTCGATGAGTGAACGCTGGACCACAGCGGTGCTCGATACCGCACAACCCGGTGGCTGGGCCGTGGCTCGCAGCAGTCAGGGATTTCTCTGCAACGCCCAAGGCGTACTGTTCGAGCGTGACTGGCTCAGGCAGCAACCCATCGATGTCCTGACCGAACACGGCATCGGGCATTTCGACGGCCGGCCGGTGTACCTTCTGGAGCTGCGCAGCCCGGACGCACCGGACGGCTGCCACTGGCAGGGCCTGCGGCAGTTCATGCTCGAAGGCGATTTCCAGGTCTACCGCATGCTCGGCTATGCCGCGCAGATTGGCACCTGGGCGCGTGAGCATCGGTTTTGCGGCAGTTGCGGCGGCCCGACATTGCAGGTGCCAGGTGAACGTGCGATGCATTGCGCGCGCTGCGAGTTGCGCAGCTATCCGCGGATCTCGCCGAGCATGATCGTACTGGTCACCCGCGGCGATGAAGTCTTGCTGGCTCGCTCTCCACGGTTCGTGCCGGGTGTCTACAGCACGTTGGCCGGCTTTGCCGAGCCGGGCGAGTCTGCCGAAGACTGCCTGCGCCGTGAGGTGATGGAAGAGGTGCAGGTGAGCGTACGCAACATCCAGTACATCGGCAGCCAATGCTGGCCGTTTCCGCATTCGATGATGCTGGGTTTCCATGCCGAATACGCCGCCGGCGAGATCGTGCCCCAGCTCGACGAAATCGAAGACGCCCAGTGGTTTCGCATCGATGCATTGCCGGCCCTGCCGGCCGGGCGCTCGATTGCCCGGCATCTCATCGACCTGTACGTGGGGCGCCGCTCAGGCCTGCCCGAACCAGTGCTGCCAGGCTAGCCGCACGGTCAGGGCCAGCACGATGGTAATGAACACCGGGCGGATGAACTTGGCGCCGCCGCCGATCGCCGTGCGTGCGCCGAAGAACGCACCCACCGTCACTGCCAGGCCCATGCTCAGGCCGATCAGCCAGTCGACCTGACCGCTGATGATGAACACCGTAAGTGCGGCGATGTTGCTGACGAAGTTCATGCTGCGCGCCACGCCGCTGGCGCGGACCAGGTCCAGTGGGTACAGCAGCATCGTGCTGACGGTCCAGAAGGCCCCGGTGCCGGGGCCTGCCACGCCATCGTAGAAGCCCAGCGTCAAGCCTTGGGGCAATTGCCATTTGCGCTTGATCGGCGCGTGGCTGTCCAGCGGCGCCTTGGGTGTACCGCCGAACAGCAGGTACAGGCCGCAGGCGAAGACGATCACCGGCAGCATCCGGTTCAGCCATTCGGCAGGCATGTAGTGCGCCGCACCCGCACCGAGAAACCCGCCGACCAGGGTGCCCAGCAGCGCATTCTTCCATTGCTGCGGATGGAACAGCTTGCGTTTGTAGAAGGTATAGCTTGCAGTCGCGGCGCCAAAGGTCGAGCTGAGCTTGTTGGTGCCCAGCACCAGGTGCGGTGGCAAGCCTGCAGTGAGCAGGGCCGGCGTGGTGAGCAGGCCACCGCCGCCAGCGATGGCGTCGATGAACCCGGCCACGAATGCTACCAGCACGAGAATGAGCAGGACGCTCGGCGTGACGCTGAGATTGGACAGAAGATCGAAAGACATGGGGTCGGCTTCACGGCAGGGTGCATGCGAAAGGCGCAGGCGAATGCAGCCATTCTAGCCGGTGCGCGGCGCTGCATGCATCCGTAGGAACGGTCTTTGGCCGCGAATGGGAAGCCGCGGAGCCGCAGATGAACCGCGCCGCCCGTTTCGCGGCCAAAGACCGCTCCTACACAGAAGCCTGATACCGTAGGAGCGGTCAGCGGCCGCGAAAGCAACGCCGCGGAGTTCCAGGTTCACCGCGCCGCCGAGATGGGGCTAGCCGATCTGCTCTTTCGCCAGCTTCACCACATTGTCCACGGTGAACCCGAACTTGGCCTGCAACTTGTCGATCGGCGCCGAGGCCCCGAAGCTGTTCATCACCACCTTCGCACCGGTGGCACCCACGTAGCGATCCCAACCCAGCGGTCCGGCCTGCTCGATGGCCACGCGCGCAGTCACCGTAGCCGGCAGCACCTGTTCGCGATACTGCGCATCCTGCTCCTCGAACAACTCCCAGCACGGCAGGCTGACCACACGCGCCGCGATACCTTGCTCGTGCAACTGCTCATAAGCCTGCACAGCAAGGCCCACTTCACTGCCAGTGGCGATCAGAATCACCTGCGGATTCTCGCTGTCGGCCAATACATAGCCGCCACGGGCGACGCCCTCGGCACTGCCGAAGCGCTCGCGATCCAGGGTCGCCATAGGCTGACGCGACAGCACGATGCACGACGGCCGATCGGTCTGTGCCAAGGCAATCTTCCAGGCCTGGGTGGTTTCGTTGGCGTCGCCTGGGCGCAACGTCAGCAGCCCTGGGGTGGCACGTAGCTGGGTCAGGTGCTCGATGGGCTGATGGGTAGGGCCGTCTTCACCGACACCGATGGAATCGTGAGTGAAGACGAACACCACCGGCAACTCCATGATCGCCGCCAGGCGAATCGGCGGTTTCATGTAGTCGCTGAACACCAGAAAGGTCGAGGTGTACGGACGGATGTAGCACAGCGCCAGGCCATTGGCGATCGCGCCCATGGCGTGCTCGCGGATGCCAAAGTGCAGATTGCGCCCCCCAGGCTGGGTTGCCGAAAAACTGCCGGCACCGTCGAACGTCAGGTTGGTCTTGGTCGACGGCGACAGATCGGCCGAACCGCCCAGCAACCAGGGAATCTTCTTGGCGAACGCGTTCAGCACCTTGCCGCCCGCGGCACGCGTCGCCACACCCTTGGCGTCGGTGTCGAAGGCTTCCAGTTCGGCCTGCCAACCTTCGGGCATTTCCCCAGCGCGCATGCGCCGCAGTTCTTCGGCCAGGTCGGGTTCGCGTTCTGCCAGTGTCTGCAACTGCTGTTCCCACTGCGCATGGCGTTCACCATGGCTGTTCAGCAAAGTGTCACGCAGATGATGGGCCACGCTGTCAGGCACCGAGAAGCTGCTGTTCTCATCCCAGCCGTAGGCTTTCTTGGCCAGCTTGATTTCATCGTCACCCAGCGCTTCACCGTGGGCAGCGGCGGTGTTCTGTTTGTTCGGCGCGCCGTAGCCGATCACGCTGTCGACCATGATCAAGGTCGGCGCGTCGCGGTTCTGGGTGAACTGCTCGAAGGCTTTGGCCAACGCTTCGGTGTCGTTGGCGTCGGTGACGTGCAAGGTGTTCCAGCCGTAGCCCTTGAATCGGGTCAGCACGTCTTCGCTGAACGCCAGTTCGGTGTGGCCTTCGATGCTGATCGTGTTGTTGTCGTAGATCCAGCACAGGTTGGCCAGCTTCAAATGGCCGGCCATCGACGCGGCCTCGCTGCTGACGCCTTCCATCATGTCGCCGTCGCCGCAGATCGCGTAGACGTTGTAGTCGAACAGCTTCAGGTCGTCGCGGTTGAAGCGCGACGCCAGCCAGTGCTGGGCCATGGCCATGCCCACGCTGTTGGCGCAACCTTGGCCCAGCGGCCCGGTGGTAGTCTCGACACCGGTAGTGAAACGGTATTCGGGATGCCCGGGAGTCTTGGAGTCCATCTGCCGAAACTGCTTGATGTCGTCCAGGCTGACTGCAGGCTGGCCGGTCTTGGTCCCGTGCTCGTCGATTTCTTCGACGCCCGCCAAGTGCAACAGCCCGTACAGCAGCATGGAAGCATGGCCGGCGGAGAGCACGAATCGGTCGCGGTTGGGCCAGTCGGGATGCTCGGGGTGGTAGCGCAAGAAGCGGCTCCACAGGGTATAGCCCACCGGCGCCAGGGCCATGGGTGTGCCGGGATGCCCGGAATTGGCTTTCTGCACGGCATCCATGGCCAGCGTGCGCAGGGTATTGATGCACAGCTGGTCGGTGGCGGTGGAACTGGCTGGGTTGGAAACCTGATTTGTCATATTGATTCGATCCCACATTGAGTTCGCGAGGAAATCGCGGTGAAGATGTCGTCAGGGTTGACCCTTGAGCGGCCGGGTAAGTTGCGTTGCAAGGCTACCCTCTGCACTCCAACCAATTGTTACCTGCCGTGCAACTCAGCTTTATCGAAATCCGGTTTGCCCGGCGCCCGTCTCCCGGCCTAAGCTTGCCCGCTCGATGCCGTACGCCCTTATCAGTGGAATCCATGATGCCCAGCCAGTTTCCTTCCGCCAGGCCGCGCCGCCTGCGCCGCAACGCTTCTTTCCGCGATCTGTTCCAGGAAGCCGAATTCAATCTTGGCGACCTGGTGCTGCCGATTTTCGTCGAAGAAGAGATAGACGACTTCGTGCCCATCAACAGCATGCCGGGAGTCATGCGCATTCCCGAGTCGAAGCTTGCGGGCGAGATCGAGCGCTACGCGCGTGCCGGCATCAAATCGGTGATGACGTTCGGTGTGTCTCACCACCTCGATGCCGATGGCAGCGACACCTGGAACGAAAACGGTCTGGTGGCGCGCATTGCCCGTATCTGCAAGGACACCGCTCCCGAGATGGTGGTCATGGCCGACACCTGTTTCTGCGAGTACACCTCCCATGGCCATTGCGGGGTTCTGCACGGTGACCATGTCGACAACGACGCCACCTTGATCAACCTCGGCAAGCAGGCCGTGGTTGCGGCCCGCGCCGGTGCCGATTTCATTTCACCGTCGGCGGCCATGGACGGCCAGGTGCAGGCGATCCGTGCTGCGCTGGACGAAGCCGGTTTCTTCGACACGTCGATCATGGCCTATTCGACCAAATTCGCGTCGTCGTTCTACGGCCCGTTCCGCGAAGCCGGTGGCACGGCCCTCAAGGGTGATCGCAAGACGTACCAGATGAACCCCATGAACCGTCGTGAAGCCGTGCGCGAATCGCTGCTCGACGAGCAGGAGGGCGCGGACGCCTTGATGGTCAAGCCTGCAGGGGCCTACCTCGACATCATTCGCGATATCCGCGAGGCGTCGCGCCTGCCGCTGGCTGCGTACCAGGTCAGTGGCGAATACGCGATGATCAAGTTTGCCGGCCAGGCAGGCGCGGTGGACGAGCAGCGTATCGTGCGCGAGAGCCTAGGCGCGATCAAGCGCGCCGGCGCCGACCTGATCTTCACTTACTTCGCCATGGACATCGCCCGCGAAGGCATCTGAATCGTCGATTCACTCGCCCTGGCGCATCGGCATGCGGTCGATGGTGCTGAACAAAGCCTGCGGATCGACAGGCCCCGGCTGGTCGACCTTGATGCCGCCGTCCTTGCCCACCAGCAAGACCCGGGCCTGGGCATCGGCCGGGTGCCTGAGCGCCTTGAGCAGCGCCGCGCTGGCCTCATTGCTCAACGGCTGGCCATTGCGGCTGGCCCGGCCGCCGACGATTTCGTAGAGCACCATTTCACGTTCGACGAACGCCTCGCGGTTGACCGGCTTGGCCAGCGCGGTGCGCAGGTCGACCAGGGTGGCATCGCGTGCATCAGGCGCAATGACGATCAGTGGACGACTCTGCCAACGTTCGGCAACCAGCGGGTTGGCGTCGCTGGCATGGGCCAGCGACGCGCCCAGCGCCAGGGCGGTGATCAGGTTTTTCATGTTCCATTTCTTTTCAACGAGCGGGGTCTGGCCCGACAGGGGCATTCTCGACAATGGCATTCCCGGTAGAACTTGGGCATGCGCGATGGGTTCCAAGCCGTATCGCTCCTGCGCAATGGGTAATGCAATGCCACTTAGAATCCAGCATCACGACATCGAACAAACCAACTTGCGCACCGTTAGTGAGATCTGGCTGGCGGGCCCGGCATGCACATTCAGTGCTGAAAGCGAGCTCGACACTCTGTGTTTCTGGCGTGGAAGGCCGGCTGTCAGCCACGACATGCTCAGCGAAGGCACCCATGAGCAGAATCTGCAGCGTCTGTGGCTGGTCATTCCTGACGTTGCCGATAATTCCGCCGTTGCGGCGGTAGAGGCCAGGCTGCGGACTGCTCTGGAAAAGCAGTACATGGAAGGTGAGTTCTATCCTGCGCAGCAGAAAACTACGACTGAGTTGTAGTCAACTCTATTTACGTTTCCAAACAATGCAGAAAGCCCGGTCAGTCATTGACGGTTCGGGCATATTGCATGAGCCTGCGTCTAGGTTTGCATCGTAACCTAATGATTTAAAAAGTTATTGTTTTTAAGTGGCGTGGCACGCGTGGTGCATTGTTCTCCCCGCAAGCATTACGTGAGCGATCACACACGTTGAACCTGCTAGGAGCACGACAATAATGATGACCCCTGCTGACCACCTTCCTCCTGCCGCGCTGTCCGCTTCGACGGACAGTTCCAATCACTCCGGTGTATCCTGGGCCGCGATTTTCGCCGGCGCAGCGGGTGCCGCCGCCTTGTCGATGATCCTGGTCGTGCTGGGCTTCGGCCTCGGATTTTCAGCCATATCGCCTTGGGCCGACAAAGGGGTCAGCGCAACGACCCTGGGCGTCTCCACAGTAATCTGGCTGACATTCACGCAAATCGTCGCTTCCGGAATGGGCGGTTATCTGGCCGGCCGCCTGCGGGTGAAGTGGGCCAACATGCACGGCGACGAAGTGTACTTCCGCGATACCGCGCACGGCTTCCTGGCGTGGGCAGTGGCCTCGCTGGTCACTGCGATGCTGGTGTTGGGTTCGGTCGGCAGTGCGATCGGCGGCGGCGTGCAGGCCGGTGCCAGCGTTGCCTCCGGTGCCGCCGTGGCAGCGGGCAGTTCCGCGAATGACAACGCCAGCGACCCGTACGGCTACTTCGTCGACATGCTGTTTCGCGACAACCGCCCGGTAGCGGTCAGCGATGACGCAGCCCATGCCGTGGTGACCCGTATTTTCGCCCGGACTGTGAGCAACGACGGTCAGCTCGCCGGTGAAGACCGCGCCTACTTGGCGCAACTGGTCAGCCAGCGTACCAACTTGACCCAGGCTCAGGCCGAGCAGCGCGTCGATCAGGTCTACGGTCAGGCGTTGAAGTCGGTCGAAGACGCTGAAATGGCCGCCCGCCAGGCCGCCGATACCGCCAAGAAGGTTGCTGCCGCCACGGCGCTGTGGACGTTCGTCGCCTTGCTCTGCGGCGCGTTCTTCGCCAGCTTCGCGGCGACCTTCGGTGGCCGCAGCCGGGATGCCGTGGTCTGGCATGAACGCGACCGCACCCGCACTCACACACCCACTTCGATTCGCTGATCAAGGAGTAATGCCATGCGCTCGATTCTCTTGTTTTTCCTCGGTGTGCCTATCCCGATCATCATCTTGATCGCGCTGTTCATGCACTGATTCATCCAGCAGTTGCATGACAAAAAACGCCCCCGGCGCAATTACATTGCCCGGGGGCGTGTCGTTTGAGCCTGCTGTAATGCAATCGCGCGGTCGAAAATTTGTTGTCCTGATGTTTCATTCGTCATGGATGGCGCCCCGAGTCCTGTGTGCTTGGCCATACTGGGGTCTGCCATCTTCGTGGGAAATGTCTTCCCGACTCGCGTGAAAACCCTGAGGGGCTACTCCATGCCGACCCGCCGCCAATTCGTTCAGTACACTGCCATGTTGAGCGCAGCCGCCAGCTGGGGCTCGCTCATGTCACCCCTGGCATTCGCCGCACAACCCTTGTTGCAGCGCAAGATTCCCGCCTCCGGGGAACAGCTTCCGGCTATCGGCCTGGGTACCTCGCAGACATTCAACGTCGACCCCGCTTCGGCAGACATGGCGCCGCTGCGCGATGTGCTCAGGGCCTTCGTCGACGGTGGCGCCAGGGTGATCGACACGGCGCCCAGCTATGGTCGCGCCGAGCAGGTGACCGGCGACCTGGTGAACCAGGCCGGCGCGCGCGACAAGGTGTTTCTCGCAAGCAAGGTATCTGCGACCGGACGCGAGGCCGGCATGCGCCAGATCGAAGCCAGCTTCAAGGCCCTGCAGACCGACAGGATCGACCTCATCCAGGTTCATAACCTGCAGGACACCCGTACCCAGTTGGCATTGCTGCGTGAACTCAAGGCCCAAGGCCGTATTCGCTACATAGGCGTGACGCATTACGTGGGATCGGCTCACGACGAGCTGCTGGCCGTGCTGAAGAAAGAGCCGGTCGATTTCGTCCAGGTCAACTACTCGATAGGCGCGCGCAACGCCGAGCGTACCCTGTTGCCGTACTGCGCCGATCACGGCATAGCCACCTTGATCAACCGCACGTTCGAAGCTGGCCGGCTGTTCGCCAAGGTCAAAGGCCGCGCTCTTCCCGAGTGGGCTGCGGCCGAGCTGGATGCCAGTTCATGGGCCCAGTTGATGCTCAAGTTCGTGCTGGCCAACCCTGCGGTCACCACGGTGATTCCAGCCACCTCGCAGCCGCGCTATGTCCTCGACAACCTGTTGGCCGGCCAGGGCCGCCTGCCCGATGCCGGCCAGTTGCAACGCATCGCCGCCGAATTCGCCTGAGGTGCGCTACCTATGATCAGCGTCAGTGCGCGTCTGCGTCAGGCGATCAATGCCCGACCCGATGAAGGGCGGGCAGCGCTGGCCGCGTTCGCGTTGTTTTTCTGCCTGTTCTGCGGCTATTTCATGCTGCGGCCGATCCGCGAATCCATGGGCATCCAGGGCGGTGTGGAAAACCTGCAATGGTTGTTCACGGCCACCTTCGTCGCCATGCTGGTGGCCGTGCCGCTGTTCGGCTGGCTCAACTCCAGGGTGCCCAGGCTTCACTACATCGACTGGGTATACGGATTCTTCGGCGGCAACCTGTTGCTGTTCGCCGCCGCCTTCGCTGCTGCCGAGCAGGGCATCTGGCTGGCGCGAGTCTTCTACGTATGGATCTCGGTCTATAACCTGTTCGTCATCTCGGTGGCATGGAGCTTGATGGCCGATGTGTTCGATGGCGCCCAGGCCAAGCGCCTGTTCGCGTTCATCGCCGCTGGAGCCAGCGTCGGCGGCCTGGCGGGGCCGGCCACGAGCGCGCTGCTGGTCGGCGTCATCGGCGCCAGCGGGTTGTCGATACTGGCGGCAGCATTGCTTGGCGTCGCGATCTTGCTGAAACACCGATTGATGAGCTGGCGTGCCGAGCACGGGGCAGGGCGGCCGGGTGCCGCGCACGCCGAAAGCCCGCGCAAGCCGGTGGCCGGCAACCCGTTCAGTGGGCTGACGCGTGTGCTGCAATCGCGCTACCTGCTGGGCATTTGCGCCTTCGTCGTGCTGTTGGCCACGGTCAGCACCTTTCTGTATTTCGAACAGGCCCGTCTGGTCGCCGAACGCTTCCCCGGTCGCGAGGAACAGGTGCGGGTATTCGGCATCATCGATTTCGTGGTCCAGGCCGGTGCGCTCATCGCCCAGTTGTTCATCACCGGCCGGCTGGCGCAACGGCTGGGAGTGAAGACCTTGCTGGCGCTGGTGCCGGCGCTGGTCTGCCTGGGCTTCGTCGGCCTGGCGCTGGCACCCACTTTCGCCATGCTGGCTGGGCTGATGATCGTGCGCCGCATCGGCGAATACGCCTTCGTACGTCCCGGTCGCGAAATGCTCTTCGCCCCATTGGACGCCGAAACCAAATACAAGGCGAAGAACTTCATCGACACGGTGGTCTACCGCGGCGGCGATGCCTTCAGTGGCTGGGTGAAGAGCCTGCTCGACCTGCTCGGACACGGCGTGCTGCTGATCGCCCTGGTGGGCGCTGCCTGCGCGGCGCTGTGGGGAGCGGTGGGCTGGTACCTGGGTGGCAAAGCGGATGCAGCCTCAGCAGAACATTCGGACGCTCGCAAATAAACTGCCTGGATGACCCACGGTTGGCTACAGTAAAGCTGAGTTCGGCCGACAACTTCTGATTACACCCATACGTTCGGACATGATGTCTACGACCAGACGCTTCACCTGCACCGGCCTGTTCGCGCTGATCAAACGGTTGTGCAGCGTACCTCAAGGCAATTCGCGTCTGCTGGCGGCCCAGTACCAGGCCCTGGCCAGGCAGATTCCCCTGATGTACTTCATCCTGCTCATCAACAGCTGGGCGCTGGCCTTCACCCACATGGCCAGCTCGCCCGTGTGGATGACCGTGCACATACCGCTGGTACTGACCCTCATCAGCCTGGTACGAGCGCTGGCCTGGCGCCGCGGTTGGCAGCACCAGCCAGACGATGTCGAAGTCGCCCAGGCGCTGGCACGGACCAACCGTATCTGTTGCGTGGTAGCCATCGGTTTCACCGTGTGGGCGCTGGCCCTGTTTCCCTATGGCGACAGCTACGCCAAGGCCCATGTGGCGTTCTACATGGCCATCACGGTGATCGGCTGCATTTTCTGCCTGATGCACCTGCGCTCCGCCGCCCTGATGACGGCCGCCGTGGTCAACGTAGCCTTCATTGCCTTTTTCGCCTCCACCGATAACCCGACGTTCATCGCCACCAGCGTCAACGTGATGCTGGTCACGGGCATCATGCTGGTGGTGTTGCAGAACAACTACCGCAACTTCACCGGCCTGGTGAACGCCCAGGCGCACAGCGAAGCGCTGAGCGACGAGAACTTCCTGCTGGCCAACAAGGACAGCCTGACCGGGCTACCCAATCGCCGCTGGTTCTTCAACTGCCTGGACACCTGTCTGGCCCAGGCAGGGGAGCAGGGGCACAGACTGGGCGTGGGCATTCTCGATCTGGACGGATTCAAGCCGGTCAACGACCTGTACGGACACAGTGTCGGCGACCGCCTGTTGGCCGAGGTCGGCACGCGCCTCGCTGCGCTGCTGCCGGACGGCGTTCACGTTGCGCGTCTGGGTGGCGACGAGTTTGCCTTGATCCTGCCCGATTGCGGCGACAACGCGCAGATTGCAGCCTTTGCCGAACGCATCTGCATCGAACTGGGCAAGCCCTACCTGTTGGTCGATGTGCCAATCCAGGTCGGTGCTTCGATGGGCCTGGCGACCTTCCCGGACCTTGCCACCGATGCGCACGAGCTGTTCGAGTACGCCGACTACGCGCTGTACCACAGCAAGCGCCATGTCGTCGGTCACATGTCGCTGTTCTCGGCGCTGCACAGGAAGCAGTTGCAGAGCGCGATCCTCACCGAGCAGGCGCTGCGTCGTGCCGATCTGGATCGCGAGTTCAGCGTCGCCTTCCAGCCCATCGTCGAGTTGCAGACCGGCGCCACCGTGGCGTTCGAAGCCTTGGCTCGGTGGCAGAGCGTGGAGCTGGGGCCTGTGCCGCCCGGCCAGTTCATTCCGGTCGCCGAGCGCAGCGGCATGATCAATCGTCTGACCCTGCCACTGTTGGCCAAGGCCCTGCAGGGTGCATGCACCTGGCCGGCGCCGATCCGTTTGTCCTTCAACCTGTCGGCCCACGACTGCGGCTCCCCCGAAGCCGTGCAGGCCATCGTCAAACTCCTGGCCAACGGCCCGTTCGACCCCAGCCGAGTCGACCTGGAAATCACCGAAACGGCGACCCTGCAGGATCTGGACCTGGTTCAGGAAGCAATCGCATCCCTGCGGGGCCTGGGCTGCGGTATTTCGCTCGACGACTTCGGTACCGGCTATTCGAGCCTGAGCCATCTGCACGCGCTGGCCCTGACCAAGCTTAAGGTGGACCGCAGTTTCGTCGCCCGCCTGCACGAGAAACCGGCCAGCTACAAGATCGTCAAATCGCTGCTGGCCTTGACCCAGGACATGGACCTGGATTGCATCTTCGAAGGGGTGGAAACCCGCGAGGAGGCGCAGGCGCTGGCATTGCTGGGTTGTCGCTATGTCCAGGGCTATTACTTCGCCAGGCCCATGCCCGCGGACACTACCGCGACCTGGCTGGTGCAGAGCCTCGTACCGGAGAAATGGCTGGCAACCTCGACCTAAGCGCGCCATTGTCGTGCCGGATGGCCGTGCACCGACGGACCGTTGCTCGAGTAACCCTTTGCTTTCCTTGCACAATCTTGGACAATCACGCCCCTTTTCAAGGCCGGGGCGCTGCCAGCTGCACGTTTTTCCCGCTTCCGGCCATCAGTTGAACACAGGCAAGCGGAGATTCGACCGGATGAACGAGCAGGCCAACAGCCTCGACCCACGCTACGCCCAGGCGCCCGCCGCCCTGACCCCCTGGAGCCGCCACGACACCACCTGGATGCTCGGCCTGTTCGGCACTGCGATCGGCGCCGGCACCTTGTTCCTGCCGATCAACGCCGGCCTGGGTGGTTTCTGGCCGCTGGTCATCCTGGCCGTGCTGGCGTTCCCGATGACCTACTACGCGCATCAGGGCCTGACCCGCTTCGTGCTTTCCGGCCGCGCCGGCACGGACATCACCGATGTCGTGGAGGAGCACTTCGGCCTCAAGGCGGGGGCGTTGATAACGCTGCTGTACTTCTTCGCCATCTTTCCGATCCTGCTGATCTACAGCGTGGGCCTGACCAACACCGTCGGCAGTTTCATGGAGCATCAGTTGCACATGGATACGCCGCCACGGGCGGTGCTGGCGCTGGTACTGATTCTCGGTCTGTTGATCGTGGTGCGCTGCGGCGAACAGTTCATCGTCAAGGCGATGAGCCTGATGGTCTATCCGTTCATCGTCGCGCTGGTGTTGCTCGCGCTGTACCTGATTCCGCACTGGAATGGTGGCATCTTGGCGACCGCCGGGGACCTGCCCACACCCGGTGCGCTGATCCATACCCTGTGGCTGGCGATCCCGGTGATGGTGTTTTCCTTCAACCATTCGCCGATCATCTCGGCCTTCGCCGTGGACCAGAAGCGTCGCTACGGCGAGCACGCCGACCAGCGCAGCAGCCAGATCCTGGCGCGCGCCCATGGCTTGATGGTGGTGCTGGTGCTGTTCTTCGTGTTCAGTTGCGTGCTGACCCTGTCGCCTGAGCAGCTTGCCGAAGCCAAGGCGCAGAACCTGTCGATCCTGTCCTATCTGGCCAACCACTTCAGCAATCCGGTGATCGCGTTCGCCGCACCGCTGATTGCGATCGTGGCTATCGCCAAATCGTTCCTGGGCCACTACATCGGTGCCAGCGAAGGCATCAAGGGCCTGGTTCTGAAATCCGGCCGTCGGCCCAATGCCAAGGCCCTGGATCGTTTCACCGCACTGTTCATGTTGTTGGTCTGTTGGCTCGTGGCCACGCTCAATCCGAACATCGTGCGCATGATCGAAAGCTTCGGCGGGCCGGTCATTGCCGCGCTGCTGTTCCTCATGCCGATGTACGCGATCCGGCGTGTGCCGGCCATGCGCAAGTACGCCGGGCACGTGTCCAACGTATTCGTGACGCTGGTAGGCCTGGTGGCGATTTCGGCGCTGGTCTATTCGCTGAGCGCCTGAGCAAGCCTGTTACACTGACCCTCGATGCCCGACCTGCGGCCGCCGATTTGCGGCATGCCCAGGGCGGGCGCGCACCGAGGTGGTCGTGATGGACGAAGTACAGCAACTGGCTGACATGCTCAAGGAACACGCCGCAGCCCAGCAACGCCTGCAGCAGGCGTTCAAGGACCAGTGCCAGCACTGGCAAGCCAGCATCCAGGCACTGTTCGGTCAAATCGAAACCTGGCTGGCGCCCCTTACCGATCGGCAACTGCTGGCGATCGAACGTTCTCCCTGGGTCGCCACCAGCAGCAATTACCCCAGCGAGCACTCGCCTTTCATCAGTGAATCGCTGGCAATCATTCTCGCCCAGCGCCGGGTCGAACTGGTGCCGCAGGTGATGGGGCAGGGTGGGGCGATGGTGATAGCCGTCGCTGGTCTGACTTCGGATCGTCACGGCAGCATTTCCATCGTCAAGGACTCGGCGGATGGTGCCTGGTACTGGCGCAAGGAACGTGGCACCAAGGAAGCGGAGTCCAATGTGCTGGATGCCGATTTCTTCGCCCAGCAGCTTCAGGGGCTGATTCCCAAGCCGCGCGACTGAGCAGCGCGGCGCCGTCGACTGCAAGCGTTGTAGGGCTTTCACGGTGCTGAAACGCTTCTTTGAAATTTCTGTACAAGTATTTTATTTCTATTGATTTCAGTGGGTTGTGCTGATTTTTCGCTGAGCCGCAAACTCTCGTTGCACCTGTTCGAGCGCGGGTATATATCTCTTGGAACGAAACTGTTCTGTAGTCCCGAGGCCTAGTCCGCCGCGGGTAGGACGCCGATCACAGGCTCTACAGGAGATAGACCATGCTTCCCCCCGGACTCAGCGCGCTGGAGCTGCGCAATATTGTCGAACTGGCGTTTTTGCCACGCAAATGCGTGTGCACAGTGATCGACGATGAATCGCTGTGTATCAAGCTGTTGAACGAGCAGACCGATGAGGTCGAGCTCTTCAAGGCGGATATTCCCTTCCAACGAGTGGTCAGCGCTGTCGAACGGGCACGGCTCGTTCTGGAACTGGAAAAGCCGCAACCTGCCACCACTGTCCATGCCCGTGCCAGAGCCGGTTGAGCCTCGTTTCAAGAGTGCCAGGGCGTCTGTGTGGCTGGAACACTTATTTTCAATCTACGCATAGGCCGTGCGTCACTTTTCATGGTTAACTTTGCCCTTTCTCAATCCCGAAAAAGGACAAGGCTCATGGCTCAAGTGACGCACAAAGGCAACGCGATCAACGTCAGTGGCGAGCTTCCCCAGGTCGGTGCCCAGGCGCCGGCGTTCACCCTGGTCGGCGGTGGCCTGGCCGAGGTGTCGCTGCAAAGCCTGGCCGGCAAGCGCAAGGTGCTGAACATTTTCCCAAGCATCGATACCCCGACTTGCGCCACTTCCGTGCGCAAGTTCAATGCCCAGGCCAACGACGTGGCCAATACGGCCATCCTCTGCATCTCCGCCGATCTGCCGTTCGCCCAGGCCCGTTTCTGCGGCGCCGAAGGCCTGGAAAACGTCCAGAACCTGTCGACTTTCCGCGCCCATGATTTTCATCACGCCTATGGCGTCGACATTGCCGACGGTGCCCTGAAGGGGCTGACCGCGCGTGCAGTCGTGGTACTCGACGAGAACGACAAGGTGCTGCACAGCGAGCTGGTCCCCGAAATCGGCCAAGAGCCCAATTACGAGGCCGCCCTCGCTGTCCTGAAGTGATCCGTCGCAGTATCTGACAGCCCGCAGTGACCCCGGACGCGGCTCGCGCCGCTGCTACAAAGGTTGTGGCGCTCCCGTAGCAGCGGCGCAAGCCGCGCCCGGCGACACCGCGCTCCCGTAGCAGCGGCGCAAGCCGCGTCCGGCGACACCGCGCTCATGTAGCAGCGGCGCAAGCCGCGTCCGGCAGCACCACGCTCCCGTAGCAGCGGCGCAAGCCGCGTCCGGCGACACCGCGCTCCTGTAGCAGCGGCGCAGCCGCGTCCGGCAGCACCGCGAAGTGTCTGCCGCTTGCGCGTAAGCCACGATGCGGCTCGCGCCGCTGCTACAGTGCGTGTTATTCCCTGCCAAGGTAAATTGCCCGTAAAGGCGCTTTGCTTATGCATCCCGACTCCTTATCGTTCAGCCTCCTCAAAGTAGAAGCCCACCCGCACAATGGTCGATCATTCAATGCAGTCCCCAGGTCCCCGTAAATCGCGTCGCTGGCTGTTCGGCCTGTTGATGGTGGTGGTTGTCGCCGTGTTGTGCTGGTGGTTCTGGCCAGCCACCAAGAATTCCCAGAACGACGCGGCCTCGGCGCCCGCCGCCGGGCGCAATGCAGGTGCCCCGCGGCCCGGCTTCGGCGGCTCTGCCGAGCCCACTCCGGTGCGTGTCGCCGAGGTGATCACCGGCGACTTCCCGGTGTATTACAAGGCCCTGGGTACGGTGACAGCGACCAATACCGTGAATGTGCGCAGCCGTGTCGCAGGCGAATTGATCAAGGTCAACTTCCAGGAAGGGCAGCGAGTCAAGGCCGGGGACCTGCTGGCCGAAATCGACCCGCGCAGCTATGAAATCGCCCTGCAGCAAGCCCAGGGCACGCTGGCGCAGAACCAGGCACAGCTGAAGAACGCGCAGATCGACCTGCAGCGTTACAAGGGCCTGTTCGCCGAAGACAGCATCGCCCGCCAGACCCTGGATACCCAGCAGGCACTGGTGGGCCAATATCAGGGCACCATCCAGACCAACCAGGCTGCGGTCAACGACGCCAAGCTCAACCTCGACTTCACCCGCATCCGCGCGCCCATTGCCGGCCGTCTGGGCTTGCGCCAGCTGGACATCGGCAACCTGGTGGCCGCCAACGACACCAATGCGCTGGTGGTGATCACTCAGGTGCAGCCGATCACGGTGGCCTTCACCTTGCCTGAAAGCCAGCTCACCCCGGTGCTGGCGCGCTATCGCAGCGGCGCGAAACTGGCAGTTGAGGCCTGGGACCGAGGCGACACGCGCAAACAGGCCACCGGTGTGCTTGGCAGCCTGGACAACCAGATCGACACCACCACCGGCACGCTGAAGTTCAAGGCGCGCTTCGAGAACCAGGACGAAGCCCTGTTCCCCAACCAGTTCGTCAACGTGCGGCTGCTGTCCGATACCCTCAAGGGCGTGGTGCTGGTGCCCTCGGCGGCCGTTCAGTATGGCGTCGACGGCACCTTCGTCTACGCCATGGATGGCAACGACAAGGTCAAGATTCGCCAGCTCAAGGTAGGCGCCACCGATGGCAGCAATACCGTAGTGGAACAGGGCCTGGCGCAAGGCGACCGGGTGGTGCTCGAAGGCACCGACCGCCTGCGCGACGGCAGCCGTGTCGAAGTGGTCGATGACAGCGCCAAGGTGCCGACCTCGCCTGGGCAACACCTGCAGGGGCAGGACGGGGCCGCTGTGCCTGGAACGACGGGCAAGACCGGCGCATGAATATCTCGCGGCTGTTCATCCTGCGGCCTGTCGCAACGACGCTGACCATGCTCGCCATCGTTCTGGCGGGTGTGCTTGCGTATCGCTTGCTGCCGGTGTCGGCGCTGCCGCAGGTCGACTACCCGACGATTCGGGTCATGACGCTCTATCCCGGCGCCAGCCCGCAGGTGATGACCAGTGCGGTCACCGCCCCCCTCGAACGCCAGTTCGGGCAGATGCCCGGCCTGACCCAGATGGCCTCGACCAGCTCGGGCGGCGCGTCGGTGCTGACCCTGCGCTTCAGCCTGGAAATCAACATGGACGTCGCCGAGCAGCAGGTGCAGGCGGCGATCAATGCGGCGAGCAACCTGTTGCCGTCCGATCTGCCCGCGCCGCCGGTGTACAACAAGGTCAACCCGGCCGACACCCCGGTGCTGACCATAGCCATCAGCTCCAAGACCATGCCGCTGCCCAAGCTCAACGATCTGGTCGACACCCGCATGGCGCAGAAGATCGCTCAGATCAGCGGCGTGGGCATGGTCAGCATCGCTGGAGGGCAGCGCCAGGCGGTGCGCATCAAGGTCAACCCTGAAGCCCTGGCGGCCAACGGCCTGAACCTGTCCGACGTGCGCACCCTGATCGGCGCCTCCAACGTCAACCAGCCCAAGGGCAACTTCGATGGGCCCACGCGGGTATCGATGCTCGACGCCAACGACCAGCTGCGCTCCCCCGAGGAATACGCCAATCTGATCCTGGCGTACAACAATGGCGGGCCGCTGCGCCTGCGTGACGTCGCGCAGATCGTCGACGGCGCCGAGAACGAGCGGCTGGCTGCCTGGGCCAATCAGAACCAGGCGGTACTGCTCAACATCCAGCGCCAGCCGGGCGCCAACGTCATCGACGTGGTCGACCGGATCAAGGCACTGCTGCCGACCATCACCGACACCATGCCGGCCGGGCTCGACGTCACGGTGCTGACCGACCGCACCCAGACCATCCGCGCCTCGGTCACCGACGTGCAGCACGAACTGCTCATCGCCATTGCCCTGGTGGTGATGGTCACCTTCCTGTTCCTGCGTCGATTCAGCGCCACCCTGATTCCGTCCATCGCCGTGCCGCTGTCGCTGGTGGGCACCTTCGGCGTGATGTACCTGGCCGGGTTCTCGATCAACAACCTGACCCTGATGGCGCTGACCGTGGCCACCGGCTTCGTGGTCGACGACGCCATCGTCATGCTGGAAAACATCTCGCGCCACATCGAAGAAGGCGAAACACCGATGCAGGCTGCGCTCAAGGGCGCGCGGCAGATCAGCTTCACCCTGCTGTCGCTGACGTTCTCGTTGATCGCGGTGCTGATCCCGTTGCTGTTCATGGCCGACGTGGTCGGGCGCCTGTTCCGCGAGTTCGCCATCACCCTGGCGGTAGCCATCCTCATTTCTCTGGTGGTCTCGCTGACCCTGACGCCGATGATGTGCGCGCGCCTGCTCAAGCGCGAGCCGAAGGAAGAGGAGCAGGGCCGCTTCTACAAGGCCAGCGGCGCCTGGATCGACTGGCTGATCGCGCGCTACGCCGGCGGTCTGCGCTGGGTGCTGCGCCACCAGCCGCTGACCCTGCTGGTGGCGGTTGCCACCCTGGGCCTGACGGTGCTGCTGTACCTGGTGGTCCCCAAGGGTTTTTTCCCGGTGCAGGATACCGGGGTCATCCAGGGCATTTCCGAGGCCCCGCAATCCATTTCCTTCAAGGCCATGAGCGAGCGGCAGCAAGCTCTGGCCAAGATCATTCTGCAGGATCCAGCCGTCTCCAGCCTGTCTTCGTACATCGGCGTGGACGGCGACAACGCCACGCTCAACAGTGGCCGGCTGCTGATCAACCTCAAGCCCCACGGCGAGCGCGACCTCACGGCCAGCCAGATCATTGCGCGCCTGCAACCGGAGGTCGACAAGCTGCTGGGCATGCGCCTGTTCATGCAACCCGTGCAGGACCTGACCATCGAAGACCGGGTCAGCCGCACCCAATACCAGTTCAGCCTGTCGTCTCCGGATGCCGACCTGCTCGCCACCTGGAGCGCACGCCTGGTGGACGCCCTGAAGCAGCGACCCGAGCTCACCGATGTCGCCAGCGACCTGCAGGACAAAGGCCTGCAGGTGTACCTGGTGATCGACCGCGATGCTGCCAAGCGGGTCGGAGTGGACGTCGCCGATATCACCGATGCGCTGTACGACGCCTTCGGCCAACGGCAGATTTCCACCATCTATACCCAGTCCAGCCAATACCGCGTGGTGCTGCAAGCCACCGATGCCAGCACCCTGGGACCGCAGGCGCTGGAGCAGATCTACGTCAAGGCCAGTGTCAACGGCACCGGTACCACCAACCAGACCGCCGACAGCGACACCACGGCGACCAGCGGCACCCAGGTGCGCCTGTCGAGCCTGGCGCACATCGAACAGCGCCAGGCGCAACTGGCAATCGCGCACATCGGTCAGTTTCCGGCGGTGATGATGTCGTTCAATCTGGCCGAGGGCGTGGCCCTGGGCAAGGCGGTCGACGTGATTGAACAGGTGCAGCGCGACATCGGCATGCCGTTGGGTGTGCAGACCCAGTTCCAGGGTGCGGCGGAGGCCTTCCAGGCGTCGCTGCAGAGCACCTTGCTGCTGGTGCTGGCGGCCATCGTCACCATGTACATCGTGCTGGGTGTGCTCTACGAGAGCTACATCCACCCCATCACCATTCTGTCGACGCTGCCCTCGGCGGCGGTGGGGGCCCTGCTGGCATTGCTCATCAGCGGCAACGACCTGGGCATGATCGCCATCATCGGCATCATCCTGCTGATAGGCATCGTCAAGAAAAACGCGATCATGATGATCGACTTCGCCCTGGAGGCCGAGCGCAATCAGGGTCTGGACCCGGAAACCGCAATCTACCAGGCCGCGCTGCTGCGTTTCCGGCCGATCCTGATGACCACCATGGCCGCGCTGTTCGGCGCGGTACCGCTGATGCTCGCCAGTGGCTCGGGTGCGGAACTGCGTCAGCCGCTGGGTCTGGTGATGGTCGGCGGGCTGTTGGTGAGCCAGGTGCTGACCCTGTTCACCACCCCGGTCATCTACCTGTACTTCGACCGCCTGGGGCGGCGCTGGGGACGCCAGCCGGCCGCCGTGGAACAGGCTGAATCATGAACCTGTCCGGACCTTTCATCCGCCGCCCGGTGGCGACCTTTCTGATGAGCGTGGCGATCATGCTGCTCGGCGGGGTCAGCTTCAGCCTGCTGCCAGTGTCGCCTCTGCCGAGCATGGACTTTCCGGTGATCGTGGTTTCCGCCAACCTGTCCGGTGCCAGCCCCGAGGTCATGGCCTCGACCGTGGCCACGCCCTTGGAACGCTCGTTCGGGGCGATTCCGGGCGTGACCACCATGAGCAGCCGCTCAAGCCAGGGCTCGACGCGGGTCATTCTGCAGTTCGACCTCGACCGCGACATCAACGGCGCGGCCCGTGAAGTGCAGGCGGCGATCAACGCTTCGCGCAACCTGTTGCCCAGCGGTATGCGCAGCATGCCGACCTACAAGAAGATCAACCCCTCGCAAGCCCCGGTCATGGTCCTGTCGCTGACCTCCAATGTGCTGGAGAAGGGCAAGCTCTATGACCTGGCCTCGACCATCCTGTCGCAGAGCCTGTCCCAGGTGCCCGGGGTAGGGGAGGTGCAGATCGGCGGCAGCTCGCTGCCCGCAGTGCGCATCGAGCTCGAACCGCAGTTGCTCAACCAGTACAACGTCTCGCTCGATGACGTGCGCACGGCCATCGACGGCACCAACGTGCGCCGGCCCATCGGTTTCGTCGAGGACGGCGAGCGCCAGTGGCAGGTGCAGGCCAACGACCAGTTGGACAAGGCCGACGACTACAAGCCACTGATCATTCGCTACCAGGACGGCTCGGTGCTGCGCCTGAGCGATGTGGCCAAGGTCACCGACGGTGTGGAAGATCGCTACAACAGCGGCTTCTACAACGACAACTCGGCCGTGCTGCTGGTGATCAACCGTCAGGCTGGCGCCAACATCATCCAGACCGTCAGCCAGATCAAGGAACAGCTGCCGGCCCTGGAAGCGCTGTTGCCCGAAAGTGTCGAATTGAACATCGCCATGGACCGCTCGCCGGTGATCACCGCCACCCTGCACGAGGCCGAGATGACCCTGCTCATCGCCGTGGTGCTGGTGGTGTTGGTGGTGTTCCTGTTCCTGGGCAATTTCCGCGCCTCGCTGATTCCCACCCTGGCCGTTCCGGTGTCGCTGGTCGGCACGTTCGCGATCATGTACCTGTGGGGTTTCTCGCTGAACAACCTGTCGTTGATGGCGCTGATCCTGGCGACCGGGCTGGTGGTGGATGACGCCATCGTGGTGCTCGAGAATATTTCCCGGCACATCGACGACGGCGTGCCGCCGCTGCGCGCCGCCTACCTGGGCACGCAGGAAGTGGGCTTCACCCTGCTGTCGATGAACGTCTCGCTGGTGGCGGTGTTCCTCTCGATCCTGTTCATCGGTGGCATCATCGAGAGCCTGTTCCGCGAATTCTCCATCACCCTGGCCGTGGCCATCGTGGTTTCGCTGTTCGTTTCCCTGACCCTGACCCCGATGCTTTGCGCGCGCTGGTTGAAGCCGCATCGGCCCGAGCACGACAACCGCTTGCAGCGCCTGAGCAACCGCATCAATCAGCGCATGGTCGCTGGCTACGACCGCAGCCTTGGCTGGGTCTTGCGTCATCGTCGGCTGACCCTGCTCAGCCTGTTGCTGACCATTATCGGCAACGTGGCACTTTACGTGGTGGTGCCCAAGACCTTCATGCCGCAACAGGACACCGGCCAATTGATCGGCTTCGTGCGTGGCGACGACGGCCTGTCGTTCTCGGTCATGCAGCCGAAGATGGAAACCTATCGCCGCGCGCTGCTCGCCGACCCTGCGGTCGACAGCGTGGCCGGTTTCATTGGCGGCAACAACGGCAGCAACAACGCGACCATTCTGGTCCGCCTGAAGCCGATCGAAGTGCGCAAGATCAACGCGCAGCAGGTCATCGAACGGCTACGCAAGGAACTGCCCAAGGTGCCCGGCGGCCGCCTGATGCTGATGGCCGACCAGGACCTGCAGTTCGGCGGCGCACGCGAGCAGAGCACCTCGCAGTATTCGTACATCATCCAGAGCGGCGATCTGTCGGCCTTGCGCACCTGGTACCCGAAAATCGTCGCGGCCTTCCGCGCACTGCCGGAACTGACCGCCATCGATGCGCGCGAAGGGCGTGGCGCCGCGCAGGTGACGCTGATCGTCGACCGCGACAAGGCCAAGCGCCTGGGCATCGACATGAGTACTGTGACCTCGGTGCTCAACAACGCCTACAGCCAGCGGCAGATTTCCACCATCTACGACAGCCTCAACCAGTACAAGGTGGTGATGGAAATCAACCCCAGGTACGCCCAGGACCCGATCACCCTGGAGCAGGTGCAGGTGATCACCATGGACAACAAGCGCGTACCCCTGTCGAGCATCGCCCACTACGAAAACAGCCTGGCCGACGACAGCGTCAGCCATGAAGGGCAGTTCGCCTCGGAAAGCATCTCCTTCGACCTGGTCAACGGGGTGACCCTCGACGTCGCCACGCCGTTGATCGAGCGGGCGCTGGTGCGAGTCGGCCTGCCCGAAGACATCATCGTCAAGGTCGCCGGCACCGGCGATGCCTTCGCGGCGGCGCAGAAGAGCCAGCCGTTCATGATTCTCGGCGCGCTGGTCGCGGTCTATCTGGTGCTCGGCATTCTGTACGAAAGCTACATCCATCCGCTGACCATCTTGTCGACCTTGCCCTCGGCGGGGGTGGGCGCGCTTTTGAGCATCTACCTCACCGGTGGCCAGTTCAGCCTGATCTCGCTGCTGGGCCTGTTTCTGTTGATCGGCGTGGTGAAGAAGAACGCCATCATGATGATCGACCTGGCGCTGCAGCTCGAGCGCAACGAAGGGCTGGGCCCGGCCGAGTCGATCCGCCGCGCGTGCCTGCTGCGCCTGCGCCCCATCCTGATGACGACCATGGCGGCCATTCTCGGCGCACTGCCATTGATGTTCAGCACCGCCGCCGGTGCCGAGATGCGCCGGCCGCTGGGCCTGACCATCATCGGCGGCCTGGTGTTCAGCCAGATCCTCACGCTTTACACCACTCCGGTGGTCTACCTCTATCTGGACCGCCTGCGCCACCGCTTCAACGCGTGGCGCGGCGTGCGTACCGATGCCGCTCTGGACACTCCGCTATGACCGATTCCGTTTTTCCGCGCGTCTCGCGCCTTGCCAGTGTGGCGCTGTGCAGCCTGATGCTGGGTGCCTGCACCCTGGGCCCGGACTACCAACGCCCGACCATCGCCACGCCGGTGGCATTCAAACAGGCCGATGGCTGGCGCCAGGCCAATCCCAGCGATGCCCTGGCGCGTGGCGCCTGGTGGGAACTGTACGGTGATCGCCAACTCGATGCGCTGGTGGTCAGGCTCAACCGTTCCAACCAGACCGTTGCCCAGTACGAAGCGCAATACCGGCAGGCCCAGGCGCTGGTCCGCAGCACCCGCGGCGCGCTGTTTCCCACCGTCGATCTGAGCGCCGGCAAGACCCGCTCCAGCCAGGGCACCGGCAGCAGCGGTTCGAGCCTGAGCCAATCCAGCAGTGGTATCCGCGACACCTACAACACGCAGCTGGGCGTGAGCTGGGAAGCTGACATCTGGGGCAAACTGCGCCGCGGGCTGGAAGCCGACCGCGCCAGCGCCCAGGCCAGCCTGGCGGATCTGGCGGCGATGCGCCTGAGCCTGCAGTCGGAGCTGGTACAGAACTACCTGCAGTTGCGCGTGATCGATGAGCAAAAGCGTTTGCTAGAGGCGACCGTCCAGGCGTATCAGCGCTCCCTCGACCTGACCCAGAATCAGTACCGCGCGGGCATTTCCGGCAAGGATGCGGTGTTCCTCGCGCAAACCCAGCTGAAATCGACCCAGGCCGACCTGATCGATCTGGTCTGGCAGCGGGCGCAGTTGGAGAACGCCATCGCAGTGCTGATCGGCATGGCACCTTCGGAATTCAGCCTGGCCGGCAGTACCGACATTCCGTCGTTGCCGGCCATTCCTCTGGCGCTGCCGTCGCAACTGCTTGAGCGCCGTCCCGACATCGCCGCCGCCGAGCGCTCGGTGATGGCCGCCAATGCCGAAATAGGCGTGGCCAAGACGGCCTATTTTCCCGACCTGACCCTGAGTCTGGCGGGCGGCTACAGCAGCAGCAGTTTCAGCAACTGGGTATCGTTGCCCAATCGCTTCTGGTCGGTCGGCCCGCAGTTGGCGATGACCCTGTTCGACGGTGGGCAGCGTGCGGCCGAAGTGGACCGCAGCGAGGCGGCCTATGACCAGACCGTCGCGCAGTATCGGCAGACGGTGCTCGATGGCTTTCGCGAAGTGGAAGACTACATGAGCCAGTTGAAAGTCTTCGACGAGGAAGCCTCGGTGCGCAACGAGGCGCTGCAGGCTGCGCGGGAGTCGTTGCGACTGACATCCAACCAATACAAAGCCGGCCTTATTGGCTATCTTGATGTGGTCAACGTGCAGGCCACGGCGTTGAGCAACGAACGCAGCGTATTGACGTTGATGCAAAGCCGGCTGGTCGCCAGCGTACAGTTGATCGCGGCGCTGGGCGGCGGCTGGCAGGAACCGGCACAATAGCGGGTTTGCCACGCGCACGTCCCTGGCAGCGGCGCAAGCCGGGTCAACGGTGGGCGCCTTTCGTCGGATTCACCATGGCGTTCGTGACGCGGCTTGCGCGGCTGCTACAGGATGGCTGCGCAGAGTCACGTCACCCTTTGAAACCCCGCACGGCCTTGTCGAGATATCGATGCTAATTGGTACTTATTCTTCCGCTCTTGTCGTCGTATCGCTGTGTGTTGCCATCCTGGCGTCGTACACCGCGCTTGATCTGGTCGGGCGTATTGCCACGGCGCAGGGCCGGGCTGTGTACCTGTGGATGAGCGGCGGGGCGCTGGCCATGGGCATCGGCGTGTGGTCGATGCATTTCATCGGCATGCTCGCTTTCGAACTGCCGATCCAGTTGGGCTACGACCTCAGCCTCACGGCAGCTTCGCTGCTCATTGCCGTGCTCAGTTCCGGCTTTGCCCTGTGGCTGGTCAGCCAGCCGCAGCTGCCGGGGCCGCAACTGGCCGTCGGCGCACTGATCATGGGCGCCGGTATCAGCAGCATGCACTACACCGGCATGGCGGCGCTGCAGATGCAGCCAGGCATCGTCTACGACCCTGTGCTGTTCGTTGCGTCGCTGGCGATTGCCGCAGGGGCTTCCGGTGCCGCGTTGTGGATTGCCTTCCGCCTGCGCCGCAACCGCCCTAATGTACGCGTGGCCCGTGCCGGAGCCTCGGTGGTAATGGGCATCGCCATCGTCGGCATGCACTACACCGGCATGGCTGCCGCCGAATTCCCGGCGGGCAGCGTCTGCGGCGGGGCCCTGAACGGCTTGACCGGCGACGGCCTCGACTACCTGGTGCTGGTGACCACCCTGGCGGTGCTGGGCATGACCCTGTTGACGTCGGTACTGGATGCGCGCATGGAGTCGCGTACCTCGGCGCTGGCCAACTCCCTGACCCTGGCCAACCAGGAACTGACGCAACTGGCCCTGCACGACAACCTGACCGGGTTGCCCAACCGCATACTGCTGGCCGACCGCATTGGCCAGGCGATCAGCCAGGTCGATGCCGTCGGCGGCTACCTGGCGGTGATGTTCATCGATCTGGATGGCTTCAAGCCCGTCAACGACGCCTTCGGCCATCACATGGGCGACCAGTTGCTGCGTGCCGTGGGCTCGCGTCTGCGCGGCGGTCTGCATGGCCAGGACACCCTGGCGCGGATCGGCGGCGACGAGTTCGTCCTGCTCGTCAGCCTGGAAGAGCCGGCCTATGCCAAGGGTATCGCCGCGCAGCAGGTGCATCTCATCGGCCAGTCTTTCGAGGTGGCAGGGCACACATTGCAGATTTCAGCGAGCATCGGTATTGCCCTGTACCCAGGCAACGGCGCCGATCAGAACGAGTTGCTGATGAATGCCGACGCGGCCATGTACCACGCCAAGAGCATCGGCAAGAACGGCTACAGCTTTTTCGAAAGCTCGATGAACACCAATGCCCGCAAGCAACTGCAGCTGCTGCAGGAACTGCGCATGGCAGTCACCGAGCAGCAGTTGCGTCTGTTCTACCAGCCCAAGTTCGGTGCCCGCAGCGGCGAGCCGATCGGCGCCGAAGCGCTGCTGCGTTGGCAGCACCCGCGAATGGGCCTGCTGGCGCCTGCCGCCTTCATCGACCTTGCGGAGAAAACCGGGCTGATCATCGACATTGGCAGCTGGGTGCTCGACGAGGCCTGTCGGCAGATGCGCGAGTGGGTCGACCAGGGCTTCGGGCACTGGCGCATCGCGGTCAATCTTTCCGCCCTGCAGTTCGGCCATGCCGGCCTGGTCCGCGGGGTGGCCAGCACCCTGGATCGGCACGGGCTCGACGCGGCCAACCTGACCCTGGAAATCACCGAAACCACGGCGATGAGCGACGCCGACGCCAGCATGAACGTGCTGCAGCAGCTTTCGGACATGGGTGTCGATCTGTCCATCGACGATTTCGGCACGGGTTATTCGAGCCTCATGTACCTCAAGCGGCTGCCGGCCAACGAGTTGAAGATCGACCGCGGTTTCGTCCGTGACCTGGAGCAGGACAGCGACGATGCCGCCATCGTGTCGGCGATCGTCGCGCTAGGTCGGGCGCTGGGCCTGCGGATCGTGGCCGAAGGGGTGGAAACCAGCAATCAACAGCAGTTCCTGACCCGCCTGGGCTGTGATTCCCTGCAGGGCTATCTGCTTGGCCATCCGCTTCCGGCCGAGCGTTTCATGCACGACATTCAGGCGGCCAGGCAGGTCAAGAGCGCCAGCCGCGCCTGAATCCGTCTTTGGAGGCTAGGTATTTCATGGAAAAAGTCATTGTCATCACAGGTGGCAGCCGAGGTATCGGCGCTGCGACCGCGCTGCTGGCGGCAAGCCAGGGCTATCGTGTGTGCATCAACTATCGCAGTGACGACGCAGCGGCCGGGGATGTGCTGCAGCAAGTGCGGGCGCTGGGCGTGCAGGCCATCGCGGTGCGTGCCGACGTCAGCCGCGAAGATGGCGTGTTCCGTTTGTTCAGCCAGGTGGATGCCGAGTTGGGCCGGGTCACTGCGCTGGTCAACAACGCGGCCACCAACGGCCCCAGGGCGCGATTGGACGAGATGTCCGAGCAGCGCCTGCTCGGGTTGATGACGACCAACGTAGTCGGCCCCATGCTGTGCGCCAAGCATGCGGTAGGGCGGATGTCGCGGCGGCATGGCGGCCAGGGTGGGGTGATCGTCAACGTGTCGTCGATCGCCGCTCGGCTGGGTTCCGCGGACGAGTACATCGACTACGCAGCGTCCAAAGGGGCTATCGATAGCTTCACCATCGGCTTGGCCAAGGAGGTGGCCGGCGAGGGCATACGGGTCAATGCGGTTCGTCCCGGAATGATCTTCACCGATTTCCATGCCCTGTGCGGCGAACCGGGCCGGGTTACGCGCAAGGAAGGCGCCGTGCCCATGGGCCGCGGTGGCCAGCCGGATGAGATTGCCCAGGCGATCATGTGGTTGGTGAGCGATCAGGCCAGCTACACCACCGGCGCCCTGCTGGACGTCGGCGGTGGCCTGTAAACCCGACCCCCTCCGGTAGGAGCGGTCATCGGCCGCGAAAGAATCGCCGCCGTGTATCTGAGACACCGCGGCGCCTGGTTCGCGGCCACGGACCGCTCCTACAGAGATTGCATTTACCCCTCCCGTAGGAGCGGTCATCGGCCGCGAAGGGCTGGCACCGTATACCTGGCACACCGCGGCGCCGGGTTCGCGGCCACGGGCCGCTCCTGCAGATCCGACAACAGAGCGTCGATGTTGTGTCGCTTGTGGCGGGACAAGGGGTTTGCGACACAAAGGTTTGCCGTAAACGTCAGGGCCGTTCGTGGGGCTTGCCATTAGATGGCCATAGGCTCGAAGATGTACGCCGTTGGTTTTCTGGCATGGAGCGTCTATGAGTTCCGATTCCCCGACCTTTGCCGAGTTCGGCAAGGGCTCTACGCCCATGCTCGAGGCAGCATCGCTGGAAGCGATTCTGCAGCAGGCCCGTGAATGGCCCCACAGCACTGCGTGGGCGTGGTATCGGGCGGGCGAACAGCTGCATCTCGAAGGCCAGGGCGACCTGCAGCGACACTGGCCCCTGGTGCTGGCCAACCACGAACTGCAGCGTTTCTGCGAAAGCTGCAGCCTCCAGTTGTGGCCGACCGGGCAGGGCGAAGGGGTACTCGGCTGGCTGATGGCCCCTGTGCACGTCACCCACGACGGGGCCCTCGCCGACCTGGCCGCTGCCATCGGTCGCCAGGTGCAGACCGACGCTCTGGCCCGCGCGCAGATCACTCAACGCGTACTTTACGAAATCACCTACCTGGCCAGCTCGACCCGCGACCGCGGGATTTTCCTGGTGGGTGTACACAAGCTCCTGGCGAGCCTGATCGATGCAGAGAACTTCTACCTGGCGCTCTACGATGCGCAAAGCGGCAAGATCACCTACCCCTACTACGTGGACGTCATCGACGTCGAAGCGCTGGAAGCGGAAAACTACGAGTACCTGACCCCCGAACATCTGTCGCTGACCGGCCAGGTATTGACCAGCGGCCAGCCCCTGCTGATCGACGCCAAGGGTATCGCCCTGGCAGGGCGGCAGGGGCGTTTCCACTGCGTGGGGCACATCCCCGAATTCTGGATGGGTTCGCCGCTCAAGAACGCCCGCGATGAAGTGTTCGGCATGATCGCCATGCAGGTCTACGACGTGGAGCGGGCCTACAGTGCGGAAGACCGTGCCCTGTTCCTGGTGGTCGCCCGGCACGTTGCCATGGCTCTGGATCGGATTCTGCATCGTGCCGACCTGGAAGAAACGGTGTCGCGGCGTACCCAGGAATTATCCCAGCTCAACGCCGCGCTGCGTCTGGAAGTCTCCGAGCGCAAGCGCGCAGAGCACCTGCAGGTCGCGCTGTTCCAGATCGCCGAGCTGTCGAGCAAGCCAGGCGAAATCGACGGCCTCTATCACAGCCTGCACGTGATCGTCGGCGACCTCCTGTATGCACGCAACTTCTACATTGCGATCTTCGACGGCGAAAGCGGCGAAGTCAGCTTTCCTTACTATGTCGATGAGCAGCTCACCGGCCGCCCGCAGCCGCGCCGGGGGCGGCGTGGCCTGACCGAGTACGTGATTCGCCAGCGCTGTGCCTGCCTGATCGACTTCGACGCCGCGACGCGTCTGATGATCCAGGGTGAAATCGAAGACAGCCGCGAGCTGGTCCGCTCGCAATCCTGGCTCGGTGTTCCGCTGTTCGACGATGATCGCGTGCGCGGCGTACTGGTGGTGCAGAGCTACGCCAGTGACGTGCACTACACCCTGCGCGACCAGGACCTGCTGACCTTCGTCTCGCGCCACATCGACACCGCGCTGTCGCGCCGCAGCGCTGCCGAAGCCATCTACGAAGCCAACCTGCGGCTGGAAGCGCGGGTGCAGAGTCGAACGCGCGAGCTTGACCATGCCAACGCCAAACTGCAGTACGAAAACGCCCACGACGCACTGACCGGGCTGCCCAATCGCATTCACCTGCAGCAGCGTCTGGCCCAGGCCTGGGACCAATACTGCTCAGATGGCCGTGAACTGGTGGTGATGTTCATCGACCTGGACCGTTTCAAGATGGTCAACGACAGTTTTGGTCATCACTTCGGCGACCAGTTGCTCAGGGAAGCCGGTGCGCGCCTGCGCAGTTGCCTGCGTGAAGATGACCTGCTGGCCCGCCTGGGTGGCGACGAGTTCGCCGTGCTGGCGCCGGATTCGAACCTGGAAGCTGCCGTGGAAATTGCCGAGCGCATTCTGGTGGCGTTCGATCGGCCCTTTTTCATCAATGCCCACGAGGTGTTTTCCTCGTGCAGCATCGGCATCGTCGGCGCCGACAGCCAGTTCCACAGCGAGACGGCCGACTTGCTGCGTGACGCCGACAAGGCGATGTACCGGGTCAAGAATGCCGGTCGCGACAGCTACGCAGTGTTCAACCAGGCATTGCGCCGCGAAGTCTCCGACCAGGTCGAACAGGAGGGCGCGTTGCGCAATGCGCTCAAGCGCAGCGACGAACTGCTGCCCTATTTCCAGCCCATCGTCGACGTACAGACCGGCGAGGTGCGGGCGCTGGAGGCCTTGATCCGCTGGCACCAGCCGGACGGACGCATCATCGCCCCCGGGCATTTCCTGCCCGCGCTCGAAGGCCTGCGGCTGATCGGCCGCCTCGACCTCTACATGCTGACCTGCGTAGCGGAAATTCTCGCCCAGCCGGCGCACGCAGACTGGCCGCCGGTGCACGTGAACTGCTCCAGCTACAGCATTACCCGCAGCGGGTTCGCCGACGAAGTGCTGGCGGTGCTCGCGCGGCATCACGTAGCGGCCTCGCGAATCTGCCTGGAACTCACCGAGGGCGCGCTGGTGGCCGAGCCGGCCATGGCGCAGCGGACCATGCAGCAGCTGGCCGAGCACGGCATGAGCGTGGTGCTCGATGATTTCGGAGCCGGTTTTTCATCGCTCAGCTACGTTCACCAATACCAATTCAACGGGTTGAAGATCGACAAGTCGTTCATTCTCGAATTGACCAGCAGCGCGCGCAGCCGGGCGATCGTCCGTGCCATCGTGCGCATGGCCGAATCGCTCGGGCTGACGGTCGTCGCCGAAGGGGTGGAGGACCTTGCCACCCTGCAGTTGTTGCGCGAGATGGGTGCTTCCCAGGCCCAGGGCTATTACTTTGCCCGGCCCGCAGCGCTGCACGATCTCGATCTGGCCGCTTGCCGGGGCATCGTGGCGGCGTCGCAGCGGCCGGGTGCCTTGCATGACGTATGATCGGCGCCATCGTCCTTGAGAACTTACCCATGACCGATGTTGTATCCAGGCACGCCGATGTAGTGATCATCGGTGGCGGCTTGAGCGGGACCCTGCTGGCGGTGCAGTTGCTCAGGCAATCTCACGCACGGCGGATCGTCATCATCGAGCCGCGCCCCGAGCTCGGCCGAGGTGAGGCTTACAGTGCCACCGAGTTGGGGCACACCCTCAATGGCAATGCGGCGCGCATGAGCGTCGACCCCGGCAACGCCGACGACCTGACCGAATGGCTCACCCGGTTCATCGACGACGGCGGGTGGCCGCAGTCGGCCGAGCAGTCGCTGCCGGTGGCGGAGCTGTTCCCGCCGCGCGGCATCTTCGGGCTCTATGCCCAGCAACGCCTGGCCGAGGCACGTGCAGCGGGTGCCCGGTACGGGGCCACGGCAGAGCATGTGCGCGCGCAGGCGATCGATCTGCAGACCCATGCCGAGCAGGTCGAGATCACCCTGGACAACGGCCAAGTGTGGTACGGGCGCCAGGCGGTGCTGGCCACGGGCATGTTTCCCGCCGCGCGCACCGCCTTGAAGGCGCCGGGTGGTCTGAACGCTGGGGCGGTCGACCCGTGGGACGTGCAGGCCATGCGTGGCCTCGACCGTCAGGCCCGGGTGTTGATCATCGGCTCGGGACTGACCATGGTCGATGCCGTGGTCTCGCTCGACCAGGCCGGCCATCGCGGGCCGATCACGGTGATTTCGCGGCACGGTCTGTGGCCTCATGTTCGTCGCCAGCCGCCGAGCTGGCCGGATTTCCTGGCGGCGGCCGACAATGTGCGCAGCCCGCGCCAGCTCATGGCCGAGGTGCGCAAGCAATGCCGCCAGGCGCTGCAGCAAGGCGTCGACTGGCAGGCGCCGCTGGACACCGTGCGCGTGCATATCGCCCGGCTCTGGAGCCAGGCCAGCGAACGCCAGAAACGCCAGTTCGTACGCCATGTACGGCCCTGGTGGGAAAGCCACCACCATCGGTCACCGCCGCCCAGCGACGCGCTGGTGCAGAGGCTGATACGCGAGGGGCGGCTGACCCTTCAGGCGGCCAGCTATCAGCGCGCCGACGGCACGACCCTGACGATCCGCCGGCGGGGCGAATCGACATCTGTGCAGCTGCAAGGGGATGCGTTGATCAATTCCAGTGGTATCGAGTATGACTGGCGGCGGGTCGACAAGCCGTTGCCGCGCCAGCTTCTGGCGCGTGGCTTGATCCGGCCGGGACCCTTGGCCCTGGGCATAGAGGCTGACGTCGATGGTGCTGTCTTGGACGCCCAAGGGCTGGTCGCCGAGCGACTGTTCGCCATGGGCCCGCCGTTGCGGGGGATGTGGTGGGAGAGTACCGCTGTGACCGACGTCGCGGCGCAGGCCAAACGCCTGGCAACGACCCTGCTGAGCCGCTGCTGAACCCGCAGTGCACTCGCTACACCGCAGCGCGCCCTTCGCGGCCACGGACCGCTCCTACGGGGATTGCGGTTCCTCTTTTCGGGCGGTCATCGGCTGTGAAAGGGGTGTTCGGTACAGCCTACGGACCGCAGCGCGCCCTTCGCGGCCACGGACCGCTCCTACGGGGGTTGCGGTTCCTCTTTTCGGGCGGTCATCGGCTGTGAAAGGGGTGTTCGGTACAGCCTACGGACCGCAGCGCGCCCTTCGCGGCCACGGACCGCTCCTACTGGGGAACCCCAATCTTCGTAGGAGCGGTCGTCGGCCGCGAAGCAGGCGCTGCGGTCATTCAGGCAGATCGGTGCACTGCTCAGTCGTTGGGTTCAGTGGTATTGACGTACGGCGGCACCTTGGCCAAGGTCAGCGATCGCGCCTGATCGGCCTGAATGCCCTGGCGCGAAGCCAGCGGCTCGAGCTTCTGGATCTCGCCGGTCTGCAGCGAGCGCTCGATGGCGGCCAGCACTCGCACGTCACGCCAACCTTCGTCACCATCCGCTTCAGGCTGGCGATCTTCGAGAATGCACTGAGAGAAGTACTCCGTCTCGCCGCCGAACTGATCGACCACCGGGAAGGTATGAGCCTGCGTTTCGCCGTCGATGATCGCGCGATAGGCAATGGCGACGCCTTCACCGAAACCGAAGCAAGGCGATGCCTCGAACTCCCCCTTGGTACCGATCAACTGGAACCGCTCGGTTGCCGGCAGGCTGTAGCTGACGGTGAACGTAGCCTGACGCTGCTCGGAGAACCGCAGAGTCACACTGACGGTGTCTGGCGTGTTGATCGGTCGTCCGGGTGTCTGCGCGCCTACAGCATGCACTTCCAGCGGCTCGCCGCCGAACAGGTTGCGCACGGCATTGAGCGGGTAGGGCCCCATGTCCGCCGCCGGGCCGGCCCAGAAACCGCTTTTCATCCGGTGGTTCTCGGCATCGGTGTGTTGCGTGAAGGTAGCGGTAAACAGCCGTGGCTCACCAATATCACCCCTGCGCACGCGCTGGACCATGTCCACCGTGCCAGGCTCGCAATGCAGACGGTAGGCGATCATCAGCTTGGCCTTGCCACGCTCGGCAGCCGCATTGATCGCCAAGCAGTCTTCCTCGCTGGCAGCCATGGGCTTTTCCAGCAGCACATGGATACCGGCTTCGAGCGCCGGGACGGCGAATTCGCGATGACGGAAGTTGGGCGTGGCCAGGTAGATCGCATCGATCTCGCCCGACGCCAGCAGTTCGGGAAACTGCTCGTAGCTGTAGCTCTTGAGGTCATACATCGCAGCCAGTTCATCGGCCTTGATCGGGTCGCCGGTCACCAGTGCAGTCATCACCGAATTGCTGGTCTGGTCCACACCGGGCATGAACGCACCTTGCGAAATCCAGCCACCTGCAACCACGGCGTAACGAATTTTTCCCTGAGCATCAGGCATGGGTCGGGCCTCCTTGTGTCACCAGGCGAAATGCGTGGCGTATAGGAAGTCGGCAAGCTGAGAGGACAGGAGTTCCCGAAGATTGGGAAGAAGGGGGAGAAATCGAGATGGTGCGAGGTGCGGGAATCGAACCCGCACAACCAAAGGTCGTCAGATTTTAAGTCTGATGCGTCTACCAATTTCGCCAACCTCGCATAGTCGCGCATCATACTGATTAGGCTGAGAAATGTCATGCGCTAATGGTTCGATGGCGCGGCCTGCCAAACATGCACTCGCGGTGGCTAAAATCAATTTGCCATTATTGAACGTAAAGCCTACACGGCGCGTCCTAATTTGCTAAGGTGGTAGCCGATTGTAAGTTTTTCACATGCCACGGTTGGCGACCATGCAATGGCTTGCAGCGCTGCGCTGATAGGCCGCCAGGAGATTCACTGTGACATCACGCGAGACTTCGGTCCTGCTCGCCGCTGCCATCGAGCAGTGCGCGAGCGAGCCCATCCGTACGCCGGGCAGCATCCAGCCGCAGGGTTTCATGCTGGTGCTCGACGCCGCCGCCCAGCGTGTGCTGCAGGTCAGCGACAACGTCCGCCATTGGCTGCAGCTCGAGCCTGCGCATCTGCTGGAAACGCCGGTCGCCGACCTGATCGAGCGAGGTGCGGCACTGTCGGCGCGCCTGGCCGCCTGGTCCGGGGAAGAACAGCAGCCATTTCATTTCGCCGATGTGCGCTTCGCCCAGGGCAGCCGTCGCCAGATTGCCACGGCGATGATGGTGCACCGCGTCGACGGGGTGATCGTCGCCGAGTTCGAGCCCGCTGCCGATGAGGCCCATGCCTATGGCGCCTTGTACCCAATGGTGCGGACGTTCATTGGCCAGTTGCACAACGCCCAGGACATTCTCGAGTTGTGCGAGCGCTCGGTGGTCGAGGTGAAGCGCGTGACCGGCTTCGGTCGGGTCAAGGCCTACAGTTTCGACGAGACGGGCAACGGCACCGTGCTGGCCGAGGCACGGGACGAGGGCTACCCCAGCTACCTGGGGCTATGCTTCCCGGCGTCCGATATTCCGCGTCAGGCCAGGGAGCTGTACTGCATCAACCGCATCCGGGTGATCGAAGATGCCAACTACCAGGCATCGCCGCTGATGCCGGCCAACAACCCCCTGACCGGCGAGCCGTTGGACCTCAGTCATGCAGCACTGCGCAGCGTTTCACCCGTGCACGTGCAGTACATGCGCAACATGCAGACGATGGCGTCGATGTCGATTTCCATCGTGGTCGACGGTCGGCTCTGGGGTCTGATCTCCTGTCACCACGACCAGCCTCATGCGGTCGGTTTTCAGACCCGTACCGCCTGTGAGCTGCTGGGCAGCGTCCTGTCGCTGCAGATCGAAACCAAAGCCATCCATGCGCAGCATGAGCGCATGCTCGAACTGCGTCGGCAGATCGTCCAGCTGCTTTCCGCCATGGCCGACAGCGACAGCGTGCGTGCCGGCCTGCTGACGCTGCCCGAGACCTTTCTGGGCTTCGTCCGCGCCAGCGGTGCGGCGATCATCGCCGAGGCTCGCTGCGAGTTGCTGGGTGACACACCTCCGCAGGCGTTGGTCGATGCGCTGGCAGTGTGGCTGGCCGAGCGCGGCGGGCAGGAAATATTTCACAGCGACAACGTCGGTCGGGACCTGCCCGAGCTGCCCGAACTGGCGCGTTACTGCGGCGGTGTGCTGGCCGTGGCGATTTCCGAGATTCATTCCCACTATTTGATCTGGTTCAAGCCGGAGCAATCGCACACGGTGACTTGGGCAGGGCGGGCAGAAAAAAGCCTGGACAGTGCCGGTGTGCTCAATCCACGCGCCAGCTTCGATAGCTGGAAGCAGGAAGTCAGCGGCTTCTCAAGCCCCTGGGACGCACTCGAGATCGAAGGCGTACACGAACTGCGCACCGCCGTGCTGGGCATCGTCCTGCGCAAGGCCGAGGAACTGGCGCAGTTGGCGGGTGAACTGAAGAAATCCAACAAGGAGCTCGAGGCGTTCTCGTACAGCGTGTCCCATGATCTGCGTGCACCGTTGCGCCACATTGCCGGCTACGCCGAATTGCTGGCCGATTTCGAAGGCCCCAAGCTGTCCGAGCGAGGCTTGCGTTTTCTCGAACACATCGGCGAGTCGGCGCGGTTTGCCGGCACCCTGGTCGACAACCTGCTGAGCTTTTCCCAGATGGGCCGTTCGGCCCTGCGTTTCACCGACGTCGACCTCAACGCGCTGGTCGAGTCCATCCGCCTGGAGATGCAGCCCGATTACGAAGGTCGCGATCTGCAATGGCAGGTGGCGGCACTGCCGCGCCTGGTGGCCGACGCCGCGTTCGTGCACCTGGCGCTGCGCAACCTGTTGTCCAATGCCATCAAGTACAGCCGCACCCGCGAGCATGCGGTGATCGAAGTCGGCGCTTACCAGCAGGACGCCGAGACGATCATTTTCGTGCGTGACAATGGCGTGGGCTTCGACATGGCCTACGCCGGCAAGCTGTTCGGGGTGTTCCAGCGCCTGCACCGCATGGAAGAGTTCGAAGGGACCGGGATTGGCCTGGCCAGCGTGCGCCGCATCATCGAACGACACGACGGCCGGGTGTGGGCCGAAGGCGCCCTGGATCAGGGCGCCACTTTCTACATGGCGTTGCCGCGACGCGCACATTCCGCCAGCACGAATTCACCGAGGTAAGCGATGCTCAAACCTATTCTTCTGGTCGAGGACAATCCCAAGGACCTGGAGCTGACACTGGTGGCGCTGGAGCGCAGCCAGCTGGCGAACGAAGTCATCGTCATGCGTGACGGTGCCGAAGCGCTGGACTACCTGCTGCGCCGCGGCAGTCATGCGGCGCGTGACGCGGGCAACCCGGCAGTGCTGCTGCTGGATCTCAAGCTGCCCAAGGTCGACGGGCTGGAAGTGCTCAAGGTCGTCCGCGAAACCGAGCAGTTGCGCAGTATTCCGACGGTCATGCTGACCTCTTCCAGGGAAGAACCGGATCTTGAACGCGCCTACTCACTTGGAGTGAACGCTTACGTGGTCAAGCCGGTCGAATTCAAGGAATTCGTGTCAGCCATTTCCGACCTGGGTATTTTCTGGGCGGTGTTGAACGAGCCGCCACCTGGCTCGTCACGAATCGTTCGTCGTCCCGGCTCTTGAGTCCTGCTCGCGCTGTGTGACGGTCGGGACCCAACCACACCCAGCGCGCCCCACCCAATGGCGCACGGATGGCGCACAGCGCGCCACACTCCAGCCACGTATTCGGATCTCTATGCCGCCCAAGCCTTTGCAACTGCTGTTCGTGGAAGACAGCCCCCTCGATGCCGAACTGGCGCTGATGACCCTTGAGCGCGCGGGCGTGGCCGTCGAGTCGACCCTGGTGTTCAATCATCAGGGTGTGGAGCAGGCGCTGGCGGACGGTGCGTTCGACCTGATTCTGTGTGACTACATGCTGCCAGGCTCATCCGGCCCTTTGGTGCTGCAGGCAGCGCAGCGCCTGGCGCCGATGACGCCGTTCATCTTCCTGTCCGGGGTCTACGGCGAAGAGCATGCGGTCGAGATGATGCGCCAGGGCGCCATCGACTATGTGCTCAAGCAGAACCTGAGCCTGTTGCCCCGTGCCATCCAGCGTGCCATGGACGAAGTCCACGAGCGTCATCGTCGGCGCGACGCAGAGCGTTCCCTGCAGCACGCCGAAGTGCGTGCGCACATCGCCACCAACGCAGCGCGCATGGGGGTCTGGGACTATGCGCCGCGCAGCGATACGTTGCTCTGGGACGAACGCTGCCGGGCACTGTACGAGCTTGACCCCGCTACCGAAGTCAACCTGGCGCTGTTTCTCGACTACTGCCACGACGAAGATCTGCCCGTGGTTCAGGAACGCATGACTGCGGCCCTGACGGTCGACGATGGGCGGTTGTTTCACATCGAGTATCGCGTGCGTCTGGCCAGCGGTACCCTGCGCTGGATTGCCAGCCACGGGCAGGCCTTCTTCGAAGAGGGTGCGTGCGTGCGTTTCACCGGCGTCATTCAGGACATCACCGAGCAGAAGCAAGCCACCCAGGCCCTCGAGCAGCTCAACGAGATGCTCGGTGAGCGGGTGGTCAAGCGTACCCGCGAGCGCGACCGCACCTGGGAGCTGTCCCGCGAGTTGCTGGGGGTAATGCGCTTCGACATGTCGCCGGTGTCGCTCAACCCCGCGTGGGAATCCACACTGGGCTGGACCCGTGAGCATCTGGGCAGCATCCAGTTGTGGGAGATCATTCATCCCGACGATCTCGCGGCAACCCGCCGCGAGACCGAGAACATCGCCAACGGCAATGTCTCGACCCGCTTCGTCAACCGCATGCGCCACGCCGACGGAAACTACCGTTGGTTGTCCTGGACCATCGTTCCGGACGAGGGGCTGATGTACACCGCCGTGCGCGACATCACCGGTGAGCGTGAAGTGCTGGATGAGCTGGCCGGTGCCAACCATCAGCTGCGCGAGCAGATCGACGAGCGCCAACGCATCGAGGCCACGCTGCACCAGCTGCAGCGCCTGGAAGCGGTCGGCCAGCTGACGGCGGGTGTGGCGCACGACTTCAACAACCTGCTGACGGTGATCCTGGCCAGTACCACCTTCATTGCCCGCGATTTCGAAAAGGGCAGGACCGAACGCATTCAGGGCCGCCTGCAGAACATCAAGGAGGCGGGCGAACGCGGTGCCAAGCTCACCGGTCAGTTGCTGTCCTTCTCCCGCCGCCAGCGCCTCGAGCCGGTGGCGGTGAACCTCAACGGTACCGTGGAAGGCATGATCGAGCTGTTGCAGCGCACCCTGGGTGGCAGCATCTGGATCGAAACCGACACCGCGCCCGACCTGTGGAATGCATTGGTGGATCCGACCCAGACCGAGATGATCATTCTCAACCTGGCGATCAACTCCCGCGATGCCATGCCCGGTGGCGGCACCTTGCGCCTGTCCACGGCCAACGAAACGGTAAGCATGGCGGCGCAGCGTCCGGAAGACCCGGAGCCCGGCAACTACGTGGTGCTGTCGATCCAGGATTCGGGTACTGGCATGAGCCAGCAGGTGGTGGCCAAGGCCTTCGAGCCGTTCTTTACCACCAAGGAAGTGGGCAAGGGGTCAGGCTTGGGTCTGGCTCAGGTGTTCGGCTTTGCCAAACAGTCGGGTGGGGGCGTGGCCATCATGACCTCGCCGGGCTACGGCACCACTGTGAAGGTCTACTTGCCGGGCGTTCCGGATCAACTCGTAGCGCAGGCAGACGAGCCCGCCTATGTCGCTGCCGCTCATGACGAAAGCGAGCGCCAGACTATACTGCTGGTAGACGATGATCACGACGTGCGGGAAGTGACGGCGACCATGTTGCAGGGCCTCGGCTACAGTGTGATCGAGGCCGACAGTGCCGAGCAGGCGCTGAACAAGTTGGACCCCAGTGTCGACCTGGTACTGACCGACTTCGCCATGCCTGGCACCAACGGCGGCGAGTTGGCGCATATGATCCGCCGCCGTCACCCACGATTGCCGATCGTGTTCGTGACCGGTTATGCCGAGCTCGAGGGCCTCGATTCCGAGCACTATCCTTTGGTCCAGAAACCCTTTCGCGAGCAGGACCTGGCGAGCAAGATCAGCGCTGCATTCCGTGCCTAGCAACGGCTGCCAGCCGACTCAACGGCCAGCTGCCTTGGGTACCATGGGTACGCCGGCCTTGATGCGTTCGTAGATTTCCTGACGATGCACCGCCACGTCCCGTGGCGCATCTATGCCCAGGCGGACCTGACCGCCCTTGACGTCGATGATGGTGATACGAATATCGTCTTCGATAACGATGCTTTCGTCAGTGTTGCGCGTCAATATCAGCATGATGGAATCCTTGCGCTCGAGGGATTTCGTTCCTGGCATCTCTGATTAGTGACGTATGCCGTGTGGGAATAATTCCCTTGGATGCGCATTTGTCGTCGGCGAGATTTCCTACCGCTGGGTTGTACTGAACCACGGCGCTTGTAGAGGGTCGGTTATATAAGGCATCGCCTTGATTACCCACAAGAGGTAGGCATATGACAGACGTAGAATTGGAAACCACCAAGCAGTTCATGGAATGGGAAGACTCGTCAGCGAACTATCTGGACGAGCAGGTTCGCCATGAGGAAACGCTCAAAAACGGCTGCCGTATCGTGGTGCGTGCGCGCAAGATCGGCGAAGACAAAATTTCGGTGTTCTTTGGCACCTACGGCGTGGATGGCCGGGTGATCAAGGAACAGACCGAAATACGCGATGGATTGACATGTGCCAAGGATGCACTGGCGTTCGCCACGGACAAGGCAAAGCGTCATGCAGGGGGTGGGGCAGGGGCTCCAGACGACAATCATCACCAGGCAACGCCTGTCTGACCGTGTGAGCGGTGACTTCGCGCCGCTGTGCAGCTTGGCTGAAGCCAGCTGCATGGCGGCGTTCGAAGGACCGCGGCAAGTGGCCGATCAGGCCTGGCCATCTCCCTTTTCCGGTGCAGGGCTGCCTGCCTGGATACGCTTGAAGATTTCTTCGCGATGTACCTGTACATCCTTCGGCGCATCGATGCCGATTCGCACCTGCATCCCTTTCACGCCAAGGATAGTGATCTTGATGTCGTCATGAATGACGATGCTTTCGCCTACCTTGCGGGTGAGTATCAGCATGAACGGCTCCTTGATTCCTTTGCTTAGAATTTATCCGGTGTTTGTAGGGTGTCGATTGCTACCTGAATACGGACGCAACGTGACAAATTTAATTCCCTCGAAGCGCCCTGTTTGTGGATACGCGGCAGTCATGGCACAACGAGTGGCACTAGGCGCCAGTATGGCGTGGTTCTGTACAGGCGCCTAGCAGATTGGCATTACGTTTGGTTTATCGGGGCGATAGTGGCACTCTTGCCACCATCGCTGAAACGAAACCCTAGGGTTGCCACTGGGTACGCTGGCCACTCAGCTTCCTGTCAAGAAAGCTGGCGGCGCTGATCAGTGCCAGATGGCTCAATCCCTGGGGGGTATTGCCGAGATGATGGCCATGCCGATCGAACTCTTCGGCGAACAGACCCAGCGGGTTGGCATAGCGCAGCAACTGCTGGAACTCCAGATGCGCCTTTTCTACCTGTCCAGCCCGCGCCAGGCACTCCACATACCAGAACGAGCAGGCGGTGAACGCACCTTCATCGCCGGGCAGGCCATCATCCTGGCGGTAGCGGTAGACCATGCCGTCACGCACCAGGGTGCGCTCGATTGCCTCCAGTGTGCTCAGCCATTGCGGGTCGCTGGCACCCACGAAACGCACCAGTGGCATCAACAGCATGGAACCGTCGAGCTCGACGCTGCCCAGCTTCTGTACGAAATGCCCAGCATCGGCGTTCCAGAAATTATTCCAGATGTCGTCGTGAATCGCCTGGCGTTCCTTGTCCCAGCGCTCGAATGGAGCTGGCAGCGAACGCTTCTCGGCCAGACGCAGGGCCCGATCCAGAGCAACCCAGCACATCAGGCGTGAGTGCAGGTAATGCTCGGGCGGGTTGCGCATTTCCCAGATGCCGACGTCCTTCTGATGCCAGCTGCTGCACACTTTGTCGACGATGTGGGTAACGTGTTTCCAGCCTTGGTGGGAGATCGCCTCGCCGTACTTGTTGGCCAGGTACACGGCGTCCAGCAGTTCGCCGTAGATATCCAGCTGAACCTGATCATGGGCGCCGTTGCCCACCAGCACCGGCTTGGCACCGCCATGCCCGCTCAAGTGATCGAGCTCGGACTCTGGCAGCTCTTCGCGTCCGTCCAGGCCATACACCACGCCCAACCGGGCTGGCTCATCGCAGCATTCGCCGACGCGATCGCGCACCCAGCGCATGTAGTCGTTGGCCTCGGTGGTGAAACCCAGGCGCATGAAGGCATACACGGTGAACGATGCATCGCGGATCCAGGTATACCGATAGTCCCAGTTGCGCACGCCGCCGGGGGCCTCGGGAAGGCCGAACGTGGCGGCGGCAATGATCCCGCCATGACGGCGCGACGTCAGCAGTTTCAAGGCCAGTGCAGAGCGATCGACCATCTCGCGCCAGCGACCCTTGTAGTTCGAATGGCCGATCCAGTTGCGCCAGAACGCCAGGGTTTCGTCCAGGCATGCCTGGCCTTCACCGGCACGCACCATCGGGTCTTCGGCGCCGCCGAGGATGAATTCGGCGCATTCGCCTTCCTTGAGTTCGAACACGGCGATGGCGCTGTGCGCCTCGATGCGCAAAGCCTGGGTTGCCGACAGCCGCAAGGTGGGCTGGCCTTCGGCGCTGAAGCAGACGTCCTCGCCGCTGGCGTGGGCCTGGGTATCGGCGCGGCTGTAGTCGTGCCGAACCCGGCAGCGCAAGCGGATGGTGGCAGTGCCGTTGCGCACTTCTACCCGACGTATCAGCCGGGGCAGGGCGTCGGCCTCTGCGGCGACCGGCATCAGGTCGGTGACCTCGACCACTGCGTCCTGGTCGATCCAGCGGGTTTGCAACACGTTGCTGTCGGGCAGGTAGATCTGCTGGCGACGCGCGCCGGGCAGGTCCGGGGCGAGTTCGAACACACCTGCGCGATCGCAGTCCAGCAGGGCCGTGAAAATGGAAGGGCTGTCGAATTCCGGCCAGCAGCAGAAGTCGATACTGCCGTTGTCCGCGACCAGCGCGGCGCTGCGCATGTCGCCGATGATGCCGTGGGCCTCGATCGGGCTTTGCAGGGTGCTGCAGACGTCTTCAGCCATTGTTTCGGAACCCCGGATACAAGCTCATGCCACCGTCGATGAACAGCGTGGTGCCGTGCACGTAGTCACTCAGATCGGATGCCAGCCAGACGACCGCGTTGGCGACGTCGTCGACCTCGCCGACACGGCCGTAGGGAATCAGTTCGAGCAGCTTCTTCTCGGCGTCGCCTTGGGTGTTTTCTTCGTTGATGGCGGTGCGAATCGCGCCAGGGGCGATCGAGTTGACGCGAATGCGCTGCTCGCCGACTTCCTGGGCGATGCTGCGCATCAGCAGATCGATGCCGCCCTTGGAGGCGGCGTAGTTGACATGGCCGGCCCAGGGAATCAACTGGTGCACCGAGCTCATGTGGATGATCTTGCCGGCCGCCCGCGACAGCCAGGAGCGCGGGCCCTGTTTCTGGAACTGTCGCAGGGCGGCGCGCGCGCAGAGGAATTGGCCGGTGAGGTTGACCTCGATCACCTTGTTCCAGTCGGCCAGGGTCATGTCGACCGTGGCAGCATCACGCTGCAGGCCCGAATTGGCGACCAGAATATCCAGTGCGCCGTAGGTGTCGATGGTGGCGGCGAAGAGTCGCTCGACGTCGTCTTCCTTCGACACGTCCGCGCCCACCGCAATGGCTTTGCCACCCGCTTCGCGGATCTCTGCAACCAGGCGTTCGGCGGGCTCGGCGTGGGAATTGTAGTTGACGACCACAGCGGCCCCGGCGGCGGCCAGTGCCTTGGCGGCAGCGGCGCCCAGGCCGGAGCTGGCGCCGGTGACCAGGGCAACCTGTTTGTCCAATGAAATCTGCATCCGGGATGATCCTCCAATAATGGCGTTTCAATGCTGACTGGCGATGCGGTGCGGGAGTTCAGCGCAGAAACGTTTGGGCACGAATGCCGAAGGCAGCTGCCTAAATCAAGTACCGGCTCGATGAGCCGTCCAGCCCCTGCCAGGAGAGACACCGTGGACAAAGAATCCAAGCGTGAAGACCTCGACCACAAGCCGGAAAATGCCGGCAAGGTGGGTGAGCAACACAAGCGCGCCAACCAACAGGGCGAAAAGGCCCGCAGCCCGTCCGACGAAGGCCAGAGCAAGCCGGTCGGTTGAAGCAACCCTGGGCAGCCCCGCGCGCTGGGGCTGCCGCTAGGTGCACTCGGTGGACAGCCGCTATGCAGGTTCCGCCAGTGCGCTTTGCAGGTAGGCCGCAGTGCGGCTGGCGCTGACCTTGGCCACGTCTTCCGGGCGTCCGGCGGCCACGACTTTGCCGCCTTGGTCACCGGCCTTCGGGCCGATGTCGATCACCCAGTCCGCCTGCGCAACCACGCGCATGTCGTGCTCCACCACGATCACGCTGTTGCCGGCATCCACTAGATGATTGAGTTGCTGCATCAGCCGGTCGACGTCGCTGGGGTGCAGCCCCGTGGTCGGCTCATCGAGCACGTAAAGCGTGGCGCCCCGCTGGTTGCGCTGCAGCTCGGTAGCCAGTTTGATGCGCTGTGCTTCACCGCCGGACAGTTCGGTGGCCGGTTGGCCCAGGCGCAGGTAACCCAGGCCGATGTCACGCAGCACGATCAGTGGCCGCAGCACTGCCGGCTGTTCGGCGAACACCTCGCACGCCTGGTGGACCGTGAGCTGCAACACGTCGGCAATGCTGCGGCCTTGCCATTTCACTGCCAGGGTCTTGGGGCTGTAGCGCGCGCCGTGGCAGGTCGGGCAGGGGCTGAACACGCTGGGCATGAATAGCAGCTCGACGCTGACGAAGCCTTCGCCTTCACACTCGGGGCAGCGCCCCTTGGCGACGTTGAAAGAAAACTGCCCGGCATCGAAACCGTGCCGCTGCGCATCGGGGGTGGCCGCGAACAGCTTGCGTACGGCGTCGAACAGCCCGGTGTAGGTGGCCAGGTTCGACCGCGGCGTGCGACCGATAGGCTTCTGGTCGACCTGCACCAGGCGCTTGATGCTGTGCATGCCTTCGACGATATACCCCGATTCGGTCTGCGGTACGGCGTCTTCGAGCACGTCCTCGACGTCTTCGCGAGCCTGGCCCAGATGCTCGCCCACCAGTTCCAGCAGCACCTGGCTGACCAGGCTCGATTTACCCGAGCCGGAAATCCCGGTAACGGCCGTGAAGCACTGCAGGGGAAAGTCGGCAGCGACTTTGTGCAGATTGTTGCGGCTGACGTCGGCCAGCTTCAGCCAGCTTGCGGTAGGCCGACGCGGGCGCGGCAGCGGCACGGCGCTGCCGTACAGGTAGGCACGGGTCTGCGACGCGTCGACCTGGGCCAGCCCTTTGGGCGGTCCGCTGTAGAGCACCTGGCCGCCTTGCTCGCCCGCCAGTGGCCCGACATCCACCACCCAGTCGGCGCGGCTCATGGTGTCCAGGTCGTGTTCGACCACGAACAATGAATTGCCTGCCGCTTTCAGCCCTTGCAGGGCGGCGTGCAACGATTCGCCATCGGCGGGGTGCAGGCCGGCGGTCGGTTCGTCCAGCACATAGACCACGCCGAATAGCTGCGAGCCCAGCTGGGTGGCCAGGCGCAAGCGCTGCAGCTCGCCCGAGGACAAGGTGGGCGTACTGCGCTCCAGCGCCAGGTAGCCCAGACCAAGGTCGATCAGGGTGTTCAGGCGACCCAGCAGGTTCTGCGCAAGCTGCTCGGCGGCCATGCGCTTCTCTTCACTGAGCTTCTTGCCGACTTGCTTGCCATCTGCCACCGGCTTGAGTTTCTGCGCCAGCTGGGTGAGCGGCAGTCGCGAGAACTCACCAATGTCCAGCCCGGCAAAGGTCACGCTCAGTGCTTCCGGCTTGAGCCGCTTGCCTGCGCAGACTTCGCACGCGGCACCGATCATGAACTGACTGACGCGCTTCTTCATCAGCGCGCTTTGCGAGTGGGTGAAGGTGTGCAGCACATAGCGTCGTGCGCCGGTGAAGGTGCCCTGGTAGCTGGGCTCCAGCTTGCGCTTGAGCGCGTCGCGGGTCTGCGCCGGGGTCATTCCGCCGTACACCGGCACCGTCGGCGTTTCCTCGGTGAAGAGAATCCAGTCGCGCTGCTTTTTCGGCAGGTCACGCCACGGCACGTCGACGTCGTAGCCCAGGGTCACGAGGATGTCGCGCTGGTTCTGGCCCTGCCAGGCTGGCGGCCAGGACGCGACCGCGCGCTGGCGAATGGTCAAGCTGTCGTCGGGCACCATGGTTTTTTCGGTGACCTCGTACACCCGGCCCAGGCCGTGGCAATGCGGGCATGCCCCCTGTGGCGTATTGGCCGAGAAATCTTCGGCGTAGAGCATGGCCTGGCCAGGCGGATAGGCGCCGGCCCGCGAATAGAGCATCCGTACCAGGCTGCCCAGGGTGGTGACGCTGCCCACCGACGAGCGTGTGCTCGGCGTGCCGCGCTGCTGCTGCAAAGCCACGGCCGGCGGCAGCCCCTCGATGCTGTCGACATCGGGCACCCCGACCTGATCGATCAAGCGCCGGGCGTAGGGCGCCACCGATTCGAAATAGCGTCGCTGGGCTTCGGCGTACAGGGTGCCGAACGCGAGAGACGACTTGCCCGAGCCCGACACCCCGGTGAACACCACCAGGGCATCGCGGGGAATATCGACGTCGACGTTCTTGAGGTTGTGTTCGCGCGCGCCGCGAACTTGGACGTAGCCGCTGGGAGCGGTAGGTTTCATGAAAAGCCTTGGAATGTATGAGCGTTGCTATAACCGACCGCAGTGGCCACGCACAATTCCGGCGGTCGTTGCAGCGCTCGCTCAGGCCGCAGCCACCAGCCGCTCCAGGAACGTGGCCAGGGCCACTTCTTCCAGGCGCAGTCCTTTGCGCTGACGCGGCTTGGGCAACTTGGCCAGCTCGCCCATGACGAAGTGCTCCAGCACCTTGGGGTGGATGTAGCACTTGCGGCACACCGTAGGGGTATTGCCCAGCTGCCTCGCCACGGCCTTGACCATGTCGACGATGTGCTGCTTGGCATCGGGTTCGGGCTGCCAGTGCAGCTCGCGCAGCATGGCCAGCGCCAGCGCGCTGCCGGCCCAGGTGCGGTAATCCTTGGCGGTGAAATGCGCGCCGGTGATCTGGTGCAGATAGGCGTTCACGTCATGGGAGCTGACGCTGTGGCGTTCACCATGCTCGTCCAGGTACTGGAACAGGTTCTGCCCAGGCAGCTCCATGCAGCGCTTGACGATGGTGGCCAGCCGACGGTCCTTCACCGTGACCGCGTGTTCGACGCCACTTTTGCCGCGAAACTGGAACGCAATGGTATGCCCCTTGACCTCCACGTGCTTGTTGCGCAGCGTGGTCAGCCCATAGGACTTGTTGTCCCGGGCGTACTGGCTGTTGCCAACCCGAATCAGCGTGTTGTCGAGCAGCGAGACGACCGCGGCCATGACCTTGTTGCGGTCCAGGCCCGGCGCAGCCAGATGCGCTTCCAGCTGCCGGCGCACCTTGGGCAGCATCTTGCCGAACTCGATCATGCGCGAATACTTGTCTTCGTCGCGCACCTCGCGCCAGCGCGGGTGGTAGCGGTACTGCTTGCGGCCGCGGGCATCGCGCCCGGTGGCCTGCAAATGGCCTTGAGGGTCGGCGCAGATCCACACATCGGTATAGGCCGGAGGAATCACCAGTGCATTGATGCGCTTGATCTCGTCGGCATCGGTGATGCGCTCGCCGCTGGCATCGAAGTAGGCAAATTTGCCGCGCAGGGTCTTGCGGCGCAACCCTGGCTGGTTGTCGTCCACGTAATGCAGGTCTGGCGGGAGTACAACGGTCTGAAGGTCGTCTTCGATGTCAGGCATGGCTCGGCTCAGTGAAGGTACTTAGCCTTGTAGACAGTAGGAATCTTTCGCCGTGCAGTCAGACAGATCGCCCGTATTGTCAGACTCGTCACTTCATCGGTCAGACCTGTCTGACAGCCAAGCCAGCGAGGCTTCGGGACAATGTTGCCCATCGAGTTGAACGCCGCTCAGCCGTGAACGCTGCGGCCAATTCGATCCATCGTCCCTATGCCCAAGCTGGAGAAGTACCCATGAAGAAAATCTACGCCGCGTTCCCATTGGCTTGTTGTCTGGCCAGCCCGGTGTGGGCTGCCGATCAGATCGAAAAGCAGGTCACGGTGACCGCAACGGTTCCCACCGCTGCCTTCTTCGTCGAGCCCATCGGCGGCAACTGGATGAACGACCCACAGGACATGGCCTACAACTCGTTCACCAAGACCTTCGCACCGATCCGCAAGCAGCTGCAGGCCAAGAACACCGCCGCCGGCGGTATCAGCGCCAAACTGATGCGCCCGGCGGTGATCGTCAGCGGTGCCGACCAGATCCCTCTCACCGTGTCGGTAGGCGGCAAGAGCCTGAACCACACCACTGCGCAGTTGGTGGTCACCCAGGCCGATGCCCAGGCCGGCAACGGCGCCGTGGTGGACTTCCAGATCGCCTCGGCACTGGCGGCCGGTACCGCACCGAACGCAGGCAACTACCAGGGTGAAGTGAACATGATGTTCGAGCCCGGTCCAGTCGTTGCGCCCTGACCCAGGATAGACCCCACCACCCACGCGCTTCCTGGCCATCCACCCGTGCTGGGCCGCGAAGCGCGTTCACGAAAAGACCTGCATGTTCAAGACTACCTCATTGGCCAACGCCATCGGTGTGGCGCTAGGCGCGGGCTGGCTGCTGCTCGGACCCGTGCCGGCGCACGCCGCCAACACGCCGCCTGCCCTGGGGATCCTCGGCCAGGCCCAGGGCCTGCCGGCAGATTTCGCCGAGCATTTCTTCGATGTCCCGCTGGCAGTGCGTGTCGATCTGGACGGCCGCCTGCTGGGCGAGGCGCTGGTGGTGCTCGGCCGTGACGACACGCTGCAGTGGCTCGAGTACACCGATACCAGTGAAAGCCGGGAGACCCCGGTGGTACGGCAACGCTGGGCACAACGGTTGAGCGAGGGCGTGAGTCTGGGCAGCTGCACGACACAGTGCACCGATGGTTTGGTGGCCGTGCATTACAGCCTGGTCAACTCGCAGCTCTCGTTGCTGACGCGCGCCGTCGAGCAGTCCACCGATGTCCAGCGCTACCATGCCTTGCCCGAGCAGGCCGAGCACGGGCTGATCCTGCGCAACCAGCTCAACCTCAGCCAGGCAGGCGATGAAACCGTTGGCCGCTACGCCGTGCAAGGGGTGGGCAGTGTCGGCGACTGGAGCACCCAGGCCAACCTGCAGATGGACAAGACCAATTTTCATGGCCTGCGCCATCGCGTTGACCAGCTCTATGCCGAACGCACCGAGCGCGATCGTTTCCTGCGCCTGGGGTATTTCGACCCGGTCGCCCAAGGCCTGATACGCCAGCCTCGGTTGATGGGCAGCACGGCGCAAACCGCATTGGGGGTCATGCTCGGCAGCAGCGACACGCTGTACATCGACAATGGCACAACCAGTACCACGCCCATCTATGTCACGCCCAGCCGACCCGGTACGGTCGAGATCTACCGCAATGGCCAGCTGATCAACACCCAGGCGGTGCAGCCGGGCCTGCAGACCCTGGACACACGGGTATTGCCCGGTGGCATCTATGCGGTGGAAGTGCGCTTGCTGGAGGACGGCCAGGTGACGTCGCGCAGCAACGAATTCGTGTACAAGCCCAGTGCCTGGCGCAACCCGGAACAGCGCTGGCGCTACAACGCCTACGTGGGTCGGCAGAGCACGCTGTTCAGTAACTGGGAGCAAGACCCGAACGGCGGGCTGGCTGCCGGCGTGATGACCAACTACCTGATGCATCCTCGGGCAATCGTGGGGCTTTCGGCGCAGCAGGTCGATACGCAGACGCAAGTGGGCACTTCACTGGACTGGGATGCCCTGGACCGCCTCAAGCTGTATGGCAACCTGTACCGCACCGACCGTCGCGGCAATGGCTACGACCTGCAGGGCGTGTGGAGCCATGGCTCGGGCAATGTGGTGCTCAACCACAACCGTGCCTGGCTGCACCCCCAGCGCGAACGCGGCGACAGCTACTACGTGGACCGCCGCGAGCCGGCTCGGCTCACCACCCAGACCTCGCTGTCGGTCAGCCATCGGCTCACCCGCAACAGCACGCTCACCGCCCGGCTCAGCCGAACCGACGGGATTGAAGCCGGCAATGCACTGGACCTGGGCTGGGCACGTTATGGCCAGTTCATGGGCACCGACGCCAACTGGCGAGTTTCGCTGTTCGACCGCCCCGGCACCGCCAGCACCGACGACCAGCGCAACCGCGGTATCAACCTCACGCTGAGCATGGCGCTGGGTGGGCCGGGCAAGCGCTTGTCTGCCAGCCTGGGCACCCGCACCGGGCGCGACGGCGAACGCGATCGCAATGCCTCGCTCAGCTACCAGCAGGACATGGGGCAAGGCACGCTGCGTACCTTGGGCGGGACCCTCAATGCCGACCGCTACGGCACCGGGCTGGGGGTCAACGCGGGGTTCCAGAACAGCGCCCTGTACGGCGATGCGTTTGCGCTCAGTTCTTCCTACAACGGCCAACTGTCTTCGGGCCTGAACCTTGAAAGCACCTTGGCGCTGGGTGATGGCAAGGCTGCGTTCAGCGGCGAAGTCATGCCCCACGACGCCAGCCTGATCGTCGACCTGGAGTCGGACGTTCCTGGGCTCGAGCTGCGTGCCGATGACCACCTGGGCGGCGCCGCGCTGCTGCGTCCCGGGCGCAACGTGCTGCCGGTGGGTGCCTATCGCGCTGGTCACGTGCAGCTGGGCTTCGACAAGCAGGACCACCTGGCGGCCGACATCCAGCCGCCGACCCTGGACTACCACCTCAACAAAGGCGCGGTGCAGTACCGCCAGTTGAAGGTGGTGCGTACCGTCACCGTACTGGGTCGGGTCGTCGACCACGAGGGCAGGGCACTGAAAGGGGCGCAGGTGATCAACCATGCCAGCCGCAGCGTGACCGAAGCCGATGGCTTCTTCGCACTGGAAATGAGCGAGAGCAATCCGACCCTGGAGATCCGCCAGGGCGGCGTCCAGCGCTGCCTGCTGACCCTCGACACCCACACCAGCAAGCGCGAGCAGGATGTGCTGCTGCTGGGTGATCTTTCATGCGTCGCCGAGGGCGTTGCCGCCCTGACGACACCGAAACCGACAGGAGAGGCCGGATGACTCGCATGACTTCACGTTACTGGAAACGCCTGGTGTCGATGCTGATCTCCATGGCCTTGGCAGGTCCTGTGCTGGCGGGCGATGTGTTGCTTTCCGCTGAGTTCACGCCCACCTCGCAGGGCTTCGTGCATACCAACCCCAAGGCTTCGATCTGCTCGAGGTTTCCGCCGTTCTGCAATTCGAGGGGCTCGGCAAACCTGCCGATCACCTACCGCAAAGGCACCGAGCATTCCGCCGCAGATCCGCGGGATCAGTTCTACGTAGCCTTGCCCAAGCCCGTGACCGTTCAGGTTCGAAACGAACGCGGCGATGCCCATGACGTGCTGCTTACGATCAACTACGTCACCCATCGTGCGGACACTCTGCCGGACGGGCCTCCAAACACCACACCGCAAACCAATACCTGTTCGCAATCAGCCTCTGCATCGGATACCACATTCGCAGCTGTGCTTTGGTGGCTACGTAATCCCGGTAGCGGTGCTCCTTGTTATTCGAGCAATAACCGAGGTCGCGCGGGCGATGTGCGAAGCAGCACGGTTCGTCAGTTCGGCATCTTATACTCGCTGGGAACCCCCTCGCCCTGGAGAATGAAGAACGGCCGCTACACCGGTGAAGTCACCTTCACCGTGGGCAACGGCGGGCAGATCGACCTGGGCAACCAGGTGACCGAACTCAACGACGACACCCTCACCATCAAGTTCCAGCTCGACGTGCAGCACCCCTTCATCGTGGAAACCCCGCCCGGTTCCGAGCTGGCCGTGCTCGAACCGCAGGGCGGCTGGTTGAACTGGAGCGGCGGCTCGCGGACGCCACCGCGTCTGTACCGCGACCACCCCCTGCGACTGTGGTCGGCGGGCCCGTTCAAGGTGCATACCCTGTGTGAATTTCCCATGGCTGGCCAGTGTGCGATCCGCAACCCCGGCGACGACCACCGGGTGCCGGTGGAGGTTGCTCTGTCTCTGCCCAGCGGCGCCGAGCACAACGGCGCACCGGCGCGGCGAGTTGCGCTGCCGGTGGAGGCGGTGAACGCCCTGGAGTTCGACGCTCAGGCACCGCTGCTCAATCGCCCGGGCATGCTGCATTACCAGGTGGTGCAGCCTTACGTCGCGCAGATGATGCAGCGCGCCGGAGCTCGTTATGAAGGCTGGGTGCGGATTGTCTTCGATGCACAACTGTAAACAAGGAGATCCAACCCATGCACAAGACTCTGGGGGCATTGGCCCTGATGATGGCCAGTAGCGCCGTGCTCGCCGGCCCCGAGCTCAATATCGGTGCCTTCTACGACTATCTGGAAGGCCCGCGCAGTACCTTGGTCAAGCGCGTGCGCAACGGCGGCGATGCCACCGCATTCGTCAAGGTCGAAGTGGTTGAAATCATTCATCGCCCGGGCCAGCCCGATCTGGAGCGATCCCTGGAAGGCTTGCCCGTGGCCGAACGGCCCTTGATCGCCAGCCCGGCGCGGTTGATCGTGCCGGCCAACGGCATGCAAAGCGTGCGCTTGCTGCACCGTGGCGAGCGCCAGCAGGAACGCTACTTTCGCGTGCGCTTCATGCCAGTGATGCCCACCGGCAACGACGACTTCGCCATGACCGACCAGCAGGCGCAGCAGTATCGCGAGTCACTGCGAGCCGGCGTGCAGGTGCTTTCCGGTTACGGTGCGTTGCTCTTCGTACAGCCGCAGGACACCCGGTACGCCACCGATATCCGTGAAACCCCCGGCAGCCTTCAGGTGCGCAATGACGGCAACGCCACCATCGTGATGGACCACTTCAACGACTGCGATCGCAGCGGCAAAAGCTGCGCAACCGCCACCCTGCATCACGTACTGCCCGGCCTGGAAAGGCGTTTCGACAAGCAACCGGGGCGCACCTACAGCTTCGAGCTGATCGAGGGTCAGGCGCGGCGAAAGGTGATCAGTGAAGGGTAGGGTGCACACAGTCGGAAACGCCCTGCGCACACTGGAGCATCTACCTACATCGCAAGCGGAAAAGTCCGGATTTGTGCCACTGGCCGATGCGCTATACAACACTCACCCACTCCAAGGAGGTGTTCCATGCGCAAGGCATTGATCGTGGATGACCATCCGTTTATCCGCGCCAGTGTCAGGACGCTGCTGGCTCAGGAGCTGCAGTACCAGGTCATCGAAAGCGGCAACAGCACCGAAGCGGTGCGGTTGTATCGCGACGAGCGGCCGGACCTGGTCATCCTCGACCTGTCGATGCCCGGCCTCGACGGCTTCGATGTGCTCAGGCGCATGAGGGAATCGACCTCGCCGGGCAAGATCATCGTGCTCACCTCCATGCCTCCCGGCTACTACTCGATGCGCAGCATGAAAGCCGGTGCGACCGCTTTCGTCTCCAAATCCGATGCGCTCGACCAGCTGCGCAAGGCAATCGCCGCGGTGCAATCGGGATACACCTATTTTCCGGACTGCACCGACGTGTCCCTGGGCCGCGCGGACAGCGACAGCGCCGAGGCGGCACTAATCTCCAGCCTCACCGACCGCGAGATCCTGGTGCTGGTGAACCTGGCCAAAGGCCTGTGCAATCAGGACATCGCCCACACCATGCTGCTCAGCCACAAGACCGTCAGCACCTACAAGATGCGCATGATGCGCAAGCTGCGGCTCAACTCGGTGATGGAAATGACGGACCTGGCCAGGCGTCACGAATTGATTTGAGCCCCGTGCCGAAACGGTCGGCTCCGTAGGAGATTTCGCCGAAAGCTTGGGAAATGTCCGGCTTCAATGTCATCCCGGCGCAGCAATACTGCCGCCGCCGAACACGGAGGGTGACACGGACACGGACATCCTACGGTGCGCGGGAAAATTTCCTTCAGGTATCCCGGAACCTTCCCATCGCTAATTCAGAATTTGACGACCGACTTCGGCCTGAATTTACGGAACACTCCTACGGTAGATGGCCTCGTCTGCGCTTGACAGCTGTCTCCTGATCCAGAACCAACAGAGTCGATGCAGAACGCTGCAAAGGAAGCCCGCGCCGGGCATGCAGGCGCCGTCCCGCGCTCACGCACTCAGGAGAAAGACATGCGTACAGCACTGATAATCGATGATCACCCGTTCATTCGATCGAGCGTCAAACTCTTGCTCAAACAGGAACGCTTCAGCGTAGTGGCGGAGGCCCAGGACGGTGTCGACGGAGTCCTGATGGCAAAGACTCACCAACCCGACCTGATCGTCCTGGATATTTCCCTTCCCGGGCTGGACGGCATGGAAGTCATCGCCAGAATCAAGGAGCTGGGAACCAGCAGCCGTATCGTCATTCTCACTTCCCAGGCCGCCGAGCACTTCTCCCTGCGCTGCATGAAGCTGGGCGCCATGGGCTATGTGTCCAAGCGTGATGACCTCAACGAGCTGCGCAAGGCGGTGACGGCCATCGGCTCCGGGTTCACCTATTTTCCGGTAGTGGCTTTCAGCTCGGTGCGCAGCAGTGACGGGCTGGGCAGCGAAACGGAGTGCATCGCGCGCCTGACCAATCGCGAGCTGACCATCCTCCAGCACCTGGCTCGCGGGCTGAGCAACAAGGCCATCGGCGAATTGATGCTGCTGAGCAACAAGACCGTGAGCACCTACAAGTTCCGCCTGATGGACAAGCTGCAGATGAGCTCGCTGGTGGAACTGGCCGAGCTCGCCAAACGTAACTTCCTGGTGTGATGAGCCTGATCGCGTGGGTCGGCCGCAGCACTCGCTGGGTGCTGGTGTGGCTGGCCGGCACAGCACTCGCCCATGCCCAAGTGCTGCCGTTGCACGGACGCTCGCAGCCCGAGCCTGCCTGGTTCGAGCGGTTGCACATGCAACTGGCCGACCGCGACCGACAGTGGCTGCGCGCACGACGCGTTTTGCGCGTCGCCGTGAGCCGTCCGGACTACGGCCCTTTCGACCTCTCCGCCAATGGCGGCAGCTATGAGGGAATCAGCGCCGACTACCTGGCGCTGGTGGCTCGGCTGCTCGAACTGGATGTCGAGGTGCAGGCCTATCCTTCCCGCGAGCTTGCGCTTGCCGCGCTCGAAGCGGGCGAGGTGCAAGTGTTGGGCACCACCAGCCGCCGTGAAGCCTTGCGTCACGGCCTGCTGCTTTCCGACGCCTACATACAGGATCAGCCTGTGCTCGCCATGCGACCCGGCCAGTCGCTCGACGCGACCGCGCCGCTGCGCATTGCCCTGGTGCGCGATCACGTCGCAGCGAGCGAGGTCCGCGAACGCTTCCCGGAGGCCCAGCTGCAATTGCATCCGACACCCTCGAACGCCCTGGCAGCGGTGGCCTATCAGCAGGCCGATCTGTTCGTCGGTGGCGCGCTGGCGGTGTTCCACCAGGCCGACGGCAGCCAGCTGCCCGGCCTGCGCCTGCAACCGGCCGAGGGCATTGGCGGCAATGCTTTCGGCTTCGCCGTGAACCCACGCGATGCGCGTCTGCTGCGGCTGCTCGACAAGGCCCTGGCGGTGGTGCCCGACGAGGCCCGGGCGGCCATCGCTCGGCGCTGGAGCGTCGAGCGCCCGCGCGTGGCGGAACCGGCTGCACTGCCCCTGACCGCCACGCAGCGCCAATGGCTGGCCGGGCGTACCGAACTGCGGGTGCTGATGGATCCGCGCTTCGTGCCGGTCAGCTACCGTGACGATCAGGGCCGCTTCGCCGGCGTGGCCGCCGACGTGCTGCACCAGATCGCGCGGCGCACCGGGCTCGCCATCGAGGTGATCGAAAGCACCTCGCTCACGCGCATGAGCGAAATGATCGAGCGCGGCGAGGCCGATCTGATCGCCGCGATGATTCCCAGCCCGGAGCGCCAGACTCGCCTGGCGTTCAGCCGCGGCTACCTGAGCAGCTCCCCGGTGCTGGTCACGCGCGAGGGCGGGCGCGAGCCGGTTTCGCTGGAGCAATCGGCGGGCAAGCGGGTGGTGCTGGTGGAGGGCAGCCTGCTGCATGAGTGGCTGCAGGAACACTACCCCTCGATCGACCGCCTGCGCGCGGCAAGCTCCGCCGAGGCCCTGGCCATGCTCGACCGCGGTCAGGCCGACGCGGCGGTGCTGCCATTGATCGCGGCGCGCTACATGATCGCGCGGCAGTACCGTAGTCGGCTGCGCGTCAGCGCGGCGCTGCCGGTGGCGCCGGTACATTTCGCGTTCGCCGTCTCGCCCCGGGCCCAGGTGCTGCAGTCGATCCTCGACAGCGCCCTGCAGGACATTCCGCCGCCACACATGAGCGAGCTGACGCGCCATTGGCGCACCGAAATGATCGTCGCCGATGGCCTTTGGCAACGTTACCGCTGGGCCATCATCCAGGGGTTCGCCGCCGCCTCGCTATTGTTGCTGCTGGCACTGGGCTGGGTCAGCTACCTCAAGCGTCTGATCCGCCAGCGGGTCGATGCCGAACGGGCCCTGACCACACAGCTGGAGTTCATGCGGGTAATGATCGACGGCACACCCCATCCGATCTACATCCGAGATCGCCAGGCACGCCTGATCAACTGCAACACCAGTTACCTGCAAGCCCTGGGTGTGACCCGCGAGGCGATCCTGAACAAGCCGCTGACCGGCTATGGCCTGCTCGAAGAACGGCACGCCCAGCTGGCCCAGGACGCGTATCTGCAAGCCATGGAGCACGGCGAGCCAGTGGTCGAGGATCGCACGCTGACCTTGCCGTCGGGCGAGGTGCTGATCATTCACCACTGGATGCTGCCGTACCGCGGCGGCGACGGACGAATCCAGGGTCTGATCGCCGGGTGGGTCGACATCACCGAGCGCCAGCGCCTGTGCCAGGCGTACCGTGACGCCCAAGCGCAGGCCGAAGCGGCCAACCAGGCCAAGACCACCTTCCTGGCAACCATGAGCCATGAAATCCGCACGCCGATGAACGCCGTGCTGGGCATGCTCGAACTGGCCCTGAAGAAAGCCGAGCAGGGCATGCTCGACAAGCCTGCGCTGGAGGTTGCCTCGCAGTCGGCCAACGGTCTGCTGGCGTTGATCGGGGATATCCTCGATGTCACGCGCATCGAGGCCGGTCGCCTGGAACTGCTGCCGGCGCCGTGCCAGTTGGGGCAACTGGCCGGTGAAACCGTGGGGCTGTTCCAGGCCCAGGCGCGGGAGAAATACCTGCGGCTCAAGCTGGAGGTGCTCGGTGCCCCCGACACCTGGCTCAGCGTCGACCCGGTGCGGTTCAAGCAGATCATCGCCAACCTGCTGAGCAACGCCATCAAGTTCACCCGCGAGGGGCAGGTCTCGGTGGTGCTCGGGGTCTGGCCGCAGGCGCACGGCGCGCGGGTCGAACTGAGTGTGGAGGACAGCGGGCAGGGCATTGCCCAGGCCGACCTGTTGCGCCTGGGCGCGCCTTATCGACAGGCCGCAGGTGGCCGCGGCAGCCGCGTCGGTGCCGGTCTGGGCTTGAGTATCTGCCGCAGCCTGGCCGACCTGATGGGTGGCAGGCTGGAATTGCACAGTGTGCTTGGCTGCGGCACGCGGGTGCAGCTGCAGTTCGACGCGGTGCCTGGCGCGAACGCACCGCCGTCGGGCGCTCGCGAGCCTGCGCGCATTGACCTGCCGGCGTTGCAGGTGCTGGTGGTCGACGACTACCCCGCCAATCGGGTGCTGCTTGAGCGCCAACTGACATTCCTCGGCCACCGCGTAACGGTAGCCGAGCACGGTGCCGCCGGGTTGCGCGCCTGGTTGCGCGGCGCCTACGACGTGGTCATCAGCGACTGCAACATGCCCGGCATCAATGGCTATCAGTTGGTCAAGGCGGTGCGTGAGCACGAACGGCGCAAGCATCAGGAACCGTGCCTGTTCCTCGGTTGTACGGCGAATGCCCAGATCAGCGAGCGCCGCCGTTGCCTGCAGCAAGGCATGGATGACTGCTTGTTCAAACCATTGAGCCTGGAAACTCTGGCACTGCACCTGGACCCGCACCGCGCCCGTCGCATGCTCGGTGCGCCGGAAGACGACGTCGACCTGGGCAGTCTCGATCAGCTCACCGGCGGCGATGCCAGCCTGTTGCTGCGCCTGCTCGATGATTTGGCCGAGAGCAACCTGCAGGACCTCAAGCGCCTGCATTCGCTGTCTCAGCCCTACCAGACCGGCGAAGTCGCCGACCTGGTGCACCGGATCAAGGGCGGCGCCCGCATCGTTCGGGCGCGACGCCTGCTGGCGGCCTGCGAAGCCCTGGAACAGGCCTGCACGGCAAGCTCTTCGGCCGAGCGGATGCGGCGTGGCGTCGACGATCTGGCGGCGGCCATGGTTGGCCTCGATGACTACCTGGCACGGCACGGCACATCCGGCAAACCGTAGGAATTTTCCGATGCGTATTGGGAAATTGCCTGCATCCCGGTCATTGCACGGAGTTGAACATAGGCATGAAGAAACAGGGGAAGTGATCGTGTCAGACATCAAGCCAACGGTGTTACTCGTCGAAAGTCATGGGTTCCAGCGTGCGATCGCGGTGCAGATGCTCAGCCAGTTGGGTTGCTCGTGCGTGTACCAGGCGCAGACCAGCGAGCAGGCGCTGCAGTTGCTGCGCGAGCACCAGCCCATCGATGTGCTGGTGTGCAACGTCGACGTACTGGGCGTGGGTGCATTGCGCATCATCCAGGAAGCGGTTACCCGCAAGCGTGTGCGCGCCGTGCTGATCGGCGGCGGGATCGAGCCGGAAGTGCGCACCGGGCTGTACCAATGGGTGTCGATGCTCGGCCTGGAGTACCTGGTCGACGCTGGCAGCCCGTTGGACTTCAACCGCTTGCAGCGATTCTTCGAGGCCTTGAACACGCCTCGCGGCGCGCTCGTACCAGCGCCTGCGAAGGTGCGGATCGGGCGCGTGGAGGTGCAGGCGGCGATCGCTGGCGGCCAGTTCGAGGTGTGCTTCCTGCCGCGCTGCACGGTGGCCGACGGACGCATCCGCAGCGTCGATGCGCAACTGAGCTGGCAGCATCCACGCCATGGCCTGCTGGCCATGCCGCAGTTCTGCCCGGCGGTGGAGCGGGCCGGGCTGGGCAATGCGTTGCTGTTGTACATGGCCGAGCAGGCGGTCGAGGTGCAGCAGCAGCTTGCCCAAGCCGGATTGCAGGTGGGCCTGAGCCTGGGTATGCGGCTCGAACAACTCGGTCACCAGCCGCTGATGAACGAGTTGTTGGGCATATTGCGTGGGCACCTGACCGGCAAGCACCGCGTGGCACTGGAGCTCAGCCATGTCGGCCTGGCTCGGCCCAAGGCGGAATACCTGGAAACCCTGTTGCGCGTGCGGTTGATGGGCTGTGACCTGGGCATGCAGGGGTTCGGTTTCGGCGGTGCCTCGCTGCAGCGCCTGTGTCAGTGGCCGATCAACCAGTTGCGTCTGGCGTCACCCTTTCTGCTGGAAGCCCCGCACCAGTCGCGCCATTTGGCGGTGGTGCAGCACATGTCGGTCGCCGCGCGCACGTTGGGTATCGAACTGACGGTGGCCGGCGTGCAGAGTGCGGTGCATCATCTGCTGTTGTTCGACCTCGGCTGCCTGCGCGGACAGGGCGATTACTTCGCCAAGCCGCTGAGCGCCGACGCTCTGCGCGAACGTCTCCAGCAACCGAAAACGCTGCAACCGATACGCCGCGAGTAGCCCCGTCCGCGTGCGCAAGACCTGTAGCAGCGGCGCAAGCCGGGTCCGGGTGCGCTGCGGAGTGTCAGGTGGATCGCATGCGCAGATGACGCGGCTAGCGCCGCTGCTACAGGGGATCGCGGTCTGTAGCAGCGGCGCAAGCCGCGTCCGGGTGCGCTGCGGGGTGTCAGGTGGGTTGCGTGCGCCGATGACGCGGCTAGCGCCGCTGCTACAGGGGATCGCGGTCTGTAGCAGCGGCGCAAGCCGCGTCCGGGTGCGCTGCGGGGTGTCAGCTGGATCGCATGCGCCGATGACGCGGCTCGCGCCGCTGCTACAGGGGATCGCGGTCTGTAGCAGCGGCGCAAGCCGCGTCCGGGTGCGCCGCGGGGTGTCAGGTGGGTTGCGTGCGCCGATGACGCGGCTCGCGCCGCTGCTACAGGGGATCGCGGTCTGTAGCAGCGGCGCAAGCCGCGTCCGGGTGCGCTGCGGTGTTCAGGCCAATACCGCCACAGCCTTGATCTGCGCCCACGCCTGCAGGCCCGCCACCACGCCCAACTGGTCCGCGGAATAACGGGTGATTCGTGCCAGGATCAATGTCTCGCCGGCGCGCAGACTCAGCTGCACATGGGCCGGATTGTGCGCTGTCGACACCTGCTCGACGGTGACGGCGAAACGATTGAGGATGCTGCTGGCTTCGTCCGGGCTCAGGCTGAGGCTGACGTCACGGGCCTGGATCTTGACCCGCAAGCGGTCGCCAACCGCCCGAGGGGTATGGGCGACGCGCAGCGGTTCGACGGCCCCCGGCAGTTGCAGGGACAGCAGCTGATAGACCGGATCGTAGCCGCGGACCGTGGCCTGCACGACCACACCGGCGTCGGCTTCGCGCGCCATGGGCAGATCGAGGCGCTCCAGCGTCGGCCCCAGCGGCCCGCTGCCCAGCACGCGGCCGTGCTGCAGCACCACCAGGTGGTCGGCCAGCCGCGCGACCTCATCCTGGGCATGGCTGACGTACACCACGGGAATGTCCAGTTCGTCATGCAACCGTTCCAGATAGGGCAGGATCTCGGCCTTGCGGCGGCTGTCCAGCGCCGCCAGCGGCTCGTCCATCAGCAGCAGCCCGGGGCTGGTCAGCAGCGCGCGGGCGATGCCCACGCGCTGCCGTTCGCCGCCGGACAGGTTGGCCGTCTGGCGTTCCAGCAGATGTTCTATGCCAAGCAGGTCGCACGCCTGATCGAGCGCGACCTTGCGTTGACCAGGCTTGATCCGCCGCCAGCCGTATTCAAGATTGCCGCGCACCGACAGGTGCTCGAACAGGCTGGCTTCCTGGAACACATAGCCGAGCGCACGCTTGTGCGGCGCCAGGAAAATGCCCCTGGCGCTGTCCTGCCAGACCTCGCCATTGACCTCGATGCAGGCATCGGGCGCTTTCACCAACCCCGCCAGGCAGCGCAGGCAGGTGGTCTTGCCGGATCCGGAGTCACCGAACAGCGCGCTGACACCGCGTCCGGGCAGTTGCAGGTCGACGTCCAGCGAAAACGCGCCATAGGTCATGTCGATACGGGCACGGATCATTCCATCAACTCCACGCCGAGCGCGATTGACGGCCGCGGTGCAGCAACAGCAGCACGGCGAAGGAAAACACCAGCATGGCGCCGGCCAGCCAGTGTGCCTGGGCGTATTCCATGGCTTCGACATGGTCGAAGATCTGCACCGATACCACCCGCGTCTTGTCCGGTATGTTGCCGCCGATCATCAGTACCACGCCGAATTCACCCACGGTATGGGCAAAGCCCAGAATGCTGGCCGTGACGAAACCGGGCTTGGCCTGCGGCAGCACCACGGTGAAGAAACAATCCCAAGGGCTTGCACGCAAGGTCGCGGCCACTTCCAGAGGTCGCTCGCCGATGGCCTTGAATGCGTTCTGCAACGGCTGGACCACGAAAGGCATGGAGTAGATCACCGAACCGATCACCAGCCCGGTGAAGCTGAACACCACCGAGCCCAGGCCCAGCGCTTGCGTTGCCTGGCCGATGAAACCGTGGGGGCCCAGCAGCAGCAACAGGTAGAAACCGATGACCGTCGGCGGCAATACCAGGGGCAGCGCGACCACTGCGCCGACAGCGCCGCGCCAGGGCGACGCGGTGCGCGCCAGCCACCAGGCGACGGGCGTACCGACCAGCAGCAGAATCACCGTGGTCAGGCTGGCCAGCTTCACCGTCAGCCAGATCGCACCCAGGTCGCTGGCGTCCAGCGGCATCAGATCTGGTAGCCGTACGACTTGATGATGGCCGCAGCTGCCGGGCCTTTCAGGTATTGCATGAGCGCCTTGGCGGCTTCGCTGTCACGACCTTTGTTGAGAATCACCGCGTCCTGCTTGATTGGATCATGCAAGGCCGCCGGGACGATCCAGGCCGATCCTTGCTCGACTTTGCCATCCTTGTAGATCTGCGACAGTGCCACGAAACCCAGCTCGGCATTGCCGGTCGAGACGAACTGGAAGGCCTGGGTGATGTTCTGCCCTTCGACCAGTTTGGGCTGGGTGGCCTGGGTCAGGTTCATCTTCGCCAACACCTGGGTCGCCGCCAGCCCGTAGGGTGCAGCCTTGGGGTTGGCGATGGACAGGTGCTGATAGCTGTTGCCCTTGAGCACGGCGCCTTCGGCGTCGACGTAGCCAGGCTTGGCCGACCACAGCGCCAGGGTGCCGGTGGCGTAGGTAAAGCGTGAGCCCGGAACGGTTTCCTGCTCGCTTTCCAGTTTTGCCGGGGTGCTGTCGTCGGCGGCCAGGAACACTTCGAACGGCGCGCCGTTCTTGATCTGGGTATAGAACTGGCCGGTCGAGCCATAGGCGGCGACGAGCTTGTGCCCGGTGTCGGCCTCGAAGGCTTTGGCGATGGCCTGTATGGGGGCGGTGAAATTGGCGGCGACAGCCACCTGTACCTCATCGGCGTACGCACTGTTGAGGGCCATGGCGGCGCCGAGGGCAAGCAGGCGGGTGGTGAACTTCATTGGACGGCGCTCTGTGGGAAAAAAGACTACCGTCATATAGCAAAATATATAGCGCTTTGCCAGTCCTGCACGCTGGTGTCCGCAGCCTGCGAGAAGTCCACTGACGAGATCGGCGTCAAGGCGTGTCAGGCCGACGCTCGCGCTCGAGCAGTTCGCGCTTGCGCTCGATACCCCAGCGGTATCCGGAAAGCCCACCGTCGGTGCGTACCACTCGATGACAGGGTACCGCCACGGCCAGGGCGTTCGCCGCGCAGGCCCCGGCCACCGCACGTACCGCGCTCGGCGCGCCGATGCTGGCCGCAACCTGCGCGTAGCTGGCGGTAGTGCCCGGTTCGATCTTGCCCAGCGCTTGCCATACCCGTTGCTGGAAAGCCGTGCCGCGAATGTCCAGGGGCAAGTCCAGACCCGCCCTCGGTGCCTCGATGAAGCCCAGCACCTTGGCCACGATCGCTTCGAAGTCTGAGTCGGCGCCTATCAGTGCTGCCTTGGGAAAGCGCCGTTGCAGATCATCGAGCAAGGCTTGCGGCTCGTCACCCAACAGGATCGCGCACACACCGCGCTCGCTGCAGGCCACCAGCACCGCGCCCAGGCTGCATTGGGCAAGGGCGAAATGGATCGAAGCCTTGCTGCCCCCTTGGCGGAAGGCCGCTGGGGTCATGCCGAGCATGCCATTGGCGGCCTCGTAGAACCGCCCGGATGAATTGAAACCGCTGGCGTACAGGGTTTCGGTGACGGATTTGCCCTGCTGGAGCTGCTCGCGGACTTTCTGCGCCCGTCGGGCACTGGCGTAGCTGCGCGGCGTCAGCCCGGTCACGGCCTTGAACACCCGGTGGAAGTGCCATGGGCTCAAGCCGGCCCGTTCGGCCAGCGCGCTCAACTCGGGAAGAGCGTCGCTGGCCTCGATCTGGCGGCAGGCGGCGGCAACCAGTTGGCTGTGGTGAGCGGTCGGGGTGGGCATGGCGCGATTCCGTGGATCGTCGAAGCGGCCATGTTAGCCGTTGCTGCGGGCGCTGACACTCCGCTGCTTGCGCTCAGCCAGCCTTGCGCAGGGTGAAGTTGATCCGTTGTGGGCCCATCACCGGGTGCACGCCTTCCTTGAGCGGCAGCACGCCGTGAAAGCGCAGACGGTCGACACCGCCCCATACCATTACATCGCCGTGCAGCAGGGGCACGCGCAGCGGACGGTCGCTGCGCTGCAGGCCACCGAGCTGGAACATCGCCGCGAGGCCCAGTGAAACCGAAACGATGGGCGCGCCGTAGTCACGCTCATTGCGATCCTGGTGCAGGGACATCCTGGCGCCCGGCACGTAGCGGTTGAGCAGGCAGGCATCGGGTATGAAATCATCGAAACCGGCCGCTGCCGCTGCTTCCCGAGCCAGCGTGCGCAGCACTTCGGGCAGCACCGGCCACGGGCGACCGGTGAGAGGATCGTCGCTGACGTAGCGATATCCTCGCGCATCCGTGCTCCAACCGAACTGCCCGCAGTTGCTCAACGCCACCGACATGGTGTGCCCACCAGGCGTTTCCATGCGCCGAAACGGGGCTGCCTTGAGCACTTCGCGCAAGGCCGGCAGGATGTCGTCCAGCCAGGGCAGGGCGAAGCCACGCAGGACGAAGGTCTGCTCGCCCAGGGATTCGCGACGACTGGGTTGTTGTGGCTCATCGAACAGTGAGGACTGCACCGGGCTCACCCCTCGCTGTGTTGCCAGATACCCCGGCCGTGAAGGCGCTCACGGTCATGGGCAGCGTTGAAATCCTGCGCGGGCCCCTTGGGCACGATACCGGTCGGGTTGATGGTCGGATGGCTGGTGTAGTAGTGGCCTTTGATGTGTTCGAAGTCGACCGTCTGGGCGATGCCCGGCCATTGGTACAGCTCGCGCAGCCAGTTCGACAGGTTCGGGTAATCGGCGATGCGCCGCAGGTTGCACTTGAAGTGTCCGTGGTACACCGCGTCGAAGCGGATCAGGCTGGTGAACAGGCGCCAGTCGGCTTCGGTCAGGGACTCCCCGGTCAGGTAGCGCTGAGTGTCCAGCGTGGCTTCGAGGCGGTCGAGTTCGGCGAATACATCGTCGAACGCCCTGGCGTAAGCCTGCTGCGAAGTGGCAAAGCCGGCGCGGTAGACGCCGTTGTTCACATTCGGGTAAACCGCGTCGTTGACGCGGTCTATGGCTGGGCGCAGCGACTCGGGATAGAGGTCCAGGCGATTGCCGGTGAGGGCATCGAAGGCGCTGTTGAACATGCGAATGATCTCGGCCGACTCGTTGCTGACGATACGGCTCTGCTGCTTGTCCCACAGCACCGGCACCGTGACCCGGCCGGTGTAGCGCGGATCGTCGCGGGTGTAGCGTTCGTGCAGGTAGCGCAAAGGCTCGAGGTGATCACCGCTCGAGCCTGTCTGGCTGTCGAACGTCCAGCCGTGCTCGCCCATGTGCCAGCTCACCACCGACACATCGATCAGCGCTTCCAGGGCTTTGAGCTTGCGCACGATCAGGGTGCGATGGGCCCACGGGCACGCCAGCGAGACGTACAGATGGTAGCGACCGGCTTCGGCCTTGAAGCCGCCCTGGCCACTGGGGCCGGGTTGGCCGTCGGCCGTGACCCAATGGCGGCGCTGCGAGGTTTCGCGCTGAAACGCGCCGTCCTCGCTGCTTTCGTACCACTGGTCGTGCCAGCGTCCTTCGATCAGCAAACCCATGGTCGTCTCCCGAGTGCGTATCGGCGAACTGTATCACGCTGCTCCGCCGCAGCGGCCCATACCGGGTGTGCCGCCGACGCGGCTTGCGCCGCTGCTACACGCGTAATCAGGGCACAGCGCGTGTGCCGCCGACGCGGCTTGCGCCGCCGCTACATGCGTATTCCGGGCAGGGGGGGCGCCGTCGCGGCGGCATGAACCCTGTAGCAGCGGCGCGAGCCGCGTCGGCGGCATGTGCGGTAGGTCTGACATCACGCCGCTGCCGTTACAAGGACTTCGTACACGCCGCCAGGTCACGTGCCGCCCACAGCGCGCGGGCTTCGTCGAAGGCCTGCTCGCGGGAGCTGCCCAGCCCTCGCAGGGCCAGGGCCATGGTGGAGATCAAGGCCATTTCGCCGTAGCTGTCCTGGCGCTCACCCTGCCAGAACTCAACCAGGTGGCCGACTTCGAGAGTCGGCGGCTTCACGTGGCGCTGGGCGGCCAGGGCCGGCCACTCCTCATCCCAGGGCAGGTGGTCGCCGGTGCCATAGAGATGGCTGGCGCTGTCCGGGTTGATCTCGATTTCGCCACCGTCGCCCTTGACCACGATCGCCGTGTCACCGAGCAGGCCGCTGGCATCGCGATGCACTGCCTGGTAGCCAGGGTGGAAGATGCTCTGCAGGCCACAGCGTGCCCCGAGCGGGTTGAGAATCCGCGCCAGCGAATGAATGGGCGAGCGCAGGCCCAAGGTGTTGCGCAGGTCGATCATGCGTTGCAGTGGCGCTGCCCAGTCCATCAACGGGGAAAACGCCAGGCCGTGCTGGTCGAGCGCCTGGCCGACGGCATCCCAGTCCCGACACAGCGCGATGTTCAAGGTCCCGAGCAGTTGTTCGCTGTACAGCCGCCCGGCGGTGTGGGCGCCCGCGCCGTGCATGAATATGCGCCGGCCGCTGCCGCCCAAGCATTTCGCAGCCAGCAGGTACCACGGCAAGTGGCGCTTCTTGCCAGCGTAGGTCGGCCAGTCCAGATCGACTGCCAGCGCCGGCGCCTGCAGGCGTTCGCGCAGGGCGAGGGTGAAACCGGCGAGTTCCTCGGCGCTTTCTTCCTTGTGCCGCAGCAGCATGAGGAAGGCACCCAGCTGTGCGTCTTCCACCCGGCCATCGAGCAGCATGCCCATGGCCTCGCGGGCTTCCTCACCGGTGAGGTTGCGTGCGCCGCGCTTACCCTTGCCCAGGGCTCGCACGAATTGGGCGAACGGGTGCTCTTCGGGGGTTTCCAGCATCAGTGCAGGGTAGTCGGTCATATGCAATTGGTCGGTTTGGGCAGGCCCGCCAGCTTGGCAGCGAGTTTGGCAGGAGTGCCATTGAATAGGCGATTGAGGTGCAGACTGTTGCCCTTGTCAGCGCCCAGTTGCTGCGCCACGTACTTGATCAGCGGCCGGGTGGCAGGCGAAAGCTGGTACTGGGCATGGAAGCGGCGCAGCAGCTCGATGATCTGCCAGTGGTCAGGGGTCAGTTGCAGATCCTCGGCGCCGGCCAGCGCCTGGGCGACTTGCGGACTCCAGTCGGCGAGCGACTGCAGGTAGCCGTCCTGATCCAGCGCGATGCTGCGCCCGTCGACGATGAGTGTCGTCATAGCCAGCTATTGACCTTTTCATAGGCCAGCGTCAGCTCGACGAACGCTGGGTAATCGAGCAGCTCGACCCCGGGGTTGTTCGGCAAAGCGCGTGCCTGCGCATCTTCGGCCAGGGCAAAGACGACGACGCCGGCGCTTGCCAGCGCTGCCCAGGGCTCGCTGCCGGGCGCCAGGGCGTAGACCGCATCGCCGCTGAGCAGAATGGCGTCGTCGTCGCCCAGCAAACGCAGGCAACTGTGCAGGCGCTGGTCGCTGAACGGCGAGTGTGACAATACGTGAAGAGTACTCATTACAAGGTCACCACAAGGTCGAAGCGCGCCAGCAGCTCGCGCAATTGCGCATCTGCAAGTGCCTGCGCGGGCAGGGCCAGCCCTGATTGGGCCAGGCCACGTTGGGCGAGGCTGGCGCTGCAGACGAACACCTCCTCGACACCGAACAGCGGCAGCGCCTGCAGGTTGGCCGCAAGATTCTTTTGTTGCACGGCATCCGGCGCCTGGTCATCCAGCAGCTGGTAGACACCGTCGTCGAGAAACAGCATGGCCAGCGGCAGGTCGTAGGCACCGCCGGCCAGGGCGATGTCCAGCGCCTCGCGCGCGGCGGGGCCTGCCCAGGGGGCTTGGCGGCTGATGATCAGCATGGACTTGGCCATGTCAATGGCCCCCGAAGCTGACGAGCCGATCGGCCTGCTGGGCGGCTTCGTGCAATTGCCCCAACCCGGACAGCTGCCAGGGTTGGCTCAGGTTGGCGGCCGGGCGCTGGTAGCGACGTGCTTCTTCGTCGTCGAGCACACCGCGCCGCAGGGCGGCGGCGATGCACACCACCGCGTCTATCTGATGTTCGACGACGAAAGCGCGCCACTGCGCCGCCGTGTCGGTTTCATCCTGGGCGGTGACGATGTTGCTGGAAGCCGTGTGCACGCCGTCCTGGTAGAAGAACACCCGCAGCAGTTGATGGCCTTGAGCCAAGACCGCTTGGGCGAACAGCAGCGCGCGCCGCGAGGCCGGCGAGTGGGCGGGCGAATAGACAGCGATGGCAAACTTCATGGTCGGCTCTGGTGTGGAACTGTGGCCATGATAAAGGCTGCCTTTGCAAAAAGCCTAGCAAGAAGCGCCGCGCGGGGAATCAGTGCTCGCACATTTCCCGTAGGAGCGGTCAGCGGCCGCGAAAAGGGCGCCGCCGATGGGCTGATACACCTCGGCCCACGGTTCGCGGCCACGGACCGCTCCTACAGAGGTTGTCCATGGTTGCCAAGGATGCGTTTCCCGTAGGAGCGGTCAGCGGCCGCGAAAAGGGCGCCGCCGACGGGCTGATACACCTCGGTCCCCGGTTCGCGGCCACGGACCGCTCCTACAGAGGTTGTCCATGGTTGCCAAGGATGTGTTTCCCGTAGGAGCGGTCAGCGGCCGCGAAAAGGCGCCGCCGATGGGCTGATACACCGCGGCGCCCGGTTCGCGGCCACGGACCGCTCCTACAGAGGTTGTCCATGGTTGCCAAGGATGTGTTTCCCGTAGGAGCGGTCAGCGGCCGCGAAAAGGCGCCGCCGATGGGCTGATGCACCTCGGCCCCCGGTTCGCGGCCACCGATCGCTCCCACAGGAGGCCTGTCGTGGCCGGTGTGACAGCGTGCCGCAGTGCCACCGCGCGCCGCTCTGGGCCGTGCGATTGCGCAGACGAGCGGGCTTGGTTGTCATACATCTGCGCCTCGGTGCGGTTTACAGCGCCCAAGCAGCTGCCTAAAATTCACCCCAAGCGTCGGGGCCTGACCGGTCGACAGCACGCTACCCATAAAAAAAGCCCGTCCAAGACGGGCTTTTTGCGTTTCCAGCGCGCCTTTTTCCAGGCTGCCGCCCACACACCGCCACCCACCGAGGCCTTTTTTCCATGTTGCGCCTGTTTCTGCTGTTGCTGTCCTATTGCTACAAACGTGTCACCACCAGCCTGGCCTCCATGCGCGATCAGCGCATCGAAAACGCCTACTCGACCTATGAAGAAGCCGAGGAGGGTGGCCGTTGGTCGTGGTTGACGCTGCTGACCATCGCCGTGCTGAGCTTCTATATCCTCGGCAGCCTGGGCGTCTACGCCAAGGTGCATATCTGGGACGCGCTGTCCGAAGATCAGAAAAGCATGGTCATCGAGTCCATGGCCGCCAACCAGCAGATGCTCTGAAGCGGCCTTGCGCTAGACCACCAGCGGTTGCAGCGGATAGACCCGGTTGCGGCCCGAGCTCTTGGCCCGGTAAAGCGCCTGATCCGCCGCTTCCACCAGGCTCTGCGCGCGTACGTCCGGGTCGCTGTTGCGCCATACGTGAACACCGGCGCTGATGGTTACGATTCCCAGGTCGCTGCCCGCATGGGCAATCGCCAGCGCGCGCACCGCCAGCAGTACCTTCTCGGCGACCTGCCAGGCACCGGCCTCGTCACTCTCGGGCAGCAGCACCAGAATTTCCTCGCCGCCGTAGCGCACCACCAGGTCTCCCGAACGGCCCACACAGCTCAGCACCGCCTGGCCCACGGCCTTGATGCACTCATCCCCTGCGGGATGTCCATACAGGTCGTTGAAGCGCTTGAAATGGTCGATGTCGAGCATGATCACGCCCAGCGGCCGGGCGTTGCGTCGCGCCCGACCGATCTCGTCGGGCAGCGCCGCGTCCAGCTGGCGGCGGTTGGCCAGGCCAGTCAAGCCGTCCTGCATCGCCAGCTTCTGCAGCGCGGCGTGGGCATTGCGCAGTTCCGCCTCGGTGCGCAGGCCATGGCGAATCTGCCGGATCAGTGTCATCGCGCACAGACCCAAGGCTATCCCGACCACCAGCACGAAGACTGCCGAACGCAGCAGGTTCTCGTACCAGTTGGCCAGCAGTGACGCCTTGGATTCGGCGGTTTCCAGCACCAGCGGGTAATTGCGCAGCGCCTGGTAGCTGTACATCCGCTCGACATCGTCCACCAGCGAGCGCTGCATCAGCGTGCCATGGCTAGATTGCGGCAACATCTCGCTGAAGATCCTGCCCTTGGCCATGCTGCTGCCGATCACGTTCTCATCGAACGGGCGGCGCAGCAAAATGGTGCCGTCGTTGAGCAGCAGGGCGATGACCCCGCGCTCGTCCAGGTCGAAGCCGGCGTAGAACTGGTTGAAATATTCCACTTTCAAGGTAGCCAGCACCACGCCGGCAAACTTGCCGTCGGCACTGCTCAGGCGCCTGGAGACAGGAATCACCAAGGCGTTGGTGGAACGACTGCGAATGACCGGCCCGACATGCACCCCGGGGTCGGGATTGTCCTGGTGAAAGCGGAAGTATTCTCGGTCGGCGTTATTGATGCCTGGCGGATCCGCGAGATTGGAGCTGGCCACCCAGCGCCCTTGGCTGTCATAGATGAACAGCCCCTGCAACTGCTCCATCGAGCGCGTCCAGCCCTGCATCAGGTTGCGCAGACGCTGCACTTCGGCAGGCGCCGTGCCGTCGACCTGGATGCGCTCGATCAGGCCCAGCAGTACCGTGTCCGATTGCTTGATGGTGTCTTCGGCATGCTGGGCCAGCGAGCGGGCCAGGTTGGACGTGGTGATCTCGCTGACATGCATGGCCTGCGCGCGCGCGGTGAGGGTCTGCCATACATCCAGCACGATCAGCGAGACGACCACCAGCGCCACGAAGAGGATAGCCATGCGCTGGGCCGAACTGTCGGACTTCAGGGCGGGTCGATACTGTGCGTCGTCTGGCATCAGGGGCTTCTTGATCGGCAGGTAGGTGCAGTCTAGTGGGTTACGCTCAGCATACAACCGCTGTCTGCGATGCAGGCCTGTGTGGTTGTAATCACATTGGAGCAGGTTGTACGATGACCTTGGTCGTCCATCATACGGGCTGCGTGGCGTCGTTGCGCCACGCCTGGCTTCCATAACAATTTCAACGATGCAAACAGGAGGTTTCATGACACAGCCATCGACCCGCGACGTTCCCGTCTTGATCATTGGCGCGCTGCTGCCCAGCCTGCAGGAGGCCGTGGAAACCCACTTCGACGCGACCCGCTTTTGGGAACTGCCCGATCAGGACGCCTGGCTGGCGCAGCACGGCGAGCGAATCAAGGCGATCGTCACCTCGGGTGCCCTGGGCGCCAGCAGCGAAGTGATCGCCCGCCTGCCCAAGCTCGAGGCCATCTTCAGCTTCGGTGTCGGCTACGATTCGATCGCCGTCGATGCCGCCCGTGACCGCGGCATCGTGGTCACCAACACCCCGGCGGTGCTGGATGATTGCGTCGCCGATACGGCCATGGCCCTGACCCTGGATGTGATGCGCCGCTACAGCGAGGCCGACCGCTTCGTGCGCGCGGGCAAGTGGACCCAAGGCAAGTTTCCGCTCGCCAGCAAGATCGGCGGCAAGAAGATCGGCATCGTCGGCCTGGGCAATATCGGCGAGTCCATCGCCAAGCGCGCTGCGGCGTTTGACATGCAGGTGCTTTACCACAATCGCAAACCCAAGGCCGGTGTCGCCTACCAGTATTACGCCGACCTGGATACGATGATCGCCGACTGTGACGTGCTGGTGCTGGCGGTGCCCGGTGGCAAGTCCACCGAAGGCCTGATCGATGCCAAGCGCATCGGCCTGTTGGGCAGCAAGGGGTTCCTGGTCAATATCGCCCGCGGCAGCGTGGTCGACCAACCGGCGCTGATCGAGGCGCTGCGCGAGGGTCGGATTGCAGGCGCCGGCCTGGATGTCTATGAAGACGAGCCCAATGTGCCCCAGGCGCTCATCGACCTGCACAACGTCGTCCTGCTGCCACACCTGGCCAGCGGCACTCACGAGACACGCCAGGCCATGGGCGACCTGGTGTGGAGCAATATTCAGGGTTATTTTCACGACGAGCGCAAAGTGCTGACGCCGGTAGGCTGATACACATCCGAAAGCTGCCCGCGCAACGCGGGCATGCCGATGGTTGCTTGTTTGCTTGTTTGCTTGTTGGCACCGGCGCCGGCCGCCCTGATTGGGTGCCCGGCGCAGGCAGACGGTCAGGCGGCGCCAGCCGTCTCGGCCGGTTTGCTTGCCGCGCGACGCAGGGCGATGGGCGCGCTGGGCAAATGAATATCAGGGTTCGCCACCCCGCTGGGCGACAACTCATGGGTCATCTCGAACTCCGCCCGCACCGACCAGCCACAGATCTCGTTCGTACACTGCAGGTATGCCACGCGCAGGAACACATGGGTGCCCTCGCTGGTGCGGATGCGCATTCTGTTCTTGCAGTGAGGGCAAACCATCTTGTAAGTGCTCATTCTTCAAACCTTATGACCCGCGCCGTGCTCGTACCACTGAGACACCGGGATCAACTACAAAATTTTAAGTAAGTCTTCCTTGAGTGAACTGCTGGCGCTACCTGCGTCTTGCCTTTGCACAACGGGCGGCTAAATACATTGAGTCTAAGTAGCCACGCCATGTAGGAAATTTCGTTATGATGTATGTAAGTTGTAGGGCTGCATCTTCGATATCCTTGATTTATGAACTAGGGTTAATATTAATATGCAATTCGAATAAATTAATATACTCAAATTGAGTGGGTCAAGCGGAAGTTCCCAACGTGTGTACCTCTGAAACAACCGAAGTGCTGAATCGGCTCAAGCATCTGTTGGCGGCTTCCAACGACGCAGCGCTGGCCAAGGCCCTGAGCATCAGCCCGCAAACCCTGGCCAGCTGGCGCGCTCGCTGCAGCATTCCGTACGCGTTGTGCATGGAGCTGGCGCGCACCGACGGCATTTCTCTCGACTGGTTGCTGTTGGGCCGCGGTGCCATGCTGCTCGAACCGCAGACCCTGCTCGCCGACGATGCGGTGGTTGCGGTGCTGGCCACCCTGCAAGGGCTGTGTGCCCAGGACCTGGAACATGTGCACCAGGTTGCGCTCGAGCGCAAACGGCTGCGTGAGCTGGAACGGGAAGTTGCCAGCCTGCGGCGCCCGAACTGACGGGCTCAGGAACCTCTGAAACGGCGCAGAATGTCCTCGATGTCCAGCCGCCGAACCCAGTCTCGCAACTTCACGCTCAGCGGAATCACCAGCAGTGCGCAGCCGAAAGCGGCAATGCCCCCGGTAAGTTGCGGTACCTGATCGTGCACCATTGGCGCGAAGAGCAGACCGACGCCGGCCGACAGCAGCAGGTTGGTCAATTTGCGCGTGCAGCTCGCGCCTTGTTGTCGGCTGATCACCAGGCAGGCGCCCAGTGCCGCGCCCAGCAGGTTATCGAAGACTGGCCAGGAAGCTGACGCAGCCAGTGCCAGGCCCGATGCCGCGGCGGCGCCAGCGACCAGGGTGTCCTGATTCATGACGCGTCTCCCGGGGCCGGTGACCCGTCGCAATGGCACGATCCGTATTGTTCAAGCACTTGGCACCTCGCCTCGGGTCTGGAGCCGCAACCAGCGGCACTGGACCCATCCTCGCCCGGCGACTCTCAAGGCTCAAGGATCGAGCCTTGTAGGAAAGCCGGACAGAGGTACCCCGCTTGAACGGCGCAGATGAACTCAGCCGATGGTCACGGCGGCGTGAGCCTTTTCCAGCAGGCGCTGGTTGCGCGAGGACAGCTGGCGCAGCTGGAGCTGCTTGCCGAACTTGCTGTAGCGGGCGGCGAGATTCTCCATGGTGGCGATGGCCGAATGATCCACCAGGTGCAGATGACGGCAGTCGATGTAGACCTGGTCCGGGTCGTTCTGCGGATCGAACAGTGCCTGGAAATGCGTGGTCGAGGCGAAGAACAATGTGCCGTGCGGGGTGTAGACGCGTGCCTCGTCGCTGTCGTGGACATCGCTGCGCATGTCGCGCGAGTGCTGCCAGGCGAAGGCCAGCGCCGCGATCAGGATGCCGCACAGCACGGCAGTGGCGAGGTCGGTGAACACGGTGATGATGGTCACCGCAATGATCACCACGGCATCGTTGGCGGGCACCTTGCCCAGCACCCTCACCGAACCCCAGGCAAAGGTCTGCTGCGCGACCACGAACATCACCCCGGCCAGGGCGGCCAGCGGGATGCGCTCGATCAGCGGTGACAGGAACAGAATGAACAGCAGGATCATCACCCCGCTGACGATCCCGGACAGCCGCCCGCGGCCCCCGGAACTCAGGTTGATCACGGTCTGCCCGATCATCGCGCACCCTCCCATGCCGCCGAACAGGCCCGAAGTGATGTTGGCCACGCCCAGCGCCACGCATTCGCGGTTGGGCTGGCCACGGGTCTCGGTGATCTCGTCGGTGAGGTTGAAGGTCAGCAAGGTTTCCAGCAATCCGACCATGGCCATCAGCAGGGCATAGGGAGCAATGATTTTCAGCGTCGCCAGGTCCAGCGGGATGCTGGGCCACTCGAAGCTGGGCAGGCCGCCGGCGATGGTCGCCATGTCGGCCAGGGTGCGCGTGGGCAGGTGCAGCCATTGCACCAGCAGACTGACGCCGATGATCGCCACCAGCGCGCCGGGTACGGCCTTGGTCAGGCGCGGCAGCAGGTAGACCACGGCCATGGTCAGCACCACCAGCCCGGTCATGATGCCCAGCTCACCGAACGGCAGCCATTGGCCGTCGTGGGTCTTGAAGTGTTCGAGCTGCGACATCGCAATGACGATCGCCAGCCCGTTGACGAAGCCCAGCATGACGGGGTGAGGCACCATGCGCACCAGCTTGCCGAGCCGCAGCACGCCGAAAATCGCCATGATCAGGCCGCTGAGCACGACGGTGGCCAACAGGTATTGCACGCCGTGCTGTACCACCAGCGCCACGATGACCACGGCCATCGACCCGGCAGCACCGGAAATCATCGCCGGTCGGCCGCCCAGCAACGCGGTGAGAGTACAGATGATGAAGGCGCCATATAAACCCATCAATGGGTTGACCTGGGCCACCAGGGCAAAGGCGATGCACTCGGGCACCAGCGCGAACGAGGACGTCAGGCCAGCCAGTACGTTACGGCGAATATCGGTCAAGGACATGCAATACCTATCAGCACAAACACCCCGCGGCGTGGCAGCCGTGGGGTGTGTCTAGCGTTGTTTTGGGAGACGATCAGTTTAACAGGTGTTGCGGGGTGTGTCTGTTGAGCGCCCGTGTCACGCGCCCATGTCGAAGGTGTCGGGGTTGGGGCCAAGCCGCCCGGTCTGCGGGATGTGGGCGATGGCCTGCATGTCCTGCTCGTCGAGCACGAAATCGAACACGTCGAGGTTCTGCGCAATGCGCTCCGGGTTGCTCGAGCGCGGAATGACCACGTGCTGGTTCTGGACATGCCAGCGCAGGATCACCTGGGCGGCGCTTTTGCCATGCTTCTCGGCGATCTGCGACAGCACCGGCTGGGAGAGCAGGGCGCCGCCCTGGCCCAGTGGGCTCCACGACTCGGTCACGATGTTCAGGCCCTTGCAGAATTCGACCAACTCGATCTGGGCGAAATCGGGGTGCAGTTCGATCTGGTTGACCGACGGCGTCACCCCGGTATCGGCAATGATGTGCTGCAGGTGCTCTGGATGAAAGTTGGACACGCCGATAGAGCGCACGCGGCCTTCTTCCTGGAGCCGTACGAAAGCTTTCCAGGTGTCGCGGTAGGCGGCCTTCTTGGGCAGCGCCCAGTGGATGAGGTACAGGTCGAGCTGCTCCAGGCCCAGCTTGGCCATGCTCGCGTCGAACGCGCGCAGGGTGCTGTCGTAGCCCTGGTCGGTGTTCCACAGTTTGGTGGTGATGAAGATCTCGTCGCGCGCCAGTCCGCTTTCGGCCACGGCGCGGCCGACGCCGGCCTCGTTGCCGTAGATCATGGCGGTGTCGATGTGGCGGTAGCCGGCCTTGAGGGCGGCCACGCTCGACGCGTAGGCCTGATCGTCATCGAGCTGCCAGACGCCCAGACCCAGTTGTGGAATCTGCACGCCGTCGTTGAGGGTGATCAGTGGTGCATGTGGCATGGGAGGTTGCTCCTGATAGCGGTGAGTCGATGGGGATGTCGACCCGCCGCTACCCGGCATAGTTCACGCCAGCAGCGCTAGACGAAGAGCATCGCCGGCTGCTCCAGCAGGCGCTTGACCGCCTGGATGAAGCGCGCCGCGTCCATGCCGTCGACCACACGGTGATCGAAGGAGCTGGAGAGGTTCATCATCTGTCGGATCGCGATCTGGCCATTGACCACCATGGGCCGTTCCACCACGCGGTTGACGCCGACGATGGCCACTTCAGGCCGGTTGATCACGGGTGTCGAGGCGATGCCGCCCAGGGCACCCAGGCTGGTCAGGGTGATGGTCGAGCCGGACAGCTCGTTGCGCGCCGCCTTGCCACTGCGCGCGGCATGGGCCAGGCGGTTGATTTCCCCTGCCGTGAACCACAGGTCGGCAGCTTCGGCATGGCGCAGTACCGGCACCATCAAACCGTTGTCGCTTTGCGTGGCGATGCCCATGTGCACGGCACCGTGGCGAGTGATGACCTGCTGTTGATCGTCGTAGTGCGCGTTGATCTGCGGGAACTCGCGCAACGCCACGACCAATGCCCGGATCAACAGCGGCAGCAGGGTCAGCTTGCCGCGGCTCTCACCGAACTGCGCGTTGAGGTCGGCGCGCAGCGACAGCAGCGCAGTAACGTCGATCTCCTCGACATAGCTGAAATGCGCCACCTGCCGCGTGGCTTCCTGCATGCGCTGGGCGATCTTGCGGCGCAGGCCGATGACGGGGATGCGTTCCTCGTCGATTCGCGGCGTGCCGGTTGTCGCCTGTGGCACGGTGCGGCTGCCACTCAGGAATGCGTCCAGGTCTGCATGCCGAATGCGCCCGGCAGGGCCGGTGCCGCGCAGGCCGGCCAGGTCGATGCCTTCGTCGCGCGCGCGCTGGCGCACGGCCGGCGAGGCCAAAGGCCGCGAGGTCGCTTCGGCGGTGGGCTTGTTGCAAGCGGCCCTGGCCATCGGTACGGGGTTCGTCGGCGCGCTGGCTGGTACAGGCGCAACCGCCACTTCGGCGTCGTCGCTTGCGTCCACGGCTACCGGGGTCTGGGCCTCGTGATGATTGCCGGTGCCCTGGACCTCGATGCGGATCAACTCGGCCCCTACCGCCATGACTTCACCCGGCACGCCCCCAAGGGCGACCACGGTGCCGGCCACCGAGCTGGGAATTTCCACGGTCGCCTTGTCGGTCATCACATCGGCCAATACCTGGTCTTCACTGACGGTGTCGCCGACCTTGACGAACCATTCCACCAGCTCGACCTGGGCGATGCCTTCGCCGATGTCCGGCATACGGATTACATGCGTGCCCATTCAGACCTCCATCACACGTTGCAAGGCAGCGCCGACACGCGCAGGGCCTGGGAAATAGGCCCATTCCTGGGCGTGCGGGTACGGCGTGTCCCAGCCGGTGACGCGTTCGATGGGCGCCTCCAGGTGGTGGAAGCAATGCTCCTGCACCAGCGCCACCAGCTCGGCGCCGAAGCCGCAGGTGCGGGTGGCTTCGTGGACCACCACGCAGCGTCCGGTTTTCTGCACCGAAGCGACGATGGTGTCCAGGTCCAGCGGCCACAGGCTGCGCAGGTCGATCACTTCGGCGTCGATCCCGGTCTCCTCGGCGGCGGTGACCGCCACGTAGACGGTGGTGCCGTAGGTCAGCACCGTGACTTCGCTGCCCGGCCGCACGATGGCGGCGCTGTCCAGTGGCACGCTGTAGTAGCCCTCGGGTACCGCGCTGGCGGCGTGCTTGGACCACGGCGTCACGGGCCGGTCGTGATGACCGTCGAAGGGGCCGTTGTAGAGCCGCTTGGGCTCCAGGAAAATCACCGGATCGTCGTTCTCGATCGCGGCGATCAGCAGCCCTTTGGCGTCGTAGGGGTTGGAGGGCATGACGGTGCGCAGACCGCAGACCTGGGTGAAGATCGCTTCCGGGCTCTGGCTGTGCGTCTGGCCGCCGTAGATGCCGCCGCCGCAGGGCATGCGTACGGTCATCGGCGCGCTGAACTGCCCGGCCGAGCGAAAGCGCAGGCGCGCGGCCTCCGATGCCAGTTGGTCGTAGGCGGGGTAGACGTAGTCGGCGAACTGGATCTCGGCCACCGGGCGCAGGCCATAGGCGCCCATGCCGACCGCGATGCCGACGATGCCACTCTCGGAAATCGGCGTGTCGAACACCCGCGAGCGCCCGTACTTGGCTTGCAGCCCTTCGGTGCAGCGGAACACCCCGCCGAAATAGCCGATGTCCTGGCCGAAGGCGACCACGTTGGGGTCGCGCTCGAGCATGACGTCCATGGCCGACCGGATGGCCTGGACCATGCTCATGATGGCCGTGCTGTTTGCTTTCTCGACCGGTGTTTCTGTAGGCATGTTCATGATGTCAGGCTCCCATCTGCTGACGTTGCCGACGCAGATGCTCGGGCATGTCCTTGTACACGTCTTCGAAAATGGTCGCGGCGCTTGCGACCCGACCACTGACCAGCGTGCCGAATTGTTCGGCCGCCTTCAGCGCGGCAATGACCTGTGCCTCGATCTCGCTTTCCAGCGCGGCGTGGCGCTCTTCGCTCCAGACACCGGTAACGATCAAATGCTGCTTGAGGCGGGCGATCGGATCACCCAGCGGAAAGTGCTGGCCATCGTCGGCAGGGCGGTATTTGGAAGGATCGTCTGAGGTGGAGTGGGGGCCGGAGCGGTAGGTGACCCATTCGATCAAGGTCGGCCCGTGGTTGCGTCGGGCGCGCTCTGCGGCCCAGCGCGAGGCGGCGAACACCGCGAGGAAATCGTTGCCGTCCACCCGCAGCGAGGCTATGCCACAGCCCACGCCGCGCCCGGCGAAGGTCGTGGCTTCACCGCCAGCGATACCCTGGAACGACGAGATCGCCCACTGGTTGTTGACCACGTTGAGAATGACCGGCGCGCGGTAGACGTGGGCGAACGTCAAGGCGGTATGGAAGTCGGCCTCGGCGGTGGAACCGTCGCCGATCCACGCCGACGCGATGCGCGTGTCGCCCTGGATGGCCGAGGCCATGGCCCAACCTACCGCCTGGACGAACTGGGTGGCCAGGTTGCCGGATATGCTGAAGAAACCTTCGTTTTTGTACGAGTACATGACCGGCAACTGGCGACCCTTGAGCGGGTCTTTCTCGTTGGAGAACAGCTGGCAGATCATGTCCACCAGCGGCAGCTTGCGCGCCATCAGGATGCTCTGCTGGCGGTAGGTGGGAAAGCACATGTCGTCGGCGCGCAGTGCCAGCGCATGGGCGCTGCCAATGGCTTCTTCACCCAGGCTCTGTATATAGAAAGACATTTTCTTCTGGCGCTGGGCGGTCACCATCCGCGTGTCGTAGATGCGCGTGGTGAGCATGGCGCGCAGGCCGTCGTGCAGCACCTGTTCGGGAATGTCTTCGGCCCACGGCCCCTGCGCCTGGCCGTCCTCGCCGAGCACTCGCACCAGGCTTGCGGCCAGGTCGGCGGTGGCTTGCGGGTCGACATCGACGGCGGGCTTGCGCACAGCGCCCGCGGCGCTCAGCTGCAGATAGGAGAAGTCGGTCTTGCAGCCGGGACGGCCGCTGGGTTCAGGCACATGCAGCCTGAGGGGAAGATAGTCGTTCACGTCGTCACTACCCTTGATCTTGTTGTTGTGGGTGCAGCGTTGGGGTTGAGTCTAGTCGGCGTTTGCCGACCGCTCGCAATGCAGGCCCCTTGAAACCAATGCTACGGCGCGGCGCAGGCAAAATCATGCCGAAAACGGTAAACGGCGTCAGCGCAATTGCATGAATCATGCGCTTATGAGCCGCTTTCGCGATGATTCATGCCGAGTCAGCAGTGGTGTTTCGGCAGGCCCGGAAACGCAAAAACCCGCCGAGGCGGGTTCTTGTGGTTGCAGCGGGCTGCGTGTCAGGCCAGGACGGCTTCGGCGCCGGTGAACAGCGGCTGTGCAGCAGAGCGGCCGGTGACCAGGGACAGGTCCTCGACCAGGATGCGTGTACCCCTGCGTTGTTGCAGAACGATGTCCAGCGCGCGGCTGGGCTGCAGCTCGACGTCGTCGAAGGTGATCATCTGGCCCGGCTCGACGGCGCGCTTCATGACCGCGTGGCTCATCAGGCCGATCGGTACGTGATCCTCGTGACGATCGATGATCACGCTCTCGCCGCGCAGCTGGAACCCGCCGATGCCGCGGCTGATCAGCTCGCCCGCCGGCATGGCATGCTTGGCGATGGCGGCGACGCCAACGGTGGGGTTGGTCGAGTTGTTCAGCAGGATGCCACCGCCATTGAGTACGCGGCGCAGTGTCTTGCCGACCTCCAGCGAACACAGGTGGAAAGGGCGCAGCAGGGCGTAGTAGGGGCCCGCACCCAGCTTGAGGTATTGCAGCGCCTGGCTTTGCACGCGGTCATGGCGACCGACCAGGAACACACCGCCGGCAGCGTAGCCGCTGGGAATCACGTAGTCGACGATCGACTGGCCCAGGCTGTCGGCAAGGGCGCCCAGTATGGCCGAGCTCTCGTCGAGGTTGGTCGAAGGCAGGCCTTCCATGCCCTGGCGGGTGATGGTCGCGCCGAAACCGTTGGCCACCAGCGCCTGTTCGATCTGCACCTTGGTGCCGTCGGTGAATGAGGTGGTCTGCTCGATGCTGATGCCCTGACGCGACGACCAGTAGGCCATGTCCTCGTGACTGGGGTTGTGGTTGAGGTAACCCTTCATGTTGCCGTACACCAGCGGTTCGAAGCCCATCATGATGGCCTCTTCACGCAGGGCTGCCAGCGAGCCGGGCTGATCGCCCTCGGCTTCGGTGATGAAACCCTTGCCTGCCAGGTACGAACCGGTCGTCACCTGCAGCTCGGCGTTGACGGTGATGACCCGCAGACCGGCACTGAAAGCGCGCTCGATGACCACGGTGCCGTGGCACACATCGCCGCTGCATTCGATGATCAGGTCGCTATGGTCGATCAAGTCGTCGAGCGAGTTGGTGAGTACGCCGTCCAACGGAAAATTCGCCAGCTCACGCACCGGGCGACGGGTCAGGACCCGCGTCACCTGTACGTCCTTGTAATGTTTGGCCAGAAGCAGAACCAGCGCGCGTGCAATCATGCCGGTACCGCTAACACCGATTCTGGTAACAGTCGTTTTGTCCATGGGGCGCACTCTCGAAAAGTTGAACAGCAGGAAACAGCTAGGCACAGCAGGCCGTCCGCGATCCTTGGTCAGGGACGGCGCCTGGGGTGTGCAGGTCCATCAGGGCAAAGCAAAATCCGGGTAAAACGTCATCAGCGCAGCGGGAACGTCGAACTCATGCCCAGCTTCGAGTTCTCGCCGTCATGAATGGCCCGCTGCAGCAGCGCCAGGCGATCCTGGGCGTTGCGGCGACGAGCGAAGTAAGTCAGCAGCGAATTGAAAATCTTGCGGTTCAGGCGGTACATCAGCGGTGATGCCAGCCACACGTGCTTGTCGAACCAGGCCTGGTTGCGCGCCGAGTAGTAGGCGCGAAAATCCGAGTTGCCCAGCAGGAACGATTCATAGATGTTGCGAGTGTTGGCCTTGTTGTTCCAGGAATCCTCCAGCTCGTCGATGACCGCATCGGTGAGCAGATAGAGGTGCCCGCCGTTGGCAGTGATACGCCGGGTGTATTCGGTGTCGTCCACGTACAGGACCAACTCGCGGCGCGGCACGCCGATGCTTTCGTACAGGCTGCGATGGCCGAGCATGCCGCCATAAGGCGCGAAGGGCAGGCTGAGCATGGCCGCCGGTTTGCTGCGACGCTTGCCCCAGGGGCGACGGCGCCACAGTTTGTAAGGGATCTGCGCAACGTGGAAACCGAAGTAGCTCGAAGGCCGCTGCGTGGCGAAACGCAGTGGCACGCCCTGGGCGATGTCCTCCTGCTGGCCGGGGCGGAAGCCCAGCACGGCGACCTGGCTGCTGCCGTGCACGCCTTCCAGGCGTTTGAGCTCTGCGTGCAGCAGTTCGACCGCGGCCGGCGTTGGCGTGTTGTCGTCGTCCATCATCCAGATGTACTCGGCGCCATTGGCCAGCGCGGCTTCGATGCCCACTGCGTAACCGTTGGCCGAGCCGCTGTTTTCCGCCAGCTGTATGACCCGCACGCGTCCCGGCCAGCGCTCGGCGAGCTGGTCCACCGGGGCGGTTGCAGCGTTGCTGACGATCAGCACTTCGTCGATTTCTGCAAAGCTCAAGGCATCGCCGACCAATTGCTCGAGGTAACCCAGGCGATCGCCGTAGGTCACGGTAACGATGGTCGTCCCCTCTTTGGGGCTTTTTTCCGCACCCGAGAACACTTCCAGGTAGGAGTAGCCATCAATGAGGATTGTCGAGTGTTGTTGCCGAGTATCGACCATGTGGATGCCTTCGCTTGAAAAGAGGAGGGGGTTTGCACCGCCCGTTGGTTAATGCTTTTTTCCGCGTGCTGCAGCGGAGCGCATTGAAACGAGTTTCAAGCGAGGCGAAAACTCTGCATGTTCTGTACTTGTGCTCGACATTTCTGTGCCCCATTCCATTTCGAGTTCAACTCTGTCAATCCGGATTCGTCAATCTGAATCCGTCAATCAGAAGTTAAAGCTACCGCCGGTCCATGCAACGCAGTGGGCGTGGTGTTTCATTTATTTGAATGGCGCTTTCACCGGAACCGGCTAGACGCTCTTCTTGCCTTCGGAAAGTCTCTGGAACGAGGTTTCATGGGCGTTGAAGCGAATTTAAGGTGGTGCTGGCATGTAAGTCAATGCAGCGAATCATGATTTTTGACAAAAATTTTACATTTGCCTTGTGTTTCGCATAAGTCATTGATTTATATAGCAGTCAATGTTCTGTCGTGGCCATCTGTCAAGAATCCGTGCGCCAAATCAGGCGCGTCAAAAAACTAATTGGCTGTATTTCAACGGCTTTAACAGGGCGGCTTGCGATAAGAACTATCTTCTTATTGGAAGACTTGCGCAGCGCATAAGTTTGCGACATTCTTCTTTCCGTTCGTCAGGGGCAGTGAACTTTCTTCGTGCCCCGTTAAAAGTACCGTTTTCCTACTGCCCCGTTTCATGAATCTGCCACCGGCCGGACATGTGCGTGGGGCGTCTGGCCGTGTGCGCATCTGGACGACCGTTTGTTCCGAAAGACTTTTCAATGTCGCGCCACGTGTGGGGTATTACCGATGTTGTTCAACTCGATGGTCTTCATCGCCGGGTTTCTGCCGGTGGTCTTGCTGGGGTTCTTTCTGCTTGCCGGAACGGGACGCCAGCGCCTGGCTGCCATATGGCTGACCTTGGCGTCGCTGGTGTTCTACGGCTGGTGGAACCCCGCCAACGTCCCTTTGCTGCTGGGCAGCATCGCGTTCAATTATGTACTGGCCGGGCAACTGCTGCGTACGCGTTCCAAAGCACTGTTGATCATGGGTGTCAGCGCCAACCTGGCGTTGTTGCTGTATTTCAAATACACCGGTTTTCTGTTCGGAAATATCAACGAAGCGTTTGGTCTGGGCTGGACACTGCAGAACATCACTCTGCCGCTGGCCATCTCGTTCTTCACCTTCCAGCAGATTGCCTACCTGGTCGACACCCATGACGGCGAAGTGGTTGAACATGACTTCGTCAACTACTGCCTGTTCATCACGTTCTTTCCGCATCTGATTGCCGGCCCCATCACTCACCACCGGGAAATGCTCGAGCAGTTTCGCCATGGCGACAACTTTCGTCCGCGGCTGGTCAACCTATCCATTGGCGCCAGCATCTTTCTGATGGGCCTGTTCAAGAAAGTCATCATGGCCGACCCCATGGGCGAGAAGGCCGCTCCGGTATTCGCCATGGCGGCAGACGGAACCGTACCCGCCCTGCACGAGGCCTGGATTGGAGCGTTGAGCTACACCCTGCAGATCTACTTCGACTTTTCCGGTTACACCGACATGGCCATCGGCCTGGGGCTGCTGTTCGGCATCAGCCTGCCGGCCAACTTCAACAGCCCGTTCAAGGCACGCAATGTCATCGACTACTGGTCGCGCTGGCACATGACCCTGACCCGCTTTCTCACCAGCTACGTCTACAACCCGATCGTGCTGCGCATCGCCCGTCGACGCATGGCGGCAGGATTGCCGATGCCCAAGCGCGGCAAGATGAGCCTGGGTACGTTCTGCATGGTGGTGGCCTATCCGACCGTGCTGACCATGTTCATTTCCGGCGTGTGGCACGGCGCGGGCTGGCAGTTCGTGGCGTTTGGCCTGGTGCACGGCTTCTACCTGGTGGTGGCGCACGGCTGGCGCGCCTGGAAGGCTCGCCGGGGCTGGGCCGTGGACAGTGATCACTGGATGCACCGGATACCGGCCGTGCTGCTGACCTTCACCTGCGTGGTGGTGGCCATGGTGTTCTTCCGCGCGCCGACCCTGGCCAGTGCCCTGGCGGTACTGGGCGGCATGCTCGGCTTGAGCGAGCTGCCGGCACAACTGGCGGCCAACCACCTGCGCAGTCTGATCATGATCGCCGCCTTGCTGGCGTTCGTCTGGACGCTGCCGAACATCCAGCAATGGATGGGCCATTTGCGCACCGCCCTCAATGCCAAGCCGGAGCTTCACTGGTTGCAGCGCCGAGTGCCGGCCAGTGCCTGGCAACCCAGCGCCACCGTTGGCGTGGGCATCGGCGTGCTGGGCTTCTTCGCGCTGGCCACGGCGTTCTCGGTTGCCCCCAGCGAATTCCTTTACTTCCAGTTCTGATCAATCACCCCGTTCTGATCAATCACAAGGTGCCGACCATGGAACAGTTAGCCTGGCTTGCCCAACACCCCGACCTGGGTGCGGCGATTTCCCACGCCAAGTCGCTGAGCGATCCTCTGGCGCGTCTGTATGAAACGGCGAGGCTGGCCGCCTACCGTCGCGATTTCACCCAGACGCTGCGCCTGGATCGCCTTGCGCAGCAGGGCATCGAGCTGCTCGTTGGTGAAGGTGAACAAAGCGTACCGGGCTTCACCGCGTTGCGCATGGCCGTGCTGGCGTCGCATACCGTGGACCATTTGCTGCCGGCTATCCGCGTCGCCGCGTTGCAGCGTCAGGTCGGCGTGTCGGTGTACCTGGCGCCCTATGGCCAGTATCGCCAGGCGTTGCTCGGTGATGATCCCGCGCTGAAGGCGTTTGCCCCGCAGGTCATTCTGCTCGCCCTCGACGCCATGGATTCGCCACCCAGTTGCGCCCTGCATGCCAGTGCCGAAGAGGCCGAAAACGCCGTGCAGGCGCGGGTTGAAGAACTGCGCCTGCTCTGGCGCCAGGCCCGTGCGCGCTACGCTGCGCAGGTCATCCAGCAAACCCTGGTGCCCGCGACCCCGGCGCTGTTCGGTCACTTCGACGCGCTGGTGCCAGGCTCGCCGCGCGCCTTGCTCGAACGGCTGAACAACGAGATCCGTCGTGCCGCCCGCGAAGACGGCGTGTTGCTCATGGACCTGGCCTGGAGTGCGGCCGGCGGCCAGTACGGCGACGGCCTGGCCAACCCGGTCCGCTGGCATCAGGCCAAGCAACTGGTGAGTCCGATCTGGGCACCGTTGTACGGCGACCAACTGGCGCGCATCGCTGCCGCAGTGGTGGGTCGCTCGCGCAAGTGCCTGGTGCTGGACCTGGACAACACCCTGTGGGGCGGCGTGGTGGGTGACGACGGCGTCGACGGCCTGTACCTGGGGCAGGGCAGTGCCACCGGTGAAGCCTTCCTCGCTTTCCAGCAGTACGCGGCGCAGCTGGCGCGCCGCGGTGTGATCCTGGCGGTGTGCAGCAAGAACGACATGCAGATAGCCGAGGCGGCGTTCGATCATCCGGAAATGGCGTTGAAGCGCAGCGACATCGCCGCCTTCGTGGCCAACTGGGAAGACAAGGCGAGCAACCTGCGGCGCATCGCCGAGCAATTGAACATAGGCTTGGACAGCCTGGTGTTCGTCGACGACAACCCTGCCGAGCGCGACATCGTGCGCCGTGAATTGCCCCAGGTGGCGGTCCCGGAACTGCCCGATGACGTCGCCGACTACCCGGCACGGGTGGCTGCCGCGGGTTACTTCGAGGCCATTGCCTTCACTGCCGACGACAGCGCCCGTGTCCAGACCTACCGGGCCAACGGCGAACGCCAGGCGGCGCTGGGTCAGGCCACTGACATGGCCGGTTACCTCAAGGGCCTGGAAATGGTCATGCAGGCGCGGCCCATAGGCACTGCGGAACTGGCGCGGGCGACGCAGCTGATCAACAAGACCAACCAGTTCAACCTCAGCACGCGGCGCTACAGCGAGGTGCAGGTGCAACAGTTGGCAGACACTCCCGGCGCGGTCGCCTTGAGCCTGCGCCTGACCGACAAGTTCGGCGACAACGGCCTGATCAGCGTGGTGCTGGCGCGTCCCGACACCACTTGTGCCGACGACGAGCTGTTCATCGACACCTGGCTGATGAGCTGCCGTGTGCTGGGCCGCCAGGCCGAACAGGCGGCCCTGCAGGTACTTGCCCAACACGCCGCTACCGCCGGCTACAGCGCGTTGATCGGCGAATACCGCCCCAGCGAGCGCAATGCGATGGTCGCCGAACATTATCCGCAGCTGGGCTTCGTCCCTGCGCCAAACCCCGATGCCAGTTCGCCGGCCACGCTGTGGCGTTACCCACTGACCGCGTCTTCCACGTTCAACCATCACATCGAGATCCGCCATGACTGAAACCACTACCGTGTTGCACGAACTGACCGACCTGTTCCGTGACCTGTTCGACGACGAAGGCCTGGTGCTGAGCAGCGACACCACGGCCGATCAGGTCGAGGGCTGGGACAGCCAGATGCACGTGATGCTGATCGTCGCCGCCGAGCAGCGCTTCGGCATCAAGTTCCGCACCGCGGAGCTGGAGTCGTTGCGCAACGTCGGCCAATTCACCCAGTTGATCGAAAGCAAACTTTCCGGGAGTTGACCGATGCAAACGACCGCACAGCCACACGCATCGCCGCCTGCGGGCGCCGCGATGGGCCCTGCCTACCTGATCTGGATGGGTGTCGGGCTGTTCGGCAGTCTGGCGCTTTTCGCCGGCTTGATTCTGGGGCTGCGCGCCACCGGCAACCTGCCGCCGCCGGCGTTTTCCAACAGCCTGTGTGCGGACGAAAAGCTCTCGTTCATGCGTGAGCACCCGGCGCAGGCGCCGAACCTGCTGGTGGTGGGTTCGTCGGTCGCGTGGCGGCACTTCGACGGCCAGACGGTCGCCGACAAGGCCCCTGGGGTGCGGCCTCTCAATGGTGCGTTCTGCGGACTGCGCGCCAACCAGGCGGTGTACGTCGCCAACTGGCTGCTGGACCGCGAAACCACCGTCGAGCAAGTGCTGATGATCGTCGACCCACTGGACTTCGCGGGTTGCAGCACGGTTGCCGCGGCCGTGTTCGACCGCCGCGACGCCGATGCCTATGTGTACGGACAGGGCTCGGCCTGGCTGCCCTACATGCGCTACTTCACCCCCGGCTCGCTGCTGCGCAACGCACGCACGGTCAAGGCCCAGCGCGCCGGGCAGGTCGAGTTCGACCCGTTGGTGTTCAACCGTTACGGCGACGGCCCGCTGGACACCCGCAATTCTCGCGCGCTGCTGTACGGCCAGCCCGACGCGCTCGACCCGACCTGCTTCGCCGCGCTCGACAGCCTGGCCCAGCGTCTCAAGCGCGAAGGGCGGCCATTGACCGTGGTGGCGACTCCGCTGCATCCGCAGTGGAAGGCCGAACACGACGGCGACGGTCGCCTGCTGGCCGCGTTCGACAGTGCGCTGCGCCAGACCTTGGATCGCAGTGGCGCGCAGTTGTGGAACGCCGATACCGAATACCAGGTCGGCGAGACCGCTTTCGTCGATGCCATTCACTTGCGCTGGAGCGCGGCTCAGGCGCTGTCCGTCGACCTTGCGGCGCGCCTGGCGCCGGTTGCCGAGGTGGCGGTGGTGCAACGCCAATAGCCGTCGCCACGGGCTGTTGGGAGGGGAGCTTCGACGCTGAAAATAACCGTTCACATACCCCCGAAACGTTAAAAACCTGTCATGTCTCGGCCCTGCTAGTCTGCCCGTACGCACCCCACGGACAGCTGCACCATGAAGCCTTGGGCCTTTCCCCTGATCGCGCTGTGCTACAGCGCTTCGCTCGACGCTCGAACGCTGGCGTTGACCGAGGCCGAGCGCGGCTGGATCCGTGACCACCCGGTGGTGGAGTATGCGGTGGATCCCTACTGGCCCATCGAGTACGTGGAAAATGGCCAGCATCAGGGGCTGACCCGTGACTACATCGATCATATCCAGCGCAGCACCGGCCTGCGTCTGGTCCGCGTGCCCAGTCCCGACTGGCAGTCAACGCAGCAGAGCCTGGCCAGCGGCCGACTGATGCTGGCTTCGGCAGTGTCCGAGCGTTTGCTCGACGCACAGCCACGCAGCCAGTTGTTGTTGAGCCAGCCGTATTTCTTTGGCGCGACGGTGGCGATCACCCGCGCCGGCAAGCCCATGCTGTTCACTGCCGGCCGGCTGGCAGGGCAGACCGTGGCGGTGAAAGGCGGTGGTGGCTATGAACACTACCTTCGCCAGCACCATCCCGACGTTCGCCTCCTGTTGCTCGGTGATGCCGAACAGGCCCTGGCCGCGGTGGCCGAACAACGCGCCGACGTGGCAATCGGTCTGGACGCCGTGCTGCAACCGGTGTTGCGCCGCAAGTATGCCGGTCGCCTGCACCTGGCCGGCGTGGTGGCCGACATGCCGGTGGTGCTGGCCATGGGCGTGACACCCAGCGAGCCGCTGTTGCGCGCCATCGTCGACAAGGCGCTGGACAGCCTCACCTCCAAGGCCACCGATGACATCTATGACCGTTGGTTGGCGCAGACCGATTTCGGCGCACCCACCTGGCAGACCCTGGCGCAGTATTACTGGCTGGAAATCGTCGTCGGACTCGGGCTGTTGCTGCTGCTCGCCACGCTGGCCCGCCGCGCTCGCGTGGCGCAACGCCGCGCGCAACGCAGCGAACGGCGCATGGCGCGCTTTTTGGCCATGCTCGGCCACGAGATTCGCACGCCGATGAATGCGGTGCTATCGGCCATCGAACTGTTGTCCCGCAGCCATCTGGGTGCCCGTGAACAGCAGTGGGTTGGCCTGGCCAACGATTCGGCCGTGAACCTGCTGGAGCTGCTCGACGACATTCTGGAAATCACGCGCCTGGACGCCGGCGCGGTACGTCTGCACCTGCAGCCCACCGACCTGGCCGCGTTGGGCCGCAGCGTCGCCGAGCTGTACCGCCTGGAAGCCGAGCGTAAAGGCCTGCGCCTGGATTACCGCGCGCTGGGGTTCGATCAAACGCTGCTCAGCGTCGATCGCCTGCGCGTGCGGCAGATTCTCACCAACCTGCTCTCCAATGCGGTCAAGTTCACCCACCATGGCCAGGTCAGCCTGGCCCTCGAATGCCGCCCCACGGCCAGTGGCGCAGGCGGGTGGCTCGAGATCCGCGTCAGCGACAGTGGTGTCGGCATCGCGCCGGATCGCCACAACGCTGTGTTCGAAGCATTCACCCAGGCCAATGGCAGCACGACCGAGCGCTACGGGGGCAGCGGCTTGGGTCTGGCCATCTGCCGCGAGCTGATCCAGCTCATGGGTGGCAGCATCGCCCTGCGCAGCGAAGTGGGCTGCGGCACCGTAATTAGCTGCCGGTTGCCGGTGACGCTGCAAGCGCTGTCGCCGACACTGGCAACGGCGCTGCCTGCCGCTTCGGTGGACACGTTGGTGGCGCTGCGCAAGACGGTACTGGTGGTCGAAGACCATGTGCTCAATCAACGCGTCATCGCCCAGCAACTGGAATTGCTGGGCTACCGCTGCGAAGTGGTCGGGAGTGGTACGCAGGCCCTGGGCACCCTCAGTGCGCATGACGATTTGGGTCTGGTATTGCTGGATTGCCAGCTGCCGGACCTCGATGGCTACGCCCTGGCCCGCAAGATCCGGCAGATACCCGGCGGCTACGGGCACGTTCCCATCGTCGCCATTTCCGCCGCCAGTGATCCCGAGCACGTGCAGCGCTGCTATGCCAGCGGCATGAACGATGTGTTGCTCAAGCCCTTGCAGCTGTCGGAGCTGGCACGGGTCTGCGGCCAATTCCTGCGGGTCGCCGAGCGATCGGTGGCGCCGCTTGCGCCAGCACTCGATGCAGCGACCCGGCGAACGCTCGAGCAGCTTCTGGTAACGACCTGTCGAGACGATTTGCGCGAGCTGACCCAGGCCTTGCAGGAGCAGCGTCTGCAGGCGGCCATCGGCCTGGCCCATCGCATGGAGGGGGCCGCGCGCATGGCGGGCGCGCTGATGCTGGCCGATGCCGCAGAGCACCTGCAGCAGCGCCTGGAGGCGTGGCCGCTGCCGCGCGAAGCCTGGCAGCACGGGGTGGATGAGGTCTACCGGGCACTGGATGACATCGACAAGCTGCCATCGCGCTGAGCTTATATCCGGACATAAAGTGCGAAGATTGATTCTACAGACCTATAAGTGCTAATATATGCTCTGTAGATCAGAAAAAAAGGGCCTGACCATGACTGCCTCGCTGCAAACCGCCGAGTTCACCCGCGACCAATGCGTGGCGGGTCTGCGCACCGCCTTGCGCATTCTGGACAAATGGAATGCGTCGGGCGAGCAGGCCTGCAAGATCCTGCGCATCTCGCGCAGCACCTATAGCCGTGGCCGGCAGGGCGATGCCCAATGGTCGGTGAGCCTGGACATGGACCAGATGCATCGCATCAGCTTCGTTCTGAACATTCACGCGGCCTTGCGCACGATCTTCGATAACCCGGAAAACGTTTATGGCTTTGCCAACATGGAGAACGCCAACGCTTTCTTTAACGGCCGCAAACCGCTCGAGGTGATGGCCCAGGGCGATTTCATCTCACTCTACGAAACCTTTCGTCGAGTGGACGCCTTGCGTGGCGCGCAATGGTGACGGCCGCTCGATTGCCTGCCGTGGCCGGTGCTGCCGTGCAGGCTTATCGCCTGGTGAATTCGCGGTTTCCGCCCATCGCGCTGTTCGACGATGTCGCCGATGCCGATGAGTTCGACATGCTCTATCGACTCCAGGCGCTGACCAATCCCAGGCTGCAGAACGAGGTCGGCGCGCTGCAGCTGATCCCCCTGGATCAGATTCCATTCGGCATCGTGGGTTGTTCCTACGCGACGGCGCCGTTCACCCATGTGAATGCCGATGGCTCGCGCTTCAGTGATGGCAGCTATGGGGTGCTGTACCTGGCCGATACGGTGGAGACGGCGATTGCCGAAGTGCACCACCATCAAAACCGCTACTGGGCAAAGGTGGCCGGCTTGAACTACGATCGTTTTGTCTTCCGCAGCCTGGTCTGCGCTTTCAATGATGCCGCTTGCCGCGATGCCACCGGGCTGTCGTTGCAAGACCCGGTCTATGCCCCGGACGACTACAGCGCCGCCAATGCGCTGGGTGCGCACGTTCGGCAACTGGGCGCCACGGGCTTGCTCTACCATTCTGTACGCTCGCCGGGCAACCATTGCTGGGCATTGATGACGCCCAGGCCTGTTGCCTCGATCATTCAGGCGGGGCACTACGAAATGATCTGGAACGGCGGGATCACCAGCGTCAACCGGATTTCCAATCCCTAGCGGCGTACCGTTCGCCCGTCATTGCACCCAGTCAGGTTGAACCCGTGCAGCGTCACCGGGCTCTGAACAGACACTGTTTTCAATCCCACGGGTGCCCCATGATCCAAATCAACAGCTACACCACCGTCAAACGTCGACCACGGGTACCGCACGACATATTCGCCCACTACTGGCGCGACGTGCATGGTCCGCTGTGCGCACGGCTGCCGGGATTGGGCCTGTACATCCAGCACCATCTTTCCCGCGAGCAGGATGCCCATCTGTGGCCGCTGGCCGAAGGTATCCAGGAAATCAGCGACTACGAGCTCGACGGCGGGGTAGAGATCGGTTTCCTCTCTGCGGCTGACCAGAAGCAGTTCCAGAACGCCAGCTCGTTGTTGTTCAGCGACGAACAGAACATGTTCGAGGAAACCCTGGCCTATGATCTGCCCGAAGGCTCGATCAATCTGGTCAATCGCACCGGCGACGAAGTCATGAATGGCCTGGATCAGGCCGATCGCATTCACCTGCACCTGAGCCCGCGCGGCACCCCGGAAAGCCTGCATCAGTACCTGCGCGACAAGCTGGGCCCGCTGCTGGCAGCCAGCGATGCGGTGCTCAAGGTGCGCCTGCACCTGTGTGCGCCCTTCGAGAACGATGGCATGCACCCACCGGCCCCGGATGTGGCGCATATGGCGACACCGGTGCGGGCACAGCTGGCCGTGCTGGAGATCGCCTTCGCCAGCCCGCTGGCGCGTCGACGGTTTTACCAGAGTGACGAGTTCCAGCAATCGCAGGCCGAGCAGGCTCGGCATATTGCCCAGCTCAAGGCGTTCGCGGTGTCCGGGGTGTACACGTACGTGCATGACGGCAAGATCACCACCGCAGGCCTGCGTGGCAGCCGTGCCGCAGAATTGATCGATTACCTGGGTGCTACCAACCAGCTGACTGCGGATGTGAGCGCGTTGTTCGTGCAGCATTCGAGCTGATACGCCGAACCCCGGATGTACAAACGCTCCCCCTCGGCCACATGCCGAGGAGGAGCGTTTTTTTTGCCTTGCTGTCCACTACCCGGTGACGATCAGCTGATCGAGCCATTCTCCGGCGCGGGGCTGGCTTCGCCTTTTTCGTTGATCAGCAACATGCTCTGTGGCGCCGAAAGGGCTACGCCCATGGTGCGCAGGCGGTCGAGGATGGTGAACAGCAGGTCACTGCGCGCGGTTCCCACCGAACGCGGGCTGTTGACGAAGCCGCTGACGCTGATCAGCAGGCCAGCGCTGGTCAGGTCCTTGAAGGTGACCGAAGGAGCCGGCTCGGCCAGGACCGCTTCATGCTCGGCGTAGGCGGTCATCAGCAGCTCGCGGATCTTCAGCACGTCGGTGTCCAGTGGCAGGGTGAGGGTGATGCCCACCACGCCCAACGCGTTGCCCATGGTCACGTTGCGCACGTTCTGGGTAATGAACTGCGAGTTGGGAACGATCACCGTCGAACGGTCGCCCATCTGGATTTCCGTGGCGCGCACGTTGATGCGGCGGATATCCCCCTCCACGCCAGCCAGGCTGACCCAGTCGCCGACCTTGACCGGCCGCTCGGTGAGCAGGATCAATCCGGAGATGAAGTTCTGCACGATTGCCTGCAGGCCAAAGCCGATACCGACCGACAGCGCGCTGACCACCCAGGTCAGGTTGGTCAGGCTGATGCGCAGCGTCGACAGCACTGCGATGCCCAACAGCACGAAGCCGATGTAGCCGACCAGGGTCACCAGCGAGGCGCGCATGCCGGCGTCCATGTTGGTTTCCGGCAGCAGCCGATCCCCCAGCCAGTTCTTCAGGACGCGGATACTGAACAGGCCGCCAACCAGCAGCAGCACCGCAATCAGGATATCGCCCGGCACGATGTTGAAGGCGCCGAGGGATTTGCTGCCCACGTCCAGCCGGGCGAAGCTGGCCAGCAGTTCGCTGGGGTTCGATCCCGACGGCATGAAGGCCAGAATCAGCGCAACGCACAGCAGCAAGGTTCGGCCCACGCCGGCCAGCAGGGTACTGGCCTGGGCCTGATGCCGTGGCGACAGCCCGAGCATGGCGCCCAGGGCCTGGCCGCCGGACTGCTTGGGCGAGAGCAGGGTTTCGCAGATGTCGACGAAGAACACCGTCAGCAGGTACGCGGTCGAGGTGACCAGGCTGATCCACAGCAGCTTGACGGTCAGCACGTAGGCCAGCGTCAGGTAGCCGCTCAGCAGCCCGAGCACGATGATGCCGATCCACACCGAGAGGATGAACGGAATCAGGCCGACGAAGCCTGCGGTGCGCTCGAGGGTGAAGCGGCGACGCGTTTGGCGCACACGCACCAGGCCGTAGACGAAGATCGACGCTACCAGCAGCGCGGTCAGGCCGTTGACCGCGACCGACAGCGCCAGGCTGCTGGCGATCACGCTGTTGATCCGTTCGAAAGTGCCGGTGAACATCAGTGCGAGGGCAAGCACGGCTGGCAGGTTGCCAATGGCGCTGGCGATCGGGTCGGGAATGTTGGGCAGGCGCCAGGACGGGTTGGGCAGCATCAGCAGGGCGCGGCCCATGCCGACGATGAAGGCGCAGAACAGGATCAGCGTCTGCACCTGTTCGATCAGGTTCAACACATTGGCGCTGGGTTGCGAATGGCTGACGATGCCCCACTGCAGCAGCGAGGTCGCCGCGCTGATGGTCAGCACCGTGGTCAGCCCGGTGGCCATGGCCAGCGTACTGCGGCGCAACCGACCTTCGGGGAACCAGCGAATCATGGCCCGCACCAGCAGCCGCTCGATCAGCCGTCGGGCCACCACCCATATCAGCAGGGCGCCCAGCACAATCGTGATGAACGTGCCGCGCGAGCCGGGTGCCAGGGCGCTGTCGAAGACTTGAGAGACGTCCTGCCAGAGGCTGCCCAGCTTTCTGACGTCGTCATCGGTGGGCTGGATCAGGCTGGACCAGAACGCGGAGCTCAAGGGGCTGGCGGACCGGGTGCTGATCTGGGTGTCCAGCAGGTTGCGCCGCAGGTTGAGGATCTGGATCGCCAGGTCACCGGCCGAGGTACTCAACGCCGTGGTATCGGCCTGGTCGGTGGTCAACGCCTTCTTCTGGTTGGTCAGCGTGCGGCGCTGGGCCGTCAGGGTCTGCGGCTCCTCCGGTTGCGCTGCGCCCAGCACGTTGAGCTGGTCATCCAGATGCCCCATGTCCACGCCCTGGCGAGCCAGCAACGCATCGGCCTGACGCTGCACCTGCAGCGCTGCCTGGCGCAGGCTGGCAAGCAGGTCATCGTTGGCGGCAGTCGAGACCTTCTGGCGAATCTGGTCGAGCTGGTCGCTGAGCTGTGCGGGTGTGGCCAGCACTTCGACCGGGGCGCTGGCGGTATTGGCCGGCGGTGCCGGGGCAGGCTCGGCATGGGCGGGCAGGGTGGCCCACAGGCACAGGGCCAGCAAGCCCATGCACCAACGGTTGATCATGGAATGCCGCATGTTCGGATTCTCTTTGAGCGGTTGCCAGCTCCGGCGAGCAACCAGGCGTAAAAATGATGGAGGCCTGAGCCAGGACAACAGGCATTGCCCGCGCTGGCGCCGGGCGAGGTTACAACAACTCGATGAGATTTACGCACTCGTCATCCGCGAACGGGTCACTGCCGGTCGTCGGATTCATCAAACCGTAACAAAAGCTGTGCACAGTTCCGTTGCCCTTTATCTCAGTGAGTTCCTTAGATGAAAAGTTTGATGAAGTCTGCCGCGCTCGCCGTCGCCGTTTCGCTCAGCGCCAGCTCCATGGCCTTCGCTGCCGAAAGCGTGCGGCTGACCGGCTCCGGCGCCAGCTTTCCGGCCCCGATCTACCTCACCTGGTTCAAGGACTTCAGCAAGAAAACCGCTGGCGTTACCGTTGACTACCAGTCCAAGGGGAGCGGTGCGGGCGTACAGGACTTTTTGAACAAGACCGTCGATTTCGCTGCCAGCGACTCGGCCATGAAAGATGAAGACATCGCCAAGGTGGCCGAAGGCGCGCAACTGCTGCCGATGACCGCGGGCGAAATCGTCCTGGCCTACAACCTGCCGGGCAGCCCCAAGGGCCTGAAACTGCCGCGTGAAGTCTACTCCAACATCTTCCTGGGCAAGATCACCAAGTGGAACGATCCGCAGATCGTCGCTGCCAACCCGGATCTGAAACTCACCGACATGCCCATCACCGTGGTCGTGCGCGCCGACTCCAGTGGCACCACCGCAGTGTTCACCAAGCACCTGGCAACCATCAACCCGGCGTTCAAGCAGACCCTGGGCGAGGGCAACACCGTCAACTGGCCTGCCAGTGACAAGTTCATCAAGTCGCCCAAGAACGACGGCGTGACCGCCACCGTTCGCCAGACCCCTGGCGCGATCGGCTACATCGAGTATGGCTTCGCCAAACTGGCCAAGGTCGACTTCGCCGAACTGCAGAACAAGGCCGGCAAGTACGTGGTACCGAATGCCGAAAGCGGTGCCGAGGCCCTGGCCGCGGTGAAGATGCCGGAAAACCTGGTGGCCTGGCTGCCGGATCCAGAAGGTGAGAAGTCCTACCCGATCACCACCTACACCTGGATGATCTTCCGCAAGCAGAACGAAGATCCGGCCAAGGCCAAGGCCATGCGCGACATGATCGAGTACAGCCTGACCGAAGGCCAGAAGATCGCCGATTCGATGGGCTACATCCCGCTGCCGCCGTCGGTTGTGGAGCAGGTTCGCAAAGCCAGCGCCAATATCCAGTGACATGCGCGAGACCTCTCCCGTCCTGGCTTCGCTGCCGGGTCGGGCGAGGTCTACTTCCACACCCCGGAATTAATCAATGAACAGCCCTTTCGTTGTACCGGATAACCCGGACTCAGCCTGCCAGCCGCCTTCGACGAAGGACTTTCTGGTCGATCGCACGTTCCGTGCGCTTGCGCGCGTCGGTGTGGTGCTGATTCTGGCCGTGGTATTTGCCCTGGTATTCGAAGTAGGGCGCAAGGCACTGCCCGGCATGGAAAAACACGGCTTCGACGTGCTGTTCGGCACCGTGTGGGATGTCAACCAAGGCAAGTACGGCATTCTCCCGGCCATCTGGGGGACGCTGTACAGCGCCTTGATCGCCCTGGTCATCGCCGGTTTCTTCGGCATCAGCATGGCGATCTTCCTGACCCAGGATTTCCTGCCTGCCAAGCTGGCGGCGGTATTCCGCACAATCGTCGAACTGCTCGCGGCCATTCCAAGCGTCGTCTACGGCCTGTGGGGCATCTATGTAGTCATCCCGGCGATTCGCCCGCTGACCACCTGGCTGCACACCGAACTGAGCTGGATTCCCTTTTTCGGCACATCACTGAGCGGGCCCGGGCTGCTGCCAGCTGCGCTGGTGCTGGCCATCATGATTCTGCCGACCATCGCTGCCGTGTCCCAGGACGCCCTGACCGCCGTGCCGATGAAAACCAAGCAAGCCGCCTACGGCATGGGTACTACCCACTGGGAAGCGATCCTGAAGGTCATGGTGCCCTCGGCAGCAACCGGTATCTTCGGTTCGCTGGTACTGGGCCTGGGTCGAGCCCTGGGTGAAACCATGGCCCTGGCCATGCTGGTGGGCAACGCCAACAACATCTCGCTGTCGCTGTTCGCTCCGGCCAACACCCTGGCAGCGTTGTTGGCACTGAACTTCCCGGAGGCCGGGCCCAGCGAGATCGAAGTGCTGATGTACGCGGCACTGGTGTTGATGCTGATCACCCTGATCGTCAACCTCATCGGCTCCATGCTCATGGTCTACGCGCAACGGGGTAGCAAATAATGACAAGCCTGAGTAAGCCTACCGCCGCGTTGCCCAGCCTGCAGCGCAAGTTCGAAGGCCGCGCCCTGCGCAGTCTGGTATTGACCACACTGGTCTGGAGCGGCGCGCTGATCGCCAGCGTGCCCCTGCTGTCGGTGTTGTACATGTTGATCACCCGTGGCGGCGCGCGCCTGAGCCTGGAAGTGTTCACCGAGCTGCCACCGACCGGTTTCGAAACCGGCGGTGGCTTCGGCAACGCCATGGCCGGCACCTTCGTGATGGTCGGTATCGCGGCGGCGATCGCAGTACCTGTCGGCATCATGGCAGCGGTGTTCCTCGCCGAACTGGGGCCCGACAGCAAACTGGCCAACGCCGCGCGGTTCGCGGCGAAGATGCTCACTGGCCTGCCGTCGATTCTGGCCGGGGTGTTCGCCTACGCGCTGGTGGTGATGACTACCGGTACCTATTCCGCGCCTGCGGGCGGGGTGGCCCTGGCCGTGCTGATGCTGCCGATCGTGGTGCTGACCGCCGAGGAGTCCATGAAGATGGTGCCCAAGGTGATGAAGGACGCCGCCTATGGCATGGGCTGTACGCGCTCCCAGGTGATCTGGAAGATCATCCTGCCCACCGGCATGCCGGCGATTCTTACCGGGGTCATGCTCGCCGTGGCACGGGCTGCGGGCGAAACCGCTCCGCTGTTGTTCACCGCGCTGTTCAGCAACTACTGGATCTACCACGAAGGCAACCTGGCGGTGATGAACCCCACCGCGTCGCTGGCCGTGCTGATCTACAACTTTTCCGGCATGCCCTTCGACAACCAGTTGGAGCTCGCCTGGGCGGCCTCCCTCGTGTTGGTGATGATCGTGCTGTTTGTGAACATTGTCAGTCGTGTTTTCGGCAAGCCCAAGTTCTGAGAATGGGAGCACCTATATTGTGAGTGTACTATCCGTGCAAAAAGCCGTCCCGTTCGCGACCCAGGCACCTGTGGTCATGGACTGCAAGCTCGACAAGATTTTCTACGGCAACTTCATGGCCGTGCGTGACAGCCACGTGCCCATCGAGAAGAACAAGATCACCGGTTTCATCGGCCCCTCGGGCTGTGGCAAGAGCACCGTGCTGCGCAGCCTGAACCGCATGAACGACCTGGTGAAGGGCTTCCGTTTCGAAGGCCACGTGCATTTCCTCGGCCAGGACGTGTATGGCAAGGGCGTGGATCCGGTGGTGGTGCGCCGTTACATCGGCATGGTCTTCCAGCAGCCCAACCCGTTTTCCATGAGCATTTTCGACAACGTCGCCTTCGGCCTGCGTCTGAACCGCTACAAGGGTGACCTGGGTGATCGGGTCAAGCATGCGCTGCAGGGCGCCGCGCTGTGGGACGAGGTCAAGGACAAGCTCAAGGTCAGCGGCCTGTCGCTGTCCGGCGGCCAGCAGCAACGCCTGTGCATCGCCCGTGCGATTGCCACGGAGCCTGAAGTGCTGCTGCTCGACGAACCTTGCTCTGCCCTCGATCCGATCGCCACGCGCCGCGTCGAAGAGCTGATGGTGGAGCTCAAGAAGGACTACACCATCGCGCTGGTTACCCATAACATGCAGCAGGCAATACGCGTCGCCGACACCACCGCGTTCTTTTCGGTGGACATTTCCCAGGGGACCCGCACTGGTTACCTGGTGGAGATGGGCCCGACCGCGCAGATCTTCGAGAACCCACGCGAACAGATGACTGGCGACTACATCAGCGGCAAGTTCAGCTAGACAGCGGCAGGATGCCGTTTCACCCACCGAGTCCAGGAACATTCATGTCTGCAACGCGTCGTCTTGATCTGCCCGCCATCGAAGTAGCCCTGCGCGAAGTGCAGGGCCGCTTTGCCGAGCTCAGCGAGCACTTCACCGAGCAGCGTGATCCGTTGACGGACGAGGTGGTGGAGAACGTCCTGGCCGGCTATGCCCTGGTCGACGAATACGTGGCAGCCGGGGTTGACCTGTTCGACCTGCAACAGGTGAACCTGATGCTGGAAATCAATGCCACCGTGCTGTGCGGGCGTGATCCGGCGCGGCGTGTGGAGTTTGCCCAGCATCTGGCCGCCACCGAAGAGCATTTCTTCAACAACACCGAAGGTGGCATCAAGGATCTGTACAACTGGTACTGCACGTACCGCAGCGAGTCGGTGTGGAAGCGCGCCGCCGGCGTCTACGTGCGCATCCTCAGCAAGCCGCAGCTGTTCATCGAAGGCAACAATCGCACCGGTTCGCTGATCGTCAGCTATCTGCTGATCCGCGCCGGGCTTCCGCCTTTCGTGCTGTCGTTGGATAATGCGCAGGGTTATTTCAACCCTTCGTCGGTGATCCGCAACTCCGCCAAGCATGGCGTCAAGGCGCTCTACGAATTGCCCAAGATCAAGAAGAAATACGCCGCCTTCCTCGAAGAGCAGGCACCGGACCCGAAGAAGTTCTTCCTCAGCCACAAGCAGCTGGCCATGCACGAGGGCAGGGGCCGATGAACCAGACACACCGCGCTGACGGATGCGACCGCAGCGCTTCAACCCAAACGTCGCCCAATCCGATGTGGCAAGCGATCACAGGTCTCAATCCGATGAATCCGTTCAACCGTCCGCGCGTGCGTATCTCGTTCGACATCGACGACACCCTGGCCTGCCTGCCCCATCACAGCGAAGCCGAACAGAGCTGGCTGCCCGGCTTCGTGCACCGCTGGCTGGGCGAGCCGCTGCGCATCGGTACCCGCTCGCTGACGCGTGAACTGCGTCGTCAGGGCTGCAGCATCTGGGTGTATACCTCTTCCGGGCGCACACCGGCCTATATCAAGCGCTGGCTGTTGCTGCACGGTATCCGCGTGGACGGCGTGGTCAACAGCGAAGTCCATAGCCGCGCCCTAGCCAGCCATGGCATGAGCCTCTCGCCTTCGAAGTTTCCGCCGGCCTTCGACATCGATCTGCACGTCGACGACTCCGAGGGTGTGCAGAGCGAAGGCCACGAGCATGGTTTTCGCGTGGTCGTGGTGCGCCCGGATGACCAGAGCTGGACGCACCGCGTGCTCGAGGCGGTCGCCACGGTCCAGGCGCAGCTGGCGCGACAGCAGACGCTGCGCCACAAACAGCCGGTGGGGCAGGTTTCCCAAGCCTACTCCTGAGCTATTCCAGCGCCGCAACCTGGCGCTCGGCAGATGCATCCTGGGACCCGCACAGACGAGTCACCGCGAATGCATCCGGGTCCAGGTCCTGGTACTTCTTCATGCGCCGCCACAGCGTGGTGGTACTGATCTGCAACAAGCGGGCGGCCTGTTCGCGATTGCCCCGCACGCTGTGCAACGCCTCGAGCAGGACCTGCCGTTCGCTGCGGTTCAGCGTTGGCGGTGCTTGAGGTAGGGGCTGGGCGGGCGAAGGCAGGTCTTCCAGCGCTTCTTCCACCCACGCTCCGGTCATTTCGCGGCCCTGGCCCATGACCGCCAGGCGCTCGACGATGTTGCCCAGCTGGCGAATGTTGCCTGGCCACTCATGCTCGCTAAGGCGCGCCAGCAGGGCTGCTCCAGGGGCGGCGGCTGGCATGCCGAAGCTGGCCAGCAAGTGGGCCACCAGTTCGGGAATGTCCTGGCGCCGTTCGCGCAGGGCAGGCAGCTGCAGCTTGAGTACGCAGATGCGGTAGAAGAAATCCTCGCGGAACAGCCCCTGCGCCACCAACTGCGGCAGGCGTTTGTTGCTGGCCGTGATGATGCGAATGTCCACTGGCGTGACCTTGTCGTCGCCGATACGCACTACCTTGCGCTCCTGCAGCGTGCGCAACAGCTTGAGCTGGATTTCCGCCGAAGTTTCGCTGATCTCGTCGAGAAAGATCGTCCCGGTGTGGGCCAACTCGAACACGCCGGCCTTGCCCTCGGTCAAGGCCCCGGTGAACGCCCCCTTCACGTAGCCGAACAGCTCGCTCTCCAGCACGCCGGGGGCGAACGCCGCGCAGTTGATCGCCACGAACGGGCCATGGCGTCGCTTCGAGGCGTTGTGGATACCCTGGGCGAACAACTCCTTGCCGGTGCCGGTTTCGCCTTCGATCATCACCGTGCTGTCCACTGCGGCGAAGGTCTGCGCCAGGCGCTTGGCCTTGGCCAGTGCCGGGCTGCTGCCGATGATCGATGCGAAGGTATTCTCGGCCACGTGCTGGCGCGCCAGCTGACGGCGCATTTTCTGCTCGATGGCCTTGATTTCGGTCTGCTTCTGCAGGGTCGCGACGGCGCCGATCACCTGGTCGCCCAAGGTGATCGGCGCGATGCTCAAGGTCAGTGACAGGCGCCCCAGGTTGATCAAGGCACCGCGCACCGCCTCGCCCTTGTCCAGCACGCGGCCGAAGTAGTCCTGCGCGAGCAGGCCGGCCACATTGTCGCCACAACGCACGCTGCCCAGGTAGTGGGTGGCAACGCTGTTCATGTTGGTGATCACGCCGTGGCTGTCGATGCTGAAGATGCCTTCGGAGACACAGTCGAGGATGGACCGGATCATCTCGTAGCGTCCCTGCAGCTCAAGACGCTTGTGCAGTCGTTCCTGCTCGATGCGCAACAGGTGCAGGGCTTCGTCGATGGCATCGAAGGCGGCGTCGACATCGGCATCGGACATGATGTAGTGCAGGCCGCGAGCTTTGACGGCCTGCTCCAGGGACAAGCCGCCGATAGCCACCTCGATACCCTGTTCCTGCAAGCGGTCGAGTTGCGCGTCGGTGCTTTGCGCGCTGCCGAACGGGTCGATCGGGCAGATGGTCACCGCCGGCATGAACGGCCTTGCCTTCGCGAGGATCGCGGCATAGCCGTCGGAGGTGGCCAGGAAGGCGATGCGGTCCGACACCACCAAGGCTTTGTGGTAGGCATTGATGCAGTCGAAGAACGTGTGGCGCACCTCCACGATCGGTACCTGAAAGTGCTCGCGCAGCACGCTGGCAGTCTTGCCACGGCTGATCAGGACGCTGGCACCTTCGTCGATCGCCCGTTGCGCCATCAGTACCGCCTGATGCTGCGCGGCTTCCACCACGGCCACGCGCAGTCCACGTTTCTCCAGCACCTGATTCATTACCGCGGTGAGGGTTGTGGAAGGAGAAATGACAGCCAGTTTGCCGAGCATGGAATCGCTCCTGGTGGATGGGCAGTTGTTGGAGCGTAGTCATTGCACGCTAAAGGCTGATGAAAGGTTTTGCAATGAAATGCAATGTTGCTGCAATGCAATCGTTAAACCGTTCTGGTGCTTTGTTGCTGCAAGTCATTGATTGCGAGGTGTAAAAGAGTTTTCTTCAGAAATTGGCACAGGCCTTGCTCCAGTCCCATCAATAACAATACAAACAAGGAACACGCTGATGGAACTGCTTTTCATTGGGTTTGGCGAAGCGGCCTACCACCTTGCCACCGGCTTGCGCACTCAGGGCGATCTGCAGATTGGCGCCTTCGATGCCCAGGCAGATGACCCCCAGCGCGGCGCGACGATCCGCCAGCGCGCCGAGCGCACTCGCGTCACACTCTTCGATTCGCTGGAAAGCGCCTGCCAGGGCGCCCGTTTCGTGGCCTGCCTGACCAGTGCCAGCAGCGCACTGGCCGTGGCCGAGCGCGTGTTGCCGCTGCTGGTGGCCGGGCAGACCTATGTCGACATGAACTCGGCCGCGCCCACCGTCAAGCAAGTCATCGCCGCGCTGCCCAGGGCCCCCGGCGTGGCCTTCTGCGACGCTGCGGTGATGGGCACGGTGCCTGGCAACAACCATCGGGTACCCATGCTGCTGGCCGGCGACGGTGCACGTGCGTTCGCCGACGCGTTCAATCCTTATGGCATGCGCCTGACCGTGCTCGACGCCGAGGCCGGCGCCGCGTCGGCGATCAAGATGCTTAAAAGCGTGGTGATGAAAGGCCTGCCGCAACTGCTGCTCGAAGCCTTCCAGGCAGGGGAGAAGTTCGGAGTGCTCGACACGCTGGTCGATTCCCTCGGCGAATCGCTCAACGGCAAGACCGTCGAGCAACTGGCCAACACCTTCACTGCGCGCACGCTGATCCACGCCAAGCGGCGCAGCGCCGAGATGGACGACGTGGTCACCACCCTCGAAGACGCCGGGGTCGACGCCACCATGTCCAGGGCCAGCCACCAGCAGCTGGAAAAGCTCGCCGCCACCGACTGGCAAACCCTGCTGGGCGCCGATGGCAGCGATCTCGGTTACCGCGACGCCATTCGCCAGCTGGTCAAACACTCCTGAGGAAGACGCCATGAATACCGAACACTACCTGCCCCTGCCCGAGCTGATTCCCCAGGACCTGCTCGACCGATTCCGCAAGCTCAGCCCCGCACAGCTGTGCGATGGCATGGCCAAGCTCGGCATTGCCCGCAACGGCGCCATGGACGCCGATCTGATGCCGCTGGACGACCGCAAGGTCATGCTCGGCACCGCCTACACCGTGGACACCGAAGATGGCGACAACTTTCCGATCCACGTGGCGGTGTACCAAGGGCAGCCTGGCTATGTTCTGGTGGTCGCTGGCAAGGGTTATCCCGGGCGCGCGTACATCGGTGACCTGATGGCGGGGGCGGCGCAGGCCGTTGGCCTTGCCGGGCTGGTCATCGATGGTTGCGTGCGTGACAAGCTGCCGCTGGCCGAGCTCGACATTCCTGTGTATGCCAAGGGTTTCATGCAGCGCAGCCCCGGCAAGCAGGGGCCAGGCAAGATCAACACCCCCGTCACCTGTGCCGGTGTCGAGGTGGCCGCCGGTGACCTGGTGTTCGGTGACTACGACGGTGTCACCGTGGTACCCCGTGCGCGGCTGCTGGAAGTGCTGGAAGCGTCGGAAAAGAAAGGCATCTATGAAGAACAGCGTCGCGAGGTGATCGACCAGTACGTCCGCTGCCGCGACAACGGCGAACCACTGCCGGAGCTGGCCCCTGATTGGGTCACCCGGTTGCTGCAGGGCCGGTAGGGCCCCGCAGGCTCGGTGGCCAAGACCGAGCCTGCGCAACAGACGCTGCCTCTCTCGATAAAAATAATATGTGGAGACGTTCGGATGCTGACCATTCTGGGCTATACGTTGATCACCTCGTTCCTGCTGCTGGTGATCAAGCAAAAACTTTCGCCCTTTACCGGCCTGATCGTGGTTTCGCTGGCGGTCGGCGTGCTGGTCTGCCTGCTCAGCGGCGTGCCGCTGGACATGATCATCAAGTGGATCAAGGAAGGCTTGTTCTATTCCCAGGGAGCGGACGGCAAGATCTCCCTGGGTACCGTGAACCCCACGGTGATGATTCTTTTCGCGGTGCTGTACTTCAGCCTGATGATGAACGTAGGGCTGTTCGATCCGTTGTGTACCTACCTGATTCGCAAGGCCAACGGCGACCCGCTGAAGATCATTCTGGTGACCGCGTTCACCTCGTCGGTAGTGACCCTGGATGGCGACGGCACCACCACCATCCTGATCATCACCACCGCCTTTCTGCCCCTGTACAAACAGATGGGCATGAAGCTGTCCAACCTGGCCATGCTGATCATCCTGCCTTGCGGGCTGGGCAATTGCCTGCCGTGGGGTGGGCCGCTGGCGCGCGCAGCCGCAGTGCTCAACCTTGAGGTGAACACGCTGTTCGTGGCGATCCTGCCGATTCTCGGGGTGTCGTTCATCTATGTGTTCGGCATGGCGTACCTGATGGGCATCAAGGAGCGCAAGCGCCTGGGCTTCGTCGCTGGCGAGAAAGTCATCGTTACCCCGCAACAGATTGCCGACATGGTCACGGTCATCGAAGACCACGACAAAGAGCTCAAACGGCCCAAGCTGTTTCTCTTCAACCTGGCGCTGACGGTGGGCATGCTGGTGATCCTGATCGCCGGCTGGGCCAGTGGCGCGGTGGTGTTCATGCTGGGCACGGCGCTGGCGCTGACCGTCAACTACACCGCGGTGGAACAGCGTGAGCGGATCACTGCCAATGGCGGCGATGCGGTGGCAGTGGCTTCGATCATTCTGGCGGCAGGGTGTTTTCTTGGGATCTTCAATGGCAGCGGGATGGCCGCTGCGGTGGCCGAGCACATGGCCAGCCTGATTCCCGAGTCGATGGGCAGCCACACGGCGCTGATCTTTGCGTTCCTCGGCGCGCTGGCCTGCTATGCGTTGCCGGTGGACGCCTATTACTTCGGCATCCTGCCGGTGGTTGCGCCCATTGCCTACAGCTTCGGCATCACGCCCACTGAAATCGGCGTCGCCTCGTTCATGGGCCAGGCGCTGCGCTACGCCAGCCCTACGGTGGCCTGGCTGTTCCTGCTGATGAACCGCACCGAAATGACTTTCGGCGAATACCAGAAGGAGTTCTTCAAGTGGTCGTTGCCGATGTTCGGGATCTTCCTGGTCACGGCCATCGTCACCGGTCAATTGCCAATCGGTTGAGGCTGCCCATGGACGTTCACCGCGCCGCCGGTGAACGTCGATTAAACGGCTGTGGCGGGCGATGGTCTATTGGTAGACATCAAGTGCAGGGATGTAACCTGCGCACTGACTTTGCACGGGTTCAACGCGTTCGGCATGATTGATCAATCGCGGGCCAGCGTAGCGCGATGCGCTGGATCGTTGAGTCAGGTACCGTAAATGAAAAGGGCCCTAGATGATCGATCACCTCGACCACATCGTCCTTACCACCATCGATCTTGAGGCCTGCAAGGGTTTCTACATCGACGTGCTGGGCATGCGACTGGAAACCTTTGGGGAAGGGCGCGTGGCGTTTCGCTTCGGCCATCAGAAAATCAACGTGCATGTGCGGGGGCATGAGTTCGAGCCCAAGGCGCACTTGCCTGTGCCCGGTGCACTGGACCTGTGTTTCATCGCCAGTTGCAGCCTGGAGCAGGTGATCGAACGGCTTGAGGGTCATCCGTGGCCCATCCTCGAAGGGCCGGTCAAGCGCACCGGTGCCACCGGCCCCATCCGCTCGGTGTACGTCCGCGATCCGGACCTGAACCTCGTCGAGATATCCGAATACCTTCAAGCGCCTTCAGCCTGATACACCGCGCCGTCCTTTTCGCGGCCACAGACCGCTCCTACATGCACACCGCGCATGTGCCCTGTGGGCATGCCTCCCTGTAGGAGCGGTCATCGGCCGCGAAGGGCGCAGCGCAATTTCCCTGACACACCACGCTGCCCTCCTGTAGGAGCGGTCCGTGGCCGCGAAGGACGCAGCGCAATTTCCCTGACACACCACGCTGCCCTCCTGTAGGAGCGGCCCGTGGCCGCGAAGCGCGCACCCCAATTTCCCTGACACACCACGCTGCCCTCCTGTAGGAGCGGCCCGTGGCCGCGAAGGGCGCACCACGGTCTACCTGACAAACCGCTTCAGCGCGACAGCAGTTGCTCAACTTCGTCGCGGCTTGGCGCATAGGCCCCGGCATTGGCGCAGGACACCGAGGCACAGGCCGCAGCAAACGCCAGCCGTGCCTGGGGGGCTTCGATACCCAGCAGGCTCGACGCCAGCCAGCCGGCCATGCTCGCGTCGCCGGCGCCAACGGTGTCGGCTACCTCCACGGCGATTGCCGCCTGTTCGACCTTGCTGTCGAGCGTAAACAGCACCATGCCCTCGGCGCCGCGGGTAAATAGAACCTGTGCCCCTTCATTCATCTCGCGCAACTGCTGCAGGGCCTGCTCTTCGCTCAAGCCAGGATAGATCTGCCGCAGATCCTCATCCGACAGCTTGATGATGTCCGCCAGTGCGACCATCGCGGGGAACGTCACCTCGCGGTATCGAGCATCCATCAGGTTGCGCCAGTTGGGGTCATAGCTGATCAGCTTGCCGTGCTGCTTCACCTGCCGAGCGACCTCGACCAGCCTGTCACCCAGCGGTTGTCGGGCCAGGCTGATGCAGCTGAAATGACACAACTGCGCAGCCGCCAGCCACCCCGAGGGCAACAGCAGCACATCGAAATGCAGATCGGCCTCACCGGCGAAAAAATAGCGGGGAGGGTGGCTGGAAGGCACGATCGCCACCAGTGGATCGGCCTCGACGCGCTGCAGGTAACGCAGGTCCAGCCCGGCAGCTTCGGACTGTCGGTACAGCTCATCGCCCAGCGAATCGGTACTGATCGACCCCGCGAACGCCGTCGATACCCCCAATCGGCTCATCGCCCGCGCCACGTTCCACGGCGCGCCGCCTGGATAGCCTTGCCAGCGACCGGGCGTGGTCTGGACCAGATCGGTGAGTGCTTCACCGAACACCACCACTGAAGGTAACTGCATGTCGATTGTTGCTCCTGTATGGGTCAGACGGCTGTAAGACGTCGATACTCGCTGGGCGTCTGCTGCATCTCGTGGCGAAAGTGCCGGTTGAAGTTGGACAAGTTCTCGTAGCCGACTTCGAAGCAGATATCGGCCACCGATCGCTGGGTCTGGGCGAGCAGCCTGCAGGCTCGCTGGACCCGCAGCTTGCGCATAAGGTCGATGAAACCATGGCCGGTCATGCGTTTGAAAAAACGCGAGAAACCCGCCTCGCTCATGCCCAGCTGCGCGGCGATCACCGACATGCGTACCTCGGCAGTCAGTTGCCGGGTGAGGTAGTCGAACGCCTGATTGATACGCTGTGTGCTGTATTCGTCGAGGGACGGGGAATAACAGGCGCTGGCCAGAACGCGGAATTCACTGGCCGGCGCGTTTGCCAAGGTATCGATGAGCTGCAGGAACAGCGTCAGGCGCCTGAGGCCATTCGCTTGCCCTATACGTTCCAGCAGGACCGCTGCCTCGACCGCTGTCGCCGCGTGAAACTCGATTCCGCGCTGAGCTCGGTCGAACAGGCCTTTGAGCTCCGCCAGTTCGGGCCACACACTACGACACTCCAGCAGCGTGGTGCCGTCGAACTGCAGTACGACGTCGCGAGCGACCAACCGTTCACCCGTTGCCAGATCGCCCATCCAGTCGTGGGGCAAACCGGGGCCGATCAGTGCGACGTGACCGGGTCCGAAGGGGCCGATGTAATCACCTGCCACTAGCTTGCCGCTGCCTTGCCGGATCAAATGAATTTCGAACTCGGGATGATGGTTCCAGCGTGCCAGGGAATAGGGGTAGTCATGCTCGTACCAGCGAAAGGTCTGGTCTGGTCGTGCCAGGATCACTTCCAGATCTGGCTGACGGTACTCGAACACAGTGGCGCGGTCATCAGGCATCGAGTGCCCCTTTTATCGTTGTTTTTTTCATGATTCTGCAGGTCGACGGGTTCAACCATACTCTGAAATCCCGCTCCATCGGTAGCCCGTCAATGACAGCGTTCCGATACTTTTTTGCCTCGAAACCCAACGGTGCAAAAGATCAAAAAAGTACCGATCGCCCATTCGCCGTTCGTTTGAGTACAGATCGGGCAGCTGCTTTACTCGACCTGTCGCTGATCCAACGGCTCGGCGCACCAGAACAATAACAACGGCTCCGGTCGAACCGGCTGGACGCGGAGAACTTCATGAAGATTACCAATGCGTTGATCCTGTCCGCGAGTGTTTCATTCGCCGTCGCCGGACAGGCCGCTGAGACGTTGACCATTGCCACCGTCAACAACGGTGACATGATCCGCATGCAGCGGCTGTCCAAGTTCTTCGAACAACAGCACCCCGACATCACGCTTAACTGGGTCGTGCTCGAGGAGAACGTGTTGCGGCAACGCTTGACGACCGATATCGCGACGCAGGGTGGCCAGTTCGACGTGCTCACGATCGGTACTTACGAGACGCCACTGTGGGGCGCAAAAAACTGGTTGGAACCGATGAAGGATCTGCCAGCCGACTACGACGTAGACGACATCTTTCCCGCCGTCCGCCAAGGCCTCTCGGTGAACGGCACGCTGTACGCGTTGCCGTTCTACGGCGAAAGTACGGTCACCTACTACCGGACCGACCTGTTCAAGGCCGCCGGGCTGACCATGCCGCCAGCGCCAACCTGGTCACAGCTAGGCGGTTTCGCGGCCAGGTTGACCGATGCATCCAAGGGCCAATACGGTATGTGCCTGCGCGGCAAGGCTGGCTGGGGCGAGAATATGGCCTTGCTCAGTACCATGGCCAATGCCTTCGGTGCGCGTTGGTTCAACGAGCAATGGCAGCCTCAATTCGACAGTCCCGAGTGGAAGGCGGCTGCTACGTTCTATGTCGAAACGCTGAAGAAGTACGGGCCGCCCGGCGCTTCGAGCAATGGTTTCAACGAGACGTTGGCGTTGTTCAACAGCGGCAAGTGCGCGATCTGGGTCGACGCCAGCGTGGCCGGTTCCTTCACCACCGACAAAGCGCAGAGCAGGGTAGTGGACAGTGTTGGTTTCGCTGCGGCGCCCACTGAGGTGACCGACAAGGGCTCATCGTGGTTGTACGCTTGGTCGCTGGCGATTCCCGCCACCTCTCGGCACAAGGACGCGGCGAAGGCGTTCGTCACCTGGGCGACGTCCAAACAGTACATCCAGCTGGTCACCGACAAGGACGGTATCACCAACGTTCCGCCGGGCACTCGCATGTCGACCTACAGCGACGCCTACCTGGCAGCGGCGCCGTTTGCTCAGGTCACCTTGCAGATGATGCAGCATGCCGATCCTTCGCAGCCTTCCGCCCAGCCCGTTCCATACGTGGGCATTCAGTATGTGGTAATTCCCGAGTTCCAGTCGATCGGTACATCGGTCGGCAAGCTGTTCTCCGCCGCGCTCACCGGACAGATGTCCGTGGATCAGGCCTTGGCGTCCGCTCAGTCAACGACCGAGCGCGACATGAAGAGAGCCGGTTATCCCAAGCCGTGAAGCCCTTGTTTCCACGAACTCGAAGGTTGACTCGATGAACCGACTAAACGATAAAAGTGCACTGATCACTGGCTCTGCGCGAGGCATTGGTCGCTCGTTCGCGCAAGCGTACATTCGTGAAGGTGCCATTGTCGCGATCGCCGACATTGATCTGGACCGAGCCCAGGCAACGGCTATCGAACTCGGCCCCCAGGCTTACGCGGTGGAAATGGACGTCACCCAACAAGCTTCCATCGACCGAGCGATCGCCAGTGTGGTGACACACGCGGGCAAGCTGGACATTCTCGTCAACAACGCGGCGCTATTCGACCTGGCGCCCATCACCGAAATCACCCGGGCGAGCTACGACAGGCTGTTTGCGATCAACGTCGGGGGAACGCTGTTTACCCTGCAGGCGGCCGCGAGGCAGATGATCGGCCAGGGGCACGGGGGCAAGATCATCAACATGGCCAGTCAGGCAGGACGGCGAGGTGAGGCTCTTGTGGGTGTGTACTGTGCGACCAAGGCGGCTGTGATCAGCCTGACCCAGTCCGCCGGGCTCAATCTCATCAAGGAGCGGATCAACGTCAATGCCATCGCCCCGGGGGTGGTCGAGGGTGAACACTGGGATGGCGTCGACGCGTTGTTCGCCAAGTACGAAAATCGCCCACTGGGCGAGAAAAAGCGTCTGGTCAGCCAGGAAGTCCCCTTCGGTCGCATGGGCACGGCCGAGGACCTGGTGGGCATGGCGCTCTTTCTGGCAAGCGACGAAAGCGACTACGTCGTGGCCCAGACCTATAATGTCGATGGCGGCAATTGGATGAGCTGAAAATCTCGCCCTGGGCAGTCATCGCTCTTGGTCAGAACGTATACGCCACGCCCGCCTGAACCGTACGCGGTGCGCCAGGATACGCGTACGTGTTGAACGCGCCTTCGTCGTAGCCCTTGTTGAACACATTCTGCAGTTCCAGGTTCAGGCGTACGTGAGGGTTCACCTGATAGAAACTCAGCAGATCGACCACGCTGTAGCGCTCCATGGTGTAGGTCTGGGCTGCGGTCTGTCCGGCGCGGTCGTCGATGTATTTCAAGCCCACGCCCAGGCCAAGTCCTTTGGCTGCGCCGTCCTGGAACTCGTAGGTGTTGAGCAGGCTGAAGCTGTTGCGCGGAATGTTGGCAAGGCGGGTGCCGTTGGGCAGGTTGTTGTCGTCGGTCACCCGCGCATCGACGTAGGCGTAGCCACCGATCATCCGCCATTGCGGCGTGAGGTTGCCGGCGATGGTGATGTCCAGGCCACGGCTGGTGACTTCGCCGGCCGCGACGCTGTAGGTCGGGTCGACCGGATCACGGGTGAGCACGTTTTCCTTGACGATGTGGTAGACGGCGCCGTCGATGCTCAGCTGCTGATCGAGGGCTTCCCACTTCATGCCCAGCTCGTAAGATTTACCTTCTTCCGGGTCAAACCCGCTGCCATCGCGGCTCGCGCCGCTGTTGGGTTTGAACGACCGCGCGGTGTTGGCGTACAGCGCCAGTGTATCGGTGAGGTCGTAGATCAAACCCAGCCGTGGTGTTGCCGAGGTCTGCGCGGCCTTCCAGTCCACAGAGCCTGGCAAGCGGTTGTCGTAGTCCTGTTCGAAGCGTTCCAGACGCACGCCTGCGAGCACTTTGAAGCGCTCGGTCAAGGCGACCTGGTCTTGAATGAACGCGGCTAAGGTTTTCAGGTTTTCCGTGTCGTGGGTGGTGGTGCGGGTGAGGGCTGGGCGTGGCTGACCGAGCACCGGGTTGTAGAGGTCGATGGGGTAGGTGCCGGTCGCCGCGGACGAGCGCTGGATGATCGAGCGGTAGTCATAATCTTCATACTCCACGCCGGCCAGCAAGGTGTGGGAAAACCCCGCGGTATCGAAATGGCCGGTAAGGTTCAGCTGATAGTCGCGGTCGGTCCATTCCAGTTTGCGGTAGTTGAAGTTGCGCTGCAGGGTACGTCCATCCAGCGGGGCTGCGTTGGCCTCGACCGCATTGCCCTTGAGGCTGCCGTCAAGCCACTGCATCCCGCCGGCCAGGGTCCAGTCGTCATCGAGGCGGTGCTCGAACCTGACTTGGGCCATGTCGTTGTCGTTGTGCAGCAGGTTGTCACGGCCTTGCTCCCAAACATTGGTGTCGCGCGAAGCGCTGCCCCGCTGGGTGGCGTAGCGAGTCAGGCCGCGATCGAGTGGATGGTTGTTGCGCATGAAATCGCCTTCGAAGACGATTTTGGTAGCGTCGCTGGCTTGCCAGCTGAGCACGGGCGCGATGTCGTAGCGTTCGGTTTCCACATGGTCACGAAAGCTCTCGCCGCCTTCGCCCAACACGTTCAGCCGATAGGCCAGGCGCCCATCCTCGCTGAGCGGCCCGCCGGCATCCAGCGTGGCGCGGTGCATGCCCTGATCGTTCAGCTGGCTGCCAATCGTCACCTTGCGCTCGGCCAGCGGTTGCTTGCTGACGACGTTGAAAGTGCCGCCCGGATCACCGCGGCCATACAGGCTCGTCGCCGGGCCGCGGATCACTTCCAGGCGTTCCACGGTATTGGCGTCCGGCGCATTGGGGTAGCCGCGATTGATTGGAAAACCGTTGCGGTAGAACTCGCCCGTGGTGAAGCCGCGTACGGTGAAAGTGGTCAGGCCCTGACCACCGAAGTTGTTGGCGCGGCCGACACCCCCTGCGTAATCCAGCGCGTCCTGCAAGCGAGTGGAGGCGGTGTCTTCCAATACGTCACGGGGCACTACGCTGATCGACTGAGGCGTCTCGTGCAGGGCCGTGTCTGTGCGCGTCGCACTCATGGAGCGGGTGGCTTTGTAACCCGTGACCGGACCATCCGCGCGTTCATAGTCACTGTCGGCCTCGATGTTCACCGCTTCGAGCTGGAGGTTTCCGCTGGCTTCGACGGGTTCGGAAGCCCAGGCAGACACCGGGGCAGCTTGCAGCAGGCACAGCGAAAGTAACGTGCGACGCATGGGTTCATCGTTCCAGGCAGGGGAGGCTAGCGAAATGGCAGCGGATTCTATCCGCAAACGATTCGCATTGACAGTTGCCGCCATCGAAAGCTTGCTTTAAACAGTCGCCAGTATTTCCGCCAGCCTGGTGTGCTCCCAGGTACTTAGAAGCTCGATAGGGTCGGTGCCGTAGTGGTGGGATGAATCGAAGAGGTAGGTGCGGCCGTCCGGGCTTTCACAACGCTCGCAATGAAAGCGCCCGTTTTCATGGTTGTGAAAGGTGATGATCCAGCCGTCGGCGCCGACGGTCATCGCTGTGCCGTAGGCATCGGCCCAATCCGTTTCGTCGAGACGGTGCAAGGTGCGAATACCTAGAGCGACGTCACGAAGCAGTTGGCAAGTTTCTCGTGCAGAGAGGGCGGCGGCGGACACTTGAAGAGCCTGGTCAAAGTGAAGAGCAGCTTTATAGGCGATGCAGAAGGGGCGGCAACCTCGTTGAATTAACCGTAAAACCATAGATAACATCATGACGCGCCGTCGCACATGGTTTCCTCCGTGAATCTTCCTCAAAGGTGATCAGTAAGGAGCACCAGGCTGCTTTGCTGCGTTCACCAGGATGCCTTTAGCCATAAACAATAACATCATGACGAGGCTCCGCTACGAGTTGCTTTCATTTCCGTATTATCAACTTAGTAATCACCAAGCGGGGCAGGGTGCCAGGCGCAGGTTTTAATTCAATGTGGCTACGTCGAGAGGGAAGGGGCTAAGTCAAAATCTTTACCCTATCATGATGTTATTAATAGACAGCACGGCGTCAGCCTTCCTTGCTAGCTGGCTTCAAGCATCAACTCCCTAGCCCTCTTCAGCTGACTTTTTTTGCAGAGGTCCATAAACCCGATGCCTATCCTTATAACGATAGAGATTCATTGCCTCCACATAAGGCTCTTCCTCCAGCAACGCCAGACGGGTGTTCTTGCGGATCACAACTTTAGGTTCGTAACTCGAGAGCGGCTTTATCTTGGGCGGTGCGATACCCGTTTCATACACGAAGGGCACTGGCGCGATGATGGGTTTGACCTTCGAGTCGCCGTTCCTGACCCGTGCCCGGATATGAGGCTGAACCAAGCGGCGAATGGCAACCTGTTCTTGCGGGTCCAGCTTGCCCAGCATGTCAATGCCGTAGACGAGAGCATTCTCGGCAGCGGCTTCCGAGGAGTGGTGCACCGTTGCCTGTTTGTCATGATATTGATCGAGTAGCTCGTGCCACTCTTGCAGCAGATCACCGGCCATCTTGCGGGCGCCGGACGAACCGGTGTCATCCCAATAAAAGTTGATGTTCGACGGCGCAGTGAGCACGTTGGTCAGACGCAGGGCTTGCTTGGGCACGATGCCATTTCCGCTGCCTTTGAAGCGGTTCCACACGTTGCGGCGGTCGTTGGTTTTGTCGATGGCACCGATCAACTTGCCCAGTTCGACACGCGTCGCATTGGTCTGCAGGATCTTGTCGATGGCAGTGCGGGGCAGGGCGATGGCACCAGGCACACGCAATGTTTCCCGCGGGTGCTGACCCACTTTGACCCATATACTGGTCAACGCCTCGAACGCCGCCTGTACCGCCTCGTCACCTTCCAGTACACGCACTTCTATGGGTTCGTTGCGCACCGCATCCTCGGGCCTGAAATCCAGACCAAACATGGCATCGACACGTACGTGGTCTGCTGCAGTTCGCAATACTTCGCCCAAATCGGTCAGTTCGGCTTGAAGCCTGTTGACCATGGCGATAGCTGCGCTGGTCTGGCTAAGATGAAGATCCATGCGTATGTCCGGATAATGGGCAGGTGCGGTATTCTAGCTGAGCACTGTATCTTTATACAGCTCTGTCGGTTGGCTACCCAAATAGTCCGTGAACGTTGCCATGGAGAGGGTCTTGAGGAAAAGTGAGTTACCGGTAAAGCACTGCGTCACCTGTGGTCTTGCGTTCACTTGGCGCAAGAAATGGGCGCGCTGTTGGGACGAGGTCCGCTACTGTTCGGAACGTTGCAGGCGGCAGAAGAAGCCGGTTTCCGGTGGTTGATATTTCAAAGCCCGTGTCTGTCACCCGCTAGCGATATCACCGTTGGGCACGCCAGCGGTGCTCTGCCGAACGACCAGGCTGTGGGGCAGCGTCACGTGCCGCACTTCAAGGGGGCGTTTCTCGATCAAACTGATCAGCATGTCCACCGCGTGCTGGCCGAAGCACTCGGCTGGCTGGGCGATGGTCGTCAGCGGTGGGTCGCAATAGGCAGCCAGTTCGATGTCGTCGAAGCCGGCCAGGGAAACGTCCTGGGGAACTCGCAGGCCCATTTCCTTGATGCGCTTCAATGCGCCAATGGCCATCTCATCGCTTTCACAGAACAATGCAGTAGGGCGCTCGGGCATGCCGAGCAACTGCAGTGCTCCGTTATAGCCTGCTTTCAGGCTGAAATCCCCTGGGCAAATCAACTTGGCATCGGGTGTGATGCCTGCTGCACGCAAGGCTGCCTCGTAGCCCGCACGCCGATCACGGGTCAACGGGCTGGTGGCAGGCCCGTTGATCAAACCCACACGTCGGTGGCCCAGGGCAAGCAGGTGTTCTGTGACCGCTCGCGCAGCGCCATGGTTATCCAGACTGACGGTGGGATGACGGCCCCCCTCGAGTATTTCGCAGGCGTTGACGATAGGGGGCAGGTCGGCTGCGTCGGTAGTCGACGCGAATGGATCGTAGGCGCGCAGCTGCAGGACGCCGTCGGCTTGATGGGCGTGCACCAGGTCGGCATATTCGCGCTCGGTCGCTTCGCAGCCCAACGTGTCGCACAGCAATACACGATAGCCCGCCGACTGGGCAGCTTTCTGCGCGCCGCTGATGACACGAGCAAAAAAACTGTTGGCAATATGCGGCACGAGGATGACCAGGTTGAACGTGCGTCGCGAACGGAACTGCACGGCCATCAGGTTTGGCCGGTACCCGGCCTGTTCCACCGCAGCATTGACCCGCTCGCGCGTTGCCAGCAGTACCCGTTCGGGTGATTTCAGCGCACGCGATACGGTTGCCACCGAAACGCCGGCCAGCCGCGCCACTTCACGAATATTCGACACGCCTACCTCGTCCCCGGTAATCCCGACGCAAAGCTTACCTCAGTTTGCCACTGCCTCCGGTACCGCGATGATCCGCCCGATGGTGTTTGACAGGGGACGCGTTGACGCCTAGATTCCATGAACGAATGTAACCGGTTACATCGCCAGATCATTGATTGCTGATCTGACCAGCGCTGAGCTGACAAGGATCTAGAGGCTGGATGTCATGCAAAAAACCAGAATGGGTTTCGTCGGTGGCGGGGAAGGGTCGTTCATTGCCTTGGCACATCGGCAGGCGGCGGCGCTGGATGGGCGATTCGATCTGGTGTGCGGCGCTTTCAGCCGCGATTCGCTGAACAATCAGCGTACTGGAAACGCGTTGGGGCTCGCGCCACAGCGTGTCTATGGCGACTGGCGGGAGATGATCGAGGCCGAAGCGCGGCTCCCCGAAGACCAGCGCATGCAGTTGCTGGTCAACGTCACGCCCAATCATCTTCATGCACCCGTCGCACAGCGCGCGATCCAGGCAGGCTTCCATGTGTTCAGCGAAAAGCCCGCCGCTTTGAACCTGGCCGAGCTGCAGGCGCTGGACCAGACCTTGCTCGGCAGTGACCGGCTCTATGGCCTGGCCCACGTGTACCTGGGCTACCCCATGGTCTGGGAAGCCCGCGAGCTGGTACGCAATGGCCTCATCGGTGCCGTGCGCAAAGTCATCGTCGAATACCCGCAAGGCTGGCTCAGCCAGGACATCGCCAGCCAAGGCAACAAACAGGCCGACTGGCGCGACGATCCGCAGCGGTCGGGCATCGGCGGCTGCATTGGTGACATCGGTACGCATGCGTTTAGCCTGGCTGAATTCGTTGCCGATCAGCAGGTGTACTGCCTCAGCGCCATGCTCGGCTCCCATGTCGAAGGTCGCCAACTGGACGACGACGTCAGTGTGCTGATCAAGATGAGCGGCGGGGCCAGCGGAGTTCTGATCGCCAGCCAGGTCTGCGCCGGCGAAGAGAATCCGTTGAAGATCCGCGTCTATGGCGAGTTGGGCGGGCTGGAATGGCGGCAGGAAGAGCCATCCAGCCTGATCCACCGTTCGCTGGACCAGCCCATGCGCATCCTGCGTTCGGGTCTTGGCCAACCTTGGCTCAGTGACGCCGCCACGCGCCGGATGCGTTTGCCCGCAGGGCATCCCGAAGGTTACCTGGAGGCGATGGCCAATCTGTACGTGGATTTTGCCGACGCCATCCAGGCGGGCGGGGCCGGCAACCAGGTGCCAGGCGTACCCGGCATGGACATCGGCCTGCGTGGGATGGCCTTCATCGAAGCCGCACTCATCAACCACCGCGGCGACGCCAAGTGGACCGAACTGATCTGCCCATCTTCCTCACGGAGTATTGCACAATGAACCCTCCTGCCGAGACGGGGCTGCGTGGCCCAGGTATATTCCTGGCGCAGTTCATGTCGTCCGAAGCGCCCTTCGACAACCTGGCCAACATCGCTGGCTGGGCTGCGTCCCAAGGTTACAAGTCGATTCAACTGCCCACGCTCGGCACGCGCTACATCGACCTGGAGCGCGCAGCGCAAAGCCAGGCGTACTGCGACGAGCTGAATGCGGTGTGCGCCAAAGCCGGCGTACAGATCAGCGAGCTGTCCACGCACCTGCAAGGCCAACTGGTGGCTGTGCATCCAGCTTTCGACGCGGTGTTCGACGAATTTGCGCCGGTGCATTTGCGTAATGCTCCACAAGCCCGCACCGAGTGGGCCATCGACCAACTCAAGCTTGCTGCACAGGCAAGCCAACGGCTGGGCCTGACCGCCCACGCGACCTTTTCCGGCGCCTTGCTCTGGCCCTATGTCTATCCGTGGCCGCAGCGGCCCAATGGTCTGGTCGAGCAGGGTTTCGCCGAGCTGGCCAGGCGCTGGTTGCCGATTCTCGATTGTTTCGAAGAGGCCGGTGTCGACCTGTGCTACGAGATTCACCCCGGTGAGGATCTGCACGACGGTGCCTCGTTCGAGCGCTTCCTGCAGGCAGTCGACCACCATCCGCGCGCCGCCATCCTGTATGACCCCAGCCACCTGCTGCTGCAGCAGATGGACTACCTGGGTTTCATCGATCGTTACCACGCGCGCATCCGCATGTTCCACGTCAAGGACGCCGAATTCCGTCCCGATGCCCGCTCCGGCGTGTATGGCGGCTACCAGGACTGGGTCGATCGGCCGGGCCGCTTCCGCTCGCTGGGTGACGGCCAGGTGGACTTCAAATCGATCTTCAGCAAGTTGACTCAGTACGGCTTCAACGGTTGGGCCGTGCTCGAGTGGGAATGCTGCCTGAAGGATTCGGCGCAAGGCGCAGGTGAGGGTGCTGCCTTCATCGAGCGACACATGATCAAGCGCACGCAACGCGCTTTCGATGATTTCGCCGGCGTGTCCGCCGACGTGCAATCCAACCGAAGATTACTGGGTTTGCCCGAAGACTGAACCGCCCAAGCTTTCGACCGACACCTGCCATAACAATAAAACGGTGAGCGCAATGAAAACGATGAACGCCCGACTGAGCGTGATGATGTTCCTGCAGTTCTTCATCTGGGGTGGCTGGTTCGTCACCCTGGGAACATTCCTGGCGACGGGCCTGGGCGCCAGCGGCAGCCAGATCGGGCTGGCATTCTCGACGCAATCCTGGGGTGCGATCATTGCGCCCTTCGTCATCGGTCTGATCGCCGACCGCTGGTTCAACGCCGAACGTATCCTTGCCGTGCTGCACTTGCTGGGCGCGGTGCTGTTGTATCAACTCTATCGAGCAGCGGATTTCGCCGCGTTCTATCCCTATGTCCTGGCCTACATGGTGGCCTACATGCCGACCTTGGCCCTGGTGAACTCGGTTGCCTTCCGCCAGATGAAAGAGCCGGCTCGCGAGTTTTCCCGCATCCGGGTATGGGGCACCATCGGCTGGATCGTCGCCGGCGTGGTGATCAGTATGGTTTTCGCCTGGGATTCTGCTCAAGGTATCGCCGGTGGCGCACTGCGTAATACTTTCCTGATGTCGGCCGTCGCTTCGCTGCTTCTTGGGCTGTACAGCTTCACCCTGCCCAGCACGGCACCTTTGCAGGCCACCAGCGAGCGCAAGGGACTGAGTCAAGTGCTGGGCCTGGATGCTTTGGGGCTTCTGAAGGATCGCAGCTACCTGATCTTCTTCCTGGCCTCGATCCTGATCTGCATACCACTGGCTTTCTACTACCAGAACGCCAACCCGTTCCTGGCCGAGATCGGCATCGCCAATCCCACCGCGAAGATGGCCATCGGGCAAGTGTCCGAAGTGCTGTTCATGCTCCTGCTGCCGCTGTTCATTGCCCGCTTCGGCATCAAGATCGCGCTGCTGGTCGGCATGTTCGCCTGGGTGCTGCGCTACTTGCTGTTCGCCTATGGCAGCGGCGGGGAAGAAGTCGCCATGCTGCTGATCGGCATCGCGTTGCATGGTGTCTGCTACGACTTCTTTTTCGTCTGCGGGCAGATCTACACCGACGCCAAGACGCCTGAACGCTTCCGCAGCTCGGCACAGGGCCTGATCACCCTGGCCACCTATGGGTTGGGCATGTTGATTGGCTTCTGGGTAGCGGGGCAGGTGACCGATCACTATGCAACGGGCATGCAACATGACTGGAAAAGTATCTGGCTGTTTCCAGCCGGGTTCGCTGCGGTGGTGTTGGTAGGGTTTGCGTTGACCTTTAAAGCCAGACGCACGGAGCAGGCCGCAGGGTAATCGGCATACTGTTAGTCGGTCATCTGCGCCCACAGTCCTGCTTCATCTGCGGTACCACCAGCGGGGCGTTAGGCGACGGCCGTCCACGCCCACTCCACGCAGATGAACTCCAGCCACCTCTGGCCGTCTGCTAGCCATGGTGCGCTGCTGTATCATTACTGGCAGCGCTTTACCCATGCCACCGCATTTAAACCGTATCTCCATCGTTACGTGAACAATGAATCTTCCATTATTCGTTTCTCTCGACGGGCCCAAGGGCACCGGAAAAACCACGCTGTTGGAGGCCGTAACTAAACTATTGAGGGCCGACGACAAGAAAGTGATCCGTTTATGCGAGCGCAAGAGCGATCCGTTCAGGGCTGGAACCATGATTCTGGTCAACCAACTGGCGAGAAGTCCCGGTGAGGATCTGGAGTGGGAGATCTGTGAGCGTTTTGCCCAGAGCCGGGCCTGGATCTCCCAGCACGTGCTGACCCGGCAGCCACGCGACAGCATCATCCTGATCGATCGCTGGTACCCATCGGAGGCCGCTTTTCGCCGGATGATCCCATTCGCGGACATTCTGCAGCTGAACCTCGATCGAAACGTGCGAGTGCCCGACCTGCATGTTGGGGTTGTCACAGACCCGGATATTTCATGGGCGAGGGCAGCAGCACGAAGGCGCGGACTCAGCAGTACGGTGATCCATACCCTGCAAGAACATGCCGCTTGTACCCACGCGTTCGAACGGGCGATTGCAGATCACGGCTGGGTTTGCTGCCGTAATGACGGCAGCCTCGAACAGGCGACGATGCAGGTGGTTTCCGCGATCAACAGGGTCCTTGGGTCGGCGCGGGAAGGGAGCGTGTGATCCCACTACCGCTCGACCACACGCGCCAACCTCACCACCGTCACGCCATTGCCCAAATGCCGTAGCGACGGTTGCACCAGTACACAATCATCGTATGGCGTGACCACTGCTTGGTCGCCATCCCAAGCCAGTACACTCCCAGCCTCGCCAATCAACTCCAACCCACGAAAGTCCTCGACGAACGCGAACTCCATGCTTCGGGCCACCACCGGCTCGGTAACCTGCAAGAAGCGCTGGGCTTGCGGCGCACTCGTGCTGATGTAGTTAGCCATGTCTGCTGGCTCCACCACCCCCGTCGTCACAAGAAAGCGAGCCGTTACGTCCATGGCTACCTCACAGCTACGTTGGGAGAAGTGCTGCCCGGTCTCGATCAGCAAGGCATTTTTCTGGCTCAACGGGTCTGCGAAATCCTGGTAGTCGCGCAGGCGGCGGCCATTTGGGTGGCCGGCATCGGCGGCCACGGTTCGCGGAACACCCAGTGTGGCGGCGAAATCCATCCCTTTGGTCTGGGCGCCACACATCATGATCGGCGGCGCTTCCTCGTGCATGGAATGGATATCCAGCAGCAGGTCCACCGTATCGACGATGGGGCGTAGTTCCCGTGCCCGGCGCAGTTCAATGGAGTCCTCTGGTCCATCGAGTTTGCTCGGCAACCAAACCCGGTTCATGTCCTCATCGAGATAGCGAGTGGCGTCGATGTCATCCGGGTCGAAGGCGTGATAGGCGGCGACGTTGCCAAACGCCAGTGTCAGGCGACCGCGTACCGGGCGCACTTCATCCTTGAGCAACCTGTCCAAGGCAATCGCGCCGCTGACCTCGTTGCCGTGGGTCAACGCCATCACCATGACGTGAGGGCCGGCCAGGCCGCTGTCGAAAGAATGCACGTAATCGACGCCGCAGTTCCCTTCCTGCCATGGGCGAATGTCGGGAAATTCCACCTCGATGGGGTAGGGGGTCAGGGTAGCGCGTACTTGTTCCAAGGTCTTCATGCAGGTCTCCTGCGGACAAAAGGTGTTTTGGCAGTAAAGGGCAGCGTGGATGTCAGGGTATTGAGTTTTTGCAAGCACACGGCTCAGGTGGGGCGATGATTACGCATGCGTCTACCCAGAACGATCACCGCAATCACGCTGACTAGCGAGGTGGCCACCACATAGAAGCTGGGCGCGAGTTTGCTGCCGGTAGCGTCGATCATCCACGTCACGATCAGCGGAGCGAAACCACCGAACAGGGTCACGGAAAAGTTGTAGCTCAGCGCGAGTCCGGTGCCGCGGATGCTGGTGGGGAAAATGTCGGCGAGCATCGCCGGGATCGGCCCCAGGCAGGCGGCGATCAAGATCCCCACCACTGCTTGCACCATCAGCAGGGTCGTGACGCTGGGGTACAGATTCAGCCAGACGAACATCGGATAGGACGACAGTCCGGTGATCAACAGCGCCAGAGTGAGCACGCGGAAGCGACCAAAGCGGTCCGACAGGCTGCCGAACACCGGCGCCATGAACATCAACATCACACCAGTGACCAGCGCGCCCAGATAGGAGGAGGTGGCAGTAATCTGCAGTTGTTTCAGGGCGTAGGTGGGCATGTACAGCTTGTGTACGTAGTTGAACGCCGTCGCGCCAGCCACCACGCCAATGGACAGCAGGAGGCTGGTACGGCCCTTGACCAGTACGTCGCGCAGCGGGGTCTTGGCTTCGCCCTTGGCGGCGACTTTCTGAAAATCAGGGGTTTCGTCGATCTGGCTCCGAATGTAGAAGCCGACCGGGCCGATCAACAAGCCGACCCCGAATGCCACGCGCCAGCCCCAGTCGTTCAACTGCACATCGCTGAGCAGGTAGCTGAGCAGAGCACTGACGCCCGCCGCCAGCACGGTGGCAAGGCCTTGGGTCGCCAACTGCCAACTGGCGAAGAAGCCTCGGCGGCTGGGGTCGGCATGCTCGACCATGAAAGCGGTGGCGGCGCCGAACTCTCCGCCGGTGGAAAAGCCCTGGAGCATGCGCGCGACGATGATCAACAACGGCGCGGCGATACCGATCTGTTGGTAGGAGGGGGTAAAGGTGATCATGGCGGTGCCGATCAGCATGATCAGGATCGACATCGTCAGCGATGCTTTGCGCCCCGCGCGGTCGGCGTAGGACCCCAGCACGATGGCGCCCAGTGGACGCATCAGGAACGAGATGCCGAACGAGCCCACCGCGAGCAGCAGCGAGGTGGTCTCGTTGTCGGACGGGAAGAACAGTTTGCCAATCACCACGGCGAAGTAGCCGTAGATCAGCAGGTCATAGAATTCCAGGGCGTTGCCGAAGCTGGCGGCAATGATCTCTTTCCATGGCCCGCGCCGGGTAGTGGCCGGGGTCGCGTGCAGAGTGGTCGAGGCTGTACTCATGGGTGGTTTCCGGGTTCGTTTCACGATTATCGATCCGTCCACCGGGCACAGGCAGTTGGTGGACACGATGGCAGTCATTGTTATGGGTGAAAACGACCGGGCAGCGGTGGAAGGTCTGCGCCTTCGTGGCTACCTGGCCCGAGACCAAGGTGAATCAACGTTGCGTCGCGGACAATTGCTGATTGGGCACAAGCCCGAGCCTATCCGGCACGGGCTCGTAATCGCGGGTGTGACAGACTTGCCGCAGGGCCGGTGTTTTTTGTTAATGCGCCGTAACAGTGCGCGCAATGGGCGACTCAAACCGGATCCAGGCCTTCCCAGATGCGCATCACCTGTTCGCTTCGATTGGCGCGCAGTCGATGCAACGAAACATCGAACGGGATGTGCAGTTCGCTGCCCCCCGCGAGCACCAGCTCGCCAGCAGCCAATGCATCCTTGACCACCATGCCAGGCAGCCAGGCGAGTCCGGAACCGCGCTTGGCCATTTCTAGAATCGCCTCGTAGGAGTCGGCTTGGTAGATCATGCGCAATGCCAGGCGCTGCGGCAGCTTGGCCAGGTGCTGAGCCAGCACGCCACGCAGTGACAACGAGGGCGACAAGCCCAACCATGCGATGCTGGAGTCGTCGCTGTCCGGACCGATGGCGAATCGCGGCTGGCCGCTTTCATCGGGAGCGCTTACCGGTACAAGTTGTTCCTGCGCGAGCACCTTGGAATCAAAGCGTTCGGCGTCCACCAGAATTCGCGTCAGGGGGCTGGAGTAGATGAGTTGCAAGTCGACCTCGCCGGCGGTCAGCTTGAGGATGGCTTCTTGCGCGCCGCCGGTAACCAGTGATACGGGGAACGCGCCGAAGCGCTGGTGCAGCGACTGGTACCAGTCGGGAAAAAACACACGTGCCAGGGTGCGTCCGGTGGCGATGCGCAGTGGCTGGTCACGGTTGAGACCGATGGTCTGGAACTGCGCACGGGCTGCCAGCAGCAGCTCCATCGATTGGCTCGCCGCGTCCAGAAACAATAGGCCGGCGGGGGTGAGGGACAATGGCTGTTTGCGTTCGATCAGGGGGACGCCAACCCAATCTTCCAAAGCACGGATGCGTCGACCGAAAGCGGGATGGGTCACACAGCGTATCTCGGCGGCCCGCGACAGGCTGCGAGTGCGCGCCAGTTCGATGAAGTCTTCCAGCCATTCCAGTTGCATCGATGCTCCTCATGGCGTCAAGAGCGACCGCGGGCTGCAACACGCCACCCCAAAAGGGATGGCGTTAGGCTGCTTTAAAAGTTACTGCGCGGTGCCTTGCAGGGTAGGGCCCGGCGTTGCGCCTTTGCGGCGAGTCAGTCGCTTGCCCAATTGCACGCCCGGCATCTCGACATACTTGTACGTCAATGTCGAGACCAGCAGTACCGCCGCCAACTGCAAGACCACGATGCCGTTGTCGAGCCATATGCTGTGGGTCGAGATGTACTTGACCATGTTGGGCATGTCATGGCCCTGCAAGGTCTCTGTCAGGTCGGTGTGCAGCACTTTCGACAGCACGATCACGGCGCTCTTGAAAACAAACAGAATGGCGGCGTGGGTCAAATAGATGGAGAACGACAGGGCGCCCAGCCAGACGAAAAAGCGCTGGTGCAACAGTCGCGAAACCACGCCGCGCTCGAACGCAAATACCAGAATCAAGACACAGAACAGCAGGCTGGCATACACGCCCTTGTGATCGATGTTCGACACCAGCAGACGATAGCTGCCCAGCACCAGGGCAATCTCCAGCAGATTGAAGTCCACGGCGTCCAGGTCCAGGTCCTTGATGCGATCGTAGAGCACGTACAGGCAGGCACCGGCGAAGAAACACGAAGCGCCGCGGAAGATTTCCAGCTTCAGCCAGGATTCACCGTTCCACAAGGTGATGAACGCTGCCAGGGACACCATTGCGAAGACCTTGACCTTGCTGGTGCGCGCCAGCAATGCCATGACGCCAAATATCAAGTACAGGTAGTACTCGATGCTGATACTCCAGGAGGGGTAATTGAACGAGCCAGTCATGGCGCTGTTCAGCCAGGATTGCAGCAGGAGCAGGTTGGGAAGAAATTCGTCCATCGAAGTGGCGCCACTGAACGCCGGTTCGTTGAAACTGAAGCCTTTCCTCTCAGCCAGCGAGCGACCCATTTCCAGTACCAGGTAAACGCCCAACATGGTCAAGTGCAGGGGATACAGGCGAGCCGTACGACTGATGAAGAAATTTTTATAATCGGTCGCGTTGTTCAAACGCTGGCCATAGGTGTGAAACAACACAAAACCACTGAGGATAAAAAAGAACTCCACGAGCAGGAAGGCGTTCTTGAAAAACTCGAGTTCGGCAATGCTTTGCACCACGTAAGTGTGGAACAGCACGACGGCAACCGCGCAGAGGCCGCGGAAACTGTCGAGTACGACAAATCTTTTCATGAGTAGTCCAGGGCGTTGTAAGTATTGCTACCCGGTGTCATGCCGAAGAGGCATGGCCCGTAGCCATCACACGAGCTAAGCTAAAGCAAGTCATCGGTAGGCACAAGGGCAATTTGGTCGATTCTATAGGCCAGGTAAAAAGTATGAATCTGACCAACAGCGCCTTCTTGGGATTGAGCAGGCCGCCGTTCTTCTGGATGCTCCTGAATCAATGCTTTGCCCAACCTGTGTCAGTCATTTTGTGGAGAAGTAGATCCCTGTATAGCTTAAGAGTCGGTACAAGCAGTCAGTGACCTCCAAGAGCTTTCGTCGAGTATCAAGCACGACTTATCCTCTATGGATCAACGAGTAGCGGCTAGGGGAGTGGCCCCATCGGCTCAAGCTCACGTATGAGGTCAATGAGCAGGCGCAGACCAACAGGTATCTGTCTGAAACTTGAGTAGTAAATGTGAAAGCCTGGGTCATAGTGAGTCCAATCCACAAGGACCCGCTGCAGAGATCCTTCCGCAATCTGCCGCTCGACTACCTTCTGCGGGACGTACATCAAGCCTACGCCGCGCATAGCCATCGCCACACCGACGCGACCCTCATCAATAGTGATGGGCCCCGGCACATCTATCTCCATCTGCTGACCGCCTTTCGAGAACTGCCAGTGGTAGATGCGTGCATTGCCCAGGCGCACACGCAGACACCGATGATGGTGCAGGTCGTCCGGATGCATCGGAATTCCGAAACGCTGCAGGTAATCCGGCGCGCCAACGACGGCCCAAGCGACATCGGGAGAGAGTCGCTGGGCGATCATGTCTTCGGGCACCGTCCCGCCGTAACGTATCCCCGCATCATGGCCGTCACCAATGACATCTACCATTCGATTCGTGACGGTGAGGTCAACCTCTATATCCGGATAGCGATCAACGAAGACTGGGAGGACCGGGCCGAGGATGAGTTTCGCGCCGTCGCTCAAGACGTTTAGTCTGATGCGTCCGGCAGGCTCGTCGCGCAGCCGGTTCAGGGCCTCCAGCGCCTGACCGATATCATTTACCGGCGCGCTGATGAGGCCCTGCAGCTCTTCGCCAGCTGCCGTAAGCGTCACGCTTCGTGTTGTGCGGTTAAGCAGTCGAACGCCCAACCGTGTCTCTAGCCCTTTCATGGCATGGCTTAGCGCAGACGCGCTGATCCCCACGTCCAGCCCAGCTTTCCTGAAGCTCTGGTGCCGAGCGATGGCAAGGAAATAAATGATATCTGCCAGGTTCGTGCGGCTCAGCTGCATTGATGACTCCGATGGTAAAGCGTTAAGGTCAGCCGACTTCCGGCAAGTGGTCAATCAGCTTATCGAGCGTAATGGGATAGTCACGGACTCTAATGCCGGTCGCGTTATAGATAGCGTTGGCAATCGCCGCAGCGGCGCCAGAAATACCTAGCTCGCCGACGCCTTTAGCCTTCAACGGCGTGGCATAGGGATCAACCTCATCCAGGAAAATAACCTCCTGATGGGGGATGTCGGCATGTACCGGCACTTCATAGCTGGCCAGATCGTGATTAACAAAAAAACCTAGGCGATGATCCACGACCATTTCCTCCATGAGCGCAGCACCGGCGCCCATGGTCATTCCCCCGATGATCTGACTTCGTGCCGTTTTTGGATTGAGTATCCTGCCCGCTGCGCACACTGCCAGTTGACGACGAATACGGATCTCGCCAGTGGCAGCATTTACTCCAACCTCAACGAAATGGGCGCCAAAAGTTTGCTGAGCGTACTCCTTGGCGAGGTCGCCAAACTCCATGAAGTCTTCGGACACCAGCTCGCCGTCCTTTGTCGCAGTGGTCAATGGCAGACTTATCGACCCTTGACGAACGTGGCCAGCGACAAATTCGGTGAGGGTCGGATCAAGGCCCAGCTTCATCGAAACGGCTTCCCTGAGCTTCACACAAGCAGCGTAGACGCCTGCCGTAGATGAGGCAGCGCCCCATTGACCGCCCGAACCGGATGATTCCGGGAAGTGCGAGTCGCCCAAGTTTACGTTTACCTTGTCCATATCCACGCCCATCATTTCCGCAGCAGTCTGGGCAATAATCGTGTAAGAGCCGGTGCCGATGTCGGTCATGTCAGTTTCGACGGTGACTATGCCTTCGCGGTCAAGCCGGACTCGAGCAGCGGACTTTGTCGTAGGTGCACCTCGGATCGCGGAGGCCATTCCCAAGCCAACCCACCATCCGTCACGGAGTTCTTTGGCCGGATGGGTGTTACGTCGCGCCCAGCCGAAATGATCAGCCCCCTTATTCAGGCACTCTACTAACTGGCGTTGAGAGAACCGGCGATCCGGCTGCTCGGGATCTACTTGGGTGTCGTTGATAACACGAAATCTTACGGGATCCATCCCCAGTTTCTCTGCCATCTCGTCCATGGCAATCTCCAGAGCCATCATGCCCGGCGCTTCACCGGGCGCACGCATGGCGCTCCCTTCAGCAAGGTCGAGTTGGGCAAGATAGAGGCGGGTCATGCGGTTAGCACCCGCATACAATGTTCGGGTCGATGCGGTGGCGGCTTCAGTGCGCCCACCTCGCAGATTGCCCGACCAGCTCTCATGACCAACGGCAGTGAGCTTGCCGTCGGAGTTGGCACCGAGCCTGATTCTTTGAATCGTCGCAGGCCTATGGGTCAGGTTGTTGAACATAAGCGGTCGGGGAAGTGCGACCTTCACCGGGCGTCCAGCCTCTTTCGAGGCAAGAGATGCCAATACCGCGTCGCACAAGATAGTGCCTTTGCCGCCAAAGCCGCCGCCGATGTAGGGCGAAATGAGGTGAATGTTCCCTTTGGGAATCCCCAGTGTTTTAGCCAGGTCTCTGACGCCCCAATTCATCTGTTGGATCGACGTCCAAAGCGTCAGTTTGTCACCCTGCCATTGAGCAATGGTAGCGTGAGGTTCCATCATCGCGTGCGCATGATCCGGAGTGGTGTAATGGCCGTCGAGTGTCACTGCGGCCTGCGTAAATGCGCCTTCAAAATCCCCGATCTCAGTGTGTGGGGGAGGGCCAAACGCGCCCGCCGCTGGCGTAGTGGCAGACGCTCGCTGTGCTGAGAGGTCGTAGGCGCCAGTTTCTCTGACGTAGTAGACCCTCAGCAATGCCGAAGCCGCCCTGGCTTGTTCGAACGTCTCTGCCACGACGATTGCTACGGCTTGGTGATAGTGATCGACTTTCGGCCCGGCAAGTGCCCGATCAACGTAAAATATACCCCTGTCCAATTGACCTGCATTTTCGTGGGTGACGATGGCGATGACACCGCTGGCTTGCCGTGCCTCGCTTGAATCGATAGACGATATCCGACCTTTGCCGATTGCCGAGCCGACAACATAGCCGTAGGCGGGAGGGCTTAGTGCGGCTCGTTGTTCGTAAGCATAGGTGGCTGTGCCGGTCGTCTTCAGTTTGCCCTCAACACGATCCTTTGGCTGACCGATCACCTTCATCTGATCTATCGGGTTTGTGCTCGCGGGCGTATCAAACTTCATTAGGCATACTCCTGGTCAATCGACCGCAGCCGTGCGAGGCCGTTGTGAAGAAGACGAACTGGACAAAGCCAGACCGATCGTCCGTTCCGCCAGTTTGATTTTGAAAGCGTTTTGGGTAGTTGGATTAGTGCCAGCCAGCAAGTGTGTTGCTACGGCTTTAGCGCCGTCAGGCAGAAAAGCGTCGGCCGCTTCACTTCGCCAGGGCTTGTATGAGACACCCCCAAGGGCTAGTTGCCCCGTCCCATCGGGCAGCACGATCGCAGCGACTGAAACCAGCGCAAACGCATAAGACGCACGGTCACGAACCTTGTAGTAGATGTGCTCGCCGCCAACAGGCTTGGGCAAGGTCACAGCGGTAATCAGCTCGCCTGGCCCAAGGACGTTTTCGATATGAGGGGTGCTCCCTGGGGCACTGTAGAGGTGGTCGATCTCAATCGTTCTGACGTGACCGTCTGAATTGAGTGTTTCTACCTTGGCGCCCAATGCTCGCATCGCCACCGCCATGTCGCTGGGATGGCTGGCAATGCAGGCATCGCTGACACCTATGACCGCTTGTTGCCGACTGGCACCGCCCATTGCAGAGCAGCCAGTTCCCGGGCGACGCTTGTTGCAGGGCTGATTAGTGTCGTAGAAGTACGCACACCGGGTGCGCTGCAACAGATTGCCTGCCGTCGTGGCTTTGTTGCGCAATTGTCCTGACGCGCCGGCAAGCAGCGCCCTGGAGAGGACGGCATAGTCTCGACGCACCTGTGGCGCAGCCGCCAGATCAGTGTTGCGCACCATGGCGCCAATCCTTAGCCCGCCTTCGTTCGTCGCGGTGATTTTGTCGAGCGCCAATCCGTTTACATCAATCAGATGCTGCGGGGTCTCGATCTCCAGTTTCATCAGATCGAGCAAATTGGTACCACCGGCGATGAATCGGGCTCCCTCGTGGCTTACGCAAGCGTTAACCGCTTGCTGCATAGATGCGGCGCGTTCGTACGTGAAGGACTTCATGCCTCGCCTCCTGCTGATTCCTGGATGGCGTCGACGATGTTGGAGTACGCACCGCAACGGCAGATATTCCCACTCATGCGCTCCCGGATTTCGACGGCGCTGACTTGGCTCTTGGCAATCAGATCACCGCTGACGTGACTGGGTATGCCGGCTTTTATTTCTTCAAGCATCGCGACTGCCGAGCAGATCTGGCCAGGCGTGCAGTACCCGCACTGGTATCCGTCATGCTTGATGAACGCTGCTTGCAGTGGGTGCAGGTTGTCCGGGGTACCGAGGCCTTCAATGGTGGTGATGCTGTCGCCTTCGTGCATGACCGCAAGTGTCAGGCACGCGTTGATTCGTCGACCCTCAACGATCACCGTACAGGCGCCGCACTGGCCGTGGTCACAGCCTTTCTTGCTGCCCGTCAGATGCAGCCTTTCTCGAAGGGCGTCCAGAAGCGTGGTGCGGTTGTCGACATCCAGGGCAACTCGCCGCCCGTTGAGGGTAAACGTCACATGACTGACTGGCGGAGTTTGCGCTGTCGATTTGATATTGGCGGTCGCTTGGGCGTGATCGACCTTTGCCAAAACCGCAGTGACCGCAGTGCCTGCGGTGCCAATGAGCACTTGTCGGCGGGACATCTCTATTCCCGCTCCGGATGCGGTGGGATTTTCGGGGTTCATGAACGTCTCCGATCGCAATGTGTGTGGCATAAGCGGGTATCAGTTACTGATGACTTACCGGCGCACGTCTAATGTGAGGGCAATGACGGCACGCAGTGCCGTATTTTCATGACTAGAGCCTATGGCACTGCGTTCTAGCTGATAACTGCGATTTTAAGGATGAATCCATGAGTAGCGCTCAGTAATGTCCACAAAGGCCCGGAATTGGCGGGTATTAAGGTATCGGGGATTGAATACAGCTGCCGGCCGCGGCTTGACCACTCCTAACGGTTATCTGGTTTAATCAGGGACAATCGTGAGCGATGGCTGAGGCAAGGCTTCGCAGTCCTTCATAAGAGAAGTATAAATGCGAATATCAATCCTCAAGGCCATGTTTTTTTAGTGGTGTTTGGGTGGGATCAGCGGTTGCCGCACTACCTTCTGAGCAAATTGTGCGTATTGCGCAGCTTGTCATCGATCCTTCTCAACTGGCGGCTTGTCAAGTTGCCGTCAAAGAGGAAATGGCCGACTCCGTCCGTCTTGAACTGGGTGTGCTGACTCTCTACTCAGTTGCAGAAAAAGGACACCCGAATAGGCTCCATTTCTTTGCAATCTAATCGGATGGAGCGGCATATCAAAGCCATATTGCTTCACCGCATTTTCAAGAATACGTGAAAACGACTCAGTCGATGATCCTGTCTAAAGAGTTGATCGAGACCTTCCCGGTTCAACTCAGCATTCAGCCGGGTCGATGATAGATCTGTTCGAACTGACGGGTCATTAGGGAGTCGTGCGCAGAGCCAAGTTTTTTCAAATGGGGGAAATGTGATGAAGAGTTTAAGAGTGATGGCGCTTGCAGCAGCGGGTCTTGCGTTTGTCTCAATGAATAGTTTTCAGGTAATGGCGTCTGAGGCTTCGTACGCACATTGTAGTGGTCAACTGATCCCGGACACTGAATTGAGTTTTTCCTCAGCGACCGCAGGCGCTAGCCCTTCGTTGAACTGATGCGGTCGCCGCCAGTTGTATCGCTCCATCAGGAACCGGCCGATGTCCTGTTGCGCTAGCGCAGCGCTCATGTAGCCCACCGTCGGTATCCATTCAGTTTTCAGGCTGCGAAATAGCCGCTCCATCGGCGCGTTATCGTGGCAGTTGCCGCGCCGACTCATGCTCTGTGTGAAGCGGTATCGCCATAGTCTTTGGCGGAAACTCCTGCTGCCATACTGGCTGCCCTGATCGCTATGAAACATTACGTTTTGCGGCCTGCCACGCTGCTCGTAAGCCATGTCCAACGCCTTGATCACCAAGTCGGCGTCGGGCTTGGATGAGAACGCCCAACCCACAACACGGCGGGCACAAAGGTCGATGACAGCCGCCAGGTAGTGCCATCGACCCTCAGCCCAAACGTACGTAATGTCACCGCACCAGACCTTGTTCGGGGATGTAACGTTGAAGCCCCGATCAAGCACGTTCGGAATATCAGGCCGCTCCACAGTAGCCTTTTTGTAGGCATGTGAGCCCGGCTGTTTGCTGATCAAGTTCATCTCGCGCATCAACCTACGTACCTTGAATCGCCCGATCTGCATGCCGTCCTCTTTCATCATCAGCATGATGCTTCGGCTGCCCGCAGCGCTTCGGCTTTGCGTGAACAGCTCGTTCACGCGACTACGCAAAACCACCCGTTCGGCATCCGGATACCGACGTTTTCGGCAGTACGCGTAGTAGCAAGATCGGGTTACTTCAAATACCGAGCACAACAGATCAATCGGCTCTTGAGCCCGCAGTTGATCGATTAACGCGAACGCTCGTGTTCCTCGGCCATCAAGAGCGCGGTGGCCTTTTTTAAGATCGATTTTTCCCGTTCGAGCCGATTGATACGAGCTTCGAGTTCCTGGATTTTTTGCTGCTCAGGCGTCAGGGCTTTGCTGGTTGGAGTAACACCGCCACGTTCTTGCTGGAGCTGGTTCACCCAACGACGCAAGGCCGACTCAACCAGCCCAAGCGAACGGGCTGCTTCGGTATGGGTGTAGCCTTGGTCGAGCACCAGGCACGCCGCCTCGCGCTTGAACTCAGGGGTAAAGGTACGACGTTGCTTGGTCATCAGACACCTCTCTGTGGCGAGCATTCTCGCCTAAATGGGTGTCCGGTTTCATTAGACCACTACACATTGCAGCTCAATAAAGGTGCCGAAAGCTAAAGCAAATGTATTGATGTTCAAGTCAAAATTAAAGCTGTAGTGAGTATTTTCGGTAACTGCAGAGATTAAGCTTATATCGGCTAGCTATCAATTTCGATGCCCGCGAGACAGTAATTCTCGTCGAATACGATGTGATGGATGAAGAGCGCGCTTTGCGATGGCAGCGTTTAATTCGGGCGTAGAGTTCTGATAAACAGCGAGCACGATAAGAAAATGCTATCGGATGAGCTGAAGGCTGGAAGATATGGCATCACGCATGTTGTTCGGAGTAGGTACTCAAGAGGAGCCAGCTCGATTGGACGCAATCTACGAAGTACACTAAATGTTGTTTGAAACCAAGAAGCTATTAATAGTCAGTCGGGATTCGATGTGGTTGGAAAGGGCATGGCTGAGTGTTTTGGTACGGCATGGCGTACATGTCGGCGTAGTCGTAGATCTGACCTCTCTTGAACACATCGCAAGTCGCTATGGGATTCGTGACGTCCGATGGAATAAAGCAGTTCCAGTCACGTTAAGTTTTCAAGAACGTAGCGCACTGCAGCTGGATATCCAATATATGCTGAGCAAGGTGCCCAAACACTAGCACGTTGTCGATTCGAGATAGATTTCATATCACCACAAGGTGTGGCGAGGCTAGCCATTTCGCAAAATCTGTCGCGATTTCGTAGCCAATCGATAAATATGACTACCGGCTTATAACGCACCGTTCGTCTGACCAGGCGAGTAGTCGCTCCAGCTTTATTGTGTTAAGCCGATACCTTCACAACAACGAGTTTCCTATGAACCAAAAAGAGGCACGTTATGTTCGGACGTAAAGATAGAACTGAACTGGCAGCCATGAAGGCCGAAGTAGCGGAACTCAAAGGATTGATGGGCGCGTTGGAAAAGTCGATGGCTGTTGTCGAGCTGGAGCCAGACGGAAAAATTATCCGCGCTAACGATAAATTTCTCACCATTATGGGGTACCACGCAGAGGAACTGACGGGTAAAAAACATCGTGATTTCTGCGATTCGGAAATGCTAAGTAGCACTGAGTACGCAGACCTCTGGGCGTCTCTGCGTGCAGGTAAATTTATATCCGGCACTTTCGTGCGTATTGACAAGTCGGGCAGAAGCGTATGGCTCGAGGCAAGTTACAATCCTGTGACCGACGCCCAAGGCCGTGTTGTCAAAGTAGTCAAATACGCTTTGGATGTTACTCAAAAAGTCCTTCTGGAAAATGAAACCCGCAGCAAGCTCAACGCAGTGGATCGCGCCATGGCAATTTGTGAATTTGACCCATCCGGGCAGGTGTTGGTAGCCAATGGTAATTTTCTGCAAGTCATGAACTATTCGTTGGCAGATATTAGCGGCAAACATCATAGAGCTTTCTGTGAGCCATCTCTGGTCAACAGTGCCGAATACGCCGAGTTTTGGCGTAAGCTAAACCGAGGGGAATTTGTGGGCGGTCAGTTCAAAAGAATTGGCAAAAATGGCCACGTCGTTTGGTTAGAAGCGACCTACAATCCTGTTTTCGATACGGATGGCAAAGTCTATAAAGTTGTCAAATTCGCGAGCGACATTACGTCAAAGGTAGAGACGCAAGAAGCGGACGCGCATGGGGCTTCAAAAGCCTATCACATTTCAGCCGAGACCGAAAAGGTCGCTGAGCAGGGCACGCTTGTGATCCAGGAAACTGCGCGAGAGATGCGCCAGATTGCGGAAAACATTGGCTCTTCCGCTAGATTAGTAGGGCAACTGGGGGATCGCTCGGAGCAGATCACGGCGATCGTTAATACTATTCGCGGTATTGCTGATCAGACTAACCTTCTAGCGCTAAATGCTGCTATAGAAGCGGCTCGGGCGGGCGATCAAGGGCGGGGATTTGCAGTCGTGGCCGATGAGGTAAGGCAGCTCGCCGGACGTACTAGCGGCTCCACCAAGGAAATCGCAGAGATGATTGGCAAGATTCTCGCGGAGACACGTGAGGCAGTTGCGAGCATGAACGCCACTCAAGAGGGTGCCAACCGAGGCGTTACCCTAGCTGATCAAGCTGGGCAAGTGATTGTCCAGATCCGGGACGGTGCAAGTGATGCCGTGGAAGCGGTTAGCATGTTTGCCAACCGCATGGATGAGGCTGACTTTATTTCAAGGCACGGGAAAAAGTAGCTGGTTAAAGGTCAGTGTCGATTACGCAGCGGACAGCGATACCGTTAATCCCTAAGCGCATTCGCGTAGAAAGTGGAGCTCTCGCTTCGATGTATGCTTACGATTTGTACGCCAAAGCTGCTGCCGGTCGGCAACAGCTGGCGGTTGGCGCTAAGCCAGGATCAGGCGAAGTCCGCCGATGTGACGTTGGACAGTTGAATGCAGCTTAAGACAAACACGTAATTTAACATAATATACATTATGCGTAATGCCGCATCCTGCAATCTCCACAGCAGGGTTGGCTCTGCAAGCCAGGGATCGGCCTTTGCCATGAACCTGCCACACTTGCAGTCCAGCTACGCCCATTCCTTGGCTTGCGGAAACTACGTTCACTAGACGCTGGTGGTCTGAACCCTCCTGGTTGCCTAAAGGCTGGTTACCTGTGCAAGCGTTCTTGCCCACTTTCACAATACGTATCTGCAGATCAATCCACGCCTCGCGTGGTAATCAACCAGCTTGTCATGCGCGATCTGAAGCATCGCCTGTCCGCCAGGACATTCAGGCCTCCATACTACGCACCGTCTGTTCAGCTTCGTCCAACGATGGCCGCCAGGCTACAGGATGCGTTATCAGACACCTGAACCGGATGAGCCAAAGCCATGCGCAATCGCTCACAACACGAGCCCTATGCGTTGATCAGCCAGCTGCACGAACGCTGTGGAGTGTTCGTTCCATACAACACAAACAACCTTGACCAACAGTGCTGGTCAGGCCAGGGGGAATTTGACGCCGAGATACTGGGCGGTTTTCTGATTCTGTCGCTTGGATGGCTACCCGCCTGAATGCTAGCGGCTTGGCGTGGATCAGCCAGTCGGCGTTAGCGACATGAATAGACCCGACTCATAGTGTCACTGCGTGGAAAGCACCCTATCATGATGCTAAAATCGGCTAAAATACGCTAACTCTACTAAATAGTCATTTAGTTTAGTTAGTCCAGTGTGTTCTATCCGGCACTCAGAGAGTACTTACCTTCACCAGCGCACCGCCGCCGAGCAACGGACACAGCCCGCGCTGCACGTTCGTCCAGCGGACTCGGCATCCCTGCCCATTGTGGCCGTTCAAGACGATGAGGTTAGCGTGGTTTGTTTTCCCATCTCTAGCAGATTCACATCGACCCGCTTGCAGGGCACCGAGATTCCGGCCTGCTCAAGCGTGGCCAGCACACGGCTCAGTATCTCACCACGCAGCCTTGCCCAACTGCTCAGATCCTGAGTCCATGCACTGACCGTGAAGTTCAAGGCGCCCTCCCCGTACCCAACCAATACCACGACAGGGGCAGGCTGCTCGGCCAGACCTGGTATTTCTTCCAAGACAGCGTTCAATAAGGCGATCACTTTGCCAGGGTCTGCGCCGTAGGCCACGCCTATGGGGATTTCGATACGTCGACTTCTGTCGAACAGGGTCCAGTTGGTGAGGTTGCCATTGAGCAACAAGCCGTTGGGTACCACCACGTCGGCGCCATCCGATGTGCGCAGGATGGTCGCGCGCAAGCCTATCTCGCGCACGGTGCCTGAAGTCCCAGCAGCATCGACCAGATCGCCAGGTTGTATCGGCCGCTCGAACATCAATACCAGGCCAGAGACGAAATTGTTCACCACATTCTGCAGCCCGAACCCTATGCCCACGCCGAGCGCGCCGAATATGAGTGTCAGCTGACTGACTTTGAACCCAGCCGCTGAAAGTGCAACCAGCAAGCCTAGTAGCAGAACGCCGTAATAACTGAGCGACGCGATGCTGTTACCTACACCCCGCGGCAAGCTGCCATGGTTGGGCAGCTCGGCGCGGAGCAGACGCCTGACCGTGCGGGCCGCCCAGAAAGCGATCCAGGCCGAGAAAACGAACACCAGCAGATGGCCTATGTTTATCGACACCTCGCCGACATCGATCCCAAACTCCATGACTGCGTGAGTTGCGCTATAGAGCGGCCGCAAAACGCGAAAGCGATCCATACTGTAAAGAAGCCAGCCGATGACGGCGCCGAACATCAGCAGACGAGTGAAGCCCGATTGCAAGGCCTTTTCCTGATGCCGGACGAAGTTTCGATTGGCAATTTCCGGCTGTCCCAGCAACGCCTGGAACAGCCCCACGCAGGCGCCGATGCCTGCATAGAGCAACAGCGCCATGTAGCCACTGTCGGTTACGCCACTGGTCAGCGTCTCGGCCAAAGAGGTATTGCCTACGATGTTCGCGACTAGCGCTACAGACAATAGGGCTGCAGCGACCCATCCGACCGGACGCATGATTCGCTGCAGCCGATTGTCAGGACGCTTGAGGGCAGGCATCGCGCGGCACAGTAGCCAGAGGGTCAGTACCAGGGCCAGGCTGTTCATCGCCAGAAGGTAGAGCCGGTAAATCCCGCCATTGTCGACTGCCAGGATACCGAGGCGATCCAGCCCATACATGGCAATTGCAATGTAGGGCCACACGCCAAGTGCACGTAACGCTCCACTGGGTAGCAAACGCAGTACAGGTACCAGCGCCACCAGCAGAGCGACCTCCTGGACCAGGAGCGGAGCATCCGGCTCCAGCACCAGTACGGCCAGCATGCACAGCAGCAGCCAGGCCGAGAAAGGACGGCGCAGGGCACGCGTCGGTTTTTCCGGTTCTGCCTGTTGCTGTCTTGTGCGTCGGCTGCGCACCACCAACCATAGAATCAGGGGTAGCAGCAATAGTTGAATCAACGTGAGCGCCAGCTGGTTACGGGTGCCTGCCGAATTGTAGTCGCGAGCGAACTGCCCTTCTATCTCGAGTCCCCGCCACATGGCGTCCCAGGTCGACGCTTGATCCATGCTCGACCCAAGGCCCTGCCAAAGCGGGGCCACATCGATACGGAGCAACCGACGGTCAAGGTCATCCAGCGCCGAAGCTACCTCTCGAGTCCCTGCTTCGATACTGGCATTAAGCTCGCTTGCGCGCTGCATCAGCGCAAACTGCCGGGCAAGCTCCCCGCCCAGGGCTGTTTGGCTCGCATCAATCTGTGCCAGCATGCTGTCGATGCGCGCGGACACAACCACAGGTAGCCCGTCGAGCACGCTCGCCTCTTGCGTCGAGGCCCACACGGCGCGGCGCTGAGCCAACTGCAGGGCGCTGTCGGAGTAAGGGCTGAACGCTCTGCGCGCTTGCGCGTTCCACCGTTCCAGGCGGCGGACGTCGAACTCCCAGTGCCTGGCCAGGCTTTGGATGCGCATGGCTGGCAACTCACCGAACACGACGCTATGGGCCGTCTGCTGCTTCGCCGTGACCGGAAATGCAATGTTGTCGAGCTGGGCGCCCAAGTAATCGACTGGATCCGGCGCGGCGAGTAGTCGCTTTACACTGTCCACGCGTTGTTGATCTTCGTCGGCCCGTTCAAGAATGTCCGTCAGCGCGATGGGCAGAGCATTCGTAGGGGCCAGGTTAGGCGTTGTAGATCCACTTCGTGGATTATCGGCGTTGGCAAACCCTGCAAAGCCTAGAAATGCCAGCATTGCCCAGCAGCCAAGGGCGTTATACAGCGCTGAGGTGAGCATCATGCGCATTGATTGACACGTCCGGATGGTGGATTTCTCGGGCATGTATCGCACCAATACCGAGGTTGATTTCGTCAATCACTATCATAGACGACGCTGCAAAGCGAAGATTAAGGTCGCACAGGCCGTGGTCGAGTAGAACCAGACGCGTTTCCCCAACGATCCCTGCTCTCATCTCGCGCGCCACCGCGGCGGTGAAGCTCAAACTATCAAAGACAGTACTCAACTCGCACGTTACCTGCGCGGCGACAACATCACCCTCGCCAACGGCGCGAGCGGTCAAAGTGAATGGGAGCGCGACCTGGAGGCGGCTTACACAGTGCAAAGCGGTCCGCTGAAAGACCTTAGCTTCCGGGTGCGACAGGCCACCTACCGCAACTCGTTCAGCGGCGACCTTGACGACGTCAGGTTCATCACCCAATACCCGATCAACCTCTAGGTACCCTGCCCGGTGAATCATTCACCGGGCATCCACTTTCCTACACGCTCAGCTTCCGACTGAACTTGGTCTCCATCACGATGTGCGACGCCGTGTGCGCCACGCCCTTGATCATGTTGATCCGGGTCAGCTCGGCGTTGAGTTCGCCCAGTGTCCCGGTGGCCAGGTGAATGATGAAGTCCGACTCCCCGGACACCGCGTACACGGCCTGCACTGCCTCGATCTTGCGCAAGGTGGTCATGACGTCGGTGTAGCTCTTGTTGGTGCAGGAGGTCATGGTGAAGCAGTTGATGGTGGGCTGTATCCGGTCGTGGTCGATGCGCACGCTGTAGCCGGTGATGACGCCGGCCTTCTCCAGCCGCTGGATACGCTCCTGCACCGAGGAGCGCGACACTCCGAGCTTGCGCGCCAGTGAAGCGGTCGGCTCGCGGGCGTTGGCTTGCAGCAACGCCAGCAGTTGCCGGTCGTTCTCGGTGAGGTTGAACAATGTGCCGGGTGGGTGTGCGTCCATGCCGTGTCGACCTTGCCTGTAAAAGTGTTAGCGCGGCCCTGCGCCGGCGTTTCGTTCCTGGAACTTGTCCATGATCTTCAACCCGGTATACACCAATTGCGCCGCCGGGGGGCCGAATGGGCCCCCGTTCCACTGCAGCCCGTAGCGGTCGAACAAGCGGTAGCGGTCCGATTCGCCGCAGATGGCCTCGGCAATCACCCTTCCCCCGGCCGGCGCGGTGTTCATGCCGTGCCCGCCGAACGATGCGCAGGACCACAGTCCGGGGCCCAAAGGGCCGATGTGGGGCATTTTGTGCCTCGCGTAGCCCATCAGTCCAGACCAGGCCTTGTCGATTTTCAAGCCTTGCAGCTGTGGATAGACATCGAGGATATCGGCGCTGAGCAGTTGCGCCAGACGCTGCTCGTCTTGCAGGTTGTGGGTGGTGATGTGGCCACCCCACAGCAGCCGATCGCCATCCACGATACGGTAGTAATCCGAGGCTCGCCGAGAATCGCCGACGGCTTCAGTGGTACGTACTGCCTGCTGCAGGCGTGCGCCCAGCCGTTCGGTGAGCACTACGTAGGTGGCGATGGGCAGGAAGGCACGGTGCAACTTGCCGAATTCCGGGCCGCCGTAGCCGCCGCAGCAGTACACCACATCCACGCAATCGACGCTGCCGTGGGCCGTTGACACCTGGGAGCGCCCAGCTCGGCTGTCGACCTGGAGCATGGCGCACTGCTCATGGATCACGCCCCCTTTTTGCTCGATCAGATCGGCCAGGCCCAGGCAATAGTTCAGTGGGTGGAAATGGAAACCATGGGTGTCGCGCAGCCCCTGGTGGTAGCGATCGGTATCAAGCAGGGTGCGCAGGGTGTCGCGGTCGAGGTAATCCAGGGTGAAGCCGAAATCGCGGTCCATGCGCTCGCTGAATCGCTGGAGGCTATCCGCGTTGTCGAAGCGGCTGACGCTCAGCTTGCCCCGGCTGGGTGCGCAACCCGGCAGTGAATGCCGCTCAATGGTCTCGCGCACGCTGTCCACGCCTTCCAGGGACAGCTTGAACAGGTCGGCAGCCGTGTCCTTGCCGCAGCGCTGCTCGATGGCCGAGAGGCCTTCGGACCAGCCTTGCAAGACGAACCCGCCGTTGCGCCCGGAAGCGCCCCAGGCCACCCTCGCCGCCTCCAGCACCACCACGGACTTGCCGCGCGACACCAACTCCCAGGCGGTGCTCAGCCCTGCCAGGCCGCCGCCGACGATGCACACATCGACGCAGACCTTGCCGGCGAGCGGCGGCCGCACGGGTGCCTCGCGCATGGTCGCGGTGTAATAGTTGTCGATATAGCTGAACATGAGGTCCGTCATCCTTCATCGGGCGGGTGCGTGCCGAGTGCTCCCGGCACACGGCACGCCGGCAGGTCACTGCACCTTGGTGAGGTCGGCGCCGTACCATTTTTCGGAAAGCTGCTTGAGAGTGCCGTCGGCTTTCATCTCATCGACGATCTTGGTCAGCGCACCGTTGAAGGCGTCGTCGCCCTTGTCGACGGCGATGGCCAGCGGTTCGTAATAGGCCGGCTTGCCCTCGACCTGGACGATCGGGTAGCCATTCTTGATGGCGGCACTGATGGTCGGCAGTGCGGACAAGGTAGCGTTGAGGCGCACCCCGTTGCCCATGCGCAGGTCGTCCAGCGGTCCCATGCTGTCGCCGTAGGTTTTTACCTCGCCAGGCTCGACGTCGTAGGTGAAGGACGGCACGTCGGCCGCATCGATGGTCAGCCGGCGGTTGATGTAGTCCTCGGACGTGGTGCCGGCCTCGACGCCGATGATCTTGCCATTGAGGTCGGCGGTCTTGGTACCCGCGGCGGCCTTGTGCACGGCGAACACGTACGGCGTGTAGTAGTAGACCGCGGGGAAGTCGAGCACCCTGCCCCGCTCACGGGTCGGCGTCATCGAACCGACCGAAATGTCCCAGCGGTTCGACCAGCGCCCGGCGGTGATGATGCCGTACTCGGGCGTGACGAACGCCACCTTGCTGCCCAGGCGCTTGCCGATCTCGGTGGCCACGTCGATATCGAAGCCCTGCAGGGCATTGTCCGGCCCCAGGAACGATTGCGGTGGCCAGTTGGCCGCCGTGGCCACTTTCATGACCTTGGTCGAGTTGATGCGGTCCAGGGTGGTGCCTGCCCAGGCAACCCCGGCTCCGGCCGTGAAGACGCCGGCCAGTGCGGCGGCGGTGAACAAGCGGGTCAGCGACGTCATGGTGAACCTCCAGAGAGCAGCGGTACGCGGTTATCGTTCTTGTGGCGTGTGCAGCATGGGTGAATCCGTGACCGGTTCCGGCGCGCAGCTCGCGCGCTCAGTGGCTGAGAATCTGCGAAAGGAACTCGCGCGCACGTTCGTGTCTTGGGTTATCGAAGAAATCCTGCGGTTTGGCCTCTTCGATGATGCACCCCTGGTCCATGAAGATGATCCGGTCGGCCACGCGGCGTGCGAAGCCCATTTCATGGGTCACGCAGAGCATGGTGATGCCGTCCTCGGCCAGCTCGCCCATTACGTCGAGCACCTCCTTGACCATCTCGGGGTCGAGCGCCGAGGTGGGCTCGTCGAAGAGCATGATGCGCGGGCGCATGCACAGCGCCCGGGCAATGGCCACGCGCTGTTGCTGGCCACCGGACAACTGGCCCGGGTATTTGTCGGCCTGGTTGCCGATGCGCACCCGTTCCAGGTATTCATGGGCCAGGGCACGGGCGTCGGCATCGCTCAGCCGGCTGACCAGCCGCGGCCCCAGCATCAGGTTGTCGAGCACGGTCAGGTGCGGAAACAGGTTGAATTGCTGAAAGACCATGCCGACCTGGCGGCGTATGCCGGCCACGCAGGCGGCACTGCGAGTGAGCGGGGTCTCGCCGATGATCACCTCGCCCTGCTGGAAGTCTTCCAGCAGGTTCAGGCAGCGGATCAGCGTCGACTTGCCCGAGCCCGAGGGCCCGCAGATGACCACGATCTCGCCGCTGGCAATATGCAGGTCGATATCCTTGAGCACGTGGAACTCGCCATACCATTTGTTCAGCTTGCGCACACGAACACCGGCTTGCTGGGGAAGATCGTGGGCAACGTTCGATCGATTCATCTCAAGCTCCTGGACGGCTCAGCGGTGGGCACGGTTGAAGTGTTTTTCCAGGCGGGCCTGGACCGTTTCCAGAACGATCGACAGCAACCAGTACAGCACCGCGGCGGTGATCAGCATCTCCAGATGGCGAAACTCCGCGCGGCCCTGGGTGCGTGCCAGAAACATCAACTCCCAGACGCCGATCACCGACACCAGCGAGCTGTCCTTGAGCATGGAGATGAACTGGTTGCCGGTGGGCGGGATGATCAGGCGCATGGACTGCGGCAGAATCACCCGCAACATGGTTTGCAGTGGCGACAGGCCAATGGCCCTGGACGCCTCCCATTGCCCGCGCGGAATGCTGCTGATGCCGGCGCGGAAGATTTCGGTCATGTACGCGCCGTAGCACAGCGACAGCGCCAGGATGCCGGCCGGCACGGCACCGACTACATAGCCCAGTTGCGGGATGCCCAGGTAGATGAGGTAGATCTGGATCAGCAGCGGCACCCCACGGAAGAACGAGGTGTAGAAGCTGGCGATCGCGATGGCGAAACCGTTGGACGACAGGCGCGCGGTGGCGCCCAGCAAAGCGAGTACGAACGCGATGGCAATGGAAATTGCAGACACGTAAACCGTCGTGAATACCCCTTGGGTAATCATGAAACCGACTTTGGTGGCGATGAACGCGTAGGAAAGGTCGAAGGTGTCGAAGAACAGCAGGAACATCAGCAACAGCTCGCACCACACCGTGATGATCTGCGCCCGCAAGGGGAACCGTCCCAACACGAACAGGTTCAGCACCAGCGTCAGGGTGAAGGTGACTGCCACGGCCAGGTCACGGGCCAGCGGTGCGTGCAGGTCCTGCAGGATCGGCGCCATCAGGCGGCCGAGGCCGCTCTCGCCGAGGCCGGCGAACAGCGTGACGGCGAAGGTGACGGCAGCCACGGTACCCATGAACGTCAGGTTGTCGGTGGCGCGGGGCTTGACGATGTGGTCCTTGAACATGGCATGGACACCTTTGTTGTTGTGTTTTCATTATGGGCGCGCAAAACGCTGGCGAGCACCCTGCGCTTTGCATTGATTCGATGGTGGATCCGGCAGATTTGGCGGGCAGGCCCTGACAAACGCAGTAAAGCGCGAACGATTCGCCGCTACGGTGGCGTTTTCCACGTCACTGGTACGGCCTGGCTAGGCGCCGTCTGGGCCAATCCCATCGAGGATGAGGCTGCGATAGTGGCCGGGGCTTGCGCCGGTCCACTTGCGAAACGCTTTGTAGAAGGAACTGGCGTCGGCGAAGCCCAGGCGCTCGGCGATGTCTTCGAAGGTCGCTTGCGGCTCGGCCAGCCAGAGCACTGCGCGTTCCCGGCGCACGCTGTCCTTGAGCGCCTGGTAGCCAGCGCCCTCCTCGGCCAGGCGCCGACGCAGCGTGGCCACCGAAGCACCGCACTGGCTGGCCATGGTCTCGATGGCGGGAAACTCTGCGGCCGGCAGATTGCGCAGCCTCTGGCGTATGCGCCAGCCGAGGCTGTCCGGATCGCGGTAGCGCACCAGGATGTTGGCCGGGGCACGGGCAAGAAAACGCCTCAACTCGGTCGCACTGCGCCGCACGGGAATGTCCAGGTGCTCGGCGGCGAAGATGAGCCGGGTGCGGGGTCGTTCGAAGCGCAGGTTGGGCGAGAACATCACCTGATAATCGCCTACGTAGCGAGGCGCCGGCCCGCGCAGTTCCATGGCCAGAATCGGAATGCGCCGTCCCGCCAGCCAGCAGGCGATGCCATGCACGATCATCCAATAGGTGAAGCAGGAAAACGCCCGTTTGGGTTCAGCGCTGTGCTCGTGGATGACGATCTCGGCCAGCGACTGCTGGGTCGCCAGACGCCCGTCGTAGGCGGCCAGCATCAGTGCGAGGAACTCCAGGGCGCGCTGCAGCGCGGCGCCTACCGTGGGCTGATGCATGCAGGCTCGGCACAGAAACGCGAAGCTGCCGCGCCGCAAGGGCCGCGCGTCCATGCCGAAGAATTCGTCGTCGAGCGCCCTGGCCAGTTGTCGCCAGAGTCGGGCGTAGCTGTGCACCGGGATCCGAGCCTGGTCATTGCCCAGCAGCATGGGGTCGATACCCGCCGATTGCAGCAAAGGCTGCAGAGGCAGATGACAGTCACGCGCGGCTTCACGCACCAGGTGAATCGAGATCGTATCGCGCAGCGATGGAGCGTCGAGCGGGTTTCGGGTCAGGTTCACTCATCCTCGCTAACCGCTTCTGGGCGAAACGGACCGAACGGCCTGTAGGGCACTCATTGCCCTACCCTTGCGGCCGTCAGTTCTAATCCATCCGTTGGCGCCGAGCAAGCACCCTGACCAAAGACCTGCCTAGTAGACGCATTCGACGGCAATGGCCGTTGCTTCACCGCCGCCAATACAGATCGCGGCGATGCCGCGCCGCAGGTTGCGCTGGCGCAGTGCCGCCAGCAGCGTGACGACGATACGGGCACCCGATGCACCGATGGGGTGACCGAGTGCGCAGGCGCCGCCATTGACGTTGACCTTGTGCGCCGGCAGTTCCAAGGCCTGCATGGCGGCCAGGGTGACCACGGCGAAGGCCTCGTTGATCTCGAACAGGTCGACCTCGTGCAACGCCCACCCGGTGCTGTCCACCAGCTTGCGGATGGCGCCGATGGGCGCGACCGGAAACAGGTGCGGGGCGTCGGCGAAGGCGGCGTGCCCGTGGATGATCGCCAGCGGTTCGAGGCCACGTGCCTGCGCCTGGCTGCGACGCATCAGCACCAGCGCGGCGGCGCCATCGGAAATGGAGCTGGAATTGGCCGCGGTTACCGTGCCGCCCTCGCGAAACGCAGGCCTGAGCGAGGCAATCTTCTCCGGATTAGCCTTGGGCGGTTGTTCGTCGTCGCTGATCAGCAGCGGCTGTTTGTTGCGCATCACCTGCACCGGCACGATCTGCGATGCGAAGCTGCCATCGGCGATGGCCTGGCGCGCGCGGGTCAACGACGCCAGGGCGAATTCATCCTGCACCTGACGACTGAAACCGTGGGCCTGGGCGCAGTCTTCGGCGAAGGTGCCCATCAGTCGTCCGGGTTCGTAGGCGTCTTCCAGGCCATCGAGGAACATGTGGTCGAGTACCCGGCCATGCCCCATGCGATAGCCGTCGCGCGCGCGGTCCAGCAGATATGGCGCGTTGGACATGCTTTCCATGCCACCGGCCACGACCACGCGGGCACTGCCTGCCAACAATGCGTCATGCCCCATGATCATGGCCTGCATGCCCGACCCACACATCTTGTTCAAGGTGGTGCAGGTGGTAGCGTGGGACAGCCCGGCACCGAGTGCCGCCTGCCGCGCCGGTGCCTGGCCGAGCCCTGCCGGCAGCACACAGCCGAACAGCACCTGGTCGACGGCACTGGCATCGACACCGGCACGCTCGACGGCGGCGGCGATGGCGGCGGCGCCCAGTTGCGGTGCGGTCAGGCTGCGCAAATCGCCCTGGAACCCGCCCATGGGCGTGCGTACGGCACTGACGATGACGATCGGATCTTCATGCATGGGTGTTCTCCCTTGATCTGCCCTGCCCCGGTTCACTTGGCGGCCATGCGCAGCGCGCCGTCGAGACGGATCACCTCGCCGTTGAGCATGCTGTTTTCTATGATGTGGCACACCAGTGCCGCGTATTCGTCCGGCTTGCCCAGGCGCGGCGGAAACGGCACGTCGGCGCTCAGCGCGGCGCGCACGTCGTCGCTCATGCCGGCCATCATCGGCGTCTCGAAAATGCCTGGCGCGATGGTCATCACGCGAATGCCATAGCGGGCCAGCTCGCGCGCCGCCGGCAAGGTCATGCTCGCCACCGCGCCTTTGGAAGCGGCATAGGCTGCCTGGCCGACCTGTCCATCGAAGGCAGCCACCGAGGCGGTGTTGATGATCACCCCGCGTTCGCCCTCGGCGCTTGCAGTGCTCTTGGCAATGGCCCCGGCGGCCAGGCGCAGCAGGTTGAAGGTACCGATCAGATTGATGTTGATGATGCGACTGAAGCTCTCCAGCGAATGGGCGCCCTGCTTGCCGAGGATCTTCTCGCCGGCGACCACGCCGGCGCAATTGACCAGCCCGTGCAGTTCGCCAAAGCTGTGCAGGGCCATGTCCACGGCCGCCTGGGCGGCGTCGGCCTGGGTGATGTCGGCCACTGCAAAGGCCGCCTCCAGCTCGCTCGCCTGGGCCTGCAGCGCCTCGGCGTTGAGGTCCACCAGCAGCAAACGGGCGCCAGCCCGGGCAAGCATCCGCGCGGTGGCGGCGCCCAGGCCGGAGGCGGCGCCGCTAACCATGAAAACCTTGTCTTGAATGTGCATGAAGCTGTCTCCCTGTCAGGCGCTGGGCGCCTGCTGCTTGGCGATTTCCTGGTTGCGCAGGATGAAGCGCTGCAATTTGCCACTCGGCGTTTTCGGCAGCTGCTCGACGAATTCGATTTCCCGCGGATAGGCATGGGCCGCCAGCCGCTGGCGGACGTGCAGGCGCAGGGTCTCGGCCAACTCGGGGCCGGCTTCGAAACCCGCCTGCAACACCACGAACGCCTTGATCACTTCGGTACGCTCGGCATCCGGTTTGCCGACGACGGCGGCCTCGACCACGGCAGGGTGTTCGATCAACGCGCTTTCCACGTCGAACGGCCCTACCCGATAGCCTGAAGTGGTGATGACATCGTCATTGCGGCCAACGAAACTGATGCTGCCGTCCGCATTGAGCTCTACCGTGTCACCGCTCAGGTAATACTTGCCTTTGAACGCCTTGGTCGGCATGCCCAGGTAGCCGCCGAACCAGCACAGCGGCGAGCGTTCGCGATCCACGGCGAGCACGCCCGGTTGTCCGGCTTCCAGCTCCTGCAACCGAGCGTCGAGCACCACGATGCGATGGCCGGGCACGGCAAAGCCGGCAGAGCCCTCGCGAACGGGATGGTCGAGACCGTGATGGTTGCACAGGACCATGCCCAGCTCGGTCTGGCCATAGTGGTCATGGACCACCACACCCAGCTGCTCGGCGAACCAGCGGATCACCTGCGGATTGAGCGGCTCGCCGGCACTGCTGGCGATGCGCAGACGGCCGCGCACACCGGCGGCGAAACGTTCGCCGGCCGCAATCAGCATGCGGTACGCGGTGGGCGACCCGGCGAGGTTGGTGATCGCGTACTTGTCGATCACCCGGCAGGTGCTGTCCACGGTGAAGCCGCCGTCGTAGAACAGCGTGGCATGCCCCAAAGCCAGCGGACCGGCGACCGCATAGTAAAGCCCGTAGGCCCAGCCCGGATCGGCCAGGTTCCAGAAGCGATCTTCGGCGCGCAATTGCACGGCGTCGCGCAGGTAACCCTTGAAGGCCAGCAGCGCCCGCAGCGGCACTTCCAGGGGTTTGGCCGGGCCGGTGGTACCCGAGGTGCACATCAGCATGAACGGCGCGTTGCCATCGAGCAGCGTCGGCGGGCACTCCTCGCTCTGCTGCTTGAGGGCGGTCCAGAAATCCTGTTCATCCGCAGTTGGCGAAGCGCAGCCCACGGTCAACACACTGGGACGGCATTCGACCTCATCGAGCTTGGGCCGATTGTGCAGGTCGGTGACGACCCAGCGCGCCTGCGAGCACTGCAGGCGCTGTTCGATGGCCTTGGGGCCGAAGGCGGTGAACAAGGGCTGGTAGACGGCGCCGATGCGCCAGGTACCCAGGATGGCGATCAGCAATTCGACGGTGCGAGGCATCAGCCCGGCAATGCGATCCCCGGGCTTGACGCCCTGGTTGCGCAGAAAGTTGCCAAACTGCGCTGCATGGGCCTGCAGTTGTTTGAAGGTGTACTGCGTGGCAACGCCGTGCTGCGACTCGCAGTACAGGGCAACCGCCTGCTGGCCGAGGTGGCGATCGCAGCATTCCACGCAAGCGTTGAGCTGATCGAGGGTGCCGTGCAGATCCTGCGCGGCGGTGTCCAGGTAATCGAAAGCCTGGGCGGTACTGGAATAATCGCGCATCACATGTCCCTGCTTGTTGTTATGGGATCTTGTTGATCTGGGCTCGTTGCGACCTCAAGGGCACCGCTCGATAGTGATCCGCGGACGGCTTCGCGACAATGTTGTCAGCGCTCAGGCTGAGTGAGCGGTTTAGCCACCAGGGGCCGGATTAGGTTTCCTGACTCTGCTGCGCCTTGGCTTGAGCGCGTGTTGCTGAATCAGCTGTCGTTCCAGGGTGTCGGCGCGCGCTTGCTGCGCGATGGCGGCCTGCAAAGCCGCCTCCTGCGCCTCGCGGGCACTTCGCAGCTGGGTTTCGAGCTGCTGCAGCGCGTGTTGCCCCTGCTCGGCGGCCAGCGCCGACCGTGCTTCTCTGGCGGCTGCCTGAAGTTGCGCGTCACCGAGCGCGCTGCGGGTTTCCTCCAGACGCTTTTGCAAGGCTTCGAGCTGTTTCTGTTGCTCGCGAGCTTCGAGCTGGCGCGCTTTCAGGTCTTCACGGACGCGGTCCACCTCACGGTGCGAGCGCTCCTCGACGCCGCGCACGTAGGCCTCCTGGGCCAGGCGATTGTGCTCGGCCTGCTGCCGCTGATCGCGCAAGGCCTGTTGCAAGGCCGCAACATCGGCTTGCAGCTCGCTTCGCGCGCCTTGCAGTTCGACACGCTGCTGCTGCAAGTCTTCGATCTGCACCTGACGCTGCGCCAACAGCTTGTCCAGGTCGGCCAGCCGGGTTGCGGCGTTTTCCCGGGCCGTTTCAGCCTCGCTCACTTGCCGCCGGGCCAGTGCGATATCGCGGCGGGCCTGTTCTTCCACCCCTGCAACCCGCTCGTATTCGGCCGCCAATACTTCGCGCTGGGCCGCGACCGAGTGTTCGACCACCCCTTGGGCGAGCACGCTTGCCTGTTGCCAGACGGCCACGAATGCCTGCGCCACCTCGGCAGGCAGCCCCGGCAGGCGGGTCTCGCCCCGCAGCCGTTGCGCCAGTTGCTCCCACCACTGATCGAGCAAGGCGCCTACTCGCGCCGGGCTACCCCGGCCCAGCTCGAGGCGCACGCGCTCGACTGTCGGCCGCTCGCCGCGGGCCAGCACGGCGTCCGCTGCGGCAAATACGTCGGTTTCCGGTACGCCCACTGCCATGCCACACACTCCACAGGATTAGGTATGATAATAAAAGATTATCCGACTCTAAATAACATTATTCTAGAATATAATACGTTGAACGTAATGGAAAATACATTTGATGTTGCGCTAATCGAAACCCAGCCCCTGGATCTGCACTTTCTGGCAGAAAACACTGCACACGCGGCTCAAGCGTTCATCGCAGCAGGAACCGCTGCCAACACGGTCCGCAGCTATCGCAGCGCACTGAGCTATTGGTCGGCGTGGTTGAAGTTGCGCTATGGACAGGTGTTGGGAGATGCGCCGTTGCCTGCGGCCGTGGCGATTCAGTTTGTCCTCGATCATCTGGCGCGACCCGTCGAGGACTGCAGCTGGAGTCACCTGCTGCCGGTTGCCATCGACCACGCACTGGTCGATGGCCGGGCCAAGTCCCGCCTGGGCCCGCTGGCCTATAGCACCGTTCAGCATCGGCTGGCGGTGCTGGGCAAGTGGCACCGGGTCAAGGGCTGGGATAGCCCGACCGATATGCCTGCGCTGAAAACGCTGCTGCGCAGCGCGCAGAAGGCCCAGGTACGTCAGGGCGTGACCGTGCGCAAGAAAACCGCCATGGCCCTGGAGCCCCTGCAGGCCATGCTGGCCACCTGCACGGACGGCGTGCGCGGCATACGTGACCGCGCCCTGCTCCTGCTGGCCTGGAGTGGCGGCGGCAGACGCCGCTCCGAAGTGGTCGCGCTGCAGGTGGGCGATGTGCGTCGGCTGGATGTAGACACCTGGGTCTATAGCCTGGGCGCTACCAAGACCGATACCGCCGGCGCACGACGCGAGAAACCGTTGCGCGGCCCTGCCGCCCATGCGCTGGCCGCGTGGCTGGCCGCCGCGCCGGTGACTACCGGCCCGCTGTTCCGACGTCTGTACCGTGGCGACAAGGTGGCCAGCCAAGGGCTTGGCGGCGACCAGGTGGCCCGCATCGTCAAGCGACGGGCCCAACTCGCAGGCCTGGAGGGGGATTGGGCTGCACACAGCTTGCGCTCGGGCTTCGTCACCGAGGCCGGTCGCCAGGGCGTGCCGTTGGGGGACGTGATGGCGATGACCGAGCACCGCAGCGTGGCGACGGTGATGGGTTACTTCCAGGCCGGGTCGCTGCTGGGGAGCAAGGCAGCGGACCTGATCAAGGGCGACGACTAGCTCCAGGCCAAGACAAGGATGTCGCAACCGGATGTTGAAACTTCTGCGGAAACATCGGCTCCGGCGCCGGTCAATAGCATGTCAACGCTGACATTTTGGCTGAACCAGAGCCTTATTCGACCATCAAGGATAATTATCATGACCACTTCCAAGCTGCTGCCCCGCCTCGCTCTTGCTGCCCTGTGCGCGCTGAGTGTGCCTGCCTTCGCAGCCCAGACCGACACCAAGGAAGAAAGCGTGACCCTGGATCGTCCGGGCAATGGCATGCACGAAATCAAGGAAGGCGACAAGGTGCCGGATTCCTACAAGCGCAAGGAACTGGCGATCGACCCGGCCAAGCACGGCCTGGCGCAGCCTGAAGAGAATGAACAGTGGGTCGAGATCAAGGACAAGTACGTACGCGTGAACATCCCGAACGGCACCATCGTGGAAATGATCGACAAGTCTTCGGTCAAGAAGTGAGATTTGCGCTCTAGTCCGGGTATTCCAGGATGTCTGGGCCGGTAATAACGCGTTGTTTCATCGCGGCCGGTGACCGCTCCTACAGGTAGGAGCGGTCACCGGCCGCGAACCAGGCGCCGCGGTCTGCCAGGCGCTACGCGCTAGATACGTCTGGCGTAGTGCAAGGGCAACACCGTGGTCGACTTGATGCGCTCCATGGCAAAGGTCGAACTGATATCGGTGATGCCCTCTACTTGGATCAGTCGCTTGTACACAGCGTCGTACCCGGCGATATCAGGCACCACGATGCGCAGCATGTAGTCCGTATCCCCTGCCATTCGATAGCATTCCACGACCTCGGGCAGTTCGCCGATAACGGTGTGGAAGTCAGCCAGCCACTGGGCATTGTGTCGCTGCGTGCGCAACTCGGCGAACACCGTCACGGCCACATTCAACTCGCTGGCATCGAGCAGTGCGACCCGCTGGGTGATCACGCCCTGCTGTTCCATCTTCTGTATGCGGCGCCAGCAGGCGGTACCACCCAGACCAATCTGCTCGGCAATGTCTGCCAGCGGGCGGGTGCAATCGGCCTGAAGTATCTCGAGGATTGCCATGTCGAACTTGTCCACGGTAGGTCAGGCCTGCTTGAGTGGTTGATAGGGGTAAGCACGGGATGCAATGTTATTCTCTTTTACGGCCACTCTAGGCAAATTATTTGCTCTAAATCAGGTTGGGCTAGCGTAGAAGTCAATTTTTTTCCCTCCATGCATGGCTAACATAGGCAGCACTGAATCAGACCTGGTCGACACGCATGCCCACCCTCCCCGTATACCTGGATTACGCCGCCACCACGCCCATTGACGATCACGTGGTCAAAGCCATGCTCGCCTGCATGGGGCGCGATGCGCTGTTCGGCAACCCTGCATCGAGTGCCCACGCCTACGGCCAGCAGGCACGCCAAGCCGTCGAATTGGCCAGGCGGCAAGTGGCGGAACTGCTCAATGCTCCCGCCGAAGACATCGTCTGGACTTCAGGCGCAACCGAGTCGAACAACCTGGCGATCAAGGGCTGCACCCGTCCGGGTGACCATATCGTCACCAGCGTGCTGGAGCACAAGGCCGTCATCGACACCGTGCGCGAGCAACACGCCGCTGGCTGCGAAGTCACCTGGCTCACTCCGGACGCCAACGGCCTCATCCAACCGGAGGCCGTTGCTCGAGCGCTGCGAGCCAATACCCGGGTGGTGTCGCTGATGTGGGTCAACAACGAACTGGGCACCCTGACCGATATCGCCCGAGTCGCGCAGCTGGTGAAGGACCACGGCGCACTGCTCCATGTGGACGCCGCCCAGGCGGCCGGCAAGGTCGACATCGATTTGTCCGGCATGGCCATCGACCTGCTGTCCCTGTCGGCGCACAAGCTTTACGGCCCCAAGGGCATCGGCGCCCTGTACGTCGGACCGCGAGCGCGACCTTCGTTGCGCGCCCAGATGCATGGCGGTGGCCATGAGCAGGGCCTACGCTCGGGCACCTTGCCCACCCACCAGATCGTTGGCATGGGTGCGGCATTTGCCCAGGCCTCGGCGCAGATGCACGCCGATAACGCGCACATCGCGCAACTGGCCCAGGGCTTGCGCGAAGGGTTGCTGGCGTTGACCGGTGTAACGCTCCATGGCTGCGCGGAGCAGCGGATTCCCCATACCTTGAACGTCTGCATCGCCAGCCCGTCTTTTTCAATGCAGGCCGTTGCTGGCCGTATCGCGGTGTCGTCGACCTCCGCCTGCAATTCGGCAAGTGCCACGGCATCCCACGTGTTGCTGGCACTGGGCTTGAGCCAGGCTCAGGCTGTGAACAGCTTGCGAGTGAGTCTGGGCCGCTACAGCACCCAGGAGGATGTCGACCAGGCCATTGCCGTGATCGCCGCCGCCCTGCAGGCCCCCGCGCCATTCTGGTGAAATCGAAGGCCTGGTAACCGCGTCGTTCTTTTCGCGGCCACAGACCGCTCCTACGGCATGAGCGTCCCGTAGGAGCGGTCCGTGGCCGCGAAAAGAACGACGCGCATTGACTAACGTCCCACGATGACGGGTTCGTAGCCATGAACCCGCCCTGAGAGCGTCAGAAGGCTTCCAAACTACCGTTCGTCGGCTTCAGGGCACCGACGATGGCAATCCGATGCCCAAATCTTCGTACCGATTCCTATAACGGAGAAATACCATGGTCACTCGCACGATCACTCGCTTTGCCCTTGTTGGCCTGCTGTCTGCCACCAGTATGTATGCGTTGGCCGGTTCGGTGCCTCCAGGCAAGGAACCCACCCCTTCGACTCCAAGCACCAGCACCGACACCCGCACTGGCAACCAGATGGGCAACGGCCGCGCTAACGATGCCAACAGCAGCAGCGGCAGCACCACGTCGGGTACCCCGAACGGCCAGGGCACATTCAGCAACGGCACCGGCAACAGCAGCGGCGCCAACAGTGGCTCGATGGGTTCGGGTTCCGGTAACGGCGCAAGCTCGGGCAAAGGTGCAGGCAGCGGCGCAGGCGGCACCAGCGGTAACTGATCCTGAGGCAGACGGGCATTAGCCGCCCCTGCCGTCAGCGTTACCGAAATCGAAGGCGGGTGGGTGTCAGAAGGTGCGTAGAACCGCATCAGGACATGCCACCCGTTTTCACATCCCTCACATACAGCGTCTTTTTCGGTATTCTTCCGGTCCCATCGCCCCAGTGCGGCGCCCTGCCCGCACGGCTCGATCCCATCTGACCAGGAAGCCTCATGTCCCAGATCATCCTCGTACTCAACGGCCCCAATCTCAACATGCTGGGTTTGCGCGAACCTGCGGTCTACGGCCATGAAACCCTGGCCGATGTCGAAGCCATGGCCGTGCAGAGCGGACAGGAACTGGGCTTTGCGGTCGAATGCCGCCAGACCAATCATGAAGGACAGATGATCGACTGGATCCATCAGGCCCGCCAGCGCGTTGCCGGCATCGTCATCAACCCGGGTGCCTGGACCCATACCTCGATCGCCATTCATGACGCCCTGATTGCCTGCGAAGTGCCAGTGCTGGAAGTGCATATTTCCAACGTTCATCGGCGCGAGGAATTTCGCCATCAATCATTCGTATCGAAGGTAGCGGTGGGCGTCATTGCCGGCTTCGGTACCCACGGCTACAAGCTGGCCATTGCCCACTTCGGCAAACTGCTCGGCGGCAAGACGGCCATCTGATCCGGTTTTTTTACCGCTTTCTGAATCTGTTTTTACTTGCCTTCAACGCTCATAGTCACCTGAACGAAATTTCATTTTCTGGAGGTGTGTCATGGACGGTGTGATCATGTTGACCATCATAACCGCGACCCTGGGTTCGTTCGGTTACGTCATGTACCTGATCCATAAAGAGAGCAAGGAAAACAAATAGGCCGCCGAGTCTGACTCGGCGGCCTGGTCACACTCGCTTGCAAGCGTCTACTTGATGAAGTTGTCGACCAGCATGTGCGCCACATCGTCGGCGCGACCGCTGAGCATGGCCTTGGCCGAATACAGGGCCATATTGGACACCTGCGAGAACTCGATCTTCGGTGGCATCACCAGTTCTTCGGGATTGACCTTTACATCCAGCAGCGCCGGGCCAGGATGGTTCAGGAAGCGCTGCACCGCCGCTTCGAGGCTGGCGCCATCGGACACCTGCTCACCGTAGAAGCCCATGACTTCAGCCAACTTGGCGAAGTCCGGGTTGTGCAGGTCGGTGAAGTTATCCAACAAGCCTTCAACTTTCTGTTCGATCTGGACGAAGTTCAATGAACTGTTGTTGAACACCACCACCTTGATCGGCAGCTTTTCCTGAACGGCTGTGAGCAGATCACCCAGCAGCATGGCCAAGCCACCGTCGCCCGACAGCGAAATGACCTGGCGTTGCGGGTAGGCTTTCTGCAGGCCCAGTGCCTGGGGCATGGCATTGGCCATGGTGCCGTGGCGCAGGCTGGTGAGCGTACGGCGCTGACCGTTGGTGTTGATGTGACGCAGCACCCAGACCATGGGTGAGCCACCGTCGGCGGTGAACAGCGCGTCTTCGCTGGCGTGTTTGTCCAACAGGTGGGTCAGGTACTGCGGGTGAATCAGATGCCCGTCGGTATGGCGCTGGTCATGGGCCAGGGTCTTCAAGGTTTTCTGCCGCACCTTCAGGCAGTCTTCCAGGAAGCTGTGTTCGCTACGCTCGGCCAGCAGTGGCAACAACGCCTGCAAGGTCGGCACGACGTCGCCCACCACCCCCAGTTCGATCGGGTGGCGACGACCCAAGTGAGCGCCTTTGCGGTCGACCTGAACGATCCGCGCATTCTGCGGGTAGAACTGGCCCCAGGCGAAGTCGGCGCCCAGCAGCAGCAGGGTGTCGCACTCCATCATCGCGTGGTAGCCGGATTCGACCCCGAACACGCCGGTCATGCCCATGTTGTATGGGTTGTCGTATTCGACGAAGTCCTTGGCCCGTGAGGTGTGGGCAATGGGCGCCTTGAGTCGGTGAGCCAGCTCGATCAGCTCGTCGTGGGCACCTTCACAGCCGACCCCGGCGTAGATTGCGATCTTCTTGCCTTCGGCAAGAATGGCGGCGATCCCAGCCAGTTCGTCGGGGCTGGGTTGCAGTACCGGACGAGGCTGGTGAACGCTGAACGGGCGGTCATTCTTGACCTCGGCAGCACTGATGTCCGATGGCAGGATGATCACCGCCACTCCCCCTTCGTTCAAGGCGGTTTGCGCGGCCAGGGTAGTCACTCGGCGCGCCTGCTCCGGCGTGTACACCTGTTCGCAGAACACCGTGCAACTGCCGTAGATGGCCTTGAAGTCCACTTCCTGGGGAAAGTCCATGCCCAGCTCGCTGGTCACGATCTGGCTGGCAATCAGCACCATGGGCGCCTTGTTGCGCTGGGCTTCGAAGATACCGTTGATGAAATGCAGGCCACCGGGGCCGCAGGAACCGGCGCAGGCCGTCAGTCGACCGCTGATGAACGACTCGGCGCCCGCGGCGAATGCCGCAGCTTCTTCATGGCGCACGTGGACCCATTCGATCTCGCTGCGCTTGATCGCATCGGTGACGTGGTTGAGCGTGTCGCCGACGATGCCGTAGCAGTTGCGAACCCCGGCCTGCTGCAGGGTCTGGATCACGATGTCGGCTACTTTCTTGCTGGCCATGAAGGCCTCCTGGTCAGAGAGTCATGCTGCTTAGGCTTGAGCTCGCGCAGGGAGTTCAGCCCGGCTGGTGCCGCCGAGCCGCAACCACATGACCGGTCGACGACGTTGCCCGGCGCGCAGGATCATGCTTTATTGGCGGCCTTTTTCAGTGTTCAAGGCCATTGCCATGTCTGCTCGCAAGTTGCTCAGCACCGCCCTGCTCGTTCTCGTATCGCCCCTGGCCATGGCACACGCCCATCTGACCCACCCTGTGCCCGCCGCGGATACCACCGTCGTTGCCCCGGCGCAATTGAGCCTGGGTTTTTCCGAAGCCATTGAACTGGGTTTCAGCCAGGTGAGCGTGACTGCGGCGGACGGCGACGCGGTAGCCTTGCAGCCCTTGGCCAGTGCTGCGGACGATGCCAAGACCCTTGTGATCAAACCTGCCGCGCCCCTGGCAGCGGGTCAGTACACGGTGCACTGGCAGGTCGTGTCGGTGGATACCCACAAAAGTGCGGGTGAATACAGCTTCACCGTGAGTCCGTGACCATGAGTGTATTGATCGCTCTGCGTTTCCTGCATTTCACCAGCCTGATGCTGGTGTTCGGTGCGTGCATGTTTCGCCCGTTGCTGCTCGTGCACCCCAGCCAGATGGGTCGGTTGCGTAACCTGATCGATCCGTTGGTGTGCCTGCTGGCTGCACTGGCCCTGATCAGCGGCGTGGCCTGGCTGTTCGCCGTGGCTTATGAGCTGGACGGCTCGCTGGACATGGCGCTGGTTCGACGGGTGCTGGCGGAAACCTTTTTCGGCAAGGTCTGGACGCTGCATCTGTTTGCCTGCGTGGCGGTCCTGGTGTGTCTGCGCCTTCCCCATCCGAAACTGCAAGTAGTGGCCAGGCCCTTGAGTGCACTGGCGCTGGCAACGCTCGCGCCGGTAGGCCACGCAGCCATGCTCGAAGGCGCCGCTGGCACCTGGCTGGTGATCAATCAGTTGATCCACCTGCTGTGCGTCGGTGCCTGGCTGGGCGGTCTGATGTTGCTGATGTTCGTACTGGCTCGACCCGGCGACCAAGACTTGCGCATGGTGCTCGGTCGCTTCAGTGGCGTGGGTTGTGTGCTGGTGGCCGGGATGCTGATAACCGGGCTCATCAACACCCGAGCGCTGACCGGGACGTTCCTCCCGCTGCCTGGCCAATCCGGGTTCGCCACAGTACTGGCGATCAAGCTGGCGCTGGTGTTGGCCATGCTCGGCCTGGCCCTGTGGCACCGGCGTCAATTGGCCCGGGGCCCGCTGGACATCCATGGGTTCAAGCGTACCGTTACACTCGAATGGGCATGCGGGCTGGGCGCCGTGGCTGCAGTGGCTTTGCTCGGCACCCTGGCGCCTACGCCGCTGACTTGAGCCATCCCTGGCGCAGACAAAAAAAAGGGTCGTGCTCCCCTGCAAGAGCACGACCCTCAAGATCTTTCCGGCTTCAAACTTGACAAGACACCACGGTATAAGACGTGAATGCGTGATCAGTATGCGAGGCGTTTGTTACAGTTTGGCGATGGACACTTCAGTCGATTTCACGAAAGCGATGACTTCGCTGCCGATCTGCAATTCCAGCTCGTGCACCGAGCGCGTGGTGATCACCGAGGTGACGATACCGGCCGGGGTCTGCACGTCGATTTCCGACACCACCGGCCCTTCGATGATTTCCTTGACGGTGCCCTTGAACTGGTTGCGTACGTTGATCGCTTTGATGGTCATGCAGTCATCCTCGTTAGACATTCGGTCGCACCGCAGTGCGTGAGGTAGAGATTGCACCTACAACCGGATATTTAAAAAGAATGAATAATGCTTTTTATATGCCTTCAAAGAATATGCAGCATCAACCTGGCCCGCCTCGCTATTCGGGCTCGGCAAATCGCAGTGCCTGGCGTATGCCCATGACCTCGGCCTCCAGTTGCGGATAACCCACGGCAGAACCCGCATAGCTGAACCCGTAGGCCATGCCGGGCTGTACCGCTGCGACCAGGGTCTGGGTAATGGCGAGTGTTCCGTTGCGGGTGACCTTGCAGGTGGTCTGCGCAGCTGGCAGGTTGCCCAGCCGGGTCGCTTTGACCTTGGTGCACACGCTCTGGTAGCCGGAGCGGGAAAAGTTGATCTGGATGGCCTTGCGCATCTCCAGCAACACCGCTTCCAGGTTGACTGCATGGTCCTGGGCCAGCGCGCCACGGGTCATCTCGACGATCATCAACGGATCGCCATTGGCATCGGTCTTGGTGGCACGCTGGCGGCTGCCGCTGGGCTGGCCCTGCGCATCGGCCGAGTCGGGCAGGATCTGCACGTCCCAGTCGGCGGGCCAGACGATCACGCTGTCGTCGGCCCACACCGGTGTGCCGATCAGCCAGCACAGCAGCAGGCAGTGGGCGTGGCGCAGGTAGGGCATGGGGCTTGCTCCAAGGCAAAAGGGCCGTCAGTCTCGCAGACCCGTGGCCGCAGCACTACGCTAATATCCGCTGTGATCAGCGGCAATCCAGGGAGCAGGCAGCAATGACGCAACGGATTTTCAGCGGTGCCGGGCAAAGCAAGAACCTGCTGTACCTTGCCTCAGCCAACGGGCGCCTGCGCAACACCGACCAGGCAAGCCTGCGCGTGGGGTTCGTGCTGCTGGAGCATTTTTCCCTGGCGGCCTTCACTGCCAGCCTGGACACCTTGGTCACTGCCAATCTGATCAGCCCGGCGGCCTACGCCATTCGCTCCTATGGCCTGGCGCCCGGCCAGGTGATCAGTGATCTGGGCATACTGCTGCAGCCGGATGCGCCACTGATGCCAGGCATGCACGACGAAGTGGACCTGTTGATCATCTGTGGCGGCTTTCGCACACCGCTGCGGCCTTCCCTGCTGCTCAGTCGAATACTGGCGGACTGCGCGCGTCGCGGCATTGCCCTGGGCGGGCTGTGGAACGGCGCCTGGTTTCTCGGCCAGGCAGGCCTGCTCGATGGCTATCGCTGCGCGGTGCATCCGGAAAACCGCGCTTCGCTGGCAGAACTCAGCCCGCAGATCACCGTCACCCCCGCCAGCCAGGTTATCGACCGCGACCGCGCCACCGCCGCGAGCCCCAACGGCGGTTTCGGCATGATGATGGAAATGATCCGCCAGCAGCGCGGCGAGACCCTGGCCAATGGGGTGGAACACATTCTTGCCTTCGAAGGGCTGCGCTTCAAGCGCACCGGTGGCCAGGCGACCGGCAAGCTCAGCCAGCCGCTGCGCAACATCATCGACCTGATGGAGAGCAATCTGGAGGAACCGCTGTCGCTGGACCAACTGGCCGAGTTCGTCGGCCGCTCGCGGCGCCAGATCGACCGGCTGTTCCAGGACCAGCTTGGCACTTCGCCGCACCGTTACTATATGGAACTGCGGGTCACCGAAGCACGTCGTCTGTTGCAGCATTCGACGCTGTCGATTATGGACGTGGCGATTGCCTGCGGCTTTGTCTCGGTGAGCCATTTCAGCAAGTGCTACAGCGGCTATTTTGGCCACTCGCCCTCGCGTGAAACCCGCTTGGCAGACTGATCGGCTGCGGATGACGGGGAACCGTGTCGAGCTTTGCCGGTCGACTCCAGTTCATGCCTCAAGCGAGCACCCGCCCCATGGAATACGCCCTTCCCGATTCCTTGCTGGCCCGCGTGCCGATGCCCTGGCTCAGTACGCTGATCGCCGCCGCGCTGGCCGTATGCGTCATTCTGCTGATCCGCTGGGTCGGCCTGATCATCCTGCGACGCGTCTCCAAGTCCTTCGTACTGGCGCAGCAACTGGTCGCCCGTGCCGAGCAGCCGACCCTGTGGCTGATGCCGCTGATGGCCCTGCAGGCGGTGTGGACTTCGGCGCCCGACGACCTGCTGATGATCAATACCGTGCGCCACCTCAACGGCATGCTGGTCACCGCCTGCCTGACCTGGCTCGGCCTGCGCTGTGTCAAGGCCGTGGCTACGACCATGACCCTCAAACACCCGCTGGACATCGAGGACAACCTTGCCGCCCGGCGCATCCAGACCCAGGTACGGGTGCTGGTGCAGTGCCTCAACGTACTGGTGCTGATTTTCGGCATCGCCCTGATCCTGATGACGTTTCCAGCGGTGCGCCAGATCGGCACCAGCCTGCTGGCGTCGGCGGGCCTTGCGGGACTGGCTGCCGGCTTTGCTGCCAAGCCGGTGCTGGGCAACCTCATCGCTGGCCTGCAGATCGCCATTTCACAGCCGATCCGCATCGACGACGTGGTCATCGTCGAGGGCGAATGGGGGCGTATCGAAGAGATCACCGGCACCTACGTGGTGGTGAAGATCTGGGATGAGCGGCGCATGGTCGTGCCTCTGCAGTACTTCATCGAGAAGCCGTTCCAGAACTGGACCCGCAGTACGTCCAGCATCATCGGCTCGGTGTTTCTCTGGGTCGACTACTCGGTGCCGCTGGAAGCGCTGCGCGTCGAGACCAAGCGTCTGTGCGAGGAAATCCCGCACCTGTGGGACGGCCGTGTGGTGGTTCTGCAAGTCACCGATACCAGCGACAAGGCGATGCAATTGCGCATCCTGCTCAGCTCGCTGGATTCGTCGCGCAACTGGGATGCGCGTTGCCATGTGCGCGAGCGGCTGATCACTTTCGTCAACAACCGCTACCCCGAGTGCCTGCCGCAGCTGCGCGCCGAAATGTCGACCCGCACGCCGCATCCGGCCAACGAAGACGGGCCGGCCGACGTCGCCCGCCAGCCGCCGGTTTGATTCTCAGCGCCGCGGCGCGCCCTTGGCGGCAGCCTTCTCGTCCTGACGATCGGATTCGAACAGCCGGGCCAGCTCGGCGCGTGCTTCCTGGGCGGTCTGCATGACCTTGGCTTCATCGTCGTAGATCGCATGCTGGGCCTGCAGCACCTGTTCGTCATGGCGCTTGAAGCGGCTGATCCGCGCATCGGCCTGGGATTGGCTCAAGCCCAGGCCGACCAGCGTTCGGCGGGTGATTTCCAGGCTCGAGTAGTAGGTTTCGCGAACCGCCTGGGCGCCATGGTCGACCAGCCGGTGCACATGCTGGCGGTTGCGCGCGCGGGCGATGATCTTCACGTGCGGGTACAGGCGGTTGACCAGTTCGGCGGTCTTGATGTTGATTTCCGGATCGTCGGTGGCGATGACGAAATACTCGGCCTGCTCGACCTTGGCCGCGCGCAGGATCTCCGGCCGCAGCGGGTCGCCATAGAACACCGGCAAATGGCCGAAGCTGCGCGAGAACTCGATGGACTCCACCGAGGTGTCCAAGGCTACGAAGCTGATCTTCTGCGCCCGCAGGATCCGCGCAACGATCTGCCCCATCCGGCCCATGCCGGCAATCACCACGCGCGGCGCGTCGCTTTCGATCTCGCGGTAGGCGTCCGGCACTTCCACCGGCGGGGTCTTGACCCGCAGCAGGCGTGCGCACAGCAGCAACAGCAATGGCGTGAGCGCCATCGACAGGGTGATGGTCAGCAGCAAGGTGTCGTACAGGCGCGCGTCGAACAGGCCCTGCTCGCGGCCTATCTTGAACACCACGAAGGCGAACTCGCCGCCGGCGGCCAGCACGATACCCAGGCGCACGGCGCTGAGCCGGCCCAAGCCGCCGGCCAGACGCCCGATCAACACCAGCAATGGCAGCTTGATGCCGATCAACAGCAGCGTCAGCCCCAGCACCAGTGCCGGGCTTTCGAGCAGCAGGCCCAGATTGGCGCCCATGCCGACACTGATGAAGAACAGCCCCAGCAGCAGCCCCTTGAACGGCTCGATCTGCGATTCCAACTCGTGCCGGTATTCCGAATCGGCCAGCAGCAAGCCAGCGAGAAAGGCGCCCAGGGCCATGGAGACACCGGCCAGTTCCATCAGCCAGGCGGTGCCGATCACCACCAGCAAGGCCGTGGCGGTTGACACCTCCTGCAGGCCAGTGCGGGCGACGACGCGAAACACCGGACGCAACAGGTAGCGCCCACCGACCACCACCACGGCGATGCTGCCCAGCACCCGCAAGCCGTGATCCAGCGTACTGCCCTCGCCCGCATCGCCGCCACTGCCAGCCAGCAGCGGCACCATGGCGATCAGTGGAATCGCGGCAATGTCCTGGAACAGCAGCATGGCAAAGGCCAGGCGACCGTGGGGAGCGTTCAGCTCCTTGCGTTCGGCCAGGCTTTGCAGGCCGAATGCAGTGGACGACAAGGCCAGGCCCAGACCCAGCACCACAGCACTGTTCAACGGCTGGCCGAAGCCGAGCAATGCCACCGCGCCGATCACCACTGCGGTCAGCAGCACCTGTGCCAGGCCAACCCCGAACACCGCCTTGCGCATGACCCACAGCCGCTTGGGCGACAGCTCCAGGCCAATGATGAACAGCAGCAGGACTACCCCCAGTTCCGAGATGTGGCTGACGCTCTGTGGGTCGCCGACCCAGCCCAGCACTTGCGGGCCGATGACCACCCCGGCGAACAGATAGCCCAGCACCGCGCCCAATTGCAGGCGTTTGGCCAACGGCACGGCAATCACCGCGGCCAGCAGGAACACCACGGCGGCTTGTAGCATGTTGCCTTCTTCGGGCATGGGGAACTCCTTGTCGGATGGGAAAGTGCGGACCGCGGCAGCATTCTACAGGCGCCGGCGCTCGCTGGCATGGGCACGGATTGACGGCCCCGCGTCGACATGATTTGCTAGGCGCTTCGTTTGGGTGCCCTTCACAGGGTGAAACGGGAAACCGGTGAGTGCCAGCTTCGATTGGATGCTGGCGCAAGTCCGGTGCTGCCCCCGCAACGGTAAGCGAGAGAAGTGTCAGATCCACTGCGCCTGTCATGGGTGTGGGAAGGCGACGCTTTCAAGGCTGGCTCACGCCGCCCCTCGCAAGCCCGGAGACCGGCCCAGACTGTCTGTGATCGACAAACCCGCGGTGGGCGGGCGCTGTTGCGAGCATGGCGCGCCTGCGCCAGGCTTTCTGCGTGCGCGTGCCCGATTGTCGGAACCACATACCGTGGAGCCGCCACCGTCGGGACCACCAGAGGGAACGCCATGTCCAGCACCGTCTCAACCAGCCCTGAACACGCCCAAACGCATACCGCCACCCTCGCCCAGCGCATTGCGCTGGCGACTGGTACGTTCCTGCTGGGCTGCTGCCTGGTCGGCTTCGCCGGTTTCTCGCATATCGAAGCCGTGCACAACGCCGCTCACGACACCCGGCACAGCGCCGCCTTTCCGTGCCATTGAGGAATACCGAGATGATCAGGCACATCGTACGTACCGCCGGGTTCAGCGGGCTGCTGGCCGCTTTGTTGTTGACGCTTCTGCAAGCCCTCTGGGTCGCCCCGCTGATCCTTGAGGGTGAAACCTATGAAACACCTGCCGCGCAGCATGAGCATGCCGATGCCGCAGGCGCCGAGCACGAGCACGAGCACGCCGAGGCCTGGGAACCCGAAAACGGCTGGCAGCGCGTGCTGTCCACGGCCGGGGGCAATCTGGTAGTAGCCGTCGGCTTCGCCCTGATGCTGGTCGCGCTCTATACGCTGCGGGCACCCGGTCGCAATGCCCAGGGGCTGTTGTGGGGGTTGGGTGGATTCGCGGTGTTCTGCCTGGCGCCGAACCTGGGCCTGCCGCCGGAACTGCCCGGCACGCAGGCGGCAGACCTGGCATTGCGGCAAACCTGGTGGATCGGCACGGCGGCGTCGACAGCTGCGGGCCTGGCGTTGCTGGTGTTCGGCCGCGGCATGCTGCTCAAGGCGCTGGGCCTGGCCATCGTGCTGGTACCGCACCTCATTGGCGCGCCCCAACCCGAACAGCATGCGAGCCTGGCGCCCGAAGCGCTGGAACAGCAGTTCGTGATTGCTTCACTGGTAACCAATGCGGTGTTCTGGCTGGCCCTGGGCCTGATCAGTACCTGGTTGTTTCGCCGAGCCCGTGGCTGAATCCGATGACGGCGCTGTGGGTAGGGTTCGGTTGTCGCCGGGGCTGCAGCGCGCAGGCGCTGCACGAACTGCTGGAACAAACCCTGCTCGAACACCGGCTTGACTGGGCGGATGTGCAGGGGCTGGCCAGCATCGACCTCAAGGCACACGAGCCAGGGCTGCTACTGCTGGCCGAACGCCTTGGTTTGCCTTTCGCCACCTACAGCGCGCAGGCGCTGGGGCGCTTTGAGGATCGACTCAGCCATCGTTCCGCGCGCTCATTCGCAGCGACCGGTTGCCAGGGTGTGGCCGAAAGCGCCGCCCTGGCCATGGCCGAGCACTGCACGGCGTCTGCGTCGATACTGCGTGTCAAACGGCGGCACACGGCGGTGGTGACCCTGGCCATCGCCAGCATGATGGAGCAGACCGGCTGCGCTGTGCGTTCAACTTGAATATCATTCACCCCTCCGCCTGTCAGGAATCCCCATGACCGTTTATTTCATCGGCGCCGGACCGGGCGATCCGGAGCTGATCACCGTCAAGGGCCAGCGCCTGATCCGTCGTTGCCCGGTGATCATCTATGCCGGCTCGCTGGTGCCCGACGCGGTGCTCGAAGGGCACACCGCGCACCAGGTGCACAACAGCGCCGAGCTGCACCTGCAACAGATCATCGAGCTGATGCGCCAAGCCCATGACCGGGGCGAAGACGTAGCGCGGGTGCACAGCGGCGATCCCGGCCTGTATGGCGCGATCGGTGAGCAGATTCGCTGCCTGCGTGAACATGGCATCGACTACCAGATCATTCCTGGCGTGACCGCTACGGCCGCTTGCGCAGCGCTGCTGGGCGTGGAGCTGACCCTGCCCGATGTGGCGCAGACGGTGATTCTCACCCGCTATGGCGACAAGTCGCCGATGCCGCCGGGTGAAAGCTTGGGCAGCCTGGCCCGGCACGGCGCGACGTTGGCCATTCACCTGGGTGTGAAGAATCTGGATCGAATCGTCGCCGAGCTACTGCCCAGCTACGGCGCGGATTGCCCGGTTGCCGTGATTCACAAGGCTAGCTGGCCGGATCAGGACTTCGTGCTGGGCACCCTGGCGGATATCCAGCTCAAGGTCGCAGCCAAGGACTTCCGGCGCAGTGCGCTGATTCTCGTGGGGCACGTGCTGCACACGGACAGTTTCGCCGACTCGGCGCTGTACCGTGCGGGCCATGCCCACCTGTACCGTTCTTGAACGACATGGACTGCATGGCTGATTCCACCAAAGTGATTGCTTGCCTGATCTATCCCGGGGTGATGAGCCTGGATGTGACCGGCCCGATGCAGGTGTTCGCCTCGGCCAACGTCGAGCTGGCCCGCCAGGGCCTGGCGCCACTCTACCAATTGCAGCTGCTGGGGGAGGCAGCGGGCGCCGTGGCGACCTCCGCCGGGTTGAAACTGCATGCCGACGCCAGCTGGCTGTCGGTGGACTGCAGCACCCTGGACACGGTGCTGCTGCCCGGCGGCAGCAGCGATGCCGAACAGTGCGCGAACACTGCCCTGCTCGCCTGGTTGCGCGAGGCCGCGCCCACGGTCCGACGCTTGGGTTCGGTATGCTCGGGAGCGCTGATGCTCGCCAGCGCGGGCTTACTGGACGGCTTGATCGCCACCACTCACTGGGACGATGTCGAGGCCTTGCAGGCCTTTGCCAATGTGCAGGTGCAAGGCGATCGGCTGCACACCTACGATCCCTCGGACAAGGACGGGCACAGCCACATTTTCACCTCGGCAGGCGTCACCGCCGGGATCGACCTGGCGCTGGCGTTGATCGAGGCCGACCTGGGCCGCCCCCTGGCCCTCGCCGTCGCTCGCCGCCTGGTGCTGTTTCTCAAGCGTTCGGGTGGACAGACGCAATTCAGCCCACACCTGGCGCGCTGCAACGGAACGACGTCGAGGCTGACCGAGTTGCTGGAATGGATCGCACTGAACCTGAGCGCCGATCTGTCCCTGGAAGCGCTGGCACACAAGGCCAACATGACGCCGCGGACGTTGTACCGGGTTTTCTTCGCCGAACTGAACATCACACCGGCGCGGCATATCGAGCGCGTCCGCCTGGAAGCGGCCCGGGCGATGATCCAGGGCGGGCAATTGTCGTTGCAGAGCGTGGCGCGCCTGTGCGGCTATGGCCATGCGGAAAACCTGCGGCGCAGTTTTCAGAAGGTGCTTGGGGTGAGTCCGCAAGGTTACGCCCAGCGCTTCGGCCAGTAGCCGCCCGCATCGTGCTGCTTGGGCGCAGCGAATCGGATGCGGGCCCCGCGTCCTGGCGCGGGGGCAGCCTGCCTAGCTAGTAGTAGGCGTTTTCTTTCTGGGTGTGGTCGGTGACATCGCGAACGCCCTTGAGCTCCGGGATGCGCTCGAGCAGGGTGCGCTCGATACCGTCCTTGAGGGTGACGTCGGCCTGGCCGCAACCCTGGCAACCACCGCCGAACTGCAGCACGGCAATGCCGTCTTCGACCACGTCGATCAGGCTGACTTGCCCGCCGTGGCTGGCCAGGCCGGGGTTGATCTCGGTTTGCAGATAGTAGTTGATGCGCTCGTTGACGGGGCTGTCCCCGTTGACCATCGGCACCTTGGCGTTGGGCGCCTTGATGGTGAGCTGCCCGCCCATGCGGTCGGTGGCGTAGTCGACCACGGCGTCGTCGAGGAAGGCTTCGCTGACGGCGTCGATCCAGGCGGTGAAGCTTTTCAGGCCCAGGGCGGTGTCTTCCGGCTTTTCTTCACCCGGTTTGCAGTAGGCAATGCACGTCTCTGCGTACTGGGTGCCTGGCTGGGTGATGAACACGCGAATGCCGATTCCGGGCGTGTTCTGCTTGCTCAGCAGATCGGCCAGGTAATCGTGCGCAGCGTCGGTAATCGTTATAGCGCTCATAGTGGTTCCTCACAGACTTGCCAGCAGTTTACGCGAATCCGACGACGCTGACAAAGCCTGACTGTTTTGGTCGGGAATCACCCCGTACGGGCCATCGAGGTCGAATCCAGGCGAGCGTCGGTCCAGTGCTTGACCCGTTGGTACAGACGCTTTTCGATCCACACGTAGCTGGCCCACGACACCAGGGCGATAGTGGGCACGCAGAACGCAAACACCCAATACGGGTTCAGATGCCAGTGGACGCTGGCCAGCCAACCGGCGTAGAGCACCAGCACGTGCACCAGGTACACCGAATACGAACAATCGCCCAGGGTCTTGAGCAGGCGGCTGCCACGGAAGTGCGGCTCCATGGCCACGCAGGCCAGGACGATCAAGGCGCTGGGCAAGCCCCAGTGCAGCAGCCGGTCGCTGGAGTCCAGGTGATAGATCAGCACCGCCGACACGATGATCACGGCCAGGGGTAGCCACAAGCCCTGGGCGATCCAGCCGCGGCGATAGAGCATGCCGATGCCGATGCCCAGCAGGAACTCGTAGATGATGTTGTTCTGATAGAAGCGGCTGACCACCCCATAGCGGCCGAGTACTTCGCTGACCGCGACCAGCGCGGCGGCGACGATCAGCGGGCGGTAACGCTGCGGCACGGTGAACACCAGCGAGAACAGCAGGTAGAAGAACATCTCGTAGTTGAGTGTCCAGCCCACGTTCAGCGTCGGGTACAGGCCGTAGCCACCGGGATTTTCCGAAGGAATGAACAGCAGCGAGAGGATGAAGTGCGGCAGGTCGATCGCGGCATGAGGCAGCCATTGGCCCAGACTGACCAGCATCAGCCCCATCAAGGCGGTGTACAGCCAATAGGCCGGGACGATGCGAATGACACGGTTGAGCAGGAAGCGCCCCGCGGGCATCTGCTTGTCCTGGGTCGACAGGTAGATGACCAACCCACTGATGACGAAAAAGATATCGACGCCCACCGCGCCCCGGTCAGTGAAGAACTGACCGATGGGGCCTGCGGCATGGAAGTCGAAGAAAATCTGCATGAAGTGATGGCAGACTACGATCCAGGCGGCCAGGGCCCTTAAAGCTTGAAGCGAAATCAGCATGCGTACCGCCTTTTGAAACGAGAATTCGCGCCCCTTTTCAGGGCATTCCGAGGGGTGGGACTGCAAAAATCTCGAAAAGGTCGCGACACGCGTCAACGACTGACCGGCTGCAAGCCTCTTTCGGGGTTTCGTGCAAGGGATTGAAAAGGCACGAGCCCGGCGTTCTCAACATGAGTGAAATTCATGGCAATCCTTGTGATGATCAAATAGCGCACAGGTTTGCTATTATCCGCCACCTGTCACAGTGTCCGAATTTTCTGAAAGAGTGGTTCCCATGTCCGACCGCAGTGCTCGCCTTCAAGCCCTCCAGCAAGCCCTCAAAGAGCGCATCCTGATTCTCGACGGCGGCATGGGCACGATGATCCAGAGCTACAAGCTCGAGGAAGAGGATTATCGGGGTGAGCGCTTCGCCGATTGGCCAAGCGACGTCAAGGGCAACAACGACCTGTTGCTGCTCAGCCGCCCGGATGTGATCGCCGCCATCGAGAAGGCCTACCTGGACGCGGGCGCCGACATTCTGGAAACCAACACCTTCAATGCCACCCAGGTGTCCCAGGCCGACTACGGCATGGAGTCGCTGGTGTACGAGCTCAACGTTGAAGGTGCGCGGGTGGCCCGTCGCGTCGCCGACGTCAAGACCCTGGAAACCCCGGACAAACCGCGCTTCGTTGCCGGCGTGCTGGGCCCGACCAGCCGCACCTGCTCGCTGTCCCCCGACGTCAACAACCCCGGCTACCGCAACGTCACCTTCGACGAGCTGGTGGAAAACTACACCGAAGCCACCAAAGGCCTGATCGAGGGCGGCGCCGACCTGATCCTGATCGAGACCATCTTCGACACCCTCAACGCCAAGGCGGCGATCTTCGCCGTGCAGGGGGTGTACGAGGAACTGGGCTTCGAGCTGCCGATCATGATTTCCGGGACCATCACCGATGCGTCCGGTCGCACCCTGTCAGGGCAGACCACCGAGGCCTTCTGGAACTCGGTAAGCCATGCCAGGCCGATCTCGGTAGGCCTGAACTGCGCGCTGGGTGCCAGCGAGCTGCGCCCCTACCTGGAAGAGCTGTCGAACAAGGCCGGCACCTACGTTTCGGCGCACCCCAACGCGGGCTTGCCGAACGCCTTTGGCGAATACGACGAGTTGCCTTCGGAAACCGCGAAGATCATCGAAGAGTTTGCCCAGAGCGGCTTTCTCAACATCGTCGGTGGCTGCTGCGGCACCACCCCGGGGCATATCGAAGCCATCGCCAAGGCAGTGGCCGGCTATGCGCCGCGGGCGATCCCGGACATTCCCAAAGCCTGCCGGTTGTCGGGTCTGGAGCCGTTCACCATCGACCGCCAGTCGTTGTTCGTCAACGTCGGCGAGCGCACCAACATCACCGGCTCCGCGCGCTTCGCGCGGCTGATCCGCGAGGACAACTACACCGAGGCCCTGGAAGTCGCCCTACAGCAGGTAGAAGCCGGCGCGCAGGTGATCGACATCAACATGGACGAGGGCATGCTCGACTCGCAGAAGGCGATGGTCACCTTCCTCAACCTGATCGCTGGCGAGCCGGACATCTCGCGGGTGCCGATCATGATCGACTCCTCCAAGTGGGAAGTGATCGAAGCCGGGCTCAAGTGCATCCAGGGCAAGGGCATCGTCAACTCGATCAGCATGAAGGAAGGCGTGGAGGCCTTCATCCATCACGCCATGCTGTGCAAGCGCTACGGCGCGGCGGTGGTGGTCATGGCCTTCGACGAAGCAGGCCAGGCCGACACCGAGGCGCGCAAGAAGGAAATCTGCAAGCGCTCCTACGACATTCTGGTCGACCAGGTCGGCTTCCCCCCGGAAGACATCATCTTCGACCCGAACATCTTTGCCGTGGCCACCGGCATCGAAGAACACAACAACTATGCCGTCGACTTCATCAATGCCTGCGCCTACATCCGCGACGAGTTACCCCATGCATTGACCAGCGGCGGCGTGTCCAACGTGTCGTTCTCGTTCCGTGGCAACAATCCGGTGCGCGAGGCGATCCATTCGGTGTTCTTGCTGCATGCCATCCGCAACGGCCTGACCATGGGTATCGTCAACGCCGGCCAGCTGGAAATCTATGACCAGATTCCGGCCGAGCTGCGTGACCGCGTCGAGGACGTGGTGCTCAATCGCACCCCGGAAGGCACCGACGCCCTGCTTGCCATCGCCGACAAGTTCAAGGGCGACGGCAGCGTCAAGGAAGCCGAGACCGAAGAATGGCGCGGCTGGCCGGTCAACCAGCGTCTGGAACACGCGTTGGTCAAGGGCATCACCACGCACATCGTCGAAGATACCGAGGAGTCGCGACAGTCGTTCAAGCGCCCGATCGAGGTCATCGAAGGCCCGTTGATGTCGGGCATGAACATCGTTGGCGACCTGTTCGGCTCGGGCAAGATGTTCCTGCCCCAGGTGGTCAAGTCGGCGCGCGTGATGAAGCAGGCCGTGGCCCACCTGATTCCGTTCATCGAGCTGGAGAAAGGCGACAAGCCCGAAGCCAAGGGCAAGATCCTGATGGCCACGGTGAAAGGCGACGTCCACGATATCGGCAAGAACATCGTTGGCGTGGTGCTGGGCTGCAACGGCTACGACATCGTCGACCTGGGCGTCATGGTGCCCGCCGACAAGATCCTGCAGGTCGCCCGCGAGCAGAAGTGCGACATCATCGGCCTGTCCGGCCTGATCACCCCTTCGCTCGACGAGATGGTTCACGTTGCCCGGGAAATGCAGCGTCAGGACTTCCACCTGCCGCTGATGATCGGCGGTGCCACCACCTCCAAGGCGCACACGGCGGTGAAGATCGAGCCCAAGTACAGCAACGACGCGGTCATCTATGTGACCGACGCCTCGCGGGCGGTGGGGGTTGCCACCCAGTTGCTGTCCAAGGAACTCAAGCCGGCGTTCGTCGAGAAGACTCGCCTGGAATACATCGAGGTTCGCGAGCGTACGGCCAACCGCAGTGCGCGCACCGAGCGCTTGAGCTATACCAACGCCATCGCGGCCAAGGCCACCTTCGACTGGAGTACCTACCACCCCGTGCAGCCGACCTTTACCGGCGCCAGGGTACTGGATGACATCGACCTCAACGTACTGGCCGAGTACATCGACTGGACACCGTTTTTCATATCCTGGGACCTGGCCGGCAAGTACCCGCGCATTCTCACCGACGAGGTGGTGGGTGAAGCGGCCACCGCGTTGTTCGAGGACGCGAAGGTGATGCTGCGCAAGCTGATCGACGAGAAACTCATCCGCGCCCGCGCGGTGTTCGGTTTCTGGCCCGCCAACCAGGTGGAACACGACGATATCGAAGTGTATGGCGACGATGGCCAGCCGCTGGCGCGCCTGCATCACCTGCGCCAACAGACCATCAAGACCGATGGCAAGCCGAACTTTTCCCTGGCCGACTTCGTCGCACCCAGGGACAGTGGCGTGACCGACTACGTGGGCGGCTTCATCACCACCGCTGGCATCGGCGCCGAAGAAGTCGCCAAGGCCTATCAGGACAACGGCGACGACTACAACTCGATCATGGTCAAGGCCTTGGCCGACCGCCTGGCCGAGGCCTGCGCCGAGTGGTTGCACCAGCAGGTGCGCAAGGAGCATTGGGGCTACGACCCCGAAGAGACACTGGACAACGAGGCGTTGATCAAGGAGCAGTACAAAGGCATCCGCCCTGCCCCTGGCTACCCCGCGTGCCCGGACCATACCGAGAAAGGCACGCTGTTCGACCTGCTCGATGACAACGGGCAAAGCGGCGTGACCCTGACCGAGCACTACGCGATGTTCCCCGCGGCTGCGGTCAGCGGCTGGTACTTCGCCCACCCACAGGCGCAGTACTTTGCCGTGGGCAAGGTCGATCGCGATCAGGTGCAGGCCTACACCGAACGCAAGAAACAGGAGCTGGCAGTCAGCGAACGCTGGCTGGCGCCGAACCTGGGTTATGACAACTAACGCAGATTCCGTGGCGGGTACGGGTTCAGCCGCGACTGAACCAGTACACCGCCGTCGCCACGATCACAACGATCATGAAGCCTATGGCCCAGGCATCGACATGGCTGTCGCTTTTGCGAATCTTCACGGAATTGCTCATCAGCTTCGTCTCTTGTGATTTTTGTAGGACGCTGGTTCCAGTAAAGCCCAACGATGGCCTTTTCACAAGTAGGGTCAATGCCTCACCAGGCGCAACCGAACACCCTCTTGAGTTCTTCGACGGCTGCCTGGCTCAAGGGCGCAGGTCGTGGCTCGGTCATCAGCCACAGCCGTGCGGTTTCCTCCAGTTCTTCCAGCGCATGGCTGGCCTTTGACACCGAGCTTTCCCAGACAACCGGGCCAAGCCGTTCCAGCATGACCCCCCTCACCTGATCGGCCAGTGCGGCAACTTGCGTCGCCACGTCGGGCGAGCCTGGGCGCTGGTACTGGATCAACGGGATGCGGCCCACCTTCATGACCTGATAAGGCGTGAGCGGCGGCAAGATGTCCTGCGCGCTCCACACCCCAGCCAAAGTGAGGGCCACCAGATGAGTGGAGTGGGTGTGGACCACGCCGTTGACTCCTGGGTTTCGGTCGTAAACTTGCCGGTGCAGGGCCAGGGTCTTGGAAGGTTTGTCACCGCTGACCCATTCACCCGCCGTGGTGACCTTGGCAATGGCGTGGGGCTGCAGCCTTCCGAGACAAGCATCGGTAGGGGTGATCAGCCAACCGTCGTCAAGGCGTGCACTGATGTTGCCGGCGCTGCCGACGGTATACCCACGCCCGAACAGGCTCAGGCCGACTTCACAGATTTCTTCGCGCAGGTCGTTTTCATTTCTCACGAAAAATCTCCCGCCAGGCAAGCCAGCGCTTTGGGAAAAAAGTCCACGCTGCCAAAGTTGCCTGACTTGAGCGTCAGCGCAAGCGCATTGGAGCCGCCAAAGGCTACGGTAGCCGGCACGCCAGGATCGATCTGCCGGCCGATACGCAAGCCTTTGACGCGCAACGCCTGCACCACCGAACCGGAAGTTTCCCCGCCCGCGATGACGAACCGGCGCCAGCCCTTGCCTTGCAGTTGTGTCGCGACCTCGCCCAGCGCCGCTTCGATCATGGCGCCTGCGTGTTCGGCACCCAACTCCCGTTGCACGGCAGCCACTCGCTCGGGGCTGCTGGTGGCGTAGATCAGCACCGCTTGGTCACGGTCGGCGAACGCTACAGCCTGGGCTACGACCGGTTCGCCTCGTGCGATTGCAAGTGGGTCGATGCGAAAGGCCGGGCGACCTGCTTCCAGCCAGGCAGCGACCTGCCCGTTGGTAGCCTTGGAGGTACTGCCTGCCAACACCACGGCACGGCCTTCGATGACCGGCATGGCGGATGCGTCGCCTGTGCGCAACAGGCCCTGGCGGCGGAAGTTCTCCGGCAGGCCCTGAGCGACGCCCGAGCCGCCGGTGATCAACGCCAGCCCGGCGCAGGCACGCCCCAGCGTCTGTAGATCGTCGTCACTCACGGCATCGGCAATGGCCACGCGCACGCCTTCGGCTCGCAGTTCGTCCATACGCATGGCCACCGCAGAGGCGCCCTGCCCAACCACGTCGTAGCGCAGCAGACCCACCGCGCCGGTGGTTTGCTCGTCCAGCACGCGGACCAGGTTGGCATCTTTCATCGGTGTGAGCGGGTGGTGCTGCATGCCGCATTCATTGAGCAGGCTGTCCTGAACGAACAGATGACCGCGGAACAGGGTGCGGCCGGTCTCCGGGAACGCCGGACAGGCGATGGTGAAATCGCTGCCGAGGGCTTCCAGGAGTGCCTCGGTGACCGGGCCAATGTTGCCCACTGCGGTCGAATCGAACGTCGAGCAGTATTTGAAGAAGAACTGTTGGCAGCCACGCTCGCGCAGCCACGCCAGCGCCTGCAACGATTCGGCTACGGCGCTGGCCGCCGACGTGGTACGGGATTTTAGAGCAATGACGATGGCATCCGCCTCGGCGAACTCGGCCAGATCACTGTCTGGAACGCCAATCGATTGCACCGTGCGCATGCCGCCGCGCACCAGGATGTTGGCGAGATCGGTAGCACCGGTGAAGTCGTCGGCAATGCAGCCGAGCAGCGGGCGATGGACAGCGGTCATGAGTGGCATCTCCTGCACAGGTCACCGTGGCGGGCACGGCGCATGTTAATTATTGGTTCATCTGAGCGATTCAATGACCCAATACTACAAGCGAAAGCAAGCCTAGTGTTAATCCATGTTAAATAAATTGACCTTACTGTGAAAACCGCACTATCGTGCTGTCACTCGGGAGCTACGAATCCATAACAAATATTGTTCATCCGGTGGTCGCTGCCGATTTTCCCTTCACCGAGGACGAACCATGAATTTCGAATTGCTGTTCGCTGCACAAGCCGGCCAGGCCGTACGTTACGCACTCACCGGCGCCAAGGGTGGTTTCTCGCGCACCTTGCTGGCCCAGACGCAGCTGATGCCCAACCTGGTCCCCGCCGTTCTGTGCGACCTGGACGTGCCCGGCCTGCATGGGTTGTGCGTCGAACTAGGCTTTGCCGCAGAACAGCTGTACATCTGCAAGGATGCGGCCGCGGTTGCCAGCGCACCGTCCGATGCCATTGTGCTGGTCGCCGACGTCGCCCTGCTGCAGGCTGCCCGCTACGACATCCTGGTGGAAGCCACCGGCAACCCTGCGATTGGCTACCAGGTCGCCCGGCGCGCCATCGAGGACGGTCGTCACGTCGCCATGGTCAGCAAGGAAGTGGACTCTGTTGCGGGTATCGCCCTGTCCCGCCTTGCCGCACAACACGATGTGGTCTACACCACCGCCGACGGCGATCAGCCGGCCAACCTGATCGGCTGGGTCAGCTGGGCGCGTGTGCTCAAGCTGGACATCGTCGCGGCGGGCAAGTCCAGTGAATACGATCTGGTGTTCAACCCCGAGGACGGCAGCATCACCCAGCTTGATACCACCATTTCCGCGCCAGCCATGGGCGAATTGCTGCGCCTGGGCGATGACATTCCAGCCACCCTTGCAGCACGCCGCGCCGCCTTGAATGGCCTGAAGACGTCCGCCACCGCTGACTATTGCGAAATGTCGGTGGTGGCTACCAACACCGGCCTGGTGCCGGACGTGGAACTGCTGCACTACCCGATTGCTCGTACCAGCGAACTGGCCGACATCTACGCCTTGCGTGAAGACGGTGGTGTGCTGGGTCGCAGCGGCGTGATCGAGGTGTTCAACGTGCTGCGTCTACCCGACGAGGCGAGCTTTGCCGGGGGTGTGTTCGTGATCATCCGCACCCACGACAAACCGACCTGGGAATTGCTCGCGCAGAAAGGCCACGTGGTCAGCCGCAACGGACGCTACGCCTGCCTGTACCTGCCCTACCACTTCATGGGTGTGGAAACGCCGATCACCCTGCTCAACGCCGTGCTGCACAAACGTGCGTCGGGCACCGACAAACCGAGCCAGTCGACCATTCTGGCCGGACGCGCCACGATCGATATCGCTGCAGGCACCGTGCTGAAAATGGGTGGCCACCACCACGATGTCACCGGTGTGCAGGCCGTGCTGATCGGGCGTTCGGATGCCCCCGACGATATCGCTCCGTTGTACCTGGCAGCCCACGCAACCGCCACGCGGGACATCAAAGCTGGCGAGTTGCTGCTGATGGGTGACATCGAGCAGTACAACGATGAATTGCACCGCGCCTGGCAGACCGGCCTGCAATCGGCCTGATCGCACAGCGGCTTTCAGCCGATACCGGTGCCCGACACGGGCACCGACGTCCACTTCACAGGTTCCATAAAAACATGAATAGCGAACTGCTGATTTTCGCGATGGCCGCCGGCGCCATCGTGGTGTTGATCCTGCTCATCACCAAGCTCAAGCTCAACCCGTTCCTGGCCCTGACCCTTACCGCGATCGGCCTTGGCCTGCTCAGTGGTGCGGGCGCCGGCGAGACCATCGACAGCTTCGCCAAGGGCTTCGGCTCGGCGCTGGCCAAGACCGGCCCGGTGATCGGCCTGGGTACGCTGCTGGGCGGTATCCTGCTGGGCTCGGGCGGCGCCGACCGCATCGCCAATGCCTTTATCGGCCAGCGTCCGGTGCAGTACGCGCCCTGGGCGATCTGCGCCGCCGCCTTGCTGATCGGCATGCCGCACCTGTTCGACGTCAGCTTCATCATGCTGGCCCCGCTGGTCTATACGGTGGCAAAACGCACCAATAGCCATCTGCTTTACATAGGTCTGCCCCTGGCCGCCGGCCTGTATGTGTCTCACGGTCTGCTGCCGCCGCACCCGGCCCCGACGCTGGCGGTCGCAGCGTTCCATGCCAATACCGGACTGACCATCTTTTATGGCCTGCTGATCGCCGTGCCGACCGCGATCATCTGCGGCCCGATCTTCACCCGCCTGATCAGCCCCTGGTTCGGCCCGGCGCCCGACCTCAGCGCAGGCCCAGTGGGCGCGCGGGAAGTCAGCCCGGATCAAAACCAGGTGTCGCTGCTGTCATCGATCATCGCCGTGCTGCTGCCGCCCGGCCTGATGCTGGTCGGCACCCTGGGCTTGGCCTTCAGCGTCAAGGGCTCGATGGCCTACGGGGTATTCAACGCCCTGAACAACCCGATCCTGTCGTTGTTGATCGCGGTCATCTTTGCCTTCTTCGCCTTGGGCCTGCGCGCCGGGTTCAACCTGGGCCAGGTGCAGAAGATGGCCAGCCAGGGCCTGGCACCGCTGGGCGCGATCGTGATGATTCTGGGCGCTGGCGGTGGCTTCAAGGAAATGCTCACTACCATTCACCTAGATGCACTGATCACTCACCATGCTTCTGGCTGGGCGGTCAATCCGCTGATTTTAAGCTGGGGCATTGCGGCGCTACTGCGCATCTGCGTCGGTTCTGCGACAGTCGCCACCGTCGCTGCCACCGGGATCGTCGCGCCCCTGGCACTGGCCTATCCGGGCCTGTCACCGGAGCTGTTGGTACTGGCCACCGCCTCGGGTGCCGTGATGCTCTCCCACGTCAATGACTCGGGTTTCTGGCTGTTCAAGGAGTACTTCCAACTCAGTGTGGCTCAGACCTTCCGCACCTGGACCCTGATGCTGTGCCTGCAATCGGTGATCGGTTTGATCGGCGTTCTATTGATCGAGGCGGTGATTCGCTAAGATGGCCGCCTGACCATCTGCCTGCACGCCCCGGAGCCTGAATGCCCACCGACGAGGACCTCGCCATCACTGGCGCCGCACCGATGATTCCCGACCAGCGCCGGGAACAGATCCTGCGCCAGTTGCGCAAGCACCAGGTGCTCAGCGTGCACCAACTGACGGAAATGTTCGATTGCTCGCACATGACCGTGCGCCGCGATATCAGTGTGTTGGAGCAGGAAGGCCGCGCCTACTCGGTGCCCGGTGGCGTGCGCATTGCCAGCCAGTTGCACAGCGAACCCAGCCATCAGTCCAAGGCGGTCGCCGAGCAGCCGCAGAAACAGGCGATGGCAAGGCTCGCCGCAGGTTTGTTACACGATGACATGACGGTGTATCTGGATGCTGGCACCAGCACACTGGAGGTTGTTCCGCATATCGCGGCCCTCTCGGGCATGACCGTGGTGACCAACGACTTCGGCATCGTTCATGCTCTGGCCGAAGCGCTGCATGTGGACGTGATTCACACCGGCGGGCTGCTCGACCATCCTAACCGCTCGTGCGTGGGTGGTTTGGCAGTGGCCACATTGCGCCAGCTGGCGACCGATATTGCATTCATGTCCACCAGTTCCTGGGACCTGCAACGGGGCATCACCACGCCTTCGGCGCTCAAGGTCGAGGTCAAGCAGGTGGCGATGCAGTCGGCGTCTCAGCGGGTGCTCATCACCAGCAGTTCCAAATACGGTACGTTCGGGATGTACAAGATCGCCGGGCTCGAGCAGTTCGATGTGGTCATCAGCGACAGCGAGTTGACTGACGTGGCCGCCGAGGCGATCCGCAAGCTGGGTGTGGAAGTACTGTTAGCTCAAGAGTGACGATACGGGTAGATGGAACTCCACTGCCTGATAGCGGCCACAATTGCACACAATTCCTGGGGGAAGTACCTGCCATGAACGACACCTTCGATCTGAACCGCTTCATCGACGCCCAACGCGTGGTGTACTCCGATGTCCTCGAAGAATTGCGCAGCGGCCGCAAGCGCACTCACTGGATGTGGTTCGTCTTTCCCCAACTGGCCGGCCTGGGGCGGAGCGAGACGGCGCGTTTCTACGCGATCAGCGGCGCTGCCGAAGCAGTGGCCTATCTGCACGATCCGTTACTGGGCGCTCGGCTTCTGGAGTGCACACGGACCGTGCTCGAGCATTCGGGCAAGAGCGTGACAGCCATGTTCGGCAGTCCCGATGATATGAAACTGCGTTCATGCATGACCTTGTTTGCCAGCGTCGCACCTGAGCAGGTGTGCTTCCAGCAAGTGCTCGACCGGTTCTTCAATGGTGAGCCCGACGAGAAAACCGTTGCGTTGCTGGAACAGCCCCTGTAGCAGCGGCGCAAGCCGCGTCACCGGCCAGTGCGGTGTGCCTGACGCAACGCGGCGAACCCGGACGCGGCTTGCGCCGCTGCTACAGGGATTCGTGCAAGCTGCGCCACCGGCGAGGCGGTGTGCCTGACGCAGCGCGGCGAACCGGGACGCGGCTTGCGCCGCTGCTACAGGGATTCGTGCAAGCCGCGCCATCTGCGATGACGCGGCTTGCGTTGTGGTTGTAGCAGCGTCGCGTTGTGTCGAAGAGTTGCAAACAATCGATAGCCTGCTTTGCTTTAACCAACGTTCCCTGTCCGAGGGGACCCCAAGCGCACGCCTGCGAACGAGCCCATGACCGAGTCTGCCCACCCTACCCCTTCGTCGTCCATCAACCTGCAAATCATCTCCATCGTCTTCTACACCTTCATTGCCTTCATCTCCATCGGGCTGCCGATTGCCGTGTTGCCGGGCTACGTTCACGATCAGCTGGGCTTCAGCGCCGTAGCGGCTGGCGTGGTGATCGGCGCGCAGTACCTGGCCACCCTGCTCAGCCGTCCGAGTGCCGGGCGTATGGCCGATGCCCTGGGCACCAAACGCACCATTGTCTACGGCTTGATCGGTATCGGTATCAGCGGCGCGCTGACCTTCGTATCCGTGTTCCTGCACAGCGTGCCGCAGTGGAGCCTGGGGGTGCTGATCGCCGGGCGTGTGGTCCTCGGCCTGTCCCAGGGTGCGATCGGCGTGGGTACCAGCAGCTGGGGCATCAGCCGCGTCGGCGCCGAGCACATGGCCAAGGTGATTTCCTGGAATGGCATCGCCTCCTATGGCGCAATCGCCATCGGCGCGCCCCTGGGCGTGCTGATGGTGGGGTTCGCCGGCTTCTGGACCTTGGGCATCGCCCTGATGCTATTGAGCGCGCTGGCGCTGTGGATGATCCACGATACGCCTGCCGCGCCCGTGGTGCGTGGCGAACGCATGCCGTTCTGGGCGGCCTTCGGCCGGGTCGCACCACACGGGATGAGCCTGATGCTGGCGTCGATCGGCTACGGCACCCTCACCACGTTCATCACCCTCTACTACGTGGAACGCGGCTGGGAAGGCGCGGCCTGGTGCCTGACCGCCTTCGGCATCAGCTTCATCGCGGCGCGCCTGGTGTTCATCAACAGCATCAATCACCTGGGCGGCTCGACGGTGGCCATGGCCTGTATCGCCACGGAGGTGGTCGGGTTGAGCCTGCTCTGGCTGGCGCCCTCGCCGACCTTCACGCTCGCGGGTGCAGCGCTGGCCGGCTTGGGGTTGTCGCTGGTCTATCCAGCGCTGGGGGTGCTGGCCATCCACAAGGTACCGGGCACCAGCCGCGGTGCAGGCTTGAGCGCCTTCGCGGTGTTCTTCGATCTGGCCCTGGCGATTGCCGGACCGGTGATGGGCGCAGTAGCGGCCGGATTCGGCTATGGATCGATTTTCGCTCTGGCCGCCGGGCTGTCCCTCGCGGCACTGGGGCTCACTGCGTGGCTGTCGCGCCAGGATCAGTGATCGGCGGTCTGCAGGCCCGCGCGTGAAGGCCGACCCAGGGTGTGCGTGAAGAACTTGCCGGCTTCGTGGATCAGGTCGCGGTGGATACCTTCACGGTCCACGCCGTCGGCATCGGTACACAGGGCCGGCGAGGAGTCGCGTTGCTCGTCCGTGCATGGCGCCATGAAAACAAAGTGACCGGCGCCGGGGAGCAGTCGATAGTCCGTGTTTCCCGGCAGCTTGCGCGCCAGCGCCTCGGCATTCTTGTCGATGGCCACCAGTTGATCGTTATCGCCGCTGTAGATCAGGGTTGGCAAATGGACTTCAGCCAGGGTCTGGCGACCGAACATCAGGCTCAACGGCGCCATCAACAACAGCGCGCGTACCCGTGGGTCGGCTTCGGGGTTCAGGTCGTCGCGGTCGGCTTCCAGTTCACCACGGGTCTGGCAGGCATCGGCGTCGTAGGGCCGCTCTTCGCAGTACTTGCGCAAGCGCTGCAGGTCGGGGCGCGCGCCGGAGAGGATCAATGCCGTCTCGCCACCTGCGGAATAGCCGATCACCCCAACTGCGTTGGCATTGACGAAAGGCGACAACATCGAATCGCCCAACGCTGCGGTGATCGCCTGGGAGATCTGCAGTGGCCGCCCGTACAGATTGCTGAGCTTGCCCAAACGGCTGTGATCCTGGGCGTTGTCACCCGGATGGACCACCGCCACCACCACGAAGCCCTTGCGCGTCAGTGCAGTGATCAGATCGTGCAAGGCCAAGGGGGTGCCGGTGTTGCCGTGGGACAGCATCAGCAGCGGGAAGCGACCGATGGCGATCGGGGCATCCTGCTGCGCGTCGATGCTGTAGCCGCCCAATCGGGCCGGATGCGTACGTCCCTGGGTGGGGTAGAAGGCATAGGCTTGCATGGGCTGGTCGTCGAGCGGGTCGTTGAAGGTCAGCAGGTGATAACCCACGTTCCAGCGGACATGGGGAAGCGCTTGAGCCTGCACCGAAAACAGGCTCAACAGCAGCAGAAAAACCAATACTGCACAACGACGGACCATCGCGGCGCTCTTCCTTGGCAAAACCTCGGGGGTAGGTTCTGACACAGCATAGGATGGGCCAAGTCACACGCCGGTTCCGTGAAATATTACGCAGGCGCGGCTGAAAACCCTCCACTGACCGCAACCAGGGTCTGATCGGCTGAACCCTCGTCCGCGGTCCGGCTCTATGAAGGTGCCCCTGAATTGTTGCCGGCCACTGCTCCCAGAGCCTTGGCTGCGCTTCGCCCCCATGAAAAGGATTCCAGCATGAACACTCGAAAGGCCCTTGCCACGCGCACCTCGTTGACGTGCCTTGCCGCCCTCGCCATCGCGGGCTGCGCCGGCAATAACAGCGCATCCAAGGTAGACGCGCCCGGCGTACCGGCCACAGCGCTGACCAAGACCCTGGACGCTGGCGCCAACGCGCTGCAGTCGCGCCCACCCATCGATGAGTTGAACGCCTACCTGGATGGCTTTCATTTCTACAATGGACACCCCGGCGCGCAGATGGAAGCCCATCACTATTGCGCCATCCTCAATGAAGAAGTGATTCAGTGCGTCATTTATGACGGTAACGTCAAGGATGCAAAACTTATGGGCGTCGAATACATCATCAGCGCCGGGCTCTTCGCCACACTGCCCACGGCCGAGAAAGCGTTGTGGCACAGCCACGTCCACGAAGTGAAGTCTGGCCAACTGATAGCGCCGGGCATTCCCGCGCCGGCCGAACATGCCCTGATGGAAAAACTGGTGAACACCTACGGCAAGACCTGGCATACCTGGCACACCGATCTGGACAAGCAGCTGCCCCTGGGCGTACCGCAACTGATGATGGGTTTCACCGCTGATGGGCAGATCGATCCGGCGCTGGTGCGCGAGCGCGACAAACGCTTCGGTGTCGACAGCGACAGCAAGAAAGCGGCCCGCGCCGATATCCCCGCGCCGGCAATAGACCCAGGCGCCGACGCCTGGAGCAAGGGTCGCGTCATCCAGATCCAGGACCCCACCGGCAGCCGTCACGCGCATTGAGCTTGCAAGTGCAGGCCGTGGCGTCAGAACGTGATACCCAGGTGCTGTCCGGCAAAAATGACCTGATCGAACCAGAACGCCTGATGAAGCGCGACGATCAGCCAGAACACCAGTTGATAGGACACCTTGCGCGTCTTGTGCCGGAACAGTTGCTGGGCGAGCAGCGCACCCGGCCAGCCGCCAAGCAGCTCGACGCCGTGCAGCAGTCTTTCCGGAATGCGCTGGCCCTGCACCGTGGCGCGGCGCTTGTCATGCCAGTACAACCCGGCCGCAAGCAGACTCATCAGGGCATAGACTGCCAGCAGCGCCGGGTGCCCGGCCAGTGCCAGGCGCAATACGCCCAGGAACGGCAACAGGCACAGCAGGATGAAGGCCGTAAGTTTCAGCGCCAGGAATCGCACGGGACGCTGCTGCCCGCCTCGCAGCGGTGACGGCGCCCGGCGCGACGCCGGTTCAGCCCTGCGCACTGGACCAGTCGATCCAGCCGAACTGCCAGGTGGCCAGGATGATCAGGCCGAAGGCGATGCGGTACCAGGCGAACACCGCGTAGCTATGGGTGGCGATGAACTTGAGCAGGCCGCGCACTGCGATCATCGCGAAGATGAACGAGACTACGAAGCCCAGCGCAAACACCGGGAAGTCCGCTGGCTGAAACAGATGGTGGAACTTGTAGCCGGAGTACACCGCGGCGCCGACCATGGTCGGCATGGCCAGGAAAAACGAGAACTCGGTGGCCGTCTTGCGCGACAGACCGAACAGCAGGCCGCCGATGATGGTCGAGCCCGAGCGCGAAGTGCCGGGAATCATCGCCAGGCATTGGGCAAAGCCGACCTTGAGCGCATCGCTCCAGTGCATGTCATCGACGTGGTGAACCCGCACGGCATGTTCGCGCTTCTCGGCCCACAGCATGACGAAGCCGCCAAGCACCAGCGCCACGGCCACGGTGATGGGGTTGAACAGGTATTCGTGGATCTTGTCGGCGAATATCACCCCCAGCACCACTGCAGGCAGAAAGCCGATCAGCAGGTTGATGGTGAAGCGCTGCGCATTGCGCTGGGTCGGCAAGCCGGTGACGACTTCGAGGATCTTGCGGCGAAACTCCCACACCACGGCCAGTATCGCACCCAGCTGGATGATGATATTGAAGGCCATCGCCCGCTCGCCTCCGAAGCCGATCAGGTCGGCCACGATGATCTGATGGCCCGTGCTGGAGATAGGCAGGAACTCGGTCAAGCCTTCCACGATGCCCAGAATCAACGCCTGCATGGCGGTCCAAAAATCCATCATTCCCCCAATTGGACGCGCGCCTGGCGCGGTCCTGTCTGTTTAATAGAACTCATTGCCGTCGGGCCCCGCGATGCTATCAGAGCAGGTCGTGCAAATCCGCATGCCGGCGCCGTCGAGCGTTGATTGAGTTGAAGTTTCATCTTTACGGCAGGTCCACGGCACGCAACGCGCGCCGCGAGTGTGGCGCAGGTTACAATCCCGGCCTTCGATGCATTGCATGCACCTGCCAGGGATTGTCCATGTCGCCTTTGGAATTGTTCGCCGCCACGCTGGGCGTGATCGCGGTGTGGTTGACCGTCAAGCAGAATTGGCTGTGCTGGCCGATCGGCCTGGTCATGGTACTGATCTATTCGTATGTGTTTTATGACTACAAGCTGTACTCCAACATGCTGTTGCAAGTGGTGTACGCGGGCGTGCAGGTGTACGGGTGGTGGCACTGGACCCGTGGTGCGGCGACGGCCAATGGTCGACCGGTCACGCGCCTGGCACCAGCGCCGCTGCTCGGCGGTTTGCTCATCGGCCTGGTCGCAGGGCTTGCGCTGGGAGCGGCGATGGCCACCTGGAGCGACGCCAGCCAGCCGTGGCTGGACGCCCTGCTGACCGGCTTCAGCCTGGTCGCACAGTGGTGGATGGCCACCAAGCGCGAGCAGTGCTGGCCGCTGTGGATCGTCCTCGATGCGATTTTCGTCGGCTTGTTCGTGCATCAGGCGCTGTACCTGACGGCAGGGTTGTACGCACTGTTCCTGCTGCTGGCGATTCACGGCTGGCACCAGTGGCGCAAGAGCGTGGCGGTGGCCGCATGAAGGTCGTGGTGCTGTGCGGGCCCGAATCGTCGGGCAAGAGCTGGCTGGCCGAACGCATGCGCGTGCAACTGGGTGCGGTGGTGGTGGGCGAATACGTGCGCCACTTCATCGACCGCGAACAGCGTGACACCTGCTACGCCGACATCGACGCCATCGCTCGCGGCCAATTGGCCTGGGAAGATGCCGCCCGCCGCGCGCAACCGGCGTTGCTGGTGCTCGACACCCACTTGCTGAGCAATATGCTCTGGAGTGAGACCTTGTTCGGCAACCGCCCGGCGTGGCTGGAAACGGCGCTGCTGCAACGGCACTACGACGCGCATTTGCTGCTCTCGCCAGAGGGCGTGGAATGGACTGCCGATGGCCAGCGCTGTCAACCCGAGCTGTCCCAGCGCCAGGCCTTCTTTGCCCAGAGCCGGGCCTGGCTGCTGGCCCATGCGCTGCCCTGCACCGTCATCAGCGGTGACTGGCGAGCGCGTGAAACACAGGTACTGGCGAGCATTCGGCATGTTCTGGACCAACCCTAGCGTGCGCTCAGCGCATGTGGTGTTTGTGCAGCAGGCGATACAGCGTCGGGCGTGACACGCCAAGCACCCTGGCCGCCGTGCTCAGGTTGCCGCCATGGCGCAACAGCACGTCGCCCAGTGCCTGACGCTCGGCGCGGTGCTTGTAATCCTGCAGCGTCCCCAAAGGCGCAGCGACCAGGGTCTCGGTGCCCAGCCCCAGGTCCCCGGCTTCGATCTGGTTGCCGTGGGCCAGTGCCTGGGCCTGGCGAACCCGAGTGGACAACTCACGGACATTGCCCGGCCAGTCATGCTCACCCATGGCGATCAGCGCCTCCTGGCTGAACGGGCGATGGCGCCGACCGTTCTCGCGGCTGTAGCGTTGGGTGAAATGATTGGCCAGCATGGCCAGGTCGCCGTAGCGTTCGCGCAACGGTACCGCGACGATCTCCAGCACGTTGAGCCGGTAGTAGAGATCTTCACGCAGCTGCCCCTTGCGCATGGCGCCTGCCAGGTCGCTGTCGCTGGTGGCCACCACGCGCACGTCCACCTCGCCTGAGCCCTTGCGCTGCAGAAACCGCAGCAGTTGCTCCTGGATGTCCAGCGGCAAGCCATGTACCTGCTCGAGCAGCAAGGTACCGCGATGGGCGGCTTGCAGCACGCTGCCGGACAACGGGTGCACATTGGTCTCGCCACAGCCAGGCGCGAAGAGTGGCGTCTGGCCCGGGCGGTGGGCACGGGCCTGGCAGTCGAAGACGATGAAGGGCTGCAGTCGGCGCGCAGACTGCTGGTGCAGTGCTCGGGCGATCAACTGCTTGCCGGTACCCGCTTCACCCCGGATCAAGACCGGGGAATCGGTGGTCGAGAACTTGTTGATGAGCTTGTACAAGTCGCGCATGGGCTGACTATCGCCCAACAGTCCGCAAGGCTCGCAGGGGTAGGCATTCGAATTCACAGGCATGGCCTTTCCTTGCTGGGACGTGTTCGGGAAAATACATCAAAAACAGCGGCTTGCAAGTTGTGCCAAAACGGTAACGGAAAATTGACGTTTAACCCCTTCGGGCTGGTCATGGATCGTCGTCGCGCGACATTGGCGCGTCAGCGATACGTCTCGCGGAGCCCGCGCGACGCCGGTGTACAATCGCCGCTTTTCGGTATCGGCAAGGATGAGCATGAACGCGTTCGATTGGCACCGTGTGCTGCTGGGTGATGTCAACACGGGGTTTCTGGGCGAGGTGGTCGCGCGTACGCTCATGGCCTATGTGGTGGTCTTCCTGTTTCTGAAAATCGCCGGACGGCGCGGGGTGCGCCAGCTGTCGCTGTTCGAGCTGGTGGTGATCCTGACCCTGGGCTCGGCGGCTGGCGATGTGACCTTCTACGAGGACGTACCCGTATTGCCCGTGTTGGTGGTGTTCCTGGCGATGATCATCTTGTATCGCCTCACCACCTTTTTGACCGAGCGCAGCGGCCGCTTCGGCGAATGGTTGGAGGGCAAGCCGTTTCTGATCATTCGCGACGGTGTGTTCGAGCTCAAGGCGCTGCAGAGCGGCAACATCACCCATGCCGAGTTCCTGATGGAACTGCGCCTTCGCGGCGTCGAGCACCTGGGCCAGGTGCGGCTGGGTATCCTCGAAGTGAATGGTGACGTCAGCCTGTACTTCCACGAACGCGAGGATGTGAAGCCGGGGTTGTCGATCCTCCCGCCCGAGCATCGGGAGTCGCTGACCACGGCCGATCGCGAGGACCTGTATGCCTGCGAGTATTGCGGCCACCTGGAAACCCTGGTTCACCAGCAGGCGCTGCCCTGCCCGCGTTGCGACAATCCGGTGTGGAGCAAGGCGCTCTGCAATCCACGGGCGGCCTGAGGCTACCGGCGCGGCAAGTCGTCCAGATGCTGGTACTCGGCGTTCAGCGCCGCGGCCAGAGCGCGGGCGCGACCCAGCCGAATCGGGCCCTTCTCCATGTCCACCAGCAATGCCGGACAGGCCATTGGCACCGCGCCGTCCAGTGACTTCAGACGCCCGTCGGTGAACACCAGGCAGCGTTGTGCTTCCTGGGGGTGCTGGCCTGCGCGTTGTTGCAGCCATTCGCGAGCCTGGTCCAGTGCTGCCAGCAGTGGCGTGCCGCCGCCTGCGCCCAGCTCGGCCAGCCAGGGCTGCAACGCCGCCGAAGCCTTCAAACCGTGACATTGCCAGGCCGGCCCGGTGCCGCTGGCGGTGAGCAGCGCCAACCGGGCGCGTTGCCGGTAGGCGTCGTCGAATACCTGGGCCAGCACGCCCTTGGCCTCGGCCAGGGCGCCATGTCGGCGGGTCGAAGCCGACGCGTCCACCACTATCAGCCATAGCTGCTGGGCGGCACTGCGACGCTGTTGCCAACGCAGGTCGTCACGTTGGCGCGGCCGCCCCTGCAGCAGGGTAGCCGGCCAGTCGACCTTGCCGGCCGATGCCGCGCGCGCTGCGCCTTGCCGCCCTTGTTCGAGGTTGCCCTTGCCGGGCCGAGCATCCGCCGGGCGCGGACGGATGCTCAGGGCTTTTTTGGCCAGCTCGGCACCGTGCGCCGTTCGCCCACCGGAACGGCCTGCGCCGGCATGTCGCCCCACTGGCCTTGACCGGGGTCGGAGGGTTGCGCGGCGCTGGCAGCGGGCGGCGGTGGCGGTGTTGCGCTGGACTCTGGCGGCCGGCTCGCCTGGCGGCGATGGCGCAGGGCGAACTCGGCAACCGCGTCGACGTCTTCGTCGAGGATAGCGTCGCCGCCGCGCCAGGCCGCATGGGCGCGCGCCGCGCGCAGCCAGACCAGGTCGGCGCGCAGGCCGTCCACGCCTTCGGCGAAGCAACGGGTGGTGATCGATTCAAGCGCCTGGTCGCTCAGCGGAATCGACTCAAGACGCTCCCGCGCCTGTTGGCAACGCAGCCGCAGGGCCGCCTGCGCGGCAGCCCACTGCGCGCAGAACGCCTGGGGGTCGCTGTCGAATGCCAGACGGCGGCGAATGATCTGGCTGCGTTCGGCCGGCGCGGGCTGGCCATCCAGGGCAACGTTGAAGCCAAAGCGGTCGAGCAGCTGCGGACGCAACTCGCCTTCCTCGGGGTTCATGGTACCGATGAGCACGAAGCGCGCGGGATGGGCGTGGGAGATGCCATCGCGCTCGATGCGATTGACGCCGCTGGCAGCGACGTCGAGCAACAGGTCGACCAGGTGATCGGCGAGCAGGTTCACCTCATCCACGTACAGCACGCCACCGTCGGCTTTGGCCAGCACGCCTGGCGAGAAGCGTGCCCGCCCTTCGCCCAGCGCCGCTTCCAGGTCGAGCGTGCCGACCAGGCGGTCCTCGCTGGCACCCAGCGGCAAGGTCACCAACTGGCCACCGGCGAGCAGATCGGCAAGCCCGCGCGCCAGGGTGCTCTTGGCCATGCCCCGTGGCCCTTCGATCAACACGCCACCGATGCGCGGATCGATAGCGGCCAGACACAACGCCAGTTTCAGCGAATCGGCGGCGACCACGGCGGCCAGGGGAAAGTGCAGGGTGTCGGTCATTGCAGGGATCTCTTCAGGCATCTTCTTCGGTATCCAGCAGCAGGTCTTCCACGGCTTGTCGGTAGTCGCCCGGTTCAGCCCACAGGCCTCGCAGCTGAGCCTCGAGCAGACGCTCGGCCATGTCGCGCAGCGCCGCCGGATTGTGCTCCTGCAGGAAACTGCGGGTGGAAGGATCCAGCAGGTAGGCGTCGGTGAGCAACGCGTACTGGTGATCGTCGATCAGGTGCGTGGTCGCATCGAAGGCAAACAGGTTGTCGACTGTCGCGGCCAGTTCGAACGCGCCCTTGTAGCCGTGCCGCTTGACCCCTTCGATCCACTTCGGATTGGCCGCGCGGGCGCGCACCACGCGGTTGAGCTCTTCTTTCAGGGTACGCACGCGCGGCACGTCTGGCTGGCTGTGGTCGCCGTGGTAACTGGCGGTCTTCTGCCCGCCCAGGGTTTCCGCAGCGGCCAGCATACCGCCCTGGAACTGGTAGTAATCGTTGGAATCGAGCAGGTCGTGCTCACGGTTGTCCTGGTTCTGCAGCACGGCCTGGACCTGCCCCAGGCGCCGGGCGAAAGGAGCGCGCGCGGCGGTTCCCTCGTCGTCCGCACCGTAGGCATAGGCGCCCCAGTTCAGGTAGGCCTCGGCCAGGTCTTCGCGGGTCTGCCACAGACGGCCGTCTATGGCCCCTTGCACCCCGGCGCCATAGGCACCGGGCTTGGCGCCGAAGATACGCCAGCCCGCCTCGCGGGCGGCCTGCTCGGCAGGTACGCCCTCGGCCAGCAGTTGCGCCTGTTCGGCACGGACCTTGGCTGCCAGCGGGTTGAGATCGTCGGGCTCGTCGAGCGCCGCCACGGCCTGCACGGCCGCATCGAACAGGCGCAACAGGTTGGCGAAGGCATCACGAAAGAACCCGGACACCCGCAGGGTCACGTCCACCCGCGGGCGATCGAGCAGGCTCAATGGCAGAATCTCGAAATCGTCCACCCGCTGGCTGCCGGTGGCCCACACCGGGCGCACACCCATCAGCGCCATGGCCTGGGCGATGTCGTCGCCGCCGGTACGCATGGTCGCCGTGCCCCAGACCGACAGGCCCAGCTGGCGCAGGTGATCGCCATGGTCCTGCAGGTGCCGCTCGAGAATCAGGTTGGCGGAGGCGAAGCCGATGCGCCAGGCAGTGGTGGTCGGCAGGTTGCGCACGTCCACGGAAAAGAAGTTGCGCCCGGTGGGCAACACGTCGAGGCGCCCGCGGCTGGGTGCCCCGCTCGGCCCGGCGGGCACGAAACGGCCCGACAATGCGCTGAGCAGGCCGTGCATTTCCGCGGGTCCGCAGGCATCCAGACGCGGTGCCACGGTGTCGCGCAGGTGGCCCAGGATGAGTTGCACGTCGCTCCAGCCTTCGCCCAGTTCCAGCGGACCGGTCAAGGCCTGCTCGATCAGCTGGGCGGCATACAGTTCGAGCCGTTCGCGGCTGTCGCCGGCACTTCGCCAGGGCTCCTCGCTGATCGCGGCCAGGGCCGTCGGCCGTGGTCCGTCCCAGGGTGCGCCGAGGTCGCAGTCGAGCGGATCGAAACCCAGCTCGAAAGCCTTGGCCAATGCTCGCAGCACACTGGCCTGGGCGCCGCGGCCGTCGCCCCGAGGAATGCGCAGCAGTGCCAGCAGGGTATCGGCACGCAGGCGACCCTGGGGCGACTCGCCGAACACGTGCAGCCCATCGCGTATCTGCGACTCCTTCAAGTCGCACAGGTAGGTGTCCAGGCGCGGCAGCCACACCGCCGCTTCGGCACCCTCGGCCATCTGCAGCTCGTGATCGATGCGGGTTTCGCGCACCAGCGCCAGAATGTCCTGTTCCAGGGCCTGGGCGCGGCGCGGGTCGAGCATCTGCGCGTCGTAGTACTCGTCGGCCAACAGTTCCAGATCGCGCAGCGGCCCGTAGGTCTCGGCGCGGGTCAGCGGCGGCATCAGGTGGTCGATGATCACCGCCTGGGTGCGCCGCTTGGCCTGGGCGCCCTCGCCCGGATCGTTGACGATGAACGGGTAGATATTCGGCATCGGCCCCAGTACCGCATCGGGCCAGCACTGCTCGGACAGCCCGACGCCCTTGCCCGGCAGCCATTCCAGGTTGCCGTGCTTGCCCACGTGGATCAGCGCATCGGCGCCGTAGGTGTGGCGCAGCCAGAAATAGAACGCCAGGTAACCATGGGGCGGCACCAGATCAGGGTCGTGGTAGACCGCGCTGACGTCCACCTGGTAACCGCGCGCCGGCTGGATGCCGACGAAGGTCAGGCCCATGCGCAGACCGGCGATCATCATGCGGCCGTTACGGCACATGGGGTCGGCACCTGGCTCGCCCCAGCGCTCGCGCACGGCGGCTTGATTGGCCGCCGGCAGCAAGGCGAAGGCGGCGAGGTAGTCGTCCAGCGCCATGCTCTGGGCACAGGGGCGCAGGTCCAGTTGCTCCAGATCGTTGGTCACGCCGCCGAGCAGCAGGTGAATCAGCGCCGTACCGCTGTCGGGTAGATCGGCCACCGGATAGCCCTGCTGCTGCATCGCGCGCAGGATGTTCAGCGCCGCAGCCGGAGTGTCGAGGCCTACGCCGTTGCCGATTCGGCCATCGCGGGTCGGATAGTTCGCCAGCACCAGGGCGACACGCTTGTCGGCATTGGGCAGGCGCGCCAAAGCGGCCCATTTGCGCGCCAGTTCGGCGACGAAATCCATGCGCTCGACATGCGCCGTGTAGCACACCACGTCGCTCTGGCTGCGCTCGTTGTGCCAGGCCAGGTCCTTGAAGCTGATGGCCCGGCTGATGATGCGCCCGTCCAGCTCCGGCAAGGCAATGTGCATGGCCAGGTCGCGCGCGCCCAGACCCTGCTCGCTCGCCTGCCACAATGCCTGGTTGTCTTGCGCGCAGATGGCCTGGATCACCGGAATGTCACGGCGAAACGGCCGCAGGTGCGGTGCTTCCGGGCTGGACTGGGCAAAGCCGGTGGTGTTGAGAATGATCGCGGCGCCCGCCTCGTCCATCCAGTCCTGCACCTGCGCCAGGCATGCAGCTTCCTTGAGGCTGGCCACGGCGATCGGCAACGGATTGAGCCCGGCCGCCTGCAGCCTGGCACAGAAGGTGTCGACGAAACCGGTGTTGGCCGCCTGCAGGTGCGAGCGATAGAACAGCACCGGCACCACAGGCCATTGCGCTTGCCACTGCGTCTGCCAGTAGGCCAGGTCGGCGGTCGGTTGCGTCGGATGGTAGATGACCGTGCGCGGCAGCGCCTGAGGCGCTTCGCACGGTTCGGTGCGTCCGAACCAGGTATTGCCGAGGTAGCCGAACAGGTTGCGTGCGTTTTCCATGCCGCCCTGGCGCAGGTACTGCCACAGGCGGTCGGCTTGCTCGGCAGGCACCGTACATAGCTCGGCCAGTTCGGGATCGGGGCGATCGCAGCCTGGCACCAGGATGACCTGCACGCCCCGCTCGGCCAGCTGCATCAACTGCTCGACCCCGTAGCGCCAATAGCCGATGCCGCCGTGCAGGGAAATCAGAATGACCTTGGCGTGGCGCAGCACCTGGTCGACATAGAGGTCGACCGAAGAATGATTCTGCACCTGCATGGGGTTGGCCAGGCGCAGGCTCGGGTAGTCGGCCGGCAGACGCTCGCTGGCCTCGGCCAGCAAGGCCAGGTGCGAATCGCCGCTGCAGAGGATGACCAGTTCGGCGGGCGTCTGGCCGAGGTCGGCGATGCTGTCGTCCGGCACGAAGCCGCCGGGTTGGGTCCTCAGCAGGTGCATCGGTCAGGCTTCCAGCGCGGCGCGCAGTTGCGCTTGCAGCGATGCTGCATCCAGTTCCTGACCGATCAGCACCAGGCGCGTGCTGCGCGCTTCGTCTGCGCCCCAGGCACGATCGAAGTGCTTGTCGAAACGCGTGCCCACGCCCTGGATCAGCAGGCGCATCGGCTTGCCCGGAATGGCCGCGAAGCCCTTGACGCGCAGGATGCCGTGTTGGACCACGGCAGCGTTGAGCGCCTGCAGCAGCTTGGCTTCTTCGGCCTGCGGCAGCTCGATGGAGATCGAATCGAAGGCGTCGTGATCGTGGTCGTCGTGGTCGTCGCCTTCATGGTGGTCGTGGTGGGTCTTGCGGCCGTCGATGTGTTGCTCGGACTCTGCGCCCAGGCCCAGCAGTACCGCCAGCGGCAAACGGCCACTGCTGGCCTCGACCACCTTCACTGCCGCCGGCAGTTCCTCGGCGACCTCGGCGCGCACCGCAGCCAGGGCGTCTGCGTCGATCAGGTCGGCCTTGTTCAGAATGACCAGGTCGGCGCTGGCCAACTGGTCGGCGAACAGCTCGTGCAGCGGCGATTCATGGTCCAGGTTGGGATCGAGCTTGCGCTGGGCATCGACCTGCTCGGGGAAGGCTGCGAAGGTACCGGCCGCCACGGCCGGGCTGTCGACCACGGTGATGACCGCATCGACCGTGCAGGCGCTGCGGATTTCCGGCCATTGGAAGGCCTGGACCAGCGGCTTGGGCAAGGCCAGGCCGCTGGTTTCGATGAGGATGTGATCGAGGTCGGCGCGCCGTGCCACCAGCTCGCGCATGACCGGGAAGAACTCTTCCTGCACGGTGCAGCACAGGCAGCCGTTGGCCAGCTCGTAGACCCGGCCATTGGCTTCTTCTTCGGTACAGCCGATGGTGCACTGCTTGAGGATCTCGCCGTCGATGCCCAGCTCGCCGAATTCGTTGACGATCACGGCGATGCGGCGGCCCTGCGCGTTGTCGAGCATATGGCGCAGCAAGGTGGTCTTGCCCGAGCCGAGAAAGCCGGTGACGATGGTGACGGGTAGTTTGGACAGCGTTTTCATCGGGTCGCCCTGATTGCGCGGCAGGGCACGAGACGAGCGCCGCAACGGCAGGCGCCAGCATTCGTCACCGGATCACCCCGCCCGGTTGAATAGGAAAGAACAGTCGAGGCAGGTCTCCTGGCTCGCGATGCCGGCCATTCTGGCCCAGGCTGCGGCGCCTTCCCGCGAGCGTTCGCAGTGGCCTTGGCGCAGCCTTCATCGCTTACAGTTGCGGGGGCAGCCGCGGCTTGGACCGCGTTCCCGTCTTAGCTCTGCTGGGCAGAGAACCTCGAACGCGCAAGGCTACCACAGGGCACGGGACGTGTCAGTGATACGGCTCAGACCCGATAGCGTACATGGGGGCGGCCGCCGGCCAGGCTAACCTCGGCATGAACACCATAGACCTCGGCGATCAGCCGCTCGGTCAAGACCAGCGCCGGCGCACCACTGGCAACCAGACGGCCGCCCTTGAGCACGACCAGCACGTCGCAGAACATCGCCGCCAGGTTCAGATCATGAATCGCCATCACGCAGGTCAACGGCAGGTTCTGAATCAGTTGCAGCAATTCCAGCTGGTGCTGGATGTCGAGGTGGTTGGTGGGCTCGTCGAGCAGCAGTTCGCTAGGCTGCTGGGCCAGGGCGCGAGCGATCTGCACCCGTTGCCGCTCGCCGCCGGACAAGGTGTGCCAGCGCCGCTGTGCATGGCCGCTCAGGTTGACCTGGGCCAGGGCCTGGGCAATCGCCAGGTCGTCTTCGCGCAGCCACGGTGCGAACGGCGAGCGGTGGGGCGTGCGCCCCAGGCGCACCACCTCCTGTACGCGAATGTCCACCTCGGTGCTGGCGTGTTGTTCCACCATCGCCACCTGCCGTGCGACCGCTCGCCGCGATACGTCCGCCATGGGCTGATCGTCGAGTGTGACCTGCCCCTGGCTGGGACGCCCGAGCCCGGCCAGCAGGCGCAGCAGCGACGACTTGCCCGAGCCATTGGGGCCGATCAGGCCGACCATGCTGCCGGGCGTGATGGCCAGGCTGACGTCGTCGAGAATCAGCAGCCCACCCGCTTTCCAGCTGACTTGGTGCAATTGCAGGCTCATGCTCGACGCCTCGCGCGGTAGAGGATCAAGGCAAACGCCGGGGCGCCGACCAGGGCCGTGACCACCCCGATGGGCAACACCTGGCCGGGCACGATGATGCGCGCGACGATATCGGCCAGCACCATGAAGTTGGCGCCGATCAGCACCGAGGCGAGTAACAGCCGGACGTGGCTGGGCCCCACCAGAAAGCGCGCAATGTGGGGCACCACCAAACCGACGAAACCCACTGCGCCGACGATGCTGACCATGGTCGCGGTGATCAGCGCGGTGGTCGCGAACAACACCAGCCGCACCGCGACCACAGGCACGCCAAGGGTGGCGGCAGCGTCTTCGCCGAACACGAAGGCATCCAGCGCCCGCGCGAAGTACAGGCACAGCACCAGGCCCGCCCCGACCACCACCGCGGCCAGGCCTACGTCGGGCCAACGCACCCCGCCCAGGCTGCCGAGCAGCCAGAACATCACACTGCGTGCCTGCTCGGCATTGGCCGAGGTCGAGACGATATAGGCCGTCAGCGCATTGAACAGTTGCGATCCGGCGACACCGGCGAGGATCACCTGCGCCGGGCCGCTGCGAGTGCCGGCAGCCAGCAGCAGCACCAGGCCGAACGCCAGGGCCGCACCGAGAAACGCGCCCATGGAAATGCCGATCACGCCGCCGCCCAGCCCGAGCAGCATCACCACCACCGCGCCGGTCGAGGCGCCTGCGGAGATTCCCAGCACGTAGGGTTCGGCCAGCACGTTGCGCAGCAGCGCCTGCAACACCGCGCCGCAGATCGCCAGGCCGGCGCCACAACAAGCGGCAACCAGCGCGCGACTCAGGCGGTATTCCCAAATGATGCCCTGGATGATCCTCGGCACCGGGTAGTCGGCCAGGCCCACGCCATTGAGCAGCGCCTTGCCGACCGTGGCCAGGGCAATGCCCATCTCCCCCACCGACACCGCCAGGGCGATCGATACGCTCAACGTCGCCAGGGCGAGCAGCGCCAACAGGAGGCGCCAGACCCAGCCATCTTCACGCGCCAGGCGCTGGATCAAGGTGTGGCCCGTGTACGCTCGAGGCCGGCAGCGATGTCTTCCACCGCGCGCACGACATCCATGGAGGGGTTCAACGACTGCGCATCGACCACGATGATGCGGCCATTGCGCACGGCATCCAGCTCACGGGTCACCGGGTCGCTGCGCAGGAACGCCAGCTTTTTCTCGACATCGTCGGCCGGGTACAGACGCCGCTGCATGCGCGCGACGACGATGACATCGGGATTGTTCGCAGCGATGCTTTCCCAGCTCACCCCAGGCCATTCCTCGTCACTGTCGACGATGTTGCGCAGGCCTAGCAGACGGTTGATATAGCCGGGTGCGCCGCTCTTGCCGGCCACCCAGGGGTCGCCTTCCAGGCGCGTGCTGGAAAACCAGTACACCACCGACAGCGGTGCGTGCCCGGCGCTGCCGGCGCGCTCGCTGGCTTTCTGGATGCGTGCGTGCAACTGGTCAGTCAGGCGCTCGCCGGCCGCCTCGACATCGAAGATGCTCGCCAGCTCGCGGATTTCCTTGTCCACCAGTGCCATGGAAAACACCTGGCTGCGGCTGCCGTCGGCATTGGAGGTGGCGGTGACTTCCTTGCCGTCGCAGTCACTGGGCGACACATAGGAAGGGATGCCAAGGCTGGCCAGTTGCTCGGGCTTGGCGACTTCGCCGTTGGGTCCGACGTGGTAGGTGTACTGCGCCACCACGATGTCAGGTGCGGTATTGGCCACCGCCTCGAAGCTGGGGGCGTTGTCGGCCAGGCGTGGCACCTGGGCATTGGCCGCGCGCAGAGGCTCGGGCAACGGCCCGAACCAGACCCCGGTGCCCACCATGCGTGGCGCCAGGCCCAGCGAGAGGAGAATTTCGGTGCTGGCCTGGCCCAGGCTGACGGCACGCTGCGGTGCGGCCTGGACGGTCAAGGGCGCGCCGCAGTTGGGCAACGTCAGTGGATAGTGGGTGGCGGCGTGACTGGCGACGGCAGCGAAGAGACCGACGGCAGCGACGCTGGCGCGGACGAATACGGCAGGAAGATTCATTGCAACTCCTTGGATGGCGCGTCCAACAGATCGAAGAAATCCCCAAGCAAGGTCTGGCTGACGACATGCAACATGTCGATCACAGTGGCGCGACCGCGCCGGATTCGAACCGGCTTCCTGCTCTGGGCGAAGACAAGCGGCGCAGACGGTAGGCGACCCGTCGGCAAAGATCAAATGGTTTAACCCGCGCAACGCGCTGTGGATACCCCGATTGCCTGCCTAGGGGGCGCCGTCGCGGGGTCGGTCGGTACGGTCCTGCTCGACCACATAGCCCGTGTCTATGCTGACCACCACCGACATGCCGGGGCGAAGCCGATGGGCCCCGTCCTGGTCCGGGTCCACGGTGATGCGCACCGGAATGCGCTGCGCGATCTTGACGAAGTTGCCGGTGGCATTGTCGGCCTGCAACAGGCTGAACTCCGAGCCGGTGGCCGGTGAGATGCGCTGTACATGCCCGCGCAGGCGCAGATGGTCGAGGGCATCGACGGTGAAGCTGACCGGTTGGCCGATGCGTACATCGGCCATCTGGGTTTCCTTCATGTTGGCCATGACCCACAGCGTATCGGGAACCAGCGCCATCAGTTGCGCACCGGAATTCACATAGGCACCCAGGCGCACGCCGACCTGCCCCAGCTGGCCGTCGCGCGGCGCCAGGATGCGCGTGTTGTCCAGATCGATGCGTGCCAGCTCTACCGCGGCTTCGGCGTTGGCGACGTTGGCGGCCAGCGAGTCACGGTTGACGATCACCGTCTGCAGGTCTTCGCGGGCAATGGCCAGCGCAGCCTTGGCCTGTGCCACCGAGGCCAGCGCCTGGGCGTTGGCAGCGCGGGTCACATCGAGCTCGCGGCGCGACACCGAGCCGTCGCTGATCAGGTTCTGGTTGCGCCCCAGATCGGCGGCGCCCTTGCGCGCCTGCGCTTCGCTGTCCGCCACCGCCGCCTGGCGCTGGGTAATGGTGGCTTCGGCACTGCGGCGCTGTTGCAGGTTGTTGGCCAAGGCGGTCTTCTGCACCTGGACCTGCGCCAGCGCCTGGTTCAGGCGCTGGCGGTAGATACGGTCGTCCAGGCGTACCAGCAGGTCGCCTGCCTTGACGAACTGGAAGTCCTGTACCGGCACTTCGAACACATAGCCTGCCAGTTGCGGCCCGATGATCGTCACCTGGCCACGCACCAGGGCATTTTCGGTACTTTCGATGTGGCTGCTGAACGGAGGCAGTTGCCAGGCGTACAGCACGATCGCCACCCCCACCAACGCGATGCTGGCGAAGATCAGGCTGGACAGTACCCGCACCCGCCGCGAGCGCGGCTCGGTGGCCGCTGGATTGGGCGGTGGGGTCTGGCCTTCGGGCGTGGCGGCGATGGCATTGGTGGTCGTGGACGTCGGTTCGGTCATGAAGTGCTGGCGCCGCTGGTGGATACGGTAGGTGTCGCGGCGGTGGTCACCGCCCGGGTGGTGCTCATCAGCCACAGGCTGCGGACGAAGATCCACAGCATGGTCAATACGGCAATGATGCAGATCAGCATGAAGACATCGTTGTAGGCCATGACGTTCGCCTCGCGCGTGGCGGCCGTCGCCAGCGCACGGGTACCCAAAGTGGCCCGCAGGGCCGGGTCGGCGATGTGCGCCAGGTAGCTGGCGGCAGCATTGCTGACCCGCGCCTGGACCAGCGGGTCCATGAGGGTCAGGTGCTCGACGATCATGCTCGAATGGTATTTCTCGCGGACGATCTGGAACGTGCCCAGCAACGCTGCGCCGATCAACCCGCCCAAATTGTTGCAGATACCGAACAGCACCGAGAAGCTGACCAGATTGCGCGGGTTGGTCAACACGTGGCGCATGCCCAGCACCATGGTCGGGCCCAGGAAAAACGTGCCACCGAAGCCCAGCAGGAACTGGCTGACGTACATATTGGCCGGACGCGTCAGGTTGCTGGAGAAACTGTCCATGGCCGAACCCACCGCCATCAGCGCCAGGGCAATGATCAGTGGCATGAACAGATGCTCGGGGTTGATGGTCCAGGCACTCACGGCCAGCCCCGCCACCGCGCCGAAGAGCATCACGCAATAAAGGGTGCGCATCTGCTCCTGGCCCATGTTCAACGCTTGCAACAGACCGACCGCCCCGGTGGACTGCTCCGACAGCACCATGCGCGTCAGAATCACTGCCAGGGCCAGGCGGATGGCGACACCGCTGCCCAGCCAGCGGGTCATCAACATCGGGTTGCTGCGATTGTGTTCCACCGCCAGGCCACCGAGGATCAGCACGATGGCCCCAGCCGAGGCCCAGCCTATCCAGGGTGCATCCAGCCACCAGTCGATCCGGCCCAGGGACAGCACCGCGCAGAGCAGCGCAATGCCGGATGCAAGAATCGCGAAAATGAGAAAATCCAGCGGTTCGAAAGTCTTGAAGCGGTCGCCCGGCGGCAGTTTGAGCAGGAACACGCAACCCAGGGTCAGCAGCGCCATGCCCAATTCGAACAGGTACAGGCCGCGCCACTCGGCGATCTGCAGCAGGTCTTCGGAAAACACCCGCGCCAGCGGCAAGGCCAGCTGCGAGGTGCCCAGGCCCAGCACCAGGGCCTTGAGACGCCACTTGGCAGGAAACGCCTGGATCATGTAGTACAGACCCAGGGAACTCAGCGCCGCCCCGACCATGCCGTGGGCAGCGCGCACGGCAATCGCCGAGCCCAGGTCGTTGACGAACAGATGGCCAAAGGTGACCAGCGCATACAGCATCAGAAACAGTTCGGTGAACGTGCGCAGACCGAACTGCTGGCGAAATTTCACCAGCAGCAGGTTCATCGACACATTGGTCATCACGTAGGCCGCAGGCAGCCAGGCCATCTCCGCCGCCGTGGCGCCGAGCGCGCCCTGCAGGAATTGCAGGTTCGCCACCACCAGCGAGTTGCCGAGGCCGCCGGTCAGTGCCACCAGCAGGCCGACGATACCGAACGCCAGGCGCTTGCGCGTCGAATGCAGAGGCGTCGAGGGAGAGCCCGGCAAGTTCGGCTTTTCGTGGGGCAGCCAATCGCGGCTCGTGTAGCGGGTCATGCGGTGGCCTTGGCGGGGAGCGTAGAAACGACGAAGAAACGACGGAGATTGGGCGCTAGTAAACCTCACCGGCGGGGGGCTTGCCAATGCTCGTCGCTGCCATGATTTGACTGCACCCCGGCAGTGACCCAAGCTGAATGCCCCGGCCAAGCCTGCGCCCTTTCGGATACCCGCATGTTCAAACGCGTTCGCCTTCCGCTGACCCTGCTGCTCGTGGCACTGCTGCTGATAGCGCTCTGGTACGCCTGGCGCCCTGCGGCCCATACGGTTCCGGCAGCGCCGCAGCAGGGCTACAGCAAAGCCCTGAGCCAGGCTCGCCATGGTCAGCCGGGCGCCGCACGAGTGCTTTATCAGCAGTTGGCCCGCACTGACCTCAGCGCCGAGCGGCGCGCTGCGCTGTACGCCGAACTGCCCAACTACCCCAGTCCTCAAGCCCTCAAACTCGCCACTGCCGACTTGCAGAGCGAGCTTGTCGACGTCCGCCATGCGGCAATCGATGCAGTCATCGGTTTGGTCCCCGAGAGCCAGCGCAGCGTACTGCTGGGCCCCTTGCTGGAAGACCGCGACGAGGCAATCCGCTTTCACGCCGCGCGGGGGTTGCTCGGCTTGCCAGCCGACGAGCTGGGCCTTTATTTCGCCCATCTGGACAAGGTGGTGAACGCCTGCATCGCTGCCCTGCAGGGCCAGACCGACAGCGCCGCCGCTCAGTTGGCGCTGGCCCGGCTGTACCTTCACGACGGCGACCACGTCCAGGCCGAGCAGGCGCTGACCCGCTATCGCCTGCTCCAGCCCGATGATCTGGAAGCCATTGCCGTGCAAGTCGAGGTGTTCGAGCACCAAGGCAAAAGCGACCAGGCGCGCCGCCTGCTGGCCGAACAGTTGCTGGTCCATCCTCAATCGGCCCTGTTGCAGCAACAATTGGGCTTGTGGCTGATGGCCCATGACGAGGATGAATACGCCCTGCTCGCCCTCGCCCGTGCGGTGGAACTGGCGCCGGACAACAATGACTACCGCTATGTACTGGCCACCAACCTGCACGACCTGCAGCAGGTGGAAGCGGCGCAGAAGCAGCTCGAAGAGATCCTGCGTCGTGACCCGGCCAACCGCCGCGCACGGGTGTTGTTGATCCAGTATTGGAAAGAAACCGGTCAGCTGCAGAACGTGCAGGTACTGCTGGCCGAACTCGAACAGCAGAATGCCGACGACCCGAGCCTGCAGCAAGGACTGTGAAGTCGCGGCTTTTCCAGCGCCGCTTTGGCCCGTTTTGCCCAGATTAACTCGGAACCCCGGCAACCGCCCGGTGTCCAGTATGATGCTGCGTCGCGTTCTGCACTGCAGCCCCTTCCGCTACCCGAGGACACCTTTTTGACGACGGCCAAAGCAGCCACCGGTATCGCCGGGCTGGACGACATTCTTGGTGGAGGTCTGACCCGCAGCCATATCTTTCTGCTCGAGGGTCAACCGGGTGCGGGCAAGACGACGGTAGCCCTGCAGTTCCTGCTCGAAGGCGTTGCGCAGAACGAAACCTGCCTTTACATCACCTTGTCCGAAACCACCAAGGAACTGCGCGAAGGCGCTCGCTCCCACGGCTGGGAGCTGGACGAACGGGTCACCGTGTTCGAGCTGACGCCGCCGGAATTGGTGCTCGACCTGCAACAGCAGCAAAGCCTGCTTTACAGCAGCGACCTCGAACTGGGCGAAGCGACCCGGCAGATCTTCGATGAAGTCGAACGGGTGAAGCCTTCCCGGGTGGTGCTGGACAGCTTGTCCGAGGTACGTCTGCTGGCTCAGGGGTCGTTGCGCTACCGGCGGCAGATTCTCGCCATCAAACACTATTTTGCGCGCTTCAATGCGACCGTCCTGCTGCTCGACGACATGACCAGCGAGCCACTGGACAAGACCCTGCACAGCATCGCCCACGGCGTGATTCGCCTGGAAGAAACCGCGCCGGACTACGGCGCCGAGCGCCGGCGCCTGCGCATCATGAAGTACCGCGGGCAGAAATACCGCGGCGGTTATCACGACTTCACCATTCAGGCCGACGGGATTCACGTCTATCCGCGCTTGGTTGCGGCCGAACATCGCGCCCGCTACGAGCGTACCCAACTGACTTCGGGCATCCCGGAGCTGGACGCCCTTCTGGGCGGCGGCGTCGAGAACGGTTCGAGCACTTTGATCATCGGCCCCGCGGGTACCGGCAAATCGCTCATTTCCATGGTTTTCGCCGCTGCGGCCGTGGCCCGTGGCGAAAAAGTCGCGCTGTTCATCTTCGACGAAGAGCTCAGCTTGCTGTTCGAGCGCATGAAAAACCTGGGCATCGATCTGGAAGCCTATCAGCGCAGTGGCAAGATGGTCATCCAGCAGGTGGACGCCGCTGAACAGTCGCCGGGCGAATTTGCCCACATGGTCCGCACCAGCGTCATCCTGCACGACATCAAGACAGTGGTGATCGACAGCATCAATGGCTACCACGCCGCGATGATGGGCGAAAGCACACCCGTGCTGCACATCCATGAGCTGCTGCTGTACCTCAACCGCCTGGGCGCCTCGACCTTCATGACCGTGGCCCAACAGGGGCTGGTCGGCGACATGAAGGCGCCAGTGGACATCACCTACCTGGCCGACACCGTCATTCTCCTGCGCTACTTCGAGGCGCTGGGCAACGTGCGGCGTGCGGTGTCGGTGATCAAGAAGCGCTTTGGCGGCCACGAGAACACCATTCGCGAATACAAGATCAGCAGCCAGGGCATGAAGGTCGGTGAGCCACTGAGCGCTTTCCAGGGGGTGTTGCGCGGTGTCCCGACCTACGTCGGCGAAGCCCGTCCCCTGCTTGAAGCAGATGATCAGTGAAGATGTCGATACCCACATCGGAACGAGTGCTGGTGCTTGCCCCCATGGGACGCGACAGCCAGGTGGCCCTGCAGATTCTGGGGCAGGCAGGTATTCAAGGCATCGCCGTGGCCGACGTCGACGATCTCTGTACGCACCTGCAGCGCGAAGGCGCAGGTGTCTGCATTGTCGCCAACGAAGCGCTGTCCGAAGCCAGGATGCAGCCGTTGCTGGTGTACCTGAGCCAGCAGCCGGCCTGGTCCGACTTGCCGATCGTGCTGATGACCCATCAACGCGCGGCCGACCAGGCGCAGTCCATGCTGCTCGCTGCGCGCCTGGGCAACGTCACGTTCGTGGAACGCCCGTTTCACCCGCTGACCTTGATCAGCCTGGCCAAGACGGCCATTCGGGGTCGGCGCCGTCAATATGAAGCGCGTGACCGTCTGCTGGACCTGAGCGAAAGTGAACAGCGTTTGCAGCACGCCATGAGTGCCGGGCGCCTGGGAGCCTGGGAGCTGACCTGCAACCCGCTGCAGTTGAACTGCTCGGACCGGACCCGCACCCACTACGGCATCGAGCCCAGCACCCGTTTCGACTACTCAGACTGGCTGCTGTGCGTGCATCCGGGCGATCAGGCCATGATGCAGGAGGCGCTGATCAACAGCCTGCAGCTGGGCGCCGACTTCGCCTTGCAGTTCCGCAACAGCTGGCCTGACGGTTCAGTGCATTGGGTGGACATGCGCGCCCGCGCCATTCCCGACAGGCAGGGACGCATCCAGGCACTGGTCGGGGTTACCACCGATATCACCGAACAGAAAGCCGCCGAACAACAGTTGCGTGAACTCAACGGCAATCTGGAACAGCAGGTCGAGGAACGCACGGCCCAGGTACGGATCAACGAAGAGGCCCTGCGCCAGGCGCAGAAAATGGAAGCGGTGGGCCAGTTGACCGGCGGTATCGCCCACGACTTCAACAACATGCTCACCGGCATTATCGGCAGCCTGGAGCTGATGCGCCGACGCCTGAGCCGCAACCAGCTCGACGACCTGCCCAAGCTGATCGACATGGGTATCAGCTCGGCCAACCGCGCCGCATCCCTCACTCACCGCTTGCTGGCGTTTTCCCGACGCCAGTCACTGGATTCCAAGCCAGTCCAGGTGAACGGACTGGTGCAGTCGATGGAAGAACTGCTGCACCGCAGCCTCAATGAAAGCATTGCGCTGCGCATGCACCTGGATCCTGAACTGTGGATAGCCGAGGCGGACCCCCATCAACTGGAAAGTGCCCTGCTCAACCTGGTGATCAATGCCCGCGATGCCATGCCAGGGCGTGGCGAAGTGATCGTCGAAACGGCCAACCGGCACCTCGATGAAAGCTTTACCAGTGCGCACCAGAACCTGGCACCGGGCGACTACATCATGCTCAGTGTGAGCGACACCGGGTCGGGCATGGACCAGGCCGTGATCAATCGCGCATTCGATCCATTCTTCACCACCAAGCCCATTGGCCAGGGCACTGGCCTGGGCCTGTCGATGATCTACGGGTTCAGCAAGCAGTCGCGGGGCCACGTGGCGATCCAAAGCACCCCCGGCCAGGGCACTACGGTGCAGCTCTACCTGCCGCGCTGCTATGCCTCGCAACTGCCCCAGGCCACTGCGCCGGTGATCGAATCGCCGATGGCCACCAATGGCGAAACGGTTTTGATCGTCGAGGATGACCATGCCGTGCGCAGCCTGGTGTGTGAAGTCCTGCGCGAATTGGGTTACTGCTATCTGGAGGCAGCCGATGCCAGCGCCGCGCAGCCGATCCTGGCGTCCGGGCAGCGCATCGACCTGTTGATCAGCGATGTCGGCCTGCCCGGCATGAACGGTCGGCAACTGGCCGAAGTCGCGCGCCATCTGCGGCCGGGACTCAAGGTGCTGTTCATCACCGGCTATGCCCAGCACGCCGAAGTGCGCGCCGGCTTTCTCGATGACGGCATGCAGATGATCACCAAGCCGTTCGCGTTCGACGTGCTCACGGCCAAGGTGCGGGAGATGTCCCAGGCCTGAATCAGCGCTTGGGCTTGGTCCGCACATCGTTGAAGCACGGCATTCTGGCGTCCACTCGATCCGAGGCGCGGGCGCCTGGTTTGGCAGCGGTTTCCACATACCAATAGCAGCTGTGGATGGCCCGGGTGATCCCGACATAGGCCAGGCGCAGCGCTTCCTCGTGCTGGGCACTGTCGTAGCCGTCCACCTGCACCGCCTGAGCCAGGCCCGCCAGGGCATAGACCTGGTTCTTGTAGGGCGAGCGACTGGCATACTGGCAATCGCCCAGCAGAAATACCGCGTCGGCCTGCAGACCCTTGGCGCTGTGGAACGTGAGCTGGCGCAAACGGCGCTGCTCGGCTGGCAACGCTTGATCTGCCTGCAACAGGCCCTGGATATGCTCGGCCAAAGCCTGGCGGTCACTGTTGCGACGATAGAGCACCAGAATCGAGTCGCCTGCAGCGTGATGCTCGGCGGCGCGCCGTGCCAGATCGGCAAGGTCTCGACTCAAGAGAATCACAGGCGATGGCTCGCGATCGAATACGCGGCGTGCCAGGGCCTTCTTGCCGGGTATGGCCGGTGCCGACGCCACGATATGCTCGGCGGCGTCGATGATCGCCTGATGGCTGCGGTAGTTGTCGATCAGCAGTACACGCGTGTGCTTGTGAGCGCTGAAGGTGCGGTTGAACTGCATGAAGTAGCTCGGGTTACTGCCACGCCAGCCATAGATCGACTGCCAGTCGTCGCCAACGCACATCAGCGAGCTGTTCTGCGCGGCTCGCTCACCGGCCAACGCGGTGCTGCGGCGCAGGATTTCCGCAAGGCTGGCCCTCAACCAGCCAACGATCTGTGCGGAAATGTCCTGGAATTCGTCGACGAGCAGATGGGACATGGGGCGCAGTGCGTCGTCAGGCAGTTCGCTGACTCGCGAGCCTGGCCCTTCGCCAAGCAAGGCGAACATGCGATTGAACAGCATGACTGGCGGCGTCTGGTTTTGCAGATGCGCTTCGAGTGCCGGCCAGAACAGGCGCAAGGCAGCGAAAAAGTCAGCTTCGGAATCTTCGGCGTTCCAGCTCATCCGGTCGATGGCGTCGACGACCTGCAATCCGAGGTTCTCGATGAAGGTTGCGGCAGCCACGAAACAGTCCAACAGCGGCGCCGGGGTGAGTTCGCCGGGCAACTGGTATTCGAACCCGGGCCCGGTCAACCCTTTGCCGTTCAAGGACGTCAAAACCTTCTTGGCATCGGAAGGATTATCCAGCCATATCAGTGGCTTATCACAGAAAGCTTGAAACAGGGTGCGCTTGACTGCCCATTCGCCCCAGATTGGGATCTTGGCCGTGGGCCGGGTGAGTTGGGCATCGGTACCGGGTTCGAACCCTAGCACGACCCAAGTGTTCAAGCGTGCAGTGTAGCCATGCGTATGAAAGGTAAAACCTTTTATATCAATGGCTTGTCGATCTATCTTGATCCCTTTTATAGGCCAGGCATCCTGCGCACGCCAGTGTTCTTCGATCAAGTCACACAGTTCGGCGTCGCGAGCGCTGGCCAGGCTGAGGGCTTTGAGCCGCTTCTGCACGTCGGGATCCTGCGGGTCCAGCTTGCGCAGTTGGGCGGCGCTCGCGCGCAAGCTTCCGACGTGACCACTGAACGAAGGATCGCTACTCATGAGGCTGCGATAGCATTCGTTCATCAACTGACGCTGGATGTCGTTGAGCCGCAGTTGGAACGGATTCGCTTCCTCGCTACCTGTTGCGGCCGCTCCGAGGTTTTCGAAAGCGCGCACTTCAGCCAGACCAGGCAGCGCGTGAATCAGCGGCAGAACCAGGGAATGATAGGTTCTGACCACTTCACGTACTTTCTCGAATACGTAAGTTACTCCCCACATATCAAAGACTTGGCACAACTTCTTGATAAAGTCTCGACGTGACTCTCGGGTGAAGGTCACCACGCTCATGCTGTCGAGTTCGAAGCCCATGTAGTGGTGCAGCACCAGCACGCGCAGTACCAGCGATGTGGATTTACCTGCACCTGCACCAGCCACCACGCACGTGGCGGGTGTCGTGCTGAAGATCATTTTCCACTGCGCGGCGCTTGGCTGGGCATGTTCGGGCAAGCGGGCAGCGACGTCAGCCTTGATGGTTTTCTTCAGCGCTGGCGTCAGCTCGAGCTGCCAGGGCGCGAACAGCAACGGCTGTGGCGCTTGTGAGGTGACGGATTTTTTCGGCGCGCGGGGCGGCCGTTTCGACTGTGACTCGGGAGGTGATTCGGCAGCCGGGGCGGTAGCTTCCGTGAGCGGCGTGTGAAACCAGGCGTCACGCTGCTGCGAGCGCAGCCAACGCCAGCCCCGGGCGATCAGGCCGGGGGCTTGACGGTCTTTGTCGGTAGGTTGCGATGACACGAAAACTCCTGGGCATATCGCGAGGACCGCAATATACCAAAGATCCCACCTTCAAACGCTGCACACCCTCCGTAGCAGCAGCGCAAGCCGCGTCAGCGGCCTGTGCGGTGTACCTGATCCACCGCAGCGCCCCTTTCGCGGCCGATGACCGCTCCTACGCGATACCGAATTCCCTGTAGGAGCGGTCCGTGGCCGCGAAACGGTCGACTCGGTGTAGCAGAAACTCCGCACCGCCCCCTTCGCGGCCGATGACCGCTCCTACGCGATACCGGATTTCCTGTAGGAGCGGTCCGCGGCCGCGAAACGGGCGACTCGGTCTATCAGATACTCCGCACCGCCTTCTTCGCGGCCGATGACCGCCACCACCGGAGGTGCGTGCGGGATCAACCGATGGCGGAATCCACCAGCACCTGCGCTTCGGCTACCAGACGCTGCAGATGCGCCTCGTCGATGAAGCTTTCGGCGTAGATCTTGTAGATGTCTTCGGTGCCCGAGGGACGCGCGGCGAACCAGCCGTTGGCCGTGATGACTTTCAAGCCACCGATGGCCTGCCCATTGCCTGGCGCATGGCTGAGAATCTGCTCGATCGGCTCACCGGCCAATTCCGTGGACTTCACCTGCTCGGGCGACAGCTTGCTCAAGGCCGCCTTCTGCTGCGGGTTGGCCTTGGCCTCGACGCGCGTAGAGAACGGCTCGCCCAGGCTCTGGGTCAGCGCTTCATACGCCTGACTTGGATCGCGGCCCGTACGTGCGGTCATTTCAGCGGCCAACAGGGCCGGGATCAACCCGTCCTTGTCGGTGGTCCACACACTGCCATCCATGCGCAGGAACGACGCGCCGGCGCTCTCTTCACCGCCGAACCCCAGCGAGCCATCGAACAGACCGTCGGCGAAATACTTGAAGCCCACCGGCACTTCATGCAGACGACGCCCCAGGCGCGCAGTGACGCGGTCGATCATGCCGCTGCTGACCACGGTCTTGCCCACGGCTGCGTCGGCGCGCCACTGCGGACGATTCTGGAACAGATAGTCGATGGCCACCGCCAGGTAGTTGTTGGGTGCCAGCAGCCCGCCCGTCGGGGTGACGATGCCATGACGGTCGTGATCGGGATCGCAGGCAAAGGCCACGTCGAAGCGGTCCTTCAGGCCGATCAGCCCCTGCATGGCGTAGCTGGACGATGGGTCCATGCGAATCTGGCCGTCCCAGTCCACGCACATGAAGCGGAAGGTGGCATCGACTTCGGTGTTCACCACCTGCAGGTCGAGCTGATAGTGCTCGGCAATGGCCGACCAGTAGCGCACACCTGCCCCACCCAGCGGATCCACACCCAAGCGCAGGCCGGCCTTGCGGATAACGTCGAAGTCGATCACGTTGACCAGGTCGGCCACGTAGTGACCGATGTAGTCGTGCCGGTGAGTCGTGGCAGCCTTCAGCGCCTGCTCGTGAGGCATGCGCTTGACCCCGCGCAGGTCATCGGCAAGCAGCTCGTTGGCCTTGGCTTCGATCCACTTGGTCACGTCACCGTCGGCCGGGCCGCCATTGGGTGGGTTGTACTTGAAACCACCGCTTTGCGGCGGGTTGTGCGACGGCGTGATGACCACACCGTCCGCCAGGCCGCTGCTGCGCTCACGGTTGTAGCAGATGATCGCATGGGAGACCGCCGGTGTCGGAGTGTATTCGTCGTCCTTGGACAACATCACCTGCACGCCATTGGCGGCGAACACTTCAAGGGCGCTGGCACCTGCCGGGGTTGACAGCGCGTGGGTGTCGATGCCGACGAACAGTGGGCCGTCGATCCCCTTGCTGCTGCGGTAGAGGCAGATCGCCTGGCTGATCGCCAGCACATGGGCCTCGTTGAAGCTCAAGTCGAACGAGCTGCCACGGTGCCCCGAGGTCCCGAACGCCACACGCTGAGTGGGCTCGCTTGCATCCGGCTGGCCGGTGTAATAGGCCGTGACCAGACGCGGGATGTCGATCAGCAGCTGGGCTGGAGCAGGTTTGCCCGCAAACGGACTGAGCTTCATGCAAAAACCTCTAGTGTAGGTACCGAAACGAAGAATGACAGTTTAGTGGCACTTCGACACTGGAGGTAGCTATTTGATTCCCTTTTTTGACGCTTCTTTTGTCGAACCGACCGGCAGCAGGTTGCCTGCTGCCCTTCGGGACGCCTGATCAGGTGATCGGCGCGGGGTTGAACAAGGTGATGTCGTTGTGCAGGCGATAGCGCTCGGCCCACGTCTGTTGTTCACCGCTGGCCACGGCCAGGTAGTAATGGAACAGCTCCCAGCCCAGCTCCTCGATGGTCGCCCGCCCGGTGGCAATGCGCCCGGCGTCGATATCGATGAGGTCGGGCCAGCGCTCGGCCAGCTCGGTGCGGGTGGACACTTTCACCACCGGCGTCATCGCCAGGCCGTACGGGGTCCCGCGGCCCGTGGTGAACACGTGCAGGTTCATCCCGGCAGCCAGCTGCAGCGTGCCGCAAACGAAGTCGCTGGCCGGCGTGGCACAGTAGATCAGGCCTTTGCGGTTGACCCGTTCGCCCGGACCGAGCACACCGTTGATGGCGCTGCTGCCCGATTTGACGATCGAACCCAGCGACTTCTCGACGATGTTGGACAAACCGCCTTTCTTGTTCCCCGGTGTGGTGTTGGCACTGCGGTCCGCCGCACCGCGTTCCAGATAATTGTCGTACCAGTCCATCTCGCGCACGAGCTGGGTTGCCACTTCGTGGGTTTCGGCCCGCGAGGTGAGCATATAGATGGCATCGCGCACCTCGGTGACTTCGGAGAACATCACCGTGGCCCCGGCGCGAACCAGCAGGTCGGAGGCGAAGCCCAGGGCCGGGTTGGCGGTGATCCCGGAAAACGCATCGCTACCGCCACACTGCATGCCCAGGATCAGCTCGCTGGCGGGCACCGTTTCGCGACGCCGACGGTCCAGCTTGGCCAGCCGAGTCTCGGCCAGCGCCATGATCTGCTCGACCATTTCTCCGAAGCCATGCCCGGAGTCCTGCAGGCGGTACAGCCACGGCTCGCTCAGGTCTACCGAGGGATCGTCCTCGTGCATCACCTGCCCGGCCTGCAACTTCTCGCAACCCAGGCCGATCACCAAGGCTTCGCCACCCAGATTCGGGTTGCGCGCCAGGTTGCGCACGGTACGAATCGGAATGTAGGCATCGCGCGCATTGATGGCCACGCCGCAGCCGTAGCTATGGGTCAGCGCCACCACGTCGTCGACGTGGGGGTACTTGGGCAGCAGCTCTTCGCGAATGCGCTTGACCGCGTGGTCCAGCACTCCGGTCACGCACTGCACCGTGGTGGTGATCCCCAGAATATTGCGCGTACCCACGGTACCGTCGGCATTGCGGTAGCCTTGGAAGGTGAAGCCCTCCAGCGGCGGCAGAGCCGGCGGTACCGCGTCGGACATCGGCAGGCTGTCCAACGGCGGAGCCGAAGGCATGGCCAGTTGGCTTTCCTTGACCCAACTGCCTTGACGGATCGGCTCCAGTGCGTAGCCGATGATCTGGCCGTAACGCACCACAGCGCCGCCTTCGGCGATATCGACGGTGGCAACCTTGTGGCTCTGCGGCACACCTTCGATGACCGTCAGGCCATCGGGAAAACGGCTGCCTTCGGCCACGCCCTGATCGTTGACCACGACCACGACGTTATCGTCTGCGTGCAGGCGCACGTAGCGGGGAGAATCGGAATGTTCGATCAATTGCATGGCTTGGCCCTTCCAATCAATTCAGGCTGAATCCAGAGCCGCGTACCGGCAGTGCCGGCCGCGGTCTTGTCGTTGGCTGCAGACGCTTCAGGGACGAGCGGCATTGAGCTGCGGTGCATCGTCGACGACCGGGTCGCCGTTCTCTTCGCGCAGTACCACGCGCTTGATCGGGCCGACGATCACCAGGTAGCTGAACACCGCTACCAGGGCATTGGCACCGACGTAGACCAGCGCGTACTTGAACGAGCCGGTGGCACTGATGATGTAGCCGATCACGATCGGCGTGGTGATGGACGCCACGTTACCGAACATGTTGAACAAGCCGCCGCTGATCCCGGCGATCTGCTTGGGCGAAGTGTCGGACACCACGGCCCAGCCCAGCGCACCCACGCCCTTGCCGAAGAACGCCAGGGCCATGAACGCCACCACCATCCATTCGGCCTGCACATAGTTGCAGATCACCATGGTGGTCGACAGCATCAAGCCGCAGACGATCGGCGTCTTGCGCGCGAAGGTGAGGGAATGGCCGCGACGCAGCAGGCTGTCCGAGATGACCCCGCCCAACACGCCACCGATGAAGCCGCAGATGGCCGGCAGCGAGGCAATGAAGCCTGCCTTGAGGATGGTCATGCCGCGTTCCTGAACCAGGTACACCGGAAACCAGGTAAGGAAGAAGTAGGTGATGCCGTTGATGCAGAACTGCCCCAGGTACACACCAAGCATCATGCGCGTGGTCAGCAGTTGGCGAATGTAGTTCCACTTCGGCTTGGACTTGCCGCCCTTGGCCTGGTCCATGTCCACCAGCCCGCCGTTCTGCTCGATGAACTCCAGCTCTTCGGCACTGACGCTTGGGTGTTCCTTGGGATTGTGGATGTACTTGAGCCATACGCCCGAAAAGAGGATGCCCAGGCCGCCCATGACCACGAAGACATGCTCCCAGCCCCAGGAGTGCACGATCCAGCCCATCAGCGGAGCGAACAGCACGGTGGCGAAGTACTGCGCCGAGTTGAAGATCGCCGACGCCGTGCCGCGCTCGGCGGTCGGGAACCAGGCCGCAACGATGCGTGCGTTACCGGGAAACGACGGCGCTTCGGCTGCGCCGACCAGAAAGCGCAGCATGAACAGCGCGATCACCGCGTTGGCCATCGGCAGGTAGCCAACGAACCCCTGCATTACCGTGAACAGCGACCAAAGGAAAATGCTCCAGGCGTACACCTTCTTCGAGCCGAAGCGGTCGAGCAACCAGCCGCCGGGGATCTGCAGCAGGACGTAAGCCCAACCGAAAGCGGAAAAGATATAGCCGAGGGTGACGGCGTCGATGCCCAGGTCTTTCTGCAGACTGGCACCGGCGATGGAAATGGTGGCGCGATCCGCGTAGTTCAGTGTTGTCACCACGAACAACAGGAACAGGATCATGTAGCGCACATGCGTCTTCTTCGTCGCTGGCATGCGAAGGTACTCCCACGAGTTATTTTTATGCGGGTAGAGGGTATGAAGCCGGGTATTTCAGGTGTCGCTGACTCAGCCGGGCTGCGAGCCATGGCCCTGTAGGACGGGGGAAGTCGGACAACAGGGGGAGGACATCACGTGGATAATCATGGTTGCAGCACCCTGGACGTTGGAATTATTAGGGGGACACCGGTCTGTGCCGATACTGCAGTTACGTTATCGTACAACGCTGATTATATCCATACCTCGGAGATGAATTATTTCCAAAGATGTAGCGATGTCGGCGGGAAGTCATCGTACTACGTTGCAGGCGCTGACGTGGAGGGTCAGATGGACAGATCTTCATGCGCCTTGACCACGCGCGCCCGGCTGTTGGCCAGATGGATGCGCATCGCGGCGCGTGCGGCGTCATAGTCACAGCGGGCGACCGCTTCGAAGATGTGCGCATGTTCGCGGACCAGCCGTTCGTGTTTCTGCTGGCGGTCCAGACGTGCGATGGCCACGGTGTCCAGGCGTGCACGGGGAAACATGCTGGTGCCGAAATGCGTGATGATGTCGGCGAAATAGCGGTTGTTAGAAGCCTGGGCGATCTGCAGGTGGAACTGGAAGTCGGAGACGATGGACCCGCTGGTGTCGGACGCCTGTTCGAAGCGCTTGAGCGCGTCTTCGATACACGCCAACTGGTCGTCGCTGCGCCGCAGTGCCGCCAACCCCGCCGCTTCGATCTCGAAACTGATGCGCACATCGAGAATGGCGATAACGTCCTGCAGGGTGACGATAGTGGCCGGGTCCAGGCGCGATACGGTCGAACCCGGGACGTTGAGAACGAAGGTGCCGATGCCGCGACGGGTTTCGACGATACCCGACACCTGCAGGCGGGACAGTGCCTCGCGCACGGTAGCCCGGCTTACACCGCCCACCGCCATCAATTCGAGTTCGGTGGGCAGCTTGTCTCCGGGCTTGACCACACCCTGGCTGATCATCCTGCAGACATCGTCCACCAGGCTCTGGGCCAGGTTGCCCGGCCTGCGACGCGTGATGTCGGCGGTGACGATGTCGTTGCTCATGGCGGCGCGATCATGGCTGGAAAAGGAAAACCGATCATATATCAGCAAGTTGTGTGATGACAGCGCGAACATGCCGCCTTTCGAGGTGTTCGCGGTCGGTGGGGCGCCCTTGAAATATACCTTGAGCCCCCCCTTCCCAACCGCCACGGCAGGCCTAGAATGGCGGCGTGGTCGCGGTCCCCAATAACGCTGTTGCCCCCCCTCCCGAGCCTACATGTCCAAAGCCAATCCCTGCCTTGAGTGCGGCGCCTGCTGCGCGCATTTCCGTGTGTCCTTCTATTGGGGCGAATGCCAGTCTGCGGGCGGCCTGGTGCCTGACGAGCAGGTCATTCAGGTCACCCACAATCGGGTGGCGATGCTCGGCACCGACGCCAAGCCCACGCGCTGCGTCGCCCTCGCCGGCGAGGTGGGCAAGGTCGGAATCGGTTGTACGATGTATGCCCAGCGCTCCAGTACCTGCCGCGAGTTCGATGCTTCCTGGGAACACGGCGAACATAACCCGGCGTGCGACAAGGCGCGTGCGGCTCATGGCTTGCCGCCGCTGCCGGAGCCGGTCATGACCCTCCTCGCCAGCTAGCCGATTCAAGCGCTGCGCTCCGAGTCGATGGCGGCCGGATGCCGTGCGCTTTTGGCCATCGACGGGATTCGGCGTTTAGCAGATAATCGGCCATCATTACGCTATCTCGCCCCATCTCTGTACCAGGAGTTCTTGCATGGCCGCGCTGAACACGCAAACCGTTGACGCTTTCAAATCCCAGCAAAATGCCATCGTCGAGCAATGGCTCGCAGGCCTTGAAGCCAGCGGAGCGACGCGCAACATCAAGGAAGCCGACCTCCAGCAGCAGAGCAGCGAGCTGCTCAGCCAGTTGATCAGCGCCCTGGAAACCAGTCAGACCCACAACATCGCCGGCAGCCAATGGGCCGATGTCCGTCAGGTGCTGGAGAAGCTGTCCCACAGCCGCGCGCTGCTGGGCCACGACTCGCACCAGACCGCGCACTTCATCTTTGCCCTCAAACGCCCGCTGTTCGCCGTGCTGCAGGCAGCGTACGCCAGCCATCCGGCCGAGCTTGCCGAGCAGGTGCTGCTGGTCTCGGACCTGCTCGACGGGCTGGGCATGCACACCATCCGCACTTTCCAGAAGTCCCGCGAGATGGTCATCAAGCGTCAGCAGGAAGAACTGCTCGAACTCTCCACCCCTGTCGTCAAGCTGTGGGAAGGCGTACTGGCCCTGCCGATGATCGGCACGCTGGACTCGCAGCGTACCCAAGTGGTGATGGAATCGCTGCTGCAGCGCATCGTCGACACCGGCTCGGAAATAGCCATCATCGACATCACCGGGGTGCCGACGGTCGACACCCTGGTAGCCCAGCATCTGCTCAAGACAGTAACCGCCATTCGCCTGATGGGTGCCGATTGCATCATCAGCGGCGTGCGTCCGCAGATCGCGCAGACCATCGTCCATCTGGGCCTTGACCTGCAAGGCGTGGTCACCAAGGCCAATCTGGCAGACGCCCTGGCCCTGGCCCTGCGCCGCCTGAACCTGACCGTCAGCAAGGCGGTTTGAGCCCATGGAACGCATCCCTATATTGCAGATGGGCGCGTACCTGCTGGTGACCATCCAGGTCGACATGCACGATCAACTGGCGCTGGCGCTGCAGGATGACCTGTCGGAAAAGATCAGCAAGACTTCGGCCCGAGGTGTGTTGATCGATATCTCCGCGCTGGACATGGTCGATTCGTTCATTGGCCGGATGATCGGCACCATCTCCGGCCTGTCGCGGATCATGGACGCCGAAACCGTGCTGGTCGGCATGCAGCCCGCCGTGGCGATCACGCTGGTCGAGCTGGGCATGAACCTGCCGGGCGTGAGCACCGCGCTGAACGTGGAGCGCGGCATGCGCCTGCTGCAGGCACGGGTGAACGGCTCATGAACGTCGAGAGCAGCGGCAGTCAACCGGTGCGCCTCGAACAGGACGTGGTGCTGGCCCGCCAGACCGCGCGCAAGCTGGCCCAGGACTGCGGCATGCGCCTGATCGACCTGACCAAACTGGTGACGGCGGTCAGCGAGCTGGCACGCAACACGGTGGTCTATGGCGGTGGCGGCGACATGGACTGGCAGATTCTCGACGACGGCGTGCGCAAAGGCGTGCGCCTGACGTTTCGTGACGAAGGCCCGGGCATTCCCGATCTGAAACTAGCGCTGACCGATGGCTGGACCTCGGGCAACGGGCTTGGCCTGGGCCTGACCGGTGCACGCCGCCTGGTCGAAGAATTCGAATTGGACACTGCGCCTGGCCAGGGCACCCGCGTGACGATCACTCGATGGACCTGACCTTGCGCAGTGTCATCACCCAGGTGATCGCACTGCAGGACCCCAGCCAGGTCGGCGAAGCCCGCCGTGCCGCGCAAAAGATGGCGCAGGCGCAGGGCCTGGACGAAACCGACTGCGGCCGCGTCGCGCTGCTGGCCACCGAGCTTGCCAGCAATATCCTCAAGCATGCCGGCCACGGCGAGCTGCACCTGCGTGCCCTGCCCCATCCAACTTCACCGGGTGTGGAACTGCTGGCACTGGACCGCGGCACCGGTTTCGAGCTGCACGAGTGCATGGCCGACGGCTATTCCACGCGCGGCACTCAAGGCATCGGCCTCGGCGCGCTGGCGCGGCAATCGGAAGTGTTCGATGCGTACAGCGACGCCCGCGGTTCAGTAGTGCTGGCACGCCTCTACCGCAAGCGCGACAAGCTCGCCGACCTGCGCCTGGGTGTGACCCAGCGCTCGCTGCACGACGACCCGGCCTGCGGCGATGCCTGGCAGGTAACGTTCGCCGGCGAGGGTATCAGCGCCGTGGTGGTCGATGGTCTCGGTCATGGCGAAGAGGCCGAAAAGGCCGCACGCGCAGGCTGCCAGGCTTTCGGGCAGGCACCGTTCGCACGGCCCGAACATGTGCTCGACGACATGCACCAGGCCATGAACGGCACACGCGGTGGCGCAGTGGCCGTTGCCCAGTTCGAATACCACGCCGGGCAACTGCGTTTCGCCGGCATCGGCAACATCGGCGCCACGCTGCTATCGCCGGGCAAGAGCCGCGGACTGGCGTCCCATCCGGGCATCGTCGGCGGACAGTTCCGTCGCGCGCAAGCCTTCACGTTCGACGAGGCGAACGAGCAGTTGCTCGTTCTGTACAGCGACGGGTTGCAGTCGCGCTGGAACATGGCCGACTACCCGGGTCTGGTCCACCTTCACCCCGCCATCATTGCGTCGGTGCTGTACCGCGACTTCTGTCGCGGCCGCGACGACATCACCGTATTGGTCATCGCTCTGGAGCCACCCCATGTCTGAACCCCTCGATCTGGATGCCGAGGCCAGTGCGGCATTGATCGCTCAACTGCGTGCCGAGGCCCAGGCCTTGCGTGACGAACTGGATGAAACCAACCAGGGCGTGCTGGCACTGTATGGCGAACTTGACGGCCAGGCTGAGGAACTGCGCCAGGCTTCGGACCTCAAGAGCCGCTTCCTGTCCTACATGAGCCACGAATTCCGCACCCCGCTGGGCTCGATCCTGAGCATTACCGGCCTGCTTGCCGATGAACTGGATGGCCCCTTGGCGCCGGAGCAGCAGAAGCAGGTGAGTTTCATCACTCACGCCGCCCAGGAACTCAGCGACATGGTCGACGACCTGCTCGACCTGGCCAAGATCGAGGCAGGTCGGATCAGCATATCGCCGGCATGGTTCGACATGTTCGATCTGTTCTCGGCGTTGCGCGGCATGTTCCGGCCGATCGTCAATGCCAGCGCCGTGGACCTCATCTTCGAAGAGCCTGTCGGACTGCCACGCCTCTATACCGATGACAAGAAACTTGCGCAGATCCTGCGCAACTTCATTTCCAACTCGTTGAAGTTCACCCTCGCAGGCGAGGTGCGGGTGTCGGCCAGGCTCGAATCACCATCGCAGATCCGCTTCGCCGTGAGCGATACCGGTATCGGCATTCCCGCCGAGCTGCACGGTACGTTGTTCGAGGACTTTGCCCAGATCGATTCGCCGGTGCAGAAACGCCTGCGCGGCACCGGCCTGGGCCTGTCGCTGTGCAAGCGCTTCGCCGAGTTGCTGGGCGGCACGGTTGGCGTGCAAAGCAGCCCGGGGGTGGGCTCGACATTCTTTGTGATCATTCCGTTGGCCATTGCGCCGGAGCCTGGCCATGACACCTGAAGTGCGGGTACTCATCGTCGACGACAACAGCGCCACTCGCTACGCGCTGCGGCGTCGACTGGAACGCCACGGCATCGTCATTCTGGAAGCCGGCACCGGCGGCGATGGCCTGGCGCTGATCGCCAGCGAGCAACTGGACGCGTTGATTCTGGACGTCAACCTGCCGGACATGAGCGGTTTCGACATCGTCCGACTGCTGCGCGCCAAACCGGCTACAGCCTTGCTGCCGATCATCCATGTGTCGGCGGCGTCGATCCAGACCGGCGACATCATCACAGGCCTGGAAGCCGGCGCGGACGCTTACCTGATCCATCCGGTGGACGCCGACGTGCTGTTGGCCACCCTGCGCACTCTGCTGCGCGTGCGTGACACCGAGAACGCGCTGCGCGAAAGCGAGGCACGCTTTCGCGAGATTTTCGCCAACATCGCCGCGCCCATCGCGGTGATCGACGAGCAGCTGCAGGTGATCGAGTGCAATCATGCATTCTCGCAACTGCTGCCTACCCCGGTGTCCCTGACCAGCCTGCAAGCGCAACTGGCGGCCGGGCAGGAAAGCGTGCTGGACGACCTGCAGGTGCGCTTGAGCAAAGGCGAACGCTGGCGTGGCAACCTGACCATCAGGGTCGACGATCAACTGCGTGAAACCGAATGGCAGGTCTCGCCCTATCGCGCGCCCGGGCACAGCCTGGTGTTCATCGAGGACGTGACCGAGCACCGGCAGCGCGAGCGTCAGCAGCAGATCCAGTTGGCCGACGCACAGACATTGCTGGCGCAGGAAGTGGCCGAGCGCGCGCGCACCGAGACGCAACTGTTGCAAGTACAGAAAATGGACGCCCTGGGCAAGCTCACCGGGGGTATTGCGCATGACTTCAACAACCTGCTGACCGGCATCATCACGGCGCTGGAGCTGATCAAGAAGCGGGTCGAGCCCGCCGGTGTGCAAGGTGCCACCGGCAGCGTCGACAAAGCCGTGTCACGCTACGCCGATGCGGCGCTGCAGTCGGCAACCAATGCGGCCGCCCTCACCCATCGCATGCTGGCCTTCGCCCGCCAGCAGCCGCTCGATACGCGGCCGATCGCGATCAACCAGCATGTGCATTCGCTGGAAGACCTGTTGCGCCGCACCATCGGTGAACGGATCACCCTGAGCCTGGACCTGACCGACAGCGCAGCCATCGCCATGGTCGATCCGATCCAATTCGAGAATGCGGTGCTCAACCTGGTGATCAATGCCCGCGACGCGCTGCCCGAGGGCGGCAACATTCGCCTGTCGACCTTCGCCGCCTATTCGCGGGGCGACACACGCCTGGCCGATGGCGACTACGTGGTGCTGTCGGTGCGTGACGACGGTACCGGGATCGATCACAGCATCATCGACAAGGTCTTCGACCCGTTCTTCACCACCAAGGCCGTCGGCAAGGGCACGGGGTTGGGTCTGTCGACGATCTACGGCTTTGCCCGGCAGTCTGGCGGCGATGTGCGAATCCGCAGCCTGCTTGGCCACGGCACCGAGGTTACCCTGATGCTGCCGGCTGGCCTGGCGCTGCTACCGCAGCCCAGCGAGCCGGTGCAGTTGGAGAACCGCGGTAACGGTGAGCACTTGCTGGTGGTGGAAGACATGGCGTCGGTACGGATGTTCGTGGTTGAGGCGCTGATCGACGCAGGGTACCGCTGCACCGAGGTAGAAAGCGCGCTGGATGCATTGGATATCGTGCGCGATGACCCGTCGATCCAGCTGCTGTTGACCGACGTCGGCCTGCCGCAAATGAACGGCCGCGTTCTCGCCGACGCTGCTCGCGCCTTGCGTCCCGAACTGCCGGTGCTGTTCATGACCGGCTACGCGGAAAACGCCTTGGACCTGCAGACCTTCCTCGCTGAAGGCATGGACATGGTCATCAAACCCTTCCGCATGGGCGACCTGGTCGGCCGCATCGGCCACCTCCTCGAACGCGATCTCCTGTAGCAGCGGCGCAAGCCGCGTCGGTGGTCTACGCATTCCTTCTGACCCACCACACCACCCCCGGACGCGGCTTGCGCCGCTGCTACAGGCGAGTGATTTGTAGCAGCGGCGCAAGCCGCGTCGGTGGTCTACGCATTCCTTCTGACCCACCACACCACCCCCGGACGCGGCTTGCGCCGCTGCTACAGGCGAGCGATTTGTAGCAGCGGCGCGAGCCGCGTCGGCGGTACACGCGTTCCGTCTGACACACCGCAGCGCTCCCGGACGCGGCTTGCGCCGCTGCTACAGGGGTTCTCGGTGCCTGTAGCAGCGGCGCGAGCCGCGTCGGCGGTGTCCGCGTTGCGCCTGACCCACCACCGCGCGAGCCGCGTCGGCGGTGCACGCGATCGCTGATCACAGCCATATCGCGTCCCACAAAGGATAATCGCCAACCTTCTGAACCAGCCCGGCGCGGACCGGGTTCATGATGATGTAGCGGGCTGCGCTTCTGAGATCCTCTTCGCGGCGCAGGGCACGGTCGTAATACCCTTTCTGCCAGAGTCGACCACAGGCGCCGTTGCGGCGATTGATGGCCAGGCTGCTGCGCGCTTTCATCCGGCAAACGATCGTAGCCAAATCGCCTTTTCGCAGTTGAAACAACCAGTGCAGATGATCCGGCATCACCACCCAAGCCAACGACTCTACATCCCCTGCGTCATGCAAGGCGCGCAACTGAGCAATCAGCGCCCGGGCGGTTTGCAAGCAGGAAAAAACGGCAGCCCGATCAGCCGTCACACAGGTGATCGAGTAAATCCGGCCTACCTCGCTGCAGCGCCCCTTGCGCAATACATAGGCTTTCCTGCACGCCGACATTCCCTGCCCACCGAAAAGCCTTCACCGTAGAAAACAGATGGCTCCTGGGCAAGCGCACAATCATTGCCGGATCTGACCAGGCTTTTAGAACCCCGAGCCGGCCTTGTCCAGGCAAGCATCGACCTCGGCATCAGTGGGATGACGCAGGATCTCCAGCGAGTCGGACGTCCAGCTCACCAGGCCCAGCTCCGCAAACTCGCCGAGCCAGCCCTCCATCGGCCATTGCGCCCAGCGCTGGTGAAAGCGCTGAGCATTGGCTACGATCGCCGAAAAATGGTTGAGCGGCGGACGCCAGGTCGGGTGGTATTGATGGAAGGCCAGGGCCGCTGCCACTCGTAGCTCCACGCCTTGGTGACGCGCGCTGAACGCGAAATCCGTGTCTTCGGCGCCGTAGCCCAGGTACCCCTCGTCAAAGCCACCGATGCGTTCGAATACCTCACGGGTGCAAGCGAAATTCAGCGACCAGAACAGGTGATGCGCAAGCAGCGAACCCGGCTTCCCGCGGTATTGGCTGAGCGGATGGGCAACGCCGTCGCGCATCAACGTGGCTTGAGTCCAGTCTTCCATCCGGGCGGTACTGGGCAAGTAACGGACCTCGCCCAGGTGCAAAGCTTCAGGCCTTTCACGCAGCGCGGCCGCGTAATCGGACAGCAGGCTTTGGCTCGGGATGCAGTCCACGTCGAGGAACACCCAATGCTCGCCCCCGCATTGGCGCACGGCATTGCGCGCTTTCGCCAGCGGCAAGCCATGAGAAGCATCGTCGACCACGAGGCAGTGGATGGGAAAGCACTCACTGTGCAAATCACGCGCCGGCTGATTCATGAACACCACCCAGAACGCCTCGGGCATCAGGTTGCCCTGCTCCAGTCCACGGATGACATTGTCCAGCTGTCGCTCGCGGCCATGCACCAGTGTGATCACACTCACCATGTCACGTTCACCTCGTCAGAACCCACTCACCTTGCACAACCCCGGCAACCGCGCCGGCTCGCCGTAACCGCTGCCCGCCGGTGCACACCGGCTGACGCGCACCGATCCGCTCCAGGCAATGCGCCGGCCGCGGGCCTCCACCTGTTCGATCAGATGCCGCTCGTCATGACCCAAGCTCGCATTAAGCCCTCCGGCATCCGTGTAGGCCAGGGTGCTGATTCCGAGATTGGCCATATGCACGTTCGAGCGCCGTTCATCCATGGTCACCGAGCGCCGCCGCCGACCCTGTACGAAGCGGCTGGCACCCGGCTCGGCATCCACCCGCCCGCACACAGCGTCGACTCCGTAGGCCAGCTGCGCGGCCAGCCAGTCATCAGGCACCCGCACATCCGCTTCCGTCCAGGCCAGCCATCGTGCGCCCGCCTGTACCAGGTGTGCGGCGCCTGCGGCCCTCGCCGCTACCTTGTTGGCGGCATTGGTATCGATCAGCCGTACCGGATAGCGCTGGGCGATATCGCGCGACCTGTCGCTGCAGGCGTCGAGCACCACGACGATGCGTACCAGTTCGGTACACAGCGTGCCGTGCTCGGCAGCCAACATGACCGATCGCAGGCATCGGTCAAGACTGGCGTGCTCGTTTTGCACAGGAATGATGACGCCGATCATGCTGAACCTCTTGAAGAGACGAAATCGTCGAGACCATGCTGGCCATTGACCAGCAATCGACTCGAAGATGAACGAGAGGTTTCAGATAAACGATGAAACGTGCAGATTCATTCAAGACCGATCTTGAGCAATTCCCCATCATCGTCGTCGGTCAACACGTACAGATAGCCATCCGGGCCTTGGCGCACGTCGCGGATCCGCTCGCCGCGTTCACCCAGCAGACGTTCCTCGTGAACCACCTTGTCACCCTCGAACTGCAGGCGAATCAGGTCTTCGGAGGCTAACGCACCGATGAACAGATTGTGGTTCCAGCGCTTGAACTTGTCGTTGTCATAGAACGCCATGCCGCTGATGGCCGGTGACTTTTCCCACACATGATACGGATCGGTGATGCCCGGCCCGGTCTTGCCGCGGGCCTCGGGAATCGGCTCCCCGGAGTAATTGATCCCGTGGGTGTAGAGCGGCCAGCCGTAATTGGCGCCGCGCTCGATGATGTTCAGCTCGTCACCGCCACGGGCGCCGTGCTCATGGGTCCAGAGGGTGCCGGTCCACGGGTTCAGCGCAGCGCCTTGCTGGTTGCGATGCCCGAATGACCAGATTTCCGGACGCACGCCCTTCTGCCCCACGAACGGGTTGTCCTTGGGCACCTTGCCGTCGGCGAAGATGCGCACGACCTTGCCCTGCAGCTTGTCCAGGTCCTGAGAAGTGGCACGCTCGTTGTTTTCGCCCAGGGCGATGAACAGGTAGCCGTCGCGGTCGAAGACCAGACGGGAACCGAAGTGATTGCCGACCGACAGCTTCGGCTCCTGGCGGAAGATCGTGGTGAAGTTTTCCAGATGAGTCAGGTCTTCGGACAACCGTCCACGACCCACGGCGGTGCCGCCCTTGCCATCCTGGCCCTGTTCGGCATACGACAGGTAGACCATGCGGTCGGCCTTGAAGTCGGGTGACAGCACCACGTCGAGCAATCCGCCTTGATTCTTCGCCCATACCTGCGGTACACCGCTGATGGGTGAAGAGATTTTGCCCTCGGCGCTGACCACGCGCAGATCACCCGGTTTTTCAGTGACCAGCATGCCCTTGTTGTCCGGCAGGAAGGCCAAACCCCAAGGGTATTTGAGGCCTTCGGCCACGGTTGTCACGGTGATCTGGCCCAGTTCGCTCGGGTAAGTGGTCACCGTTGCCGCCGAAGCGGCCAGTCCGTAAAGCGCAAGGCCGGCGCAAGCCGAGGCCAAAAGGGTTTTCTGCAGCATGGGCTTATCCTTCAGCAAGAATGGAGTGATCAACGCGTGCCAGGGGCGGTGCGGGGTTGTTGGGTGCCGTTGGCCGGGCGGCGCAGGTTCTCGCCGTTGCCGATGCCGCGGTTTTCGAGCGTCGGCGGTCGCGGATTGTCGGTGCGCGGCGTCGGCTGGCGCAGTTGCGGATTGGGCGCGGTAGTGCCCTGGCGGCTGTTCGGATTGATCCGTCGAGTGGGGCTGTTGTAGGGATTGGACGTATCGTTGGCGGCTACGGTGATTGGCTGACGCGGTTGCTCGGTGGTGATCGACACGTGGGCCATCGCCGAATGAGACAGAATCGTGCCAAACATCAGAGACGCCAGTAGGGACAACTTCATGGGTATCTCGCCCTCGATCACGGTGGATTCAGGGATTTGAGGATGAATTGTCCCTGACGTTCGCCGCGGCATGGCCCGGCGAGCTCGTCGAGGTGATTCACCATGTTTCAAATATCGACCTGCACCACTCAAGGTTGGGTCAGGCCGAGCCTCTCGTGCCACTGCGCAAGCGACTCGTCCGGGTACTGTTGAAACTGCCGATCGTGCTTGCCGGACTGCACCTCGACCCAGCTCGCCTTGGAATCGAGCAGCAGGTGGGTGTGTTCGGGCGGCACCGGCAACTCGCTGTCGATGGCACTGGCGAATGGATGCACCAGCTCCGGCCAGGCCGGATCGAACAACCACAAGGCGCTACCGCACAGATGACAGAAATGCCGCTCGGCAGTGCTGGGGTGAGTGCCTCCGCCACTCTCGTCGGGCAACCTGGCATGGTAGACGGTGATATGACTGCGACCCTGCACATTGAGACTGGCCGCCTCGCCGCCCAGGTTTATGGCATAACCGCCGCCGCCCTGGGTCTTGCGGCAGATCGAACAGTAGCACCGCTGATAAGGGTATGGATGGGCGCTGTGCAGGCTGAAAGTGACGGCACCGCAGTGACAGGATCCGTGCAGTTGCATGGCTGAACTCCGTATCGAGTGGCGATCAATGAGCGGTTGATGAACGTTCAGCGTAGACCCTGCACGGGCCGTTCAGTTTCGCAGGTAGCGCCCGCTGGCCGCGACGAACAAGAGCAGAACGATCAGCACGCCCAGGGCAATCGACAGGCTGCTGGCGTGGGCCACGAAGCCGATGAAAGCCGGGCCTACCAGGATGCCCGCATACCCCAGGGACGTCATGGCAGGAATGGCGGCGCTCTGCGGCATGGTGGTCTGGCGCCCGACCGCGGTGAACAGCACCGGGACGATGTTCGAGCAGCCTGCGCCGATCAAGGCATAGCCCAGCAATGCCGCCGGCCACGCCGGAACGGCCAGCGACAAGGCCAGACCGATTGCCGCGCAGAGCCCCCCGTACAACGTGACCCGGGCGCCACCGAAACGCGAGACGATGGCATCGCCGGTCAGGCGCCCGATGGTCATGGTCGTGGCGAAGGCAGCGTAGCCAAGCCCTGCGTAGGCAGGTTGCATGTCGCGCTCGGAAACCAAGAATACAGCACTCCAGTCGAGCATGGCCCCCTCGGTGAGAAAGACGATGAAACACAGCGCCCCGAGGAACAGCACGATCCCACGTGGTACGGCGAACAGCGGGCCATCGCTTTCATTGCCATAGGGCAACAGATGCGGCGCCGCCTTGAATACCGCGACAAGGGTCAGCGCTACCACGCAGGCCACCGCCAGCAGCGGCGTCAGGCCGAGCGCAAGCAAAGCGGTCATGCCGCCCGCTCCGAGGATGCCACCCACACTGAACAAACCGTGGAAGCCGGACATCATCGGCCGGCCACTGGCCTTCTCCACCAGCACCGCCTGGATGTTCATGGCGCAATCGATGGCGCCCATTCCGGCGCCGAACACCAGGATTGCGGCAATCAACAGCGGCAGGGTCGCCACGCTGGCCAGCAGCGGCAACGTCAGGCAGATGAGCAAGGCTGCACCGACGATGACGCGTCTGCAGCCCCAGCGCGCGCAGAAATAACCCGCCAACGGCATGGCCAGGATGGAACCTGCGCCCAGCCCAAGCAGCAGCAGGCCCAGGCTGCCGTCGCTGAGTTGGGCCCGCGCCTTGGCCAGCGGCACCAGCGGCGCCCAGGCGGCCATGGCGAAGCCGGCGATGAAGAAAGCGATACGGGTGGAAAACTGCTCTTGCCGACCCGGCGTGGCGGTGGCGAAGGTGCTGCTCGACGACATGATCAAAGCCTTGGATAAAGAGTTTCATGCAGCCGCGCGCACCGCTCGAGCGACACGCGACTACCTTGAATGCAAGATGAACAATCGCGACAAATGCCGTGGATCGGCGAACTTGCAGGTAAAAATTCACTCAACGACTGGTGTACCGATCAATAGAGCGACCCGCATTGTGTTCAGTTCCCCGGCGAAAATCCTCCTCCCCCTGCTGTTCCTGCTGCTGACTTCCACCTTGCAGGCCGCTGAAGCCCCGGCGGCCGATGCGCCTGTCGAAGAACCAGCACCGCTGGTGCAAGGCGGCTTGCTGGGTGCCATCAGTACCGGCATCGACGACGTGCAGAAGAAGCTCGATCTCGACGAACATCTGCTCGACACCTGGCGCCTGCGCACCGACCGCGCCGCCAGCGAGGTCGATAAGTTGATCAATCGACACGCCCACTCGGCACTCGACCTGGCAACGGATTTCATTCTGCTGTCGGTGTGCTGGATGGCAGCGTTTCTGCTCGCGCATTTTCTCGGGCGCTTCATCGTTGCCCGCAGCGGCCACCGTCGTTTCGTCCGCGAGCGTCCGCGCCTGCACAACCTGTTGGGCTACATCCTGCCGTTCACCTTGCCAGCTATCATTGCCCTGCCGGTGACGCTGTATGCCAGTCACTCGCTGGACGCATCCATCGCCAGGGCCATCGGCATGTCGCTGGCCTACGCCACCAGCAGCGGCATTTTCTCCACCTCGGTGATCATGTGCGTGATCACGTTGTTCGACAGCGGTCACAAGCGGGCTGCGGTTACGGTGCTGCGTCGCTACGCGCCGCGCCCGCTGTTCATGATCGGCTTTCTGGCAGCCCTGAGCGACGCCCTCACCAGCCCGCAGATCGCCCGCCAGCTGGGCACCAACTTCACCGCCAGCCTGGCGGTGGTCGCGGGCCTGTTCGCCACCTTGTCCTTCGCGGTGCTGGTGGTGCGCATGCGTCGGCCGGTGGCCCATCTGATCCGCAATCGGCCACTGGCGCAGCGCCTGCAGCACCGCGGAGTGCAAGAGTCGCTGCGGCTGTTTTCGGCGCTGTGGTACCTGCCCATCCTGCTGATGATTCTGGTCTCGGCGGTGCATCTGATCGGCGCCGGCGAGGAAAGCCAGAAAGCCTTGCAGAACGCCCTGCTCACCACCGTGCTGCTGATCGCTACGGTGTTCCTCAGCACTGTCATGCAACACCTGTTCAAACCCGCCGCTGCCGCCACTGCCGCACCCCGCCTGCGGCCCTATAAAGAGTTGCTGCGCAACCTGGGCCACGCCGTGGTGCGCATCGTCATGGCCATCGCCTTCATCGAACTGCTGGGACGCATCTGGGGCGTGTCGATGCTCGAATTCGCCGCCAGCAACAGCATGGGCCGGGCGATCAGCGATTCACTGAGCAGCATCGGCTTGATCCTGCTGGTCACCTGGCTGTTGTGGGTGGTCCTGGACACAGCCATTCAGGAGGCACTGAAGCCGTCGGTCGGCAAACGCGCCTCGCGCCAGCCGAGCACGCGGGTGCTGACCATCCTGCCGATGCTGCGCAACGCCATCAAGATCATCCTGCTGGTGATCTGCACCATCACCACCATGGCTAACCTGGGCATCAACGTTGCGCCGCTTCTGGCCGGTGCCGGCGTAGTCGGCCTGGCCATCGGCTTTGGTTCGCAACAGCTGGTGCAGGACGTGATCACCGGCCTGTTCATCCTCATCGAAGACACCATCGCCATCGGCGACTGGGTGGTACTCGACTCCGGCCACGCCGGCACGGTGGAAAGCCTGACCATCCGCACCCTGCGCCTGCGCGACGGCAAGGGCTTCGTGCATTCGGTGCCGTTCGGGCAGATCAAGGCAGTCACCAATCAATCCCGGCAATTCGCCTACGCGTTCTTCTCGGTGCAGTTCACCTACGACAGCGACATCGACACCGCCCTGGACCTGATCAGGCAGGCGGGGCAATCCATCGTCGAGGACGTGATGCTCAAGCACAACCTGCAGGGTCCGTTGCAGGTGTTCGGGGTGGACAAGATGGACCTCAATGGCATCGTCCTGACCTCGCAATTCCGCACCGTGTCCGGCGGTCAGTATGGCGTGGGCCGGGCATTCAACGAGCGCCTGAAGAAGCTGGTCGACCAGCATGACAACGTGCGTTTCGCCCAGTACTACCCTGCCCTAGGCCTGCCCGCCCCGACTCCGACCTGAATCACCCGCCGCAAAAAAACCTCGGCACCGACGTTCACAGGGTGCGTGAACGTCGGTGCCGAGGTGTGCGTCGATGGTGAGGGAGCGGGCGGATCAGCTACCGGCGCCGCCGTGGGCTTCTTCGAAGAAGTAGTCTTTCCAGTTGTCTGCCTTGTTCTTCAGCACACCCAGCTCATGCAGGCGCTGGGCGTAAATGAAGGTGCGTTGCGGCACCACTGTGAAGTCGATCTCCGGGTCCTGGACGATCTTTTCCACGAACGCCTCGCTCAAGGTCGATTTCTCCACGCGAATATAGGTCTTGGCTGCGGCGACCTTGTCGGCCTTGACGATCTGCGCGGCTTCCACCAATGCGTCATAGAACGCCTTGTAGGTCTTCGGGTTGTCGTCGTGGAATTTCTGCGTGGTGTACAGCACATTGAAGGTCGCCGGGCCGCCGAGGATGTCGTAGCTGCTGAGCACCTTGTGCACCTTGGGGTTTTCCAGGGCCTGGTACTGGAACGGCGGGCTGGAGAAATGCGCGCTGATTTCCGAACCGCCTGCCATCAGCGCCGAGGTGGCGTCCGGGTGGGGAATGCTCACCGAGATGTTATCGAATTTCTTGAATTCCTTGTCGCCATAGAGTTTGGCCGTCTCCAACTGCAAGGTGCGAGACTGGAAGCCAACCCCTGCGGCGGGCACCGCGATGCGGTCCTTGTCGGTGAAGTCCTGCAAGGTCTTGACGTCAGGATTGTTACTGAGCAGGTAGTTGGGCATCGAGCCCAGCGACGCGATGGCCTTGACGTTCTGCCGACCCTTGGTGCGGTCCCAGACGGTGAGCATCGGCGGCACGCCGGCCGATACCACATCCAACGCACCGGCGAGCAATGCCTCGTTCATCGCGGTGGCTCCGGAAATGCTGTTCCAGTCCACTTCGATGTCCACGCCTTGCTGCTTGCCGTGTTTCTCGATCAGCTGCTGGTCACGCACGACATCGAGGATCAGGTAGCCGATGCCGAACTGCTGGGCGATGCTGATTTTGCCTTCGGCGCTGGCGCCGCTGGCCAGCAGTGCGCCGGCCAGGCCGCAGGCCAGGGATAGCTTGCTTGCAAATACCATGATGAAGTCTCTGGACTAAAGGAAATGGACTCAGCGCTGCATGCCCCAGCGCTTGATGGTGAGGCGTTCGAACGTGTTGAACAGCAGGTTTTCCACCAGCAGGCCGATCAGGATCACCGCAGCCAGGCCGGCGAACACCTTGTCGGTGTACAGCTCGTTGCGATTCTGGAAGATGTACCAGCCCAGGCCACCCTTGCCCGACGAGGCGCCGAACACCAGCTCGGCGGCGATCAAGGTGCGCCAGGCGAACGCCCAGCCGATCTTCAGGCCTGCCAGGATCGACGGCAGCGCGGCCGGAATGAGGATGTACCAGACGAATCGCAGCCCTCTCAGGCCGTAGTTGCGACCTGCCATGCGCTGGGTTTCCGACACGCCGAGGAAGCCTGCGTAGGTGTTCAGTGCCAATGCCCACAGCACCGAATGCACCAGCACGAAAATCAGGCTGTTCTCGCCCAGGCCGAACCACAGCAGGGACAGGGGCAACAGCGCGATGGCCGGCAAGGGGTTGAACATTGCCGTCAAAGTGCTGAGCAGGTCGCGCCCCAGCTGGGTCGACACTGCCAGCGTGGTCAGGCCGAAGGCCAGGACGATGCCGATCAGGTAGCCCTTGATCAGTACCGTCAGCGATATCCAGACCTTGCTCAACAGCTCGCCACTGGCCACACCGTCGATGAAGGCATGGGCGGTCTGCATGAAGCTGGGCAGCAGCAAGTCGTTGTTCTGCCAACGCGCGGCCAGTTCCCAGATAACCGCCAGGGCGAGCAGGATCACGCCCTTGCGCACCCAGGCCTGTTGCCAGATCCGCTGCGCCAAGGAGATGTCGCGCACCAGTTCGGCTTGGGTGAACGGCTCCAGGACGACTTCGTACTCCTGGCGTGCGGGTGGGGAAAGGCTCATGTCGTTGCTCCGAATGCGGCGAGATCAGTAGGCGATGCGCAGGCGCTGGAAATCCACCGGACGGTCCAGCTCAGGCGCTTCGCCCTCGTCGAACAGCAGGCGATGGATGCGCTGGGCGCTGGCCTGGAAATCGACGCCGCCCAGGCTGCTCAGGTCGAACTGGTGGCTGTTGATTTCCGCCCGCACCCGGCCCGGGTGCGGCGACAGCAGCAGGATGCGGTTGCCCACCACTAATGCTTCCTCGATGGAGTGGGTGACGAAGAGCAAGGTGAAGCGCACTTCCTGCCAAAGTTCCAGCAGTTCTTCCTGCATCTTGCGCCGCGTCAGTGCGTCGAGCGCCGCGAACGGTTCGTCCATCAGCAGGATCTTCGGCTGCATGGCCAGCGCGCGAGCGATGGCGACCCGCGCCTTCATGCCGCCAGACAACGTATGCGGGTAGGCATCGGCGAAAGCACTGAGGCCGACCTTCTCCAGGTAGTGACGGGCGCGCTCGTTGGCTTCGGCGCGTTTCAAGGTGCGCGACGCCAGCAGCGGGAACATCACGTTCTCGATCACGGTTTTCCAGGCGGGCAGTTGATCGAACTCCTGGAACACCACGATACGGTCCGGGCCTGGCTCTTCTATGCGCTCACCGGCGAGGCGAATCTGCCCTTCGCTGGGCTTGATGAAGCCTGCCACGGCTTTGAGCAGGGTCGATTTCCCGCACCCGGAGGGCCCCAGCAGGACAAAGCGATCGGCACGGTCCACTTCGAAGCTGACCTGATGCGTTGCGCGCACCACCCGTTCGGAGGTGCGGTATTCGAGGCTGACGTTGTCCACCTGCAGCAGGGTCTCGGCACTCGGCCGTTGCCCGGGTACACCTGCGATATCAGCGCTGGCCGTGTGGCCTGGCAGTGCAGCGTTCATGCAAGACTCCCTATCAAAACGGCGCATCGCCCTGGATGGTGGTGCGGTACAACTTGCGCCGCAGGTGGTCCGGACAGCCGGCCGCGAGGTGTACCAACGAGCGGTTGTCCCAGAACACCATGTCGTGTGGCTGCCACTGATGACGGTACACATGCTCATCGCGCACGCTGTGGGCATAGAGCTGTTGCAACAGGTCGCGGCTTTCATCTTCGGGCAGGCCCACGATGTGCGTGGTGAAGCCTTCGCTGACGAACAAAGCCTTGCGCCCGTTCTCTGGATGGGTGCGAACCACCGGATGGGTCACGGTGACCACCTGGGCCAGCTGTTCGGCACTCAGGGTCGGTCGCCAGTTGGCGGCGTTCTTGCCCTCGCTGTAGCGCGCGGTATAGGAATGCACGGCGTGCTTGCCCTCAACGGCCTGGCGCAGTGCTGTGGGAAGAGTGTCCCAAGCCCTGTGCATGTCGGCGAACAAGGTGTCACCGCCTTCGCTGGGTAATTCCTGCGCATGCAGCATGGAGCCCAGGCTCGGCAGTTCTTTATAGGACAGGTCCGAATGCCAGTATTTGCCGGCGTCACCCAGCCCGACCGGCTGGCCGTTCTCGACAATGTTGGAAACGATGAGGATCTCTGGGTGCCCTGCGAGCAGGAACTGCTTGAGCACATGGATTTGCAGCACACCGAAACGACGGCTGAAGTCGATCTGTTGCTCAGGGGTGATGCGCTGATCGCGAAACACCACGACATGATGGTCGAGATGGGCGCGGTGAATGCGGGTGAAGTCTTCGTCACTCAACGCCAGGCGCAGGTCCAGGCCGACGATTTCGGCACCGACATGGCCGGCCAGCGGACGAACTTCGAATGCTTGACGTGAGGTTTCAGGAAGGACGGCGGCCATGATGTGCTCCGACTCTGGCTATTGAGTACGAGGGGATAGCCAGACTGTAGAGCTATAAGAATAGAATTTTAAATATCGTTATCGCATAACGATATCGCTGTCGGGACTTTCAGCTGGTGGAGTCTCGTCGGATGTCTCTGATCCGCTTGAAGTTTTTTTAAACGCCGTGAAGAAAACAACAGGATTGGCTGTCAGAAACCCGCTATTGACCCTGCGCTATTGCGAAACGTCTTACAGTCAAATACTGTACGCACGTACAGCCAATAAGGAATTCTGTCGTGACCACTGCCACCCCTGCCGCGCCGAGCGCCTATGAGCGTCTTGGCGTGCGCGTCCAGAAGATCATCAATTCGCCCACCGCGCAGAAGTCTCGCGCCGCCCTCATATTCCGCCTCGAGCACGAAAGCGAGGACGATTGGGCACAAATGCTCGAGGAAATCGCCGAGAACGACAACGTCACCCTCGCCCACCGCGACGACGGTGGCGTGCAGATTTTCTGGGTCGTGCCGAAGGAAGATTGATTCGATGATGGTCCGCAGTTTTTTCATCAGCTTGATGTTGTTCAGCTTTACCGCGTATGCCGATGCCCCACGCACGTTCAGCGAAGCCAAGAAAGTCGCCTGGAAGCTGTACGCTCCGCAGTCCACCGAGTTTTACTGCGGCTGCAAGTACACCGGCAATCGGGTCAACCTTGCGGCGTGCGGCTATGTACCGCGCAAGAACGCCAACCGCGCTGCGCGCATCGAATGGGAGCATATCGTGCCGGCCTGGCAGATCGGCCACCAGCGCCAATGCTGGCAGAACGGCGGGCGCAAGAACTGCACCCGCAACGACAAGGTCTACCAGACTGCCGAAGCCGATCTGCACAACCTGGTACCGAGCATTGGCGAGGTGAATGGCGACCGCAGCAACTTCAGCTTCGGCTGGCTGCCCGAACAACGCGGGCAGTACGGTTCATGCCTGACCCAGGTCGACTTCAAGGCCAAGAAGGTCATGCCACGGCCTTCGATCCGCGGGATGATCGCGCGCACCTATATGTACATGAGCAAGCAGTACGGATTGCGCCTGTCGCGCCAGGACACCCAGCTGTACCAGGCCTGGGACAAGACCTACCCGGTGCAGGTCTGGGAGCGCCAGCGCAACCAGCAGGTGGCGTGCGTGATGGGCCACGGCAACGCCTTCGTCGGGCCGGTAGACCTCAAGGCCTGCGGCTGAAGCCAGAGAGCCCTGGCGTGCAACCGCGCTTCAGGGCTTGTCGGCCTCGCTGAAAGGCATCACCACCGATTCGATACCGCGCGAGCCCATGAGGCGAGCGCGCTCCTTGTCGGCTTCGGCCCGGCTGTCGAACGGGCCAAGGTAGACCAGGGTCTGGCCATCACGCTGGACGAAGCTGGCAACGAAGCCGTTTTCCACCAGACGCGCCGCCATGTCAGTCACCGAGCCCATGTTGCGACCCGAAACGATACGCACCTCCCAACGCTGCCCTGGCTGTTCGGCTACATCGACGGGCGCCAGCAGTTCCTCGGCGCTGCCACACACTTCGCGCACGCGAGGGTCGTTGCCATCGTTGTCGATGACCACTTCGAACCGGTCGCCATGGGGGACGGCCGCGTAGCTGCGGTAGGGTCCGTAGACGCCCTGGGCGTTCTTGCCCTTCACCTGGCCACAGTAGTTGCCTTGATCGGTGGTGCGAACATTGGTGAAGCGCGCCGTCTTGGGGTTCTCCAACAGCTGCGACACCGCCTCATGGGCTTTTTCGAACGCGGTACCGCAACCGGCCAACGTCAGCATTGCCATCACCATCATCAACTTGCGCACACGCCTACCTCCAGAATTCGAGGCGCCGATTTTATCACTATCCACCCGGCCGGCGCCCGTTCACGCGTCGACCGCCGCTGACGCCGCGGCAACGCCGTGGCATCATGCAAGCCTTACCTTTTCGAATAGCCAGCAGGGCCCCGACATGATCGCCAAAGAAGACCGCAACTCAGCCGCACTGGCGATATTCCTCGACGCCCACCCCGACTTGCGCGAGGAGATCCAGGTGCTGGACAGCCGCGAGCAGGCCGAACAGGTGCAGTGGGCCTTCGAGGACGAGGCACAGGCCCAGGGCCTGGAACCTTGGGAGCTGGCGCTGCAATTGATTGCGCAAAGCCCGGAAGAACTCAAGACCATGCGCCTCGAGGTTCACCAGGAAGTGGCCGGCGCGCTCGGGCTGAGCTGGGAAGACTATTGCGAATTCAATGCCGTCGAACTGTGACATGACCGACGGTCTCAAGCTGAATCGAACCCTGCTCGCCCATCGTCTCTCGAAAGCATGACACCCACGTCAACTTGCGAGGCATGCCATGACTATTGATCTCGATCCCATCCCGCTTATCGGCCAGGCCGGGGAATCACCTCTCGACGATGAGGTGCACAGCGATGGCGCCGCGCTGAACGACGCCGATGCAGACGAGCCCGAAGCAGACCCGGACGATCTGGACATCGACGGTGCTGACGCGTCCACCGAACCCAGCTGGGCATTGGGCATCGGTCCTGTGATTCGCCAGGGTGACATCAAGCTTGCCTTGGCGACCCTTCACGCAAGCGATCAATAGTAGTTTTTTGCCATCACCACGGAACTGGCCAATGGCCTGCATGTCTGATGCCCGGTAACACGGGAGTAAACTATGACAAGCCGGTTCACGGACTACGAGATTCGCTACGTCCTCAACGGTGAGGCCAGGCGCTTTCAGCAGCGCGATACCCACATGAGCGATGCCGATGCGTTGTACTACGCCGCGCTGCACTCGGGCATCGGGCTGGTCTATGGCGGCACCAACGCGGCAGAACACGCAGCGCAACTCAGAAGGCATGTCGAACGCCGCGGGCTGCGTGACGTACAGTGGCGACCATTGAACTGAATCTGCGCGATCGGGCGGGCGGCATTGATAGACTGCAGCAACCCGTAGCGAGGTGGCCGCGATGTTCGATCACGATCTATTGGCTTTGCATTTGATGCGCCTTCATCAGCATCAGCAGGCATACGCTGGTGCCTTGGCCGACGTGCGACGCTGCCTGCAGCGGCCCGGCGCAGGTGCGGAGGTTCACCAGGTGCTGGCTGACCTCGAACGGCGCAGTGCGGAACTGGCCACCCTTATCGAAAGGCTCGAGCACATCACCCAGTGAACGCAAAAAGGGCCCACCTTTCGGTGAGCCCTTCCAGACCGCCCAGCAGAGCGGATTTTGTTTGGTAGGCGCGATTGGACTCGAACCAACGACCCCCACCATGTCAAGGTGGTGCTCTAACCAACTGAGCTACGTGCCTGCTGTGAGGCGGCATTCTACGGATTCAGGGTTGCCTGTCAACCCCTTTCTGCGCGCTAACCCTATGAAATGCGGAATTATTTTTGGCGCGGGTGAATTCGGCATGCTGGTGAGGCAAGGGCAACTGCGATAGCATCCCGGCACAGGCGAAATCCCATCGAGCCGAGGTTGCCGGATGTCCAGCATGCAATATCCCCCGTCCTTCTACGCCGCATCTGCCAATGCAGCGCCGTCTCGCCCTGCCCTCCAGGATGATATCGAAACGGACGTGTGCATCATTGGCGCAGGCTACACCGGGCTGTCCAGTGCGCTGTTCCTGCTCGAGCGCGGTTTCAGCGTCTGCGTGCTGGAGGCGGCCAAGGTCGGCTTCGGTGCTTCGGGGCGCAACGGTGGGCAGATCGTCAACAGCTACAGCCGGGATCTGGATGTGATCGAACGCAGCGTCGGTGCCGGACAGGCGCGGTTGCTCGGCGACATGGCTTTCGAGGGCGCGCGGATCATTCGTGACCGGGTCACTCGCTACGGCATCAATTGCGACTTGAAGAACGGTGGCGTATTCGCTGCACTGACGGTCAAACAGATGAAGCACCTGGAGGGTCAACAGCGCCTGTGGGAACGTTATGGGCACACCCAGCTGGAGCTGATGGACCAGACGCGCATCCGCCAGGTCGTCGATTGCGATCAATACATGGGTGGTCTGCTGGATGTCAGCGGCGGGCATATCCACCCTCTGAACCTGGCGTTGGGCGAAGCGGCCGCGGTCGAATCGCTGGGCGGGCGCATCCATGAACAGTCGCCGGCCCTGCGCATCGAGCGCGGCGCCAATCCTGTCGTGCACACAGCTCAGGGCCGGGTGCGGGCAAAATTCGTGATCGTTGCCGGCAATGCCTACCTTGGCGAGTTGGTGCCGGAACTGGCGGCCAAGTCCATGCCCTGCGGCACTCAGGTGATCGCCACGGAGCCCTTGGGCGAGGCGCTGGCGCGCAGCCTGCTGCCGCAGGACTACTGTGTGGAAGACTGCAACTATCTGCTCGACTACTACCGCCTGACGGCCGACAAGCGCCTGATTTTCGGCGGTGGCGTGGTGTATGGCGCGCGGGATCCAGCCAATATCGAGGCGATCATCCGACCGAAGATGCTCAAGGCGTTCCCGCAGTTGGCGCAGGTAAAGATCGACTATGCCTGGACAGGCAATTTCCTGCTGACCTTGTCGAGGCTGCCGCAGATGGGCCGCCTGGGCGACAACATCTATTATTCCCAGGGTTGCAGCGGGCATGGGGTGACCTACACCCACCTGGCGGGCAAGGTGCTCGCCGAGGCGCTCAGCGGCCAGGCCGAGCGTTTCGACGCTTTCGCCGACCTGCCCCATTACCCTTTCCCTGGTGGCCGCACCTTCGGCGCGCCGCTGACCCAACTGGGCGCCTGGTATTACAGCCTGCGCGATCGCCTGGGGTTTTGATCGGAGCGCGAGCAGCCTGAAACCCTGCGGCGTCCCCGGACGCGGCTCGCGCCGCTGCTACAGGCACCGCGTTCCCCTGTAGCAGCGGCGCAAGCCGCGTCAGGGAGCGCTGTGGTGGGTCAGGCAGAACGCATACACCGCCGACGCGGCTCGCGCCGCTGCTACAGGCACCGCGTTCCCCTGTAGCAGCGGCGCAAGCCGCGTCGGCGGTATAGGCGCTTTGCCTGTCACACCGCGGCGTCCCTTTCGCGGCCAATGACCGCTCCTACAGGGGAAGCGCTCAGGAGCCGAGCGCTTTGCGGGCGCGGGCTGCGGCGGGTTCCTGGCCGGCGGCGGCGGTTTCGCCAGCGGCGTCCAGCCAGCGCTGGCGGTCGACCTTGGCCGGCAACTGGTTGGGTTGCTGAACCAGAATGGCCCAGGCACCGGCGCTCTTCCACGCCGAATCGAAGCTGTCGAAATCCATCGGCAGACGTCGGTTCATCCCCGAGCGCAGCAAAACGTGCCGTTTGAATCGGTCATAGCCCACCAACAAGGCATACCGCGGTTGCGACCAGAACGCCGAGCCCTCGCTGTAGCGCAGCAACACCGGGTTACCCGCCGCCACCTGAGTCAGCAACGCATTGAGCTGCGGATCGAGCGCATACACCAGCAAGCCATACTCGCGGGCGACCTGCGTGATGTTCTGCTGCAGGCGATCGGTTTCACCGGGCAGTTTCAGCGCCGGATCGAGCAACCCAGGTGTAATGGTAATGCCTTGTTGCGAGAGCATGCTGGCCAGCACCATCGAACCGCTTTGATTGGCGTTGCCCCGATAGAACGGTACGCCGTTGAGCTCCACTCGGTCCGCCAGGCCAGGCAGTGCCGGGCCGTTGTTGCTTGCGCAACCGGCCAGACCTGCTACCAGGCTGCACATCAGCAGTAGACCGGCCACGACGTTAGATCTGGGCTGCATCGTATTCCCTTGCTCCGTGGCGACACACACTGTGACGCCGGAACGGCCATCATAGATTTCCCGCAGCCAGCGGTATAGCGGCTGAACAATGGACGGCCGCACAGGCCCGGCCGATGCACGCAAATGACCTTTCGTCAATAGGTTGAAACGCCCGCAAACCCTCAAGGTCATCTATTACGTGACCTAGAAGACGCGAAAGCAATGGAGGTAGTGATGAGCCTTGCAATGATAATCTTCAGCCTGATTGCCGGCTGGATGGCCGTAGCGGCCGCCATGCTCTGGGGGGTGCTGCGAATCGCTCGCCGCCACCAGCACGCGCAGCCGCAGCCACGAGCAGCCAAGCGCTCTGCGCCGGCCGCACCCCGTCGCACCGGGACGCCTCAGCACGTCTGACCCGTCCGTCCGGAACGTCAAGCCAGCGAAAAATCCAAGGCGAACAAAAAGGGGGCATCCATGCCCCCTCGCTTTGTCTGCCGCCTTTACGCTTCGCGATTGGCCGCCAGCTTGCGCTGCTTGGACCTGCGCGACCACATGTTCAAGCCCTCGATCGTCGCCGAGAACGCCATCGCTGCGTAGATATAGCCTTTAGGCACGTGTGCACCGAAGCCTTCCGCGATCAGCGTCATGCCAATCATGATCAAGAAGCCCAAGGCCAGCATGACCACTGTAGGGTTGTCGTTGATGAACTTGGCCAGAGGCTCTGCGGCCACCAGCATCACGATGACGGCGCTGACCACGGCGATGATCATGATCGGCAAGTGCTCGGTCATGCCCACGGCGGTGATGATGCTGTCGATGGAGAACACCAGGTCCAGCACCAGGATCTGACCGATCGCCGAGGCGAAGCTCATGCTTACCTTGTCGCCGATTTTCGCCTCTTCCTGATCGACCGGATCCACGGTGTGGTGGATCTCCTTGGTCGCTTTCCACAGCAGGAACAAGCCACCGGCGATCAGGATGACGTCCTTCCACGAGAACCAGTGATCCAGCACGGAGAAAACCGGCTCGGTCAGTTGCACGATGTACGCCACGGTACTCAGCAGGCCCAGGCGCAGGATCAGCGCCATGCTGATACCGATACGGCGTGCCTTGGCCTGAATTTCCTTGGGCAGCTTGTTGGTCAGAATCGAGATGAATATCAGGTTGTCGATGCCCAGCACGACTTCCATGATCACCAGGGTCACCAATGCCACCCAGGCGGTGGGGCTTGAAGCCAGTTCCAGTAGGTATTCCATGTATCGTTCCTGCCCTTATCACGGTTCGCTGAATGTCTGGAGAGGCTCGGCTGGTGCCGCGCACGCTAGCAAGCCCCAACTACTGGCTCTTTGCTAGCGAGGCATTCTAGAGACACGGACACCTCTGGAAAATTCGTATTTTTACCAGTTACACTTCGGTTTTTACGAAGTGTAGGTCGCCGTGCTCAATTATCGTCAGCTTCACTATTTCTGGGTCGTTGCGCGCACCGGGAGCATCGTGCGTGCCAGTGAGCAACTCAACCTCACCGCACAAACCATTAGCGGTCAGATCAGCCTGCTTGAAGAAACGTTCTGTGTGAAATTGTTTCGGCGTGTTGGCAGGCACCTTGAGCTCACCGAGGCCGGTCGCCAGGCCCTGCCCTACGCCGAACGCATGTTCCAGATTGGCGGAGAACTGGAGGCGGTGCTGCGGACCCAACCCGATGAGGAACAGATTCCTTTTCGGGTGGGCGTAGCCGACGTGGTGCCCAAGTCGATCGTGTATCGGCTGATTGCACCGACCATGGAACTGAGCGAACCCCTGCGCATCAGCTGCCGGGAAGACAAGCTGGAGCGGCTGCTGGCCGATCTGGCGATCCAGCGTCTGGACATGGTCATCTCCGACAGTCCGATGCCATCACACCTGGACATCAAGGGCTACAGCCAGAAGCTTGGCGAATGCGGCATCAGCTTCTTCGCTACCGAGCAGCTGGCCGCACGCCATGGCGGCGATTTCCCGCAGTGCCTGCACGGCGCACCGCTGCTGATTCCCGGCCAGGAGAGCGTGCTGCGCAGCCGGCTGATGCGCTGGTTCGGCGATCAAGGGCTGCTGCCACGGGTCGTCGGCGAGTTCGACGACAGCGCACTGATGCAGGCCTTCGGGCAGTCGGGCAGCGGCATCTTCATCGCGCCCAGTGTGATTGCCGATGAAATCATGACCCAGTACCAAGTGCGGCTGATCGGGCAGACCGAAGCCGTCACCGAGTCTTTCTACGTGATTTCGGTAGAGCGCAAGGTCAAGCACCCTGGCATCGTGGCCATCACCGAAGGTGCACGCCGCGAGCTGTTCACCGCGCCGGCCTGACTCGCGGCCGCACATCGCCCCGAGGTTTTTCCCGGGGCTTGCGGACAACTATGGCAACATTGGTCATCGGCTTTTACACAAAGGGTGCCCCCATGAAGATCATCAACGCCAGGTTGCGCAAGACCGAAGGCCTGCACACCGTCACCTGCAGCGGTGCCCGCATAGCGGCGATCCAGGCACAAATCGACAGGGTCCAGGCTCATGGGGATGACATCGACGCACAGGGGCAATTGTTGATAGCGCCGCTGGTCGAGCCGCACATTCACCTGGACGCCACCCTCACGGCCGGTGATCCGCAATGGAACATGAGCGGCACCCTGTTCGAAGGCATCGAACGCTGGGGCCAACGCAAGGCGAGCATCACCCACGAAGACACCAAGCAGCGCGCCCTGACCACCATCGGCATGCTCGCCGAACACGGCATCCAGCACGTACGCACGCACATCGATGTGACCGACCCGACCCTGGGCGCGCTCAAGGCCATGCTCGAAGTGCGCGAAGAAGCGCGCCACCTGATCGATCTGCAGATCGTGGCGTTTCCCCAGGAAGGTATCGAGTCCTACCCCGATGGCCGCCAGCTGATGGAGCGCGCAGTTGCCATGGGGGCCGACGTAGTGGGCGGAATTCCGCACTTCGAGAATACTCGAGAGCAGGGTGTCAGCTCGATCAGCTTCCTCATGGACCTGGCCGAGCGCACCGGTTGCCTGGTGGACGTGCATTGCGACGAGACCGATGATCCGCATTCACGATTTCTCGAAGTACTCGCCGAACAAGCTCGCGTGCGTGGCATGGGCAGCCGGGTCACGGCCAGCCACACCACGGCGATGGGCTCGTACGACAACGCCTATTGCTCGAAGCTGTTCCGCCTGCTCAAACAGTCGGGGATCAGCTTCGTGTCCTGCCCGACCGAAAGCATTCACCTGCAGGGGCGTTTCGATACCTTTCCCAAGCGCCGCGGCGTGACCCGCGTTGCCGAGCTGGATCGGGCGGGCATGAATGTCTGCTTCGGCCAGGACTCCATCAAGGACCCGTGGTACCCGCTGGGCAACGGCAATATCCTGCGGGTCCTGGATGCGGGCCTGCACATCTGTCACATGATGGGCTTCGAAGACCTGCAGCGCTCGCTCGATCTGGTCACCGACAACAGCGCCCGCGCGCTGAACCTGGGCGAACGCTATGGCATCGCCGTGGGCCGCCCGGCCAACATGGTGATCCTGGGCGCCGAGAGCGACTATGAGGCGGTGCGCCAACAGGCCAAGGCGCGGGTGTCGATTCGCGGCGGCCGGGTATTGATGAATCGGGTACCGGAGCGGGTGGAGTTCAATCTCGGCTGACGGGCTGGACCCTGCTCGGTGCCGGTCCCGAGCCAACTGGCACCGTCGGCCGCTGACGTTGTATCTGACAGACACGTCCTACAGCACAAGGATCCTTCCTGCACTCATTACCGGACCCCCTCCTCTCTAGAGTGGCCGACGGCGGATTCTTCCCGCCGCTTGCCCATGTTTCCCAGCCCCCGAGAGGAGCATCCACGTGCAACCAGCAGCCTGCAGCACCCCTTCCTTGACCCGACACACGCTCGGCATGGCCATCTCCATGGCCCTGCTGACGGCCCTCGAACCTGCCATGGCCGATGGATTGGTGGCAATCGATGGCCCTATGGGCACCGCGTTGGTCGACAGCCAAACGCCTGCACCGGTGATTGCCATCGTTGCGCCCAATGCCCAGGGTCTTTCCCACAACCGTTGGCAGGACTACAACGTTGGCGCGGCCGGTGTGGTATTGAACAACAGCCTGTCTGCGGGACAAACCAGTGTTGGCGGGCGTGATATCACGGTTGCGGCCAACCCGCAGTTGGTCGATGTCGCCGCTCGCACCATTCTCAACGAAGTGGTGGGCACGCGCGGCTCCCGTATCGACGGCGAGCAAGTCATCTTCGGCCAGGCCGCCGACTACGTGTTGAGCAACCCCAATGGCATCGAGCTCAATGGCGCCCGCCTGGCCCTGGGTCAAGCCGACACGGCGACTTACGTGGTGGGCACAGCGGTGCTGGCAGACGGCGCGATCGCGCGCTACGACACGCGTGATTCGCAACAGCGCCTGGTGGTCGGCCAAGCTGGCGTGAACGCTGGCGCCGGCTCCGTGCAATTGATCGCGCCCAGCGTGATGGTCAGCGGCGACATGACGGCGGGTGGCGATTTGAGCTTGCTGATGGGTCGCCAGCAGGTCGATGCGCGAACGCTGGCCAGCACCGACACTACCCCGACGCAGACGGCGGTCGACGCCAACCTGCTGGGCGCCATGCACGCCCGGCGCATCAAGGTCATCAGCACCCAGGCCGGTGCCGGCGTGAACATGGGCATCACCGGCATGCACGCCGCCCAAGGTATCCAGATCGCGTCGGCCGGGGCGCTGGCGATCAGTTCCACCGCCCGCCAGAACGGCGAGCCCGCCCAGGCCACGCTCGACGCGGGTGACGAGGACGTGAGCCTGTCTGCCGCAAGTGACTTGACGCTGACGTCGCTGGCAGTCACGGGTCGACACATCGACGCACGTTCAGGTGCGCGCCTGAAGCTGGACGCCCTCGCTCACCAGACCGAAACACAGCGACCGGCGCTTGCCGAGGATCACTGGTTCACCTTGGCGCAGGGGGAATCCGACGCTCACGTCACCGAACGCACGCTGCGGCATGTGGGCAATAGCCTGATCGCTCAGGGGCGGGTGCGCCTGGACGGGGTCAACGGCATCGACATCGCTGCCAGCCGTATCGCTGGACCGGAGCACGTCGGGATCTACACGGTGCGCGGAGGCGTCGAGGTCGGGGCGAAGCTGGACACACAAGCGCGCAGTGTTCGGCTCGCTTCGTCCGAAAGCCCTGAAGACAACGCCTCTACCTACGTCGAGCAAGCCAACACCAGCCATATCAGCGGCGGCTCGGTCACACTCCCCAGCGCCAGGCTGGTGGGTGCAACAATCGATGCGAGCCATTCGCTGCACATCGGCGGGTCGGGGGCCACGGAGATCGCTGGACTGGATCTGCGCAGCACCTTGAGCCAAGGTGCCGACGTGCGGCGCGTGACCTTGACCGAGACCCGCGCCCATGAGGCCGTGCGCACCCATGCGTATCAGTTGCCGACGCAGCTGAATGCCCTCGACGGCGAGCTGTCGATCCGGGGCACGGACATCTCCATCAGCGGCAGCAGGCTGTCGGCAGCAAGTGTGGGTCTGCACAGCCAGGGCAACATCGCCATCGAGGGTTCCAGCGCGCGCATGCATCTCGAAGGTGCGCGTCCGAGCGCGGCACAGGCAGCGCGCGGCTTCGATCGCACGTCTACAGCTGTCAGCCCCAGCGTGCTGGCAGCCAGCGGCACAGTTGCACTGCGCGCGCGTCGGTCGACCTTTAGAGACGGTGACATTTCCATCGCGGGCTCCCACCTGTTGGCAGGCACTGCCCTGACCCTCGACGCCCAGGACAGCGTCTGGATAAGCGGCATCGGCGAAACGGAAGGCTTCACCCTCAGCGGGTCGCATTGGGGCCCAATGGCCGGTGCATCGCAAGGCTCCTGGAACCGTACGGGCTTCAAGGAATCCCAGGCGCGCAGCACGCTGGCCGGTGGCACCGTGCAGGTCACTGCGGGCACGATGCTCGACGTGGCTGGCTCGGAGCTGGACAGCAAGGGGGACATCAAGCTGCAGGCCAGCGATATCCAGCTTACCGCCAGCCTGGAGCCTGCGGGACCGCGCAACTGGGCGATATGGTTGGACAACGATCTGCCTGAGTATCATTTCGTGTCAACCGACGGTAATGCTCGTACGCCCGTGACGGACCGTGTGCATAACGGCTTCGCCATGAAAGCGGGCGGCGATATAGACATCTCGGCGGTGCGATTGGCCACCCATGCCGCTTCGGTCAACGCAGCGGGTCGTTTGACGATTGCCGGCAGCCTGGCATCGTTCAAGGACACCCCGGTGTTGGACAGCGATGCAATACGCAGACATTACCATGGCTACATTCCGCCGCGACGGTCGAGCTGGCAAGCCCCGACGGGTTTGCCACTGGCAGCCCTGGACGTGCAAGCGCCCAGTAAAAACGGCACGACCCGCGAGTCGGCGTTCGTGGCCGGCACGGTCGGTGCCGATACCGCCCAGCGCATCAGCGATCTGAACATCCCGCTGAGTTTGCGCTGACCCACGCAGGCGAATCCAGAACCCGACCCTGTATCCGTGTGGACGGTCAGTGACTGCGAAGCGTGCATCGCAGATCAGGGCCGGGTGCTTTGTACCAGCAGCATGATGGCGTCGCGCTTTTCCAGCAAATGCTGGCGCAGGATCGCGCTCAGGCGCTTGCCGTCGCGGGCCTGAAGGGCTTCGATCATCTGTTCATGGTCGTGCAGGGCGCGATCCCACTTGGGTGCCTGCTGGTTGGACAGGAACCGCAACGCCTGCAGGCGGCGGTTCACCGTGAGGTACATCTGGCGCAGCGCCGAGTTACGTGACGCCAGGTTGATCAGGTCGTGGATGGCGCGGTTGCGCTGATAGTAACCCACCAGGTCATGCTGGCTCTTGCTCACCACCATGGCATTGTGCAAAGCCTTGATCTGCTCCAGCTCCGCTTCGGTGATGCGCTCGCACGCCAGCTCTCCGGCAAAGGCTTCCAGGCCACTCATCAGCTCGAATGCCTCGCGAATTTCCAATTCGCTCATGCGCGCGACGCTGGCTCCGCGGTTCGGATTGATTTCGATCAGGCCTTCCCCGGCCAGCACTTTCAGCGCCTCGCGCAGAGGCGTGCGTGAAATACCCAACGTCTCACACAACTCGCGCTCGTTCAGCTTGGTCCCGGGCGGCAGCACCCCCTCGGTGATGAACCCACGCAAGTGCTCTACCACGGTGTCGTGCAGACGCTGCCGTTCGAGACGTGGCAATTGCAGCGCGGGCGTGGCCGGGGCGGCCATTGACGAAGACTGCATGCAAACTCCTTGTACCGATGGGTTAACGCGAGCTTTTCTTATTCTAAAAAGCGCGAATTTGAGCCGATATTAGCGCAATTCAGTGGTTTGACACAGCGGGCCAAACTGCTAATGTGATTTTGCATTCAAAATACAACAACAAAGGGTTGACCCATGCTCAAGCTCGACTTCCATCCTGCCGGCCGCCATTTTCTGCAGATCCCGGGCCCCAGCCCGGTACCCGATCGTATCCTGCGCGCCATGAGCTACCCGACCATCGATCACCGCGGTCCCGAGTTCGGTGAACTGGGGCTCAAGGTGCTCGAAGGCATTCAGCAGATCTTCAAGACCCGCCACCCGGTGATCATCTACCCCGCTTCAGGCACCGGTGCGTGGGAAGCGGCACTGTGCAACACGTTGAGCGCAGGCGACGAGGTGCTGATGTTCGAAACAGGCCATTTCGCCAGCCTGTGGCAGAAGATGGCCATCAGCCTGGGGCTCAAGCCCGAATTCATCGGCCTGCCAGGCATCGAAGGCTGGCGCGGCGGCGTGCGTGCAGACATGATCCAGGCGCGCCTGGAACAGGACAGCGAGCACCGGATCAAGGCGGTGTGCGTAGTGCACAACGAAACCAGCACCGGAGTGACCTCCGACATTCCCGCCGTACGACGGGCCATCGATGCCGCCGGGCACCCTGCCCTGTTGCTGGTGGACACCATCTCCGGGCTCGCCTCGGCTGATTATCGCCATGACGAATGGGGCGTGGACGTGACCATCTCCGGCTCGCAGAAAGGCCTCATGCTGCCTCCCGGCATAAGCTTCAACGCGCTGTCGCCCAAGGCCATCGAAGCCAGCCAGCGCGGTGGCCTGCCGCGCAGCTTCTGGGCCTGGGATGACATCATCGAGATGAACAAGACCGGCTACTGGCCCTACACGCCCAATACCAACCTGCTCTATGGGCTTTCCGAGGCACTGGACATGATTCTCGGCGAAGGCCTGGACAACGTCTTCGCCCGCCACCAACGCCTGGCCCAGGCCTGCCGTACCGCCGTGCAGGCCTGGGGCCTGCCCATCCAGTGCGCCGATCCCAGTGTGTACAGCCCGGTACTCACGGGTGTGATGACGCCCGAAGGCGTCGACGCCGACCAGGTGCGCAAGACCATCTACGAGCGCTTCGACATGTCGCTGGGCACCGGCCTGGGCAAGCTCAAGGGGCGCATGTTCCGCATCGGCCACTTGGGCGACTGCAACGACCTGACCTTGATGGCCACCCTGAGTGGTTGCGAAATGGGCTTGCAGATGGCCGGGGTCAAACTGGACGCCAGCGGCGTGCTGGCCGCCATGGATTACCTGGGCGGGCAGCACGTGCCCCTGCGCCGCGAGTGAACCACCGGCGCTGCCCCTGGCTGCGCCCGATGCGACTGACTATCCCGAATCAACGCCTGCGGGCGTAAACAATAAGAAACTGGAGATAGAACATGAAGCGGTTATATCTGCGCCCCACTACCATGGTGCTGGTCATGCTGTGCGCCATGTATTTCATCACGTACCTGGACCGGGTCAACGTCAGTACCGCTGCGGTCGGTTTTGGCAAGGAATTCAACCTCACCAAGACCGAGATCGGCATCGTCTTCTCGGCCTTCGCCTACCCCTACCTGGTGTTCCAGATCATCGGCGGCTGGGTCAGCGACCGTTTCGGCGCCAAGCGCACCCTGGTGGTGTGCGGGCTGATCTGGGCCAGCGCCACGGTGCTCACCGGCATGGCCGGCGGCTTCGTTTCCCTGATCGTGGCGCGGGTGTTGCTGGGGTTGGGTGAAGGCGCCACCTTCCCCGCTGCCACTGCGGCCATGTCGCGCTGGGTCGGCAAGGAGAACCGCGGCTTCGCCCAAGGCATCACCCACGCCTTCGCCCGCCTGGGCAACGCGCTGGCGCCGGCTGCGATGGTCGCGGTAATGGCAGCCTACGGCTGGCGCGAGTCGTTCTATGTCTGCGCCGGTATCAGTTTCGTCTGGGTCGCGCTGTGGGCGCTGGTGTTCACCGAACAACCCAAGGATCACCCGCGCATCACCCAGCAGGAGCTGGACGCCCTGCCTGCGCCCAAGCCCAAGAACACCATCAAGCTGCCTTGGGGACGACTGTTCCGGCGCATGGCCCCGGTCACCATCGTCTACTTCTGCTATGGCTGGACTCTGTGGCTGCTGCTGAGCTGGGTCCCCATGTACTTCATGAACATGGGCCTGGACCTGAAAGGCACCGCTATATTCGCCTCGACCGTGTTCTTCGGCGGCGTGGTCGGCGACACCCTGGGCGGCATCGTCAGCGACCGCATCTACAAACGCACCGGCAACCTCAACCGGGCGCGCAGCCTGATGGTTGCGATCTGTCTGTCGTTGACCCTGGTAGCCTTGCTGCCACTGATGTTCACCCACGACATGTACGTCTCGCTGGCCTGCCTGGCCATCGCGTTCTTCTTCTCGGAGATGACCATCGGGCCGATGTGGGCGATTCCCATGGACATCGCCCCGGACCATTGCGGTACCGCCAGTGGCATGATGAACACCGGATCGGCCATGGCCGCGATCATCAGCCCGGTGGCCGCCGGACTGCTGATCGACAAGTTCGGCAACTGGCAGCTGCCGTTCATGGTCAGCATCGTGCTGCTGGCCATTGGCGTGGTGCTGTCGTTCCGCATGCGCCCACAGAACCGCTTCGTCTACGAGCTTCCCGCAGCCGCCACGCCGGTGGCTGTCGCGGTGCCCAAGTGACTGTTGGCGCATTGACATCAGGCGCGAAACAATCCTGAGCAAGGAGTACGATAACCTGGACCGGTGAGGCGGCGGGCCGGCCTGTGTCACGCGCCCGTCGCCACGCCTCCTGCCTGGAGAAGCCTGCCATGCCTCGTTTGTGTGCCAACCTTTCGATGCTGTTCACCGAACATCAATTCCTGCAACGCTTCGCCCGCGCCGCCAAGGCCGGGTTCAGGGGTGTGGAATTCCTCTTTCCCTACGACTTCGACAGCGCCGAGATCAAGGCGCGACTGCAGCAGCACGGCCTGACCCAAGTGTTGTTCAACCTGCCACCCGGCGATTGGGATAGCGGTGAGCGCGGGATCGCCTGCCTGCCGGACCGGCGCGAGGAGTTTCGCGCCGGCGTGGCCACGGCCATCGAGTATGCCAAGGTGCTGGGCAATACCCGGATCAACTGCCTGGCCGGTATCACCCCGCCCGGCGACGACCCGCAACTGGCGCAACGGACCCTCGTCGACAATCTGCGCTACGCCAGCGACGCGCTGGCGAGTCATGGCATTCGCCTGGTGATGGAGATGATCAACACCCGCGACATGCCCGGCTTCTACCTGAACGGCACACAGCAAGCATTGGCGATTCGCGAACAGGTGGGCCACGACAATCTGTTTCTGCAGTACGACATCTATCATATGCAGGTGATGGAGGGTGATCTGGCGCGCACGTTGCAGTCGCACCTGCAGGCTATCGGCCACGTGCAGCTGGCGGACAACCCCGGCCGCCACGAACCGGGCACCGGGGAAATCAATTTCCGTTTCCTGTTCCAGCATCTGGACCGGATCGGCTATCAGGGCTGGGTGGGGTGCGAGTACAAACCGCTGAATGGAACCGAGGCCGGGCTGGGCTGGATGAAGAGCCACAACCTGGCCTGAGCCGCCGGTGCGCTACAGAGGCTGGCGTTCGTAGGCGCGGTATTCCGGCTTCCAGAAATGCACGTCGATTGCCTCGCGCAACGCGGCCTCATCCATCGGTGCAGCCACGCCGTCCTTCTGCGCTGCCAGGCCTACCGCCAGGGCAATGCGTTTGCTGACCGCCTGCACGTCGCGCAACGGAGGCAGCATCTGCCCCGCTGCTGCGCTGTCGGCCAGCGCTTGTGCCGAAGCCATGAGCATGCCGTCGGTAACGCGCGTGGCCCGGCTGGCAATGGCGCCCAGACCCACACCGGGGAAGATGTAGGAGTTGTTGCACTGCGCGATGGGGAAAGTACGGCCCAACACTTCGATCGGCAGGAATGGACTGCCGGTGGCAACCAGCGCGTTGCCTTCGGTCCACTGCAGGATGTCCTTGGGGTGGGCTTCGATCTGCGAGGTGGGGTTGGACAACGGCATGACGATCGGCGCCGGGCAATGCTGGTACAGGGTTTTCACCACTTCCTCGGTGAACAGACCGGCTTTGCCGGAAACGCCGATGAGCACACTTGGCCTGGCGTTGGCCACGACTTCCAGAAGGGTCGGCCACTGCCCGGCGAACGACCAGGACGCCAACGTCTGGCTGTCGTGGGCCAGGCGTTGCTGGAAATCGTACAGGTCGGACTGGCGGTCGGTCAGCAGGCCCTTGCTGTTGAGCAGATAGACACGGCTGCGCGCCTCTTTGTCGCTCAACCCTTCCAGTTGCATGGCAGTGATGATCTGCTCGGCGATGCCGCACCCGGCGGAACCGGCGCCGACGAATGCCACGGTCTGCTCGGAAAGCTTCTGGCCCTTGACCTTGCACGCGGCCAGCAAGGTGCCCACAGTGACGGCGGCGGTGCCCTGGATATCGTCGTTGAAGCAGCACAGCTGGTCACGGAACCGCTCGAGCAGTGGCATGGCATTGCTCAGGGCGAAATCCTCGAACTGCAGGATCGCCTCCGGCCAGCGCCGCTGCACGCCCTCGACGAACGCCTGCACGAAAGCTTCGTAGCGTTCACCGCGCACACGCTCTTCGCGACGCCCGAAATACAGCGGGTCGGCAAGTCGCTCGGGGTTGTTGGTACCCACATCGAGCACCACCGGCAGGGTGTAGGCCGGGCTGATGCCACCGCAGGCGGTGTACAGCGACAACTTGCCGATGGGGATGCCCATGCCGCCCACGCCCTGGTCGCCCAGGCCGAGGATTCGCTCGCAGTCACTGACGACGATGACCTTGACGTTGTCCTTGGTCACGTTGTTGAGGATTTCGTCCATGCGCTCGACATCGTCGATGCTGATGAACAAGCCGCGATGGCTGCGGTAGATGCGCGAGAATTCCTGGCACGCCTTGCCGACCGTGGGGGTATAGATGATCGGCAGCATCTCGTCGATGTGGTCGTCGACCAGGCGGTAGAACAGGGTTTCGTTGGAGTCCTGGATCGAGCGCAGCAGCACGTGGCGCTCGAGGTCGGTCGAGCATGCCTGGAACTGGTGATAGGCCCGCGCGCATTGCTGGTCGATGGTCTCGATCTGCTGGGGCAGCAAGCCTTGCAAATGCAAGGTGTCGCGCTCTTGCGCGGTGAAAGCGGTGCCCTTGTTCAGCAACGGCGTGGCAAGCAGTGCCGGGCCGGTGAACGGGACCTTGATCGGGCGTTTGGCGGAGCTGGTCATGCTGTCTCTCCCTTGCTTTTTGTATTTTGCATTCAAAATAGACGCCTTTGCCAAAGGGTGCCATCGGTTTTAGCGCAATCGCCGCTGCGGCGCCAGCGCTGACCGAGGGGCCGTGCCGGATAAAGTGCGCGAGAACAGCCTGCAGGCAGCGCCGCGTAAAGCTCTTCGAACCTTTGCCGATTACGGGCCGTCGTAAATGCAGGCCTCATGCACCGAGGCATCCGCATCCGAGGATCCAGACCATGCAGATCATTCACCCCAAAGCGCGCTATCAACCCTACACCTCTTCTTCCGGAGGCTGGGGATCGGCGTTTTCGGTGATGAATATCCTTTGGCGCCAGCAAGCCCTGGGCAAGGGCCCTGCCGCGCTGTTGCGGCAAAACAAGCCCGACGGGTTCGCCTGCGTCAGCTGTGCCTGGGCAAAGCCAGGCAATCCTCACGCCCTGGAATTCTGCGAGAACGGCGCCAAAGCGACCGCCTGGGAGCTGACCGCGCTGCGCACCGGTCCCGAGCTGTTTGCCAGGCATAGCCTCAGCGAGCTGCGCACCTGGAGCGACTACGAACTCGAGCGCAACGGGCGCCTGACTCATCCGATGCGCTACGACGCGCCCAGTGATCGTTATGTGACCACCACGTGGGAGGAAGCCTACCAAGGCATCGGCGAGCAACTGCGCGGGCTGGAACCGGACAGTGTGGTGTTCTACGCCTCGGGACGTGCCTCGCTGGAAACTTCGTTCATGTACCAATTGCTGGCTCGCGCCTATGGCACCAACAACCTGCCGGACAGCTCGAACATGTGCCACGAAAGCACGTCGGTGGGCCTGCAGGAAAGCATCGGGGTGCCCGTGGGTACGGTGAACCTGAAGGATTTCGAGCTGACCGACTGCATCTTTTTCTTCGGTCAGAACGTGGGCAGCAACAGCCCGCGCATGCTTCATCCACTGCAGGAGGCGCGCAAGCGCCAGGTGCCGATCATCAGCTTCAACCCGCTGCGCGAGCGAGGTCTGGAACGTTTCGTCAATCCGCAATCGCCGGTGGAAATGCTGGGCCCGGACTCCACGGTGATCAGTACGCAATACCACCAGGTAGCTATCGGTGGTGACACGGCGGCGGTAATGGGCATCGCCAAGGCCCTGCTGGCGATGGACCGCGCGGCGCATGCCGACGGCCGGCCGGCGGTGATCGACCATGATTTCATCGCCAAGCACACCGAGGGGGTCGATGACTTCCTGGCGCAGGTGGACGAGCACGAATGGGCCGCGCTGGAACAGCGCAGCGGCCTGGATCGCGCGGCGCTGGAGGCCGCTGCCACCGTGTATGCCCGCAGCAACCGGGTGATGATCATCTATGGCATGGGGCTGACCCAGCATCGCCATGGCGTCCAGAACGTGCAGATGCTGGTCAACCTGCTGCTGTTGCGCGGCAACATCGGCAAGCCGGGCGCCGGCATCTGCCCCGTGCGCGGGCACTCCAACGTGCAGGGGCAACGCACGGTGGGCATCACCGAGGATCCGGCCAAGGTGCCGGTGGACAAGATCGAAGCATTGTTCGGCATTCAGGTGCCGAAGAAGATGGGCATGGCCACGGTGGATGCCTGCGAGGGCATCGTGGCCGGCAAGGTGAAGGGCTTCATCGGCCTGGGCGGCAATTTCCTGCGCGCAGTGCCGGACACCGATCGGATGGAGCCGGCATGGTCGGGCCTGGCCCTCAATGTGCAGATCGCCACCAAGCTTAATCGCACCCACCTGTTCCCCGGCCAGCATGGCTGGCTGCTGCCGTGCCTGGGGCGCATCGAGCGCGATGTGCAGGACGGCCGCCGCCAGGTGTACACCACCGAAGACAGCACCGGCTGCATCCGCGCCTGGGAAGGTCGCGCCGAGCCTGCCAGCGAGCACTTGCGCGCGGAGTTGGCGATCATCGCCGGCCTGGCCCAGGCGACGCTGAGCGGCAACGAGCAGATTCCGTGGGAGCTGTGGCGCCAGGATTATGCCCGCGTGCGGGAGGCCATCGCCCAGACCTATCCGGAGATCTTCCATGACATGGAGACGCGAATGTGGGAGCCCGGTGGTTTCCACCGGCCGCTGGGCGCTTGCGAGCGCCACTGGACCACACCCACGGGCAAGGCGCAGTTCGTCACCGCCAAGACGCTTGACGAGGACGACGACGTCTCGCAGAACGCCGGACAGCGCGATGTGCTGCAACTGATGACGCTGCGCAGCAACGATCAGTTCAACACCACGGTGTATGGCTACGAGGACCGTTTCCGCGGGGTCAAGGGCACGCGCAGCGTGATCTTCCTGAACCGCAACGACATCGTCCGGCTGGGTTTCAATCCGGGCGACTGGGTCACGATTCGTACCGCCATCGAGCCGCAGGTGCGCCGCGAGGTGGGGCCGATGCAGATCATCGCCTACGATATCCCGATCAATTGCGCGGGCGCCTACTACCCCGAATGCAATGCATTGGTGCCCTTGTGGCATTACGCGAGCAAGAGCAAGGTGCCCGCCGCCAAGTCGATCCCGGTCACCCTGCACAAGGCCCAGGCCCGCGCCGAAGACATGGCCCACGCCGTTCCACTGGCCGACCAGGTGATCTAGCACCCTGTAGGAGCGGTCATCGGCCGCGAAAGGCACACCGCGGCGTGCCTGACACACCGCGGCGCCGGATTCGCGGCCACGGACCGCTCCTACAGTTTGTCCGCACACTACCTGTGCCAGACGGGATCTCGGTACCCCTGTAGGAGCGGTCATCGGCCGCGAAAGGCACACCGCGGAGTGCCTGATGCACCGAGGCGCGATTCGCGGGCAGAGCCCGCTCCCACAGATAACCGCGGACCTGCAGGTGGGCTACGGGGATTTGGTCAGGTGCTGGTAATGGGCTTTGAGGGTGTCTATGAAATCCTCGGCCAACAGGGTGCGGTTCTGCGCATGGGGCCAGATCACGTAAGTCGGCAAGGGAATATCCGGGCGGAAGGGTCGAACCACGATCTGGCGGTGCAGGTAATCCCTGGCCACCAGCGGATGAGCCAGGGTTATGCCCATGCCGTGCGCAACCATTTCGCAATTGATCGCGCTGTATTGCGCTTCCAGGGCCATGATTCGCTCCACACCGGCCTGTTCGAACAGCCCGTCGACCAGCGCCCGCGTGCCGTCTCCGTGGCACAGCGACACGAACGGCTGCCCCTGCAGGTCCGCGAAGGTAATGCTCTGGCGCTCTGCCAGGGGATGCGCCGCCGGCAACACGCAGACTGCGGCCATCTCGGCCAGCAACTCGACCTGATGGTTCGCCACATCGCCCGGATGCACCACGATGCCAATGTCGCAGAACTGCGATTTCACCCACTGTTCAACGGTGGGCGACGAGTTCACGTGCAGCGATACGGTCAGCTCCGGACGGGTCGACGTGAAGGTCTTGAGCACCTCGGGAATGACGCTCATGCCCGTCGACGGCACGGCCGCGACACGCAGGCGCCCGGTGCCCAGGTTGCGAATGTTCTTCGCCGAATGCTTGAGGCTGTCGAGCCCGACGAATGCGCGCTCCACCTCTTGAAAGAACGCGCGACCCTCCTGCGTCGGGATCAGCCGTACCCCGGCGCGCTTGAACAAGGTCAGCCCGGTGCTTAGCTCGAGTTGGGCGATCAGCCGACTGACATTGGGTTGCGAGGTGTACAGGACGTCGGCCGCCGCGGTCATGGAGCCCATGCGCATCACACTGCGGAACGCTTCGATCTGCCTCAGGTTCACTGACGCCTCCATATCAAATATGCATGACTAGGCCCGATATCCGTATTTGACCATATACCGTCACGCTCGCAATACTCAAGTCCAGCAGCACATACACATAGCGCACACCAAGATGCGTTACCCGGCGCCGCCCATGGCCGGGAGCATGCACAGCGCATGCGTGGCCCCGGTTCGCCGGAGCGACCGACGCATTGTTCGATCTGCCCCCTGCACTTCGGAGATAGTCTGTGAATAGCCAACAACCGTCCTTTCGCCTCACTTCCCTGCGCGTCGCCCTCGCTTTCGCCGCTCTGAGCGGCGCCTGCGCCCACGCCGCCCCGACCCTCTACGTTGCCGGTGTCGGCGGCTCTACCGAGCAGATGTACAAGAGCAAGATCATTCCCGCCTTCGAGAAGCTGCACGACGTCAAAGTGGTCTACGTAGCCGGCAACTCCACTGAAACTCTGGCCAAGCTGCAGGCGCAGAAGGGCCGCCAGCAGATCAACGTCGCCATGATGGACGACGGGCCCATGTACCAGGCACTTCAGCAGGGCCTGTGCGGCGACCTCAGCGATGCGCCGGTGTACAAGGACCTTTACCCGCTGGCTCGCCTCAGCCCACAGGCCACTGGTATCGGCATGGTCGCTACCGGAATCGGCTACAACGAAGAAGCCTTCAAGAAGCGTGGCTGGGACGCCCCCGACTCCTGGGAAGACCTGGCCGACCCACGCTACAAGCAACTGCTCGGCATGCCCCCGGTGACCAACACCTACGGCCTGCACACACTGGTGGAGATGGCTCGCCTGCGCGGCGGCAGCGAAAAGAACATCGACCCCGGCTTCAAGGCGCTCAAGGACGAGATTGGTCCGAACGTGCTGGCCTGGGTGTCGGCGCCCGGTGAAATGGACGGCATGATGCAGAACGGCGATGTGGTCATGGCGGTCTACGGCAGCGGTCGCGCCGTGGCCTTGCAGGGCACCGGTTTCCCGCTCAAGTTCATCTACCCGAAGGAAGGTGGTGTGGCCTTGCAACTGGCCGCCTGCGGGGTGACACCCAATGCCCAGCCGGAACTGTCACAGACGTTCATCCAGTACGTGCTGTCGCCCGAAGTGCAAACCATCCAGGCCCACGAGAACGGTTTTGCGCCGGTCAACAAGACCGTCGAGCTGAGCCCCGAGATCGCCGCGCGCATGCCCTATGGCCCGGACAAAGTCAGTGCCCTGATCAAAGTCGACTGGGAGACCATCAACCAGCAGCGCAGTGAGTGGACCACACGCTGGAACCGTACCGTCGAGCGCTGATCCGCGCGCCCGTCCGAACTTTCCCGACCTTTTCCTGGAGCCGCAGGCGCATGCCTGCGTGGCAAAGCCATGGCATTTTTGACACTGGAAGGCCTCGTCAAGAACTACGGTACGTTCAAGGCCATCGACGGCCTGAGCCTGGAGGTACAGCACGGCGAGTTCGTCGCCCTGCTCGGCCCTTCCGGGTGCGGCAAGACCACCACCTTGCAGTCGATCGCCGGGTTCGTGCAACCCACCGAAGGCCGGATCGTGCTCGACGGTCGCGACATCACTCACGTACGCCCGGAAGATCGCGGCCTTGGCATCGTTTTTCAGAGCTACGCGCTGTTCCCGCACATGACGGTGGCGCAGAACATCAGCTTCGGCCTGGAGATGCGCGGCGTGGCCAAGGCCGAACGTGCCAAGCGCGTGGTCGAGGCGCTGGACCTGGTCCGTCTTGGCGGGCTTGGCGAGCGTTATCCCAAGGCGCTTTCCGGCGGGCAGCGCCAGCGGGTGGCGATTGCCCGCGCCCTGGCCATCCGCCCCAACCTGTTGCTGCTCGACGAACCCATGTCGAACCTGGATGCCAAGCTGCGCGAGGAAATGCACATCGAGCTGCGCGCCATCCAGCGCGAACTGGGTATCACGACCATCCTGGTCACCCACGATCAGGTCGAAGCGATGACCATGAGCGACCGCATCGCAGTCATGCAGCGCGGGCGCATCGTGCAGATCGATACACCATTCGAAGCCTACGAACGACCCCATTCGCCCTTCGCCTCGGCGTTTCTGGGCAAGACCAACGCCTTCGCCGGAGCCGTGCAGCTGCGCAACGAGCGCTGCTGCCACGTGCAGGTGCGCGACACCTTGCTGCATGTGCCCCACGAGGACCGCTCCCTGGGTCAGGACGTCAACGTGTACATCCGCCCCGAGAAAATCCGCCTGACCGAACCTGGCCTGGGCCGCATCAACGGTCGGATCGCCCTGCGGGTGTTCCTAGGCAACCTGTGGTTGCTTGCCGTGGACAGCCACTTTGGCCTGGTCCACCTGACCCAGCCGAATCTGGGGCATGTACCGCCCCCCGAGGGCAACGAAGTCGGCCTGGACTGGTCGGACGACGACCTGCGCCTGCTCGACCGGGAGGCTGCCCATGGCCAGGTATGACGCCGAACACGTAGGCGCGGCGCCTTGGCTGCTCAGCGGCCCGGCACTGCTGGTATTCATCGCCCTGCTGCTGGCACCGTTGCTGCTGACCGCGCTGTTGTCGCTCAACCTGTTCAGCGACACCGAAGGCGTGCTGCCGGTGTACAGCCTGGCTAACTATATCGAGGTGTTCAAAGACGACTATTTCCACGAGATCTTCTTGCGCACCGGCGCGATGGCCCTGGCAGTGACGGTGCTGTGCATACTGCTTGGCGTCCCGGAAACCATAATCATTGCGCGCATGGCGCCACGCTGGCGCTCGACCTTCCTGCTGGTGGTGCTTGGCCCGCTGTTGATTTCAGTGGTGGTGCGGACCCTCGGCTGGGCGATTTTGCTGGGCAACAACGGCTTGATCAACGATGCCCTGCAAGCCCTGGGCATCACCGACGAACCGGTTAAGATCCTGTTCACCCAAGTGGGCGTGATCATTGCCCTGACCCATGTGCTGGTGCCCTTCATGGTGATCGCGGTGTGGGCCACCCTGCAGCGACTGGACCTGCAGGTGGAGTGGGCCGGCCTGTCCCTGGGCGCGTCGCGGCTGACGGTGTTCCGGCGCATCATCGTGCCGCAGATCATGCCGGGCATTCTTTCCGGCTCGATCATCGTCTTCGCCCTCGCCGCCTCGGCCTTCGCCACCCCGGCAATCATCGGCGGACGCCGGCTTAAAGTGGTCGCCACTGCGGCCTACGACGAATTCCTCGGCACCCTCAACTGGCCCCTGGGCGCGGCGATCGCCATGCTCCTGCTAGTGGCCAATCTGATCATCATTCTGGGTTGCAGCAAGCTGGCCGAGCGCCGCTTCAAGCAAGTCTTCGAGTAGGCCGCCATGCACAAGAACGGTTTTTTCTCGCTGCTGTTCCATACCCTGTTCATCGGCTTCATCGTCGCGCCGCTGCTGGTGGTGATGGCGATGGCATTCACCGACAAGGGGTATCTTTCACTGCCCACCAATGGCTTGTCGCTGCGCTGGTTCAGGGCCCTGCTGGACAATCAGGAAATGCTCGACGCGTTAATGCTGTCGATCAAGCTGGGCCTGGCGTCGGCCACCATCGCCACGCTGCTGGCCATCCCGGCGGCCTTGGCCATCAGCCGCTACGATTTCCCCGGCCGCGGCACATTGACCGGTTTTCTGCTCTCGCCGCTGATGATTCCTTCCGTGGTGCTGGGGATCGCCTTCCTGCGTTTCTTCTCCATCGCGCAGATTGGCGGCTCGTTCTGGGCGCTGTGCCTGACTCACGTGATCGTCGTGCTGCCCTATGCATTGCGCCTGACCCTGGCCTCCACTATCGGCCTGGAGAAAGACATCGAGCAGGCCGCGCTGTCGCTGGGCGCCAAACGCTGGACGGCGTTCCACCGGGTCATCCTGCCGCGCATCCGCACCGGCGTGGTCGGCGGCTGGATGCTGGCTTTCATCCAGAGTTTCGATGAGCTGACCATGACCGTGTTCGTTGCCACGCCCGGCACCACGACCTTGCCAGTGGCCATGTACAACCAGATTTCCCAGACCATCGACCCGTTGATCACGGCGGTCTCTACGGTGCTGATCGTTGGCACGTTGATCTTGATGCTGGTGCTGGATCGCCTGGTAGGCCTGGACCGCGTGCTCATAGGAGAAGGCAAATGAAGCGCTCGACGGCAGCGATCAAGGCCGACGTGATCGTCGTCGGTGGCGGGCTGGTGGGTACGGCGGTGGCCTACGGCCTGGCGCGCAACGGCGCCGACACCGTGGTGCTCGACCAAGGCGACGATGCGTTCCGCGCTTCGCGTGGCAATTTCGGCCTGGTCTGGGTTCAGGGCAAAGGCTACAACCTGCCCGACTATGCGCGTTGGACACGTTCTTCGGCGCAACGCTGGGCCGACCTGCGCGATACGCTGCTGGCCGACAGTGGCGTGGATGTCAGCCTCAAGCAGCCGGGTGGCTTTCACATGTGCTTCAGCGACGAGGAACTGCTGGAGCGCGAGGCGCGCCTGCGCCAATTGCAGGCGGCGGTCGGTGACTACCCCTTCGAGATGCTCGATGCCGGCGAACTCAAGGCGCGCCTGCCGCTGATCGGCAAGGCCGTGATCGGCGCCAGTTATACCCCCCAGGACGGCCATGTGAACCCGCTGAAGCTGCTGCGCGCCCTGCATGCGTCCGCGCAACGCCATGGCGCGCGTTTCGCAGGCGGCCAGCACATCCAGCGCATCGAGGGCAGTGCCGGCGACTTCCGTATCTGGGCCGGGGAGCAGGCCTACTGTGCGCCGCGCGTGGTACTCGCAGCCGGCCTGGGCAACCCCGGACTGGCCGCGCAGGTCGGGCTGCATGCACCGGTCGCACCCAACCGCGGGCAGGTACTGGTCAGCGAGCGGGTCCAGCCGTTTCTCGACTATCCCACCATCAATGTCCGCCAGACCGACGAAGGCACGGTGCAACTGGGCGATTCGATGGAAGAAGTCGGCTTCGACGACAGTACCTCCACCGGTGTGCTCTCGGCGATCGCCCAGCGTGGCGTAGCGACCTTTCCGCTGCTGCGCGATGTGCGCCTGATCCGTGCCTGGGGTGCCTTGCGGGTAATGAGCCCGGACGGTTTCCCGATCTACCAGCAGTCATCGACCCACCCCGGGGCCTTCGTCATCACCTGCCACAGCGGTGTAACCCTGGCCGCCGCCCACGCCCTGCGCATTGCGCCCTGGGTGATGGGGGCGGCGCAGCCCGACGAATTGGCCGTGTTCAACGGCGAACGTTTTCTCAGCGACAAGGTGCTTGCCCATGCCCATTGAAGCCCCCCGCCGCGCCCCGCTGTTCCAGTCGGTGGCCGGCGAATCCCGCAGCAGCCGCAGTGTGACCTTCAGCTTCAACGGCGAGGCGTTGAGCGTACCGCCAGGCATCAGCGTGGCGGCGGCGTTGTTGATGTCCGGAATCGAGCGCTTCCGGGCCACGCCGGTGAGCGAATCGCCGCGCGCGCCCTACTGCATGATGGGCGTGTGTTTCGAATGCCTGGTCAGCATCGATGGCGTGCCCAATCGGCAGAGTTGCCTGATCGATGTGGTCGACGGCATGCAGGTGCGCTCCCAGGAAGGCGCTCGCGATTTGCAGTTCGAGGTTCCCTCGGTCAGCGTCCTGGAGGTGCAGCCATGAACCCCGAATCCGTCGACGTCGTCGTCGTGGGCGCCGGCCCGGCAGGCATGGCCGGTGCCACCGAGCTGGCCGGGCTGGGCCTCGCCGTGGTCTTGCTGGACGAGCAAGGCAGCCCTGGCGGGCAGATCTATCGCGGTATCACCCTGGCGCCGCTGAGCCGGCGCGACCTGCTGGGACCGGACTATGCCCACGGCAACGTGCTGGCCAGAGCCCTGGAGGACACTCCGGTGCGGCACATCAAGGAAGCTGCAGTGTGGCAGGTGGGTCGTGATCATCAGGTCAGCTATCTGCAGGGTGGGCGTATGCACACGTTGCAGGCCCGCGCGGTCCTGCTGGCCACCGGCGCCATGGAGCGGCCCTTCCCCATCCGTGGCTGGACCCTTCCGGGAGTGATGACTGCGGGCGCGGCGCAGATCCTGCTCAAGAGCGCTGGCGCAGTACCCACCGAGCCGGTGGTGCTGGCCGGTTGCGGACCTTTGCTGTACCTGCTGGGCTGGCAGTATTTGCGTGCCGGAGTGCCGATCAAGGCCTTGGTCGATACCACGCACCGCGACGACTACTGGCGCGCGCGGCGTCATCTGGTCTCGGCCCTGCGTGCCTGGCCTTACCTGCGCAAGGGCCTGGAGCTGATGCGCAGTCTGCGCCAGGCGCGCATCGCCCATTTCACCGGTGCCTCGCAGCTGGCGATCGAGGGTACCGATTCGGCCCAGGCGCTGAGCTTCACCGCCAACGGCAAGGCGCAGCGCATCGCCAGTCGTTGCGTGCTGCTGCACCAGGGGGTGGTACCCAATATTCAATTCAGCCAATCGCTGCGTGCGACCCACGCCTGGGATCCGCAGCAGCTGTGCTTCAGCCCGCTCAGGGACAGCTGGGGCGAACTGGACGTGCCAGGGGTGTTTGTCGCCGGTGACGGAGGCGGTATCGGCGGTGCACAGGCGGCGGCACTGCAGGGCCGGCTGGCCGCCCTGGGCATCGCCGCTCGGCTGGGCGCGCTGGGCGCTCCGCAGCGCGATCGGCGTGGCGTCGAGCTGCGCCGGGCGTTGAGCGACAATTTGCGCATCAGACCGTTTCTCGACGCGCTGTACCGGCCCCGCGACGAGCATCGGATCCCGGCTGACGACGTCATTGTCTGCCGCTGCGAGGAAGTCACCGCCGGCCAGTTGCGCCAGTTCGTCGCCATGGGCTGCGCCGGTCCGAACCAGGCGAAGTCATTCGGCCGTTGCGGCATGGGGCCCTGCCAGGGACGCCTGTGCGGCCTGACCGTCACCGAAGTGATCGCCGATGCGCGCCAGGTGCCCGCAGGCGACGTCGGTTACTACCGGATTCGTCCGCCGATCAAGCCCATCACACTCGGGGAGCTGGCCGGTGACTGAGCGCCTGCGCTCGGGCGCTGATGTATTGGTGATCGGCGGCGGCATCCACGGCCTCAGCACCGCCCTGCACCTGGCTCGCGCCGGCGTCCGGGTGACCGTGCTGGAGGCCGAGTATTGCGGTCGCCATGCTTCCGGGGTGAACGCCGGTGGCGTGCGCACCCTGGGCCGCCATGTGGCGGAAATCCCCTTGGCCCTCGCTTCGCGAACGCTTTGGCATGGCTTGCAGGACGTGCTCGGCGAGGACGGTGGCTTCGTCGCCAGCGGCCAGCTGAAACTGGCCGAGAACGACGCTGAACTGCAGGAATGCCAGCGCCGTGTGGAGCAGTTGCATGCCTTGGGCTTCACCCATGAAGTTTTGATCGATCGGCAGCAGGTGCTCGAATTGGTACCTACGGTGGCACCCCATGTGGTGGGTGGTATCTGGGTCGGCGGCGACGGCTATGCCGTGCCGTACCACACCGTTACCGCGTTTCGCCTGGCTGCGCAGCGGCTGGGAGTACGGGTCCTGGAGCAGACGCCGGCACTGCGCATCGAGCGCAGCGCCACTCATTGGCGGGTCGAGACGCGGTCGGGCGTGCTTCAAGCGGAGCACCTGGTGGTCACCGCAGGGGCCTGGGCGGCGCAACTGGCGGCACAGGTCGGCGAGCCGGTGCCGGTGCATCCGCAGGGCTTGATGCTGATGGTCACTCACCGGGTCGCCCCATTCTGTGCGCCGGTACTGGGCGCTACGGGGCGGGCGCTGTCATTCAAACAGTTCGCCAACGGTACCGTAGTGATCGGCGGCAAGCTGGTGGGCTCGGTGGAGTTCGCCGCGCGCCATGGCGAGGTTCAAATGGACCGCCTGAGCACCAGCGCGCGTACGGTAACCGACCTGTTTCCCCATTTGCGCAACCTGGGTGTGAATCGGGTCTGGGCCGGTGTCGAGGCGTTTACCGCCGATGACATTCCAGTGATCGGCGCCAGCTGCAAGACGGACAAGCTGAGCTATTCCTTCGGTTTCTGCGGCAGTGGTTTCCAGATGGGTCCCGGGACCGGTCAGCGCCTGGCCCAGCAGATTCTCGGCGAGCCCTCGCCGATCAGTCTCGACCCGTTTTCCATAGGGCGTTTCGCGCAATCGGCGACGACGCTCGAACAACCTGCAACATCCCTTATCCACTCGTGAGGAAATACACCATGCTGGACATCAAGCGCATCGAAACCAACCAACGCATGAGCCGTGTCGTGCAGTGCAACGGCTTCACGTTCCTCGGCGGGCAGACCGCCACCGACCGTAGCCTGGACATCAAGGGCCAGACTGCCCAGGTGCTGGCCAAGATCGACAGCTTCCTGGAGCAGGCTGGCCTGGACAAGACCCGTATCGTCACCGCCCAAGTGTGGCTGTCGGACATCCAGGCCAATTTCGCCGGAATGAACGAAGTGTGGGACGCCTGGGCACCCGAAGGCCACGCCCCGGCGCGCGCTACCGTGGAATCCCGCCTGGCCGCGCCCGATCTGCTGGTGGAAATCACCGTCGTCGCCGCTGGCTGACCCGCGTCGCCTGATTCGCGGGCAGAGCCCGCTCCCACAGGAGTAGCCCGATCCCCTGTGGGAGCGAGCTCTGCCCGCGAAGGCCGCGCTGCGGTTCCAGCCGTGAAATGCACCACCCTCGTGCCCCGATCGCCTACGCAAAAATCCATCTTCCCCCGTTGACGGCCACTTCGATTTGGTGTTTCCTGAAACCGGTTTCAACCACTGATCGCCTGCCCATAACATCCATAAAAGGACTCAGGCCGTGACCCGTCTTTCCGTTCCTGTGCGCCCTCGCGTGACCATGCTCGACGTAGCCGAGCGCGCAGGTGTATCCAAGGCCAGTGTCTCGCGCTTCATCGGTGAAGATCGCGGTCTGCTGTCCGACGTCATCGCCACACGCATCGCCCGCGCCATCGACGACCTCGGCTATCGCCCCAATCAGATGGCCCGCGGCCTCAAGCGCGGTCGTACGCGCCTGATCGGCATGCTCATGGCCGATATCCGCAACCCCTACTCGGTGGCCGTCATGCATGGCGTGGAAACCGCCTGCCGCCGCCATGGCTACAGCCTGGTGGTATGCAACACCGACCGCGACCCGGAACAGGAACGCCAGCAGTTGCAGGCCATGCGTGCCTACAACGTCGAAGGCGTGATCGTGAACACCCTCGGCCACCACCTGGATGAGCTGCGCGAACTGCAACGGGAACTGCCCATGGTGCTGGTCGACCGCAAGGTGGCCGACCTGCCCAGCGACCTTGTCGGGCTGGACAACCGGAGGGCCGTCGACATGGCCCTCGACCACCTCCACGAGCGCGGCTATCGCCATCTGGCGCTGGTCAGTGAGGCGGTCGATGGCACTAGCTCCCGTACCGAACGCATCGAGGCCTTCGCGCAACGCACCGGCGGACCGGTGTTCTACACCGGTGCCGGCCTCGGCGAGCAACTGCGCACGTTCCTTGCCGGCGCCGACGTCGGGCCCAAGGCCTTGTTCTGCGCCAATGGCGTGGCGGCACTGGCCTGCACTCTGGCCCTGCGGGAGTTTGGCAATCAGGCATGCGAAGACGTGGGGCTGATCGCGCTCGATGATCTCGACTGGTACCCACTGGTAGGCAACGGTATTACCGCCCTCGCCCAACCCACCCATGCCATCGGCGTGCAAGCCTTGGAATGCCTGTTGCGGCGGCTGCAGGGTGCGCAAGGTCCAGCCCAGACGTTCCACTTCACCCCTGACCTGATCGTTCGAGGTTCCACCCCGCTCCGCTGAAAAAGCGCTGCGGCGTGCGCTGTACCCATGCTTAAAACTGAAACCGGTTTCAGAGGACAATAACAATGCATCCCTATCCCGTCTCCATCAGCCTTTCCAGCTTCGGCGCGGACCATGTTCGTACACAGGGTCAGGCCAGCCTGGCACCGCTGGTTGCCCAGACCGGCGCCAGCCATATCGAACTGCGCGAGGAGCTGTTCGATGACTTCGATGCGCCCTCCCTGCGCAGTGCGATCGCCGCGCAAGAACTTACCTGCGTCTATTCCTCGCCGCTCGAACTGTGGCAGCCCGGCCAGGCCGCGCCCAATCCGCAGCTGCAACTGGCGCTCGCTCGCGCGTCTGCGTGCAGCGCGATCTGGCTCAAGGTCTCGCTGGGTTTTCACTCCACTGCCAGCGACTTGCACCTGCTGCATGACCAGTTGCGCGATCAACCCGTGCGCCTGCTGATCGAGAACGACCAGACTGCCCACGGTGGGCGGATCGAGCCGCTGGTCGACTTCTTCACTGCGATAGCCAGGCAAGGCGTGCCGGTGGGCATGACCTTCGACATCGGCAACTGGCAATGGCAGCAACAGTCGGTTTCGAGCGCTGCGCAGCAGTTGGGCCGTTTCGTCGAATACATTCACTGCAAGGCCGTACAACGCACCACGACCGGCAAGCTGGTCGCCACGCCGCCCGAGTTGACCGACCTGCATCAGTGGGCGCGCCTGCTCGGGCACATGGCACCAGGCCTGGTGCGGGCCATCGAGTACCCGTTGCAGGGCAGCGACCTGCTGGCTGTCGCCAAGGCACAGGTGGCCACCCTCGCCCGCCTTGGCCAGGCCGCGCAGGAGGTGGCCCATGGCTGAGTTCGATGTGCTGAGTTTCGGCGAAACCATGGCCATGTTCGTCGCCGAGCAGACCGGCGAACTGGCCGAAGTCGAGCGCTTCCGCAAACGCATTGCCGGTGCCGACAACAACGTCGCCATCGGCCTGTCGCGGCTGGGCTTCAACGTCGCCTGGCTGAGCCGAGTGGGCAACGACTCGCTTGGTCGCTTCATCGTCGCCGCGTTGCAACGCGAAGGGCTGGATTGCAGCCATGTCGGCGTGGATTCACAGCACCCCACCGGGTTCCAGTTCAAGTCGCTGCAGGACGATGGCCGCGACCCCACGGTCGAATACTTTCGCCGCGGATCGGCGGCCAGCCATATGGGCATTGGCGATGTGCCTGAACGCCTGCTCGATGCCCGTCACCTGCATGCCACCGGCATCGCCCCGGCGCTGTCGCCGAGCATGAATGCGTTGACCCGTGGCTTGATGGCCGCCATGCGTTCGGCAGGCCGAAGCGTCTCGTTCGACCCCAACCTGCGCCCGTCGCTGTGGCCCAGCCAGGCGCACATGATCGAGCAGATTAACAGCTTCGCCGCGCTGGCCGACTGGGTATTGCCGGGCCTGGCCGAAGGGCAGCTGCTGACCGGACACGAACGCTGCGAAGACATTGCCCGTTTCTATCTCGACCAGGGTGTGCAGGCGGTGGTGATCAAGTTGGGCGCGGACGGCGCGTTCTATTGCAGCGCCGAGCAACAAGGCTACGTAGCCAGCCGCCCCGTGGCCAAGGTGGTGGATACGGTCGGCGCGGGTGACGGCTTCGCCGTCGGCGTCATCAGTGCCCTGCTCGAAGGCCGCGACCTGGCCCAGGCCGCCGCCCGCGGCAACTGGATCGGCAGCCTGGCGGTACAGAACCCGGGCGACATGGAAGGCCTGCCGACGCGCGCCGCGCTGATCGAGGACGAAAGCCACTGACGCACGCAAAAAAGACCCACGCAAAAAGCTGCGCCCTGTACCCATGAATCAAAACGCCCTACCTGTTGCGACAATTACAAAATGCTCAGGAGTCAGACCATGCACAGCCACACCGTGAAACTCGCCAGCCGTCGCTGGTGGTACATCATGCCGATCGTCTTCATCACCTACAGCCTTGCCTACCTGGACCGGGCCAACTACGGTTTCGCCGCAGCCTCGGGCATGGCCGCCGACCTGAACATAACGCCGGGGCTGTCCTCGCTGCTCGGCGCCCTGTTCTTCCTGGGTTACTTCTTCTTCCAGGTCCCCGGCGCGATCTATGCGCAGAAGCACAGTGTCAAGCAGTTGATCTTCGTCAGCCTGATCCTCTGGGGCAGCCTGGCGACCTTGACCGGTGTCGTCTCCAGCGCCTACTGGCTGATCGTGATCCGCTTCATGCTCGGCGTCGTCGAAGCCGTGGTCATGCCCGCGATGCTGGTGTACCTGTGCCATTGGTTCACCCGCGCGGAACGCTCGCGGGCCAACACTTTCCTGATACTGGGCAACCCGGTGACGATGCTGTGGATGTCGGTGGTGTCCGGCTACCTGATCCAGCATTACAGCTGGCGCTGGATGTTCATCATCGAAGGGTTGCCCGCCGTCATCTGGGCATTCATCTGGTGGCGCCTGGCCGATGATCGACCCGCCCAGGCGAAGTGGCTCAGCCAGCAGGAAAAAGACGACCTGCAACAGGCCCTGGCCGCCGAACAGGTGGGCATGAAGCCGGTGAAGAACTACGCCGAAGCCTTCCGTTCGGGCAAGGTCATCACCCTGTCGTTGCAGTTCTTCCTGTGGAGCGTGGGCGTGTACGGCTTCGTGCTGTGGCTGCCGTCGATTCTCAAGCAGGGCGCGCAGATGGACATGATCGAGGCTGGCTGGCTGTCTTCCCTGCCCTACCTGGCGGCGGTGATCGGCATGCTGGTGGTGAGCTGGTTTTCCGACCGTATGCAACGGCGCAAGCGCTTCGTCTGGCCACCGCTGCTGCTGGCGGCACTGGCGTTCTACGGTTCGTACGCGCTGGGCAGCGAGCACTTCTGGTGGTCCTATGCACTGCTGGTGATCGCCGGAGCGTGCATGTACGCGCCCTATGGTCCGTTCTTTGCCATCGTGCCGGAGATCCTTCCCGCCAACGTGGCCGGAGGTGCCATGGCGCTGATCAACAGCATGGGCGCCCTGGGCTCATTTGCCGGGTCCTACCTGGTTGGCTATCTCAACGCCAGCACCGGCAACCCGGGCGCTTCCTACCTGTTGATGAGCGGGGCGCTGCTGCTCTCGGCGCTGCTGACCATCATGCTCAAGCCCGGAGGCTGCGATGCGGTGGTCGGCAAAGCGGACGCCACGGGGCTTGCGTCCTGCAAAAACTGACGCAGATCATGAAACTTCATGAAATCGCCCGGTATTCGTGGCAAAGCGCACAGCTGTCATCCAGGTGGTGCTACTTTTAATACTCCACAGGCTATCCATTCCGATGGCCTGCCCTGCCACGTGCGGCTGCAACAGGTGGGCGCGATGAACAAGATGACATTTCCGAACGCTTGCCAGGTCATGCGCTGGCACTTTCACCCCATGGGCTTCGAGGGCAATATGGATGCGCCCAGCAGCATGGTGGCCAGGCTGTTCGACCGCAGCAGCGGCGAAACCCTGTTGGCCATCGCCGGGCTGCCTTGTGCAACGGTCATGAATGCCGCGGACGTCGAGCGCATCATCGAGGCAGTGGAAGCCGAGCTCGAGGCGTTCATTCCGCCGCTGGCGCTCAAGGCAGGCTGAGCGCGCCAGCCCTCCATCAGCTCGATCCGAAATGACTGTGCAGCGTACCCACAACGATCCGAGCGGCGTCGGCTGCGGCATTGTCGTTGAGCAATGCCTGCCAGCCGCGGCGACCGGGCAGGTGCCGAGCCCTCTGCAGTAGAGCCGGCCACTGATCTGCAGCCGGCACACCGAGCACACCCAGTGCCACGCCCAACCTTTCAAGCTGCAACGCCTGCAGGCGTTGCTCATCGAACGGGCGCTGCTCGGCGATGGCGATCAAACGCCCGCCCATATGCGCGACCTCGGCGACCACATTGTCCCCGGCACTGCCTACCACGATCTCGGCACGCAGCAGTTCCGGCAAGGGGTCGACCAGGTGCCCCAGCAGCGTCAGGTTTCCCGGCAGCGGCAGGTCACTGGCGGGCAGCGGTCCGGCTACACGAAATTGATCTTCGGGGCAGCGTCTGGCAATGGCGATCAGTGAATCGACGGTGAAGGCCGTGCCACCCTGCCCGGTGATCACCAGCACCGCGCCATGCTCAGGCGCCACGTGAGCGCTGCTTTGCTGGCTGTAGCGGGACACCCAACCGCAGTGGTCGGTCTTGGCCAGCACCCAGTCGGGCATCTGGCTGCACTCCATCGAGGCCGGGTATGGCGCAAGCAAGCGTGAGGCCGATGCATAGGCCTGCAGATGGGCCGGGTCGGTACGTTCGCCGTGCTGGCGCATGTACACGCACGGTACGCCGAACAGGCGCGCCAGCATCGCCACTTCCACGGATACATCGACCACCAGCAGACACGGCCAGGCGCTACGCATCCAGTCGGCCAGAAGCCCCATGCGTTCGCGCAGCCCGTCCACGGCCAAGGGCGCGTAATGCAGCGCGGGAAAGCTCTCCACATGCATGCCGGGCGCAGTGTCGCCGGGCAACTGCAGGGCCTTGATCGTCGAGGAGTAGTCGGCGTCGGGCAACCGCGAGCCGATCAACGTGACGTCGCAGTCCATGTGCCGGGCGATGGCCAGGGCGCGCATGCCATGGCCGGAGCCGTGGTGATGCACGTAGTAGCCGACCTGTGCGCGCTCAGGCACCGGCGTCGGCCACTTGCCGCAACAGCGCGTCGTAGCGGTCGAGCATGACCTCGTGGCTCCATTGGCTCTCGGCGTGCAGGCGGCAGGCCAGGCGTGACTTGCGCCGGGCCAGGCGCAAAGCGTGTGCCAGGCCTTCAACGTCGCCGCCTGCGGCCAGCGCACCGGTTGCGTCGGTCAGCAGATCGCCCACCGCGCCGCGGGCGAAGGCCGCTACCGGTGTGCCGCAGGCCAGGGCTTCTGCCACGACCAGGCCGAAGGGCTCTTCCCAGCACGGGGTGACCAAGGCGGCGGACGCGCTGGCCAGCTCGATGGCCAGTTCGTCACGGCCCAAGTGGCCAAGGTACTGGCACTGGTCATTCAAGCGCGGCTGGATCTGCTCCTTGAAGTAACGCGGGTCGACCGCCTGACCGGCCAGGCGCAGCGGTACGCCGGCCAGTTTCGCGGCGTCCATGGCCAGGTGCGCGCCCTTGTCCGGCACCAGCCGCCCGAACCAGATGGCATGCTCGAGCGGTGCCGCGCGCGGCGACCACAGCTGCAGGTCGATGCCGTTGGGGATGACACGGCACTCGGGAACGACCTCTTTCCACTGCCGTGCGTTGGCCTCGGAGATGGTCGCGAAGTGCCCGGCGCGGCGCTCGCCGCTGTAGGCGTTGATCAATTCGAAGAAAGGTGGGGTGTGCAGCACCGTCAGCATCGGCGTGCGAATCATCGAGGCCATGGTCGCAGGCACATAGTGCAGGCTGTTGTTGAAGATGACGTCGAAGCGGCGGTCGTCGATGTTCTGCATCGCTTTGAGGTAGGCGTGATGCTCCTCGATGTACTCGGAGCTCAGGCAGGCCCGTCGACCGTCCTTGTAGGTGGTGTCATCCCACACCGGGACAATGTTGAGCGCCGGATCGCTGGACGAGCTGGCGAACAGCGTGACGTCATGGCCGCGTTGCATCAGCCCGGATGTCACATCGTGGGTGAACGCTTCCAGGCCGCCGGCGAACGGTTGGCGAATGGGGTGTTTGATGTGCGTCAGCACACCGATGCGCAACGGGCGGGCGGAAGATGAAGACATCGGGGATGTTCCTGGCACGGATTGCAGCTTTGAGGCTGGCGCGCAGGAATGGTTGCATAAAGTAGCAGCGCGATACCGCAGCGCCCGGTTCGCGGCATCAGGCCGCTCCTACAGGTGACCTCGTATCCGTAGGAGCGGTCAGCGGCCGCGAAAAGCACACCGCGGATTGACTGACACGCCGCAGCGCCCGGTTCGCGGCCTCAGGCCGCTCCTACAGGTGACCTCGTATCCGTAGGAGCGGTCAGCGGCCGCGAAAAGCACACCGCGGATTGACCGACACACCGCAGCGCCCGGTTCGCGGCCATGGACCGCTCCTACAGGTAACCGCGTACCCGTAGGAGCGGTCAGCGGCCGCGAAAAGCACACCGCGGATTGACTGACACACCGCAGCGCCCGGTTCGCGGCATCAGGCCGCTCCTGCACAGGTTATACCCTGCCGCATCAGGCCTTGAGGGTGGCCATGTCGATCACGAAGCGGTACTTCACGTCACCGGCGTGCATGCGCTCGAACGCCTCGTTAATGTTCTTGATGTCCAGCATCTCGATATCGCAGGTGATGTCGTGCTCGGCGCAGAAATCCAGGACTTCCTGGGTTTCCTTGATACCACCGATCAACGAACCGGCCAGAACGCGGCGCTTGAGCACCAGGTTGGCCGCATGCAGGGCAGGATCTACCGGCTGGATCAGCCCGACCAGAATGTGCACACCGTCGAAACGCAGGGTTTCCAGGTAGGGGTTCAGGTCGTGCGGCACCGGAATGGTGTCGAGCAGGAAGTCGAAGGTCTCGGCGGCGGCCTTCATCTGCTCGGCATCGGTCGATACGATCACATGGTCCGCACCTTGGCGACGGCCCTCGGCAGCCTTGCTCGCCGAACGGGTGAACAGGGTCACTTCGGCGCCCAGCGCCTTGGCGAACTTGATGCCCATGTGGCCCAGGCCACCCATGCCCAGAATGCCGACCTTGTCACCCGGCTTGACGCCGTAATGCTTGAGCGGCGAATAGGTGGTGATCCCGGCGCACAGGATCGGCGCGGCGTTGGCCGGGTCGAGGCCGTCGGGAATGCGCACCACGAAATTCTCGCTGACCACGATACTGTCGGAATAACCGCCCATGGTGTTGCTGCCGTCCACGCGATCAGGCGTGGCGTAGGTCATGGTCGGGCCTTCCAGGCAGTACTGCTCCAGGTCCGCGTGGCAGGCATCGCAATGCTGGCACGAGTCGACCATGCAGCCCACGCCGACGCGGTCGCCCACGGCGTACTTCTGCACCTGGGAACCGACGGCAACCACGCGGCCAACGATTTCGTGGCCCGGTACCAGTGGGTACACCGCAATGCCCCAGTCGTTGCGGGCCTGGTGCAAGTCAGAGTGGCAGACGCCGCAATACTGGATTTCGATGCTGACATCGTCAGGGCGCAAGGCGCGACGTTCGAAGCTCAAGGGCGCCAGGGGCGTGGTGGGCGAAAGCGCGGCGTAGCCGAGTGCCTTGGACATGGTAAACCTCTCGAAACGAAAAATGATCAGGCTTAGATTGTGGCTTTCCCGCGCGCCTGCGGCCATGTCCGATCCTGCGCAATGAATGCCCATTCCTCCGAGCACCCCGCAAACGGGGCCCGAACGTGCGATGATCCACGACTGATTTCATGCCTGATCTGTGGTATCCCATGAGCCTGACCAAACACCTCGACGCCAACGCCCGCCTGGTACAGCTGATTCGCCCGCTGGCCATTGCCGATGACTGGATCCCGACGGCCATCGACGGCCTGCGCGTGGTTTCGTGCCGCAGCCACGTCGCGCGGACCGCGCAGATCTACGAACCGAGCCTGATGGTGATCGCCCAGGGCAGCAAACTGGCGTACCTGGGCGAGCGCACCCTGGAATACGGTGCGGGCCACTACCTGATACAGGCACTGCCAGTGCCGTTCGAGTGCGAGACCTTCGCCAGCGAGCAGTTGCCCCTGCTCGGTGTATCTATCCCGATCGATCGAACGCTGTTGGGTGAACTGGTGCTGGCCATGGAGCCCGGCCCGAGCCAGGCACAGACCACCGAGTCGATGACTGCCGTAGCGCTGGACGACGCCATGCGCGGCGCGGTGGAACGGCTGCTGCAGTGCCTGCATGATCCCCAGGAGCGCCTGGCCATGGCGCAGGCCCGGTTGCGCGAGGTGCTTTACACCGCACTGCGCGGTCCCAATGGGCATGTGCTGCGCGCGCTGGTCGAACAGCAAGGGCAATTCGCACGTATCGCCGGCGCGCTGTCCTGGCTGCACGCGCATTACGAGCAGCCGCTGCAAGTCGACGACCTGGCGCGACGGGCGAACATGAGTGCTTCGACGTTTCACGAGCATTTCAAGCGCAATACGCTGGCCTCGCCCGTGCAGTACATCAAGCGCCTGCGCCTGCTCAAGGCGCGCGCGCTGCTGGTCGCGGATGCAATGAACGTCAACCAGGTCGCGTTGCGCGTGGGTTACCAGAGCACCTCGCAGTTCAGCCGGGAATACAAACGCCTGTTCAACCACAGCCCTGGCCAGGAACGAGTAACGCGCTGAACCCCGACGCGGCTCGCGCCGCTGCTACAGAAGCACCGCGATCCCCTGTAGCAGCGGCGCAAGCCGCGTCCGGCATCACCGCGTGGCATCAGGCACACTGCTCCCACCGCCGACGCGGCTCGCGCCGCTGCTACAGAAGCACCGCGATCCCCTTTAGCAGCGGCGCAAGCCGCGTCCGGCATCACCGCGTGGCATCAGACACACCGCGCCCACCGCCGACGCGGCTCGCGCCGCTGCTACAGAAGCACCGCGATCCCCTGTAGCAGCGGCGCAAGCCGCGTCCGGCATCACCGCGTGGCATCAGGGACGCCCGGTCAGGTTTCGCGTACGACCAGCTCGAAGCCGAGGTCGATTGCCTGGGCGCTGTTACTCTTGCCAGCCATGCTGTCGAGTAACATCTGCGCGGCCTTGCGGCCGATCTCGGCGCGCGGGGTACGGATCGAGGTCAGGCGCGGTACCAGATGCGCCGAACCCGGCAGATCGTTGAAGCCCACCATGCCCACTCGTCCCGGAATGGCGATGCCCAAGCGCTGGGCCTCGTAGATGGCGCCCTGGGCCAGGTCGTCATTGCAGAAGAACACCCCGTCGACATCTGGGTGACGCTGCATCAGGTCAGCGAACAACTCGCCACCCAAGCCGATCGACGAAGGCTGCGGGCACAGCACCTCGAGTTGGGGATCATGCACCCCCGCCCTCTCAAGCGCCGCCCTGAATCCTTCGGCGCGCTGCATCACACGCGGGTCGAGCTGCGCGGCCACATAGCCCAGGCGTCGGCGCCCGGCGTCCAGCAGATGCTGCGCCGCCACGCTTCCGGCCTGCTCCTGGGAAAAGCCGACACAGGCACGCCCGCCGCTGGCGCCCAACTCCATCATGTGCACGCACGGCACACCACTGTTGTGCAACATGGCATGCGCACGCTCGGTGCGGCTCATGCCCGTCAGCAGGATGCCGCCCGGCTTGTAGGCCAGGTAGTTGCGAATGAGGTTTTCTTCTTCGTCGACATCGTAGTGGTAGTTACCGATCAGTACTTCCAGCCCGCGCGGGCGCATCACTTCATGGATGGCTTCCAGCGTGTCGATGAACAAATGGTTGGACAACGAGGGAATGAGCACCACGACCGACTGGCTCTGCGCCGAGGCCAGCGCGCGTGCCGCCGGGTTGACCACATAGCCCAGGGTCTGCGCGGCCTCCAGCACCTTGGTGGCCAATTGTGGAGCGACCGTCGACACCCCGCGCAATGCGCGTGAAGCCGTAATGGGGGAAACACCTGAAAGTTTGGCAACTTCGGCCAGGGTGGGCAGGCCAGTTGCGCGTGAACCGATTCGCGCCATGATTCTTGTTGTTATCTACTTGCAATGAAAAAGAGTTGAGGTAAGGTAGCGCTGTCTCGAATCCAGAGCAATAATGATTTGTGCCTTGCTATTACCGCAGGCTGCACCAGACTGCTTTGACAAGATCAATAAGATGAGGGCGCCGTATCCACGAACGGCCGGCCCCAGCAGGAGTGACTTGATGAATGCCCCTCTGAACGCTTTGGTGGTGATGGGAGTATCCGGCTGCGGCAAGAGCAGCGTCGGTGCCGCCATCGTTGGCCGCAGCGGCGGCCGCCTGATCGAAGGCGACAGCTTTCATCCCGAGGCCAACATCGCCAAGATGAGCGCCGGCCACCCCCTCGACGACAACGACCGCGCCGGTTGGCTGGTGCGTCTGGGCGAGGAAATGCGTGCCTGCATCGAGTCCGGGCAACGCCCCGTGCTGACCTGCTCGGCGCTCAAGCTCAAGTATCGCAAGACCCTGCGCGAAGCCGTGCCTGGCCTGGGCTTCGTGTTTCTCGCATTGACCCGCGAAGAAGCCGCCAACCGCGTCGCCCATCGGCCCGGTCACTTCATGCCGGCCAGCCTCATCGACAGCCAGTTCGCTGCACTGGAACCGCCGACCGGCGAACCCCTGACCCTGGACCTGGACGCCACCACTCCCATCGTGGACCTGGCGCAGCAGGTGGAACACTGGCTGGTCGAGCACGGCACTTCCACGCTGGCTTGATCGGCACTTGAAGACAGCGCTGTCTGAGCATCCCGCGCAGCAGTGCCTGATGTCCCCAACCACAACCGTTGCGCCCACAACAACGACAACACGAGGCAAACCTTTATGTTTGGCTTAGCTCACGACACTTACTTGCTGCTCGATGCACTGGTCACCATCATTGGTCTGATCGTGCTTATCACCCAGTTCAAGGTCCACCCCTTCGTCGCACTCACCATTGCGGCGATCTTCCTCGGCCTGACGTCCGGTTTGCCGGTGGTCAAGGTCATGAAGTCCTTCCAGGACGGCTTCGGCGGGGTGCTTGGATTCGTCGGCATCATCCTTGCGCTGGGCACCATGCTCGGCAAACTGATGGCCGATTCGGGCGGCGCCGACCAGATCGCGCAAACCCTGATCCGCAAGTTCGGGGTCAAGCGCATCCACTGGGCAATGATGTTCTCCGCGTTCCTGGTGGGCATCCCGCTGTTCTTCGAGATCGGCTTCGTGCTGCTGATCCCGCTGGTGTTCATCGTCGCCCGCCGTTCCGGCGTGTCGCTGGTGAAGATCGGCATCCCGCTGCTTGCCGGTCTTTCGGTGGTCCACGGCCTGGTGCCGCCACATCCGGGTCCGCTGCTGGCCATCGGCATCTTCAACGCCGATATCGGCAAGACCATTCTCTACGGCCTGATCGTCGGCCTGCCCACTGCGATGATCGCCGGCCCGATCTTCGGCTCGTTCATCTCCAAGTACATTCCGGGCAATCCTTCCAAGGAGCTGATGGACCAGATTGCCAAGGAGTCGGACAACCAGAACCTGCCCAGCTTCGCGGTGACCCTGATCACCATCCTGCTGCCCGTGTTCCTGATGATGCTCAAGACCTTCGCCGACGTGGCCTTGCCGGCAGAGAACCTGTTCCGCCAGTGGATGGACTTCATCGGCCACCCGATCACCGCGCTGCTCGCGGCCCTGTTGCTGGCCTTCTACACCTTTGGTGTGGCGCGCGGTTTCGACCGTTCGAAGATCATGAAACTGTTGGACCAGAGCCTGGCCCCGACTGCGGCCATCGTGCTGATCGTCGGCGCTGGCGGTGGTTTCAAGCAGATGCTGGTGGATACCGGTGTGGGCAACATCATCGGCCAGATGGCCGTGCAGGCCGAGGTCAATCCGATTCTGCTGGCGTGGCTGGTGGCTGCGGTGATTCGCGTTGCAACAGGCTCGGCAACGGTCGCGACCATCACCGGTGCCGGTATCGTCGCCCCGGTCATCGGCATGATGCCCGGCGTCAACCGTGAGCTGCTGGTGCTGGCCACCGGCGCCGGCTCGGTGATCCTGTCCCACGTCAACGACGCGGGTTTCTGGCTGGTCAAGCAGTACTTCAACATGACCGTGACCGAAACCCTGAAGACCTGGACCGTGATGGAAACCATCCTGTCCGTTGTCGGCCTGATCTTCATCCTGCTGTTGTCGATGGTGGTCTGAACCCGATCACATATGCAATTGGGTAGCGCCTATTCGCGGCCGATGACCGCTCCTACAGATGTGCATTCCCCTGTAGGAGCGGTCATCGGCCGCGAAAGCCCCCCGCAGATCAGCGCCGCTTCAAGCGATCGATGATCACCGCGATCAGCAGAATCGTCCCGCGAATCACGTACTGATAGAAGGTGTCGATATTCTTCAGGTTCATCGCGTTCTCGATGATCGCCAGAATCAGCACGCCGGCGATCACGTGGCGAATCATGCCAATGCCCCCGGCCAGCGACACCCCGCCCAGCACACACGCCGAGATCACCGTCAATTCGAAGCCCTGGCCGATCATCGGCTGGCCCGAGGTCATCCGCGACGCCAGTACCACACCGGCCAGCGCACCGATCACACCGTGCACGGCAAAGATGATGATCTTGGTGCGATCCACGTGCACACCCGCCAGCAGCGCCGCTTCCTGGTTGCCACCGATGGCCATGGTGTTGCGTCCATAGGTGGTGTAGTTGAGCAACCAACCGAAGAAGATGAAGCAGACGATGGTGATCAGGATCGGCACCGGCACGCCCATCAACTGGCCATTGCCGAAGATGAAGAAGTCCTCCTGCATGACCCCGACCGCCTTGCCATTGGAAAAGATATAGGCCAGGCCGCGCACGATCTGCATCGTCGCCAGGGTCGCGATCAAGGCATTGATGCGCAACTTGGCGATGACGATGCCGTTGATCAGGCCAACCACCAGCCCCATCAGCAAGGCCGCGCCCACGCCCAGCAGCACGCTTTCGGTGTCGCGCATCACCACCGCCGCAATGACCCCGGCGCACGCAATCACCGAACCCACGGACAGGTCGAAATGCCCGGACGCCAGGCAGTAAAGCATGGTGCAGGCCGCAATGCCGGTGGTCGAAATGGCCAGGCCCAGCCCGCGCATGTTCAATGGCGAGAGGAAGTTGTCGATGAACATCGTGCACAGCACGAAGATCGCCAGCGCGGCGAGCAGCATCACCCACTCGTCCAGAAAGCGACGCAGGTTGAGACCCTGGCGGGGGGCCGGCAGCGTGTTTTGCGTAGACATAAGCACCTCTGTTGTTATTGTTCAGCCGCGAGTGCGCGGCAGTGCCAATTGCAGCAACCTGGATTCCTGCGCCTGCTCGCGCAGCACTTCGCCGGTCAACGCACCTTCACTCATGACCAGGATTCGATCGCTGATGCCGATCACTTCCATCAGGTCGCTGGACACGACGATCACCGCGATACCATCGGCGGCCAGGCCGTGAATGATCTGGTAGATCTCGGCCTTGGCACCGATGTCGATGCCTCGTGTGGGTTCGTCGAGCAACAGGACCTTCATCGGCATCGACAGCCAGCGACCGAGGATGGCCTTCTGCTGGTTGCCGCCGGAGAGGTACATGATCGGCTGCTCGGCGGACGGGGTCTTGATGTTCAGCGTCTTGATCTGGCGCGCGGCGTTCTCCTTTTCCCACGGGCCCTGCACCAGGCAGCCCAGGGTGAGGTGGCGGTCGCGGGCGCCGATGTTGATGTTTTCGGCCACGCTGGCCAGGGGTACGATGCCTTCCTTCTTGCGATCCTCGGGGCACAATAGAATGCCCGCGGCGATGGCGTCGCGCGGGTTGGCCAGGGTCAGCGAACGCCCATCGAGGGTGAGGCTGCCTGCCTTGCTGGCGGCCAATCCGGACAGCAGGCGCAACAGCTCGGTGCGGCCTGCGCCCACCAGCCCGAAGAAGCCCAGCACTTCACCCTTGGCGACGCTGAAACTGACCGCCTCGTGCAGGCCCGGCCCCAGCAGGCCATCGACGCGCAGTGCCTGGCCCTGATGAGGGCGAGGACGGTAGTTGTAGATGTCCTGGATATCGCGGCCGACCATGCAGGTCACCAGCTGGTCGTGGGTCAACTCGGCCATGTCGTCGAAAGTGCGCACGTAGCGACCATCCTTGAACACCGTGACGGCGTCGCAGATGCGGAATATCTCTTCCATGCGGTGGGAGACATAGAGGACCACCCTGCCCTCGTCGCGCAGCTTGGCAATGATCGTCATCAGCCGGTCGATTTCCCGTGCCGACAAGCTACTGGTCGGCTCGTCGAAGGCGATCACATGGGCATTGCGCGACATCGCCTTGGCAATCTCGACCAACTGCCGCTGGCCCAGGGACAGACTGCCCAAGCGCTGGCGCGGATCGATCTCGTCGGCCAGACCGGCGAGCAGCTCGCCGGCACGGCGCAGCATGGCGCTGCGATCGATCAGGCCGAAACGCGCTGGCATGTGGCCCAGCAGCAGGTTTTCCGCCACGCTCATTTCCGGCACCAGGTGCAGCTCCTGGTGAATCACGGCCACGCCGCTGCCGATGCTTTCGGCAGCGGACTTGAACACCAGGCTCTGGCTGCCAATCTGCAGGCTGCCCGTGCTGGGCTGGTAGGCACCGCCCAGGATCTTCAACAAGGTGGACTTGCCGGCACCGTTTTCGCCCATCAGGGCATGCACGCTGCCCGGGCGAACTTCGAAGCTGATGTCCGACAGTGCGCGCACGCCCGGAAAATTCTTGCCGATACCGTTGAAACGCAATGACTCTACACGCATGGATACAACTCCAGAGCAGGCATCACGGCACGCCGTGAAGAATCTGCCTCTGCCGGGGCAGAGGCCATGGGTCAGATCAGTTCCACAAACCGATCTTTTCCAGTTCCTGCTTGAAGTTCTCGCGGGTGATCAGGGTCACGTCATCCATGGCGGTGTATTTGGGCGGCTCCTTGCCGGTGGTGACCCACTCGAACATCATGCTTGCCGTGTTGTAGCCCTCGGTATGGGGGCTGGGCAGCATGGAGCCGAAGAAGCCGCTGTTGGCTTTCTTCAGCTCGCCGATGGCATCGGTGCCGTTGATGCCGATGCCGATCACGTTGGCTGCAGCGAACCCCGCACTTTCGGTGGCGCGCACGCCACCCAGCACGGTGTTGTCGTTCATGCCGCCGATGATCAGATTCTTGGCGCCTGACGGCAGCTTGACCAGCGTGGAGTTGGTAGCGTCCATGCTGCCGGGTACGTCGAGGGTCTTCTGCGCGGCGAACAGAATGTGCTCGGTCGGCAGGCCCGCAGCCTTCAGCGCCTTGACCGAGCCGTCGGTGCGCTTCTTGCCGGTATCCAGCTCGTTGTAGGTATTGATGATGGCGTAGGTGTCTTTCCAGTCCCAGCCACGCTTCTTGGCTTCGCCGGCCATGGCCATGCCCTGCTTCTCGCCGACTTCGAAGGCGGCCATGCCCAGGTACGGCACGTCCTCCATGAAGTTGCCCTTGGCATCGACGAAGCGATCGTCGACGGCCATTACTTTCATGTCATTGAGTTTGGCCTTGGCCACGATGGCCGGACCTAGCGCAACGTCAGGGGGGCAGATGACGAAGCCCTTGACCCCATTGGCGGCCAGGCTGTCGATAGCGGAAAGAGTTTTCTCGCCGTCGGGCACGGCGATCTTGATGACCTTGAAGCCTTTGTCCTTGCCGGCCTTCTCGGCAAAGGCCCACTCGGTCTGGAACCAGGGCTCTTCAGCCTGCTTGACCAGAAAACCGATCTTGACCTCTTCGGCCCACGAAGCCGACGAGCCTGCGAACATCGCGGCGGTCAGGGCGGCACAGCACAGGGAACGGATCCCATGACGACTCAACATAGCTAACTCCTTATTTTTATTGAATAGCTACAGCGTCCAGCAACATCAGCGAATAGTCATACCATATAACAGGATGGGCATTTGTAACGTAACGTCACGCTTGCGCCATCCACAGCGGCGTGTCGTAGATCCTGTCAGAAATGACACCACGAGTGATCTGGCAAATAGTATTACCATTTATTTTTACGGACGTCGAATTTCAGCTATACCTGCCAGTGCAGCCACCGCCGGAGTCCGGTTGTCCAACCCCGGGATCCAGCCATTTCCTATAAAAAACTACGGAACGCCTTACATGCCTATTCATCAAAAACTGCTCAGCGCCATTGGATTGACCCTCATGACTGCTTCCATCTCTGCCCATGCGGCAGGCTTGACTTCGACCCGCGAAAGCTTCGGCGCGCTGCCCGATGGCACGCCGCTGGAAAAGATCACCCTGAGCAACAGCCACGGTATGAAAGCTAGCATCATTACCTACGGCGCCACCTTGCAGGCGCTGCACGTACCCGACAAAAAAGGCCAGGTGGCGGATGTGGTGCTGGGCTTCGATGACGTGCAGGGCTACCAGGCCAATCCCACCGTGTATTTCGGCGCCACCATCGGCCGCTTCGGCAACCGCCTGGCCGGGGGCAAGTTCAGCCTGGACGGGCAGACCTATTCGGTACCGCTCAATGACAAGAGCAATGCCCTGCACGGCGGCACTCGAGGGTTCGACAAACACGTCTGGGCCGTAGAGGCCACGCAGGATGCCGACCAGGTCGCGGCCACCTTCACCTATCGCTCGCCCGATGGCGAGATGGGCTTTCCCGGGACCCTGGCGACCCAGGTCACCTACAGCCTGAACGAACGCAACGAACTGCGCGTGCAGTACAAGGCCACCACCGACAAGCCGACCGTGCTCAACCTGACCAACCACAGCTATTTCAATCTGGCCGGTGCCGGCAGTGGCGATGTGTTGAAGCAGGTGGCCACCTTGCATGCGAGCCGCTACACGCCGGTGACGGCGAAGTTGATCCCGACCGGCGAGTTGGCACCGGTGAAAGGCACGCCGATGGATTTCCTCGCCCCTACCGCCATTGGCAAGCACATCGGCGCCAAGCATGAGCAACTGGCATTCGCCGAGCCGAAACAAGGCGGCTTCGATTTCAATTGGGTGCTCGACAGCGCAGGCGACTTGAAACGCGAGGCCGCCAAGGTGACCGACCCGGTGTCGGGGCGCACCTTGACGCTGTACACCACCGAGCCGGGCGTGCAGTTCTATACCAGCAACTTCCTCGACGGCACCGTTCGCGGCAAGGGTGGCAAGGTGTATCCGCACTGGGGCGCCTTCACCCTCGAAACCCAGCACTTCCCCGATGCCCCCAACCAGCCCACGTTCGCCAGCACCCGCCTCGATCCCGGCCAGACCTACACCCACACCACGGTGTTTGCCTTCTCGGCGCAGTGATTCGGCCTGACCGACCGCAGCGCCCGTTTCGCGGCCACGGACCGCTCCTACGTGAGGTAGACAGCGCCTGTAGGAGCGGTCATCGGCCGCGAAAGGCTGACTGCGATGTGCCTGACCGACCGCAGCGCCCGTTTCGCGGCCACGGACCGCTCCTACGTGAGGTGGACAGCGCCTGTAGGAGCGGTCATCGGCTGCGAAAGGCTGACTGCGATGTGCCTGATCGACCGCAGCGCCCGTTTCGCGGCCACGGACCGCTCCTACGGATATCGGGCATGGATCGTGGGCAAAAAAAAGCCACCGCACTGACGTGAGGTGGCTGAAAATCTAACCAAAGAGAGTTGAAGCAGAGCACTGGGCCAGTCGCTATGCGGGGAAGAATCAGCGCCTGGCCTCGTATTCAAACTTCGAAATCAAAGATACCAGCCGAACCGAGGCGCCACTATTGCGTTCGTCAATAGTCATTATCGACACACCAAACGTGCCGCAGGCACTCAACGGTGCGCAAGCGGATGCGCACCTGACACCTGATCACGTACACTCGGTCTTCGTTAACATCTTGATACGTATGCGCTGATCGCGTGACCCATTGACTGGCACAAGAACGTCGACCTTGAAACGCAACTCCACCGCCATATTCTCCCAGCCCGGCTTCCGTGCCTTCCTCATGGTGCGTCTCGCGGCCATGTTCGCCATGCAGATCCAGGCCATCGTTGTCGCCTGGCACATGTACGACATGACCCGCCATCCACTGACACTGGCCTACGTCGGCCTGGCGCAGTTCATCCCCATGGTGCTGTTGCTGCTGCCGGCCGGGGATCTGCTGGATCGCTTCGACCGGCGGCGCATCCTGCAGATCAGCTGGAGCGTGTCGGTGCTCTCCTCCGCCGCGCTGCTGTGGCTGGCCCTGAGTGAAACCGTCGACACCTGGCCCTACTACGTCGCGTTGTTCGTGTTCGGCTGTACCCGCGCGTTCACCGGGCCCGCCGTGCAGAGCCTGCTGCCGCAGATCGTTGCGCGCGAGCATCTGGCCCAGGCCATCGCCACCAACAGCATGATCATGAAAGTGGCGGTAATTGCCGGCCCCCTGCTGGGCGGGCTGCTGTATGCCGCCATCGGTGGCTGGACGTTCGGCATCTGCCTGCTGGGCTTCGCCCTGGGTGTGCTGCTGCTGCAGTGGGTACCCAGCGTGCGCATCGTGCGGCCGGTGGATGATCAGACCACAGCAGTGAGTCGCTTCACCGCTGGCATCCGCTTCATCACCTCGCGGCCGATCATCCTCGGTGCGATATCGCTGGACCTGTTCGCGGTGCTGCTCGGTGGCGTGGTCGCCCTGTTGCCGATCTATGCTGCGGAAATTCTCCATGTCGGCCCCGCCGGGCTGGGCCTGCTGCGCAGCGCCATCGCACTGGGTGAACTGGGCATGGGTTTCTACCTGAGCATCCGTCCGCTCAACGCGCGGATGGGCCAGCGCATGTTCCTCGCGGTGGCCGTGTTCGGCGTGGCCAACCTGGTGTTCGCTTTGTCCACGTGGTTCTGGGTGTCGTGCGCGGCGCTGTTCGTCGCTGGGGCAGCAGACATGATCAGCGTGTACATCCGCTCTTCGCTGATCCAGTTCGCCACGCCCGACGATATGCGTGGACGGGTCAGCGCGGTGAACATGTTATTCATCGGCTCTTCGAACGAACTGGGCGAATTCCGTGCAGGGGTCAGCGCGACGGCGCTGGGCACGGTGCCAGCAGTGTTGTTCGGCGCTGTCAGTACGCTGGTGATCGTCGCCTTGTGGACACGGCTGTTCAGACCGCTGTGGACCATCGAGAACAACGAGCAGGCATTGCCCGAGCGCCAGAAGACACCAGCCTGATCACGACCGGCTAGCGCCGCGCGGGGCATGGCGGCAGAACCACTCCTGGTTGCCCTTGAGCTCGGCACGCAGCTGCGCCACCAGTTCGGCAATCGCCCGACTGCTGGACAACGGCTGGGTATCGACACCTACCATCAACAGGTCGACCTGACCACTGGCCGGGTCGGACACTTCGACCGTCATGGTGCCCCCCGGATTCAATGTGCAATGGCATTTGAGGGGTGCGAAGCTGGCTTCGACGATGCGGCGCATTTCAGTGGTGGGAATCATCTAGAGCTTCTCCTGGCGATGTCATGGCTGGAGACGTGTCGCAGCGTGAGTACGGCCACTCGGCAGGGCGGCGCGCTCACGCTTTCAGCGTGGTGCGGCAGGCAGGCACCGAGGGCTGCCTGCACAAGGCTACCAGACTCAGTCCTTGGTGCCATAGGGCGGATATTTATCTGCGTCACCGGTTTTTTCCGACGTGTCGCCTTCGGGCTTCTTGGCGGGCCCGATCGGATCGACCTGCGGGTCGGAAAGGTCGGGAGAGTCCGGGTCGAACCCCAGGTCGTTATCGGGCTTGGTCTCGTTGCTCATAAATCCTCCGGTCTTGAATGGGGGCCATCGGCGCGATAGCGCTGCTCCAGCATCAGGCGACGCCTGGCGGGATGCCGTCCTTGTTGAAATCCTTCAGCCGTTCCTTTTCTTCCGGGGTGGAATGGGCGGGCGTCTGGTCCTCGGTGTCCTCGGCGGGCGGTTGCTTGTCATCGGCCATGATCGGTTCCTTTATCAATGAGGGGCTCTACACTGTGAGCCTGCAGACCGATCCGGGGTTCCGTGCAATCGACCCGGCCGCTGTCGTCATGGCCGATACATCGCGTCGCTCCTTTCGCGGCCGATGACCGCTCCTACGGTGGCATGAAACTTTCGTCAGCTCCAGGCACTCAATGTGCAGCCGCGCTCGCATGGCTGCTGGCGGTCCGACTGACAATCCCGAGGAATACACGATGATCGCTCGCTGGCGCTGGGCCCTGGGTCAGATGACCAAACGCTTGTGGTTCCGCGCAAGCCTGTTCTCCCTGACGGGCATCGCCACGGCGCTGATTGCCATCGTCTTCAAGGACTTCGTGCCCGCCGACCTGCCGACGCGGATCGGTGCCGATTCGGTCGACAAGATCCTCGCGATCATCGCGTCGAGCATGCTTGCGGTCACGACCTTCTCGCTGAGCACCATGGTCAGTGCCTATGGCGCCGCCAGCAGCGGCGTAACACCGCGTGCCACCTCACTGGTGATGGAAGACGCCACGACCCAGAACGCGCTGGCAACGTTCATCGGCTCGTTCCTGTTCAGCCTGGTCGGGATCATTGCCCTGAGCACCGGGGCCTACGGCGCTCAAGGGCGGGTGGTGCTGTTCGCGGTGACCATCGTCATGATCATCCTGATCGTCTATACGCTGCTGCGTTGGATCGACCACCTGTCCAAGCTGGGCCGGGTCGGCGAAACCATCGACCGGGTCGAAGCCGCAGCGTTGCAATCCCTGGAAAACCGCGCGCGCTGGCCGTACATGGGCGCGGCGCCCTACCCGCTCGATCTGATGACTCCGCCAACGGCAGCAACCGTGCGCAGCGAGGACACCGGCTACGTGCAGCACATCGATGTCGCCGCCCTTGGCGCGCTGGCCGAGAAGCACGGGCTGCAGATCTACCTGAGCGTACTGCCAGGCGCTTTCCTTCACCTCGGCGCAGATCTGGCCTGGTTTACCGCGGACAGCGACGGCCAGGCGCAGACCCAGGCAGACCTCGCCGCGGAAATCCGCACCGCTGTCACGATCGGCCTGCGCCGTACCTTCGAACAGGACCCACGTTTCGGCATTTCGGTCCTCGCGGAGATCGCTTCGCGCGCCCTGTCGCCGGCCACCAACGACTCGGGCACGGTGATCGACGTGATTGGCCGCGGAGTCAGGTGCTTCACCGCCTGGCATGTACACAGCACTACCGATTCGACATCCCGCGAGATTGATCCACACTGCCGCCGAGTGCACGTTCGCGGCTTGCAGGTGGCCGATCTGTTCGACGACTTCTTCACCTTCGTGGCGCGCGACGGCGCCGGGCTGCTGGAAGTCGACATTCGCATGATCAAGGCGCTGATCAGCCTGAACGAGATCAGCCCGCAAACCTTCGCCGCCCAGTGCCGGCTGCATGCGACGCGCCTGCTGAAACGCGCCGACAGCGCGCTTACCCTGGATGAAGACAAGCAGCGGCTGCGTGAATTGGCCAAACCTCTGCTGGGCTGAACGCCGAGCACCGCCGCCCGAAGCGTCCACTGGGGCGATGGCGCTGAACTTGTGCAGCTGTCGACGGGCCTGAGTTGACACCTGCACTTGCAGGCAATCACTGCTCAGACGGAAAACGATGATGAACATAGCCTGGCTGGCCTGGGGATCGCTGGTATGGAAGCCGGGGGCTTTACAGGTCTGCAGCCCGTGGCACACCGACGGCCCTGCATTACCCGTCGAGCTTTGCAGGGTCGGCGACGGCGGCGAGCTGGCCACGGCGATCTGCCTGAATGCACCTGCTGTGCCATCTCTCTGGGCGTTGCTGGACACCACCTCGCTTGACGACGCCTGTCAGGCACTGCGCGAACGTGAACAGATACCCCATTCGCGCGATGATGGCATCGGCAGTTTCATCTGCAGCGACCGGTCGACCGGGGTCCTTGCCCAATGGGCGCGTGAGCGAGAACTGGATGCAGTCATCTGGACCGCTTTGCCGCCGCGATTCGCGGGTATAGAGGCACGGATACCCACCATCGACGATGTTCTCGACTATCTGCAAAACTTGACGGGTGAAGTGCGAATACATGCGCGGGAATACATTGAACAACTGCCGCAGCAACTAGATACGCCTTACAGAGACGTCATTCGTCGTTCGCTGGGTTGGGGAGGTTGAAGCAGTAGGGGAAGTGCGCGGGGGTTGCTGCACTTCCCTACCGTTCAATGGGCTGAAGGCCAGCAATCGAACGGTTGGGAAGACACTTTACGCGCAGCAGAATCAGCGACGCAGGAAACGGCTTACCAGTACGAAAATGGCAGCGCCAATGGCCAACGAGGCACCTGGCTTTTCCTTGACGAAGGCAGACACATTGTTCAGCGCGTCGCCGTAGGTCTTGGTCAGTTGGCCAGCCGCTTCACGACCTGCGCCTTCTGCCTGCAGGGAATGGTCACCGACCAGTTTGCCCACTACACCTTGAGCCTTGCCGGCGATCTTTTCTGCTACGCCTTCGATTTGTTCGCTTTTCATGTTGAGCCTCACTTTGATCATCGTTTTAGTTACAGTACTTGAAGTATGTAAGCCGGAAGCTTCGTACTTGCTGCCTGAACTTAGGGCGTTGCCGGTTGGAAATAGTTCCGATCTTATTTTCAGTGTTCATGTTGGCGAATTCGGACGCTCGGGCACGCTCAACCTACGGCTTCCAGCGGAGCACCGATCGACAGCGAGCGCAGATAGTCGCCGAAGCCTTCACGGCAGCGACAATCCAGCCGGGCGCTGGTCGTCACGCAGTTGATCGAAGTCCAGGTAATGGACGCCCCGACCTCTTTCAGGTCGGCCACCAGGTGCACGTCCTCGTGGGCCGTGAGCGGCTTGAACCCGCCAACCCGGCGGTAGGCCTGGGCACTGACGCCCATGTTGGCGCCGTGGACATGCTTGTGACCTTCCACCGGGGTATAAAGAGCGTCGTAACGGCTGCGAACTTCCTCGGCATGCAGCGACCAGTCATCCACGCGCACCGTGCCGCAGACCGCGTCAGTGCGAAAGCGCAGCTGATCGACCAGCCAGGTGGGCGGCACGAGGGTATCGGCATCGGTGAACGCCAACCAGCGGGCGCCTTGATCCAACAACAGTTGAGCACCCGCGGCGCGCGTACGACCGACGTTGCAGTGCGCCACGGCCACGCTCTGTACGGGGTAGCGGTTGACCACTTGCTGGGTACCGTCGGAACATTCGTCCAGCACGATAACCACCTTGACCTCTTCGCCCGACAGTCCAGGATGCTCACCGGCAATCAGCAACGACTCGATGCATTGAGCGACCACTGCTTCTTCATTATGAGCTGGGACAATGATTCCGATCATGGACGATACCTGTCGAGGAGATGCCGGCATCCGGCGGCTGTAAGTCTCTTGACCTATCTATCGCGCGTTGGTTGCAGATAGATACGACGGGTGGTAGTTCGGCAAATGTTCATTCCAATTTGCAATTCACTTTCTCCCCTCCAGAGGCCCAACGACCCGTACCGGGGTGTCGATCAGCCAGCGCTGCAAGCCTGAACGAATTAATGTAGGGCATGGTGATCAACTGCAACAGAGGACTTGGCGAGGAGCGTGACAATGGCAACTCGAAGGACAAGCATAGGCTACTGGCACTGGGTGTTGCTGCTGGCGGTGATCGCCTCGGGCTGGCAGCCGCTGGACCGCCAGACCTGGCTGATCGAAAACATTCTGGTGCTGGTGGGCGCCGTGGCCGTGTGGTTCACCCGTGACCATTTCCAGTGGAGCCGACGCGCGTGGGTGATGGTGATCATCTTTCTATGCCTGCATCAGGTGGGCACGCACTTCACCTACCCCCAGGTTCCCTACAACGAAGCGTTGTACCTGGTCAGCGGGGTGGACGTGAATGCAGCGCTGGGCTGGGAGCGCAATCAATATGATCGCTTCGTGCACCTGGCCTACGGCCTGCTGCTCAGCCTGCCGTTGCGGGAAATCGTCAGTGAGAAATGCCAGCTCAAGGGTGCGTGGGCATCATTGATCGCCTGGTCGCTGGTGCTGTCGACCTCGATGCTCTATGAACTGATGGAGTGGGCAGGCGCCGCGTACGTGGGCGGTGGCGACTCGGCCTTCGTCGGTGCCCAGGGCGATTTCTGGGATGCCCAGAAAGACATGGCCGTAGCGGCGGCTGCCTCGCTGGTGGTGCTGACCTGCCGCGGCCATGCGCTGCGCGCCGGGGTTTCGGCGCTGCGCGGGCGATTGACACCGCACTGAAACGCCCAGCGGCTCAATGCATCGATACCTCAATGCATCAATACATAGCCAAGCATCTGTTTCGCCATGCGCCACGGCTGCCAAACCGAAAGGTGATCGAAGACTCTCCCGGAATTTCCCATCACCCCCATGACCGTCACGTAGACGACGCCTTTCCTGATCAACCTCGATATCTTTTTCTTGCTGTAACGCAACAATCAGGACACCTGCACAAGTGGGTTTCGCGACATGGCACTTCTGCAACGGCGAAAACGAAAAAGCCCCGCCAATGCGGGGCTTTTCGATGTTTGGCGGGAAACCAGGGATTCGAACCCTGGGAACGCTATTAACGTTCGCCGGTTTTCAAGACCGGTGCATTCAACCACTCTGCCAATTTCCCGAATGTCTTGCTGGTTGCTTTGCGGGCGCCATAATACCGGAATGAAACACGCTGTCAAACTCTGGATAGAGCGGCTGGGCAAGGGTCTGATATGATCTTTGCATCTGAACGTTTCAGACGTGTTCAATCAAAGGAGTCTCGCCATGCGCGAACAGGATTATGCAGTTAATCAAGGCTCGCAGGTGCAGCAGCTAGAAGTTAGCCGCGTCCTGCGCAACACCTACGGCTTGCTGGCACTCACCCTGGCTTTCAGTGGCGTGATGGCCTACGTCGCGCAGCAGATGCGCGTCGGCTACCCGAACATCTTCGTCGTGCTGATCGGCTTCTACGGGCTGTTCTTCCTGACCAACAAGCTGCGTGATTCGGCCTGGGGCCTGGTGTCCACCTTCGCCCTTACCGGCTTCATGGGCTTCCTGCTCGGCCCGATCCTCAACCGCTACCTGGGCATGCAGGGCGGCGCCGAAGTGGTCAGCTCGGCGTTCGCGATGACGGCGCTGGTGTTCGGCGGCCTGTCGGCCTATGTGCTCATCACCCGCAAGGACATGAGCTTCCTGGGCGGCTTCATTACCGCAGGCTTCTTCGTGCTGCTGGGCGCCGTGCTGGCGAGCTTCTTCTTCCAGATCGCCGGTCTGCAGTTGGCGATCAGCGCCGGTTTCGTGCTGTTCTCGTCGGTGTGCATCCTGTTCCAGACCAGCGCGATCATCCATGGTGGCGAACGCAACTACATCATGGCGACCATCAGCCTGTACGTGTCGATCTACAACCTGTTCGTGAGCCTGCTGCAGCTGTTCGGCATCATGGGTCGCGACGACTGATGCACCGTTGCCCTGTCGAAGCCCGCCTCGTGCGGGCTTTTTCTTGCCCCTGGTTCGGGTATCTTCGGCAAAAACCGGTTTGCCCCATGGGCGCCGCGCCGTAGAATCGCGCTCCTTTCGATTGAGCCATCGCGCTCTTTTTGCCGGAGCCTTCGCGCTCTTTCTCAGGAGCCCTTGCCATGAGCACCCCACAGCCACCCAGCGACGAATTGATCCTGGGCCTGGAAGACCGCCCTCGCCCACTGCTGGGCATGCTTGCCGCGCTGCAGCACCTGCTTGCGATCATCGTACCGATCGTCACGCCTGGCCTGCTGATCTGCCAGGCACTGGGCGTCAGCGCCCGTGACACCAACATGATCGTTTCCATGTCGCTGGTCATTTCAGGCATCGCTACCTTCGTTCAATGCCGACGCATCGGCCCGTTCGGCGCGGGCCTCTTGATCGTGCAGGGCACCAGTTTCAACTTCGTCGGCCCGCTGATTGCCGGGGGTGCGCTGATGGTGCAACAGGGCACACCGGTGGAAGCTGTGATGGCGGCGATCTTCGGCGTGGTCATCGCAGGGTCGTTCGTGGAAATCGGCATTTCGCGAATCCTGCCCTTCGTCAAACGGCTGATCACGCCGCTGGTCACCGGTATCGTCGTACTGATGATCGGCCTGACCCTGATCAAGGTCGGTCTGATCAGCATGGGTGGCGGCTTCGGCGCCATGGCCAATGGCACGTTCGCCAACGGCGAAAACCTCATGCTCTCCGGCCTGGTACTGGCGATCATCGTGGTGCTCAATCGCATTCCGGTGACCTGGATGCGCAGCGCCGCCATCGTCATCGCTCTGGCCATGGGCTACGCGCTGGCCGGTTACCTGGGCCGACTGGATTTCACCGGCATGCACCAGGCCGCGGTATTTCAGGTGCCCGTACCGCTGCACTTCGGCCTCGGTTTCTCCTGGGCGTTGTTCATTCCAATGCTGGTGATCTACCTGGTGACGTCCCTGGAAGCGATCGGTGACGTGACGGCGACCAGCAAGGTGTCACGCCAGCCCGTAGAGGGCCCGCTGTGGATGCAGCGCATCAAGGGCGGCGTGCTGGTCAACGGGACCAACTCGCTGCTGGCCGGTGTCTTCAATACCTTCCCCAGCTCCATCTTCGCGCAGAACAACGGGGTCATTCAGCTCACCGGCATCGCCAGCCGCCACATCGGCGTGTGGATCGCCGGGATGCTGGTTCTGCTCGGTCTGTTCCCGACGGTTGCCGGGGTGATCCAGGCGGTGCCGGAACCGGTACTGGGTGGCGCTGCCATGGTGATGTTCGGCGCGGTGGCCGCCTCGGGCATCAATATCCTTGCCAGCGTCGACCTCGATCGTCGGGCACTGCTGATCATCGCGGTATCGCTCGCCCTCGGCCTGGGTGTGGCTCAGGTGCCGGAGTTCCTCGCGCACATGCCAGGCGCATTGCGCAATGTGCTGGAGTCGGGTGTAGCCACTGGCGGTATCTGCGCGCTGCTGCTGAACTGGTTTTTGCCAGCCGGGCCTGTGACTCGTCACTGAGCTGGCCCGAGCCTGCGACAAGGCCTGCAGGCTCAAAGATCGAAGCGGTCCACGGCGCGGCGACGCTCGTTGTCGTCGCGCATGTCGTAGGCCGCAGTGGTCTGGATATTGGTGTGGTGCGCCAGCTTCTGGGCAATCGACAGGTCGTGCTCTTCGATCACTCGGGTGATGAACGAACGTCGGAAATCATGGGGCATGATCTTCACGCCGACCTGAGTGCCGCGTTGTCGGGCGATGTAGTAGATGGCGTGCTTGGTGATACGCTCGCGGGTGATGTGCGCGCCGCGGCGGATGCGATTGAAAAGAAAGTCGTCATCGGCCTGGCCTGCAGGAAGCTGGCTGCGGCGAAACGCCAGCCAGGTCTGCAGATGCGCGAACGCCCAGCCTGGCGCGTACTTGATCAACTCCTTGTTGCCCTTGCCGGTCACGCGAAGGCTGCGCTCGCTGAAGTCGACCTGGGCCAGGTCGAGGTTGACCGACTCCGACTTGCGCATGCCAGAACCATACAGGATGGCGATGACGGCGGCGTCGCGCAGTCCCTGCGGCCGTGGATCGTTGGCGCAGACCTCCATCAGGTCGCGGATCAGGCTGCGCTTGAGGTTGCGGCCGTTGCCCAGGCGGGTGCCCTGCATGGGCTTGACCGAGCGAATCTTGAGCAGGTGATCCTGGTCGATCAGGCTCAGCCGCCACGCCTCGTTCATGACCCCGCGCACGGCGTTGACGTAAAGCGAGGTGGTGTTGGGGGCGTAGCCATCTTCGCGCAGGGCGGCCACCAGCGAGGTAACGTGCCCGGGTTCGAGACGGTGCCAGGGCACCTCGCGAATGTCGACGTCCTCGAAGCCCAGCCGGTCCGCGGCATCCTGCAATACGTATTGCATGGTCGTGCGGCTGGACGGCATCAGCCGCGCGAGATATTGCAACAGAGGGTTCTGCAGATCAGACAAACCGGGGGATCCTTGAGTGCCAGGGTAGACGCCCGACATTCTAGCATCCGCGTCGATGCCTGGCCCGTCCGCCCTACCCGGCCGGTTCGATCAGAAGTTACCGCGCAGCGCCTGCAGGCCACCTTGATAGACACCGTCGAAAATTTCCACCGCCTCGGCATCACTCATGCCGACCGGGTTGAAGCGACCGCCCCACTCCACTCGGCTGTTGCCGGCGTCCACCTCGATGACCTTGAGCGTCGCCAGGTAATCGCTCACCGGAAAGGGACCTTCGATGATGGAGTAGCTGTAGGTGCGCGCGGCGTTGTCGTAAGTCTCCAGACGCTCGACGATGACGGTACCGTCCACCGTGGTCAGGTGGCGCAGCCGGCCGTTTTCCTGGGCTTCGCTGTGCTGGATCATGGGCAGCCAGTCGGCCAGGGAGTTGAACCCGGCCACCAGATTCCAGACCTGATCGGCCGATGCCGGAATGTCGATGCTCGCTTGCGTGCTTGCCATGTCATGGCTCCTGTCGGTGGGCTGAGGCTACAACGGTAGCGGTCGTTCGAGTGCGCGGCAAGCCGTTAGTGCATTCGTTATGCGGCCGATCCAGCTGGGGCGATCATGCCCTCGCAGTGGGCGCGGGCGCGGCACCAGCAATGGATACATGCTGCGCAAACGTTGTCCCATGGAGGCCAGCCCGGCCTGGATCCGTTCATTGAAGGGGCGTTTGCAGCGTCATGAGAATCATCGAAAAGACCGGCGCGCCAGTACGCGCCCTGACCCCTGCCGAACAGCAGTTGGTCACCGAATTCGTCGAAGGCCGCAGTGAAGGCCCGAAGCTCCTGCAGGCCAACCAGTGGCTGATGAAGGTCCGCGCCCAGGGCCAGTGGCTGGCGTGCGATTGCCGGCCCGGTACGCTGCCGGTGATGAACGTGACGCTCAACAGCAGTACCGGCACGCTGTTTTTGAAGAACAACCCCGGCACGGCCGAGCATGCCGAGGGTTGCCCCTTCATCCATGACGAGCGTGACAGTACGCCTGGGCGCGAGGATGAAGGGCCACTGCCGGCCGCCTGGTTGCCCCCCGATGTGCCGCTGAAGCTGATTGGCGATTTCCGCGCCCCGGCCATGCCCGGCACGCCTGGCACCGCCGTGGTGGCAAGTCAGCGACGGGAGCAGCACCGGTTGCTCTCGCTGCTGCTGACGTTCATCGAAGCCTCTGGGCTCAATGTGTACGCCACGCACCTGAAGAAGGATCTGACCCGCCAGTTCGCCGACCTGCGCGAAGTGGCCACGCGCTACCCGCTGATCGACAGGGTACCGGCGAGCAATTATCTGGAAACCCGCATCGACATGAAGCACATGATGATGCTCAAGGCACGCCTGAAGGATTCCACCGCCTTCATTGGGCAGCGCCGCTATGGGCTGCTGCTCGACTGCGTGTCCGACGTGGTCGGGCGCAAGGTGCTGACCGAGCGCAGCACCGCCGGCTTCGACTTCCAGGGCCATCATCTGTTGTGGGGTGGCGCGCGCAGCAGTGGGCCGCTGCTGGCCCTGGCCCTGTATTCACCGGCAACCGCCGGCAGCCAATTCTATGAAATGGTGCATGTGGCGACGGTGCCGGTGCTGACCCGCGGGCATCTGTTCCCGGTGTTCCGCGACGAGGAACGCGAAGCGTTGAAGATGCTGGTGTCGCTGATCGACTGGATGGCCAGCAAAGGCGTCAAGGTCGTGATGCGCCGACCGGTGATCGGCGCCATGGTGATGGACGAACTGGTGCTCAGCTCTGACCTGGACCGGGTCCTCTCGGTTTCGCTGATGAAAGAGCCGCTGGGTCCGGAGCCCAGTTCCGAAACCTTCAAGCGCCTGGCCGACTTCAAGAGCCTGGAGACCTTCCGCAAGTACGTGGCGGGCTTCTTCATGCGCGAGCGCGATTGACCCACGGCGCGCTTGCGTCCTAACCGCGCAGCTGCCAAAGCAGGGCGATATCGCGGGCGCGATCGCTGAGCAGCGCACTGGCTTCGGCGCACGCCTGCTCCAGGGTCATCGGGCCGGACGCAAGGGAAAAAGCGGCATCGATGCCATGGGCGTACAGGTCCTGGTAACCTTCGCCCAACGTGCCGGCCAGTACCACCACCGGGACACCCGCAGCGCGCGCAACGCGGGCCACGCCGAAGGGGGTTTTGCCGCGCAGGGTCTGGGCATCGAAGCGCCCTTCGCCGGTGATCACCAGGTCGGCGCCGATGACGGCATCGGCCAGGCCCACCAGTTGCGCTACCACTTCGACCCCTGGGCGGAACGAGGCACCGAGAAAGGCCTTGGCCGCGAAGCCCATGCCGCCTGCTGCGCCGCAACCAGGCGCGTCACGGCAGTCCTGGCCCAGCACCGCTACGCAGTGATCGGCGAAGTGGTCCAAAGCCTTGTCCAGGGCCAGCACCTGTGCGTGTGTAGCGCCCTTCTGCGGGCCGAAAATGTGCGAGGCGCCGTGGGGACCGCACAGCGGGTTGTCGACGTCTGCGGCGACTTCGAACTGCACATCGGCCAGACGTGGGTCGAGGCCGCTGGCGTCGACCTTGGCTACTTGTGCTAGCGCCAGGCCGCCACGGGGCAATTCAGTGCCCTGAGAATCGATCAGGCGCAGACCGAGCGCGCGGAGCATGCCAGTGCCGGCATCGTTGGTGGCACTGCCGCCGATGGCGAGGATGATGCGTCGTGCGCCGGCCTCCACGGCTGCAGCGATCAATTGGCCAGTGCCATAGGTGCTGCTGTTGCAGGCATCGCGTTGCTGGCGCTGGAGCAGTTGCAGCCCGCTGGCTTCGGCCATTTCGATGACGGCGGTGCGCTCGTCGGGCAGCCAGCCCCAATGGGCCTGAGTGGCTGCGCCCAAAGGGCCGTCGACGACGAGGCTGCGCAGCTCGCCCTGGCAAGCCGCCATGATGGCTTGCATGGTGCCTTCGCCGCCATCGGCCATCGGCCGCTCGACGAGCTGGGCGTCGGGCAGGGCCTGGCGCAGGCCCTGGGCGATGGCTGAAGCAACGTCGGCGGCGCTCAGGCTGTCTTTGAATGAGTCAGGGGCGATGACGATCTTCATGGCAGTTCTCCAGTTCTTGTGCGCCCATGCTGCCATTTTCACCGCCTCCGCGCGACTGCCGTCACGCGTAGGAGCGGTCATCGCCCGTGAAGGGCTTGGCGCGGAGTGCCTGATGCACCGCGGTGCCCTTTTCGCGGCCACGGACCGCTCCCTTTTCGCGGCCACGGACCGCTCCTACATGGGTCGTAGGAGCGGTCATCGGCCGCGAAGGGCTTGGCGCGGTGTGCCTGGTGGAACGCGGTGTGGCCTTCGCGGGCAGAGCCCGCTCCCACATGGGAGTGCGGGCTTGACCTTCCCATGGTGGGAAGGGTCAGAGTCGAGGTACAGGCTGAAAGGAGGAAGGCAGCATGGCTGCGAACGAAAGTGTGATCGAGCTGGGTATCCACGGTATGACCTGCGCGTCGTGCGTGGGTCGGGTCGAGCGAACCCTGCTCAAGGTGCCAGGTGTGACGGCAGCGGCGGTCAACCTGGCCACCGAGCGCGCTCGCGTGGAAGGCCGCGGCGTGGACGCCCAGGCCCTGATCGCCGCCGTCGACAAGGCCGGCTACAGCGCCAGGCCGCTTGAGCACACTCCAGACGCCATGGCCCAGGCCAATCAGGAAAGCCAGCAAGACGCCGCGCGCCTGCGGCGCGACCTCGGTTGGTCGGTGATGCTCTCGCTGCCCGTGGTGATAGTGGAAATGGGTGCGCACCTGATACCGGGCTTCCACGCCTGGATCCAACTGCACCTGAGCCAGCAGGATAACTGGCTGCTGCAGTTCGCCCTGACCACGTTGGTGCTGATCACCTGTGCCAGGCGCTTCTACCTCAAAGGCACCGTGGCGCTGCTGCGCGGCGCGCCAGACATGAACTCACTGGTGGCGGTGGGCATCCTCGCCGCCTACGGTTTTTCCCTGGTGTCCACGTTCGCCCCGCAGCTGCTACCCAGCGCTACGGCCACCGTGTATTACGAAGCGGTGTGCGTGATCATCTGCCTGATCCTGCTGGGCCGCACGCTCGAAGCACGCGCCAGGGGCCGCACGTCCCAAGCCATCAAGCGCCTGCTCAGGCTCCAGCCACAGACTGCCTATGTGCAACGCCAGGCGGGCTTGATCGAAATCCCGCTGGAGCAGCTGATACAGGGCGACGTGGTGCAGGTTCGCCCCGGCGAGCGGATTGCCGTCGACGGCACGGTGCTCGCCGGCGACAGCTTCGTCGACGAGTCGATGCTCACCGGCGAGCCCATGCCGGTGCGCAAGCAGCCCGGCGACCAAGTGGTCGGCGGTACCCTCAACCAGAACGGCACGTTGCAGCTTCGAGCCACAGCCTTGGGCAGCGCCAGCATGCTGGCGCGGATCGTCGCCATGGTCGAGCGGGCCCAAGGCAGCAAGTTGCCGATCCAGGCGCTGGTGGACCGGGTGACCGTGTGGTTCGTGCCGGTGGTCATGGCACTGGCACTGGCCACTTTCATCGGCTGGTACTGGCTTGGCCCGACCCCAGCCCTGGGCATGGCCCTGGTGCATGCGGTGGCCGTGCTGATCATCGCCTGTCCGTGTGCGATGGGCTTGGCCACGCCCACCTCGATCATGGTCGGCACCGGCCGTGGGGCCGAGTTGGGTATTCTGTTGCGCAAGGGCGAAGCATTGCAGCAACTGAGCCGCGCGCGAGTCGTGGCACTGGACAAGACCGGCACGCTCACCGAAGGCCAACCGCGTCTGACCGACCTGCAACTGCTGCCCAACTTCACCCGCGAGCAGCTATTGCCTTTGCTCGCAGCCGTGGAAGCGCTCTCCGAGCACCCGTTGGCACGGGCCATTGTGACAGCAGCGCAGGACGCTCAGCTCGACTGGCCCGAGGCCCGGGATTTTCAGGCGCACACCGGCCATGGCGTGCGCGCAACGGTCGGCGCACAGGACGTGGCCATCGGTGCCGAACGCTATATGACGCAGTTGGGGGTGGACACAGCCGCCTTCGCCAGCCCGGCACAGACGCTGGCCGAACAGGGCAAGAGCCCCTTGTATGCGGCGGTCGACGGCCAACTGGCGGCGATGATCGCCGTGGCAGATCCGCTCAAGTCGACTACCCTGGCGGCTATCCAGACCCTGCACCGGCTCGGCCTGAAAGTGGCAATGATATCCGGGGATGACCGCCGAACCGCCCAGGCCATCGCCACCCAGTTGGGTATCGATCAGGTGGTGGCGCAGGTTATGCCAGAAGGCAAGGTGGCCGCCGTCCAGGCGTTGCAGCGCGAGTATGGCCTCACGGTCTACGTGGGTGACGGCATCAACGATGCACCGGCGCTGGCCCAGGCCGACGTCGGCATTGCAGTGGGCAGTGGCACGGACATCGCCATCGAAGCCGCGGATGTGGTGCTGATGTCGGACAACCTCGGCGCGGTGGCCACGGCCATCGCCTTGTCTACGGCAACCCTGAACAACATCCGCCAGAACCTGTTCTGGGCCTTCGCCTACAACGCGGCCCTGATTCCACTGGCGGCGGGGCTGCTGTACCCGGTCAACGGGCTGACCATGTCGCCGCAGGTCGCGGCGGGAGCCATGGCACTTTCATCGCTGTTCGTGCTGGCCAACGCCCTGCGGCTCAAGGGCTTTCAGGCATCTGCTAGGCGATCATAGACGCTGCCGGTCGATTCCGTTCGCCACGCGCAGGATATCCGCCATGACGGCCAAGGCAATCTCGGCGGGCGTCTTGCTGCCCAGGTTCAGGCCGATCGGTGCGTGGATACGCTGCTGGGTGGTCGCGTCCAGCCCACCGATGCGCTCGAGACGCTCGAAGCGCTTTTCGCTGGTGCGCATCGAGCCCATTGCACCGATATAGAAAGCCGGTGTGCGCACCGCCTCGAGCAGGGTCAGGTCATCGAGTCGAGGGTCGTGGGTCAACGCCACCACGGCGGTCGCCGAATGACAGCCGCCGTCGGCGATGAACACCGCAGGCAAGACTTCGTGCACGTGCACGCCGGACAGGTCGAAACGAGCCAGCACTTCGGGACGCGGCTCGCAGAGGATCACTTCATAGCCAAGGGTCAGGGCGAACCCCGCGCAGAATTCGGCGACCGGCGACAGGCCGGCGAGGATCAGGCGCTGTACGGCGCCGATGCGAATGCAGATTTCTTCGTCGCTGACCCGCACCCGTGCATCGCCCATGTGGCCTGCACGGATGCTGCGCCGATCGCTGCCCGGCACCACCTGCCGCGCCACCAGTTCGCCGCCGGCGAAAGCCTGTTCGATGTGCGCCAGATGCTCCAGCGTGGCTGCATCAGGCGCGAGGTATTCGACCAACACGTCGAGAACGCCGCCGCAAGGCAGCGCCATGGTCGGCGCCAGGCCGCCGTCGCCGTAGCGCACGACCTGATTGATTGGTGTGAAATAACCGGCAGCGACACGCTCCAGAAAGTCGTCCTCCACACAACCACCGGACAGCGATCCGCAATGTTCGCCATTGTCCAGTGCGACCAGCATCGCCCCCGGCCCGCGTGGAGCCGAACCGTAGGTCGACAATACCGTGCACAGCCATACGCCCCGGCCCTGGCCGAGCCAGGTCCGGGCCTGCTGTATGACCTGCAGATCAAGCTGCTTCATCTATTGATACCCGCCATCATCCTGCGCAATGTGCCAGCGCCCTGCCCTGCGACGCCCGCTCTGGTGCAACAGACCGCACGTACAGGGCAATAGTTTTCCGCAGACCGTGAAAGGATGACGGCAGGGGCTTGCGACTAGGACCCGCGATAGGTGCTGAAGCCGTAGGGGCTGAGCAGCAAGGGAATGTGATAGTGCTGCTCGGTGTTCTTCACTTCGAAAATCACCGGGATTTCCGGGAAGAAGGTTTCATGCCCGACCTTGCGGTAGTAGTCGCCGGTCTTGAACACCACCCGGTATTCACCCGGCGCAAAAGTGCGCTGTTCCGGGTAGAGGCCGGCGATCCGGCCTTGCTCGTTGGTCACACCCTGCCCCAACGGTTGCCACTGGTTACCCGAATGCTGCTCCAGGGTCACTTCGATACCGGCCGAAGGCACACCCGTTTCCAGGTTCAGTACGTGCACGCTCAGGGGGTTGGCGGCCATCGCGAGGCTGGACAGGGAGGCCAGGCTGGCGGCCAGGATAATTTTCTTCAACATGGTGTATTGCTCCTTCAAGAATGAATGGCCAGACCGACGGATTCGGTGGCCTTGATTGCGCAGGCTTCGTCCTGCTCGGCGCCGCCGGCACCGGCGATGCCGATCGCACCGACCAACTGCTTGCCTTCGTAGACCGGCACGCCGCCGCCCAGCAGCAGCAATTGCCCCAGCGAGGTCAGATTGGCGGCTTCGGGGTTGTTGCGGGCACGCTCGGCGAACAGCCGCGTCGGCGTCTTGGTCGACAGCGCGGTGTAGGCTTTCAACCGCGCGGCCTCGGTGTTGTGCGGGCCTACGCCGTCGCCGCGTTGCTGGACGATGACGTTGCCGCCACGGTCCAGCACCGCCACGGCGGCCATGCAGCCGCTGCCATTGGCCAGCCGCTGCGCGGTCGCCAGGTCCAGGTCAGGGTGCTGGGCCAGGGCGGCGTGGGCCTGGGTGGCGAGCAGACAAGCCAGGGTGAATGTCATGCAAAGGGCTTTCATCGAGCATCTCCGTGATCAGTGGCTGGCACCTTAGCAATCCGGTCACGACAGAACCCCGTCGCAGCGATTACAACTTTGTAATAGGCAATCGGCCGCCGGGGGCCTAGCCTATGCGCGGGTACAGGAGCTGAACGATGCGTGTGTTGCTGGTTGAAGACGAAGCGAAAACGGCGAATTTTCTCGCCAAGGGCCTGGGTGAGTCCGGCTTTGCCGTGGACGTGGCGCTCAATGGGCTGGATGGGCGCTACCTGATCGAGCAGCAGCCCTATGACCTGGTGATCCTGGACGTCATGCTGCCCGGCCTGAACGGCTGGCAGTTGCTCAAGCTGATTCGTCAGCAAGGCGCGACACCGGTGTTGTTCCTGACCGCCAAGGACGCCATCGAAGACCGTGTGCGTGGGCTGGAGCTGGGCGCCGACGACTACCTGGTGAAGCCGTTCGCCTTCGCCGAACTGCTGGCACGCGTGCGAACGCTGCTGCGCCGGGGCGCGGTGCGCGAGGTCGAGCATTATCAGGTGGCAGACCTGGAGGTGGACGTACTGCGCCGCCGGGTCAGCCGCGGTGGACAGCGCATCAACCTGACCAACAAGGAATTCGCCCTGCTGCACATGCTGATCGGCCGGCCCGGCGAGGCGCTGTCGCGCACGCTGATCGCCTCTCAGGTATGGAACCTGAATTTCGACAGCGACACCAACATGGTGGAAGTGGCGGTCCGACGCTTGCGGGCCAAAGTCGACGACCCGTTCATGCCCAAGCTGATTCACACCGTGCGCGGCGTGGGCTACCGGCTGGAGCACCTGGATGAGTGAACGCCGCCACTCCCTGGCCTGGCGCCTGGCGCTGGCCGTGGCGGTGGTCTGCTCACTGGTGATGAGCGTGGTCGCGGTGTTTCTCTACCGTTCGCTGGCGGCCGAAATCGCCTACCGCGACGACATCGCGCTGCTCGGACGGCTCGAGCAGGTGCGTACCCTGCTGCACGACAGCGACAGCCTGGGCGCACTGCAGCAGCGTCCGCAGCTGTATCAGAACATGCTCGGCAATCAGGAAAGCGTGCTGCGCGTGCGTCGCGCCGATGGCAGTGTGGTGTTCGAGATCAACCCCCACGGCGAAACCTTGGGCGATCCACCACGCATCGGCCTGGCTCGGCGGCCGAGCCGGGCCGACATTCGCCTGGACCACGGCGCCTCGTTGCTGGCCGGCGACGCTGTCGGCCCGGCCGGCGAAGCCTTGACGGTGATGGTCGGCAAACGCCTGCACGAGCGCGAGGCGATCCTGGCCAGCTACCGACTGCGCCTGTACCTGGCAGTGGCTGCCGGGGCGCTGCTGGCCTGGGTCATCGGCCTGTTGCTGGTGCGTCGCGCCCTGACGCCGTTGCGCGAAATGGCCGACGCGCTGGCGTTGATCGATCTGCGCAATCTGCACCGGCGACTGGCCGATACCGCCGCGCCGGTGGAGCTGCAGGCGCCGATCCAGGCGCTCAACGGCATGCTGGTGCGGCTCGAACAGGGCTTCGAACGGCTGTCGCAGTTCTCCGCAGACCTCGCCCATGAAATCCGCACGCCGCTGCATAACCTGTTGGGCAGCACCGGCCAGGCACTCAACCAGCCTCGTAGCGTGGACGAATACCGGGAACTGCTCGGCTCTAACATCGAAGAGTACGAGCGGCTGAACCGCATGGTGGAAAACCTGCTGTTTCTGGCACGTGCCGACCACGGGCAGCGGCCGGTGCACTTGCAGGCCATTGACCTCACCCACCTAGGCGAAGAACTCTGTGATTATTTCCAGCTGCTCGCCGACGAGCGCGGCGCCGCCCTGCAGCACGCGCTGCACGGCACCCTGCAGACCGACCTGCAATTGCTGCAGCGGGCTCTGGGCAACCTGCTCGCCAACGCGGTCCGCCATGCCCGCCCCGGCACCACGGTGCTGCTCAGCCGCCACGACGAGGCTGGGTTCGTTGGTCTGACGGTGCGTAACGAAGGCGACACCATTGCACCCGAGCATTTGGCGCGATTGTTCGATCGTTTCTTCCGCGTCGACCCGTCGCGCACGGAACCGGGAGACTCGGGTGGCCTGGGCCTGGCAATCGTGCAGTCGATCATGGTTCTGGTGGGCGGCAGCGTCAGTGTCCACAGCGCTGAGGGCGTGACCAGCTTCACTTTGAGTTTTCCCGATAAAGGCGCTTTGGAGTCGTGAGACGCAGGGTCATAGCGACACTTCATCGGTCGGATAGAAAATATCTCTGAGCAATACCGGTTTGTCTGCGGTCGATTTCCATAGTGGTTACAGACCCAATCCCGCAAACCCGTACCAGGAGATTTCAAATGGCCGTTGCCAATGTGAAACAGGAACTCAAGACCGTATCGTCCGTGAAGGCCAAGGCCGAGAAAGGCGAAGGCGCCAGCTTGCAGAACCAGGCCCAGGTCGGTCAGGAACTGGCAGTATTGCTGTCTGACGTGTTCGCGCTGTACATCAAGACCAAAAATTACCACTGGCACATGAAAGGTTCGCACTTCCGCGACTATCATTTGCTGCTGGAAGAGCAAGCGACCCAGATCTACGCCATCACCGACGTGATTGCCGAGCGCGCCCGCAAGATCGGCGAGCCGACCGTACGTTCGCTGGAGCAGATGGTGCAACTCAAGCGCCTGGCCAGCAGCGAAGTGGCTGACCTGTCGCCAGAAGACATGCTGACCGAGCTGCATGACGACAACCAGTCGCTGGCTGCCTACATGCGTACTACCCACGGCGTCACCGACGAAGCCAACGACCTGTCCACTACCAGCCTGTTGGAAGAGTGGATCGACCAGGCCGAAGAACGCGCCTGGTTCCTGGGTCAGACCGTCGGCAAGTAATGCCTGTGGTGGGTGTTTGACGCTGGCATCAGCCCCGCGTCATTACATCAGTGAGCATGAGCGTGGTCGGGGGCATTCAGTGCCCTGGCCACGGCTTCGACTTCCAGAGTTTCCTCCTCCCCTTGTGCGTTCTTGATCTTCAAGGTCAATGGCACCGCGTCGCCCTCCTTCACCTGCGTTATCAAACCCATCAGCATCACGTGATAGCCATTGGCATCGAATACCACGGGCTCGCCCGCAGGCAGGCTGACTTCGTCGACCGGGAGCATGCTCATGACATCGCCGTTCATGGTCGACTGGTGGATTTGCGTGTCTTTGGCGACGGGTGACTGGACGCTGATCAGGGTGCTGTCGGAGTCCGCTGTGAGGGTCATGAACGCACCTGTAGCGGGTTGCCCCGGCACAGTGGCGCGCGCCCAGGCATCTTCGACCGTGGTCTGGGCCATGGCGTAGCCGGTCAGGCTCAGGGCTGCCAGGAGCGTGGCGAGTTGGCGGACGGTATTCTTCTTGGCAATGGGTTTCATCAGCAGACTTCCATTACGGTGAGCAGATCCTCGGCGCACTCTTGTGCGGTGAGGGAATGGGACAACCCCAGGCGCAGCACGCCGCGGGAGTCGAAGACGTAACTGGTCGAGGTGTGGGAGATGGTGTAGGTGTCGCCGATCGGGACCTTTTCGTAGAACACCTTGAACTCCTTGGCGACATCGGCGGTTTGTTCCAGGGTGCCGCGCAGGGCCACGAAGGTGGGGTCGAAAAGCTTGACGTAGGCGTCGAGCACTTCGGGGGTGTCGCGCTCGGGGTCCAGGGTGATGAAGATCACCTGCAGGCGGTCGCCGTCACGGCCCATCAGCTTCTTGGCCTGGACGGCCCGCGCCAGGGTGGTCGGGCAGACGGCCGGGCACTGGGTGAAGCCGAAGAAGACCATGGGCATCATGCCGCGGAAGCTGGACAGGGTCTTCTCGTTGCCTTGCGGATCCTTGAGCCGGAACGTGCGGCCGAGGATCTCGTTGCTCAGGTCTTTGCCGTGCTTGAACGACAGCTTGTTGCTGTCGCCACATCCGGCCAGCGCGCCAAGACCGAGGATGCCCATGCCGGCGAGTACTCGACGGCGGGTCGGAAAATCGTTCATGCCATTGTGCCCTCTGGAGAGGGCCGCAGTTTAAAGGCCAACGCTACGCTTGGGCACCGCAACCTGTCACATTTTGTTTAATCGCGGCCGATGATCGCTCCTATGGATGTACCGAGATTCTACGTAGGAGCGGTCCGTGGCCGCGAAAAGGGCAGCGCGGTCATTCAGGCATACCGCGTCGCGCCCTTCGCGGCCGATGACCGCTCCTACGGAGGTGCCGGGATTCTACGTAGGAGCGGTCCATGGCCGCGAATGGGGCGCTACGGTCGGTCAGGCGCACGGCATCGCGCCCTTCGCGGCCGATGACCGTTCCTACGGAGGTAACGTGACTCGCCGCACTTCTAAAAGACCGACCAGCCGATCCGTTCGCTGAGCAGCTCGAGGGCCGCCATGCCGGCCAGGGAATTTCCGGCAGGATTGAGCTCCGGCGACCAGACGCAGACGGTGAACTGCCCCGGTACCACTGCGACGATGCCGCCACCCACGCCGCTCTTGCCAGGCAAGCCGACGCGGTAGGCGAAGTTGCCGGCCTCGTCATACAAACCACTGGTGGCCATGATCGAGTTGACCTGCTGGGTTTGGCGCCGACTCAACACCTGCTCGCCACTGTGCTTGCAGTAGCCATCATTGGCCAGGAAGCAGAACGCGCGAGCCAGGTCGACGCAGTCCATGCGCAGTGCGCAGTGGCTGAAATAGCTGCGCAGCACGGCCTCGACATCGTTGTGAAAATTGTCGAACGACTTCATCAGGTAGGCCATGGCAGCGTTGCGCGCGCGGTGCTGGTACTCCGACTCCGCCACCCGACCGTCGACGATCACCTGGGGGTTGCCCGACAGCCGTCGGGCCAGGTCACGCATGGACAGCGCCGGTGCGGCAAAGCGCGACTGGTTGATATCGCAGATCACCAGCGCACCGGCGTTGATGAACGGGTTACGCGGCCGACCGCGCTCGAACTCCAGCTGCACCAGGGAATTGAAGGGTTGTCCGGAGGGTTCGTGGCCCAGGCGCTGCCAGATGTCTTCGCCCGAGTGGCCAATCGCCTGGACCAGACTGAACACCTTGGAGATGCTCTGAATGGAAAACGGGGTATGCGCATCGCCTGCGCTGAACACCTCGCCGTCGTTGCCGTACACGGCGATGCCCAGCTGCGCGGCAGGCACATCGGCCAGTGCCGGGATGTAATCGGCAACCTTGCCTTGTCCGATCAGGGGGCGGACGGCATCCAGTATCTCAACCAAAAGCGCTTGCATCGGGCTACTCGCATCATGGGATCAAGCCATAGACGGCCGCTCTCGCCTACGAATCACAGCCCCCCTGTGGGAGCAGGCTCTGCCCGCGAAGAATGGCACGCGGTGAACCGGTAAAACCGCAGCGCACCCTTCGCGGCCACAGACCGCTCCTACAAGGGATTGCGCTTCCCCTGTAGGAGCGGTCATCGGCCGCGAAGGGCGTTATGCGGCAGGCCTGTCAGCGATAACCCCGCGCCTGCAGGTCGAACAGTTCCGCGTAGCGTCCGCGCTGGGCCATCAATTGTTCATGATCGCCGCGCTCCAGCACCCTGCCCTGTTCCAGCACCACGATATGATCGGCGTTGCGCACGCTCGAAAAGCGATGGGAAATCAACAGCGTCATGCGGCCTTGAGCGTACTCGCGAAAATGCTCGAACACTGCCGCTTCCGCGCTGGCATCCAGCGCTGCGGTGGGCTCATCGAGTATCAGGATGTCGGCATCGCGGCGCATGTAGGCGCGGGACAGGGCCAACTTCTGCCATTGCCCGCCGGACAGCTCCTGGCCGCCCGCAAACCAGCGTCCCAACTGCGTGGCATAGCCGTGCTCCAGACCTTCGATGAACGGCTCGGCCGTGCCCTGCACCGCTGCCTCGCGCCAGCGCTGCGTGTCGTCGAACGCGCGCGTATCACCGACCCCCAGGTTTTCCCCGACACTGAACTGATAGCGGATGAAATCCTGGAAAATCACGCCGATACGCTGACGCAGCGCGTCTTCCTGCCATTCCTGCAGGTCGCTGCCGTCGAGCAGGATGCGCCCCTGGTCCGGACAGTACAGACGCGTCAGCAGCTTGATCAAAGTGGTCTTGCCCGACCCGTTTTCGCCCACCAGCGCCAGGCTCTTGCCAGGTACCAGGTGCAGGTCGATGCCTTGCAACGTCGCGCGGCTCGCGCCGGGATAGCTGAAACCCAGCCCTTCGCAGCGCAGGCCATCGCCGGGCTTTACGCCCTGGGTGATATCGCCCTGCGCAGGCTGCACCGGGTAGGCCAGGTAGTCATACAGGTCGGCCAGGTAGAGGCCGTCCTCATACAAGCCGCCGATCGCCGTGAGGCTGCTGCTCACCGCGCTCTGGCCCTGCTTGAACAACACCAGGTACATGGTCATCTGGCCCAGGGTGATATGGCCGTTCACCGTATCGATGACGATCCAGCCGTAGGCCAGGTAGAACGCCGCCGTACCCAGCAGGCCCAGCACGAAGCCCCAGCCGTCACGGCGCAAGGTCAGCCGGCGGTCCTCGGTATACAGTTTGGTGAAGGTGTCGCGGTAGCGCTGCAGCAACAACGGCGCAAAACCGAACAGCTTCACCTCTTTGATATAGCCTTCGTGGGAAAGCAACGTTTCGATGTAGTTCTGCCGACGCGTCTCCGGTGCGCGACGACTGAACAGGCGGAAGGCATCCCCGGAAAAATGCGCTTCGGCAAAGAACACCGGCAACGCGCCGACCACCAGAATCGCCAATGCCCAGGGGGAAAAATGCACCAGCAAGACGCCGAAGCTGACCAGCGAGATCAGATTCTGCACCAGCCCCAGCGACTTGCTCACCAACGCCAGCGGTCGCGTGGACGCTTCGCGGCGCACCCGTACCAGTTTGTCGTAGAACTCCGAATCCTCGAATTGCATCAGCGACAGGGTCTGGGCTTTCTCCAGAATCAGGGTATTGACCTTCTGCCCCAGTTGCACCCGCAGCAGCGCCTGCTGCACGGACAGGCCGCGCTGCGCCGCGGCCAGCAATGCCAGCACGCCGGCTTCCATCAACACGTAGCGCAGCACTGGCCACAGGGGCGCCGCACCGGTTTGCTGGTGCATCTGCATGGCCGCCACCACCGCATCGACGATGCGCTGGCCCAGCCAGGCGGCCAGTGCCGGCAGGATGCCCGCAGCCAGCGTGGCCAGCACCAACCCCAGCAACAGGCCGGGCGAGGTCGCCCACACCAACTGCAGGGCGCGCCGGGCCTGGCCCAGAAAAGTCTTGAGGCGGGAGAAGGCAGGCATCGACGAAAGCATTCCTTGAACGAGATAAATGGCCGCGGCCATGACACAATTTAGGTTCCAGCCCAAAGTCGACAACTGCGTGGCGGACTTATTCCAGGCACCCATGGTCATTTAACGGATGAATGCATTCAAATCTATCGCCCTACCCGTCTGGTTGCGTCGCGTCCTGCGGCCATTGCTCGATCCCTACCGCCGTTACCGGCATGCCCGCCTGATCCACGCGGCGCGCATCGTCGCCGCCTTGCTGGTGTCCATCCTGCTGACCAGCGGTTTCAGCCTGCCCCACGGCGAATGGGCCTCGGTCACCCTGCTGATCGTCATTGGCGGCCTGCAGCATCACGGCAACATCGGCAAGAAATCGGTCGAACGTGCCTACGGCACGCTCATCGGTGCCGCGCTCGGGCTGGCGGTGGTGGCCCAGCAAAACTACTTCGAAATGCCCATCGTGACCTACCTGCTGATGTCGGTGGCGTGCGGCTTCTTCGCCTACCACGCCATCGGCAAGGGCGGCTATACCGCGCTGCTCTCGGCCATCACCTTGTTCATCGTCGCCGGCCATGGCGATAACCCGATCACCGATGGCCTGTGGCGCACCGTGGACATTCTCATCGGTATCGCCCTGGCGCTGGCGTTTTCATTCGCCCTGCCGCTGTATGCGGTGTATTCGTGGCGCTACAACCTGGCCACCGGACTGCGCGGCTGCGCGACCATCCACAGCCGCATCGTCAGCGGCCAGCCGGTGTCGGCCGACGAGCACTTGAAGCTGATGTCCAAGCTCAACGCGAACATGGTCCAGTTGCGCTCGCTGCTGCCGTCGGTGTCCAAGGAAGTGAAGATTTCCATGACCGAGCTGGACGCGATCCAAGGCCACTTCCGCATGTGCCTGAGCACCCTGGAAATCCTAGCCAACCTGCGCCCCAGCGGCACCGACCGCAATGCCATGGCGCAATTGCAGCAGTGCCTGAGCGGTGAACACCGGCATATTCGTCGACAACTGGTGGGCATGGCCCGCGCGCTGCGCGACGGTGCCACCGAGCGGCTCGAGCGCAACTATGCCGGCCTCGATGCCGACGCGCCCAATGTGGTGCCCGGTGAGCTGATCGGCTATCGCCTGTTGACCCTGCAGTTGGTCAACAACCTCGATGGACTGCAGCAACTGCTGGCCAAGACCGCCGGGCGCTGGAAGATCTGACCTGGGTTGCCGCCATGGGCAGCACACCGCCACTGGATTGAACTCCGCCGGTGTGGGCCGCCTCAAACCTTGCATGAGGCAAGAGCGATGGCCATTCCGGTCCATCACGCCGTTTCGAGGTCGTGCATGAACATCGATAAATTGAGTAGTCACGTCAACAATGGCGAGGTCAGCGAAGTGAACCTGGTGTCCATGGAAGGTGGATCGTACGTGCTGCACGCCATCCTGGAAGGCGTGTCGCAGCCGGTGGCCGATGCCAAGGGTGCGACCCTGCACGTGGCCTCGGTCGAGGAAGCGCGCAAGGTGCTGTCCGGTGTCGCCGATATCAAGCTGTTTCTGGTGCAGGGCAATGCCCACGATGAAATGATCGGCAACCCCGAAGAAGGCCACCAGGTCATGCGCGAAGAAATCCCCCTGCGTTCCAGCCTGTAACCCGCTTTTCTCCGCAACGACGGCGAACTGTCCAATGGCACATCCCTGGATGTGCCATGCTGCATGGCCCCTTCGGGTAACGGACAACCGCCATGAACGCGTTTCTGAATACCCCCTTCCGAGCTGCCCTGCGCAGCGATCCCTGGCTTGCCACCGCCCCCGTACGTGAAGAACTGTTCGGTATCGAACGCCTCGAACAGCATGCCCAGAGCCTGGCTGCTGCGCAGACCGTGAGCGCCCGGCCGCCACGGGTGTTGTCGTTGCAACGTCGCCTCAAGGACAACGCTCAGGTGCTGCTGGTGGCCTACCGGGCCAGCGCGGCGGCGGTGGCCGATGGAATCGCCGTGGTGCCCGCCGCCCAGTGGCTGCTGGACAACTACCCTCTGGTCGAAGAGCACGTCCGCGGTGTCCGCGAGGACCTGCCCGCAGGCTATTACCGGCAATTGCCCAAGCTGGCGAGCGGGCCCTTCGCCGGCTACCCAAGGGTGTTCGGCCTGGCGTGGGCGTTCGTCGCGCATACCGACAGCTTCTTCGATCCAGCGACGCTGCAGCGCTTCATCAACGCCTATCAAAAGGTCCAGCCGCTGACCATCGGCGAGTTGTGGGCGGTGGCGATCACCCTGCGGATCGTGCTGATCGAGAACCTGCGACGGCTGACCGATCAGATCACCGCCGCTGACCTCGCTCGCCTGGATGCCGAAGCTCTGGCCGATCGCCTGTTCGCTGCCGGCTGTGCGCAAAGTGCGCTGGACGACGACATCCGCAGCCGCAGCGCCGAGCCGTTGTCGGAACTGTTCGCCGCGCAATTGGCCAAGCGCCTGCGCGACAAGGACCCGATCACCACCCCGGCCCTGGCCTGGCTTGCACAACGCCTGCACGAACAGAACAGCAGCGTCGGCCAGGCCGTCAGTCACGCCCAGCAGCGCCAGGGTGCCTCCAACCTCAGTGTGCGCAACGTGATCACCAGCCTGCGGCAGATTTCGTCACTGGACTGGGCGCAATGGTTCGAAGACGTCAGCCTGGTGGACGCCAGGCTGCGTGCGGGCAGCCGTTTCGCCGCCATGGATTTCACCACACGCAATCTCTACCGCAGTGCCATCGAACAGTTGGCACGCGGTTCCACCTTTTCCGAACTGCAGATTGCCGAGCAGGCCCTGCAGTTGACCAGCGCCAGGCCCGAGCAGGAACGCGAAGCCGATCCTGGCCACGTACTGATCGCCGAAGGCCGACCGCTGTTGGAAGCGGCGATAGATTTCCATCCATCGGTCGGCTTGCGCTGGCTGCGCTGGCAACGGCAGCTAGGCGTTGGCGGCTATGTCGGCCTGCTGCTGGCACTGACCGCCGGGCTGCTGGCCATCCTGGTGGCACTGCTGCCCGCCGCGCCGGCCCTGTGGCTGACGGCATTGGTGGTGCTGGGCGCGCTGCCCGCCTCACAGCTGGCCAGCGCCCTGCTCAACCGCGCGGTGACCCGATCCTTCGGCGCCATCGCACTGCCGGGGCTGGACATGCTCGAAGGCGTGCCCAGCCCATGGCGCAGCCTGGTCGCTGTGCCCACCCTGCTGGGCAGCGAGGCAGATCTGCTGGAAGACATCGAGCAACTGGAAGTGCATTACCTGTCGGGCAACTGTGGCGAGCTGTATTTTGCCTTGCTGGTCGATGGTGGTGACGCCGCTGAACAGCACAGGGACGACGATCGGACCCTGCTCGAGGCCGGCCATGCGGCCGTGGCCACACTCAATCGGCGGCACGGTCCGGGCGAGGCCGGCGCGCGATTCATGCTGCTGCACCGCGAGCGCCGCTACAACCCGGCACAGGGATGCTGGATGGGCTGGGAGCGCAAGCGCGGCAAATTGCACGAGCTCAACCGGCTGCTGCGCGGCGATGCGCACACCAGTTTCGGTGAGCAGACCGTGCCGGCAGACGTGCGTCTGGTGATCACCCTGGACGCCGACACACGTCTGCCCCGCGACGCCGCGCAGAGGCTGGTGGGCAAGTTGGCGCACCCGCTCAACCGACCGCGGCTGAGTCGCGACGGACGCAACGTAGTCACCGGCTACGGCATCCTCCAGCCACGGGTCACGCCGAGCCTGCCGCTCGACGCCGAAGGCTCCCTGTACCAGCGGGTGTTCTCCAGCCCAGGCGGGGTGGACCCCTATGCCGCAGCGGTATCGGACGTCTATCAGGACCTGTTCAGCGAGGGGTCCTACACGGGCAAGGGCATCTACGATGTGGATGCCTTCGAGGCCGCCCTGGACGGCCGTGTACCTGACGACAGCATGCTCAGCCATGACTTGTTCGAAGGGATTCACGCGCGGGCCGGGCTGGTCAGCGAGATCGAAGTGGTCGAAGCCTTTCCGGCGCGGGTCGACGTTGCGATGCGCCGGCAGCACCGTTGGACAAGGGGCGACTGGCAGTTGCTGCCGTGGCTGTTGAAGGCGCAACTGCCGGCACTTGGCCGCTGGAAAATCATCGACAACCTGCGTCGTTCGCTAGTGGCGCCGGCCACTTTGGGCGCCCTGCTGGTCGCCTGGTGCCTGCCTGGGCCGGCGGCCTGGATCGCAACTTTCGCCGTGCTTGCCTGCAGCGCCCTGCCTGCCGTGTTGGCACTGCTCCTGGCCGCGCCGCGCAAGCGCCCGGCGGTACTCTGGCGCAGCCATGGCCAGCGCCTGACCCATGACCTGCGCCTGGCCAGTTGGCAGTTCGTGCTCGACCTGGCGTGGTTGCCCGACCAGGCCTGGTCGATGCTCGATGCCATCTTCCGTAGTGTGTACCGGGTCTTTCACAGCAAGCGCCTGCTGCTGGAATGGACCACTGCCGCCCAGGCCGGCGCAGCGCCGCGCCCGGGCCTTGGCGCACACGCTCGACGCATGGCCCCGGGACTGCTGCTGGCCTTGGCCGGTTGCGCCGTCGCACTGGCCAAGGCGCCTGGCAATGCCGCGCTGATCGTGCCGTTTGCCCTGCTGTGGCTGACGGCCCCATTCATCGCACAATGGGTCAGCCGCAGCAGTTCGATCACTCCCTGCGCGCCCGTGAACGCCACGCAGGCACAGGACCTGCGGCTGATTGCCCGACGCACCTGGCGCTACTTCGAAACCTTCGTGACGGCCGGTGACAACCACCTGCCGCCCGACAACTTCCAGGAGCAGCCCCACCCGGTGGTTGCCCACCGCACCTCACCGACCAATATGGGCCTGTACCTGCTGGCGGCCGCCAGTGCGCGGGACTTCGGCTGGGCCGGCACCCGCCAGACCTTGCTGCGCCTGGAGGCGAGCCTGGCGGTGATGCAGACGCTGGAACGCTTTCGCGGGCATTTCTACAACTGGTACGACACCCAGGATCTGCGCCCGCTGCCGCCGGTGTACGTGTCGGCGGTCGACAGCGGCAATCTGGCCGGGCATTTGATCGCGTTAGCCAATGCCTGCGAACAGTGGGCCGAGCAAGGTCCGCTGGAGCCATCCTCCGGCCTGCACGACACCCTGCTGCTGGTCATTGAAGAACAAGGGCGCAGCCAGCCGCTGACCCAGATACAGGCGCACCTGCAGACCCCGTTCGACCTCGGTCGACAGGCAGTCGCCAGGCTGTTGGGGGAAATCCCGGCCGACCCTGGTAATGGCGTCTGGCTGCCAGCCTTGAAACAGGCATTCGCGGCTCACCTGGATGACCGCCAACTGCACGGCGACACCTCGGCGCGCCTGCGAGCGTTGGCCGATAACGCGCGGCGCATGGCCATGGACATGGAGTTCGGCTTTCTGCTCAACCGCAAGCGGCAGTTGCTGTCGATCGGCTACCGCGTCGCCGAGCAGCAACTGGACAGCAACTGCTATGACATGCTGGCTTCCGAGGCACGCCTGGCCAGCCTGTTCGCCATTGCCAAGGGCGATGTCGCTACGCGGCACTGGTTCCGCCTGGGCCGCAGTGCCACACCGTTGGGCAATGGCTCGGCCCTGATCTCTTGGTCCGGGTCGATGTTCGAGTACCTGATGCCGTCCCTGGTGATGCGCGCCCCCGCCGGCAGCCTGCTGACCCAGACACAACGCCTGGTGGTGGAGCGTCAACAGGCCTACGGCAAGTCGCTGGGCATCCCGTGGGGGATTTCCGAATCGGCCTACAATGCGCGCGATCTGGAATTCACCTATCAATACTCCAACTTCGGCGTGCCCGGCCTCGGGCTCAAGCGTGGGCTAGCCGACGACCAGGTCATCGCACCCTATGCCACGGCATTGGCAGCGATGGTCGACGCTCCCGGCGCCTGGGCCAATTTCGCCACTCTGCGGGCATTGGGCGCGCTCGGCCAGTACGGTTTCTACGAAGCGGTCGACTACACCCCGACACGCTTGCCCGAGGACACTTCGCAGGCAATCGTGTGCAACTACATGGCTCACCACCAGGGCATGACAGTGGTGGCCATCGCCAACGTGCTGCTCGACGGTGCCATGCGCGAGCGCTTTCACCGCGAACCGATGATCCAGGCCAGCGAGCTGTTGTTGCAGGAGCGCATGCCCGCCAATGTCGCAGCCCTGCAAGCCGCTGCCGAACACGGCCATAACGTCGCCGCAGAGACGCTGGAAGGTCGCACCCAGCGCGCCCTCGATGGCCTGCCGGTGGCAGCGCCGATCACCCATCTGCTCTCCAACGGGCGCTATTGCGTGATGTTGACCGGCCTCGGTACTGGCTACAGTCGCTGGCGCGATCTGGCCGTGACGCGCTGGCGCGAAGATCCGGTACTGGACCCGTGGGGCTCGTTCGTGTTCGTGCGTGATCTGGATCGGGACACCCTGTGGTCCGCTGCCGACACCCGTGCGCACGGTTGCCTGGGCGAGGTCACGTTTGCCGAGGACCATGCCCAGTTCATCAGCCACCGCGACGGTTTGACCAGTACATTGACCGTGCTGGTGTCGGGCGAGGACGACAGCGAAGTGCGCTCACTCACCTTGACCAATCGCAGCGAGCGGACCCGCTCCGTGGAGCTGACCACCTACAGCGAACTGGTACTGGGCGCCGCTTCGGCCGACAGCGCTCACCCGGCCTTTGCCAAGTTGTTCGTGGTTACCGAGTACCTGCCTGAATATGCCGCGTTGGTGGCTACCCGGCGGCCGCGCAGCAGCGAGGAGCCGCAGGTCTGGGCCGCTCACTTCGCAGTACTCGACACGCCGCTGGACGGCCCGGTGCAGTACGAAAGTGACCGCGCCGCCTTTCTCGGCCGCGAGCACACCTTGCTCCAGGCCAGCGCCCTGAAGTCCGGCGCAACACTGTCCAACAGCGTCGGCACGGTGCTCGACCCGCTGTTCGCCCTGCGTCACTGCCTCAGCATCGCTCCAGGCCAGAGCGTGGACATCGCCTTCTGGACCGTGGTGGCCGACAGCCGCGAAGCGCTGCTGGGCCTGATCGACAAGCACCATGAGCACAGCGCCTACGAGCGCGCCAAGACCCTGGCCTGGACCCAGGCACAGGTGCAACTGCGCCATCTGGATATCGACGCCGAGGCGGCAGCCGACTTCCAGCGCTTGAGCGCGTCCCTGTTGTACGCTGACGCTCAATGGCGCGCACCAGCGCTGAGCATCCTGCGCGGTGCAGGCAGCCAGGCCGGCCTGTGGCCAATGGGCATCTCGGGTGACCTGCCCATCGTACTGCTGCAGATCGACGACATCGAAGATCTGCCGCAAGTGCGCGAACTGCTGCTGGCCCACGAATACTGGCGAATGAAGCGCCTGAGCGTGGACCTGGTGATCCTCAACGAGCGTGACGCCAGCTATCAGCAGGACCTGCAGATTGCCGTGGAAACCGCAGTGCGCAGCAGTCAATCGCGACCCGGACCCAGCGCGGTATTGAGCCGCGGCGCGGTTTACACGCTGCGGGCCGACCTGTTGCCGGGCGATGCGCGCAGCCTGTTGCTGGCAACCGCGCGGCTGGTGCTGCGCGCCCACAGCGGCGACATCCACGCGCAAATCGGTCTGCGTCCGCCTCATGTCTTACCTGAAGGCGAAGCGCAGTGGCCACAGCGGGCGACCAGCGCTGCGAGTACTGCAGGCGCCCCCGAGGTGGCCGAGGAAGTGCTGGAGTGCTTCAACGGCCTGGGCGGTTTCGCCGATGAAGGCCGAGAATACGTTACCGTGCTCGAGCGAGGCGCGCGTACCCCGGCACCCTGGCTGAACGTCATCGCCAATCAGAACTTCGGCTTTCAGGTCTCGACCCAGGGCGCCGGCTACACGTGGGCGCAGAACAGTCGGGAAAACCAGCTCACCCCTTGGTGCAACGACCCGGTGGGCGACGCCAGCGGCGAGGCCCTGTACGTACGCGACAACGCCAATGGCGTCATCACCGGGCCCTGTGCATGGCCCGTGCGTGACGAAGGGCGCTACAGCGCGCGGCACGGGTTCGGCTACAGCCGCTTCGAGCACAGCGCCAACCAGTTGCACATGAGTCTGCTGCAATACGTGCCACTGGAGGACGCCGTCAAGATCACCCGTCTGAGCGTGCGCAACCTCAGCGACAAACCGCGCCGGCTCAGTGTGTTCAGCTACCTGGAATGGGTGCTGGGTACCTCGCGCGCGGCCACCGCTGCGGGGCTCATCAGCGAAGTGGATGCTCGTACCGGGGCCCTGCTGGCACGCAACCCGTGCGCCATCGCCTTTGCCGGACGCGTGGCATTTTCCGACCTGGCCGGTGGTATCGGCCACTGGACGGCCGACCGCACCGAGTTTCTTGGCCGTCACGGCAGCTACGCCGCCCCGGCTGCGCTCGCCTCCTCGGCGCCGTTGGCCGGCGCCAGCGCCGCCGGGCTCGATCCCTGTGCCGCCCAGCAGCATGAAGTGCTGTTGGCAGCCGGGCAGCAGATCGAACTGGTATGGCTGGTTGGCCAGGCGCCGTCGCTGGAACAAGCCCAGCGTCTGGTGCTCAAGTACCGCCACGAACATCTGGACGGTGGGCTGCAACGCGTGCGCGACAGCTGGGCCGACAAGCTCGAAGCCGTGCAGGTGCGCACCCCGGACCGGGCACTGGACATCATGCTCAACGGCTGGTTGCTGTACCAGACCATCGTCTGCCGCCTGTGGGCACGCTCGGCGTTCTACCAGGCCAGTGGCGCCTACGGCTTGCGCGATCAGTTGCAGGATGGCTTGGCCTTGAGCCTAGCAGCACCGCACCTGACCCGCGAACATCTGCTGCGCGCTGCAGGTCGGCAGTTCGTCGAAGGCGACCTGCAGCACTGGTGGCTGCCTCATTCCGGTCAGGGGGTGCGCACCCGCATCAGCGACGACCGGGCCTGGTTGGCTTATTGCACTGCCGAGTACGTACGCAGCAGTGGCGATGAAGGGGTGCTCGACGCCCCTGTCGCCTTTCTTGAAGGCGAGCCCCTGGCCAGCGGCGAAACCGATCGCTTCTTCCTGCCGCAAACCGCTGCGTTATCCGCTTCCCTGTACGAGCACTGCGCCCTGGCGCTGGACTGCAGCCTGGAGCAGATGGGCGACATGGGTCTGCCGCTGATCGGCAGCGGCGACTGGAACGATGGCATGAACCGGGTGGGTGAACAGGGTCGCGGCCAGAGTGTCTGGCTGGGCTGGATGCTGCTGGCCAGCCTGGAGCGCTTCATCGCCTTGGCCGCCCGGCGCGACTGCCCGCGAGCACAGCGCTGGCAGCAAGCCTACCTGCAGTTGCAGACCGCGCTGGAAACCCACGCGTGGGATGGCCAGTGGTATCGCCGCGCAACGTTCGACGATGGCACGTGGCTGGGCGCCGAGGGCAATCCGGAATGTCGCATCGACTCGATCGCACAGAGCTGGGCGGTGCTGTCCGGCGCCGCGCAGCCCGAACGAGCCCAGCAGGCCATGAGCGCAGTGAATGAACATCTGGTGCGACCGGCAGACGGCATCGCGCTGCTGTTCACTCCGCCGTTCGAGCACTCGCCGCACGATCCCGGCTACTTGATGGCGTATCCACCCGGCCTGCGCGAAAACGGCGGGCAATACAGCCATGCGGCCATGTGGGCAATCCTGGCCTTCGCCAGGCAGCACCGCGGTGATGAGGCACTGGCGTTGATCGACCTGCTCAATCCCATCAACCATGCGTTGGACGCCGCCAGCGTGCAACGCTACAAGGTCGAGCCATACGTGATCGCCGCGGATGTCTATTCGGTTGCGCCCCATGTCGGGCGTGGTGGTTGGACCTGGTACACCGGCTCGGCCAGCTGGATGTACCGCGCCGGCATCGAGGGCATTCTCGGTGTGCGCCGCGAGGGACAATGGCTGCTGCTCGACCCTCGTATCGCGGCCCGGTGGGCAGGGTTCAGCGTGCAGGTTCGCGTGCCCGGCGGGCACGTGCACATCAGTGTGGAGCGCAGCGACGACGGTGGTCGTGGCTGCCTGCTGGACGGTAAGCCACTGGTGCTGGATGAAGGTGTCGCGCGCATCCCATTGGCACCGCACCTGGTCCACTACACCCTGTAGACGGCGCCTGGCTGGGGCGCTTTACTTCGTCACCACGCACTCATAGGATGACTGACTACAACAACAAAGCCGAGGTTCTTCCATGCGTAAACATCTGCTTCTTGCCGCCGCCATCGGCTGCGCCGGCGGCCTGGCCCAGGCCAGTACCTTCGCCTATATCTCGAGCCCCGAGGACGGCATGATTTCCCAGTACCGCCTGGACGAAAACACCGGATCGCTGACGCTGGTGCACCAGACTCACGCGGGCGACCAGGTCAATCCCATGGCCCTGAGCCCCGACGGTTCGACCTTGTACGCCGCCCTTCGGGTCAAGCCGTTCCGCGTCATGGCCTATCGCATCGACCCGGCCAGCGGCCAACTGGACGCCGCCGCCGAAGCCCCGCTGGCAGCCAGCCTGGCCTACCTGAGCACCGACCGTACCGGCCGCTACCTGATGGGTGCTTCCTATGGGGGCAATGTGCTGACCGTACAACCTATAGATGCCGAGCACCGTCCCGGCGAAGACATCAAGGTCTACCCGACCGGCCCCTACGCCCACTCCGTGCGCAGCGACCCCAGCAACCGTTTCGTCTACGCAGGCAATCTGGGCGTGGACCAGGTGTTGCAATTCACGCTGGACGACAGCAGCGGCACCCTGGAACCCATCGGTAACGGCCATGCCTCAGTCACCGCCGGCAGCGGCCCCCGGCATATCGCGTTCGCGCCAGGCGGCAAGTTTCTCTACGTAGTGGGCGAGCTGAGCGGTACGGTCGACAGCTTTTCCATCGACGCGCAGACCGGTGCCCTGACCAAGGTCGCCCATGTCGAAGGCGTGCCCAAGTCGCTGAACCTGGTGCATGGCGAGATTCGCAATGCCGGCAACAACGACCTCAAGGATGATCCGACGCCACGTATCTGGGCTGCGGACATTCGCGTATCGCCTGACGGTCAGCTGATATACATCACTGAACGCACCACCAGTTCGGTCTCGGCGTTCAAGGCCGATCCCGCCAGCGGCACGCTGAGCTTCCAGGGCAACTACCCGCTGCAGGAGAAGCAGCCGCGCAACATCGCCTTCTCGCCCAGCGGACGCTGGTTGCTGGTGACCGGGGAAAAGGCCGACAAGGTAGGCAGCTATGCCGTGGGCGCAGCGGGTGCGCTGACCCGTACGGCAGAAGCGCCTTCGGGCAAAGGCGCCTTGTGGATCGAGATGTTGAACCTGCCGGGCGCTTGACCGGCTGCTGCTTGACCGGCTGCTAGGTGCGCGTGCGGCCGATCCATTCGACCGCCGTGCGCCAGAAGCACACACCCAGGAAGTACGCCGACATCAAGCTCCACAGACCCATGGCCACTGGGTTGCTGGCGGGATGGTTGAGGATCAGCACGAAGGTGCACAGCAACCAGATCGACGTCACTGCGATGTTGACCGCCATGAAGCGGCGAACCCGGAACGGGTGCAGGAACTTCATCTTGGTGACGGTCAGCAGCGCCAGCCCGACAACGGTGAGCAGCGCGATCCACGGCGACGGCGAGATGATGTACATGCACAGCGCAACCACGTTCCACGCCGCAGGAAAGCCGACGAAGTAGTTGTCCTTGCTCTTCATGTTGACGTTGCAGAAGCAGAACAACGACGACACCAGAATGATGCTGACGGTGATCAGCAAGGTGAATTCGGGGAGTGGAATGTAGCGATAGATGAACAGTGCCGGAATGAACACGTACGTCAGGTAATCGATGACCAGATCGAGTGTCGAGCCATCGAAGTGCGGCAGCAACGACTGGGTATTGAGCTTGCGTGCCAGTGCACCGTCGACGCCGTCGACCACCAGCGCCAGGCCCAGCCACAGCAGGCAGATTTTCGGCTGGCCGTCGAACAGCGCCAGTGTGGCAAGAAAGGCCAGCACCACGCCGGTGGCGGTGAAGCCGTGGGCGCCCCATGCTTTGAGCGTGGCCGAGGGTCTGATCAGTATCACGGGGTGTTCTCCAGGAAGTAGACGGGCCATGACAACCGCTGGCAGGTATCCACAGCATTGACCCGAAAGCGGCACAAGTAAATGAATGGGCCGCAGCTATCGACCGGGCGTGTGGGTGTAAGGTTCACGACTCGGTCGACGTAAGTGTCACAGGTAACCCGGTGCGCTGCCAAGCGATTCACTGCATTGAAGTTTTTGTGGCGACGGACGTTGACCGCCGCGCGGCACCGCGGAGTAAGATGAAGCCGGTGTCCAACTGCCCCAAGATTGGGGCGGAACCGGTTTTTCACCCGCAGGACCAGCAGACTCAGCGCCCGGGCCAGACAGCCTGGCGCCGGTGAAGTCGCTCATTATCCGGATGGCGCGGCCCATGTGGCCGCGCTACGTTGCGTTAAGGGAATATAGAATGGCCCCAAGAAATGTGATCAATGCGTCGGTCAGCCCCAAGGGCAGCCTGGAAACCCTCTCCCAGCGTGAAGTGCAGCAACTCAGTGCCGCCGGTTCAGGCAGCACCTACACCCTGTTTCGCCAGTGCGCCCTGGCCATTCTCAATACCGGCGCCCATGTCGACAACGCCAAGACCATCCTCGACGCCTATCGGGATTTCGAAGTGCGTATCCATCAGCAGGACCGTGGCGTGCGCCTGGAGCTGCTGAACGCCCCGGCGGACGCCTTCGTCGATGGCGAGATGATCGCCAGTACCCGCGAGATGCTCTTCAGCGCACTGCGCGACATCGTCTACACCGAAAGCGAGCTGGACAGCCAGCGCATCGACCTGAGCGATTCCCAGGGCATCACCGACTACGTCTTTCATCTATTGCGCAACGCCCGCACCCTGCGTGCTGGCCTCGAGCCGAAGATGGTGGTGTGCTGGGGTGGGCATTCGATCAACTCGGACGAATACAAATACACCAAGAAAGTCGGCCATGAACTGGGTCTGCGCCGGCTGGACATCTGTACCGGTTGCGGCCCTGGCGTGATGAAGGGGCCGATGAAAGGCGCCACCATTGCCCATGCCAAGCAGCGCATGAGCGGCGGGCGCTACCTGGGCCTGACCGAGCCGGGCATCATCGCCGCGGAAGCGCCGAACCCGATCGTCAACGAGCTGGTCATTCTTCCGGATATCGAAAAACGTCTGGAAGCGTTCGTGCGCGTCGGTCACGGGATCATCATCTTCCCCGGCGGCGCAGGAACGGCCGAAGAGTTTCTGTACCTGCTGGGCATTCTGATGCATCCGGACAACCAGGGCTTGCCGTTCCCGGTGATCCTGACCGGCCCCAAGAGTGCGCAGGCGTACCTGCAGCAGCTGGACCAGTTTGTCGTGGCGACCCTGGGCGAAGCGGCTCGGCAGCATTACCAGATCATCATCGACAACCCGGCCGACGTGGCGCGGGAGATGACCGAATCGTTGAAGCAGGTGAAGCTGTTCCGCCGCGAGCGCAACGACGCCTTCCACTTCAACTGGCTGTTGAAGATCGAGGAAAGCTTCCAGCGGCCGTTCGACCCGACCCACGCCAATATGGCCAATCTTGAACTCAGCCACGCCCTGCCCCCGCATCAACTGGCGGCAAACCTGCGCCGGGCGTTTTCCGGGATCGTGGCGGGCAACGTGAAGGACAAGGGCATTCGTCTGATCGAAGAGCATGGCCCGTACCAGATTCGCGGTGATGCCGCGATCATGGAACCGCTGGACAAACTGCTGCAGGCGTTCGTCGAGCAGAACCGCATGAAACTGCCAGGTGGCGCAGCCTATGTGCCGTGCTACCGCGTCGTGACCTGACCCGCCCCCGTACGGTGGGAGCGGTCATCGGCCGTGAAACTCCCACCGTGTATTACCTGATACCCCCGCCGCGCCCTTCGCGGCCACGGACCGCTCCTACGATTTGAACTCTGTAGGAGCGGTCATCGGCCGCGAAACCACCACCGCGTAATACCTGACACCCCGCCGCGCCCTTCGCGGCCACGGACCGCTCCTACGATTTGAACCCTGTAGGAGCGGTCATCGGCCGCGAAACCACCCCCGCGTAATACCTGACACCCCGCCGCGCCCTTCGCGGCCACGGACCGCTCCTACGATTTGAACTCTGTAGGAGCGGTCATCGGCCGCGAAACCACCACCGCGTAATACCTGACACCCCGCCGCGCCCTTCGCGGCCACAGACCGCTCCTACGATTTGAACCCTGTAGGAGCGGTCATCGGCCGCGAAACCACCCCCGCGCAATACCTGACACCCCGCCGCGAATCTTTCAGCCGTTTACTCAAGCCCAAGATTTCCAAACAAACCTGTTGCGCATCCCGCGAGATAATTCTATCGTTATTCCACATCAACTATCGCATTGAGATAAACATGTCAGACATCGTGCTAGAAATCAAAGGGCCTGTCGCTGTCATCACCCTCAATCGTCCGGCAGTGCTGAATGCCTGGACCACGCCGATGCGTAACGAAATCATCGAAGCCTTGAACGGCTACAACGCCGACCCGGAAATCAAGGCCGTGATCATGACCGGCGCTGGCGACCGCGCTTTTTCGGCAGGCCAGGATCTTTCCGAAGCCCACGATTTCGACGGTGACCGCGCCGTGGAATGGGTCGGCGAGTGGGAGCGCTACTACGCCACCCTGCGCGGCCTGTCCAAACCACTGATCATCGCCCTCAATGGCACAGCTGCAGGTTCCGCGTTTCAGGTCGCACTGCTGGGCGACATCCGCGTTGGCCACCCAGGCGTGCGCATGGGCCAGCCGGAAATCAACTCCGGCATCCCCAGCACTACCGGTCCATGGATCATGAACAGCATGCTGGGCATGTCGCGCACCATCGAGCTGACGCTGACCGGCCGTTTGATGGACGCCGATGAATGCAAGCAGATCGGCTTGATCCACCATTTGGTGCCAGCCGATCAAGTGATGAGCAAGGCCCTGGAAATCGCCGAAGAACTGGCCGCCAAGCCCCCGATCGCCATGCGCCTGGACAAGCAGCGCTTCCGCGAAATGAGCGATCCTGGCTTCAAGGACTGCATTGCTGCCGGCCGTCGCCTGCAGAAGGAGGCATACGACTCCGGCGAGCCACAGCGAATGATGGAAGCCTTCTTCAAGGCCCGCGCCAAATAAAGCCCTGCCTTGTGAAAGTGAGTTGATTGTGGGAGCGCGGCCCTGCCCGCGAAGGCAGCAACGCGGAGTCACTGATATACCGCGGAGCCCTTTTCGCGGGCAGAGACCCGCTCCCACAGAGCCCGCTCCCGCGGGAAATGATTTCATCGCACCACGCACGGCGGCGGCCATGTACCTACCCCGGCTCTTGCAATGCTTTGACTGCCGACGTCCTGACTACCCAACGATCCATTCGTTTTCTGTAGGAGACTGTCATGCACACACCTTCCAACCCCGGACGCCGTCGGTTGCTCAAGGCCGGCGCCACGGTCGCACTGGTCTGCGGCCTGCCCAGCGTGGTCCGCGCCGCCGATAAACAGATCATCGTCTCCGACCCCGGCGGTCCCTACACCGTGGCCTACCGCAAGGCTTTCTACGACCCCTTCGAAAAAGCCACCGGCATCAAAGTCATCAGCGTGGCGCGTGAGTCCCAGCCGGTGGCGCAGTTCTCGGCCATGGTAAAAACCCGCAACTACGTGTGGGACGTCACCACCCTGACCATTTCCGCCGACATCCCCTACCTCGAAGCCCAGGGCTTTCTCGAACCGATCGGGTTGTCGGCGAGCGAATACCCTGACCTGCTTCCCGAGGCCATCACTGCCAACTTCCTCGGTGTCGACGTGTACTCCACGGTGCTGGCCTACCGCACCGACACCTTCAAGGACGGCAACGGCCCGCAGAGCTGGGCAGATTTCTGGAACGTCGAGAAATTTCCCGGCCGCCGCTGCCTGCGTCGCAGCCCGCTGGACACACTGGAACAGGCCCTGCTGGCGGACGGCGTCAGCCTCGACGAGCTGTACCCGATGGACGTCGACCGCGCCTTCAAGAGCCTGGACAAGATCAAACCGCACATCGACCTGTGGTGGACCTCGGGCGCGCAAGCCATGCAAGCCATCCAGAGCGGCGAAGTCGACATGATCTCGGCCTGGAACGGCCGCGCCCAGGCCGCCATCGACAACGGCGCACCGGTGCAGATCGTCTGGAACCAGGGGCTCTATTCGATCGAAGGCTGGGCCATCCCCAAGGGCACCCCGCACGCCGACATGGCCAAACAGTTCGTGCGTTTCTGCGCCGACGCCAAGCGCCAGGCCGACTTCACCGACACCCTGGCCTACGGCCCGACCAATCGCAAATCCTTCGAGTTCATCCCGGCTGAGCGCGCGGGGCTGCTGCCGACCGCCCCGCAGAACCTGAACAACATGCGTCTGCCGAGCCCTGCCTGGTGGGCAGAGAACCGCACCGCCGTGACCGAGCGGTTCAACGCCTGGATCTTGTCGTAAGGGAGTCGATGCATGAGCGTGAAACTTGAAACCCGTGGCCTGGGCAAGACCTATGGTCAGTTCGTCGCCCTGCAACCCACCGATATCCAGGTGCGCGAAGGCGAGTTCCTGACCCTGCTCGGGCCTTCGGGCTCGGGCAAGACCACCTTGCTGCAGATGATTTCCGGGCTGGTCCCACCGGACAGCGGGCAGTTGCTGATCGATGGCCAGGATGCGACCCACATCGCCCCCGGAAAGCGCGGCATCGGCCTGGTGTTCCAGAGCTATGCGTTGTTCCCGCACATGAGCGTGCGTGACAACGTGGCGTACGGGCTGCGCATGCGCAAATACCCCAAGGGCGAAGTCAACCAGGCGGTCGACGACGCCTTGGGCATGGTGCGCATGGAGGATTTCGCCCATCGCTACCCGAACGAACTGTCCGGTGGCCAGCAACAACGGATCGCCCTGGCCCGCTGCTTCGCCTACCGTCCCTCGATCATCCTGCTCGACGAGCCGCTGGGCGCCCTGGACAAGAACCTGCGCGAGCACATGCAGCTGGAAATCCGCCGCATGCACAAGGAACTGGGGGCTACGTTCATCTATGTCACCCACGACCAGGAAGAGGCGCTGACCCTCTCGGATCGCATCTGCCTGATGAACCGCGCGCGCATCGAACAGCTGGCCACGCCAGAAGAGCTCTACGATCGCCCGGCAACACGCTTCGCCGCCGAGTTCATCGGCCACTCCAATCTGCTCCAGGGCCAGCGCGACGGCACCGGCCACCTGCAGGTCGAAGGCCAACGGCTGGACCTGGCAGGCTGCGCCGGGCACCAGGCGCCGAGTGCCGGCACGGAAGCGTTCCTGCTCATCCGGCCCGAAGCCGCGCGCTTGACCGAACCCACTGCCGGCTTGCTGCAGGGCATCGTCGATGAATGCGTATTCCTGGGCAGCGACACCCGCGCCCTGGTCCGCCTGCCTTCGGGCAACCGCTTCAGTGTGCGCTGTTCCCGCGAGCTCAGTCCGTGCGTCGGCGATCCGGTTGGCATCGCCTGGAATCCCACACGGGCCACCCTGCTGCCCGCGCAGGCCACCTCATGAACTGGCGCAAAGGCCTGATTCCGGCCATTCCCGCCCTGCTTTTCCTGGCACTGTTCTTTCTGCTGCCGGTGGCGGAAATGCTCATGGGCAGTTTCCAGAACGCCAGCGGCGAGCTGAGCCTGGGTAATTTCGAACGGATCGCCTCGACCCCGGTGTACGCCCGCGTTCTGGGCATTACCTTCTGGATCTCGGCGCTGACGGCCGTGCTGTCGGTGCTGCTCGCGTACCCAGTGGCCTACTTGCTAACCCGGCTCTCGCCCATGGGTCGCGAACGCTGGCTGCTGTGGATCATGCTGCCGTTCTGGACCAGCTACCTGGTCAAGACCTATGCCTGGATGCTGCTGCTGTCACGCAAAGGCCTGCTGACCACGCTTGCCGCCGACGTGCTGGACAACCCGTCCGGCCTGGTGCCCGCACTTTCGGGGGTGCTGATCGGCATGGTCCACTCGATGCTGCCGCTGGCGGTGATTACCCTGCTGCCGATCATGCGCAGCATCGACCAGCGCCTCGCGCCGGCCGCACAGACGCTGGGCGCCAGCGGTTCGATGAGTTTCTTCAGCATCTTCCTGCCGCTCTCGGCCCCCGGCATCGCCGCGGCGGGTCTGCTGGTGTTCATCACCAGCCTTGGCTTCTTCATCGTGCCTGCGCTGCTGGGTTCGCCACGGGAAATGATGGTGGCGCAGCTGGTGATTTCCTCGGTGCTCGACCTGTTCGACATGAACTTCGCCGGCGCTCTTTCGGTGGTGCTGTTGGCCTGCTCGCTGGTGGTGTTCGTGATCTACGACCGCATCGCCGGGCTGTCTTCGCTCGGCGGCGAGGCGCCCAAGGAACGTCAGTCCGGAATGGGCCTGCAGATTCTGATCTGGCTGGGGCACTGCTTTTCGGGCCGGGGCAAGGCGCCGCGGCGCAGTGGCGATGGCGCCTTGCTGACCGGTTACAGCGTGCTGCTGGTCATGCTGCTGATCCTGCCCGTGCTGGTGGTCGTTCCGCTGGCATTCACCAGCAGCCCGTTCATTGCCTTCCCGCCCAAGCTGTTCAGCTTGAAGTGGTTCGAGGAATTCTTCACTTCCGCGGTGTGGCAGGCCGCCCTGTTCCGCTCGCTGGGCGTCGGTGTGGCCACCGCGCTGCTGGCGCTGGTGTTGGGCTTCGGTGCGACCCTGGCCTTGACCCGGGTAAGAGCGGGGTGGCGCAAAGGCCTGTTCGCGTTGTTCATCGCCCCGCTGATCGTGCCGCGCATCGTGATTGCCCTGGGCCTGTTGTACCTGTTTTCCAGGCTTGGCCTGGCGGGCAAGGACATCGGCCTGGTGCTGGGCCACACGGTACTGGCCCTGCCCTACGTGGTGGTCACCCTGTCGGCGGCGTTCAAGCAGTATGACTGGCGCCTCGACGATGCCGCGCGGATTCTCGGCGCCGGTGCGTTCACGCGACTGCGCACCGTGACCCTGCCTCTCATGTCGGCGAGCCTGATCTCCGCGTTTCTGCTGGCCTTCATCACCTCGTTCGACGACCTGACCATCGCCATTTTCGTCAGCGGTGGCATCAATACCACGCTGCCCAAGCAGATGTGGGACAGCATCCAGCTGGCGCTCACCCCCACCCTGGCTGCGGTTTCCACCACGTTACTGGTGTTCATCGTGTTGTTTGCCGTCATTGCCCAATGGGTATCGCGGCGTTCCACTTCCAAACGTCAAGGGCTCTGAACGATGCATCCATACACTCGCTTCTTCCCGCATCGCATCAGCCACGATCAGCTCACCACCGCGCCGCTGATCCATGCCGGCCTGCTGATCGACGACCATGCCGTGCGCGTCACCTTCGAGGGCCGATCGCTCGCTACCCTGGAGTTGCGCCAACGGGTCGCCGCCTTGCAGCAGGTACTGGCCGAACGCGGCCTGCGCGCCGGACAACGGGTAGCCGTCATGCTGGGCAACAGCGACGACCAGATCGTGTTGATCTACGCGCTGATCCTCAGCGGCCTGGTGTGGATCCCGATCAACACCAAGTTGCGCGGCCCTGGCCTGGACTACCCGTTCGAGCACGCTCGTCCGGACCTGGTGGTCGGCGACGCCGAGTTTGCCGAACGCCTGGCGGACAGCGTTGCCGCCCAGCTCGACTGTGTCGGCATCGACGTGCTGCACGAGCAGGCCCTGGCCTACCCGGCAGCGAAGCTGCGGCTCGAGGACAGCGCGGCCGATGCCACGCTCTGCGTGATCTACACCTCCGGCACCACCGGCGCGCCCAAGGGTGTGGTGTTCACCCACCGCATGCTGCGCATTGCCAGCGAGGCGGTTCTGCAGGTGGCCGACGTCAAGGCAGGTGACCGGCTGCTGTTGTGGGAGCCCCTGTGCCACATCGGCGGCGCGCAGATGCTGCTGATGCCGTTTCTGGCCGAAGTCAGCCTGAACGTGGTTCGACGCTTTTCCGCCAGCAAATTCTGGGCGCAGTGCGTGCAAGTGCAGGCGACCCAGTTGCATTACCTGGGCGGGATCATCGATATCCTCATGCAGCAGCCGGCCGAGCAGTGGCCTGCCCGGCATAGCCTGCGGACCCTTTGGGGTGCGGGTGTGAGCCTGACCAATTGGGCAGCGATCGAGCAACGTTTCGGTTGTCCGCTGCGCGAGTGCTACGGCATGACCGAGTGCTCCAGCTTCGCCACCTTGAACCGTACCGGCAAGCCAGGCTCGATCGGCCGCGCTTTGCCTTGGCTGAGCGTAGAACTGCTGGATAGTGACGGTACGCCGGTCGAAGTGGGGCAACTGGGGGAAATCGTGCTGTCCAGTGAAGTCGAAGGCGTTTTCCTGCCCGGCTATCTGGACAACCCAGAAGCCACCGCCAGCGCCCTGCGCGATGGCCGGCTGTTCACCGGTGACATGGCACGCATGGATGCCGAGGGCGACCTGTTCTTCGTCGGACGCCGCACCGACAGCATGCGCGTGCGTGGCGAGAACGTTTCGGCCTGGGAAGTGGAGCGGGTGTTCAGCGCCCACCCTGCGGTGAAAGCCTGCGCGGCGCTGGGCGTCGAATCGGCCGTGGGCGAGCAGGAGATTCTGCTGTTCGTACAACTGGAGGCCGGCACCACTGCGCACTGGCAGGCCATGCGCGAGTGGGCGGCGCTGCGCTGCGCCTCCTACCAGTTACCACGCTACTACCAACAAGTGGAGCAGTTCGAGCTGACGCCCAGTGAGCGTATCAAGAAGCACCTGTTGCCCAAGGATGTCACCCAAGCCTGGGACAGTCGCGGTTGAACGATGCGCCGCGAGCGGCCTGTGCGGTAACGGTTTAGTGAATAGCGATAGAAAGTGGCGGGTAACTGCCGGATAATCGGTTTTTTCACCAATGTGTTGCGTTCATGGCCAGTACCCCGAAGAAACCTCCTGCCGACCCAACGGCCTCCTCGCTGTACGTGCAGTCCGTCGACAAGGCCATGAAAGTGCTCATGGCCTTCGACGGCAGCCAGCGTCAGTTATCGCTGTCCGACATCGCCGGGCTGACCGGCATGGACCTCAGCGCCGCACAGCGCTTCACTCATACGCTGGCAACCCTGGGCTACCTGAACAAGGACAGCAGCAAGAAGTACGAGCTGTCGCCGCGGCTGCTGGACTTCACCTACCACTACCTGACGTCCAGCGAACTGGTGACCCGTGCCGCGCCCTACCTGCAGCAGCTGAGCGCGGACACCGAAGAGGCAACCAACCTGACGGTGCTCGACGGTACCGACATCGTCTATGTGCAGCGAATCGTCAGCCGGCACGTGTTCAATGCCAGCGTCATCATCGGCACTCGCCTGCCGGCCTGGTGCACCGCGCCGGGCCAGGCGCTGCTGGCGACCTACAGCGACGACGAAGTGAACGCTATCTTCGACCGCAGCCAGTTCGTCCAGCACACGCCGGCGACCATCACCGACCGAGAGCAGATCTGGGCCAGCATCGAGCAGATTCGCCAGCGCCGCTATGCGCATACCGAAGACCAGTTCTTTTACGGCGACGTGTCCACGGCCGCGGCCATCGTCGATGGCAATGGCCGGGGCATCGGCGCGGTGAACCTTGCGGTATCCCGCTCGCGCTGGGTACCGGAACGCGACAGCAAACGCTATGCCGACCTGGTGATCAGCGCGGCGTCGTCGATCTCGATCAAGCGCAAGGTTTGAGTTTCAAGCGAGAACGGCGTCGTGCCCTTCGCGGCCGATGACCGCTCCTGCAGAGGCATCGCGAATTACTGTAGGAGCGGTCATCGGCCGCGAAAGATTCGATGCGGTCTACCCACCACCCCCGTCATCCCCCTGCAACATCACTGTCTTAATCTGCGAGGCTTCCCGACCTGGTGAGCCGCCATGCGCCGTCTGCTTCTCATTCTGTGCATCCTGAGCCTGGGCATGAGCCTGAGTACGGGCGCGCTCGCGGATTCGGCCACCTTGCGCATCCAGGGCTCCAACACCATGGGTACGGAGCTGGTTCCGGCACTCATACGCGGCCTGCTCGAAAGCCGAGGCCTGGCCCCTGTCCAGACACTCGATCCTTCCACGGGCGAGCTGCTTATCACCGCCCACGAGCCGAACGGTACTGCGTTGCGTTTCGAAGTCGGCGCCCACGGCTCCAGCACAGGCTTCGACAGCCTGTTGGCCGGGCAAGCGGATCTGGCCGCCTCCTCCAGGCCCATCAGTGACCAAGAGCGCAGCCGACTGGCACCCCTGGGCGACCTGAGCAGCTTCGGCGCCGAACACGTGATCGGCATCGACGGCGTGGCCGTGATCGTCCATCCCGACAACCCCCTGCGGCAGCTGACCACTCGCCAGCTTGCCCAGGTATTCAGCGGCGAAATCAACGACTGGAACGTACTAGGTGGCCGTGGCCCGATCCATGTGCTGGCCCGCGATGACCGCTCGGGCACATGGGAGACGTTTCGCGACCAGGTACTGACCCCACATGCCGGGCGCCTGACGGCCCATGCGGTCAGGCTGGAGTCCAGCGAGCAGCTGTCGGATCGGGTCAGCGCCGATCGATACGCCATTGGCTTCATCGGCCTGGCCTCGATACGTGGTGCCCGCGCGCTGGCCATCGCAGATGGCGACAGCCAGTTCATGGCGCCTACGGTCAGCCTGATTGCAACCCAGGACTATCCCCTGAGCCGCCGGCTGTACCTGTACAGCACACCAATGCGCCCCTCGCCATGGGCCGACGCATTGATTGCTTTCGCGCAGAGCGAACCGGGACAGGCAGTCGTTGCCCAGCAAGGCTTCGTGGCGCAAACGGTGCAAGCCATGAGTGTCCCCGCCTCGCCCGACATGCCCATGCTGTACCAGCAATTGGCCCGTGAGGGCCGGCGTCTGTCGGTGAGTTTCCGTTTTGCCGAAGGCAGCGCCACGTTGGATAACAAGGCAATGGCCGATGTGGTGAGGGTGCAGGATTACCTGCGCAGCCATCACCTGCTGCAGAACAAGACCACACTGGTGGGGTTCGGTGATGCCAAGGACGATTCCGCCCGCGCGGTGTTGCTGTCCCGGCTACGCGCCATGGCGGTTCGCCGTGAACTGGCCAGGGCGGACGTGCTCTTCCGCGATATCCAGGGCTTTGGAGCGCAGCTGCCGGTGGCGACCAACGCGGTCGATGAAGGGCGGATCAAGAACCGTCGAGTGGAAGTCTGGGTTAACCCATAGCTCGGGGCACCGTGATTGATGCCGACGGCAGACACAAAGTGTTACCGGTGATGCCTACGCGGGAACGAATACGGGTAACAAGGGAACAGATCTGCGTCACTCTGCCGCACGCAGCATTCTCAGGAAATTCAAGTTATTGATTTAAAACGATTTGTGAAAGTTGGCACGCGCCCTGCTATGTCATACGTACAACAATAACAACAACGCGATAAACCAATAAGAACAAGATGAAACGACTCTGACATAACAAGAACAAACGCGACAGAGGCGTAGCTAACAGATTTTTTTGGAGAGGAAATGCTTTTCAGAGGCTAGCCCCGCAGCCAGGTAGAGAACAACAAAACTACGTTCAGTAGCTACCCACTGGTTGGATCGACGATAAAAGCAGATCAGCGCTCAAAAAAATACGTTTGCTCTTGACCCCGCCTGGGGGTCGCACAACAAGCGGCAAGGGCCACGGCTGACAAATACAACAACAGGTCGCCCCTCAATAATAAAAAAGAGCATGCAACAAACCCTTGAGGGGAGCCCAGGCTCCCCTCAGTGCTTTCTGCGATCTGGCTTTGCAGGCCCTGGCGCGTATCAAACACCAAGGCCTGCAACCGGTCAGATGGGCGAGGCACTCACCACACGCAGAGCCAGACCCTCGTACGGATCCAGGGTAATTGTGAATTCACCGGCTTCGGTCAAATCACCCTCGACCCGCTCGTTGATGATGTCCACCACAGGTCCCGCAGCGATACCCGGAAGATGCAACGTCTCCACGATCGGTTCATTGCTGAAGTTCAAGGCGGTGATCTGGGTACCCTTGCCGGCAGGCAATTCGTGCACCATCAGCAACAGGCCCGGGTGCTGAACATCCGGAATCAGGATTTGCTTGCTGGCGGCGATGTCATACGCACGCCGTACCGCCAGAATCTTCTTCAACTGCGAAGCGAAGCTGTCCGGGCGTTGCAACTGATCTACCAGGTTGCCGTAAAGCGTCTTCGGACGCGGCATGTTGCCCGCAGAAAATTCAGCCTCGGGATCGAGCCCTACCAGGTCGTAGGCGCCGCGGTGGATCCAGCGCGTGTCACCGTCTTCCATCAAGTGCGCGACCTGATCGGCTGGCAAAGTCAGCGCGCCGACCAGATCCCATCCCGACAGCGCGAAAACGCCGGGTTGCATGGCGTTGTACATGACCAGCAGCAGGTGAATATGCTGGATCTGCTTGATGTCCTGATCGGTGATCGCCTCCAGATCGCGGATGCCCAGTGCCGCCGTGATGATACTGGCGGTGGTGCAGGACACCCCATTGGTGACGAATTTCAGGTTGTAGGGTGCATGCTCGCCGGCCAGGCGCTCGTACATTTCCTCGCGGATGTGCTCGCGCAGAATGTTGCCGGGAAAAGTCTGCCCTTGGTACAGATAGGTGTCGTGGGCGTGCAGCGTCCAGAAGTGCACCAGTTCGAGGGTCAGCTCGTCGTGGTTCTGCAAGGCGTGGATCAACGAGGCCGGGTCGATACCGAATGCGTGAACCTGACGCAGCATGAGGCGCAGGAACTCGGTATTGCCCAGCAGCAACGCGTGTTGATAGGCCGGCCGAGTGATGAAGTCATAGGACAGGTCCGCGCCGCCATGGGACATCGAGGCAATGTCATCGATGGTGAGGTTCAGTTCCTGGAAGCTGAAACCACCGGCCTTGCGAATGGCGCCACCCAACAGCTGGTTGCCGTTCACCGACAACGGGTGGCTTTCCGACCAGGCCGGGCCTTCGGCACGACGCTCGACGCCGAGGAAACCGTTGGCGTCCAGACGCAGGATGCGCGCACCCATGACGTCGATGGAATGCAGGGCATCACCGATGATCATCTGCTGGGCGGCGAAGGTCGGGTCCAGCCAGTTCAGCGATGGCTGGCCTTCCTTGAAGTAGTGCAAGTAGACCCAGCGTCGCGCCTTGCCGTCCACGCCAACCACCACTGGAGTCGCACTCCAGTCGGTTTCCTTGACGCCGGGCTCGAAGAAGATCACACGTTGCAATTGACCAACGATGTAGTGCTTGTCCTTGAGAATGTCGCAGACTTCCGGGGTCAAGTTGATCGCGTCGCGACCGGCCGGCACTTCAGGCAACAGCCCCCAGTCTTCTTCCTTGATCTCGACCATGTGGTAGAGGCCTGGATAATCCGCGTGGGCCATTTCGGCCAGGCGGAAATCCGCGCCCTTGCCGGTGTGCGAAGGGATCGCGTCGTCGATGACGACAGCATTGTGCGCTGCAGCCATGCGGCTGAGCTGGATCATGTCGGCTTCGGTACCCAGCTCGGGGTCGATGTCGAAGCTCATGCGGTCGAAGTTGCCGTCGACGCTGGGGGTGCGATCACGTCCACGCAGACCGCCGGACAGTTTCAGCGGGCCGTTATGAATACCCTGGATGCCGATCTCGGACAACGCATGCCACAAGGTTTCATCGCCAAGGGCCTGCAGTACCGAGCCCTCTTCGCGTGTAACGATGGAAGCCGGGTAGGCTGTGAACCAGACCGAAGCAATGGCTGATGCGTCCCGAGGCCTGGCCTGGGCGTAGGGTCGTTGCCACAGCCGCGCTTGTCCGGCATACAGCTTGGCGCGCTGTTTGGCGGTATGCAGCATGGACTGGTCGACCAGCCATTGGATGTAATCCTTGTCCGGCGTCGTCATCGTTACTTGCCCTCGAAAAGTGTCCTACAGTATGAGTACGACGGAGGGTTATCGTTGCATCCGTCGAGGATTTCCCTGAAGGCGCCACGCTGACCTGATCCGATGAACGGTATAAAGCATTGTGCCATCAGGCCGATACAGCAATTGGCAGGGGATCATCCCTGCGCGGGCGATCAACAGGAGAGACCCATGATTACCTTTCTGCTGGGCTGGTGCGCACTGTCCGTACTCGGGACCTTCGTTTTCGTGGGGCTGATACGGGCAGACAAGCGACGAGAAGTACAGGCCATGGAAAATGCGCGCACGCAGTTCCAACGCATTTCTTTTCAGACGCAGCTGGCGAGCTGAAATCGCAAGGTTTGACCTGAGGCATGCAGAGTCGATGCGCGATGCTCGACACTGATGAAGATGCCGCTCGAGCGAGCGGCTACGGGATGCAGGGCAAGCAGGCCGCCAAGTGCCGGCCTGCCCTGAAGATCAGACCTTGACGATCCAACCCTGTGGAGCTTCCACGTCTCCGGACTGGATACCGGTCAACTCCTTGTAGAGGCGTTGGGTGAATGGGCCCACTTCTTCCTGGCTGAAGAACACGTGCAGCTTGTCCTGGTATTCGATTCCCCCGATCGGGGTAATCACTGCCGCGGTGCCGCAAGCGCCGGCCTCCTTGAACTGGTCGAGCTGATCGATCACCACATCACCTTCGATCACTTTCAAGCCCAGGCGCGATTGCGCCAGTTCGATCAACGACAGACGAGTGATGCCAGGCAGCACCGATGGCGATTTCGGGGTCACGAATTCGTCGTTGCGGGTGATCGCGAAAAAGTTCGCCGAACCCACTTCTTCGATCTTGGTGTGGGTCTGGGGGTCCAGGTAGATGCAATCGGCAAAGTTGGCCTTCTTCGCATTGGAACCCGGCATCAGGCTGGCAGCGTAGTTGCCACCCACCTTGGCGGCACCGGTACCGTTGGGCGCAGCGCGGTCGTAGCCGGAAATGACGAAATTGTGCGGCTTCATGCCGCCTTTGAAGTAGGGGCCGACCGGGATGCAGAAAATCGAGAAAATGAACTCGGGCGCTGTACGCACGCCGATGTTGTCACCCACGCCGATCACGAACGGACGCAGGTAGAGGGCGCCGCCTGAACCATAGGGCGGAATGAAGCGCTCGTTGGCGGCGACCACCTGGCGGCAGGCGTCGATGAACACATCGGTGGGCACTTGTGGCATCAACAGGCGACCACAGCTGCGCTGCATGCGCAGGGCGTTCTGGTCGGGGCGAAACAGATTGATCGAACCATCCTTGCAACGGTAGGCCTTGAGGCCCTCGAAGCACTGCTGCCCATAATGAAGCGCGGTCGAGCCTTCACTGATGTGCAGCACATTGTCTTCGGTCAGGTTGCCCTGGTCCCATTCACCGTCGCGCCAATGCGACAGGTAGCGCAGATCGGTCTTGATGTAGTCGAAACCCAATTTGTCCCAGTTGATGCTTTCGTGACCCATGACACCCTCTACCCTTTGGCGATCGCCTGAACAGCACAGGCTTTTACGAATGGACACAACAATACTGCATTTGCCTGGCCCGCGCAGCCTGGCTAGTGGAAATCGCGGCTGGGTACATCCAGCCCATGGAGCATGGCGCTGACATCGGCCATATGCCCGGCAATGACGTGGCGCACGCCGTCCTTGTGCTCGAACCGGCCCTTGACCTGCATCATCTGCGAACCCACCAGCACCCGCCGCTGGCGCTCGGCCAGATCCCGCCAGACCACCACGTTGATCATGCCGAATTCGTCTTCCAGGGTGACGAAGGTCACCCCGCTGGCGGTCGACGGCCGTTGCCGGCCCGTCACCAGCCCGGCCACGGTCACCGGACGGCCGTGGGCCAGGCTTTGCAGGTCATGAGAACTGCGGCAGCGCAATGCTTGCAGACGCTCGCGCAGCATGGCCAACGGATGCGGACCGAGGGTGGTGCCCAGGCTGGCATAGTCGGCGTAGAGGTCTTCGCCGACGCTGGGGACCGGCAAGGCCACGGGCTCTTCGCGCAGGCCGGGCACCTCGGCGAACAACGGCAACTGTTGCTCGACGCTGGCGACATCCCAGCGGGCCTGATGGCGATGCCCCACCAGGCCGAGCAAGGCATTGGCATCGGCCAGCTGTTCCAGGCTGCGGTTGTCCAGCGCACAGCGCCGGGCCAGGTCGGTCACGTCGCGGAACGGGCCGCCAAGGCGAGCCTGCTGCACGGCGCGACCGGCCTCTTCGCGCAGGCCCTTGACCATCCGCAACCCCAAGCGTATGGCCGGTTGCCCACCTTCGCCGGGCTGCAGGCTGCAGTCCCAGTCGCTGTGGCACACGTCCACGGCGAAGATCTGCAGATGATGGCGACGTGCATCCTGGAGGATCTGGTCGGGACTGTAGAAGCCCATGGGCCAACTGTTGATCAGGGCGCAGGCAAAGGCTGCCGGCTCATGACATTTGAGCCAGCAACTGGCGTAGGTCAACAAGGCGAAACTGGCCGCATGGGACTCGGGGAAACCGTAGCTGCCGAAGCCCTTGATCTGCTCGAAGATGCGTTCGGCGAACTCACGGGTATAGCCGTTCTTGAGCATGCCTTCGGTGAGGCGGAGCTGATGCGGTTCCAACCCGCCGTGGCGCTTCCAGGCGGCCATCGAACGGCGCAACTGGTCGGCCTCCCCTGGCGTATAGCCAGCGGCGACGATCGCCAGCTCCATCACCTGTTCCTGAAACAGGGGCACACCCAGCGTGCGTTCGAAGACTTTCTTCAGGGCCTCGGAGGGATAGCTCACGGCTTCCTCGCCGTTGCGCCGGCGCAGATACGGATGAACCATGTCACCGACGATCGGCCCCGGCCGGACGATGGCGACTTCGATCACCAGATCGTAGAACGTCCTGGGCTTGAGGCGCGGAAGCATTGCCATCTGCGCCCGGGATTCGATCTGGAACACGCCGATGGTGTCGGCGCGGCTGATCATGGCGTAAGTCTGCGGGCACTCCTTGGGCAAGGTCGAAAGGGTCAGTTCGCGGCCACGGTAGCCGCGTACCAGATCGAAACAGCGGCGGATCGCGCCGAGCATGCCCAGCGCCAGAATGTCGACTTTCAACAGGCCCACGGCGTCCAGGTCATCCTTGTCCCACTGGATCACCGTGCGCTCGGCCATGGCGGCGTTCTCGACCGGAACCAGGGTGTGCAACGGGTGTTCGGAAATGACGAAGCCCCCCGGATGCTGGGACAGGTGACGGGGGAATCCGATCAGCTGCTCGGTCAGCGCCATCACCCGCTTGAGCACCGGGCTCTGGGTTTCGAAGCCGGCCTCTACCAATCGCTCGAGCGGTGGCAAGTGGTCGCTCCAGCGCCCGAAGCAATCGGCCAGGGCGGTGATCTGATCTGCTGGCAGGCCCAATGCCCGTGCCACATCACGCACCGCGCCCGCCCCTCGATAGCTGCTGGCGACTGCGGTCAGGGCGGCACGCTCGCGACCGTAGCGACGGAACACGTATTGCAGCACTTCCTCGCGCCGCTCGTGTTCGAAATCCACGTCGATGTCCGGTGGTTCGTTGCGTTCCTTGGAGATGAAGCGCTCGAACAGCATGTGCGTTTCACGCGGGTCGAGCTCGGTGATGCCCAGGGCGAAACACACCACCGAGTTGGCGGCCGAGCCGCGTCCCTGGCAGAGAATGTGCCGCTCGCGGGCAAAACGGACGATGTCGTGGACGGTCAGGAAATAGCTTTCATAGCCCAGCTCGATGATCAGTTGCAGTTCCTTGTCGAGCAATGCCTGCACCTCGGGGTCCACTCCCGACGGCCAGCGCCAGCGCGCGCCCTGGGCACTCAGGTGGCGCAGCCAGGCACCGGCGTCGTAGCCACGCGGCACCAGCTCGCACGGATATTGATAGCGCAGCTGGCCCAGGTCGAAGCTGCAACGCCGGGCTATATTCAAGGTTTCCTGCAGCAGCGCGACGGGGTAGATGTCGGCCAGTTGAGACAGCCCGCGCAGATGGCGTTCGCCGTTGGCGAACAGCACATGCCCCGCTTCGGCCACCGGCACGTGATGGCGTATGGCAGTGATGGTGTCCTGCAGGGCACGCCTGCCGCGGGCATGCATGTGCACGTCGCCGCAGGCCACGGCCGGCAGGCCCAGGGTCTTGGCCAGGCCCAGCAGATTCTGCAGGCGCCGCTGGTCATTGGCGCCGCGGTGCAACTGCACGGCCACCCACAGGCGCTCGGCAAAACGCCCCTTGAGCCAATGGCCGTGGGCCAGATCGTGGGGTTCATCGGCTATCCACAATGCCAGCAAGCCGTCGCGTTCGACCTCGTCGAGGTCATCACGCAGCAACCGGTACTGGCCCTTGCTCGCGCGCCTTCGAGCCAGGGTGATCAAGCGGCACAGGGCCTGGTAGCCCTGGAGATTCTGCGCCAGCAGCACCAGCTTGGGGCCTTGTTCGATGCGCATTTCACTGCCGACGATCAACGTCATCGAATGGGCCTGGGCAGCCTGCCAGGCGCGCACGATACCGGCCATGGTGCATTCATCGGTGATCGCCAACGCTCGATAGCCCAGCGCCGCAGCCTTGGCGAACAGTTCCTGGGCGCTGGACGCGCCGCGCTGGAAGCTGAAGTTGGAAAGGCAATGCAGTTCGGCGTAGCCCTGGCTCATGCGAACCAACCCTGCAACAGCAACTGAGGGTCATCGCCCACTGCGCGGTAGGCCCACCCCTTTCGCCCTGTTGAGGTTTCGATCAGATAGTAGTCGCGGCGCACATCGCCACCGTCCCACCACCCCGATTCGATGCGTTCAGGCCCTGCCAGCACACGCAGGCCATGGGCGGGCAAAGGCTCGGCCTGTTCGAGCAACCAGCCTGGACGGGCTGCGCCCAGGTCTGGAGAGGCCGGCACCCAAGCACCATCGTTGCGCCAGGCCCGCTCGGGGCGATGGTCAGCGTGGGCGCGCAGATCCTGCAAAGCATCGTCGCCGAGGCGTGCTCGCAGGCGTTCGCGCAACTGCTCCCAGGGCTGGGTCTGTTGCGGTCGCTGGTCGAACAGCTCCTTGCAGGCAGGTACGAAGCGCGGCAGATCGAGCGCGCTCAACCGTACCACCTGCACAGGCCGGGGCACCTGCAGATGCTCGAAGCGCCCGCGGGCCAGTTCGAACAACAGCGCGGCGTCGCGCTCGGCAGCGAGCAAGCCGACTTCGACCAGGGTGTCCTCGCCCTCGGCATGCTTGAGATGCAGGGTGAAACGCTGCACCCCAACATCCCGCCCGGCCAGATACACCGCCAGGTCGTTGATCAGGCGCCGCAGGGGAAACAGCAGCGCCTGATGGGATTCCACATCGAAGTTGAGTTCGATGTGTTGATCGAATACATCTGCAGGAATGAAGAATTCCAGGGCCAGGGGCCGGTACCCGAGCAGGGTGTCCAGATGACTGAGCACCTGGGCCGAAAAGCGCCTGGCAAGTTGCGCCCTGGGCAGCGCCAACACCTGGCCCAGATGGCGCATACCCATGCGCTTGAGCGCGACGGCATCGGCGGCGGCGAGCCCGACCCGCTCCACCGGCAGGCGCTGGAGAACATCGGCCAGTGTCGATTGATCCTCAACGCTGAGACCGTCATAGGCGTTGGCCAGCATGCGTGCCGCAGCCGGGTTGGGGGCCAGGGTGATGCGATGGCGGAAGCCCAGGGCATCGAGTTCGCTGCGCAACCGCGCCTCGAACTGCGGCCATGGCCCGAACAGTCCAAGGGTCGACTGCACTTCGAGCAACAGGACCCGGGGGTAATGCACGCTGACCTGGGAACTGAACCGATAGGCCCACGCAGCCAGGAAACGCTGCCAGTGTTCGATCTGGGCCGGGTCGTAGGGTGCGGTGGCGAAATCACGGCTGAGCATGTAGGCGGCGGTGAGTGACTGCCCCGGTTTCAGGCCCAGTTCACGTGCCGCCGGATTGACTGCTTGCAGCACGCGTCGCTGCAGCGGGCCGGTGACCAGGGCAAGCGGTTGCTGTGGGTCTTCGCGTTGGCGCAGCACGGCGTCGAGCGCCAGTTGCGGCAGCAGAATGCAGGCCCACAGCATGGCAATCTCAAACGTAACTGACGAAGGTGACGGGCATCGCGGGCGGTATCCCGCCGCGACATTTGAGTACCTGCACCTGCCCTGCAGGCGCATGCAGCGACAGCCGCAGCGCTGCCGGTGACGGGTTGAGCGCCGCCCGCTGTTCGCGCAAGGCAAAGCCCAGGGTCTCGCCGGTTTCTGCCGCCACCTGCAGGCGTCGCAAGGCCTTGTCATCAGGGTTCTGCGGCCAGCAGAGTACCGCTGCGCAGCTGCCGGAACGCAGGCATTGCTCGGCAGCCCACAAGGCATCCTTGCCTTGGGCCTTGAGCACGCAAAGATGCTGCAAACGGACACCCGCCGCCATCCAGGCATGGGGATAGGGAATGAACGGCGGTGCTATCAATACGATTCGTTCGCCCGCCTGGCTCAAGCGCGCCAGGGTCGGCCAGAGCAACTGCAATTCGCCACTGCCGTTGGCGGCTAGCAGGATTTCACTGAGTGCCGCCGGAGGCCACCCACCGTTGGGGAGCACGGCATCGAGGGCAGCATGCCCGGTGGGCTGCAAGCCGCTGGGAGCGGTTTCCTGACGTCCGCGCCAGATGCGGCGTTGGTCGATCAGGCCTTCAAGGCTGACCACGGCGCCCATCACTGCCCTGCCCTCGAGGCCAGGTTGCTGGGGGAATGAAAATAGGTGAGTGGGAGTGATCTGTTCATGGCTGCATTTTTACTACTGTATGCATGAACAGTAAAGCGTCTATTTTCAGTTCTCGCCACCAAGGGCGCCAACGGTACCGATCAGGCCGGCGTTGCCACCAGCAATTTGCGCAATGGAAAGCGCGATGCGCCGCTCCAACCGAGAAATTCCTGTTCCGGCATGGGCCGGGCGAAAAAGTAGCCCTGGGCTTCATCACAGCCCAGGGCGCGGATCATCTGCATGCACTTGAAGGTCTCGACACCTTCGGCCACGGTGCGGTAGCCCAGCTTGCGCGCCAGTTCCAGCACCGTCTGCACGATCAGTTGATGCCGCGGGCTATGCTCCATGCCGGTGATCATCGACTTGTCGAGTTTCACCACGTTGGCGGGTATTTCGTGCAGGTAGGAGAAATTGCTGTAGCCGGTGCCGAAATCATCGATCGCTACATCCACGCCCAATTCGCGGATGGCGGCCAGTTGTGTCAGCACCAGTGGGTTGGAACGCAGCCACTCGCCTTCGGTAATCTCGACCTCGAGGCGCTCGGGGTGGATGCCATAGGTGCGACAGGCCGCGCTGATGACCTGAGTGATGTCGTGGCCGTCGAAATCCAGCGCGGAAAGATTCAGCGACAGTTTGGTCAGCACCGTTGCAGGCCATTGGGCCAGCTTGGCCAAGGCTGCGTCGATGACCCAGCGCGTCACACTATGGATCAACGCACTCTTTTCCAGCACCGGAATGAACTCCGCGGGCGAAACCGGCCCAAGCCGTGGATGCTCCCAGCGCAGCAATGCTTCGGCACTGACCTGATCACCCTCGGGCAAGGCGAAGCGGGGCTGGAACACCAATCGCAGTTGCCCGTCGCGCAGCGCCTGGGTCACATCGGACGCCAGTCGGAAGGACCTGCGATAGGCGTTGTCGCGCACGGGGTCGTACCACGCCCACGCCTGACCGCCGAGCAACGCCAGTTCGGCCGCGTACATGGCTTTGCGCAGTGCATCGCGGACCGCTTCGAAGCTGATCTGAAATGGCGTGACGCCAGCGCGCACGGTGGGTCGAACCGGCATGCCTTCTATCTGGGTGGGACAGCGCAAGGCGTGTACCAGCATGTCGAGATAGCCGCCGACATCGGCTTGCTCGGCGTCCAGCACGAAGGCGAAACGCTTGCGGCCGATGTGGTAGACCGGGCCCTGCCCCGCGCGCAGGCGCAGCAGCCGACGGGCTATGCAGCACAACAGGTTCTCGAATGGGACCATGCCCAGGGCCAGCGTCATGTCATGGGCCCAGGCGGTATCCACGGCATCGATCAGTACCAGGTGGCGGGACGCTCCCGGATGCTGCAGCAACAGATGGCCAAGGTCGGTGAGAAATTGTCGCCGGTCGGGCAACAGGGTCAGCCGGTCACAGGACACTAGAGCCTGGGCAGAAGCATGAACGGGATCGGACATGACACTTTCCTGCAGATGTCAGGCTCGAGCTTCCTGCGAGAGACCGGGCAATTTGAGAGAGGGCAATTCAATTGATGGCAAAATAACATCACCCTAAATACTTGCCAAGCGTCATCTGCCCGATAGCCGGTCCGCGAGCATCGGAACTGCCATCCGACACTGCTACACTGCGGCAAACCCTGGGATGGAATGGACGATTCATGCTCGAAGCCCTGCTGTTCGACCTCGATGGCACACTGACTGAAACCGACGCCTTGCACCTTCTCGCCGTGCAGCAATTGCTGGCCGAGGAAGGTCGCGAATTCACCCATGAAGAGTTCCAGTTGCATGCCAGCGGCCGGGCCAATGCCGACATGTGCCAGTACCTGTTTCCAGAGCGCTCGGTGGCGGAGCACGAAGCGTTCGCCGATCGCAAGGAAGCGCGCTTTCGCGAACTTGCACCGCAACTTGCGCCGATTGCCGGGCTGTTGCGTTTGCTCGACTATGCCGAGCAGGCGCAACTGGGCATGGTGGTAGTGACCAACGCACCGCGTGCCAATGCCGAACACATGCTCGATGCCCTGGGCCTGGCCGAGCGCCTGCCGACAGTGGTGGTTGCCGAAGAGCTGGCACGCGCCAAACCCGATCCCCTGCCCTACCTGACCGGCCTGCAACGCTTGGGCGCACGCGCCGAGGCAGGCATTGCCTTCGAAGATTCGGTACCTGGGGTAACTGCTGCGGTTGCGGCTGGGCTGTTCACCGTAGCGCTGTCGACCAGCCAATCGGCGCAGACCCTGCGGTCCGCCGGGGCTAACCTGGTGATCGAATCCTTCGAGGATGAAAACCTCTGGATTCATATCGAAAAGATGCGCAATCCCCTGTAACCGCGAAACCGCCGACGCGGCTCTCCATCCCTGTAGCAGCGGCGCAAGCCGCGTCCGGGCTTACCGCGTTGGGCCAGATGCTCCGCGGATACCGCCGACGCGGCTCGCCATCCCCTGTAGCAGCGGCGCAAGCCGCGTCCGGGCTTACCGCGTTGGGCCAGATGCTCCGCGAAACCGCCGACGCGGCTCGCCATCCCCTGTAGCAGCGGCGCAAGCCGCGTCCGGGCTTACCGCGTTGGGCCAGATGCTCCGCGGATACCGCCGACGCGGCTTGCGCCGCTGCTACAACAGGTTGTCGAGCAAGAAATTCCCCGGTCGCTGCGGGGCGTCGTTTTCGATTTCGGGTACCAACGCTTCATCCTTGAGGTGGACGCCCGACAGCTTGCGTTGCCAGGCCTCGCGCATCAGGTACTGCAACTTGTGCGCAGCGGTGGCGTAGCTCAGGCCCTGCTGGCGAACATTGGAAATGCAGTTGCGCGCGGCATCGTTCAACCCCACTCGCGGTGCATAGGTGAAATACAGCCCGAGGCTGTCGGGCGAACTCAGACCCGGCCGCTCACCGATCAGCAGCACCACCATGCGCGCGCCCAGTGCCTGCGCGACCTCGTCGGCCACGGCCACCCGTCCTTGCTCGACCAGGCACACCGGCGCCAGGCTCCAGCCCTCGTCACCCGCGATCTGCTCGATGCGTTGCAGCATGGGCAGCGCATGCCGGTGCACAGCCAGCGCGGAAAGACCGTCGGCGATCACCACCGCCAGATCGAACCCTGCCGAACTCTCGCCGGCGTGAGTGAGCAACTGCTGCAGCGAAGCCTCGTCCAGGCGCCGACCCAGATCTGGACGCTGCAAGTAGACATGCCGGTCAGACGCGGCGCTGTGCAGGCTCAAACTACCGGGACAAGCCTCGGCGAGCGCTGCCTTGTCGAACGGCAGGTGCACGGCATCGCGGGCTTGCGCATGGGCGTACTGGAAGTCCAGCTGTGCGCTGCTGGGCAAGCTGGTGCCGGCTCGGCCCAGGGCTATGCGCGCCGGTGTCAGTGCACGCAGCGCGCTCCAGGGGTCGCCTCGGGTGGGAGTGTTGTCGTTCATGGCTCACCTTCGAGCAGATGGATAGCGTTAGCCAAACCTTGGCCCGTCAACCCAGACGGGCCAGGGCCGTGCCGAACAACGGCGGAACACCCGTACCCAGGCGCAGCTGGCCGTCCTGCTGTTGCAGAATGTCCATGCGCGCCAGCCAATCTTCGAACTCCGGTGCCGGCCGCAGGCCCAGGGTCTTGCGCGCATACAAGGCATCGTGAAAAGAGGTGGTCTGGTAATTGAGCATGACGTCGTCCGACCCCGGAATGCCCATGATGAAATTGATACCGGCCACGCCCAGCAGGGTCAGCAGCATGTCCATGTCATCCTGGTCAGCCTCGGCATGATTGGTGTAGCAGATGTCGCAACCCATGGGCACACCCATCAGCTTGCCGCAGAAATGGTCCTCGAGCCCTGCGCGGATGATCTGCTTGCCGTTGTACAGGTATTCAGGGCCGATGAAGCCGACCACGGTATTGACCAGGAATGGGTCGAACCGCCGTGCTACCGCATAGGCCCGCGCCTCGCAGGTCTGCTGATCGACCCCATGGTGGGCGTTGGCGGACAACGCACTGCCCTGCCCGGTTTCGAAGTACATCAGGTTGTTGCCCTGGGTGCCGCGCTTCAGACTCAGGCCTGCTTCATGGCCTTCCTGCAACACCGCCAGGCTGACACCGAAGCTGCTGTTGGCCGCTTCGGTGCCGGCGATGGACTGGAACACCAGATCCAGCGGCACGCCGCGCTCGATGGCGGCTATCGAAGAGGTCACATGGGTCAGCACGCAGGATTGGGTCGGTATGCCGTAATGCTGGATCACGCCGTCGAGCATCTTCAACAGCTCGCTGATGGCGCTGAGGCTATCGCTGGCCGGATTGATGCCGATCATGGCATCGCCGTTGCCATACAGCAGGCCATCCAGAACACTGGCAGCGATACCGGCCGGATCGTCCGTGGGATGGTTCGGCTGCAGCCGGGTCGACATCCGCCCACGCAGCCCTACCGTGTTGCGAAAGCGCGTGACCACGCGAATCTTCTGCGCCACCAGGACCAGGTCCTGCACACGCATGATCTTCGACACGGCAGCGGCCATCTCCGGCGTGATGCCGGGCGCCAGGGCCCGCAGGCTGGCTTCGTTGGCCTCGTCGCCGAGCAGCCAGTCACGAAAGCCGCCTACGGTCAGATGGCTGACCGCAGCAAAGGCCTGGGCATCGTGGGTATCGACGATCAGGCGGGTGACTTCATCCTTTTCATAGGGGATCAGCACCTCGTGCAGAAAACGCGTGAGCGGCACGTCCGCCAGGGCCATCTGCGCCGCCGCTCGCTCGGCGTCGCTGCCGGCAGCAATTTCCGCCAGGTAGTCCCCCGAGCGTGCCGGACTGGCCTTGGCCATCAACTGCCGGAGACTGTCGAAGCGCCAGGTCTGCCCGGCGATGCTGTGCACGAAACTCATGCTGCCCTCCTCACTCGCTGGCCATTGCGGGGTGGCTGTCGCCGCGGCTGCGCACGAATACGCAGAACAGCGAGCCGAGGCACATCAGACCGATGAAGATCCCGCAGATCATCGCATTGAACCACACCATCGCCACCAGACACACCAGCGCCAGCACCAGCGCAATGGCCGGCACCAGCGGATAGCCGGGCGCGCGGAAGGAACGCTCGAGCTGAGGTTCGCTGTGGCGCAGCTTGAACAGGCTGAGCATGCTCATGATGTACATGACGATGGCGCCGAATACGGCCATGGTGATCATCGCTGCGGTCAGGCTGAGCCCCTGCAGGTTCACCAGGCCATCGCTGAAGATCGCCGCGATGCCCACCACCCCACCGGCGAGGATGGCGCGGTGCGGGGTGTGGAAGCGCGATAGCTTGGCCAGGCCCTTGGGCAGGAAACCCGCCCGTGCCAGCGCGAAGAACTGCCGTGAATAGCCCAGGATGATTCCGTGAAAGCTGGCGACCAGCCCGAACAGGCCGATCCATACCAGCATGTGCATCCAGTTGGAGTTCTCGCCCACCACGCCTTTCATGGCTTGCGGCAGCGGGTCGTTGATGTTCGCCAGGGCGCGCCAGTCGCCGACGCCGCCGGCGAAGATCATCACGCTGATGGCCAAGGTGACCAGGGTCAGGATCCCGGCGATGTAGGCCCGGGGAATGGTGCGTTTGGGGTCCTTGGCTTCCTCGGCCGCCATGGCCGCACCCTCGATGGCCAGGAAGAACCAGATGGCGAAAGGAATCGCCGCGAACATCCCGCTCAATGCACCGAGGCTGAACGTGTCGGACCCGGCCCAACCGCCCAGGGCGAAGTTGCTGAAACTGAACGCCGGCGCCACCACGCCCATGAACACCAGCAGTTCGAACACCGCCAGGATGGTCACCACCAGTTCGAAGGTGGCCGCAATGCTCACGCCGACAATGTTGAGGCTCATGAACACGGCATAGGCACCGACCGCGGCCCATTTGGGATCGAGTCCGGGAAACTGCACGTTGAGGTAGGCGCCGATGGCCATGGCGATTGCCGGCGGGGCGAAGACGAATTCGATCAGGGTCGCCAGCCCGGCAATCATGCCGCCTGCAGGGCCGAATGCGCGCAGGCTGTAGGCAAATGGACCACCCGCATTGGGAATGGCCGTGGTCAGTTCGGTGAAGCTGAAGATGAAGCAGGTGTACATCACAGCGACCATCAGCGTGGTGCAGAGGAAACCCAGGGTGCCGGCACTGCCCCAGCCATAGCTCCAGCCAAAGTATTCACCGGAGATCACCAGGCCAACGGCGATACCCCAAAGGTGCAGCGTGCCCAGCGTAGGTTTGAGTTTCGAAACAGTCATGGGGTGTGCCCTCGAAGACGGATGTGCGCATAGGAGCGTTCCTGAAGGGTAACCATAGGCGCCAAGTGGCAACATGACGCCTCGAAAGTGAAAGCAGCCCTACTCTCGATGATCGAACCGCTGCGCCAGTCTGGGGCTTGCCGCGATTGACTGCCCCGATCCAACGCACCGATGCCCGCACTTGCCGGGCGGCGCAGGGCTGGGCCCACAGGAACGCCATTTCCTTGAAACATCTGCACACATCAAGCCAGTCCAAGCCTCTGCCAGGCATATCCTGGTTTGCTCATCCCGCAGAATGACGAACCCAGAGCCACACTCATGGTCGCACTGAGGGAGCGACGTGCTCGGTCCGGGAGTTACCCACTCATGTTTCGCTTATTGCGCAGTTGCTTGACCCTGGCACTTCTGGCCGGCATAGCGGGATGTTCGCTGTTGCCCTCCAGGGATCCGGTTTCCATCAGTGTGGTGGGCATCGAGCCCTTGCCTGCGCAAGAGTTGGAGCTGCGCTTCGCCATCAAGCTGCGGCTGCAGAACCCCAACGAAACCGCCATCGACTACGACGGCATAGCGGTGAACCTGGACGTCAACGGCCAGCCGTTGGCCAGTGGCGTCAGCAGCCAGAACGGTCGTATCGAACGTTATTCGGAGGAAGTGCTGGCCGTGCCTGTGAGCGTGTCTGCGTTTACGGCGTTGCGCCAGGCCGTGGGCCTCAATCCCGCCCAGAGCCTGAACGGCATGCCCTACCGATTGCATGGCAAGCTTGCCGGCGGACTGTTCGGAACGGTGCGCTTCAGCGACAGCGGTACGTTGAGCCTGCCGGCCGCAGCGGGCTATTGAAACCCGGCGCTTGTGCCGCCGAATCCGACAGCCCCTGGCTCAGCGTGCCGCGGCCATCAGCTTGTTCACTTCGGCACGCACCATGTTGGCGTACTCAGGGGGAGACATGCCGTCCAGCTCGGCGCGTACCCACTCGGCCCAACGACCCTTGCGTTTGGCCTTTTCCCCGATGAGTCGGGCAGCGTCGGCCTTGGCCTTGCCCAGGTTGGCTTGCCACAGCTCGTAGAGACGGGCCTTTTCATCCTCGATCATGGCGCGCTCGGCCAGCGAACGATTAGCGAGATTGAAGCTCATTGCGAGTACCTGCCAGCAGAAAAAACAGGCGACATCTTACACGTCTGGACATGAAAACCTGTAGGAGCAAACGCTGTGCCTGAGCCCTGCATGCAACTTTCCAGGGCGCCGGGACTCAATCTTGCACTGCCTTAAATAAACACCAGGAGTGAGTGAAATGGCCCGTAGATCAAGTGCTGAATCGGCCGAGGATCAAATCAAGGATCAAGTTTTCAGCGAGCTGCTGGCGTTGATCGAAGAATCGGAAAAAATGCTCAGGGACGGCGCCTCCCTGGTGGGTGACGACGCCAATAGTCTGCGCGCGCAAGTCAACTCCAAGCTGGAGCACGTTTCGTACTCCCTGGCCGGGCTGCGCGAGCGCGCCAAGCCAGTGGTCGAAGCCACGCAAACCTACATCGGTGGCCATCCTTGGCAGACCGTTGCTGCTTCGGCAACCTGCGGCCTGTTGCTGGGTCTGCTGCTGGGCCGTCGCGACTGATCAGTCCGCACTGCACCCACAGATTTCACCCGTGTTCTCGCATCGTTGTTCCGGGCCGTCGATCGCAGCGGCCCTTCCTGCATCATTCTCCAGCCAAAGCCCGCAATCTTTCCAACTCTTCGACAGGCATCGAAATGCCTTGAGTCGTTGCCAGTGCGCGCTGGCGATAGCGCCTGTCGCCCGAGAGGCGCGATTGCCCGGCTTCATGCATGCGCTCGACCAGCTCGCGGCTACGTTCGGCAAAGTTCTGGCCAGCACGCTTGTCAGGGTCGATGACGATGATCAACTGCCCGGTCCAGGGCGTCTGCGCACCGGGATGACGTGTCCAATCGAACTCGAAGGAAAAATTTCCACCGGTGAGGGCCGCTGAAAGCAGCTCCACCATCATCGACAACGCCGAGCCTTTATGGCCACCAAACGGCAGCAGCGCCCCGCCATCGAGAATTGCCGCCGGGTCGGTCGTCGGCTGCCCGTGCTTGTCGATACCGGCGCCCACAGGCACAGGATGCCCGGCCCGTGCCGCGATCTGCACATCACCGTGGGCCAGTGCGCTGGTTGCCATGTCGAAGACCAGCGGATCCTTGCCTGCGCACGGCGCTGCGAAGGCGATCGGATTGGTGCCGAACAGCGGTTTGGTGCCTCCATGGGGAACGACGCAGGTCATGCTGTTGACCACGCTCAGGGCCACCAGGCCTTCGGCAGCGAACGGTTCGACATCTGGCCAGAGCGCAGCAAAGTGATGGGAATTGCGGATCGCCAGCACGGCGATACCTGCCTCGCGCGCCTTGCTCACCAACAGCCCGCGCGCCGCGGCCAGTGCTGGCTGGGCAAAGCCACCGGCGGCATCCACTGCCACATAACCACTGGCAACTTCTTCGACCTGCGGACGCGCCTTGCCGTCCACCCAGCCGCTGGCCAGGGTGGAAAGGTAACCGGGAATGCGGAATGTGCCGTGGCTGTGGGCCCCGTCTCGTTGGGCAGTTGCACAGTTGTGGGCAAGAATGTCGGCCACCTCGGCAGAGGTGCCATGACGCAAGAAGATCTGACGCAGCAAGTGCGTCAGATCATCGAAGGACAGCGATTGAACGGCGGGGTCGCTAGCAGGCATGGGGCATTTCCTGGCGTCAACGGAACGAGGTCCTAGTACGCCACACCCACCCGCCTCAGGACAAGCCCGCGGGCATCAGTCCTTCTGATCGCGCAGCACGTTGCCCGACTGGCCGTCGATACGGAACTCGTAGGCTACGCCGTCGGCTTTCTTGCCCTCACCTTCCCAGTAGCCGTTGTCGTCAGCTTCGATTTTCCACACTTCCGTGTAACCCTTGGACTTGGCGGTCTCGATGGCTTTCTCGATGGTGATCCAACCAGCGCCGGGCTTGTCGGCCAGCGCCAGGCCAGCGGTCATCAGGGCGGAAGTTGCAACGACGGCAGTCAAAGTCTTCTTGAACATGGGGCACTCCATAACAGTGATTGGTTTGTGCTGCACTGTCTTGGAGCGTCATCTCGAAAAATTAGTTCAAAGGCCGCCCGCTTACGGTCGCTTGACCTTGCGACGCAGCACACCGTTGATCACCACCACCAGTACGGCGATACCCATGGCAATGTACTGAAAGAGTTTTTCGGTGATGACGCCCTGGGTCTGCAGATAGGACAGCCCGAGCATGATCAGCAAGACCACCAGGGCAATCAGCAAGGAATATTTGATACGTTGAGCTTGAGTCATGTAGAGGTCCTGACAGTCGTGTTGGCCCGGATTCTGTTGCCGGGATGTATCTGTTTGCATGCCATGTTACATCGCCAGGGACCACCGAGGCACAGTGTTCGAGCACATCGCCACGGCCAATGTCATGCCAATGACGGTATGGATTTCCCACGCAGTTGCCGGAACCTGCCCACAGCCAGAGACCTCTTGACTCCTAGAGCCTCAGGGGCGCCTGGACAAGAATGACCTCCGGCCGGATTGGCCAAGTGCTGCCACAAGGAAGTCACCATGAACACCCAACAGCTCCAGCAGATCGACGTCGAGCAACTGCCCCATTCGCTGCAGGTATTGATCGAATGCATCGGTGTCGAACAGGCCTACCGCCTGACCCAGCTCTACGGCGGACGCCCGCGCTACATCCCCAAACACCCGCAACGCACCGCCTTGGCGGAACATCTGGAAGCCGCAACGGTAGTGGCGTTGATCCAGCGCTTCGCCGGCATGGCCCTGGAAATTCCCAAGGCCGACCATTTCCTGCGCCAATGGCGCAACCAGCAGATCCACCACGAGACGCGCAACGGCACATCTCGTAGCGAACTGGCACACAAGTACGGCCTGAGCCAGCGGCAGATCGGCAATATCCGCCGAACCCTGGCCCTTTGAGCCTTCCCCCAGGCCCGATCCGTGGGCCCGGGGTTGCCATCAGAAGTCGCGTTTGTAGAACAGATCCAGCGAGCTGGCGACGCCGCTGGCCACTTCCAGATACAAACGCTTGCTCAACAGATAGCGCAAAGCGATGGTATTGGCCGGCTCGAACACACCTACGCCATAGCGCAGGCTGAGCTTCTCGGAAATGTTGCCGCTGGCGACCACACTGGTGGCATCGCCGCTGCCTTGGGTGTCGAGTTGGAAATCTTCGATACCCAGGTCGGTGGCCAGTTTGCTGGTCACCCCCGAGCTGCCCATCAAACCCAGCCCGAGCGCCGCCTGGGCGAGCATGTTGTTGTCCTCGCCGCCGTTGCCCAACGGGCGGCCCAACACCAGGTAGGAGAGCGCCTGTTCCTGGCTCATGGTCGGTTCCGAGAACACTTCGCTAGTGGGTTGCTCGGCATTGCCGGTCAAGCGGATCCCGGCGATCACATCACCGGTGGTGCGGATCGCTTCGATGTCCAGGTACGGCTGACTGATTGGCCCGGCAAACAGCAGGCGCGCGCGGCGTATGGTCAGACGTTGGCCATAGGCGTTGTAGCGCCCGTCATTGAGGGCCAGTTCACCCCGGGTGTCCAGGTTGTCGCCGATATGAACATGGCCTGCCAGGTTGGCGCTCAGGCCGAAGCCGTTGAACGTGAGTTTTTCCTGGCCCACTTCGACATCGATATCAATGGCCATCGGCAACGGCGTCTTGCCCTGCTCGGTCTGGTTGCCGACGATGACCACGTCATCGGACAGCTTCACGGTGGACGGCGGCAATTGCCGAACCACGATGGCACCCTTGGGAATGAACACCTTGCCGACCACGGCGAGACGCTCGCCATTCATCTGGATGCGCAGGTCGGGCGCCGCTTCCAGGGTTGCATAGGGTTCGACATTGATCGGCAGCCGCGAGCCCTTGAGCTGCACGTCTACATCCAGGGCATCGGCCCAGGCGACGGTGCCGCCCAGCGACCCTTGGCCGGTCTTGCCGCTTTTCCAGCTGCCCTGCAAACGCACGCTTTCACCGGCGATCTGCGCCTGCAACTGCAGGTCTTCAAGGGTGGTCGGCAGTTCCGGGCCGGCTATTTCGCCACCGCTGAGACGGACGTTGCCGTTGACCTGCGGTGCCATCAGAGAACCTGTGATCTGTCCGCTGCCATCGAGCTGCCCCTTGAGGGTTTCGACCATGGGCACGAAGGGCCGAGCGATGGAAAGGTCGAGCCCGGCCAGGCGGAAACTGCCGGTGACAGGCTTGCTCTCCGGGATCGGATCGATCTGCGCAATCACCTGCAATTGCCCCAGGCGATCCCCGCGGAAATTGAGCTCGGTATCGATTCGCTTCGGGTTCAGACGGCTGGTCAGACGCAGGGTTTGATAGGGGAAGTCGACCCACTGCTGGTCGTTGCGCACCCGCAAGGTGCCGTTGCCGGCATCGACCGTGATCTCACCGGCCGGACCGCTGGCGGGCACATCCACCGCCACGTCGGCATTGAGCAGGCCCTCCCAGGCGAAATCCTTCGGCAACCACTGGGCCAGGCTGTCCAGCGGGAACTGCTTGAGGTGGTAGCGCAGGCGCGGCTCGGGCGCCAGGCGCTGGTCTTCGCCACACAGGCTGGCCTGTCCTGAGCGCCAACAATGGGCACCGAAGTTGACCTGCCCGCCAGCCAGATATTCCAGTCGCGCTGGCGCCTGCAGACGCCAGTCCTGGCCACCGGCCTGCACCGAACCGCTGGCCAGTCGCCCGCGCCAGCTGCTTTGTGCGGTGAAGCCTTTGTCCAGCGTACCGTCCAGACTGGTCGCCAGGGCAAGCTGAGGTCCCTTGAGAGCCAGTTGCACTTGCTGTCGCTTGATATCGCCCGAGGCCTTGGCGCTCAAGGTGCCCAGGTCGGTTGCACCTGCACGAATGCCCGCAGCGGTCAAATCCAGCGTGCCGCGCTGGGCCCCATCGAGGCCGGCGTCCAGGGTCAGGTTCTGCAGACGGTTGCTGTCCATTGCCAACTGTTGGCCCACCAGCTTGAGCTTGCCTTGGGGTGCCTGCAGGGTACCTGCGGCATCCATCTGACCTTTCAACCGACCCTGCAGCCCCGGCCACAACTGCCCCAGGCGGGCCAGGTCGATGTCCAGCCGACCCTCGACTCCCTGCTGCAGGCTGCCTTGACCCTTGATGCGGTTATCACCCAGGCGAACGTCGAGGTTGCCCAGCGTCCAGCGTTCGCCAGCGCCTTGGGCCTTGGCCTGGAGCACGGCCGGTTGCCCGCGCAAGCGGCCCTTGAGGTCCAGGTCGGCATCGAGGCTGAGTCGTTCGTTCTTGAATTCACCCGTACTGCGCAGAGGGCCGGCGAGGCTGCCGGGCATCTGCGCGACCCAGTAGGCCGGATCGATGGCGCTCAAGGCGAGTGCCGTGTCCCAGACGATGCCGTCGGCAAACTTCACGTTCAAGTGCCCTGCCGCCTTGCCCTGCCCGGCTACCAGTTCCAGCTGGGGGAGGAAGACCTGCTGCAGGTCGCCGCTGAACGGCGTTACCAGGGTGAATGCACCGGCCGGGCCATCGAAGGCACCTTTCAGGTTGCCCAGGTACTTGCCGTCGCTGTAATCGATCTCGCCGTTGAAACGCCGCACCTTTACGGCTGGCTCGGCAATGACCGGGTACAGGCGGTGCCAGGGGAAGTCCAGCCAGTCGATCCTGGCCTTCGCCGCCAGGCCTTGTTGCCAATCCAGAGAGCCAGACAGCCGCAGGTGCTGTTGCGCGCTGGACGAGATGTCCAACGCCTGCACCACGGCACCCTTGGCATCCACCCGCGCGCCAAGCAACAGGGTCATCGGCGACTGCTCGGCCGGCAGACTGGCCCGGCCATCGATGGCATAGCCAGCCTGCAGGTCACCCTTGGCGAGGAGTTCCAGCTGATTGAAAGCCAGGGTGTCGGGCAGCCCGGCGCTGGGTTTGAACGCCTCGCTCTGAATGCGCAACTGCGCAGGCAAATGCTCGGCCAGCGGCTGCACCGTGCCGGTGATCAGCGCGGGCAGGTAGCCGCTACTCTCCCCGTCCAGGGTCAGTGTGTCCAGCAGATCGCCCGTGGCGTTGAGGGTGACCTGCCAGGGCTTGTCGTCCACTGCCGGCAGTTGCACCTGAGCGTCGAGATCGAGCGGCCATTGGCCGCCAGGGCGCAGAGTGCCGTGCACATCCAGCACCAGTTCATCGCGCTGCAGGTGGGCTCGGTCGATCTTGAGGCCGTCGGCGGTCCAGTGCGCTGCCAGCTCCAGACCGCTCAGCTGTTGCACCCCATCCAGCTCCAGGCTATCGATACGCACATCGCCAAGTTCTATCGCGACGGGCAATTGCAGATCGGGCAATACGATCGGACCGCTGCCGGCAGGCTCTTCGCTGGCAGGCAACTGCGCAAGAATGGCGCCGGTGTGCAAGGTGTCGATGCACAGGGTCATGCGCCACAGGCAAGCGGGTGACCAGGCCAGCTCAAGCGCCTGCACCTCGACTCGAGTCGCCTGCTGCTGCCATACCAGCCTGTCGGCCTGCCAATGCCCGCCCAGCCTGCCACTGAAGTTTTCCAGGGTCAGTCCGGGCACGCGAGCCAGCGCCCAGCGGCTGCCGGCTTGCGTGCCCAATACCAGCGACACGGCCACGATCACGGTCAGCAGCAGGGCTGCGACCGCGCCTAGGGAGATCAGCAGACCTCGTTTCACTGCGGGCTTCATAGTTCCGGCCCCATGGAAAAGTGCAGGCGCACGCCACCGTCGTCATCCATGGCGTGGGCCAGATCGAGACGAATCGGGCCTACCGGGGAGACCCAGCGTACGCCCACGCCGATGCCCGTCTTGAGGTCGGCGAACTTGAGGTCGTTGAACGAGTTGCCCTTGTCGATAAAGGTCGCCAGGCGCCATTTCTCGGCAATCGAGTACTGGTATTCCACGCTGCCGGCCACCATGTAGCGTCCACCGATGCGGTCGCCATCGGAGTTTTCCGGAGACAGGGTCTGGTAATCGTAGCCACGCACGCTCTGATCGCCACCGGCAAAGAAGCGCAGCGAAGGCGGAACGGATTTGTAACCGTTGGTGGCGTTGCCGCCCAACTGCACTCGGCCAAGCAAGCGATGATTCTGCGCCACGGTGGTCAAGCCCTTGAGCATTACGTTGCCATGCAACAGGTTGGTGTCCGACATCAGCCCTTCCTTGGCCACTTGCGCATCGAACTGCACACGGTAGCCATTGTGCGGGTCGACCTTGTTGTCGCTCTTGAGGTAGGTGTAGCTGATGCCTGGCATCAACAGGGTACTCAGGCCGGTGTCGTCGCCCAACCGGTATTCTTCGCGTTGCCACTTCAGCGAGATGACCCGCTGCCAGCCGCTGGGCAACTTGCTGTGCCATTCCGGGCCGAATGTCAGCAGTTTGCTCAGGCTGTCGGTGTCGGCCAGCTCTTCGTATTGATAGCCACCAGCCCAGCGCAGTTTGTCGGTGAGGGGTGGATCCAGGGGGATGTCATACCAGAGCCCGACGTTCTGCCGAGGCGCGGAAAGCTCCATTTCCGCACCATAGCTGTGGCCCTGGGGGTTGACCCAGTGGCGGGTCCAGTTGGCTTTGCCGCGCGGCCCCACATCGGTCGAATAACCCAGGCCCAACCCCATGGTCCGGGGCTTGCGCGTGGTCAGTTGCACGTCCACGGGAATGACCCGCTCGGTGGCTGCCGTTGGCGCCGCGTCGACCCGCACGCCTTCGAAATAGCCACTCGATTGCAGCGCCTGGTTAAGCTCGGCAATCAGTTCGGAATCGTAGGCGGTGTCTTCCTTGAAGGGCACCATGCGCTGCAGCAGTTCATCGTCGAAAGGCGTGTCGCCCTGGAAACTGACCTTGCCCAGCTTGAACCGCGGACCGCTGTTGTACACCAGTTCGATGTCGGCCAGGCCTGCCCGTGGGTCGACGGCCAGGCGCTGCTTGCTGAAGGTGCCACTGAAGAATCCATAGCGCGAGGCCTGGTTCTGGATAAGCTGCTTGGCATTCTCGTACTGACCGTGGTTGAGCACCGCGCCAGTAGCCAGCTCGCGACTGTGCGGTACGCGGAAGGCCTTCATTTGCGCCGCCGGACCTTCGACACGTACGGTGACGTTGCGCAGATGTATAGGCTCTCCCGGCTCTATGTGCAGCAGCAGGCGGGGATTTTCTCCCGGCTGTACTTCGCTGCTCACTCGCGCCTGGTAATAGCCCAACGCCTGCGCCGCTTTCTGCGCCTGCTCCTCGGCCCCGCGACTGAAGCGCAACAGTGCCTCGCCGTCACGATCGCCCAGGCTGCCGATATAGCCTTCGACATTGCTCTTGAGCGCCGCATTGGCAGGGTTGATGCGCACATCGAGTACGCTTTGGGCCTGAGCCGCCATACATGCAACCAGCAGCGCCAGGCTGCCGGCCAATCGTCCTGAATAGTTCATAGGCGAATGCTATCACGACCTGTACGTCGATTTGGACCCTGCCAGGCGTCGTGGATGACTGGAGTTCAGCCTTGTGCGTAACCGACTGTTTCAGAACTGCGGACCGTTTCAGGGCTGGGATGGAAGAACACGTACTCGACCACCGGACCCAATGGCACTTCGCCGATCTGGGTATAGCCTTGCCGTTCGAAGAACGCCAGATAGCGCGGATTGCCGGTGTCCAACACCACGCCTTCGGACGTCGGGTCCTGGGCGCACCAGTTGTGTACCGCCGTCAGCAGTTGCTCAGCCAGTTCAGGGCCCTGGTAATCGGGATGCAGCCCCATCAGCGGCAGCACATGCACCGCATCCGAAGGCAGGCAATGCTGCACGGCGTGATGGTATTCAAGATAACGGCGGGTACCTTCCACGCCGGTGCCCAGCATCATCCGCCATTGCCAGGCCCAGCTCTCGGTAATGCCCAGGCGACGCTGGGGCGGCGCTACCAGCGCAACGCCGGCTAGACGGTCATTGAAGAACAGGCCCAGCGCCGGTAGGTCCTGGAGGAAGTGCTGATTGACCAGTTGCCGCACCGTGGAACGCACGCGGCGTTCGAACCCAGGACGATCGGCTTCGAACAGGTAGGCAAAGGTCGGGTCCAGCAGGTAGGTCTGATAGAGCAGCGCACGGGTTTCCCGAGCGTAACCACCATCAAGCTGACGTACTTCTGCAGCGGTGGTCGAGGTCTGGAGCATGGAGGTCTGTCCTTGGCGAGTGCAACGAGTAGTCAATGGACGATGCGCGGCGGCAGGGGTTCCGTGCCTGGCGCAGGCAAGTCACGCTGGATTGCACGCCGCCGCGCTGGTCGCTTGCGCCACACTTCGTTAGCATCGCGCATTTGCCAGGATCCGCGACCATGAAAATCGTCTCGTTCAACATCAACGGCTTGCGCGCCCGCCCGCATCAGCTGGCGGCCTTGATCGACAAGCACCAGCCCGATGTGATCGGCCTGCAGGAAACCAAGGTGTCGGACGAGCAGTTTCCGCAGGCCGAGGTCGAGGCGCTGGGCTATCACGTGCACTTTCATGGGCAGAAAGGGCACTACGGGGTTGCGCTGCTTTCTCGCGCCGCCCCGCTGAGTATCGACAAAGGCTTCGCCGATGACGAAGACGACGCTCAACGCCGCTTCATCCGTGGCACATTCGCCGATGCCCAAGGCCAGGTCGTCACGGTGATGAACGGCTACTTCCCGCAAGGTGAAAGCCGCGATCACCCGACCAAGTTTCCCGCCAAACGACGCTTCTACAGCGACCTGCAGAGCTTGCTGGAAAGCGGATTCAGCAACGATCAGCCATTGATCGTGATGGGCGATGTGAACATTTCGCCCCAGGATTGCGACATTGGTATCGGGGCGGACAACGCCAAGCGTTGGCTGAAGACGGGCAAGTGCAGCTTCTTGCCCGAAGAACGCGAATGGATGCAACGGTTGCAGGACTGGGGCTTGGTCGATAGCTTCCGCCATCTGCACCCGGAAGTGGCCGACCGGTTCAGCTGGTTCGATTATCGCAGCCGCGGCTTCGAAGACCAGCCCAAGCGCGGCCTGCGCATCGATGTGATTTTGGCATCCCGCGGGCTGCTGCCGCAGGTTCGGGCCGCCGGTATCGACTACGACCTGCGCGCCATGGAAAAACCTTCGGACCATGCCCCGATCTGGTTGGAATTGGGGCCCTTGTAACGACCGTACGCGGATTGGCGCTGCGCCCGGACGCGGCTTGCGCCGCTGCTACAGGGTTGCGTGCGTTTGCTGGGTTGCTGGGCGTTGGGGGTGCGGTGTTTGTAGCAGCGGCGCGAGCCGCGTCGGCGGTGCATGGGATTGGCCTGCAGCATCGCCGTACGGCTTTTGAGGTGGGGGTTATTGCGTCTTGGCCTGCTGATCGAGCTGGGCGCGAAGTTCCGGGGCCAGGTTCAGGGCGGCTGCCAGTTGGTCGAGCCAGGCCCGCTCGCCGGCATCCTGCTGACCCATGAGCATCACGCTGGCGAGGTACATCTCTGCTGCCATCGCCGGGCCATCGGCGGCACTGGCCAGCTCTTGCGCGTCCAGCGGCCGCGCCAATTCTGCGTCCAGCCACTGCTGCAACTGCGCATCCTCGGCATGCTCGGTCAATTCGGCGCGAATCGCGGCTTCCTCTTGTGCATCCACTCGGCCATCGGCCTTGGCCGCGGCAATCAACGCCCGCAGAATCGCATGGCTGTGGCCTTCCACCTCGGAGTCGGACAGCTGATCGATTGTGCGCAACGCTTGCTGGGGTGCGGCTGCCTGCTGTTGCTGCCAGGTCTGATAGGCCTTGTAAGCCATCATTGCCAACGACGCCATGGCAGCGTACTTGCTCGAACCGGAACGACTGCCCCCGCTTCCGCCCAGCATGCCACCCAGCAAACCGCCGAGCCCACCCAGCCCGGCGCCGCCCGATGCGCCGCGGCCGCCACCGAGTAGTCCGCCCAGCAAACCGCCCAGTCCGCCCTGCCCTTTGGCAGCGCCAGGCTGGCCGGCCGAGGATTGTCCGCTGCGACCGCGCAGCAGTTGTTCAAGTAGATCACTGGTATTCATGGCAAGGCTCTCTCTGTGTGGCGATATGGAGTGCAACACCATAGATCATCGAGCGGTCGGGCGGGTTCAGCGCAACCTGTAGGCGCCGCCCTCAGAACCAGCGATCGTTACGCTTGCGACCACGCGTCATCATCGGCAGGATCAGCCCGGCCAGCAAACCAGCACCGGCAATGCTGCCGCCATAGACCATGTAGCTCATCATGACGTGCTTGTTTTCATCACCCAACTTCGCCTGGGTGCTGCGCAATTCGGACTGGGCATCGCTGAGCTCGGCGTTCAGCGCCTTGCTGCGCGCTTCCAGCTCGTCGATCAACTTCTTGCGCGCATCAAGGGTTTCCTGCATGCCCTGGACTCGGTTCTTCCAGCTGTCATCGATGGACTGCAGCTTGCCGCTCAGATCGGCCACCTGCTGGGTCAGCAGCGGAACGTGTTCGGCAGGGCCGGGGGTGGGTTGCAGGTCGCTGCTGGGGATCCAGACACTGGAACCACCCTCGCCGCGCACCTGGCTGTAGTCACCCTGAGTGGAAAGCAATTCGACTTTCTGACCGGACTTCAAGCTGCCGACGATGCGATAGCCATCGGTCGGGCCGCTGCGCACGAAGGTACTGAGGTTGTCGCTGACCCAGCGGCTGGTGTCGGGTGCTTCTTCGCCATGCGCAGGGCCGACAGTGAACAACAGCCCGGTGAACAGGCCGGTGGCAACCAGGCGGGTGCGGCTGAATACGGTAGAAAGACGTTGAGATGAGGGCATGGCGATCTTCACATGAATAAGAAAAAAGGCCCCGATGAACGGACCATTCGAAAGCCGGACAACAATGTCCCGCGGGCTGGGCCTGCACCGGTCGTGCCTGTCGCTACTACCGCTACGGGTGGCTACTACTTGCGAAGAGAGGCGATGAAAAGCCCCTCCTGGGCCTATTGCCCGGCATGCCGTCGGTTCAAGCCGCCAGCTGAAAGACCACAAAAAGGTGGCAAGGTTCACAAAAAGACTGTGACTGGGCGCACGGGTCGAGCGTGTTCCGGCGCTAGGCGTCGCCCAGTTGCACGGCAAAAAAACACCCATGGGGCTCGCGACTGCTCAGGCTCACGTGCCAGCCCTGGTTGACACAGATGCGCTGCACCAGGGACAAGCCCAGGCCCAGGCCCTCGCCGCGCTGCTCGTCCCCGCGCACGAATGGCTGAAACATGGCGTTGCGCTTTTCCTCTGGAATGCCGATACCGCTGTCCTCCACGTGGAACCCGGTTTCGGTCAGGGTCAGGCGCACGAACCCGGTGTCGGTGTAGTGCCATGCGTTGCGCAGCAGGTTGCCCATTACCGAATGCAGGAATGCATGGTTGTAGACCTCGCTCGAATGGTTGTCGGCCACATAGATGAATTCAAGGCCCTTGGCCTCTATCTGGCGCCCCCAGATCTCGACCAGTTCGTCGGCGGTCCGGCGCAAGGTGGCAGAAGGATTGCCATGGCTAGCCGCATCGCGGTCGCGTGCCAGCAACAGGAACGTTTCAACCAGTTGGCTCATGCCGTCGGTGGCCCGTGCAATCCGCGCCACTTGACGGTGCGAGCGCTCATCCAGTTCGGTGGCCAGCAGCAGGTCGCAGGAACTGGCGAGAATCATCAACGGCGTGCGCAATTCGTGGCTCACGTCGCTGGTGAACATCTGCTCGCGATTGAGCGCCGCGCGCAGCTTGCTCAGCGTTTCATCGAAGGAGCGCGCCAGTTCGCCGACTTCATCGTCGGTGTAATCGGGCGACAGCGGCGGAGCCAGGCCGAGCATCTTGTCGCGATGGCGCACCTGCCGGGCCAGCCGCACGACCGGCGCCATCACCCGGCGGGCCAGGAGTCCGCCCAGCATGATCGCCAGGGCGATGCTCAGCAGAAAGCCAGCGCCTACCACGATGAACAGCACATTGGCACGCTGTTCCATACCCTCCTGGTCACGCAGCAATACGTACTGGCGATTGTCGACGCGGGCGACCATGGCGTAGTAGGTGCGCGGCCCGAGCGTGAGCTTCTGGAAACCGATCGGCAGGGTCTTGAGCTCGTTGGGCATGCTCAGGTCGCCGTTGCCACCCTCGATGTAGAACAGCTCGTCTTTCTCGGGGCGGTGGCGCCAATCGTCCGCATTGTCGACCAACAGCAGGCGATGCATGTTGCCGCTCAAACTCATGGTCGTCAGCTTGCGCTCCACCAGATGCACGGTAGCCACGATACCCACAGCGAATACGCCGGCGACGAAAGCGCTCATCAAGGCAAACACGATGACGATCCGTCGACTCAGACTCTGCTTGAACTCCATACGGCTCCACTGGGTACTTGCACAGGACGCACCTTCTGCGCTCGGGCCGAGCATGATTATGGGAGACGCTCGAACAATCAAGCCTTGCCGGGGCTTTCGTGGGCCTGAGCAAGGGCAAGGCGCTGAGCTGCGGATTGCAAACACCGCGCGACAGGATCCATGTGCGGTGAAGCAGGCCGGAATGCGTGACTTGCAGGTCATAAATAAAATATGTAGTGCTGATAAGAAAGCACTACATATTCATTGACGCGACTCGTTGTGACTTGCATGATGAGGCCGTCTCCCTGATCGGGAACAGAGCAGAGGCGAAACCAGTCCTGCTCGATGAGCCATCGAGTCACTCCGATGTGATCCGCGTACCCCGCGGGTAGGTGCAACCTGAACGCCATGGCTTTCATGTAGTGATGGTTTCAAGCACTACACATCGAGCTCGAGCCAGTACTGACCTAGACGGACAACACGTGAAGCGTATCTGCCGACCCGTGTTGGGGACCACAACCTGACAGATCACACAGAGCTCAAGGAGCATACACATGAACCTGAACCAGCAGCCCACCGTTGACCAGCTCGCCCGCATTCTGGCAGCCGGCCGTGACAGCCTCGACGACCACATTCTTTGGGTCTGCCAGCGGGGCGATGTACATATCGACGCCCTCGCCAATGACGCCGACGGCGAGGATTTCGAGCGCAGCCATCCCGAACTGCGCGCGCGCATGCCGATCTACCGCCGCGGCAAGGGCTACGTCGGCAAGAAAGCGGCGGCCGATCGGCAGTTCGTCAACGATGTGTTCCAGACCCTCAATCGCGAGTGGACCCTGGGCCAGGGACAGGGCCAGGTACGTCGGATTGCCAGCTATTGCTGATGCAGGTGGACAAGCGCATCAAGCCGGACGCGGCTCGCGCCGCTGCTACAGGAGATGAGGTTCTGTAGCAGCGGCGCAAGCCGCGTCGGCGGCAACACAGTAAGCCTGTACAACCGCATCAAGCCAGACGCGGCTTGCACCGCTGCTACAGGGGATGGTGTCATTCTTTAGCAGCGGCGCGAGCCGCGTCGGCGGCCACCGCTGCATACCTGTTCGCCGCATGGATTTGACGTTGGGGGTGGGTTTATCCAAAGTAGCCGCCTCTTCTCGCTATCAGGATGCGTTGCGTGACCCATTTCCGTTTCCCCTGGCGACGCCTGCTCATCGGCGTCGTGCCGGCGCTGGCGCTGTTGTCCGCCTGCGACAACGACAACAAGCCCGTGCCACCCACACAACCCGTCGCCACCTACGCACCGGCCACCTGGGATGATTTGCCCAAGGTCAGCGACAGCGACCTGCAGGCCGGCTTCACTGCCTGGCGCTCGGCTTGCCAGCGGCTGGCCAAGGATGCGATCTGGGGCGCCACCTGCGCCTCGGCGCAAGCGGTGGACACTGCTCCCACCGCGATCCGCACCTTCCTTCAGGCACAACTGCAGGTCTACGGCCTGCGCTCTGCGGAAAAAGGCGAACACGGCCTGATCACTGGCTACTACGAGCCTGTCTATCCCGGCAGCCTCAAGGCCGACGCAGGGCATCCGGTACCTGTCTACGGCGTACCGGCAGACATGATCAGCGTGCAGTTGGACAGCCTTTACCCCGAACTCAAAGGCAAGCGCCTGCGCGGGCGGCTCGACGGCCAGGTGCTGCGTCCCTATGACGACGCGGCCACCATCCAGCGTCAGGGCATCGACAACGCGCCCGTGGTGGCGTGGATGCGCGACCCCATGGACCTGCAGTTCCTGCAGATTCAAGGTTCGGGGCGCCTGCAGCTGGACAACGGTCGGCAACTGCGCGTCGGCTACGCTGACCAGAACGGCCACCCCTACCGCCCGGTCGGCCGCTGGCTGGTGGACCAGGGCCTGCTGAAGAAAGAAGAAGTGAGCATGGGCCGCATCCGAGACTGGGCCGTGGCCAACCCCCAGCGCGTACCGGAACTGCTCGCCAGCAATCCGAGCTACGTGTTCTTCAGCCTTCGGCCGGACAGCAACGAAGGGCCGCGTGGCTCGCTCAACGTGCCCCTTACCGCAGGCTACAGCGTGGCGATCGATCGCAAGGTGATCCCGTTGGGTAGCCTGTTATGGCTCTCGACCACGCGCCCGGACGGCACCCCGGTCGTTCGCCCAGTGGCCGCGCAGGACACCGGTGGCGCCATTGCCGGCGAAGTGCGTGCCGATCTGTTCTGGGGGACGGGAGCAGAAGCCGGCGAGCTGGCCGGCAACATGAAGCAGGAAGGTCAGGTGTGGTTGCTCTGGCCCAAAGGGGCCGCATTGCCAACCCCCTGAAGCAGACGGCGAATGCCTACAAACAAAATGCCTGCAAACAAACAGGGCACCTGACCTTCAGGCCAGGCGCCCTGCTCGTTCAGGCCAGCAGTTCCTGGATCTGCTCGTGCAGCGTATCCAGGTCGAACGGCTTGGCCAGGATCGGTGCCTTGCGCGCGATCGGGCTGTTGGTTTCGAGGATTTCCGCCGGATAGCCACTGATGAATATCACCTTCAGGTCGGGCCGCAGCAATACGGCGGGCTCGGCGATCTTCACCCCGGAAATGCCACCGGGCAGACGATAGTCGGTGACCATCAGGTCCAGGTGCGGCTTGGTCGACAGAATTTCCAGTGCCTGCTCGCCATTCTCGGCTTTCAGGACGCGATAGCCCAGGCCGGACAAGTAGTCTGCCAGGACCATCAATATCAACGGTTCGTCCTCTACGATGAGAACGACATCTTGTGCATCTTCACTCATGGGGAAGCCTATGTACTTATATGTTTCGCTGCCATTACGACCATGACCTGCGACAGAGGTTGCGTGTGAGTGCGCTTATTCCTAAAGCGGCAGGCTGACCCGGAACGTCGCGCCGTCGCCCAGGGCGCTGTCGACTTCGATGCGCCCGCCGTGGGCCGCCACGATCTGCTCGGAAATGAACAGGCCCAGGCCCAGGCCCGCTACCACGTTGCTGCCCGACACCCGCTCGAATTGCTGAAAGATGCGCAGCTGGTTTTCCTTGCTGATACCGATGCCATGGTCCCGCACTTCCACGCGCGCCCAGCCGTTGTGCCCGTACACCGTGACCTCCACCGGCCCCTTGCCACCGTAGCGCAAGGCATTGGAGATCAGGTTGCTGACCACTTGCTCGATGCGGAACTCGTCCCAGATGCCCAGCACCGGCTCATCCGCACGCAGGCTGATGGTGCAGTCGGCGGCAGCCACCTGAGGCGCAAAACTGTCGACCAGATTGCGCACCAGTTGCGCCAGATCGAACTGGGCAGGACGGATGGACAGCTTGCCGGTGCGGATGCGCGACACATCGAGCATGTCCTCGATCAAGCGGATCAGGCTCTTTATCTGGCGCTCGTCGCGTTCGACCATGGCGCGCATCTTGTCGAGGGTGAAGGCATCGGCGTTATCGCGCGCCAGGTGCAGTTTGCGCAGTTGCGTTTCCAGGATCAGCCCATTGAGCGGAGTGCGCACTTCGTGGGAAACGATCGACATGAAGTCGTCGCGCATGCGCACGGCATGCTCCAGTTCGCTCTGGGTCACTTGCAGGCGCTTGAGCAGCACCTCCTGTTCCTGACGCGAGCGCTCCAGCGCATCGAGCTGTTCCTTGAGGGTCTTGCGCTGGCGGTACAGGTCGACGAACACGCTGACCTTGCTCTTCACCGCCTGCATGTCCAGCGGCTTGTGGAGGAAATCCACGGCGCCGCTTTCGTAGCCCTTGAAGGCATAGTTGAGCTCGCGCCCGGCGGCGCTGACGAACACGATCGGAATGTTCTTGGTCTTCTCGGTGCTGCGCATGAGCTCGGCCAGCTCGAAGCCGTTCATGCACGGCATCTGCACATCGAGAATGGCCATGGCGAATTCGTGCTGCAACAGCAGCGACAAAGCTTCGTCGGCCGAGAGTGCCTTGTGCACCTCGCGGCCGGGGCTGGCGATCAACGCCTCCAGGGCCAGCAGGTTCTCCGGCAGGTCATCGACGATCAACAGTTTTGCTTGGACGTTGCTTAGCATGTGCTTCGTTCCAGCTCGGCAAGCAGACAGCCAATGCCGTGGAGTGAAAGAATGTGATCAGGCGCCTGCAGGCGGATGGCCGCCTGCGGCATGACCGCGACCCGCGCCTCGGCGGGGTCCTGGACGATGGTCAAGCCACCTTTGTGTTTGATGCTGGCCAGACCTCGCGCGCCGTCTTCGTTGGCCCCCGTAAACAATACCCCGATCAACCCGCTGCCATAGGCATCGGCGGCCGAATCGAAGAGAAAGTCTATGGCTGGACGCGAATAGTGCACCCGCTCCTCCTGGCTCAACGACAGGCTGAAATCGCGCTCGACCGACAGGTGATAACTGGGGCCGGCAAAGTAGAACATACCGGGTTCGATGGGCTCCTTGTCACGCGCCTGGCGCACCGGCCGGTTCAAGCGCCTTTCGAACACTTCCGCCAACTGGCTGTGACGCTCGTCCGGCAGGTGCAGCACGGTCAGCACCGGCAGCTTGAAATCCATCGGCAACTGCCCGTACACCCCCAGCAGTGCCTCGACGCCACCGGCCGATGCGCCCACCACCACCGCTTGGAAACGACTCATGACTTGCGATAGATCCGTTCGGGGCGCGTCAGGGTTTCGAAGCGCGAACTGTAGGCCGAGAAATCCAGGGTTTCCTTGCTGCCGAGCATGAGAAAGCCGCGATGGCTCAGGGATTCGTGGAACAGCCCGAAGGCGCGGTCCTGCAGGCCTTTGTTGAAATAGATGAGCACATTGCGGCAGGACACCAACTGGGTCTCGGAGAACACGCTGTCGGTGGCCAGGCTGTGGTCGGCGAAGGTCACGTTCTCGCGCAGGCTGCTGTCGAAGATGGCGTTGCCGTAGGCCGCGGTGTAGTAGTCGGCGAACGAGCGGGTGCCACCGGCGCGCTGGTAGCTCTGGGTATAGGCGCGCACGCTCTCCATGGAGTAGATGCCTTGCTTGGCCTTTTCCAGGGAGGTCGGGTTGATATCGGTGGCATAGATGATGGTGCGGTCGAGCAGACCTTCCTCGCGCAGCAGAATGGCCATGGAGTAGACCTCTTCGCCGGTGCTGCACCCGGCGATCCAGACCTTGAGCGATGGGTAGGTCTTGAGCAGCGGCACCACCTCACGGCGCAGCGCCAGGAAGTGCTCGGGGTCACGGAACATCTCGCTTACCGGAATCGTCAGGTACTGCAGCAGCTCCATGAACGCCGTAGGCTCGTGCAGCACCCGAGCCTGCAACGACGAGACGCTGCTGCACTCCATCTGGCGCAGCGCGTGCAGGATGCGACGCTTCACCGACGCGCCCGAGTAATCGCGGAAATCGTAGCTGTAGGTGAGGTAGATCGCCTCGATCAGCAAACGGATCTCGATATCGATATTGCGCTCGGCAGCCGGCTGGGAGGGCTTGCCGGCCAGGGAATCACTCACTACATGCGCTCCAGTTGCGGCAACCACACGCGGATCAGCGAGAACAGACGATCCAGGTCGATGGGCTTGGCCAGATAGTCGTTGGAACCGGCCTGCAGGCAGCGTTCCTGATCGTCTTTCATGGCCTTGGCAGTGACCGCGATGATCGGCAGCTTGCGCCAGCGCGGGTCCTTGCGGATCTCGCGGGTGGCCTCGTAGCCATCCATCTCGGGCATCATCACATCCATCAACACCAGATCGATGTCCTCGACCTGATTCAACTTTTCGATTGCCTCTCGGCCGTTACGGCCTACTTCAACGATGGCGCCCTTGTGTTCAAGGGCACTGGTCAGGGCAAAGATATTGCGCACGTCGTCGTCTACCACGAGGATCTTGCGGCCCTCGAAGACCTTGTCGCGACTGCGGGCGGTTTTCAACATCTTTTGCCGCTCATGGGACAACTGCGATTCGACTTTGTGCAGGAACAGCGTCACTTCGTCGAGCAGCCGCTCGGGCGAACGCGCGCCCTTGATGATGATCGAACGGGAGTACTTGAGCAGCTCGGCTTCTTCGTCGCGGGTGAGGTTGCGCCCGGTGTAGACAATGACCGGCGGGAACGCACGGATCTCCTCGTTGGACATGCGCTTGAGCAGGTCGCCGCCGAGCATGTCGGGCAGCTTGAGGTCGATGATCATGCAGTCGTAGACGTTGTCGCGCAGCAGGTCGAGCGCCTCCTGGGCAAAGCCCACGGCAGTGATCTCGATGTCGTCGTCGCCGATCAGCAGGGAAATGCTCTCGCGCTGCAGGTCATCGTCTTCCACCAGCAGAATGCGCTTGAGCTTTTGCGTCAGCTTGGCTTCCAGGCGGCCGAAGACTTCCTTGAGTTCGTCGCGGGTGGTCGGCTTGACCGCATAGCCGATCGCGCCCATGTGCATGGCCGCCTCGACCCGGTCCTCGACCGAAATCACGTGTACGGGAATGTGCCGCGTTGTGGCCAGTTCCTTGAGGCGCTGCAGCACGGTCAGGCCGGAATGATCGGGCAGGCGCATGTCGAGCAGGATCGCATCGGGCACGAAGGTCGCCGCCAGGTCGAAGCCCTCATCGGCGGCGTGGGCCACCAGACAGTGGTAGTCCAGCTCATGCGCCAGGTCGTAGAGGATACGCGCGAAGTTCGGCTCATCCTCGACCACCAGTATGCAGCGCTTGGTGAACGGGCCCTTATCGCGGTCGTCGGCAAAGCGCGCCACGGTGAGCGGCGCTTCGAGCACGGCCGGGGTGTTGGACACCGGCTGCGCAGCGATCACCATGGGCTGGGGCGCATGCCGCGGTGCCTCGATGATTTCTTCGTAGCGTTGCGGCAATACCAAAGTAAAGGTGCTGCCCTTGCCCAGCTCGCTGCTGACGGTGATGTAGCCGCCGAGCATGTTGGCCAGGTCGCGGGAAATCGACAGGCCCAGGCCAGTGCCGCCGTAGCGGCGGTTGGTGGTCCCGTCCGCCTGGCGGAAGGCCTCGAAGATGGCCTGCTGCTGGTCGACGGCGATACCGATGCCGGTGTCGCGAATCTGGAAGGCGATGCCCTGGTTGGCGTGGCCGGACACCAACAGTTCGACACTGCCCTGCTCGGTGAACTTCAGCGCGTTGGCCAGCAGGTTCTTGAGAATCTGCTCAACTCGCTGGCGATCGGTGTACAACATCGCGGGTGCGTCGGGAAGGATCTGCACCGACAGTTCCAGGTGCTTCTGCCCGGCCAGCGGCTCGAAGGTCATGCGCAGGCCGTCGACCAGACGCGGCACGCTGCTGTTCTCCGGTCGCAGGTCGAGCTTGCCTGCCTCGACCTTGGAGATGTCGAGGATGTCGTTGATCAGGTTGAGCAGATCGTTGCCCGCGGAGTAGATCGACTCGGCGAACTTGACCTGGTCGCTGGTCAGGTTTTCCTGAGGGTTTTCCGCCAGCAGCTTGGCCAGGATCAACGAGCTGTTGAGTGGCGTGCGCAACTCATGGGACATGTTGGCGAGGAATTCGGACTTGTAGCGGCTCGAACGCTGCAGCTCGTCGGCACGCTCCTCGAGCTGTACCTGGGCCTGGTTGAGCTCCAGGTTCTTGCGATCCAGCGCATCGCGCTGCTGGCCCAGTGCATCGGTGCGTTCGGCCAGCTGCTCGTTGGTCTGCTCCAGTTCCGCCTGCTGGGTTTCCAGGTAAGCCTGGGACTCCTTGAGCACCCGCGACTGTTCTTCGAGCTCTTCGTTGGCGGTTTTCAGCTCTTCCTGCTGCACCTGCAGCTCTTCGTTGAGCTGCTGGGTTTCGGCGAGCACTTCCTGCAGGCGCTGACGGTAGCGGGCCGCTTCGATGGCGGTGCCGATGTTGTCGGCCAGCAGCTCGACGATTTCCAGGTCGCGGTCGGTCAGGGGTCGCAGGAAACCCAACTCGACCACGGCGTTGATCTGGTCGTTGTCGCTGGTCGGGATGACCAGCACGCTGCGGGCTGCGCCCTCGCCCAGGCCTGAGCTCAAACGCAGGTAATCGGCCGGCACGTCGTCCAGGCGGATGACCCGGTTGCGCTGCACGGCCTGGCCGGCAATACCCTCGCCATTGATCAGCAACTGGTCCGTCACCTCACGCTCGCGGGAGAACCCGTACGAGGCGATACGGCGCAGGTTGCCGTGCTCTTCGCGGATGTACACCGCCGCGACCACCGACCCCAGGTACTGGGCGAAGAACTGCAGCATGTTGCGGCCCAGCATCTGCAGGGTCTGCTGGCCCAGCAACTGCTCGGCCAGCTGAGTCTGGCCGGTGCGCAGCCAGGCCTGGTCCTGCAGGCGCTTGGCACCCTTTTGCAGGGCAGCCAGGTTGCCGCCATAGGAGGTCGACAGTTCGGTCATGTCGCGTCGGCCGAAATACGCCAGCAAGGCGCTGACCACCAGAACGAACAGTACATAAAGGCTGACCGATGCCCAGATGGTGCGCGACACGTTTTCGCTGCGCTCCACCCGCAGTTGCTGCTCCATGGCAATGAAGCCTTCGTATTCCTTGCGGATTGCGTCGGTCAGGCGCTTGCCGCGGCCGGTCTGGACCACGCTGGAATAGTCGCCGGTGGCGCGCTTGAGCGAAATCAGCTCCTCGCCGTAGGAGAGCCAGTCCTTCTGCAGCGCCATGATGCGGGTCAGGCGATCGACCTGGCGCGGGTTGTCGGCCACCAAGGCCTGCAAGGCTGGCAACTCGGCGGCCAGGCGCGGCTTGGCCAGCTCATAGGGGTCCAGGTAGCCCTCGGCACCCGAGAGCAGGTACCCCCGCATCCCGGTTTCCATGTCGATCGACAGCTTGGTCGCTTCGTTGGCGTTGTTGATGACCCGGTCGGTGTGCTCGACCCAGTCGATCACCGACAGCAGGTAAACGATGATCGCAATGAACACGGCCACGCTGAGCACGCCCACGCCCAGCGGCAAGCCAACGTTGCGACTGAGCAGGCGACGGAAGCTCTGCTCGTCGATCGAAGAGGGTTTGTTCATGTCCTTGGGCCCGGATCCTGTATTCGAGGTCGGGGATTTTGCCGCAATTCAGTCAATTTGTTAGGTTTTTTCCTCATGCTTCGTAAGAATTTTCACATCTAAACGTGGGAATGGTCTCGTTTAATGCCTCCACAAGCATGGCCTGACCCCGACCCATGCTTTATGATTGGCGCCCTGCTTCCCGGGTGCTCGTTGCCCTCGGGGCGTAACGTTATCTGCGACATGACGGCTCGGCGCCGTCTGCGCCCTTTGCCGACCAGGATCCGAACGATGTCCGATACCGCCAAAACCATTCTTGTCGTCGAAGACGATGCGATCGTCCGCATGCTGATCGTGGACGTGCTGGAGGAATTCGAGTTCAAGGTACTGGAAGCCGAGGACGGTCCTCAGGCGCTGACCTTCCTCAACGATTCGGCCAAGACCATCGACCTGATGATGACCGACATGGGCCTGCCCGGCATGGACGGCAAGGAGTTGGCCGTCGAGGCGCGCGCCTTGCGTCCCGAACTGCCGGTGCTGTTCGCCAGCGGCTACGCCGAAGCGCTGGACGTTCCGGCGGGCATGGCCATGATCGGCAAGCCGTTCTCCATCGACCAGTTGCGCGACAAGGTCAAGAGCATGCTGGCGGCCTGAAGCCGCGCCTGCCGCTACACCCCGGCGCGTAATCATGGCCTAATGCGCGCCCGGTTTTTGCCCCCGAGTCTGCCCCATGTCTTTTCAGCGCGTCCTGGTCATTGGCTATGTCTGGCCCGAGCCCACCTCTTCCGCGGCCGGCGGGCATATGATGCAGTTGCTGCAGTGCTTCACGACCCAAGGCTGGCACGTGACCTTCGCCAGCCCCGCCAGGGTCGGCGAGCACAAAGCCGACCTCGCAGCGCTGGGCATCGCCGAACGAGCCATCGAGCTCAATGACGACAGTTTCGACCGCTTCGTGGCGGAGTTGCAGCCGGACATGGTCCTGTTCGATCGCTTCATGATGGAAGAGCAATTCGGTTGGCGGGTCGAGCAGCACTGCCCGCAGGCCGTGCGTGTGCTGGAAACCTGCGACCTGCAGAGCCTGCGCGACGCGCGTCAGGGTTTGCTCAAGCAGCGCCTGCACGCAAGTGACGACGAAAACGACTTCTCGGCATTGTTCGCCGAAGCACCGGACACGCTCTACGCGCACATGAGCGACGCCGATATCACCCAGCGTGAAGTGGCAGCCATCTTTCGTTGCGACTTGAGCTTGATGATCTCGCCGTTCGAGACGCAACTGCTGACCGAACGCTTCGGCGTGCCAGCCAGCCTGCTGCATGATTGTCCGCTGATGGTCGAGCCGCCAGCCACCGCAGCACTGACCTTTGAGCAGAGAGCCCACTTCGTCTGCATCGGCAATTTTCGCCACGCGCCTAACTGGGACGCCGTGCTGTGGCTGAAGCAGCAGGTCTGGCCACGCATTCGCAAGCAGTTGCCGCGCGCGCAATTGCACGTGCACGGCGCCTACACACCGCCCAAGGCCACGGCCCTGCACAACCCTGCCCAAGGTTTCCTGGTCAAGGGTTGGGCAGTGGATGCGTTGCAGGTGGTGGGTCAGGCACGGGTGGCACTGGCGCCACTGCGTTTCGGCGCGGGCATCAAGGGCAAGTTGCTCGATGCCATGCTCTGCGGTACGCCCAGCGTCACGACCCCGACGGGCGCCGAAGGCATGCGTACCGGCGAGCGCTGGCCGGGCCGGATAGGCCACAGCGCAGACGAGCTGGCGCAGGCGGCCGTCGAGCTGTACGAAAACGCGGATCAATGGCAAGCCGCCCATGAACAGTGCCATGAGCATCTGGGCGCCCAGTATGCGACCGAGCCACACGCTCAGGCCCTGATCCTGCGTCTGCAACAGTTGAGCCAGAGCCTCGCGCAGCATCGCCGGGCAAACTTCACCGGCAGCATGCTCCGGCATCATCTGCACAAGAGCACGAAATACTTCTCGCAATGGATCCAATCCAAGAACCAATCGGTCTAAGCGGCCGCTGGCACTTTGTGGCCCGCGAACTAATCTCTGGTGTCCAAGGTAGTTCCTATTGCCCATTCAGGACGAACGACGATGGCGCTTATCGACAGTACCAAAGTGTACGATTCCGAGCTGATGCGCGCATTGCGTGGCAAGCACGAAGAGCTGCGGCCCGCGCTGAAGAAAGTCTCCACCTTCCTGCAAGCCAACCCCTACCGCAGCGCAACGCTCAACATAGAAGAACTGGCCGGGGCCACCGGCACCTCCACCGCGGCCGTCAACCGCCTGGCCAATGCGATCGGTCTCAACGGTTTCACCGGCCTGCGCTTTGCCCTGATGGAAAACCTGCTGGCCGTGGTGTCTGCGGCCGACGTCATCGAAGGCCGGCTCAAGCAGGCACCGGAGACGGGGTTCGATCTGGAACAGCAGATCAGCCTCAGCAAGCACCATCTGGACAACGTCACACGCATGAATGACAACCAGACCTTCGAGGAGATGGCCCTGCGCCTGGCCCGCTCGCAGAATGTGTTCGTGGTCGGTTTCGGCAACAGCTTTCACATCGCCGCCATGGCAGCCGCGGGGCTCAGCCCGTTCTGCGCCGGCGCGCACTGCGTGACCCTGGACGGCGGTCTTGAAGGGTCGGCCTATCGACTGTCCGGCATCACCCGCAACGACACCCTGCTGGCCATCGCCCTGCCCGCCTACACCCGCGACACCATTCGCCTGGCCGAATACGCCAAGTCCCGCGAAGCCTGTGTGCTCAGTGTGACCGACTGCCCGGCATCGCCGCTGGTGCAGGTGTCGACCCTGAGCCTGTTCATCCCACCTCACCACCCCGTGCTGCCCAATTCCAAGGTCGGGTTGATGGCCGCCATGGAAGCGCTGCTGGCTCAAGTACAGCTGCTCAAACCGGCAGCGAACGAGGGCCGGCCATCGCTTCCCGACTGGGAGCCGGACCGCGGCAGCCTGCCCCCCTCCTTGCCGGGCCTGCCGCGCTCGAACACGCCGCGCAAGAACGACGACGCCCGCTGAGCGGGGGTCGCTTCAACGCCGGGCTTCTCGACGCCGGACGTTTCAGCCTTGGACGCACAGGCCCGTCCACCGCTATGCTTGGGTGCGCATTTCCGATCGGCACAACTCCAAAAGCAGCCACGGCATGACTCGAGCAACGCGAATAACAGACCCTTCCTACGAGTTGATGGACGACCACGACGGTCGCTCGATCATCTATCGCCAGCACGGTTTCCCGTGCCCGCTGGTGCGCTGGCATTTCCATAAGGAATACGAACTGCACCTGCTGGTCGCCACCTCCGGCAAAGTGTTCGTCGGCGACTACATCGGCAACTTCAATCCGGGCAGCCTGTTTCTCACCGGGCCCAATCTGCCGCACAACTGGATCAGCCAGCTGCAGAACGACGAGTCGGTGAACAAGCGCGACATGCTGGTCAATTTCACCGACGAGCTATTCGACCATGGCCACCAGGTATTCAGCGAACTCAAAAGTCTTGCGCCGCTGCTCGAACGAGCCCGTTACGGCATCGAGTTCCGCTGTGCCCGGACCATCGCCCAGGCCGGTGCCTCGATGCAGCGCATCGCCGACAGCCAGGGTATCAGCCGCCTCGGACACTTCTTGATACTCATGGAATCGCTGGCGGCCTGCGAGGACTACCAGTTGCTCTCGGGCACTGCAGCGGCCCAGGACGCCGACGAGCACGCGGTGGAGCGCACCAACCGCGCGGTCGACTACATTTTTGCCCACTATGCGCGCGAGCTGTCTCTGGAAGAAGTCGCCGCCTACCTGGGCATGAAACCGACCTATTTTTCCCGGGTGTTCAAACAGGCCACCGGCCGCTGTTTCGTCGAGTTCGTCAATCGCCTGCGCATCAGCAAGTCCTGCGAGCTGCTGGCTGACGGCGATCGGCCGGTGACGGACGTGTGCTTCGAGTCCGGCTTCAACAATATTTCCAACTTCAACCGCCGCTTCCAGCAGCTCAAGGGCATGACGCCGTCGCACTATCGTCGCCTGGCCGTGCAGCGGTCGAGCTCCTGAAACCTGTACGAAACCTCACAACGATGCTGCGCACGCCTCTGGCGCGTCGCTGCGCCAGCCGGCTCAGTGCAAATAAGTATCAGCGTGGGTGTACTCAGGGATTTGTCAGAATGCCTGCGGGGGTCTGTAATCACAGGCAGTGCTTCACCTCTACGAAGACACAAGAATAATAACCAAGGCCGCCTCCCCGCGTGCCGAAGAGGAATGCGAGATGACGATAGACTACAAACGCCTGCTCGTTGCCAGCGGTCTGTGTGGCGCACTGGCTGTCAGTGGCTACAGCCATGCCGACACCACCCTGACCATCGCCACCGTCAACAACAGCGACATGATTCGCATGCAGCGCCTGGCCAAGACTTTCGAGTCCGAGCATCCCGACATCAAGCTCAATTGGGTGGTGCTGGAAGAAAACGTGCTGCGCCAGCGCCTGACCACCGATATCGCTACCCAGGGCGGCCAGTTCGACGTGTTGACCATCGGCATGTACGAAGCCTCGCTGTGGGGCGCAAAGGGTTGGCTGTCACCGATGAAGGACCTGCCCGCCAGCTACGACATAGACGATGTCTTCCCTTCGGTGCGCGACGGCCTGTCGGTGAAAGGCCAGCTGTACGCCCTGCCGTTCTACGCTGAAAGCTCGATGACCTACTACCGCACCGACCTGTTCAAGGCGGCCGGTCTCGAGATGCCGGAAAAACCCACCTGGACCCAGATCGCCGAATTCGCCGGAAAACTCACCGACAAGAGCAAAGACCAATACGGCCTGTGCCTGCGCGGCAAGGCCGGCTGGGGCGAGAACATGGCGTTGATCACTACCGTGGCCAACAGCTTCGGCGGCAGCTGGTTCGATAGCCAGTGGAAGCCACAGTTCGACAGCGAAGCCTGGAAGAAAGCGCTGAACTTCTACGTCGACAACATGAAGAAGTCCGGCCCTCCAGGCGCTTCGAGCAATGGCTTCAACGAGAACCTGGCGCTGTTCAACAGTGGCAAGTGCGCCATCTGGGTCGACGCCAGCGTCGCCGGCTCGTTCACCATGGACAAGACGCAAAGCAAGGTCGCCGACAGTGTCGGCTTCACCTTCGCCCCTCATGAAACCACCGACAAGGGCTCGGCCTGGCTGTACTCCTGGGCCCTGGCCATCCCAGCCAGCTCGAAGAACCAGCAGGCCGCGCAGCAGTTTTCGGCCTGGGCAACGTCCAAGGAATATGCAGCGCTGGTCGCCAAGACCGACGGCGTGGCCAATGTGCCGCCTGGCACGCGCAAGTCGACCTATACCGACGAGTACCTGAAGGCGGCGCCGTTCGCCCACATCACGCTCGAATCGCTGAAGGTCGCCGATCCCAAGCAGACCGATGCCAAGCCCTACGTTGGCATCCAACTGGTGACCATTCCCGAGTTCCAGGCCATCGGTACTGAAGTCGGCAAGGCATTCGCTGCCGCGCTGACCGGGCAGACCACCGCGGACCAGGCGTTGGTGGTTGCGCAGACGGCGACCGAACGCGCCATGAAGCGCGCCGGCTACCCCAAGCAGTAACACGTCCGCCCTGCTGCCCGCCGACCGTGGCGGGCAGCCCTGCTCACCAGGTGCGCACTCATGAATACTACGACTGCCAAGCCCCAGCCCGACGCCGCTGAGGTGACGGGCAAGCGCCGCTTGTCCAACCCCGGCTGGTTTCTGGTCACGCCGTCGGTGGCCTTGCTGCTGCTATGGATGATCGTGCCACTGGGCATGACCGTCTACTTCTCGCTGATCCGCTACAACCTGCTGTACCCCGGCGAGAACGAATTCGTCGGGCTGGAAAATTTCAGCTTCTTCCTCACCGACGCCGGCTTCATGCCGGGCGCCACCAATACCTTGCTGCTGGTCGGCAGCGTGCTGTTGATCAGCGTGGTCTTCGGCGTACTGATCGCAGCCCTGCTGGAAGCCAGCGAGTTCCTGGGCCGAGGTATCGTGCGAGTGATGCTCATCTCGCCGTTCTTCATCATGCCCACGGTTGGCGCGCTGATCTTCAAGAACCTGATTTTCCATCCGGTGTCGGGGATCCTCGCTGCGGTGTGGAAATTCTTCGGCGCCGAACCGGTCGACTGGCTCGCCCATTACCCGCTGTTCTCGATCATCGTCATCGTCAGTTGGCAATGGCTGCCGTTCGCCATCCTGCTGCTGATGACCGCCATGCAGTCGCTGGACCAGGAACAGAAAGAGGCCGCGCGGCTTGACGGCGCCGGCGCCCTGGCGATCTTCTGGCACCTGACGCTGCCGCATCTGGCGCGGCCCATCGCCGTGGTGGTGATGATCGAAACGATCTTCCTGCTCTCGGTGTTCGCGGAAATCTTCACCACTACCAACGGTGGTCCGGGTTTCGCCTCCACCAACCTTGCCTACCTGATCTACAACCAGGCGCTGGTGCAGTTCGACGTGGGCATGGCCTCCGCTGGTGGCTTGATCGCCGTGGTCATCGCCAACATCGCCGCCATCATCCTGGTGCGGATGATCGGCAAAAACCTCACCGACAAGAATTGAGGGCCTGCACCATGACACTTCAACAATCGCGTCGCCTGCAAAGCCTGGTCCTGGGCTGCCTGGCCTGGGCCGTGGCGATCCTGGTGTTCTTCCCGATCTTCTGGATGGTGCTGACCAGCTTCAAGAGCGAGATCGACGCCTTCGCCACACCACCGCAGTTCATCTTCACGCCGACCCTGGAAAACTACCTGCACATTCAGGAGCGCAGCGACTACCTGCACTTCGCCTGGAACTCGGTGCTGATTTCCTTCAGTGCCACCGCCCTGTGCATGTTGATTGCAGTGCCGGCCGCCTACTCGATGGCGTTCTACGAAACCAAGCGCACCAAGCAGACCTTGCTGTGGATGCTCTCCACCAAGATGCTGCCGCCGGTGGGTGTGCTGATGCCCATCTACCTGCTGGCCAAGGGTGCCGGCCTGCTGGATTCACGCGTTGCCCTGATCGTCATCTACACCCTGATCAACCTGCCGATCGTGGTCTGGATGGTGTACACCTACTTCAAGGACATCCCCCGCGAAATCCTCGAAGCGGCACGCCTGGACGGTGCCACACTGGGCCAGGAAATGCTTCGGGTGCTGTTGCCGATCAGCAAGGGTGGCCTGGCCTCGACGGTGCTGCTGTCGTTGATCCTGTGCTGGAACGAAGCCTTCTGGTCGTTGAACCTGACCAGCTCCGGCGCCGCGCCGTTGACCGCCCTGATCGCCTCGTACTCAAGCCCGGAAGGCTTGTTCTGGGCCAAGCTGTCAGCCGTTTCGACCCTGGCCTGCGCGCCGATCCTGATCTTCGGCTGGATCAGCCAGAAGCAGCTGGTGCGCGGCCTGTCCTTCGGCGCGGTCAAATGACCCATGCACGATGGCGCGGCGCACCCTTGTGGGAGCGGGTTCTACCCGCGAAGACGCCCGCCCGTACAACACCTCTTTCCAAAGGATCACTCCCATGGCCACTCTGAAAATAAAAAACCTGAAAAAGGGCTTCGAAGGCCTGCAGATCATTAAGGGCATCGACCTGGAAGTGCACGACCGCGAGTTCGTGGTGTTCGTCGGACCGTCAGGCTGCGGCAAGTCGACGCTGCTGCGTTTGATCGCCGGGCTCGAGGAAGTCAGCAGTGGCACCATCGAGCTGGACGGTCGCGACATCACCGAAGTGACCCCGGCCAAGCGCGACCTGGCCATGGTGTTCCAGACCTACGCCCTGTATCCGCACATGACGGTGCGCAAGAACCTGTCGTTCGCACTGGACCTGGCCGGCAAGCCCAAAGCGGAAGTCGAGAGCAAGGTAGCGGAAGCTGCGCGCATTCTCGAACTGGGCGCCCTGCTCGACCGCAAGCCCAAGCAGTTGTCCGGTGGTCAGCGCCAGCGCGTGGCGATCGGGCGCGCCATCGTCCGTCACCCCAAGATCTTCCTGTTCGACGAGCCACTGTCCAACCTCGACGCAGCCCTGCGCGTGCAGACCCGCCTGGAACTGTCGCGCCTGCACAAGGAACTGCAGGCCACCATGATCTACGTCACCCATGACCAGGTCGAAGCCATGACCCTGGCCGACAAGGTAGTGGTGCTCAACGGCGGCCGCGTCGAACAGGTAGGGGCGCCTCTGGAGCTGTACCATCATCCGGCCAACCTGTTCGTCGCCGGTTTTCTCGGGACGCCGAAGATGGGTTTCCTCAAAGGCACGCTCAGCCGGATCGATGGCCAGGGCTGCGAAGTTGCCCTCGACGCCGGTACTCGGATCTACCTGCCCCGCGTCAGCCAGACGCTGAAAGTCGGCGATGCGGTGACCCTGGGCATCCGCCCCGAGCACCTCGACCTGGCGCAGCCGGGACAATGCCAGTTGGCGGTGACCGCCGATGTCAGCGAGCGACTGGGCAGCGATACCTTCTGCCACGTCGTCACCGATTCGCAGGAACCGCTGACCCTGCGAATCCGCGGCGATCTGCGCAGTCAGTACGGCGAACGCCTGAACCTGCTGCTGGACGCCGAGTACTGCCACCTTTTCGATGCCCAGGGCATTGCCGTGGCCAAACCGCTGCAGGCCGCTGCCTGATACAGGACCGAACATGAAACTCAATCGACAGAATCTGCATCAGCTCGCCGAGCACATCCAGTTGCCCGCCTACGACCCGACGACACTCGCGCATGGCATCGTCCACATCGGCGTCGGTGGGTTCCACCGCGCGCACCAGGCGTTCTACACCGATGCCCTGATGAACCAGGGCGAAGCCCGGCAGTGGGCTATCTGCGGCGCCGGCTTGCGCAGCGAAGACCGCAAGGTCCGCGACGCCCTGGCCGAGCAGGATTTCTACTACACCCTGGTGGAACTGGGCGACACGCCGGATACCGAAGTGCGGGTGATCGGCGCGATCACCGACATGCTCCTGGCCGAAGAGAGCGCCGAGGCCCTGATCGTCAAGCTGGCCGAGCCCGCGGTGCGCATCGTTTCACTGACCATCACCGAAGGGGGCTATTGCATCGACGACAGCAATGGCGAGTTCATGGCTCACTTGCCGCAGATCCAGCACGACCTGGCTCACCCGCTGACGCCCACCACCGTCTTCGGCTTTCTCTGCGCGGCCTTGCAACGACGGCGCGACGCCGGCATCGACGCCTTCACCGTGATGTCCTGTGACAACCTGCCCCATAACGGCGCAGTCGCGCGCAAGGCGTTGCTGGCGTTCGCGGCGCTGCAGGACCCGGCGCTGCACGACTGGATCGCCAGCCATGTGCAGTTCCCCAATGCCATGGTCGACCGCATCACGCCGATGACCAGCGAGGCCCATCGCGCCCAACTGCGCGAACGGCATGGCGTAGAGGACAGCTGGCCGGTTGTCTGCGAGCCGTTCGTGCAATGGGTGGTAGAGGACAAGTTCGGCGCGGGCCGGCCCGCCTGGGAAAAGGTCGGCGTGCAGTTCACCGACGATGTCACGCCCTATGAAGAGATGAAGATCAAACTGCTCAACGGCAGCCACCTGGCCCTGACCTACCTGGGCTTCCTGAAAGGTTACCGCTTCGTTCACGAGACCATGAACGATCCGCTGTTCGTGCGCTACATCCGCGCCTACATGGACCTCGACGTCACGCCACAACTGGCTTCCGTGCCTGGCATCGACCTGGAAGGCTACAAGGACACGCTGATCGAGCGCTTCTCCAACCAGGCCATCGCCGACCAGTTGGAACGCGTGTGTTCGGACGGCTCCTCGAAGTTTCCCAAGTTCACCGTGCCGACCATCAACCGCCTGATCGCCGATCGGCAGGGCACCGAGCGTGCGGCGCTGGTGGTAGCGGCCTGGGCGCTTTATCTGGGCGGCGTCGACGAGAACGGCACGCACTACACCATTCCAGATCCACGCGCCGAGTTCTGCCAGACGCTGGTCGCCGACGAGGCGTTGCTCACGCAACGGCTGCTGGGGGTCGAGGAAATCTTCGGCACGCAGATCCCACGCTCGGCGGAGTTCGTCGCGGCCTTCGAACGCAATCTCCACAGCCTGCGTACCCAGGGTGTGCATGCCACCCTGAAGCAGCTGCTGGACGGCGAGGAGTAAGCGGCCATGTTTCTCGGGATCGACTGCGGCACCCAAGGCACCAAGGCGCTGATCCTCGACGCTGACAGCGGCCAGGTACTGGGCCAGGGCTCGGCCGCTCATCATATGATCAGCGGCGAAAACGGACGGCGCGAGCAGCTCACCAGTGACTGGCTGACTGCGTTCGAACAGGCCACCGCGCAGGCGCTGGCCCAGGCCGGTATCGATGGCCAGCAGATTCTGGGCGTCGGTGTGTCCGGCCAGCAGCATGGCCTGGTGTTGCTGGACGCAGACGGGCAACCGCTGCGCCCGGCCAAGCTCTGGTGCGACACCGAGAGCACGCCGCAGAACGAGCGCCTGCTGGCCGAACTGGGTGGTGAACAGGGCTCGCTCGACCGCCTGGGGCTGGTCATTGCGCCGGGGTATACCGTGTCGAAGCTGCTCTGGACCCGCGAGCATCATCCGCAGATATTCGAGCGCATCGCCCACGTGCTGTTGCCCCACGACTACCTGAACTTCTGGCTGACCGGGCTGGCGCGCGCCGAATACGGTGACGCTTCGGGCACCGGTTACTTCAACGTGCGCGAGCGCCAGTGGGACTTCGCCCTGCTGCGCCAGATCGACCCAAGCGGGCGGCTGGAAGCGGCAGTGCCGCCGCTGATCGAGTCGCATCAGCCAGTGGGCACGATTCGTCCGGGAATTGCCGCGCGCCTGGGTATCAATCCGTTGGCTGTGGTCGCCAGCGGCGGCGGCGACAACATGATGGGCGCCATCGGCACCGATAACACCCACCCTGGAGTCATCACCATGAGCTTGGGGTCTTCCGGCACGGTGTACGCCTGCAGCGACCAGCCTACCGTGCTGGACGAACCGGCGGTGGCGACGTTCTGTTCGTCGTCGGGAGGGTGGTTGCCGCTGATCTGCACCATGAACCTGACCAATGTGACTACGGCCGTGCGCGAGTTGCTGCAGTTGGACATCAGCGGTTTCAACAAGGCCGTGGCGCAGGCACCGATTGGCGCCGCAGGTATCGTGATGCTGCCGTTCCTCAATGGCGAACGGGTACCCGCGCTGCCTCACGCCACCGGCTCGGTGCTGGGGCTGACCAGTGACAACCTGAGCGCGGCAAACCTGTGCCGCGCGGCAGTGGAAGGCACCACCTTCGGCCTGCGCTATGGCCTGGACCTGCTGCGTGCAGGCGGCCTGCAAACCCACGTGATACGGCTGATCGGGGGCGGCTCGAAGAGCCCGGTGTGGCGGCAGATAGTAGCGGACATCATGGACGCCCCGGTTGTCTGCACCGAGCAGCCGGAAGCCGCGGCATTGGGCGCGGCAATCCAGGCGGCGTGGTGCGCCGGCCAGGATCCACAAGGCTTGGCCCCGTTATGCGAACGCTGCGTGCGCCTGGATGAAACCAGTCGCACCCAACCCATCCCCGCCAACGTCTCGGCCTATCACGGCGCCTACCAGCGTTACCGCCAGCATATCCCAGCGTAGCCCCGGTGCCACGCCCCCTCTGTAGGAGCGGTCAGCGGCCGCGAAGCAGCACTGCGGTATGACTGCCAGACCGCATCGCCCCTTCGCGGCCACGGACCGCTCCTACTGAGACTGGGATGACCCTGTAGGAGCGGTCAGCGGCCGCGAAGAAAGCGCCGCGGTGTGCGGGGCAGAAGGCTACAGGTCGGGCTGGATGATTTCGACCCAGTAGCCGTCAGGATCCTTGATGAAAGCGATGCTCTTCATGCGGCCATCGGTCAGACGCTTCTGGAAGTCCACGCCCAAGGTCTCGAAACGCTCGCAGGCGGCGTGGATATCCGGCACCGATACACAGATGTGACCGAAACCACGTGGGTCGCTGTTGCCATCGTGGTAGGCAAAGTCCGCATCGTTCTCGGTGCCGTGGTTGTGGGTCAACTCGAGAACCCCGGGCATCGACTTCATCCAGGTGGTGCGCGCCTTGTCATCCGTAGGAATCGTCGACTTGTCCACCAGTGCCAGGAAATACAGGCTGAACTGGGCCTCGGCAAAGTCCCGCTTCTCCACCAGGCTGAAACCCAATACCCGGGTATAGAAGTCCAGCGACCGCTCGATGTTCTTGACCCGCAACATGGTGTGGTTGAAGACGAACTGGGATGTGGCGGCTTCAGGTTGCGCGGTTACACCGGGCACACTGTTCAAATGATCGAGGCTCATGAAAGCTCCCTTGAATGAATGGGCAGTAGCTGCGAGTCATGATACGGAAGGCAATGGACGATGCCAAACGCGACGACGCTTTGAATGCGCGACAATGAGACGCGGAGAGTGTAACGCGGAAGATAATCTTGAATTTCAGGCAATAAGAAGCCCGCCGAAGCGGGCATTTGGGGCGCTGTTCCATCAGCGGATTTCATAATGGAACAGTGGCTGTGAAAAGGATGTGAAAACCTGAGCACTCACTCAGCGTTTTTCATCGAATTCACTCAGCGAAGCAACCAGCCGTCTACGGTGCTGACGCCATGCTCCTGTTTCCAGGCTTTGAGGCCGTGGTGATTGCCACCCTTGGTTTCGATGCGCTCGCCGGTGTGCGGGTTCTCGTACACCTTGACCACCCGCGCCCGCCGTTGCTGCTTGGGCGCAGGGGCTGGCGCCCTGGCGGAGGCAGTTTGCGGATCGAGAATGGCGACGATGTCGCGCAGGCCCTTTTCATAGGTTTTCATCAAACCCAGGAGCTTTTTCTCGAACTCGATTTCTTTCTTCAACCCCGCGTCGTTCTTCATTGTTTCGAGCTGAGCGAGTTGTTCTTGCAATGCCTTTTCGGCGGCACGGTATTCAGCGAGTCTTGACAATGTCTCTACTCCGGACAGAACCTGATGGCGCCCTGCCCTTTTTCGAGCCGGGCTCTCTTGCAGATGCCACGCTTGCTTGCACACGATAGTGCAACTTCGCAGAAACGTAAATGACGCAACAGTGGGGACGGCAACTTCTTTAGTTACTTGAAGTTTGTCTGGAAGATTGGGTGCGCAGCAGAAGTTGAAGCAGAGGGTTTGATATTGTCAAAAGCGACGCGGCTTGCGCCGCTGCTACAGGCGTACCCCGTAACAGCGGCGCAAGCCGCGTCAGTCAAGCGCCCCTCCTGTAGCAGCGGCGCAAGCCGCGTCAGTCAAGCGCCCCTCCTGTAGCAGCGGCGCAAGCCGCGTCAGTCAAGCGCCCCTCCTGTAGCAGCGGCGCAAGCCGCGTCAGTCCAGCGCCCCTCCCGTAGCAGCGGCGCAAGCCTGTAGCAGCGGCGCAAGCCGCGTCAGTCCAGCGCCCCTCCCGTAGCAGCGGCGCAAGCCTGTAGCAGCGGCGCAAGCCGCGTCAATTGCCCGATCAGGCAGGCGCAGAGGTGCGAATCAGGTGATCGAAGGCTGCCAGCGAAGCCTTGGCGCCCTCGCCGACCGCGATCACGATCTGCTTGAACGGCACGGTGGTCACGTCACCGGCAGCGAAAATGCCCGGCAGATCGGTCTCGCCGCGTGCATCGACCATGATCTCGCCGCGGTTCGACAGCTCGATGGTACCTTTGAGCCAGTCGGTGTTGGGCAGCAGGCCGATCTGCACGAAGATACCTTCCAGAGCGATTTCGTGATGCTCGCTGCTCTGCCGATCCTTGTAGCGCAGGCCGTTGACGCGCTGGCCGTCACCGGTCACTTCGGTGGTCAGGGCACTGGTGATCACCTTGACGTTGGGCAGGCTGTGCAGCTTGCGCTGCAGCACGGCGTCGGCACGCAGCTGGGTGTCGAACTCGATCAGCGTGACATGGGCAACGATACCGGCCAGGTCGATAGCGGCTTCCACACCGGAGTTGCCACCACCGATCACCGCCACGCGCTTGCCCTTGAACAGCGGACCGTCGCAGTGCGGGCAGTAGGCCACGCCGCGGTTGCGGTACTCCTGCTCACCCGGCACGTTCATTTCACGCCAGCGCGCACCGGTCGCCAGAATCAGCGTCTTGGCTTTGAGTGACGCACCGCTGGCAAAGATCACTTCGTGGGGCGCACCGTCCTTGCCAGGGATCAGTTTCTCGGCACGCTGCAGGTTCATGATGTCCACTTCGTACTGCTTGACGTGCTCTTCAAGCGCCACGGCCAATTTCGGGCCTTCGGTTTCCTGCACGGAAATGAAGTTCTCGATGGCCATGGTGTCCAGCACCTGACCGCCGAAGCGCTCGGCGGCAACACCGGTACGGATGCCTTTGCGGGCAGCGTAGATGGCAGCTGCCGCACCGGCAGGCCCGCCGCCGATCACCAGCATGTCGAACGCCTGCTTGGCGTTGAGTTTTTCCGCCTGGCGATCAGTGGCGCTGGTGTCGATCTTCGCCAGAATCTCTTCGAGGCCCATGCGGCCCTGACCGAAGTTCTTGCCGTTGAGGTAGACGCTCGGCACGGCCATGACCTGCCGCTCTTCCACTTCAGCCTGGAACAACGCGCCGTCGATGGCCACGTGACGAATGTTGGGGTTGAGCACCGCCATCAGGTTCAGCGCCTGGACCACGTCCGGGCAGTTCTGGCATGACAGGGAAAAATAGCTTTCGAACAGAAACTCGCCCTTCAACGCAGCGATCTGTTCGATGACCTCGGCACTGGCCTTGGAAGGGTGGCCGCCAACCTGCAGCAACGCCAGTACCAGCGAGGTGAATTCGTGACCCATGGGGATACCGGCGAAACGCAGGCCGATGTCCGCGCCGGGACGGTTGATGGAAAACGATGGCTTGCGTGCATCGTTGCCATTGTCGAGCAGCGTGATCTTGTCCGAAAGCGCGTCGATGTCGCGCAGCAGACCGAGCAATTCCTCGGATTTCGCGCCGTCATCAAGGGACGCGACGATCTCGATCGGTTGGGTGACCCGTTCCAGATAGGCTTTCAACTGGGCTTTAAGATTGGCGTCCAACATGAGGGCGATTTCCGTTTTGAATGTTTCGAAGACGACAGTTGCCCGCCGGGGTAATCGAGCCCGAGTGAGCGATGATGCTTTTTGAGAAGTTGAAAACTGTGGGAGCGGTCGATGGGCGCGAATCAGGCGCTGCGTTCTTACAAGCAAAACGCGGCGGATTTTCGCGGCCGATGACCGCTCCTACAGGGGTGATGCAGTCCTGCGGGGAGTGACCCGCAGGAGACAGCCTGGGAAGCTGCTTAGATCTTGCCAACCAGGTCCAACGACGGAGCCAGGGTGGCCTCGCCTTCTTTCCACTTGGCTGGGCAGACTTCGCCCGGGTGAGCGGCGACGTACTGGGCCGCTTTGACCTTGCGCAGCAGTTCGGATGCATCACGGCCTACACCGCCGTCGTTCAGCTCGACGATCTTGATCTGGCCTTCCGGGTTGATCACGAAAGTGCCACGGTCAGCGATGCCGTCGGCCTCGATCAGCACGTCGAAGTTCTTCGAAATGGTGTGAGTCGGGTCACCGATCAGTGGGTACTGGATCTTGCCGATGGTGTCCGAAGTGTCGTGCCAGGCTTTGTGGGTGAAGTGGGTGTCGGTCGACACACCATAGATTTCCACGCCCAGTTGCTTGAAAGCTTCGTAGTTGTCGGCCAGGTCGCCCAGTTCGGTTGGGCAAACGAAGGTGAAGTCGGCTGGGTAGAAGAATACGACAGACCACTTGCCTTTCAGATCGGCGTCGCTGACCGGCACGAAAGCGCCATTGTGGTAAGCGGTAGCGTTGAATGGCTTGACTTGGCTGTTGATGATCGGCATCGGTGACTCTCCTTCAGGGGGTTGAAATCGTGTTTGAATTCGATAGGCAGCATCCTAGACACATGCTCGACCGATAGCTCATTGGCAAACTGGATGCTGTCGATTGGTTTTGCCTATCGAAGCTACCCATAATAAAGAAGAAATATGAATACAGGGCAATGACACTGCTTTTTGTCGACTTTTCGCACAGTCGCACCCACGCACTCCCTACAGCCATGCCTGGGACCCGCCGGATAGCATGAGGCCCGCTTCCGCAGATGAGATCAACCAGGTGACTATCAAAACCATTGTGGCCGACGACCACTCGGCCGTTCGACTTGGGCTGCGCATTGCGCTGGAGCGCGCCCCGCGCGCGCGTTTCAGCGTGGTCGGCGAGGCCGAAAACGCCAACCGAGTGCTCGAATCGCTGCAGCAGCATGCCTGCGATCTGCTGATCACCGACTACCGCATGCCTCAGCTCGAGGGTGGCGACGGCCTGGCACTGCTGCGCCAGGTGCGTCTGCGCTACCCGCGCCTGCCGGTGTTGGTGCTGACCACGCTGGACAATCCCATGGTGCTGCGGGCTATCCTCGACAGCGGCGCCCGAGGGCTCTATGACAAGCAGGAGTGCCTGAGCCATCTGAGCACGGCGGCCCACAGCCTGATGCGCGGCAACCACTACCTCAGTGCACGCTTCACCCGACGCCTGGCCGAATATGAAGTGGAACACCGGGGCGCCCATGAACGCCTGTCGGCGCGCGAGCTGGAAGTGCTGAGGTTACTGGTGGGAGGCATGAGCGGACGCGACGTCGCTGCACGTCTGCAGCGCAGCGAAAAAACCATCAGCCGGCAAAAGCGCTGCGCCATGGAAAAACTGGGTATCAGCCATGACGCCGCACTGCAGGAATACGCTGCCGTGGTCGGCCTGCCAGACTGACCGGCAGGCCGCAGGCTCAAGCGTCCACTGGAGTGCGCATGGTGACGAATTCTTCGGCAGCGGTGGGATGCACGCCGATGGTTTCGTCGAAGACCTGCTTGGTCGCGCCCGCCTTGAGCGCAATTGCCAGGCCCTGGACGATCTCGCCGGCATCAGGGCCAACCATGTGGCAACCCAGCACCTTGTCGGTGTCGGCATCGACCACCAGCTTCATCAGGGTGCGCTCCTGGCTATGGGTCAGGCTCAGTTGCATGGGTCGGAAACGGCTCTCGAAGATCTGTACCGAATGCCCCTGCTCGCGCGCCTCTTCCTCGGTCAAGCCCACGGTGCCGATGTTCGGCAGGCTGAACACTGCAGTGGGGATGTGCTTGTAGTCCACCGGGCGATACTGCTCAGGCTTGAACAGGCGACGCGCCACGGCCATGCCCTCGGCCAACGCTACCGGGGTCAGCTGCACACGGCCAATAACATCGCCCAGCGCCAGGATCGAGGGTTCTGTGGTCTGGAACTGCTCGTCGACCTGGATGAACCCCTTGTCGTCCAGCTGCACGCCGGTATTTTCCAACCCCAGGTTATCCAGCATCGGCCGGCGCCCGGTCGCATAGAACACGCAGTCCGCCGCCAGCTCGCAACCATCCTTGAGCGTGACCTTGAGGCTGCCGTCGTCGAGCTTGTCGATGCGGGCAATATCGGAATTGAACTGCAGGTTCATGCCGCGCTTGGTCAGCTCTTCGCTCAAGTGCTTGCGTACCGCACCGTCGAAGCCACGCAGGAACATCTCGCCGCGGTAGAGCAAGGTGGTTTCGCTGCCCAGGCCATTGAAGATCCCGGCGAATTCGACGGCGATGTAACCGCCACCAACCACGATGACGCGCTTGGGCAGTTGCTCGAGGAAAAACGCCTCGTTCGAGGTGATGGCATGCTCACGACCCGGCACATCGGGAATCTGCGGCCAGCCACCGGTGGCAATCAGGATGTGCTCGGCGCTGAAGCGCTGGCCATCCACTTCGACCGTGTGCGCGTCCACCAGGCGTGCATGACCTTCCAGCAGTTTCACGCCGCTGTTGACCAGCAGGTTGCGATAGATGCCGTTGAGCCGTTCGATCTCCTTGTTCTTGTTGGCAATCAGCGTCGGCCAATCGAACGAAGGCTTCTCCAGGCTCCAGCCAAAACCGCTGGCGTGGTCGAAGTCGTCGGCGAAGTGGGCGCCATACACCAGCAACTTCTTCGGCACGCAGCCGACATTGACGCAGGTGCCGCCCAGGTAGCGGCTTTCAGCCACTGCCACTTTCGCGCCGAACCCTGCGGCGAAGCGCGCCGCGCGCACGCCGCCGGAACCGGCGCCAATCACGAATAAATCGAAGTCATAGCTCATGTTGCTCTCCTGGCACCTGCACGGCCCGCACGCGAGCCGTAGCCATAAACAAGAACGCCGCTGTCCAGAGGGCAGCGGCGTCGATCATGCTAACCGATTGGGCGTCAGATGAACGCTTTGCCGGTCTTGTAGAAGTTTTCGAAGCAGAAGTTGGTGGCGTCGATGTAGCCTTCGGCGCCGCCGCAGTCGAAACGCTCGCCCTTGAACTTGTAGGCCAGCACGCAACCGTTCTGGGCCTGCTTCATCAGGGCATCGGTGATCTGGATCTCGCCACTCTTGCCTGGCTCGGTCTGTTCGATGAGGTCGAAGATGTCCGGGGTCAGGATGTAGCGGCCGATGATGGCCAGGTTCGACGGCGCATCTTCAGGCTTTGGCTTTTCGACCATGCTGGTCACGCGAAAGATATCTTCACGGATCATGTCGCCGGCGATCACACCGTACTTGTGGGTTTCCTGCGGGTCGACTTCCTGAATGGCCACGATCGAGCAGCGGAACTGGTTGTACAGCTTGACCATCTGCTGCAGCACACCGTCGCCGTCCAGATTCACGCACATGTCGTCCGCCAGCACTACGGCGAACGCTTCGTCGCCGATCAGCGGGCGACCGCTGAGAATGGCGTGGCCCAGGCCTTTCATCTGCACCTGGCGGGTGTAGGAGAAGGTGCACTGGTCGATCAGCTTGCGAATGCCGACCAGGTACTTTTCCTTTTCGGTGCCCTTGATCTGGGTTTCCAGCTCGTAGCTGATGTCGAAGTGGTCTTCGATCGCGCGCTTGCCGCGCCCGGTGACGATGGAAATCTGGCTCAGGCCAGCTTCCAGAGCCTCTTCGACGCCGTACTGGATCAGCGGCTTGTTGACGATCGGCAGCATTTCCTTGGGCATTGCTTTGGTCGCAGGCAGGAAGCGAGTACCGTAGCCGGCCGCTGGAAACAAGCATTTCTTGATCATGTGAGTCCTTACAGAAGAGCAATGCTGACGAGTTACGGCACAGTCGGGTTCAGGCGTCGACTACCTAACAATGCCTGCCGCTGGCCAACCGATTGGTTGATAGAGAAATCCTGATGCAGATAGTTCCACTGCAAGGTAAATATTGCTACACCGGTCGAGCAACGGAAAATTTCCTTGCACAACTACCCTTGCCGCCTGGCAGTGTATAGCATTGCGCCACCGCATAGCGGCCCCCTTGTCTACCTGAAGAATCCCGCCCCATGAGCACCCTCCTGCGCACCACCCTGGCCTCCCTTGCCGTGCTTGCCGTTTCGGCATGCGCAAGCACTTCGCCCACCATTCTCAAGAACGGCCAACAAGGCTTGAACATCGATTGCTCGGGTCAAGCCATGTCCTGGGACAAGTGCGACGAACAGGCCCGCCTGGAGTGCCCTGCCGGCTATCAGACGGTCGCCACGCAAGGTGTACCGCGGCGTACCGGCGAGGTCGGGCTGGCAGATGCCGACCTGGGCAACTACCAGACCCGCAGCCTGGTGGTGGTGTGCAAGTAGAGACGGCTCAGCCGGAAATGCATTTCTCGGCCGCCTGACGCACGTCGGCAGGGCGCAGCGGCACGTTGGACAGACGTTCGTGCACCTTGATGCTGCTGCCGCCGGAGCGATCGTCAACGATCAGCACGGCGGCTGGATCCTTAGAGAGTTTCTGCGGAACGATGATCCGATAGCCGTCATGCTTCTGCTCGATCACGGAGGGCCCGCGACTGTCGCTCAGCTGGGCGACCACGCAGGTGGAATACTCCTTGGGGGTCTTGCCGGAAATCACGCTCATGGTCTCGGGGCTTTTTTCGATGTCCGTCACGGTGGCACAACCACCGAGCAATACCACTGCCGTCAACCAGGCCCACTTCATGATGCATCTCCGTCATTAAATACCCTGTGACCGCAAGGTCATGAATTTGCTCCATGCATCGGTAGAATTTATCCGTGCCGCGGCGCGCATGATATCGTTGCGCTTTTGCGCGCACCTGTAACTCGCGCACCGGCAACAGTGGAGAGCCCATGAAATTCGTTCACCAGCGCGAGCACCTCAATGAAGATGACCTGGTCGTCATCGAGTGCTCCCAGCTCTGCAACATCCGCCTGATGAGCGATGCCAATTTCCGCAGCTTCAAGAACGGTGGACGACACACCTACCACGGGGGCGCGTTCGATACCTTCCCGGCCAAGATCAGCGCGCCGAGCACAGGCTTCTGGAACATCACCATCGACACTGCGGGCACCAAGCTGTCCAGCGTGGCGCGCAAGAGCAGCTTCACCCACAAGATCAAGATCGTGCGCCGCACGGCTTCCAAATTCACCTGATACAGGGGCGCCCATGATCAAGTATGTGATCCGCTACAACCTCGACGGCCAACGCCGCTGGGACTTCGCCCACCTGGCCACCGGCTCGCTGGAAGAGGCCCAGGCTGCCTTGGTCGCCTTGCACGGCGACGCTGCGGCGAGCATCAGCGACATTCACGTCAGCAAGGCCCTCTGAGTCCAATCCGCGGCGCGCCCTTCGCGGGCGATGACCGGTCCTACAGGGGTGACAGGTACCTCGGGGCATATGCATTCTGGTTCTGTGCATATACTCAAACATCACTTTTACGTCTATTTACAAACTGTTATCTTCCGTCGGCTCTGTCGAGAGCCCGCGACCGTGCGCGTGCTTTTCTGATGATGCGACAAGACAGCCTGAGAACAGGATCACCATGTACGTTTATGACGAGTACGATCAACGGATCATCGAGGACCGCGTCAAGCAGTTCCGAGATCAGACCCGCCGCTACCTGGCTGGCGAACTGAGCGAAGAAGAGTTTCGCCCGCTACGCCTGCAGAACGGCCTCTACATCCAGCGTTTTGCCCCGATGCTGCGCGTCGCCGTGCCCTATGGCCAGCTGACATCGCGGCAGACGCGCATGATGGCCAAGATCGCTCGCGACTTCGACAAGGGCTACGCGCACATCAGCACGCGACAGAACGTGCAGTTCAACTGGCCGGCCGTGGAAGACATTCCCGACATCCTGGCCGAACTGGCCACCGTGCAGATGCATGCGATCCAGACCAGCGGCAACTGCCTGCGCAACGTCACCACCGACCAGTTCGCCGGCGTGGCTGCCGATGAAGTGATCGACCCGCGCCCGTGGTGCGAGATCGTTCGCCAGTGGACCACGTTCCACCCGGAATTCGCCTACCTGCCGCGCAAGTTCAAGATTGCCGTGAATGGCGCAAGCACCGACCGCGCCGCCATCGAAGTGCATGACATTGGCCTGGAGCCTGTGCACAACGACGCTGGCGAGTTGGGCTTCCGCGTACTGGTCGGTGGCGGCCTGGGCCGCACGCCGGTAGTGGGCGCGTTCATCAACGAGTTCCTGCCCTGGCAGGACCTGCTCAGCTACCTCGATGCCATCCTGCGCGTATACAACCGCTATGGCCGTCGCGACAACAAGTACAAGGCCCGGATCAAGATTCTGGTCAAGGCCCTGACGCCGGAAGTGTTCGCCCAGAAAGTCGATGCCGAGATGCAGCATCTGCGCGGCGGCAGTACCACACTGACCGAGGCCGAACTGCACCGCGTGGCAAAGCACTTCGTCGACCCGGAGTACAAGGCCCTGCCCGACTTCGCCGCCAACCTGGCGCAACTGAATGCCGAGCATCCGGGTTTCGCCCGCTGGCGCTCGCGCAATACCCTGGCCCACAAGAAGCCGGGCTATGTGGCCGTGACCCTGTCGCTCAAGCCCACCGGCGTGGCACCCGGCGACCTGACCGACAAGCAGCTCGACGCCGTCGCCGATCTGGCCGACAAGTACAGCTTCGGGCAACTGCGCACCTCACATGAGCAGAACATCATTCTGGCCGACGTCGAACAGGCGCAGCTGTTCAGCCTCTGGAACGAGTTGCGCGAAGGCGGTTTCGCCACCCCGAACATCGGCCTGCTGACTGACATCATCTGCTGCCCGGGCGGTGATTTCTGCTCCCTGGCCAACGCCAAGTCGATTCCGATCGCCGAATCCATCCAGCGCCGTTTCGACGACCTGGACTACCTGTTCGACATCGGCGAACTGGACCTCAATATTTCCGGTTGCATGAACGCCTGCGGTCACCACCACGTCGGCCACATCGGCATCCTTGGCGTGGACAAGAAAGGTGAGGAGTTCTACCAGGTGTCCCTGGGTGGCAGCGCCAGCCGCGACGCCAGCCTGGGCAAGATCCTCGGCCCGTCGTTCGCCCAGGACGCCATGCCGGATGTCATCTCCAAGCTGATCGACGTGTACGTGGAAAAACGCACCGAAGACGAGCGTTTCATCGATACCTACCAGCGGATCGGCATCGACCCCTTCAAGGAGCGCGTCTATGCAGCGAATCATTAAGAACAACGAAGTCGTCGACGAAACCTGGCACCTGCTGCCCAAGGACACCTCGTTCGACGGCATCAGCAACTGTGACGACCTGATCGTGCCCCTCTCGCTGTGGCGCGAGCACGGTCCGGCGCTCAAGGCTCGGGACGGTGGGCTGGGCGTATGGCTGGACAGCGACGAAGAAGCCGAGGAAATCGGTGAACAGGCCAACGAGTTCCAGGTCATCGCCCTGAACTTCCCGGCCTTCACCGACGGCCGCAACTACTCCAATGCGCGCCTGCTGCGCGATCGCTATGGCTTCAAGGGCGAACTGCGCGCCATTGGCGACGTGCTCCGCGACCAATTGTTCTACCTGCACCGCTGCGGGTTCGATGCCTTCGCCTTGCGCGCCGACAAAGACCCCTACGAAGCCCTCGAAAGCCTCAAGGATTTCTCCGTGAGCTACCAGGCGGCCACCGACGAACCGCTGCCGCTGTTCCGTCGCCGCTGAACCCTGGTTGCAGGCTGTAGCCGCCGCGCCACTGCTGGCGCGGCGGTCAGAAACTTGCACGCCGCCGCTCGATCCTTCCTAAGAACCGACCAACGCTGCCCGGGTCAGCGCTCGATGGAGCGCGTCCAGCGCCTTTCGACGAGCCTGATCGATGGCCCCGTAGAGATCCAGCGTGGCTTGCTCGGTCAGCACCACTTTCGCCGCCTCCCCCTGCTCGCCCTGCCATACCACGTCAGGCGCCAAGGTTTTCAGCTGCTCAAGCAACGGCGGCAGCCCGGATACCTCTGTGGTGAATGCAGCGTTGGCATCCAGGGCTTCTTCGAAATGGTTGATCACCTCGGCCCAGAAGTCCGCAAGCGCTGACATACGCTCCGGGTACACCTTGCGCAGGTACAGCTGCCAGAAAGGCTGATCCACCAGCCAGTCGGTCAGTCCGCTGTCGGTAGCGCGCTCCAGCACGGCGCGTACCACATGCTCGACAGTGGCCGAAGCGATCTGCTCGGTGTAGAGCATCTCGGGTTGCGCGCGCAGCCCCAGGCGTGACTGCGCCAACCCGCACAAGCGCAAGCGAATCTCCACCTCGTCCGGCACGGCGGCCTGCAGTTCCGCCTCGGTGATCTCGTCGAACGGCAATAGCGCCGGCGCAGGATCGCCAGCCAGCAACGCCTCGCGCCGTTTCAGGCGCGCCTGGGTGATGCCCACGGCGTATTCGTCCACCAACGCCGCCTTGTACAACTGGCGACTCAAGGCCAGCAACGGCTTGAACATCGCCGCCCCACCATCGATGGCGCTGGACGCCGCCTGCCAGGCCAGGACCCGGGTTTCGAAGGCGTCTATCACCACGCTGATGCCATCGCCGCAGGTGTTCTCGGCCAAGGTCGCCTGATCGAACAACTGCTGACGCAGGTCCACCACACCCAGCCCATCACCGGCGCCCCCCTGCACCGGCGGCACCAGGGCCTCCATGATCGCCCACATGCGCTGCTTGTAGGCCAGGGAGTGTCTGGCGTACCCCGCCGTGCGCGAGACTTGATCCATTACCCGATAGAAAGCCGCCGCCCCCTCACTGCTGCGATCCGCCGCGATGCGCTGCGCAAGGCCCGCTTCGCAGCCTTCCAGCCAGCGCTGGTCGACCACTGGGCGGCCTGCTGCGCCAGCACCGCCCATCCAGCGTCGACGCGGGAACACACCGGCCCGACCCAGGCGCTGATAGCTGGGTTCCGACAAGGGGTTGTTGTCCAGATTGAGCACCGGACGGCCGTGGTTGACCAGGTTCAGGTTGATCTGCGCCATGGCGCTGTTTTCCAGCACGGGCACGCGGACGATCTCGTTGCCGCTGAGGTTGGCAATTCTGATCACCTGAGGCACACGATTGAAAACCTGCGTCAGCCCCGGCGGCCAGGTGCCGATGCCAGTCCCGCTCAACCCCAGATAGCGCAACGACAGCAGTCTGTCGAGCGTCGGCGGCAGCAGCAGCGGGTTGCCGTTCAGATCCAGGGTCTGCAGGCCAGACAAGCCTGCCAGCGCCGTGCGTCGTGCCTCGCTCAAGCGAATATGGTTGCGCTGCAGGCGTAAGGTTTCCAGTTCCCGCAATTGCCCCAGGGCGGTACAGGCGGCATCGTCGAGGGTCAGCGCATTGCTCGACAGATCCAGCTCGCGCAGATGCGGAATTTGCCCCAGCGCCTGCAGTGCTTCAGCCGGCAGAGGGTTATCGACGATGCTGCCCTCGGCCAGGCGGATCGCGAAGCTGCGTCGCAGGCTGAGGTAGCGCAGCGCGGTCTGGGTGGGGTGGCTGATCAATGCATCGAACATCTGTGGCGCGGGAGCCAGCAGGTTTTCGTCGAAGTCCAGGGTCATCAGCCTGGCCATCGAGCGCACCTGCCCCGGAATGGCTGTCAGCCGGTTGTTCGACAGGTTCAGGCTGAACAGATTGGGAAACACCGACAGGAAGAACGAGGGATCGCCTTGCAACCCCATGGCGCTCATGCGCAAGTGCCGCACATGGCTGAGGTCGGCCACCAGCAATGGCAGATCACCCAGGCGCTGCCCGCCAAGGTCCAGAATCGTGGTTTCCCTGCGCCAGGCGCTGATGATATCGCGAGCAGCGTTGTCCCTGTTCACGTCCACCGGCGCGCGCCGGCGCCAATCCTTGAGTTCCCGGCGCAATACCTGAAATTCCTGCTCGAGGCGCTGCAATGCCATCTCGAACGACTCATCGGGCCGTACCATCGATTCACGCAGCACCTGCAGACTGGCTTGCGACAAACCCGGATACAGGTGGCGCAACCGGCGGTTCTGCCTCCAGCCTGGTTGGCCACGCCCGCTGAGCGCGTAGCCGATGCCCTGCGAGTGGCGTTCCGGTGATTTGAACCAAGGCTGTACCTGACGTTGCCCGAGCAGTCGCGACACGCGGCTGCGGTCGGCGCGAACCAGGCCACTCAAGCGCTGGCGCAGTGCCTCCCCGGCGCTGGGATTGAGGTCCAGGGCGCTGCGTTCGGCGTCGGGCAAGGCGCGGCAGATGGCGCTGTACAGATCCATCCACCCGCCCAGTTCCTGGTCGCGCTGGTCATAGGCGCGGTAGCGGCCCTCACTGGCCACGATGTACTTGAGCTCGGTATCGACCCCGACGCCCGCTGCCGCGGTGACGTCGCCGGCCTGGCCGCCGTCGCGCAACTCCAGGCGCACCCGGCCCGTCCATCCCGGCAGGCTGGGCAACAGGCCGATCACCACCTTGTCGCGGTCCGCAGAGCCACCGGTGTCGAAGATCAGCGCGCTACAGGCCTGGCTCGAACGCCACTGCGCCAACCGCGCGCGCGCCTGCTCGGCCACACGCAGCGGCAGCCGCCCAGCTTCGCGGATACGCGTGCGCTCGGCAGCGCTGACCGACGCGCCGATCTCATTGGCGATTCGCACCGGCAGGCCCGGAAAATCGCGACGCAGTATTCCAGCCTCGCGGCTGGCAGCAGGCTGCTGGCGCTCGATCAGCGAGGCCAACAGCTGCTTGCCCTGCTCATCGAGCATACCCTGGCCGCTGGGCCCCATGCGCGCGGCCAGGTCCTGATGGGCCTGGTAGCGAATGACACCCTCGTGCAGGGCCGCCGGCAGTGGCTCCTGGTCGACGTGCAGGCGACGCAACCGGTCCAGGGGTACGCCATGGATCTCGGCCAGGGTCAGCAGGTCGTCGTCGCCGATGCGCTCGGTCATGGGACCGAAGCGGCGCATCAACCCGGCGCCGCGCCATTGCAACGGCTGCTCCAGAGAGTGCTGCCAGGCGCCTGCGCCATTGTGCCGGACGCTGGGGCGATAGGCCGTCGAGCCTGTGGGATGAATCACATGGCCCCGAGCCTGATCGGCAGTGAGTTGCACCTCGAAAAAGTGATCGTCGAGCCGGATGAAGGTCTTGCCCAGGTGGCGGTAGACGCCTTGGTCGTCGCCCTCGCTAGCGACGGGCAAATCGACTGCCCGGTAGTCCTGCAGATCCGGGTGCAGCAGGCGTTGGCGACCGTCGGCCAGCCGCACCTGTTGCATCTCGTCGACCACACCGTCCGCGCCATAGGTCGTGCCGAAATCGGCGGCCACGCCGTGGGCGACGACGGCCAGTGCCAGGTTGCCGACGATGCCCTTGAAGTGTCCGAACGCTTCGTCGGTGCGGCCATCCTCCCAGGCCTCGATACCGTGGTAGACCTCACCGACCAGCTGCTGCGCGATCACCGGCACCATCACCTCGCCCAGCGCCGGAATGCACAGGGCAGCTAGGTTCAACAGCGACACCCCCTCCTCCAGCCAACCGCTCCAGCGCGCCTGACGCTGATCGGCGTCGATCCGATCGGTAGGCACCGCCAAGCACCTGGCTTCGGCCTTGAGCCAAGCCACATGGCGCTCGTGCAGATGGGCAAACAGCTCGCCGCGCACCGACACCTCGACGATATCCAGCTTGGGTCGCGCATTGACCACGGCGATCTTGCGCCCGTTATCACCGTCCTCGGTGCGCCAGAGCCGACGTTGCAGGCGCGCCTGGAACTCGGCGCGTTCGGTCTGCGCCACCCGCGCAAGCAACCGGCCAACGGAGTCGGGCTTGAGTAGCTCCACAGCCAGCGCCTGGATGAACTCGGCCGTCGATGCGTATTGCTTCAGGGGTGCCCGCGCATCGCCCGGCATCCATACCAGACAAGGCATGGGCGCCGTCGCCTGGCCCACTCCGCGCGCCGGCCCGATCACCAGCACATCGTGCAGCGCCGACCCGAGCAGGCTCAGCCGAGAGAACTGTAACGTGCCGGTACCCCAGCGCTCGACGCGGCCGGCGACCACACTTTCGACCACCTTGAAGCCCTGCTCGTCGATGTCCCCTTTCATCCGCGCGACATGGGCCAGCACCCGCAGCTGGGCCCTGCGGGTCGCGTTGACTGCGGCAGCGACCTGGGCACGGGTGGCGGTGGCTTCGAACACCTCGCTCAAGTGCGCCTGGTACAGACGCCCCAGGTCCAACTGGCGGACCAGGGTGGCGAATCGTCCGGGGTCGATCGGCAGTGGGTTGTCGATGCGGTATTCAAAGCGGCTGGTGAACGGACCGAGCGGGAACGGACCGCTCTTTTTCACGCTGCCCGAGGGTGCCAGCGTGGTACGCGGATGAAAATCCGGAGCTGCCACGAAGTTGCCCAGCGCTGCCATGATCAGGGGTTCGGCTTGAGGCACATGGTCGTTATCCAGACCCAGCAGGTGCTCGCGCGTCTGGATACGGATGAAGTCCGTGGCATGGACATTCAAGGTTGCGCCGAAGCGCATGCGCATGGCCTCGGCGAGGATCGGTTCGGCGAATGCGACCACGCTGCGAAACCCGGCCAGGGCCAGGCTCAGCTTCGAGCGGCAACGCTGGCGCTCGGCCTGGGCGGATATCAAAGCGTCACGATGCTCGCTCGAAGCGCGGGTGAACCAAGGCAGTGGGCCGTTCGAGCTGAATTGCTCGGACACCAGCGCTTGCTGCAACTGGTTCATCTGCGTCGTGCCGATGGCGGCGGCCCATGCGGGGGTGCGCTCACGAATGAACGCATCATGGCGACCTGGAAGGGGAATCTCGGTGCTGGACATGCTTGGCTTTCCTGGTTTCGAAGAACGCCCAGCAAAACAGAGCCGACAAGGGCGGCTGCGGTAGCCATGCACCACAGCCGCCGGGGCTTGCCTATTGCGCCATGGCCTCCTGCGTCAGCGCACGCAGGACTGTCATTTCCGCGGCCTGGCGCTCCACCTGCAAGCTGACCAGTTCCTGGTCAAAACCGTCGTCATAGTCACGCGCCTGCAACTGTGCCAGGCGCACCTGCCACGGTGCCTGGGCGGCGTCCAGGCGAGCCCGGTGCTCGCGTCGCAGGTAATCGAGCCAGTAGTCCTGGCTCATGTGCCACTCCAACAGGGCCGCATCGCTTTCCTGTTGCAGCACCTGGCTGGCCACTGCATCGAGCTGGGCCGACGTCACCGGCTCGATGGCCCCGAACAGCATGCCATGGGGCTGGTTCAACAGACCCAGCCGCGTGGCCAGGCCAATCCGGTAGGCCAGCAGTACCTCGACCTCTTCCATTTCGTCCGCGTCGATATCGCGGGCCGCCGCGCGCGCCCGCACATCGGCGCGGGCCAGGCTGTCGACGCGATCGAGGCGGTACAGGCTGCGCGACAACCCAAGCAGCTGAGCACTGCGTTGCGGCCCATCGAGCGCGGGGTCGGCTGCGCGGACGTACATCTGTTGTTGTTCCAGGTCGGCAAACAGTGCCATCACCTGATCACCGCAAGTGTCCGGGCGCTGGGCGATGGCGAACAATTGCTCGCGCAGCGAGCTCGACGCAGCTGCCGCGTCGATCACTTTCCAGGCCCGCTCGGCCAGGTTGGCGGGGACCAGACGGTAGTCTGCGGTATCGCTGAGCCTGCCCAGCAGCTGCATGAAGCGCCGGCTGCCCGGCATCGCACGCAGCCTGGCCAGTCGCGCCGCAGCCTCGCCGTCGGCCGCTTGCGCCAGTATCTGCAGGTAGTCGAAGACCACGCCCACGGCCTGCAGGCGGCTGACCGCAACGGCGCTCAAGTGGGCGAAAGAAAGACCCAGCGGGCGTGGCACTTGTGGCTCGCCTCGGAAGAACGCCAGCGTGTGCAGCTCGGGCACCTCGACGATGGGATTGTCGTCCAGCTCGACCCAGCGCAGGCGCAGCGGTTGACGGTCCATCAGGCCGGTCAAGCCGACAGGCCACTGCTGCAGCTGACAATCGCGCAGGCGCAGCCCGCCTATGGCCTGAAGCAGGCTCAGGTCCAGGTGCGGGCCCACCGGATTCCCCGACAGGTCCAGGTAATCCAGCGTTCGCAGGCTGCCCAGCGCCTGCATGGCCTGGGGCGTCAGGGTCATGCCGTTGCGGCCCACCCACAGGCTTTCCAGGTTGGGCAGCCTGGCAAGAATGGGCAGGTGCTCGGCCATCGCCTGGCCATCGGTGTTGTCCAGGGCCAGGTAGCGCAATGAGGACAGGCTGGCCAGGCGCTGCACGGCGGTCGGGGGAATCTGCACGGGGTTGTCGCGCAGCACCAGAGCGTGCAGGCCAGGCAGTGTGGCCACCTCATCGAACATCGTTGGCGAGGCCTGCAGGCGGTTGTCGTCGAGCGCGATCATCTGCAGTTCGTTCAGCGCCGTGACACCGGGCGGGATCCGCGTCAGGTAATTGCTTTGCAACTCCAGATGTTCCAGTTGGGTGAACATTTCCAGAAACCCGGGCGTCAGCTCGGTCAGGCCGCACTGTTCCAGCGACAGATAGCGAACCCGGGAAAAGTCGCCTTCCAGCACCGGCAGCGTACCAATGCGCAACTCCGAGAGATCGAGCACTTGCGACATTTCACCGGCACCGTCCTCGGCCAGGGGTGCCTCGCCGCGCCAGGCAGCCATGATGCGCTGCCGCGCCAGCTCGCGATCTGCGCTGGCGACTGCAACGGGTTGCCCATCGGCACCTGGCGTGGTGGTGCTTTCCTGGGCCCAGTGGGCCAGGGAGGCATCCAGCCGCCGCCCTTCGTCGAAGCGTGCCTGCTGGCGAGCGGCGCTGAGGGGACGCACAGGTTGCGCCAGTTCGTCCTGGCTGCCACCACGACCGCTGAGACGATAACCCCAGCGGTGCCCCGCGATGCGCTCGGGCGCCGTGAAGGCCTTGGGCCGGCGCTGGCCAATGAGCCGGGCGGCCCGCAGGCGATCCCCGGCTGCCAGGGCCAAGAGTTTCTGCGGCGAAACAGTGCGCTGTTGTTGCTCACTCATGGCCGCCGTCAGGCCCTGGCGCAGCCTGGCGGTGCGTGCATCGCCGGCGCCAGTGAGGCCGAGGATGGCTCGATTGAGCTGCGCCTCCCACAGGCTCCAGCGTGCCTGGGTGGCCAAGCGCAGCGGAACGCGGGCAGCGGCAATCAGCTGTGCCCGTTCGCGGTCGTTGGCGCCGGCCGCGATCTCTTCGGCAACCACCTGCGGCAGGCGGGGAAAATCGCGAAGCAAGGCGGCCGCCGGATGCCCGACAGGTATCGCTGGTGCTGCTTCGCGCAAACGCGCCAGAGCGGCCGTACGCTCACTCGCGGGAAGCGCCAGCACGGCCCGTTCGGCGCGCAGGTCATCGGCGCACGCCTTGACCAGCGCCGGGAGCTTGCCGCCGCGACGATGCAGATCGCGCAACTGGCGCCCGCTGATTCCGCTGACCTGGCGCACCCGTTGCAGCGCGGCATCATCCAGCCCGTCCAGCGCAGGGCCGAATCGACGCAGCGCCTGCACGGCAGTCCATTGCCCGGGATCTTCGTGGGCCACGCGCCAGGCGCCTTCACCGTTGTGGGTCAAGGCCAGGCGATACTCGACGTCGGCCGCGGGATGTTCGATGTACCAACGTGCGCTACTGGCCTCGAAGCTTTGTCGGTAGAACAGTCCATCGTGCTTGATGTAGTGGCTGCCCCCGTGCGCGTACTGCCACTGCGCATCGGGCACCAGCGTCTGCGGAAGCTGCTCGCTGGCCGCGAACGCTTCCAGGGTGGTCGGCCACAGGCGGGTGCGCCCGGCTCGGTCGACGACCGGCAGCATGCCGGCCACGAACGGCGACCGCGCCAGGGCCACGCCGCCTGCGACCGTGGCGCCCACCACAGCGAGATTGACCGCGACGGCGAAAAAGTGAGCTGCCGCTTCTTCGGTCTGTCCGTGGGTCCAGTCGTCCATGCCGACGAACAGCTCGCCAAGCAGTTGAACGGTGCCGACGGCGGCCATCAACGCACCGAGGGCCGGCACCGACAAAGCGGCAACATTGAGCAGCGTCACGCCCTGCTGCAGGTAGTGCATCCAGCGCGCCTGCCGCTCGGCGGCGTCGATCTCGGCAGTCGGTACAACGAAGTAGCGCGCATCCGCCGCGCGTTTGGCCAGCATGGCCTCGTGCAGCAGCGGTACCAAAGCCTGGGCGCTGGTGGTGCGGCGCAGACCGATATCGGCGTCCGGATCATCCAGTGAACCCTGTGCAATGCCCCACTCGACACGTTGCGGACGCAACGTGTTGTTCAGCCTGAGAAAGAACTCGCGGCGGTCGGGCTCGGCCACGAACCCCGCAAACCAGCCCTGGAAGGCCCCGTCACGCAACTTCGCACGCAGGTCGGCACTGAACGCGTCGAAGCTGGGGTACTGCTTGAAGGCACCGTCGCCAGCACCAGGCATATAGACGATGCACGGTGCACTGGATTGCGTGCTGGTCTGGATGGACACCACACCGTGCAGCGTCGTGCCGCTGTGCACCCAAGTGACCAAACCACGCAGATCGCACAATATCACTGGCTGACCCTGCCACTTCACCTCACCCGGCGTATCTGCCAGCAGCTGCTGCACCACGCTGCAGGCTTGCGCATCGAGCTGGCCGCGCAGCAACGCCTGCTGCGCCTGCACGGCCAGTTCGCTGCGTATATTGGCGCGAAATGCACCCGTGACCCATTTGCTTCTAAGTGCCGTGGGCTTGAACACCTCATCGAAGCGTTGCTGGTAGGCACGGCCCAGATCCAGGCCTCGGCACAGCCGGGCGAACTGGTGAGGTTGTACCGCGATCGTGTCCTTGGCCTGATAGTGCCAACCGTAGCTCCAGCGCAGGCCGTGCTCTTCGAGCCGCAATTGCAGGGCATCGGGTTGCAGCAGCAGCGTGCCGCCGGTGAAGTGGCCAGGGCTGGCTTCGTCTTCACTGAAATTGGCCATGGCCGCTTCCAGCAACGTACGCCGCCGCACACTGAGCGGTCGGCCGAGAATCGCCGAGCCACGGTCGAATTCGACCCATTCGGCGCGAGTGACATCGACAGCGCCCGCTGCACCGAAGGCAGCGTCGAAGGCCGATTGCAGACGGGAGCCGACGAACTCGGCCGGACCGACGAAATCTTTCGCCAGATACTGCGCAGTCGCCTGGCTCGCGCGGTTCTGGCGCAAGGCTTTTTCGTAGGCGTGAATGGCCGCTGGCTCGGCCTTTCGCAACCAGTCCGGGACATGCTTGGCGATGACAGGGTAATGGGCGGGGGTGTCGCTGACATGCAGCGCGGGTGCTGGGGTAACCAAGAGCAGGCTCCAATCCGGGTAATCCACGGCGACATGCCGCAGATGGCCCAGTGGAGCAAGGCGCCCGAAGCGCCCGGTGTTACATAACGCTGGACGTTACCAGAAACGCTGCTGGCTGAGCTTCTCCCAGGCCTTGCCGGCCAGGTGCTCGACCGAGCCGCTGGCTGCCAGCCCTACGCGCTCCTGCAGGCTCTTGGCCTTGGCGTAGTGAAGATGGAACACCTCGGCTTGCCTGGCGCGTTCGGCCAGGTATTCGTCGCTGGTCTTGAGTTCGTCGACCAGCTGCTTGTCGAGCGCTGCCACGCCGAGCCAGACCTCGCCGGTAGCGACATCGTCGATCGACAACTGCGGGCGATAGTGGGCGACGAAACTCTTGAACAGCTTGTGGGTGACGTCGAGGTCTTCCTGGAATTTCTCCCGGCCCTTCTCGGTGTTCTCGCCGAACACGGTCAAGGTGCGCTTGTACTCGCCGGCGGTGAGTACCTCGAAATCGATGTCGTGCTTCTTCAACAGCTTGTTGACGTTGGGCAACTGCGCGACCACGCCGATGGACCCGAGGATGGCGAACGGCGCGCTGATGATCTTCTCGCCGATGCACGCCATCATGTAGCCGCCGCTGGCGGCAACCTTGTCGATGCACACGGTCAGCGGCACACCGGCCTGGCGGATGCGCGCCAGTTGCGAGGACGCCAGGCCGTAGCTGTGAACCATGCCGCCGCCGCTTTCCAGGCGCAGCACGACCTCGTCGTTGGGGGTGGCCAGGGTCAGCAGTGCAGTGATTTCATGACGCAGGTTTTCGGTGGCGGAAGCCTTGATGTCGCCATCGAAGTCCAGGACGAAGACCCGGTGCTTGCTGTCGGGCTTTTTCTTCTTGGCTTTCTTCTCGTTCTTCGCCTGTTCCTTGCGCAACGCCTTGAGCTTGTCCTTGTCGAACAGACCGGCCTCGAGCCGCTCGCGCAGGCCCTTGTAGAAGTCATTGAGCTTGCTGACCTGCAACTGGCCGGCCGGTTTGCGCCGGCCCTTGGCGCGCAGCGACGCGATGGCGGCCAACACCACCAGGATGGCAACGACCAGGGTGACGGTGCGGATCAGAAACCCGGCGTAATCGGCGAAAAACTCCACGGTGACTCCTTACATGCATGACGCCCGCCAAGCCAGGGGGACGATGGAATGAGCCCAGCATACCGGGGGGCAAAGCCTTGGGCCAGCCGGGAAACGCTTGGCATCAAACGAGCCATTCAAACGCACGTATGATTATCCGTTGACAGGCGCCGATACCCCCCCTAACCTCGCAGGACTTTCACTGCCCTATCGAGCCAGGCCGCCCAGGCCCTCGCGATCATTGCACACCTCCAACAAAAGGACCGCACCATGACCTCCGTAGCCGACGCCGTACACGCCATGAAAGCCAAGTTCAATCCAGAGGCCGCCAAAGGCCTGGACCTGGTATTCGGATTCAACATCACCGACGAAGACAAGCAGTACGCCCTGCTGGTGAAAGACGGTACCTGCGAGCTGCAGGAAGGCGAAAACCCGGACGCCAACGTGACCCTGGTCATGGACAGCGAAACCCTCAAGGGTATCGTCAGCGGCGAAACCGATGGCATGCAGGCGTTCATGGGCGGCAAGCTGCGCGCCGAAGGCGACATGATGCTGGCCATGAAGCTGAGCGAACTGTTCCCGGTCTGATTGTTCCCGGTCCAGAGCTGCGCTTCACCGCCGCATCCCACCTGCCCCGACCACGCCTCGGGGCAAGTGCGTCTCAAGCCTCATCCATTTGGCTCCCCTCGCCACATATGTACAGCCATGGTACGCCTGCATCGCTCTAGCCTTGATCGCTCTCAGGCCGGCACCTGCCGCCTGTTCCTTCGATGGAGCGCATCATGGCCAATACCCTTCCCTGGTTTCACTCGCGTCAACTTGCCCAGTGCATGTCCCGCCACCTCACCCAGGCATTTGAAAGCGAACAACTGAGCGTCATCGAGTACGACTGGCTGCGGGGCCTGCCAGATAGCCCCACCATTGCGCCGGACATGCAGGTCTGCCTGCTGGGCAATGCCGATCCCGGCGTGTTCTGCGGACTGCGCATCACGCGCACCGATCCGGACCTTGCGGCGGCCTACTATTACTCGCCACTCACAGGCATCCTGCCGTTCACCAGCAGCGCCGCCTTGCGCGATGCCCTGTTGGCGGGGTTGCAGGCCGAAGCCGGTGCTCGGCCGACCACCACACGCGAGCCGAAATGGGTGTCAGTGACCCAATCACCGTTCAAGCGCTGGATGAAAGCGATCATTCTGGCGCAAGCGCGGCGCCTGAAAGCCATCGACCGTACCTGGCATCAGTTGCCGCTGCTTGGCGATATCCTCGACCGCGACCTCACCGCAGCGCTGCGCACTGCGATGCCTGCCAGCGACCCGATCATCCCGCGCAGCCACAAAGTGCATCGTGTCGACCGTCAGACCCGGGCAGTGGTCAACGTGCAGCGCCTGCTCGATACCGCTCTGGACCTGCTCGCCGACTCACCGCAACCCGACTGCGAACATCGTTTCCTCGGCGTCTATGGACAGACGTTGAGTGACGCCGATGCGCTTTGCTACCGCAGTACGCTGATGGCCACCAACTCACGATTGGCGAAAAACTACAGCGCTGCGCTGGCCGACTTCTGGCGCGCCAACCCCGACAACGAGCGCGGCAGCCTGCGCGATGGCCTGGGTCGGAGCCTGCAGACTGCCTACCTGAGTGCAGTGCTCGAGGCGCAAAGCCATCTGCATGCGAGCAACGCGCAACTGGAGCTGCTGAAATCGGTGGCGACATCGCCAGCGCCTGCCGGCCTGCGCCTGGAAACCCTTCGGTTCAACGCCGACCAGGCGCTGAACGACGAGCCCGTGGCCTGGCCAGGCACGCTGATCATCAGCGACGCCGACCAGGCCAGCCTCGGCTACTACATTTTCAGCACGGACCAGGGTCTGTCGCATTGTGCCGACCTGCAGGCGCTGGGTGACTACCTGCAAGGGCTGGTCGCCGGGGCGAGCGACAGCCTGCGGCTGATCAAAAGCGATCGAGCATTGTTCAACGCGATGATTCGGCCTGTACCCCAGCGCCTGGCGCTGACCGGGCAAGCGTTCCAGACCCTGGCCGACGGCTTGATCGACTTGCAACGGCGCCGGGTGCAGGAGGTGTTCGGCAACACGTCAGCCCTGCGCCCTTCTCCGCTGCTGGCGGTGGCCGAAGCGTTGGATCTGCGCAAGCTGGCACACCCTCGGCTGCACTGGCTCAGTGGCGAGCGGCCGATCACCGCCTTGGCCCTGCAGGCAGTCGAGCCTTCCACGAATCAGGCCAAGAGCAACTGGCTGCTGCAGATCGAGACCCTGCGCAGCTGGCAGCGATCGACCATGCACTGCGTCTCCCCGGTCAAAGACGGTGTGCGCCTGTTGTTCGCACCCGGCCTGCTGGCGATGCAGTCACCGCTACCGGCCGACGAGCTGCGCCTCCACATCGACGGAGCACCGGAGTTGGCAGCTATCGGCCTGGTCGACTACTTTCTGGAGCGGACCAGCGGCGCCATCATCGCGCCACTGACCTCGGCGGATCGAGTGTTGAACCTGGCAGGCATCGAGCTCAACTGGCCCGACGTCGAGCATATAGAACAACTCGTGCTGGCCTGCAGTCCGGCACTGACGAAAACCTACCGCGGCCTGGTGCGCCGGCAGATGTCCGCACCGCAACCACCTTGCCTGGGTGCCTATGACTTGCCAGGTCAACGGCGGGCATTGCGTGAACTCGGCCTGCGTACCAGCCTGGCCGTCGCCCGGCGTGAGGGCAGCATCGACGAGACACTGCTGCAACTGCTCGCCACTGCACTCGACTATCCCACGGCCCGTTTGCGCAATGCTGCCGACACCGACGTGCATGCCATCTATTTGCGGGTGCCTTCAGAAACGAACACCATCCCGCTGGCCGACATGTTCGTGCTGCACTGCCATTCAAAGCCTGCAAGCCCGGTATTGATGTGGTCCGGCGACCACGGGCTGTTCGCCTTTGACTCGCTGCAGCAACTGAAGAAAACCGTGGCGGCTTCGGCCCGTCATCCGCACGCCCGTACACGCTGGCTCAACGGCCTGGATCCGGCCTTGATCGCGACAGTCCTGGAACACTTCCAGGCCGCTCCCGTCTCCGGCATTCACGTGGAAACCCGTGCGCTGACCGGCGACTTCATTACCGAGCTCGATGCGCTGGAAAGCCATCGTCAGCTGACCGGTCTGGGCGTCAACATGGCGCTGGCCGTCCAATGCGGCTTTTCCGCCACGCTGTTCCAGCGCAATGCAGACTACAGCCGCGCCGACAACATGCTCACCGTTGGCCTGGACCGTCTGGCCGTCGATGCGGCGAACGTGCAGCTTGCCGAGCTGCTGCCCCCCTGGATCCAGCGCGTTAGCGCCAGCCAACTCGCCCGCTACGCCGACATTCTCGGACGCTGCCTGGCAACCGCCAACAGGAAAAGCAATTATCTGGCGCAGATCCCCTTCATCGATGATTTTTCGCGAGACCGTCTGCGCGCCTCCATGGCCAAGGTCTGGCCAGAAGGCCCCAGTGATCCTGATCGGGTCGTGATCAAACTGACCGACACCAGCGGCGGCGGGGTCAGCATTGGCGGCATGCTCGGTACCGGTACGCTCGTCAGCCGGACGAAAACCCTGACCGAATGGGCGATCAGCCAATTCTCCGGGTCGGTGTCGAGCGAGATGCACATCAGCCTCGACCCGCCCTCGTTGATCATGGATGTACCGACCACGCACCAGGTGCGCGAGGTGGTCAAGGATGCGGATGTGGGTGGCGAGTACCGCAAGCTGCTGGCCGCCAAGCTGTCCAGGCAGTCCGGAGACTACCCCTTGCGCCGTTTGCTGTTCGTCAAGGCATTGCCGGCGCAGATGGTGCGCAACGCACTCGAACGGGAGATGCAGGGCAAGATCAGTGCGGCGGCCACCGACATGATCGCTCAGGTGGTAGAGATGCCAGACGGTGTGGCTCGCGAGCCCTTGAACGGTCAGCGGATCACCCTCGGGCCGCTGGGCTTGATCCCGGACGTGGGCATGAAAGCCGATATTGCCTGTGGCATGTACCTGATCGCGCCGGTGCAACCCGACCGTGGGCCGGTCGTGCTCTACACCTGCTATGGCGAGTCGGAGACCATTCGCGAGTACGCATCGCGCGCACAGCTGCTGGAGCAGATCAAGACCAACACCGCGCTTCAGGCACAGATCCTGAGCCGACTGCCTGAAGACGTTCATTCACGCTATGAGCACTCGGGGTTCACCGAGCCCCATATCCCCTGGACCACCGAAGTCAACGACGGTCAGCGACTGGGCAAACCGCCAGCCATCGTCCTGCTCGATCAACCAGAACAGGGCAACGCTCTGTACTATCTGTTCGAAGACAATCTCCAGCTCATCCAACTGCTGGCTCGTCAGCAGACCATGTCCTCGGGAGAAGCGAGCTGGAATGCTTTCTGTCACATCGTGAAACTGGGCATCGAGCAAGGTGCGATGATCCTGCCCAGCGTCGTCGGGTCCCTGGTGGCGCTTTATCAGTCGCAACAGCTGCTCAACGATTCGGTCAAGGCGATGGGACGCAGGCGCTGGGGTGAGGCGCTGGCCGACTTCATCGCCGCCCTGGCTTCGGTGGTCGGCGCGCGCCGTGGCGCCGAGCATTTCAAGCGCGAGATCCAGGCCGCCGAAAATGCCGAACACGCACCCAGGGCGCTGGTGGCAGGCCGGCGCTTCGGCGGCCTGAGTGCGGCACTGGCCGTATTGGAAGCCAACGATGTGGCATTGAACAGGCTCAACTACGACGCCCTGCTCAACATGTATGAAACCGCCGACCTCGCGCACCGCTATGCCGTGGTCGATGGCCGGGTGATGGAGGTCAAGCGCGCCGAGCAAGGTTGTACATCGTCAGCAAAGGACGTGAAGGGCCAACCATTACCCTGGATGGCCAGCAGAAGTGGCACGCCGATCTCGAGATCGCGCGGATGGGGGCCGGGTATTCGTTGATGGACAACTACGACACCTGGATCACCGACATCAACATTCCCGACGTATTCATCACCTTGGCCGAAGGTACCGAGCAGATCCGCCAGCGCTACCCTCGTCATCACCAGATGATCGTGCGCGCCCATGCCCATGCGGTCGATTGCCTGCGCAATGCGCTGCAAAATCTCAACCAGAAAACTCCCCACGTACCGCTGCCGGCGCAAACCCTGGAGATTCTGACCGACGTGTTCGAAGTAGACGTCACGCCGGCCATGCTGCAACGTCTGCGCAGCAGCTGTGTGCAGCTGCTCGACGCACTGACCAGCGATGCACTGGACCCACACTCCTCGCCCCGCTATTGGGACGGGCTCAATGAGGAGGGCCACGAGGGCAACCACGCCTTTGTCTGGGAGGGCGATCCGCAGCAACGCATATTCCTGACGGAAAAATTCTTCGATCTGCCGATCGAGACCATGATGTATTCCAGTCATGAACGCACCCAGGCGCAGTTGTACGCGCACCATCAGGCCGCATCGCTGCTGCACGAGCTCAGCCATCAGGTGCTCAAGACCGTGGACCTGGCCTACCTCGACACCTTTCTGCCGCTGCACCAGCATTATGATGACCTGGGCGGCATGTATGGGCAGGCGCAGGTGTATGCGCGCAGCCTGCTCAAGATCCGCCAGGAAGGGTTATCCTTGAGTACGCCGCTGGCAAAGCTGTTCACTCGCCCGAGTCCCGGTGGTCGGCGCGATTTTCGTCCCAGCGACGGGCGTCAGCGCAAAACGGTCCTGCAATTGACAGGCAAGACCCACCTGGCCGATGCCCGCGTGGCCTTCCGGACCGACCCCGAGGTGCGTTCGAAGCTGATTCTGGCCAATGCCGATTCAGTCACACTGCTGGTTTTCCGCCTGGGGCAGGAGGTCTTCACGCCGCCCTCTTCCTGAAGATTTGTTCAGCTTCCATTCGGCGCAAACATCAAGCACGCTGTTTAATAATGAGTATCATTATGTTACAAGTTAGCATCCTAATTACTCGTTGAACGGTGCGAAGTGCTGGTTCCATTCTTGATCATGCTGCGCGAAGGGATTGAAGCCGCGCTCATCGTTGGCATCATCGCCAGCTACCTGAAACAGACTGGTCGTGGTCAATGGATGCCAGCGGTCTGGATCGGCGTCTTCCTGGCAGCGGCCCTGGCCCTGCTGGTGGGCGGCGGCCTTGAGTTGATGAGCGCGGAATTCCCGCAGAAGCAACAGGAATTGTTCGAAGCGCTCATCGGCCTGGTGGCCGTGGTCATCCTCACCTCCATGGTGTTCTGGATGCGCAAGGTCGCCCGCTCGGTGAAGCACTCGCTGCAGGCAGCCCTGGACCAAGCCCTGACTGGCTCTCGCCACCAGGTCGCGGCGCTGATCGCCATGGTGTTCTTCGCCGTCGCCCGTGAAGGCCTGGAAACCGTATTTTTCCTGCTCGCCGTGTTCCAGCAGAGCGAAGGTCCCGGTGCGCCCATCGGCGCCCTGCTCGGCCTGCTGCTGGCGGTGGCCATCGGCTTTGCCATCTATTCGGGCAGCATGCGCCTGAACCTGTCGCTGTTCTTTCGCTGGACCGGCTTGTTCATTCTGGTGGTCGCGGCGGGCATTCTCGCCAACTCGGTCATGGCCCTGCATGAAGCAGGGGTCTGGAACAGCTTGCAGAGCGTGGTCTTCGACATCAGCGCCACACTGCCCATGGACGGTCCGATCGGATCGGTACTGGCCGGCATGTTCGGCTATCAGGACGCACCGACGATCAGCACCCTGGGTGCATACCTGATCTATCTGGTGGTGGCCCTGGTGGCGTTCTTCATGCCCCATGCCGCGCCGGCGCAGGTCAACTCCTCCCCCGCCACTCATCAGTAAGGCTTCCATGTCCAACCCAGTCAATGGCGCCCCGCCGCGTCTGATGCGTGTGGCGCTCGCCGCGTCGGTGGTCGTGATGATCGCCGCCGGCGGCCTGTTCTACTATGCGTCGCAAGTCGCTTCGAGCAAACGTCAGGCCACCGCCCAGAACGAGATCGTGGTGAACATCCATCCGCACAACTGCGAGCCGGCCGCGCTCACCGTGGCCGCGGGGCGCAACAGCTTTCGCATCGTCAACCGCTCCGAGCGGGCGGTGGAATGGGAAATCCTCGATGGCGTGCTGGTGGTCGAAGAACGCGAGAACATCGCACCCGGCCTGAGCCAGGTGATCAACGCCAACCTGCAGCCGGGGGATTATCAGATCACCTGCGGCCTGCTCAGCAATCCGCGCGGCACCTTGAAGGTCACGCCCACGGCCGAGTCCGATGCTGCAGCCAAGGCGCGGCCGTCGATGGTGGCTTTCGTCGGCCCTCTGTCGGAATACCGGGTGTACCTGGCAACCCAGGGCAGCGCCCTGATTCGCGCCGTGGACGCCTTGAACCAGGCCATTGTCGCCGGTGATCTGGCGCAGGCACGCAGCTTGTACGCCCCGGCACGAGCCGCCTATCAACGTATCGCGCCCGCCGCGCAACGCCTGGCCGAACTGGACAATGCCATCAATGCCCGCGCCGACTACTACGAGAAGCGCGAACAGGATACGGCTTTCGGTGGTTTCCACCGCTTGGAGTACGGCCTGTTCCAGCAGAACAGCGTGGAGGGTCTGGTGCCGGTGGCGCAGAAACTGGCCAGCGATGTCACTGAACTGAGGCGCCAGCTGCTGGCGCAGCCATTGCCTCCCGAACAACTGGTGAGCATCGTTGCGCGCAACCTGCACGGGTTGGCGGACCTTCGTAGCCAGGGTGAAGAAGAGCGCTACAGCCACACCGACCTGAATGGCTTCGCGGCCAATCTGGAGGGTGCGCGCAAGGTGGTCGACCTGCTGCGTCCACTGTTGACGAAGTCCGCGTCCGAGTTGCTGCCGCGGATCGACGAGGCGGCGGATGAGTTGGCCATGCAGTTGGCGAGCCTGCGCAGCGGCGACGGCTATCAGAGCTACGAGACGGTCAGCACCGAGCAACGCCAGCAGATCGCTGCCCAGGCCAAGGCCCTGGCCGATGCCCTCGACGGCATCGACCCTGCGCTGGGCCTCTCCACCCTGTAGGCCCGTCGGCGGCACCTGCGGTGTAACTGGCTGACTGCGCTGAACCCGGACGCGGGGATACGACAAGCCGCAGTGGCAGTGCGATCTCTGTAGCAGCGGCGCGAGCCGCGTCGGCGGTACCTGCGGTGTAACTGGCTGACCACGCTGAACCCGGACGCGGCTTGCACCGCTGCTACAGGGATTACGCCAAGCCGCATTGGCAATGCGATCTCTGTAGCAGCGGCGCGAGCCGCGTCGGCGGTACCGGCGGTGCGACAGAGGTTGAAGTGAATGAAACAGCGACGAGATAAACGATCATGAGCAACACCGACAATCCGAATTCACCTGTCGACGCCCAGCGCCGTCGCGTACTGCTGGGCCTGGGCGCCGCCGGTGCGGCCCTGGCCGGTGCCGGCCTGAGCTGCCCGGCGATGGCCGCACCCGCCGCCAAGGTCACCGAAGCGCCAAAAAGCGAAAAGACCCAGGACCGCCATGACTACCAGGGCCTGCACCAGACCGGGGTCGTCACACCGCGGCCAGCCGCAGGCATGCTGGTGGCATTCGATGTACTGGCCAGTGATCGCGAAGATCTGGAGCGCCTGTTCCGCACCCTGGACGAGCGCATCCGCTTCCTGATGACTGGCGGCCCCGTGGCGCAGGTCGACCCCAAGCTGCCGCCGGTGGATTCGGGCATCCTTGGCCCGGTGGTGGTGCCAGACAACCTGACCATCACCGTGTCGGTGGGCGAGTCACTGTTCGACGAGCGCTTCGGCCTCGCCGATGCCAAGCCCAAACGCCTGTCGCGGATGGTCGGTTTCCCCAATGATGCGTTGGAGGCGGATCAATGCCACGGTGACCTGACCCTGCAGTTCTGTGCCAATACCCCGGACAGCAACATCCACGCCCTGCGCGACATCGTCAAGAACCTGCCCGACCTGCTTTTCGTGCGCTGGAAACAGGAAGGTACGGTGCCGCCGCAGGCGCCTGCCAAACCTGGCGAGCCTGAACAGAGCGCGCGCAACTTCCTCGGCTTTCGTGACGGCTCGGCCAACCCGGACTCCAACGACACCCGGCTGATGGATGCGCTGGTATGGGTACAGCCTGGCGGCGACGAGCCAACCTGGGCCGAGCATGGCAGTTATCAGGCGGTGCGCATCATCCGCAACTTCGTCGAACGCTGGGACCGCACGCCGCTGCAAGAGCAGGAGAATATCTTCGGCCGGGTGAAAACCACCGGTGCGCCCATGGATGGCCGGCTCGAAAGTGACGTGCCGGACTACGGCAAAGATCCCGAAGGCAAGCTGACCAAGCTGGACGCGCACATTCGCCTGGCCAATCCGCGCACCCCGGAGTCGCAGCAGAACCTCATCCTGCGTCGACCCTTCAATTATTCGAACGGGGTGAACAAGAACGGCCAGCTGGACATGGGCTTGCTGTTCATCTGCTACCAGGCGGATCTGGAAAAAGGTTTTATCACCGTGCAGACCCGCCTCAACGGCGAACCGCTGGAGGAATACCTCAAGCCTGTGGGCGGCGGTTATTTCTTCACCCTGCCAGGGGTGACCAGCGCCCAGGATTTCATCGGCCGCAGCCTGCTCGCTGCGAGCAAGAACCTCACCACCACTGCATGACCACTTGATACAACCGGGGAACCATTCATGACAAAGACGCCACTCGCTCTGCTGCTGACCCTTGGCCTGTTCAACGCTCCGCTGTCGGCCTTTGCCGCGACCCAGTCGCCGTTGGACCTGGTAGGGCCGGTTTCGGACTACAAGATCTACGTGACCGAGAAGGTCGATCAACTGGCCGTGGAAACCGCCAGGTTCACCGACGCGATCAAGAAAGGCGACCTGGCCACCGCCAAGAAGCTGTATGCGCCGACCCGCGTGCACTACGAGGCCATCGAGCCGATCGCCGAGCTGTTCAGCGACCTGGATGCGTCGATCGATTCGCGTGTCGATGACCATGAAGCCGGTGTGAAGGCGGAAGATTTCACCGGTTTTCACCGCCTGGAATACAGCCTGTACTCGGAAAATACCACCAAGGGCCTGGATGCATTGGCCGACGGTCTGCTCAAGGATGTGAAGGACTTGCAGAACCGTATCGCCGAGCTGACCTTCCCGCCGGAGAAAGTGGTCGGCGGTGCCGCCGCACTGCTCGAAGAGGTGGCCGCCACCAAGGTGTCCGGTGAGGAAGACCGTTACAGCCATACCGACCTGTATGATTTCCAGGGCAACATCGACGGCGCGAAGAAGATCGTCGACCTGTTCCGTCCGCAGATCGAAGGCCAGGACAAGGCGTTCGCAGCCAAGGTAGACAAGAACTTCGCCACCGTCGACAAGATCCTGGCCAAGTACCGCACTGCCGATGGCGGCTTCCAAACCTACGACAAGGTCAAGGAAAACGACCGCAAGGCACTGATCGGCCCGGTCAACACCCTCGCCGAAGACCTCTCCACCCTGCGCGGCAAACTCGGCCTGAACTGAGCCGTCTGCTGGTGATAAGGGCCCTTCCAAGGGCCCTTTTTTGTGGGCGCCGTTTTTGTCAGGGGCGTTTTTTGCAGGGGCTGTTTTTGTGGGAGCGGGCTCTGCCCGCGAAGCCCGCAACCCGGTACATCAGAAACACCGCAAGGCCCCTTCTCGGCCGATGACCGCTCCTACGGCGGACTCGAACCCTGCGTAGGAGCGGTCCGTGGCCGCGAACGCAGCGCTGCGGTCTCCCAGACACACCGCAGCGCCCCCTTCGCGGCCGATGACCGCTCCTACGGCACCCTCAAACCCTGCGTAGGAGCGGTCCGTGGCCGCGAAAAAACCGACGCAATACCCCTGATCTCCCGCAGCATCTCATTCGCGGCTACACGCCGCTCCTTCAAGCTTCTGGCACTGTGCAAACCTGGCCCTCATTACCGGTCATTTCGATCTCCGTAACGGACACACACAGTCATTAATCCGCCCCACTCACCTGCTCACTGCCCGCTACATTCAAACCTCCGCCATGGATGGAGGCTCTCATGCCACTCTACAAAAATTGCAGGTTACGCACGGGCCGCTTTTCTCAGCGTGGCGGCATCTATCTTCTGACTGCCGTTGTGAAACATAGAACGCCCCTGTTCCGGGATTTCGAACTGGGACGGTGCGTAGTCAGGGAGATGATGAATGCCCAGCGCTGGAACCAGGCACAATCGCTGGCCTGGGTTGTCATGCCCGATCACCTCCACTGGCTGATGCAACTTGAGGACGCATCGCTGGAAAGCCTGATGCGTCAGGTCAAATCGCGCTCGAGCAAGGCAATCAATGAACGGTGCGCAAGAACAGGCCAATTGTGGCAGGCAGGCTTCCACGACCGAGCGCTGCGTCAGGAGGAGGATTTACTCGCCAGTGCCAGATACATTGTCGCCAACCCGCTGCGCGCAGGATTAGTCAAAAGGGTCGGCGATTACCCTTTGTGGGATGCTATTTGGCTGCAGGGTTACCAGGCATCCAGCTCAACCCCACGCCCGTAGGAGCGGTCCGTGGCCGCGAACGCAGCGCTGCGGTCTCCAAGACACACCGCGGCCCCCCTTCGCGGCCGATGACCGCTCCTACGGCGCCCTCGAACCCTGCGTAGGAGCGGTCCGTGGCCGCGAAAAGTCGCTGCAGTCTTCCAGACACACCGCGGCGCCCCCTTAGCGGCCGATGACCGCTCCTATGGCGCCCTCGAACCCTGCGTAGGAGCGGTCCGTGGCCGCGAAAAGAGCGCTGCAGCGTCTGGGGTTACACCCTAGCGCCGAGTTCTGCGGAGATGGCGTGAGCGGCTTTCTGGACCACAGGAACCAGGGATTCCATCTTCTCCACAGGCATGTAAGGCAGCGTACTGGCGACACTGATCGCGGCCACGATTTGTCCGCTGGCATCGCGGATGGGTGCAGCCACGCAGCGAATCGACGGTTCGTTGTCTTCCAGGTCGAACGCATAGCGACCCGTCACATAGGTCTGCATACGGGCCTGGAACTGGGGCCAGGTGAGTTGCGGGTGGTCGGGCCACAGGGCGGATTCCGCCGCAACGGCCTCCCCCCGTTCGAACAGCCTCTGCCATTCGGCCGCACCCGCGTCGAGCATCAGCGCCTTGCCGATGCCGGTGCGCGCCAGCGGCATGCGATGACCTACCCGCGAACGCATCTCCGGGCCATTGCGCCCTGGGGTCTTGTGCAGGTACAGCACCTCGTCGCCGTCGCGAATCGCCAGGTGAATGGTATCGCCGGTCCGCGCCGATAGTTCATCCAGCCAAGGGCTGGCCAACATCACCAGTGGCACTTCATCCCGTGCCTGGAAGCCCAGCTCGATCAGCCGCGGCCCGAGCAGATAGCCCACCTGGGGCAGCACCCGCAAGTAGCGCTCGTCCACCAGGCAACTGACCAGCCGGTGGGTGGTGCTGCGCGTGGTGCCGATGCGCCGCGCGATCTCTTTCAGATCACGGGCGCCGCCGGCCACGGCCTGGATCACTGCCAGCCCGCGGAGCAGAGTCTGGGTGCCGGTCGGTGCGGCGGGGGGCATGTCGTCCTGCATGGTCAACCTTCGCGTCAGGTAAAAGCAGGCGCATTATGTTCGCCTGCTCGCAATCGGGTCAAAGCTCGATCCGCTCGACCTTGCCCACCAGCAGAATGTAGGACAACGCCCCGACCAGCGCCGTGACCGCAATGTAAGTGATCGCGGGCGCGAACGAGTCGCCGGTCGCCAGGAAGCCGATGGCGATCGGTGTGGTGATCGCCGACAGGTTGCCGATGAAGTTGAACACCCCGCCCGTCAGCCCCAGCAACCGCGCAGGGGCCAGGGTCGAAACCAGCGACCAGGTGATCGACGCCAGGCCGTTGCCGAAAAAGGCCAGCGCGAGGCAAGCGATTACCAGCGGGGTCGAATCGACGTAGTTGGCGCCGATGATGCACGTCGAGATCAACAGGCCGCCGATGATCGGCAGCTTGCGCGCCAGGCCGATGCTGGCGCCGCGACGGATCAGCCAGTCGGAAAAGAACCCCGAGCACAGCACGCCGACAAAAGCGGCCAGGAACGGCAGCGAGGCGAGCATGCCCGATTTGATGAAATCCATGCCGCGGTATTTCACCAGGTAAGTCGGGAACCAGGTCAGGAAGAACCACAAGGTCGAGTTGAGGCAATACTGGCCCAGGTAGATACCCCAGAGTTTGCGCTTGCTCAACACGATGCCCAGGTCGGTCCAGCTGAAACCGGCCTTGGCCTGGCGCGCCGATTTCTGCATGTCGACCAAGCCGCCGCCGTCGCTGATGAGCTGGATTTCGGCCGCGTTGGCGCCTTTGAAATCGCGCGGCTCGCGATACACCGCGTACCAGATCACTGCCCAGACAATGCCCACCAGACCGGTGCTGACGAACACCATGTGCCAGCCGAATTCGTGTTGCAGCCAGGCCAGTACCGGGGTGAGGAAGGCCAGGCCGACGAATTGGCCCGAGGTGTAGAAGCCGATGGCGGTGGCACGTTCGCGCTCGGGGAACCAGGTCGTCACCACGCGGCTGTTGATCGGGTACGCCGGCGCTTCCAGCGCGCCCACGGCCATGCGCAGCACGAACAGGGCGATGAAACTGCCGGCAAAGCCGAGCATGACGGTGGCAATGGACCACAACGCCAGGGCCACGCTGTAGAGGATGCGTGGCGGAACGCGGTCGACCAGCCAGCCGCCGGGGATCTGCATGGCGGCGTAGGTCCAGCCGAATGCCGAGAAAATCAGGCCGACGTGCACCGGATCGATGCCCAGGTCGCTGGTCAGCGCCGGTGCGGCGATGGACAGGTTGCTGCGGTCCAGGTAGTTGATCACCACGGTGATGAACAACAGCACCATGATGAAGAAGCGCTTGCGGCTGGGCGTCGCCAGCGCCGGCGCGGCGGTAGTGGATTGGGTATGCATGGGGTGCCTCTTATTGTATTTGTAGAGGGGTGATGCGGCGACAGGCCGGACGCCTTCGCGGGTAGAAAGCTCGCCGCCCGTGTGGGAGCGGGGCGGGCGGCGAGCTTGCTACCCGCGAAGGCCGCGCCGCGGTATCAGCGGTGAATCACCACTCGGCGAAGCTGCCGTCGGCATGGCGCCAGATCGGGTTGCGCCAGCGATGGCCGATCTCTGCGCGCTCCCGCACGTACTCCTCGTTGATCTCGATTCCCAGGCCCGGCCCGTTCGGAATCTTCACGAACCCATTGTCGTAATCGAACACTTCAGGATGGGTGACATAGTCGAGCAGATCATTGCTCTCGTTGTAGTGAATGCCCAGGCTCTGCTCCTGGATGAAGGCGTTGTAGCAAACCGCATCCAGCTGCAGGCACGCCGCCAGCGCGATCGGTCCCAACGGGCAATGCAAGGCCAGCGCTACGTCATAGGCCTCGGCCATGTTGGCGATCTTGCGGGTCTCGGTGATGCCCCCAGCATGCGAGGCATCGGGCTGGATGATGTCCACATAGCCTTCACTGAGGATCCGCTTGAAGTCCCAACGCGAGTATAAACGCTCACCGAGTGCGATCGGCGTACTGGTCAACGGCGCCAGCTCCTTGAGCGCTTCGTAGTTCTCGCTCAACACCGGCTCTTCGATGAACATCAGCTTGAACTGGTCCAGCTCCTTCATCAGCACCTTGGCCATGGGCTTGTGCACCCGGCCATGGAAGTCGACGCCAATGCCCACGTTCGGCCCTACCGCATCACGCACGGCCGCAACGCTGGCCAGGGCGCGATCGACCTTGTCGAACGTGTCGAGAAACTGCAGTTCCTCGGTGCCGTTCATCTTCACCGCAGTGAAACCACGAGCCACCGCCTCGCTCGCCGCGCGCGCCGTGTCGGCCGGGCGGTCGCCGCCAATCCACGAGTACACCCGGATCCGATCGCGTACCTGCCCGCCAAGCAGGTCGCTGACCGAAACGCCCAGGGCCTTGCCCTTGATATCCCACAGCGCCTGATCGATACCGGCCAGGGCGCTCATGTGGATGGCGCCGCCACGGTAGAAACCGCCGCGGTACAGCACGGTCCAGATGTCTTCGATATTGCGTGGGTCCTTGCCGATCAGGTAGTCGGATAATTCGTCAACGGCGGCAGCCACGGTGTGCGCGCGGCCTTCGACCACGGGCTCGCCCCAGCCGACTACACCCTCGTCGGTCTCGACCTTGAGGAAGCACCAGCGCGGTGGAACGATGAAGGTCGTGAGTTTGGTGATTTTCATCTGTTGTCTCTCTTGTTCGATGGACGCTCGAGCGTCTGTAAATGTTGCCGTTACCGCCCGTATGGATCTCTGTAGGAGCGGTCCGTGGCCGCGAACCGGGCGACGCGGTGGATCAGTCACTGCGCGGCGCCCTCTTCGCGGCCGATGACCGCTCCTACAGGGGAATGACATCTCTGTAGGAGCGGTCCGTGGCCGCGAACCGGGCGACGCGGTGGATCAGTCACTGCGCTGTGCCCCTTCGCGGCCGATGACCGCTCCTACAGGGGCGCACAGCGTGTCAACCTTTCAACGACTGCCAGGCCTGGACGTACGCCTTCGCGTTATCAGCCACCTGTTGCACCGTCATGCCTGGCTTGAACAGGCCCGAACCCAGGCCAAACCCGGCAACGCCGGCGTCGAGAAACGGCTGCATGTTGTCCGGGCTGATGCCTCCCACCGGTACCAGCGCCGTGCCTTTGGGCAGCACCGCCAGTAGCGCCTTGACCACGGCCGGCGTCAGCGACTCGGCCGGGAACAGTTTCAACACGTCGGCACCGGCAGCCAGCGCGGCGAACGCTTCGGTCGGTGTCAGCACGCCCGGCGCCAGGAACATCTCGGCCTCCTTGACCGCCTTGAGCACTGCAGGATCGCTGTGCGGCATGACGATCAGTTGCCCTCCCGCCGCCTTGACCTGAAGCACCTGCTCGGCCGACAGCACCGTTCCGGCACCGATCAGGCAATCGGCAGGCAAACTGTTGCGCAACAGCCGAATGCTGTCGAAAGGCTGCGGAGAGTTGAGCGGCACCTCGATGATGCGAAACCCGGCGCTGTACAGCACCTCGCCGATGGCCACCGACTCTTCGGGGCGCAGGCCGCGCAAAATGGCGATCAGCCCGTTCTGGGCCATTGCTTGCTTGAGCATGTCAAACCTCTTGGAACTGTTGAGCGACGAGCCCGGCGGCCAGCGCCAGGCTCCAGAGACCGCGTTCGGTGGCCTGTTCGGCCAGGCTGACGCTGTTGAAGCCACACAAGGCCAATGCCTGCCGATAGCGCTGGCACAACGCACTGCTGCCGATCAGGACCACAGCCGGCAGCGATTCCTGCCCGCTGCGCTGGCGCAGCATTTCGGCCAGGGCGCGCAGCTCGTGGCCAATCATCAGGCCGGACAGATAGTCCGCTTGCTCACTGCTCGCCAATTGGCCGGTGAGGCCAAGGCTGCGCGCGCTGAACATGGTCGACAGCACGCCGATGCTGCCCTCGCGCGACATCGCCACGGCTACACCGCGCTCGAACGCCGCGCTGTCGAACGACGCACTGCGCTTCTGCGTGCGGCCGAGAATGGTGTGGGCACTGGCTGCGGCGAACAGCTCGCCGGTCATGAAGGTGTCGAAATGCTCGATGCGCTGCTCGACCACCCTCGCCCACTTCGAATGGCTGCCAGGCAGGCCGATCAGCAAGGTCTGGTCGCGCTCACCCGAAGGCAGCGACTGCAGCAGGCCGAAGATCTGGGTTTCCTCGCCGCGCATGACGTTGGGCAGTGCCGAACGTTGCAGCACGCCGGGCACCAGATGCACGCAGATACCCCTGAGGGTACGCACGCGAGCCATGCCGGCTGCGACATCGGCGGCCTGCGCCGGGCTCTGGCAATACGGCACCTCGTGCCAACCCTGGGCGCTGCCGACCATGCCGCAGGCGATCACGGCAACGTCAGGAAAAGCGTCGAGCCAGTCGCCGCAGGCCTCATCGAAGGTCAGCTCGAAACCATCGCTGGTCTGTTCGCCGCAAATGCTACGGGGGGTGTTGGACAACTGCATGATGCCCCGATCCAGCGAACGCTGGTCGAGTACGTGGCCATCAGAGCCGAGCAGATAAGCTCGCAGGGAACTGGTTCCCCAATCGAGTGCAACGAGTTGCGGCTGCATCGCTTCACCTTGTTTGTTTTTGGTAGTGAGTGGCGGTGTGTGATGGCCGACTATAAATCCATTTGAACGATAATCTCAATATATAATTATCAATCCCATATATAGGGATTTTATAGGCACAAATCCCTCGTAGGAGCGGTCATCGGCCGCGAAAAGAGCGCCGCGGTGTGTCAGCTGAATCGCGGTGAATCTTTCGCGGCCACGGACCGCTCCCACACCAGCACCGCAGCATTCTTGGGATCGAGGCATAAAAAAACCGGCCTGGTGGCCGGTTCGTTTGAGGTCAGGCGTAGGCCTGAAGAGGTCGGCGTCTGCCGAAGAGCCAGGCGGTGCCGACACCGACCGCACCCATCACCACGCAATAGCCCACACAGACCCACGGGCTCCACGGCATCAAGGCGATCAGCAGCAGCGGCGTGGTACTCGCCCACAGCGCATACGCGATGTTGTAGGTAAACGAAATGCCCGATACACGCACCTTGGCGGGAAACAGGCCGACCATCAGCGACGGCACCACACCCACCACTCCACACCCCAGACCAGCCAGCGCATAGGCCACGGCAAGACTGCCGACCCCGGCAACCAGGCTGGCATAGAGCGCGGTGATGCCCAGCGGCAGCAGCACGCTATAAAGGACCAGCGCACGCCAGGCGCCGATGCGATCGACCAGCAGGCCAGCCAACACGCAGCCAACGTTGAGGAAGACGATACCCAGGCTACTCAGCGCAAAGGTGTGCCGTGCATCCAGGCCAAAGCGCTGCTGCATCACCGTCGGCGTGATCACCACCAGCACCACCACCGCCGAAGTCAGCACACACGTCAGCAACACCGCCGGAATCAGCGAAGCGCGGTGTTCACGCAGCACGGTACGCAGGGAGAATTCGCTGACCTGCTCACTGCGCGCGCGCATGGCCAGAAACACCGGTGTTTCGCTGAGCAGTCGGCGCAGCCACACACCGACCACGCCAAATACGCCGCCCAGCAGGAAGGGCAAACGCCACGCCCAATCGAGGATTTCCTGCGGGGTGTACACCCGCGCCAGCACGGTGGCAGTCAATGCGCCGAGCAGATAGCCAAAGGTCAGCCCCGCCTGGAGAAACCCCAAGGCATAGCCGCGTCTTCTCAGCGGCACGTGCTCGGCCACGAACACCCAGGCGCTGGGCACCTCGCCCCCCACGGCAGCGCCCTGCAGAATGCGCAGGGCCAGCAGCAGCAGCGGCGCGAAGTAACCGATCTGCGCATAGGTGGGCATCATGCCGATCAGCAGGCAGGGCACCGCCATCATCAGGATGCTCAGGCTGAACACACGCTTGCGTCCCAGACGATCGGCGAAATGCGCCATCAGGATGCCGCCCAACGGGCGGGCCAGATAGCCGGTCACGAAGATGCCGAAGCTCTGCAACAGGCGTAGCCATTCGGGCATCTGCGGCGGGAAGAACAGCTGGCTGAGGGTCAGGGCGAAGAATACGAAGATGATGAAATCGTAGATTTCCAGCGCGCCACCGAGGGCCGCCAGACCGAGGGTCTTGTGGTCGCTGCGGTTGAGCAGCAATGGCTGGGCAGAGCTATCGGCAGGCATGGGCAAGTCCGCTGGTGGCCGACGGCGCGTATCCTCGCGCCTGTCAAAGGCGCGCAGGATAGCAAAAACCGTTAGGCGTGGCAGGCGCTATGAGGTGCCTATCCCGTAGAAGCGGTCATCGGCCGCGAAAGGAACGCCGCAGACTGGCTGATACACCGCAATGCCCGGTTCGCGGCCGACGACCGCTCCTACAGCGGCGGTGGGCTGAGGGATTTGCGTGCGCGGATGCCATCGCCGATCACGCGAACGCGATGCTCCGGCGGCGCCTTGGGCGATTCGACAATGGCCATGAAGGTCTGCAGCGCGTCGCGGTCCGGCAGCTGCGTGACGCTGGTGCTCAACCGCTCACCGCCAGGGTCGGCCAGTTCGGTTTCGATCCGCTTCTGGCTCTCATACAGCAACGCATGGCGAACGTGCTCACTGTTCTTGCAGAACCGCGGCAGATCGACACCCGACCGCACAGCCATGTCAGTGTTGGCAATCAACAGATCGAAAGGCTCGTAAGCGCTTTGCACCATGGTCAGCAGTTCGTCGAGCGAACCCACCGGCACCACCCTGAAGTAGCCCAGGTTGTTGAGCGTTCGTTCGATCTGCACCGCCTGCTGGTCCAACTCGTCGGCAATCAGAATCCGCAATCTCTTGTCAGCCATCATCCACTTCCCAGGCGTCGGCGCAGGACGATCCCTTACCCGCCTCGCCAAGCCACTACAGCGGGTGCAATTCAACCCGCGGCTTCCAATGATCATCACCCCCAGGGGGTGGCCCGCCGGCAAGCTTACTCTCCCAAACGACAGTTCGAAACGGAAAACGTCGAGCGTTTGACGATAAATCACAAACTACATTTGAGATTGTCTGCAAGCTGCTGTTTTGTAATGCTTTAATTCTTTATTACTTAAAGTTTACCCAGCATATTTCCGACGGTTAGCGCCGTTTCCAGATACATTTCCGGTGACAACACGGAACGAGCGGCAACGACCTGCGCTCATAGCTTCGAACCCTCCCCTGATTCACGCTAGCTGCATCAGCGTACGGCAGGCCCCGCTTGCCGTTGAGAGAGGACCTGACGCACTGTGTTCACCTGAACGCGCCGGAGTCGACAATGATCCGCTTTGCCATCATCGCTCCACCCCTGCCGAGCCACTTTCAACCGCTTGAAAACCTGGCAATGGAGCTGATCGACCGCGGACACAGCGTCACATTCTTCCACCAACTTGACGCACGTCATCTATTGCATTGCAACAGGGTCAAATTCCGCAGCGTCGGCCAGGAACGCTTTCCTGCCGGAAGCCTGGCAAAAAGCCTTGCACTGGCAGCCAATTTCGACACTTTGCTCGGCCAGCGGCGTACCTACGCCGATATGGCGCAAGTCACGCAGATGCTCTGTGAAGAGTTGCCCAACGCTCTGCGCGAAGAACGCATCGACGCCGTGCTGTGCGACCAGATGGAAGCAGCGGGCGGGCTGGTGGCAGAGTCGCTTGGCCTGCCGTTCGTGTCCGTCGCCTGCGCATTGCCGGTCAACCGGGAGGACATAACCGTACCGTTGGCCGTATTGCCCTACCCGTACGAGCGCGGCGAAGACGCCATCGAGCGGTATGCGCGCGCCGAGCGCCGGCATGACTGGGTCATGAAGCCATTGCGCAAAGCCATTGCCCGTCAGTCCGCCGCACTTGGGCTGAGCGTCCGCGAGGGCCTGCATCAATGCCTGTCGCCGCTCGCGCAAATCAGCCAAACGGTGCTGGAGTTCGATTTTCCGCGGCCCAATCTGCCGCCATGGTTCCATGAGGTCGGCCCCCTGCGCCGGGTGTCCGATGAGACCAACCACCTGCCCTACACGTTGGACAATGCTCGGCCTTTCGTCTTCGCAACCTTGGGCCGGCTCCATGGCAACCGCATGAGCCTGTTCAAACGCATTGCCCAGGCCTGCAAGTTGCTCGATGCCCAACTGCTGGTCATGCATTGCGGTGGGCTGAGTCATCGGCAAAGCGATCAACTGCTGCGGCACGGCGCAACCTGGGTCACGGATTTTGCCGACCAGCCCATGCTGTTGCAGTATGCCGACGTGCTGGTGACCCACGGCGACCTCGACATCGTGCTCGAAGCCGTCGTGGCAGAAACGCCGATCCTGGCCTTGCCCATCGCCGCCGACCAGCCAGGCGTTGCGGCGCGGGTGGCCTACAGCGGTTCCGGCGTCCACGCCAGCCGGCATTGCAGCAGCCGGGAGTTGGCGGAACACATGCGTCATCTGCTGGAGAACCAATGGCCCGACCTGGAGAACCTGGCCGATGCCATCCACCTGATGGGCGGCACCCAGCGGGCTGCCGATATCGTCGAGGCGGTGATTCCCGACCGGTTCAAACTGCGTCTGGTCAGCTCCAGCTGAGCCTGCGACCGATCGTCAGTTGACGACCAGCTTGTCGCGGTTGCGATCCAGCAAAGCCTTGCCGATACCCGTAACCTCCAGCAGTTCTTCGACCGAGTCGAATGGCCCGTAGGTCTGTCGGTGCTTGACGATGGCGGTCGCCTTGGTCAGGCCGACCCCGGAGAGTTCCTTCTTGAGGGTTTCAGCGTCGGCCGTATTGAGGTTGACCCTGCCCGGCAGCCCCGGATGGGCAACCGATACCGAGGCGGCGGGTGCCGCCATGGCCGGCGAGCTTAGAATGGGCACCGCGGTGCTGGCGAAGAATGCCAGCGCCAGTGCAGGAAGGAGGATCTTGCGCATTGCTTATGCTCCATGACTTGAATGAGAAGTGCGGCATTCCCGAGCCGCCTGCCAACCCTAGCCCCGCATCGCAGATGTTCCAGTGCCACCCTGTTGCACGACGTGTCGCACTGGCCCTGCCCCGGCCTGCGCGGGCGCCTGACGGATTGAGGGCATGTGTAAGTAGGTGTGTGCGCTGCACCAGCCCGTAGGATTTTTCGGCGTTCGGACCTTCTGTGTTGATGCAAAGTCACATCCACGTACAATCCACCCGCCCCCAAACACTTCACTGCCAAGGCCTATGGACAGACAACCTCTCATGCAATCCCAGAGTACTTCCGTGCGCGAGCGTACGGTGCACGTGCTGAACGCCTATGTGCTCCCCATCGGCTGGTTGGTCATCATGACCGGCATGTTCTGGGCATGGGATCGCTCTCTGTATCACAAGCTGTTCTACATCTTCCTGGCGGTGCCCACCCTGCTCGCCCTGGCATTGCAGCCAGGTCCGTTCAAGGCGCTGGTGCGCAACCCGATGTTCCTTGCCTTCGTGGCCTTCAGTGCCTACATCCTGCTCAGTGTCAGTTGGGCCGCAGAGGGCGAAGACTTCGGCTCGCTGTTCAAGCGGCCGCTCTACATCGCCATGGTGCTGCTCTCGGCTGGCCTGATCGCGCTGAAGGTGCCCGCGCGACTGGCGCAACTCACCCGTGCAGCGGCAGTGATCGCCACGGCAGCGGCGGGTTTGTCGTTGATCTATTTCTATGGCGTGCAAGGCGCGTCCCTGGGCAGCCGTCTGGATGGGTATGGCGCGCTCTACAACCCTCTGCTCAGCGCCCATGTGTTCGGCGCCTTTGCCAGTGTCTGGCTGGCCACCTGGTACATCGGACGCAATCCGTGGAACCCGTTGGCGCTGGGGTGCCTGGCGGTACTGGGCGTAACCTTGATCGCCACGGGTTCGCGGACGCCGATCATCGGCATGGCGGCGGCATTGCTGTGGCTGATGGCGGCGGGAAACAAGAAACGCGGCGGTCTGGCGATTGCCATTGCGCTGCTGGGGATCGCAGCGCTGTACGTGGTAATGCCCGATGTGCTGACCTCGCGCGGGGCGTCGTACCGGCCGGAAATCTGGATGGAGTCACTGCGTCAGATCGGCGAGAACCCGTGGTTAGGGCGCGGCTACGATTCGGAAATGACCATCGTCATCCCAGGTCTGCCGTACACCTTGGCCGACCCGCACAATATCGAACTGGGCGTGCTGTACATCGGCGGCGTTGCAGGGCTCAGCCTGTGGATGGTGCTGTATGGTCTGGCCATGCGCTTCTGCTGGATGAATCGCCGCGAACCGCAGGTGGTGTTGGCTGCAACCTGGCTGGTGTTCGGGTTTGCGTCGGGGCTGACCGAAGGCAGCGCCTTCATGTCCCGCCCCAAGGAGCACTGGTTCCTGATCTGGATTCCGATGGCGCTGGTGTATGCGCAATGGCTATGCCACTGGGGCAACCGCCTCAGCCGCCCTGCCAAGGCCGTTTGAGTGACATTACGGATTGCCTGATGCAACGCAGTGCGCCTTTCGCGGCCACGGGCCGCTCCTACGCAGAATCCGACGTCCCGTAGGAGCGGTCATCGGCCGCGAAAACGTCTACGCGGATTGCCTGCTGTAACGCAGCGCGCCCTTCGCGGCCACGGGCCGTTCCTACGGAGAATCCGCCCTCCCGTAGGAGCGGTCATCGGCCGCGAAAACGTCTACGCGGATTGCCTGCTGTAACGCAGCGCGCCCTTCGCGGCCACGGGCCGCTCCTACGGAGAATCCGACGCCCCGTAGGAGCGGTCATCGGCCGCGAAAAGGGTTACGCGTACTGCCTGATGCACTGCGGTGCGCCTTTCGCGGCCACGGGCCGCTCCTACGGAGGATCCGACGTCCCGTAGGAGCGGTCATCGGCCGCGAAAACGTCTACGCGGATTTCAGCTGAACACCATACGGAGCATGCCGCGCAGGGTCTTCCTGTTCCAGGCCCTGAGCGGAATCATGCCCAGCAGCTCTCTGCTCAGGCCCTTGTCCTTGCGCGCATACTTCAGGAACATCGAATTGAGAAAACGCCAGCGCACCTGCTCGTACGCCGGGTGCTCGCGGTACACGGCGTAGGTCTTGAGCACGTTCTCGACCATGAAGCGGCCATTCTTGTAGGTGTTGGTCGCATGCTTGCGGTACTGCGCCAGGGGCTCACCCAGTACATCGATGAAATAACCCGCGCGGGTCACTGCCAACTCGATATAGACATCCTCAAGGCGAATCTCCGGATCGAACCCACCTACCTTCTCCAGCGCCTCGCGACGGAACATCAGCGTGGCGGCGGTCGGCCCCGGCTTGCGGTCCATGAACATGTCGTCGAAATCCAGCCGGCGGAACGGCTCGTTGCGCTTGCGCTGTTCACGCTCGCACATCACCTTGCCGGTCGCATCGATGATCTCGGTATTGGCCGAGCAGATACCCACCTCGGGCTTGCCTTCCATGTACGCCACCTGAGTGGCGATACGATGGGCGAACATCACGTCATCCGACCCGAACGGCACCACCAGGCTGCCCTGGCAACGGGCCACCGACTCGTTCAGCGTCCGCGACAGCCCCTTGTTCTCCTGCACGCGCAGATCGAAACCATGCTCGGCACTGAGTTTGCGCAGCAGCTCGACGCTGCCATCGGTCGAACCATCGTCCACCACCAGCAACTCGATGTTGGCGTAGGTCTGCGCCAGCACGCTGCCGATCGAGGCCTCGATATACGGCGCATGGTTGTACGACGCGATGATCACCGACACCAGGGGCTGCTTTCGATTGTCTGAGGTGGACGTGTTCATAATCACTGCTCTGAAAAAGTGATGCCGTGCCTACGCGAAGGTAGGCACTCTAGGTACGACGAGCGGCCGAGCCAATCGCCAGGGCCATTCGCATTGTAACAATGCATGACCTCAATGGATGTCAGGCCTTGCTTGCAACGTTGGCAAGCGGATGACACTTCCAACCACTTCATCCAGCCACGGCTGTTGGCTGGCGATTGCGGGCATAGGCCAGAAATGCCTCGAGGTCGTCGCTACACAGCAGGTGGGCCACGGCTTTGACTTCGGCAACAGGCCAATCCCACCACGCCGACGCCAGCAAGGCGTCCCGCACGCGTTCTTCGAAACGCCACTTGATGAACCGACACGGGTTGCCGCCCACCACGGCATAGGGCGGTATGTCCTTGGTCACCACCGCGCCGGCTGCAACCACTGCACCATGGCCAACCGTCACACCGGACAGAATCAACACATTGGCGCACAGCCAGCAGTCGCTGCCGATGATCACGTCGCCTTTGGTAGGCGCTGCGCCCGGCACGTCCTTGACCTCGTCGATTATCAACGGAAACGGAAAGCACGACACCCAATCGGTGCGGTGGCCACCGCCGAGCAGGATCTTCACCCCCTCAGCGATCGAGGTGTAGTTGCCGACCTTCAAGGTGGTGTCGTCACCGAACTCCTGCACGTCGGGAATGCCGTAGGTGCCCACCCCGATTGCATACTGGGGGTAGCGCATGCGGATTCGCTCGGGCCCGCGAAACAGCTTCTCGAACTGCCCGAGGTGCTTGCGAACCTTCCTTTTCTTCAACCGGTCCCACCACTTCATCGACGCACTTCCTTACTTACCAATGCAGCACCAGACGCTTGAGACGGCGAAACGTGGTGCGATCCCATAGCTTGAGCGGGATGGAGCGCAGCAGTCGCAGCGCATCCTTCTTGTCTTCCACCACCGCGTATTTCAACGCCTTGTTGACCAGCTTGGCGCGGCCACGCTCGTAGCCAGGGTGCCCACGATAGGGTTCGATGGCGCGCATGTCGGCTTCGAGCAGGGTCTTGTAGCGGCGCGAGAGGTTGTGCGGATGGCGCCGGTAGCGAGTCACGATCACCGGCAGCATGTGGATCTCGACACCCTGCTCGGCAATGCGCAGGGTGATCTGGAAATCCTGGACCTTGATGGCCGGGTCGTAGAACTTGGCCTTGCGCAGCACGTCCATGCGGTACAACGACACCGGCGCGCCGCAGACCCGGGCATTGGCGAGGATGTCGGCGAAATCCATGCGGCGGATGCGCGTGTGCGTCTGGTCCTTGAGGGCATTGCCCTGGGTGTCCATGTAGGTGATCAATGCACCTACCGCGCCGACTTCCGGATTCTGTTCGAGGTAGTCGACGCGCACGCGCAGGGAGTGGGCGAGCATGATGTCGTCCAGATCCGGCGTGGAGACGTATTTGCCGCGGGCGTGCTGCAGGCCGAAGTTGAGCGCGGCGCTGACACCCTGGTTGGTTTGCCGCAGCAACTGGAAGTCGTAGGTCGCCTGCAGCGCGGTGAGCATCTCGATGCTGCGGTCACTGGAACCGTCGTCGACGATGATCACTTCGAAATTCGGATAGTCCTGGGCGAAGATGCTGGCCAACGCCTCTTCGAGGAAATTTTCAGCGTTGTAGCACGGCGCCACGATCGAAACGAGGGGCAAATCCGCTACGTCGGCTCGATCGGCAGGTTCGGAAAGTATGTCGGTCATTTTATGGGCAACGACTAATTCGGGTATGTACGGCCTGATATCGGCAGCGCTGCATGATGGGCGATCCGTAACCGATTGTCGACCAATCCATGCCCCCCCACCGTAGGAGCGGTCATCGGCCGCGAAAAGGTCCGCGCGGTGGGTCAGGCGAAATGCGGGGCGGCCTTCGCGGCCACCGGCCGCTCCTACGGGGTGTCGGCAGATCGGGCAACCCTCCGTAGGAGCGGTCACCGGCCGCGAAAAGGGCACCGCAGTGGATCAGGGAGACCGCGGGCGGGGGAGTCGGCAGGATCGGCAACCCTCCGTAGGAGCGGTCACCGGCCGCGAAAAGGGCACCGCAGTGGATCAGGGAGACCGCGGGGCGGCCTTCGCGGCCACTGGCCGCTCCTACGGGGGAGCGAGTTTGCAAGACGCCGGATCAGTCGGGGGTGCCGCGGTGCTGTTGGATGTGCAGCCAATCGACGATCTCGCCTTCGGGCGCGTAGCCGCTCACGGCTTCCTGCAATATCTCGCGGACCCGGTCGAAATCCGTGTCATCCAGTGCCCGCAGCAAAGCGGTCAGCTCACCCTTGAGGGCTTCCCATGGCAAATGATCCTCATGGGCGCTCATGATCATCGGATGACGGGTAGCCACCACGTTATTGCCGATCAGCAATTCCTCATACAGCTTCTCACCCGGCCGCAGCCCAGTGAACTCGATGCCGATATCCCCTTGGGGATTCTGCTCGGACCGAATGCTCAAGCCCGACAAGTGAATCATCTTTTGCGCCAGGTCGATGATCTTCACCGGCTCGCCCATGTCCAGCACGAACACCTCACCGCCACGCCCCATCGACCCGGCCTGGATCACCAACTGCGCGGCCTCGGGAATGGTCATGAAATAGCGGGTGATGTTCGGATGGGTCACCGTCACCGGCCCCCCCGACTTGATCTGCTTGTGAAACAACGGAATCACCGACCCCGACGAGCCCAGCACATTGCCGAAGCGCACCATGGTGAAGCGTGTCTTGTTCACCCGCGCCACGTTGGCCGGGTCGCCGAACAACACCGGCGCCACTTCACGGCTCAGCGCCTGCAGGGTCATCTCCGCCAGGCGTTTGGTGCTGCCCATCACATTGGTGGGGCGCACCGCCTTGTCGGTGGAGATCAATACGAAGTTGGCCACCCCCGCCTGCAACGCCGCCTGGGCGCAGTTCAGCGTACCCAGCACGTTGTTGCGTACACCCTCGGCAATGTTGTGTTCCACCATCGGCACATGCTTGTAGGCCGCCGCGTGGTACACCGTGTCCACCTTCCAGGTAGTCATCACCTCGAGCAGCTTGGCCTGGTCGCGCACCGTGCCCAGGGTCGGCAGCATCTGCACGTGCAACCCTTCACGGGCGGCACGCTGTTCCAGCTCGCCGCTGATGGTGTACAGATTGAATTCGCCATGATCCAGCAGAATCAGCAGCGCCGGCTCAAGGCCAAGAATCTGCCGACACAGCTCGGAGCCGATCGATCCCCCTGCCCCGGTCACCAGCACCGACTTGCCAGCAATGCAGTGTTCCAGCAGGTCATCCTGCGCAGGCACCGAATCACGCCCGAGCAAGTCGGCAATGTCGACTTCCTGAATGTCGTCGACCTTCACCTCACCACTGGCCAGCGCGGTGAAGTTGGGCACACTGCGCACGTGCAGCGGAAAGCCTTCGAGGAAACTGAGAATCTCGCGACGCCGCGAGCGCGACGTCGACGGCAACGCCAGCAGCAGCTCCTCGGCGCCGGTCAGATCGATCATTCGCTGGATATGCTTGGGCTTGAACACCTGAATGCCGGCAATCACCCGGTCGGATATGCTCGGGTCGTCGTCGATGAACGCCACCGGACGCATCACCCGGCCCATGCGCAGTGCGGCAACCAGCTGGTTGCCTGCAACACCGGCGCCGTACACCGCCACCTTGGTCAAACGGTCGTCACGCCCGGCGAAGGGCACGTTGTGCACGGCGTTGAACCAGTCGCCCATGAAGTATTGGCGCATGGCCAGGCGCAGGCCGCCGATGATGACCAGGCTGATCCACCAATAATTGAATATGATCGAGCGCGGCACCACCGTCTGGTGGTTGCTGTACCAATACACCACCACCGCCAGGATCAGCGCCGACAGGCTGACCGCCTTGACGATGGCCACCAATGCATCGTTGCCGAAGTAGCGCATCACCGCGCGATACATGCCGAAACGAATGAACAACGGTATGGCCACGAACGGAGCGGCCACGAACAACCATTCGTGCTCGCGGATCGGGTTGTACATGTCCTCGATGCCCAGGCGCACCAGAAAGGCCATCCACAGTGCAATCCAGACCAGCACGATGTCCGCGACCACTTGCAACATACGCTTCTGGCGACGTGGCAAACCCAGCAAGCGTGTACGTATTCTATCCATCAGTATTCGACCCGAATGGCCCCAGACCGTAACGGTCGGTTGTAGTAACTACGTAACCTTAAGTGCGATCAGCCAATTGCACCAGTGCGCGAACGCAATTTCATGCGCGTTCCAATTCCCCCGCATGATAACGAAAAGCCAGCCACAACAAAGGGATGTACGCAATAAAGGTGCCTAGAACGGGGCTCAGACCGAAAACCGTCACGGCAATGGCCCAGGGCAACAGCCAGCCCAGCGTGATCGACGCCGTCGCCAGGGTCACCGGCAGATGACGCCCGTAGACCCGCGAGGCGTACTGATAGGCGTGGCTTCGATGAGCCTGATACACCTTGTCACCGCGCAGCAAACGGCGCAGCAAGGTGAACGTGGCGTCGACGATGAACACACCCAGAAGGATCACCCACCCCCAGAAGTAAGCCGGCTCGATCCACGCTGCCTGAACCGACAGCACCGCCAGCACCAGCCCAAGAAAACCGCTGCCCGCATCGCCCATGAAGATCTTCGCCGGCGGCCAGTTCCACAGCAGAAAGCCCGACACCGCCGCCGCCAGCACGGCCGGCAGCCACATCAACTGCGCATGCCCGCCAAGCGCATAGATCAAACAGGCCCCGGCGCACACGCAGATGGCCTCGACACTGGCGATACCGTCGATGCCGTCCATGAAGTTGTAGAGGTTGAGCATCCACACCAGGTACAACAGGCCGAATAACCACCACAACGCGGCAAGCCCGTCGACCGCACCGATCACGCCGGGCATGCCGCCCAGGCACAGCAGGGCCCAGCCGCCCGCTGCGAAATGCCCGAGCAGGCGCCAACGTGCAGCGATGTGATTGTGATCGTCGAGAAAACCCACCACGGCCACCAGCGTCCCACTGCCGAACAGGGCCAGCCAAACATGGCTTTCGAGCATTCCCCAAAGCGCCAGCCCGCTGATGGCGGCCAGGAACACCAGTACGATCGCCACGCCACCGCCGCGCGGGGTCGGCACCGTGTGGGAACTGCGCGCGTTGGGCACGTCCATCAGGCTGCGCGCCAGCGCATAGCGACGCAGAGCGAACGTCAGCCCATAAGCAAACACCAGCACGACCAGCAGCCATACCAGCAAGCTCATCGACGGCGCGCTGCCACGTAGGGGCGCGCCGTGGCGGCCAGAGCGTCGGCCATGGAGGTGGGCGGCTGCCAGCCCAGCAATTGGCGATTCTTGTCGATGTCGACTTCCAGGGAATCAAACAGCCGTTGCGTCACTGCACCCTGCCCCAAGGCATTCGCCACGCGGCTCATCCACGGCAACGGCACATCGAGCAGCCGCGGCTGCTTGCCCATCGCCGCAGCCATGGCGCGCACCAGGTTCGCAGTGGACACCGGCTCGCCATCACTGACCAGAAAGGTCTGATTCGCCGCAGCCGGATGTTCCAGGCAGGTGCACACCAGATCCGCCAGATTGTCCAGTGCCACCAGGCTGCGACGGTTGTTGGTCTTGCCGAAAGGCAGCGGCACACCACTGCTCACCAGACGCAGCAGCGTCTGGAAATTCGCGCGCACGCCTGGCCCGTACACCAGCACCGGGCGAATGATCACCACCTCCATGCCGGTGCTTGCTGCCAATGCTCGCAAGCCCACTTCCGCTTCAAGCTTGGAAATGCCGTAGGCATCACGCGGAGACGGCTCGTCGTCGGCACGAAACGGCTGCCCCGGCTCGGTGGCCTCGCCATTGACCTTGATCGAACTGATGAAAACAAAGCGCCGCACCCCGGCCTGCGCCGCCTGGCGGGCAAGGTTCAGCGTGCCTTCGACATTCACCCGGCGAAATTCGGCCAAGGGATCGGCGTGCGACTCGCGCATCACGTGCACACGCGCAGCGGCGTGCACCACACTGTCGATGCCGGCCAGCGCGCTGGTCCAGTCGGTGTCGGCGGCCAGGGTGGGCACCACGCAGCCTTCCACCCCTATGGGCAGCTTGGTGTAGGCGCGGCGCACGGCGGCGCGGGTGATCGGGCAGCCCAGCCGCACCAGCCGAGCCGCGACAGCGGCACCGACAAAACCCGACGCGCCAGTTACCAAAACAGCTTTCGAGATCATGGGCGAGCACCTTGGTCGAATGGATTAACGCTGCAATACGTCGTGATACAACTGCACATAACTGTCCGCCATCCCCTGCGCGGTGAACACCTGCTGGAAGCGACGCGCCGCGGCGGCGCCCATGGCACTGGCCAGGGCTTCATCGTTCCACAGTGTCTGCATGGCCGCCGCCAGCGCCTGGGGATCGCGCGGGGGAATCACCAGCCCGGTTTCACCGGCCCGGTTGATGTAGCTCATGCCGCTGCCGATGTCGCACGAAATCATCGGCTTGCCATACATGGCGCCTTCAAGCAGCGAAATGCCGAACGACTCGGAACGCAGGTGCGACGGAAACACGAAGGCGTGGCACAGGGTCAGCAGCGCCGCCTTGTCTTCATCGGGCAAGCCGCCGAGAAAATGCACATTGCTCACTTCAAGCTGCTGGGCATGGGCCTTGAGCTCAGCTTCCAGATGGCCACCCCCAAGAATCACCACCGGCAAGCCGGTCGCCTTGGCAGCATCGAGCAGGTAGTTCAGACCCTTGTAGTAGCGCAGCGCACCGACGAAAAGAAAGAACTTGCCGGGAAAGCGCGCCTGCCAATGCGCCAGGTGCTCGGCAGACGGCGTGGGGTATGAGGTGGGATCGAGGCCGAACGGGATGACCGACAACTTTTCAGTGAAGCGCTGCAGCACCGGGCTGCTGGCCGCGTAGTCGGGTGAAGACACGACGATACGGTCCATGGACCCGAGGAAGCGATTCATCAACGGCTGATACAACTTGAGCAGGGTCTTCTGCTTGATGATGTCGGAGTGATAACTGACCACCGACGGCTTGCCGGTGCGGCTGGCAAAATGCACCAAATCCATGAACGGCCAGGGGAAGTGGTAGTGAATCAGATCCGCCTGGCTGGCCAACTCCTTGAAATCGCCCAGCGCCGACCAGGAAAACCCGGTCGAGGCCACGTGCAAATCGAGCTTGGCACGGTGGGCCACATGGTGCCCTACCCGTTCGCCACGCGCCGCGCCGCGCTCGCTGAGGTACAACACTTCGGATTGCACACCGCCCGCGGCACATCCCTCTGCCAGCTGAAAGATGACCTGCTCGATACCGCCCATGGAATCGGGGAAGTACGTCTTGAAGAAGTGCAGCACCTTGATCATCGGCTTTCCAACGTGCGGCGATAGGATATCAAGGTCTGCGCCGCACAACGGTCCCAGGAGAATCCGTCGGCGTGGGCCAGACCACGTTGCCGAGCCTCGGCGCGCCATGGGTCGTCTTCCAACGCCTTGGCCATGTGCTGCGCCAGGGTTTCGATATCCATCGCCTCGCACATCAGCGCCGCCTCGCCCGCCACTTCCAACAGGGACGAGTTGTTGGCACAGACCACCGGCACGCCCGAACTCATCGACTCCAGCACCGGCAGGCCAAACCCCTCGTACAACGACGGAAAGGCAAACAACCGCGCGCCCGCGAACAGCACCGGCAAGTCCTCGGCCGGCACGAAGCCCAGATAGCGCGCCCAGCCCTGGCGCTGCGCCGACTCGATGCGCGCAAAGATCGCCTCGTTCTGCCAGCCTCGGTAGCCGGCCAGGATCAACGGCCAGCGTTGGCGCGTGGCCAGCGGCAGCGTTTCGTAGGCGGTGAGCAGCGTCTCGATGTTCTTGCGCGGCTCGATGGTGCCGGCGAACAGGCTGTAGCCTTCGTGGCTCAACCCGTAGCGCCCGAGCACTTCAGCGGTTTGCGCCGCGCTGCGCGGATGAAACTCTGGCGAACTGGCCAGCGGCACAGTGTCTATCCGCTCGAGCGGCCAATCGAAATACTCGGCCAGTTCGCGCCGGGTGAATTCGGAGTCGGTGATCAGGCGGTCCGCGCGCTTCAAGGTCAGCCGCAGCTCTTTCTGCAGGTAGCGCGCCAGCTGCGGCGCGTGACACTGGGACCAGGTAAACGGCGACAGGTCGTGAAAGGTCGCAATGCGCGGCCCCTTGAACGGCGGCAGGTAATAATTGGGGCTGTGATACAGATAATCGCCATGCCCTTTCAGGGCACGCGCCTTGAGCAATGGCATCAGCAGACGATAGGCCTCGATGGCCAGAAAGTTTTTCTGCACTGCCCGCTTGAGGCTGTAGCCGCTGCCGGACGCGTCCGCCGCACTCGGCAGCGCCAGCAAGAAGCTGCGCCCGGCGAAGAACTGCAGGTCGGTTATTTCCGGACTGCTCTGCAGGCGGCGCGCCAGCTCATAGGTGTAACGCCCAATGCCCGTCAGCGGAAAGCGCACAGGCTCGACGGAAAGGACGACCTTCATTTATTGGGCAGCCAACATCCATTGCAGGGTGTCGCGTAACGGCGGGGTCTGCCAGTCGCCCACCAGCGAACGCAGGCGGGTATTGTCCCCGCACAGCGTCTTCACTTCGTTGGCGCGCACGAATGCGGGGTTCACTTCCACACGGATGGAATGGCCGGTAATGCTTTCGCACAACTCGATCACTTCACGCAGCGAATGGGTGACACCCGAGCTGACATTGACGGTTTGCCCCAAGGGCTTGTTTTCCAGCAGCCCACGGTATGCGGCGACCAGCGCACGTACGTCGCTGAAATCGCGCCACACGTCGAGGTTGCCCAGCTCGATCACCTCGGCCTTGCGGCGGAAGTGCGAGACGATCTTGGGCAACAGAAAATTGTCCGCCTGCCCCACCCCGGTGTAGTTGAACGGCCGGGTGACGACAATGGGCAAGCGGTTTTGCCACAAGCTGGCCATGTATTCCATGGCCAGCTTGCTGACGGCGTAATCGTTGGCCGGCGCAGGAGCCGTGCCTTCGTCCAGCATGCCTTCGGATGCATTGCCATACACATTGGCGCTACTGGCCAGCAATACACATTCAGGCGCCTTGCCCGAAGCGGCGACCGCTTCGAGCAGGTTGCGCGTACCAATCAGGTTGACCTGATAGAACGCATCAGCCACGCCATGGCCCACGAACGCCAGTGCGGCGAGGTGAACCACGTAATCGGGCTGCAGCTCTGCCAGCAACGCGCTGAGCCTGGGCGCATCGTTCAGATCGGCCTGGTAGTAACCTGGCTCCTCCGACGGCTGACTGCCCAAGCCGATGACTTCGTACCCATGGGCCTGCAACTCGGCGGCCATGTAGCGGCCGGTGAAACCCTGGATACCAGTGATCAATGCGCGTTTGCCGACATTAGCCATCAGAACGAAAACCCTTTCTCGTTGCGGCGCAGGTCAGCCTCGACCATCATCCGGCACAGCTCTTCCAGCGAGGTTTTCGGTTCCCAGCCCAATACGGCCTTGGCCTTGGCCGGGTTGCCGATCAGCAGGTCAACTTCGGTTGGGCGGTAGAACTTCGGATTGACCGAAACCAGCACCTTGCCGGTCTTGGCACACAGGCCCTGCTCGGATTCAGCTTCGCCCTGCCACTTGATCTCGATGTCCACGGCCTTGAAGGCCATGGTGACGAAGTCACGCACGGTTTCGGTACGGTTGGTGGCCAACACGAAGGTGTCCGGCTCGTCGGCCTGCAGCATGCGCCACATACCTTCGACGTATTCCTTGGCGAAACCCCAATCGCGCTTGGCGTCGATGTTGCCCAGCTCCAGGGTTTCCTGCAGGCCCAGCTTGATCTTGGCGACGGTGTCGGTGATCTTGCGGGTCACGAACTCACGGCCGCGCAGAGGCGACTCGTGGTTGAACAGGATGCCGCTGGTGGCGAAGATGCCGTACGACTCGCGGTAGTTGATGGTCATCCAGTGGGCGTACAGCTTGGCCACACCGTAGGGGCTGCGCGGGTAGAACGGGGTTTCCTCGATCTGAGGAATGGCCTGCACCTTGCCGAACATCTCGGAAGTCGAAGCCTGGTAGAAGCGCGCCTTCGGATTGACGATGCGGATGGCTTCCAACAGGTTGACAGCGCCCAGGCCAGTGATTTCGGCGGTGGTCAGCGGCTGCTCGAACGAGACACCGACGAAGCTCTGCGCAGCAAGGTTGTAGACCTCGGTGGCTTCGGTGGTCTGCAGCAAACGGATGCTGGCAGACAGGTCGGTCAAGTCGTACTCGACCAGGTGCAGGTTAGGGTTGTTCTGGATACCCAGCTCTTCGATACGCCAGAAGTTGACGGAGCTGGTACGGCGGTAGGTGCCGTATACGGTGTAGCCCTTTTCCAGCAGCAGTTCCGCCAGGTAGGCGCCATCTTGACCAGTGATACCAGTGACAATAGCTTTCATGCGAATTAACCAACTCCATTTAGTGCCGACTAGGCAGTGTAAAGAGAAACCGAACAACGCTTGCGGCCGCGCAAAGCACCGGCGCTCGAATTATCAAAGCGCGGAGTATACATATACCCGCAAGCCCAGCCCAGCCTCCAACACCGGCGCGAGCCGAAGACCGCACGCTGCTCGCATCCCGTAGGAGCGGTCCGTGGCCGCGAAAAGAACACCAAGGACTGACTGATGTATCGCAGTGTTCCGTTCGCGGCCACAGACCGCTCCTACAGAGTTGTTACATCGACGATACAACATCAATCAGGGTTTGGTTTTCACCTTGGCTACATCACCGCCAGGCAAACCTTGTTCCGGCTCGGGGCTGAGCCAGACGTTGACACTGTCGACACTCTCTTGGTTCAACTTGCCACTCCAACGGTTCAACATGAACAGGTTGGTAATGAAGTCGTACTGCGATCTCAGCAAATCCCTACGCGCCTTGAACTCGTTCTGCACACTGGTCAATACATCCACCGCATTCACCACGCCATAGGCAAACGCCTTCTGCGCCGCCACGCTAGACTGTTGCGCCGAAGACAATGCGTTCTTGTTCGCGCGTATCTTTTCCACACTGGCTTGGGCAGTCAGGTAGGAAGTGGTCGTTTCTTTCACCACCTGCCGACGCACACCTTCGAGTTCCTGCTCGGCAGCCAGTTGGTCATCGTACAAACCCCGAACCCGCGCCGAGGTGGAACCGCCGCTGTAGATCGGTACCCTCACCCCAAGCGTCGCCACGTAGCTGTCGCTGCGAGGCGTCAAGGTATTGTCGTAGCCCACGTCACTTTGCTGAGCGCTCAGGCTTACACTCAGTTGCGGATAGTGCCCGCCCTTACCTTCGCGCACCGCCGCATCGGCCGCTTCGGCGCCACTCTGGTAGGCCTTGAGCAAAGGGTTGGCATCCATGGCCTGGGAGACGAAATTGGCCAGCGGCGCAGTCGGCGCCTGCAAGGCCACATCGTTGCGTACGCGGCTCAGACGTTCGTCGATGCGCCGGCCGACGATCTCGGACAAGGCTTCACGACTGACCTGCACCTGGTTGCGCGCATCCACTTCCTGCGCCGCCAGGGCATCGACCCGTGCCTTCAGGTCGAGCTGATCGGTGATCTTGGCCATCTGCCGCTCGTAGAGCATGTTGATCCGATCAAGGTTCTTCTGCGTAGCCCGACGCTCGGCCTGCACCAGCTCCAGCTCGTCATCGGCGGCCAACGCGATGAAGTATCGCTTGGCCAGATCCACCGTAGCCTCGGCATGGGAATCTTCGGCCTGGGCGCCCTTCTGCGCCGTGACGCTCTTGGCCTTCTGCCAGCCTTCCCACGCGGTCTTGTTGTACAGGTACTGAGTCAAGCTCAGGGAATAGCTCTTGTTGTCGTAGATCTCACGCGCCGCGTCGTCCTTGCGCAAAATTCGGTTGAAATTGCTCTGCGCGGACAACTGTGGAAGCAAGCCGCCCAGGGCTTCGCGCTGCTGCTCGGACGCGGACCGCGCCCGGGCATAGGCTGCCAGCACGCGCGGGTCTTCAAGACGCGCCTCGCGGTACAGCCCGGCCAGGTCCAGTGCGTAGGTCGAAGCCGACACTGGTGGCTTGGGCGGAACATCGTTGGGAACCAGCGGTTCGGCGCCAACGGCTTGCAACGCCAACATGCTCAACATCACACCAGGTAACAAACGCGACACAGTCATTCCTCGATCATCGACTTGGCGAACATGTTACGGGCCGGCTTGAGCAGGTATTCAAGCATTGTGCGGTCACCTGCGTTGATCAGCACATCAGCGGGCATGCCGGGCTGCAGCCTGCGATCGCCCAGGGTCTTCAGGCCTCGCTCAGTCACCTTCACGCGAACCAGGTAATAGGAATCTCCGGAGCGTTCATCCTTCAGCGCGTCAGCGGAGATTCGCGTAACTTCGCCGTCGATCTCCGGTGTGGTGGCGTTGTTGAACGCGCTGAAGCGAATGTCGGCGCGCTTACCCATCTCTAAACGGTCAATATCAGCCGGAGCCACGCGCGCCTCGACAATCAATTCGGCCGCCGCCGGCACGATGTCCAGCAAAGGGGTTCCAGCGCTGACTACGCCACCTACGGTATGGACCTTCATATCCAGCACCATGCCGCTTTCAGGCGCACGAATGACCACCCGCGAAAGACGGTCGTTGAGCGCTGCTTCCTTTTCCTGCAGGTCGAACACCTGGGCCTGAACATCGGACAGATCATTGGCTACATCGGAGCTGAATTTCTTGTTTAGCTGAACGATGGAGAGCTCGGTCTCGCTGATCTGCAATTGAGTCTTGAGTATGGTGGACTGATGGTCGGCCACTTCTGTTTTGAGCATGTCGAGCTTGCGCTCCTGCTCCAACAAACGCTGATTATCGACGAAACCCTGAGACAGCAAGTCCTTAAGCTGGACGATCTCGCCACTGTAGGACTTCTCGAGGTTCTGCTTGGTCCTGATCATGCCCTGCAGGCCTGATATCTGCTGCTTGAGCTGACTGATACGCTCGCGCTGCACGGAGATTTCGCTCAGGCGCGAATCATGCCGTGCTTTGAACACTTGCTGCTCTCCGGCCAATGCCTCCATGGCACGGTCCGAGTCGGTGCCGGTCATCTGCACCGGCGGAACTGATTGCAATCCATCGCGCTCGGCACGCAACCGTGCCTCTTTGTAGCGGGCGACGATCAGTTGATTACGCGTGGATTCGTATTCTGCACTCAACTGAGCTTCGTCGAGGACGATCAGCGGGTCGCCCTGCTTGACCATGTCGCCGTCGCGCGCGTTGAGTTCCTTGATGATGCCGCCTTCCAGATGCTGGACGGTCTTGCGATAGCTCTGCACGGTGACGATACCGCTGCCATGTACCGCATTGCTCAGAGGCGCAACAGCCGCCCACGTACCGAATATCCCGAAGGTGACGAAGATGATGGTGAAACCGACCCGGCGAATGCCGCGATCGGAGATAGGCATGTCATCGAAATTGTGGTCGAACGTGCTAATGGCTTTACTGGTCATCGATGAAATCCTTTCACACGCCGGTCGATTGGGTGTTGGCGGGGCCGGCGGGCGGCTTTGCTGCAGGAGGCGCGACTGGCGCAGTTGGTGGGTTCGGTGCAACTGGGGCGCCAGGCGATGCAGGCGTACTTGGCGTACCTGGCGCTGGCTGGGCTACGCGAGGCTGGCCCTTGTTCTGTTGCGCCGCCAACTCGGCAATCACCTTGTCACGCGGGCCGTACATCGAAATGGTACCTGCCGACATCACCAGAATGTGGTCAAGGCGAGACAGGATGTTGGGGCGATGTGAAACGATGAAGACCGTCGAGCCGTTTTCCTTGACCTTCTGCAAGGCCACGCCCAGCGCTCGCTCGCCTACTTCGTCGAGATTCGAATTCGGCTCGTCGAGCACGATCAGCTTGGGGCTGCCATAAAGGGCACGCGCCAGGCCCACCCGTTGACGCTGTCCACCAGACAAATTCACGCCATCGCTGCCGATAATGGTGTCGTAACCGTCTGGCAGCATTAGAACCATCTCGTGCACACCGGCAGTCTGCGCAGCGAGCACGACCTTCTCCGCATCGACCTTTTCGAAACGGGCAATGTTGTCGCTGATGGTGCCTTCGAAGAGCTCGATATCCTGCGGCAGGTAGCCTACATAGGGCCCCAGCTCGTGCTTGTCCCAAGTACTGATATCGGCGCCATCGAGGCGAACCACGCCATGCTGAGGTGGCCAGATGCCCATCAAGGCTCGTACCAACGTGGACTTCCCTGCCGCGCTCGGGCCGACGATGCCCACGATGGCCCCAGCCGGTGCGACGAAGCTGATATTACGAATGACAGGCGCTTTGGCGCCAGGCGGGGCCACAACCAGATTCTCGACTTGTATGTGGCCTTGTGGGGCAGGCAACGGCATCCGCTCCGGCTCGGCGTTGAGCTTGTCCAACACCTCATTCAGACGCCCATACTGAACCTTCGCACCCACGAAGCCCTTCCAGCTTCCGATCATCTGATCAATGGGCGCCAGCGCGCGACCAAGCAGAATCGAGCCAGCCATCAACAGCCCAGGATTGATCTCGTGAATGATCACCAGGTAAGCGCCCATCGCGAGCATGATGGACTGCGACCACATGCGGAACGTCTTGGAGATGGACGTAACCGCCCCGCCCTTGTCACTTGCATTGGATTGCAAGAGTAATATCCGGCGTTGGCGTACGGCCCAGCGATTCATCAGTGTCTCGAGCATGCCCATGGACTCGATGACTTCGGCGTTACGCAGGTTCTTGGTCGTGGCTACGTTGGACTTGACACTTTGCAGGTTGGCATCAGCCAAGGCCTGGGTCGTGAAGCGATGATTCATGAATGCCAGCACGACAAGAACGACTCCGCACCCAACGGTCATCCAGCCGAACCATGGGTGAAACATGAACATCACAGCGGTGTAGATCGGAAACCAAGGCGCATCAAAAAAAGCGAAGAGTCCAGGCCCAGTCAAAAATTGCCGCAGAGATGTCAGATCGTTCAATGACTGAGCAGTCGCATCCATCCCGCCGCTGTTAAGTGCGCGCTTGAAGCTGGCACGGTACACATCACGACTGAGCAGTACATCAAGGCGATTACTTATGCGGACCATCATGCGCGATCTCACCCACTCCAGAGCGCCCATGGTGATCATCAACACTGTGAGAATCAGCGTCAGCATAATCAGTGTCGAACTGCTGCTGGATGGCACGACCCGCCCAGAAATCTGGATCATGTAGAACGTCGGAACCAGCATCAGCGCGTTGACGAAGAAGCTGAACACACCTACGGAGACAAAGCTGCTTTTGCAGGCCTTAAGGGCGGCTTGCAAATTATTTTCCGGTAAACGACTCATAGTATCCGTACTTCAAAAAAGGCGAAAACGGCGGGCATTGTACCACCGGCACCAGAGCGCGGGGCGCAATCATTAATATGACCAAGTGATGACCCCGACTGGTGTAATCATTCGCCATAATATGGAAGCCGAGCGAATGAGAACATAGCTATTGTCTGATTTTTTATTCAGCAAGCATGCCGGTTTGTGACATCGGATCGGGACGTCGCGCCAAATTCAGCTAGAGGTTAGTTGCTTGCGAAGACCTGTAAGCCAAGGGTGGTGCATTCCCTCCTCATCATCAGAATCGAGCGACAGCAAAGCTGGCTTAAAGCCACCAGTAGAGCGACCAGAATCTGTCACTATTTTTTTAAAGTATTATTACTTACTGCAATCTATTGATTTTACTAGGATTATTTTATTTTGATTCAGACTGACCTTGCGCAATGATGACTCAATAGTGAACGCCGTAATACGCCGTAACATTCTGTGCTAACCGCTCGTAGGATGTATTCCGGCCGCGTGTAAGAATTTTTACATTCAGTGATTGACATCACACCCCGTCTGGCTCAATCATCCTAGCTTCAAGGGACGCCAGCGCTGGTTGATCGCTTATTACAGGTTTGTCGTTTTTTAGATGGCACGGTGGTTAAGCCAACAGGAAATGGAAATTCATGTCACTGCCCTCGCACGCACTTGACGGTTTGAAAATAAGCTCGCGGGTAACTCTGCTTGAGCCCGGAATGTATATATTCCGATATGCCTCTCAGCCGCCCTCGGACAAGCCTGTCTGTATTTCGCTACAACAAGCTCCCCTTGGTAAAGGATCAATCGATTTCTTCCCTGCCGAAGGTGTCAGCAAAAATATGCTGACGCACTTGGGAGACACCATTGTTGCCCGTGTCAAAGGTGGCGTTGCGACTGTACTGATCACCGAATATCACATGTTTGAATCTGAAATCGACCCGGTCGACCTCCGCATCGATCGTATCGATACTTCACCCGCCATCATGCGCAATTTTGCCGTTGTGGCAACGCCTGAGCCGAGCTTCCCGCTGGCCTTTGAAGCAGCCCCTGCAACATTGAAGCTGATCGCACACCTGCAAGGCGCAGGCGATGTGGAGTCGACCAAGGGCTGGGTGGGCGAACATGACGGCACAAAGCGGCTGGAGGGCTTCTGCGTCATCTGGGAGAACAAGCCAGAGGGCGTTGATCTCGTCTACACATCGACAGTTGCCGGCTCGGGTCCCAGTCCCAACGTAGCGGCCGGCACTTTCAGCGGCACCCGCGGCAAAGCATCTCCTCTTATCTCCGCAGGTTTCAGCCTGGTTGGGTCAAATCGCTGCCTTTACGAACTTTCGGGTCACATCGTGTTTTCCGGCTCCTCGCCGCAACTCGTCGTGCCCAATCAGATGATGTATGGCCCCACTGGCACCGAGCCTCTGGTGGCGCTGCATCTGTCTATAGATCCCGTCACGAAGACGAACGCCCCCCGCTATAAGTCTCCGTGGGAAAACTCTGCATTGAAGCAGAAAACTAGCAGCACAGGCCAGATGGCCTGAAGTAACAGGAATTACACATGCAATACGACCAGCCTTACTCCGCGTCCGAACTGAAAGGTTCGCTGGCCAATAACCCTACCCTGTTGTCCTCCACTACCGCCGCTGCCATCAGCACCCTGCTGGCACTGGACACTGCTGAAAGCGTAAGTGTTGCTTCGTGGGACGGCGTGTCTGCCCCAGTTTCGCCGGAAGGCACCACTCCTGCACTGGTTAGCGCGACCATCGCTGGTGCAGCGGGTCAAAACGTTGCCGTTGCAATTCCTGCCGAGCTTTCTACAGCTCAAGCGTTCGTATTCGATAGCGATGCCAACCTGGTCGTGTCGTTCAACACGCCAGCACCGGTCGCCACCTTTGCTGCTCTGGCTGAAGGCGATGTATCTGCCTCTGCCACAACCGATTCCACCCCTGATATTATCGTTACCACCGATGCTGGCGACGATACCCTGATCTTCACCGGCGACCGGAATGTCTACGTCGACGGCCGTGAAGGTAACGACACCATCATCACTGCCGCTGGCAATGACACCATCTACGGCGGCGCTGGCAACAACGTCATCCTTTCGGGTGCCGGTAACGACGAAATCTTCCTGGCCGGTACCGCTGACGTGGTCGACGCTGGCGAAGGCTACGATGTCGTGCACCTGGGCGGCTCGCGTCAGGACTACGACTTCACCGTCGGTAACAACTTCAATGTGAACCTGACCGGCACGCAAACTGCGTCGATCACTCACGCTGAGTTCCTGTCCTTCGACAACAACGAATCGGTTGCATTGGTCGACAGCGAAGCCGAAGCAGCTGCACTGCGTCTGTTCCAAGGCCTGCTGGGTCGTGATGCAGACAAGGATGGCGCACAACTTTGGGCTGCTCAGGCTGAAGCCGGTGTTTCCACTACCGCTATCGCCCAGGAGTTCCTGAACTCTTCCGAGTACACCGTTGTTTCGAACGAAGCGTTCGTTGAGTCTCTGTACACCCAGATTCTGCAGCGTGACACAACGAACATCGACGAAGCAGGCGTACAAAGCTGGCTGAACACTCTGGCTGCCGGTGGTACTCGTACCGACGTGGTCAGTGCAATCGCCACTTCGCAGGAAGCTATCAGCAACGACCAGAGCAATGGCTCGTACGTCCAAGGCCTGTACCAGTCTGCACTGGGCCGCGGCGCCGAAGCCGATGGCTTGAATAACTGGGTCAGCCAGCTGGTCAATGGTGCTAGCCGTACCGAAGTCGCTGCCACCATTCTGAATTCGGCTGAAGCCGGTCAGAAAATCAACAGCGATTTCATCGACAGCCTGTACACCAACGCCTTGGGCCGCTCTGCGACCGAAGACGCTGCAAGCAAGGCTGGCTGGATCGACTTCATCGCTCAGGGTCACACCCTGGCGGACGTCGCTATCGCCATCGTCGGTTCGGAAGAAGCTACCAACACAATCGACAATGTCATTGTGATCCACGGCCAGGTCTAATCCGCCCAGTCGTAGCAAGCTGAATGCTCCCCGCCGCAAGGCGGGTGGTATTCGAAAAAGGGGCGACTTTAGGGTCGCCCTTCTTTTTATTATTTGCAGTGAATTCGCCAGCCATGTCCATAAACCTCGACCGTGGGCGAGAAACGCTCATGGACATATTTCATCGTCATCGTGAAGCGCAAGAGCATGAAAGCGCCGCGGCGATGCTTGAGCTTGCCCTGCAGACGCCCGAATACCGTCCGGAGGCTTTGATCTGGAAGGGTATCGACGCCTTGCCGAACGACCCCAAGCTGGCTTTTATTTTTTTCAGCAATGCCGCACATGCCCTACCCGAACGTGCCGATGTTCATGCCCTGCTGGGGCGCAGCATGCTGGCGCAGGGACAACCCGATATGGCTGCTCGCTATCTCGCTGCCGTATGGCAGAAACTCCCCCACGACCCCTCTCTGCGCATGATGCTGTGGCAGGCTCGCAGCCAGTCGGCCAGCCCTGCCGAGCTTCGCCGTTTGATCCTTGCTCACCTGCCAGACATCACGGTCGCTAACGAGCTGAATTTTGTCCTCAAGATCCTCGCTGCACAAACCGATGCCCCAGGTACCGTTGGCGTTGTGCGCTATTTGCCCGAGGAGAAGGAAATTCAGGGATGGGCCGTCGATCTGCGCAACGTGCATGCACCCCCCACACTTGAACTTGAAGCGAACGGCCAGACGATGTTGGTAACAGCCAACGTGGCCAGCCCCCTCCTCACTGCAGCAGGCCTGCCCACCATCCACGGTGGAATTCGCATCAAAGTGCCAAATCCCACACTGGCAGTCACCGTGAGGTTTGCGACGGGGTTGCCCCTCTTGGGCAGCCCGGTGTCGGCCATGCCAACCTTCGTCCCCCCCGAGCCGGTCGCCGATGCAGGCAAGCACCACCCGGTCGACGTGCTGATCCCGATCTACGATGGCTTGGAGGAAACCCTCGAGTGCATCAACAGTGCCATCGCCGCACGCAAACTTAACCGTACGCCTCATCGCCTCGTGGTGCTGGACGACGCAACACCTATTGTCGCTTTGCGCAAGGCGCTGAAGGTACTGGCGAGCAAGGGCAAGATTACGCTGATACAGCAGCCTGTGAACTTGGGCTTCATACGCACCATGAACCGCGCCATGGCGCTAAGCCCCCGCCATGACGTCGTCTGGCTGAACGCCGATACACGTGTGCACGGAAACTGGCTGGATCGCCTGCGCGATACCGCCTATGGCGCCGCCGATATTGCTTCGGTAACGCCCTTCACCAATAACGGCGAACTGATGAGCTTTCCAGTGAGCAGAGTGAGTTCGCCGATGCCAACTGCTGCAGAACAGGCGGAACTGGACACACTGGCAGGCGGTATCGCGAGTGCTCCGGTGGAGCTGGAAACCGGTTGCGGATTCTGCCTTTATATAAAGCGAACAGCATTGGAAAGTGTCGGCTATCTAGATGAGGTTGAACTAACTCGCGGGTATGGAGAGGAAACAGACTGGTGTTTGAAAGCAAAAGCTATGGGTTGGCGTCATCTGGGTGCTACTGATGTATTCATTGCTCATAAAGGCGGAGTGTCTTTTCGGGAAGAAAAGAAGATACGAGTTGCGTACAACAATGCTGTGCTCAGACGGCGATATCCTAAAGCCGAGAAAGCTTATCTGGATTTTTGCCAACGCGACCCCCTCCAGCCGGCCCGTAACGCATTGCAAAAAGCTCGACTCAAAGCATTCACAAGTAAGTACAAGATCACGGATGGAAAAGATAATGTTCTTAAAATATCGATACAGGACATGGACGATACAGGTGAGAGCCATGCAGTAAGCCTCACCCATCAACAGCTCACAAGTGGTGCAGTTGCAACAGTGAATATAAGGTTTAGCTCTTTAGATATTATTGTTGATTATGACTTGAGCACCCAAATGGAAAAGCTAGCAGCTGATCTCGATCAGCTTCTTGATATCCGCCAAGCATCTTTGGTCTATTCCGCGCCACACCTGACGCCACACCTTCCAAAAACCTTGACGTCTAAATTGCACTCACGACTGGAAACGCTCGTACAAAGTAACAGTTGGACCGACGCGACCCAAACACATTGTAATGATGGCGCGATCTCATTTACCGATAAAGACCTATCACATCAGAGACTTTTTATAGAAAGCAATGACACTTCAGAAGAGGCGGCAAACTTTCAGCTCGAATTTATCCGAAACATGAGCACGACCAATAAACATCAAATTATTCTCATCGATATAGATGCCAGTAACTACATAGCCATGTGCGCGTTAAACTGCGTGATGGGTATAACTGAGCTCCCAGGGCTCACCCGCATGGACAGCAACGTGCTTAGCGGTTGTAGCCCACCGATTAAAATCACCAGAGCGGACCAAATTGAGACGTCTACACCTTTGGATAACGCAGTCAAGCGCACCACTGAGCGGCTGGCGCCCCAGCAAACGCATAATTTAATCATGCGCAAGCCCGAGATTACTGAATGATTAACTTGACGCTGAGCATCCTATGAGAACCAATCCAAGCTTACGAGGAGCAATTACTGGCTTGTATGGGGACGTGCTACAAGGCTGGGCTATAGATGACGATCAGACCGAGACAAGAATTGTAGTAGAGGTGTTTGCAGACGGCCAGAGCATAGGATTTGTGAGAGCTGAAGCGTTCATTCAGAATCCTGTCATAGGTGACGGGTTTCACGGCTTTGCCATGAAAATACAGGAACGCTATCTAACGAATGCTAGACAGATCTCCGCACGAATCGCGAATCTCGGACATCGGCTTAGCGGGAGCGTGGCATTGCCAGCACCTCGGCCGGCGGGACAATCAAATGCGGCTTCGCAGGTCTGGCATACAGGCGGTTTAAAAATCTACGGCTGGGCTTGGGATACCGGCAGGCCAGACAGGAATGTCACAATAAACGTGATCGAGCGCGGTCGAAAGCTTACTAGCACAGTAGCAAATCTGGCGCACCATTCCTTATCCTATCTCAACACAAACGATCATGCGTTTGAACTTGATCTTCCTTGGGAACTCGCCGATGGCAGGACCCATACTCTGATTATAGAAAACGATTGCGGGGAGCCGTTATCGGGCAGCCCAATTACATTGTGTATTTGGCCAGAAGGCATAGAAGCTGTACTATCCACTAAAACAGCAGCTGAGCTGAGCGATAAAGATATCCAACTGCTGGCTAACGTGGCTAAGCAACATGAGCTGATATTGCCAAAGAGTGCCGGACTTAGGAATTATCATCAATGGTTTGAGGCTTTTCAGTCTGATCCCCCGATGATCTATAACCAACCTGTCAGTTGCGGGATTCTTGTGCTCACTGAAGGAGCGAAGGATCTTGAAGAGATCTCTAGGACCATTCTGGCTCAAAGGCATCCAGCAAAAGCGATAGAGTACTGTTCAAGCTCTGATGTATCTAGCGGATTTAAAAGCCTTCAACTGCAGGGCTGCAGTAGTGTCATACCAGTTAAAGCGGGTGATCGCCTGGCACCTTCTGCGGTCGATCAATTGCAGGCACTAATGATCGAAGGCGTTGATTGGGCATATGGAGATTGCGACTGCGACGGTATCAATGGCCAACGCACTGCACCGTGGCTCAAGCCTGCTTGGGACATAGACCTTTTTATAGGCGAGGACATATTTTCACCAGGCGCGATCTTTAGCATGTCAGTCATCACCGCTGCAATTGATCTCACAGTGAACTGTAGGAATGAAGGGAGGTTAAACTGGGATATGTTTCTTGCCGGTGTTGCACTGTCGACTGCAATCAACTCTGGACGCGTTCTGCACCTACCACGCGTGATCTACCATAGGGCTAATAGCCTGGCTCCAAGCCCTGCAGAAGATCCAAAGCCAAGCAGCCGGCGAAAATCTATAGACTGGCTTGTTCAATCTCTATCAAGTGAGGCGACTGTTGATCATGTCGTTGGGTATCCGAGTCTACTAAGAGTACGCTGGCCGTTGCCGGAGGTCTTGCCACGGGTGACGATAATGATCCCTACACGAGATCAAGTTGACCTATTGAGAACATGTGTCGAAGGCGTGCTTGGAAATACTGATTATGATAACTTAGAGGTTATCATAATTGATAATGACTCAACCGACAGTAGGACCCTTGCTTACTTATCCGAGCTTGAAAGCCGAGGCGTTAACATACTGCCGCATCCGCACCCGTTCAACTATCCAGCAGTTAACAACAGGGCCGCTGAAGTTGCAACAGGTAGATTTTTATGCCTATTGAATAACGATATCGAAATTATAGAAAATGATTGGCTAAAAGAACTGGTAAGCCAGGCACTGCGGCCAGGCGTTGGAGCGGTAGGCGCCAAGTTACTCTGGGCAAACGGAATGGTACAGCATGGTGGCGTCACTGTAGGTATAAATGGGCTCGCGGCGCATGCAGGAAATAATAGTGCCCGCCAAGATGCTGGTTATCTTGGGATGAATCAAATCGTTCGGCGCCAGAGTTCCGTTACCGGTGCGTGCATGCTTACGCCTAGAGATGTGTATCTAGAACTAGGTGGGATGGATGAGAACTCACTGCCTATCGCGTTCAACGACGTAGATCTATGTATGAGAATTTGCGAACGAGGATTGAAAATATTATGGACGCCTTTCGCTGAACTCATTCATGCAGAGTCTGCCAGCAGGGGAAAAGACTCGACTGCAGATCGCATTGCCCGAGGACAGCGCGAACAGCGATTTTTTAGGTCCAGTTGGACAGACGATGGACAGGTAGATGATTACTATCATCCGGGGTTGAGTCACGATTATCAAACAGGACCTTACGGAGGTCTGGCACTACCTCCAAGACCGTTGTCGATCGTCAGGGGGCTTGATAAAGCAAAAGCCTTAAGAAAGGCGCTACGCTCGCTAGATGCTTTGGCTTCGATGAAAGACAAAGATTGAGGGCCAGCCATGGCGAAGCGATAGATAGCCGCGGAGATTCGAGAGTTGATCGATGATGCGTCGTGACCAATTGCAATGCTATCAGCGTTCGATTTCAGTGTGAATTTAAGTAGAAACGATATTGGACACACCGACAATGACCGCAAAAAAAAACCGAAATGAAAAAAACACGCATGCGTTGGACAAAGAGCCAGTCATGGCGGCAGGTCTCTCGGCTCGGACGTCCATTGCTTCAAGCTTAGGAAAACTGCAAAAGGAAATTGAAAGTACTATTTTTGATTCCGAGAAAGCGGTAGCTAATCTCAACAAGCAATTAAGAAGCAAATACGCACTCATCGAAAGATTGAAAGAGGAAATCTCAACTGAATCAACAGGCCTTATACAGGGAAAAACGGGGACTACGCATCTCCACGACATATTTGAAGAACATGAGGCCGCACTGCATCGCATTAAGAAGTTAAATGAAGACTGCGATAATTTAAAGAAAGCAAATAAGCAGCTTGTAGTTGAAGAGAAGGCCGCCCTCAAGACAGTTTCTCTGATAGAAATCGAAACGATAAATACAAATGCAGAAAATAGTGAGCTATTGGCTCAGCTTCATCAATCCCAAGAGATTATCGAAGGGCTGCTTGAGAAAACAGATATTAACCAAAAGCAGCAGCGTCGCATCGAGTCTTTTATAAAAAATAACCCTAACTACTGGGAGTGCGAGTCGATTTCAATCAGCGTTGTTGATAACGAAACACTAAGCTGGATTGTGACGCAAACTTATATTAATAATCTTTATATTCCAGAGCTACGTTTCGATACTAAGGTGCATGGCGGGATTGGCACCATGACTATTTATCGATCGGGCAGTTGTTCGCCACTGGTCAAATGGCCACGTGCTTTCAAACAAAACAACGAGCTACCGCTTGTTGCCACTCAAGGACCGGTGATGCTACACGGGAACGCTATCATAAGTGAGCTGGGTTCCTCAGACTGGCTGATGTTCTGCGAACTCGTGCGCAAAGTTTTAAGATTCGTGAAGAATACCGAGCCTACAAAGCTTTCCAGTTTCAATAAAGATGTATTCATCGATGGGTTTTCGGTTTTGGATCGTGTGCTCAACGGCTGGCCAGCCCTGCTTAGATACGACCATGCATCTATATCAAACAATACTAATCTGGATAATTATCAATCAGTTTCCATCGTTCTAAAGAATGTTCGACTTGGTAACAAAGCGTGGCCAGAGCTAGAATATAAGCTCGCGAGCGCCAACGGCATCAACGGGGATTTCGGCCAGAACCCCCGACTGGAGTTCTTTGAGAGCAGTGCACATGCCTTCCATAGCTGGTTCGCAGAGAGCGATGACGCTCGTGGGAAGCGATTAGAGCTACGATTCGCGATGCCATATGCGATGGATACAAATGTATGGAGCTTATTGCACGACGAGGACAAGCTTTTACTAACCGCTCTGGTTGTCAGCTTACCAATCCAGCTTGATGAGGTGATCTCTGCAGGTACTTTGCAAGGCGAAGATTGCACGCGATGGAAAATTGTCAGCGAGTCTTTGAAACAAATACTTATCAGGAACACATCGAGCGGACCGCTACAGCCAACAGAAAAAGTCAGAAAAACAACCAGGCCGACCTTGAAAGGCGGACAAAAAAACAAAGAGCTGGATCAATCATCAACAACGAAGAGTTAAAACCGTTCATTTAACGTACGATGAGAGGAAGAGGCTGAGCCTATTAAATGCGTGCATACCAGACAATAGCGGATATCAGCCCTTTTAAATTCCAGACTGAATTTACAGTGATCACATCATGAAAAACAAGACCAGCCTTTCAATCGCTAACGAACAGTTTCGCTCTGAAGATTATAGAGGTGCGATAAAAAGCTATGAGCGCGCGAGAAAAGAAAATCCTGAGCTCGGAAAGATAGTTGAATACAATATACGTCTAGCCAAACAGCGAATACAAAAGAAAACCAAGAAGGCAGATACTATTCAGGAAAAGCTCATGAAAGATATGGCGGCATTGAGAGCCCCTATACTAGCGACCTTGAACGAATCCGCTCGACGCTCCGAAATGCTTACTCGGATAGTAGCCAACAAATATCATGACCCAGATGCATTTGATGAAGCTATTTATCTCAATGTATATCCTGATATCGAAGAAGCTGTAAGAGAAGGTGTATTCGGGTCTGCGCAACAACACTTCGACATGTTCGGACAGCATGAAAAACGAGTGCATTCATTCCAGACTTTCCGCGATAGCGTACGCAAAGAAGTCAGCGCACTTAGAACCCAAATCAATAGCATTGATAGGCTTTTCAGCAAAGGTGGCTGGCCTGAACAAGCCGTTTTATCGCAGAATGTTTCGAGTATTCCTTACTACTTGGAAAGCTCAGTACACAGTGGATCACCGCAATCCATCGACGGTATGACAGTTGCTGTACATTTGCACTTATTTTACCCTGACATGCTCCAGAAGATGATTCAGCATCTTAAGAACATACCTCTTGCTTTCGACCTTTTTGTATCTACTCCATGTAACACAACTAGTGAAATATCAGAAGAAATAGCTAAACACGTCAGCAACATACAGGAACTTAACATAAAAACGGTCCCGAACAAAGGCAGGGATCTGGCGCCATTTATCATAGAATTCGGCGCTGAACTTCAGGCCTATGACGCCGTATGTCATATTCATACAAAGAAAAGCACACATACCCAAGAGCTTGAGAGCTGGGGAGACCAGATACTCAACTCACTGCTAGGCTCGAAAGACAAAGTCCACAAGATACTGAGCTTAATAAATAGCGAGACCAAGCTTGTATACCCCGAAGGCCAAACTTATTATATCAAAGACCCATCAGGCTGGGCCGGAAACTATGACATCGCTCGAGAAGTGCTACACGAACATCTCGATATCAATATCTCGGACTTTCCAAAAATAGAATTCCCTGAGGGTTCAATGTTCTGGGCGAGTAAAGAGGGGATTTCGCCTTTCCTCTCTATGCCTCTCGGCTGGGAAAATTTTCCAGAAGAACCTATACCGACCGATGGTACTCTAGCACACGCCTTAGAACGCATTATATTGATAAGCGGGCGCAACGCTCCCGGAAAAATACTGAAACTTCTCAACGGTCAGAGCGATATAGGGAAGCTGTATTTCGAACCGCAAAGGAATTATACCAAGTTAATAAATGAACATACTATCAAGGTCTTGTCCTTCTACCTGCCGCAGTTTCACCCTATCCCTGAAAACGACGAATGGCATGGCAAAGGGTTTACCGAGTGGACAAAGGTCAAGACCTCAACGCCTTTATTCAGTGAGCACTACCAGCAGCATGTACCACATGACGACATCGGTTATTATCTACTGGACTCCCCTGCCATCCTAAAAAAACAGGCTGAGCTTATGAGACTGGCTGGCGTGCATGGCCAGATCTTCTATCATTATTGGTTCTCGGGAAAATTGATTCTGGAAGAGCCCGCACGCATGTTGCTTTCTAACAAAGATGTGGACATGCCTTACTGCTTTTGCTGGGCCAATGAGAATTGGACAAAGCGCTGGGATGGAAACGACTCCGAAGTCCTGCTATCGCAAAATTATTCCCAAGAAGATGCTGAAGCATTTATTCGTTATTTAGTGCCATTTTTGAAAGACAGTCGCTACATCACGATTGATGGTCGGCCAGTCCTTTACGTTTACCGCCCATCATCTATTCCAAATCCCGAGCAGTACATTACTACCTGGAACAAAGTATGTGCAGAACATGGCATACCTCCCCTGTACATTACGGCTATTATGACCAGAGGGGCTACTGATCCAAGAGACTACGGCATGGACGGTGCCTTGGAGAGGGTATTGCACGACTGGACCGCCGGTAATGCGCCAGAGATTAGAGATACACTGCATAAATATTGGCCAGTAAATGGCAGTGTTCTCAAGTATGATGACGTAGCTAGCTACTACATGGATCAGAACAGTGCAAAAGATTTTCAATATTTCAGAAGTCTTGTTCCTGCTTGGGATAATACCGCCCGTTATGGTTCGGAAGCCCATATTGTACATGACAGCACACCTGAAAAATTTCAGAACTGGCTTGAAAGTGCTATTTCCTACACCAAAGAAAATCTTCCAACTGACCGCCAGATAGTCGTCATCAATGCTTGGAACGAATGGGCCGAGGGTGCGCATTTAGAACCAGATGAAAACTTTGGATACGCGTATCTGAATAGTGTAGGCCGAGCATTGTCTAATATCTCATATTCAGGAGATAACGGGCATAGCTCCAATCCAAAAACCGTAACATGCATCGAAATTGAGATCCCTGATTATCTTATCCAAGAACTGGATTCTGATTCTCTGACCAAACTAAAATTCTTCAAACAACTCGCTGCTTCTATTCGCAAAAGCAAACTGAAAATTGTGCTAAGTAACAAGTTCGCTGCCGAAGAACTGAATAAATTGAAATGCCCGATCGTTCAGCTTTCACACCACAAGCCATCCTTCAAGTTACAGTTTAGGAAACTGGCACTGATAACTGAAAGCTTCATAAACGAGATGCAAAGGGCTCACTCAATCAATACCGGGTCCGTTATCATATCGAATGAATACGGCGTATCACAAGAGCTACAGAAAGATGTTGGCCATTGCTCCGTACATTCCGAAAGCGCTTACAACAATTCTGTCATCCTTATCCCCGTGGGCCACAGAGACAAAACATTTAAAATATGCCACAAAGCCCGGGTATTTCCAACGAAAGTTACGACGTCAGACCCAGCCCAGAGAGCTGAGGTGACAACTATTATTAGATTTCACAAAAATGACAATTTGAGTGAGCTCAGAAATGCGCTGTTAAGCCTGGCAGCCATTCATTCGTGCATAGTCAAGCCTTTGATATGCGCCCAAGATCTATCTCAGCAGCAACTCAAAGCATTAACGTCGCTGTGCAATAGCTTTAACTATTCTCCGTACAGCCAAACATCTATTATGAAATTCAGCTCGCACAACAACTCGCAAGATATTCGAGCTAGGCTTTTGCATGATGGATTAAATGCGGCCACCTCGCATTATGTGGCCTTCCTGGACCATGATGACTTGATGCTCAGCGACTCCTACAGCTACTTGATAAATAGGCTTCAAACAACCAACAGCAGAGCTACGTTTGGAAGAGTGTATGATACGACATATGAATCCGAGTCAGAACGCTTCATCAAAAGGAATAAAACATACGAATACGGTTTTACGTATGAAGAATTCCTAGAGACAAACCACGCCCCACTCCATAGCTTTATGCTGGACAAGTCAAAGTTTGATTCCAGCGCGCTGGAATACTTTCCAGACCAGAAATTCATGGAAGACTATTACCTCACATTGCAAATTTTTGATCAGACGACGACTGACTGGGCTTCCTTGAGCGAAAATTTCTACATCGGTGATTATCTTCACTGTACCGATAGAGCACACACGCTTGCTATTACGAACGCTGAATCTCGAGACTCTGTTATAACGAACGAGCTCTTTGAGAAATGCAAGAGCCGCCTTGATGAGCTGAAAGAACAGGTTCGACAACGCACCTTTGGGGATCATTAATTTATGGCTACCCTCCGAAATTTTGTCCCGAGCACGGCCGAAAGTGTCTCTGAACTATTGCATGCTTGGAACATCGAAGAGCCGGCACCTAGCTTCGAAGCCCCGGTGGATAGATCTCCCTTCACCATCAGTGGATGGGTTTTAAGCGTTCACGAAGCTACGCATATCTTAATAGACATCGCCGGTCGGCGATTTAGTAGCCCTATTGACATTGAGCGAACTGATGTCGTGCAAGCTCTCTCAGAGGGTTATGAAGGTCTCCACGATGTGGTGAAATGTGGATTTAGCATTGTCACTGACATCCCCTTTTCAGATGTATCTTCTTTTGATATTGCTGTTGGGCATGAAGATAGTCCATCTTGGTTGGGCACATTCTTTTTTGAGGAAGGTTCCAAGGTGCAAGTAGGGCGGGAGGGATGGCTGTTCTTAGATAACGATACAAACAATAGCGTAGAGCAGTACACTGGAGACATAGCTTTAGCTGATCAACTCAAGCTTGACTGGTTAAACTATATTGAACACTTTTCAGTGGATGCTGATCAACGTTGTTCTAAATGGCGATTTCTGCTTGCACCAGGGAAGGAATATATACTACCTGAGTACTATCCGCATACATCCAGCCCACAAAGCACACCCAACCAGTTCTTCGAAATTTTCAAAGCGAATCCTAGGTTTATCTATCCGATTGCCGAACTGACTAAACACAAAGCTCTTACCTATTGGAAAGGCGATACCCACTGGACCGATTATGGTGCTTATGTGGCGTTCACGCAGGTTGTTTCGGGCTTCAACTTGGACATAGAAGCCTTTGAGCGCCATACGAAAATTACTTATACCATTGATCATAGCACCGGAGATTTGGCAGAAAAGCTCGCTCCCCCACCGTTGCACCCTAAAATCGCTTTCAACACTGCTGATTCAACGTCAACAGTGACTTTCAGCAATCATATCAACAACAATGGTAAAATTGTCATATTCGAAAATTCATCCGCGTTAATACATAGCACCCTAGTCATCTTTGGCAGTTCATCTTCGGACAGCTTAGTTAAGCCATTTACACTATTGTTTAGTCGCGTGGTACAAGTTCACAGCAGTGCATCAGTGGATACATCAATACTGAATCACGAGTGTCCTGACTATGTCTTGCTTCAGTCAAACTCACGGTTCATCTTGGAATGCCCCCAAGTGTTTGGTACTTATTCAATCAAAAGCGTGATAGCCGACAAACTCCAACGGCTTACAGATCTTGAAAAACAGCGACTAAAGGTTAAAGTAGCTAGTTACCAATTCGGGGTATCTCACAAGAACAATTTCTATAGAGCACTAAGTACAATATGACAAACCGCTAACAAATAGGCCGATTCGAGTTTCTGAGCCACCTTCCGACAACGTTTTATGTCGGAAGCCCGGCCGGTAACCATCAGCTCATACCGAGCACTCGTGTCTGATAGACCTACCTCGGACCGTGCGCACGCCTCTTAACGATTTAGTCCTAGAGAGCAGAAAATATATGTTATTAGACGAGATTTACGCTCAACACACAGGGCGAGTTTCAGATAAGTGGCAAAGTTATCTACACCACTACGATAGATTATTTAGCCCTATCAGACACAAGCCAATCTCAATTCTAGAGATCGGAATTCAAAATGGTGGCTCACTTGAGATCTGGGACCAATACTTTCCAAATGCTACCTCCATTACAGGCTGTGACATTAACGAAAAATGCGCCTCGATAACCTACGACTCTACCAAGATAAATATTGTTATTGGTGATATAAAAAAACAAGATACGCAAAATACAATCCTGGGGATATCTCAATCTTTTGACGTTATAATCGACGATGGATCCCATACAAGCCTGGATATCATCCAAACATTTTCCGATATGTTCGCTCATATCAAAGAGGGTGGAATCTTCATAGCTGAAGATCTTCACTGCAGCTATTGGGCAGATTGGGAGGGCGGACTTAATTACCCACTTTCCGCGATGGCTTTTTTTAAAAAACTTGCTGACATAATAAACTTCGAGCACTGGCAGGTCCGTCAAACCAGAACTGAGTACCTCGCGGCTTATGGCCTAACTCCGGCGCTCAGCGAAGCTCTACTATCAGAAATCCACTCTATCGAATTTGTTAATTCAATTTGCATCATTAAACGCAAGCATGCCTCTGAAAACTCATTGGGTCATCGGAATGTTGCGGGACTACATGAGCAGGTAGTTTCTATCAAAGCATCTGGCGGAACACTGTCTAGCCCCCCTGATCTATCTACTGCCGATTATTCGACCAAGATGAAGCTTCTTGAGGCTTCCAGACAGCATACGGCCTCGCAGCTTAGGCTCATTGAAGTCGAAATTGAAGCTCTACAGAAATCGAAGAATCCGACGATATAGCGCACCCAGCGGCGCCCTAGCCAAGTAATTCTCACAGTTGTTTGATTACTCTTTGACCATGAAGATCTCCTATGAGATTGAACGTATTTACCTGCGAAGCCCAGCAGCAGCCGCTGGGCCCTTTCTTTTTCCTTAAACGTAACACTTGAACTCTCAGCAACCCCCTAGTGCCTCTGCATTCTTCGACAGTCCACATCTAGGGCCTATTTAACGTTCGTGTCTTGCACGTCCAGATCTAGGAACCGCTTTTAACAGAGTTGTGTTTTCGCCCGAATGGAGATTATTTTCTCGGCGCGAACCGGTCCGTCGAAGTACACCTTATCGTCTTGGTGTATCTGAACGATTTGTTAGGCGAAGCGCTTTACTTGCAAGGTGGCGTTAAGGCTGGCCATAGCAGCACAGAGCTTTGCCAGGTTGCACGATAGGATAAATGTGGCGTCAGCGCTGGACGAACGAGCCAGCAACAGTGTGGGCGTGACGTAACCCTAAGCGCGGATTTGGCAATTGCTGAACGACGTGATTACTGCAATCACATCGCGTTGAGCTGTTCCGTACGGTGTTTGAGACAACTCTTTTCGCGCAGAGCGTACTTCAAGTTCTCGTACAGCTAGGGTTACCAAGGGACGTACCCTTTTTATGACCGACTTCCCTCGTTCCAAACCGGTTGATTCGGACTTCGGCTCGTTCTTTATCACCTGCTCAGGCATCAAAGATTTGCTTTCGCACGCCCTAACGGCAGCGCCAGATCACCCGGAAAGCCTCCTCCAGCGTCGTCCACGTGTATTTCGTCGACTCGAGGAACACCCCCCTTCAGTCACGAGAAAGCATGCCGATAAGGTCATCAGGAATGGGCATCGTGTGTCGTCGGACGTGCCGTGACCTACCTTCGCAAATAGCAGCACCGTCATTAAGACCAAGGCCGGTCAGACGTACGCGAAACACAACGCCAGTTTTCAAGCCAGGCTCAGCGGCTTGAACTCATTACCGATTCTTGCGTTCTTGACACGGCCAGACATGCCTGCCCTGGAGTTTTTTACATGTGTTCGATGTGCGATGCGCTCACCCAACTCTGGGTTAACGGAGCGACCAGCCAGGGTGTGAGCACACAGACACCCACCTCCCAAGCCCAGCTTCAGCATCTGACGCTGGACCAGCAAGCCAGCTATCTCACCGATGGCTTTTGGCACGACGCCACTGGCGGCTCCCAGCACCATTTTGACGTGCACGCTGGTGGCTCACTCACCGTCAACCTGGCCAGGTTGAGCTCAACCGCGCAGGTTGTTGCTAAGTATGCGCTGCAAACCTGGACAAACGTCAGTGGCATCAAATTCGTGGAAACCGCCGCCGCCGGCGCGATCAATTTTAGCGAAAACAAAAGCGGTGCCTACTCCAGCTCCAACTATGCAGGCAGCATCATATCGAACAGCAGCGTCAACGTCGCTTCGGATTGGGTGAAGTACGGTTCGTATTACGTGCAAACCTACATTCATGAAATCGGCCACGCGTTGGGGTTGGGCCATGCGGGCAATTACAACGGCAGCGCGGCTTTTACCAACAATGCGTTTTACCAGGAGGACAGCTGGAAGTATTCGGTGATGTCCTACTTCAGTCAGGACGAGAATACGTATTCCAATGCTTCTTTCGGCTACGTCGTGACCCCCATGCTGGCAGACATCGTGGCCATCCAGTCGCTGTACGGCACCGCCGTCACCCGTACGGGTGATGATATTTACCGTTTCGACACGGCTGACGCCACAACCGGAACCGACTTCATGCTTGGCCGGGTAGCGACGATCTATGATTCGGGCGGCAACGACACGATCAACGTGAGCACCTATGTCGGCGCCCAGACAGTCGATTTGAGAAGCGAAGCCTTTTCCAGCGTATACGGCGGTCTATCGAATATTGCAATCGCACGGGGGACGGTCATCGAGAATGCCGTCACCGGTGCAGGCGCAGATACGCTGATCGGCAATGCAATGGGTAATTTTCTTGATGCGGGCGCGGGCAATGACCAACTGCAAGGCGGCGATGGCAACGATCGGCTAATGGGTGGGACTGGCTCGGACATGCTTAATGGTGGTAGCGGCACGGACACAGCGATATATGCCGAAGCAGGCGCCAGATACTTTGCAACTTACAAAGTCGAGCTTTTAAGCCAAGGCACCCTCAGCGTTCACGATGCGCCAACTTCCGACGTGGACACGCTTTCAAGCATCGAAAAGCTGGCTTTCATGGACCAAACCGCCACTCTCGACGAAGTGCTGATGGCTTTCCGTAGCCGATACGGGACTTTCAACGCCGACAGTGACGCCACTGTCTCGTTAAGCTTCGGCTCGGAGCTTCATCACATCGCGCTCACCGAGAGTCAGGCTGACGTTGCCAGGCTCTACACACTCTTTGGACGCACGCCTGATTACCAGGGCTTGAATCACTGGCTGACGCAACAGGCGATGGGCAGTTCGCAGGCAGAGATTCGTGATGCCTTTCTGAATTCTGCTGAAGTGGTGCAGCGCTACAGCGGGCTTGATAATCGAGACTTTGTGCTTGACCTCTACCAGACCCTTCTGCATCGCACAGGCGATGACTCAGGTGTGGCGTACTGGAACACGCTGCAGCAGGCTGGTTTGAGTCGAACAGCGGTCATTGATAGCTTCCTGAATTCGCGCGAGAGCCGCGACCTGTCGCAAGGCGAGACGGGATTTATAAAGATCGTGGCTCATAACGCCTGGAACAATCTGGATATGGTGGTGGGCAAAGGCTTGGCCACCGGCACGGTTGGCGATGATCAGGTCAGTGAGCAGGAAGTCAGGCTTGATAGCAATGGGGTTTCCCATCTGGTCGGCAACTCTGGTATCGACACCTTCATTTTCAACGACGTTGCATCCGCCTACACGATCAGCGCACTCGATACCGACACGCTATCAGTCAGCCGGTCCTCGGGATCTACTGCGCAGTTCAATCTTGATAGCTTCAACGTGCTCGATTTCGCAGATCGCGAGCTGTTCATTCTCGACGCAGCGCAGGCAAGCATTGGTCGTCTGTACACCATTCTGGATCGTATTCCCGATACCGAAGGCCTGAAGTACTGGCTGTCTCAAGGCGCCGCGAGTGAGACCGGTACCCAGGTTGCGAATGCATTTGTGCAATCTGCCGAATTTTCCCGGGGCCTGCCCGATGACAGCAACGCAGCCTTTGTCGACCATGTTTATCACAAGGTGCTAAACAGAGGCAGCGATGCTGACGGTTTGGCCTATTGGGTCCACTCGCTGGACACAGGTACAAGTCGCGGACAGGTGGCATTTGATATCGCCAACGTGGAAGAGTCCGTCGCACTGACCCAAGGGGATGCCGGGTTCATTCAATTGATTGGGCATGCTGATTGGGTTTGATGAACTTGCGCTAGAGATTGGGCAAATCCTCGCAAGATTTCATCCGATCTGGCTGATCGGAAAACGCATGTGCAGCCCTGATCGCGTTCTTCGGGCATTTATCATACATAGCCTAGCGTCAACGCTAGGCTATGTATCTTTCCTTAAGGCAACAGCTCAACTCCTCGCAACCCTACGCCCAGCCGCCGGGGATCATCCGACAGCCCTCGCTCAAGCGCTGACTTCGCATTCTCTACATGCACATCCAGTGTCAGGATCGGGGTTTTGCAGCTATCCACCTTCACCTTGACCGGGATCAAGCCATCCGCAGGCAAAGCCCCGTCGAACAGAACATTGCCGTCTTGGCTGATCTGTACAGGTTGATCTGCAAAGCTTTCGACGTGCAGGTTCAGGCTGAGGCTCTCTTTCCCTGCATAGGGTTGCGCCGGGTTGCACGGCAATACCAGCGTAGCGTTCGCGCTCGACCACCGTCCCCACGGCTCTGTAGCAAACCAGCCATCACCTATCATGGGTGAGCCGGTGCCATTGGTGCCTACCTGATAGCTACCGGGGGCAATTATGAATGCGGCAGAAGCGAGTTGGTCTTTGCTGAGTTGGACATACTGGTCTTCGGTAACTCCCGCAAAGTCGGTCTCTACCAGATTCTCCAGCTTTTTGAGGTCTAGGGTGCATAACGACGGTGCTGTGACCATGCGCTCGCGTTGGCCTGCGAAGACGAACAGCTTGTGGCAGTCAGGCCCAAGCACCGCACGCGGCTTCAACACCTTGATGGCTTCGCCATACCCGGAGTAGCGTTCGGTGAACACTTCGGCTGGCGGGTAGTAAATGCCTGGGACGTTGGTCTGAATGACGTTGGACAACCACGAAGGAGACGAATATTGCTCGGGCTTGACGGGATTGTTTTGCTGTATGCCATAGATCCCAAGAGCCAGTAGCATCAAGGTCCACAGCGCTGTCATGACGCGCCCGAAGGGTAGGCAGCGTGCGACGAAATAGACAACCGGGAAGAATGCCGGCAGGTACCACAGCGAGTAACGGGCGACACCTGGGGTGCCTGCGGAGTTGAGGTTTATGGTCGATGAATGAGCATAGAAGTTGATGAGGAAGAAGGCGCCCAGGAAAACATAGAAGGCCCTGTCGCCACCCTCCCCGGCTCTGGGTTTCGCCCATTTCAACAGCGCCACAGCGGTCAGGATGAAGAACACACCTACCGGCCAGTTCGGCAACAGGCCCAGGTCCGGATCGAGGATCCAGATATAGAACGTCGACAGATTACTGCCTAAGGAAGCGCCACCGGCGAGCAGTTGCGGTGTGATCACACCGAATCTTAGAAAGTAGTAGACCGGGTGCGCCATTACGGCAAAGGCGGTGCCGACTACCAGGCACACTTCGAATAGGGTGAAACGTTGCGTGCGCAACAGCACGAAGCGATAGGCGAACGGAATGAACGCTACCAGCGCGAAACTCGGGTTTTGCGTGGCGGCAATGCCGATGGCCAACGCACCCGCCAGGTACAGCCTGGAAAAGACGAACATGATGCCCATCAAGGTCAGACAGTAGGTCAGCACTTCTGTGTGAACCTTGTCTGTGAACCAAAGCATGGGAGAGAAAAGCGTAAGCACCGTGAAGACGCCGATGCCGCGCTTTCCATACAACCGGTAAGCGGTCATACCGGTAATGCATAGCAAGAGCCAGTGCAGCGCCAGGAACGCTTGGTGGGGCACAAGAACCAGCCCTACGAGGCTTACTGCCTTGCTGACGACAAAGGCCAGGAAGCTGTAGAACCAGAAGTGGTTGAAATCAGCCATGTCACCAAGTTGGAGTGCAGGAAACGCGGTCTGCAGCCACTCCAGCGTGACCAGATCGGCGATGCCGTGTTCCGAATAGAGCTGCTGGTAGGAGGCGAACGATGCGGGGTTCATCCAAGGTTGCAGCGTATCGCGCCAGGCCAGGTACATGGCGTAGTACTCCGAGCCATCACCCACGCGCACGGGCGCCAGGCGGCTCAACAGCAAATAGAGGAACAGCAGGGCCAGGCAAATGCCTACGTAGACGCCCATATGACGTTGTTGCGGCTGGTGAAGTACGGTTTTCGTGTCACGCATAAAGTCGACTTCCGTGCATGCTTACCGCTGGGGCTGTCAGGCCGGCAGCGGCGGGTTGGAAATGTTTAAGGCGATACCCCGTTCTATCTCGCCCACGATGGATGTCGGCAGGAGTTGGCGAAGGACTGCTGTTACTCAAACGTCAATTCCTTAACCGAGAAGCTCAATTCTCGAGTGTCTTCACTCAATCCCAGTGCCTTGGGTGAGATGGCGTCGGGCGCGTCGAACTCGACCACGTAGCCACGCTCGGTGGGTGCCGGGATTGCAACCTGAATGGGTTCTACCAAGCCTTCATAGAGAAACTCTCCTTCATACACGCGCTGGCCATTGACCTTGATCAACAGTCTTTGTCGCGGATGAGCGGCGCTCAGGAAAGGCGTGATTTTTACCTTCAGGGTATTGGGAGCAACGCTGGGTCGAAGCCAAGTAAAGCGCCCGCGTGGGGTCTGCATCCAGCGCCCGTGTGCCTCTGGAACGCTGAAACCGTCGATGCTGCCCACAGGCAAGGTGCTGTCGGAGGTGAAATCGAAGGAGGTCTGCTGCTTTTCAACCTCTTGCGCCAACGTCGCCAGGCACGCGGCCGAGTTGACTACCAGTAGACGGTTGCTGTTGCGCCGGCACTGGGGGCTGTCATAACGGGGAGTACCGGGCGCGGTGATGACATTGTCGTACTTGCTGAAATCGGTAATGGCGTGGGTGTAGAAGATTTCAGGTGTGGCGTACTTGCGTGAGGTACGAGCGATCGCCAAGGTAAACATGTAGTCGAAGGTCGGCTCCTTGCTCAGACCTATCACCACATCCTGCTTGGGCGACACTGCCGGTGTGTACTGGCTGGCCAGCAAGCCGGTCATGCTTTTTTCGAGCTGTACGAGCTCGGACACGTCGAAATCACTCTTGCGCGGCGTGGCGTTGGTTGCGATACAGAAGAACAGTACGGCCGCGCTGGGTGCAAACAGCCAACCCGGCAACTGCAACGCTCGGATTCGGGGCCGACGCAGGACCAGAGCGCCCAAGCCGACACTGGCAAGCACCAAAAATTGCGTCAGCAGCCCGTTTCCGTACTTCTTGACTGCGTAATCGGAGCCATAGCCAAACTGCGCCAGAACCATCTGCAACAGGCAGAGCGTGGCCATGGCCATGCCTAGCGCCGACAGGTACTTGAGCACGGGCCAGGCGTACTGGCCATGAGGTCGCAAGTAGGCCCACGCGGCCGTAATGGACATCGCCATTACAGCCAGGCAAACGGTGATCAAACCCACCGGGTAGCTGATTCGATCAAAGCCCAGGCCGCCGTTGTTATCCGCGATCTGGCGCATGGCAGCGAATGCCGGATTGATCAGTACGCCAGCCAACGCACAGGCCGGGACGATGAGTGCGGGCAGCAACCAGACCCTCAGTCGCGGGTCCGAACGGCGAACCTTGATGCCATCTACAAGTAACACAAAACCAAGCACACCCAGCAGCTCAAGGGTGGGCAACAGGTGTATGCCGGTGTTGATGAAGATGCCCATGACCAGAACGAAGTAGGCGCACCAGCGGCCGGCCTTGCGCTCGGACAGCAGACCGATCGCGATGACCAGCATGGTCACGCTTTGCGCCATCAACTGAGAGAAGAAGTAGTTGTCGACCAGCTCTGCGCCGTGCACTTCCAGGTGGAAGACCCGCTTGTTGAGAGATGAGAGCACGGCAAGGCAGACGATGCTCGCAACCGCCAACGCACGCGGCAGCGTGCCCAGCAGGTAGACGTAGCAAAACCAGATCAGGAAAAGTGAAAGCAGCGCGGTCAGGTGCAAGCCGAGCAACGGCGAACCCACTATGAAGCCTGCGACCGCAGCCACGATGTGGCTCAGCCGAGGGTAGAAATTCATCTCGCCCATGGAGGGATCGGTGGGATTACCGAGGTTGAATTGCTCGCCTATCCTGAACACCAGTACGTAGTGGTGGGCCAGGTCAACGGCATGCCCCCACAGCGCGTCGATGTTGAGCGCTACCAATAGCGCCAAAGCCACGAACATCAAACAGACCATCAGCTTTGACGGCACATTTCCTGCGTGCATTTGCTTCTCCAAGATGAGCGTACCCATCATCCTTTATGGGACCCTTCAAAAACGGCTCCGGGCGTCTGCACTGGTCAGACACCCGGAGATTTACCCTACCTGTGCAACCGTATTTACAGCCGCTTGGCGATCGCTCGGCCTTCACGGATGGCGTAATTGGTACCACGGTCTTCCGGATAAATCTGCGCCATGGTCGAGATCAAGGCATTGTCGTACGGCGTCGACGCGTCTGGCACGTACTGGGAGTAGTTACGCTCGGTCACCGGCTGCGCGTATTCGGAGCGCCATACCTTGTAGTCGACTACCCAGTCCTTCTCGAACTTGGGGAACATACGCTTGAGGTGGCCCAAGGCGAAGTCCAGGTACTGTTCGTCGTTATAGCCCCACACCGGATCCTGGGTTGCCAGGTAGCGCGACAGGTAAGCGATGTGCGTGCCCTTGTAGTTTTCAGGGGTGTCGAAGTTGGTGTGCTCGATCACGCCCACGAACGGGAAGCCCGGGTCGTTGACGTTCAGCCAATAGGTGTCGGACAGGCTGTGCTTTAAACGCAGCACCAGGCACATGTTGCCCAGGTACTTGACGCGGCGCAGCTTGGCCAGCCACTGGTCGTCGGCCTTGCCTTCGAACAGGTCGGCGATTAACGGGAACGACGGCGTGAACAGGAACTTCTTGCCGGCGATTTCGCCCTTGTCAGTGGTCACGGCGGTGATCTGCTTGCCTTCGGTGACCAGGCCCTGGACCTTGGTGTTCAAGGTCACTTCGCCGCCGTGCTCGCGGATGGCCGAGACCAGCGCTTCGGCCAGGCGACCGAAACCGCCCTTGAAGTAGGCCAGCTCTTCGCCGCCCTTGTCGTTACGGGTGCTGCCGCGCAGTACCAGCTTCTTCCACATCCACACGGCGTTGACCGCTTCGGCGTAGACGGAGAACTTGGAGTCGATCAACGGCTCCCAGACCACCTTGTACACCGACTTGCCGCACATGCCTTCCAGCCATTCACGAATGCTCAGGTGCTCGATGGACTTCCAGTCCTTGATCTTGCGCACTTGGAACACCAGCAGGCCCAGGCGAATACGGTCGACGAAGGACAGTGCCTTGAAGCGCAGCAGGTCCAGCGGCGTGGAGAGTTTCCACATGCGGCCGTTGAAGTACATGCCGGTACGGGTCGGCAGCAGAATCACGTCGCCTTCCAGACCCAGTTCCTTGACCAGCTCAGGTACAAACACGTCGTTGTTGAACCAGTGGTGGTAGAACTTCTCTACGCGCACGCCATCGTCGAATTCGAAAATACCGGCCAGGCCGCCAGGGGTGGAGTCCGCTTCGATGACTTGTACGCTCTTGCCTTGCTTGGCCAGCACATACGCTGCGGTGAGGCCGGTGAAACCGCCCCCTACAATCACTACGTCGTAGTTATTCATTGATGATTACCAGAATGGATAGGGTCTTGATCACTTGCGGGCGGCCTTGAACAGAGCCGGCCGGGACCAGATGGCCAGAGCACCGACGATGGTGGTCGGCAGCCAAAGCGCCAGGTGTACGATCACGGCGTAACTGCCCGCTTGCGCGGAGGTACCGCCGATCAGGGAAACTGCAGTGAATGCCGCGAGGTGGAACGGACCTACATAACCGGGTGAAGACGGCGCAAGCGTGGACAGCGTGGTGATCGCCATGACCAGCAGAGCCATCAACGGCGTCGCCTCGAGGCCAAGACCTTGCAGGGCGAAATAGAACAAGCCCGCCTCGCCCATCCAGACCAGTACCGACAACAGCAGCATCGAGCCCAGCACGCGCGGGCGCGACATCACGTCGAAGCTTTCGAACAGGCCAGCGATGGTGCGGAAGATCTGCTGCAGTTTGGCCGAGCCCCTGCTCGCTTCAGTGCCGCCGCCCAGCTTGTTGAACAAGCGCGCGAAACTGCCGGAGAAGAAGAAGCCTACGGCCAGGGCGATACCACCCAGCAATGCCAGCACCACTGCGCTTTCGCGCAATGCAGGCGGAACTTGCAGCGTCTGAATGGCGAGCACGCCCAGGGCGAGGCAGGCCAGCAGTGTGACCAGGTCGATCAGGCGCTCGACCACCAGGCTGGTCGCCGCTGCCGTTTTGGTTACGCCCATGGCACTTGGGAATACCAATGCGCGAACAACGTCGCCCAGACGTAGCGGCAGCACGTTGTTGAGCGCAATCGCACCCAGAAACGGTGCGGCGCAATTCTTGAAGCTGACCTTGCTGCCCGTAGCCGAAAGCATCACTGACCAGCGGAAGATCCGCACGCAGTAGCCGAACGCCAGGGACAGCACACCCAGGATCAGGTAATGCCATTCGAACTGCTTGAGGGCGTCAACTACTTCGGAGAACTTCACCAGACGGAAAATCGCCGCCAGACAGATGAGCGTGATGCCGCCCCCTATCAGGTGCTTGATCCAACGCCTTTCTTTTACCGCTGTCGCTTGAGTCATGTGTTTGCTCAGATCCGCCACGGGGCTTTGTTGGCGGCCCACAGGGCTTCGAGCTCGCGCTTGTCACGCAGAGTGTCGCAAGGCTGCCAGAAACCTGTGTGGTGGAATGCTGAGAGTTGTCCGTCCTTGGCCAGGTTTGTCAGCGGCTCGCGCTCCCAGGAAATGCTGTCGCCATCGATGTATTTGATGACTTCGGGCTCAAGGACGAAGAAGCCGCCGTTGATCCAGCCAATCTCGTCGCTTGGTTTTTCCTCGAAGCTCGACACGGCATTGTGGGCGTCGATGTTCAGCACGCCGAAACGGCCAGGGGGCTGGACCGCAGCAACGGTGGCCAACTTGCCGTGCTGGCGGTGAAACTCTACTTCGGCACTGATGTTGATGTCGGACAGGCCGTCACCATAAGTCAGGCAGAACGTTTCGTTGTTCAAATAGGGAGCAACGCGCTTAAGACGGCCACCGGTCATCGTTTCCGGGCCAGTGTCGACAAGTGTTATTTTCCAGTCTTCGGCCTGGCTGTTGAGGATCTGCGTATCGCCGGTGGACAGGTCGATAGTCATGTCCGACATGTGGCGGTAGTAGTTGAAGAAGAACTCTTTGATGACATAGCCCTTGTAGCCCAGGCAGATGACGAAGTCCTTGATACCGTGGTTGGCGTACGAACGCATGATGTGCCACAGCAGCGGCTTGCCGCCGATCTCGACCATCGGTTTTGGCTTGGTGTCCGACTCTTCTGCGATGCGAGTACCCAGGCCACCGGCCAGAATGACAGCTTTCATATTACGCTCCTTATAATTTGAGATCGGAGGGATCGAAATTGAGACTTTGCTGGATCACCGCGACAGGGTCAGCGCGCAGGACCAGATAGATACGCAGAATGTATTCGCCGATGATACCCAGCAGAAATGAATTCAAGCCGATACCGAACAACACCAGGATGTGGATGCTGGCAAGACCAGGCGGCAGTTCAGGATGGAATAACCTGAGGACCACGTAATAGAGGGCGCCAATCAGGCTCGCTGCCAGGATCAGACTGCCGACGAAGGAAGCGGCCCGCAGTGGCACGGTCGAATGGTTGAACACCGCCGTAAGACCCAGGCGAACCAGACGGTTGACGTTGAACTTGCTCTCACCAGCCACTCGCGCGTCGCGGTCATAGGCGATGCCAGTCTGGTTGAAACCTATGCCTGCGATCATGCCCCGCAGGTACGGGTTGGCGGTCTTGGTCTTGAGCAGTACGTTGACTACCTTGCGATCGATCAGGCGAAAATCGCCGACATCGCGAGGAATGGGATGCTCGCTGACCTTGTCGATTGCCCAGTAGCCCACACGACGGAAGTTGTTCAGCAGCCAGCTCTCGGGGCGCTTGCGGCGCACGCCATAGACGACGTCGAAACCTTCCTGCCAGCGTTCGAAGAACGCCTCCAGCAATTCGGGCGGGTCTTGAAGATCGGCATCGATCTGCATGACGGCATCACCGCTGGTATGCATGTAGTTAGCAAGAATCGAACGCTGGAAACCGTAGTTCTTGGAAAACCGGATGGCGCGAACCCGCGGGTCGGTTGCGGCCAGTTCGGTAAGCATGTCCCAGGTTGCGTCATCGGAGTGGTTGTCAGAGAACACGAACTCCAGGTCGCAGCGACTTTCCATCTTCGTGCCTAGTGCAACCAGGCGCTTGTAGAGGTTCGCGAGATTGCCCGACTCGTTGAGGACCGGGATCGATATCGAAACCAAAGGCTTTTTGTTTGATTCAAGCATGTGCGTATCGAAACCTTGCATTAACCATTCATCCTTGACTTCATGTATTCAACGACCGCTGGCAGCGTGTCTCTGAACGTATGGGTCTTGAGTGATGCAGGGACGCTGAAGACCCTGTCGAAATTGTCCTGCGCAGGTTCCGGTATGGCGCCTACCTGCAGAAGATGAGACTTGCCCTGGGAGTCGAAGACGGCCTGCGCGAGGCTGCGCAGGGTGACTGGTTGGCCATGGGCCAGGTCTACCGGACCGACAACGTCGTTGGATACCAAAGCCTTGATGGCCCTCGCGTCATCTTCGACATGGTGATATTCACGCAGTTGCTTGCCCAAGGTCATGGCAAAGACAGTGTCACTGCGCAGCGCAGTCAATATCTGCCCCAGGAACATGAACGAACTGGGCTCACCCTCACCGTATTGCGTGTGGATACGAACATGCGTCGCCCTCGCACCGGCCGCGTTGGCCTGCTCGACGAATTCGCCGAGCCTGACCTTGCTCTTGACATAGCGATTGTCGGTCAGGCCATGTTCCATGGCCGTACCGAACGTGACGACTTTCGTTCCGAGAGCTTCAACGCCTTCGATCACCGTGCGCGGCAGGTGATAGTTGACTGCCAGCAACGCTTCGTCGCTCAGGCGCGGGTCCAGCAGACCCGAACAGACGTAGATAACCGAGGGTGCAGATTTAACTTGGGAAAAGTACGACCTGACAGCGTCGGCACCTGCTGTTGGCCAAGCCTCATAATCCGCCCTGGCGAGGCAGACGAACTCGGTCGGCTCGTAGAGCGCAGACAAAGCCTGACCCAACCTGCCCCGTCCGCCCAGGATATAGATCACTCCTGAATGCCCGCGCGCCATTCGTTGACCTGGGCCAACGTGATCTCGCGGGCTTTTTCTGGATTGGCGTAGAAATCGCGATACCAGATGGCTGTCTGCCGAACGACTTCCTCGGTATCCCACACGGGAATCCAGTTCAGCTGGTTTCGCGCGATGGAGCTGTCCAGCGCCAGCGAGCCCGCCTCGGGCAGTGGGTTGTCCATGTACTTGAGGTCGGGGCGCTGCCAGTGCTCGCTCATGAGTTCCAGAACGCTTCTGACCGAGTACTGCTTGAGTTCCTGAGGACCGAGGTTCCAGGCCTTGGCGACGCGCTGCGGGTTATCTGATGCCAGTTCACCGAGGATCACCAGATAACCATGTACCAGCGCCAGGACGTGCTGCCATGGGCGAGTCGCGTCCGGGTAGCGCAGGGTCATCGGCTGACCTTCGATAGCGGCGCGGACGAAGTCAGGCACCAGGCGATCTTCCGACCAGTCGCCACCTCCGATGATGTTACCGCCGCGGGCGGTGGCAATCGCCGGCCCCTGCCCTTCGGAGAAAGGATAGGAAGCCGCATAGCTCTGAATGATCATTTCAGCTGCAGCTTTAGAGGCGCTGTACGGATCCTTGCCACCCAGCGGGTCGTTTTCGCGGTAGGGCCAGGCCCACTCGTTGTTCTTGTAGACCTTGTCAGTGGTGATGCACAGCACACCACGCACGCTTTTGACCAGGCGTGCCGCTTCCAGCACATGAGCGGTGCCCTGGGCATTGACGAGGAACGTCTGAACCGGCTCGCGATAGGATTTGCGCACCAAGGGCTGGGCGGCCAGGTGGAGAATCAATTCAGGCTGAAAGGCTTCGACGGCCTTGTGCAATGATTCGAAATCACAGATGTCGCCCAGCGTACTGTCGACGTCCTGATCCAGACCCATTTGCTCATAGAGCGAAGGGGATGTATCAGGAGCCAGAGAATAACCGGCAACTTTCGCACCGATAGATGTCAACCAAAGGCATGCCCAACTTCCGGTAAAACCGGTGTGTCCCGTTACAAGAATTTTCTTGCCAACAAGTTGGTTTTCGATCTTCAGGCTGGATGTCATCACACGTGCACCGTCAATGGTTTAGTTCGGTCCTGACCCACGAACGGGAGAACGCATATAGCCGCCAATAATACCTTGGAAACAGCCATTTGGGTATCACAGGGGCCGGCCGATAGCCGCCCCGGCGCCCTGCCATTGCCCTGGTCATTGGCTATGAACGCCACCAGGGCAATGCTTTGAAGGACTGCAAGGGGCAACATCAGCGCCCCCTTTGACACCTCAGCATTCCTGCCGAGTGCGCTCCGTTTCCTGCGCGGTATCGAGCGCGGCATCGGCATGGGCGATCGTCGACGGCGCTGTCTGTTCGATACCGAACAGCGCTTTCTTCAATTGCTCCGCACTTTGCTTCCAGGTCAGCCACGGCATCTCGTCGGAACGAATGGTGTTGCCCTCGGCATCGTTGCGGACCCACTGGTGCACGGCATCGGCCAAGGCCCGCGGCGTATCCCCTTCGAAGAAGGCGGCATGTTCCCCTGCTACCTCACGGAACACTGGCAGAGCGCGCGCGAGGATCGGCAACTCGTGCTGGGCGGCCTCGATCAATGGCAGACCGAACCCCTCTCCTTCCGAAGCGGCAAGCAGGCACGACGAAGACTCGTACAGCTTCTCGAGGTATTCGTCGCTGATGCCTTCCAGCCAGAACAGGCGCTTGTTCAGCTGTGGATGCTTGCGCAGACTGGCCGCGAGCTTCTCGACCATCCAACCTTCCTTTCCGACGAAGACCAAGTTCAGCTCCTCGCCCTCGCCCCACAACAGGTCGAATGCCGCCAGCGTTTGGGCGTAACCCTTGCGCGGCTCGATGGTGCCTACCGAAAGGAAGCTCGGTGCACTGCGCAGGCGTGCGAGAATCTCGGCTGCCCCGTCCGGCATACCGCTGCTGGGCACCGACGAGTTCAGGTCGGCGCCCAGGTGGAACCAACTGGTTTCCAGGCGTTTGTGATCCGGACGCGGGGCGCCGTGTACAGCCAGCCAATACTGAAGGTCGTGAGCAACGGCCGCAGAAATGCACAGGGCAGAATCGGCTTGGGTGATTTCATACAGCCACTGGGCATGGGCATCCTTGGTACCTGGCGGGAAGTGCTCCTCGAACAGGATGGGGATCAGGTCGTAGACAACGAACGACGTTCTTACGCCCCGCTCGCGCATACGAGCAAAGACCTTGGCCTTGCCGCCTTCCACGGTGTACGAGCCGCAGAAATCCAGGCCTAGGAACTGCTCTCCAGGCTGCATGTCAACCGGGTCATCGCGCAGCCATTCGTTGGCGCAGCCCATGAGCGTCATCATGAAGCTGCGCGCGTAGCGCCAGTGCCATGCACCACCCACGTTACTCAGCAGCACAGGCTCGAACAGGTAGCCTGGCGGCGGCGACTCGATCAGTGCCAGCAGTAACGCGCGTACCACGCGCTGAATGCCGGTGCGCAAATCAACGCGCGCCATGGCAGATACATCGACATAGATACGACGCAGGCCGATGGTCGGTGGCTGGTTGAGCGCGATGCACTTGGAGGTTTCAAGGATATCGACGTTGGCTTCGTCGCTGGCGACGACGTTGGCCACCGACGCCACGAAGGTCTTGTAGCGGCTGTGTTCTTCGTAGTGAGCTTCGATTCGCTCCATGTACAGCTTGGCGCACTGTGCCGGGGCGTGATCGGCATGCACAAAGGCGGCAGCCCGGTCGCCCAACTTACGGCAGAACTGGGGGTGACCGCGCAGTTGCTCAAGGGCATCGGTCAACTGGCTGTCGCTGAACTGGTCAGGCAGTTTGATCAATACGTCATCGGGCAGATCTGCCATTGCGCCGTTCGCGTTGACTATCGTACCTAAGCCGTAGTTGAAGCAATCAAGCACGGCCGCCGATGTTTCGCCGCGTGACAGCTCACGTAGCTGCACGCCCACGTCCGCCGCAGCCAGATACAGCTCGTAGGTCGAGTTGTCGGTCCAGCCGACGATATTCACGCCTGAAGCTTGCCTGCGCGCCTTGAGCTGTTTCTCGATGGCCTGGCCGTAATCGGACGCTTCGTTCTGACCTACGAAGAACAGCTTGCACTTGCGGTCCTGGCTCAAAACCGCAGAATCTTCCCACGCCGTGAGCAAGCGATGGTTGAGTTTGGTTTTGCCCATGAAACCGAAGGTGCACACCACGAAGTCGTCGGGCTTTAAGCCCAGTGCCTTACGTGCTCTGGCCCGGTCGGGTGCAGCCGCAGGAACACGCAGCAGAGGAATCATGGAGCAGTGTTCCGAGTTGCCATACCAGTGCCGCGCCAGCAACAGTGAGTATTCGGAATGCACGATCACGCCAAGCGCCTTGCTGAGCACGCCCAGGCTGCCCGGATAGCGGGGAAGCGTGTCATGCACGCCGTCCTCGAAGAAGTCCGCTACCGCCTTGTAACCATGGCCTTGATACAGCTCCTGTACCCATGCGCCGGGTTTGAGCCCATGAGCCTGGCGATACCAATGCACGTTGCCCAAATAGAAATCGTGCAACACCACGATGCCTGGAATGTCCTCGAGCAACTCGAACATGAAGGCATGCATCGGGTTGTTGCCTAGGTGATAGATAACCCGCTGATAACATGTGGCATTTTCCCGGAACCAATCAACGGTGCGCAGTGTGCAGTTGTCCAGCACCCACGCGTCGGTTACTTCCAGATGGCCCGTCACCACGTCGATATCATAGTAAGCGCTGAGCTCGGGAAGCAGCTCGGCGCTGTACCCGGCAATGCCACTTTTCTGTGGTGGCAAAGGCGAAACATAAGCCAGGCGATGACGCAACGCCGGCTTCTCCAATGGGGGAACGCCACTTCGCTCCAACAGCGCGAGCACTGTCAACGCGTCGCTACGCAGGTCTTCTTCGTTGAAGTCGGTAGCCGAATCGGTGGTCAGCGAAATGATCCGCCCGATAGGTATGTCCAACGCCTGGCTGACGGTTCCAGCTTCCAGCGGGCGCAGCAGCAAGATGCTGTGAGTCTGATCTTCCCGTTCGAACTGATGCACCCACTGCGGGCGCGGCACGCCATCTTCGAACTCGCTCGCGCTTTCGACGATCACGCCGATCGACATACCGCTGGGCAACGCACTTATTAGCGACGCAGCTTCAATGCTGGTAGTGGCGCATGGGTGGGACAGCAGCAACAGGTCCGGCTCGAGATTGGCCAGGAAGGTTTCCCGCACCAACTCGGCTACCTTGGCGCGCCCGCCGTTTTCGCCATGCTGCAGGTCAATAGGCCCAGGCGCCGACCAGACACGAATGTTCTCGCTGGGTAATATACCGTGAAACTTCGCACGAATGGCTTCGATGGTCCCGTCGAGCAGGCTGCTCAGGGCCAGGAATATTTCGTGCTCTCCGCAATTTTCGACCAGGCTTTCTACAAGGTCCATGACGTAGCAAGGCGACTCGGAGGTAGCGCAATGAACCTGAGCGCCCTGCATGTCTATAACAATCCGCATTAGCCCCGGTCCTTTTGATCAATAGCTTTTTTCAGGTCGTGATAAATCTGACGTGCTTCGACCGACAGGCCCTCCAGGTGCGCAGGCACTGAACTGTCCGAAGGAAGACTGGACGCCAGCGCGGCATCGGGCATCATTCCATGGTTGTGCACGACGCTCTTGAGTGCCATGTACAGGCGCGGAGAACGTTTGAGGGCGGTGTTGAGCCGCTGATGCAGCATCGGGCGGCCCAGCACGAACTGGACAGCCGCGCCCAAGACCTTGCGACCAGAGCCGCGCACGATCCCCACCGCTGCACCGGGGGCGGTGCGGACCGTATGGACCGACCAACGGGCCGGACTGGTAACGCGCCAGAAGGTACTGCTCTGCATCTCCTGTAGTTGCTGCTCGTAGGCCACGGCGCGCAGATACCAATGATGGGCATGCCCCAGCGAAGCGTTGAGTTCGCTGCGAACCTGCTCCAGTTCCTGCACCGCGTTACTGTGGTGCTCGTGGGCTTGCGCCAGGCTGTTCTGCAAGTGGAAGCAACGCTGTTGCAGCTCGATCACGCTTTCGCTGAACCGATGCTGGTGCGCCTCCACTCCCTGGCTGAATCTTTGCTCCTGCGCGAAGGACGCTTCGATGATGCGCTGTTCCTGTGCCCCTAGCGCATCAGTGAAGCGTTGCTCCTGAGCAATGACCAGATCCTGGAAGCGTTGTTCCTGCGCCAGTAAGGCTTCGGTGAAACGTTCTTCCTGGGCCAGCACCGCACCCGCGAAGCGTGCTTCCTGGGCCTGGGCTTCCTGACTGAAGCGGTCTTCGTGAACTTCGGCCGAATGCTGAAAATTCTCGTGCAGCAGCTTCAATTGCTCCGCGTGGTGGGCATGGATACGCTCAATCGCGTCCTGCAGACCTGGATAGCTAACATACTGCTCGCCGGGGTCCTGGCCGGGATTTTCCGCCAGCTTGGTTTCCATCGCGCTCAAGCGCTGCTCGATCGCATGGTCGTAACGCATTGCCAACTCGTGCAGCGCGACGCCATAGGCCACGTCGAACGCAGACGCAAAGGTCTCGAGCTGTTCGGCAGCAGCTGGCTTTTGCGCAACTACGGCGTAATCCGGGCTAGTGCCCGAAATCACGTCCCACACCCCGATTTTCTGGTCTTCGGCGCGCAGTTCGGAGCGCTCTTGAAGGCGGACGATTTTAGCGCGGGCAAACCCCGAATGCTCGGCCAGAAACGACAGCAGCAAACCCGGCAGTGGCCGTTCGTGGGTCGGGTCAAGATAGAACGTATTGGTCCCCACGACGAGACTTTCGGCATTCGGCGTTTCAAGGATCAGCAGCCCGGCTGGGCGCAATACGCGCTGGGCTTCGGCCACCACTTCCTGAAGAACGGGAAAAGGAATGTGTTCGGCAATGTGAAAGCCCGTCACGGCCACCAGGCTGTTGTCCGGCAGCTCCTTGAGCGCGGCAAGGGCATCTGCGTTACGCGCAGGCAAACCCAACGCCTGGCAGGCCTGCAGCATCCCCTCATCCAGGTCTACACCCACGGGAGCGTAACCTTCACGCTGAAGCAACTCTAGCCATTCGCCACGACCGCAGCCTAGATCCAGTATCGGATAATCTTGATAAAGGTCTTTGAGCGGGTCGAGAAATGGCAAATAGACTCGCAGTCGCTCGGTGATCAAATCCCGAGATCCGCGATAGCGGTCTTCGAAAGCGCGATAGAAACTGTCGTCCATCACTTGCACTCCACAGTCGGAGGTATCCAGGCCAAGCCGACGAAGCTGCCTTTGGACATGTTGACTACGTTGAACAGCAGCGCTAGATCGCGCCATTCGTAATTGTCGGCGATATGACTATCGGTGGCGTGCAGTGCGACGGCCACGGAATACGAACCCACACCCAACATGGCCGGGAAGCGAAATTCATATGTCAAGACTTCGCCTTCCTGCAGGTCGGTTCGCACGCACTTGAGATGGTGAGTGTTGGTGCCGAAGACATCCTGACCCAAGCGATCCTTGATCACATAGCCAACAACCAACTCTGGCAGTTCAACGTTGATCTTGACCTTGATGGTCAGGCACACCTCCTCGCCCACCGCTATGTACTCGACCGGGGCACCTTCGGTGTTGTAAAGCGTTACGCTGTCGATAGACGCCTTGCCACTACCAGATTTGGTCTGGCGACCGCCATCGGCCAGCGTGTTGACTTCGACCACCGAGTTTTCTTTCTGGGCAATGATCGCGTTGTAGTAGTCCATGACTTCTTCAGGCGGGCCATCCTTGATGATGGTGCCGCCATCCAGCAGGATCGCACGACTGCACAGCGCCTGAATCGAGCCCCTGTCGTGGGACACGATCAGCAAGGTTGTACCCGCTTTCTGGTACTCCTTGATGCGCCCGAAGCTTTTGTGCTGGAAGTAACTGTCACCAACGGAAAGGGCCTCGTCGATGATCAGAATTTCCGGGCGGAATGCAGTCGCTACCGAAAACGCCACACGCATCTGCATACCGCTGGAATATGTCCGTACCGCGTGATCGAAGTACTCGCCGATTTCGGCGAAAGCCTCGATGTCATCGATCGCGCCATTGATCTGGCTGGCATTGAACCCCATCAGACCTGCGGCGTGATAGACGTTCTGCCGCCCTGTCAATTCAGGGTTGAAGCCCATCCCCAGCTCCAGAATGGCAGCAATGCGGCCATTCACCTGGACCGTTCCCTCACTGGGCTGCAGAGTGCCAGTGATCATTTTCAGCAATGTGGACTTGCCCGCGCCGTTCTGGCCCACCAAGCCAATGGCTTCGCCAGCGCCCAGTTCGAAGCTGATGTGCTTGAGGACCCAATGCTCTTCGGTGGGTTTCACAGGAAGGTAGAACCAGCGCGCCATGCGCTGCCACTCCGAGCGATAGGTGCGATACGCCTTGCCCAGATTGGTGACGGCTAGAAGTGTCATAGCGAATCCACCATTTCTGCCGATGCGCGACGGAACAGGAACAAGCCCACCAACATCAAGGCAGAAGCGATCAAGACGGTGATGCCAATTTGTTGGATGTCAGGCGGCACTTTGTAGACCAGTACATTGTGGTAGGCGGCAACGATGGGATACATCGGGTTGGCGTCCAGCGTGCCACGCAGGTACTCGGGCACGATGTTTATCGAATAGACGATCGGGGTGAACCAGAACCACACCTGCAGAATGATCGGCATGACCTGACCGATGTCGCGGACGAATACGTTCAGTACGCCCAATATCAGGCCAATGCCGACGGCCAAGGCAACGACGGTCAGCGTCAGAGGGATCAACCAGAACATCTGCATGTTCGGCGCATGACCCAGCGCAGCGAATATGATCAACACAGCAGCGAACAGCAGCAGATTATTGAGGATGGCAGAGCCAACAACGATGATCGGCAACGCAATGCGCGGAAAGCGCATCTTCTTCATCAGGTTGCCCTGCTCGATGAACACCGTCAGGCAGCGCCCGACGATTTCCGCGAACAGGTTCCAGGCCAGGATGCCGGCAATCAGGTACAGCGCGTAGGCGTACTTGTTGTCGATGCCCGGCAAGCGGGCGCCGAGCACGTTGGACAGGATGAGCGCGTAGATGGCGACCTGGGCCAGCGGATGAATGATCATCCAGAGGCCACCCAGTTTGCTGCGCGCAAAGCGCGCAACGAACTCGTTCTTAATGGAAGTTACAATGAAGCCTCTGTAGTCCCAGATGCCTCTCAACATGCCAAACATAATTATCCTTTGATCAAACGCTCTATTTCAGCAACACGCTGGGCCACCAATTCTTCGCTGCCGCGGCTTTCCACGTTCAGGCGCAGCAGTGGCTCGGTGTTCGAACCTCGCAGGCTGAAGCGCCAGTCGGCGAACTCGACGCTGATGCCGTCGGTGCGGTCGACGTTGGGGTTCTGTGCGGTGTAGAACGCGAGGATCTTCTCGATCGAGCCTTTGACGTCGGCGACTTCGTAGTTGATCTCGCCGCTGCACGGGAACGCCTGGATGCGTTCGTCCACCAGTTGGGCCAGGGTCTTGCCGGTGACGCTCATCAGCTCGGCCACCAGCAGCCATGGGATATTGCCGCTGTCGCAGTAGGCGAAGTCGCGGAAATAGTGGTGGGCGCTCATCTCGCCGCCGTAGACGGCGTCTTCGGCGCGCATGCGCTCCTTGATGAAGGCGTGGCCGGTCTTGCTCTGGATGGCGACGCCACCGGCGGCTTCGACCTGTTCGATGGTGTTCCAGGTCAGGCGCGGGTCGTGGATGATCTTGCTGCCGGGGTGCTTCTTCAGCAGCATTTCAGCCAGCAGGCCGACCAGGTAGTAGCCCTCGATGAAGCGGCCCTTGTCGTCGAAGAAGAAGCAGCGGTCGAAGTCGCCGTCCCAGGCGATACCCATGTCGGCGCCGTTTTCCAGCAGGGCCTTGCGGGTCAGCTCGCGGTTTTCCGGCAGCAGCGGGTTGGGCACGCCATTGGGGAAGTTGCCGTCTGGTTCGCCGTTGATGACGATCAGTTCCAGTGGCAGCTTGGCCTTGAGCAGTTCGATGGTCGGGCCGACGGCGCCGTTGCCGGGGTCGGCCAGCACCTTGAGGGGCTTGAGCGACTTGACGTCGATGTAGGTGAGCAGGTGCTCGATGTAGGCGCTCTTGTCGAACACTTCGCGCACGTGGCCAGCGGTGGCGGCCTTGTCGTCGAAGCTGCCGGCTTCAACGCGGGCACGAATGGCGTCGAGGCCGGTGTCGCCGCTGATCGGCTTGGAATGCTCGCGCACCAGCTTCATGCCGTTGTAACCCTTGGGGTTATGGCTGGCGGTGATCATGATGCCGCCATCGGCCTTGAGGTGGCTGGTGGCGAAGTAGACTTCTTCGGTGCCGCACAGGCCCAGGTCGAGCACGTCGGCGCCGGCCTCGGTCAGGCCCTTGATGAGGGCGGCGGCCAGGCCTGGGCTTTCCAGGCGCATGTCGCGCCCGACGACATAGGCTTTGCCGTGCAGTTCGGACACCAGCGCGCGACCGATACGGTAGGCGATGTCGTCATTGAGGTCGGCGGGGACTTGGCCACGAATGTCGTAGGCCTTGAAGCAACGGGTCTGGAGAGGGGGATACATGGCAATCGCTCGCTCTATGTGGCCGACGCGCGATGAGCGCGGACGTCGGTAGATTGGACGGTCGCTGACGAACGACCAGCGCAGTTCGGCCCCTGCGCATGCATTGGAGGCACGCGCAGAGGCCGAAGCGGGGTTTATCGGTCAGGCCTTGTCAACGCGGCCGTAGACGTCTTCGAAACGGACGATGTCGTCCTCGCCGAGATAGTCGCCGCTTTGCACTTCGATCAGCACCAGGTCGATCACGCCCGGGTTCTTCAGGCGATGCTGGTGGCCGGCACGAATGAAGGTCGACTCGTTGGTGTTGAGCATCAGCTCGCGGTCGTCGTTGACCACCACGGCCATGCCGCTGACGACGATCCAGTGCTCGCTGCGGTGATGGTGCATCTGCAGCGACAGCGACGCCTGGGGCTTGACCACGATGCGCTTGATCTTGAAGCGCTCACCCTCTTCCAGGGTGGTGTAGGTGCCCCACGGACGGTGCACGGTGCGGTGCAGCTTGTGCAGGTGGTGGCCGCTGGCCTTGAGCTGGCCGACGATGTGCTTGACGTCCTGACCGTGATCCTTGTGACTGATCATCAAGGCATCCGGGGTGTCGATGACCAGCAGGTCTTCGACGCCGACCAGTGCGGTCAGGCGGTCTTCGCTGTGGACGAAGTTGTTGCGCGCATTGTGCGAGAGCACTTCGCCTTCGAAACGGTTACCGTTTTCGTCGGCGCCGGTCAGTTCACTGACGGCGTTCCACGAACCGATGTCGCTCCAGCCGATGTCGCACGGCACGGTGGCGACTTTGTCCGAGCGCTCCATCAGGGCGTAGTCGACCGAAATATCCGGGACCTGGGCGAACGCGTCGGCGTCCAGTGCCAGGCAGCGGTAGTTCGGTGCTTCGGTCAGGCGCGAGGCTTCCTTGACGGCAACGGCGGCGGCAAGAACGTCCGGCGCGTGTTTTTTCAGTTCTTCGAGGACGCTGCGGACCTGGAAGCAGAACATGCCCGAGTTCCAGAAGTAGTTACCGGCGGCAACGTAGCCCTTGGCGGTTTCCAGGTCTGGCTTCTCGACGAAGCGCGCGACTTTCAGGGTACCTTCCAGGCCGGTGCCGACGCCGGCCTCGATGTAGCCAAAGCCGGTTTCAGGGTACTGCGGCTGAATGCCGAACGTGACCAGCCAGCCTTCGGCCGACAGCTTGACGGCTTTGGCGACGGCGGCGGAGAACGCGGCTTCGTTCTGGATCAGGTGGTCGGCCGCCAGCACCAGCATGTGGGCGTCGGGACCGTGGGAATCGTTGAGTTGCAGCGCGGCCATGGCGACGGCGGCGGCAGTGTTGCGGCCGAACGGCTCGAGGATGAAGCCCTGGGCGTGGCCGGTCTTGTTGACGGTGCGGTATTCGTCTTCGGTCTTGAACAGCAGCTCGCGATTGGTGACGGTGAGCACTTCGGACACACCTTCGAGCTTGGAGGCGCGCAGGAAGGTCTTCTGGATCAGGTTCTGGCCGTCAGGCAGTGCCATGAATGGCTTGGGATGGGCCTCGCGGGAAACGGGCCACAACCGGCTGCCAACGCCGCCGGAAAGAATAACGGGGATCAGGTTCATGCGTATTGGATCCTTTGTTTGCCGGTGTAGCGGCACTGTGAAAATCGATCTGTAGACCAGCTGTACATGGGGTGGAAACCACCGCTGCGCATCGAAGATCTGGCGGCTCCCTGCGCCGCAGACAACATATACGTCAAACCCTGAAGCCGCTCGCTGCTGATGAGTCAAGGAAGTGGCGGCTAGAATATCAGGAAATCCGGGGCCAAGCGCAAATCGTTCGCGCTTGGACACCTGGCCTGGCCCAGTAGTTCAGCGATCATTGCTTGGTGCTGATCTCGGCCAGCATTCGCTTCACGCCCACTTCCCAATGCGGCAGCGTCAGGCCGAAACGCTCGGTCAGTTTGGTCGTGTCCAGGCGCGAATTCAGCGGGCGCAGGGCGGGTGTCGGGTAGGCACTGGTGGGAATGGCCTCGACCGTTTCCACGGCCAGCTTGGTGCCTTGGCGGCGGGCGTTTTCGATGACCAGCTTGGCAAAGGCGTGCCAGGACGTTTCGCCCGTAGCGGCGAGGTGGTAGGTGCCGGCCAGGTCAGGGTTCGCCACGGCCATGGGAATGGCATGGGCGACGACGTCGGCCAGCAGCTCGGCGCCGGTGGGTGCGCCGATCTGATCGCTGATGACGCTCAGGCTCTTGCGGTCCTTGGCCAGGCGCAGCATGGTCTTGGCAAAATTGTTGCCACGGGCTGCGTAGACCCAGCTGGTGCGGAAAATCAGATGCTTGCAGCCGGACTTGCGAATGGCTTCTTCGCCGGCCAGCTTGCTCGCGCCGTAGTAGTTGACGGGGACCGTGGTGTCGCTCTCCTGCCAGGGCTTCTCGCCCGTGCCATCGAACACGTAGTCGGTGGAGTAATGCACCAGCCAGGCGTCCAGATCGAGCGCTTCACGGGCGAGCACGGCGCTGGCCTGGTGATTGATCAGGTCGGCGGTGTCCTTTTCGCTCTCGGCCTTGTCCACGGCGGTATAGGCGGCAGCGTTGACGATAACGTTCGGCGCGATGCGCCGCACCGTTTCGGCCAGCCCTTGAAGCGATGCCAGGTCTCCGCAGAGACCGGCTTCATCGATGTTCCTGCCCAGTGCGACTACCTTGCCCAGCGGCGCCAAGGCACGCTGCAGCTCCCAACCCACCTGACCGTTCTTGCCCAGGAGCAATATTTTCACAGTTCACGCCCTTGATAATTCGTATCGATCCATTGCTGGTAGGCGCCGCTCTTCACGCGGTTGACCCATTCGGGATTATCCAGATACCACTGCACGGTCTTGCGAATACCGGACTCGAACGTTTCTACCGGCGTCCAACCCAGCTCGCGCTGGATCTTGCTGGCGTCGATGGCGTAGCGAACGTCATGGCCGGGGCGATCTTGTACGTGGGTGATCAAATGCGCATGAGGACGATGGGGTGACTGCGGGCAGAGCTCGTCGAGCAAGGCGCAGACCGTGTGCACGACTTCGATGTTCTGTTTCTCGTTGTGGCCGCCGATATTGTAGGTCTCCCCTACCTCACCTTCGGTCACCACTTGATACAGCGCACGTGCGTGGTCTTCGACATACAGCCAGTCGCGAATTTGATTACCTTTGCCATAAATGGGCAAAGCCTTGCCTTCCAGGGCATTGAGGATGATCAACGGAATGAGTTTTTCCGGGAAATGGCACGGCCCATAGTTGTTCGAACAGTTGGTGATCAACGTCGGCAGCCCGTAGGTGCGCTGCCAGGCACGGACCAGGTGATCGGAGCTGGCCTTGCTCGCGGAATACGGCGAGCTGGGCTGGTAAGGCGTGGTTTCGGTGAAGAGGTCTTCCGGGCCTTCGAGGTCGCCATACACTTCATCGGTGGAGATGTGGTGGAAGCGGAAGGCGGCCTGGGCCTCGGCGTCGAGTTGCGACCAGTATTGGCGCGCGGCTTCGAGCAAGGTGTAGGTACCGATCACGTTGGTTTCGACGAACGCGGCAGGCCCGGTGATCGAGCGATCGACATGGGATTCGGCAGCCAGGTGCATGACCAGATCCGGCCGGTGCTCGGCGAACACTCGATCCATCTGCGCGCGGTCGCAGATGTCGACGTGCTCGAAGGCGTAGCGCGGTGTGCGCTCGCTGCCCATGAGCGAATCCAGATTACCGGCGTAGGTCAATTTGTCGACATTGACCACGGCGGCGTCGGTATTTGCCAGGATATGGCGAATGACTGCCGAGCCAATGAAGCCTGCACCACCGGTTACGAGGATTTTCACGTTAAACGACACCATCGAGTTAAAGAAGAGACGCGCTGGATCGATTCAGGGCGCGTCTGACGCATGCATGATTTTCAAAGGCCGGATGATACCAAACCACCCAAGGCCTGTCCCCACGGCACATACGGGCCGACAGCGAGGTTTGTAACACCGGTTGAACACACTGCCAAAAAAGTTGTTACGAGAGGTAACCGATCTTTCACATCTGGCGTATGGATACCGAGCCTGTTCGATTTGCGAGGCAATGGACAACGCATTTCGTCTTTTCGTAAATGACAGTTCCCTTCATCTGACGAAAGGCGCAACACGACCCTGGCGAAACCGGTTGATGGAAACGGTTATAGTGCCGATCTCACACAAGGAGTGGCAGGAATGAAAGCGTTGATAGGCGTCGTTGTCGCGGGACTGCTGGCGGGTTGCGGCACGATCAATACGGTGTTTCGCGATGATGTGGTGACCAGCGACAACTTGAAGGAAGCCGAGTCGTTCTGCGGTGCTGTGCCTCGGGTGTACAGCGGCGTGGTCTATGACTTCTGCCTGCTGCATGGCCAGGCGCCCAAGCCCGGCCACTCGCGCAGCGGACCGCAGATGAGTTTCGTCGCGCTGGACATCGGCGTCTCGGCAATCCTCGACACGCTGATGCTGCCCTATACGCTGTATCGGCAACACAACGATGGCGGCATCGAGGTGGTGGGTCGCTGACCGCTGCCCTTGGGAACCCTAGGGATTGAGGAAGCCGTCGAGGCAGGTCACAGAGGCACCGGTGACCTTGATCGACTGGTCGCTGATCGACAGCTGCATCTTGCCAGCGCGACCCAACGCAGCGCCCTGGGCGACTCGCAGCTGGGAGCCCAGCGAGGCGGTCTGCCCGGTGGCACGGATGAACGCGGCGACCGCCCCGCCGCCGCTGCCGCAGGCTGCATCTTCTGTGATGCCGCAGGTGGGCGCGAAGGTGCGGACTTCTATGTGCTCGTTGCTGCCTTCGGGGTGCGGGCCGAAGATCACCACGCCGGTGGTGCTGGTGCGGTGGTCGTTGATGGCCATGCGCGCCAGGTCAGGGATGACCGCCAGCACGGTTTGTGCGTCGCGCAGTTGCACCACCAGCCAGCGCGGGCCAACGGTCACGAAGCACGGCCTGCGGTCGCGCACCACGCTTACCCCCAGCACAGCCTGCAGCTCGCGATGATCACTGTCGTTGACTGGCTGGATCGTTGCGGGCGGCAATTCGAAGGTGATCAGCTGCGAGCCATCGGGCTGGCGGACCACATCAAGGTCGATCAGACCCAATGCACACTCCTGCACCAGACGGCCGTTGCGCGGCTCGATCAGGCCGGCTTCCATCAGGGCGTGGGCGCTGCCGAGGGTGGCGTGGCCGGCGAAGGGTAGCTCGGAGTTCGGGGTAAAGATGCGGACGCGGTAGTCCGCTTCAGGGCGAGTGGCGGGCAGCACGAAGGTGGTTTCGGAGAGGTTGTTCCAGTGGGCGATTTCTTGCATCTGTTCGCGCGTCAGGCTTTCGGCCTGCAGGATGACCGCCAGCGGATTGCCCTTGAAGCGCTGGGTGGTGAAGACATCGACTTGCTTGAACGCTAGACGGTGCATGGTCGGCCCTGGAAATGGAGGTGTAGAGACGTGACACAGGTTCGCATGTTTTATGTAGCAGCGGCGCAAGCCGCGTCCGGCAGCACCGCGATTGTTCCGACCTACCGCGTGTACCGCCGACGCGGCTTGCGCCGCTGCTACAGGGGTGTGTGGCGCAGGTTCGCATGTTTTCTGTAGCAGCGGCGCGAGCCGCGTCCGGCAGCACCGTGATCTTCCCGGCCCACCGTGTGTGCCGCCGACGCGGCTTGCGCCGCTGCTACACGGGTGTATGGCACAGGTTCGCATGTTTTATGTAGCAGCGGCGCGAGCCGCGTCCGGCAGCACCGTGATTCTTCCGACCCACCGCGTGTGCCGCCGACGCGGCTTGCGCCGCTGCTACAGGGGTGTGGGTTGGTTAGAGGGTGATGGGTCTGCGGCCGGCGAAGGAATGGGCCAAGGTACCGCCGTCGACCAGTTCCAACTCGCCACCCAAGGGAACGCCGTGGGCGATGCGTGAAGCCACCAGGCCTTTCTTCGCCAACAGCTGGGCGATGTAATGAGCTGTGGCTTCGCCTTCGACAGTCGGGTTGGTCGCCAGGATGACTTCGGCGAAGGTGCCCTGCTCGTCTATACGGCTCATCAGTTGCGGGATGCCGATCGCCTCCGGGCCCAGACCGTCGAGGGGCGACAGGTGCCCCTTGAGCACGAAATAGCGGCCGCGGTAGCCGGTCTGCTCAACAGCATAGACGTCCATCGGCCCTTCCACCACGCACAGCAGCGTATCGTCGCGACGTGGATCACCGCATTGCGGGCAAAGTTCTTCTTCGGTGAGGGTGCGGCACTGGCGGCAATGGCCTACGCCTTCCATGGCCTGGCTCAACGCCTGGGCCAGCCGACTACCGCCGCTGCGGTCGCGTTCGAGCAGCTGCAGGGCCATGCGCTGGGCGGATTTCTGGCCAACGCCGGGCAAGGTGCGCAGGCTGTCGATCAGTTGACGGATCAGTGGGCTGAAGCTCATGGAAGGCGGCCTGACGTAACGACGAGACGCGGTTTATACCCGCGCCTCCGGGTCACGTCAAATGCTCAGGCGTCGGAAACCTTGACCACCAGCTTGCCGAAGTTATGCCCTTGCAGCAGGCCAATGAACGCCTCCGGCGCTCGCTCCAGACCGTCGACCACGTCCTCGCGGAACTTGATCTTGCCGTCACGAACCCACGGCACCATGGCAGAGAAGAATTCTGCATGGCGATCGCCAAAGTCGTCGAACACGATGAAGCCCTGCATGCGGATGCGCTTGGTGAGCAGGGTGCGCGGCAACAGCGCGAAGCGGTCCGGACCCTCTGGCAGGTCGGTGGCGTTGTAGCCGGCGATAAGGCCGCACACCGGAATGCGCGCGCGAGCATTGAGCAACGGCATGACGGCGTCGAAGACTTTGCCGCCAACGTTTTCGAAGTAGATGTCGATGCCCTGGGCGCAGGCTTTGGCCAGGTCGTCGGCGAAGGTTTCGCTTTTGTGATCGACACAGGCATCGAAGCCCAGTTCTTCAACGACGTAGCGGCATTTTTCCGGCCCGCCGGCAATGCCGACGACTTTGAGGCCTTTGATCTTGCCCACCTGCCCCACTACCGATCCGACTGCGCCGGAGGCGGCTGCGACCACCAGGGTTTCGCCTTCCTTGGGCTGGCCGATGTGGGTCAGGCCCATGTAGGCGGTCATGCCGGGCATGCCCAGAACGCCAAGTGCCATTGAGGGGCTGGGGATGCCGGCGGGCAGCGGCGTGAGATTGCTGCCGTCGGAAATGCAGTGGGTCTGCCAGCCGGTCATGCCGACGACCAGGTCACCTTCGCGGAACTTGGGGTGCTTGGAAGTTTGCACGCGGCTGACGGTGCCGCCGGTCATGACCTCGTCGATTTCCACCGGTGCGGCGTAGGACGGTGCGTCGCTCATGCGGCCGCGCATGTAGGGATCCAGGGACAGGTACAGCGTGCGCAGCAGGACTTGCCCGTCTTCGAGATCCGGCAGGGCTTCGCGCTCCAGGCGGAAATTCTCCGGCGTCGGCGCCCCGGTTGGACGGGAAGCGAGAACGAAGCGCTGGTTGAGGGTCAGGTCTTGGGACATTGCGGAGTATTCCTTCAGCAAGTGGCTATAGGAAAAGGACAGCATGGGGTGGCGGGATGTTCAACTGGGTGCTTGGCAAACAGCCGGCGGCGTGGCTTTCGCGGCCGATGACCGCTCCTACGGGGGGATTGGATTGCGCGCGTATCCTGTAGGAGCGGTCTGTGGCCGCGAAGGGGGCACACGATGTGTCTGGTAGACCGCAGTGTAGCTTTCGCGGCCGATGACCGCTCCTACGGGGGGATTGGATTGCGCGCGTATCCTGTAGGAGCGGTCTGTGGCCGCGAAGGGGGCACACGATGTGTCTGGTAGACCGCGGTGTAGCTTTCGCGGCCGATGACCGCTCCTACGGGGGGATTGGATTGCGCGCGTACCCTGTAGGAGCGGTCTGTGGCCGCGAAGGGGGCACACGATGTGTCCGGTAGACCGCGGTGTAGCTTTCGCGGCCGATGACCGCTCCTACGGGGAGGCGCTTCCACTTGGGTCACTCAGATACAAAAATGCCAGGCTTGGGGCCTGGCATTTTTGGGTCAGAACGGCATCTTGAAGCCGGGCGGCAGTTGCATGCCGGAGGTCATGCCGGACATCTTGTCCTTGCTGTTGGCTTCGATCTTGCGCACGGCGTCGTTGACGGCGGCGGCAATCAGATCCTCGAGCACGTCCTTGTCTTCCTGCATCAGGCTGTCGTCCAGGCTCACGCGCTTGACGTCGTGACGACCGGTCATTACCACGCTCACCAGACCTGCGCCCGATTGGCCGGTCACTTCCGCCTTGGCCAACTCTTCCTGCATCTCGGCCATTTTTTCCTGCATCTGCTGGGCCTGCTTCATCAGGCCGGCCATGCCACCTTTCATCATGGGGTTCACCTCAAAGGTCAATGGGTATGACCGCGCAGTGCCGAAGGCGTCCTGCGCGGGCTTGGGTAAGAGCACTTAACGCGTTGGGCCGGCCACCGCCTCGACTGGTTCAATCGTATCGTCGCGAATGATGGCACCGAACTGTTGCAGCATTTGTTGAACGTACGGGTCTTGTTGAATCGACTGTTCGGCATCGGCCTGGCGATTCGCACGCCAGCGCGCGGCGGCCTGCGCCGGGGTTTCCTGTTCCGGGCGGATCAGCTCGATGGTCAGATTGAGCGTGCGCTGATGATACTGGTTCAGCGCATCGTTCAAGCGCCGCTGCTGGGTGCTGTTGAACAGCGCGCTGTGCGCCGGGTCCAGGTGCAGCAGCCAGTCGTCGCCCTCCACGGCGATCAGGGTACAGTTGGCGGCGATGCTGCCAGTCATCCCCGAGATCGGCAGTTTCGGAAACAGCTCGAGCCATTGCAGAGCCAGCCCGCTCGCCGGCTGTGCGGCAGGCAGCACTTCGGGCTCGGCTTCGACAGGCGTGTCGTGGACGGTTTCACTGGCCAGCTCGTCGAGGTAGCTGTAGGCGGCGCCGTCGGTTTCCGGGGCGTAGTAATCTTCGTCCAGCGGCGGCTCGTCGTCGCGGTCCATGCCGGCTGGTGTGTAATCGGCGGGCTCGGCATCGTCGGCAGGCGGGGCTGTCTGGGTTTCCGGGGCGTCCGGCACGGCACTGGCAGGCGTGGGCGCCGGCATTGGAGTCAATGCGGGCTGCTCGGCGACGACGTCCAGGATCGGTTCCTGGGTGGGCGCAGTTGCGGGCGCGACCGGGTCGTTCCAGGGCAGATCGATAACGGGATCAGGGGCTGCCTGGGAATGCGCGGGGGATTCTTCGCGGCCGGTGACCGCTCCTACGGGGGGATTCGAGGGCGCGGGCATCTCGTAGGAGCGGTCCGTGGCCGCGAACGGCGCGTCGCGGTCTGTCTGGGTATCCGCGGTGGGGCCTTCGCGGCCGCTGACCGCTCCTACGGGGGGATTCGAGGGCGCGGGCATCTCGTAGGAGCGGTCCGTGGCCGCGAACGGCGCGACGCGGTCTGCCTGGGTATCCGCAACAGGGCCTTCGCGGCCGCTGACCGCTCCTACGGGGGGATTCGAGGGTGCGGGCATCTCGTAGGAGCGGTCCGTGGCCGCGAAAGGCGCGACGCGGTCTGCCTGGGTATCCGCAACAGGGCCTTCGCGGCCGCTGACGGCTCCTACGGGGGTTGGAGCTGCCACGGAGTGGGTGGAATCAACTGTGGCCGCGCTGATCCCCACTGTCTTTAGCGGTTGACTGGGCCCATCGCTGCTGCCTGCGGGGCGGAAAGCGAGCATGCGCAGCAGCACCATCTCGAAACCGCCACGCAGCTCCGGGGCCAGTGGCAGGTCGCGGCGGCCGATCAAGCCCATCTGATAATAGAACTGCACGTCTTCGGCCGGCAGCGCCTGCGCCAGCGCCAGCACCCGTTCGCGATCACCCTGGCCATTGTCTACCGCCTCGGGCAGCGCCTGGGCGATGGCCACGCGGTGCAGCACGTTGAGAATTTCAGCCAGCACGCCATTCCAGTCCGGCCCCTGCTCCGCCAGATGGCGCACGGCCTCGAGCACACCGCGGGCGTCACCTTCGAGCAATGCCTCCAACACGCCGTAAACCTGACCGTGGTCCAGTGTACCCAGCATCGCCCGAACATCGGCTGCCAGCACCTTGCCTTCGCCAAAGGCAATGGCCTGGTCGGTCAGGCTCATGGCGTCGCGCATGGAGCCATCGGCGGCGCGGCCGAGCAACCACAGCGCGTCGTCCTCGAAGGGTACGTTCTCGACACCCAGCACATGGCTCAAGTGCTCGACCACCCGCTCCGGCGTCATGTTCTTCAAAGAAAACTGCAGGCAGCGCGACAGAATGGTCGCTGGCAACTTCTGCGGATCGGTGGTGGCCAGAATGAATTTGACGTAGGGCGGCGGCTCTTCCAGCGTCTTCAGCAACGCGTTGAACGAGTGCGTGGACAGCATGTGCACTTCGTCGATCAGGTAAACCTTGAAGCGCCCACGGCTGGGGGCGTACTGCACGTTGTCGAGCAGCTCGCGGGTGTCTTCGACCTTGGTGCGGCTGGCGGCATCGATCTCGATCAGATCGACGAAGCGACCCTCGTCGATCTCGCGGCAGACCGAACACTCACCGCACGGCGTTGACGTGATGCCCGTCTCGCAGTTGAGGCACTTGGCGATGATCCGCGCGATGGTGGTCTTGCCCACGCCCCGAGTGCCGGTGAACAGGTAGGCGTGATGCAGCCGCTGGTTGTCCAGCGCATTGATCAATGCCTTGAGCACATGGGTCTGGCCGACCATTTCGCGGAACGAGCGCGGACGCCATTTACGTGCAAGAACCTGATAACTCATCGAAAACCGTCGCGACATGAAAGCGGAAGACCGCCAATGCTAATGGAGCAGCACCGAAATTGCATCCGTGCCCTGCTCTATTACATGCTTCACTGGAAAACCGGGCGCTGTGCATGCCTGCGCTGGCATCGTTGCAGACCGTACCTACCAAGGCAGCTAACATTGATATCTGCTACGCAAACTTTCATCAGGGCAAGGGAAAGTCAGCTTCCGCAGCGGCGACCTGGGCAGGGTAAATGCTTGGGCGAAGCCTGGTATGGTCACCCCCGTGCACCACACCGACTACGCCTTGGCCGACAATGATAGGCCCACCGCTATGGCCACCCGTCACTCCGCAATTGGAAGCGCCCAAGCTACCAGCTTCAGCATTCCTCCCACCGACCCCATAGGGCAGGTTGTCTAGCGCGGTCTTGCAATAGTACTGGCTCTGCCCTCCGTATTGCGCCGAGGGATAGCCGACCGTCAAAGCGTTCGGAAAACTCTCGCTCTCGGAGACGACAGGTTGCAGCGCGCTGCCCACCACTTCCTGCAGTCGGCGACCCTCCCCATTGGGATGCACAGACGCCACTGACAAGTCGAACTGCGAACCGATGATGATTATCGGGTTTTGCGCCACATTCTCGCTCACATAGGCGCGACTGACAGGCCACATTCCGTAAGGCGCCATCTCAGCAACATTTCGACCTGGCGACCCATCGTAGGCCGGCACGAACAGCATGTGCCGCGAAAAGGTTTCACCTCCTGGATTCGGAAAAATCGTGCAGTGGGCCGCCGTTATGATGAGGCTACGCGTGCTGGATTGAAGGACGGACGCCGAGCAATGCGTATCCGCGTTCATCCTGGCATTGTGATAGAACAAAATGCCCGTTACCCGCGACTCCATATTGTTGACATAAGGACTGCCCATCTTGAGGTAACCCTTGTCATCTCCCCCCAGCGGCGGCTCGAAAGGAGTGAGATCGGCAGGATCCTGGATGTGCGCGGCACTGCGCATGCGCTCGGGCGTCCAATAACGCAGTACCTGTTCGGGATCCTGTTTCGTGCTGCCCACGGCGGGCAACTCGACTGTGCGGCTTATGTTGGCACAGGAACTACTGGCCAATATCAGCAAGAGCAAAGCGCTTTTGCGCGATGGAAGATCGAGCGAACGAAGCAAAATCATGATGCAATTCCCCCGTGATGACTTTCAACTAGGGTAGAAGCTGTATCGGAAAACGAATGAACCACACCGAGCATGAGGTCGCCGGTCGGTGGCAGATTGGCGCCCTTGAATCACGCCAAGCGCCTGATATGGAATGCATTGCGAGGGTGAGCTGAATACGACCTTTCACAGACCCGAACAAGTATATTTCTGTTCAGATGAACGGAGTGCCGAAACAAGAATTCAGACTTTGAAAAATGAGGGCGGGCGCGATTGAGTTACAGCTGAAGGGTGCATTGCGAGGTTGCGGATGAATCGAGGGATGCTGCGGAAACAGGTGGCAACCCTACCAGCCACACCCCGGCACACAATGTTCCCGCTGTGGCTGCTTCCTTCCGGATCTGACCAGGTCGCATGCAAGCATGCTCGGGTATCGTTGCAGACCTTATGGAATAAGGGTTTCAGGCCGATAAGGTTGCCAGATTTCTGCCGTGCGGAAGTGTTGCACGGGCGCTCAAAAACGAGAGGTGTGGCCAGCATTGTTCCACTTAGCTGTTCCACTTTGGTGTTCCACTCATGGCTTACGTCGTACGTCGTCAATCGGTTTACTACCTGAATCTTCGATTGCCCAAGCACTTGTTTCCGCATCGCCACACACTCCGCATAAGCCTCGGCGTGCGAGAGCGTAGGACCGCACTATACCTAGCCGCCTCGCTTGTCCAGCGAGTCCACGCATATTTGAACGAGCACCCCCTAGCGGACCTCGCGACGCTTCAAGCGCTTTGTTACCAGTGGCGCGAGGCAACCCCTACCCCTCTACTTCGGCCCACCTCTACGAGGCGCATAGAGGGCACCACGTATTCCCGTCGCGACAGTCCATCCCTTGCCAACCTCACCAAGCTATATATAGAAGAAGGGAAACGCGGTAGCACATGGCGGGAGGGCAGCCTCGGGGAGGTCGAGCGTGCTTTATCTGATCTGCTCGAATTAATGGGTGACATGCCCGTAGCAACGTTCGACGCTCATCAAGCCCGTCTGTTGAAAGACCGGCTAAGCCGATGTCCCCAGTACTTCGGTCTGCGTCCCGAATTCAAGGGGCGAACGCTCAGAGAGGTGGTCGATTCCGCCGTGAGCTACAAAACCATTACTGCGGTGACTGTAAACAACAGGTTACGCAAGCTTTCAGCTTTCCTGAACTGGTGCAAGTCGAACAGCTACTTAACGGAAAATCCTCTGGCGGGAATGAAGGTGATGGTCGGGTCTGCTAAGGAGGCGCGACTGTCTTTCGATAAGCACGACCTGGTGGCGCTGCTTGACCAAGCATCCCTAGGAAAGGAAGCACGGAAGCACCCATGGCGCTATTGGCTGCCTTTGCTTGGCCGAGCGACTGGTGCACGTTTGGAAGAATTGTGCCAACTGCGTACAGATGACTTCATTGAGCAACAGGGCATCCAATGCATCCGCATTGACGACAGCCGTGAAGACCAGAAGCTCAAGAATGCTAGCAGCCGACGGATTCTCCCGCTGCACCCGGCACTAATCGAGCTGGGGCTATTGAGATACGTCGAGTCAACCAGAGCAACTGGCGCAGATCGCCTCTTCCACGACCTGGTAGCAGTTAGGGGCAAGCTAGGACATGCACCCTCGAAATGGTTCGGTCGCTACAAGCAGGGGATGGGGATCAACAACCCTAGGAAGACCTTCCACAGCTTTCGCCATACGTTGATTGACGATCTACGTGATGCAGGGGTACAGGATTCCCTGATCAAACGAATTGTGGGTCACGAAGACGCCTCGGTAACCTTCAGCATTTATGGGAGTAGGAACCCGCTGAAAGCGATGGTTGACGCCCTCCAGCACATTCATCTACCAGCTTGACCGCCGCCGTGTAAGGCCTAAGCAAATTTGCGTCCTTGCTTGTATAGACAAGTGGGTACTTGGGTACTTGGGTACCTGGGTACCTGGGTACCTGGGTGAATGGTTGTATATACATCTACGCAGTTACGCAGTTACGCAGTTACGCAGGTACGCAGGTACGCAGGTACGCAGGTACGCAGGTACGCGGGTACGCAGGCAGGTAGGTAGGTAGGTAGGTACGCACGCACGTAGGTAGGTAGGTAGGTAGGTAGGTAGGTAGGTACGTAGGTACGTAGGTACGTAGGTACGTAGGTACGTAGGTACGTAGGTACGTAGGCAGGTACGTGCGTGGGCACTCAAGTAACCAAGCGAACAATTAACTACTTAAATACTTAAATAAGCAGTTAACCAAGCAACTAAATACTCAAGTATACAAGCCCAATTAAATCGATAAAACTTTAACTATGGCTGTTGACAATGGCTTTTAAACCTATAAGCTTCTGGTCATCTCCGAAACATTTGCAATGCTCCAAGCAATCCCAGACCTGCATGACAGTTTACGAGCGGACCATTTTCGAAAATCGCTATTCTATTGACCAAGCCTTAATAACAATACAAGCTGCGAACCGAGGCTTTAACCAAATGCAGAAAAACCATTACGACAGATCAGGCTAATCCAAACACTACAGGTCAGCACATGGATTTCATTTCATCATGACAGGCTATCGAGCTAGGTACTGCCGCCCTACTGCAATCAATTAGCACCCACACACTCGGAGACCCGAATAGACAGTCCGCCACTTCCTTAGAGAACCATTAAAACCGCCGCACGCCTTACACAAGCATAATGCTTTGTGAGCACATAAGAGGTATTACTTCATGAAACGTAACACACCATTCCCATCAGCAAATCACAAAGATCACTTCATCTATGAAAACTTGCCTTTTATCAACCCTGAACATGGCAAACTTCATCAAATTGAGTGGGCCACTGTTATAGATACAAGTCAAATTAAGCTGAACGACTACAACATCGATGAGTACATAACCCCTCCACGCTATTATCTCCAGATCACCTCAAATGGTGAGTTGAGAGGTGTGAGCCATGATTACGATGATCATGAGGACTATTTCTCAGTAACTGCGGACGAGTCCGATGTTGTATTTCTCAAACTATTCGCCGACCAACACCCAAAACTCGCACCTACATTGACATCACTACTTATCTATCGCAAAGAGAGAGCAGCCAGATTCATGCAAGAGGTTATTGATGAAAGCAATCGAAAACAGTGAACTACTAATTCAATCTTGTTCAATAAGTCTGAGTTAATTGCTAGCACGGTGCTCAATCGATAGCTGAGCCCCGATACATCAACCGCGATTGACTACAAACAACGAGCATCAGCAATAACTGCAAGAGTGTTGTAAAGTCGTCTCATACCTCACTTCCAGATAAACTTCGTTCTTGCAGTAAATTGTCGAGCCTCAAAACCAGTCAGATCAATCGCCACGGTGCCATTTCAAGTTCGAAAAGCTTATGAAATTCATATACACATTAATTGCACCGCCCGGTGCCGGAAAGACGTCGTGGCTAATCAATCAGCTTGTCAAACCGGATGCTCGACACTCTATACTCGCATTTCCAACCAAAATACTATCAGCCGAAGTACAGAAGCGAATCGAGCAACTGGAATTGAATTTCATTGCCATTGATAGCAATACGGTAGAAGGATCTGTAACAAAAGCTCTGGAGGAAAGACTTCTCATTCGTACACATAAGATTGTTATCTGTACTCACGAATCCCTTCGAATGATAAACCCGGAGGCTTTGTACGAATGGACGCTGTACATAGATGAAGTCCCAACAACTTGGAACTGCTCAACACACAGTTTCACAGAGCTCTCCTATCGCAGAGTTTTTGATAACATCACTGAAGTAACTAAAGTCGGCGACAAGAACAGAGTTACTGCAAAGGAAGATTGCCGAGAACTAATTGAGGGGCTAGCAAGTGGCAATAACTCCGCCCTTACACCTGACGCACGCACCATTCTGAAGGCGCTACTAGATCGCAGGAGTGTCGTTGAGGTTGAAGACCTCGACGCAAAGCTGAAGCGAACCGTAAGAATTGTCGGTATCAAACATTATACTCAGGCATTCGAAGCAGCCGAGAAAGTTCTGGTCATGGGGGCCGAAGTCGGCAAAACGCTGCTTGGAATCACCCTCAAAGGCGCAGGTTGGAGCATCCAACCCGTCGAGGCAGATATCGACTTTGCAGGGTACGGCAATAAGGTAGAAATTCATCCTTTCTTCAGGAACAGGTCTTACTCAAAGAGCGCAGCGCTTATGAAGGGAGGTAAGCTTTATCCAGACTATCAAAAGGATTGTCTGCTTGACGCTTGGCTAAAGGTTGATGTATTTAGAATTATCGGGAATAGAAGAGCGATTCTCGTGGCGCATCAGTGGTGCAGAGCTGAGCTACCAGTTCCTCCACACCAAGACGATAGCAATATAAGATTTATCCCTATCGATAACAGAGGTATTAATGAGTACTCCGAATACACTATTGCTATCTGTTTACAGCACGGAAACATAACCCCGATAGAAGGTAGAAGTTTGCAAACCCTCGCAGGGTTACTGTCTATCACACAGACAATTTCCTCAGACGAGATCAAGAACGCAGTAAAGTATGAAAGATTTTTTGAGTCAACTCTCCAATCGGTCTGCAGAACCGCACTGAGATCAAGAACCAGCCAAAGCAGAATCTTGCTATTTGTGCAAGACTTAGACATCGCAAATTTTCTTGCAGAAAAAATAGGCAATTGCGAAATTAACGAAACCTATGCTGAAGATTACATATCACCCGAATCAGCATTAAGAAAGAAGAGAGAAAATCTGAAGCTGAAAGCGATCACCTTATGGGAGCAAAACTACAGCATAGAGAGTATAGCCAAAGAAGTTGGAAAGACAAGAAGAACAGTGAGTAGCTGGATCAAACCCTACCGACAGATACCGCAGAAAGACGTATAGGAAATTTTCTCTTAGAGTCTCTTTAAGCGATTTCTTCCAGAATCAACAACCAGCATTATCTCATGTCATCAACTCTTAGGGTTATTACTTGTGACGCTACCGTCACGGATGAATAACTGTGCCTATGGCACCAGGTTAACCCTGTAAGGTTAAAGGGAGAGATGGGCAGCCAAGCCCCTTCCTGCCTTTGATCTTTATTATAAATGGATATCTTGTGGCTTTGGCCACGGCTAGCCAACACAAAAGGGTAAGGTATGACTATGGTCATCAGCGCCTAGCTGGATGAGTTCATTTCGAAAATTCAAAGCAACGTAGGGAGGGGTTTGCCCCCGCCCTCCCCTGGGCTATGTACAGATATACAATGTGCCCAAAGGCACGGCGGTAAACTTTGAGAAGTTGATTATGCGTGACGAAGTCCGTCACAAGACATAAGATAGATAAGAAATATGTTTTCTATGACCTTGCCACGTTCCGCTTGTCACTGCTGCTTTGAGATAGAAGTTATTGTACCCAGTCCGGAGCAAGACATCCGTCCCTTCCACACCTACCAACCGATGCAGAGAGATTAAGCAGTTATATGTTACGTTGGCAAGCATGCCATGGCTCAGTCCATCGTAAGACATTAGTGCCGCATCATGTGAACATATACTGCTTACCTTTGAGAACTTGAGCGTGCCTGTGCTCTACCTCCGCAGGTCACAGGGCAGGCGCTCTCATTGAACAGGATTAGCTTACAGCGACCGTTGGCTCAAGGGGTGACCCTTTAACTTCTTGCTGCTGGTCCATTGCGGGACGATGCTTTTGGTTTTGCTTGCCTTCGGCAGTTAGGGCTGGTCGGACTATCGTTCCAGACGGAGCGGGGATGATCATGACGAAAGGTTCGTTCTGATCATCAACAAGTGCCCATTTACTCCCTTCAGCATCAAATGGCACTAGCTGGATTTTCGCACCGTAGAACTTGCCTCCTGGCCGGGTTGTTGACCACATCCTGGATGCGTCAGCGACAGCTTCAGCCACCCGCTCGGGAGTAATTTCACCTTCAATCTTCAGTTTCATGCTGCGAGTTCCTCAGTGTCTGATAACTGGTGCTATTTGCCTCTTCCGAGCCCTGTCTCTGCATCGAACCTATCGATACGAAGATCTGCTATGGCGGAACAGCCACCCTTTTGCTAGTCGATCACTGCACTTGCCGACGGTCGTATCCCTTCGCAGTCATGCATGCCAAGTACACCTGCTGCTGCTTGGACTTGATATTGGCACCTTCCATGATCGTGCCTCTGTACTCCCAGTCCGCCATCTGCACGTTGGATGTCTGGACTCCACAAGCTGCGTCGTCTTGGGAAAATTCTCGTTGCGTGCTGCCATCCTTGAAGAACTGGTACCGAGGTTGAGCACAACCGGCTACAAGAAGCACAACACCTGCCACCACCAAACCCTTCGATCTGACCTTCACCCGTACCTCTCCTATGCCTCACGCCCGCTCTCCGAGCGGTTCGATGATGATGGAGGCGTGTTCTGTCCCACCTCCAGGGAAGGCAATCATGCCACGAACAATGAGATATTCACAGTATACTGTGAAGACTCGGCTTGCCGATCCATCGACAGTGCACCCTCACGTAGAGGATGTACGGTTTGGACGAAGGGTTGGCATTTGGGAAGGTTCTCCGCGATCGCAGGAAAAGCGCATGTCTCACACAAGAGCAATTGGCGCTTGAAGCTGGTGTGCAACGCAACTACATCAGTCTGATCGAGAGGGGCGTGCACCAACCGACCCTGCCCATGATCTTCAAGCTGGCGGCAGCGTTGAAATGCCAGCCCTCTGCACTTGTAGTAGACGTAGAAGCCCTGGTGAACCGCACGATCGGTCCATCCTGATCTAGTTAGCAGGTGCAAAAAAACTAATCGCTTATCCAATTCGCCGCCATAAATCGATGATCGTAGTGGCAACGTGAAGCACACCATAGCCTCTGTTTTGCTGGGATACAGCGGTGGGGAGTCAAGCCGGTTACCACACAGAAAGCTTGTCGACGGAAATTCAGCACCGTAGTCCGTCTTCGGTCTTCCCAGGCCTCACCATTGCTCATCAGGATCTATGCTATCTGACAGCACGAGAGCTGCTCTATGGTGCAGCCACGATCTGGCTGAACTCTGGGGTTGGACGAGAGCCTGGGTCAGCTTGTTGGACTATACGTGTACAAGCTTCGCCGCAGCACGGAGCACGGAGCACGGAGCAGACTGGACCTGAACCGACACTGTCAAGGAGACTACTATGGACTTTCAAGTACCTCACACCCCCGCATTACTTCAGCTAGCAAGCGAAGGGAAGCCTCTCCCCCTCCACGGCGAATGTCTCTTTCTCGTTCAGACACTGCTCAGGGCTGGTTATGTACGAGCCAAGATAGTGCCGAGCGAAGACGCTACAGAGTTGGTATGTGTTCTGACTCCTGAGGGAGATGCCTTTTTGAAATGGATCAGTGAGTAGAGCGCTCGACTGTCCGAAGTTTGCCCACCTGGACTTCTGAAATCTCGCACGACCTAGACTGCACGGCATGGCATGGGTAGCAAGACCCTCATCCATTGGATAGCGCAATGAAACCAATGCAGAAGCCGAATGCGGCCGCCCCGATGAATAAGCACGCAATGAGCACCTTATGGAAAGGTCCTAACGTCGATTTCTCACAATAGGCTGGACCGACGCGTCTTGCGAGAGCCCCACAGCTTGGGCAAGCGAGGGCGGTGTCGCTGACTTGCTTTCTACACTCGTAACAATCAATCAATGCCATCACCGCTGCTCCGTTCATAGTCATGATCGGCAGATTGCCACCGCAGCAACTGCACACGCAATGGACGCTTAGCAAAGCTACCCAACTTGAAAAGTCTCTATTTTGTGAGATTTGTCAACTGGTTTTGTTGGGCCAGGAAGTAAGCCTATCAAAGGACTAGACCTAATCGGTAGCTGCCCAACTAGTACCTAATCGGTCTCAGATAACCATTGCAGATAGACATATGAGCGAATTATCATATAGCTATCCAAAACCACGTCAAAGGATAGAAACCCATGGATGCCCATCTCTACTTACGAGCATCGACAAAAGACCAAGATGCCAACCGGGCAAAGGCAGCCTTGGAGCAATTTGCCGCTGAAAAGGGACTGAGCATCATCGGCGTGTACGCGGAGAACATCAGCGGGACGAAACTCAACCGACCTCAGTTGATAGCTCTGCTCAACGCTGCTGCCTCGGGCGAAGTTCTATTAGTCGAGTCTGTTGACCGCCTGAGCCGTCTTTCGCAGACCGACTGGGACACTTTGAAGGCAACTATCAAGGCCAAAGGCCTGCGCCTAATTGTGGCTGACTTGCCCACCAGCCATGTGCTCCTTCAGGACAGAGGGACCACAGGCCAAATAATGGATGTGATCAACGGAATGCTTATCGACCTGATGGCAACCATGAGCCGCCTGGACCAAGAGAAGCGTATTGAACGTATCCGCCAAGGTCTGCAAAACAAACGTAATGCTGAGCCTGAATGGAGGCCCACCGGGAAAGGGAGGAACGTAGCTAAGTGGGAAGCCGTTCAGCGGCTGATGGAGAAGCATCCGAAGATGTCTGCGGATGAGGTCGCGATTCTGGCCAAATGCGGCGTAGCCACCGTGTACCGTATCAGACGAGAGCTGAGTTTGGCGCAACGCACACCCGCATAAAAAGAAGGATCCTCATAACATCAACCATTGAGGGACTATGGTGCGTGCCTGGCAACGATGCGTAAACATCTGTGGACCCTTGGATATTTGAGAATCGTGGTTGTCAGCGATCTAGTAGCCCCAAAAGGGGTTAGGGAGGCCGCCACACTAAGTTGAAGAAGGCCACCCCGCCAGAGCATGACCACACCATATTTTGGTCCGATTCTTACTATCGCTTCCAAAGGCCCAAAAAGCGTCAACCCGAAGTTTCACGGCCTGGCGATGTTGATGCGTCCTGCGACACCCTCAAGCAAATATCCAGCTGGGATATAAGGAAATCCGAATGCCATCTTCGTTCGGAGAAATTCTCTAGACCCAACATCGGCGATGATCGAAGATCTCCCACGGCACCTACGACATACCTAACAAGCCGTTAGCGACCATTCGGAGGTGCGAATGCCCGTGGCAAATCTGCACCTGCCGATACTTTTTGCGATGGAGACGGCGGGCACTGTCGATACACTCACTGTGCAATGCGGTATCTGTGGACCTACCGTCGACGGCATACTGGTCGATCCAACAATACAACCTTAAACAGCAGTGAGAAATTCAGCCTATGAGATTCCATCCCGATGGCCCCTCGATACCAGATACCCTTTTGGAGCGCTGTGACGCTGGCCGCGTCGTGTTTCTGTGCGGTGCTGGAGTTTCGTTACCATCTGGAATGCCTACTTTCGTCGGCCTTACTAGGCACGTTATAGAATTCTTTGAACCGCCAGCCGACTCAGACATCATGGTCGCGTTTCGGCCATGGCTGGAGGGCCAGTCTGCAGCGAATGTCCCGCTCGACCAAATTTTCAACCTCCTCCACCTTGAGTACGGCAAGGATGAAGTTAACGCTCTGGTCACAGAGCGACTGAGTGCCGCTCTGCCAATTAAAGATGCTGGACGTGAGCACGATCTGATCAAACGGATTTCTTCGAGTCAGAGCGGCGTGCCACAAATTGTCACGACGAACTTCGACCGGTTGTTCGAGGCAGGACAAACGGGAGGGAGTCTTGCCTGGCATGTGCCACCTGCTTTTCCTGATCTGAACTTCGGATCGACGATAGAAGGGATCACGTATCTTCACGGGCGACTGGTAGGTCCAGCCTCCGAAACTCATCCCTACGTGCTGAGCAGTGCGGACTTCGGACGTGCTTACCTCTCAGAAGGATGGGCCACCAATTTCATCAGGCACCTCCTCGAACGTCATACCGTCGTTTTAGTTGGGTATAAGGCGGAAGACCCTCCCGTCAAATATCTTCTTCAGGGCCTCAACCATGACGGCCAGTATGATCGGTCACGACTCTATGCTTTTGACCGTGGGCTTCCTGAGGACATCGAAGCCAAATGGCGTGACCGAGGGGTTACAGCCATAGCCTATTCCGATCACTCGGACCTATGGACGAGCATGGAAGCTTGGGCAGAACGGGCCGATGACCCGCGCAGGTGGCGTGCATCCACAATCGCGCAAAGCCACCGGGACCCCAAGATTCTTACCCCTCATGAGCGTGGCCAAGTTGCTCATGTCCTTCGCTCGGTTCAGGGAGCGAGATTGTTCGCGGAAGCTGTTCCGGCGCCTCACCCTGAATGGTTATGTGTGATGGATGCGTATGTTCGGTCCGACAAACCAAGTCGCGGCCATGGCGCGGATGCAGAGGGCTTTGACCCTATGGGCGCTTACGGTCTTGATGACGATCTGGGCGATATATCTGAGGATGACCGTAGACAAGGTGTCAGCAACGACAATCTCTTAGTCTGGCGCGACGGAGACGACTATCCGCATGAGTTTCATCGGTTGGGTGGGCGACAGGCAGAAGGTTTCGAGGCGACGCCGACTAGGCTAGGCCACCTTATCTCGTGGATCAGTAAGGCCATCGAAAGCCCTGTGCTTGCCTGGTGGACCATTCGTCAGAGCGGTCTCCATCCACGACTTCTGCAGCAGATCGAGTGGCAATTGGATCATTCGAAGGTTCTTAACGATCGAGCTCGTCATATCTGGAATCTCATCCTTGAATACCATCGAGATCCTCGCACTCGTCAATGGAGTGGCGAATGGTTTGGCTTGATGGCACGAATTGATACAGAGGGATGGACGGCTGTTGTACTGAGAGAGTTTCGGAAAATTGGGACACCGCGATTGGATATCAAGCGATCATTCGGCTTGGGGCAGACGAGGCCTCCGTTGTTATCTTGGGAGGACATTCGCCTCGGCGATCTCGGACAGTTCGAAGTAAGGTTCCTAGATAAGCACAACGAAAAATTAGACATCCCCGACGAACTACTACCACAGGTATTTGGCATCCTGCAGGAACAACTTGCGGTTGCCTCAGGGCTATTAGGGGATATCGGAACCACCTACTTTCGTACACCCACATGCTATCCGAAACGGCAGGTCGACGGGAAAGCTTACATCACGAATACTTCGCAGGCCGTGGCTTGGTTTGTGCAGCTTTTTGACCAGATGACCAGTAGATGGCCAGAACTGGCAAAGGCACACGCAACGACTTGGCCAGCCACGGAGCGATTTTTCTTCCGAAAACTCAAACTCTATGCTTACAGTAAAGTAAACCTCTTCGAGGCCGACTCGGTTGCCGAGCAACTCTTGTTCTTAGATCAGGAGGTATTCTGGGACATCAATGTGGCCCGAGAGCTTCTTTTCCTGCTCGTGGACCGATGGGGAGAATTCTCTCAGGACAGCCAGAGTCAACTCACCAACCGCATCTTGACGGGCCCCGATCAGCCGTCTCACTGGTCTGATGAAGAGTTCCATAAGCTGCGGGTTAACATAGCCGCCAAATACGCCCGGTATCTCGAACTACAGGGTTGTGAACTCACGGCAGCTTGCAGTGAGCGGCTAGCCGAGATGATCGGAGGTATTTTTGGTTGGAGCGACGCTTGGGCGAACTCGACGGTGGTCGAACGGGGCATTCATACGGGCTGGGTCGGTACGGATGAGAAACCAGATGCAGTTTTGGACCTTCCCGTTAACTTGGTAGTCTCCAGGGCAAAGGAAGAACTGAACCGTGATTTTGGTAGCTTGACCGAGAACCGGCCTTTCACTGGTTTGGTGAAAGCCAATCCGCGCAAAGCGTTGTCTGCTCTGACAATTGCAGGAAAAGATGACGACTACCCAGAGGCGTTCTGGTCGTCCATGATCAATGAACTTCCTGAAGACATTACGCCCAGGTTGAGACGGGTATTCTTGAACCGACTAGCGCGACTACCACATGAAGTGATCGCCAAGCTGAGCCTTACCATGAGCCAATGGCTCGAAAAGAACCTGGTCGCAGTCCTTGCGTTTGATGATGATCTCGGCTGGGCAGTCTACGATCATATCGTTGATGGCATCCTGAGCGGTGCGGTAGAGGCCGCGAAAAGCGGTCTTGGCGAAATGCGCCAAGGTGGAAAGCTCATTGAGCAGTCCAGGCGTACATATATGCATGCAATCAACAGCCCTGTCGGCATGTGCACTAACGCCCTTTTCCACGCAGTGCCCGGAGAGAAACAGAAGGCATGCTCAACAATCCCAGATCACATCAAGTCTCGTGTCGAACGCCTCTTTGCGGCGCCAGGTGAGGGATCAGATCATGCCGTGTCAATAGCGAGCAATAAGTTGAACTGGCTCATGTTCGTAGACCCAGCCTGGTCCGGGAATCACCTTATTCCAATGTTGGTGTTCGAGCATCCGGCTTCGGAACCAGCATGGAACGGGTTTCTTAGTAGCGGGAGCGTTCCTTTGCCGCCGTTGCTAGAGATCATCAAACCGCTCCTGCTTGACCTATTCCCGTGGATCGAAGGATTTTCATGGGATCGCGATCTTTTAAGTGTAGCCGCCGCATGGCTGGGCTTCATGCGCATGTTTTACCAGGATGAGCCGAGTGGTCTTGTAAAAGGCGAAATGCGTTCTGTTTTTCGAGCAATGTCTGATGATATCCGGAGCAGGTTCATTTCCTGGTTAGGCCAGTTCGGACAGGAAAACGAGAGTGGCTGGACCAGACACGTCATTCCCTTAATCAACGAGGAGTGGCCGAGAGAACGCCGATACAGGACCTCCGCATCGATGAGAGCCTGGATAAACCTACTTGATGACACCGGCGATAGTTTCCCCGCGGTATATGAAGCGGTAAAGAAATTCTTGGTACCGGTGGAGACAAATGAGTATCCATTCTATCGATTTACTCGAGAGCTGAACGATCAAAAGCCGATTACCGTTTTGTTCCCTGAAGCAACGCTAGATTTGATGAATAGAGTAACGCCGCAGATTCTTACCCGTCCGCCATATGAGTTACCGAAGGTGCTAGCTCTGATATTAGAAACCGAGCCTAGCCTGATGTCAGACTCGCGCTATTTACGCCTTATAGATCTTGTTGAGCGGAGCTAGATCTTGATATGCCTGACTGAGAGCTCAGCGAGTTTTGCCTGAAATCCAGGCCAACCGATCACTTGGCTCGGCTATCAGCGATCCCATACGGGGGGCTGCTTTGGATGGGAGGCTGCCGAACGCCATTTAGTATAGTAAACTGAATGGCGCCGGTCTGTAGCGCCGCGGCGTAAGAGAACGCAGCTAACACGATGTGATCGAATTAATGGCAAATAGACAGGCGCGGATGGACAAGGCACACTCCCCTGAGCCAAACAGCTCGAAAGGATAATATAATGCCTTCTGAACCTAATTTCCACGGAAGGAACTGTAATAGACTCACACAGATATCTGTAAGCTAGCGGGCGAGACCATGAGAGTGAATGGGAAGATCCGTGAGCCCTTTCTGGTACGTAGATCCTACCCTACTGCACATGAGGATTTATTAGTGCAATAGGCGTCACCACTTGAAGTGCTCTGACGTGCGTCCGCCAGCGCCCTTAACATAAATATTCTGCCGTGAGAGCTGCGAAAGACAGGATTGCATACAGCTGTCGACCATAGGACCTACGACAAATAGCAGGACCATACACGGGTGGCGCAAATTCCTACCCGACTGGTAATTAGCGGTGATTTTCATCGCGGCTTGCGTGACGTTGAACGAAGCAGCGGAGACAGTCGTACGCATCTATTCGGTTCAAGACTGCGAGACAGGTTCAATAAGCTATCTACAAAGGCCTTGCAGGCGGAAGCACGCGATCAATTACACACTATATGCGTGATCGTCTACGCAGCGGGTGTATGGCGGAGCGGCTACGACGATCAAGAACAGTCTCCTGTCAAAGCCAAGTCTACCTGTGAAATTCAAAACCTTACGCCAGACACGGTCTTGACACGTCGAGAATGGCATCCGTAGATTGAGACGATCCGGCAGTGCTGGCCAAACCTCCGACCCGTTCTGCAGGTTACAAATCAAATTAATCAGCCTAGGGCTCCAACTTTTCCAGCAATTTTCTTAGTTTGATTTGGATATCGGATCCAACGTGCAACCCTTTGAAAAATCAGAGTTAGCCTGTATTGAATATGTCCTCGCGTAGTTTTTCATAGACTACCATCCCGGGTTTGACCAGCTTCGATAAAGTGTTTCGCGCGAATGCCAGTGCATCGTTTCCAGCCTGCGTTAGAGAAAGAATTTTCTTTGCCGAATTGTATATGCTGCCCGCAGCCTTCTTAACGTCATCTGCAGAATGCCCTTGGCTTACTACGCTCTCGATCGCTCTAGCTTTCGCCGCAATCAAGTCTGCGGCCATTCCTGGTTTCCCTTGGGACTCACAAAGGGCGATTAATACCTCGTCGTCATAGAGATAAGCCTCGAGGTGCCGGAGACTTAAGACACGTATACCTTTGCTTTTGAATTCCGCAACGTCATCTGGAGCATGATCGTCCAAGTCAATCAGGCGGTTTATTTGGATGCCAGGGGCGAGTTTTGGTAAAACTGTGGCAAGTCCGATGAAATCATTCTGCACTTCCTTCGAGTTCCCCGCAGAAATGAACATAGTGTCGGGCATCTCATCATTGAAGATCGAATTATAGATCCGAGCGTCATGGTCGGTATTTTTTCCAGCTATCATACCCTTTGGGTTGCCTTCACAGATGACGACTAGCTTGGGCGCGACAAGTGCAGTGAGATCGTCGAGGGCAACATGCATTACCCCTTCCCAAAAGGCACGTGTGGGCCTGCTCGGAGTCAATGTAATAGCTTGGTCAAAATCGTGACCACTAAAATCTACGAACGCGACCGAAGAAGGGGCAGCGTCGTACATCTCGCGTGCTTTTCGCATCATCCCGATAGAGTGGGACGCGATCCAGAGCTGGGAGTTATCAGGGAGCAGATTGATGAGCTCTTGGAGCAATGCACCCTGCAACCGCGTATTCATGTGGATTTCTGGTTCGTCTATGCAATACACAGCATCTACATAGCTGCGACGTTTGACGACTAGATCAAGAATCATGTCAAAAGAGGCCTTTTCACCCCCAGAAAGATTCTTGTAGTCGAAGCCCGTCGAGGTACCTTTACTGAACTGGAACGACCCGTCTGCAAGAGGATTACCAATGCCGGTAAAGGTTAAATCGGGGAACAATCGCTTGAACGGCTTTTGTACTTCTCCAATCAACTTCTCGCGATAATCTCCCATAGTCGTAGCAGATGACTCGTTGACGAATATGTCCTCCATCGCCTGCGAGGCAAGGCGCTGGTAGTTGACACTTACCGTAGCGTCCGGCTCAATTAGCCGTGCCAGATTTAGGCTTGCGAGCACGGGTCCCTGTCGTTGGAGAGAGTAGATAGAAAACTCATGGTCGCTCCTATACGCACTGCGTACGTAAAGGTTTCCCTGACTGAATCCATTGCCGGAGTCGGTGGTTAGCGAGATCCTGGAATGTAAGTTAACGAGCTCTTCCTGAGGCCGATTGTAGTATTTAGCGTCCTCGGTCCAACCGTATTGACTATCTATTCGATACTTTAGCAGTAAAGCATCGAAGAGAGACGACTTGCCTGAACCGTTTGGCCCAGTCAAAACCACTAATTTGGCGGTTGACGGAATCTCAGTAATAGTTAGATCACAAAATTTCCGGAAATTTCTTACTCTGATGTCGAGCAGACGCATAGTGCCCTCTAAGTATCCAGTACTGATTCTCGACGCATTGATTGAGCAACTATGGGCAGATGGGCACGTCCGATCTCTCGCCTTGCGCAACCGCGACCTGAGTTATTATCTCTCGCTTGCTTAGGCTAAGCACGCATTTTTTTCCTATACTAGTTATAGCTACCATAAGCACAACCTTGCATAGCAGAGCTGCAGTCGATAACTGCAATTGACGAAGTAGGCTTGATAGTGGCCATCCCAGTCGACAGGTACAAATTTTTGGTGATACCGGAATCGAGCAAGGCCGAGTTGATCCCTAACTAGCTGTTCCCAAGTAGGAGCGGCGCGGTCAGATCAGACGCCATCGTTACAGTTAACGTGGTGATTAATGGAAATAAGTCCGCCCCCCGCAGTTCCTAAGAGACCATGCCGTAGCACTACGCCATCTCTGATCAACATCCAATACATCTTGTTCCCTGTGTATCCGCCGTATGAGTTCTTGGCGTTGATCGTGGCGCAAACAGTATATCCAAACACCGGCTTACGCTGTGCATATATGAACTCTTTGCGGGGTTTGCTAATGCCTTTGAACACCGCAGACTGCGGATCTTTGAGGCTATCACTGGCCCAGTTCTTTACAATTTCTTCATAATTCTGCGGATATTTACCCGCGTCCGCTGAGGCCAGTTCTGCAGCCGTTGGGTCTACCAGCTCGGTCATGCCTGCCGTGGAACTGTAGACAACACCGGCACGATTTTGAGGGGCTGATACGCAGCCCGAAATTGCTAGCGATAGAAGGATTATAGTCGAAAATTTCATTATTCAAGTCCTTTTGAGCTGAACGTGTAGCTGGGGTAACAATGTGCCACTCCGACTGTTAGTCGTCAATTCCATTCAATCCACCGACGCCGTCCCCGAGCCGCCAAGGCGTCTTTTGCCCGCGAAATACGAAGACTGCAATCATGGCTCGAAAAATGCAGAAGTTTCAGCGTAGTGCGAATCTGCTTAGAATATGGTGAGCGAGATGCGCAGTTCTGCCCTCCCCGCATATATGAATGAAAGCTGCGTGCAACATAGGGCTTCGCTCTTGTAGCGCGTTGGCATTTTGCCAGTAGTGCTGACTTCATCTCAATACCAGCGAATCCAACCACCGCACTAGCATGCCGTTCCGAAACCTAAAGGTTAGCCAGGGCAAATCAAAATAACCATGGGCGACCGATCAAGAGTTGAAACAAAGACTTTGGAGGGGGGAGTAAATCCGCTAAAATGCTCGGTATAGTGCGCCACTTAGGTGTACCTAAACGCTGTCACACTTCGAGATTTCTTACTGATAAATCCTTGAAAATTCAAGAATTTAGAGATAGGTGGCAACCCTACCAGCCACACCCCGGCACACAATGTTCCCGCTGTGGCTGCTTCCTTCCGGATCTGACCAGGTTCACGGGTAATCGTTGCGGGGGGACCGGCAGGGTCACCATAACGACACTCGCTTGGTAGCGAGCGGGGGCCATTGTACCGGTCCTGACAGAAGTTACAACCCGTTGCGCGAGATAAAATTTGTAGGGCTGTCAGGGACTTGGCGTGGACTGGTTTGTACGGTACAGCGTAGGCGCGGATTGCTTGCGCGCAAGACAAGCGACAGCCGTGATGTGAATTGGTAACGTCGCAACATGTCCCCTGCCTGGTGCTTGCGATGAATGTTCTGACGCCCTACCCCGACTTGTCGCCTACACAGCTGCAGCAATTGATGGATATCGAGATTCGCCCGGAGCAGAGGCAGTATGCCGGGGATGTGGACATGGCGCTGTATACCTTGCTGGGCTGCACCGATGGTGAGATCCAAGGTTTCGCGCTGCTGGTGGATGAGGTGCCGAAAGGATTTCTGCTGCTCAAGCATGGACGATTCGTGCCGGAATGGGCGCATCCGCAGGCGGCGACCTTGCATGCATTGCAGGTGGATCGGCGCATGCAGGGACGTGGGCTGGGGCGGGCTTGTCTGCAAGGCCTGCCTGATGCAGCGCGCGGTGCGTGGCCTGGGGTGCAACAGCTGGAGTTGTCGGTGGATGCTGACAATGTGGCGGGCATTGGGTTGTACAAGGCGCTGGGGTGGGTGGATCGCGGTGAAGCGTACCGTGGACGGATTGGTTATGAGCGCAGGTTCGTGCTTGCGCTCTAGAGACAGCAGCTCTCTTTGCAGCAGCGCTACCCCGCCTTCGTGGGAGCGGGCCCTGCCCGCGAAAGCGTATGAATGGGCGGTGCACATTTCGGATCAGGCGGTGAATGTGCGGGCCTCTTCGCGGGCAGAGCCCGCTCCCACAGGGGGGGTGTGCGGGCATCGGCCGGTTTGTCACACCTGCAGGACGTCGTCGGCGCGGCCGCCGGCTTCCTGGACGACGACGTGGATGAAGTGCAGCTTGGCGATCACGGCCGGTGGCAGCACGAAGGGGTAGAAGTCGGGCTGGCCCATGGCGCGGGAAAGTTCGTTTAGCATGCCGGCCAGTTCGATCCAGGCGTTGACGAACGCGAGGAATGCCGGGCCGCTGGTGTGGTCCGGGTCGTACAGGGTGGCCAAGGGGAACGGCGTGTAGTCGAGGTCCATTTCCTTGGCGCTCATGCCGAAGCCCAACGCGGTGTCCACCGCGTCCATCATGTGCAGGTAGTGAGCCCAGGTTTCCGCCCAGTCTTCCCATGGGTGCATGGTGGCGTAGGCACTGACGAAGTTCTGTTGCCAATCGGCCGGGGCACCCTGGTCGTAATGGCGCTGCAGCGCGTCGGCGTAGCTTTGGCTTTCATCGCCGAACAGGCGGCGGTAGTCGGCCACCCAGTGAGTGTCGGCGATCAGCCGGTCCCAGTAGTAGTGCCCTACTTCGTGCCGGAAGTGTCCGAGCAGCGTGCGGTACGGTTCGCGCATCTGCACGCGGACCTTTTCCCGGTGGGCGTCGTCGGCTTCCTTGATATCCAGGGTAACCAGGCCATTGGCGTGGCCAGTGGTGGGCGCGTTGCCATTGAGGTCGGTGCCGATGAAGTCGAACGCCAGGCCGGTGGCTTCGTCTTCGGTCTTGGCGATGACCGGCAGGCCGAGGTTGATCAGTTGCGCGATCAGACGGCGCTTGGCTGTTTCAACCTTGCGCCAGTGTTCGGGGTTTTCCGGAATGCTCAGGTCGGGGATGGTCCGGTTCAGGTTGCAGGCGGTGCACAGGGCTGCGGGCCCCTTCTCTGCCGGTACCAGCCAGTTGCAGGCTGCGGGGGTATCGAGGTTGGCGCAGCGGCGGAACAGGCCTGCGTCGGGGGCGGCATGCAGGCGCCAGCTGCCTGCTTCGGGGCCGGCGTCGAGCGTGGACAGCACGTTCTTGGCCGGCCAGAAACCGAGCAAGGCATCACATGCCAGGCACTGGCTGTTGCGGAAGAAGATCGACTGTCCGCAGGTGCATTCCCATACCTTGCTGTGACGGTTTTCCGGTTTGGCGAATGGTGCGGTGATTCGGGTGCTGAGTTGTTCGAAAAAACGATACATGGCGATCTCCGGTGGCCTGCCATGACTAGAGCTTGCCGGCGTGGGAAAGGTTTCATTTGCGGTGGAGGTTGGGCGGAAATGCGGATGGGAGGTTGAAGAAGGTCATGTAGCAGCGGCGCGAGCCGCGTCGACGGTGGCCGCAGTCAGTCTGAATGAACGCGGTAGAACCGGACGCGGCTTGCGCCGCTGCTACAGGGGGGGGTGGCCCTGGGCTCTGATTGCTGGGGTGCATCGCAGTTTGGGGCAAACTTGGGGTGCGTCATGTCATGATGTTACATATTGTCAAGAAACTTCAGGAACTGCTCTTCGTCGAGGACCTTGATGCCCAGTTCGCTGGCTTTGGCCAATTTAGAGCCGGCGCCGGGGCCTGCCACCACGGTGTGGGTCTTGGCGGAAACCGAGCCGGAGACCTTGGCCCCAAGGGCTTCGAGCTTCTGCTTGGCTTCGTCGCGGCTCATCTGCTCCAGCGAGCCGGTCAGTACCCACGTCTGCCCCGCCAGGGGCAGGCCTTCGACGACTTTTTTCTCGCTCGCCCAGTGCATGCCGAAGGCTTGCAACTGCGCTTCCACGGCCTTGGCCGTCTCGGCGTTACGCGGCTCCTTGAAGTACTCGCGCACCGCCTCCGCCTGCCGGGCGTTGAGCGCCTGGCGCAGGTCGATGCCGTCGGCGGCGATGATCTGGTCCAGGCTGCCCAGCTTGGCCACCAGCTTCTCGGCGCCAGTCGGCCCTACCGAATTGATCTCCAGCTTGGCGATCATGCCGGCCAGGGTGGTGCTGGCGGCGTACTCGGGGTGTACGTCGCCCTCCTCCTGCAACTGCAGGCCGCGCTCGAGCAATTGCTGGATGACGCTGCGGTTGTGCGGATCTTCGAAGAAGCTGTGGATCTCGAAGGCCACTTCCAAACCGACGTCCGGCAGATAAGTCAGCACCTGCGGCAGCGCTTCGCTGACGCGCTGCAGCGAGCCCAGGGAGCGCGCCAGCACCTTGGCCGTTTCCTCGCCCACGTCGGGGATGCCCAAGGCATAGATGAAGCGTGCCAGGCTCGGCTGCTTGCTGTCGGCGATGGCCTTGAGCAGGTTGTTGCTGGACACCTCGGCGAAGCCGTCCAGCTTGACCACGTCGTCGAACTGCAGCGTGTAGAGGTCGGCGGGCGAACTGACCAGGCCTTCGTCGACCAACTGCTCGACGCTCTTTTCACCGAGCCCGTCGATGTCCATCGCCCGCCGCGAGACGAAATGTATGATCGCCTGCTTGAGTTGCGCACCACAGGCCAACCGCCCGACACAGCGATAGACCGCGCCTTCGCTGACCGTCTGCTTGCCCTTGCTGCGCTTGACCAGCTGGGTGCGCTCGACATGGGAGCCGCACACCGGGCAGGTTTCCGGCACCTGAACCGCACGGGCGTTGTCCGGCCGACGTTCGACCACCACCTGCATGACCTGGGGAATGACGTCACCGGCGCGACGGATGATCACGGTATCGCCGATCATCAGGCCCAGGCGCGCCACTTCGTCCATGTTGTGCAGGGTAGCGTTGGCCACCGTGACGCCGGCCACCTTGACCGGCTTGAGCCGCGCCACGGGTGTAACGGCGCCGGTGCGGCCCACCTGAAATTCCACGTCGAGCAGTTCGGTGAGCTCTTCCATGGCGGGGAATTTATGGGCAATGGCCCAGCGCGGCTCGCGCGCGCGAAAGCCCAGCTCGCGCTGAGAGGCCACACTGTTGACCTTGAACACCACACCGTCGATTTCATAGGGCAACTGGGTTCGGCGGGCGCCGATGTCGTGGTAGTACTCCAGGCACTGCTCGATGTTTTCCGCGACCTTGAGTTCGCGACTGATCGGCATGCCCCACTGCTTGAGCTGTTCGAGGTTGCCGGTGTGGGTGGTGGCGATGTCTTCGGTAACTTGGCCGATGCCGTAGCAGCAGAACTCCAGGGGACGGCTGGCGGTGATCTTCGAGTCGAGCTGACGTAGGCTGCCGGCCGCAGCGTTGCGCGGGTTGGCGAAGGTCTTGCCGCCGACTTCCATCTGGCTGGCGTTGAGCCGCTCGAAGCCGGCCTTGGACATGTACACCTCGCCGCGCACTTCCAGCACCGCTGGCCAGCCACTGCCGTGCAGCTTGAGCGGGATATTGCGGATGGTGCGCACGTTGACACTGATGTCTTCGCCGGTGGTGCCATCGCCGCGGGTGGCGCCGCGAACCAGGGCGCCGTCCTGATACAGCAGGGAAACAGCCAGGCCGTCGAGCTTGGGTTCGCAGCTGTAGTGGATGGCCGCGCCGCTGCCGAACAGATCACCGGTGGGCAGGTCGAGGCCTTCGGTGACGCGGCGGTCGAATTCACGCAGGTCGACCTCTTCGAAGGCGTTGCCCAGGCTGAGCATGGGGATTTCGTGGCGCACCTGGGAGAACGCTGTCAGTGCAGCGTTGCCGACGCGCTGCGTGGGCGAGTCGGGCGTGACCAGCTCGGGATGGGCGGCTTCGAGCGCTTTCAGTTCATGGAACAGACGGTCGTATTCGGCGTCGGGGATGCTGGGTTCGTCGAGCACGTGGTAACGGTAATTGTGCTGGTCGAGTTCGGCACGCAGTTCGAGGATACGGGTGGCGTCGGTCATGATCGGTTCTCGCTTGAAGCAAAAGAGCAGCCTGGGCTGCTCTTGGGTTGGATCTGGGGGTTCGGCGGCGCTCCGTTCGCGGGCACTGCCCGCTCCTACAAGGGCACGGGCTGCGGCAGTATCGGACTTAGCGCTTGTGAGTCATGGCGCGGCGTTCGAATTCGACGATGCGCTGGCGGTAGTGCTCGATGGTCTGCGCGGTCAGCACGCTGCGCTGATCGTCCTTCAACTCGCCGTCCAGTTCATGGGCCAGCTTGCGCGCCGCAGCCACCATCACGTCGAAGGCCTGCTTGGGATGACGCGGGCCTGGCAGACCGAGGAAGAAGCTCACGGCACGGGTGCTGAAATGGTCGATATCGTCCAGATCGAAGATGCCCGGCTTGACCGCATTGGCCATGGAGAACAGCACTTCGCCATTGCCGGCCATGCTTTCGTGACGATGGAAAATGTCCATTTCGCCGAAGCGCAGGCCGCTTTCCAGGATGTTCTGCAGCAGCGCAGGGCCGCGGAAGCCGCTCTCGCTGCGCGAGATGACGCTGATCACCAGCACCTCTTCGACCGGTGGCAGGTCTTTCTCCACGGCCGGGGCACCGCTGCTGGAAAAACCCTTGCCCTCGCTGGCGAAATCGTCGTGGGCGTCACGCGCCGCTTTCATCGCAGGCTGCGGTTTGGCCGGCTTGGGCTCGCGTGCAGGCTTGGTCGGCCGGGCCTCGCGAGGCTCCTTGATCTCGTCCGGCTCCACGGCCAGGTTGAGATCAGCGTGGTCGGCCGACGGCTCGCGCTTGGCGCGCTGGTTGCCGCCGTCGCGCTGGGCGCTCATGGACGGCAGGTCATGCTCATCCAGTTGCGGCTCTTTATGAGCATCGAGTACGCGAGGCGGACCGAGCACTTCGGCGCCCGTGTCTTCCTCGGGAAGGTTGTTGATGTTGCGATCCAGGCGAAACTTGAGCTTGCCCTTGCCGCCACGCATCCGGCGCCAGCCGTCGAAAAGAATACCGGCAATGACAATGATGCCGATGAGGATCAGCCACTCGCGCAGACCGATTTCCATGTAATCCCGTGCCTCTATAAAAATGCTGAAAAATAAAGGGTGTGAACCCTCTTTAAGACGTGGCGCCAACTGTATGTTCTGACAGGCGTTTTCCCACGCGTAAACAAGACTTTGGTAAAACTAGCACGACCAGAAACAACTTTACACCGTCTGTCGCATTTGGCTCGATTTTAACGCCATGATAAGGGTTTTTCAGGCCTCGACCATGGCCAATGCCTCTTCCACGTCCACGGCCACCAGTCGCGAGCAACCGGGTTCGTGCATGGTCACCCCCATCAACTGATCCGCCATCTCCATGGCGATCTTGTTGTGGGTGATATAGATGAACTGCACCGTCTGCGACATCTCTTTCACCAACCGCGCGTAACGACCGACGTTGGCGTCGTCCAACGGTGCATCGACTTCGTCGAGCATGCAGAACGGCGCCGGATTCAGTTTGAAGATAGCGAAAACCAGGGCCAGTGCGGTCAAGGCTTTCTCTCCACCGGAGAGCAAATGAATGGTGCTGTTCTTCTTGCCGGGCGGACGCGCCATGATCGTCACCCCTGTATCGAGTAAATCTTCGCCCGTCAGTTCCAGATAAGCACTGCCACCACCGAAAACTTTTGGAAAAAGTGCCTGCAAACCGGCATTGATCTGGTCAAAGGTGTCCTTGAAGCGGCTGCGGGTTTCCTTGTCGATCTTGCGAATGACGTTTTCCAGGGTGTCCAGCGCTTCGGCCAGGTCGGCGTTTTGCGCATCCAGATAGCGCTTGCGCTCGGATTGCTGCTGGTATTCGTCGATGGCCGCGAGGTTGATCGCGCCCAGGCGCTGGATGCGCCCGTCGATACGCTGCAGTTCTTCCTCGGCCTCCTGCTCGCTGGCCAGCACGTCGAGGGTGGCGAGCACGCCGTGCAGGTCGTAGCCGTCGGCCTGCAGCTGCTCCTGCAGGGTCTTGCGCCGCACGCTGAGCCCCTGCCACTCCAGGCGATGCTGTTCCAGCTGGCCGCGCAACAGCTGGCTCTGCTGCTCGGCCTGGGTGCGACGTTTTTCGACCTCGCGCAGCTCACGATCGGCATCGTCCAGTGCCAGCCGCGCGTGACGCATTTCTTCGTCGACGGCCATGCGCTGCTCGAGCAGGCCTTCGAGGTCCAGGCGCAGTTCTTCGAGCGGGGCTTCGCCCTCCTCCAGGTTCAGACTCAATTGTTCGCGTTTCTCGCCCAAACGCTCGGCCTGCAATTGCAGGCGTTCCAGCGCCTGGCCAGTGGAGTCGTGCTGGGCGCGCAGCGAGCCCAGGCGAACCGCCAACTGATGCGCGCGATCCTTGTGCTGGCGGGCGTCCTGGCGAATGCGCTCCAGGCCTTCGCGCAGGCTGTCGCGCTGCGCCATGAGCTGTTCGCGCTGTTCGGTGTCGGTGGCCATGGCGTCGAGCGCGTCCTGCAACTGCAGGCGCGACTCACCAAGCTGCTCGTGTTCCAGGGCGCGCTGTTCGGCCAACTCGCCGAGTTCTTCGTCGAGGCGCCGACGACGCAGCGCCAACTGCTCGGCCCTGGCCCGGCTCGCCGAGAGCGTGGCCTTGAGTTCGCCCTGCTGGCGATTTTCATCCTGGATGCGGCGGCGCAGCTGTTCGCGCAGCTGTTCCTGGGCATCCTGCTGTTCACGGCAGGCCGCAAGCTGTTCCTGAAGTTGCGCAAGGGTCGCTTCGCGCGACTCGACGTCCAACTGCAGGGCCTGCAGCTCCTGCCCACGGGCCAGAACTCCGCGGCTGGCGTCGTTGCCACGGCTGACGCGCAGAAAGTGCCGACCCAGCCAATAGCCGTCCTGGCTGACCAGGCTTTCGCCGGGGGCCAATTGGCTGCGCAGGGCCAGCGCGGTGTCGAGGTCGGCGACCGTTCGCACCCCCGCGAGCCAGGGGCTCAGGTCGACCTGGCTGTGAACCTTGTGCAGCAGACTGTCTGGCAAAGCTACGGCGCCCGCAGCCGCGCTGATCAGGCGCAGTTCGCCCTGATCGAAGCCGGCCAGGTCGAGGCCTTGCAGATCATCGACCAGCACTGCCTGGAGATCGGCGCCCAACACGGTTTCCAATGCCAGCTCCCAGCCGGGCTCGACGCGCAGCCCTTCGGCCAGGCGCGGATGGCGGGCCAGCCCCTGTTGATCCAGCCACTGCGCGGTGCCCGTGCCCGGATCCAGCGCGGCCTGCTGCAAAGCCTCGAGGGAAGCCAGGCGGCCGTTGAGCCGCTGCAGCTCGCCCTGGGCCTGTTGCTGGGCCTGGGTCGCCTGTTGCAGTTGCTGACGGGTAGCGTCCAGCTGTTCGGCCTGCTGCCGTTCCTCGGCGGTCCACTCTTCGATGAGCATTTCGCTGCTGGCCAGCTGTTCGGCCAGTTCGAGGATGGCGGCGTCTTCAGGGTCGGCCGCCAGCAGTTCGCGCTCTTCGCTGTGGCGCCGCTGCCGCTCGGCCAGGCGCTGCATCGACAGTTCGAGCTGGGCGATGCGCGCCTGCTGAACTTCGGCCAGGCGCCGTGGCTCGGCCGAGTCAGTGTTGAACCGGTCCCACTGCTCCTGCCAACCGTGCATGCGGGTTTCCGCTTCTTCCAGCGCCGCCGCCGCTTCTTCGGCGGCGGCACTGCTGATTGCCTGCTCGGGCTCGAGCATGTCCAGCTCTTCGCCCAGGGTCGCCAGCAGGGTCTGGTCGTGGCCCAGGTGCGATTCGGTTTCCAGGCGAGCGCGTTCGGCTTCCTTGAAATCGTCCTGCAGTTGGCGCAGGCGCTGCTGGCCGTGCTGGATGTTCTGCTCGACACGGGCGATGTCACCGCCCACGGAATAGAAGCGCGCCTGCACGGTATTGAAGCGTTCGGACAGCTCGTGATGGCCATCGCGCAGGCGCTCGATGCCCGCATCGGCGTTGCGCTGTTCCGCCACCAGCGCTTCGAAGGCCACCTCCTGATCGGCAATGACCGCTTCGCGCTGGCCCACCTGCTCGTTCAGGGTTTGCCAGCGCAAGGCCGACAGCTGCGCCTTGAGCTGGCGTTCCTCGGCTTTGTACTGCTGGTATTTCTCGGCCGCCTGGGCCTGGCGGTGCAGGCGTTCGAGCTGGCGTTCCAGCTCTTCGCGCAGGTCGGTCAGGCGCGCCAGGTTCTCATGGGTACGGCGAATGCGACTTTCGGTCTCGCGGCGGCGCTCCTTGTACTTGGAAATGCCGGCGGCTTCCTCGATGAAGTTGCGCAGGTCTTCGGGCTTGGCCTCGATCAGCTTGGAGATCATGCCCTGCTCGATGATCGAGTAGCTGCGCGGGCCCAGGCCGGTGCCGAGAAAGATGTCGGTGATGTCGCGGCGCCGACACTTGGTGCCGTTCAGGTAATAGGTGTTCTGGCTTTCGCGGGTGACCTTGCGCCGGATCGAGATTTCCGCGTAGGCCGCGTACTCGCCCACCAGAGTGCTGTCGCTGTTGTCGAACACCAGCTCGATGCTGGCCTGGCTGACCGGCTTGCGGCTGGTGGAGCCGTTGAAGATGACGTCGGTCATCGACTCGCCGCGCAGGTTCTTCGCCGAGCTCTCGCCCATGACCCAGCGCACGGCGTCGATGATGTTGGACTTGCCACAACCGTTGGGCCCGACCACGGCAGCCATGTTGCTGGGGAAGTTGACTGTGGTCGGGTCGACGAACGACTTGAACCCGGCCAGGCGAATGCACTTGAGGCGCATGCTCAGCGCGCCGCCAGGGCGCTGAGCACCAGTTCACAGCTGCGCTGGCAGTATTCGCCGAGAACCTTGCGGATGAGTTGCGGATCGCGCGCGGAAACCGCCTGCAGCAGCCGCCCGAACAAGGCCAGGTATTCGCTCATCGAGGCCTTGCGCTGCTCCAGCGCCAGGTAATAGGTGCGGTTCATGGCCGGCTGGAGGTTCTCGATGGTTTCTTGCAGGTACGGGTTGTTGGCGAACGGATAGGCGGCGCGCATGACGTTGAAGCTGTCCTCGACGAAGGCGTTGATGTCCTGGCGCTCGTAGCTGGTCTGCAGGCGTTGCTGGATGACCAGGAACGGTGCGAGGTCGGCCTCGGTCTGCCAGCGCTGGGCCACGGCGTCGCCGAGCATGATGTACATCTCGCCCATCAGGGCACAGAGGCTGCGCACCTTGTGCTCGGTGAGTTCGCTGACCTGGGCACCGCGCCGCGGCAGGATCTCGACCAGGTGGCGGCGCTCGAGAATCAACAGGGCTTCGCGCACCGAGCCGCGGCTGACGTTCAGCGCCTGGGTGACCTTGAGTTCCTGAATGCGCTCGGCCGGCTTGAGCTCACCGCTGATGATGCGCTCGGCCAGATGATGGGCAATTTGCTCGGCGAGGCTGTCCGGCGCCTTGAACGTCATGGGTTTCCTTCGACAATCGGTAATCGGCAAGCTGTGATCAAAGCATGCGGCGCAGTGTACTCCAATTGAACGGCAAAGGCGGCAGTTGGCACGGATGTGGCTTGGCAAAGGCATGACTGCCGGGGTGCAGGCAACGGGTTCGCGAAACTTCCTGACCCGCAGGTCAGCTAATCGTTGACCCCTTCCCGGCCGCCGCATAGATTCTGCTCAAGGCAGACCCAAGAATCAGGTGTCGTGAGGCCATCCGTGATCCAGTTTCTCTTGAATCAACAGCTGCATACCGAGCACGCCCTGGACCCGAACCTGACCGTGCTCGACTACCTGCGCACCGATCTGGCGCGTCCAGGCACCAAAGAGGGGTGCGCCAGCGGCGATTGCGGTGCGTGCACGGTGGTCATCGGCGAACTGGTAGAAGACGGCGCGCAGGCGCAGATGCGCTATCGCAGCAGCAACGCCTGCCTGACCTTCGTCGCCAGCCTGCACGGCAAGCAACTGCTCAGTGTCGAGGACCTCAAGCATCAGGGCCGCCTGCACAGCGTGCAGCAGGCCATGGTCGACTGCCATGGCTCGCAGTGCGGGTTCTGCACCCCTGGCTTCGTCATGTCGCTGTTTGCCCTGCAGAAGAACCAACCCCAGGCCAGCCGCGAGCAGGCCTGCGAAGCACTGGCCGGCAACCTGTGTCGCTGCACCGGCTACCGGCCGATTCTCGACGCCGCGGCCCAGGCCTGCGGCGGACCTGCGCTGCCCGATCAGTTCGACAGCCAGCAGGCGCAGACCATCGCCAGGCTGAAAACCATTGCACCGGCGCACACCGACGAGCTGCACGGTGGCAACAACCGTTGCCTGATGCCCTTGACCGTGGCCGATCTGGCCGAGCTTTACAGCGAGCAGCCCGAGGCACGGCTGCTGGCCGGGGGCACCGACCTGGCGCTGGAGGTGACCCAGGCGCACCGGGTGCTGCCGGTGATGATCTACGTGGGCCACGTGGCCGAGATGAAGCGCATCGAGACGTTCGACGACCGCCTGGAGATCGGCGCGGCCACGCCGCTGACCGACTGCTATCAGGCACTGGCGCACGAGTACGCGGATTTTGGCCACCTGCTGCACCGCTTCGCCTCGTTGCAGATCCGCAACCAGGCCACCCTGGGCGGCAACATCGGCAATGCGTCGCCGATCGGTGATACTCCGCCGCTGCTGCTGGCCCTGGGCGCGCAGGTGGTACTGCGCAAAGGCTCGCGCAGCCGCACCCTGCCCCTGCAGGACTATTTCATCGACTACCGCATCACCGCTCGCGAAGACGGCGAGTTCATCGAGAAGGTCATCGTGCCGCGCGCCGACCCGCGCCGGGCTTTCCGCGCCTACAAGGTGTCGAAACGCCTGGACGATGACATTTCCGCGGTTTGCGCCGCGTTCGACCTGTTGATCGAAGACGGTGTGGTGCACGAGGTGCGCGCCGCCTTTGGCGGCATGGCGGCAATTCCCAAACGCGCTGCGGCCTGCGAATCGGCACTGCTCGGCAAGCCCTGGAACAAGGCCAGCGTCGAGGCCGCCTGTGCCGCCCTGGCCGAGGATTTCACACCGCTGTCGGATTTTCGCGCGAGCAACCATTACCGCCTGCTGACCGCACAGAACCTGCTGCGCAAGTGTTTCCTCGAGCTGCAGTCGCCACACATTCAAACGCGGGTGAGCGCCCATGTCTGAGCATCCAGCGCCCGACAGCCAGGCACGCATGGCTGAACTGTTCGCCCAGGGCCTGACCACCGGCGTTGGCCGGGGCGTCAAGCACGACAGCGCCGACAAGCACGTCACCGGTGAGGCGGTGTACATCGACGACCGCCTGGAATTCCCCAACCAGCTGCACGTGTACGCCCGGCTTTCCGACCGTGCCCACGCGCGCATCGTGCGCATCGATACGTCGGCCTGCTACACCATTCCCGGCGTGCGCCTGGCGATCACCCACGAGGACATTCCCGGCCTCAAGGACATCGGCCCGCTGTTGCCGGGCGACCCGCTGCTGGCGATCGACAAGGTAGAGTTCGTTGGCCAGCCGGTGCTGGCCGTGGCGGCGCGCGACCTCGACAGCGCCCGCCGCGGGGCGATGGCCGCCGTGATCGAGTACGAAGATCTGCCGCCGGTGCTGGACGTGGTCGAGGCGCTGCGGCAGAAGCATTTCGTGCTCGACAGCCACACCCACCAGCGCGGTGATTCGGCGACCGCTCTGGCCAGCGCCACCCATCGCCTGCAGGGCAGCCTGCACATCGGTGGCCAGGAGCATTTCTACCTGGAGACGCAGATCAGCTCGGTGATGCCCACCGAGGACGGCGGCATGATCGTCTACTGCTCGACGCAGAACCCCACCGAGGTGCAGAAGCTGGTGGCCGAAGTGCTGGGCGTGTCGATGAGCCAGGTGGTGGTGGACATGCGCCGCATGGGTGGCGGCTTCGGCGGCAAGGAAACCCAGGCGGCCAGCCCGGCCTGCCTGTGCGCGGTGGTGGCGCACCTGACCGGGCAGCCGACCAAGATGCGCCTGCCGCGGGTCGAGGACATGCTCATGACCGGCAAGCGCCACCCCTTCTACATCGAGTACGACGTCGGTTTCGACGACAGCGGGCGCCTGCACGGGATCAATCTGGATTTGGCCGGCAACTGTGGCTACTCACCCGACCTGTCGGCATCAATCGTCGACCGGGCGATGTTCCATGCCGACAACGCCTATTACCTGGGCGACGCCACCATCAATGGCCACCGCTGCAAGACCCACACCGCGTCGAACACCGCCTACCGCGGCTTCGGCGGCCCCCAGGGCATGGTCGCCATCGAGGAAGTGATGGACCGCATCGCCCGCCACCTGGCCCTCGACCCGCTGGCGGTGCGCAAGGCCAACTACTACGGCAAGACCGAGCGCAACGTCACCCACTACTATCAGACGGTGGAGCACAACCTGCTCGAAGAGATCACCGCCGAGCTCGAAGCCAGCTGCGACTATGGCGCGCGCCGCGAGGCGATCTGCGCGTTCAACGCCGACAGCCCGATATTGAAGAAAGGCCTGGCACTGACGCCGGTGAAGTTCGGTATCTCGTTCACCGCCAGCTTCCTCAACCAGGCCGGGGCGCTGATCCATATCTACACCGACGGCAGCATTCACCTGAACCACGGCGGCACCGAAATGGGCCAGGGCTTGAACGTCAAGGTCGCGCAGGTGGTGGCCGAGGTGTTCCAGGTCGACATCGGCCGCATCCAGATCACCGCGACCAATACCGACAAAGTGCCCAACACCTCCCCCACCGCGGCTTCCAGCGGGGCCGACCTGAACGGCAAGGCGGCGCAGAACGCGGCGCTGATCCTCAAGCAGCGGCTGGTGGAGTTCGCCGCCCGGCACTATCGGGTCAGTGAAGAAGACGTGGCGTTCAGCAACGGCCACGTGCGCGTACGGGACCAGTTGCTGACGTTCCAGAGCCTGGTGCAGCAGGCGTGGATGGGCCAGGTGTCGCTGTCCAGCACCGGTTATTACAAGACGCCGAAGATCCACTACGACCGCAGCCTGGCGCGTGGCCGACCGTTCTACTATTTCGCCTACGGCGCGGCGTGCTGCGAAGTGGTGATCGACACGCTGACCGGCGAGTACAAGCTGTTGCGCACCGATATCCTGCATGACGTCGGCGCCTCGTTGAACCCGGCCATCGACCTCGGCCAGGTGGAAGGCGGCTTCCTGCAAGGAGTGGGCTGGCTGACCTGCGAGGAACTGGTGTGGAGTGACCAGGGCAAGCTGCTGACCAGCGGGCCGGCCTCGTACAAGATTCCGGCGGTGGCCGACATGCCACAGGATCTGCGCGTGCACCTGGTTGAGAACCGCAAGAACCCGGAGGACACGGTGTTCCATTCCAAGGCCGTGGGCGAGCCGCCGTTCATGTTGGGAATCGCCGCCTGGTGCGCAATCAAGGACGCCGTGGCGAGCCTGGGTGATTACCGCCTGCAACCGAACATCGACGCCCCCGCCACCCCGGAACGGGTGCTCTGGGGCTGCGAGCAGATACGCAAGGCGACCGAGGGGAGCACTGCCCATGACTGACTGGATCGGCGCGCTGGCCGAGCATCAGGCCCGCGGCGATGCCTGCGTGCTGGTGACCATCATCGAAGAAAAGGGCTCTACGCCGCGCAACGCCGGGGCCAAGATGGTGGTCAGTGCCACCGCCCTGTACGACACCATCGGCGGCGGTCATCTGGAGTACAAGTGCCTGCACATCGCTCGACAGATGCTCGCCGAAGGCACCCGCGCCACGCGCCTGGAACGCTTCAGCCTGGGCGCCAGCCTGGGCCAATGCTGCGGCGGTGCCACGGTGCTGCTGTTCGAGCCCATGCTGCAGGCGCAGGCCCAGGTGGTGGTGTTCGGCGCCGGCCACGTCGGCCGCGCGCTGGTGCCCCTGCTGGCGAGCCTGCCGTGCCGGGTGCGCTGGGTCGATTCGCGGGCCGACGAGTTTCCGCCGAGCCTGCCCGACGGGGTCTGCCAGGTGATCACCGACGACCCGGTGGATGAAGTGGCGAGCCTGCCGGCGGGCAGCTACTGCATCGTCATGACCCACGACCACTCGCTCGATCTGGAGTTGACCCGGGCCATTCTCGAACGCAACGACTTCACCTGGTTCGGCCTGATCGGCTCGGCCACCAAACGCGCCCGCTTCGAGCATCGCCTGCGCGACCGCGGCATCGCGCCCAGTGTAGTGCAGCGCATGCGCTGCCCCATGGGCCTGGCGGCAGTCAAAGGCAAGCTGCCGATGGAAATCGCCGTTTCCATCGCCGCCGAGATCATCGCCACCTACAATGCGCACTTTGGCGCCCGCGCCGAGCCGGGGACAGCCAGCTCGCCGGAGGTCGCCCAACTGCTGCCGCGCTCGCGCCGCAGCCCCGTTACCTTGAGAGATGCACCATGAGCCTTACCCGCAAAGCCTATCGCGCCGCGATCCTGCACAGCCTCGACGACCCTGCCCTGGTCGGTGTCCAGGCCTCCTACCAATACTTCGCCGATGGCGTGCTGGTGGTGGAGGACGGTCGCATCCTGGCGCTGGGCGCGGCCGACGAGGTGCTGCCGACCCTGCCGGCCACCGTCGAGGTCACTCATTACCCGGATGCCTTGATCACCCCCGGTTTCATCGACACCCACATTCATTTTCCACAGACCGGCATGGTTGGTTCCTATGGCGAGCAACTGCTGGACTGGCTGAACGAGTACACCTTCCCGTGCGAAGGCCAGTTCAGCGACAAGGCCCATGCCGACCAAGTGGCCGATATCTTCCTCAAGGAACTGCTGCGCAACGGCACCACCACCGCGCTGGTGTTCGGCAGCGTTCACCCTGAATCGGTCGACGCCCTGTTCGAGGCCGCCGAGGCCCTGGACCTGCGCTTGATCGCCGGCAAGGTGATGATGGACCGCAACGCCCCGGACTACCTGACCGATACCGCCCAGAGCAGCTACGCCCAGAGCAAGGCGCTGATCGAGCGCTGGCACGGCAAGGGCCGCCTGCACTACGCGGTGACGCCACGCTTCGCGCCGACCAGCAGCGAGGCGCAGTTGACCCTGGCCGGGCAATTGCTGCGCGAATACCCGGACGTCTACCTGCAGACCCACATCAGCGAGAACCTCAAGGAAATCGAGTGGGTCAAGGCGCTGTTCCCCGAGCGGCGCAACTACCTGGATGTGTACGACCATTACCAACTGCTCGGCGAGCGCTCGGTGCTGGCCCACGGCGTGCACCTGTGCGACGAGGAATGCCAGCGCCTGGCCGAGACCGGCTCGGCCATCGCCTTCTGCCCCACCTCTAACCTGTTCCTGGGCAGCGGCCTGTTCAACCTGCCCCAGGCCGAGCGCTTCAAGGTCAATGTCGGCCTGGGCACCGATGTCGGTGGTGGCACCAGCTTCTCGCTGTTGCAGACCCTGAACGAGGCGTACAAGGTCATGCAGTTGCAGGGCGAAAAGCTCAACCCGTTCAAGTCGCTGTACCTGGCGACCCTGGGCGGCGCTCGCGCACTGCGCCTGGAAGACCGTATCGGTACGCTGCAACCAGGCACCGACGCCGACTTCGTGGTGCTCGACTACCATGCCACGCCGCTGCTGAGCTATCGCATCGGCCAGGCCAAGACCTTCGAGGAAGTGCTGTTCGTGCTGATGACCCTGGGCGACGACCGCGCGGTGCTGCAGACCTACGCCGCAGGGCGCCAGGTGCATTGCCGCGACTGAGCGTCCGTACACATTCGTATGGAACTTTTGCAGGAAAATGCCCCCTCAATCGGGTACCCTGCCCACTTTTTCAGAAAGGAGAATCATCATGGCTAAAGCCACTGCCCGCCACATCCTGGTCGCCGACGAAGCCAAGTGCATCGACCTCAAGTCCCAGATCGAAGGCGGCGCCGATTTCGCGGAGATCGCCAAGGCCAACTCCACCTGCCCCTCCAGCCGCCAAGGTGGCGACCTGGGTTCGTTCGGCCCAGGCCAGATGGTCAAGGAATTCGACACCGTCGTGTTCAGCGCGCCGATCAACGTCGTGCAGGGCCCGGTGAAGACCCAGTTCGGTTACCACCTGCTGGAAGTCACCAGCCGCCAGGACTGATCAGTCCACGGTCTGCGTTACACCCGAACGGCCCGTCTATCGCGGGCCGTTCTGCATTTGCAATGCCACCGGGCCATGATGTTAGGCTGCACCCTTCGCTCTTCGAATCAGGCAGATAATGCGCGCAGCTTTCCTCTCATTCGTTCTTTGTGCCCTGTTCACCACCGCGAGCAATGCCCAGGCTGCGCCGCAGCACGCATTGACCGTCTACGGCGAAGCGCCCCGCTACCCTGCCGACTTCCAGCATTTCGACTATGTGAATCCCGATGCGCCCAAGGGCGGCAGCCTGCGTCGCTCGGCGGTGGAGATCGGCCAGTACGACCACATTCTGCCGTACATCGACAAGGGCATTGGCGTCAGCCAGGTCGACGGCCTGCTCTACGCCCCTCTGGCGGTGCGCTCGCTGGACGAGCCGTACACCGTGTACGGGCTGGTGGCCGAGCGCATGGAGCGCAGTGAAGACGGCCTGTGGCTGCGCTTCTACCTCAACCCAAAGGCGGTGTTCGCCGACGGCCAGCCGATCACCGCGCAGGACGTGCGCTACACCTTCGAGCTGTTGATGCGCGAAGGCAGCCTGGGCTACCGCACGCAGTTCGCCAATGTGGCGGACGTGCAGGTCGAGGGCCCGCGCCAGGTGCGTTTCAACTTCAAGAGCGCCGAAAGCCGCACCCTGCCGCTGGACCTGGCGACGCTGCCGGTGCTGCCCGAACACTGGTGGAAAACCCGCGACTTCGCCAACGGCGGCGGCTTCGGGGCACCGCTGGGCAGCGGCCCGTACCGTATCGACAAGATCGACAACGGCCGCAGCATCACCTTCCAGCGCAACCCCGACTGGTGGGGCAAGGACCTGCCCGAAGCACGCGGCATGTACAACTTCGACCGCTTCAGCATCGAGTACTTCGGCGACACCGACGTGGCCCGCCAGGTGCTGCGCGGCGGCGGTTACGACTACAACCGCGAGTTCTCCGCTACCGCCTACACCATCGGCTACAACGGCCCGGCGCTCGACGATGGCCGCCTGCAACGCGCGCACCTGGCCAAGCAGGGCCTGCAATCGGCCCAGGGCTTCATTTTCAATCTGCAGCGACCGGTGTTCCAGGACCGCCGCGTGCGCCAGGCGCTGGCCATGCTCTGGGACTTCGAATGGAGCAACCGGCAGATGATGCGCGGCATGTACATCCGGCAGCAGAGCTTCTTCTCCAACAGCCCGCTGGCCGCCCGTGAATTGCCCAGCGACGGCGAATTGCAGATTCTGGAAAAACTGCGTGGCCAGGTGCCGGATGAAGTGTTCAGTAAAGTCTTTCATGCGCCCGTCAGCGACGGCTCCGGGGTGATCCGCGACAAGCAGCTGCAGGCGCTGCGTTTGCTGCAACTGGCCGGTTGGCATGCGGACGGCGACCGTCTGGTGAACGCCGAAGGCCAGCCGCTGAGCTTCACCTTTCTCAATACCCAGAACGGTCTGGAGCGCTTGCTGCTGCCGTGGAAACGCAACCTGGCGCAGATCGGCATCACCATGGAGATTCGTCGCATCGATTCCTCGCAGTACGTCAACCGCTTGATGGCGCGCGACTACGACATGATCATCAGCGGCTACCCGGTGACCCCGACGCCGGGCATCGAGCTGTACAACTTCTTCGGCTCGAGCGTGGCCACCGACCCCGGCTCGAACAACCTGATGGTGCTCAAGGACCCGGCCGTGGACCAGTTGATCAATGGCCTCGGCGCGGCCAGCACGCAACCGCAGATGCGCGACTACGCGCACGCCCTCGACCGGGTGCTGCAGTGGAACTACTACTGGGTGCCCAACTATTACCCGCCGGGCACCTCCACGGTGTGGTGGAACCGCTTCGGCATGCCCGCCTCGCCAGCGCCCAATGACCCGGCCATCGAAACCTGGTGGGAGGTCAGCCCGACGGCGCTGACCACCGAACAGATGCGCGACCGCCTGACAGGGAAGACTCACTGATGCTGGGTTACACGCTACGTCGCCTGCTGCTGATCGTGCCGACCTTGCTGGCGATCCTGCTGGTCAATTTCGCCATCGTCCAGGCCGCGCCGGGCGGCCCGGTCGAGCAAGCCATCGCGCGCCTGCAGGGCGTAGGCGGCGCCAGCGTCACCGGTGGCGGCGGCGACACGCTGCAGGGCGGCTCGCGGGCCAGCCGTGGCCTGGACCCGAAACTGATCAAGGACATCGAGCGCCAGTACGGTTTCGACAAACCGGCCCACGAGCGCCTGTGGCTGATGATCAAGAGCTACGCGGTGCTGGATTTCGGCAGCAGCTTCTTTCGCGGCGCCAAGGTCACCGACCTGATCCTGGACAAGATGCCGGTGACCCTCTCGCTGGGCTTCTGGGCCACCTTGATCACCTACCTGGTGTCGATCCCGCTGGGCATTCGCAAGGCGGTGCACCATGGCAGCCGCTTCGACATCTGGAGCAGCAGCCTGATTATCATCGGCTATGCCATGCCGGCGTTCCTGTTCGCCATGCTGCTGATCGTGGTGTTCGCCGGCGGCACTTCGTTGAACTGGTTTCCGGTGCGCGGGCTGGTCTCGGACAATTTCGCCGAGCTCAGCGTGCTGGGCAAGGTCGCCGACTACTTCTGGCACCTGGTGCTGCCGGTCACCTCGCTGGTGATCGGTGGTTTCGCCACCTTGACCATTCTTACCAAGAATTCCTTCCTCAACGAGGTCACCCGGCAATACGTGGTGACGGCGCGGGCCAAGGGCCTGAGCGAGCAACGGGTGCTGTACGGCCACGTGTTCCGCAACGCCATGCTGCTGGTGGTGGCCGGCCTGCCACAGGCGTTCATCAGCGTGTTCTTCGCCGGTTCGTTGCTGATCGAGGTGATCTTCTCCCTCGACGGGCTCGGTCGCCTGAGCTATGAGGCCGCCGTGGCGCGGGATTATCCGGTGGTGTTCGGCTCGCTGTTCATCTTTACCCTGCTGGGGCTGCTGATCAAACTGATCGGCGACCTGTGCTACACCCTGGTCGATCCCCGCATCGACTTCAGCGCGAGGAATGCCTGATGCGCCTGTCGCCCCTGGCCCGTCGTCGCCTGGACCGCTTCAAGCAAAACCGTCGCGGCTGGTGGTCGCTGTGGCTGTTCCTGGCCCTGTTCGCCCTGACGCTGGGCGGCGAGTTGGTCGCCAATGACAAACCGCTGGTGCTCAAGTACGACGGCGAGCTGTATTTCCCGGTGTTCAAGCGCCATACCGAGATGGAATTCGGCGGCCAGCTGCCGTTCCAGGCCGACTACCGCAGCGAGTATGTGCGGCAGTTGATCGAGGCGCGCGGCGGCTGGATGCTGTTTCCGCCGATTCCGTTCAGCGCCGACACGCCCAACTACGACCTGAGCCAACCGGCTCCCAGCCCGCCGTCGACCACCAACTGGCTGGGCACCGACGACCAGTCGCGCGATGTGCTGGCGCGGGTCATCTTCGGCGCGCGGGTGTCGATCCTGTTTGCCCTCGCATTGACCTTGATCAGCTCACTGATCGGCATCGGCGCCGGTGCTCTGCAGGGCTACTACGGCGGTTGGGTGGACCTGTTCGGCCAGCGTCTGCTGGAGGTCTGGTCGGGGCTGCCGGTGCTTTACCTGCTGATCATCCTGTCGGGCTTCGTCGAACCCAATTTCTGGTGGTTGCTGGGGATCATGGCGCTGTTTTCCTGGTTGGCGCTGGTGGACGTGGTGCGCGCCGAGTTCCTGCGCGGGCGCAATCTGGAATACGTCAAGGCAGCGCGAGCGCTGGGGCTGTCGGACCGCAAGATCATTCTGCGGCACATTCTGCCCAACGCCATGAACGCGACCCTGAGCTTTCTGCCGTTCATTCTGACCGGGGCGATTTCCACGCTGACGGCGTTGGATTTCCTCGGTTTCGGCATGCCGGCCGGCAGCGCTTCGCTGGGGGAATTGATTGCCCAGGGCAAACAGAACCTGCAGGCACCCTGGTTGGGGTTTACCGCGTTTTTCACGCTGGCGCTGATACTGTCGCTGCTGGTGTTCATTGGAGAGGGGCTGCGCGATGCGTTCGATCCGCGTGCTTGACTGGGGATTTGTGGGGGTTCATTCGCGGCCGCTGACCGCTCCTACAGTGGATGCAGGCACTTCACCAATCCCTGTAGGAGCGGCCAGTGGCCGCGAACGCGGTATCCCAGTCCCCGCAGAAGGCCCTGCCCATGACCGCTGAAAACCTCATCGAAATCCGCGACCTGAGCGTGGCGTTCAATGGCCATTCGGTAGTCAAGGACGTGAGCTTCGACATTCCCGTCGGCCAGTGCGTGGCCCTGGTCGGGGAATCGGGTTCGGGCAAGTCGGTGACGGCCCATTCCATCCTGCAACTGTTGCCCAACACCGCTTGCACGAGCAGCGGCAGCGTGCGCTACCTGGGGCAGGAACTGATGGGCGCCGATGCAGCGACCCTGCGCCGCATGCGCGGCGATCGCATCGCCATGATTTTCCAGGAGCCCATGACTTCGCTCAATCCCTTGCACACCGTGCACAAGCAGATCGGTGAAACCCTGCTGGTGCACAAGGGCATGGGTGGCAAGCAGGCCGAGGCACGCATCCTGGAATTGCTCGAGATGGTCGGCATCCAGAACCCGCGCAAACGCCTCAAGGCCTACCCGCACCAGTTGTCCGGTGGCCAGCGCCAGCGCGTGATGATCGCCATGGCATTGGCCTGCGAGCCACAGCTGTTGATCGCCGACGAACCCACCACCGCCCTCGACGTGACGGTGCAACGGCGCATCCTGCTGTTGCTGCAGTCATTGCAGAAGCGCCTGGGCATGTCGCTGCTGCTGATCAGCCACGACCTCAACCTGGTGCGCAGCATTGCCCAGCATGTCTGTGTGATGCGTGCCGGCGAAATCGTCGAGCAGGCCGCTTGCGAGCAGCTGTTCAGTGCACCGCAGCACCCCTATAGCCAACTGTTGCTGGACGCTGAACCGGCCGGCGCGGTGCTGTGCCAGGAGAATCGGCCGGAACTGTTGCAGGTCGACGGCCTGAAGGTCTGGTACCCGTTGGACGGCGGCCTGTTCCGCAAGCCGCGCGAGTTCGTCAAGGCAGTGGACGGCATCAGCCTGAGCGTGCAGCAGGGCAAGACCCTGGGCATCGTCGGCGAGTCCGGTTCGGGCAAGTCGACCCTCGGCCAGGCGATCCTGCGCCTGCTCGACTCCCAGGGCAGCATCCGCTTCCAGGGCCAGGCACTCGATGGTCTGGATCAGAAGCAGATGCGGCCGTGGCGCAAGCAGATGCAGGTGGTCTTCCAGGACCCCTTCGGCAGCCTCAGCCCGCGCATGTCGGTGGCGCAAATCATCAGCGAAGGTCTGGAAGTGCACAGCGGCGCCAACGCCCGGGCCTGCGACGAGCAGGTCGTCCAGGTGCTGCGCGAAGTCGGCCTGGACCCCGCGGCGCGGCACCGCTACCCCCATGAATTTTCCGGTGGCCAGCGTCAGCGTATCGCCATCGCGCGGGCACTGGTGCTGCGCCCGGCGCTGATTCTGCTGGACGAGCCGACCTCGGCCCTCGACCGCACGGTGCAGAAGCAGGTGGTGCAACTGCTGCGCCAGTTGCAGGAGCGCCACGGCCTGACCTACCTGTTCATCAGCCATGACCTGGCGGTGGTGCGGGCGCTGGCCCATGATGTGATCGTGGTCAAGGACGGCCAGGTGGTGGAGCACGGCCCTACCGACCGACTGTTCACCGACCCTCGGCATCCCTACACCCAGGAATTACTGCAGGCGGCGCTGGTGTAGCGTGGTATAGATTGCAGGACAACCCCAGAGGCAATGCATATGGCACTCGACGGCAAGACGGCTTTGGTTACCGGCTCCACCAGCGGCATCGGCCTGGGCATTGCCTCGGTGCTGGCCCGCCACGGCGCCAACGTGGTGCTCAACGGTTTCGGCGATCCGGCGGCGGCCCTCGCGGAAGTACGCCGGCATGGCACCCAGGTCGCCCACCACGGTGCCGACGTGAGCGACCCGACGCAGCTGGCCGAGCTGTTCGAGTACGTGCAAGCGACGTTCGGCGGTGTCGATATCCTGGTCAACAACGCCGGCATCCAGCACGTGGCGGCGGTCGAGGCATTTCCCGTTGAGCGCTGGGATGCGATCATCGCGATCAACCTGTCCTCGGTGTTCCACGGCACTCGCCTGGCGCTGCCGGGCATGCGTGAGAAAGGCTGGGGGCGGATCGTCAATATCGCTTCGGTGCACGGTCAGGTCGGCTCGGTCGGCAAGGCCGCCTATGTCGCCGCCAAGCATGGCGTGATCGGCCTGACCAAGGTGGTCGGCCTGGAAACCGCGACTACGCAGATCACCTGCAACGCCATCTGCCCCGGCTTCGTGCTGACTCCGCTGGTGCAGAAGCAGATCGATGATCGTGCAGCCAAGGGTGGTGACCCGGCCGACGCCCAGCGCGAACTGCTTGCGGAAAAACAGCCCTCGCTGGAATTCGTCACGCCCGAGCATCTGGGCGAACTGGTGATGTTTCTGTGCAGCGAGGCCGGCAGCCAGGTGCGCGGTGCGGCGTGGAACATCGACGGTGGCTGGCTGGCGCAATGACGCGGGGAACCGCCCCGTGCCGGCAAAGTCGGAGTAAGGACATTACCATGTGCAAGGAGCTTCTGTGACCATCGCTCCCCCCAGCGAACCGCTCGGCCCGCAAGCGCCGGACCAGACCCGTGAAGTGCATCGCCTGCGGGTGCTGACGGTGAATACACACAAGGGTTTTACCGCATTCAACCGCCGTTTCATCCTGCCCGAATTGCGTGAGGCGGTGCGCAGCACCAGCGCCGACCTGGTGTTCCTGCAGGAAGTGCTGGGCGGCCACGACGGCCATGCGTCGAAGTTCTCCAACTGGCCGCAGATGTCACAGTACGAGTTTCTCGCCGACAGCATGTGGAGCGATTTCGCCTACGGGCGCAACGCGGTGTACCCGGACGGCCACCATGGCAACGCTGTGCTGTCCAAGTACCCGATCCTGCGCTACAGCAACCTCGACATCTCGATCACCGGGCCCGAGCGCCGCGGCTTGCTGCATTGCGTGTTGCAGGTACCGGGGCACGACGAGGTGCATGCGATCTGTGTGCACTTGTCGCTGCTGGAAAGCCACCGGCAACAGCAATTGGCGCTGTTGAGCCAGCTGCTCGATTCGTTGCCCGAGGATGCGCCGGTGATCATTGCCGGCGATTTCAACGACTGGCAGTTGCGCGGCAACGCTACGCTGGCCAAGCGCAAGGATCTGCACGAGGCGTTCGAACGGCACAACGGGCAGTTGGCCAAGACCTACCCGGCGCGCTTTCCGCTGCTGCGCCTGGATCGGATCTATGTGCGCAACGCGACCAGCCACGGGCCGATCATTCTGGGCAACAAGCCGTGGACGCACCTGTCGGACCATTTGCCGTTGGCGGTTGAGATTCATCTGTAGCGCAGACCCTTGTAGCAGCGGCGCGAGCCGCGTCCGGGTGCGCTGCGGTGTATCTGTAAAACCGCGATGAGGCCGGACGCGGCTCGCGCCGCTGCTACAAGGATCATTGGCGGGTCACTGCGGGCTTTCGGGGTCGTCGCTCACCAGGCCCCAATCTGCGCTTTTGCGGTCGGATGCAGGCGTGGGCGGGGCGGGCGCCGAGGTGTGCTGCACGCCTTCCTCGCCATGCAGCTTCAAGCGCAGGCGCAGGTTGTTCACCGAATCGGCATTCTTCAACGCTTCTTCCTCGCTGATCGCCCCCTCGATGGCCAGCTCGTACAAAGCATGGTCGAACGTCTGCATGCCCAGGTTCACCGATTTCTCCATGATGCCCTTGAGCTCGGAAAACTCGTTGCGGTGAATGAAGTCGCGAATCGTCGGCGTGCCCAGCATCACCTCGACCGCGGCGCGGCGCTTGCCGTCGGTGGTGCGTACCAGCCGCTGCGAGACGAACGCCTGCAGGTTGTTGCCCAGATCGTTGAGCAACTGCGGGCGGCGGTCTTCGGGGAAGAAATTGATGATGCGGTCCAGCGCCTGGTTGGCGTTGTTGGCGTGCAAGGTGGAAATCGCCAGGTGGCCGGTGTCGGCGAATGCCAGTGCGTGTTCCATGGTTTCGCGGTCGCGGATCTCGCCGATCAGGATCACGTCCGGCGCCTGGCGCAGGGTGTTTTTCAGGGCGGCCTGGAAGCTGCGCGTGTCGACCCCCACTTCACGCTGGTTGATGATCGACTTCTTGTGCCGGTGGATGAACTCCACCGGGTCCTCGATGGTGATGATGTGCCCGCTGCTGTTGCGGTTGCGGTAGTCGATCAATGCGGCCAGCGACGTCGACTTGCCGGAACCGGTCGCGCCGACGAACAGCACCAGGCCGCGCTTTTCCATGATCACGTCGAGCAGCTTGCGCGGCAGCTTGAGGTCTTCGAAGCTGGGAATGTCGAGCTTGATGTTGCGTGCGACAATGGACACTTCGTTGCGCTGCTTGAAGATATTGACGCGAAAGCGCCCTACCCCGTGGATCGACAACGCCAGATTCATTTCCAGCTCACGCTCGAAGTCGATACGCTGCTCGGCGTCCATGATGCTGGCCGCGATCGCGGCAATGTCGCCTGGTTTCAAGGCTTCGGCGCTGAGCGGCTTGAGCACGCCGTTGAACTTGGCGCAGGGTGGCGCGCCAGTGGACAGGTAGAGGTCGGAGCCGTCCTGACTGGCCAGGAGCTTGAGCAATGCCTGGATTTCCATAGGCTTGGGGTCCTGTAAAGGCGGTCGATAGAAAGTACGCTATAGCTTGGCTGGATAAGCAGCCGCGGTAAATCAAAGGATAACGCAATGAATGCCTCACCTGTGGGCGGCAAGGTCGCGACATTGATCGCCAACATGGACTGGACCGACAGCCCCCTGCCCGGCCCCGATGCCTGGCCACAGAGCCTGCGCACGGCCGTGGACATCGTCACCCACTCGCCCATGCCGATGCTGCTGCTGTGGGGCACGCAACTGTGCCAGCTGTACAACGACGCCTTTGCCTTGCTGGTGGGCAGCAACCACCCCCGCGCCCTGGGCCAGCCGGTGGACCGCATCTGGCCCGAGCTCAAGCCATTTTCCGATCCCATCTACGCCGCGGTGATGCGCGGCGAAGTGCGTGCCTTCACCGAGAAGGGCTTCAATCTGCCGCGCGAAGGGCACTCGGCGCGGGTCTGGCTGGACCTCACCTACAGCCCGATTCGCGACGAAAACGAGCGCGTCGCCGGCATTCTGGTCACGGCCATCGAGGCCAACGAGCGCCGTGAAGTGAGCGCGGTGGGCAAACGCACCGAGCAGGAGCTGCGCGACAGCGAGGCGCATTTCCGCATGGCCATCGAGCTGTCCCCGGCGGTGCACTGGACCGCCGATGCCAATGGCCGCACCGACGGCGAAAGCCAGACCGAGCGCTGGCGCCAGCTGACCGGCATGCGCAGCCTGCGACCGGACGACGATTGGGCGCAACTGGTGCATCCTGACGATCACCTGCCAACCCTCGACGCCTGGCACCTGGCGGTGAGCACTGGTCGCCCCTACGATGCCGAGTACCGTCTGCGCATGGCCGATGGCAGCTACCACTGGATGCACGCCCGTGCGCTGCCCCAATTGGATGCCGACGGCGTGATCCGGCAATGGTTCGGCATGACCGAAGACGTACATAATCGCCGCCAGGTGGAGCAGGCGCTGCGCGAGCTCAACGAGCACCTGGAAACCCGGGTCAGCGAGCGGACCCAGGCCCTGGCCGAGGTCAACCTGCGCCTGCAGAACGAAATGCAGGAGCGCGAACGCGCCGAAGAGGCGTTGCGCCACGCGCAGAAGATGGAAGCGCTGGGGCAGTTGACCGGTGGCATCGCCCACGACTTCAACAACATGCTCACCGGCATCATCGGCAGCCTCGACCTGATGCAGCGCTACATCGACGCCGGGCGCAGCAGCGAAATCAAGCGCTTCAGCGAGGCGGCGGTCAGTTCGGCCCATCGCGCCGCCGGTCTGACCCATCGCTTGCTGGCGTTTTCGCGACGGCAGTCGCTGGACCGCAAGCGCCTGGCGCCCAACGCGCTGGTGCATTCGCTCGAAGAGCTGTTCAGCCGCACGCTCGGCGAACATCTGCAGTTGCAGCTGCAACTGGCGCCCGACGTCTGGCCAGTGAACACCGATGCCAGCCAGCTGGAGAACGCCCTGCTCAATCTGGTGATCAATGCCCGCGACGCGATGCCGGACAGTGGTGTGCTGACCATCGAAACCGCCAACTGCGAGCTCGACGCCACCCCGGAAGGCGCTACGCTGGAGCCGGTCAAGCCGGGTGCCTACGTGATGTTCCGGGTCAGCGACAACGGCAGCGGCATGAGTGCGCCGGTGCTGGCCAAGGCATTCGATCCGTTCTTCACCACCAAGCCCATCGGTCAGGGCACCGGCCTGGGCCTGTCGATGATCTATGGCTTCGCCCAGCAGTCGGGCGGACAGGTAACGCTGCAGAGCCGTCCCGGCGAGGGCACCTGCGTGCGCCTGTACCTGCCGCGGCACAGCGAACCGTCCGATGCGCTGGCCGAGCAGCGCGCTCCGGCCGTGTTGCCCATGGCCCGGGACGGTGAAAGCGTGCTGGTGGTCGAGGACGATCCAGCGGTGCGGATGCTGGTGCTCGATGTGCTCGACGAACTGGGCTACGCCGCGCATTCCGCCGGCGAGGCCACGGCGGCGCTGGCCTTGCTCGACGCGGGATTGGACATCGACCTGCTGGTGACCGATGTGGGCCTGCCAGGGCTCAACGGCCGGCAGTTGGCGGAGATTGCACGGCAGCAGCGGCCGGGCTTGAAGGTGCTGTTCATCACCGGCTATGCCGAGAAAGCGGCGGAACGCTACGGTTTTCTTGCCGAGGGCATGGACATGATCACCAAGCCGTTTTCCATCGAGCGCCTGGGCAGCAAGATCCGCGACATGATCAACCTGGCGTGATTTGCGGCATAATCAGCGGCTTTTTCCAGCGAGCATCGGGCAATGAAGGCACAAGCAAGGCACATTCTGGTCAAAACTGCCGAGGAGGCGGAGGCGCTGCGCCTGCGGATTGCCAAAGGTGAGGCGTTCGATGTGCTGGCGAAAAAGTATTCGACCTGCCCGTCAGGCAAGCGCGGCGGTGACCTGGGTGAAGTGCGACCGGGGCAGATGGTCGGTGCCATCGACCAGATCATTTTCAAGAAACCGCTGCGTACGGTGCACGGGCCGGTGAAAAGCAAGTTCGGTTATCACCTGGTGCAGGTGTTCTACCGCGATTGACGAACATCCGTAGGAGCGGTCATCGGCCGCGAAGGCCCACCGCGTACCGGTGGATGCACCGCGGTGTCTGGTTCGCGGCCACAGACCGCTCCTACAGCGAAAAAAGGCCGCTGCTACGGGGTCAAAGGTACTCGCCAACCGCCTTGGGCCTTTGGTGCTGCAATTTGAGGTCGGTGCGCATGCCTGCGATGAGGTTCGAGATCGCGCGGCTACTGGTCAATTGCTCGGTGCGAATGCCGCTGAGCATGTAATCCACCTTGTGCGAAGTACGGTCGAACACGCGCACAGTCAGCGAACGGTCATGGGCCTGGGTACATTGGCAGCGGTGCGGCAGGAAACTGCTTTCAATGATATTGCGCAGTTCAAGGGTGGACAACATGATGACACTCCATTCTTGGTCTTATCCCTGAGATCGGGCTTGCCCGAATACAGTGCACGTTCCATGCCCCACGCCTCGCCATACACTCGCCATACAAATCAAACACTTAACCCCTAAAGCACCTAAACGTATCGTGCATTGTGCAAGATCCAGGTGCAACAGCGTTGCAAATTGCATCGCACCCAGCCCATTGAAACTTAGCGGGCGGCTGCAAGGTCACCTGCAAACACACCGCGCAGGAGCATCCTTCACCATGGCACGAGCAATCTGGAAAGGCGCGATCAGCTTCGGGCTGGTTCATATTCCCGTAGCGCTGGTATCGGCCACTGCCTCCCAGGGCGTCGACTTCGACTGGCTGGACAAACGCAGCATGGACCCGGTCGGCTACAAGCGTATCAACAAGAAAACCGGCAAGGAGATGGACAAGGAAAACATCGTCAAAGGTGTTCAGTACGAAAAAGGTCGCTACGTAGTCTTGAGTGAAGACGAGATCCGCGCCGCGCACCCTGTTTCAACCCAGACCATCGATATTTTCTCCTTCGTCGACCGCAACCAGATCCCCCTGCCCAATATCGACACACCCTACTTCCTGGCACCTGACCGACGTGGCGAGAAAGTCTACGCGCTGTTGCGCGAAACGCTGATCAGTACCAAGAAAGTTGCACTTGCGTTGGTGGTATTGCACACCCGCCAGTACTTGGCGGCACTGATGCCATTGGACGGCGCGCTGGTGATGGTCAAGTTGCGCTGGCCTTCGGAAGTTCGCGACCTGGACATACTCGAGCTGGGCAAAGAGGTGAAGAAACCCGAACTGACCAAGAAGGAACTGGACATGGCCAAGCGCCTGGTCGAAGACATGAGTGGCGACTGGCAGCCTGACGAGTACGTCGACAAGTTCGAGCAGAAGATCATGGCGCTAGTGGAGAAAAAGGCCAACAAGGGTGAGATCGAAGACGTGGAAACCGAGGTCGGCCAGGAAGCGCGCAAGACTGCGGATGTCATCGACCTGACCGAACTGCTCAAGCGCAGCCTCGCTGGCAAATCACCCACCACGTCGAAGGCCAAGCCTGCCAAGGAAAAATCCGCGACGAAAAAAACGCCTGCACGTCGCAGCCCGCGCAAGGCTTCTTGAATATCGATAGACAGCAACAATGCGCTCACTGCCAACGGTATTGATGAATAGATATTTTCATCAATACCGTTATTGAATAACTTGATATAAAGCTGCTTTTAATACCAACTTTAAAAACCTCTCGACTACACTCGTTGCATTGCAAGTCTGCATTGACCACCTGATCGCCCACCGCGCCTTGTTTAATCCGCGCGCTTGGCTGTGGGAGTTGCCAATGAATACCAACGAGTTGTTGATACGCACCAGTCTACTGACCGCACTGGCCGTACCGTGCGAATACGCCCGGTCCGATTGCACCTTCAGCCCCGGCGTCGGCAATGACGCCTACGTGTGCGACAGCGGAACGGCGCCGGGGCTTTCCGACCTGCTGGGCAACAACAGCCTTACCCTGCCCGCCGACGGCACGGGCACCATCACCGGCGCGGTCGAGTTCGGCCCTGGCCAGGACAGCTTGTTGATACGCTCGGGCACTGTGGGCGGCGCACTGAACACCGGCGCGGGTGCCGATACCGTGTTCATCAGCGCCGGGCGCCTGTTGTCCCTGACCCAAGGCGATGGCGCCGATACGCTCGAAGTCGTTGGCGGTACCGTCAGCGGTACGGTTAACCAAGGCAGCGGCATCGACAACTTCATCATGCGCGGCGGGCAGATCCAGGCTCTGGGGCAAGGTGACGGGCTGGATACCTTTCTCATGACCGACGGCACTATCGTCGGCGCCTTCGAGGACGGCGACATCGCGCGGATGAGCGGCGGCACCATCGGCCGGGTCGACATGAAGCTCGACAACAACCTGTTCGAGCTGTCCGGCGGGCGCATCAACGGCAACCTGGTTGCCGGCTTCGGCAATGACACCATCGCCGTTTCCGCAGGCAGCATCGGCGGCAACATCAGCGTCAGTGGCGGCACCGACCAGGTGACGGTAAGCGGTGGTGATATCGGCGGCAACGTCTTGCTCAGCTTCGGCGACGACCGCTTCATCTGGCGCGACGCGGGCCTGATCCACGGCGCCATCAGCCTGGGCCCAGGCAACGATACGGCGCTGCTGAGCAACCTGGGCGAGACACAACTGGCCTCCCCCAGCCTGGTCTACGGTGATGCCGGGGTCGATACCCTGACCCTGGACAACAGCCGCACTACCGGCGGCGCGCGCTACAGCTACTGGGAAACCATCAACCTGAACAACGGCTCGGTGCTGGACCTGCCCGACCGGCTGAGCCTGGCCGATGACTCGACGCCGCTGGACAGCGGTCTGCTCAACCTTGACCGCACCAGTACGCTGGGCGCCACCCAGGGCTGGGTCGGGCCGATAGTCGCCGGGCAAACGGTGACCCTGAACAACGCCGGCCTGATCGATCTGACCCGCAGTGGCGCCGACGCGAGTGACCGGCTGACCGTGATTGGCAACTATGTGGGCAATGACGCGCGTTTGCGCTTGCAGAGCGTGCTGGGTGGTGACGACGCGCCTGCCGACCGGCTGATCGTGGCGCGCGGCACCGTCAGCGGCAGCACGGCGATCACGGTGGACAACCTCGACGGCCAGGGCGCGCTGACCCTTGCCAACGGCATTGCCGTGGTCGAGGCCACGCAGGGCGCGACCAGCACTGACGGCGCTTTCAACCTGGCGCAAGACTTGTCGGTCGGGGCCTATCAGTATTACCTGTTCAAGGGCGGCGTGACCGCAGGCAGCGAGAACAGCTGGTTCCTGCGATCTTCCGTGGTGGCAGCGCCGCCGGTGACACCGCCTGTGGTCGAACCGCCGATCATCGCGCCCCCGGTGGTCGAACCCCCGATAGCCGAACCACCGATCATCGAGCCGCCCGTTGTCCAACCTCCGGTGACGCAACCCCCGGTCGATGAGCCGCCACCGGTAACACCGCCGGACGCCGAACTGCCCGAGGAGACCCCGGTCGAGCCATTCGTGCCGCCGGCGCCCGTGCAGCCGGAAACACCTGTGGCCGAACCGGCACCAACGGAACCGGCTCCAGCCGCCCAGACACCCGTTGCTGCGGTCGGCACGCCGACCTTGCCGCAGGCCACTCCGGGCCAGCGTATCGTGCTCTATCGGATCGAGGTGCCGGCCTACAGCGTCGTACCTCCGGCCGCCGCCTTGCTGGCGCTGGACAGCCTGGGCAGTTTCCACGAGCGGCAGGGCGAACAAAGCCTGCTCGGTGAGCGCGGCGCCCTGGCGGCGGGCTGGGCACGCACATTCGGCAGCCACGGGCGGCAGAAATGGGCCGGGGCCGCAGCGCCAAGCCTCAAAGGCAACACCCGCGGCTACCAGGTCGGTCACGACTTGTTCGCCACCCTCGGCGACGGCGGCTATCGCCAGCATGCAGGACTGTTCGCTGGGCATTCACGTGTGGACGGCCAGGTGCGTGGCTTCGCCCTGGGGTTCGACGACACCGCCTCGGGCGACATCCGCCTGCGCGCCGACAATCTAGGTGCCTATTGGACCCTGGTGGGCCCGGCCGGCGGCTACGTGGACGTGGTGGCCATGGGCACCCGGTTCACCGGACGCAGCCGCTCCGAACGCGGCTATAGCCTGGATCTCGATGGACACGGCATCACCCTTTCCGTGGAAGGCGGCTATCCGATTGCTTTATCCGGGGACTGGACACTGGAGCCGCAGGCGCAACTGATCGGCCAGAGGGTCACGCTGGACACGGCTCGTGACCCGGTATCGAAAGTGGACTTCGACAGCGAAGACTATTGGCGCGCCAGATTGGGCGCGCGCTTGAAGGGCGAGTACCGTGTCAGCGGTACGCCGGTCGAGCCCTACGTACGGGCCAACCTGTGGCACACCTTCCAGGGCGAAGACGCAGTGACGTTCGATGACAGCGACACCTTGCGCACCCAGCATCGCAGCACGCAGGCTCAGCTCGGGTTGGGCATCGCAGCCCGATTGAGCAGCGATGTCAGCCTGTACCTCAATGCCGACTACGCCCGCAGCCTGGACTCACAACCCCAGGAAAGCCTGCAAGGCAGCCTGGGGGTGCGCATCAGTTGGTAGCTTCAGGCGGGATCGTCAGGGCTCATGTCAGCATCACCGGTCTGGGTGCGGACCTCACGCGGATCCATCTCCCGATCGCGGTCCATCGGTACGGGCGAAAGATTCTCGTCGCCGGGACGTGGGTCTTCGGCAGGCTTGCCCTCGGCAAACGGCTCGGGTTCGATCGGATCGTTGGGACGATCCAAAGGGTCGGGAATCTGCGTCGAACTGCTGGGTGCCATATCGTCCTCGCTGAAAGCACATGGGGTTCAGCGCATATGACGCCGTCGCAGCGCCGAGGTGCAGATTACTTTGCAGCGCAAGGCCTTGCGCTCAGAGGCAGGTGGCCAGGGAGGCCAGGCGACGTGTGGCCACCTCGCCCTGCTCGCGGGCATAGAAGCTGACCAGACTGCCGGCGCCGCGCGGGCGGATGTCGGCGAAATAGGTCGCCGCAGGTGTGAACACCGTATACCCGCCGTCGCTGGCCTCCGAAGAGGCATCGGTCATGACACCGAACATGGCTTCGTCCTGCCAGCTGAATTGAACGCACTGGGCTATTTTCTGCGCGGTTTTTTCCGAGCTCATGGTTTGCACCGGCGCTGCGCTGCGCGCCTGTTTCATGTTCAGGCCCGTGCAACCGGTGAGTACACACAAGCCCAGTGCTGCTGCGATGATCCGCATCGTCGTTTCCATTCGAAATAAACCGCGAATGTATCACTGCCACGGGATGCCGGCATCACCGACTCATCACTGACAAAGATGCATGGCCATGAGGAACAGAACGAAAGCGCCAAGCACCTCGAAATGACCCAGCACCCAGGCGCCCAGGCGTGAACGCCGAGGGGCGCCGTACACTCCGTACAATTGCGGCCACAAAGCGGCCGAAGTCGCCAATACGGCGCCTGCCAACAGCAACAACACATAGGCCATCGCAAGGTCCCGCGGTGATGAATGAAGATAGGCCTTAGTGCCCTCGCTGCAGGGCTCGTTCCAAAGCGTTGCGTGCACTTCGTCACAAAAGCGCGCATCAGTAGCATTGCCTGCCGGCATCCGTGGCTGCACAATCCGTGCTCTCTCATTACCCATCGAAGGCCCCATGGCAGAACCCGATCCGCGTCACCAGGCCGCGCTGGACCGCTTTCTCGAAGCGCGTCCCGAGCTGCAAACCGAACTGGACACTCTCAACCCGCTGGCCGCACGTGCAGCCGGGCTCAGCGTCACGGAATACCGTGCGGAGCGCCTGCACGAGGCGTTCGAGGAATTCGCTGATGCGCAAGGCATGTTTGCCTGGGAATTGACCCTGCAACTCACCGCGGCTACACCGCAGGAGTTCGAAACCCAGCGTCTGGAAGTGCACAAGGAAGTGGCCGAAATGGCGGGCATGCCGTGGGACGAATACATGCAGCTCAACGGGCTGAAAGAGAGCTGACGAATCACGCCGCACAAGGGCACCCTGCACTCGGCAGGGTGCAGGTGTGCCTGATAGTCAAACGTGTGGCTTACAGGCTGTTGCCGAGGGAATGTTCTTCGTCTTCATCGACAGGCGCGTTGCGGCCTGGTTCATCTACCGCCTTGTTGCCCGGCGAGCCGTCCTGATCATCGTCGTGCTCGTCGTGCTTCTCGTCCTTCTCGTGAATATCAGGGTAGCCCTCTTCCCCGCTGCCGGGCTCGGCCGGCCCTTGATAGGGGTTATCCGGGTGGTTGTTGTCTTGGACCATGATATGTCTCCTTTCGTGGCACGGTTCATCCGCGCCTGATAGTGGGAGACGGCAACCGCGCTGGAAGTGCCGTCGGCTTGACGAGCGGCATCCTGACGTCGACCAACCACGCGTCGCCTTGTCTTCTGTCGATTCTTTGCTATAGCTAAAGGCCTCGCTGATGATCCTGGCAATGGAGTGGCCGTCATGAAGAAGATGAGTGTAAGTCAGCTGACCATGTTGACAGCCGTCAACATGCTGGGGTCCGGCATCGTTCTGTTACCCACCAAACTCGCCGAAGTCGGCGGCATCTCGATTCTCTCCTGGCTGATCACGGCCACCGGCTCCCTCGCCCTGGCCTATGCCTTCGCCCGCTGCGGCATGCTCAGCCGCAAGACCGGCGGCATGGGTGGCTATGCGGAATATACGTTCGGCAAGTCGGGTAACTACATCACCAACTACACGTATGGACTGTCACTGCTGATCGCCAATGTGGCCATCAGCATTACCGCCGTTGGTTATATCCAGACGTTGTTCGATATTAAACTCGATTCGCTGCAAGTGGGCCTGGCGACCATTGCGCTGCTGTGGATCACCACCTTCGCCAATTTCGGCGGGGCCAACATTACCGGCAAGATCGGTGCGATCACGGTGTGGGGCGTGATTGCCCCGGTCGTATTGGTATCGACGGTCGGCTGGTTCTGGTTCGACAGCAGCACCTACGCGGCAGGTTGGAACCCCCATGACATGCCCTGGTATGAAGCGGCCGGCGCCTCGGTGGCGATCACGCTGTGGGCGTTCCTGGGCCTGGAGTCGGCCTGCGCCAACGGCGATGCTGTGGAAAACCCGGAAAAGAACGTGCCCATCGCCGTGCTCGGCGGGACCCTGGGCGCGGCGGTGATCTACATTGTCTCCACCAACGTCATCGCGGGTATCGTCGGCAATGCCGAGTTGGTGTCCTCTACCGCACCGTTCGGCCTGGTGTTCGCCACGATGTTCACGCCGATGATCGGCAATCTGGTCATGGGCCTGATGGTCCTGGCCTGCATCGGCTCGCTGCTGGGCTGGCAGTTCACGGTCGCACAGGTGTTCAAGAGTTCTGCCGACACCGGTTACTTTTTGCCGATCTTCGCCAAAGTCAACCAGCACGGTGTGCCGATCATCAGCATGCTGGTCCTGCTGGCGATCCAGACGGCCCTGGCCCTGCTGACCATCAGCCCCGACCTGGCCAAGCAGTTCGATACCCTGGTGAACCTGGCGGTGGTTACCAACCTGGTGCCCTACATCCTGTCGATGGCCACCCTGATGACCTTGCAGAAGGTGTCGAACGTGCCGGCCAACAAAGCCCTGGTGACCAACATCGTCGCCTGGATCGCAGCGGCCTACAGCTACCTGGCGCTGTATAGCTCGGGCGCCCAGGCGCTGATGCTTGGCGGTGTGGCGACCATCGTCGGCTATACGCTGTTCGGTTTCGTCAACAACCGCCTGATCCGCCTGGAAGCGGTCAACAACAGCGCCCCGACCCAGACCGTCGCCGCCCAGCACATCGTCGGCGAGCCGATTCCCGTGAACGGCCTGCCCCACTCGACATTGAAGACCCCTGAACTGGAGGCACGACCATGACGGAACATAGAAACCTGCTGGGGATGCTGGCACTGCTGGTCAGCAACCAGCCCGACAAACGCACGGTATTCGGCCGGGCGCTGATCCAGCTCATCGCCGATGTGGAAGAGCGCGCGGTCAGCGTGATCACTTCGGAAAGCGTGCGCGACGCCAAGGCCATCCTGAGCACCGACCCGGCGATCCAGTGCGTGCTGCTGAGTTGGGAAATGGACGAGAGCGATCACCACCAGCAATGCATCGACCTGCTCGTCACCCTGCGCGAACGCAATACTCGGGTCCCGGTGTTTCTGATCAGCGATCGCAGCACTGCCGCCAATGTGCCGCTGATCGTCATGCAACACGCCGACGATTTCATCTGGCTGCCGGAAGACACCAGCCGCTTTCTCAGTGGGCGGATCATGGCCGCCATCGAGCGCTATCGGCAGGCGGTGTTGCCGCCGATGTTCGGCGCGCTGCTCAAGTTTGCCCGCAGCTATGAATACTCCTGGCATACGCCAGGGCATGCCGGCGGCACGGCGTTTCTGAAGAGCACGGCGGGCCGGGCGTTCTATGAGTTCTTCGGGGAAAACCTGTTGCGTTCCGACCTGTCCATCTCGGTGGGCGAGCTGGGCTCCCTGCTCGACCACAGCGGGCCCATCGGCCAGGGCGAGCGCTACGCGGCCAAGGTGTTCGGCGCGCATCGCACCTACTACGTCACCAATGGCTCGTCGATGTCCAACCGGGTGATCCTCATGGCCAGCGTCACCCGCGACCAGATCGCGCTGTGCGACCGCAACTGTCACAAGTCTGCCGAGCACGCGATGACGCTCTCGGGGGCGATTCCGACCTACCTGGTGCCAACGCGCAATCGCTTCGGCATCATCGGTCCGATCCTGCCGCAGACCTTGAGTGCCGACGGGGTGCGCGCGGCGATTGCAGGCAACCCGCTGGTCAAGAGTCACATCGACCCTACGCCGGTGCACGCCATCGTCACCAATTCCACCTACGACGGCCTGACCTATAACGTGACGCGCGTGGAGGAATTGCTCGGGCAAAGCGTCGACCGCCTGCACTTCGACGAGGCCTGGTACGGCTATGCGCGGTTCAACCCGTTGTACAAGGACCGCTTCGCGATGCACGGCAGCCCCGACGATCACGACGCGTCCAAGCCCACGGTGTTCGCCACGCAGTCGACCCACAAGTTGCTCGCAGCATTGTCCCAGGCGTCGATGATCCACGTGCGCAACGGGCGCAACCCGATCCCCCACGGACGCTTCAACGAGTCGTACATGATGCACGCCTCGACCTCGCCCAACTACGCGATCATGGCGTCGTGCGACGTCAGTTCGGCCATGATGGAGGCGCCCAGCGGGCAGATTCTCACCAACGAATCCCTTGAGGAGGCCATCGCTTTCCGCCAGGTGATCTCGCGCATGCACAGCGACATGCTCGCCAACGGCGACTGGTTCGTGTCCTGCTGGCAGCCGCCGTCGATAGCGGTCGGCGGTGCCGCCATCGCGTTCCATGAAGTCGACCCGATCAAGCTCAAATCCGACCCCGACTGCTGGGTCCTGCACCCCAACGAAGTCTGGCACGGTTTCGGCGACATCGAAGACGGCTACTGCATGCTCGACCCGATCAAGGTGTCGATCCTGAGCCCGGGCATGGGCGACGACGGCGAGCTTCTGGATTTCGGCGTACCGGCGTGCGTGATCAGCGCGTATCTGGGCCGGCAGGGCATCGTGGTCGAGAAGACCACCGACTTCACCCTGCTCTTCCTGTTCTCCATCGGTATCACCAAAGGCAAGTGGGGCACCTTGGTGAATGCGCTGCTGGACTTCAAGCGCGATTACGATGCCAACCTGGAGCTGGAGTTGTGCCTGCCCGACCTGCTTGCTGCCACCCAACAGCGCTACAGCGGCATGGGCCTGCGCGATCTGGCCGAAGAAATTTTCGCGGCAATGAAGGAAACCCGCACCACTGCAGCCATGGCCGCGGCCTTTGGCATGCTGCCCAAGGCCGAATTCAGCCCGGTGGAAGCCTACGAGAAGCTGGTCAGGAACGAAGTGGAACAGGTCACTCTGGAGAACGCAGCCGGACGCATCGCCGCCACAGGCATAGTGCCCTACCCGCCTGGCATTCCGTTGCTGATGCCTGGAGAAAACACCGGCGCCGCCGATGGACCGCTGCTGGCCTACCTGCGGGCCCTGGAGAGCTTCGACCGGTCATTCCCCGGGTTTACCCATGACACCCATGGCATTGAAAGCGATGGGGGGGAGTATCGGTTGTTGGTGCTCAAGTGAGGATGCATCTGCTGGGGGAATTGACTGTCGGGCGCCGTACAACTGCTGCCATACCTATGCGACAATACGCACAATGTCCGGTTTGAATTCCCCGCGTATCGCCCAGCAGTTCGGCCACCGAAACCATCGCTCCCCCAGTTATTGATAGGTAAGCTCCTTGATCTCCACCGCTAACATCACCATGCAGTTTGGCGCCAAGCCGCTGTTCGAGAACGTTTCCGTGAAATTCGGCAACGGCAACCGCTACGGCCTGATCGGCGCCAACGGCTGTGGCAAGTCGACGTTCATGAAGATCCTGGGCGGCGATCTGGAGCCGTCGGGCGGGCAGGTCATGCTCGAGCCGAACGTGCGCCTGGGCAAGCTGCGCCAGGACCAGTTCGCCTACGAGCACTTCACGGTGATCGACACGGTCATCATGGGCCACGAGGAGCTGTGGAAGGTCAAGGCCGAGCGTGATCGCATCTACTCGCTGCCGGAAATGAGCGAGGAAGACGGCATGGCCGTCGCCGAGCTGGAAACCGAGTTCGCCGAAATGGACGGCTACACCGCCGAGTCCCGTGCCGGCGAGCTGTTGCTGGGCCTGGGCATTCCACTGGAACAGCATTTTGGCCCGATGACCGAAGTGGCGCCGGGCTGGAAGCTGCGGGTGCTGCTGGCGCAGGCGTTGTTCTCGGATCCGGAAGTGTTGCTGCTGGACGAGCCGACCAACCACCTGGACATCAACACCATTCGCTGGCTGGAAAACATTCTCACGGCGCGTAACAGCACCATGATCATCATTTCCCACGACCGGCACTTCCTCAACAGTGTCTGCACCCACATGGCCGACCTGGACTACGGTGAGTTGCGCCTGTTCCCCGGCAACTACGACGAATACATGACCGCTGCGACCCAGTCGCGCGAGCAGTTGCTGTCGGACAACGCCAAGAAGAAAGCCCAGATCGCCGAGCTGCAGACCTTCGTTTCGCGCTTCTCGGCGAACGCCTCCAAGGCCAAGCAGGCCACCTCGCGGGCCAAGCAGATCGACAAGATCCAGCTGGCCGAGGTCAAGCCCTCGAGCCGCGTCAGCCCGTTCATTCGTTTCGAGCAGAACAAGAAGCTGCACCGCCAGGCGGTCACGGTCGAGCGGATGTCCAAGGGCTTCGACGGCAAGCCACTGTTCGAGAACTTCAGCTTCGTGGTCGAAGCGGGCGAGCGTGTAGCGATCATCGGCCCGAACGGGATCGGCAAGACCACCCTGCTGCGCACCCTGGTCGGCGAGCTGACCCCGGACGCGGGCGCGGTGAAGTGGACCGAGAGCGCCGAGCTGGGCTATTACGCCCAGGACCACGCACACGACTTCGAAGACGACATGAACCTGTTCGACTGGATGGGCCAGTGGACCCAGGGCGAGCAGATGGTACGTGGCACTCTGGGCCGGATGCTGTTCTCCAACGACGAGATTCTCAAGTCGGTGAAGGTGATTTCCGGTGGTGAACAGGGCCGCATGCTGTTCGGCAAGCTGACCTTGCAGAAGCCCAACGTGCTGCTCATGGACGAACCGACCAACCACCTGGACATGGAGTCGATCGAGGCACTGAACCTGGCGCTGGAGAACTATCCGGGCACGCTGGTCTTTGTCAGCCATGACCGCGAGTTCGTGTCGTCGCTGGCCACCCGCATCATCGAGCTGAGCGCCGATGGCGTGATCGATTTCAGCGGCACCTACGATGATTACCTGCGCAGCCAGGGTGTGGTTTTCTAAGGGTTCAACGCATTTCGACCCACATACCCCCGGACGCGGATCACGCGATCGCCGTAGCAGCGGCGCGAGCCGCGTCCGGGGCACCGCGTTTATCCTGACCCACCGCATGTGCCGCCGACGCGGCTTGCGCCGCTGCTACAACGGTTGCGGGCGGCCGAGGAGGAAGCCTTGGGCGTTGGCGGCGCCCAGGCGTTTGAGTTGCGCCAACTCGGCTTCGGTTTCCACGCCTTCGGCAACGATCACACTCCCCGTCTCGCGGGCGAACGCGATCAACGCCGACGCCATGGCGCGTCGCTGGAAATCCTGGTCGATGCCACGGGTCAGGCTCATGTCGAGCTTGATGATGTCCGGACGCACCTGCAGGATGTGCCGCATGCTGGCATAGCCGGCGCCGGCATCGTCGATGGCCACGCGCACACCCCGCAGCCGCAGCGGCTGCAGGGCCACTTGCAACGACGCATAGTCCTGCACCACCGCATGCTCGGTGATCTCCAGCACCAGGCGCTCGGCCGGGTAGTTCTTGAACAGACCCAGCAATCGTCCGCTGAGCACCAGCTCGGGTGAGCAGTTGATGCTCAGGTAGGTGCCCGGCGCCAGCCGCGCCAGACCGGCCAGGGCCACAGCAATGGCCAGGCATTCCAGTTCCTTGCCCAAACCGACTTCGGCGGCCTCCTTGAACCACACGTCCGGGGTGCGCGCCGGTTGGCCGTTGAAGCGCGACAGGCATTCCCAGCCTGCCACGTGCATGGTGTGCAGGTCGTAGATCGGTTGATAGACCACGCGTGGCTGCTGTGACTCGATCACGTCCAGCACGCGCAGCGTCTTGTCGTCATGATCGCGGACCATTTGCAGGTCGGACTCCAGGCGCTCGGCAATCAGCTCGGCGAACACCTTCATCATCTTCAGGTCGCGTTCGGTCAACCCCGGATCCGGTGCGTGACTGAAGCAGCAGAACGTCCCGTACAGGCGTCCATCACTCAAATGAATGGGCACGCTCATGTGCGCACCGATTGGCAGGCCGGGGGTCTGCGGTATGGCCATCGCAGCCGGCAATTGACCGGTATCGCGGATAAGCCCGGGCAGTTCGCCGCTGACCACGCCGCGACAGTAGCCGGCGCTCATCTCCAGCACATCGCCGGGGCTCAGGGGTACCAACGCCGCCGCATCGACGTGGGTGAACACGCGGTCGGTCTGGCGGAAATGAGAAACGAACGCTACATCCATGCCCAAGTGCGTGCGCATGGCGCGCAACACGCGATCCACACAGCCTGCCTCGGTGGCAGACAACGGCTTCAGCGCAACCAGGTCCATCAGGTTATTGGCTGTCATGACACACTATCGCCTCCTAATGTGATAGTGCCATCAGTGTAGATGCAGCTCCCCCCCTGCATTCAAGTAAAAAACGACGAGTTGCCCAACGGTAGGTCCGCGTCGAGAGTTGGGGTGTGGCCAATTGCGCCGACCCGGCGCAACTTGCCGTGCCACGGGTGGCGACGCTGCTACACTGGGGCTTCCAACAGTCCACAGGACACAGCACCCGATGCTCGCAATCTTCAACGTCGCCTTTCCAGTGTTCGGGTTGATTCTGGTAGGTTTCGTCTGCCGTCGGCGCAACGTCCTGGGGCCCAATGCCTCGATCGAGCTCAACCGTTTCGTGATCTACCTCGGCTTGCCGGCCCTGTTATTCGAGGCCATGGCGCGGCTGGGCACACTGCACGGGCTGGACATGGGCTATGTGGTGGCTTTCGGCCTGGGCATGGGCATCGTGTTTCTGTTGACGCTGTGGCTGCGCGTGCGGGCCCGTGCGCACTTTCTCGATGCCACCATCGATGCCCTCGGGGCGGGTTATCCGAACTCCGGGTTTCTTGGCATCCCGCTGTGCCTGCTGACGTTCGGCGACCCCGGTATCGCCCCGGCGGTGATCGGCGCGGTGATGACCGCCTGCCTGCTGTTCGCTGTCGCCATCATCATGATCGAGACCTTCCAGCAAACCGAGAAACGCCTGGGGCGTACCCTGCTCAAAGTCGGCAAATCGCTGCTGCGCAATCCGATCATGGTCGCCCCGGTGCTGGGTTCGCTGGTCGCCTACAGCGGGTTGGTGCTGCCGGTGGGCGTGCGCCAGCTGTTCCAGTTTCTCGGCGCGGCGGCCGGACCCTGTGCGCTGGTGTCGATCGGTCTGTTCCTGGCGGCGGAAAAATCGCACAAGGCCGATGGCAAGACCTTGGCCATGCTGGTGGCGATGAAGCTGCTGGTGCAGCCGGCGCTGACCGCCTGGTTGGCGTTCTGGGTGTTCGACATACCGGCGATGTGGGCCTGGGCGGCACTGCTGGTGAGCGCCCTGCCCATCGGCAACGGGCCGTTCATGCTGGCTGCGCTGTATGGCCGTGAGGCCGACACCATGTCGCGGGCGATCCTGGTCTCGACCCTGTTGTCGCTGGTCACGGTGTCGCTGATCCTGGCCTTGATACCGGCCGGGGTGCAGCGCTAGTCGCGCATGTAGCCGCCGTCGACGTCCATGATCTCGCCGGTGACGAAGCTGGCCGCGCCACTGGCCAGGAAGCACACCGCTGCAGCGATGTCGCGTGGCGAGCCGGCACGGCCGAGCGGCATGTCGGCGAGCACCTTGGCGCGTGCCTCGGTGCTCAGGGCGCGGGTCATGTCGGTGTCGGTCAGCGCCGGCGTGATGGCATTGGCGGTGATATTGAACGGCCCGGCTTCACGGGCCAGGCCCTTGGTCAGGGCTATCACTCCTCCCTTCGCCGCTGCATAGCAGCTGTTGCCCAGCAAGCCGCCACCGCGCTTGCCGGCCACCGAAGCGATATTGATGATGCGTCCGGCGCGCCGGGCCATCATGCCCGGCAACACGGCCTTGGCGCAGAAGAACACGCTGGTGAGGTCGATGGCCATGACCCGGTTCCATTCGGCGGCGCTGACTTCCAGCAGCGGTCCGGTGGAGACGATCCCGGCATTGTTGACCAGGATGTCGATGCCGCCCAGCGCCTGCTCGACGCTGTCGACCATCGCTTGCACCTGGGCTTCGTCGGACACATCCACCGCCACACCGATAGCGTCGATGCCCAGTTCGCACAACTGCCCGGCAGCGGCGCGCGCGGCCGCGCCGTCGAGGTCGGCAATTGCCACCCGGGCACCGCATTGACCCAGCGCCTGGGCGATGGCAAGGCCGATACCGCGCGCGGCACCGGTCACCACCGCCACCTGGCCGGTGATGGCAAGACTGATAGGGGCATTCATTATTGTTGTTCCCTTGGTTGAAGATCAGGCAATACAGAGGCGGCGTCAGGCTGGCAGGTAGGCGCCCTGGGCCAGTTGGTCCTTGAGCGGCGGGATGCCCAGGCGGCGCAGGACGCGGTACAGCGATGGCCGACAGATGCCCAGGGCACGCGCCGCCGCCGACATGTTCCAGCGGCAGGCGTTGAGCACATCGAGCACGTCGGCACGCTCGTCCACCGGTGCGGCCAGAACGACCGGACGACGGATCGGCGTCACGTTGGCAGGCGACACGGCGGGCGCACTGCCCTGGGCGATGAAGTCCACCGGCAGGTCGGCGCGCTGGATGCGGGTACCTTCCATCACGGCACAGGCATAGCGAATTACCGCACGCATCTGCCGCAGGTTGCCTGGCCAGGGATGATTGAGCAGCAGTGGCCAGACATCCGATGCGATGAGTTGCCGAGGGTCGCAGCCGGGCAATTCGCTGGCCACCATGCGGCAGACCAGTTCGGCGCGGTCGGTGCGCTCGCGCAGCGGCGGCAATTGCACCACACCGGTGGCGATGCGATAGAACAGGTCTTCGCGAAACGTGCCTTGTTGCACCAGGCCAGTGAGGTTCTGGTGAGTCGCGCAGATCAGGGCGAAGTCGACCTTGACGCTGCGCTCGGCGCCCAAGGGTGTGACTTCGCGTTCGGCGATCACCCGTAGCAGGCGCGTCTGCTGTTCGAACGGCATGTCGCCGATCTCATCGAGGAACAGGGTGCCGCCGTCGGCCTGCTGGACCTTGCCTTTCTTGCCGCAGGGCAGCGCGCCGGAGAAGGCGCCGCGCGAGTAGCCGAACAGTTCGCTTTCGATCAGGCTTTGTGGAATGGAGGCGCAATTGAGCGCCACGCACTGCGCCCGATGGCGTTGGCTGTGGGCGTGCAGGGCGCGGGCCAGCACTTCCTTGCCGGTGCCGGTTTCGCCCTGGATGAGCACGGCAATGCCACGCTCCATCAGGCGCAGGGCGCGACGAAAGGCCTGGCGGACCTGCGGATCGCTGTCGTTGGCAATATCGGAATCGCACGCGGCGGGCGAAGAAAGTGCGGGCGAAGAAGTCGAAGCATGTGCGGTGTGTTCGCATACAGAAGACATCGGCGTCACCTTTTATTGTTCTATAGCTTGTGACTATCTCGAGGTCTGGCGCTCGTGACGCAAGCCTCGACGCTGTGGCCATTTCACAATACGGCAGGCAGAGTTATGTTTTCCAATCCATAATCAGGCACCCACTGATACCTTTGCGAGCATCAATGATCGAGCTCAGGCATTTACAATACTTTCGTGCGCTGGCCGAAACCCTGCACTTCGGCCGCGCGGCCGAGCGGCTGCACATCTCCCAACCGCCGTTGTCGCGGCAGATCGCCTTGCTGGAAGACGAGTTGGGGGTAAAGCTGTTCGACCGCTCGCGGCGGCAGGTGGAGTTGACCGATGCCGGCCAGCGTTTCTATCTGGACACCGGAACGGTATTTGCGGCGTTCGAGCAGGCCAAGCGCAATGCGCTGGCAGCGGCTCGCGGGGCGGCCGGGGAATTGTCGGTGGGGTTCATGATGTCGACGGCCTACAGCGTGACGCCCGCGATCACTCGGCGTTACGCGGCGCAGTATCCGCAGGTGAATCTGAAGCTCACCGAAACACTGCCCATGGACCTGGCCCAGGACATCAGCAGCGGCCACAAGGATGTGGCGATCATGTACCGCCCGCAGGATTGCAGTGGGTTGGAAACGGTGACGATCTACCGCGAGGAGATGACGGTGGTGCTACCGCCTGGGCATCGGTTGCTGGAGCAGCCGTTGATCGATCCGCGTGATCTGGCTGCAGAGACTTTCATCATCGTGCCGCGACGCATCGCCCCGGCCCTGCATGACATGATCGTCAACTATTGCCTGCAGCATGGCGTGACGCCCAACGTGGGGCTGGAAATCAACATGCAGCAGACCATCGTCAATCTGGTGGGTGAAGGGCTGGGCATCGCCATCGTTCCGCGCTCGATGCGCAACATGCGCTTGACCACCACCACCTTTCGGCCGCTGGTGGCACCGCCGGTGATCGAAGTGGTCGCGGTATGGAAGGCCGACAACCACAACCCCTGCATCGCCACGTTCGTGGAAAGCGCCATGCGCGCCGGGGAAGAGGCGACACTGCAGGATCAGTGAATCCCTGAGGTATCGCGGCGCCCCTTTCGCGGCCGATGACCGCTCCTACAGGGGGGCCTTGCGATCGTGCAGGGCCTGTGTAGGAGCGGTCAGCGGCCGCGAAGGATTGACGCGGTATGCCTGACACACCGCCCTGAACTTTTACCTGGCAGTCAGATTTCGAGGATGCCGGAGGCCATGTAGCCGCCGTCCACCGGGATGACGTGTCCGCTGATGTAGGAGGCGTCGTCGGATGCCAGGAAGGCCACTGCGCCGGCCATTTCCGCGGGGGTGCCGTAGCGGCGCATGGGCACGGCGCGGGCGTAGGACTCGCGGGTGGCACTCGAGTGCAGGCGTTGGGTCAGCGGCGTGTCCACCGGCCCCGGCGCGATGCCGTTGACAGTGATCCCGTACTCGGCCAGCTCGATCGCCATTTGCCGGGTGAGGCCAATGACCGCTGCCTTCGACGTGCCGTACGCGGTGCGCCCCGCGCTCGCGCGCATGCCGCTGATGGAGGCGACGTTGATGATCCGCCCCCAGCCCTGCGCCTTCATCAAGCGTGCCGCGTGCTGACCGCACAACAGTGCGCCGGTCACATTGATGTTGAGTACCCGCTGCCAATCGGCGAGGTCGCAGTCCAGGAAGGCTTGCGTCCTGGCGATGCCAGCGTTGTTCACCAGCACGTCGCAGCGCGGCAGGCACGCGAACACCTCGGCGATCGACGCGGCATCACCGATGTCGATCATCGCCGCCTCGGCATCGATCCCCTGCGCGCGCAGGCCGGCGACCATTTCCTCGGCGGCGCCGCGGTTGATGTCGGCGACCACCACGCGGTGGCCGTCCTCGCCCAGGCGCTGGGCGATTGCCGCGCCAATGCCCATGGCCGCGCCGGTGATGAAGGCTACCCGACCTGCGCCCATGCTCTTCACGCCAATGTTGCTTGAAAGCTGTCTGACTGCTTGGCTCATGACCAGGACTCTCTTAAAGGAAACCGATGGAAATCCACGGGAAACAGGCAACGATGACCAAGGCCACCACCAGTGCCGCCAAGTACCCCCAGACACGCCGGATGACGTGGTCGGACGACGTCTTGCTGATGGCACAGGCAGCGTAGAAACCCACCCCCAACGGCGGCGCGAACAGACCGATGCCCATGGCCAGGATCACCACCATGGCGTAGTGCACCGGGTGGATGCCGAGCATTTCGGCCAACGGGAACATCAAGGGGCCGAACAGCACGATGGCCGGAATGCCTTCGAGCACGCTGCCCAGGATGAGGAAGGTGACGATGGTGACGAACATGAAGCCGATCGCCCCGCCCGGTATCTCGCTGATCAGGTCGACCAGGTTGGCCGAGAACCCCGACTGGGTCAGTGCCCAGGCCATGGCCGAAGCCATGCCGATGATCAACAGGATTGCCCCGGACAGTGCCGCAGCCTCGATCATCATCGGATAGACCTTGCGGAACTCGATGTGGCGCATGAACAGGTGCATCACCAGCCCCACCAGCACCACGTAGGCCACACCGATGGTCGACACCTCGGTGGCGGTCGCCGCCCCTTCGAGCACGGCCACGCGGATCAGCAGCGGCAACGCCAGGGCCGGCAAGGCGATCATGAACGTCTTGGCGACCACCGACATCGGTGCGCGCTTGACGGTGGGCATGGCTTCCTTGCGCGAGCGCCACCAGCAGACGATGGCGATGACTACGGTGGCGACCACCGCCGGCATCAGCCCGCCGATGAACAACGCGGTGATCGAGACACTGCACACCGCACCGATGGTGATCAGCACCAGGCTGGGCGGAATGGTCTCGGTCATGGCGCCGGTGGCGGCCAGCAAGGCGGCCAGTTCTTCCGGCTCGGAGCCGCGCTTCTTCATTTCCGGGAACAGCGCCGGCGCCACCGCGGCCATGTCGGCCACCTTGGAACCGGAGATTCCCGACACCAGGAACATCGCGCCGAGCAGCACGTATTGCAGGCCACCGCGCACATGCCCCAGCAGCGAGGCCATGAAATCGATCAAGGTGCGGGCCATGCCCGACAGCTGCAACACCACCCCCAGCAAGACGAACAGCGGCACGGCGAGCAGGACCATGTGCGACATGCCCTCGTCCATGCGCCCGACCACGATGGACAAAGGTGCATGGGTGGCCAGCGCCAGATAGGCCATGGTCGCGGTGCCGAAGGCGAACGCGATCGGGATGCCACCGAACACGCAGGCGCCCAGCAGCACCAGGAAGAACACCACCAGGTTGTAGTTGCCGATCTCCGCCAGCAGCGGCTGGGACAGCCACAGCGTGCCGCCGACTACCGCGACCACGGCGACGCCGGCCACGAACTGGCGCAGCGTGGAGTAGCGCGCCATGCGTGACACCGCTGCCAGCAGCATGAGCATGGCGCCGACCGGCAAGGCTGCCGCGCGCACCCCGTCGGGGATGCCCAGCGCCGGGGTGGTGATCGCCATCTGCTCGTGGGAGTGGACCATCGCCGGGGTGATGATCATGGCCACGAACAGCACCACGATCAGCGCCGACAGGGTTTCGCTGAAACCACGCCAGGCCGGTGGCAGCTTGTTCACCAGCGCCGACATGCGCATGTGCTCGCCCCGATCCAGGGCCAGCACGGCGCCGAACATCGCCAGCCAGATGAACAGCGACGAGGCCAGCTCATCGGTCCACACCAGCGGGTTGTGAAACACGTAGCGCGAGACCACGCCGGCCAGCAGTACACAGGTCTCGACCAGCATCAAGGCTACGGCAAGCACCTCGACCACGCGCATGGCGCCGCGGTTGAGGCAGATGAGCGCCCGGGCCGGCAGGGGCATGGCAGCGTTTTCGACCGGCATCGCCTCGGCGCTCATCATGCCAGCTTCCCGGAGTATTTTTCGAGGATGGCCCAGGCCGCTTCACCGAACTTCTCGTGCCAGTCGGCGTAGTAGTTGGCGCTGCGCAGCTTCTCGCGGAACGCCTGCGGCTCGGTGTCGGCCAGCTCCAGGCCCTTTTCCTTGAGGGTGTCGCGGATGCTGCCCTGCAAGGCCGCCAGGTCGGCGCGCTGGCTCATCACCGCGGCATCGACGTGCTTGCGCACCACGGCCTGCATGTCCGCCGGCAGGCGGGCGAACGACTTGCTGTTGCCGAGCATCCAGAAGCCGTCCCACACGTGGTTGGTCAGCGAGCAATACTTCTGCACTTCATAGAGCTTGGCCGACGACACCAGAGTCAGCGGGTTTTCCTGACCCTCGACGATGCGGGTCTGCAGGGCCGAATACACTTCGGCGAAGTTAATGCTGGTGGGCGCCGCATCGAACGCCTTGAAGATCGACATGATGATCGGGCTGGGCGGCACGCGCAGCTTCATGCCGACCAGGTCTTCGGGCTTGAGCACCGGACGGGTGCTGGTGGTGGTGACGCGGAAGCCGTTGTCCCAGATCTTGTCGAAGGCGAACAGGGTCTCGGTCTTGGCGATCTCGCCGCGGACATGGGCGCCGAGCTCGCCGTCCATCGCACTCCAGACCTGATCGTAGTCCTTGAAGGCAAAGCCTACGGCGCTGATCTGTACCGAAGGCACCAGGGTGCCGAGGATCACCGGCGACAGGGCGAACATGTCCACCGCGCCGGAGCGCACCTGGGCCAGGGTGTCGGTGTCGCTGCCCAACTGGCTGCTGGGGAACACCTGGATCTGCACCGCGCCGTCGGTCTCTTCCTTGATCGCCTTGGCCATTTCCCGCGCCCGGACGTTCATCGGGTGAATCATGGGCAGGTTGTTGGCGAACTTGAGCTTGAAGTCCGCCGCCTGGCTTTTCGAGCTGTACAAGCCCAGGCCAGTGGCTGCGACCGCCGCCGATGCGAGGGTGGCGGTCTTGATGAAACTGCGGCGCGAGAAATCACTCATGTAGCTCTCCTGACCTTCTTGTTTTTATTGACCGGTTTGATGACCGGGCTGCCGTGGCTGGCGCTGGGGATGCAGGGTGAGAAAGCAAATCGGGTGCCACCCCTGCCCCGTCGGCGCAAAAAGCGTATCCAAGGGCGCCCGCCGGCAAGCAAGCCCCTGTTTTTCTTGAACAAAACTGTAGCGACTCGAATGTATCCGCACGTGTCACGGCTCAAGCGCCGTCCAGCCCGATGTAACAGGTGTCTCCCGCAGGTGTCGCCTGCCGCGAGCGAAGCGACACCTGTGGCGACACGACACCTCGCCACGGTAACAGCCAGCCCGCCACGGGCCGGCGTTTCAAGCCCTTGGCACCGCTCTTGCTATCGACCTTGGCAAACAACATCAATCCAGATTTCATTCGAGGAAAGACCTCATGGGTTCGCCAGTCATCAGCGGTTGGTACCACTCCCCCTTCGGCAAATTCGACCAGCTCGACCCCGAGCAGATGATGGCCGATGCGGCCGTGGCTGCGCTCGAGCATGCCGGGCTGGACGCCGAACAGATCGATTCGGTCCACGTCGGCCATTTCAACGCCGGCTTTCTGTATCAGGATTTCCCCTCCGCCCTGCTCGCCAACCACATCCCGGCCCTGCGCTTCACCCCTTCGGTGCGCGTGGAGAACGCCTGCTCCACTGGCTCGGCGGCGATCCATTCGGCGTTGCAGGCAGTGCTCTCCGGCCAGTCGCGCCACGCGCTGGTGGTGGGCTTCGAGAAGATGAACACGCTGCCCACCGAGGAAGTCGGCAAGATCCTGCTCAAATGCTGCTACGCCAAGGAGGAAGCACAGATCGAGGGTGGCTTCGCCGGGGTGTTCGGCACCATCGCCCAGACCTACTTCGACCGCTACGGCGACCAGTCGGACGCGCTGGCGATGATCGCCGCGAAGAACCACGCCAACGGCGCGTTGAACCCCTATGCACACATGCGTCGCGACCTGGGCTATGAATTCTGCCGCGAGCCGTCGGCAAAGAACCCGTTCGTGGCCGGGCCACTCAAGCGCACCGACTGCTCGCTGATAACCGACGGCGCCGCCGCCCTGGTCATCAGTCGCGACGACCATGCGCCCGGCCGTGGCCAGGCGGTGAGTTTCCGCGCGGCAGTGCAGGTCAATGACTACCTGCCGCTGTCGCGCCGCGACCCGACTTTCTTCGAAGGCGCGGCGCGCGCCTGGCAGCAAGCGCTGGGCACCTCTGGCCTGAGCCTGGCCGACCTGTCGCTGGTGGAAACCCACGACTGCTTCACCATTGCCGAACTGCTCGAATACGAAGCCATGGGCCTGGCCGAACGCGGCCAGGGTGCACGGGTGATCGCCGAGGGCATCAGCCGCAAGGACGGCCTGCTGCCGATCAATCCTTCTGGCGGGCTCAAGTCCAAGGGCCACCCGATCGGCGCCACCGGCGTGTCGATGCACGTGATGGCGGCCATGCAGCTCAGCGGCCAGGCCGGCGACATGCAACTGGCCAAGGCCGACCGCGCTGGCGTGTTCAACATGGGCGGCGCCGCGGTGACCAACTACGTGAGCATTCTGGAGCGCGTGCAATGACCGGCATCGACAATGTGATGAACCTGGGCGAACTGCTCAACCAGATTGCCCGCCGCTACCCGGATGCACCGGGGTTCATCCGCGGTGACCAGGTGCACACCTGGCGCAGCATCTCGCAGCGGGTCGACAGCGTCGCCGCCGCACTGCGCGCGCGCGGGCTGGGCAAGGGCGACAAATTGCTGGTGCATTCGCGCAACAACCTGCCGCTGTTCGAGAGCGCCTGGGTGGCGTTCCGCCTGGGCGCGGTATGGGTACCGACCAACGTGCGCATCACTCCGCCCGAGGCTGCCTATCTGGGCAGTTCCAGCGGCGCGGTGGCCATGTTCTACGACGACGGCCTGGCTCACTACGTGGATGCCGTGCGCGCCGAGTCGCCGGCCCTGGTGCATGTGATCGCCCTTGGCGAACCCCGCGAAGGCGAACTCAGCTACGGGCAGTTGCTGGACGAAGGCGCGCCGCACGCCAGCGCTTTCCGCCCCGCCGACGTCAACTACCATGACCCGTTGTGGTTCTTCTACACCTCGGGCACCACCGGCCACCCCAAGGCCGGGGTGCTCACCCACGGGCAGATGGCCTTCGTCATCAACAACCACATCGCCGACCTGATGCCCAGCCTGACCCAGCACTCGCGCTCCCTGGTGCTGGCGCCGTTGTCCCATGGCGCCGGCATCCATGCGCTGGTCAACGTCGCACGCGGCGCCGCCTGCGTGTTGCCGGCCGGCGATCGACTGGACTGCGACGAAGCCTGGCGCCTGGTACAGGAACACCGGGTCGACAACCTGTTCACCGTGCCGACCATCGTCAAGATGCTTACCGAAGACCCCGCCGTCGACCGCTACGACCACAGCAGCCTGCGCCAGGTGATCTATGCCGGCGCGCCGATGTACCGCGCCGACCAATGTCACGCCCTGCGCAAGCTGGGCAAGGTGCTGGTGCAGTATTACGGGCTGGGCGAAGTCACCGGCAACATCACCGTGCTGCCCGCCGATTGCCACGATGCCGAGGATTCCCCGGCCGCCAAGGTCGGCAGTTGCGGCTATCCGCGCACTGGCATGCAAGTGGCGATTCTCGACGAGTCGGGCCAGGAACTGGCGACCGGCCAGGACGGCGAGATCTGCGTGCGCGGCCCGGCGGTGTTCAGCGGCTACTACAACAACCCGGAGGCCAATGCCAGCTGCTTCAAGCACGGCTGGTTTCACACCGGCGACCTGGGCCATGTCGACGAGCACGGCTACCTGTTCATCACCGGCCGGGCCTCGGACATGTACATTTCCGGCGGTTCCAACGTCTACCCGCGCGAGGTCGAGGAAGCCCTGCTGACCCACCCTGCTGTCAACGAAGTGGCCGTGCTGGGCATGCCGGACGCGAAATGGGGCGAATGCGGCTGCGCGGTGATCGTCACCACCGGCCCGGTCAGTGACGAGCAGTTGCTGGCCCATCTGGAACCGCGCCTGGCTCGCTACAAATGGCCCAAGCACTTCGTGCGTTGGGACGACATGCCCAAGTCCGGCTACGGCAAGATCGTCAAGAAGCAGATCCGCGCACTGCTGCAGGAACGCGAGGAGGTGGCCTGATGAACCCCCATTTCGAACAGCGCGATGGCGTACGGGTATTCGTCCACGGCGGGCCGGCGCAGCAGCCGCGGCGCCTGGACCGCAGCGTGGCCCAGGGTGAAGAGTTGCGCATCGTGTTGCCCTTGGCGTGCAACGTTGCCGAAGGCTTGCTGGCCGCCCTGCGCGGGCGCCGCTACGGCAGCGCGGTGGGGCGCATCCTCTGTGGCGGCGCGGCGCACCTGAGCTACCACCGCATGGTGGTCACCGACAAGGCCGAGCGCCCCTACGACTACGGTGCGCCGGTGGTACTGGACGGCTACATCACGTTCATCAGCGGCGCCATCACCGTCGGCCGCGATGCGCAGAACATGCCGTTGCTGCATTGCCACGCCGGGTTCCTGGACCGCGACGGGCAGCAGCACGGTGGCCATCTGGTGCTCGACAAACTGATTGTGGGCAGCGAAAACCTGGTGATCCGCCTGTGCCTGTTCGATCAGGTCGCCTATCAGGCACAGCCCGATGCCGAAACCCACTTCAATCTCTTGCACCCGATCGACCAGGAGGCCTCATGAACGCCAGCGCCGTACTCGAACCCGACCTGTCCGCTTCCAGCATCCAGACCGGCCGCCTGGGCCGACTCGTGGTCGCCCGGCTCAAACCCAACGAAGACATCGTTGAAAGCGCCGAAGCGCTGTGCGCCAGCCACGGGATTGCACTGGCCGTGATTCGTGGCGGGCTGGGCAGCTTGATCGATGCACAGCTGGGCTATCTGGGCCGACACGGCATGAAGATCCTGAACGTGCCGGGACCGGGAGTGGAGATTCTGAGCATCAGTGGCGAGATCGTCATCGGCGAGAGTCGCCTGCAGGCCGTGGTTGCGGACGCCGACGGCAACATCTTCGCCGGACGACTGGAGCGCGGCCGCAACCTCTCGTTCATCACCGTCGAGTTGACCCTGCAGGAGTGGCTGCCGGACTGACGCCCCCCCCCGTGGCCCTCACGTAGGAGCGGTCAGCGGCCGCGAAAAAGCTATCGCGGTGGATCAGGCCGACCGCGTCAACCTTTCGCGGCCACGGACCGCTCCTACAGGGTCGTGCACAATCTCGTATTGCCCGCTCTATCATTCCTGCCAGTGGCGACATTTGGACGTCTGGCCGACACCCGGGTTGAACGCGTTGCAAGGGTCCAGCTGCTGGTAGAACGCCTTGAGCGCCGGCTTGGCCGGGTACAGATGGCCGACGTTGTGCTCTGCCGGGTACTCGGCGCCGCGCTCGTCGAGCAGTGCCCACATGCGATGCTCCACCGCCAGGCAATCACTGCCCTTGCGCAGGATGTAGTCCTGATGGAACACGTGGCAGAAGAAATGCCCGTAGTACAGCTTGACGATCATCTGCTGCTCGATGTCGTCGGGCAGCGTCTCGAACCACTGCCGATCGTTGCGCGCCAGGGCGATGTCCAGGGCCACGATGTCCTCCACCTCGCGGTCATGCACCGCGCGGTAGCGAACCGCCGCACCGGCAGCGGCAAACCGATGCAGGAAGGCCTTGCTGCCCTCCTCTGCGGTACAGCGGAAGAAGTCTCCCTCGCGCCCGGCGAACAATCCTTCGAGCAGCTTTTGGGTCGGTGCCACCGAGCCGGCTGACACCTTGAGCATCAGGTAATGCTCGTAACGCTGCCGGAAATCGCGGATGCGTGGTGGCAGGTGATCGGGGAAGCAGCGCGCGGCGACCTGCAGGACCCGGTCGGCGAGGTTGGCGCGCAGCCAGGGAAAGCGCTTGAGAAAGGTGTCGGCGCGGCTCTTGAGGGCAAACATCCTGGGCAGGCGCTGCGTCCCCAGGTGATGGATCATCAGGAAGGTGTCCTTGCCGTACTCGGCAGCCACGTCGTAGGCGTCGCGGTGCATGTACTCACCGGCAATCGGCAGTTCGTCGAACTGCTCGAGCATGTGCCGGCGAATCTGCGTGAGGTCGGCGGTGTCGTTGCTGCCGATGTAGAACACGGCGGTGTCGCGCTCGGCGGCGAAGGTGTCCAGGCGCACGGCGAACACCGCCAGCTTGCCGGCACTGCCGCTGGCCTCGTGCAGTCGCTGGTGGTCGGCATTGAACCGTGCGGGCGTGGGCGCGTCGACTTCGCGCACATAGGCGGCGTAGCCATGGTCGGAGCCCAGCCCGGCATCGGCCTTGATATCGGTGGCGGTGTAGCGCTGGGCGTCCAGGTTGCCGAGGATCTGCTCGGGCGTATCGCCCAGTTCGACGCCCAGGTGGTTGACCAGTTGCAAGGTGCCATCGGCGCCGAGCTGGGCGTACACCGCCATCTGCGTGTAGGCCGGTCCGCGACGCACCAGCGAGCCACCTGAATTGTTGCAGACGCCGCCGAACACCGACGCGCCGATGCACGAGGAACCGATCACCGAATGGGGCTCGCGGCCCAAGGGTTTGAGGACCTTCTCCAGCTGATCGAGGGTCGAGCCGGGGAAGCAGATGACCTGACGGCCCTCCTCGATCACGTGCACCGTGCGCATGCGCAAGGTACTGATGATGACCACTTCGCGGTCGTAGCCGCCGTCGGGCGTGGAACCACCGGTCAGGCCGGTGTTGGCCGCCTGCATGATGACGATGACGTCCGCCGCCACGCAGGCCTTGACCACCTGCCACTGCTCCAGCAGCGAGCCGGGGCGGACCACGGCCAGTACGTTGCCGCTGCCGAAGCGGAAGCCCTGGCGGAAACGTTCGGTCTCGGCCGATTCGGTCAGCACGTGGGTGGCGCCGACGATGCCGCGCAGGGCGCTGATCAACTCGTTCATTGCGGCACCACCGCGACGGCATCGACTTCGATGAGCATGCCGTCCAGGGCCAGGCGCGGCACCGGGATCAACGTGCAGGCAGGGGTCATTTCGTCGCCCCACGCCTCGCGCAGGGTGTCGCTCCAGATGGCCAGGCGCTCGTGGTCGTGATCGACCACCAGCACGGTCAGCTTGGCGACATGGCAATAATCGGCACCGACCGAGGCCAGTGCGGTGCGCAGGTTGGCCAGGGCCTGCCCGGCCTGCAGCTGGAAGTCCGGGGAGATGCTGCTGTCCAGGCTTTCACCGCCCTGGCCTGCGATGAACAGCAACTTGCTGCCAGCGGCGACCTCGGCCACATGGGAGTAGCCATAGGGCGCCGGGTCGAAAAGGCCGGGCGGGTTGCTGAGCGTGAACGGGGCGAGGTCGGGCATGGGCAGGCTCCTGTTGGCTGACAGACCTTACCCTAGCACGGCTGGCCGGGCACATCGCGGCTTCTTCAGGCGTCTTTCGGCCATCCTCCGCCAAGGGCCCGATACAGACGCACACGGTCGATCGCCGCCGCGGTGGCGCTGTCGACCAGCTGGGTTTGCGTGGCCAGCAGCGCGCGCTGTACACCCAGTACGTTGATGAAGTCGGTGGCGCCCTGGTTGTAGCGGTCGCGGGCAGTGCCCAGGGCCACGGTGTTCTGCCGCACTGCCTCGCCCAGCGCCGCGTGGTGCTGCTGTTCGGCGGCATAGTCGCTCATGGCATCGTCAACCTCGTGCCAGGCCGCCAGCACCACCCGTTGGTAGTCCAGCGCCGCTTGCTGCTGCTGGTGCTCGCGCAGCTCGAGGGTGCCGGTCAGTCGCCCGCCCTGGAAGATCGGCAGGTACAGGCTGGGGCCGAACGACCAGCTGCGCGAATCCCAGCCGCCCAGGTCCGAGCCGGCCAGCGCCTGAAAACCGAAGCTGGCGCCCAGGCTGACCCGCGGATAGAAATCCGCCTTGGCCACGCCGATGGCTGCCGTGGCGCGATGCAGGGCGGCTTCGCTGCGCTGGATGTCGGGCCGGCGCCGCGCCAGCTCCGAGGGCACCCCCATGGGCACGTCCGGGGCGGGGTTGGGAATGGCCTGCGGGGTGCGCAGTTCGTCGGCCAGGGCCCGGGGCGGCTCCGCCAGCAAGTAGCTCAGGGCGTTGATCAAGCGGTCCTGTTGCGCCTGCAGCATCGGCAGCGAGGCTTCGATGGTTGCCACCAGTGCGGCGGCGTTGGCGGTGTCCAGGTTGGTGGTGACACCGTTCTCGTACCGGGTCTGCGTCAGGCGCTGGCTTTGCCGGGCTATTTCCAGGTTCTGCCGCGCCACCGCCAGACGTGCCTGCACGCCACGCAGGCGGATGTAGTCGGTGGCGGTGCGCGCCGCGATACTCAAGCCGACCGCATCGCGCTCGGCCTGGCTGAACCGGACGTCGGCCTCGGCCATCTCCACGCTGCGCTGGACATGGCCCCACAGGTCCACTTCCCAACTGGCGTCGAGCGCCCCGCTCCACAGTTCGAAAGGCGCCCGGCCGTTCTGGCCGGACGGATCGTTCAACCCCTCGCCACTGTTGCGCTCGCGCTGGTAGCCGCCACGCGCGCTGAGCCCGGGCAATTGCTGGCTGCCGCTGACCTGGCGCAGGGCCTGGCTTTGCTGCACGCGGTTGCTCGCCGAGCGGATGTCCAGGTTGGCCTTGGCCGCGCGGGTGACCAGCGCGGTCAGTTGCGGGTCGCCCAGCTGCTGCCACCAAGCGGCGTCCAGCGCCGCATCGGCGCGCGTCCCGGCGCTGTCCTGCCACTGGGTTGGCAACGCTGCCCGAGGACGCTGGAAGTCCGGGCCGACGCTGCAGGCGCCCAGGCTGCTCAAGGCTAGAACCAGCAATGCACGTTTCATTTCAGGGCTCCTGGGTGGTATCGACCGACGCGACCACCGACAGGCCCACCCGCAGACGGTCAAGGTGCGGTTGGTCGGCCTCGAACACCACCTTAACCGGGATACGCTGCACCACCTTGGTGAAGTTGCCGGTAGCGTTGTCCGGGCTGATCGGCGCGAACGACAGGCCGGTGGCCGGTGCCACGCTGTCGATATGGCCGCGGAAAACCTGGTCGGGAATGCTGTCGACACGAATGTCCACACGCTGCCTGGCGTGCATGTGCGCCAACTGGGTTTCGCGGAAGTTGGCGACCACGAACGCCTGGTGCAGCGGCACCAGGGCCAGCAGGGGTCGGCCGGGCGCGACGTAGGCGCCCACACGCACCGAACGCTGGCCGATCATGCCATCGGCGGGTGCCAGAATCTGCGTGTACGACAGGTTCAGCTCGGCCTGCTGCAACGCGGAGCGGTCCTTGTCCACTGCTGCCTCGGCCACTTCCAGTTCGGCCTTGAGCACGTCCAGGGTGCGCTGGGCCGCGACCCGCGAGGCCGCATCGCGGTCGCGAGAGGCTTCCCAGCCCTGCAGTTCGGCCTCGGCCTTCTGCCGCTCTTCCTGGGTGCCGGCGCCGGCCTGGGACAGGTTGCGGTAGCGCTGGGCGTTGGCCTGGGCAAACTTCAGCGAAGCGGCAGTGGCACGGGTCGCGGCGCTGGCCTGGTCGATCACGGCCGCCTGACGCTCGATGCTGGCGCGCAGATTCTTCACCTGTGCCTGTGCGGCACTGACATTGGCGTGGGCGGCCGCGACCGATGCCGCGTAGTCGCGCTCGTCCAGACGCGCGAGCAACTGCCCGGCCTGGACCGATTGGTTGTCCTGCACCAGCACCTCGGTGACCACTCCGGCCACACGTGGCGCCACCAGCACCGAGTCGGCGCGGATGTAGGCATCGTCGGTGCGCTGCACACCATCGCTGTGCAGCACGTGGTAAAGGCCATAGGCCGCGCAGACGAGGATAGCGGCGCCGATGAGGGATACAGCGGTTCGGTTGTTCATAACGGATTTCATGACGGTACCGGGGGTTGCGGTGGATAGGCGCGTTTGGGCAGGGTTACCAACACCACCAGCAGCACGGCGATGAAGGCCAGCAGCGCGAGGAACGCGTCGCTGTAGCTGAGCACGAACGCTTGCGCGCGCACGCGACCGGCCATCTCGGCGGCCGGTTCGCCGTAGAGCGGCATCAGGCTCTGGTAGCTGTTGCCGAGCTGGTCGAGCAAGGTGTTGGAGTGCAGGTGCTCGCGGGCGGTGACGAAATTCTCGAGCACCACGCCGGCCACCACCGAAGACAGCCCGCGCAGGGTGTTGACCATGGACGAGGCGAACGGGCCCTCCAGCGGATGAATCACGCCGGTGGCGATCATCAGCAACGGCACCACCACCATCGGTTGGCCAAACGTGTGCAAAGCCTGCAACAGATAGAAGTCGTCGCGGATCCACTCGCCGGTGATCTGCGAGCCGCCGAGCAGGGCCAGGGTCAGCAGGCCGAAACCGGCCGCCATCACGTAGCGCGAATCCACCCAGTTGCGGTTGATGACGAACGCCACCAGTGGCGCGACGAGCAGCTGCGGCAAGGCGATGCACAGCGCGGTGGGCATGGTCTGCAGCGGCCGGTAGCCCTGGATGTGGGTCAGGTAGCCTGCCGGAATCGCGCTGCCGGCCATGCCGACGAACAGGAACAGGCACAGCGTGGTGATGCCAAAGGCGAAGTTGCGCCGGCCCAGCAACTGCAGCTTGAACAGTGGCAGCGGGTGGAACCACTCGTTGAGCAGGAACAGCGGCAGGCAGACGCCGGCGCCGATCAGCAGCAAGGCAATCAACGGCGAGTCGAGCCAGTCGAGCCGCTCGCCCTGGGTCAGGCCGATGATCAGCATGCTGATGCCCGCGGTCCCGAGCAGGGCACCGCGCCAGTCGGCCTGCTTGAAGCGCTCCAGGCGCAAGGGATCCTGGGGCAGGCCATAGGCAATGCAGGCGGCGCCGATGAGGCACGCTGGAATGATCTGCCAGAACACCATGCGCCAGTCACCGCCCTCGGTCCACAGCGCGGCAAGCGGCATCGCCAGGTTCGGCCCGAAGGTGGCGGTAAGCGCATAGGCCGACAGCCCGTACAACTTGATGTGCCAAGGCAGAAAACGCAGCGCGGCGGTCATCAGCAGCGGCGGCAGCGCCCCGCCGGCGAGGCCCTGAAGCACGCGCAACAGCAGCAGGCTTTCCAGATTGGGCGCGAACGGGCACAGTGCGCCGAAACCGGCGAAGGCCACGGTGACCACGATGGCGAAGCGGCGCAGCGAAAACGTTACCGCCAGCCAGGGCGCCAGCAGCATCGCCGAGACCTCGGCGGCCGCGTAGGCGGAACTGACCCAACTGCCTTCATCGTGGCCGAAACCGTAGATGCCCAGCAGGTCGGCCAGGGTAATGTCGGTGACACGGTCATTGATGCCGGACGTCAGCGCGGCGATCAATACGCCGATCAGGCCGAGTGCCAGGCGCCCGCCGAAAGGGGTCGGGGCTGGGGGTGAAGGTGGGGACACGAAGAAATCCTGCTGGCGGCAACCAACGACAGACTGACTGTTGGCTCGGTAACCTATTGGCTCGGTAACCTGTTGGCTGGGTCACTATCGCGATACACTGTACCGAACAGCGATACAAAAGGCAAATTCCATGAGCAGCGACAACGATCGCAACGGTATTCAAGTCATTTCCCGGGCAGCGGCTATCCTGCGCTGCCTCGAAAGCGAACCCGACGGCTTGAGCCTGGGCGCAATCGCCAAGCGCATCGAGCTACCCCGCTCCACGGTGCAGCGGCTGGTCGACGCCCTGGCCCACGAAGAGCTGCTCAAGGTGCACGGCGCCGGCGGCGTGTGCCTGGGCCCGGCATTGATGCGCCTGGCCTCCAACAGCCATGTCGACATCATCCAGCAGGTCCGCCCCTATATGGAGGCACTGACCGAGCGCACCGGAGAAACCTCGGTACTGGTCAACCGCAACGGCACCCACCTGATGCTGCTGCACTCGGTGGTGTCGCCGCAGCCGCTGCGTGTGGCGCCCTCCTCCGGGAGTTTCCTCAGCGTCTACGCGACCTCGGGGGGCAAGGCATTGCTGGCCAAGATGAGTGACGAAGCCGTCGTGCAACTGCTCGGCCCGGTGCTCGAGCCGCTGACGCCCAGCACACCGGACCTGCCGCACTTGCTTGAACAACTGGCTGAGGTTCGCGTGCGGGACTATGCCTGCGACGCCAATGAGCACATGATGGGCGTTGGTGCCGTGGCCGTGGCCCTGCAGACCTCGCAAGGTCAGTACGCCCTGGCGCTGGTAGGTCCGGTATGGCGGGTCGAGGCGCAGCATGAGGTGTTTCGCCAGGCGTTGTTCGATACCCGCCAGGCCTTGACCCGTGCTCTGGGCGCAGGCCTGCGCACAGGCGAGACGTCGTCAATTTGAAACAAAATGCCACTATCTTGATTGGCACAAGTGCCGAACCTAAAGGCAACATGACACTCAGAGAGTCGCCCCTGCCACAGGATAACAGGCAGGAAAAACAAAGACAGGGAGACCCAGGCGGCTGCTCGCAGCACGCATTGGACGGGTGTGTCAGCTAACCCAGAGAGAGTTCAAGACCCATCCTATGAAAACTTTGAGCAACTGTGCCCGGCAGTTGAAACGCTACTACTACGCATTGCCCGCCATGCTGTTGGCCGGTACCTGTTCCTTCCTGGCTTTCGAAATCAGCGACAGCCGTGCGGCTCCAGTGGATGGCACGCAGACCCTGGTGTTCCTGCGCCACGCCGAGAAACCCGCCGGTGGCCTCGGCCAGCTCAACTGTCAGGGCCTCAACCGCGCACTGAACCTGGCCGAGGTGCTGCCACAACGGTTCGGCAATGCCGATTTCGTGTTCGCCGCCGACCCTGGCCGGCACGTCGAGGAAGGCGAGAACGACGAATCCTACAGCTACCTGCGCCCGCTGATGACCATCAGCCCCAGTGCGATCAAGCTCGGCCTGCCGGTGAACATCGAATACGGCGCCAACGACACCCAGGATCTGGCCAAGGAACTGATGCGCGACAAGTACCACAATGCCGTCATCTATACGGCCTGGTCGCATGGCTACCTACCGGAACTGATCAACGAAGTGGCCGGCCGCGCCGTGGGCCAGAAAATGAACATCACCGACGACTGGGAATCCGGCGATTTCGATTCACTCTACGTGCTGACCCTGACCTGGCACGACGGCAAGGCCAGCCTGCTCTCGCGCAACGTCAAGCAGGGTCTGGACAATGGCCATACGGCTTGCCCGGTCTGACACCGGCCAGGGCCGTGTGAGTGGCACCAAGCGCTGCAAGGGAGGCTCGGGTATACTGCCCCTCCCTTTCAACGCGCTTGCCCCGGAGTCACCATGCCTGTCAGTCAACATCCCGATGCCGATCCGCTCGTCCAGGACGCCGAGCTCGACAGCCAGGCAGCGGTCCCGGCGTTCACCTTCCCGTTCAAGCCCGGTGCTTTCGCGGCCAAGGAAGCGGCGCGCTACCCCGGCGCCGGCAAGTCCAACCACGACAAGACCCCAGGCCGCGCGCCGAACGGCACGCGCCGCTCCATGGGCAAGCGCTGAGCGCCCGCCGTAGGCAAAACCCCGGAATGCACAACGACAAAGCCACCCTAGGGTGGCTTTGTGATTTTCAGGGCTTCTGGCGCTGCTGGGAATACTGCCGCGCGATGATCGGCACGATACGCCGTCCGTCGTGCCAATAGCGCCCGGCCAGGCGACGCGGCTCGCTGAGGATGCGGTGCAGCCACTCCAGTGACAGCTTCTGCACCCACATCGGCGCGCGTTGCACCTTGCCCGACAGGAAGTTCAGCGCTGCGCCCGTGCACAAGCCTACGCCGTGGGCCAGGCCGCGGTCGGCGATCATCTTGCACAGCAGTTCCTGGCGCGGCGAACCGACCGACATGATCACCAGCTGCGCCCGATGCTGTTCGACGAACTGCAGGGTGGCCTCCACTTCTGCAGGGTTGTCGATGAAGCCCATCGGCGGGTTGTAGTGCAGGAACGTCACCGCCGGGTAGCGCTGGGCCAGCACCTGCAGCACATCGGTGGTCGAGCCGACGACCGTCACGGTCCAGCCTTCACGCTGGGCTTCATCCATCACCGACACGGTCAGGGTGCTGCCTGGGATGGCTTCGGGCACACCGGCGTCGAACTTGCGCAGCACGGGCATCAGTACTCGGCTGTCGCAGACCCGGTAGGCCGCCGCGTCATAGGCATTGCGGAAAACCGAGTCGTTTTCAAGCAGCACAACGTGGTTCACGTTGGCGGTAACCACGTAGCCAAACGGCTTGTTCACGTCGCCCTTGATGGCACGGATCAAGTGCGTTTGGTCACCTTTGTAGAAATCTATTCCAAAAACTTTCATCCAGGCCGTCCTATCAGTTCTAGAATGCGTTAATGCAGCGCCATAGAAAGGCTGCGGGAGCTTGGACGATTCGGCTTATTCGTCTGAAGCATGGTAATTGACTGGTTTCCATCCATAGGCTGAGCCAATGAACAGCAAAAGGTTGTATTCACGTGCAGATTCCGGGCGCGCAGTACCTTTCGTGCCTCAACTCCACCCGTCTCGTCCTCGTCGTGCACTGTTGAGTGCGGCGATGTCGATGGCGCTGGTGCTGGGCTCTGGCGCCGCATTCGCGGATGTGCCGATGGTTCAGATCAACGTATCGGGGGCAGAGTTCTCCGAGAATGCGTTTCCGGGCGTGGAAGGTACGCATTATTTCTTTCCGCGCGAAGGTTTCTTTGCCAACTGGAAGCGTCGCGGCATTCAAAGCGTGCGTTTTCCGCTCAAGTGGGAGCGCCTGCAACCCACGCTGGGTGGGGCATTCGACCCCACCTATGCCAAGTTGATCGACAAGATGCTGGTGCAGGCTGCACAGGCGAACATGCAAGTGATCCTCGACGTGCACAACTACGGGCGCTACCGCGGCAAGATCATCGGCACCAGGGAAGTCACCGTGGCTCACTATAAGAACCTCATGACTCAGATGGCCCGCCGCTGGAGCCCCTACAGTGCGCTGGCCGGCTACGACCTGATGAACGAGCCCCACGACGAATCCGACGCCATCTGGCCGACTGCGGCGCAGGCTGGCATCGACGCCATACGCAGCATCGACAAGACTCGTCCGATCTACGTCGAGGGCCGCTCGTGGGCCAGTGCCGAACGCTGGCCGCACTATAACGACGAGCTGCTCAAACTCAAGGACCCGTCGAACAAGCTGATCTTTTCCGCGCATATCTACATCGATCCAGACGGCAGTGGTAACTACAAGAATCGAATTTCCGGTAAATGGGATCCGGATATCGGGGTAAACCGAGCCAAGCCCTTCGTCGAGTGGCTCAAGCGCAACGGCAAGAAAGGCCACATCGGCGAGTTCGGCGTCCCTGACAATGACCCCCGCTGGCTGGACGCGGCCGAGCGGCTGCACAAGTACCTGGCCCTGCAGTGCATGCCGCTCACCTACTGGTCGAGCGGCCCTTACTGGGGTGGCTACTTCATGGCGGTCGAGCCGATCAACGGCAAGGCCCGTCCTCAATGGTCGGTCATGGGCAGGTACCTGAAAGAGCCGAAGTGCAAGGCTATCGGCCCGACCTGATCGGCAGTCCCACAGGGCCGGCCGGTCGTTCCAGTGGACGATCGGCCGGTTGCGATGCAGGCACCCTCACCTGACCGTAATAGACGAATGCCGCAACCGCGAGCGCTGCGATGTTGCCGTCGTACATCATAGCCGGCGACAGGAACAGATTGATCAGGTTGAAGCACATGTCCAGGACGAAGGCAGCCAGCAGGTCGCCTTTGTTGCGGCATTGACGGCTGATTCTCCAGAATCCGACGAAGTACACCAGAATGATCAGCGGCATGATGAAGCCGTAGCGATACAGCACGCCCAGCAAGCCCACGTCCGACAGGTAGAAGTACGAGCTGTACAGGCGCGAGAACCCGCCCTGCCACTGCAGCGACAACGCCCCCATCCCTACGTACCAGTTCGCCGCGGTATCACGCAGAATGATCGCCGTGGTATCGGCACGCACCCCACCCGGCTCGGTCGCTTCCTGCACCAGGGCCATCAGTCGCTCGTACTGCGCTTCGAACGGCGCCGGCATCACCATGTAGGCGATTCCGCCCACCACGATCATTGCCAGGCCCAGCTTGACCAGCACATGCAGGTGCGCACGGAAGATCCACAGCGCCGCCAGGGTCCACACCAGCATCGTGTTACGCGTCTGCAGAACCAGCCACAGGTAGGCGGCGAACAGGCCGAGCAACAGCACCGGGACCAATTCGATACGACGGCGCAGGCGGTACATCAGCATCATCGCGCACAGCGACACATACGACCCGCCAATGCTGAAGCGGTCCGGACGCAACGGGTTGAGGCCGTAGTCCTTCTCGTCGACGTTGAACGCGACCGCGGCGTTTTCCGGGACGATCTTGAAGTAGTAGAGAAAGCCTACCGCAACGCACGCCAGGCCACCGATCAGGAAATAGCGCTCGAGCTGCTCCTGGGTCGGTTGCGCCTTCAACATCAGGTACAAGGCCGGGAAGAACAGCAGGTAGAGGAAGTTGCGGCGCTCTTCGAGCAGGCCGTAGAACAGCGGCTGCTCGAAGTGATACCAGGAGAACAGTGCGGACATCACCGGCAGGGCCACGCCCATGAACAGGATCCACATACTGGCCCGTGACTGCCACGGGCGTTGCCACATGGCCAGCAACAGCACCGCTGCGCCCACCACACCGGCCAGGTACAGCTCACGCAGGTACGGCAGCCCCGCCAGCTTGTTGTCGGTCAGGAAAACGAAGCCGGAGTTGACCACCACCAGCAGGCACAGCAACGTGCGCGGATTGAACAAAGCCTGGAGCATGTCCGTTACCTCGTGGACGATAGATCACTCAGCGCCATTTGAACGCCAAGCCCTCGGTGATGCCCTTGATGCCGAACTTGATGTTCTTGGCACTGCCGCGGTTCTGCAGCACGGTGATCGCGCCCAGCGCGATCGCCGAGACGAAGGTGCACGCGGTCGAATGAAAGCGCTTGTTGTACATGATGGCCGCGCGGTTGCGGTAGAAGTGGAACATGTGGCTGCGGCCACGGGTGCTGCCGCTGTCGCCATGGCGAGCGAAGCTGTTCAGAGCGACACGACCATGCCAGCCCACGGCGGCGGCGCGACGTTCCCAGTCCACTTCTTCGGAATACATGAAGTAGCGGTGGTCCATCATGCCGACCTCTTCGATCACCTCGCGACGCACCATCAGGCTGGCGCCCATCAGGTAGTCGGGCTCGGGCAGGCCGGCTGTGGCCAGTTGCGTGCGATCCAGGTTCTTGCCCATCAGCTTGGTCTTGCCCAGCCAGGGGAAGAGCATTCCGCCACCCACGCACTGGACCACCTGTGGCCGGTCCGAATACACCAGCACGGAAGCCGAGAAGCCGCATTTGGGCGACTGCTCCAGGGTATCGCGCAGCGCTTCCAGCGCACCGGCCTCGACGGTCACATCGTTGTTGAGCAGCCAGATGTAGCGATAGCCTGCGCGTATCGCGTAGTCGATGCCCACGTTGTTGCCGCCGGCGTAGCCGTGGTTGCCTTCGTTGACGATCAAGACGCGCTCATGGGGCGTGTCATAGCTGCCGGCGGCGCGCTCGTCGATCACCCGTACGTCCGGGCCGGTCGAATCGTTGAGAAACTGCTGCAGGCGCGACACGCTGTCGTCCTTGGAATCGTTGTCGATCACCACGACCGGAACGCGGCAGTGCGCGTCCAGAGCACGGATGCAGTCGATGGTGGTATCGGCGCCATTCCAGTTGAGGATGATCGCGCATACGTCATTATTGGATCTGGTCATGCTTCAGCCTCCTGTAGAGTGCCACGCTGGCGGTTCTGCCAGGCACGCGCCTTGAATACGACGATCGACAGCATCGCCAGATAGATGAAAATGTTTGCTGCCGCGATGGCCATCACCACCGCCAGGGCCGAGCCGCCCCAGAAGGCGCCCAGGGCCACCGCGCCGAAGCGCAGCGAGGTCGCGAAGACTTCGAAGCCAAGGAAGTAGGCCTGCAGGCGCAAGGCCGGGATGGCCACTTCGCACGGCATCGCCGCGAACCGGGCCAATTCCGCCAGGGCCAGCCAGCGCGCGTATTCACCCGCTTCGTGCCACTGGGCACCGAAGGCCACGGTGAACAGCCAGGGCCCGGCAATGACCAGGATCAGGAAGCCCGCCGAGCCGATCGCCGTCATCGCGCCGACGCCCTTGAGCAGCAGGCCGACCACCGCTTCACGCGCATGGACGGCGGCGGCGATGCGCGGGTAGAAGACGCTGCCCATGGCCTTGCCGATGAAGTTGCTGGGCATTGCCAGCACTTGCAGGCACAGGGCGAAATAGCCGGCCGGTATGGCGCCGAACAGCGAGGCCAGTACCAGTGTGGGCATGTGCACCGACAAGGCGTTGATCAACACCTGCGGGGCACGGAAAAGTGGGAAGTCGCGGTATTCGCTGGCCAGTTGGCGCAGGGTCTTGCGCGGCGCCTCGTCGGTTTCGGCAACCTCGGCCGGGGCCGGCTTGCTCATGGCCATGCCGATCAGGATCAGCAGGCTGTGCACCACGTAGTACAGAGCACTGGTGACCACCAGCATGGTTGCGCTGTTGTTGAACAGGCCGCCGACACTGCGCATGCCATTGTAGACCAGCGCATGGCTGGTGGCGGCTCGGGCGGTCAGGCGATAGCGCCCATGGCGGTAGAGCCACTGCTGCAGCACTTCGAGCACCGCCGAGCTGAACATCACCAATGGTAGCAGCATCAGGTACGGGGTGAGCAGTGACAGGTTCCAGCGCTCGGCCAGCATCGGCCCCCACCACAACAGCACACCGGCAACCAGTATGGAAACCAGCAAGGCGACCACGGTCGCCAGCTTGGCCAGTCCGCTGGCGTCGCGGTGGGTCTGCGGCAGGACGATGGCCATCGACCAGGTCAGGCTGCAGGCCGGGATCAGAATGATCGTCAGGCTGAGGAAGGTACCCACCACCCCGAACGCTTCGGGGCCGTAGATACGCATGATCACCGGGATCAGCGCGAGGTTGATCAGCTGCGCGCCGGCCGAGCCGCCGAGCGCGGTCGCCAGATTCCGCACCATGCGGTTCTGGCGCAACTGCTGAATGAGGCCGGGGGCCGGTGTCGGCCCCTGGCTCAAGTCGTGTTCCATCCCAGCCTCCGGGCTCAATAGATGTTCCGTGAGAACAGGGTGAACGGGGTCTTGATCAGGATCTTGATGTCCAGCCACAACGACCAGTGATTGATGTAGGCCAGGTCACGCTCCAGGCGCCCCTGCATCTTGTCCAGGGTATCGGTTTCGCCACGGAAGCCGCTGACCTGGGCCAGGCCGGTGATGCCTGGCTTGATGCGATGACGTGCCATGTAGGCCATCAATTTGTCGCAGTAGTAATGGTTGTGGGCGATGGCGTGTGGACGCGGGCCGACCAGGGCCATTTCGCCGCGCAGCACGTTGATCAACTGTGGCAGCTCGTCGAGCGAAGAGCGACGCAGGAACGCACCGACGCGGGTTACGCGCGAATCGTTGCGGGTGGCCTGCTTCACTTCCTGGTCGTCGTGCATGCGCATCGAACGGAACTTGTAGACGTGAATCACGGTGCCGTTGCAGCCGTCGCGACCCTGGCGGAAGAACACCGGGCCTGGCGAGGACAGCTTGACCGCCACTGCGCAGCTGATCAGTACCGGTGCCAGGGCGATGATCGCCAGCAGCGCCAGGCTGCGGTCGATCAGGTCCTTGGCCATGGCCGCAGCAGGGTGCGAGCTCAGCGGGGTTTCGTTGAGGTAGATGGCCGGGAACTGCTCGATCTGCGAGATCGACTGATTGAGCAGCATCATGCTGCCGAAGTCCGGCACCCAGACCACGTCCACCGCCAGGTCGAGCAGGTCGACGTAGATCGATTCGATCTGCACCATGCGATCCAGTGGCAGGGCGATGTACACCCGACGCACTTGCTCGCGCTGAACGATGTCGCGCAGTTCGTCGAAACCGCCCAGGTGCGGCACGCCAGGCACCGGTACCCAGTCGGCATCGACTTCGGCGTCCGGCGCGATCACGCCCAGAACCGGTACCCGCGGCTTGAGCTGGCGCGCCAACTTGCCGGCCAGTTCACCGGCGCCGATGATCACGGCCTTGCGCTCGTTCTTCAGACGCTGGTTGTGACGGTTGAGCAGGAAGCGCAGCGGGATGAAGGTTGCCGCCTGGGCGAGGAAGCCGTAGACGATCAGCTTGACGGCCATGCCGGGCGCCAACGTCTGCGGGCTGCCACTGAGCCAGATGACCACCGCCAGGGCGGCGACCAGGGTCAGCCAGCCGCCGAGCAGGCGCAACAGGCCGCTCAGGTAGTTCAGGCGCTTGTGGTAAACGTGCAGGAAACTGTAGACGGGGACCGAGGCAAGAACCCCGATCATCATCAGGACCCGATACTGGGGCGGGAATTCGTTGAAGTGTGCGTACAGGACACTGAATGTCAGCGCGCATGCCAGCGTGGCACCCGCGAGCCACATGGTCCAGAACGTCAGGCCCCGACGATTTACCATCGGGTGCAAGCGAGGCGCAATCATAGATGTATCCTCTGCAGACAAGTGCGGCGTGGTTGGGCATTTTCCGTAACGCGACCAGCCGTGCGCACGGCTCACCCCGAAGGGAGAGCGGCGCGGCTGCAAGGTCGGAAAGGTTTACTGAGCCGGGGCTGCCGGCAGGTAGTCATAGTAGTGGTCGCGACGCTGACCGGGTTCGGGACGCGACACCTGGTTGAGGACCACACCGGTGATAGGCGCGCCGGTCTGCAACAGCTGACCGATGCTCTTGCGCACGAGCGGCATGCTGGTGGCTTCGGACTTGATCACGTAGATCACCGAATCGGCCATGCCGCACAGCAGTGCTGCGTCACTCACCGACTGGCTGGCCGGGGTGTCCAGAATCACGCGGTCGTAGCGGTGGCGTGCCCACTCCAGGAAGGTCTGCATGCGCGTGCTGGCCAGCAGTTCCTGAGGGTTGTACGGCATTTCACCAGCGCAGATCACGTCCAGGCTACCGATGGTCTGCAGGCAGTCATCGACGCCCGCCTTGCCCGCCAGCAACTCGGCCAGGCCGATGTGCTGAGCGTCCAGGCCCAGATTGGTGGCCACTTTCGGACGGCGCAGGTCGGCTTCCACCAACAGCACGCGTTCGACGCGGGCCATGGCACCGGCCAGGTTGATCGCCAGGGTGGTCTTGCCTTCGCCCGGAGTGGTCGAGGTCAGGACCAGGGTCTTGCGACGTACATCGTCGTCGTTGAGCATCACGCCAGTGCGCAGGGTACGTACGGCTTCGGCGAATGCCGCGTCGTCGTTGCGCTCGAACTGGCGGTGGATGCGCGAACGGTTGCGGCGCTTGAGCAACGGCACCACGCTCAGTACCGGCAGCTGCAGGGCACGCTCGACGTCGGCGCTGTTCTTGAAGCTGTTGTTCAAGGCTTCACGCAGCAGGGCAATGGCGCAACCGGCGATCAGCGACAGCAGCGCGGCCAGCACTACCAGAATGGCCTTGCGCGGCGTGGTCGGGAACAGCGGTGCAATGGCAGGGTCGACCACGCGGGCGTTGCCCGAAACCAGGTCGGCAGTCGCCATGGTTTCGCGCAGCTTGGTCATGAACGTGTTGTACACGTCACGGTTGCTGTCGACATCGCGCTGCAGTTCACGCAGGGCGAACTCCTTGCGGGAGATGTCCTGGATTTCCTGCTTGTTGGTGTTGAACGAGGAGCGCAACGAGTTCTCGTTGTCCTGCGCCAACTGATAGTTGTGCTGCAGGCCGGCGACAACCTGGCTGACCTGGCTGCGCAGGCTGGCCTGGGCGGCTTGCAGTTCGGAGCGTGCGGCAACCATCTGCGGATGCTTGTCGCCGTAGCGCTGGCTGTATTCGTCGACCCGCGCCTGGGCAGTGGCGGCCACGGCCTGGAACTGCTGGATCACCGGGTTGTTGATGACCGCAGGCACGCTGGACAGGTCCAGGTTGCCACCGCGAGCCAACAGACCCTGCACCTGACGGTACTGGCTCTGGGCATCGGCACGTTCGCGGCGTGCGTCGACCAGACGGTCGCTGGTACGGGCCAGTTCGTTGGCGGTGATGGTAGCCACGCCGCCGACATCGACCAGGCCCTGGCCATCGCGATAAGCCTGCAACTTGCTTTCAGCCTGCTGCAGCTGGGTGCGCAGCTCGACCATGCGGGTGTTCATCCAGCGGCTGGCGGTCAGCGATTCCTGCTGCTGCGAGTTCTGCCGGCTGGCCAGGTAACCCTGGGCCAGGGCGTTGGCGGTGGCCGCGCCGGTTTCGGCATCGGCCATGGTCACGCCGATGCTGACCAGGTGGCTCTTGCCCACGACGGTCACGCTGGTGCGCTGGCGCAGTTCCATCACGGCGCTGTTGAACGCCTGCTGCTCGGTGTAGTTGAGCTCCTGGTGCCAGCTCTGCGGGAACCAGTCGGCATGCCAGTTGGACAGCTGGGCCTTGATCTTGGCCAGGCGCGACTGCTTCTGCCGTGGGTCCAGTTCCTCGTGGTGCGACAGGTCGAGCTCGCGCACGGCCCGCTCGGCCACTTCGCGGCTCTGGATCAGGCCCATCTGGGTCTGCAGGTAATCGCTGTTGGGATCGGGACGGTCCGGCGTCTGCTGGAACGTGATGACCTGGTTACCGCTGGGCTCGATGACCAGAGTGGCGACGGAGCGATAGGTCGGGGTCATGTTCAGCGCGTAGATCACGGCGGCGGCGGTGCCTACCGCGAACACGCCGAGGATCATGCCGCGGCGACGCCACAGCGTGCGCCACAGTTTGCGCGAATCCAGCGCATCGCGTTCTTCTGACGCGGGCACAGCCTGCCAGGGAGCAACGCCCTGGCTGTTTCTTACGGCAATCTGGCTCATGTCAGAAGAACCCCTGGTCAATGGTGATGGTGTCGCCCGGTTCTACCGGTGTTGCCAACTGGGCCGCTTTGGCACTGCCGCCGCGATTGATGTTGATGCGGTTGACCGAAGCACGCTCGGTCAGGCCGCCGGCCAGCGCGATGGCACGGTCCATGGTCAGGCCCGGCTTGTAGGGATACCCACCCGGTGCCTTGACTTCGCCGCCAATATAGAAGGGGCGGTATTCGACCACGCTCACGGTCACTTTCGGATCTTTCAGGTAATCACCGCTCAGACCTTTGGTGATGACGCGTTCGATCTCGTCGGTGGTCTTGCCCAGGGCTTTCACGTTGCCGAGAAAGGGGTAGGAAAAGGTACCGGAATCATTGAGGTGGACTTCTTCGTTGGTCAGATCGGGTTCACCCAGTACGGACACCCGGATGACATCGCCCGAAGCGAGTTTGTAGGCATCGGCCTGGGCTCCCAGGCTGAACAGTGCCAGTACGACAATCAATGCATGCTTGAACATGGTGGCTTCTCCCCTTTGGGTTGAGTTCACAGGGACAGCTTGAGGCTGAGCAGGTAGATGTTGCGAACGTAGTCTTCGCTGTTCACGTTCGAGTTGTTGTCGACGCGGCTGTAGCCCAGGCCGACCTCGGCCCAGCGGCTGGCGGTGTAGATGATCTCGGCGCCGGCGGCGTTCTGCTTGTCGTCGCGACCGCCCGTGCCCAGGTACTCGCGATCTGCATAGCGATAGTTGACGTCGGTGGCGAAGAACGACGACCAGCTGTGGCGCCAGCCCAGACGGCTGCTGGTCACGTGCACGGTGTTGGCACCGTCGTCACCTTCGTCGAAGGCGCGGCGCATGTTCACCGAGATGGTGGAATAGGTGCGTGGCTTGTAGTCCATGCCCACTTCCCAGGTACCGCTGCCATAGTCGTTGCTCTGCGAGCTTTCGAAATCCTTGCGCTCGTAACCCAGGCGGGCGGTACCGCTGAGCTTGGCGGTGACATCACGGTCGATACCGAACAGCACGCGGTTGCCCTTGCTGTTGCGACGATCGAAGTCCAGGTAGTCGTAGTCGACGTGGTTCAGCTCGACCAGGGCGCGGGTGCTGCCGCCCAGGCGATGGAACCAGGTACCGCTGACGCTGGTAGCGTCGTATTCCTTGTCATCGTTGATGCCGTCGGCATTGCGATAGCGCTGCTGACGATAGCCACCGCCCAGTTCGATCTGGTTCATGGCGCTGAGTGCGCCAAAGGTGTACTTCAGGCGACCGCCCTGACGGGTGTACTTGTCGTTTTCGCGCTCGTCGGCGGAATCGACGGTTTCTTCACCACGCTTGTAATCGAGAATGGCGTCCAGACGATTGCGCGAATCGAAGGCCCACACGCCGCTCAGCTCGGCATCGTGGTCGATGTGACTGGCGTCGGCGTGGTCCAGGTAGGTCTGGCTGTCGGCCGAATACTGGAACTTGTAGCCGGTGTTGCGGGTTTCGCGGGTAAACAACAGGGTCGGCTTGACCGAGGTGATCCACGACGCATCCTCATCGCGATCCACTGCACGAAAGTTGTCGTCGTAGCGTTCACTTATCTCCAATGTCGGAGTGAAGTTCACGGGACCAAGCTCGACCTTTGCCGGTTCCAACGCCCAAGCGCTCAAGGGCCAAGGCGCCAGCGCCAGGCATGCCATCCACTGTTGTTTATTCATATCCATTCCCACTGCCGTGATTCGGGGTAGACGCCAAGGGCGCCTAGAAAGAAAAGCCGATTTCGTTGCGTCGCAGATCTGCCTCGACCATCATTCGGCAAAGCTCCTCGAGACTGGTCTGCGGCTGCCAGCCCAGTATCTCACGCGCCTTGGCCGGATCACCGATCAACAGATCGACTTCGGCCGGACGGTGAAACATCGGGTTGACCTTGACCAGCACCTTGCCGGTCGCGCGGCAGGTGCCGCATTCCGCATCATCCTTGCCCGACCAGTCCAGGCTGATATCCACCGCTTTGAACGCCATGCTGACGAAATCGCGCACGGTTTCGGTACGGTTGGTCGCCAGCACGAAGGTGTCGGGTTCGTCGGCCTGCAGCATGCGCCACATGCCTTCCACGTATTCCTTGGCGAAACCCCAGTCGCGCTTGGCGTCGAGGTTGCCCAGTTCGAGCACGTCGAGCTTGCCGAGCTTGATCTTGGCCACGCTGTCGGTGATCTTGCGGGTCACGAACTCACGGCCGCGCAGTGGCGACTCGTGGTTGAAGAGGATGCCGCTGGTGGCGAACAGCCCGTAGGACTCGCGGTAATTGATGGTCATCCAGTGGGCGTAGAGCTTGGCGACACCGTACGGGCTGCGCGGATAGAACGGCGTGCTTTCGATCTGCGGGATCGCCTGCACTTTGCCGAACATCTCCGAGGTGGACGCCTGGTAGAAGCGGATCTTCGGATTGACGATGCGGATCGCTTCGAGCAGGTTGACCACCCCTACTCCGGTGATCTCGGCGGTAGTCAACGGCTGGTCGAACGACACGCCGACGAAACTCTGCGCCGCAAGGTTGTAGACCTCGGTGGCTTCGGTGTTCTGCAGCAGGCGAATGCTGGCCGACAGGTCGGTCAGGTCGTACTCGACCAGGTGCAGGTTGGCGTGGCCAGCGACACCCAGCTCTTCCAGGCGCCAGAAATTCACCGAACTGGTGCGGCGGTAGGTACCGTAGACGGTGTAGCCTTTTTCCAGCAACAGCTGCGTCAGATACGCTCCATCCTGGCCGGTTACACCGGTGACAATCGCTTTCATGCAAATCTCCAGAGTCTTTGGTAAGCAACAACGACCGGTGCAACGCCAACGGCACATCCTGCGAAGCTGACCTTGGACAAGCTATTGCGACAAGGTTCAGTCCGGACGTCGTTTAAACGCAGCATCGGAGCAAAAAAAACAGGTACACCTCTCGTTTAGTCCTCAAAGGCGCTGAAACGAATCGGTGTGACCCAGGCATTGGCGATCTCGTGCGACCCACAGGTCGCTGTTTGTCAGTGCCGACTCTGGGGCGGCATCGGTAAGGCGAGGTGATACTAGGTGGCAGAAGTCCGGCAGTGCAAGCCGAGTGCTATCACCCGCATGTAAATAAATTATCAGGGCTGTATTTTTTTATAAAATTCTTATAAATCAGTTACTTATACAAACTGAATTGATGGCGCCAAATATCTGCAGCCCCATTTCGTCAATTTTATTGGCGTCAATGAAGCTAATAGCGACAGTGTATGGCAAATCGCCAGCGCAAAGCGACGGTTCATTGGCGAAATTGCTCACCGCCCGACGACCGACACGCTACAGCCCCCAGTGGCCGAGGGCTGCACCCACAGTCCGCCAAACACTGTGCAACGTGCACGAAACAGGTTTGCGGCCGTACCGCGAGAACCCTGACCGTTGGCGGAGGCACAAACGCCAGTAAACCGACTCAACGGGTCTCATGGATCAGTGCATCGCCACGGGCCTTGACTTGCGGGCTCAGCGCTGTGCCAAGGCCATGCACCGTGGGTACGTTACTGAAACCACTCCTTCAAATCGGTTTCGGGCGCTTCGGCAGACGCAGAAGACTTCCAGCGGTGTTGAATCAGAACACAGCGCGAGTGCTCTGCCGCTCGATGAGGGAGAAGCCGATATCGACGATCTCGGCAACCTGCTCGGACTGCTGCAGACGGCGCAGCAACATGTCTGCCGCACAGGCACCCAACTGCGCACCGTCGATGCGCACCGTGGACAAGGCCGGAAAGGTATGACTGGCGAAGTTCATGTCGCCAAAGCCCATCACACCCAGTCGCTCGGGCACCGGCAAGCCACGCGCAGCCGCTTCGGTGAGCACGCCATGAGCGAGGGTGTCGGAGGTACAGACCATCATCAAGGGTGGCGTCTGCAGGGTTGGCCAATCGTTCTCAAGCAGCGCAGCGAGCCCGCGTCGCCCCTGCTCCAGGGTCGGCAAGCCGGCGAAAATCTGCTGCTGAACATCGCCGATGCCGGCTTGGGTGAGAGCATCGAGCAGACTCTGGGCACGGCGCAATCCACGCGGATCGTCCACCGCCAGCAGGGCAAATCGACGGTAGCCCAGTCGCAGCAGGCGTTGCGCGACCTCGCTGCCCACGCGTTCATGGGAAAAGCCTACCAGCATGTCGATGGGGTCGTCGGTCAGGTCCCAGGTCTCCACCACGGGTACAGCCGCGGCACGCAAGCGCGCGCGACTGGCCTGGGTGTGCAGGGTGCCGGTGAGGATGATGCCGTCGGGGCGTCGACTGAGGATGACGTCGAGCAGATGCTGCTCCTGTTCGCTCTGATAACCGGAAACGCCGAGCAGCACCTGGTAGCCTGCCTGCATCAGGCGTTCGTTGATCGCCTGGAAGGTGTCGGAGAACAGCGGGTTGGTGACCATCGGCAGAACCACGGCGACCAGGCGGCTGCGATTGCTCGCCAGGGAGCTGGCCAGGCGGTTCTGCACGTAGCCGGTCTGGACGATGGCCTGCTGAATCTTCAGCCGGGTTTCCTCGCGCACCGCATCCGGCGCGTTCAGATAACGCGAGACGGTCATCGGCGCCACACCGGCCAGACGCGCGACATCCACCAAGGTGATACCGCGGGTACTGCGTCCCTTGCTGCCCGGTTGCTTTGCCGTCATGGTGTGCCGCGTGCCTCAGCTTGCTTCAGGAACAATGGCGTGATGGTATCAGCGCGTGCCGGGCCGCTGCACCTGCGGCCCGTTCGATAATTCAAGGAAGTCCCGTGTCGTCGTCTCAATCTGCAAAACGCTGGTGGGTACTGGTCGCGGTCATGATGGTGTTTCTGCCCGTGGTGCTGGACGTGACCATCCTGCACGTGGCGGTCCCCTCGCTGACCCTGGCGCTGCAGGCCACTGGCACCGAGGTGCTGTGGATCATCGATATCTACCCGTTGATCATGGCCAGCCTGCTGATCCCCATGGGTACCCTCGCCGATCGGATCGGCCATCGCCAGCTGTTGATCACCGGGTTGTGCATCTTCAGCCTCGGCTCGGTGCTTGCGGCGTTCTCGCCCAGCGTGGCCACTCTGATCGCCGCTCGGGCGTTCATGGCCTTCGGCTCGGCGATGATCATTCCCTGCACGTTGGCGATCATCCGCCAAACCTTCGACGACGAGCGCGAGCGGGCCCTGGCGCTGGGCGTCTGGGGTGCCACCGGCTCGGCAGGTGCGGCCATCGGGCCATTGGTGGGCGGTGCCCTGCTCGAGCATTTCTGGTGGGGCGCGGTGTTTCTGGTCAATGTGCCGGTGATGCTGGTGGTGATGCCGCTGGTGCTCAAGCATGTGCCGCGCACCTCCATCACCGGCGACGGCAACTGGACCATCGGCCAGGCATTGATCCTGATGCTGGGTATCATGGCCACTGTCTATGCGCTCAAGTCCGGGTTCAAGCCCGGCAGTTCGGTGTTCGTCACCTGCGCGTCGGCACTGATTGGCCTGACCATGCTGGGCTGGTTCGGGCACAAGCAATTGCACGCCGCACGCCCCATGCTCGACCTCAGCCTGTTCCGCTCACCGGCGATCAGCGCAGGCGTGGTCATGGCATTGGTGGTGATGGGCGCCCTGGCCGGGGTCGAATTGATGCTGGCTCAGGAGCTGCAATTCGTTCTCGGCCAGACACCGCTCCAGGCCGGCATGTTCCTCTTGCCGTTGATGATCGCCTCGGCGGTCGGCGGGCCCATGGCGGGTCTGCTGTTGCGTGCCATTGGCCTGCGCTGGGTCGGCAGTCTGTCGCTGGCTGCTGCCAGTGCCAGCCTGGCAGGGCTGGCCATGGCTGACCTGCACCACAGCGGATGGGCCGTGATCGGCCTGCTGGTGGTGCTGGGTCTGTCCCTGAGCATTGGCCTGACGGCATCGTCGGTGGCGATCATGAGCAGTACACCGCCGCACAAGGCCGGCTCGGCCGGCGCGCTCGAAGCCACCAGCTATGACCTGGGCACAGGGCTTGGCATCACCGGGTTCGGTATCGTCCTGGGCAGCGGCTATACCCGCTCCATCCAGCTGCCCGATGGGTTGCCCCCGGCAATCGCGGAGACGGCCCGGCATTCGATCGGTGAAACCATGAGCGCGGCGAAGGCGCTGGGTGGCCCGCAGGCTGCCGAGCTGGTCGCCGCTGGCCAAGCCGCGTTCAGCACTTCGCACAACCTGGTGCTGGGATCGGCAGCGACCTTGATCGGGGTTCTCAGCGTGGTGATCTGGGTGGCGCTGCATCGCCATGGGCACACCCACAGCCAAGCGGCGTGATCGGCAGGGGCGTTCGTCGGTCCAGGTGAATTTCTGCAGGCGGGCTCACTCGAAACCAGACACCAAAAACACGATGGGTGCTGTCATGATCCCGCTTGAATCCACTGGCCATCCGCATTCAGGGGCCAGGCCCGAGCGTACTGCCCTGCCGCTCTACCGGTCGCTGCTCGAGAGGCCCGACGCCACCGAGCCAGGACGGGCGAAGCAGTTTCTCGAAGAACAACTGGCGCTGGCGGCCGAGCTGCCCTGCCCGATGCCCTCGAACCCTGCGCAGCTGTTGCAGTGGGTGGCCGACAACGCCGCGGCGGTGGGTCGCCAGTATTCCGAGTATCTTGCCCTGCGCCACGCCGGCGCGCCCCGACGGTTTTTCAGCAACAAGGCCCACGCCCTGTATTTCCTGCAACAGGTGGCACCGAGCAAGCTGGTCGATGGCGCGTGGTTGTTCGGCACCGTCAGGCATACGGCGGACTGGCGCTATCACGGCCTGATCCGCACTTACCTCGAAGAGTTGGGCGACGGTGATCCCTCACTCAACCACGTCACGCTGTACCGCGCGCTGTTGGCCGAGCACGACTGCCTGGCGACCCACGACCTGGCCGACGAGCTGTACCTGCAAGGCGCCATTCAGTTGGCCTTGGGCCAGGCCAGCGAGGACTTCCTGCCCGAGGTGATCGGCTACAACCTGGGCTACGAGCAACTGCCGCTGCACCTGCTGATCACTGCGTTCGAACTGAACGAGCTGGGCATCGACCCTTACTATTTCACCTTGCACGTGACCATCGACAACGCTGGCACCGGGCACGCGCACAAGGCGGTAGCGGCCGTTCTCGATCTGCTGCCGGGCGGTGCGGACAACGCTGCGTTTCTGCAGAGGCTGCGGGCAGGCTACAACCTCAACGACTTGGGTATCGGCTCTGCCGCAGTGATCGAGAGCTTCGATCTGGACCATGAGGTGGTGCAGATGCTGGAGCGCAAGCGCGGCTTTGGCCAGTACATGCATTCAGACTACTGCCGCCTCGAAGGCAGGACCGTCAACGAGTGGCTGGCCAAGCCGGGCCAGTGCGGCGCTTTTCTGACCGCGCTGGAAAACAAGGGCTGGATCAAGCGACACCAGGACCCCGAGGCCAGCCGTTTCTGGCAGATGCTCGATGGGCCGGGCGCGCCCATGTTCGGCGTGTTCAACGGTTACGAACGGCAGTTGCTCAAGGACTGGATCGCCGGCGATTGGCTGGACGATCAGTCCGGCGCCAGCAATCCGTTCAGGGCACGCTTTCGCCGACGCGCACCCGCGGTCGCCATTGCGACCGGCACAGCCCGGCCTGCGGAACCGACCCAGGCACTGATTCGCAAGATGTCGCCATCGCTGCACGCATCGCCCGAGGGGTTGGAAGCGACCCGGGCATTCACTCAGCGACTGAGCGAGGGAGCGCTGAGCCATGAATATTGAGGTACGAGGCTCTGACATGAACCAGGTGAACGTGTGCCCAACCGTCGAGGGCGCGGAACTGGACCAGGTGCTGCTCCAGCTTGGTCGCCGCTTGCAGGCAGATGGCTACCGCTTTGTGACGGTGACGCCGCTGACCCATCAGCGCAACAACGAGCGGCCTGGCAACGCGGTCGCCCGTGACCTGCGCGATGTGTTCGGCTGGAGTCGCCCGTTCGAATACAATCTGTTGCCCGAAGTGGAGACGGCGGCATTGCTGGAAAATGCCATCGTCAGCGAGCAGTCGGGGCTGCTGCGCAGCGAGGTGCGCTGGTCCAGCCTGGGCGGGCAGTTGTTCGTTCACTCGGCCTATCCGACCGTCGCCCAGGATTCGGTTTTCTTTGGGCCCGATACCTATCGTTTTGCACGGGCCATCGAGAAGCACCTGCACGAGTCCCGGCAGCCGATCCGCAGCGCGGTCGATATCGGTTGCGGCAGCGGCGCAGGGGCGATTCTGATTGCCCTGGCGTGCCGCGAAGCGCAGGTTCAGGCAGTGGATATCAATCCTGCGGCGTTGCGTTTCACTGCAGTCAATGCGGCACTGGCGGGCGTAGCCAATGTAGCGGCCTGGCACAGCGACGTGCTGCAGGGCACCAGCGGGGATTTCGATCTGATCGTTGCCAACCCTCCGTACATGCAGGATCCCCAGGCACGGGCGTATCGCGACGGCGGCGGCGAACTGGGGTCGGCCTTGTCGGTGCGCATCGCCAGCGAGGCGTTGGCTCGATTGGCGCCCGGCGGCAGTCTGCTGCTGTACACCGGCGCGCCGTCGGTGGCCGGCGTCGACTTGTTTCTGAGTCAGGCGCAACCGCTGGTGGACGTACCAGGGTTTCAATGGACCTATGAAGAGGTGGACCCGGACGTATTCGGCGAGGAGCTGGAAACCCCCGGGTATCGCCAGGCAGAACGAATCGCCGCCGTGGTCCTCACCGTCACCAGAACCTGACCTTGCGATGGTTTTGCAAAGCCCTGTAGCAGCGGCGCAAGCCGCGTCCGGGTTCACTGCGGTGTGTCAGGCTGAACGCATCCACCGCCGACGCGGCTTGCGCCGCTGCTACAGGGGGGCGCGCGCCTCCAGATGCCGCTGAACCCCTGTAGCAGCGGCGCAAGCCGCGTCCGGGTTTACTGCGGTGTGTCAGGGGGGGCCGCATTTACCGCCGACGCGGCTTGCGCCGCTGCTACAGGGGGATGCGCGCTTCCAGATGCCGCTGAACCCCTGTAGCAGCGGCGCGAGCCGCGTCCGGGTTTACTGCGTTGTGTCAGGGGGGCCGCATTTACCGCCGACGCGGCTTGCGCCGCTGCTACAGGGGGATGCGCGCTTCCAGATGCCGCTGAACCCCTGTAGCAGCGGCGCGAGCCGCGTCGCGCGCGGCTAGATGCCGCTGAACCAGTTGTAGCCCTGGTCTTCCCAATAGCCGCCGGGATAATCGTTGCTGACGAAGATCTCGACGATGTGCTTGGGGTTCTTGAAGCCCAGCTTGGTCGGCACGCGAACCCGCAATGGGTAGCCATATTCGGGCGGCAGTGCAACCTCGCCATAGTCCAGGGCCAGGAGCGTCTGCGGGTGCAGGGCGGTGGGCATGTCCAGGCTGGAGTAGTAGCGGTCGGCGCACTTGAATCCGACGAATTTGGCTGTGGTATCGGCGCCAATGTGCTCGAGGAAGGTTTTCAACGGCACCCCGCCCCACTGGCCAATGGCGCTCCAGCCTTCGACGCAGATCAACCGGGTGATGTCCGTCTGCTGGGGCAGCTTGCGCAGACCTTCAAGTGTCCAGGCCGCCTTGTCGCGCACCAGGCCGGATACTGCCAGGGCGTAGCCCGATACGTCGATATCGGGGATGTCGTCCTCGCTGTAGAACGCGTTGAACGGGAACGGTTGGGTCATCTGCGCCTTGCTGTAGGTAGGCGCCAGACGCTGGCCGTTGAACAGCCAGGCTTGCACTCGATCGTTCCAGCGCGACATGGCCCAGAGCACCTTGTCGACCTGATCACCGTCCTGCAGATTGCAGCCGCTGAGCATCGCCATGGCGCCGACGGTGAGGCCGCCGCGCAGGAAATGTCGCCGTTGCAGGCTTTCGAGCTGGCTGCGCTGGGCCGGTTCCAGGATTATCGGAGCCACCCGGCGGGATTTGGGTTCATTCATGATCGGTCTTCCCGGTAGTCGAAGGCCTTACCCCGCCGGTGATCATCGGCGGCAGCGTCTTGGGCACCAGCAGCACCAGGGCCAGGTGCACCACTGTAAAGGCGCCGATGGCAGACATCGCGGCGAAATGGACGTAGCGGGCGAAATCGTAGCCGCCCAGCAGTGCTACCAGCTCCTGGAACTGGATGGGCTTCCAGATGGCTACCCCGGATACCAGAATCAGCACCCCGGCCGCCAGTACCAGCCAGTACATGAGGCGTTGCACCGCGTTGTAGACGCCCTTTTCATGGATCAGCCGCAAACGCAGGGCATCGCGCAGGTCGCGTTTGACCGCGCGGGGAGTGATCGGCAGCAAATCGCGCTTGAAGTGGCGGCTGATCAATCCGTAGAGGACGTAGACGAGGCCATTGATCACCAACAGCCACATCACCGCGAAATGCCAAGCTATCGCGCCACCCAGCCAACCACCCAGAGTGAACGAGGGCGGAAAACGGAACGCAAACAATGGAGAGGCGTTGTAGATGCCCCAGCCACTCATGAACATGCAGGTCATGCCGAAGGCATTGATCCAGTGGGTGAGGCGTACCGTCAGTGAATGTATGCGACGCACGGCCATCGAATGGCCCTCCCATGTCAAAGAAACACACGCCAATGACCGCCCCCACAAGTAAGAGGATGCACCTACCCCTGTGGGAGCGCGGCCACGGGGGTATGACAAAGGTTACATCGGTGGCTGGAAGCCATCCTTGCCTACTGCCACGCCACGGGCGGTCTTGCCGTCTTCGGCAGGGAACACGACGATCTTGGCGCCTTTCACCAGTTGCTCCGACCTGCCGGCTTCGACATAGGCAATCGGCACATCTTCAGGCACGACGACCTGCTTCTCGCCGCCCTTGTAGTTCACGGTCAAGGTCCGACCATTGGCCTGGGCCAGCTTGCCGACCGTACCGTTGGTCATGGTGCCGGTGGTACCGTCGGCGTTTTCCCAACCGTAGTGCCCTTCCCCGCTGCCCTTCAGGCTGGGTTCGAACACGGTCACTTCCAGCGCTTTCAGCGTGCCATCTGCCTGGGGAGTAGCCGCCGAGCCGATGAAGCTGTCAGCCTTGATCGAGTCGATGTTGGCCTTGGACACCAAGCGGATGCCGGTCTTGTCGGTCAGGCCGATGGTCTGGTGCGCGCCGCTGCGAGTGGTGAAAGACAAGGTGTTGTTGTCCAGGCCATCGACCGTGCCACGCATCGGCTTGACCACCGGCATGTCTGCAGCCGAAGCCATCACGGCGGCACTGAGCAGCAACGTGCCCAGAGTGGTCGACAGGGCAGTTTTGATCTTCATCGGTACGACTCCTTGCGGTAGGTGTGTATGCATCCTCGGCCACCAACCCGCACGCGCGCATGACCGCTCGATGACATTTCTGTCATTCGCGCGGCATGCGCCTCAATGACGGTAATGTAACCGACAGCACCGCGCCGCTTGGTTAGACTGCGCTGTGCGAACCCACCCGCCACGAACCCTCAACGGCAACCGCGAACGCCCGAGCGAGCCTGATCGATGCACATCCTCTTGATCGAAGACGACACCAAGACCGGCGAGTACCTGAAAAAGGGCCTCGGCGAATCCGGCTACAACGTCGACTGGGCGCAGCACGGCGCCGATGGCTTGCACCTGGCCCTGGAAAACCCCTACGACCTGCTGGTGCTCGACGTCATGCTGCCCGGCATCGACGGCTTCCAGATCATGGAGGTGCTGCGCACGCGGCAGAATGTACCGGTGCTGTTCCTGACCGCCCGCGACCAGTTGCAAGACCGCATTCGGGGCCTGGAGCTGGGCGCCGACGACTACTTGGTAAAGCCCTTTTCGTTCACCGAACTGCTGTTGCGCATCCGCACCATCCTGCGCCGCGGCGGCGCCCGTGAAGCCGATCGCTTCCACCTCGCCGACCTCGAACTGGACCTGCTGCGGCGCCGGGTGACGCGGCAACAGGAAGTGATCACCCTGACCAACAAGGAGTTCGCCCTGCTGCACCTGCTGCTGCGGCGCGAAGGCGACGTGCTCTCGCGCACCCAGATCGCCTCGGAGGTATGGGACATGAATTTCGACAGCGATACCAATGTGGTCGACGTTGCGGTCAAGCGCCTGCGCAGCAAGGTCGACCAGCCCTACCCGGTCAAGCTCATCCACACCGTGCGCGGCATTGGTTACGTCTGCGAGGTGCGGGCATGCGAAGCCGACGCCAACCTTCCCTGACCCTGCGCTCGACCCTGGCCTTCTCTCTGGTGGCCATGCTCACCGTGGCCGGCGCCGGCTGGTACCTGTACGAATCGATGAAAGCTTCGGTGCTGCAGCGCAGCGACAACGCCGTGCTCGGGAGGCTCGACCACTTTCGCAAACTGCTGCACTACGACCTGACCCTGGACAAGCTGTCGAGCAGCCCGCAGATCTTCCAGAACATGCTCGGCAGCGAAGACGACATCTTCGTCATTGCCGAGACCGGCCGGCCACCGGTGATTCAGGTCAACCCGCTGCACGCGACCCTGCCCTCCGTGCCTGCGGTCGCCCACGATGCGATTCCCGGCAGCGCCGACCTGCGCACCGGCATGGCACCCTCGGGCATACCCCTACGGGCGGCGAGCGTATTGACCACCTCCGGTGGCCGCGAGGTGCAACTCACGGCGGCGCACATCATGGTCAAGGAGATGGCCATGCTCGGCGAGTTCCGCCAGCGGATCTACCTGGCCGTGGGCACGGCGTTCCTGCTCACCGCCCTGCTCGGCTTCGTGCTGCTGCGCCGCGGCTTGCGGCCGCTGCGCGAGATGGCGGCGCACGCCACCGACATCTCCCCGGCACGCCTGCACAGCCGCATGAGCAGCGACAACACGCCGGTCGAACTGCAGCAGTTGAGCGAAGCCTACAATGCCATGCTCGATCGCCTGGCCGAGGGCTACCAGCGGCTGAACCAATTTTCCGCAGACCTCGCCCACGAGATCCGCACGCCGGTGGGCTCGTTGATGGGGCACTGCCAGGTCGCCCTGCGCCAAGGCCGCAGTGCGGACGAATACCAGGCACTGCTGGCGTCGAATCTGGAGGAGCTGGAACGTATTTCCCGGATCGTCGAAAGCATCCTGTTCCTGGCGCGCGCCGACGACGCCCAGGCGGTGGTGCAGCGCCAGCCGCTGCAGGTGCACGACGAGCTGGAGCGGGTCACCGAGTATTTCGAAGGGCTCGCCGAAGAACGCAAGATCCGCCTGCTGATTTCCGGTGACGCCACCCTGCACGCCGACCCGCTGCTGTTGCGACGGGCGTTGAGCAACCTGGTGGCCAACGCGATCCGCTACGCCGACCCGCACAGCGATGCCCTGATCAGCGTAGAGTCGACAGAAGGGCAATGCGTCATCGTGGTAGAGAATCAGGGCCCTGCCCTGGAGCCTTCGGCGCTGGCCAGCCTGTTCGATCGTTTCTACCGAGGCGACGCTTCGCGCCAGCATAATTCGGACTCCAATGGCCTGGGACTGGCCATTGTCGCGGCAATCATGCAGCTGCATGCCGGCGAGGCCAGCGTGACCCAGCCGCAGCCCGGACGCATCCGCTTTGCGTTGCATTTCCCGGCGCCGGGAAGCCGCTGAAACAAGTCTATTCGGGCTTCTTCCTGGACCGAAACGCCGCCACTTTCATGCGATTGCCACAGGTCGCCATGCTGCACCAGCGGCGTCGATGCGACTTGCTCAGGTCGTGAAAGAACAGCACGCAGTCATGGGCTTCGCATTGCCGAACGAACTCGAATGTGTCCCCCGTGACCAGTCTGGCCAGAGCGTCGGCCACCGGCCACAGCAGGCTTGCCGAACCAGCATCCCTGGGCTGCACCTCGATGCGAAACGCCGGTGCCGCGCCATTCCACTGCAAGCCGCTGACAGGACGCCCGGCCTCGAGAATCTGGTTGACCACTTCAGGGTCGGCTTCTTCCCCGGTCATCGCGGCGTTCACCAGTCCTTTGGCACACGCGCGCAGCGCAAGGGCCTGGGTCAATAGTCCGCGAGCAGTGTCCGCCTGGTCATGCCGCGCAGGCAGGCCAGCAGCGTCGAGCCACTTCAGTACGTCCTCGTCGTCGCGCAGGCAATCGTGCTGCTGATCGCCCACGCCGTATTGGGTATTGATGAAATCCAGAGCCAGGTTGTCGGCCACGAACAACGTGTCAGGAGCGATGGCGGTAAGATTCATGACGTTCTGTAACCCATAAAATTAGTTTGACAGGTTACCAGAATGCTCCGTAACCTTCAAACACACCAATCAAGGGTTACATCAGGAGCCGTCATGACCATTTCGAAATCCGCAGCCGCGCTTGCCGCTTCGCTGCTGACCAGCACCGCGCCGAACGCCCATGCCGACCGCACGGTGCACTACCGTTACGAGCAGGTCGGCGATGTCAACGTGTTCTACCGAGAAGCCGGCGATCCGGGCGCGCCCACGGTGTTGCTGCTGCATGGCTTTGCCGCGTCTTCGTTCATGTTTCGCGACCTGATTCCGCAACTGGCCGACCGCTACCATGTGATCGCGCCGGATCTGCCTGCATTCGGCTTCACCGAAGCGCCCGCCCGGGGCGACTACGCCTATACCTTCAGCCAACTGGCGCAGACCATCGGCCAGTTCACCGAACAGCTCGAGCTGGACCGCTACGCGCTGATGGTCCACGACTACGGTGCTCCAGTGGGTTGGCGCCTGGCCGTGGCGCACCCCGAGCGCGTGAGTGCGATCATCTCGCAGAACGGCAACGCCTATGAGGAAGGTTTGGGCGCTGGTTGGGCACCCATCCAGACCTACTGGCGCGAGCCTACCCAAGAGCACCGCGATGCCTTGCGGGATTTTCCGACACCGGCTTCGATCAAATGGCAGTACCTGGAAGGGGTCAGCGACCCAAGCGCGGTTTCGCCGGACGGCTACACCCTGGAAGGCCTGCAGATCTCGCGGCCCGGCAATGCCGACATCCAGCTGGACCTGGTGCTGGATTACGCCTCCAATGTGGCGATGTACCCCACCTTTCAGGACTACTTCCGCCAGTACCAGCCGCCCCTGCTGGCCGTGTGGGGCGAGCATGACCCGTTCTTCCTTCCAGCCGGCGCGCAGGCCTGGAAGCGCGACCTGCCCCAGGCGGACATTCGCTTCTACGACACCGGCCACTTCGCCCTGGAAACCCATGGCCGGGAGATCATTCCGGTGATCCGCGAATTCCTCGACAAGAACGTTCGTTGAGGGGGCGGTGCCGACTGCCCCATTCAGCGAGACGGCGTTGAGCAATGAGTGGCAGGATGCTGTCGTACCAGCACCCCACTCGAGAACCCCGACCCATGCTCTACGTCGTTCTGCTTGGCGGCAAGCACCCCAAGGCGCGCATCGAAGTGCACGATATCGCCTGCGCCGTTGCCGATTCGCTCGAAGCGACTTATCCGCAGCTGAGGGCAGACTGGTTCGGCAGTCAGAAAGGTTTGCACGTCGATGCCTGGATGGCGGTGGACGGTGTCGAACAGTGGAAGGTCGAGTTCAGCCCGCTGGCGCCTGGCGCCGGCATGCCGCGGCTGTATGTGATCAATCTTGGTGGCTACGAGGCGCAGTCGTTCGGCGAAGCACACCACTACCTGCTGGTGGTGGCGCACACAGCGCGCGATGCCAAGAGCAGCGCCCGTCGCCAGTGCCTCGAACACTGGCGCCAGCCTCACACCGACGCCGTCTTGGACGTGGACGATTGCGTGCCGATCGACCAGGTCGGCGGTCGTTACGTGCACCTGGTCGAGGGGCCCCACCAAGGCATTCAACGGCGCAACGAATACATCGTGCTGCCATAGAACATCAGTCGGACCGCAGCGCGCCCTTCGCGGGCAGAGCCCCGCTCCCACAGGGGAAAGGATGCGCTAATCCCCTGTGGGAGCGGGGCTCTGCCCGCGAAAAGGACGCCGCTGTGGATCAGGCGCTGGGCGCTCGGGTCGTGCGCCAGTGGGCGATCTGCTGCTGGATGTTCCAGTGGATGATTCGTTCGAACAGTGCCTCGGTGAACGCCGGGTCGAAGCCGGCCAAAGTGGCCCACTCCAGGCGCTGTTCGAGCATGGCAGCAACTCGCTCGGGTGCCGGGATCGATTGCTCGCTGGGTTTGAATTGCGCTGCGGCCTTGACGTACTGCAAACGCTGCACCAGGGCGTCGAAGATCTGCCGGTCGTGCCAGTCGATACCGCAACGGATGTCTTCCAGGTTGGCACAGTCCTGGGGTGTGGGTGGCTGATTCAAGATGGTCTCCCTCGTTCTTCAGGTGGAATGGGCAACGTGTCACGCCATGAGCCGGTCATCACCGCCCGTCGAGCCTGGCTCCGCCGGCCCAGGACGTGCTGCGTGGCGGCAGTTGGGTGTTCGCGTGCCAGCTTCGCTGCAAGGTAGCGCGCCAGACCTCCGGGCGCGCCTCGGCGATCACCTCGTCGATCAGCGCATCGATGAACCGGGTGTCGCGGTGATGCGGCGTGGTGATCAGGTGCGCGGTATCGCCCGAGGTGGCCAGACCGTACTTGCGGGCAATCCCCGGCGACGGACAGGGAAACACCACAGTGATGGAGTTCGGGTTGCGCCACGCGTCGATGCCGCCGGCACGCAACCGATTGACCGCGTATTGGGCGCTCTTCAGGCTGTGCGCGACCCGGCGGCGCCACTGGGCTGGCGAATGGGTGCGCAGCGCCGCCCACATGATCATCGGCGTGTGGCCGTTGCGCGAACCGCTGATGGTCTTGTCGCTCGCCGAAATGTAGTCCACCTCCACCGAGATGCGCTCGACGTTCCTGCGTTTGGCCACGACAATGCCGCAGGGAATCGGCGAGCCGATCATCTTGTGCCCGGATACGCAGATCGAATCGATACCCGCGGCAAAGGTGAACGGCTGCGGCGTATCCACGAACGGCAGAATCATCCCGCTCAGCGCGGCATCGGCGTGCAGGTAGTAGTCGCGCCGCGCAATACCGGCCTGTTGCAGACGTGCCTGGATGATGGCGATGTCGTCGACGGCGCCGCGCATGGTCGTGCCGATGTTGGCGAAGATGATCGGGTGCCTTTCCCCGTCCGCTGCGATCTTCGCCAGCAAGTCGTCATAGTCGATCTCGCCATTGGGCAGCGCGTCCACGGCGCGGCATTTGATGCGCAGCAGCTTGACGATCTTGGCCACCGAATAGTGGGTGTCCCGCGAATAGTACAAGGTGCCATCGGGAAACAGCTCCCGTGCCAGGTAGCAACCGAACATGTTGCCCTCGGTGCCGCCGTTGGTGACATAGCCCCAGCTGTCCTCACGGCGAATATCGAACAGATCGGCGAAGTACGCCATGACGTCCTTTTCGAAGTCGAAGGAGTTGAGCACGTAGTTGCTGTGTTCGCCCCAGTCGCCGCAATTGTTGATGGAAAAGCGCAGGAAGCGCTCAAGTGCGCTGTAGTCGAAATCGGCATTTTCCGGGTAGCCAATGTTGAAGAACTGATGCTCCAGGCAGTGTCGCCAGAAATCATCGAGTCGGGCGGTGTCGGCAGTAGACAATGTCATTGTGGATCCTTTCTGGAATGACCAGGCGAGCCGCACTGCACCGGCACGGCTCGCCGTTTGAATCAGGCAGCTTTCTGACGGCTCTCGACCAGTGCCCACCAGTTGGCCAGGGTCGGTTCGGTGGCCAGCTCCTCGAAGCTCACGGCCACGCCGCGCTCCTTGAGCTCGGCCGCCAGGCGCATCACCTGGAGGGAATCCAGGCCGTAGAAAATCAGATTCTCCTGAGGGTCGAGGGCTTCACCGTCCTCGATCAGTTGCAGCAGACGTGTCTGCAGCCAGCTGCGGTTGTCTTCCACCGCCAGCAGCTGGCGCAGCCGCTTCTTGTCGATCTTGCCCACGGCCGTCAACGGCATGCTGGGGATCATGCGGATACGATCGGGCAATTTGTATTCGGCGATGCCCAGCGCCAGCAGGTGACGGCGCAGCGCGGGCGCCTTGAGGGTCGGATCGCGAGTGACCACGAACGCGCAGCTCTTCTCGCCCAGGGCCTGGTCCGGCATTGCCACCAGCCCGGCATGGGTCACGTCCGGGTGCAGCACGATGAGGTTTTCGATCTCTTCGGAAGCGATCTTCTCGCCACCACGATTGACCTGATCCTTGATACGGCCCACCACACGCAGATCACCGCTGGGCAGGCGCTGCACCAGGTCGCCGGAATAGTAATAGCCCTGTTCGTCGAACGCCTGGGCGTTCTGCTCCGGGCTGTTGTAATAGCCGCAGAAGGTGTACGGGCCTCGGGTGGCGAGCATTCCCGTCTCGCCGGTGGGTACCTCGGCGCCCTGCTCGTCGACGATCCGGATTTCATCGCCGAGGCTGACCGGACGCCCCTGGGTGGTGAACACCTGCTCGTCGCTGTCGTCCAGGCGGGTGTAGTTGATCAACCCTTCGGCCATGCCGAACACCTGCTGCAACTGGCAGCCCAGCACCGTCGGCACCTGGCGCGCCAACGAGTCGGCGAACACCGCGCCGCCCACTTGCAGGTAGCGCAGCGATTGCAGCTGCGGGCGGTGCTGAGGCGCGGCCTGCAGCCACAGGGCCACGGCACTGGGCACCAGGGCCACGGTGTTGACCGTGTGCCGCTGGATGAGCGCGAAGCACGCGGCCGGCTCGGGGTTGTCCGCCATGATCACGCAGCCACCGGCATAGAACACGCCCAGCGCGCCTGGCGAGCTGAGCAGGAAATTGTGTGCGGCCGGCAGGGCACACAGAAAGCGTGTCTGTGTCGTAAGGGCGCAGACTTCGGCGCAGGCGCGCGCGTTGTAGTGGTAGTCGTTGTGGGTACGCGGGATCAATTTGGGCGTGCCGGTGCTGCCCCCGGACAACTGGAACAGCGCCACTTCATCGGCGGCTGTGGGCGCGTAGGCGACCTGCTCGGTGGCCGGCGTCTCGAGCCATTGGGCGAGGCTGTGCTGGTTGCGCGAATCGCCCAGAAACAGAGCGACCCGAGGCTGGGCCGTCGCTTGTTCGAACAGGCTTTCATAGCTGTCATCGCGAAACACTTCGTGCTCGCGCGAGGCGATCAACAATTGCGGCGACAGCTGCTTGACGTACGCCCCCAGCTCCAGCTTGCGGTGGCTGAACAACGCATTGAGCGGCACGATGCCGGCCTTGAACAAGGCAAACAATACAATGTAGAACTCGGCAATGTTGGGCAGCTGGACCAGCGCCGCATCGCCACGGCCCAGGCCGCACGCAGCCAGGCGCGAGGCCAGGTTGGACGAGAGACGGTCAAGCTCGGTGTAGGTGAAGCTACGCTCGCCGCAGATGATCGCCGGCGCGTCGGGTTGTGCCTGGCAGCGCTCTTCGAGGATCCGCGTCAGTGGCCGGTCGAGCCAGTAGCCAAGGTCGCGGTAGGCCTGGGCACGGTCCTGTGGCCAGCGGGTGAATTCGATAGTCATGGTTTCACTCGTCATGAGGAAGGGGAAATCACGCGTGCAGTCCGCACGCCTGGAGCATGGTGCGCAGCTTGGTCTGGACCTCGGCCCATTCCGCCGCCGGTTGCGAGGCTTCGACGATACCGGCGCCGGCGAACAGCCTGACTTTGGGGCCGGCGACCGTACCGCAGCGAATGGTCACGACCCATTCGCCGTTGCCCTGGGCGTCGCACCAGCCGACCATGCCGGTGAACAGGCCGCGCTCGGTGGGTTCGACGAAACGAATCAGACGCCGCGCCAATTCGGTGGGAAAACCGCACACGGCAGGCGTGGGATGCAGGCGACAGGCCAGTTGCAGAGCCGACACGGAGGCGTCGGCCAATGTGCCTTCGATGCGCGTCGACAGGTGCCAGAGGGTCGGGGTGCTGATCAGCGAAGGCCGTTGCGGTACGTCCAGCCGCGTGCACAGCTCGCTGACCCGCGCGGCGATGTCTGCGGTGACGAAGCCATGCTCGTAGTGGTCCTTGTCCGATTCGGACAACCACTGGGCATTGCGTCGATCGGCGTCGGCATCGGTCATGCGCTTGGCCGAACCGGCCAGCGGATTGGAAACGAACGAGGCGCCGTGCTTGCGCACCAGCAACTCGGGGCTCACGCCCAGCAGGGTGGCGCCGTCGGCCATGGGCACGCGAAAGTGATAGCCGCTGGGGTTCTGCACCCGCAGGTTATGGGCCAGGGCATTCACGTCGATGGCCTGGCTGAACACCAGTTCGCGCTGCACCGACAGCACCGCCTTGCGCACGTCGCTGTAGCCGAAGTTGGCCACGGCGTGCTCGACCGAGCGCATGAACGCGTGCTGGTCGGGCAGGTTACGCTGCTCCAGCAACGACGGCATGGGGCTCGGCGTACCCGCCCCGCCCGGCTCCAAATCGTGCCACTGCGCCTGCTCCGGAACGTAGAGGCACGACGCTTCGGACGGGTCGAAGGGAATCGCACCGACCACCATCGGCACGGCCTGCCCGGCCTTTCGCGCCTGCTCGAAAGCGCGCTGGATGGCTTGCTGGAAGCGACCCTGCGCGTCCTGCCCGCCCACCGCCGGAGTCTCGATGCGCTGTGCCAGCCCGCGGGCACGCAACTCGCGCTGACCCGACATGAACGAAAAATTGTCATCTTGCACACCGTGTTGCACGTCTTGCGGCGCAGTCGCCCTGACGATGGCTGATCTCATCTGAGGTGTCGCCTCCCTGCCCTGGAATGTAAGTTTTAATTGCGAATGTGAATGATTATTGTTTCTAATGGTGACGACATAAACGGAACGTTGTCAATCACGTGAGACGAGTGAGCCATGCGAGAATTAACTTCGATGCAAGCCGCCTGCTGGATCGGGCGTACTGCTCATGCGGCCTTGGGGAACGTGTCAGCTCACCTGTACGCCGAGTTCGATGGCGCTGGAATCGACCTCGAACGCCTGCGCTCGGCGCTGCAAGATGCCTGTAGCCGTCACCCCATGCTGCGCCTGCGGGTCAGCCCCGAGGGCTTGCAACACACCCCACCAACGGCGCGCGGGCCGGCGCTTGAAGTCGACGACTTGAGCGATCTGCCGGCCGTGCAATTGCAACAGGCGCTACAGCGCAAACGCGAAGCCTGGACCCATCAGCAGCTGGATCTGGTAGACGTCGGCGGGCTGCGCGTGGGCGTCAGCCTGCTGCCCGAGAATCGCTTCCGCCTGCACGTCGACAGCGACATGATCGCCATCGACCCGTCCAGTTTTCCCACGCTGATGGAAGACCTGGCCGTCGGTTACGAAGCACCCGAGCAGCCGGCTTCGACGCCGCCGACGTTTTTCCAGTGGCTGGACACCTTGCGGGCAGACCCTGCGGTGAAGGCTGCCCGCGACCGCGATCGCCACTGGTGGCGCCAGCGCCTGGACCACATCGCGCCCGCCCCAACCCTGCCCCTGCTCGAATCAAGCGCAGCGCAGCCGCACAGCCAGCGCCTGCATACCTGGCTCGACGCCGGGCACTACCAAGCCCTGCAGAAGCTGGCGCGGGAGCGCCGACTGACCCTGTCCAGCCTGATGCTGGGGCTGTTCGCGTCGGTGCTGGGCGAGCGCACCGGCGATCCACGCTTTCGCCTCAATGTCCCCAGCTTCTGGCGCGCGCCGGTGCAGCCCCAGGTGCAGGGCATCATCGGCGAATTCGCCAACGTGCTGATCATCGACGTGGAGATGGCCGACGCCAGCAGTCCCGCGACTCTGTGCCGACAGCTGGGTGACAGCCTGATCCAGGCCCTGGAGCACTGCGCCTATTCCGGCGTCGAACTGATGCGCGACCTGTCGCGGCATACGGGCTCGGCGCAACTGGCGCCGGTGGTCTTCACCGCTGCGTTGGAGCGCAGCAAGGGCGAGCTGTTCTCCGAACGTGTGCGGCGGGCGTTCGGCCCGATGAACTGGGTGATCTCCCAAGGTCCGCAGGTGGCCCTGGACGTTCAGGTCGCTCACATCGACGAAGGGCTTTCGATCAACTGGGATATCCGTGTCGATGCCCTGCCGCTGGCCTGGGTGTCCCCTCTGTTCGAGCGCTTCGTCGCGCGGGTGCAAGCGGTTGCCGCCGATCCGACCCGCCTGGATCAACCCCTGTCGCCGCCGCCGGCCCGACGCCCGTTGAACGCTTTGCAGCAGGCCTACCTGCTGGGGCGCGGCGCGCACATGCCGCTGGGCGGCGTGGCCATGCAGGAATTTCGCGAATACCGCGGGCACATCGACACAGCCGTGCTGCGTGCCCGCCTGGCCGACATGGTCCGGCGCCACCCGAGCCTGCGTACCCACATCGATGCCCAGCGCTGCGTGCAGTACGTCAGCGATGTGGCCGAGCCCCATCTGGATGAAATCGACCTGCGCCACTTGCCCCTGAGCGATGGCCTGCGCGAGGTGGAAGAGCGCCGCGAAGCTTACGCACATGCCGTATTCGGCCTGCACGCGGCGCCGTGGAACGTCACGCTGTTCGAACTGGCCCAGGACCAGCACGTCGTGTTCGTGCGCATGGACGCCCTGATTGTGGACGGCCACTCCATCGCAGCGTTGCTGGTGGAGTTGTTCACCGGCACGCCCGAGCAGCCCTCGGCAGCAGCGGCCCCGCTGCCAGCGCCGGACGCGAGCGAGCAACGCAAGGCAGACATGGCCTACTGGCGCGAGAAGCTCGCGGCAGTCAGCGGGCCGCCCTGCCTGCCGTGGAAACGGCCGCTTGCCCAGGCCGGTCCGTCTCGCTACCAACGGCAGAGTCTGCAGGTGCCCCAATCGCGCTTTGCAGCGCTGAGCCGACGGGCCGCACAACAGCGCCTGTTCAAGAATTCCGCACTGATGGCGGTGGTTCTGGAAGTGCTCTCGCACTGGCTCGACGAGGGCGATCTGTGCGTCGCCCTGCCGGTCGCGCCAACCCGCAGCGCCGACCTGGCCAACCACTCGAGCTTTATCGCCATCAACTGGATTGCCGATCGGCGCCCGTTCACCGAACGTGCCAAGGCGCTGCAGGTGGATGTGCTGGAGGGACTGCAGCACCTGGCGTATTCCGGGGTCGACCTGACTCGTTTGCTGTTCGAGCGCCACGGCCCGGGGCCGGTGTTGCCGGTGGTGATCACCAGCGGCCTGTCGTGGCCGGTGACGCCAGCCGACAGCGCCATGAGCCTGCACGGCGGGCTGACCCAGACGCCGCAGGTGGCCATGGACATTCGCCTGTCGACCGACGCCCAAGGCTCGCTGCGGGTCGATATCGACTATGCGCACGAGGTGATGGATTCGGCGCAAGTCAGCGACATTCTGCGCATGCTGGACGACGCCGTCAGCCAGATCGCCGCCCACGACAGCTTCACCCTGGAAACGGCGCCGCTGCTCGACACCGCCCACTATCGCCGCAACAGCCCCGAGCGCGATGCCTGCCAGGCACCTTTCCTGGCCCACATCGCCGAGCAGGTTTTCGATGCCGACAACACCCGCACTGCACTCATCTGCGGATCCCGGCGGCTGAGCTACGCCGAACTGGGCGACGGCGTGGCACGGGTGATCGCCGCCTTGCAGGCCCGAGGTCTCACCCGCGGTCACGTGATCGCGATCTGTCTGCCGCGCAGCCCGGAGCACACGATGCTGACCCTGGCCTGCGCGCTGACGGGTGTGATCTGGGTGCCCATCGATGCTCAAGCACCCGAGCAACGCCGCCGCTACCTGCTGGACAACTGCCAACCTGATCTGGTCGTACTGGCCGATCTCGAACCCATCGAACAGCCAATGGCCATCATGGCCGAGCTGCTCGCCAAGCACGCGCCCTTCCCCGTGTCGTTGCCCGATTTTTCCCTGAGTGAAGCGCCCGCCTATTATCTGTACACCTCGGGGACCACGGGCCAACCCAAATGCGTGGTGCTGAACAACCGCGCGACCGCCAACGTCATCGGCAGCACGCTGGCGCGGTGGCAAGTCAGCCAGAACGACGTGCTCATGTCAGTGACGCCGCTGCACCACGACATGTCGCTGTTCGACGTCTTCGGCAGCCTCAGCGCCGGAGCCACGCTGGTGCTGCCGGCGGTGAACGAGGACAAGGACGCGGTGCGTTGGAACCAGTTGATCGCCGAGCATCGGGTCAGCCTCTGGTGTTCGGTACCAGCGATCGTGGAAATGCTCCTGGCCGGTCGCGGCGAGCATGACCTGCGCAGCCTGCGCCTGATCGCCCAGGGTGGCGACTACATCAAGCCGGTGGTGATCGCCCAGTTGCGCGAATGCCTGCCGCACGCCCGCCTGATCTCCCTGGGCGGGCCCACCGAAACCACCATCTGGAGCATCTGGCACGAGATCGGCAGCGACGACCGCACGCTGATTCCCTACGGCGAGCCGTTGCCGGGCAACCGTTACCTGCTGCTCGATGACCACGGCCAGCATTGCCCGCCGGGCGTTGTGGGGCGTATCCATACCGCGGGCGTGAACCTGGCGCTCGGTTATCTGGAAGGCGGCGAATACGCGCAGACCGATTTCATCACGGTCGGCGATGAACAGGGACAACCGATCAGGGCCTTCCGCAGCGGTGACCGCGGACGCTATCGCGCGGATGGCACCCTGATCTTCGACAGCCGGGTCAACGGCTATGTGAAGGTGCGCGGCGTGCGCGTCTCGCTGCCCGATGTCGAGAAGGTCCTGAGCAACCATCCTGCGCTGTGCCAGGTGCTGGTAGTGGATTACCAGGACTCCAGCCAGGGCGAAACCAACCTCGGCGTGCTGTACGTGAGCGCTGCCGGCATGCCGCCAGTCAGCGTCGTCCAAGTGCGCAATTACGCCCGCGAACACCTGCAGCCTTCGCACCTGCCAACGCGCCTGCTGGCCGTCAACCAGCTGCCGCTGTCGCAGAACGGCAAGGTCGACCGCCGGCAGGCACGCGCGCTGCTCGCCGTACCGGCCACCGAGTCGTCGCCGGCTGCCGACACGCTGGCGCTGTCCGTGCTGCAGGTCTACCTGAGCGTGTTGGGCCGCCCGGCGCAGCATGCCGACGACGTTACCACCCACTTCATCAGCCTGGGCTTGCGACCACAGCACCTGAAAGCCATTGCGGCCGGGCTACGCGAGCGTTTCGCAGTGACGTTGTCGCCCGGCCAGCTACTGCAGTGCCGCAATGCCCACGACGTGCAGCGCCTGCTCGCCAAGAGCGCAGCCACGTTGACCGACTGAATCGAATGCGGCGCCCTGCAACGGCGTCGCGCCCACCCGACAATGCTCATGGAGAGACGGGATGACGGATGTAACGACGATAGACATTGCAGGCATAGGCATCGGCCCGTTCAATCTGGGCCTGGCCGCGCTGCTCGATGGCCACCCCGAGGTGAGTCATCTGTTCCTGGAACGCAAGAGCGAGTTTCGCTGGCACGAAGGCCTGCTCCTTCCCGGCACCACCTTGCAGGTGCCCTTTCTGGCGGACCTGGTGACCATGGCCGATCCAACCCACCCGTTGAGCTACCTCAATTACCTGCATCACCACGATCGGCTGCACGCGTTCTATTACTACGACAACTTCCAGGTACCTCGGCTGGAATACGACCACTACTGCCGCTGGGCAGCGCAGCGCCTGGGTGCCTGCCGTTTCGACGAGGAAGTCTGCGAGGTGACCCATGACGCCGACACCCAGCGTTTCCTGATCCAGAGCCAGTCGATCTCGGGGTTCAAGCGTCAATACCGCAGCCGACACCTGGCCGTAGGCATCGGCACCCAGCCCCTGCTGCCCCAGTGGGCACAGGTCAGGAGCACTGCGCCGATCATGCACTCGGCGCAATTCGGCAAACGTCAGGCGGAACTGGCCGAGTGCCGGCAGGTTACCGTCATCGGTTCCGGGCAAAGCGCAGCGGAATGTGTACTGGCACTGTTCAGCGAACTGACGCCGGCGCGGGTCGCGGCAGGCGCCTCGATCCGCTGGATCACGCGCTCGCCGGGCTTTCATCCGATGGAGTACTCAAAGCTGGGCCAGGAATGCTTCACCCCTGCCTATATGGACTACTTCCATAGTCTGGCGCCCGAGCGACGGCGCGAAGTGGTTGCCGGGCAAGGGTTGCTGTACAAGGGCATCAGTTTTTCGACCATCGGCGCCTTGTACGACCTGATCTACGAGCGCTCCATCGGCGGGCGTGACCCAGGGCTGACCTTGCTGTCGAACTGCGAGGTGCAGCGTGTGGAGGATGTTCACGGCGCACTGCGTATCGCCTACCGGCACCGTGAACTGGACCAGACCGGCACGCTCGAAGCGGACGCCATCGTTGCGGCGACCGGTTACCGGCACACCTGGCCGCAGTGGTTCGAACGGCTCAAGGACACACTGCTGGACACCGACAGCTATGGTGACTGCGTGGTGCAGGCGGATTTCACCGCGCGCCGCCGTGACGACGGCGCCGGCAAGATCTTCATCCAGAACGCGGAAATCTTTCAGCACGGCGTCGGCTCACCCGACCTGGGGATCGCCCCGACGCGCAACGCCACCATCGTCAACCAACTGCTGGGGCGCGCCCGCTACCGACTGCCGAAACGTTCGTCGTTCCAGCGCTACGGCATGCATCAGGACTGAACCGCGCCCCTCCGTAGGAGCGGTCCGTGGCCGCGAAAATCACACCGCGGTCAGCCTGATGCACCGCGGTGAACCCTTCGCGGCCGATGACCGCTCCTACAGGGGGTCGCGCTAAATGCTCAACTGCCCCACCGACGTTTTTGCTCCTTCCCCGTCCGTGAACGCGGTCAACACCTGCTCGATCGCGCGGCTGACCCGGTCCATCTGCAGGGCGCTGTAGCGCGCGGTTTGATAAGTGACGACCAGTCGCAACGAGCGCTGGCCCTCAAACATGTTTTCCATGATTTCGAACTGCATGCCGAACATCGACTGGCTCTTTTCCGGGTCGACCTGCCGATAGCGGATCGCTTCGCCGTCGGCCCCACGCAGCGCGCCATTCAAGGCGTTGCTGGCGTGAATCTGGATGTAGACGTCGAACAACAGGCCGTCCGCGGGGGTCATGCCCAATGCCTGCTGGATCTGCTCCAGCGGCACGTCGGCGTAGGCCATGGAATCATTGATCAGGCTGCTGACTGCCTCGACCATAGACCCCAGTGCCTGCTGCGCATCGAAGCGCACGCGATGGGCGACCATGGTGGTGAAGTAGCCGACCGTGTTGTAGTAGGCCGGATCGGTGCGTCCGGAAGCCGAGGTACCGATCACCAGTTCCTCGAGGCCGCCGACCTTGTGCAAGGCCAAGGCAATGGCGGTGTACAGCACGCCGAACAGGGAAGCACTGTTGTGCCTGGCAAACTGCTGCAGGCCATCGGTCAGCTCCTGGCTCGGGGTGATCTCGAACCATTGTGCCTGGATGCCGGATTCGCTCGCACGCGCGCCGGCCGCACTGGCTTGGCCAGGCAGCTGCAGGCCGCGCGTGGCATCGCCCAGCATGTCGGTCCAGTAGGCCAGGTGCCGTGGGTCGATGCCGGCGATGCGAGCGCGCGTGGCGTACTCGTGAAAGGCCGGCGCCGGCTCGTGCCAGACCGGCACCCGGTCGGCGGCGCGCGCGGCGTAGGCCTGGCTCAGGTCCTGCATCAGCACGTTGAGCGACCACTCGTCGATGGCCATGTGGTGGACGAGTAGCGAAAGCGTTTGCCCCGCCTGTTGCCCGTCACGCAGGAAGCGCACGCGCATCGGCAGCTCGCGGGACAGGTCGAAAACATGCCCCGCTTCGCTGGCCAGGCTGGCACCCTCGCTGTGCTGGCTGGACCAGAACCAGCGGTACTGGCTCAGCCGCTCCAGGGGTACCTGCCGCTGGTAGGGTTCGCCTTCATCGAAATGAAAGGTCGTGCGCAGGCTGGCATGGCGCTCGACCAGATCGTGAAAGGCCTGCTCGAAAACGGCCTCGTCGACCGGTTCGCGAAACGCCACGGCGAACGGCAGGTTGAAGATCGTGCCGAAATCGAAGGCGGCGTACGCACGCCCGAGCGACGCCTGCGCCGGTGCGAAAGGGGCGGTTCGCACAGGTGTCGACGAGGCCACTGCAGCGGCCAATGCACGCTGTTCGCGGCGACGTGCCCGTTGCGCCAGCGCGCCCGCCGTGGACGCGCTGAAGAAGTCGTTGAAGTCCACCTCCACGCCGTGGCTGTCTGCAAGTTTGCCGATGATTCGCGTCGCCAGCAGGGAATGGCCACCAAATTCGAAGAAGTCGTCTTCCAGCGTCATGCCCGGCTCCGCCAGCGTGTTGCGGAACTCGCCGAGGATCAGCGCGCCCATGGCGTCGGCATCGTTCGACACCTGGGGGTCGGCCGATGGCAAGGCCAGCGGTGGGCTGTCGGTGGCCTGGCGCATCAGCCACGGCAGGTGCGGCACGCCCACGGGACGACCGTCGTAGGCATCCATGACCAGTCGATATAGGTCGTCTTCGCGACAGGTCTGGTCCAGCACCTCATGCAGCACGAACCCGAGGATCACGCCCTGCCCGGTCTGGATCACCAGGGCAGCGAGCGGCGCCTGGGTTTCGGCGTCCCAGGGCGACGCCTGACGGGCCAGCAGCAGGTCGCCTGCCTGCGCCTGAGTATCGACGTGCAGCACGGCGACACAGGCTTGCCAATCCTCGGCCGTGACCTTGCGCAACTCGCCTTCATCGTCGAACAGATAACGGGCATTGAGCGCCGGCAGTGTATCGATCACTGCCCTCAGGGCGGACTCCAGGCGCTGGGTATCGAATGCGCAGCCTAGCGACCAGGCGCAGAAATGCTTGCGGATCTGCTCGGGATACTGCTGCTGGAGCAGCCACGCCTGCTCTTCATGGGGCGTGAGCGGCGTCTGCAATGCGTTGTCGGGACGGGTTTCCATCATGGAAATAAGCACCTTGGTTGGCAGGAAAAACAAGGCCGCGGCCGATGCATGAACGCGGCAAGACGATGAGGAAGAGCGGTGCGTTTGCACTCGCGAAACAAACACCGTATCGTGCGAATGATAATCATACTTATTAGCATTCGTCAAAATCGCAGCGTCGACATGGGGTGGGGAAAGGCATCGTGGACAACGGATCGTTCGCGCTCAGACAACAAGTGGAGCGGCTCTACAAAGATCATCACGGCTGGCTCAGCGGCCTTTTGCGACGCAAGCTGGGCAACTCGACGGACGCCGCGGACCTGGCGCACGACATCTACCTCAACCTCATCCGCAAGGGCGCCGTGCCAGCGCCCGAGCACTGTCGCTGCTACCTCACGCAGATCGCCAAGGGCATGCTCATCGACCTCTACCGTCGTCGCAGCCTGGAAGCCGGGCACCTGGAACGCCTGAGGCACCAGGACGTGCCACTGGGGCCATCGGAAGAGAGTCGCGCCCTGGCGTTCGAAGCACTGACCCAGGTCGACGCCGTCATCAACCAGCAGCCGGCCAAGGCCCGCCAGGCCCTGCTCCTGCATCGCCTGAGCGGAATGGGCCATCGCGAAATCGCCAGTCAGATCAATGTGTCGGTGTCGTCCGTGGAGAAGTACATCGCCAGCGCCATGCGCGCCTGCCAGCCCTTCGCCAGCGATCGCTGCAGCCATTGAGGAATATTCGCCGTCGCTCGTAATACACGGTAAGCACCGTGCATCCACGACCTGTGCCGAGCCTGCACACCTTGCCGAGGGCCCTGCCCTCTTTACGGAGATTCAATGAGCGCCGCACCCGCTACCGACCCCCCTGTCGCCGAAGGCGCGATATCCCAGCTGCTCCGGCCCATTCGTGGCCGCTTGATCGTGGCGGCCATCCTCGCCGGCCTGGGTACCGCCCTGACCTTGCTGCCACTGGCCGCAATCGCCTACCTCGCCGGCCTGGCGCTGGACCCTGCCGACGGCGGTGTCTGGGCGCTGGGGTCGACTGCGCACGTGTGGCCCGTCATCGCCGGCAGCCTGGCCTGCCTGATGCTGGGCATGATCCTGGTCTCGCTGGGCGAGATGCTCGCCCATCTGCTCGATAACCAGATCACTTCACACCTGCGCCTGGCCATTACCCGCAGGCTGGGCAAGGTACCGTTGGGCTGGTTCACCGCGCGGGCCTCGGGCGAGGTCAAGCAGGCAATGCAGGATGACGTCGATACCCTGCACAGCCTGACCGCGCATTTCTACACCACGGTCGGTCGCTCGCTGGGGGCGGTGTCGTTCGCCACGGTGTACCTGTTCGCCACGGACTGGCGCATGGCGGTCATCTCGCTGCTGCCCTTTCCGCTGTTTTTCCTGTTCGTTTCCAGGGCGACCCGGGCAAGCAGCGCCAACATGCAGGCGTTCGGCGCCGGGATGGCACGCATCAACAACGCCGTGGTGGAATTCGTCAACGGCATCACCGTGGTCAAGTCCTTCGGTATCGAGGGCAAGGCCCAGGCCAACTACCGTGAGGCCGTGGACGGCTTCGCGCTGGCGTTCGAGGATTTCGCCCGCCCCCTGGTCAGTGCCATGGCCAATGCCCATGCGCTGATCACCCCGGTGGTGGTGCTCGGCATCGTGCTGGCGTTCGGCACGCTGTTCACCTGGCTGGGCTGGATCGAAGCCATCGACCTGCTGCCCTTCGTCCTGGTGGCGCCCAGCCTGTGTGCGCCCTTGCTGCTGCTCAGCTACATCACCCATGACCTGCACAACGCAACGGGCGCGGCCCTGCGCATTCAGCAATTGCTGGCCACCCCGGAACTGGCCAGGCCAACGGCTGCAGCCATCGACCTGCCGGCACGAACCGAACTGCAGGTGCAGAACCTGAGCTACAGCTACGACGGCGAAACGCCGGTGTTGAGCAACATCGATCTGACCCTCAGGCCCGGCACGGTCACGGCCGTGGTGGGGCCGTCCGGCGCTGGCAAGTCGACCTTGGCGCGCCTGTTGTTGCGCTTCTTCGACCCGGATACCGGGCGCATCACCCTGGGCGGCGTCGATCTGCGCCAGATCGACAGCACGCAGTTGTATCGGCATATCGGCTTCGTGCTGCAGGACGTGCGCCTGATCCACGCCAGCCTGCGCGACAACATCGCCCTGGGCCGCGCCTCGGCCAGCCTCGACGAGATCGAGCAGGCAGCGCGCCTGGCCAACGTGCACGAGCGGATCATCGCCCTGCCCCGTGGCTACGATTCGGTGGTGGGCGAAGACGCGCAACTGTCCGGAGGCGAACTGCAGCGAGTCAGCATTGCCCGCGCCATGCTGCTCGACCCGGCCGTGCTGGTCCTCGACGAAGCCACCGCCGCCGCCGACGCCGAGAACGAGGTGCACATCCAGCAGGCCCTTTCACGCTTCGCCCAAGGCCGCACCGTGCTGGTGATCGCCCACCGTCTGGATACGGTGATGCACGCCGACCACATCATCCTGATCGACCACGGCAGCATTCAGGAGCAAGGCACCCACGCGCAATTGCTCGCCACTGGCGGCCGGTACGCCCGGCTGTGGCAAGCGGGCGACTACCCGAACACCGAGCTTGCGGAGCACGGCCGATGCTGAACACTTTCCTGCGGCTGCTGGGCAACGACGCCGACGTGCTCTATCGCTACCTGGGGCTGACCCTGCTGTACGGGCTGCTCAACGGTCTGACCATCGTCGCCGTGATACCCGTTCTCACCGGGTTGCTGGGCCACGACATCACGGCCGCCACGCGCGGGCTGGTCCCGATGCTGGTCGGCACAGGGTTGTGCTGGGCGCTGCGTCGGGTGGTCGAGAAAGCCGGCGTACGCTTCGGCATGGCCGTGCTGCAAACCGGCCGCCATCGCTTGAGCGAGCACGTCGCGCGACTGCCGGTCGGCTGGTTCGGCCCAGACAACACCGCTCGTCTGAGCCATGTCTCGACCCAAGGCATGATGGCCCTGGCGCAACTGCCCGCCCACGTCCTGACGCCCCTGATCACCAGCGTCATCACCCCACTGGCAGTGGTGGCCGGGCTGTTCTGGTTGAATCTGCAGATGGCCCTGATCGCCTTGGTGACCCTGCCGCTGTTGCTTGCCGTGTTCACCCTGACGGCCCGGAAGGGGCAACGCAGCGACGCCCGATTCCATGCCAGCAGCGCCCGAGCCAGTCGGCGCATGGTGGAGTTCGCCCAGGCCCAGTCGGTCCTGCGCGCATTCAACGGCGAAGACGGTGGCGCGCGGTTTGTGCAGCAGGCGATTGCCGGCCAGCAGCAGTCGGCCCGGCGCCTGATTCACGTCTCGGCCATGTCGGTGGTACTCAACAGCTGGGCCGTCCAGGCCAGCTTCGCAGCACTGCTGGCAGCTGCCGGGTGGGCGTTGCACTCGTCTGCCGGCAGCACGACACCCGCTTCGATGGCAGCGCTGATGGTGGCGCTGGTGCTGGCCAGTCGGTTCATCGACCCGCTGCTGGAAGTCGCCAGCTACAGCGAAGTATTGCGCGGCGCGCGCGGACAACTGGCCGTGGTCGATGAGCTGTTCGCCGTGCAGCCGCTGCCGATGCCGCAGACAGCGGCAGAGCCTGCCGACAACAGCGTGGCGTTCGACGACGTGAGCTTCGGCTACACCGCCGACCAGGCGCCGATCCTGCAGGGGATCAACCTGCACATCGCGGCGGGAAGCATGACCGCCGTGGTCGGTGCCTCAGGGTCAGGCAAAACCACTCTGGTGCGATTGATCGCGCGCTTCTTCGACGTTGGCCAGGGCAGCGTACAGATCGGCGGTGTGGACGTTCGGCAGCTGTCCAGCGCCTGGCTGGCGGCGCAGACCAGTCAGATATTCCAGGACGCCTACCTGTTCCAGGGCAGCATCGCTGCCAACATCGGCGTCGGCAGGGCCGATGCCAGTCGCGAGCAGATCCTGCAGGCAGCCGAGCAGGCTGGAGTGCTGGAGATCGTCGCACGCTTGCCGTATGGGCTGGACACCCAGGTCGGCGAAGGCGGCGCGCGGCTTTCCGGCGGCGAGCGCCAGCGCATCGCCATTGCCCGGGCACTGCTCAAGGATGCACCGATCCTGCTGATCGACGAAGCCACCTCGGCCCTCGATGCCGAGAACCAGGCAGCCATCGCGCAGACCTTGGCGCGGTTGCGCGGCAAGCGCACGCTGGTGGTGATCGCGCACCAGCTGTCGACGGTGGAAATGGCTGATCAGATCGTGGTGCTGGAGAGTGGGCGCATCGCCGAACGGGGCAGCCATGCCCAGCTCAGCCGCCAGGCCGGGCCCTACGCGCGCTTCCTGGCGCAGCGACGCGCCGCCAAGGGTTGGCGGCTGGCCGCGGCAGCGGCGGACGAGGAAGCTACGTGAGGGCGGCGAGCTGGCCGGTTGCGTTCCTGCTGCTGTGCGGCCTGTCCTTGACGCTGGGGGTCAAGGAGGTGTCCTGGAGCGAGCTGTGGAATTTCTCCGGCGATGCCTGGCTGACCCTCACCGCCAGCCGTCTGCCGCGCCTGGTGGCACTGGTGTTGACCGGTGCCGGGCTGGCCATGTGCGGGGTGATCCTGCAGCAGATCGTGCGCAACCGCTTCGTCGAGCCGGCCACCTGCGGCGGCCTCGATGCAGCCAAGCTGGGAATCCTGATGTCGCTGAGCATGGCCCCGGCCTCGAGCAGCACGGTCAGAATGCTGTTCGCCCTGGGCTTCTGCTTTCTTGCCAGCGTGCTCTTCGTGGCGATCATTCGCCGCATCCAGTTCAAGAGCGTGGTGCTGGTACCCGTGGTCGGCCTGATGTACGGCAGCGTGCTCAGCGCACTCGCCGAATTCCACGCCTATCGCCACAACCTTCTGCAGAGCATGCAGGGCTGGATGCTCGGCGACTTCTCCAAGATCGTGCAGGGCAACTACGAAATCATCTATCTGATCCTGCCGATCGTGCTGCTCACCTACCTGTTCGCCCAGCGCTTCACCATTCTGGGCATGGGCGAAGGCATGGCCAGCAGCCTGGGGGTGAATTACGCCGCCAACGCCGCGCTGGGCCTGATGCTGGTGGCCGTGTGCGTATCGGCGACGGTGATCACCGTAGGGGCGATACCCTTCGTGGGCCTGGTGGTGCCCAACCTGGTGGCGCTCTACCGCGGCGAAAACCTGCAGCGCACGCTGCCTATCGTGGCGCTGTGGGGGGCGGCGCTGCTGCTGGTCTGCGACATCATCGGGCGCCTGCTGATCTACCCCTTCGAGGTGCCGATCGGCTTGACCGCAGGCAGCATCGGCGGCGTGGTATTCCTGATCGTGCTCCTGAGAAAGTACACATGAGCCCGAACACGACCCGCTACGGACTCTGGCTCTCGGTACTGGCATTGGCTGTGGCTTTCGTGCTGCTGGGCTCGGGAATGGATTTCGCCTACGTGATCCCGCGACGCCTGATTCGTCTGGCCGCCATGGTCATCGCCGGTGTCTGCATCGGCTACTCCTCGGTGATGTTCCAGACGATCGTCGGCAACCGCATCCTGACTCCAGCGGTCATGGGTTACGAGTCCATCTATCTGCTGTTCCAGGCCCTGTTGATACTCTGCCTGGGCACGCACAGCCTGGTACTGCTCGGCCGGGGAGGCAACGCGCTGCTGTCGATCGTGCTGATGCTCGGCTATTCGTGGCTGATCCACCATCGGCTGTTCCGCGATGGACGCGGCAACGTCTACCTGCTGTTGCTGCTGGGGCTGGTGTTGAGCATGGTGATGGCTACCTTCACCCAGTTCATCCAGTTGAAGATCAGCCCAGGCGAGTTCTCGATCCTGCAGGGCTTCAGCTATGCCTCGTTCAACCGGGCCCGGCTGGACCAGGTGATATACGGCGGCGTGCTGGTCGTCGGCGCATGCCTGCTGGTGCACCGTACCTTGCCGGTACTCGATGTACTGGCGCTGGGCCGCGACCAGGCCGTCTCACTGGGCGTCGACTATGCACCCAGCGTGCGCCTGCAACTGGCGCTGATCGCCGTGCTGGTGGCCGTGTCCACCAGCCTGGTAGGCCCCACCGCCTTCATGGGGGTGATCGTCGCCAACATCAGCTACGCCCTGGCCCGCACCGCGCGCCACCACGCCACCCTGCCGACCGCCTGCGGTGTTGCCATCGGCGTGTTCATCGTTGCCCAGTACCTGGTCGAGCAGCTGTTCAACTACAACACCTCCGTCAGCATTCTCATCAACCTGGTGTGTGGCGTGTACTTCCTCACGCTGATGATCCGCACCCGAGGCAGCCCATGATCGCCCTCAGCCACGTGCATAAATCCTACGGCAGCACCCCGGTGCTGAACGACGTCAGCGTGCGGTTTCCGTCCGGCAAGGTGACCTCGTTGATAGGTCCCAACGGCGCCGGCAAGACTACCCTGCTGATGCTCATTGCCCGCCTGCAGAAGCCGTCGCAGGGCACCTTGACCCTGAACGGCCGCGACAGCGACCGCATTGCCGTGCGCGATTACGCAAGGCAAGTCGCTACCCTGCGCCAGACCCAGGCATTCAGCCTGCGCCTGACGGTCGAAGAACTGGTCGCCTTCGGTCGCTTCCCCTACAGCCAGGGCAACCTCACCGACGCCGACCACGCGGCAATCGACCAGGCCATCGGTTTTCTGTCCCTGCAGGCACTGCGCAGCTGCTACATCGACGAACTGAGCGGTGGACAACGGCAGCTGGCGTTCCTGGCCATGACCATCGCCCAGCAGACTGACTATCTACTGCTGGACGAGCCGCTCAACAACCTCGACATGAAACACGCCGTGATGATCATGGGCGCCCTGCGCAGGCTGTGCGACGAACAGGGGCGCACGGTAATCCTGGTCGTGCACGACATCAATTTTGCCGCCAATTATTCCGACCACATCGTTGCCATGAAGAACGGCACCGTGCACAGCCAGGGCCCGGTCGCGCAGGTGGTCAACGAAGCATGCCTGCGCGATCTCTACGAACTGGATTTCGAAATCCTGCGCAGCGAACGCGGGTTCGTCTGCAACTATTTCAACCCCTCGACATCAAGGCAACCGATATGAACACCCCACACCACAAGGTCGCCGGTGGCCTGCTGGCATTGGCCATCAGCGCGCTCTGCGGCTGCGACCAACCAACGGCCGGGGTCACCCCACCCGCCGCCGTGCAAGCCGCGCCTGCCACCACCGCCTACACGCCGATCACCGTGAAGCATGCCTTGGGTACGACCACTATCGACAAGCTGCCGCAACGTGTCGTGGCCTTCGACATGAGCGAGCTGGATAGCCTCGACCAACTTGGCGCGCCGGTGGTGGGCATCGCCAAGGACTATGTCGCCGACTTTCTGCTCAAGTACCGCGATGATCCGAACATCGCCGATGTCGGTACCACCATCGAACCCAACCTCGAGCGCCTGCACGCGCTCAAGCCCGACCTGATCCTGATCTCGCCGTTGCAGGCGCGCAGCTATGACGAGCTCAGCCAGATCGCACCGACGGTCTACGACGACATCGACCTGACCAACAAACAGGGCAATTTCATCGAAACGGCAAAGCGTCACCTGACCCTGCTTGGCCGCATCCTGAACAAACCGGCATTGGCCGAGGAAAAGGTCGCGCTGATGGATGCCAAGGTCGAGCAGACGCGCAAGGTCACCGAGGGGCGTCCCGAGAAAGCGCTGATCGTGTTGCACAACAATGGCGCCTTCACCTCATACGGCGTGAAATCGCGCTACGGCTTCATTTTCGACACTTTGGGCGTGAAGCCCGCCAGCAGCGACATCGAAGCCGGGCTGCACGGCCAGCCGATCTCCAACGAGTTCATTCAGCAGGCCGACCCGGACATCCTCTACGTCATCGACCGCACCGCCGTCATGGAACGACGCCCGGCGCTGAACCTGGACAGCCTGGACAACCCCCTGCTGCGCAAGACCAAGGCTTGGACCCAGGGCCGGGTGATCTTCGTCGACGCCCGCACCTGGTACCTGTGCACCGCCAGCGTGACGTGTCTTTCACGCATGGCTGATGAGGTGATGGAGGGCTACGCACACTGATCCGAAGCGGCAAATGTGGCTGCTTGGCAACGGTCGCTCACGGCGACGAGAATTATTATCGAATGTTAATCTTTTCCATTGAGGACATTTCGTTTTGTTTCGGAACCCTAGTGAGCCTTCACTCATTACCGAACCGAAAGGAATCCAGCATGTTGCCACACCGTCACCCGCGACCCGCGAATCCAGTCTCGACAGCACCGACATTCGCCCTGAGCCGTACCTGCACCGCCGTGCACATGGCTTTGCTGTTTGGCCTGAGCGGCGTTGCGATGGGCGCCCTCGGCGAGACGCAGGAGCAGGCTGAGAAAGCTCGCACAGCGCCCGACAAAGGCAGCCTGGTGCTGTCCGAGACCACAATCGAAGGCACCCAGGACACGCTTGGCACCCTGATGCCCGAGTACGCCGGCGGACAAGTGGCAACCGGTGGGCGGGTCGGCCTGCTCGGCAACAAAGACATCATGGAGACGCCCTTCAGCACCATCAGCTACACCGACAAATACATTCGGGACAGGCAGGCCAAGGACATCACCGACGTGATCGCCGCCACCGACCCGTCGGTGTTCAACAATGGTATCAAGGGCACCTACGGCGAGAACTATTCGATCCGCGGTTTCGGCGTGAGCGTCAGCGACATGACCGTCGACGGCCTCTACGGCATGGCGCCTTTCTACCGGGCATCGCCGGAAATGTACGAGCGTATCGAAGTGCTCAAGGGCCCCTCGGCGCTGCTCAATGGCATGCCACCCGGCGGCTCGGTGGGCGGCATCGTCAACTTGATTCCAAAACGCGCTGGCGATACCCCGCTGACGCGTCTGACCGGCACCTACCAATCGGATGCACAGTTCGGTGGGCATCTGGACATCGGTCGACGCTTCGGCGAGGGCAACCAATTCGGTGTGCGCTTCAACGGTGTCTACCGTGACGGCGACACCGCCACCGATGACCAGTCGTCGCGCAACGTGCTGTCGTCGCTGGCGCTGGACTGGCGCGGCGAGCGCGCCCGGCTGTCCGTCGACCTCTTCGACGCCGACGATCGTGTCAACGGTCAGAACCGCGGCATTGGCCTGGCTGCCGGCGTCGGCATTCCCAAGCCGCCGAAAGCGGGAACGCTGCTCAACCCTGACTGGGCCTACGTCGAAACCAAGGACAAAGGCGTCATCCTGCGCGGCGAGTACGACCTCAGCGACGCCGTGATGGCCTACGGCGCGGTGGGCACCAGCAAAACCCATTACCAGTACAGCGGAGCCATATCCTCGGCCGTGATCAATGCGGCGGGTGATTTCAGAACGACCATGGGGCTGCTGAAAACCGAAATCGAGAAAACCTCGGCCGAGGTCGGCCTGCGTGGTCATTTCGATACGTTCGGCATCAATCACCAGTGGTCGGTGAACGCTACCCAATACAGTGACAAGGAAAAAAACTTCGGTCTTCGTGCGGTCCCCAATTCAATCGTGACCACCAACATCTACCACCCTGTCTGGGGAGCAAAATCGCCCGAGTCCTGGCCGCCGGTTTCGCACACCGAAAACGACCTGAAGAGCTACGGCATAGCCGACACTCTGTCGATGTTCGACAATCGCCTACAGGTCACTGCGGGTGTGCGCCGTCAGGAAGTGGTCACCGATACGTTCAGCGTCGTCACCGGCGCGCGCAACCGACCCAATTATGATACCCATGCCACCTCCCCTGCAGGCGCCATCCTGTTCAAGCTCACCGACAACCTGTCGCTGTATGCCAACTACATCGAGGGCCTGAGCAAGGGTGCCTCGGCGCCTGCGAGCGCCGCCAACGCCGGTGATGTGTTCGCGCCGTTCAAGTCCAAGCAGAAGGAAGTCGGCCTCAAGCTCGACCTGGGCACCTTCACCCACACCCTGGCGGTGTTCGAGATCAAGCGCCCGAACGCCTACACCGACCCGGCCACCAATATCTATTCGTTCGGCGGTGAACAGCGCAACCGCGGCGTGGAGTGGGGTTTCTTCGGCTCGCCGATGATGGATGTGCGGCTGATGGGCGGTGTTGCCTACGTCGACCCGGAAGTGACCAAGAGCGCCGGTGGCGCCACGGACGGCAAGAAGGCCACCGGTTATCCCAAACTGCAGGGCAAGCTCGGCATGGAATGGGACACGCCCCTGCTTGAAGGCCTGACGCTGACCGCCAATGCCACGGCGGTCTCCGAGCAATACATCAACGCCGACAACAGCCTGTCCGTCCCCGGCTACACCCTTTTCGATGCCGGTGCGCGTTACACCACGCACGTCTCCAACAAACCCGTGACCTTGCGTGCCAACGTGCGCAACCTGACCGACAAGGATTACTGGGGCATGCCGCTCACTCAGAGCCTGGGCCTGGGCGCTCCGCGCACTTATGAGCTGTCGGCCAGCGTAGACTTCTAGAACCAGGCCGGCCCGTCGGCACTCGCTTCCCTGGGCGCAGGTCAACGTGCCGGCCCAGGGCCTTTTCGCGGCCACCGGCCGCGCCTACGAAGGCGCTGCTCGTTGGGCGGGAGCGGCCGTTCGCAGGCTCGACGCATCGCAAATGAACTTGTGACCAGACGCGGTTACAGTCACTCTCTGTAGATCCCCGTCTACCGAGCCCTACCACCGCCATGACCCGCCAGCTCCCCGCTTTCCCCTCACGGGGCCCATCCGATCACAGCGTTCGCGATCAGATCGTCGAGGCCGCCATGGCCCACTTCGGCCATTACGGCTATGACAAGACCACGGTATCGGACCTTGCCAAGGCCATCGGCTTTTCCAAGGCCTACATCTACAAGTTCTTCGAATCCAAGCAGGCCATCGGCGAAATGATCTGCGCCAGCCGGCTGGCCATGATCATGGCCGTGGTCGACCAGGCCATGGACCAAGCCAGCAGCCCGTCCGACAAGCTGACGCGTCTGTTCAAGGCCGTGGTGGAAGCCGGCAGCGAGCTGTTTTTCCATGATCGCAAGCTCTACGACATCGCCGCTGTCGCGGCGCGGGACAACTGGCCCTCGGCGGCGGCACACGGCCAACGCCTGCATGGGCTGATCGAGCAGATCCTGCGCGAAGGCAGAGAAACCGGCGAGTTCGAACACCAGACACCTTTGGACGAAGCGAGCCATGGGATCTTTCTGGTGATGCGGCCCTACATCAGTCCAGTGCAGCTGCAATACAACCTCGAGAGCGCCTCGCTCGCCGCCGCGCAACTGCCCGCCTTGATACTGAGGAGCCTGGCACCCTGATATGTGACCATTGACTGATTTGGTCACTAGTATCAGAATCGGATTCCTTCAACCCGCTTGCGTAAGGAATCCCATGTCTCGGCTTAGCGCTCCAGTGCTCGGCATTTGCCTGCTGCCTGTGTTTCTGACCGCCTGCGACGGCCAGCCCAGCACTGTCGACCCGCGCACACAGCCACCTTTGGTAAGGGTGATCGAGGCCGGCCATGCAACGGATGTCGACCGCGCGTTTACCGGGGTGGTGGCAGCGCGCGTGCAAAGCGACCTGGGCTTTCGAGTGGGGGGCAAGGTCGTGGAGCGTTTCGTCGATGCTGGCCAGTCGGTCAGCCGCGGACAGCGGTTGATGCGACTCGACCCCGCCGACCTGGCACTGCAGTCCAACGCCCGCGAGCAAGCCGTGGCCGCTGCCCAGGCGCTGGCCACGCAGACTGCGAACGATGAGCGGCGCAATCGCCAACTGGTTGCCAGCGGCGCCATTTCCGCTGCCAACTACGACCGCTTCAAGTCAGCGGCCGACACTGCCCGAGCCGATCTGGTAGCACTGCAGGCGCAGGCAGCCGTGGGCCGCAACGAAGCCAGCTACGCTACCCTGACCGCGGATTCCGACGGTGTGGTCGTGGCCACCCTGGCCGAACCAGGCCAGGTCGTGAGCGCCGGACAACCTGTGGTGAAGCTGGCCAAGGCAGGCCTGCGCGAAGCGGTCGTGCAACTGCCCGAAACCCTGCGGCCGGCGCCGGGCAGCACCGCCCAGGCCAGGCTGTTCGGCAGTTCCGGCAACAGCGTCAGCGCCACGCTGCGACAGCTGGCCGACGCTGCCGACCCGCTGACCCGCACCTTCGAAGCGCGCTATGTGCTGAACGGCGAACAGGCCAATGCGCCGCTGGGCTCGACCGTGACCCTTGCCATTGCCCCGACGCCTTCGCTAGCCGACGCCCTGAGCGTGCCCATGGCCGCCATTCACGACCCAGGCAACGGGCCAGGTGTGTGGATCGTCGCGGGCACGCCGGCGGTGATCGCATGGCGGGCAATCCAGGTCGTCGGCCTGGGAGATGACACAGCCACTGTGCGCGGCGTGCTTCCAGGTGAGCGGTTGGTTGCCCTGGGCCCGCACCTGCTTCATGAGGGCGAGGAAGTGCTGCTGGCGCCGCAGGATCTGCGCGTCCAGGCCGGGTCTCAGCCATGAGCGGCAGTCGCTTCAACCTGTCCGCCCTCGCCGTGCGCGAGCGGTCGGTGACGCTGTTCCTGATTTTCCTGATCGCCATCGTCGGCACCCTGTCGTTCTTCAAGCTGGGCCGCGCCGAGGATCCGCCGTTCACGGTAAAGCAGATGACCGTGGTCACGGCCTGGCCCGGCGCGACCGCGCAGCAGATGCAGGACCTGGTGGCCGAGCCTCTGGAGAAGCGTCTGCAGGAGTTGAAATGGTACGAGCGCAGCGAAACCTACACCCGACCGGGCCTGGCCTTCACCCTCCTGTTTCTGCAGGACAAGACCCCGCCTGCTCAGGTCGAGGACGAGTTCTACCAGGCACGCAAAAAGCTCAGCGATGCGGCCAGTAGCCTGCCGGCCGGGGTGGTCGGACCCATGGTCAACGATGAGTTCGCCGACGTCACCTTCGCCCTGTTCGCGCTCAAGGCGCAAGGCGAGCCGCAACGCCTGCTGGTGCGTGAAGCCGAATCACTGCGTCAGCGCCTGCTGCACGTACCCGGGGTGAAGAAGGTCAATATCATTGGCGAGCAGTCCGAACGGATCTTCGTGTCCTTTTCCCATGAGCGCCTGGCGACGCTGGGCGTTTCGCCGCAGGACATCTTCGCCAGCCTGAACGGACAGAACAGGCTGACCGCCGCAGGCGCCATAGAAACCCAAGGCCCTCAAGTCGTGGTACGACTCGACGGTGCCTTCGGCACGTTGGACGCCATTCGCGACACGCCTGTCGTCGCCGGCCAGCGCACGCTCAAGCTGGGCGATGTGGCCACGGTTGCGCGCGGCTACGAAGACCCGGCCACGTTCATGGTGCGCCATCAGGGTGAACCGGCGCTGCTTCTCGGTGTGGTCATGCGTGATGGCTGGAACGGTCTGGAGCTGGGCAAGGCGCTGGCCGGCGAGACGGCGCGGATCAGCTCCGGGATGCCCTTGGGCATGACCTTCGCGCAGGTCACCGATCAGTCGGTGAACATCGGTTCGGCAGTGAACGAGTTCATGATCAAGTTCTTCGTCGCCCTGCTGGTGGTCATGGTGGTGTGCTTCGTGAGCATGGGCTGGCGCGTCGGCGTGGTGGTTGCGGCGGCGGTGCCGCTGACCCTGGCGATCGTGTTCGTGGTCATGGAAGCCACCGGCAAGCATTTCGACCGCATCACCCTGGGCTCGCTGATCCTGGCACTGGGGCTGCTGGTGGACGATGCAATCATCGCCATCGAGATGATGGTGGTGAAAATGGAGGAAGGCTACGACCGCATCGAAGCGTCGGCCTATGCCTGGAGCCACACCGCGGCGCCCATGCTGGCCGGCACCCTGGTGACCGCCGTCGGCTTCATGCCCAACGGCTTCGCCCAGTCCACGGCCGGCGAGTACACCAGCAACATGTTCTGGATCGTCGGCATCGCGCTGATCGCATCCTGGGTAGTGGCAGTGGTGTTCACCCCCTATCTGGGGGTGAAGCTGCTGCCGGCGATCAAGGCCGTCGAAGGCGGTCATGCAGCGATCTACGACACCCCTCACTACAACCGTTTTCGCCGGTTCCTGAATCAGGTCATTCGCTGGAAATGGCCGGTGGCAGGCTTGGTGCTCCTGTCTTTCGCCCTGGCGATCGTGGGCATGGCACAGGTCAAGAAGCAGTTCTTCCCCACCTCGGATCGGCCGGAAGTGCTGATCGAAGTGCAGATGCCCTATGGCACGGCCATCGAGCAGACCAGCGCAGCCACCGCCAAGATCGAGGCCTGGCTGCGCCAGCAGGACGCGGCAAAGGTCGTGACTGCCTACATCGGCCAGGGCCCGCCGCGGTTCTATCTGGCGATGGCGCCCGAACTGCCGGACCCTTCGTTCGCCAAGATCGTCGTGCTTGCCGACAGCCAGGCTGCGCGCGAGGCCCTCAAGCTGAAGATCCGCGAGGCCGTGGCTCGGGGCCTGGCCCCCGAAGCGCGGGTGCGGGTGACCCAGCTGGTGTTCGGGCCCTACTCTCCCTACCCGGTGGCCTACCGCGTCATGGGGCCGGATCCGCAAGTGCTGCGTGAAATCGCCGGCAGGGTGCAGACGGTCATGCAGGGCAGCACGATGATGCGCACCGTCAACCTCGACTGGGGGCCGCGGGTGCCCACCCTGCATTTCGTCCTGGACCAGGATCGCCTGCAGGCTATGGGCCTTAGTTCCGCTATGGTTGCCGAGCAGCTGCAGTTCCTGTTGTCCGGGGTACCGATCACCGCCGTGCGCGAGGACATTCGTTCGGTACAGGTGGTCGGCCGGGCAGCCGGGGGGATCCGCCTCGACCCGGCGAAAATCGGCGGCTTCACTCTCGTGGGCGGCAATGGCCAGCGCATCCCGCTGTCACAGATAGGCGCTGTCGAGGTCCGCATGGAAGATCCGCTTCTGCGCCGCCGCGATCGGGTGCCTACCTTGACCGTACGCGGCGACATCGCCGAACACCTGCAGCCGCCGGATGTCTCCAGCCAACTGACGAAAGCCCTGCAACCGATCATCGCCACGCTTCCCGACGGCTACCGCATCGAACAGGCAGGCTCCATCGAAGAATCGGCCAAGGCCACCGCGGCACTGGCGCCGCTGTTTCCGATCATGATCGCCATCACCCTGCTGATCATCATCCTGCAGACCCGCTCGATGTCAGCCATGACCATGGTGTTCCTCACCGCCCCATTGGGGCTGATCGGCGTGGTGCCTACACTGCTGCTGTTCAACCAGCCGTTCGGCATCAATGCCCTGGTCGGGCTGATCGCGCTGTCTGGCATTCTGATGCGCAACACGCTGATTCTGATCGGGCAGATCGACCTCAATGAGAAGAACGGCCTGGAGCCCTTCCACGCCGTGGTCGAAGCCACCGTGCAGCGCGCCCGGCCGGTGCTGCTGACGGCGCTGGCGGCGATCCTGGCGTTCATTCCACTGACCCATTCGGTGTTCTGGGGCACCTTGGCCTACACCCTCATAGGGGGCACGTTCGGCGGGACGGTGATGACCCTGATATTCCTCCCCGCGATGTATTCAATCTGGTACCGCATTCGTCCGGATACCCGTTCAACACGTCATCCAATGACAGGCTTGGAGAAACACCCATGAACAATCGACAGGGTCAGAAACGCATCGTCGTCACCGGTACCGGGCTGGTGACGCCGCTGGGATGCGGCGTCTACGAGGTCTGGCGGCGGCTGTTGGCGGGCGCTTCGGGCATCAGCCCTTTGCCTGCGCACATCGGTGAAGGTACCGGGGTCGCCGTGGCCGGGCAGGTTCCTACGCTGGAGGCCGACCCGGTGGCAGGCTACGATGCGCAGGCGCTGATACCGGCCAAGGAGCGCAAGAAGATGGACCGCTTCATCGAGTTCGCCCTGGTCGCCGCGCATGAGGCGCTGTGCCAGGCCAGATGGCACCCCACCAGCGAAGCCCAGCAGCAGCGCACGGCAACCGTCATCGGCTCGGGCGTCGGCGGCTTCGGCGCGCTCGCCGGGGCCGTGCGCACGACCGACGAGCGCGGACCGCGACGGTTGTCACCGTTCACCGCGCCATCGTTCCTGGCCAACATGGCGGCCGGGCACGTGTCCATCAGCAATGGATTCAAAGGCCCCCTGGGTGCTCCGGTCACCGCGTGCGCCGCGGGCGTGCAGGCGATCGGCGATGCCGCACGGCTGATCCGCAGCGGTGAAGCCGACATTGCCATCTGTGGCGGAACCGAGGCGGCCATCGACCGCGTCACCCTGGGCTGTTTCGCCGCCGCGCGTGCGCTGTCCACGGGTTTCAACGACCGGCCGAGCGAGGCATCGCGGCCGTTCGACCAGGATCGCGACGGGTTCGTGATGTCCGAGGGTGCGGGCCTGCTGGTGATCGAATCGCTCGAACATGCGTTGGCCCGAGGCGCGACGCCGCTGGCGGAACTGGTTGGGTATGGCACCAGTGCCGACGCCTACCACCTGACGGCCGGCCCGGAAGATGGCAGCGGAGCCCGCCGGGCCATGGAACAGGCCCTGCGCCAGGGCGACATCGACGCCCAGGATGTGCAGCACATCAATGCCCACGCGACGTCTACGCCAGTCGGCGACAAGGGTGAGCTGGCGGCCATTCGCGCCTTGTTCGGCACTCGGGCCGGCCTTGCCATCACCTCGACCAAGTCGGCCACCGGCCACCTGCTGGGCGCCGCTGGTGGGATCGAGGCCATCTTTACCGTGTTGGCCTTGCGCGATCAAATTGCACCGCCGACGTTGAACCTGCACACGCCGGACGAGGCGGCAGCCGGGCTCGATCTGGTCGGTCCGACTGCACGCAAGACAGCGATAACCTACGCCCTGTCCAACGGCTTCGGCTTCGGCGGCGTCAACGCCAGTGCATTGTTCCGGCGCTGGGAGGGCCGCTAGCCGTCTGCCCACCCAATCCCCTGAGCGGGCTCTGCCCGCGAAAAGGACGCTGCGGTGAATCAGGCAGACCGCAGTGCACCCTTCGCGGCCGATGACCGCTCCTACGGGGGGAGAAATACGCCAAGCCATCGTAGGAGCGGTCCGTGGCCGCGAAAAGGACGCTGCGGTGAATCAGGCAGACCGCAGTGCGCCCTTCGCGGCCGATGACCGCTCCTACGGGGGAAGAAATACGCCAAGCCATCGTAGGAGCGGTCCGTGGCCGCGAAAAGGACGCTGCGGTGAATCAGGCAGACCGCAGTGCGCCCTTCGCGGTAGATGACCGCTCCTACGGGGGAAGAAATACACCAACCCATCGTAGGAGCGGTCCGTGGCCGCGAAAAGGCGCTGCGGTGCATCTGGCCGACCGCGGCGCGCCCTTCGCGGGCAGAGACCCGCTCCCACAAGGGCGAGCGGCGCATTGATCTCACTGATGATCACTATCAAGCGCCGCGCCTCCCAGGCTGCGGCAACCCTCCCCTATAATCGCCGCCAATTCCCCCGCTCTTCACGCCTGCCCGCAGGCGACACGCCCCTTTGGAACCGATGCCCATGCCCACCCTTCACTCGGCCGCCCCCGGCCTTTCCGAACGTACCCCGCAAAGCGTCAAGCAACAGTGGCTGGCGATCCTCTCGGTCGCCGTCGGCGCCTTCGCTCTGGTGACCAGCGAATTTCTGCCCGTGGGTGTGCTCAACGATGTTGCCAGCGACCTGGGCATCAGTGCCGGTCGCGCCGGCCTGATGGTCACCCTGCCAGGGATCATGGCTGCGCTTGCTGCGCCCTTGCTGTCGGTGGGCATCGGTGCGATGGACCGTCGCTACCTGCTGACCGGCCTGACGCTGATCATGATCATCGCCAACACCATCGTGGCCTTCGCCAGCGATTTCAACGTCCTGCTGATCGGCCGCGTGTTGCTGGGCGTCAGCATCGGCGGCTTCTGGGCCACGGCCATCGCCTTGAGCGGTCGACTGGCGCCCAAGGGCGTCGGCGTGGCCAAGGCAACGTCGATCATCATGATGGGCGTGACCCTGGCCACGGTACTGGGCGTGCCCGTAGGCACCTGGCTCAGTGGCCTGATGGGCTGGCGCATGACCTTCCTGGTCACCGCGCTGGTGGGCGTGCCGGTACTGCTGGCGCAGATCTTCCTGCTGCCGCCGCTGTATCCGGACCGGGCCATTCGGGTCAGGGACCTGCCTGCACTGTTCACCAATGCACAGGCGCGGGTCGGCTTGATCGCCGTATTGCTGATCGGCCTGGCGCACTTCGCCGCGTACACCTACGTGGCACCGTTCTTCAAGCAGAGCGCCGGCTTCGATGGGTCCACCATCGGCTCGCTGTTGCTGCTCTACGGCATGGCCGGCGTGCTGGGCAATGTATTCGCCGGCTTCGCCGCCAACCGCAGCGTGCGCAATACGTTGTTGCTGGTGGCCCTGATGATCGGCACCAGCACCGCCCTGTTCCCCCATTTCGCCACTGGTATCACCGGGGCCGCCATGCTGATAGCCCTCTGGGGCTTCGCTTTCGGGGCTTTCCCGGCCTGCGCCAGCATCTGGATGTTCGTGGTCGCGCCCAAGGATGTGGAGCGCGGCATGCCCCTGTTCGTTGCGCTGTTTCAGGTGATCATTGCCCTGGGGTCGTTCTTCGGCGGGCAGATCGTCGATCGGTTGGGCAGCTCGGTGCTGTTGAGCCTGGCCACGGCACTGGTTGGCGCGGGGTTCGCCACGGTGTTGGTGTTGGGCCGCAATGTCAGCAACAACGTGGTGGCTCAACCCGCCTGAGCCCGACTGCGCCGAACGTTGCCGGCAGGTCGTCGGCGCAGCAGCGCGCTTCGCAAAAAAAGTTGAACTGCTTTTCCAGCCGTTCGCCTAATGATCAGCTTGTGAATATTCCCACAGGCACTGTGTCAATATCGGCACTTTCTCCAGAGGTGGTCAACGTGGCTAAAGACGAGAAGAAAACCAAAAGCGATGCTTCGAAAGCCAGCAAGGAAATGAAGGACAAAAAGTCGTCACCGGAAAAGAAATCCGCCGCAGCCTCAGCGCTTTCGAAGTCCTCCGACAAGGACAAGAAAGACAAGAAGAAAGACGCCGAGCCGAAGAAAACTGCCAAGAAAGCCGACAGCAAGCCTGAAAAGGCCAAAAAGTCTGACAAGGTCGAAAAAGCAGAAAAGCCTGCGAAGAAGAAAAAATGATATCCGTTGTCTGCTAGGGCCTTGCGCCCTAGCGTCCCACCCCTCGATAGCCCTGTTCCCCCGCCAAACCTCTTTTGCCTCGACGGCCAAGGCTTTATGCCAGGCTCATGCGCGCGTCTGATTCACCACCACTACGGTCAGCCAGGGCATTCGATAGATCTTCACCGGCTGGGTGCGGGCGAGCATTTCGAGCATGCCGGGAATGTCGTCGAGGTTGAACACGCCACTCACTGCCGTGGTCGGCAGGCTGCCCGCGATCACCAGCGAGCCAGGCAGATAGCGTTCAATGTCCGCGAACACCTCGGCCAACGGCTGGCGGTTGAAGATCAACTTGCCGCGCTGCCAGGCCGACGCGCTGCCCAGGTCCAGAGCGCCGGTCGGCGACGGCGCCGTTCCCGCAACGTATTCAAGACGCTGGGCGGCCCTCAGGGGAACCACCGCCCCGCCAGACGAAACCTTCACTTCACCCTCCGTCACCCCGACACGCACCTGTTCACCCTGCCGATCGACATCGAAGCGGGTGCCCACGGCCTGTACGCTGCCGCCCGACGCCTGCACCACGAAAGGACGCGAGGCGTCCTTGCTCACCTGGAACAGCGCTTCGCCCTTGATCAGGCTGATCTCGCGCCGCGACGAGGAATAGCGAACCGATAAAGCCGAGCCGCTGTTCAACCACACCTGGCTGCCATCTTCGAGGGTCAGCGCCCGTCGCTCGCCGACCGCCGTGGCATAGTCGGCGAAATACACCTTGGCCGGCTCGCTCAACCCGGTCAGGGCCAGGGCGCCCACCCCGGCTGCCAGCGCCGCCCAGCGCAGCGGCCTGCGCGTGACCTTGGTGGGCACAACGAAGCGCTGCGCGGCGCAAGTCTGGGGAAGTGCCTGCCAGATCCGCTCGGCCAGGCGTGCCGCTGCCTCGTGGTCCGCGCTCTGTCCGCGCCAGCGGGCAAAGGCGCTGCGATCCGCCTCGCTGGCGCGGCCCGATGTCAGGTGCACCCACTGCTCGATGGCCTGGTCCTCCAGGTCGACGGCAGAAGCACTCGGATGGGTGGGCTCGGTCATGATAATGGGCTCGCGGTCGTTGCCGCATAGACGTCAGTACCGTGCATTCTAAGGGCACTCCGACTGACGAAGCCAATCGCGACAATGACGCATGGCGTGCACCATGTACTTGCCTACCGAGCTTTCCGACACCCCGAGGCGTGTGGCGATCTCTGCGTGAGTAAGGCCTTCGAGGCGACTGAGCAGCAACGCCAGACGGGCATTGCTGGGCAGGCGCTGCAGGGCCTTGTCGAGTTGCTCGATGGCTTCGGCGGCAAGAAAGGAGCGTTCCGGCGAGGCCATGGGATCACAAGGTTCCTCGTCGGGTTCATCGACCTGCAGCGCGCAATAGCGCCGTTCCTGGCGCAGGCGGTCGATGGCCAGGTTGCCGGCCACGCGGAAGACGAAAGCGCGGGGCTCGAGGATCTGCGCCGTGTCGGCCAGGCCAGCCAGGCGCACGTAGGTGTCCTGCGCCACGTCGGCAGCCTTTTCCACATTCCCCAAGCGCCGTGCCAGAAAGGCCAACAGGTCGGCATAGTGCTCCTGAAAGACCATCAGCAAAGGGTTGGAGTTGGGTGACACGGACATGCGCACGGCCCAGGCGATCGAGGCGCGCATCCTATCCCACTTGAGAACAGTTATCATCAGATTGGCAGATGATAATGAAAATATTTTCAATCTGGATGGCAAGGTCGGGTCACCTCGTTCGTCGTTGGAGTGAGAAGCATGATTCTCGGGCATTCCGCCTCCATTGGCTTACGGACGTTTACAGATGCAGGCACGTTTCCCTTCGTTCACTCCCGCTACCGGTCGCACCCTGAGCCTGGCATTGATGCTGGCCATGACGGCGGGCCTGCCACTGCTTGCGCCTTCGGCACAGGGGGCAGAAGCGACCACCGTCCTGAACCTGCAATCGGCAGAACAGTCGCTGGATCAGGCGCTGACCCGACTGGCAGACCAGGCCAACGTGCGCCTGATCTTCAACTCCTCGGATGTGGCCAACCTGCGCGCACCGGCCTTGAAAGGCCGATACACCCTCGACCAGGCCCTGCAGACGCTGCTGCGCGGCAGCGGCTTCGGCTGGCAGATGCTCGATGCACGCACCCTGGTGCTGCAGAAGCTGCCCGCGCGCGACGATCCCGCCATGGCTCTGGGCGCCACCACCGTCAATGCCATGAACGATCTGGGCAGCAGCACCGACGGCACGGGCTCGTATACCACTGGTAGCAGCAGCACCGCCGCGAAACTCAACCTGAGCCTCAAGGACACCCCGCAGACCGTCAGCGTGGTGACCCGGCAACTGATGGACGACAAGAAGCTCACCAGTCTGGACAAGGTGCTGGAACAAACCCCGGGCATCACGTTCCAGTACCGAAACTTCGGCGGGCATGTGTACACCTCCCGCGGTTTCTCGCTGCTGGCGGAAAGCTTTCTGGTGGACGGTGTGCCTGGCCAGGGCTATCAGATCACCGGGTGGATGAAGCCCGACACTGCCATCTACGACCGGGTCGAAGTGCTGCGCGGCGCGGCGGGCCTGCTGGTGGGCGCAGGCGAGCCGGGCGGCGCGGTGAACCTGGTGCGCAAGCGACCGACCGCCGAACCGCGACTGACGGTACAGGCCAGCGCCGGTTCCTGGGACCGCTACCGCATGGACCTGGACGCCAGCGGCAAGCTCAACGAAACCGGCACCGTGCGCGGCCGACTGGTCACGGCCTACGAAGACAACGGTTCCTACCTCGATGAACGCAACACCCGCACGCCGCTGGTGTATGGCATCGTCGAAGCCGATATCGACCCGGACACCACCGTGAGCCTGAGCCTGCGCCACCAGGAAAACGTCATTAACGGCTATTCGATCTACGGCCTGCCGCGCTACAGCAACGGCAACGCTCTGGACATCTCCCGCTCCACTTCGCTGGTGCAGGATTGGAACCGTCACCAGAGCGAGATGAGCGAAGCATTCGCGGAAATCGAGCACCGCTTCAACGAGCGCTGGTCGAGCACCACCTCGGTGACCGTTTCCGAAGGCAGCTTCGATCAACAGATTGCCTATGCGCGACGGACCATCAGCCCGGTGACCAATACCGGTTCGGTGTTTCAGGCCGCACTGTTTCGCCAGGACAAGGTCACCAGCACCGGGGTGGACAGCCATGTCAGCGGCAATTTCGATGCCTTCGGCCTGACCCATGACGTCACCGTGGGCGGCACCTGGTCGCGCCAGGAGGCCAACACCCAGCAAGCCACCGCCAGCCTGGGCAACCGGCCACTGAACATTTTCAATGTCGACCACCATGCCATCGCCAAGCCTGCCAGGCCGGCATGGAGCACCGATATCGACATGACCGAGGAGCGGGCGGGCCTGTACGCCAACTCGCGGCTGCGCCTGAGCGAACCGCTGAGCCTGGTACTGGGTGGTCGCACCAGCTGGTACGACTACACCTACGACATCAAGCGCGGCGCCGCCCTGCCCTACGAATCCAAGGTGACACGCAAGGTCACCCCCTACGCCGGCGTGATCTACGACATCAGCGACGACTGGGCGTGGTATGCCAGCTATGCGGAAATCTTCAATGCCCAAGGCAACTACGTCGATACCAGCGGTACGCCGCTTTCACCCTCCGAAGGCGACAACTACGAAACCGGCATCAAGGGCGCGCTGTTCGATGACCGCCTGAACCTGTCGATGGCGCTGTTCTACATCAAGCAGACCAACGTCGCTCTGGTCGACCTGGCCAATACCAACTGCACCAGCAACGACTCCGAGGGCACCTGCTACGTCAACGGCACCATCAAGCGCAGCAAGGGCGTCGACCTGGAAGCCAGCGGCGAGATCCTGCCGGGCTGGCAGGTGTTCGGTGGCTACACCTTCAACCTGCTGCGCAACAATACCGAAGACGTCGAGGTGGCCTACGAGACGCCCAAGCACATGCTGCGCCTGCAGACCAGCTACAACCCGCCCGGTGCCTGGGACCGGCTGACCGTCGGGGGTGGCGTGTCGGCGCAGTCCTACTACAAGGCCTCGTCGACCACCGGGCTGGACTTTGGCAGCCAGGGTTATGCGATCTGGGATGCGCGCGTGGCCTGGAAGCTGGACGAGCACTGGAAGGTGCAGCTCAACGCCGAGAACCTGTTCGACAAGCGTTACTACACCACTGCGGTAGCGGTCGACCGCTCGAACGTGTTCGGCGAGCCGCGCAGCTACATGCTGACCCTGCGAGGCGATTTCTGATCGCGTCGGCCTCGGGATCAGTGCGCTGAACGGCTCCCTGCGCCGCTCCCTGGGCTGGCTGCACACCTGGTGCGGCCTGGTCTGCGGCTGGCTGCTGTGCGTGATCTTCCTGACCGGCTCGTTGAGCGTGTTCCGCGAACCCATCACCCGCTGGATGGAGGCGCAGCCGATCGCTCCGCTCGACGCCGTGGAGCCGCTGGATCAAAGCTCTGCTGCCTGGCAAGCGCAGCGCTACCTGGCTGCACACGGCGCCGGTGCGCGGCTGTGGCGGGTGCAGCTGCCGACCTCTGCGGGCGAGGCCGTGCACCTGCTGTGGCGCGACGCAAGCGGCACCCGGCAGATCGCTCTCGACCCTGCGAGCGGTACACCGGTGATGTCGCAAGCACTGCGCAAGACCGAAGGCGGCCGGCACTTCATGTCGTTCCACTACATGCTGCAACTGCCAGTGCTGGGCTTCTGGATCGTTGGCGCGCTGACCGTCGGTTTTCTGGTTGCACTGGTATCGGGGGTCGTGATTCACCGACGCATCTTCGCCGACTTCTTTACCTTCCGACCCGGTCGCGGGCCGCGTGCCTGGCTCGATGCGCACAACGCCGCGGCCGTGCTGACCTTGCCGTTCCAGTTGATGATCGCCTACACAGGCCTGTGCATCTTCGCCAGCAGCTACATGCCGTGGCCGGTGCACGCCGTGTACGGGTCGAATGACGGTGCCCATGCACGCTTCAGCGCCGACCTGGCGCCACAGGCTCCGGCTGTGCGCAACACTGCGCCGCTCGACATCCGGGCTCCTGCGTGGGAGCACCTGCTTGGACAGGCCCGCGGACTGACCGGGCAGCCCGCGCAGATGCTGTTGGTGGACAAGCCCGGTAGCGCGAGCGCCAGCGTACGCGTCATCGGTCGTGCCGACCCCGGTCAGCCGTCGTCCCATCTGTTCACGCCCCAGGCCAGCGTGCTTTTCGACGCGGCCAGCGGCGACGTGCTGCAAGTCAGGCTGCCTGACCCGGACAGCGTGTCCATGGGCGCACGCATCGAAGGCGTGATGCGTTCCCTGCATTTTGCCGATTTCGGCAGTTGGGCATTGAGATGGGTGTACTTCGCCAGCGGCCTGCTGGGCACGCTGATGATGGTCGCCGGCACGCTGCTGTTCTCGATCAAGCGGCGGATCAAGGGGCAGCACGAATTCGGTGCTGCGACCCAACGCTTCTATCACTGTGTCGAAGCGCTCAACGTGGCGTGCAGTGCGGGCATTGGCGTGGCGTGCTGTGCCTACTTCTATGCCAACCGGCTGCTGCCACTGCAGATGCAGGATCGGGCCAACTGGGAAATACGCTGTTTCCTGCTGATCTGGCTGGCGACCCTGCTGCACGCATTGTGTCGGCCGCGCAACCGCGCATGGGCCGAACAGCTCGGCTTGGCGGCGCTGCTGTGCCTGTGCCTGCCGCTGCTCAATCACTGGACCACGGGGCAGAACCTGTGGCGCTACGCTGCCGCCGGCGACTGGCAGCGCGCAAGCGTGGAAGCGGTAGCGCTGGGTTGCGGCGCGCTGCTGGCAGGGGTGCTGATGAAGCTGCGACGGCGTCATCAGCGGCAGCGCCTGATGCCTTAGCCGGATCAAAGCCGGTTCAGCCCGCCGCAAAACTGTATACCATATGCACTCAATCCCTCGAATGACCCAGCATCGTGGCCCAGACCAAACTCAACGCGCCGGACCTCGGCAATTCTCCCTCGACCTCGGAGATCATCACCCGGCACCTGCGCGACGCGATCGTTGCCGGGCATTTTGCCGAGGACGAACCGATCCGTCAGGACGACATCGCCCGTCAGTTCAATGTCAGCAAGATCCCCGTTCGCGAAGCGCTCAAGCGCCTCGAAGCCGAGGGTCTGGTCATGTTCCAGCGCAATCGCGGGGCGATGGTCACGCGCCTGTCGGAGTCGGAGCTGGCGCAGATGTTCGAAGTGCGCATGCTGCTCGAAGACAAGGTGCTGCGCCTGGCCATTCCGAACATGACCGAGGCCACTTTTACCCGCGCCGAGAGCATCTGCCGCGAGTTCATCGGTGAAACCGACGTGGGCCGCTGGGCCGAGTTGAACTGGGCGCTGCACGCCTGCCTCTACGAGCCCGCGCAACGGCCGTTCCTGGTGGGGATGATTCGTTCGGTCAACGACAAGCTGGAGCGTTACCTGCGCATGCAGATGAGCCTGTCGGCCGGCAAGGATCGCGCCGACCACGAACACCGGGAGATTCTCCAGGCCTGCCGCGAGCGCAACGTGGAGCTGGCCGTGCACCTGCTCGACGAACACATCGCCGGCGTCTGCCAGACCCTGTTCGAGCATCTGCCAAGCGCCCGCTGAACCCTGGCACTGTGCCGAATTCGTCATTGTCACGGGCTAAATAGCTCAAGCCGCAGAGGGCTATCTCCGCCATTCTAAGGGTCACTTAACCGACCCGACGAGTGGCCCCATGACCCGCATCCAAGTGATCGACTCGCACACCGGTGGTGAACCCACCCGCCTGGTGATCGACGGTTTTCCCGAGCTGGGCACCGGCAGCATGGCCGAGCGCAAGCAATTGCTCGCCGAGCGGCATGATGCCTGGCGCGCCGCCTGTGTACTGGAGCCGCGGGGCAGCGATGTGCTGGTAGGCGCACTGCTGTGCACGCCGGTAGACCCGAACGCCTGCGCCGGGGTGATCTTCTTCAACAACACCGGCTACCTGGGCATGTGTGGCCACGGCACCATCGGCTTGATCGCCTCGCTGGCCCACCTGGGCCGAATCGGGCCGGGCGTGCACGCCGTCGAGACGCCGGTCGGCACCGTCCAGGCCACGCTGCACGAGGACGGTTCGGTGAGCGTGCGCAATGTGCCGGCCTATCGTTACCGCAAGGAAGTCGCCCTGCAGGTGCCGGGCATCGGTTCGGTCACCGGCGACATCGCCTGGGGCGGCAACTGGTTTTTCCTGGTCGCCGAGCATGGCCTGGCGGTTAGCGGTGACAACCTCGACGCCCTGACGGCCTACACCGTCGCCGTGCAGCACGCGCTGGAGGAACAAGGCATACGCGGCGAGGACGGCGGGCTGATCGACCACATCGAGTTGTTCGCCGAAGACCAACGGGCCGACAGCCGCAACTTCGTGCTGTGCCCCGGCAAAGCCTACGATCGCTCGCCTTGCGGAACCGGGACCAGCGCCAAGCTGGCGTGCCTGGCCGCCGACGGCAAACTGCAGCCCGGGCAGATCTGGCGTCAGGCCAGCGTCATCGGCAGCGAGTTCGAGGGTTCATATGAAGCCATGGAACACGGCAGCGACGGGCCCGTTGTGCCGACCATTCGCGGCCGGGCCTACATCAGCGCCGAAGCCACACTGATCCTGCAGGCCGACGATCCCTTCGCCTGGGGTATTCGCTTGTGAACCCCACGGCCGTGGCCGACGCCATCGTCATCGGCGCAGGCATCGTCGGCGCTGCCTGCGCCCAGGCCCTGGCCAAGCGCGGGCTGAGCGTACGGGTGCTGGACGCCGGCACGCCGGGTGCCACGGCTGCCGGCATGGGCCACCTGCTGGTGCTGGACGACAACGCGGCGGAACTGGCCTTGAGCCAATATTCGCTGCAGCGCTGGCGCGACATCGCCGGGTCGTTGCCCAACGGTTGCGCCTACCGCAGCAACGGCACCCTGTGGCTGGCCGCCAACGCTGAGGAAATGGCCGTTGCCGAGCACAAGTTCGAGGTGTTGCGCGAGCATGGCGAGGCCTGCGAAATCCTCGCTGGCAACGCCCTGCGCGAGCGCGAACCGTTGCTTCGCGAAGGGCTGGAGGGTGGTCTGTTGATCAAGGGGGACGGCATTGTGTATGCGCCGGCGGCCGCCCAGTGGATGCTTGATCATCCGTTGATCCGCCAGCAACGCGCCACGGTCACCGAGGTAGACGGCAACCGTGTGCGTCTGGCCGACGGCCAATGGCTCAGTGCTGGCATGGTGCTGTTAGCCAACGGCATCCAGGCCACCGAGCTGTGCCCCGAGCTGCCGATCCAGGCCAAGAAAGGCCATCTGGCGATCACCGACCGCTACCCCGCGCAGATCACTCACACGCTGGTGGAACTGGGCTATGTCACCAGCGCCCACAACGCCAGTGGGCCGTCCACGGCCTGCAACATCCAGCCGCGCCCGACCGGACAACTGTTCATCGGCGCCTCACGGCAATTTAACACCACGGATCCCGAGGTCGAGGGCTGGATGCTCGCCAAGATGCTCAGGCGCGCGGCAGAGTACGTGCCTGCGCTGAACACGCTGAACGTGATTCGTGCATGGACCGGTTTTCGCGCCGCCAGCCCGGATGGCTTGCCCCTGGTGGGCGAGCATCCCCAGCGTCCGGGCCTGTGGCTGGCAGTGGGTCATGAAGGCCTGGGGGTGACCACCGCGCCGGCGACCGCCGATTTGCTGGTGGCGCAACTGTTCGACGAATCACTGCCGCTGGCGGCAACGCCTTACCTGCCGCAACGTTTTCTCGGAGGGTCCAGCCATGCTTGAGTTGACGGTCGATGGACGCACGCTGCTGGTGGCGGTCGGCACCAGCGTCGCTGCGGCACTGGCGATGGCCGGTGATGGCTGCACGCGCACCTCGGTCAGCGGCCAACGGCGCGCGCCGCTATGCGGCATGGGTATCTGCCAGGAATGCCGTGTGACCATCGACGGCGCGCGGCGCCTGGCGTGCCAGACGTCCTGCCGCGACGGCATGCAGGTACGGAGCCTGCCATGATCGAGCACGTCGATATTCTCATCATCGGTGCCGGGCCGGCGGGCATCCATGCGGCGCTGGCAGCGGCACCCAGCGGCCTGCGCATCGTGTTGCTGGACGACAATCCGTTGCCCGGCGGGCAGATCTGGCGCGATGGCCCGCAGGCCTCGCTGCCCACCCAGGCCACACGGCTGCGCGAGCGCCTGCAGGCGTGTGCCAACGTGCAGATCCAAGGTTCCACTCGAGTGATCGCCCGGCCTGCGCCCCATCAGTTACTGGTGGAGAACGACCAGCGCGGCTGGATCATCGGCTATGCAAAGCTGATTCTGTGCACCGGTGCCCGCGAGTTGCTGCTGCCCTTCCCCGGCTGGTCGCTGCCTGGCGTGACCGGTGCCGGTGGCCTGCAAGCGTTGATCAAGGGCGGCCTGCCCGTTGCGGGCGAACGCGTGGTGGTCGCCGGCAGCGGCCCGCTGCTGCTGGCCAGCGCGCACAGTGCAACGAAGAACGGCGCACGGATCCTGCGCATCGCCGAGCAGGCCAGCACCCGCGCCGTGGCAGGATTTGCCATGCAGCTGCCACGCTGGCCACATAAATGGCTGCAGTCGTTGCAACTGTTTTCGCCCGCCTATCGCCCCGGCAGCCATGTGCTGGCCGCTCTGGGTGACGACCGCCTGGAAGGCGTACGACTGATGCAACAGGGCCGAATCAGGGAACTGCCCTGTGACCGGCTGGCCTGCGGCTTCGGCCTGGTGCCCAACACGCAGCTGGGCGAGGCCTTGGGCTGTGCGCTGCAGGACCGGGCCATCGCCGTCGATGCCTGGCAGGCGAGCAGCCTGGCGGACCATTTTGCCGCAGGCGAATGCACCGGCTTCGGCGGCAGCGAGCTGGCCTCGGTGGAAGGCAGCATCGCCGGACACTCCGCCGCTGGCGACCAGGCGGCGGCGCGGCGGCTTTGGCCGCAGCGGGCCCGTTGGCAAGGCTTCGCCGCCGTGCTGAACCGGGCATTTGCCCTCGATCCTGCGCTCGCTGCCCTGTGCGCGCCGGACACCCTGGTCTGCCGCTGCGAAGACGTGCCGTTTGCGGCGCTCGCCGCCCATTGCAGCTGGCGCGAGGCCAAACTCGCCACGCGCTGCGGCATGGGCGCCTGCCAGGGGCGGGTATGCGGCGCCGCCACCGCGCACCTGTTCGGCTGGCAACCCTCGGCACCGCGACCGCCCTTCAGCCCGGCACGGATCGAGACCCTGCTGCGCCTCGACGGCCAACCGCCCTCCTGAACCCCGCCCTGCTAAACACAGTGTCCGGGCTTTGCGCAGCAGCCCGGCAGCACTATCCTGCAGGAGTCACTTCCGGACCTCGACCCCATGCTCGCCGCATTCCTCAGCGCCAGCCCGTGCCAACTACCGAACCTGCTGGGCAGCCTGCAACCCCTGGCTCCTTTGCTCGACGCCCTGGCCGACGTGGTGTTTTTCATCAAGGACGACGCCGCCCGCTATGCCTTCGTCAATGCCACCCTGGCCAAGCGTTGCGGCTTCAAGACCAGTCACCAGCTGCTGGGCTTGACCGCCGAGCAAGTGTTCCCGGCACGCTTCGGCACGCTGTACACCGAACAGGACCACAAGGTCCTTGGCAGCGGCCGCGAATTGGCCAATCAGCTGGAGCTGCACCTCTATTATGGCAACCAGCCCGTGTGGTGCCTGACCCACAAGATCGCCTTGCACGATGAACAGGGTCGGATCATCGGCCTGGCCGGCATTTCCCGCGACCTGCAGTTGCCTCAGTCGAGCCACCCGGCCTTCGCGAAACTGGCGGCGGTCGACGCGCACATCCGCACCCATTTTCATCGTCCGATCAGCCTCGCGGAGCTGACCGCCATTGCCGGGCTGTCGGTTGCGCAACTGGAGCGTCACTGCAAGCGGATCTTCCACCTGACCCCGCGCCAGCTGATTCACAAGGCGCGCCTCGAGGAGGCCTCACGTCTGCTGCGCGACGAAGACCTGCCCATCACCGATGTCGCCCTGCGCTGTGGCTACACCGACCACAGTGCGTTCAGCCGGCAGTTCCGCGCGCTGACGCACCTTTCGCCAAGCCTGTACCGCGAAAGCCATCGCTGATGTTCCGTTAGCGGGCAATCATTGGGGCGGTGCTCCCTTATGTAACACCCCACGGCGTCATACCCGACTCTTCCACCCTCGCCGATCCATGATGAATACGCCCTGATTCAGGGGCTTACGACGACAGCGCGAGCACGAACGAAAACAGGCACGTCTGTTGCATTTGAAATATCGTATACGAAATTCTCAATGGCAGTTGCAGTGCTCACCCAACTCCGAGGCCTCCATGAAAACTCCCGCCTTCGCCGTAGCCCTAACCGCTGTGCTCAGTACTACTTTCATGGCGACCGCCCAGGCCGACAAGCTGGACGACATCATTGGTTCCGGCAAGCTGCGCTGTGCGGTGACCCTGGACTTCCCGCCCATGGGCATGCGCGACAGCGCCAACAAGCCTGCGGGGTTCGACGTCGACTACTGCAACGACCTGGCGAAGGTGCTGGGCGTCGATGCCGAAGTCATCGAGACGCCGTTTCCAGACCGGATTCCGGCACTCATCTCGGGCCGTGCCGACGTGATCGTGGCCTCCACCTCCGACACCCTGGAACGGGCCAAGACCGTCGGCCTCAGCGTGCCCTACTTCGCCTTCCAGATGGTCGTGCTGACCCGCGACGACACCGGCGTCAACAGCTTCGACGACCTCAAGGGCAAGGCAGTGGGCAACACCAGCGGCACCTACGAGGCCATCGCGCTGGAAAAGGACGTGAAGGGCTGGGGCAGCGGCAGCTTCCGCGCGTATCAGTCGCAGAACGACACCATTCTGGCCGTCGCCCAAGGCCATATCCAGGCCACCGTGGTCACCAATACCGTGGCCGCCGCCACTCTGAAATCCGGCAAATACAAGAACCTCAAGGTCGCCGGCAATGCGCCCTACGTGATCGACTACGTTTCCCTGGGCGCCAAGCGCACCGAATACGGTCTGCTCAACTACCTCAACCTGTTCGTCAACCAGCAGGTGCGCAGCGGTCGCTACAACGAGTTGTTCGTCAAATGGGTCGGCACCGAAATTGCGCCCGCCAACCTCACCGTACCCAACGTCTACTACTGAGGTGACGACCATGCCACGCAGCGTCGGTGGACGCAGCCTGATAGACGGCAGCGCTCAAGGCGCCCTGTTGTTTGCCGACACCGGCCTGAGTTTCTGGGGCGGGGTCGACCCCAGCAGTGGCGAGGTGATCGACCGCCATCACCCGCTCAGCGGTCAGCGGGTGGCGGGCCGGGTCCTGGCGATTCCCGGCAGTCGCGGGTCCTGCACGGGCAGCAGCGTCATGATGGAGCTGATCAGCAACGGCCACGCGCCGGCAGCGCTGGTACTGGCCGAAGCCGATGAAATCCTCAGCTTGGGCGTGCTGGTGGCACAGCACTTCTTCGACCGCTCGCTGCCGGTGCTGTGTATCGGCCAGGAAGCCTTCGATACGCTGCGCGGCGTGGCATGGGCTCGGTTGGATGGGGCAGCGCTCGGCCTCTACAGCCAGGCGCCAACGGACGACTGGCAGCCGCAGCCAGGCGTCGGCCAGCCGGAGCCGTTCGATGACGGCTTTGCACTCGACAGCCGTGACCATGAGTTGCTCGCAGGCAGCCACGGCAAGGCGGCGCAGGTGGCGATGCAGATCGTCCTGCGCATGGCCCGTCTCCAGGGCGCGCGGGAACTGGTCGATATCACTCAGGCGCACATCGACGGCTGCATCTACACCGGCCCTGCCAGCCTGCGGTTTGCCGAACAACTGGTGCAATGGGGCGCGCGGGTGCGGGTGCCCACTACCCTGAACGCCATCTCGGTGGACCAGCGGCGCTGGCGAGCACTGGGCATCGATCCGGCCCTCGGCGAGCCTGCCAGCGCGTTGGGCGACGCGTACACGGCCATGGGTGCGCGCGCAAGTTTCACCTGCGCGCCCTATCTGCTCGACAGTGCACCGGCGCTCGGCGAGCAAGTGGTGTGGGCCGAGTCCAACGCGGTGGTATACGCCAACAGCGTGCTCGGTGCGCGCACGCTCAAGTACCCGGACTACCTGGACATCTGCATTGCATTGACTGGCCGCGCGCCCTTGATCGGCTGCCATCTCCAGGAGCAACGTCGGGCCCAACTGCTGATCGACGTACCGGCGTTGAAAGAACTGGATGACAGCTTCTACCCGCTGCTCGGCTATCACGTCGGGACCCGGTGCGGCAGCCGCATTCCATTGATCAGCGGCCTGCAGCAGCTCAGGCCCAGCCTGGACGACCTCAAGGCATTCGGCGCCGCGTTCGCCACCACCAGCGCTGCACCCATGTTTCATATTGCCGGCGTCACTCCGGAAGCCCTGAACCCGGCGCACTCGAGTGACTCGCCGGAGATGCTGCCGCGCGTCTCGATTTCCCTGCAAGACCTGTACGCCAGCTGGATGGAACTCAACAGCGCCCGGGACACGCAGGTAAGGTTGGTGTCCCTGGGCAACCCGCACTTCTCCCTGACCGAATTCGCCCGCCTGGCCGAGCTCTGCCGCGGCCTGCGCAGGCACCCGGACGTGGTACTGGCCATCACCTGCGGCAGGGCGGTGCTGGAACAGGCACGGGCAGCGGGTCATGTGGCCGTGCTCGAAGCCTTCGGCGCCACGCTGATCACCGACACCTGTTGGTGCATGCTCGGCGAGCCGGTCATTCCCGTGGGTGTGCGCAGCCTGATGACCAACTCGGGCAAGTACGCCCACTACGCGCCCGGCCTGGTCGGGCGCAGCGTTCATTTCGCCAGCCTCGGCACCTGTGTCGACAGCGCGTGCAGCGGCGCCACCAGCGCTCGACCGCCCGCCTGGCTGGCCACCTGTGCAGCGGAGGGCGCGGAGCATGTTTGACTACACCTTCCAATGGCGGGCTGCGTGGCGCGCCCTGCCCGACATGCTGCAAGGCGCGTGGGTGACGTTCGAAACCGCGGCGCTGTCGATGATTTTCGGTGTGCTCATCGCCCTGCTTCTGACCGTGATGCGTGCAGGCTCCGAACGGACGTTCCGCGGCCGGGCGCTGCGCGGCATCGGCGACGGCTGGGTGTCGATTGCGCGCAATACCCCGTCGCTGTTCCAGATCTACATCCTGTACTTCGGCCTCGGCTCGCTGGGCCTGCACGTCAGCTCATGGCTGGCACTGCTGGCCGGCATCACCTTCAACAACGCCGGCTACCTGGCGGAAAATTTCCGCGGCGGTCTCAAGGCGGTGCCGGACACGCAGATGCGCGCCGCGCGCTCGCTGGGCATGAGTGCCTTCCAGGCCTACCGCATGATCATCGTTCCGCAACTGTTGCGCGTGGTGTTCTACCCGCTGAGCAACCAGATGGTGTGGGCGGTGCTGATGACGTCCCTGGGTGTGGTGGTCGGGCTCAACGACGACCTCACCGGCGTCACCCAGGACTACAACGTGAAGACCTTCCGCACCTTCGAATATTTCGCGATGGCCGCGGTGCTCTATTACCTGATCGCCAAGCTGATCGTCGGCCTCGCCCGGCTGTTGAGCTGGCGTCTGTTTCGCTACTGAGGAGCGGCGCATGTTTTCCACCAGCCTCACCGCGACAGACCTCCTGTACATGCTCGATGGCGCCTGGGTCACCCTGCAACTAACATTCTGGGCAATCCTGGCGGGCTCCTTCGGCGGTTTGTTGTGCGGCCTGTTGCGGGCCCTTGCACCGCGCGCCAGCCTGCCGCTGGCGTGGGTGCTGGACGTGTTCCGCAGCGTGCCGTTGCTGATCCAGTTCGTGCTGCTCAATTCGCTCAAGAGCATCGTCGGATTGAACATCAGCGCGTTCAGCGTCGGCTGCATCGTGCTGGGCGTCTACGCGGCGGCGTACTTCACCGAGATCGTCCGCAGCGGGGTGCTTGCCGTGTCGCCATCGGTGCGCCGCGCCAGCCGCTCGCTCGGCCTGAGCTATTGGCAAGACCTGCGCTACATCGTCCTGCCGATGGCCACCCGGGTCGCCTTCCCCGGCTGGCTCAACCTGGTGCTCGGCGTCATGAAAGACACCGCGCTGGTGATGTGGATCGGTATCGTCGAACTGCTGCGCGCGTCGCAGACCATCGTCACGCGCATACAGGAGCCGCTGCTGGTGCTGTGCATCGCCGGGCTCATCTACTACGTCATGAGCCTGGTGGTCGCTCGCCTGGGCGCTCGTCTGGAAAGAAGGTGGCAGGAAAATGATTGAGATCGACAACGTACACAAATCCTTCGGCGAACTGGAGGTCATCAAGGGCGTCAGCCTGACGGTGAGCAAGGGCGAGGTGGTGTCGATCATCGGCGGCTCGGGTTCGGGAAAATCCACCTTGCTGATGTGCATCAACGGCCTGGAGCCGATCCAGAAAGGCAGTATTCGAGTCGACGGGGTCGAGGTCCACGGCAGCAGCACAAACCTCAACCAGCTGCGCCAGCGAATCGGCATCGTGTTCCAGCAATGGAACGCCTTTCCTCACCTCACCGTGCTGGAGAACGTCATGCTGGCGCCACGCAAGGTACTGGGCAAGAGCAAGGAGCAGGCCGAGGCGCTGGCCGTGCAGCAGTTGACCCATGTCGGCCTGAGCGACAAATTCAATACCTTTCCCGGCAAGCTCTCGGGCGGCCAGCAGCAGCGCATGGCGATTGCCCGAGCGCTGGCCATGTCACCGGACTACATGCTGTTCGACGAAGCCACCTCGGCGCTCGATCCGCAACTGGTGGGCGAAGTGCTCGACACCATGCGCATGCTCGCCGAAGACGGCATGACCATGGTACTGGTAACCCACGAGATTCGTTTCGCCCGCGATGTGTCCGATCGCGTGGCGTTTTTCCGCAACGGCCTGGTGCATGAGATCGGCAGCCCGGACCAGGTCATCGGCAACCCCTTGCAGCCGGAAACGGCCGCGTTCCTGAAGTCGGTCAAATAGGCGCTACCCATACACGAGCGGGCACATCGCCTACTCGCGACAACATGGCTGGAACCGCATCACCCTTTGCAAACAACGTACGAATCAAAGCGTATACGAAATACCATTAATCAGCGGAGCAAATCGAATGAGCAAGCGCATCAACTGGAGTGGCGTATTCCCGGCTGTTACCACTCAATTCAACGATGACTTTTCCATCAACCTGGAAAAGACTCATCAGGTGATTTCCAATGTGATTCGCGACGGCGTGTCAGGCCTGGTGGTCTGCGGCTCGGTAGGTGAAAACACCTCGTTGACCGCCGAAGAGAAGATCGCTGTCACCGAAGTGGCCGTCGACGCCTCCGGTGGGCGCGTGCCGGTCATCTGCGGCGTGGCGGAATTCACCAGTGTCGCTGCGGCGAAAACCGCCAATGCCGTACGCAAGGCTGGGGTGGACGGCGTCATGCTGATGCCGGCACTGGTCTACGGTTCCAAGCCTTTCGAGACCGCCGAGCACTTCCGTTACGTGGCCAAGCACGCCGACGTGCCGTTGATGGTCTACAACAACCCGCCCATCTACAAGAACGATGTCACCGCCGAGATCCTCATTTCCCTGGCCGACTGCGACAACGTGGTGTGCTTCAAGGACTCCTCCGGCGACACCCGGCGCTTCATCGACGTGCGCAACGAAGTGGGCGACCGCTTCGTGCTGTTCGCCGGCCTCGACGACGTCGTTCTGGAAAGCATCGCGGTGGGCGCCGAGGGCTGGGTGTCGGGCATGTCCAACGTTTTCCCGCAGGAAGGCGAAACCATCTTCCGCCTGGCCAAGGCCGGACGCTTTGCCGAAGCCATGGAAATCTACCGGTGGCTGATGCCGATCCTCCACCTGGACGCCCGTGCGGACCTGGTGCAGTGCATCAAGCTGTGCGAAGCGATCATGGGCCGCGGCAGCGCCCTCACCCGCCCACCGCGCCTGGCCCTGCCGGATGAAGACCGTCTGTTCGTCGAACGCATCATGGCCAAGGCCCTGGCCAACCGCCCCACCCTGCCCGACGTCGGTCTTTGAATCACGACCGGGCCAGGCGCATCCGCCAGGCCCGGGTACCTGTCATTGCCACTCCAGGAAGCCTGATCATGTCCACTTCTTCCAACGCGACCACCCCAGCGGGACTCAAACGCGTCGTGGCGGCCGCCATGGCCGGAACCGTCGCCGAATGGTACGAATTCTTCCTGTACGGAACGGCCTCCGCGCTGGTGTTCGGCCAGCTGTTCTTTCGCCAGACCGATAGCCCCATCGACGGCATCATTGCTGCCTTCGCGCTCTACGCAGTGGGCTTTCTGGCCCGACCACTGGGCGGGTTAGTGTTCGGCCACTACGGCGACAAGTTCGGCCGCAAGCGCCTGCTGCAACTGAGCCTGGTAGTGGTGGGCATCACCACCTTCCTGATGGGCTGCCTGCCAGGTTTCGCCACCATCGGCTACGCTGCGCCCGTGCTGCTGGTGCTGTTGCGGCTGATCCAGGGCTTCGCGTTCGGCGGCGAATGGGGCGGTGCCATCCTGCTGGTGTCCGAGCACTGCCCAGACAACCGTCGCGGCTTCTGGGCCAGCTGGCCACAAGCAGGCGTGCCGGCGGGCAACCTGATCGCTACCGTCGCCTTGCTGGGGCTGTCCACCGGGCTTTCCGAGGAGCAGTTCCTGGCCTGGGGCTGGCGCGTGGCGTTCTGGCTGTCGGCCATTGTGGTGCTGATCGGCTACTGGATCCGCAGCAGCGTCGACGATGCGCCTATCTTCAAGGAAGCCCAGGCGCGCCAGGCATCGATTCAATCCGAACAGCTGGGTGTGGTCGAAGTACTGCGCCATCACTGGCGTTCAGTGTTGGTGGGAATCGGCGCGCGGTTTGCCGAGAACATTCTGTATTACACGGTGGTGACCTTTTCCATCACCTACCTCAAGCTGGTGGTTCACAAGGACACCTCGCAGATTCTGCTGCTGATGTTCGGCGCGCACTTCCTGCACTTCTTCATGATTCCGCTGATGGGCTACCTCTCCGACCTGGTCGGCCGCAAACCGGTGTACCTGACCGGCGCAGTACTGACGGCGTTCTGGGGTTTCGTCGGCTTCCCGATGATGGACACCGGCAACAACTGGCTGATCATGGCGGCCATCACTCTGGGCCTGGCCATCGAATCCATGACCTATGCGCCCTACTCGGCACTCATGGCCGAGATGTTCCCGACCCACGTGCGCTACACAGCGCTGTCGCTGTGTTATCAGGTGGCGCCGATCTTCGCCGGCTCGCTGGCGCCGCTGATCGCAATCACCCTGCTGAACAAATACAACAGCTCCACGCCCATCGCCTGGTACCTGGTCGGGGCTGCGGTAATCTCCATCGTCGCCGTCAGCCTGACCCGTGAAACCCGTGGCAAGTCGTTGCGCAAGGTCGATGCCGAAGCCGCCGCACGCGTGGCGGCCTCGGAACAAACGGGCGTGTCGCGCGGCAAACTGGCCTGAGCACTTGCGCTGACGATGGCCGTCAGCGCGCCCTCAAAGCCCCAGATCACTCAACCCTGGGTGATCGTCGGGGCGCCGCCCCAAGGGCCAGTGGTACTTGCGTTCGGACTCGGCAATCGGCAGGTCGTTGATGCAGGCGAAGCGCCGGTGCATGAGTCCGTTGGCGGCGAACTCCCAGTTCTCGTTGCCGTAGGAGCGAAACCAGTTGCCCGAATCGTCATGCCACTCGTAGGCGTAACGCACGGCAATGCGGTTGTCGGCGAAGGCCCACAGCTCCTTGATCAGGCGGTAGTCCAACTCCTTGCGCCACTTGCGTTCGAGAAACGCCTGGGCCTGGGCTCGACCTTCGATGAACTCACTGCGGTTGCGCCAGCAGGTGTCGTGGGTATAGGCCAGCGCCACTTTGGCGGCGTCCCGGGAGTTCCAGCCATCTTCGGCGCCACGCACTTTCTGAATGGCGGTTTCGACGGTGAAAGGTGGCAACGGTGGGCGGTTTTCCTGGTTCATGGCGAGGATCCTAGAAAGGCTTGTAGGGCAGGAACTTGCCGTCCAGGGTGATCACAGCACGCGATCCGCCTTCTGGATCTTCGACTTTCTTGATGTCGAGTTTGAAGTTGATCGCACTGATGATGCCGTCGCCGAATTGCTCATGCACCAGAGCCTTCAAGGTAGTGCCGTAGACCTGGACCATTTCGTGAAAGCGATAGATGGTCGGGTCGTTGGACACGCCTTCGGCGTTGCCGCGCAACGGTATGGTCTGCAACTGAACGACCGCTTGCGCGTCGAGGCCCAGACGCTCGGCCACCACTTCGGCAACCGCCTGCGGCAGCGGGTGTTGGCCCAGCAGTGCGGCCGTCACATACACCGTACTCAGGCCGGTCCCTTCGGACAGCGCCGCCCAGGTCAGATTGTGCGTGGCCTTGGCCTGCAGGACTTGTTCGGTCAGGGTCTGACGCGGCGCCTTGGAAACGTTGCTCTGGGACATGGTGATTCTCCGGACTGAAACGCAGGGTCGATTGAACAGCTTGGCAGCAGGGAATCATCGAAACCTACCACAATGATCAGGGCTGCCTTGCACAATTTCAGCTGGGATTCGATTGGTGCCGCTACGTCCCATTGGTCACCTGAGCGCTGCGGTTGGCCAGGCAGGACAGCGGGAGGAAGGCTGAACGCGCTGCACGCTCGCGCAAACTTTTCCGTGGTTCAGGCGTCAGCTTGATAGCACATCTCGCTATTGCAGCGCCCCCCTGCCCCTGCACAAGGACTCATCATGGTTTTCTTCATCTTTCTGCTGGCCTGCGCCGCCGCCGCCAGCACCGGTGTCATCTTCAAGCCTGGCGAATGGTACGCCTCGCTGGTCAAGCCGCGTTTCACCCCGCCCAACTGGACATTTCCCGTGGCCTGGACGGTCATCTACCTGCTGCTGGCGTGGGCGGGCTATCGGCTGACCCAACTGCCGGGCAGCGAGACGGTACTGGCGCTGTGGGCCGCGCAGATCGCCCTGAATACCCTGTGGACGCCGGTATTCTTCGGCGCCCATCGCCTGCTCGCCGGGATGGTGATCATCGTGGTCTTGTGGCTGGTGACCGCCGCCATGGTTGCCCTGGCAATGCGCCTGGACGTCATCACCGGGCTTATCCTGCTCCCCTACCTGGCCTGGCTCTGCGTGGCCGCGGCGCTGAACTTCTCGATTCTGCGCAACAATCGCTGACGCTACGGTTGCGCCGCTCCCACTCAGCCACGGTCAGATCGCGAACGCCCCGACCAATGCGGTCAGCCCGACCGCCAGCCTCGACACTTCTCCGCTGGCGGTGGCCGTTTGCGTGGCGCCGGCTGCGCTCTGGATCGAAAGGTCGCGGATGCTGGTGATGTTGCGGTCGATTTCCCGCGCCACCTGTGCCTGCTCCTCGGCTGCGGTGGCGATTACGGTGTTGCGTTCGCTGATGAGGTTGATCGATGCCGATATCTGACTGAGCGATGCGCTGGCGTGCTGCGCCACGGCCGACGAATCGCTGGCCATCTGCTGACTCTGCTCCATGGCTTGCACGGCCTGCACCGAATCGGTCTGCATGGAGCCGATCATCTTTTCGATTTCCTGGGTCGACTGCTGCGTGCGGTGAGCCAGGGCGCGCACTTCATCCGCCACCACGGCAAAGCCTCGACCCTGCTCTCCGGCGCGGGCCGCTTCGATGGCCGCGTTCAATGCCAGCAGGTTGGTCTGTTCGGCGATGGCGCGAATCACCTCGACCACCGTGTTGATCTCCCGCGCCCGTGACGACAGTTGCTTGACCTGGGTGCTGGTGCTGCCCACGTTGGTGGCCAGTGCCTGAATGGCGGTGAGGGTCTGCTCGACCTTGCCCAGCCCATCCCTGGCCAGGGACTGGGTGGTTGCCGACGCGTCGGCGGCCTCTGCCGCATTGCGTGCCACCTCATCGACGGCCGAACTCATCTGGGTGACGGCGCTGGCGGCCTGATTGACCTCGTCGTTCTGGCGCGCCAGACCGCGGCTGGATTCCTCGGTCACGGCGCTCATCTCTTCCGAGGCGGCAGCCAACTGGCTGGAACTGTCGGAAATGTGCGCGATGGTCTGGCGCAGGTTGGCCTGCATCTGGGCCAACGCGGTGAGCATGCTGGCGGCCTCGTCCTGCCCGACCACGACGATCGTTTCGGTCAGGTCCTTGCGCGCGATGCGCTGGGCGATCTGCACGGCCTCCTTGATCGGCTGGGTGATGCTGCGGATCAATAGCGCAGCGAGCAGGATGGTAGCCAGCACGGCCGCAGCCATCAGCCCGATGACCCAGTTGCGTCCCGACTCGAACGTCGCCAGCGCCGCATCGCCGGCATCCGTGGCACCGCGGTCGTTCAGCGCCATGAGCTGGTTGACCTTGCCTTCGAGGGTATTGGTCAACGGACGAATGGCCGTGTTGATCAAGGCAGTTGCCGCAGTGGTGTCGGCAGCACGCAGCATAGGTTCCAGCTGACCCAGCACTTGGTCATACGTTGCCGCATCGGAGCGTATGGATTCGTAAAGTTTACGGTCATCGTCGCTCGCAACGGTGCTTTCGTAGTGCTTGATGGTTTCCTGAAAAGTACGGCGATAGCCCGGAAACGCAGCAATCGTCTGTTCACGAAGCGCGGCATCGGTGGTGGTGGCACCGCGCATGCTTTCGAGCCGCAACCTGAGCAGTCCGCTGTTCATCTGACCCGCATCGCGAATGCCGAGCATCCAGTTGGTTTCCACGTCCTGCTCGGCCTGGTAGAGCTTGTTCATCTGAACGATGGAGATACTGCCCAGAAGGATCACGACCGCGACTACGGCCGAGAAGAAAGCGATCGCCCGAGGGGCGAGATTGAGGCGTCGGATGATCATGCAGGATTCCATTGCGATCGGGGGTTGATGACAACCATCATCGGCCCGCCGGCAGGAATCTTGAGCATGGGGCGCGCGCGCCGACCCGTGCGAGCGCCTGGGCCGCGTCGCCGGCAGCGCCAGAGCTGGCATGAACCTGGCGCCGCATGGCTCGGCCCGGGGTCAGTGCCGTTCGATCGACACCTCGCCACCGGACGGGCCCTGCAGCTTGTAGCCCATGCTGTGCACGGTATGCAGCAGGGGTACATCGAAGGTTTTGTCGATGGTTCTGCGCAACATGTAGATGCCCGTTCGCAGGCTGTCGGAGTCGTGCGTTTCCTGGCCCCACAGTGCCAGTTCGAACTCGCGACGCTTCACTATCGCGGGGCTTTTGCGCATCAGCAACTCCAGCAGCACGAGGGTGGTGGGGTTGAGTTTCAGCAGCTTGCCCGCCCGCTTCACCTCAAGCGAATCCAGGTCGAAGGTCAGGTCATGGACCTGGAGCACGTTCTTCCGAACGCCTGTCGACCGTCGACTCACCGTCTCGACGCGAGCAAACAGCTCGGACAACGCGAAGGGCTTGATGATGTAGTCGTCGGCACCGACGCTGAAGCCGGTCAAGCGGTCTTCCAATTCGTCACGGGCAGTGAGCATCAGGATGGGCGTGTTCTGCCTGGAGACCGAGCGCAGCTTGTGACAGACCCGATTGCCGTCCATGCCGGGCAGCATCACATCGAGAATGATGGCGTCGAAGTTGCCGGTCATCGCCAGGTGCAGCCCAGTGACGCCATCCAGCGCCCCGGTGACCCCACAGCCCTTGAGCGTGAAGTACTCGGAGATGTTGGCGAGGATATCGGCGTGATCTTCGATAACCAGTATGCGCATGGAACCCTCTTTGTGATGTCAGGCAGAACAACGGAAAAGGTCACCCGCTCAGCGGCCGGCCGCCAGTTGTTTCGCCGCGTCAGCCGCATGCCCGTTGATCCCCCTGCAACTGGCGAACATATCCAACCCGGTGTCGTAGACACGCGTCTGCACATGCAGCAAGCCTAGCACCGAGTGAAACAGATTGTCCTGGCTCAGCGGTTCATGACGCGTCTGCTGCAGGCAGCGGCTGTCGACCGTGAGCGCGCGCTGATAACTTTCGGAAAGCCATACCAGCAGCGGCACGTGTTTCTGCTGATCGGGGGCAAGCATGTAAGGCGTGCCATGCAGGAACAGGTTGTACTCGCCCAGCGACTCGCCATGATCCGACAGATAGATCATTGCGGTGGCCAGATGATCCTGGTTGCTGCGCAGTACATCGATGAGCCGAGCCAGCACGTGATCGGTGTACAGCAAGGTGTTGTCATAGCCGTTGACGATACTCTCTCTGCTGCACGCATCCAGCGCATTGCTTTTGCACACTGGCGTGAATTTCTCGAACGCCTTGGGGTAACGCTTGAAATATTCGGGCCCGTGGCTGCCCATCTGGTGCAATACCAGAACGGTATCTTTGCTCAAATGGTCAATGAAGGCCTGCAGACCTTGCAGCAGAATTTCGTCCCCGCACTCGTTGTCCGCGCACAACGCGGGATCTCTGTCATGGCTGACGTCCAGCAAAGTGACCCGGTCGCACGTCCCCTTGCAGCCAGACTGGTTGTCCCACCACACCACATCCAGCCCCGCGCGTTTGAGCACGTCCAGCAAGCCTTCCTGGTTTTTCGCGATGTCCGCCTTGTACTGCTTGCGGCCCATGTTGGAGAACATGCAGGGGACGGACACCGCGGTTTCGGTGCCGCAGGAATGCACGTCGGTAAAGGCCACCAGCCCTTGTTCCTGGGCAAGTTGCGGCGTGGTCTCGCGCTCGTAACCCAGGATGCCGAAGTTCTCGGCGCGCGCACTTTCCCCTACCACCAGTACCGTCAGTGACTTGGGCGCATTGCTGGCCACGTTGACGGCTCGCACGGCGTCTTCGCCGATGGCCCGGAATGGCTGTCGTGCCGTGGACACTTGTTCGCGTACATAGGCGATCGAGGCACCAATGTAATTGCTCGGCACCACCATCAGGCGCAACTCGTGATGATTGCGCAACAGTGACGACAGCCCCTGATAGTCCACCAGCGCGACCACGGCAATGACCGCCACAGAGCCCGCGCCGACCAGTGCCTTGCTGACCAACTGACGATGCACTTTGCGGTAGGCGATGGGCGTTTTCCACAACAGCACCGAAGGCACTACGCCCAACAGCAAAACATAGACCCAGAGCATCGGAGACAACAAGCCTTGTACTTCGGTGATATTGGTTTCCACCAGATTGCGAAGCATGCCAACGTCCATGAGCACACCGTAGTGACTCATGAAGTAGGTGACACTAGCACTGGTAAGAAACAGCACCGTCAATACCGGTTTGAATATGATTGGAAACGCCACTATCGTCAGGACGATATTGAACACGCCCAACAGCATGATGGCAAACGCAAGAGCAAGTTGTGTTCCAGCGCCACCCTCCCCGGTAATTGCAGCCAGATGCTGCCAGAGGGGCACATTGAACACCACCAGCAGAAAGACACTGGCAAGCACCGTCGCGGTTTCCGGGCGTACAGGTTTGAGTTTGAACATGGGAGTCTGCCGTCGGGCAAAGAAGCGAGCCGTGCGCCGTGCTACGGTTGTCGATGGCGCGGACTCTAGACGCGGATAATTCAAATTTTCGTGAAAGATTCGCGAGGAAAAGCTCGTTGCGAGTCCGTTTCGAGGCATGCGCTGGAACACAGCAATGCGATCGCTTAATTCAACCGAAGCAAGTACTACTTTCCACATATTTTTCACAGTTCATTCACGTCGTTCTGAACGGCGCAAACTTATCGTCGCTCGTAACGCAAGCGGCCAATGGATCATTGATGACAGGCCGCCGTCGTTACTTTCCCACGTAACTTTCACCTGTTCTTCATCATTGGATCGGAGCCTGTCATGGCTATCGCATTACCTGTTGCTGCGTCCCGGCATTTTGACTTTCGATTGGCGCTGGGCATTCCGCTCGTGCTGATGGCAACGATGCTGTGGCTGTATCCGCCCGCCCTCGACTTCGCCCTGGCGCAGATCTTCTACGTGCCGGGGGTTGGCTTCATCGGACGCCAGAGCTACTGGCTGGAAAACATTCTGCATGATCGCGCCAAGCAGGCGGTGATCGCCTTTGCCGTACTTGCACTTGCAGGTTTCGTGGCAAGTCTGTGGGCCACGCGCCTGCGCCAATGGCGTCGACCATTGGGGTATGTGGTGCTGGCGATGGCGCTGACGACGTCGGTGGTGACGCCGCTCAAGGTGCTGACCGCAGTCCATTGCCCCTGGAGCCTGAAGGAGTTCGGCGGCCAGGAAACCTATACACCGTTGCTCAGCCCCCGTGCCGCAACGGAAAAGCCTGGTCTGTGCTGGCCCGGCGGCCATGCGTCGAGCGGCTTCTCACTGCTCGCCCTGTTCTTTTTCTGGCGCGATCGTCGCCCACGCACTGCGCGAATCGCACTGGCGGTGGCGCTGACACTGGGATCGGTCTTTTCGCTGGGGCGAATGGCGCAAGGTGCGCACTTCCTTTCGCACAACATCTGGACGCTGCTGATCGATTGGGTCATTTGCGTGCTGTGTTATCGCTGGATTCTCTACCGCCCCTCGACACAGCCTTCACCTGTGCCGGCTGCGGCCCTGGTGCCCGACGGGTACCGGCGATGAACGCCCTATGGAGACCTGGTAGACGAACTGGGGTGCTGCTGAGCCTGGCCTTATCGGCAGTAGTGTTGAGCGCCTGCCAAACGACCCGGGAGCGGCTATTGGCCGAGGGCTACCCTGCCCCCTTCGCCAGCGGCTTCGAGGACGGCTGCGGCAGTGGTCGGCACGCCGCGCAAGCCTTGGGCGAATTTCGCAAGAACGTGCCCGTCTACCTTTCGGATCGTCAATACGCCACCGGCTGGGACGACGGCTTCCGGCAATGCCAAGCCAGCGCCATCGCTGACTTCCAACGGCATGTGGGCATCGACAGCAAGGAAGACCGCGATTGGCGCCACGCAAAGGATCAGGGGTGGGGCAAGGCGCTTGGGCGCTGATCGAACGCGCTTTTGCGCGAAACAATCTGCGCGCTAACGAAAAAAAACGAGTGAAAGGGAGAACCGGGTGTCTATTCCAATCAAGCACACCTCGCTCGATTTCAGACATTTCATTCGCACACCCACCCAGGACACTCATCGATGCACGACAGCATAAAGTGGCCGCTGACCCTCTACTTCGACGGTGACTGCCCCCTCTGCGCCCACGAAATCAAGGTTCTGAGGGCGCGTGCCTTGCCCGAACGCCTGCATTTCATCGATATCAGCGATCCGGCGTTCGACGCTCAATCCTTGGGCTTCACCCATGCGCACATGGAGTCGTTGCTTCATGCCCGGTTCAGCGATGGAACATGGGTCACCGGCCTGGACGCGACACTCTGGAGCTGGCGCGCCGCGGGCCTTGGCCTATGGGCCGCGCCATTGTCCTGGCGGTGGGCCAGGCCGCTGTTCAACGTTGGCTATAGGCTGTTCTGCCGCTGGCGTCCGCATCTGGCCTGGCTGCCCCACCCGGACGGCAGTGCTCGCTGCAGGAACGGCAGTTGTGCAGTTCCCGAAGCGGATAGTACCGGGCAAAAGCCGCCACCGTCCGGGCCGCGTTGAGAGCAGTTCCGACTTGGCTCGTCATAGGGTTGATGGCTGACATGCAAATGCTTGGGGCCCTAGCTTGCACATCACTGCTACGGCCGGCTTGAAGTTGCCAAAAATGACAACTGGCGTATCATGATGATAAACGCCAGGAAAACATATGGATGTCCTGAAGAAGGATCGATTTGACGACGCATGCCGTAGGCACCCTACCTGCGCCACTGCCCTCAAAGCCTGCTATCGAATTCTGTGTGCATTGGAACCCAGCTGTTACAACGATCTGGCAGACCTGTTTGGAAGCCGGTTGGATCTATTCAAGCCCCGGGCACAGGTGGGGTGGGTTGTGATTGCTATCGGCGGCAACAAATTGAGATTGATCGCAGGCGTCAATTACAAGCGGCAAAAGCTGTACGTCAAACACATCTATACCCATGCTGAATATGACGCTGCAAATGACTGGTATGCCAGAAACAACCAGGGGGCGAAACCATGACCACCGTACTTCAAGATCCTCAAAGCATCCGTGCTGCCTTGGAAAGCCTTCAAGTATTGGTTGAGCAGCTACGTGAGTCGTTCGTTGGCGGCATCCATAGCCCCGCTGAATACGCGCGTGCGTCTGCGTTGCTCGACGAGCTGACTGATGGCCACACCCTGAACAAGTATGAAGAGCAGGTACTGGTCGAGCTCGAGGATGCGCTTCTGAATTACGAGCGTGATTCGCAGCAGTTCGAGGCCATCAACGCCCATTTGAAACCCACCAGCACTGCCGTGCTGCTGTTGCGTGACTTCATGGAGATGCTGGGGCTTACCGGTTCGGATTTGCCCGAAATTGGCGATAAGCATGTGGTGTCAAAGGTGCTGGCCGGGACGCGCCCCATCAGCCACAAGATGGCCTATGCGCTGGCACAGCGCTTCCATACCAAGCCAGATGTATTCATCGAGGAATCCAAGCCCACGCGTATTGGATGAACCCTGCACCCATCTGCGCCGGTGGCCCGCTACCTGCCGGCATAGAACGGCTCACCGTCTGCCAAAGCCATATGCTCCTCTCGTCGTGTTTTGCCCGGAGAAAAAACTAGAAACATTTTGAAACATGCACCTCGGATAACCACTCCATAGTCTTTCCCCCAAAGACTATTCCATGAAAACGCCCCGTCCTGCCGCACGCCTGGAACCCCTCGAGCAACTGCGCAATTTGAAGATGGCCCGATCCGCGCATGCCTATGTGCGCGGCAGCACCGTGCAATTCTATGAATGGCTGCAGTCCCAGTCCGGTCGGCGCTTGCCCAGTGGGCCGCCGGTGTGGATCTGTGGCGACTGTCACGCCGGCAACCTCGGGCCGACCGGCGATTTGAAGGGTCGTATCGACATCCATATCCGCGACCTGGACCAGACGGTGATCGGCAACCCTGTCCACGACCTGGTCCGGCTCGGCTTGTCGCTGGCGACCGCCGCTCGCGGCTCGGACCTGCCCGGCGTGGCCACCGCGCGCATGCTCGAAGAGATGATGGTGGGCTACGAGCAAGCCTTCGAGAACAACCAGGAAGAACAGCCGCAGCGTCCCGCGCAGGTCAAGGCTGGCATGCGCAGCGCTGTGCAGCGTACGTGGAAGCATCTGGCGCAGGAACGCATCGAAGACATGCGTCCGACGATTCCGTTGGGCAAGCATTTCTGGGCGCTCTCCAAAACCGAGCGCAGCGCCATCAAGACCTTGTGCGCCACCGACGAGATCCATGCCCTGGTCACGTCCCTCAAGGGCCGCTCGGGGAGTGACAGTGTCGAGTTGCTGGATTCGGCTTATTGGGTCAAGGGTTGCAGCTCCCTGGGCCTCAAGCGCTATGCCGTGCTGCTCGGCGTGGGCGACGACGATGACCAGGAACTGTGTCTCCTGGACGTCAAGGAAGCGGTCGCTGCCGCAGCACCGCGCACGGTGCGCGCAGGCATGCCGCGCGATAACGGCCGGCGCGTGGTCGAAGGCGCCCGGCATCTGTCTCCGGGCCTAGGCAATCGGATGCTGGCCACGCGGATGCTCGACCATGGCTTCTTCATTCGTGAACTGCTGCCCCAGGACATGAAGCTTGAGCTCGACCAGTTGAGCGAAATCGAAGCCATGCGCGCGGCGAGTTACCTGGCCAGGGTCGTGGGTGCTGCTCACGCACGGCAGATGGACCTTTCGACCAGGGCTGACTGGATGCGCGAGCTACAGACCAATCGCTCGAACACGCTGGACGCGCCGTCCTGGCTGTGGTCCAGCGTGGTTCATCTGGTGGGCAGTCATGAGCAAGGGTACCTGGAGCATTGCCGACGGTACGCGTTGCAGAATTGAACATCGGCGCTCGTGCACAGGACTAAATCGAAACCCCGCGCAGCTGCGCCACATAGGAAACCCCTGTATGCATATTCTTCACATTGCCAGCTCTCCGCGTGGCGAGCGTTCCGCCTCGCTGAAACTGGCCGCACGCTACCTGGAAACCGTCGCCTCCCATCAGCCTGACGCCACCGTCGACGTGCTGGATGTGTGGACCACCGATCTGCTGCCTTTCGACGGCCCTGCGTTGAATGCCAAGTACGCCGACCTCGAAGGCGTGGAAATGACTGCCGAACAGGCAGCCGTGTGGAAACAGATCCACGCGTTGGGCGAGCGCTTCCATCGCGCCGATGTAATTGTCTTCAGTGTGCCGATGTGGAATTTCGGTGTGCCCTACCGTCTCAAGCACCTGATCGACTCGGTGTCACAGCGCGGCGTGCTGTTCGATTTCGATGAACAGGGCATGTGCGGCCTGCTCAAGGGCAAGAAGGTGGTGGTGCTAGCCACCCGCGGGGTGGTGCTGGGCGAGGACTATCCCACCGAGGATTACGACCATCAGGTTGCATTCCTCAGGACCTGGGCACGGATGGTGGGCATTCCAGCCATCGACACGGTGGAGTCGGAAGCGACGCTGGGCGATGCCGCAACGGCCGAGGCCAGCTTCAATGCCGCTCTGGATGCGGCCACCAAGCTGGCTGCATCCCTGTAGCGCTGCGACTGTCAGCGCTGATAGACCACAGCGCGCCGATCTGCCCCTGGGCACTGATCGGCGCTCCCCGGCGCGCCTTCCTATAGCTTGAACCGCGCCACCACGTTGCGCAGTTCCGTCGCCAGCAACGAGAGCTCTTCTGCGGTCACGGCGTTGTCTTCGATACCTTCCATCAACGCCAGGCTGCCATTGCGAATCTCGGTCACGTTGCGGTTGATGTCCTCCGACACGGCATGCTGCTGAACGGCCGCGCTGGCGATCTGGGTGTTCATGCCGACGATCTGCTCGACGCCATCGCTGATGGCATCCAGGCTGGTCGAGGCCGCATCCGCGGACTGCAGGCATTCCTGGGCGCGCTGCTTGCCAGCCTTCATTTGCTCGACGGCAGCCGCGGTGGCCAATTGCAATTCCTGGATGATGCGGCGGATCTCTTCGGTGGAGTTTTGCGTACGCGATGCCAGGGTCCGCACCTCGTCGGCGACCACTGCGAAGCCCCGGCCCTGCTCGCCCGCACGGGCGGCTTCGATGGCGGCGTTCAAGGCCAGCAGGTTGGTCTGGTCGGCAATGTTGCGGATCACTTCGATGACCCCACCGATCTGCTGGCTGTGCAGGGCAAGCGCCGAGACCTTCTGCGCGCTGCGCTCCACTTCGTCGGCCAGGGCCTCGATGGTGACCTTGGTTTCGTGCATCTGCGCCAGCCCGGCATGGGAAGACTGGCTGGCCTGTTCGGCCGCGTGGGCAGCACCTTCGGTGTTCTGCGCGACGTCGGCAACGCTGGTGGTCATTTCGTTGATGGCCGTGGCCACCTGCTCGGTTTCGCTTTGCTGGGTATTCATCGAGCGTTTGGCGCGGTCGATGGACACACCCATGCGCGTGGCGGCCTCGGACACCGACTGCGAGCTGCGCTCGACCTGAGCCAGCGAACCACTGAAGGCCTGCACCATATGATTCAGGCTGTTGCCTACGTCGGCCATTTCATCCTTGCCGCGGGCCTGGACGCGCGTGCTCAGGTCGCCTTGGGCAATGAGCTGGGTGGCCAACAGCACATCCTGAATGGTACGCCGCATGGCGCTGTAGATGCCGCAGAACACGTACACCAGCAGCAAGCCGACGAGCGCGAACATGCCGATGATGAACTGGCGTTGAGCATTCTTCTCCTCGACACGGTGTTCCAGCCGATTCAGCAACTCCACCTGGAGGGTGTCCTGGGCCTTGTACAACTCAGCCACCACTGCATTGCCCTTGGCGGGTACGTTCTGCACGTTGCCCAGTGTATCGCTGGTAGAGGACGTCACTGCCTCGAGGTCCGCACGGAAGCCCTCAAGGCTTGCGAAAGCGCTGCTGATGGGTGCCTGGATCCGATCGGCGAGCGCAGGCTCACGGCGACGCAGCAAGGCCAGGCTTTGCTGCAGTTCCTTGTGGATCAGCAGTTCGTTCTTGAGCATCGACTTGATCACGCCGCGCGTAGCCGGGCTCAACACCTGCCCTTCACGCAGGCCGCTGGCGAGCCCACGCAGTTGCCCGACGATGTTGATCTGGCGGGGCAGGCGCAAGGTGCTCTGGTCGATCATGAACAGCGATGCGTAATCCTCATCCAGCACCATCCCCGACGTGGCCGACACGTAGTAGACAAAATTCAACGTCTCGGTGAGTTGGTCGTTCCACGCGTCGAACACGCCGCTCTGGTCGGCGCCCGGCTTGGCCTGCGCCATCAACCGCGTGGCTGCTGCGTGCAGATCCTGCACGCGGTCACCGGTTTCCAGTGGCTCGTTGAACTCGCGGTCCGTGGCGGCCAGCTTCGAGAATGCGTCCTCCAGCTTCGCCTGGTTGGCCAGTACATCGGCTTGCGCAGTCGAATCGCCGCTGAGCAGACGATTGCTCAAGGCGCGCTGGAGCATGGACAAGCGCAAGACGGGCGTGACGTCCAGCAGGTAACGCTGGCCTGCTTGCTCGGAACGGATGACCGCGAGGCTGTCGTTGATTTGAATGATGAAACGGGTGCCCAGCAGCGCCAGGGGAATCAGGACGATGATGGCCAGTAGTGCAAATTTCGTCGGAAAGCGTAATCGGTTGGCCAGTGCTACGGCAGGAGCAAGGATGTTCATGAGGTTCTCACAGCCCGAAATGGGACGGTTCGTAATGGGTCTTGGGGTGAGAACGGTCCATTTCTCCGACGCCTGGGCTCTGTTCGGCCCATGTGGCTGCGCACAATTGTTCTGTGGTCAAACGTGCGTATCGGTAGCGATCCAAAGAACTTTACAGAAAGTTGTACATATATTTATTTCTGTAAAGGTTTTGAACTTTACAGAGCAGGTGATGTCTCTTTGGTATCAGTGTATCTCGGGTCGATTTTCAGCGCCGATTGAGGAAAGTTATTCATCAGTGTCGATCCAAAAGGTCGGAAACAGGCATCAGGCCGAGCGTTAGACTGGTGTCATCTCTTGGATCTTGGGGCAGGCACTGTGAATCAGGACAATCAATCGCACGACCTGGCTGGCCACGACGCGTTCAGCCGCACCTTCCAACACGGTCAATTGACCATTGGTTTCATTTCCCCGGCCAGTGGCTACCCCGACAGCCCCTTTCCGGATTTGTCCGATCAGGCCGAGATCGTACAAAGCCTCGACCGCAGTGACGCTGCAGCCTTGTGGCTGCGCGATGTGCCGTTCTACGACCCGTCGTTCGGCGACACCGGCCAGGTGCTCGACCCACTGGTGTACGCCGGCTGGCTGGCCGCGCTCACTAAACGGATCGCAATCGGCACGGCCGGGTTCGTTACGCCCCTGCGCGAGCCGGTCATCACCGCCAAGCAGATCACCACCGCCGACCAACTGTTGGGCGGCCGTTTTCTGGCCGGCATGGCTTCCGGTGACCGGCCAACCGAGTACCCGGCCTTCGGGGTCGACTTCGCCACGCGCGTGGAGCGCTATCGCGAGGCGGTCGCCTTGATCAAGACCCTGACCTCGGTGGCCTTCCCGCGCTTGAAAACCGAACACTTCGGCCATCTGCGCGGCGACATCGACCTGGTGCCCAAGCCTGCGGCTTCACGCATTCCCATCATCGCCATTGGCCGTGCCGGCCAGAGCCTGGAGTGGCTGGGCGAACACGTCGACGCCTGGATCTGGCATGGCGATGCCCAGCGTATGTCGGAGGTGGTGCCGCACTGGCGTGAAGTGACCGCGTCGCGTGGTTTCGTACCGTTCGGCTATGGCGCGATGTTCGACCTGGATACCGATGCCAACGCACCGTTGCAGACCGGTCGAGTGCTGCGCGGCGGCCGTCATGCCCTCAAGGCCTTCTTCGCGCGCCAACGCGATGCCGGCGTCAACCATGTTGCCTTGAACCTCAAGCCAACACGTCGCCCGGCGCTGGAAGTGATCGCGGAGCTGCAGGAGTATGTGCTTCCCGAGTTTGCGGTGGGGGCCGAGTAGGTACGACCCCGCAGCAGCCATCAGCCCTCAACGCTGGCCGGCCACGGCTGCACACAAAGCCGATTCTTGCCACTGCGCTTGGCCCGGTACAGTGCTTCGTCCGTGACCTTTATCCAATCACGTTCGCTGGCATATTCATGGGAGTAAGGCACCAGGCCAATGCTCAGGGTCACTTCTACGGGCACGGTCAGGTCAGCCCAGTCGGCGAATCGTTGGCGAATGTCGTCCAACTGCCGGGTCGCTTCCGCGACGCTGACATCGAACAGCAGCAAACAGAACTCGTCGCCGCCGTAACGTCCCGGCACTGCAGAGGTCCCCAGCCCTGAACGCAGCAGGTTGGCCAGGCGGCCGATGATTGCATCGCCCACCAGATGACCGTGCTCATCGTTGATGCGCTTGAAGTTATCAATGTCTATCAAGGCCAGCATCGCCGTCACCTCGCCCCTCCTGCAGCGAGGAAAGATTTCGTCCAGCTTTTCCCTCCACGAAGCGTGATGGAGCAGGCGGGTCATGCCGTCCAGTTTACTGATGAGCTTGAAGGCCTTCTTGTGCACTGCCAGTTGCACCGAAACGCCGTAGCTGGCGCGGGCCACGATCAGCGGGTAGATGATCAGCATCGGCAGACAGGCCAGTTGCTGCAGCGCCGTGGTCGCCATCGACAACTCGAACCTATTCAGGCTCAGCGCCATAAGCACACCCACAACCTGCAGCGCAACGCTGGCCCGTAACAGGCGCCAACCGCCTGCGGCCATCGCGTTCATGGCGACCATGGCAAGCAGCAGCACCGACGGCAGCAGGTTGAACGCCATCAGCCCTGCCCAGCCGCCGGCGAACAGGGCGTCCAGCATGAGGTTGCGCTGTTCGGCAGCGAAGGGATCCGAGGCATTGCGTGCGAGCAGGTACGCACCGGTTGGCCAGGCCACGAGGTTGGCCAACATCGCTGCCCATACCCACGTGGGCGTGCCGGGCTGATCCAGCAACACTGCACCGATGAAGAGCGCACTGAGCAGGCACCCTATCGAGCGCGGCCCGTAGATACGGCGCGCGAAACTTCTCCCCAACTCCTGGCGACTGAGCGGCATACCAAGGCTCCCCGCCTTTGCTATCGATGTGCCCTGTCAGAGCAAAGACGTGCCGCTGTCCGGTGGTCGACTGAGCGTCGAACGGCATGGCACTTTGGCATCGATTTTATAGCAAGTCGGGTTTGCAGTCAGCAGCCGTTGGGTGCACGGGTGATTGCTGCCAATGAACGCCGGGCATTGGCCTCACTGCGCCTGGCCGTACTCCGCATCGCTGACCTGCTCCAGCCAATCCACCACTTTGCCGTCCAGTGCCTCGGCAATGGCGATATGGCTCATGCCAGTATCGGGCCGCGCGCCGTGCCAGTGTTTGACCTGGGGAGGAATCCACACGGTATCACCGGGGCGAATCAGCAGGCGGGCCTGGCCCTCCTGCTGCACGTAGCCGGCGCCTGCGGTCACGATCAGCGTCTGCCCCAGCGGATGGGTGTGCCAGGCGGTACGCGCGCCGGGCTCGAAGGTGACGGAGGCGCCGCCGATGCGAGCGCCGTCGGTGCCTTTGAACGGCGCATCGACCCGAACCTTGCCGGTAAAGTATTCGGCAGGCCCGGCCGCGGATGGCTGCGAGCCTGCGGGCGTTACGGTGACATTGAGGGATTGAGTGCCATTCATGGGTTGGGCTCCTTCGCTTTCAAACGTTAACAAGGACAATGAGAGCGCGGCGGCTGCAAGTGATTTCACCAAGAATCTTCCTGTGCTTTGCGCGAAGAACTCCAATCTACCCGTTAGATGTCCGCCTGATTAGCCACTATAATCAGCATGGATAAATGAACTGGACTCATGAATGCTTCGCGACAATGCCAACGATCTTCTTGCCTTCCTCGCGGTTGCCAAGGAGCGCAGCTTTACCAAGGCCGCCGGCAAGCTGGGCGTTTCGCAGTCTGCGCTCAGCCACACGGTGCGAGCCCTGGAAGCGCGCCTGGGCTTGCGACTGCTGACGCGCACGACCCGCAGCGTATCCCCCACCGAGGCCGGCCAGCGATTGATCAGCACGGTTGGCCCCAGTTTCGCCGACATCGAAGTTGCGCTGGCGGCACTCAGCGAACTGCGCGACCGTCCCGCCGGCAACATCCGCATCAATGCCGTGGACCATGCCTTGGAGCTGGTTCTGCGCCCAGTGCTGAAAACCTTTTTGCCCAAGTACCCCGACATCTCCATCGAAGTCTGTTGCGACTACAACTTCGTCGACATCGCGGCCCAGGGCTTCGACGCCGGCGTGAGACTGGGCGAGGCCGTCGCCGATGGCATGATCGCCACGCGCATCGGTCCCGACATGCGCATGCTCGTGGTGGGTTCACCGGCCTACTTCGCCGGACGCGAGCGCCCGGTCACACCGCGCTGCCTGCCCAACCATCTGTGCAACAACCTGCGCCTGCCCACTCACGGCGGACTGTATGCGTGGGAGTTCGAAAAGGACGATGAAACCCTCAACGTGCGGGTGTCTGGACAGGTCATCTACAACGGCGCGTACCAACTGCTCGACGCCGCCCTGGACGGGTTCGGCTTGAGCTTCATTCCAGACGACATGGCTGCGCCCTACATTGCCAGCGGGCAGCTGCAGGTCGTACTCGAGGACTGGTGCCCCTGGCACCCGGGGTACCACTTGTATTACCCAAACCGCCGGCAAGCGTCGCCGGCGTTTGCGTTGCTGGTCGAGGCGTTGCGGTATCGGGTGGATTGATGCTGCAGGGTGCGGGCATTCGTGGATTTTTTGCTCGCTCAGCATCGGATGTGAGGCGAGGCTGCACCGGCGCACTACCGGCATAGCTCATACAAACTTGTACGATGTCTTATCACGCGGTATTACTGCATCTCCAAAAAAAACAAGATCACGGAGATCGCTACATGGACTCAACCCTGTCCGCCTTGCCTGAACGCACTGCTCAAGGCAACACCCGCCGCAGCTTCCTGCATAAGTCCCTCGCCGTCTCTGCCTCGCTGGCGACAATGGGCGCCGCCGCCCTGCCCCAACTGTCGAATGCCGCAGAACCACTGAGCTCGCGCTACCCCGACCCGTTGGTTCACGCCCTCGACGATAGCTTCATGGCGTTGCGTGTGTTCAACGCCAGCGTGGAAAAGCTCGCCACCGGCATGCGGTGGGCAGAAGGCCCGGTCTGGGTGGGCGATGGCCGCTACTTGCTGGTCAGTGACATTCCCAATAATCGCATCATGCGCTGGGACGAAGTCACCGAGGGCTTCTCCGTGTACCGCGAGCACGCCAACTTTTCCAATGGCATGTGCCGCGATCGCCAAGGGCGTTTGCTGGTCTGCGAAGGGTCGACCACCACTGCCGAGGGTCGCCGGGTCACGCGCACCGAATACAACGGAACGCTCACCGTGCTGGCCGACAGCTACGATGGCAAGCCCTTCAACTCGCCCAACGATATCGTCTGTAGAAGCGACGGCTCGATCTGGTTCACCGACCCGCCTTTTCAGACCCACAACAACTACGAAGGCCACAAGGTCACGCCGGTTCAACCCCATGGCGTTTACCGCATCGACGGCGACAGTGGCAAGGTCACTCGGGTCATCGACAACCTCGATGGCCCCAATGGCCTGTGCTTCTCCCCCGATGAAAAAACCCTGTATGTCGTCGAGGGCCGTGCCAAACCCAACCGCCTGGTCTGGGCCATTGCGGTCAAGGACGACGGCACCCTTGGCGAGCGCCGCAAGCATATCGAGGGGCTCGACTACGCCGCCATCGACGGAATCGAATGTGATGAAGAAGGCAACCTGTGGTGCGGCTGGGGCGGCAATGGCGATCCCAAGGCCGACCTGGAAAAACTGGACGGCGTGCGCGTGTTCAACCCCCAAGGCAAGGCGATCGGACACATTTCGCTGCCAGAACGCTGCGCAAACCTGTGCTTTGGCGGACGGGAAGGCAACCGACTGTTCATGGCCAGCAGTCATTCGATCTACTCGCTGTTCGTGAACACGCGTGGAACGACTTTCACCTCGTAGCAACCGGGCTGGTCTCGCTACAGGCTCCCCAGTAGCCAAACTCTAACCAGCCGCACAGACAGGCATGTGCGGCGACGCCCTTCCTTCTACCCTTTGACGAGCCACCCATGAACGCATCCGCCACGCGTCCCGTGTCGCAGTTTCTTTCCGACCCCAGAACCGTATTGCTTTTGGCTACCCTGTGTTGTGCCCTTTGGGGCAGCTCCTACCCGGCGATCAAGAACGGCTACGAGTTGCTGCAGATTGCCCCGAACGACGTGCCATCCAAGCTGATTTTCGCAGGTTATCGTTTCCTCCTGGCCGGCCTGTGCCTGTTGCTGCTGGCGGTCATGATGGGCAAACCTGTCTTGCGCCTGAGCCCACGCACATTTGGCCAGGTGGCCCTGCTGGGCCTGGTGCAAACGGGGCTGCAATACGTGTTCTTCTACATTGGCCTGGCCTACACGACGGGCGTCCGCGCGTCGATTCTGAATGCCACCACCACCTTCTTCAGCGTGCTGCTGGCGCACTTCGTCTACCACAACGACAAACTGTCCACGCGCAAGAGCGTGGGCTGCCTGCTCGGATTTGCCGGCGTATTGACGGTGAACGCCGGCGCGGGTCCGCTCGATGCCTTGCCGTCCGTGCACGGGGAGGGCTTCATCGTGATCGCCGCTTTCGTGCTGTCGGCGGCGTCCATCTATGGCAAATATGTCTCCCACCGTATGGATGCGATGGTGATGACGGGTTGGCAGCTGGCCGTTGGTGGCCTGGCATTGCTTGTGGGCGGGTACACGACCGGCGGAACCCTGGGTCACATGACAGCCACATCGACCCTGCTACTCATCTACCTGGCCCTGCTGTCAGCGGTGGCGTTCACGCTGTGGAGCCTGCTCCTCAAATACAACCCCGTCGGCAGGGTCAGTGTGTTCGCGTTCCTGGTGCCGGTGTTCGGGGCCGCGCTGTCGGCGGTGTTCCTCGGCGAGAGCATTTTCGAATGGAAGAATTTGGCAGCCCTGGTGCTGGTGTGTGTCGGTATCGCGCTGGTCACGCGCGCGCAGGTGCCTGGGGTTGCATCCAAGGCGAGCTAGCGCGTGCTTCTCATGGATATCGATACGCATCACATAAACACATTCGAATGTGTTAATGTGAAGCCACTCTCGTTGTCCTACGGAACTGAAATGATCGACTCCAGCCTGTTCACCTCCCTCACACTCGGTGGCCTGACCCTCAAGAACCGGATTGCCCTGCCCCCGCTCACGCGGTCCAGAAGTACCCAGCCCGGGGACGTGCCCAATGCCTTGATGAGCGACTATTACCGGCAGCGCGCCAGTGCCGGGTTCATGATCACCGAGGGCACGCAGATAGAGCCGCGTGGTCAGGGCTATGCCTGGACGCCAGGCATCTACAGCCAGGAACAGATCGCTGGCTGGCAGCAGGTCACCCAGGCCGTCCATGAACAAGGCGGAGTGATTTTCTGTCAGCTGTGGCATGTCGGGCGCGTGTCTCATGACAGCCTGCAACCTGACAACCAGCCCCCCGTCGCCCCCTCCGCCATTCGCGCAACGGCCGTGAAGGTCTTCATCGAAACCGGTCCTGACGCCGGTGCGCTGGCCGACCCGAGCATGCCCAGGGCCCTGGAAACTGCGGAGGTCCAGGCGCTGGTCGAGTTGTATCGCGTCGCGGCAGTCAACGCCAGGGAAGCGGGGTTCGACGGCGTCGAACTGCATTCGGCCAATGGCTACCTGCTCAATCAGTTCATCTCGGAACATACCAACCTTCGCACCGATGAATACGGAGGTACGCTGGACAATCGCCTGCGCTTCTTGCGCGAGGTCACCGAAGCGGTGATCTCGGTGTTCGGCAGCGAGCGTGTCGGCGTACGTTTTGCGCCGCTGTTCGAGACAACCGCTGAGGAACGCGTCTACCTGGGCCTGGTAGAAAGCGACCCGCAGGCTACCTACATCCAGGCAGCGGCCATGTTGAATGAGCTGGGTATCGGTTACCTGTCCATTGCCGAGGCCGACTGGGACAACGCCCCGGAACTGCCCGAGTCGTTTCGCAAGGCGCTGCGCGAGACGTTCACCCGGCCGATCATGTACTCGGGCTGCTACACCCAGGAAAAGGCCGAGCGCGTACTTGCCGACGGCCATGGCGACCTGTTCGGTTTCGGTCGCACGTTCATCGCCAACCCCGATCTGCCGAAGCGATTCGAACAGGGCCTGCCGCTCAATCCCGTCGACTACGCCACGCTTTACGGCGGCGGTGAGACGGGTTACGTCGACTATCCCTTCGCGACGCCCTAAAATATGCATTCCCCGACGGCATCACTCCCGTCGGTCAAAAGGGGCAGGCACAGCAATGACGGCGTTGAACGAGGCACTCAAGGTTCTATCCAGCCCTACGCGACGGGCCGTTCTGACCTGGCTCAAGGACCCGCATCGCTCGTTCGAAGGCTACAGCCAGCTGTACGATTTCAGTGTGCATGGCGTCTGTGCCAGCCTGATTCAGGACAAGGCCGGCCTCTCGCAGCCGGCCACCTCGATCTGCCTCAAGGCCTTGCTCGACCAAGGGTTCGTCGAGGCCAGCAAGGTTGGCAAGTGGACCTACTACCGGCGCAATGAAGAACGACTCAGGGAGGCGATGTCAGGCTTGCTGACCGAGCTTGAGGTCGACACCCAGGGCTCATAGGGCCTGCCCGGAGTCATGCCTGGCCTTCATCACCCGGTTCGTGCGCTCGCCTGAACGCCAGGATCGCAGACAGATTGTCCTCGATCCAATCGACGACGATCTCCAGCTTCGCAGCGGCCGCCGTCCCCAGTGGTGTCAGGCTGTACTCGACGTACGGTGGCACCACCGGCCGGGCCACGCGGCGCACCAGTCCATCCCCTTCCAGCCGTTGCAGCGTATGGGCGAGCATCTTTTCGCTGACGCCGCCGATCTTGCGCCGCAGTTCGCTGAATCGATGCGTACCTTCCAACAAGACCACCATCACCAGAACGCCCCATCGACTGGTCATGTGCTGGAGGATTTCCCGAGACGGGCAGTCGGCTTGCAGCACTTCGCCGCGGCGGACTTTCTCGGAGAAGCGGTGAGAAGCGGATTCGAGATCAACCATTGCACTTACCTTTATGTACGTACTTACTTTTCGTAAGCTTCTATTCTAGCATCGGTCGCTCTCTAACCCGAACGAAGGTGCTTCCATGATTGCTATTACCGGTGCAAATGGCCAACTGGGCCGCCTGGTCCTCGACTCGCTGCTGAAAACCGTCAATCCCGCCGAGCTGATCGCGCTGGTACGTGACCCGGCAAAAGCAACCGATCTTCGTGCCAAAGGCATCGAGATCCGAATGGCTGATTACAACAAGCCTGAAACCCTGACCAGCGCATTGCAAGGTGTTGATCGCCTGTTGCTGATCTCCTCCAGCGAGGTGGGACAGCGCCGTGCACAACACCGCGCCGTTATCGCCGCCGCGCAGGCAGAAGGCGTGGCATTGTTGGCCTACACCAGCTTGCTGCACGCAGACACATCGACATTGGGGTTGGCAGTGGAGCATCGCGATACCGAACAGGCACTGGCCGAATCCGGTTTGAGCCATGTGCTCTTGCGAAATGGCTGGTACAACGAGAACTACACCGCCAGCGTCGCATCGGCTGTCGAGCATGGCGTGATCCTGGGCAGCGCAAAGCAAGGTCGAATCTCCTCGGCGGCTCGGGCGGACTACGCCGAGGCCGCCGCGAGTGTGCTGACCCAAGACGGCCAGGCCGGCAAGATCTACGAACTGGCCGGCGACGACAGCTACACCTTGACTGAGTTGGCCGCAGAAGTGGCGCAGCAATCGGGTAAGGCGGTTGCCTATAACGACTTGCCGCAGGCGCAGTATAAAGAGGCCCTCGTCAGCATTGGATTACCCGATGAGTTGGCGGCGATGCTGGCCGACTCGGACGCAGCGGCAGCCAAGGGCGATTTGTACGACGGCAGCCGGCAGTTGAGCCAACTGTTGGGACGCCCCACGACACCGATTGCACAGTCCGTCAGCGCTGCCTTGAAGCCCTGAGCTCGGAGCGCCAGGTCACGGGGGTGTTCAAGGCGCGGCGCCCCCTGCTTGCCCAACCCATGCATCAGTGACCACTGACCATCTGGGCAGACGCCCTGGTTCCTCCAACGAAGCCATGCACCCGAGCCTGCGCGGCGATGCCCAGACTGATCAATACCAGCACCAGCAACACCCAGGGAAAGGAACTCACGCCCCAGTGGCCCAGCAACACGCCACCCAGTAACCCGCCGCCCGCTATCGCACTGTTCCACACCACGACATTCATCGACAGCGCGACGTCTGCGCCTCTGCCTGCCGAGTCGGCCAGCGCTGTTTGCAACAGCGTCGCGGCACCACCGAAGGTCAGGCCCCAGATCGCAACGCCGACATAGATGGCCAACGCCGACGCCGAGAACACGCCGAGAAAGACCGCGACCGCCGCAAAGGTGGCCAAACTGACCAGGACTGTTCTTCGTAGATGATCTTCGACCAGCCGTCCCGTGACCCAGATGCCCACCAGCGCTGCCACACCAAAGGCCAGCAGGACCAGATCCACGTCATTCGCCAGCCCGGCCTTGGAAACGAAAGGTGCGACATAGGTATAGAGAATGTTGTGCGCCAGCATCCAGGTGAACACCACGCCCAGCACCGGTCGCACGCCCGGTGTGGAAAAGACCTCGCGCAACGCCATCCGCTGCGAGGACGAATGCCCCGGGTAGTCGGGCACTTTTATCAGCACCCAGACGATCAATACCAAGGTCATTCCAGACATCAATCCGAAGGCCATGCGCCACCCCATGAAACCGCCCAGCCAGGTACCCAGGGGCACCCCCAGCGACAAGGCAATCGGCGTTCCGATCATCGCCACCGCCAGCGCACGACCCTGCAGTCGCGGTACCACCATGCGTCGAGCGTAGCCAGCGATCAAGCTCCAGGCCAGACCCGCAGAGACGCCCGCGAAAAATCTTGCCACCAGGATCAGCTCATAGTTGGAAGACCATGCAGTGATGGAGTTGAACAACAGAAACCCCACGATCGTCATCAACAGCACCGTTCTGCGTCGCCAGCTTTGGGTGGCGATGGTCAGCGGAATGGCCGCCAGCAGCGAACCCAATGCATAGACGGTGACCATCTGCCCTGCCAGTGATGGCGAGACGTCCAGGCCGCTGCTGATCTGCGGCAGCAATCCGGCCGGCAATGTCTCGGTGACGATGCAGATGAAACCGGTCATCGCCAAAGCCAGCAATGCGCCAAGCGGAAGCTTGTCGCTGTGTCGCTCATGTGTGGTCATGCCTGTCCCCTTCGATTTATATACTGATCGGTATAAATGTAAGGCGATAGCGTGCAGTGGTCAACGACTTATGTATCGGTTAGTATTTAAGTCTTGCAGAAGGAGACTCGCATGGCACAGATGGGACGCCCGCGTACGTTCGACCGTGATGCCGCAATCACCCAAGCGATGCATCTGTTCTGGGAGCATGGCTACGACGCCACCTCGTTGAGCCAGCTCAAGGCCAGAATCGGAGGCGGCATCAGTGCGCCCAGTTTCTACGCCGCTTTTGGCTCCAAGCAGGCGCTGTTCCATGAGGTGATCGAGCGTTATCTCGACACCCATGGTCGAGTCACCGAAAGCCTGTTCGATACGACCCTCCCGCCGCGCAAGGCGATCGAGCTCACCCTGCGTCGCTCGGCGAAAATGCAATGCGAGCCCGGTCACCCCAGAGGGTGCCTGGTCGCGTTGGGCCTCATGAGCGCATGTTCCGAGGAAAGCAAGGCGATATCCGAGCCATTGGCGCGTACGAGAAACGTGAACCGGGCCGGTCTGGTGGCGTGTGTCGAGCGAGCCGTCAGCACTGGCGAACTAACGAAGACGGTGATCCCCGAGGTGCTCGCCACCACGTTCGACAGTTTCATGCTTGGCTTGTCGACCCTGGCGCGCGACGGTGTGCCGGCTGCCAGGCTGGACACCGCGGTCGATCAGATAATGGCGCTGTGGGATAGCCTGAATGCGAGCATTGGCCGTGAGTGCGGCGGTATCGCTGACGAGCCTGGCGAACGGAAATCCGACTGAACGGCGACATGCCGAGTTTCGGGCATGGCACCTGGCAGCCAGCGTCACAACGCAAACTACATCATCACGAAATATATCTTGCGAACTAAATATTAGCGCGATAGATTAAACCCAGCCAGTCAGCGTGCGAATACATGGCTGACGGCACCTCCTCCAGCCATCAACGGAAAAAAGCCATGAACGTTCTCTACACCGCTACTGCAACTGCCACCGGTGGCCGTGATGGCCGTGCCGTTTCCAGCGACAAGATTCTCGACGTGGCGCTGGCCACGCCGAAAGAACTGGGCGGCGCCGGTGGCGAAGCCACCAACCCCGAGCAGCTGTTCGCTGCCGGCTATTCGGCCTGCTTCATCGGTGCACTGAAATTCGTCGCCGGCCTGAACAAACGCAGCATCCCGGCCGACACCTCGATCACTGCCCAGGTGGGCATCGGCCAGATTCCGGGCGGGTTCGGCCTGGACATCGACCTGAACATCAACCTGCCAGGTCTGGAGCAGGCCGATGCCCAGGCGTTGGTCGAAGCTGCCCACCAGGTGTGCCCGTACTCCAATGCCACGCGCGGCAATATCGAGGTTCGCCTGCACGTTACCGTTTGAATCACTCGCCTGACTGAAGTGCTGCCTCGGCTAGGCCGCACGGGCCGTCAATCGACGGCTCTCTCCCTCTGAACGGCAAACGCCCGACCCATGGGTCGGGCGCTTGCCGTCTCGCGCTCGGCTTCCGCGGTCTGGGTCAGCAAACTGCCCAAGCGTTCTCCGATGATCACGCAAGGCGCCATGGTGTTTCCCGTGGTCACCCGCGGCATGATCGAGGCGTCTGCCACCCTCAGGCCGCTGATGCCGTAGACCCGCAACTGTGAATCCACTACGGACATGGCATCCCTGCCCATCTTGGCCGTACACGACTGGTGCCAGACGGTCGAGGCCGTATTGCGCACGAATGACTCCAGCGCCTTGCGGCTCATGGCCCCCGGCATGACTTCGCGCCGTACAAACGGTGCCATTGCCGAACTGTTGCCGAGCTCGCGACAAAACTCGACTGCCCGTACCAGGGCCTGCAGGTCTTCGGGATCCGACAGCGCGGCACTGTCGATGAGCGGCGCATCCATGGGGTTGGCACTCGCCAGGGTGATCGCGCCCCGGCTTTTGGGCCGCACCAGCCCAGGTAGCAGCGACCACGCAGCCGCAGGTGGCTGGAACATGGCCTGGGCCTCGGGCGTGGCTATGGGGATTTGCGCGAGAAAGGTCTGGATGTCGGGGACATCCAGGGATGGATCGCTTTTCCAGAAGAACGTCGACTCGCCGGCATTGTTACGCGGTGGCTGGGGGTGCTGATACTCCCAGATGCACCCGGAAACCATGATGTGGTCCTGATAGTTCTGACCGACACCCGGAAGGTCCTGAACTACATCGATACCTTGCGCGTTCAACTGCCGCGTGTCGCCGATTCCGGAGAGCATCAGGACCTTGGGTGTATTGATGGCGCCCAGAGACAGCACGACCTCATGTCGAGCCCCCAACCTGATGACTTTGCCCTCGTGAAGCACCTCCACCCCCACCGCCCGCTTACCGTCCAGCAACACCCGCAGCACATGAGTATGCGTCAGCACGGTCAGGTTGGGCTGAGCCATCAAGGGGTACACATAGCTGCGAAAGATCGAACGGCGACGGCCGTCGTCCAGGCAAAGATTGGCCAACGCGGCGCCTCCGGGCCCCTCCATCATGGCGCCGTTCTGATCGTCGTAGACCGGCAGGCCAAGCGATGCGGCGGCGCGCAGCATGGCCGGTGCAACCGGATTGGGGTCTGGCGCAGGCTGGACGAAAACCGGCCCTCCCGTGCCGCGCCGCAGCGGATCCGGTGCGCCTTGCCAGTCTTCGATACGTCGAAAGGTTGCCAGAGCCGAAGCGTAGTTCCAGGCTGGATCGTCAGCCTCCCTGGCAAAATAGTCCCAGTCGCTGCTGTGACCGCGCGACCAGACCATGACGTTGATCGATGCGCCCCCGCCGAGCACCTTGCCCATGGACAGGGGAATGGCTCGATCATGGAGATGGGGGTTCGGTTGTGCCTGAAACTGCCAATCGCGTTCGCCGCCCAGGTTGACGAACCACTGGCTGGCATCGGTGACACTGGGCACCTCGTCCGTGCCACCGGCCTCGATCAGCAATACTCTGACATCGAGGTTCTCCGCCAGGCGGCGGGCAACCACCGATCCGGACGTACCCGAGCCACAGACGATGTAGTCATAGGTCTCAGCCAGCCTGGCCTTCAACTGACGTTGATTGTGTTCGACACGACGCGAGAAGTCCGCGGTGTGCATAGCGCTTGTATAGCTGTTCATGTAGGTGCCTTTGAACACCCCTCAAGCGGGTGACAACGAACGACATTGCCAGCCATTGCAAGGAGGTGCAGGTGTACGACCAAGGGCGCTGACACAGCCGCCGGGGAAACAATCTGTCTGCGAAGACACGACCGATTCTAGGGCGTGAAGAACCCCGACCCGTTACCCAAGAGGCGCTTGCTGCTTGTCCGTGAGGCGCTTTTCAATGCGTTTGAAGAATGCAGGCCGAAGGTAAAGGCGTTCAGCGAGTACTGGCTCGGACCTGCGAGGGGCAAATGCCGAACTCGGCGCGGTAGGCGCGGCTGAAGTGGGCGGCGGTCGCGAATCCGCATTGCCAGGCGACTTCCTGAGCGCTGGGGGTGAGCGTCTGTCTGGCGTTCAGCAAGCGCTGCGCGTGCTGCAGGCGAACGTGCCAGACATGACCCATGACGGTAGTGCCCTGGCTTCTGAACACGTGTTGCAGGTGTTTGACCGATACGTGCGCGGCGGCGGCGATCGCCGAAGTGTCCAGCCCGGTGTGCGCCAGGCTTGTGTGGATGTAGCGGCGGGCCCGCAGCAGTACGACTTCCGCACTGCGCGAAGTGGCCTTGTCCCCCGGAGCACCCAATAACGCGTCGATCAACTCCAGCAGTTGTCGACCCATCAGATCGCGAATCATGGGGCTGGGCGCTACTTGTTGCTGTGCGATGCAGTGAATGAGGGCGCGGGCGGCGCGCGTGTCGGCCGAGCTCGAATCGGTAATCACCAGCCTGGGCAGGGAATGCCTGAGCCCGCGTTCGCGCAGATTACTCTTGGGAATACGCAGCACCGTCATCTGGGCGCGTTCAGTGAAAGACTCTTGAAAAGACCGTTCGGGGTCGATGAAAAACATGCTCCCGGCATCGAATCGGTGCTGCTGCCCGGCTTCCTCGATGTCGATATACCCTCGCGTCATCAGCTTCAAGTACAGCCAATCGCCCTGCCACGAGGATCGCTCCTCGCCCACCGGCGCCAGCACGACGCACGCCAGGTCGGCCTGGGTCAGGCCTATGTGACCCAATGTCCAACTTTTCGATGTGGAAGCCTGCACGCGTGAGTCGTCGAACCGGCAGTACAGGCCGTGGTGCTCGAGCATGACGTCAGACCAATTGGCTGCGGCATCGGGGCCAAGATCGAAGTCCATGTCGTGAGCGGCGAAGCGTCTTGGCGGCATGGGAGCGATCTCGTTGGACGGTTCGGGTTGGGGATGATGGCCAACCTCGCTTTCACACAAGCTGGGGCTAGCTGGCAGGTTACGCCTTTATTTAGGTGTTTGGCACCGCGCTTGATGAAGACCTTCTGTCGTCGAGTGGCAGATGGCGCTGGACGATGGCGCACATCTCAACTATGACTAGTACTCAGATTCAGACTTCGCATGAAACGCTCAAGCAGTCTGCGACTCCACGCGAAACTTGTCCCATCGAGGTGGGAACTTGTTGGGTGCGAGCTTTAGCCGCTCAGTCGGCATCATTACGCAGCATTCCTTCCAAATAATCTTTCCTGCATCGCTGTGCCTCCCTTGAACGAAGGTCGGCGGCGGGATCCTTGTCTATTGGCCGTCGTGCCGTACCCAGTGGCTAAGCACTGGGGAGCGGAATCCACTAGGCATGCTCGCGAATCACTCTTATCACACGCGATACAAGAAACGTCGACGCCTGCAGTTTGGGTTCGAACACGCTCGGGTCGTTACAGTGCTCAAGGATAGAAACAATGACGGGTATGCGGCGGCTCACTCATATCATTCCCCACCCCTCCGTGCGTCGACTGCGAGTGTACGCTTTCGATCCACAATCTTCAGTCGAACTCGACACTGCCATTATCAACGATACCGTCATCGAACTTCCTTGGGAGACGCGTTGGGAAGACAAGTTGGAACCTGGCCCCACCAACGACTATCTCGAAGTGATCGATTACGATCCAAGTTCGGATCTATTTTATGCGCCAGTCGATCTGAACGCCCCGTCTCTTTTGGCTCAGGATGGATTTTCGCCCTCCGAGGGGAACCCCCAATTCCATCAGCAGATGGTGTTCGCAGTGGCCATGCGTACTGTGCGTAACTTCGAGCGAGCCCTGGGGCGGGTGGTACTTTGGGCCGGAGACCGAGACGCCCCCAAGTTCTCGCTTGATCGAAACTTCACAAGGCGACTACGGATTTATCCCCATGCCCTGCGGGAACGGAATGCTTACTATAGCCCCACCAAACGCGCGCTATTGTTCGGCTATTTCAAGCATGTCGAAGGCAAAACCGCTTTCAGTAGCTGGGTCTTCACCTGCCTCTCGCAGGACATCGTTGCCCATGAAACGACTCATGCGATTCTTCACGGGATGCAGCAACGCTCCATCGAAGCGTCCAACTTCGATTCACTCGCGTTTCATGAGGCGTTCGCCGATATCGTTGCATTGCTGCAGCACTTCAGCCTGACCAATGTGGTCCGTCACCAGCTGATGCAGAGCAGGGGCTCGTTGCGCGAGCCTGGTTTGTTGAACGGCCTCGCTTTGCAGTTCGGACATGCCACCGGCCGTCGGGGCGCATTGCGCTATGCGCTGCAGTATCTGGAACCGCCCGTTCCAGCGACGGCCAACGCAACGACCGACGGCGAACGCGGCAGCGAAGAATCTTTGCCCAAGACGCTATCCAACACGTCCGAGGCTCATGCGCGTGGAGGCTTTCTGGTTGCGGCGATCTTCGATGCCTTCGTCACAATCTACGAGCGTCGAACAGCCGACCTCTTCCGTCTGGCGCGAGCCAGCGCGGTCTCCAATCAAGACTATTTCTCTGGGGAACTGGTTGACCGCCTGGCCCGCGAAGCCGGAAAAGCTGCGGATCAAGTGCTTCGCATGTGTGTCCGAGGACTGGACTACACCCCGCCAGTCGATCTGCACTTTGGTGAGTACCTGCGAGCCATCATCACGGCCGACACGGATCTGGTCGGCAACGATCCGATGCGCTATCGCATTGCTTTTGTAGAAGCCTTCAGAAAGCGCGGGATTACAGTGCCCGGGTGCATCTCTATGGCGCCTGACAGCCTGTTGTGGGATGCCCCCGATCTTGCTGAAACACCTGAGTTCGGTAAGACGGCTGCGGATGCCGAAGACGGGCTCAGCAATGTCTTTTCCCATCTGCTGGCTTCCCTCGAGCTTTCCGTCTCGCTTCAGCCTTGGGGCTCCAACCATGTACACGGAACCTCCGGAGGCGGCCGGCGTAACCTGCGGGAAACCGCGGTCGGTGTCATCCAACGCAACCAGGCACGCATCTACGAATGGTTCAAAAAAGACAGCCCGTATGACGAGGGTTGGGAAAAGCTGGTGGGCATGCGTCTGCTTGCCTTCGATGATCCACTTCGCAAGGTTCCGGTAGTCGATATCCCTACGCTGTGGACCGGCAAACCCAATGCGGCGGGCGAGCTTCCAAAGGTGCCCAGGCTGGAGGTGCACTCCGCGCGTATTGCCCGGCGAGCAGGCCCGGATGGGCAGGAAACGCATCAACTCATCATCCAGATGACCCAAAAGCGGCGCGGCTACGACGATCCTGCGGATCAAGACAAAGCAGATCACGGCGATTCGACTGTGTTGTCCCGTGAACCTGACTTCTGGTTCCGCGGAGGCGCGACCCTTCATATCGACCTGCGCGACGGCAAGCTGATTCGCATCATCAGAAAAGATGTCTGCGACAACCGCCGCCTGGCCGCTCAACGTGATTTTCGCATCGGCAAAACATCAGGGCAGGCAATGGGCTTCCGGGTGAGTGAAACTCCCGAACCCTTTGCCTTGCTGCACAGGAGCCTGGAATGAATGTCGTGAAAAACACCGGTTTGGAGACAGCCAAACTTCAGATCATCGTCCGTATGTACCGAGCTCTGGGCGTACCAGGTAGCCCTTACAGCGGGTACCTGGGTGACTGCTTTCTCATCCGCGTGCTCGATGCCGATCATCCGCCCGCACACATTCTGATCGACTTCGGCATCCTCACCGGCAGTGCGCAGGCTGACATCCGCATGCGCCAGATCGCTCGCGATATCGTCGAAACTACCGGTGGCGTGATCGACGAACACGGCAAGGTAACTAAGAAAGGAATGCTGGATTTGCTGGTGATTACCCATGAACACTGGGATCACATCTCGGGTTTTTCGCAGGCAAGGGACATCATCTCTGACGGTCTTGTCATCCATAAGCTCTGGATGGCCTGGACCGAGGACGACGACGATGCGACCGCCAGGCAACTGCGCCTTGATCGCGATAGACGCAGCGTGTCACTCGCAGCACTGTCCGAACTCATCCAGGACGCACATAGCAGTCTTACGCCTTCCCCGTTCGCCGCCGACAGGCAGGTTGCGCTGGCAGGCCTCGACGCGTTCCTGGGTCCACTTGCATCCGTCTCCCTGCCAGCTACCGGGGCGCCCTTCGCGGTTGCTTCAGGCAAGCGCAAACGGCTCAAAAGCCAAGACATCATGCAGGAACTCAAGGCCTGTGCGCTGCAGACTGCATTCCTTTCACCCGGTCAGGTAATCGAAGCTCCAGGAACATTGAAGGCTTTTGTCCTCGGCCCACCGCGCAGGCTGGATCGGCTCAAACAAGACAAGCCTTCATCGGGTCTGGGCCAGGAAACCTATCTGGACAATACGGCACTGGAAGATCTGCTGTTTCGACTGGTCGATGGTGAAGCCCTCGACACCGACGATGACCTGCCATTCAGCAGCCAATTCCAACGCATCAAGCCAGATAACGTGCGCGGCGCGTCCAAGACCGCAGCGGGCGGCGAGGTCAGTGCAGATGAGGAAGTGCTGCGCTGGCTGGACGAGCGCTATTACACCGACACAGCCAGTGATGGTCGCGATCAATCTCGACGCAGCATCGACGCCGATTGGCTTGGCGCGGCCGGTCCACTGGCCATGAAGCTGGATTCAGATACCAACAACACGAGCCTGGTGCTGGCGTTCGAACTTCCCGACCAGACCTTCATGCTGTTTCCGGGCGATGCACAGGTTGGTAACTGGTTGTCATGGCACGATCAAACCTACATAGACGGCGAACGGAAGTTGACAGCCACGAAGATTCTCGGTCAGGTGCGTTTCCTTAAAGTTGCGCACCACGGCAGTCACAATGCCTCGCTGAAGGAACGAGGCGTGGACCTCATGACGCATCCAGATTTGATTGCGTTCATATCAACAGATGAGGCCTTTGCCAGCCAACAGGGAATCAACGGTTGGCGCATGCCGGCCCGCAAAACACTTGACGCCCTCGTAGCCGCGACCAAGGGCCGGACGTTTCGCAACGACGACGCTCTGAGCGCCCGTTCCGCACAGCTCAACACCGCCTTGAACGCCACCAACCTCTATATCGAATACACCGTCCTCTGATCCGACAGGTGAGCCCAATGGTTTTCGATCTTCAGCAGGCCAAGCAATTCATCACTACGACCGGCTTGCCCGCCAAGCCCGAGATGTTCAGTGTCACCGCCGGGATGGGTGTACCGGCGCTCGAAACAGCCAAGGCGCAGTCACTGGTTGTGGGTTCCAACATCATGTCGTTCAAAACAGGCGTAGATGCCGGTGCACGCCAGGCGCTCACGGATTCGTCTCTCTTCGCCCAACTCGCTGCTGCTAAATCAATCGGTAACGACCCCAATCCACTCGCGTTTTTCGATGCCTATTTTGGCACGCTGGTGAAAATAGGTTGGCTGATACGGCAAAAGGAAACGGCCGAGCTCTCTTACACGGCAGACGCCCTGGATGTTCACGAAGCGATGATCGGGGTTATCACCTCCTTCCTGAGCCCGATTACCGGCGCAGCCGTGGCGGTCCTCGCAGTGCTCAAGGGGTTGCAGAAGATGTCGGCAGATACCCCGTTCATCACCCTTTTCAACAGTCAGCGCCACCATGAAAGTGTGAGTCGCTTCCAGTTCACCTATGTCTATGCGGACGAAGAACAAGGCCTCATGGCCCGGGCCATGGCCTTTGTACTCGAGACCGACACCCAGCTGACTCAAATTCTGTTCTTCAAACTACAAAGCGGAGAGATGTCGCTACGGCGCAGCGAGGGCGTCCTCTCCATCGACGGCAACGCCTTGAAGGCATTGCAGCCTCCACTCGCTGCAAAGATGAATGCCTATCGCGAAAAATACATCGCCGGTGTTGAACTGGACGCTGTCTGACGGGAGATGAATCATGGCCATATGTCCATTTGCGGAACAACGCCCGATCAGCGGTTCGAGCGGAAGTTACACGGGCGGGGTCTTCAAGATCGTCCATCACACCACGGAAGGTGGTAGCGCGGACGGCGCTTTCGCGGCCTTCAAGAACAATCGTTCCGATCCGCACTTCACGGTGGACGCCAGCAAGGTCTACCAGCATATCGATACCGACACCGCGGCCCGCTCGCTGCGCAATGCTCCCGGCGGGGCTCAGACCAATCGCGACCGAGCTCTGCAGATCGAGTTGGTTGGATTCGCCGGCAAGGCCAAAAACAAAGCCGCGCTGAAAAACCTTGCTCGCCTGTGCCGCTGGCTTGAGCAGATCCACGCTGTGCCATTAGTCTGGCCAGCCGGGCCGCCCAAGCCTTCGCGGGATGGCAAAGACCCGGGCGGCCATTTGCGCAGTACCATGAACTGGGCCGAGGGTGGGCATTTCGGGCATTGTCACGTCCCAGAAAATACCCATTGGGACCCGGCCTATACCAGGTTGGAAGTCAACTACCTGATGGCTGCAACGTTCGACAGCGCTGGCAAATTGACCAATGCCCAACACCCTGCCGTTCTCGAGCTGGAAAACCAGCCAATGGCAGTCGACGGCGATGCGACCTTCGACATCATCACCGATCACGCCGATGTGGGCGAGGCAGCGGCCACCCATGTCGAGCCTCTGAGCGTCGAGATGACTGGGCAACCTGAGTCTGTGTCTCGCCCACTCCTGCCAGGCATGGGCCTGTGCCTGTCCGGCGGCGGCTACCGCGCCATGCTGTTTCACGTCGGCAGTCTATGGCGGCTGTATGAAGCCGGATTGCTCTTCTCGGTCGAGCGTATTTCGAGTGTCTCGGGAGGGTCGATCACGAATGCGGTGCTGGCGCTTGCATGGAAACATCTACCCTTCAATGGCGCAACTGAGCCGTTTGACACGCTCGTCGTCACCCCGATACGTGCGTTGGCGCGGCGAACACTCGATGCCGAGGCCCTCATAGGGGGCATTCTGCTTCCCGGAAGCATCGCGGATCGCGTGGCCGACGCGTACGACGAGCACCTGTTCAAAGGTGCCAAGCTGCGCGATTTGCCGAACGCGCCGCGCTTCATTTTCAATGCCACCAACCTGCAGTCCGGTGCGCTGTGGCGGTTTTCCAAACCCTATATGGGAGACTACCGCGTGGGCCGTATAGAAAACCCCGATTTTTCAGTCGCGCGCGCGGTGGCGGCGTCTTCTGCATTCCCCCCCATCCTTTCGCCCATGTCGATCGAACTGCATCCAGCCTCCTTCAAAATCGACTCGGGCGAGGACCTGCAACGGCCTCCGTTTACTTCGGTCGTTGCATTGGCGGACGGTGGCATATACGACAACCTGGCGCTCGAGACCGTGTGGAAACGGTATCGGACGGTGCTTGTCAGCGATGCCGGCGCCAAGATCAAACCCGAAGAAGAACCCAAACGTGATTGGCCACGCCATGCCTACCGGGTGCTCGACCTGGTCGACAATCAGGTACGCAGCCTGCGCAAACGCACGCTGATAGCGAGTTACCAGGCAAAACCCGATGACGCTGGCAAGCGCTCAGGCGCTTATTGGGGGATCGGTACTGACTACGCCTCCTATACCCATCGCGCGCTCAACCTCAGCTGCCCGCTGCATAGAACTCAGGAGCTGGCCACCACAGCGACGCGCTTGAAACGCATGGACGACGAACTCCAGGAGCGCTTGATCAACTGGGGTTATGCAGTGACCGACGCTGCGCTGCGCACTCACTTCGATCCCGAGTTGAGCAAACCTGCCGCGTTTCCCTATCCGGATAGCGGAGTTTGACAACAGTCGGCACCGGTTGAAAAACCACTGGTTCTACAGCGGTGTTCGTGCAGCCCTACACGACCATAGCCCCGCCGGTTACAAGGGCTATCGACCACGTGAGGAGACCATCATGACAGCCCCGCCTGAACGCGAAGACTCCGACTTGAAAGTTGCCAAGATCGAAAGATTGCGCGCCGAGACAGACAAGTTCAAGGCTGAAAGAAAAAAGCTCGAAGACGAAACAGCAGCCGCTCCAAGGAGGAACAAAGGTGCCTATTGGTCTGAAGCGGCCAAGATGTGCGGGGTGATCGTTTTGGGCGTTGGGGGAGTCATCACGGCGGTTGGCAGTTTGCTTGTGGCGCAAAACCAGGTGGAGCTTTCTTTATATCGAAAGGATGGCCCATCAAACTTAGCGCCGAGCTCGCGAAATCAACGCTCACCAGCCCACCGCTGGAACTCTGGCTTTCCGATGCCTGCAAGAAGTTGCCGTTGGTCTATTGAGCACAAGAGGCTTCGTACGAGACGGTCAACACCCTACGACTTCGATAATGCCCTGTCTCTCTTGAGGGTTGACACGGAGTAGTCGAACCCCCAATCAAGTGGCCGCTATCCGGGAGCCCGGACCAAAAGGATCAATCAAGTGAAATCATTGGCGTGGCGTAAAACCTGGCTCATTGGCGCTTGGCTGCTGTTGAACACTTCTCTAGCAGCAGGGATAGAGTACTCAACTTATCTATTACCGCTGTCTGAATTAATGGGATACCTAAATAAGTACAGCAAGGACGGCTGGAAGCTCAAAAATATCAATACATGGACTGAAGGCTGCCCCAACAACCAGAAGATGTGTTTTGTCGTCATTATGGAGAAAGAGTGAGTTCATACTTTAACCATGGATGTTCGCCTGTACGTCACGGGCTGAATATTTTACTGACAGCCTCGCTTGCAACTTTTCTGCCCAGCTCACTCTGACGTGCATTGATGCGTTTCCGCCAGACGCCTATCATGAGCATTCACTCATATTGCCCACCTGTGCATCAGTCATGAGCCTGCCATGAAAGACCTGCCACCAACCGCCAGCCTGCGCGCCTTCGAAGTGGCAACGCGGCATGCCACCTTCACCTCGGCCTCCGAAGAACTGCATGTAACCCAAAGCGCTGTCAGCCATCAGCTCAGGCACTTGGAGGATCTGTGGGGGTTGAAGCTGTTCGAACGGGGCAAGTCGCTCACCCTGACACCCGCCGGAGCGGCTCTGGCACCCATCGTCCGTGGTTTTTTCGCGGACCTGGAGGCGATGCTCGCCGAACTGAGGGAGCATAAGGGAAGAGTGCGGCTCAAGGTCAGTACCACCTACTCTTACGCACTGAAGTGGCTGCTGCCGCGATTGCCGAGTCTGGCCCAGCAGCACCCGGACATATTGGTGACGCTGGACACCACCGATACGGCAATCAAGTTCTCCGGCACCGACCCTGACGTTGCGATCCGCCTGGGCACCGGTAACTACCCCGGCCTTTATTCCGAGTTTCTGTTCCGTGAACATATCTTCCCCGTCGCCAGCCCTGCCTTGCTCGCGCGCTTCGGGCTGCCGCAGCACCCTAGCGAGCTGCTGCGCTACCCGCTGCTGACCCGTGACGGAAACGATCTGGTACCACGGTGGGAAGTGTGGTTCCAGCACGTCGGCCTGAGCATTTCCACGCTCAAGGAAAATGTCCGGTTCGCCGACACCAACATGACCGTTGACGCTGCCCTGCTGGGACAAGGCATCGCTCTGGTTCGCAGCGGCCACGTCGAGTCACAGATCGCCGATGGCAGTCTCGTCAGGCTCTTCGAGGTGCCATTCCCCTCGCCGGTGGCGTACTACTTCGTCTGCCCGAAAGGTATCGAAACCCAACCCCATGTAGTTTCATTCCGGCAATGGTTGAGCGAGCAGTCAACGCAAGCACAACTGGCCTACGATCGTGATGTCCCATGAGGTTTTGCTCATGACGCAATGAGCAGACTTCTCTGTTACATCCACTGATGGGCGGCCTAACATGGCGCATGCCTATCTCTATCATCTCCCTCGTACTGTTCGCCGCCCTGCTGCATGCCGGTTGGAACGCGCTGTTGCGCGGCGGCGAGGACCGACTGTGGTCCATGACCGTCATGTGCCTGGCAGTGGCGGTCACCTGCATCGCCCTGGCGTTGTTCATGGTCGCGCCAGCCCAGGCAAGTTGGCCGTATGCGGTGCTGTCGGGCGTGCTGCATGTGGGCTACAACCTGTTCCTGGTGCGCAGCTACCGGGCGGGCGATCTTGGCCAGACCTATCCGGTAGCACGCGGCTCGTCGCCGATTCTGATCACCCTCGGCGCAGCCCTGTTCGCCGGGGAACAGATCCAGGCCAGTGCCCTGTTGGGCATTTTTCTGGTCTCGGGCGGGATCATCCTGCTGGCGTTCAGCAAGGGCAAACTCGCTGTGCCTAGCCTGCCCTACGCCTTGGGCACAGGCGCCTTCATCGCGGCCTACAGCGTCACCGATGGCATCGGCGCGCGCCTGTCTGGCGCGCCCATGGCCTATACCGTCTGGATGTGTGCACTGTGGGGTGTGCTGATGCCAGCGGTGTATATCGCACGTCGTGGCGCGCGCAGCCTGTTCGCCTGGCGGCCTGGAATGGCGACTGCTGCAGCCGGCGGGCTGGTCTCGCTGCTGGCCTACGGTATCGTCATTTATGCCATGACCGATGCTCCCATGGGCATGGTCTCGGCACTGCGTGAAACCAGCGTGCTGTTTGCCGCGTTGATCGGTTATTTTTTCCTCGGTGAAAGCCTGACCGTGCGCAAGGTGCTGGCGTGTACGGTGATCGCGTTGGGTACGGTGATCATCGGCTGAGCGCGCCAGGTCAGCGCCCCTGTGCAGGCCCCTCGAATGGCAACAACTCCACCACCCAATCGATGAACACCCGCAACTTCAAACTGATGTGTCGGTTGGACGGATAGGCGATGTACATCGGCATGGTATCGAGCTGCCAGTCCTGGAACAGCGGAACGAGCTCGCCGCGGGCCAGTCCCGCCCTGGCCATGTACCCCGGTAGCCACAACACCCCCATTCCGGCCAGACCGGCAGCCAGGTAGGCATTGCCGTCGTCGACCGAAAGCACCGGCTGGCCGCGCACCGTGATGCTCTCGGCGGCACGGTGCAGGGTGTAGGCCAGCGCCCTGCCCGTGCGCGCCCAGAGGAAACCGATCACACGGTGATGCGTGGCGTCGAGTTCGCTGGGATGTTGCGGCGTGCCGAGCCGGTGCAAATAACCAGGTGAGGCATAGACCCCCAGTTGCAGATCACCCAGGCGACGCGCCATCAGCGATTGATCGGTCAGCTCACCGCCGCGCACGACGCAGTCGACGTTCTCGCCGATGATATCGACCATGCGGTCGCTGACGCCCATGTCGATCTGGATATCCGGATAGCGCCGATGAAAGTCGGGCATGGCCGGCATCAGCACATGGCTGGCGAACGGGCTCGGTACGTCTACCCGCAGCCTGCCGCGCGGCGCGATCGCGGCGCTGGAAAGGCCGGTTTCGGCATCGTCCAGATCGGCCAGCAGGCGTATCGCCCGCTCGTAGTAGACGGCACCGTCGGCGGTGACGTTGACCCTGCGCGTGGTGCGGTTCAGCAGCTTCACCCTCAGGCGCGCTTCGAGCTGCTGCACCAACTGGGTCACGGTGGTCTTGCTCATGTGCAAGGTCTGCGCCGCGCGGGTGAAGCTACCCGTCTCCACCACTCGCGCGAAGGCCTGCATGGCATCGAAACGGTCCATCGGCACCTCGTCTTGACTGGCCATTGTTTGGAAAACCCAAACAGTCCTGGTCAGACTTGCCCGTTTATGCAGCCCTGGCAAGCCTCTACCGTGGCTGCACGATAGATGACGGGTCACCCGGCCCGCCCCAGGAGGCAATCCCATGACCCAGCGTGACGTCGTTTTTCCAGTCGGCCGCCAGGCGCTTTATGAGCGCAACCGCTACTCCCCCGCCGTTCGCAGCAATGGCCTGCTGTTCGTGTCTGGCCAGGTCGGCAGCCGCGAGGACGGCTCGCCCGAGCCCGACCTGCGGGACCAGGTGCGCCTGGCATTCCAGAACCTCAACGGCGTATTGCAGGCGGCCGACTGCACGTTCGATGACGTGGTGGACGTCACGGTCTTCATCGTCGATCCGCAGTCCAGGTTCGAGACCATCTGGGAAGTGGTGCCCGAATACTGGGGACAGGCGCCCTTCCCCAACATCACCTGCGTGGGCGTTACCTGGTTGTATGGGTTCGATTTCGAGATCAAGGTGATAGCGAAGCTGCCGCCGCAAAGCTAAGTCGCTCGAAAACTCCACACGATTTCCACGACATGCTCGCAGATGACCAGACAGTTCAGGCACAGTGCGGTCGGGTCTGGTCTACCATAGGACGGGCGCAGGCAATGCGCCAGTCGCGAAGCCTGCATCCGCCCACTCATTCGCCCAAGAGAACAGCATGCTGATTTCCGCAGTCCTCAACGGCCAGCCCTTGCTGCTGGCAGAGCACCCTGAGCCGATGCTGCCGTGGTGGAGCTTCACCAAAACGGTGCTTGCCGCCACCGCACTGACCCTGGTCCGTGACGGGAGGCTGGACCTGGACGAGCCGTTGACGGGCAACGACTACACGTTGCGCCAGCTGCTGCGCCATGAGGCGGGATTGGCAGACTATGCCGAGCTGGCCGAATACCATACCGCCGTCGCCAACCATGAGCCGGCCTGGTCGGCACAAGAGATGCTGCAGCGCTTGCAGGCCGATCGGCTTCGCTACAGCCCTGGCTCGGGCTGGCGTTATTCCAACGTCGGCTACCTGATGGTGGCCAGGCTGATCGAACGCACTACCGACCTGCCGCTGGCCGATGCAGTGCACGCGCGCGTGCTGTTGCCATTGGGCATCGCCAACGTGCGTTTCGCCACCGCTCGAGCCGATCTGCAGCAAGCCTGCACCGGCCTCGCCACCTACGACCCAGGCTGGGTGTATCACGGCTTGCTGATCGGCCCGCTGTCACAGGCCGTGCTGTTGCTTCACCGTCTGTTCAGCGAACACCTGCTGCCTGGCGACTTGCTGCAGGCGATGCAGGAAACGCACACCCTGGGCGGCCCGATTGCCGGCAGACCCTGGCGGGCACCGGGCTATGCATTGGGGCTGATGCGCGGTCCGGTGGACGGCGGTGTGGTGTTGGCAGGGCATACCGGCTGCGGGCCCGGCAGCGTCGTCGCGGTGTACCGAGGTTGCCTGGGTGACGTCTGCGCCAGTTATGCAGCGTTCGCCCAGGACACTCGCGAAGGCGCTGTCGAGGCCTGCGTCGTCGAGCACATCTGCCGCCATCTCAACGGCTGAAGCGTGCTCGATCGACGCTCGGCGTCCCCTCAGCTCTTCAGACCTCTTCGTCCTGAAAGGCCTCTTCGCGCTTCTTGCGAAACGCTGGCAGCACCATCATCACCAGCAGAATGGCGGACGCGGCGAAGAGCACGGCACTGATGGGGCGCTCGATCAACACGATGGGGTCACCCTGAGAGATCAACAGCGCGCGGCGCAGGTTGGTCTCCAGCAACGGCCCCAGTACGAAGCCGAGCAACAGCGGCCCGGGCTCGCACTTGGCCTTGCGAAACAGATACCCCAGCAGACCGAAGATGATCACCAGGGCCACGTCGAAACCGCGGTTGTTCACGCTGTACACGCCGACGCAGCAGAACAGCAGGATGGCCGGAAACAACAGACGGTACGGTACCCGCAGCAAACGCACCCAAAGGCCGATCAATGGCAGGTTGATGACCAACAGCATGACGTTGCCGATCCACATGCTCGCGATCAGCCCCCAGAACAGCGCCGGTTGGTTGGTGATGACCGACGGGCCGGGGGTGATGCCGTGGATCATCATGGCCCCGAGCATCATTGCCATGATCGAGTTGGACGGAATGCCCAGGGTCAGCAGCGGAATGAACGAAGACTGCGCGCCGGCGTTGTTGGCGGCTTCCGGTGCGGCCACCCCTTCGACCAGGCCTGTGCCGAACTTCTCCGGGGTCTTCGACATCTTCTTTTCCAGGGAATAGGCACTGAAGGCGCTCAACGTTGCACCGCCGCCCGGCAGTACACCGAGAAACGTCCCCAGCGCCGTGCCCCGCAACGTGGCCGGCCAGGCCCGGCGGAAATCCTCACGGGTGGGCCACAGGCGCGTGATCTTGCCGGCCAGTGAGGTCTTGGCCTCGCCAGACTCCAGGTTGACTGCGATCTCGGCGATGCCGAACAGGCCGACCGCGATGACCACGAAATCGATACCGTCGTACAGGTCGGTGCTGCCGAATGTCAGCCGGGTCGAACCGCTGCTCACGTCGATGCCGATCATGCCCAGCAACAGACCGATGCAGACCATGCCGACGGCCTTGATCACCGAGCCGCTGGCCAGGATGGTCGCCGCCAACAACCCGAACACGGTCAACGCAACATACTCGGCAGGGCCGAATGACAGCGCGAACTTCGACAGCAGCGGCCCTGCAACGGCCAGGGCCACGGTCGCCACGGTGCCAGCGAAGAACGACGCCAGCGCTGCGGTGGCCAGTGCCGCGCCAGCTCTGCCCTGCTTGGCCATGGCATGGCCGTCCAGCGCCGTGACGACCGCCGAGGCTTCACCCGGCAAATTGACCAGAATGGCTGTGGTCGATCCCCCGTATTGAGCGCCGTAGAAAATCCCTGCCAGCATGATCAGCGCGGCTAGCGGCGGCAGGAAGTAGGTAATCGGCAGCAGGATCGCCACGGTCGCTGTCGGGCCGATGCCCGGCAGGACGCCGATCAAGGTACCCAGCAGCGCACCGATCAGGCAGAACGCCAGGTTGGTCGGGCTCAACGCTTCGGAAAAGCCCAGGTACAGCGCGTCGAACATGTCCATCAGAAGGGCCCCACCGGCATTTGGACGTCGAGTCCGTAGATGAATACGAGCAGCCCGAACAGGGTCAGCACGGTACTGGAGATGAGCACCTCGCGGACCCGCCACGCTTTGTCGGCCATGCTGCCGAAAATGATCAACCCTGCCGCGGCGATGACGAACCCGGCCAGCTCGGCGGCCAGGGCGAACCCGCCCACCGCTGCCAGCAGGATCAACAGCGGTCGCAGCTTGACCGGGTCGATCGACTCCACCTGTTTGAACAATCCCATGAGCCCCACGACCAAGCCGAGGATGATGATCAGCGAGCCGATCATCAGCGGCATGAACCCGGGCCCCATCATGGCAGCGCTGCCAGCCGGCAGGTCGCGCGTGGACCACAGCACCAGCCCGCCGAGGCCGATGAAGATCGCGCTGGCCAGCAGATCGGGGCGGTTGCCCCGTGCGGTCAAGCTCATTTCACCCATGGCGACGCGCTCCAGAGCTGCTGGAAACGCTCCGTCTGCGCAGGCATCTGGGCCGCCCAGTCCTCACCGGACAGGTAGGCGATCGGCAACGACAAGTCCTTGGCCTGCTTGAGAAAGGCCGGATCCTCAAGCACCTCCTTGACGGCCACGGACATGCGCGCGGCAATCTCCACCGGGACTTTGGCAGGCGCGGCAATGCCGCGCTCGGAGGTCATCACCAGGTCGACGCCCTGCTCCCTGGCCGTGGGCAGGTCGGGTTCCTGGGGCATGCGTTCGGCGGAAAACTGCGCCAGCACACGGTACTTGGTGTCATCGCTCAGCTCGCTGATGTTCTGGCCGGCCGCGCTGATGTGTCCGCCCATCAAGGCGGTGCTGGACTCCGATGCGCCACCGAAGGGAACGTGGGTCAGCTCGATGCCTGCGAGCTGGTCCAGTTGCACAATCATCAGGTGATCGTCGGTGCCCACGCCGGAGGTACCTACCGACAGCTTGCCGGGTGCGGCCTTGGCAGCCTGGATGAAATCGTTGAGGGTTTTGTAGGGCGAATCGTTGGGCACGGCAAGCACGGTGGGGTCGTCGACGATACGTGCCACCGGGCGAATGGAGTCGGCCGCATAGCCCACCTTGCGCTGCACTCGGGTGCTGAGAAAACCGGGGGTGTTGATGAACGCGAAGGTGTAGCCATCGGGCCGTGCCTTGCTCAATGCGGTGTAGGCGATTTCGCCAGCGGCACCGGGCCGATTGACGATGACGACTTTCGCCCCGAGACGTTTTTCCAGGTACGGCTGCATGGTGCGCGCCATCACGTCGGTGCTGCCACCGGGCGCATAGGCCACGAGAAATTCGATTGGACGGTCTTCCGGCCAGGCCGCGTGAGCACTGAACGAGCTCAGGGCCAAACCCACAAGCGTTGCGGACAAAACGGATGTGCAGTGATTCATGAAGTGTTCCTCTGTTGTTTTTATCTGAGGCAACAAGCGTGTTCGGGGCGTATCTGTCAGCTTTTTCGGTTGATGCACGTAGGCAGGGTTTCGAATCTAGCAGAATAGAACGCCATTTTAAAAGCGATTAATGACTGGCGGACAGCCAGTGCTTCACGCAGGTGAACGCATGCATCATGCCTGACCCGGCAGCACGCAACCCTTGGCCTTGAGCGCCGCGATCACCCACGTGCGGTCATTGCTACCCTGCGCGATCTGCTCCATCTGCTTGTGCTCGGCGGCGTACTTGGCAGCCGCCCGCGCGTACACCTGCTCGACATGCTCGAAGGGCACACACAGCAAGCCGTCCTCATCGCCGATCACCAGATCGCCGGGCTCCACCACCATGCCGTCGATGGCGATCGGAACGTTGACCTCACCGGGGCCATCCTTGTACGGCCCGCGGTGGGACACACCGGCGGCGAACAATGGAAAGTCGCCTGAGGCGATGTTGGCGGCATCACGAATGGCGCCATTGATGACGATTCCCGCCACTCCGCGCTTGATGGCGTAGGCGACCATCATTTCGCCGATCAGCGCATTGGTCAGGTCGCCACCGGCGTCGACCACGATCACGTCGCCCGGCTCGGCGATGTCCAGTGCGTAGTGCAGCATCAGGTTATCGCCAGGCCGCGCCTTGACCGTCAGCGCCGGTCCGGCCAGCACGCCTTGACGGTGCATGGGCCGCAGGCGGGCGCCAGCGGCGGTCATGCGATTCATCGAATCGCTGACGTTGGCCACGGGAAGCTCACGGAAGCGCTCGACCCATTGCGGGCTCACGCGGCGTGAACGTTGCACAACCTGAAAACCGATGCTCATGTGACATACCTCTGCTTGGTGTTATTCGATGTCATGGATAGGTGGCGTTTTTTTAGAATTGCATTTCATAAATGCCAAATCAACACCCAATTCAATCTATCCTGCAGAGGAGCAAGACTTTATTTTCAGAATTATCGCAACGCCGTTTCATTATGATAGATTCGAGTGCCCATCGAGACCTGGTCGCACACCGCGTCCCGGCTGGAACCACTCACACATAAAAACAAGGTATTCACGATGCCCCGCACCGTCTTGCTGACCGGTCCCGAACTTGCCCCCGAGGCCATGCGCCTGGCCGCCGCCGAGGGCCTCAGGATCATCGCCACCCCGCCCTATCTGCCCGAGACCGAGCTGCTGGCGACCATCGCGAGCGAACAACCCGACGCAATCATCGTCCGCCAGGGCCAACTGACTCGGGCAATGATCGACGCTGCGCACTCGCTGAAAATCATCGCCAAGCACGGCGTGGGCTATAACACCATCGACATCCAGGCGGCTGCCGAGCGAGGCATTCCCGTCACCATTGCCGCAGGGGCCAACGCGCAGTCGGTGGCCGAACATGCATTTGCCCTGATGTTCAGCGTCGCGCGGCAGACCGCCCGGCTGGACGCACGCCTGCGCGCCGGCCATTGGGACAAGTCATCGGCCAACGGCATCGAATTGTTCGGCAAAACCCTGGGGCTGATCGGCCTGGGCGCTATCGGCAGCATTCTGATGGACCTGGTGGCGCCGCTACGGATGCGCGTCAAGGTCTACGACCCCTACCTGCGTGAGCTGCCGCAGCGGACCCATGTCGAGCGCGAAGAAAACCTCGACCAGCTGTTGGCCGACAGCGATGTGATCAGCCTTCATTGCCCGCTGACCGACAGCAACCACCACCTGATCGGTGCGGCGCAATTGGCGCGCATGCGCCCGGGCAGCGTGCTGATCAACACCGCGCGCGGCGAGCTGGTGGATACCCAGGCGTTGGTGGAGGCATTGAAACAAGGGCAGATCGCCGGTGCCGGGCTGGACACGTTCAGCCCCGAGCCGCCGCCTGCGGACAGCGCGCTATGGGACCTGCCGACGCTGGTCGCCACGCCCCACGTCGGCGCCAACACCAGCGAAGCACGCGACCGGGTGGGCCTGGTGGCGCTGCAGCAGATTCTGGCCGTCTGGAACGGTGCGCAGCTGGACCCACGCTGCGTGGTCAACCGCCACCTGCTGGGCCATTGATCGTCGTCGGGCGCTGCCGATGAAGGGCGGCCCTGCGAGGAACGCTATTGGGCGGCGGTTGGCTCAGCGCTGGATGCCTGCTCGTCCGCCGGCTTGAAACCCAGACTGCGCATGAGGTCGCGCGCGGTGTCGAAGAGCAGCGCCCAGTGGCTTTCGGCCGCTTCTTCGGTCAGCCGGCTGGCAGGTCCGGAGATCACCAGCGCGCCCATCAGCTCGCGCTGCGCGCCATACACCGGCAAAGCAATCGACGCGGCGTGTGGGTCGGTAGCGCCCTTGGAGAAATAGGGTTTGTCCAGCGACGTGCCGATCTGTACCGGCACGCGCAATGCCTGTGCCCCCGCCGCTTCGTCCATCGGGCGCATGTCGCCGGGCTGCAGGTTGAGCCTGAGCCGATGCGCCGAGTTCACCCGGAACTGGCACATTCGGTAGGCGCCGTGGCGCACGTAGAACGAGGCGGTCTCGCCGGTTTGTTCAGCCAACAGGTGCAGCCGGGGCATCACGTGGCGCTCCAGGTCCAGCGCCTCTTGATACACCGCGTTCAGCCGCATGACTTCGCTGGCGAGCTGATAGCGTCCGTCGGCCATGCGGGTGATGTAGCCATGGTCTTCCAGCGAAACCATCAGCCGCATGATGGTGCTTTTGATCAGCCCGGTACGGTTCACCAACTCGACCAGACTCAGCGCCGTGTCGCCGATGGCGAACGCGGAAAGCACCGTGAGCACCCGATCGGCCGAAGCGACTCCATTTACCGCCGGACGCGGGCGCGCTTTTACCATCAGACAATCCTCAGTGGCGATCCCCCGACCAAGCTGGCGGGGCTGCGCGTCATTATCCGACAACCACCGTATGGCGGCTACAACTGAGCGCTGCGCATTTCGCCGCTGACACAATTCCTTAACCGCCTTGCCTGTAGGGTACCCCTGCAGCCACCGGGACTCACCTCAAGGTGGCTGTGGTGACATGCCGTCTGCATCTGTGCAGTAGCAGCGAATCAGACATTAATCCCCTCAACAAGGAGAGACACCATGAGCACCACTACCCCAGCAGCAAGCACCAGCAGCGCCGACGCAGCGATCGAGAAAATGACCGCTGCCTTCGACTCGGCCATCGAGAAATCGGCCAAGGTGACTGAGATCACCACCGAGAAGAAGTCCGAGCTCGACGCCGCCAAGCAGCGTCCGCAGAACTGATTCGCTGGCGGGTGGCGTGCTGCGCCATCCGCCCGTTCTTGTCGACGCCGAGTGATGAATGCCTGTGATTGCTGCACACCGCTCCCTGCCACTGACTGCCCACCCCCTTCTTCCCGAGCTCAACGTGCTGAGCGGCCCCCATGCCGGTGCGGTCGTCGCGCTCGAAAGCAGTGTCTGTCGCATCGGCGCCCATGAAGACTGCGACATCGTCCTGCGCGACCCCCAGATCCATGCAACCCATCTCACCGTGCACGTACACCGGCGCTTCCTGGCGATCGAGGCCACCGGCGGCGATGTCATGGTTGGCGACGTGCGCGTTGCCCAGGGCCACGGCTACCGCTGCAGCCTGCCGGTGCAACTGAGCGTTGGCCACACCGCCCTGCGCCTCTCGCATCCACCCGGCAGCGAACCACCGCGCTCGGCAGCAACCGCTCGCTGGACGCTGCTCGCCATGGCGTGCCTGCTGATCGTTGTCGGCTACCTGTGGCGGCCATGGACCGAAGCAGCCCCAGCGCTGGCCGTCGACGGCGCTGCGCCGACTGCCGATGCCCGGCCTGCAATCGCCAGCGCACAGCCTCAGGCACTGGCTGCGCTGCGCGAGCGTCTGGATCAAGCCGGCCTGCAACCGTTATCCATCGAAACCCAGGGCAACACGCTGCGGGTCAGTGGCCTGGTCGACAGTGATCAGCGCACCCGCTGGATCGAGGTACAGAGTTGGTATGACCGGACCTGGGGCAATGCGCCGGTGCTGCGCAACGACGTGCTGCCAGCACCGCCGCTGGTGCCGCCGCGGGTGCATTTCCAGGCGGTCTGGCTGGGCCCGCAACCCTATGTGCTAGGCGAGCGCGGCGAACGCCTCTACCCCGGTGCGGCGCTGGCCGATGGCTGGGTTCTGCAGCGTATCGAACACGATCGGCTGATTCTTGCCCGCCAGGGCAAGGAATTCGAGTTGACCCTATGAATCTGCGGGCCAGGCGGGAGCGAGCGGCATGAAAGTCGAGGCGCGCAAAGGGCCCGATCCCACGGCCGGCAGCCTGCGCAGCGAGCCGGTGCAACCAGCCGCCGCCAGTGCCGCGACGGCTACCCGCGAGGCCTTCGAGAAAGCCATTCGCAACCGGCGTGCCGATATCGGCAAGTCGCTGCGCGGACGGCTCGAGCAGCTGACTCAGGTTCAGGTTCAGGACCCGACGATATTCAGCCCGCACCGCACCGCGCAGATTCTCCAGCACCTGATCGACGTCATCGTGCCGCACTTGGGCGCCGATGCGGAAACCGAAACGGTGGCGCTGGCGTTGCTGCACGAAGAGATGCAACTGCAGCGCGACATCGAGGCCCACCTGGAAGCCGGCGCTGACCATGACGGCTGAACGCGAGCTGCCAGGCGAGATGGACATGAGCCCCGCGGCGCCGTCGCCGCGTGACTGCGCCCAGTGGCTGCACAGCCGCGGGCAGTCGTATGCACGCAGCGGCCAGGAGCGACGTGGCCTGACCTACCTGTTGATGGCCTATCGCATCTGCCCGGACGACATCCATATCCTGCGCAGCCTGATCGCCTTGTTCACTCAATCGGGTGACGGACGCCGGGCGCTCAATGCACTCGACTACCTGATCGGCCTGGAAGGCGAGCACCCCTGCCATGCGCTGCTGCGCAGCCGCGCCCTGTGGGTCAGCGGCGATCATGCCGGCGCACGCGAGTGTTTTTCCCGTCACCTGCTGGGGCCTGCCCCGCCAAGGACTTCGAACCCATGAACCTCGCCCCACTCAACCGCCTGGCGCTGTTGGCATCGCAGCGCAGTGACGTGGTCATTGCCGCCTTCATGATGCTGGCCGTGGTGATGATGATCATTCCGTTGCCGACGATCATGGTCGACGCGCTGATTGCGGTGAACATCGCCTTCAGCCTGCTGGTGCTGGTAGTGGCTTTCTACGTTTCGCGTTCGGTGGATTTTTCCGCCTTGCCGCCGATCATCCTGCTCAGCACCCTGTTGCGCCTGTCGCTGTCGATCACCACAACGCGCTTGATCCTGTTGCAGGGCGACGCCGGCGAGATCGTCGCGGCCTTTGGCGAGTTCGTGATTGCCGGAGAGGTGGTGATCGGCCTGGTGGTGTTCCTGATCATTACCGTGGCCCAGTTTCTGGTGATCACCAAGGGCGCCGAGCGGGTCGCCGAGGTGGCCGCACGCTTCACCCTGGACGCCATGCCCGGCAAGCAGATGAGCATCGACAATGATCTGCGCAACGGCGATATAGAGCCGGCGCAGGCCAAACAGCGGCGCTCCCTGTTGGAGCGCGAGAGTCAGCTGTACGGGGCCATGGATGGGGCCATGAAGTTCGTCAAGGGTGACGCGATCGCCAGCCTGGTGATCCTGGTCGTCAATCTGCTCGGCGGCATGGCCATCGGCATGGCCAAACGCGGGCTTTCGTTCAGCGAAGCCAGCCATACCTATTCGCTGTTGACCGTCGGCGATGGTTTGATCGCGCAGATCCCGGCACTGCTTATCGCGGTCGCCGCCGGCATCGTGGTGACCCGCGTTGCCAGCGATGACGACCAGGACCTGGGCAGCGAGATCATCGGCCAGCTGGGCTCGAACCAACGCGCATTGACCCTGACCGCCGTTATCCTGCTGGCAGTGGCGTTCATTCCCGGTTTCCCTGCGCCGGTGTTCGTGGTCATCGCGGCGATCCTGGGCGCCGCCGCATGGGCCCTGCACCGGCGCCAGGCGCGCCATGCCCTGACCCAGAGCGTGCCCGCCACGGCAATCGATCAGTCAGGTGCAGCCGGTGCCGCCGCTTCGGTGGAACGCTTGCCGGAGCCGGTGGAGCCCGAGCGGCGCATCATGCTGCGGGTCGGCCAGACCCTGGCCCTGCACCTTACTGCGGACGAACTGCGCGAGCATGCCGAGGACGCGCGCCAGGCGGTGATGCAGCAACTGGGCATCGAGCTGCCCGAGGTGGGAACGCGGATCGATCCCGGTATGGCCGCCGATCAGTTCGCGGTCCTGCTCGAAGGCATTCCGATCAGCGCCGGTCCGTTGCCTGCCGCCCACCTGTGGGTGCGCGACGATCCGCTGCACGTGCAGTTACTCGACGTGGAGCCGCAGTCCGCCATGGCCTTGGTGGGGCGCAGTGACACGCTGTGGGTCGACCAGGTTCACCGCGAGGCGCTGGAACAGGCCGGCATCGGCTTTCATGGGCTGGAACAGGCGCTGGGGGCGCACCTGCAGACCGTGTTGACGCGCTACGCTGCGGACTTCATCGGCATCCAGGAAACCCGCCGCCTGCTCGACCGTATCGAAGCCGACTATCCGGAGCTGGTACGCGAAGCCCTGCGGCACACTTCGCTCCAGCGTCTGGCGGACATCCTGCGCCGCCTGCTCGACGAGGGTATCGCCTTGCGCAACCTGCGTGGCCTGCTCGAGGCCTTGGTGGAATGGGGCCCGCGCGATCTCGAACTGCATGTACTGAGCGAACACGCCCGCGGCGCGCTGGCACGTCAGATCTGTCATCGCTACGCCGACGAGCACCGGGTCATCGCCGCCTTCGTCCTCGCCCGACCTGCCGAGGACGCGATTCGCCAGGCGCTGCGGCGCACCGAAGCAAGCCGCAGCGCCGGCCTGCCGGAAGCGCTCGGCCAGGCGCTGCTGGAGCAATTGCGTCAAGCGTTCAACCGCACGGACGACGACTTTCAAGTGGTGTTGATGGTGTCGGCCGATCTGCGCCGCTATCTGCGCCAGTGGCTGGTGCGCCACGGCCTGGAAATCCCCGTGCTGTCCTATCAAGACCTGACCCGAGAATTCACCTTGCATACATTGCGCTCCATCGCCCTGCCCGGCAGCCCTGCGGCTGCGCTTGCTGCTCCCGATGCAGGAGTCCTGGCATGAACCAGCTGTCGATGCCCACCCGCCGGCTGCGTGGTCTGCTGCGCCGAGTGCCGTGCGCCGGCGCATGGCTGGCGCTTGCGCTGGCCGGGCCGGCACAGGGGATGAACTTCGATCCGACGCCCAGTGAAACGGTGCAATTGAGCGTGGGTGAAGGCCGCATCCTGCGCTTTGCCGCGCCCGTGGAATCGGTGTTCATCGCCGACAACGCAATAGCCGACATTCGCATCGTTTCGCCCGGCGTAGCCTATGTGTTCGGCAAGACGGACGGCCAGACCAACCTGATTGCCCTGGACGCCCAGCAAGCCTCACAGGGTAGCGTGGGCGTGAGCGTCCGCCCGCCGATCGGCACAGCGCTGCAGCAGCACAACCCGGACAATCAGGTGCAGGTTCGCAGCCAGGGCAAGCGCTTGCTGGCCGACGGTGCGGTGGCCGACATCGACAGCGCCATCGAACTCAACGCCTTGCTGGTCAGCAGCGCAGCGGCGGGCGTGCCGCCGATCAACGCCGCGACCTACAACGGCTCGCCCCAGGTCAATATCCGTGTGCGCTTTGCCGAGGTCTCCCGCGAGCAGTTGCTGCGCTACGGGGTCAACTGGAATGCCCTGATCAACAGCGGCTCGTTTTCCTTCGGCCTGATCACTGGCGGCCCGCTGGCCAGTTCGGCAGTGGCCGGCGCTACCAACCTGTTGTCGGCCGGGTTCAACTCCAGCAGCGCCAGCGTCGATGTACTGCTCGACGCCTTGCAGAGCAACGGCTTCCTGGAAATCCTCGCGGAACCGAACATCACCGCTCTGAGCGGGCAGACCGCCAGCTTCCTGGCCGGTGGAGAGATTCCCGTGCCCGTCCCGGTCGGCAACCAGTTGATCGGCATCGACTACAAGTCGTTCGGCGTTTCCTTGCAGTTCACCCCGACCTTGCTGCCCAACAAACGCATCGGCCTGCAGGTCCGACCGGAAGTCAGCAGCCTGTCGACCACCAGCCAGGTACAGATCAGCGGGTTCAGCGTCCCCAGCTTCCAGGTCCGCCGGGCCGACACCCGGGTCGAAGTCGGCAGCGGGCAAACCTTCGCCATCGCCGGACTGTTCCAGCGCAGCAGTTCGCAGGACATCGACAAGCTGCCGCTGCTGGGCGACGTACCGGTGCTGGGCAATCTGTTCAGGTCCAAACGCTTCCAGCGCAGTGAAACCGAACTGGTCATCCTGATCACCCCCTACATCGTCGAGCCGGTGGCCGACCGCAGCCTGGCCACACCGCTTGACCCTGCCGGCGACAACCCGGCCTGGCGGCTGGCGGGAGGCAACGTTGCGCTCACTGCCCACACGGAGTTCGGCTTCTATGTGGACTGAACCTGTGGGGCGTAAACCTGCGTGGACTCATCGTCGATGGATGGCCTGCTGCAGAACATTGGCCTGTGTCGCGTCCCTGCTGATGCTTGGCGGGTGCGCCACCGACCTGGAAAGCGCGGACGACTCCGTGGATTACTTGCAGCTGCGCGACGATCCGTCGACGGGCGCTGCGCGCACCGTGCCGGCAGCGTGCACGGGTGCCGATAACATCGCAGGCCGCGCGCGCTTGCCGCTGGGGTGTGCCAATGCCTTGAACCTGCAGCGGATGGTGCAAGACACCGGCGACCTGCATCGGGGGCAAGCCATGGGGCCGACCCTGGCGGCGCCCGTTGGCCGCGCCGCGCAACAGTACCTGCTTGGGGAAACGGCCGATCTGGAGCGCAGGCGCGAGCTGGAGCGTGAACGTCTGGCCGCGCCGGCGCCCTGATATTCAGCGCGCCTGGCGCGCGAGAATGCCGAGGGCGCGAGCGCGGTCGGCCGGATCCTGCAGCACCTTGATGGCCCGTGCCTTGCCGATCAACGCCATCCGCTCGCTTTCGCTCAGGTCGGGCAGTTCGGCAGCAATGCGCTGCTCCTGACCGGCCAGGGTCAGCACCAGGAGTTGCTGACGCAGGTGACTGGGACGTGCCAGTGGCGAGCGGACCACCTGTGCCATGCGTTCGACGGCCTCGTTCGGCTGACTACCAAGTGCATGAGCCAAGGCCAGGTTGGTACTGATATCCAGGTTCTGCGGGTCCAGCTCATGGGCCTGGCGCAGCGCGGCGATGCCCTGCGCCTGCCGGCCCGCGAGCATCGCGGCAGTACCCAGGCGATTGTAGGCAGTGGCCGTGCCGATCAGCGGTGCTGCCTGTGCAAGGGTGTCACTGGCGCGACTGACTTCGCCGCTCTGCAGCAACGCGGTGCCCAGGCCCAGCAGCGCCCGCGGCTCCTTGCTCTGGTTGACCAGCACGCCACGGAAAGCCCGCGCCGCGCCTTGAGGATCGCCGCTGGCCAAACGCGCTTCACCCAACTGCAACATGACCTCGGGCGCCTCCTGGGACAGTACGGCGGCACGCTCATAGAGCGCCACTGCCGAAGAAGGATCGCCGCGACGATCGACCTCGGCCGCCAGTTGCATCAATCGCGCGCCGTCATCGCTGGGCGGTGCCTGCGTGGCGCAGCCGCCTAACAGCACGCAGGCCGCCGCCAGTGCCGTGATCGGCAGAGACTTTCCAGGTCTTGAAAAACCCACTACACCCCTCCCCTGAATGCTGACAAAGGGCTGAGTGAACCCTACCCAGATGACAGTCCGGTGACAACACGCACTTGCATGGGGTGCAAGGCTTGCAGTGCGTGGCGCGTTTGCCGACCGTCACAAAAACGCAAAGTGCGCGCGGCTACACTCGGCCCGTTCAAACAATCGGCAGGAACGCACAGCGCATGAGCCAGCACGGCCCAGACATCATTGCCAGATCCCGTCAGCGCTCGCCCGGCACGCCGGGGCTGCTCAGCGTATTGGTGATCCTGGGCATGCTGGCCGGGCCCAGCGCCTGGGCCGCAACCGATGCTGCGCCGGCCTGGGCCGCGCAACCCTATCCGTACCTCATCATCGACCAGGATGTACGGGGCGTGCTGCAGGAGATGGGCAGCAACCTCGGTATCGCGGTGGTCATCGCCGACGCCGTCAAGGGCAAGGTTCGCGGCAAGGTGCGTGGCGACAGCGCCGCCGATTTTCTCGCCGCGTTGAGCACCGCCAACGGGCTTGGCTGGTACTTCGATGGCAGCACGCTGTTCGTCGACAGCGCCAACGACACTGCGGCGCGCACCTTCGACACCGGCACGCTGTCGGCCGCTGCGGTTCAGGGCGCGCTGGCCCCGCTGCTTGCCGGAGGCCCGCGCGCCCGGCTGAGCGTCGATGCCAGCGCGAGCACGGTGCGCGCGGCCGGCTCGCCAGGCTACCTGAGCCTGATCGACGGGCAACTCGCCGCCCTGCGACCGCCCCTGCGCCGCACGGCCGCTGCCCAACCTGCGGCCGGCAGTGTGCGGATCTTTCGTGGCGGCGCCGAGACCCAGGTGGTCTCGGGCCTCAACTGAGTTCACCCCGCCCTCGGGCTCACATGCAAGGAGAACGACCATGGCTACAAACGCTATCGATCCGAACCTCGACCCCTCTGCCGGCACGGACGGCGAAGCGCAATTCAACGCCGCGCTGGACAGCTCCATGGAACTGAGCGACGCCGAGTTCACCGATCAGTTGGTCAGCGGCGCGGTCACCGTGGCCGGCCAGATGATCATCATGCCCAAGGCCAACGAAATGCTGAACGAAGCGATGTCCGACGAGTGATTGCGTCGCGCTGAACCTTCCCATCGTCGAACAGGAGCCTGACCATGCTGCCCATTGCCGCCACCGCCGTACCGGCACAGCCACCCATCGCCGATGCAGTGGGCACCGGCCAGGTATCGCAGAACCTTTTCGAGCACATGGCCCGGCAACCCGCCGTCGCCCCCACCGGCACCAGCCCCGCGCAGTTGGGGGCCGGTGTTCTGGACAACCTCGACGGCTTCTTCAATCGCACCCAGCGCTTCTCCGAGCGCGCCGCCGACCTCGGCGCCAGACAGACCGACCCTGCGGCGGCCGGTCACCCGACCCCGGCGCAGGCCGCTGCCGACCCGCAACTGCAAAAAGTCGTGGAGTCGTTGAGCCTGATGTTCGATCACTCCATCGAGACGCAGATGGTGGTGCGCGGTGCCACCCAGGTGTCCGGCGCCGCCAACACCTTGCTCAAGGGTCAATGATGAACCTTACGCCTTTCTCGATACTGCCTGTCTCGATACTGCCTCTGCCGATACTGCAGCGCACGACACGCCGCCTGCTGGCCATCGTCCTGCTCGCCTGCCTGATGCAGGGCTGCAAGACCCAGCTGTACACCAATCTCAGCGAGCGCGAGGCCAACACCATGGTCGCTGCGCTGTTGCACGAAGGCATCCCCGCCGACCGCGTGGTGCAGAAGGACGGGCGCTTGACCGTCAACGTGGCGCAGGAGCGCTTTGCACAAGCCATGGCGATCCTGGAACAGGCCGGCCTGCCGGAGCAGACCTTCGCCAGCATGGGCGAGGTGTTCAAGAGCAACGGCCTGGTTTCGTCGCCCACCCAGGAGCGCGCCCAGCTGATCTACGCGTTGAGCGAGGAACTGGCGCACACCGTATCGCAGGTCGACGGCGTGGTCTCGGCCCGAGTCCACGTGGTGCTGCCGGACAACGATCTGCTCAAGCGCAACATCACCCCCTCTTCGGCCTCGGTGTTCGTACGCTACGAAGCCGGGCTGGACATCAATGCACTGATACCGCAGATCAAGACGTTGGTCGCCAATGGCATTTCCGGGTTGGGCTACGACGGCGTCTCGGTCATTCCCGTGCAGGCCGCCGCCCGCGAGCGCGCACGCCAGGCACCCGCGTTTTCCTCGGTCATGGGTATCTGGGTGCTGGACAGCAGCCAGACCCGCGCTGCAACCCTGTTCGGCGTGATGCTGCTGGCCATCGTGGCGCTGGCTGGGGTGCTGGGTTATGTGCTGTGGCAGGCACGTCAGCCGCGCAGCTACGCCTTGGTGGACGGCACATGAACGCAGCGGAACGCACGATCGCCGCAGCCGAGCATGAACGCCGCTGGCGAACCTTTACCGCCCGCCCCCTGCACAACGTGCACCGGGCACGTCTGCAGGCCTGCTTCGACAACCTCGACCTGCCCGCCGCCACCCTGGACGCGATGCTGGCCCAACCGCGCCTGCGCGAGCGGCTGACGCGCATGCTGGAGCGACGCTTTGCCTTGCAACCCCTCGAGGCGCTGCACGCCCCGGCGGCCGAGGATGTCCCGGTGGCCACCCTGGACAGCGCGCAACTCAGGCAACTGGCGCGTCGCTGCGGGGTGGTGTTCTGGGCCGAGGCGCTGGTTCGGGAAATTCGCGCACCGGCAGTACGTGCGCTGCGCGAGCACTTCGGTGATGCGCTGTTCGAATTGGCCCTGGCCGAACATGCCTTGGCTTGCCCGCTGGCCAGCCACGAGCTGCCGGCTTCTCTCGAGGAACTGGACGCTGTGGTCGAACGAGATGGCCAGGCCTGCGTCAACGCCTGGCTGGCCGAACAACCTCGCGCACTGGCCGCCTGGTACCGATTGAAAATCGATGACCCGGCCGCCGCCACGCCGATTACTCCGCGCATCGAACAGTACGGGCCAATGATCGTGCGGCGGGTAGTGCGCAGCGATCCGCCGACCCAGGGGGGCATGCATGAGTGAAGCCAGCCCATTGCCAACCCCTGGCAGGCGCATCGTGCGCGCCGACGAAGCTGCGCACTGGATCGACGGCCAACGGTATTTGCAGAACGCCCGCGAGCAGGCCCGACACCTGCTCGAGCTGGCCGAGCGGCAGGCCCAGGACCTGCGCACTGCCGCCCGCGCCGAAGGACTTGCCGAGGGCCAGGCGGCGGCGGGTCGACAGCTGGTCGAGACCGCTGCAGCCGTGGAGCGCTATCTGGCCACGGTGCAGGTGCAGCTGGCCGAGCTGAGCCTGACACTGGTTCGCCAGGTACTCGACGACCTTGACGCCGCGCCCCTGATCGCCCAGCTGTGCCAGCGCGCCCTGCACGACTTCCGCGACCAGCAGCAACTGACCCTGCGCGTGCCGCCGGCTCAATTGGCGCCGGTCACGAGTTTGCTGGACGGGCTGCTCGGCGTGGTACAGGTGCAGATTCAGGTTCAGGGCGATGCCAGCCTGGGGCCGCGACAGGCCACGCTGTCGAGCCCGGCCGCGCTGGTCGACCTGGACGTCGACGAGCAGTTGCGCGGCCTGCGCTTCGCCCTGGGTCTGCCAGCTGCCCCTGCCAGCAGCGGAGCTGCCCGATGAGCGCGGTACTCGACACCGTGCTGCCAGAATTGCTCGCGCGGGCCACGACTGCCATACCAAGACCGATGCGCGGCAAGGTGCGGCGGATTCGCGGAATCATGGTCTACGCCAGCCTGCCAATGGCCCGCATCGGTGAGCTGTGTTACCTGCGCGATCCCCTCGACCAGCGTCTGGTCGCGGCCCAGGTCATCGGTTTCGAAGGCGACGAAGCCCTGCTCACGCCGATCGGCGAGCTGCAAGGCATGTCCACCCGCTGCGAAGTGATCCCCACCGGCGCGCCCCTGAAGGTCAGCGTGGGTGAGCATCTGCTGGGACGGGTCATCGACCCGCTGGGCCACTTTCTCGACGGCCCGGCCCCGCCTCTGGCGCCAGGGCCGGCACGTCACTACCCGGTGCATGGCGAGCCGCCGGCGGCGTTCTCGCGCAGCCTGATCGAGCAGCCGCTGGCCCTGGGTATCCGCGCCATAGACGGCCTGCTGACTGTCGCCCGTGGCCAGCGGGTGGGCATATTCGGCGAGCCGGGGGTGGGCAAATCGTCGCTGCTGACCAGCATCGTGCGCGGCACCGCCGCCGACGTCATCGTGCTGGGATTGATCGGCGAACGTGGACGTGAAGTACGCGAATTGCTCGACGTCCAGCTCGGCGCGCAGGCCCGCGCACGCACCGTCGCCGTGGTCGCTACCTCCGACCGTCCAGCCATGGAGCGGGTCCAGGCGGCCCACGTGGCAACCAGCATCGCCGAATACTTCCGGGACCAGGGCCTGCATGTGCTGCTGTTGATGGACAGCATCACGCGCTTCGCCCGCGCCCAGCGCGAGGTCGGCCTGGCAGCGGGCGAACCGCCGACCCGGCGCGGCTTTCCACCTTCGTTCTTCGCCGCCCTGCCGCGCCTGCTGGAGCGCGCGGGACCGGCCGCGCGCGGCAGCATCACCGGCCTGTACACGGTCCTTACCGAAGGCGACGGCAGCCAGGATCCGGTGGCCGAAGAAGTCACCTCGATCCTGGACGGGCACATCGTGCTCAGCGCCGCCCTGGCGCAGAAGAACCACTTCCCGGCCATCGACATACTGCGCAGTCGCAGCCGCCTGATGGACGCCGTGGTGCGGCCGCTGCAACGCCAGAGCGCGGCGCAGATTCGTCAGTCCATGGCGCTGTACGCCGATGTCCAGCTGTTGTTGCAGGTGGGCGAGTACAGCGCTGGCAGCGATCCGCAGACCGATGCGGCCATCGCGCGGCAGGGGGCTATCGAGCGATTCCTGTGCCAGCAGGCCGACAGTTGCAGCGACTATGAACAAACCGTGCGTGCGCTGCTCGAGTTGCTCGAGTGACCGGCGCCGAGCGCCTGCAGGCGCTGCTGCGACTGCGCGAGTTGCGCGAACGCAAGGCACGGATGGCTGCCGCCCGCCAGGCGCGCAGCCGCGACGAGTTGGAGCAGCGGATAGAAACCCTGACCCAGGCGCACTGCCTGCACAGCGAAGCCCTGGCCCGCCGCGACGCACGCAACGGCGCGGCGCTGCTGGGTGAAGTCGTCGATCATTGGCAGGTCCAGCGCTACCAGCAGCAGGCCTCCGAGCGGGTTCACCTGGATCGGCAATTCGCACAGCAGTTGCAAGCCCTCAGCGAGCAACGGACCCAGGCGCACGCTCACCTGGAAACCCTGCGGCAGCAGCGTCAACAGCACCAGCGACAGTGTCAGGCCATGGCCCAACTGCTGGCACAGGAAGTCCGCCAGATCCGCCTGCGCGTGCAGGGGCACGCCGAAGCGGAAGCAGAAGATCGGCCCGGGCGCTTGCCCCATGGGTGACGTCCGCCCGATCCGCCCCGCGCAGGCATCGCCAGCGCCGGTGTTGCCACAACAGGTGCTTGCGCATTTCCCCCGGGTCGATGCCACTGCCTGGGAACTGATCAATCAATGGTTGCACCCGCGCGCCGTCATCGAGTTCGCGCTGGGCGGTCATGCCTGCCAACTGGCCGTGCGCGCCTGGCCCGAGGCGCTCGACGAGCGCCTCGACGTCGCCTTCAGCCTCGGCCAGGACGCGGGCGCCCTGTACCTGCCCATGGGCTTGCTGGACAGTGCGTTTGGCACCGAAACGAGCACCAGCCTGCAACAGGCCTCCCCGGAACAGCGTTGCCTGCTGCTCGAGTACCTGCTGCTCGACCTCGTCGAAGCCCTGGAAAAACTGACCACCCAGCCCCTGCAGTGCGTCCCTGAACCGCTCGCGGAGAATACGTTGCCGGTGCGCCTGGGATTGGCCGTCAGCCAAGGCGCGTGGCACGCCACCTTGGGTCTGGCGCTCGACCCGGGCGCCGCTCAACGTCTGTTGGCCCTGCTCGATACCCAGGTACCACGCGTGCCGGAGCACCCTGGCTGGCTACCCCTGCCGGTATCGGTCGCCTGCGGCTGGCAGCGGCTGTCCCTGGACGAACTGTACAGCCTGGCGCCGGGCGACGTGGTCATGCTCGATCGACCTTGCGAAGGCGTGCTGGTAAGCATCGCCGAGCGCCTGCACGCGTTTGCCACGCTCATCCCCGGCGGCCTGCGCCTGGACGATTCACCGTCGCCGGCTTCCTTTCCGTTCCTTTCGCCTTCCTCAGGAGAATCCACCATGGCGCAATCCCCCGACCACCTTGCAGCGCATTTGCCCGTCACCCTGGTCTGCGAAGTCGGGCACCTCGAAGTGACGGTGCAGACCCTTGGCGCACTGGTCTGCGGCAGCGTGTTGCCCCTGCCGGACCGAGAGGGTCAGCAGGTCATGCTGCATGCCAATGGCAAAGCCTTCGGCCAAGGCGAACTGGTCACCCTGGGCGAAGGCCTGGGGGTGCGCTTGACGAGCCGTGCAGCCCATGAATGAGCTGCAACCCAACCTGATCGAAATCATCATCGTGGTCTCCACCATCGGCCTGGTGCCGTTGGTGGTGGTCACCATGACCGGCTTCCTGAAGATCTCCGTGGTGCTGTTTCTCATCCGCAACGCTTTGGGCGTGCAGCAGACGCCGCCCAACCTGGTGCTGTACGGCATCGCGCTGATTCTCACCGTCTACATCACCACGCCGCTGGTGGGGGAAATGCTCCACCGCCTCGAAGCCCAGCCCATCAGCCTGCAGAGCGTGGACGGCATTCGCGAAGCCGGCGACGTGCTGCGCGCACCGTTGCAGGCGCACCTGTCGCGCTACGCCAATCCGGATGAGCGCGCGTTCTTTCTGCAGGCGACCGAGAGTATCTGGTCGGAGGAAGCCCGCGCCGATCTTCGCGAAGACGATCTGGTGGTATTGATCCCGGCGTTCGTCAGCTCCGAGCTGACCCGTGCCTTCGAGATCGGCTTTCTGCTCTACATCCCGTTCCTGGTGATCGACCTGATCGTCTCCAACATCCTCATGGCGATGGGCATGATGATGGTATCGCCGACGCTGATCTCGATCCCGTTGAAGATCTTTCTGTTCGTGGCCGTGAGCGGTTGGTCGCGCCTCATGCACGGACTGATCATGAGCTACGGCGCATGAACGTCGACCACCCCCCCTCGCGAGGTAGCAGTCATGGGCCAGGACATCTTCCTGACAGTGATGAAAGACGCGCTGATGACCGTATTGCTGCTGTCGGCGCCAGCGTTGCTGGTGGCCATCGTGGTCGGCTTCGGCGTCGGCCTGGTCCAGGCGCTGACCCAGATCCAGGACCAGACCCTGCCGCAGGCGATCAAGCTGGTCGCGGTCATGCTGGTGCTGCTGGTGCTCGGTCCACTGCTGGCGAGCCAGGTGGTAAACCTGGCCGGGCAGATGCTCGACAACTTTCCCGCGTGGACACGTTGACGGTGGCCCATGCTCGGTGAGCAACTGACAGGTTTCTTCGACCTCGCCTACCCCCTGCTCAGCGCCTTCGGCATGGCCGTGGCCCGCGCCCTGGGCATGATCATCATCACCCCGGCGTTCAATCGGCTGGGCCTGACCGGCATGATCCGCAGCGCGGTCGCGGTGGTGGTGTCGATTCCGATTGCCCCGGACATCTTCATCGCCCTGGCAGGCGAGCAGGCGCCGTCGACCCTGATGTTGATGGCGCTGCTGATCAAGGAAATGGTGATCGGCGTGGTCATCGGGTTGATCTTCGGTATCCCTTTCTGGGCCGCCGAAGTCGCTGGCGAGCTGATCGACCTGCAACGTGGCTCGACCATGGCGCAGCTGCTCGATCCGCTGAGCTCGGGCGAATCGAGCGTCACCTCGACCCTGCTGAGCATCACTTTGATCACGCTGTTCTTCATGTCCGGCGGGTTCACCCTGATGCTCGACGGGCTGTACCGCAGCTACCAGTTGTGGCCGGCACTGGCGGCGGCGCCGGCACTGGGCGAGAACAGTGTCATGGAGATCGTGGGCGTGCTGGACAAGGTCATGCAGACCGGCGTGCTGATGATCGCCCCGGTGGTGATCGCCATCCTCACCGCCGACCTGCTGCTGGCCTACCTGGCACGCATGGCGCCGCAGTTGCACGTGTTCGACCTGTCGCTGTCGGTGAAGAACCTGCTGTTCTCGTTCCTGATGGTCGTCTATGTCAGCTTCATGATTCCCTACATGCTCAGCCAGCTGGGCGCGATGCGCGGCTGGTTCGACGTGGTCGAGTCGACGGTGCAGGCCGGCCTGCAGACAGGTGCGCCGTGAGCGAGCAACCCAGCGAAGAGAAGTCACTGCCCGCCTCGCAGAAAAAACTGCGCGATGCGCGCAACAAAGGCCAACTGCCGAAGAGCCAGGACATGGTTACCGCCATGGTCATCCTGACCTGCAGCCTGTACCTGATCAGCGTCGCCGAAGGCCTGCAGCAACGTTGCATGGCCTTCGTCGAGCTGGTTGCCCAGGTCTGGAGCGAACCGTTCGCCAGCCTCTGGCCGCGGGTGCAGAGCACTGCGGTGGACCTGCTGCTGAGCGTCACCTTGCCGCTGCTGGCGGTGACGGTGGTGACCGTGGTGCTGAGCAACCTGGTGACCATGGGCGGCCCGGTGTTCAGCGCCGACCCGATCAAGCCCGAGTTCGAGCGCATCAGCCCGGTCGCGGGGTTCAAGCGCATTTTTTCGCTGCGCAGCCTCATCGAGTTGCTCAAGGGGCTGTTCAAGCTCGGCGCGTTGACCGTCGCCTTCGTCCTGGTATATCGCGCCGGCATGCAGAGCCTGATGCAGTCCTCTGGCTGCGGCGCCGAATGCGTACGAGCCTCGTTTCTGCAGATGTTCCAGCCGCTGCTAGCCACCCTGATCATCGCCTTCCTGTTGGTGGGCGGGCTGGACGTGCTCATGCAGCGGTGGCTGTTCGGCCGGGAGATGCGCATGACCAAGAGCGACCGCAAGCGCGAGACCAAGGACAGCGACGGCGACCCACTGATCCGCCAGGCACGCCAGCGCCAGCGCAAGCAGATGCATGCGCTGGCCACCAAGCGCGGTCTGCACAACGCCACGCTGGTGATCGGCGAAGCGGGCCAATGGGCGGTGGGCCTGCGCTACATCCGCGGCGAGACACCGGTGCCGGTGATCGTCAGCAGGGCCGATGGGCAGGAATCGGCGGCGATGCTGGAACAGGCACGCGCGCTGGGCATCGCCCATGCCGTGAACGCACCGCTGGCACGCCGCATTGCCGTGCGTGCGGCCGGCGACGCGGTACCGGATGCCACGTTCCAGGAAGTGGCCGACATTCTGGTCGGTGCACGGCTGATCTAGGCGGTGACCCAAAAGTTAAACACTCGGGCTGTACGGTGGACATTCGGCGGCTGTCTCGCTGTCGCGCCGCGCTCATTCACCTCACAAGGAAGCAAGCCGATGACCGATACCCTTCAGCCTGCCACGTCGACCGATCCGGTCGCACCGCAAACCAGTCCCGAGCTGACCTTCGATGCCTTGATCGCGATCGCCAAGAGCATCGCCCAGCAGCAGCCCAAGCCCCTGCCCATCGAGAACCCCGCAACCCGGGAGATGATCGAGCTGCAGGAAAAACTGCACGACGCCAGCGTGCTGCGCACTGAAGAGGCGCCGAGCCTGGATCAGGTACGCACCATCGAACGTGACCCCAGCAACCCGGACGTGCTGATGGTGTACAAGCATGACGACAGCGTGGTGGTGGTTACCCGCGAGTTGACTCCAGAGGCGTTCGATACCCTGGACGACATGGGCAAGACCCTGGACGGCATCAAGACCAGCGAAGACGAAGGTTACCAGCAGGTCAAGGACAACCCGTTCACCGACGCCGACATCGACGGCGCGACCATCGGGGTCAAGGACGAGGTCGGTCCGGGCCTGGTTCGCGCCGAGGTGTTCGATGCCGACGGCGGCAGTCGCAAGGTCATCGTTTCCAAGGAGAGCAATCCGCAGCTGTATGAACGCTTCGTGGCCGTGGATGAAGGCCGCCGCAACGACGACGGCAAGATAGACGATGCGCGCAAGGAAGCCGACCTGCCGGCCATGAGCGAACTGGATGCGGGCAATCTGGAGACCGGCACGGTCGACCCCAACGATGCGAACCGCAAGCTCACCGTCAGTGAGCAGACCTGGCAGAACCTGATCGCGCAATGGAAAACCGGCGTGGAGGACGGCAGCATCGGCAAGGATGACGACCGCGCCAAACTCTACACGGCGTTGCGCGCGCAGGCCGCCAGTGACGGCGGGCTGGACATGGTGGTGCTGGACATGTCCATGGGCCAGAGTACCGCCAAGGTCAGCGGCGACGATCTGTCGTCGATCATCGACCGGGTCAAGGTCGACGAACGCACGGCCGAACTGTTCGGCGCCGAAAGCGTGCAGAAGGATTTCCAGGCGCAGCAGGCCAAGTCCCTCGACGCCCTGCCGGACAAGACTGCGGTGCGTGAAAAGCTTGAAAGCATGGCGTTCTCCGAAGACTACTCGCGCTACATCGCTGACCTGAAGAACAGCGGCAAGGAAGGCCTGGCCGAAGCCGACATCAGCAAGACCTACGCCGCCCTGGCCGCCTTCGATCCAGAAAAGGCCGCACAGTTTTCCCAGCACATGATGATCGACGCGACCACCATGGACCTGGACAAGCTGCTGGCCGATCCGTCGGGAATCAACGACCAGAACACGGCGCTGGCCACCCAGGATACGATCAAGACGCTGCTGACGGCCTTGAAGAAAGGCGGCGTGGACATCCCTCGACGTACCGTGGAAACCGAACGTTTCGTCCAGGAATTTCTCGGCAACAAGCAAACCGCCAAAACCTTCGCCAGTGCCTTGAAGGAACTGGGTGCCACGTTCAGCCAGAACGGCACGGTGACCCAGACCGATATCGAGAAGGTCATGGGCAAGGACGTCTACAAGACCCTCGGCGAAGGCGCCCATGGCAGCATGCTGCGCACCCTGAGCGAGCTCAACGGCAACGGCGTGCTGGGATCGGCCGGCGGACTGATCTCGCTGGCCTCGGGTATCTACCAGCTGGTCGGCAAGGGCGGCAGCCTGGCCGATACCCCGGAAGAGCGGCTAGCCATCGCCAAGGACATGGTCAGTGTGCTCGGCGCCGGCCAGCACTTCGTCAATCTGGGTTCTAATATCGTCGACAGCGTGCGTGGCACTCAGGTCAACCAGATGCTGGGCCTGGACAAGTCGCTGCCGCAGATCTTCGGCAAGGACCAGCCCCAGGGCGGCGGGCGGCCGTTCAGTGTGGTGGAAGGCGACCTGAAGAAGCTGTTCGAGGACTTCAATGCAGCCGTCGATGCAGCGCCGATCGACGACAAGAAGAAGCTGGCGGAAAAGCTCAACCTTTCCGAAGACAACATGAAGACCTTGACCGAGGGCTTCCGCGACGGCTTCGCCAAGAATCCCGGGCTCAATGGCAGCACGCCCAGCACCCGCGCGGTTTCCGCGTTCCTGCGGATCATGGACGCCGGCGCCAATACCTTCACCGGTGTGGCCGATCTGGTGCTGGGCGGCCTGAAGATCAAGAGCGGGCTCAACAGCAACGACCAGACGGTCGTCGCACAGGGCGCGATCACCGTGGCCGCCGGGGCCTTCAACGTAGCCGGCGGGGGTGCGCAGATGGCCGCGCTGGTGGGTTCCAACGTGGCCAGGGCGTTGACCGGGCCACTGTTGTGGGCCGGTGCTGCCCTTACCCTGGCGCTGACGCCGTTCCTGATCGTCGAAGACATCAAGCACAACAACCGCATGGATGACCACCGCGATGACCTGCAAGGGTTGTTTGCCGACCTGTCCGAGCAGGGCTTGCTGACCGAAGACGGCGACAAGCGCTTCGAATTCCTCGACACCTACATGTACAACTACGGCCAGCGCGACGCGCCCGACGATAAAAGCATCTTCGAGTATCGCGACGGTGAGTACGAGTTCTACGCCGAGGAAGGTCATCTGCCGGAAGAAGGCTTCGACGACGTCAAGCATGACGACTACAAGGGCGACGGCGAAAACCTTGACACCCGCCTGGACCGCGTAGGCTGATCGCGCACCGACCGCCCCTGCGCAACCCGTAGGAGCGGTCACCGGCCGCGAAAGCCGTTATGCGGTATGCCTGATGCACCGCAGCACCCCCTTCGCGGCCACGGACCGCTCCTACGTTCGATCGCGTCCCCACTGTAGGAGCGGTCACCGGCCGCGAATGCCGTGACGCGGTATGCCTGATGCAACGCGGTGCGCCTTTCGCGGCCACGGACCGCTCCTACGTTCGATCGCGCCCCACTGTAGGAGCGGTCATCGGCCGCGAAAGCCGTGACGCGGTATGCCTGATGCAACGCGGTGCGCCTTTCGCGGCCACGGACCGCTCCTACGTTCGAGCACGGTCCGTTTTTCTCCAGGCGAACCCCTGAGCGGGATGCTTTTTCGTTGTTGTCTGGGTAACGAACGACGATGCTGCGGTGCTGCTCAGCCAAGTCCCGGCGGCAGCGGATGAAGGTCTGCGTTACGCCCCGCCTTCGCCACCTGCCCCGGCATTTCATGCCCCAGCAGCGCTGGCAAGGTGCGAGAAAGGTCGAGCAGACGGGGCAGATCGATGCCGGTGGGAATGCCCATCTCCTCACACAGGTTCACCAGATCTTCGGTGCAGATGTTGCCCGAGGCGCCCGGCGCGAACGGGCATCCGCCCAACCCCCCGAGCGACGCATCGAAGCGCCGCGCACCGGCTTCGTAGGCAGCCAGGACGTTGCTCAATCCCAGCCCGCGGGTATTGTGGAAATGCAGGGTCAGCGCTTCGGCGGGCAACTGTTCCAGCACCCGCCGGACCAATGCGTAGACCTGGCGCGGGTTGGCCATGCCCGTGGTGTCGGCCAGGGTCACGCCCTGCATGCCGAGCCGCTGATAGGCATCGACCAGGTCCATCACCACGCGTTCATCGATGGCGCCTTCGAACGGGCAGCCGAAGGTCGTGGCGATAGTGCCATTGAGGCTGACCGACGTACCGCGGGCCAGCTCGAGCACTTCGGTGAAGCCTGCCAGGGATTGTTCACGGGTCATGCGCATGTTGGCGCGGTTGTGGCTCTGGCTGGCCGACAACACCAGGTTGAGTTCATCCGCCTTGGCGACGAGCGCGCGCTGCGCCCCCTTGAGATTGGGGATCAGCGCCACGTAGGTCACACCCGGCTGGCGGGCGATGCCATGGAACACCTGTTCGCCATCGCGCAGGGCTGGAATGGCCTTGGGCGAAACGAAGGAACCGGCCTCGATGCGGCTGAAGCCCGCCAGCGAAAGCTGGTCGATCAAGGCAATCTTGTCTGCGGTGGCAACCCAGATCGGCTCGATCTGCAGACCATCACGGGGCGCCACTTCCTGAACGACGAGACGTTGCGAGTAGTCGTTTATCACTGCACGATCCCCTCATCCTTCAGGCGCTGGATAGCGCTCTCGCTCAGGCCCAGCTCGGTCAGCACGGCCTGGGTATGCTGCCCCAGGCTGGGCCCCTGCCAATTGACCACACCCGGCGTGGCGGAGAGCTTGGGCACGATGCCGGGCATTTTCGTTGCCACGCCACCGGGCAGCTGCGCATCGAGAATCATGCCGCGGGCCTGATAATGCGGGTCGGCGACGATATCAGCGACCGAGTAGATACGCCCGGCAGGCACCTCGGCGCTTTCCAGTGCCTGCAACACATCCTCGATAGGGCGCTGGGCGCTCCAGGCGCTGATGGCGCCATCGAGCAGGTCGCTCTGCGCAGCTCGGCCATCGTTGTGAGCGAACGCCGGGTCATCGCCCAGATCGGCTCGACCGATGGCGTTCATCAGGCGCTTGAAAATGGGATCGCTGTTGCCCGCGATCACCACATAACCGCCATCGGCAGTGGGATAGGTATTGGACGGGGCGATACCGGGCAAAGCGCCGCCGCTGCGCTCGCGCACATGGCCGAGCATGGCGTACTCGGGCACCAGGCTTTCCATCACGTTGAAGACGCTTTCGGCCAGGGAGACATCGACCACCTGACCGTCACCCTGACCGGTCTTGACCCGCAGCAACGACATCAGCGCGCCCATCACCGCATGCATGGACGCCAGCGAATCACCCAGGCTGACCCCCACCCGTGCCGGCGGTGAGTCCGGGTGGCCGGTGGTGTAGCGAATGCCGCCCATGGCCTCGCCGATCGCGCCGAAACCTGGCCGGTCGCGGTAAGGGCCGGACTGGCCATAGCCGGAGATGCGCACCAGCGTCAGCTTGGGGTTCAGCGCATGCAAGACGTCCCAGCCCAGGCCGAGTTTCTCCAGGGCGCCGGGACGTAGGTTCTCGATCAGTACGTCGGCGCTTTCGGCCAGTTGCTTGACGATCTCGATGCCTTCGGCAGACTTGAGGTTCAGCGCCAGAGATTTCTTGTTGCGCGATTGCAGGTACCACCACAACGAAGTGCCTTCGTGGAGTTTTCGCCACTTGCGAAGGGGGTCGCCCTGCCCCAGGGTTTCGATCTTGATCACCTCGGCACCGAACTCGCCCATCATGCGCGCAGCGAACGGCGCAGCGATGAGGGTTCCGATCTCGATGACACGGATTCCGCTAAGAGCAGTCATGGGGCAGCCTCGATGTCTGTTGAAAAAAGGATGATCTGCGACGCGGCGCAGGAGACATGGCGCGCCACTCAGTCCTGATTGACGCCCTCGGTCAGTTGCTGGTCCTCGCCGAGGAAACCGCCGCTCTGGTGCTGCCACAGCCGTGCATAGATACCGTTTTTCGCCAGCAGCTGGGCATGGGTGCCCTGTTCGAGAATGCGCCCCTGGTCCATGACGATGAGCCGGTCCATGGCGGCGATGGTCGACAGGCGGTGGGCAATGGCGATCACGGTCTTGCCCTGCATCATGTGATCGAGGCTTTCCTGGATGGCCACTTCGACTTCCGAGTCCAGCGCGCTGGTGGCCTCGTCGAGCAACAGGATCGGCGCGTTCTTGAGCATCACCCGTGCAATCGCCACGCGTTGGCGCTGGCCGCCGGACAGTTTGATGCCCCGCTCGCCTACCAAGGTGTCGTAGCCACTGTGGCCCTGGCGGTCGCTCAGCTGGCTGATGAACTCATCGGCCTGGGCGCTGGCGGCCGCACTGCGCACCTGCTCGTCGGTGGCATCGGGACGCCCATAGGCGATGTTGTCGCGAATGGAGCGGTGCAGCAGCGAGGTGTCCTGGGTCACCATGCCGATGGCGCTGCGCAGGCTGTCCTGGGTTACATGGGCGATGTTCTGCCCATCGATGCGGATCTCGCCACTGTCGACATCGTAAAAACGCAGCAGCAGGTTGATCAGCGTCGATTTGCCCGCACCCGAGCGCCCGACCAGGCCGATCTTCTCGCCCGGGCGGATGTCCAGGCTCAAACCGTCGAGCACCTGGCGTTCGCCGTTGTAGTTGAAGCTCACGTTGTCGAACGTCACCGCCCCGCCGGAAGTCGTCAGAGCACCTGCGTCGGGCGCGTCCTGCACCTTCGCCCCACGGGTCAGCGTGCCCATGCCATCCTGCAGCGTGCCGATGTTTTCGAACAACGAGGTCATCTGCCACATGATCCAGTGCGACATGCCGTTGATACGCAGCGCCATGGCAGTGATCGCCGCGACGGCGCCGGTCCCGATCTCGCCCAGGTGCCACAGCCACAGCGCGTAGCCACCGGCCGCCATCAGCAGGCCGACCACCAGCGCCTGGTTGACGATCTCGAACTGGCTGACCAGACGCATCTGGCGGAAGCCGGTGTTCTTGAAGTCTTCCATGGCCGCACGGGCGAAGTGCGCCTCGCGGTTGGAGTGAGAGAACAGCTTGACCGTGGCGATGTTGGTGTAGGCATCGGAAATGCGTCCGGTCATCGACGAACGGGCGTGGGCCTGCTCTTGCCCGACCTTGCCCAGGCGTGGCACGAAATACAGCATGGCCAGGCCGAACAGCACCAGCCAGGCCACGAACGGCAGCATCAGCTTGGGTGCGAAACCACCGGCCAGAGCGATGATGGCGATGAAATACACGCCGATGCCCGGCAGGATCTCGATCAGGGTGAACAGCACGTCGCGCACGGCCAGGGCGGTCTGCATCACCTTGGTGGTGACCCGCCCGGAAAATTCGTCGGAGAAGAACGACAGGCTTTGCCGCAGCATCAGCCGGTGGAAGTCCCAACGCAGCCTGAGCGGCAGGTTGATCGCCAGAATCTGGTGCTGGACCATGGTGCGCAAGGCGACCAGGGCGATGCTGCCCACCATCACCAGGCCCATGCCCCACAACACGCGGCTTTCCTGGGCAGCGGCATCGCCGCCCTGCTGCCAGGTGGTGAGCAGGTCGACGACCTGGCCAAGAAAGGAAAACAGCCAGGCTTCATAGACCGACACCGCAGCGCTGAGCACCGCAAATGCCAGGATATAGCCGCGCGCACCGCGCGTGCAGGCCCAGAGAAAACGGGCCAGGCCATCGGGTGGCGGCGGTACTTCATCGGGTGGGAAAGGGTCGAGCCTTCGTTCGAATGCACGAAGCATGGGGGTCTCCATCGGAATCAAGTGGCGCAGATTCTGCCACTTAATGGCGCACTCGTGGGTCGCGATGGGCGGCTTTGCGAAGAACGGTGCATTCGGCAAGCGCGCGCGGGGTGCAATCCACTAGCTCGCCAGGGCCTTCAATCCCCAGAGCACGGCCATTCCGACGGCCAGGGTCAGCACCGTGCTCTTGAACTTCCAGGCGACCACCGCGGCTGCGATCGCCGCCGGAATCTGCGGATTGTCCAGCACCGGTGCACCCTGTCCGTTCGGGTAGATCACCGCCGGCAGCACCAGCGCGGCGAGGACGCTGGCTGGCACGTAGCGCAAGGCGCGACTGAGCAGCTCGGGCATGCGCCAGCGGCCGTGCAGCTCGACGAAGCACAGACGCATGGCGAAGGTTCCCACGCCTACGGCAACGAACAGCGCCCACAGGCCCAGGTCGCTCACGAGGCTCGCTCCTCGGGGTCGGCGCCAGCGCGCGAGGCGACCCGGTCGCGCCAGGTTTCGATGGCGAGGCCCGCAGCGATGCCACCCACCGCAGCGATGACCAGTCCAAGGTTGTAAGGCAGGTTCACCGCCAGCACGGCGAGCACCCCGCCTACCACGGCCGCGCCCAAGGTCGCCGGGCTGCGGATGCCAGGCACCAGCAGCGCCAGGAAGGACAAGGGTATGGCGAAGCTCAACGACCAGCTCTGCGGGATGCTCGCGCCCAGGTACACGCCTGCCAGTACCGACACCTGCCACGCCAGCCACATGCCCACTGCGGTGCCAGCGTAGTAATGGTGAGCATGGCGGCCCAGTTCGCCGCTGTCGAACTTCAGCGTGCACAGCGCGTAGGCCTGGTCCGACAGCAAATAGCACAGCGGCCAGGTCCAGCGGCGTGGCAAACCGTGAAAATGCGGCGCCAGCGACGCGCTGTACATGATGAAGCGCAGGTTGATGATCAGTGCCGTAGCGACGATCGCCACGGGCAGGACACCGACGTGCAGCAGCTGCAACGCGACCATCTGCGCTGAACCCGAGTAGAAGAGCAACGTCATGCCGATACTGGTGCCCGGCGACAGACCCAGTTCGACCGCCATCACCCCAGTGACCAGGCCGAACGGAATCACCCCAGGGGTCAACGGCAGCAGTGCACGGATGCCCTGGATGAACGCTTGGCTTGCACTCGGGAAAGGCATTCAGGTTCCTCGGCTGGGTGTGATCTCTGGCCTCAGCAAGACACTTCGCTTGCGGCCTCTGCGACGGCAGCGGCACCGCCTTCGTGCTCGATCCACTCGATCAGTCGTTCGCTGGCCATCGGCGGAGCAATGAAGTAACCCTGCCCCTCGTCGCAACCCCAGCCTTTCACTGCGTCGAAACTGGCCTGGTTCTCGATGCCTTCGGCCACCACCTTGTAGCCCAGACGCTGCGCCAGATCAATGAGTGTGGTGACCAGGCGACGATCCTTTTCCTGGCTTTCGATGTCCTTGAGCAGCGAACGGTCGAGCTTTACCGAGGTGGCAGGCAGTTCGCGCAGGTAGGTCCAGTTACTGTAGCCGGTGCCGAAGTCATCGATGGATATCTCGATGCCCAGCGCACGCAGGCGTGTCAGCTGGTTCCGGCATTCGGCCGGGTTCTTGATCAACGCGCCTTCGGTGAACTCGATCTCCAGGGTCGCAGCCTCGACGCCATAGCGTTCCAGGGTCTGGATCAGCCGGTCGGTGAAAGCCGGCCCCTCCAGATCGCAAGGGCTGATATTGATCGCGACCTTGAAGTCGTAGCCTGCATCCCGCCAATGCCGGGTCTGCTTGATGGCGGCCTCGACCACCCAGACGCTCAGCAGCCGGATCAGGTCGGTCTTCTCCGCCAGCGGGATGAATTCGTCCGGTCCTATCGGCCCCAAAGTCGGGTGGGTCCAACGCAACAGCGCCTCGACCGCGCAGCAGCGTCCGCTGGCGAAGTCGATGCGTGGCTGGAACACCAGGCCCAGTTGCTCGGACTCCTCCAGGGCGTACGACAATGAACTGAGCAGCACGAAGGCACGCTGCTGGGCGATGTCCAGTTCGGCCTGGTACCTGGCCCAGCCGATGCCGCGGTCACGCGCGTAATCGGCGGCACTGACCACCAGACGCACCCAGTCACGGTCGTTGATCGTGTGGCAGTCCAGCTCCAGCGCACCCATGCCGATCTGCGTGCGAATCGGGATCCCGTCATGCTCGACCGGCGTGGAGAAGGCCGTGGAAAACCTCGCGTACAAGGTCGCCAGGCATTCGTCACGCGGCTTGATGAATGCGAAACGGGTGAGACCGATCCGGTACAGCACGCAGTCGTGGCCGATCAAGCCCGCCACCCGACGGCTGATTTCGCTGACCAGACGCTGGGAAAACGAATAGCCCAGCGCCTTGACGATATCGTTGACGAAACTGGGCGAGAGGAAATCGACCGCGACCAGCAACGGCTCTTCCCTAGCGCTCAGATGCCGATGGATGTCGTCTTCCAGGCGAATACGGTTCATCAGGCGGGTCGGCCGGTCGATGAACGAGTCGGCGCGCAGGTCGTGCAGCCTGTGCACCACCAACTGTGCCAGGTGCCGCAGGCTTTCCCGCTGGCCGGCTGACATCGGCGCACGCGGTCGCTTGTCGATGACGCACAGACTGCCCAGGGCGTGACCGTCATCGGTCAGCAGCGGCACCCCGGCGTAGTAGCGTATGCCCGGCGGTCCGGTAACCAGCACGTTGTGTCGAAACCGGGGGTCGTGGTGGGTGTCCGGCACTTCGAAGAAGTCGTCGACCAGAATGGTGTGACCGCAGAAGGACACATCCCGCGGCGTGGATGAAACGGTGATGCCGACTTTCGCCCGAAACCACTGCTGCTGTTCTTCGAGAATGGAAATGAGCGCTATCGGCGTGCCGAAGACTTCAGCGGCCAGCGCCACGATCCGATCCAGCACATCGTCGTCGACCGCGTCGCGGTAGCAGAGCTCGGCTACGCGGGCAACGCGCTCGCGCTCGTTGGCCGGGAAAGGTGGAGCGAAATGGGTCATCACGGTATTCATTGCCCGATGGTCAGTCGCAAAGGGAGTCACTCAAGACAAGGCTGCATCGTTGTATCGGCAGCCTTGCCAGGAACTGTATACAGCTTTGCTCCGAGTGCACCACTGCCCTTCGTCTGCCTAGACAACCCCGAAGAAAGCCACCTTCTGCGAAAGGCGGTCCGCCAGGCGCGCAAGCTCGGTGCTGGCGGTCGCGACCTGCTGCGAGCCGGTCGACGACTGCACCGTCGAGCCATGGATGCGCGTGATGTTCTGCGAGACGTCGTCGGCGACCGCGCTCTGCTGCACGGACGCGCTGGCGATCTGCGCGTTCATCAGGTTGATCGCACCCACCTGCTCGCTGATCTTGGCCAGGGCCTCCTGCGCACTGCGCGTCTGGGTGACGGTCTGCCCCACCAGTTCGCAGCTGTTGCGCATGGTCTGCGCAGCCGCCTCGGTGCCCGATTGCAAGGTGCTGATCATCTCGCGGATTTCTTCGGTCGACTGCTGGGTGCGATTGGCCAGCGAGCGCACTTCGTCGGCGACCACGGCAAAGCCACGGCCGTGCTCGCCGGCGCGGGCGGCCTCGATGGCGGCATTGAGCGCCAGCAGGTTGGTCTGCGCGGCAATCGAGTTGATCACGTCGATGACCGATTCGATCTTTTCGCTGTGGCGCGACACCTGGTCGACGGTGTCGGTGGTCTGCTCCAAGGTGAGCGCCAACTGCTCGATGGCCTGCGTGGTGCTGGCCACCAGCCGATTGCCGCTTTCCACTTCGATATCCGCCAGGCGCGACGCATCCGCAGCCTGGGCAGCGTACCCGGACACTTCGCCCACGGTCGCCGCCATCTGCGTGATGGCGGTGGCCACCTGTTCGGCCTCACGGGTCTGCAGGCGAATATGCGCGTCGTTGGCGGTGGAGGTCGCCGACAGCTGCGCCGAAGAGTGAGTGACTTCCCGCGCCGCCGTACGCACCTGCTCGATGGTCTCGCGCAAATGGCCCAAGGCGGTTTGCAATACCCCCATCACGCTACCGGGGTAATCGGTCACGATGGTCTGGTTCAGGTTGCCTGCGGCGAGTTGCTCGATTGCCAGGGCCACTTCGGCCGGCTCGGCGCCCAGCGTCGACTTGACGAAGCGGATGATCACGATCGACAGCACGATGCTCAGCAGCAGCGCGATACCGGTGGCCACCAGCATCAGCGTGCTGAACTGGCTGGCGGTAGCCTGCACATCACCCAGCTTGGCCTTGATCGCGGCTTCCTCGTAGTCGATCAGTGCGTTGATGCGCTTGAGCCATTCGCTGTAGTCATCCGAAGTCTGGCGCAGCAGCAAAGCCTGGGCACCTTGCACATCACCGCCCCGCCGCAGCTCGATGAGCGTGCGGGTCGATTCCAGGGTCTGCCGCTCGATGCCCTTGATGGCCGCAAGCAACTGACGCTCCTCCCCTGTTACGCCAGCGCTCTGGAACAGCTGCTCCATCGGCGCGGCGGAATCGACATAGTCTTTTTCCAGCGAGGCCACCTGCGCCAGGTGTTTTTCCAGGTCGCGATCGTTGTCCACCAGCACCGCGTCACGAATGGCGATGGCGCGGTTGTGCACGCTGCCGCGAAAATTGATGGCGTAACGCTGGATCTTTGCCGCGTTCTCGCTCACGTCGCTCAACGTGGAATCGATGAACGCAACACGCTGGATGCCGATGGCGGTGATCATTACCAACAAGGCGAGAATGGCCGCAAAGCTCAGGGCTATGCGCGTGGCCAGAGACAAAGGTTTTTTCATGGCAGGCTCGAAAGTTCGCCCGATGAGGACGGAAAAGGCGCGCGATCCGAAGGTGCAGTCGCGCCGAAGCGGCGGACGTTACGGCGCTGCTGGCAAGGAAGCCAATTGGCATTTCGCGGAGCAATGATAGCTAAACGCTATCAAACTAATCCCGCTGTGGGTTGTAGCATTCGGTTGACACGCAAAACGATTGGCGGCTCGCTGTTGGCCATCGTCACAGCGATCCTGACCCTGGCCGCAAGCGAGTTCAGCATCGTCTATGGCTTCGTCGCCATGGGCCTGTTCGGCGCGGCCTACATCATGTCCTCGGGTGCGTACCTGATCCAGGGCACTGCACTGCTGCCGGATCGACCCGACCTGGGCCTGGGTTTTCCGTTCCTCTGTCTGGCTCTCGGGCAGACGGCCGGCGCGCCGTTGTTCGGTGCAGCCATGGGCGCCATGGGTGTCACCGCTGCCCTTTTCGCCTTTGCCCTGCCTGCCTTTCTGGCGATATTTCTCAGGCCCAAAACGCGCTAGCAGAATCTTCATAAGATTGCGCTGTGGAGCCCGGAACTTACGCCCGATCCGCCCACTCAGTTCTGTACCTGCCTGCCCTCATTCGAGACCACTGCCTTGGCCACATCTGCCACTTCGCGGCGTAACGCGCTGTCTCTCGACGGCCTGAATTTCTTCCTGGCCGATGTCCGTGACGGGCTCGGACCCTATCTGGCAATCTACCTGCTGGCGGTGCACAAATGGGACCCCGGCAGTATCGGCTTGGTGATGACCCTGGCCGGGCTGGCGGCGCTGCTCACCCAGACTCCCGCCGGCGCCCTGATCGACAAGACCCGGCACAAACGTGCGGTGGTGGTGGTTGCCGCCTTGCTGGTTACCGCCAGTTGCGTGGTACTGCCTTTCATTACTTCGTTCGGCCTGGTGGCCGCTACCCAGGCGCTCGGCGCCATCGCCGGCTCGGTGTTTGCTCCGGCCATCGCCGCCATCTCCCTGGGCATCACCGGGCCCAAGGCCTTCACCCGGCGTACCGGCCGCAACGAAACCTACAACCATGCCGGCAACGCCTTCGCCGCCCTGCTGGCGGGCGGGTTTGCCTACCTGTTCGGCCCGGTCGCGGTGTTCTACCTGATGGCCGCCATGGCCTTGGCCAGCGTACTGGCAGTGAGCTGCGTGAAGGCCGATGCCATCGACCACGACGTCGCCCGTGGGCTGGAGGCACACCATCAGGACGGTCACGAACAGCCCTCTGGCTTCAAGGTGCTGCTGGGCAACCGCGCGCTGCTGGTGTTCGCGGTGTGCTGCGCGCTGTTCCACCTGGCCAACGCGGCGATGCTGCCGCTGGTAAGCCAAAAGCTTTCGCAGATCGACCTGAGCATGGCTACCCCATTGACCTCGGCCTGCATCGTCGCCGCGCAACTGGTGATGGTGCCCGCCGCCCTGCTGGTGGGTGCGCGTGCCGATCAATGGGGGCGCAAGCCCCTGCTGCTGGCCGGCTTCCTGATCCTGCCGATTCGCGGTGTGCTCTATACGTTTTCCAATGATCCGTACTGGCTGGTGGGCGTGCAATTGCTCGACGGCATTGGCGCCGGCCTGTTCGGTGCACTGTTTCCGCTGGTGGTCAAAGACCTCACCCACGGTACCGGGCGTTTCAACGTCAGCCTGGGCGCCCTGACCACGGCATTCGGCCTGGGCGCTGCGCTGAGCAACGGCCTGGCCGGCCTGGTCGTGCAGGAGGCCGGCTACAGCGCAGCCTTCCTGACCCTGGCCGGGGTTGCTGCGGTGGCCTTCGTCCTGCTGCTCACTGCCATGCCGGAAACCCTGCGCCGCGCCACTGAACAGGATGCCACGCCTTGCCCCACGCCAGCTTGATCATCTGGGGCGTCAGCCTCCTCGCGACGTTGGGCATCATCACCAGGCCATTGCGCATCCCCGAATACGTCTGGGCGCTGGCGGCAGCGATCGGTCTGGTCGCTGGCGGTTTGATCGCCTTGCCTTCGGCACTGGCAGCGGTACTCAAGGGTACCGATGTCTACCTGTTTCTGGTGGGCATGATGCTGCTGGCCGAACTGGCCCGCCGTGAAGGGTTGTTCGATTGGCTGGCGACCGTCGCTGCCCGCCAGGCCCGCGGCAGTGCGCAACGGCTGTTCGATCTGGTGTTCGTGGTGGGCACCGTGGTGACTGTTTTCCTGTCCAACGATGCCACGGCCGTGGTGCTGACCCCGGCCGTGTACGCGGCCACCCGGGCAGCACGCGTCAACCCGCTGCCGTATCTGTTCGTCTGCGCGTTCATTGCCAACGCTGCCAGTTTCGTCCTGCCGATTTCCAACCCGGCCAATCTGGTGATATTCGGCAAGCACATGCCGCCGCTGCTCGATTGGCTGGCCATGTTCAGCCTGCCGTCCGTGGCGGCCATCGCCATGACCTATCTGGTTTTGCGCCTGACCCAGCGTCGGGATCTGCAGCAGCGCCTGCAACTCGTCGAGCAACTGCCCCGCCTGAGCGCAGGTGCTCGACTCACCGCCTGCGGGCTGGCCGTCACGGCGGTGTTGCTGTTGACCGTATCGGCCCTGGACGAAGCGCTGGGCCTGCCGACGTTCCTCGCCGCCGTCAGCACCCTCGCCGTCGTCCACCTGTACCAGAGAAGCAATCCCTGGCCGGTGTGCAAGGGCGTGGCCTGGGGCGTGCTGCCGCTGGTAGCGGGGCTGTTCGTGCTGGTGGAAGGCATTGGCCAGACCGGCGTGACCGGTCAGTTGGCCAACTGGCTGGAACAGGCCGCCAGGCACGCGCCGGCCCAGGCGCACTGGTGGGCAGGAGGCCTGGTGGCCCTGGCCTGCAACATCGGCAACAACCTGCCGATCGGCCTGCTCAGCGGGTCCATCAACGAACTGGCGCACCTGCCGCCCACTGTCACCGGCGCGCTGGTGGTCGGCGTCGACCTGGGCCCCAACCTCTCGGTCACCGGCTCCCTGGCGACCTTGCTGTGGTTGATCGCGGTGCGCCGCGAAGGGGTCGAAATCAGCGCCTGGACGTTCCTCAAGCTCGGCGCAGTGGTCATGCCGCCGGCCCTGATCGCCGCCCTGTGGCTGCTTTGAGGCCGCAGACGCATTCGCGTCTCAGAACTTCACGGTCGCCGTCAGACGTGCCGTGCGCAACGCGCCCTCTTCCACCTGCAGCGTGCTGCTGCCGGTGGTGGCTGGGTAATACTGCTTGTTGAACAGGTTATCGATGTTCAGCTGCAGGCGCGTTTCGTAACCCTGGGTGGGCAGGTCCCAGCGCACGAAAGCGTCGGCCAGGGTGTAGCTGTCCATCCAGAAACTGTTGGCGCTGTCGCCCGGCCGCTCGCCCACGTAGCGCGCGCCTGCGCCCACATGCCACTGGCCGGTCTGCGCGGGCAAGGCCAGATGATGGGTCAGGTACAGGCTGGCCGTGTGCATCGGCGCGTTGGGCAGACGATTGCCTTCCTGCTCGGGCGCTTCGGCGTTCTTCAGCACTTCGGTGTGGCTGTAGGCATAGGTGCCGATCACACTCCAGTTCTCGGCTATCCGCCCGGTGACATCCAGCTCGACACCGCGCGAGCGCGCCTTGCCGACCGCCTCGTCGAGGCTGTCGCCATTGCTCTGCAGCACGCTGTTGACCAGGTTCTTCTTCTCGATGTCATACACCGCCAGGTTCACGTTCAGCGCAGCGGTCGGCGTGTATTTGACCCCGGCTTCGTAGCTGCGACCCTCGGTGGGCTTGAAGCTGTTGCCTGCATCGTCGGCGTCGTTGGGCACGAACGAGCGGCTGTAGTTGGCATACAGTGCCACCGTTTCGCTGGGCTGGTAGACGATCCCGCCAAAGGGAATGAATTCGTCGCCGTTGGAATCGGCACCGGGCGCGTACGAGCGGCCCAGGCCCTGATCGCTGTATTGGTCCCAATGCGCCTGACGCCCACCGAACACCAGGATCCAGCGATCGTTGAGGTGCCAGTTATCCTTGAAGTACAGGGATGTGGTGACCAGGTTGTTCTCGGCATTGCTCTGCGCCGCGCTGACCGTGACCGGCTCGGCCAGACGGCCATAGCCCGGGTTGCGGATGTCGATATTGCCGGCGGCGGTATTGGCGTTGCGGTAGGTCTTGCCGCGGTATTTGTCCAGCGACTCGTTGTCCAGGCCCACCACGATTTCATGCCGCTGGCCGAACAGCTGCTGGTCGCCGATCAGGTCCAGCGCGGTGTAGCGGCTTTCGTAATCGTAGTGACCGCCATTGGCGATGCGCCGCAGCGTGTTGCCGGTGAGCGTGTTGGGTTGAGCGATGGCCAGGCTGTAGCGATCCTGGGTCCAACCGTAGGTCAGGCGACTGCGCCAGGCGTCCCCCAGCTGGTATTCGAACTTCGCTGTGGTGCTCTGGCTGATGCCCACGGTCTTGGCCCAGCGCTCGTCGAGGCGGTCGCGGTAGCTGATGTCGGCGGGTCGCCCAGCGACGAACACGGTGCCACGGTCGAACGGGCTGGCGTAGTCGTTGTAGGTATAGGCCAGCGAAGCACTGGCCCGCTCACCGACCCAGGCAATCGACGGAGCGATCAGGGTGTGCTCGTCGGTCCCATAGTTGCGCCAGTAATCCTCGTGGCTGCGCTCGGCCACCAGCCGGTAGGCCAGATCGGTATCGCCCAGCGGGCCGGTGGTGTCCAGCGACAGCGAACCGCCGCCCTCGCTGAAGCCGGATGCGCCGAGGGTGGTGCTGCGGGTGAACTGCGGCTGCTTGCTGACGACGTTGATGACCCCGCCCGGTTCGAGCGCGCCATACATCAGCGAGGCCGGCCCCTTGAGCACTTCCACATGATCGGTGGTCGCCCCCAGGTTGCGACCGATGGCCGAGCGGATGCCGTCGCGCAGGATCGAGTTGTCGTCGTTGCTGCCAAACCCGCGCTTGATCAGCGCATCCTTGGTGCCGCCCAGGGTGTTGGTCTGGGTCACACCGCTGACGAAGCGCATCGCGTCGTTCAAATCCTTGACCTGGTAGTCATCCAGCGTGCGCGCCGTTACCGAATTGATGGTCTGCGCTTCATCACGGTTCTGCGTGGCGCTCTTGCTGGCGGTTTCGCCGCGCACGCGGGCGTAGCCGTCATCGCCCTCACCTTCGCCGCTGGCCTGGATGACACTGGAGGGCAGCTCGGTGGCCGCCATGGCCAGGCAAGGCAGGACTGAGCACAACAGCACCCAGGAATGGGCCCGATTCAACGACTTGACCACGCGTGTAACTCCGTACTGGATAGAAGACGCGAATGCGTCCCATCTCAATTGTACGGACTATCGTGAGCTTTTGCTGAATCGGTTGTACGATTTTTTACTACTTCGCAGACGAATTCAGAGACGGAAGCGACCCACCAGATCGTTGAACGAGATGGCCAGGCGCGACAGATCCTGGGTAGATGCGCTGGTCTGGTGAGCGCCTGCCGCCGTCTGCGTCGACAGGTCCTGGATGTTGATCAGATTCCGGTCGACCTCACGAGCCACGTGGGCCTGCTCTTCGCAGGCGCTGGCGATGACCAGGTTGCGATCGTTGATCTGCGCGATCCCGGTGGCGATGGATTGCAGCGCATCGCCGGTGGCCTTGGCCAATACCTGAGTGTCCCCTACCAGCCCCTGGCTCTTGCCCATGGCAGCGACTGCCTGGTCTGCCCGCGAACGCACCGCACCGATCATGCTTTCGATCTCGCCCGTGGACGACTGGGTACGCGCCGCCAGTGCCCTGACCTCGTCGGCAACCACCGCGAAACCACGCCCCTGTTCGCCGGCGCGGGCCGCTTCGATGGCCGCGTTGAGGGCCAGCAGATTGGTCTGTTCGGCGATACCGCGAATCACGTCGAGCACCTTGCCGATATCGCGCACCTGAACCGCCAGGTCTTCCACGATGGTGGTCGAGGACTGGATTTCGATGGTGGCATTGTTCACCGCTTCCACGGCATTGCGCGCCTGCGTCAGGCCATCGGTGGCCTGGCTGCTGGCGGTCTTCGAGGCTTCCGAGGTGGAGATGGCGTTGCGCGCGACCTCTTCCACGGCCGACGTCATCTCGGTGACGGCCGTGGCCGCCTGCTGAATCTCGTCGTTCTGACGCAACAGCCCACGGCTGCCGTCTTCAGTGACCGCGTTCAACTCTTCGGCTGCCGAAGCGAGTTGATTCGAGGCGTCGGCAATCTGGTGGATGGTGGCCTTGAGGCCTTCCTGCATTTCGCCGAGCGCGGCGAGCAGCTGCCCGGTCTCGTCACGGGCCGAGCTGCCAATGCTGTGGGTCAGATCACCCTTGGCGATCAATTTCGCGCTGGCCACCGCGGTGGCGATGGGCCTGCTGATAAGGCGGCTCATGAACAGCCCCAGTGCCAGTGCTGCCAGAAAGGCCAGTGCGATACCGATATAAAGCACGGTGATCGCCGCCCGCTCCTGCTCGTCGGCGTCACGCGCGCCTTCTTGGATCTGCCGGTTGTTCGACTCGACCATCACGGTCAACTCGTCCATGACGGTGCGATAGGCCGGCTGGATCTCCCCCGACATGAGCGAGCGCGCCGCTGAAACATCGCCGGTGTCCAGCACCGACAGTACCTTCTGCAGCTGCGCCTGATACAGCGGCCAGTCACGTTCCATCTTGTCGCCGGCGGCACGCTCGTCGTCGGCCTGTGGCGTCTTGCGGTACGCCGCAAAAGCCTTCTCGCTGTCAGCCAAGTTGGTGTTCATACTCTGGCGAATCGAGTCCTTGACGCTTTGCGAATCGTTTTCCGCATGGGCGGCGATCAGGGCGTACAGGTCCTTGAGCTGGGCAATCGCCTTGCTCTTGGCTTCGGCCGTCTTGGCAACCGACACCAGGTTGTTAGAGAACACCCCTTTGAGGCTGTCCGACAGCTGACTGACGCCGCGGCTACCCAGCATGCCGACGCCCAGGGTAATGAACGCACACAACCCGAAGGCCGCAATCAGTTTGGAAGATAACTTTGCATCGCGAAGCCACGTCATACAGGTATCCTGTCAGGTCCACCAAAAAAAGCCCCGGGTTCGGCACTTTCCTTAGCGTCGTGGGCGGTATGAACCCGCTATCGGCATTGCCGCAGGAAGCTTGAATAGTGTTCGCAGGCCGTGTGGCCACTTGGCCCTACCTTCTGTCGTGGCGACCAAATGCACCTGCCATACGATCAGCGGTATGAACGCTTATGAGATGATGGCTGTCTGATATCACTCTATCCGCATGACCTTCCGATGCCGCCCATGAACGACCTCAACCGCCGTAATCCATGCCGCTTGCCGATGCTTCTGTCGCTGACGCTGCTCACGATCGTGGGGCTCTCCATCCTGTGGGAGTTCCACCTCGAAGCCTATGTGATGCACTGGCTGAACCTGCCCTACGACGGTGACTTCGAAGATGCCGAACGGTGGCGTTTCGTGCTGACATCTTCGGGGTTCTCGATGATTTCGCTGATCGTGCCGACCATCGTGCTCAAGCGCATGGTCACCAGTACTCAACTCAGCTACCGGCGTCTGCAGCGGATCCAGTTTCAAACCGAAACCCTGGCCAAGTACGACTCCCTCAGCGCCTTGATCAACCGTCGCGGCTTCATGGACCTGCTGTGCGAACGGCTTGCACAGCACCGTTGCATATCGATCATGCTGATCGACCTGGACCACTTCAAAGCCATAAACGACCAGCATGGCCACTCTGGCGGAGACGGCGTGCTGGTCGAGGTGGCCGACCGGCTCAAGCACATCGCACGCTTGCACGGTGGCACCGCCGCCCGACTGGGTGGGGATGAATTCTGCCTGCTGTTTCTGGACTACAGGGATGAGCGCGAGTTGAGCGACATTGCCGCAACGACCATCCAGCGGGTCAGCGAGGCCTTTGTCGAACCCTCCACCCCCGTGCGGCTGGGCGCGACCATTGGCATATCGCGTTCCTGGATCGATGCCACCGAGGCGTCCGCACTGCTGCACTGCGCCGATACGGCGATGTACCGGGGAAAGAACGCTGGCCGCTCCATGTTCAATTTCTACGACAACGAATACGAGCGGCAGCTGCGGGCCCAAGCCGACCTCGACCAAGCCCTCAGGCACGCGGTGGAGCGCGAAGAAATCGTGCCGTTCTTCCAACCCATCGTCACCCTTCCGTCGCAGACGATCGTAGGCTTCGAGGTGCTCGCACGCTGGGCCCGGCCCGACGGCAGCACCGGCATGCCTACCGACTTCATCCCGATACTGGAGCGCCTTGGCCTGATTCCGGCCATGACCCGCTCACTGGTCAAGCAGGCCTGCAGGGCGGCCAGCTTCTGGGACGACACACTGCACCTGTCGCTCAATGTCAGCGCCACCATGATCACCGACGAGCTGTTCCCCGATCGCCTGGCCGAGCAACTCAGGCATGAACGCTTCCCGTACGAGCGCTTCGAAGTGGAGATCACGGAAGAAGCGCTGGTGGGCAACCTCGACGCCGCCCAGCGGAACCTGAGCAAGCTGCACGCCTACGGCATCAGCGTGGCGCTGGACGACTTCGGCATCGGCTATTCGGGCCTGTACCATCTGACGCGGCTGTCCATCGACAAGATCAAGATAGACCGGTCCTTCTTCGAGGCCGGCAGCATTGACCACCTGCCCATGGTGGAAGCCATCCTGGGGATGGCACGCAGCCTGAAAATGAAAGTCACGGCCGAAGGCATCGAGGACTTCCACCTGCCCTACCTGCCGAAATGGCTGGCGGAAAATGGTTGCCACTATGCCCAGGGCTATCTATATGGCCGCCCACAGGCAGGGAGCACCATCGCCGCCGCCGTCCATGCCCCGTTGACGGTCTGCGCCGCGGCTCAGAACTGAACCCGACGCCCGGTCACCGGGTAGCTCGGGTCGGTGTAGCCAGGCGTCGAGCTATGGCCCGCCACCACCAGGGCGTCGATGAAAGCCTCGTCCTCTGCGGTGAACCGGTACTGCAACGCCGGCACATAGTCGCGCCATTGCTGTTCGGTGCGAGGCCCGGCGATGGCCGAGCTGATCAATAGGTTGTTGAGCACCCAGGCCAGCGCGAACTGCCCCGAGGTGATGCCACGAGCCTGGGCGTGATCCTTGATGCGTTGCGCCAGGTTCAGCGACTCTGGGCGCCACTCGGTCTGCTGCAGGCGCGGGTCGCTGCGCCCCGCCCGCGTGTCGACACCCGGTTCGGCACCGGGGTCGTACTTGGCGGTCAGCACGCCTCGCGCCAGCGGGCTGTAGGACACCACGCCGATGCCATAATGCTCGGCTGCCGGCAGATGCTCGGCTTCGATCTGCCGATTGGCCAGGTTGTACAGTGGCTGGCTCACGGTCGGCCGCTCGACCCCCAGCAGGTCTGCCACCCGGCAGAATTCGGCAAGCTTCCAACTGCTGTGGTTCGACAGCCCGTAGCCGCGGATCTTGCCGGCGCGAATCAGATCGGCCAAGGCGCGCACGGTTTCTTCCACCGGCGTGAAAGGGTCTTCACGGTGCACGTAGTAGAGGTCGAGGTAATCGGTCTGCAAGCGGCGCAGACTGCCTTCCACCGACTCGATCACGCTATGGCGCGAAGCCCCGCGCCCATTCGGCCCTTGCACGCCGGGGTTGGGGTTGACGAACTTGCTCGACAGCACCCAACGCGAGCGCTGGCCGGCGATCAGCTTGCCCACCGCGATTTCCGAAGCGCCGTCGTTGTAATTGTTCGCCGTGTCGATGGCATTGATGCCCTGCTCCAAGGCATCGTCGACGATACGCTTGGCGGTGGCGTCGTCGGTCTGGCCGCCGAACATCATCGTACCCAGGGTGATTTCGGAAACCTGCAGGCCATGGCGGCCCAGGCGGCGGTATCTGACGTCGCTCATCGAAAAGTCCTCTCTTGGCAAAACCGGCGGCCATGCAAGGCCCTGTCCCTCGATGCTGGCGTATCCGATCCAATCCAGCAACATACTGGCCTATAGCCTCTATCGGAAAAGACTATTTAAGCTGCGCGGGCCGTGGCCGATAGACTGATCACACTCAAATGAAACAACGCTCATCCCGTGGCCAGGACGCCAAAACACCGATAGAGCCCTCGGAGCACCGCATGCCCACCACCCACATCACTGAAATGCAGGAAGACGTCCATGACGCGGCACTTCAGTTGGAAATGATCTACCAAATGCTCCGCGGCCACGCCCTGTTTCTGCGCAGCAGAAACATCGACCATCTCATAGATGATGTCTTGCTCGTTGAAAACCAGGCGGGCGCTCTGGCCCTGTCCATTCAAGATCTAAAAGGGGCCGCGTCCAGGATGGCCAAGGCGGCGTAGCTCGAAAAGCCTCGTATCCCACAAAGTCCAGTATACAAGCCTCTTATTCCATTCAGGAATTTACTGAAACCATTTAGTGATTATCCAGGCATAAGCACCAATGCTAGTGTCGACGACATACCGATCAGCATTCGTGTCGTCCTTATGCCCAATTATCTCGATTCCCATCACCGCCAGTCGATCCTGCAACTGCAGAACACCTGGACCGCGCGCAGCGACTGGCCGACCTGGTTACTGCTGCTCGGCACCTATGGCGCCTGGTGGGCGCTGATCGAATTCGGTTCGTTCATCGGGCGACCGCTCACCGTACTGCTGCTGGTGCCGCTGCTTACCCTGTGGATGTCGCTGCAGCATGAACTTCTGCACGGCCACCCTACCCGCTGGCGCAGCGTCAACAAGGTCCTGGGCTATGCCCCGCTGGCCATCTGGTACCCCTACACGCTGTACCGCGACAGCCATCTGGCCCATCACCGCGACGAAACGATCACGCTGCCGCGCGACGACCCGGAAAGCCGATACCTCGATGCCCGGGCCTGGTCAGGCAGCGCGGGGCCCGGCCGGACGCTGCACTGGCTGAACAAGACCCTGCTGGGCCGTCTCTGCGTAGGCCCGGCCCTGGCGCTTGCCGGTTTGATTCACGAGCAGTGCGCGCGCCTGTTGCGCGGCGAGGCGCAAGCGTGGCTGATGTGGGTCACTCATCTGCTCTGCGTGCTGGCGCTGTTCGGGTTCATCAGCGCCCAAGGCGTGGCTGTCTTCGATTACCTGCTGGCGAGCGTTCTGGCGCTGGCGCTGTCCATGGTCCGTTCCTACTACGAACATCGCCCTGCCGAGGCACCCGAGCAGCGCTCGGTGCTCAACGAAGCGGGCTGGCCCTGGCGCTGGCTGTTTCTCAACCTCAACCTGCACCTGGTGCATCACGACCTGCCGGGGTTGCCTTGGTACTACCTGCCCCGCGTGTACCGCGAGCGCCGCACGGACTGGCTGCAACGCAGCGGACATTTTTTGGTCAATGGCTACAGCGAGCTGTTTCGGCGTTATGCCGTGTCCCCCGTCGACAGTCCTCTGCATCCTCTAGGTCGAGGCACCCAGCCATGAGCACCGACGTGATCGCTGCACTGCCCATGTATCCTGCGCCCGCCGTAGTCGGCGAGGCGTACCGCCGCTGGCTGGAGGAAACCCTGCAGTTGCTGGGCACCGACCGCCCCACGCCCTGGCCGGGTTCACTCGCGGAGCTGTGGCTGCATCCACGACTGCTGTTGGCGCAGACCTGCGGCTTGCCTTTGATCACCGAACTCAAGCATCGGGTCCGTATCGTCGGCCGACCTCATTTCGCGCTACCCGAGGCACAGGCCGGACAACATTGCAGCCTGCTGATCGCTCGCCTCGATGACCCACGGCAGACCCTCGCCGAATTCTTCGATTGCCGGGGCGCCTACAACAGCCTCGACTCCAACAGTGGCATGAACCTGCTGCGCCATGCGCTGATCCCCCATGTGCGGGAGGGTCGGTTCTTCAAAAGCGCTCTAGCGACTGGCAGTCATCGCCAGAGCATTGCCCACGTCGCCACAGGCATCGCCGACCTGGCGGCCATCGACAGCGTGACCTTTGCCTACCTGGCTCGCCATGCCCCGAATGAAGTCGCCGGCGTGCGGGTCGTGGAACGTACGGCCAATGCGCCGACATTGCCGTATGTCACCAGCCTCCACGGGCCAGAGCCAGGCTTGCTGCGCGAGGCCATGAATGCGGCACTGGCACATCTGCCAGAGGTTGCGGCAGTGTTGGCTATAACGACCGTGCAGGAAACGGCCTTCGCCGATTACGAAGTATTGCTGGAGTATCGGGACAAGGCGCGGCGGCATATCGGACAAGCCGAGCTGTGGTAGCCTCGCATCGCTTGGGCCGACCCTGGCCGTCAGAAAAAGTACCTTACCGATGCGCCCAGGGTGGTTGATGGCTGAGGCACGATCACCAGGCCGCTGTTGGTGCCATAGGCCACTTCGCTGCCATACCGGTGGGGCTGAAAAGTGCCGTAGACACTGAACTGGTAATCGCTGTAGTCGTAGCTGGCGCGCAGGTCATAGCGCGTGTAGGCAGGCATGGTCTTCCTGCCAGTGCCGACGTAATAGGGAATGCCGCCCAGATGATAAGCATCGGCATTCAATGTAACTTGCCCACCCATGAACCCGTCTCGATACTGAACGCCCGCCTTGTAGGTGTGCTCCGGCACGACCAGTCGCGCACCGATACCCGGCGCCGGGTTGGTGATGACCGCATCGATGATCCGGCCATAACTGATGTAGGTACTGACGGTCGACGTGGCTTGATAGTTGACACTGGTCTCCAGCCCTTTGCGCGTGGTGTCACCTACTTGCTCGTACACACCCGGCGAGGTTTGCACGGTCTCGCTGTCGTTCTGGATGTAATAGAACTCGGTGGTACTGGACAGGCTATCGGTAGGCCGCAGGGTAAAACCCACGTCGTAGGACTTGACCTTGCTGGGGCGTACGCTGCCGTTTATCTGTCCACCCGTGTCCCTGAGCGGAAGCGCACTGCTGCTGCCTGAACTGATGTACTCCGCCGCTGGGGAGCGGAAACCCTGAGCCACATTGGTGAACAGTTCGAGCTGATCGATCGGTGTCCATGCCACGCCGAACCTGGGCGTTGTCACCGAGCTGTTGTAGCCGGTACTGGCGTCTCGAAACTTCAGGTTGTCGATATCGTAGTCGAACCGATCGTGACGGATACCGGCGAGCAACTTGAGCGAATCGATGGGCTTGTACTGGCCCTGCGCGAAGACCCCATAGGTGATGAGGTCCATGTCGAAGTCGTAGTAGAAGTTTTGCGTGGGCTGGAAGTTGCGGTACTGCTGGCGAAAGGCATCGCCTTTGTCGCGACGCACGTCCGTACCGACCATGAGCGATGCCGTGTCTTCATACACGAAGTTATAGGCCAGGCGACCACCGTAGATGTCACGATCGTCCTTGCCATAGTTATGTGTGTTCGTGCCGTTGGAGATGCCGCGTACGCGCCTGAAGTCTTCGTAATAGGCCGTGTAGTACAGGCCCGCCTCGCCCTCGGCCGGCGACCGATTGAACACGTAGGTATTGCGATTGGCGTTGCCGAAGCCATACAGGTTGTCGGTATCGCGGCGGCCGACGGTGCCCGCCTTCAATGCGGGCAGGCTCAGATAGCCGTCATTCCTGAAGTCCGATTCGTAATGGCTGAACCGCGCCGAGTATTTCGCATCGCCAATGACTTTGGAAAGCTTCCAGAAATAGTTGTCGCGCTGGTTTTCGGCGGCCTTGCGGTATCCGTTGGTCCTGTAGAGGTCAGTCACCAACAGTGACGCGAGGCCTTCATGTTCACCGCCTAGTACCACGTTAGTCCGCTGGCCATCGAAGCTGGCGACATCCACCCCGATGCTGGACGCGACGTCACTGCCGTCCAAGGTTTCGATGTTCACGGCGCCTGCCCGATTCTGATCGCCGTACAGTGCCGACACCGGGCCTTTGATGACGTCCACATGCTTGATCATCTGCGGGGTGAGCCATTCCAGAAATACGGGACCATGCCCTGCCCCGCCCTGACTTGAGGGAATGTTCTGCGGCACCCCGTCCACCGACACCGCCACGTCGGCCCCGTGGGTGCCATTGGTGGCGAACCCGCGCATGCGAAAACCGTTACCGGTGTCCCCCTGATCGATGTTGTTGGCTACCACGCCCGGCACCCGTCGGTAGATGTTGGAGATATCGCGATCCACGTTGAGGGTGCGGATCTCTTCTTCGGTTATCGTCGAGACGGCAGTCGGCAGGCTTTGCGAGGCCGTGCTGATCCGATTGCGCACCAGCGGTTGCGCTATACCCGTGCCGTATCGATCGCCAGAAATCTCGACAAGGCCCAACTCGGTAGGCCCTGGTGGTTCCGACTCCTGTGCCGCCAGCGGCGTGTAGAAACCAACGCTGCCAGTCAGCGCCGCGCCAGCGAATGCCAGGCGCCTGAAGTGATTCGCATATCCGTACATGAATAATTCTACCTACGTTATGATATAACGTGACAAGATTACAACCGAAAATGTCCGTTGACCAGAAGCGCCCTACACGATTGCCGTGCTGCACCCGCGATGCCTATCGGCATCGTTCGATGCGCACGGTTCAACCCCTGCAGAACACTAGGGAAAACCCATGAAAATTGCTTTGTCATTGCTTGCCGCTGCAACCCTTCTCAGCGCCCAAGGTGCGTATGCCCATGGTATCTGGACCGAACAACGCTACGGCCAGTTGGACGTCGTCTACGGGCACGGCGCAGAAGACCAGGCCTATGCCGCGGATAAGGTCAAAGGCGCATGGGCCTACGATGAACGCGGACAAATGATCCCGGTGACGGTCGAGAAGCTCGGCGACCACGCGCGCCTGCATCCAGCCGCGCAGCCCGCCGTGCTCGCCGTTGCCCTGGACAACGGTGTCTGGAGCAAGAACGCTCAGGGAGAATCGGTGAACAAGCCCATGGCTGACGTACCTGGCGCCGTCAGCGCCAGTCACAGCTACAAGTACAGCCTGGCGATCCTGAAAGCACACGCGCAGGTGCCCGACGCGCTGAAATTGGCCATGGTCATTCGGCCGTTGAAAGATCCGAGCGAAGTAGGCGTCGGTAATCCATTACCCGTTGAACTGACGATCGATGGCAAGCCGGCCGGTGGCATCGCCCTGCTCGATGACTACCGAGGCATGTCGGACGCCAGTAGCGTCGTCACCGATGCACGAGGTCGCGCCACCGTCACCGTGCGCAACGCCGGGTTGAACGTCATCGCGGCTCAAGCCAAGGTAGCCGCGGTCGATCGCAAGGACGTTTCAGAGCGCAGCCTCTTCACCTCGCTGACCTTTGTCGGCAAGGCACACCAACACTGAGTCCGCGAGCCGCCCTTCATTTCAACCAATCCAGCGTCATGATCAGGCGGCGCTCGCCAGCCCGTGCCTGCGGCGAGCGATGAATGATTCCGCGCCCTTCGTTGCTCATCCATCGCTCACCCTTGAACAAGGCCACGTCAGCCGCCAGCAGCTTGTGCGGTGCATCCACCGGTTCGGACCCGGCCTGCCCCAGCCCCGCCCTGGGCATCGCACCCTCTTCGAGCCATTCGCTGCCCCGGCCAGCGTACGTCGTGATCAAGCGCACGGAGACCCGATCGACGTGATAACGCGGACACATCGCCTTGTCCAGAATGCGCAGACGCAGGCCGATACGCTCGGCGCCCAACAGGCAACCGTAGGCCTGGATCAACCAGGCAACATCCTCGACGAACTCGGCGTAACCCTCACACTGAGCGAAAGCGGCAGCCAGCCCGACCAGATCCGGGGGCTCTTCCCCCTGTAACTCAATCACTCGCGACTCCGATAGTGGATCGTCACGGCACAACAACGCATCAGTGAAACTCGCGATCGCGGGCGAAAATTGCCGCGTCCAGATGGCCAGGTTTATGTCGTCGCGCAGGATCTCCGCCAGCACGGCGGGCTCGGGCGACTGAATGTAATGGGGGGTGGCGGGCATGGCATACATCGCATCAGTGGAGGATATGAATAGATATAACATAACATATCAATAACCACGCCCATGATCCAACGAGATGTGACAGTCGCGCCGTTGTCACAGCTTTATCACCCAAAGAAGGATGAGCCAGTGAAACAGATTCAAGCAGGCGTGCTCAACGTCGCGTACCGGGACCTTGGCCCAGCCGATGGGCCTGCGGTCGTGCTGTTGCATGGCTTCCCCTACGACATCCGCGCCTACGACGCGGTGGCCGAACGGATCACCGCTGCCGGTTGCCGATGCATCGTCCCCTACCTGCGCGGATACGGGGGCACGCATTTCATCGACGCAAACACGCCTCGCTCGGGTGAGCAAGCAGCCTTGGGGTCGGACCTGCTGGCATTATTGGATGCTTTGAAAATTTCCCAGGCCGTACTTGCCGGCTACGACTGGGGTGGCCGCGCAGCGTGCGTGGTGTCCGCCCTGTGGCCCGAGCGCGTCGTGGGAATGGTCAGTTGCGAGCCGGGCTACAACATCCAGGACATTGCCCATGCGACCCGCCCCGCCGCCCCGCAAGCCGAACAGCGCTTGTGGTATCAGTACTACCTGCACGGCGCCCGTGGCTACGCAGGCCTTGAAGCCGACCGGGATGCCTTCTGCAAGCTGCTGTGGCAACTATGGTCGCCGACCTGGGCATTCACCGATGAGGTGTTTTTGGCCTCGGCGCAGTCGTTCCACACTCCCGACTTCGTCGACATGGTCACGCACTCCTATCGCCATCGCTTCGGACTGGTCGACGGCGATGCGCAGTACGCGGCCATCGAACAGAGGCTGGCGAAGCAACCCGTCATTGCCGTGCCAACGGTCATCCTGGCCGGTGCTTGCGACGGTGTCACCCCGGTTCAGGATGAGCAGCAGGCGCTACGCCGATTCAGCGGCCCTGTTCGTCGATCAATCCTCGAAGGCGTGGGCCACAACGTCCCGCAGGAGGCACCGGAGGCATTCGCCCGGGCGGTGCTGAGCCTGTCAGGGCCGTGAGGCCCCTACCATGGTGTGGCCCATCGATTGGTGTCGGGTGTCTATTCACTCAAGAGCGTGCGCAGCAGCTCGATCATAGGCTCGACCGCCGGGCTGCTTCGATTGGGTGCCTGCACCAGATGCAATTGCCTTGATGCCACGGAATCATCCAGATCGCGAACGACTATATCCGCCCTGCAGGTGGTGGTGGACAGTTTCGGTGCAAGCGCCACGCCCAACCCTGCAGCGACCATTGCCTGGGTTTCCTGATAGTCGTTGGCCAACAGGGCGATGCGTGGCGTGAACTTGCACTGGGCAGCGGTGCGGTGCAGCAGCTCGGTGATTTCATGACCATCGGACCGGCACACCCAAGCCTCCTTGGCGAGCTGAGCCAGGTTCAGAGGTCCTGCCTCCTGCGCCATTGCGTGCCCTGCTGGCAGCAATACCACCGTAGGGTCCGTGCGTAGCTGCAAGGTCGACCCAGGTTCGTTCAGCCACGGGTATGTCCAAGTAATGGCCAGATCGAGCTCACCCGAGCCGATGAGTTGACGCAGCGCCACCAGACGAGTGCTGCGCACATCCAAGGTGATGGTCGGATGCCGCGCCCTGAACTGCATGACAATTCGCGGCAACAATGAAGACCCCAGCGTCGGAAACACCCCCAGCGACAGGTGGCCGGCGCGGCCTTCGGCAACACTGCGCAGTTCCGTCTCGAGCTGCGCCATCTGTGCCTCGATCAGGTTGACCCGGCGCATGACCCGCTCCCCGGCATCGGTAAGCGCCATGCCATGGGGTCGACGCTCGAACAGTGGCAGTCCGATGACGCTTTCCACACGCTGTACCGTTTGAGAAACCGCGGAGGGGGTCAGGTGCAAGCTGCGTGCGGCAGCGGTCATCGAGCCGACTCTGCCGACTTGTGCCACCACTCTGAGTTTTTCGATATCGAGCTTCATGGAAAGAGCCTATTAGCTATTAAGCCAGACTTCAATCTGTGTTTAGCATTTGTCGTTAGGCTTAACGACCTGGCGTTGATATCTTTTTATCAAGTGCTGCAATTCTCGTCAGCAGCACTACCCAGACACAATAAAAACAAAAGGCACCGCTCATGAACCCACGACACAACCTGGTCTCGCAGACAGATCACTGCCTGCCCCATCCGCCCGTCCCCTTTATTGTTCCTGTCCCATTCGACGCCTGCTGAGGAGCACCAACATGTTGGCTCTCCTCGGTTTTGCCACCTTGGGTGTGTTCATGCTGTGCGTCATCCGCAAATGGATGACGGCCTTCGTCGCGATCATAGTCGTGCCAGCATTTTTCCTGCTGTTTACCGGCCAGGGCGCACAGCTGGGCGAAATGATCGCCGCCGGCATCAAGACGGTAGCACCCACTGCCGTGTTGCTGTTGTTCGCCGTGCTGTATTTCGGCTTGATGATGGATGCGCGCTTGTTCGATCCGCTATCGCGACTGATCATCCGCATATCCAAAGGTGACCCAGTCAATATCTGCGTGGGCACCGCCGTCCTCGCCTGTCTGGTCGCCCTGGATGGCGACGGAACCACCAGCTACATGATCATCTGCTCGGCTTTCCTGCCGCTCTACAAAAGGCTTCACATCAACCCGTTGATCATCGCGACCATCGCCACCATGGCGCTGGGTACCGTGTCCGGGACGACCCCTTGGGGCGGTGCTGCAACACGGGCCGTCAGTATCCTGCACCTGGACGCCAGCGAGTATTTCGCGGCAATGCTCGGCCCGATGATCCTGTCCTGCGCCTTCGTCTGCCTCATTGCCTACGTGCTGGGGCGCAAAGCGCGCAAGGCAATCGATCCGCAGCACAGTGCGCAGGTTTCAGCGCAGATCATCGCCGAGAGCTGCCAGGTCGAGCACGCCGCCAACTGGCGGACGGCATTGAACGCTGCACTGACCGTCCTGCTGCTGGTGTGCCTGGTCTTGGGCGTAGCCAACCTCATGGTGTTGTTCATCGCCGGTTTCGTCATCGCACTGTTCGTCAATGTGCCACGTGCTGCCGACCAAGGCGCTGTCATTCAGCGGCATGCAGCAAGTGCGGTGCCTGTGGTGATGCTGGTATTAGGCGCAGGGGTCTTCACGGGGATTTTGACTCAAACCGGCATGACCACGGCGATGGCCGAAGCCTTCGTGGGCAGTCTGCCCAGCCACCTCGGCTCCTTGATCCCACTGGCCACCGCGCTGATCGGCATCCCCCTGAGCTTCTTCATGGCCAACGACGCGTACTTCTTTGGCATCGTGCCGGTACTGGCGGAAATGGCCGCGCGCTACGACATCCCCGCCATGGAGATCGCTCGTGCCGCCGTCATCGGCCAGATGGCCCATTCGATAGGCCCGGCCTCGGCGCCCTTGTGGGCCTTGCTCGGCATCATCAAGGCAGACCTGGGCGACTTCCAGAAATTTGCCTGGAAATGGGTGCTGCTGGCATCGCTGGCCTACATGACTTTTGCCGTCCTGACCGGGGCAATCTCCGTCTCCAGGTAGATCCCGCTCTGCATGGCGAATTTGACTCCATCCCGGCAATGCGGCCTTGAACGAGGTACCGACACGCCTGGTCGATACCTCCCTTCACGATTGGACTCACAATGAAACTGACCTCTGCCATCGCAGCACGCACCTGCAGTCTGACCTTCGAGCACTTATCCCCACAGGCCTTATGGAATGCCAAGCTCGCCATCCTCGACACCGTGGGCTGTGCCTTGGCAGGCGCACGTGAACCCGTGGTGCACACGCTGCTGCAGACCGGGGGACTGAACACCCTCGGCGCAGTACCGGTACTGGGCAGACACGAACGACTGGACCCGCTGTGCGCGGCCCTGGTCAACGGTGCTGCAGCCCATGCGCTGGATTTCGACGACGTGAACATCGCCATGGGCGGGCACCCTACCGCGCCGATCCTGCCGGCCTTGTTGGCCTTGGCTGCAGAAGGGGGACACACCGGCCGCCAGCTGTTGCTGGCTTACGTGGCCGGCTTCGAAACGCAGGCACGCCTGGCACAGAGCGTCAATTTTCATCACTACGACAAGGGCTGGCACCCAACTGCCACCTTAGGCGTGTTCGGCGCAGCTGCGGCCAGTGCTCGGTTGCTTGGCCTCGATGAACAGCAGACCTCGATGGCCTTGGCGCTGTGTGTGTCGTTGGCCTCGGGTGTCAAGGCCAACTTCGGCACCATGGCCAAGCCCTACCACGTCGGCCATGCCGCCAGGAACGGCTTGATGGCAGCGCTTTTGACCCGCAACGGTTTCACCGCAAGCCTGGATGCCTTCGAACATCGCCAAGGTTTCTTCGAAGTGTTCAACGGCCCCGGAAACTATACGCCAGCACTGGCATTGCAGAATTGGGCTGCTCCCCTGGACATCGTGGAGCCAGGTATCGGCATCAAGCTCTACCCCTGCTGCGACAGCACACACACCAGCCTCGATGCCTTGTTCACGCTGCGCCGTGACCACCCTTTCGAGGTTCGCGACGTTGCAGGCATCGAGGTTTACCTGCATCCACTGCGTCTGACCCATGTCGACCGCTCTCTGCTACGGACCAGCCTGGATGCCAAATTCAGCGTGCAATATTGCCTGGCCCGCGCCCTGATCGACGGCCGCATCGTACTTGACAGCTTCAGCGAAAACGCCTTCAACGACGCCGAAGCGCTGGCGCTCATGCAACGCATACATGCCCTGCCTCACCCCACTCCCTCTCTAGCCAGACCAGGCAACTACCTGACCGAGTTGCACATTCGATTGCACAACGGGACGCGGCTGACCGTGCGAGCGCACAGTCCGGCCGGCAGGACCGCCGACCAGCCAGCCCCTCTGGAGAGCATCATGACCAAATTCAACCACAACGCGGCCAAGGCCTTGGATACGCAAGCCGTTGCAACCTTGAGCGATACCCTCATGCGCATGGAGCAATTGCCCCGCGCCGAGGTGATCGGCGATCTTTGCGCGACGCGTTGAACGTTGGTAAAACGCCAAGTGCGTCCTGGGGCAGGTAGTGAAGAACACAGGGCCGAATATATGCACTCGCCCATGTGCACTCAAGGGGCATCCACTTGGACACCGCTGCTGCATTCCCTGTATTGACCGCTCAACCAATGCGAAAGAAAATCTTGCCCAGCATCAGCAGGCTTACGCAAACACAGAGCACAGAGAACATCTGCTGCAAGAGCCGTGCAGGTAGGGTCGGCGCCACAAGGCGGCCGCCAATCATGCCGACCAGTGCCGATACGGTGAACACGGCGCCTGCCGAGGAAAACTTCATACCCTGGCTGAACAGATGGCCCAAGGTACCCAGTGACACCAGTGCAACCACCATCAGTGAAGTGGCCACGACGCCATGCATGCGCACGTCGCTGAACGTTCGAAAGGCGGGAACGATGAAAAACCCTCCCCCGACTCCCAGCAAGCCGGTCAGGAACCCCGAAGTCGCGCCAATCGATGCCAGCGTCGCCAGGCAGCGGGCATTCCAGTCGAGTCGGCCCGTGGCAGGATCGAGCATACAGTTGCGCTGCAGTGCGCCTCGGGCCTCGTCGTCGCGTCTGGCCTGCAGGTACATTCGACACGCCACAATCAGCATGACCACGGCGAACACTGCCATCAATGCTGTACCGGGCACCCGTGCGGCCACGTAAATGCCCACAGGAGCCACCACCCATCCGGCGGCTGCCATCGTGGCTGCGGCCTTGTAGCGTACCAGGCCTTGGCGCAGTCCCTGCATCGCGCCGATCAAGGCAGCACTGCCAACCGCGAGCAACGCGATGGGCGTGGCTTGGGTAATCGACCAACCCAATCCAAGGGTCAGGGCCGGAATCGCCAGAATGCCACCACCTGCCCCGGTGAGCCCCAGCACCAGACCGACACAGGCCCCCAATATGAATGTCAGCATCAGGTCACTTCGAAGAGCAGGCGGTGAGCCACTCACGCCCCTTGAGCATGCCGTTCCAATAGAACCATGGCAGCAATCGTGCCTTTAGGAACCAGGCCGACCTGCGCGCGATGGTCGGATCCATCGGGAACGTAGGTAGCAATTTTCCGCCATAGCCAAACTCGGCCAATATGACCTTGCCGTTCTCGACGGTGAGCGGACACGAACCGTAGCCGTCATAACGTCGAGGCAGCTGACGGCCTTTGCGCAGTGCGATGAGGTTGTCTGCGACCACGACTGCCTGCTTGCGCGCAGCCGCTGCGGTTTTGGCGTTGCTGGTGCCGCAGACATCCCCCAGGGCAAATATTTCAGGGTAGCGCGGGTGCTGCAACGTGGCTGGATCGACCTCCAACCATCCGGCCTTGTCGGCGAGCTCGCTGCGGCGAATCACATCCGGCGCTTGCTGCGGTGGCACGACGTGCAGTACATCGAAGCGTTTTTCCACGCGCGTCACGTTTCCGGCCGTGTCTGTCACATCGAACCATGCGGTCTTGCTCGGGCCATCGACCCTGACCAGATTGGACTGGAAGGCGAGTTTCGCGCCGTAGGCTTCGACATACTTCATCAGCGGGGCGACGAACGTGGCAACCCCGAACAGCACGGGAGCTGCCAGGTTGAACTCGACCGAAATCGACTGCAGCACGCCCTCCTTGCGCCAGTGATCACAGGACAGGTACATCGCCTTCTGCGGCGCGCCCGCGCATTTGATCGGCATGGGAGGCTGGCTGAACAAGACCTTCCCGCTGCGCAACGAGCGCACCAGTTCCCAGGTATAGGGGGCCAGGTCGTGACGGTAGTTCGACGTCACGCCATGCTTGCCGAGGGTGTCTTCAAGCCCTTGGATTTCTTCCCAGGCAAGTTGCAGACCCGGGCAGACGATGAGTTGCTGGTAGGCCAGCTCGCTGCCGTCGCTGAGCAACACCAGCTTGCGGTCTGGGGCGAAGGCCGATACCGACGCCTTGATCCAGCATGCACCTTGGGGAATGACGCTTTGCATGGGGCGGACGGTGGCATCGATGGGGTAAGCGCCCCCGCCCACGAGCGTCCAGGCGGGCTGATAGTAATGTTCGGTGCCAGGTTCGACGATCGCAACGCGCAAAGACGAATCTCGCTTGAGCAGACCGGCCGCAACGGTGATACCGGCAGAGCCTGCGCCCATGACCACTACATCGTACTGCCGGGTCAGGGGGCTGCCTTTGGTTGCCGCCTCGTACAGCTTGGCGGACCGATTGCCGGTACGGCAGTAGGCAAGCACCGGCTTGGGCAACTGCTCCAGAAGCGCGTTCAGCGCTTGAGCCTGGGCTGCCGTAGCACCGGAGCTCGCCACCGGTAGATATCGGAACTCCAGCCCCGACGCGACAGCCGCTCGGTGCATGGCCAGGTGGCTGGGTTGCTCAGCCCCACCTTCATCGTCAGGGCGATTGCAGATCAGGCTGGCGAACCCTTGATCTCGCACCTCAGGCACGTCCTGCGGATCGAGTTGGCCCGCCACCGAGAACGATGCGTCTATTCGCTTTATCACTTGCTCCATTACAAACCCCGGGCATAGCCACCGTGTGAGAGTTCCAACACCGCGCCCCGGCCGAGCCACGCGAGGTGCGATGGCCCAGCGACGAGCAACGGATCATGCAGAGGCTTACTTCTTCAGCGCCTGGCCACAGTAAAGTCCCGACAAGGTCTGCATCAGCGAGACCACCTCGAAGCTGGCCAACGAGTAGTAGATGTACTTGCCCATTCTGCGGGTGTTGACCATTCCTTCGTCGCGCAGCACACCCAACTGCTGTGACAACGTCGGCTGCCTGATCCCGGACAGTGCCTCCAATTCCCCTACGTTTCGCTCGCCCTGGGTCAATTGGCACAGCAGCAACAGACGGTCTTCGTTCGCCAAGGCCTTGAGCAAGGCACACGCCTTGGACGCGGAATCGCGCAACAGACCGATTTCTTCGGTGGACAATTGAGCAGTCATGGAAAGCCCCGATGGTTGACCGGTCGACAGTCTACGATTGAATAGTATATGTTTCAATATAGTGTAATGACGTGAATCGAAGAGGTTGCCCGATGACTGCCCAGATAGAAGGTTTCTACGACACCGCCACCTCGACGGTGAGCTATGTCATTTTCGAAGCGTCAGGGGGGGCATGTGCAATCGTGGATCCGGTGCTGGATTACGATGCCAAAGCCGGGCGAATCCGCACCGATAACGCGGACCGCATCATCGCCTTCGTGGACAGCCATGGGTTGCAGGTGCAGTGGCTGCTTGAAACACATGCCCATGCCGATCACCTCTCGGCCAGCGCTTACCTCAAAGCCAAGCTAGGCGGCAAGATCGGCATCGGTGCGCAGATCACCGTCGTGCAGGGCGCGTTTCGGGATATCTACAACCTCGAACCCGACTTCCTGCTGGATGGCTCTCAGTTCGACACGCTGTTCGAAGCGGATGAGATCTTCCACGTCGGCAACATACCGGTGCAGGTTCTGCACGTGCCTGGCCATACGCCTGCGGACGTCGCCTATCGAGTTGGGGATACACAGGTCTTCGTCGGCGATACGCTGTTCATGCCGGATGTCGGCACTGCCCGATGCGATTTCCCCGGCGGGGACGCCGTACAGATGTATGGCTCGATCAAACGGCTGTTGAGCCTACCCCCCCAGACCACACTGTTCATGTGCCACGACTATCCTCCTGTCGACAGGGAAGCGTCCTGGATCACCACCGTTGCCGAGCAGCGCGCGAACAACATTCATGTCGGTGACGCGTCCGATCTTGAATCGTTCGTACGCATGCGCACAGCCCGCGATGTCAGCCTGTCGGTCCCGGCGCTGTTGCTGCCGGCGATCCAGGTGAATATCCGCGCCGGGAATCTGCCCCCTGCCGATGAAAGCGGGTTGTGCAGCTTGAAGATTCCTTTGAACAGGTTTTGAGAGCGTTTGTCGTGGTTAGGTAATGGCCTCAGTGAGCATGAGCGGAGCTGTTTCATCGCCACCTCGCTAGAAAGTATCGCCGAGACCCATCTCGAAATAGTTGCTCGAATGAGTGCCGTACACCCAGTTCAACAATGAGTTGAATACGGCTTTGAAAGGCGTATGCTTGCTCTTAACGAATAACGTTAAGCGTTCAATCCATGATTCGAAGCTTTGCATGCGCCGATACGGAAGCACTTTTCACCACCGGCAGGACAAGGCGCTGGGCAGACATCAAGTCAGTCGCGGAGCGTAAACTGGCCGCACTGCATGCTGCGAAGAAGCTTCGAGACTTGCGCTCACCGCCCGGAAACCGGCTTCACACCTTGGAAGGTGACAGAGCCGGCCAGCATAGCATCAGCATCAGCATCAGCATCAGCATCAGCATCAACATGCAGTGGCGGGTATGCTTCATATGGACCCAGAACGGCCCTGAACACGTTGAGATTGTCGACTATCACTGAGGTGCATCATGTTCAAGAATGGCATGCGTCCCATACATCCCGGCGAGATTCTTCGCGAGGATTTCCAGCACGAAATGGGCTTCAGTGCCGCTGCTCTGGCCCGTGCTTTAGGCGTATCTACGCCGACCGTGAATAACATTCTGCTTAAGCGTGGTGGCGTATCGGCTGACATGGCCTTGCGCTTGGCCGTCTGCCTGGATACCACTGCAGAGTTCTGGCTCAACCTGCAAACAGCGTACGAGTTACGCAAGGCAGAGCTGGAGCATGGAGATGCGATTGCAGCGGTACAGCGCCTGGTTGCTTGAAATGAATCCAGATGCCCGCCAAGGGCGGGCTTCAGACAGGCGCAGGCTCTGGCGCTCCTGTTGCGCCGCTGAAAACTCCTGACCCACTCGCCTGCAAACGCTCGGGGATCATCAGTCGCTGCACGGCAGGGATAATGGCTCAGAGCGAGTCCCGGGAGATCCCATTACTCACACGAACGATGTCAGCCATTACAGCCAGGGCAATCTCCGCCGGTGTCTTGCTTCCCAGGCTCAAGCCTACCGGTGCGCTGATACGGCTAATTGCCCGATCGTCCAGAGCGCCGATGCGGCGAACGCGTTCAAGGCGCTTTTCACTGGTACGTCGTGAGCCCATGGCGCCGATATAGAACGCGGGCGTTCGCACCGCTTCAAGTAACGTCAGATCATCCAGGCGTGGGTCGTGGGTGAGCGCGACAACGGCGGTGCCCGCGTGGCAGCCACCCTTGGCGATGAAGACCGCGGGTAGTTGCTCGATGACTTTCACCCCTTCCACGTGAAACCTGTGGAGCAGCTCGGTGCGCTGATCACAGACAATGACTTCATAGCCCAATGACACGGCGAAACTTGCGCAAAATTCTGCCACAGGCGACAGCCCCGCTATCAATAACCGCCGTGCTGCGCCAATGCGAATGGCGACCTGCTGGTCGAATACTTCGACGGTTTGACCCTGCGCAGAAGAGGTGTCGAGTGCACGGTCGTCGCTGACCAGAGAAACGTTACGGATGATCCGTTGCTGGCCTTGCAGCGCGTGCAACATCGAGGAAAAGTGCTCGAGTGACTGACAGCCGGGGCCGAACTGCTCAACGAGTACGTCAAGGACGCCTCCACACGGCAGCTCCATTGAAGGCGCCAGACCTCCTTCGCCATATCGAACGATTTGGTTGTCGGGCCCGAACTCGTCACGCGCAAGACGCTCGAGGAAGTCGTCCTCGACACAACCGCCTGAAAGGGACCCGCAAAAACTTCCACTGGCCAGCGCAACCAGCATTGCCCCTGGCCCCCGTGGCGCAGAGCCAAACGTAGAAAGAACAGTGCAAAGCCACACGCACTGCCCCTGTTCAAGCCACTGCTGCCCTTGCTGGACTACTTGGAGGTCAAGGTTGTTCATGGGGCTTACGGTCCACTGTGTTTGCAGAAACCCGAGCGATGAGGTGGGCTGCGAATACCCGATTCAGTATGTGTTGGAGCGACTTTCCAAAGTTGCCCGATCCGCGCGGGTTATTGCCTATTTCTTGCGACCTCGAGGCTAAACCAAGCGCGATGCTGCGAGCTCGTCGAACCGGGCAATCATTGCCGCGAACCCGGAAGGTACTGACCTGACGATCAGATGAGGATGGATGACACACTCATCCGGTGATAGTGGCGAAGTTCGCCGACCACCTCGCGCCCAAAGGCGCGCGCCAGCAGGCTTTGCTCATCTACTCTGAAATCATCCAGGTAGTCTTCGAATGCTGCCAAAGCGCGCATCAGTTCGATCAGTACAGGGACATCGGTCGCAGCGGCTGCGCGAACTGCCGAGCCTGAGGTCAGCACGCGCAGGAGATCGAAGTGGAGGTGCTCTGCACAATGTCGGTATTCGAGAGGCTAAGGCCTTCATCGAGCCAGCCGGTGACACCACCGATCATTTCCTTCACCGCATAACCGAGCTGAGCTATTCGTGCAGCTGCCCGGTGCACACCGTTACAGTGAGGGCCGGCACAGTAGACGACAAACAGGCTATCGGCAGGAAACTCGGCCAGGCGCTCGGTGGTGATGGTTTTTGTAGGTAGATTGACGGCGCCTGGAACGTGGCCATTGGCGAAGGCAGCGGTACCGCGCACATCAACCAATACGTAGTCGACCTGGCCGTTCTGCTGGCTGTAGTGGACGTCGGAACAGTCGGTTTCAAAGCGCAAGCGGTTACTGAAATGGGCAACGGCTTCGTCGGCACTGGCGGGTGGGATTTGGCTGATCAAGCTGGTCATCGTCGTTCCTCGCAGAATTGAGTTTGGTCACTTTAGGCGCTTCGATGAGTGCGCTACAGTGGCCAACTCGACAGCCAGTGGGAATTTTCCGCCAAATGAATGAGTTTCCTGGTTTGGTAGCCATTTTGGCTTACGACGGGCTTTGTACGTTTGAATTCGGCATTGCCATCGAGATCTTCGCGCTCCCACGGCCGGAGTTCGACTTCGCCTGGTATCGACACTGCGTAGTCGCGGTAGACCAAGGCCCAATGCGCGCGCTGGGCGGCATTGCAGTTACCGCAGATGCGGGCCATGAAGCGCTTGGCGAGGCGGGCACTATCATCATCCCCGGATGGCGAAATCGCGATGAACCTCCACCCCAGGCGTTGCTGGATGTACTTTGCAAGGCGCATGCACGCGGAGCGCGGCTGTTGTCTATCTGCTCCGGCGTTTTCGTGCTGGCAGCTGCCGGGCTCCTTGACGGGAAGCGCGCGACGACTCATTGGCGCTACTGCGACGAGCTTGCAACCCGTTTCCCGGCCATAGAAGTGGATTCAGCCGTACTCTACGTCGACAGCGGGCAGGTCATCACCTCAGCAGGCAGTGCTGCCGGTATTGACGCTTGCCTGCATCTGGTCGAGCGGGACTTCGGCGCCCATACCTCGAATACGGTAGCCAGACGCCTGGTCATGGCGCCGCTGCGTTCCGGAGGCCAGGCTCAGTTCATTCCCGCTCCGGTCGCCAGGGCATCCAGGCATGATCTGGCCCCGGTGCTGGACTGGGCGCGCGAGCATCTGAGTGAATCGCTGACAATTCCCGAGATGGCCGCCAAAGCATTGATGAGCGACCGAACGTTCCTGCGTCGCTTCAGTGAGGCAACGGGCATGACACCCAAAGGCTGGCTGCAACATGCACGCATGACTCAGGCTCGCTCGCTGCTTGAGAGCACAGTTCTCAATACCGAGCAAATCGCCGAGCGATGCGGATTTGCCTCGGCGGAAAGCTTCAGGGTGGCCTTTCGCAAGGCAGTCGGGCTTGCGCCATCGCTCTATCGAGACGGTTTTGGCCAGCGTTGAATCAGCTCACCCATGCGCTTTGGCGGCGATCCTGAAAGGTAATCACAGCTTTCTAAACATGCGCGCCCATCATCTCCGCAGGGTCAATCCGAAGAATTGGCGGCTACTGTATTGCGGCTGTGCAGCCCTGCATCCAGCTTTGTCGTTGGTACTAGTCTTTCAGAGGACGATGGTCTCACCGCTCAATAGCTACTGTGCACTCACAGATGCTTAGAGTGTCGAGCTGCAAGGCCGCGCATGCTACCTACCGGCGCACGGTTTGAGCTTCGTAACACCTTGCTACCTATGGCTTTGCTCTCTCTACCTACCCTTGGAATAGGCAACAAAGTCGTTTATTCAGGCAATTTACCCGCCGATTGCGTCTGCGATACTGACCTTCGGTGAAAGCCGATCGAGCAGCGTGCACAGCCTGCAAGCGCACCTCTGGCCTGATCCCCAAGACGCTTTTGAAACACCTACACTGGCTGGGGCGCCCTGGCGCTTTCTTGCGCATCTTTCCAGACGAAGCATGGAGGAAGAGCTTGTGGCTCGCCTTGAACACAGTAGCGATGCGGTCAACCCGCGCAACAGTTCTTCCGGCAATGCCGCCCCGCTCGTGGCCAACGATACCCGCAGGCTGGCCCAGGCCTTGAGCCGATGGGCGCGCAGCGACGGTGATCACGAAACGCCCGTAGCCGGCCTGACACTGCACCGCCGTCACAAACTGACCATGCCATTGCACTGCATCTACGGCCTTGGCATCGGCCTGACCGTGCAAGGGCGCAAGCAGGTGATCGTCGGTGATGAACTGATGACTTATTCGCCCGGGCAGTCGATGGTCACCAGCATCGATATGCCGGTGATTTCCAATGTCATCCAGGCAAGCGTTGCACAGCCTTTTCTGGGCATGATGTTGACTTTCGAGAACGCTTTGGTCGTGGAAATTGCCGAGCGGCTTCAGTTGTCACAGCGGCTCAAGGACGAGGCGTTCAAGCCCTTGTCCGTGAATGAACTGGACAGTGGTGTTCTGGAGGCACTAGAGCGTTTGATAGCACTGTTCGATCAACCCGAGCTGCTCAAGTCCCTGGCCCCGCTGATCAAGGAAGAAATCATCATCAGACTGATGAATGGTGCCCATGGTCCGCACATTCTGCATGTTGTCAGCGCTGGGTCGCCGAGCCAGAATATCGCCAAGGCAGTGGCCTGGCTCAAGCTTCATTACACCCAGGCACTGCGCATGGATGACTTGGCTGCAACAGCCCACATGAGCCCGTCCACGTTTCGTCAGCACTTTCGCACCGTCACGGGGATGAGCCCGTTGCAGTATCAGAAGCAGTTACGTCTGCAGGCTGCGCGCCACTTGATGTACAGCGAGAACATCGACGCCAGCAGTGCCGGTGGTTTGGTAGGTTATGAAAGCTCTTCACAGTTCAGCCGCGAATACAGCCGCCTGTTCGGTCATCCGCCGCAGCGCGATATCAAGCGCATGCGGGTGCAGTAAGCCCGCCATGTCCGCGCCGGCTTATCTTCTCCGGCACGGACTTCTGCTACTCCTGCGGCCTTACAGTTCGCGCAACGCCTGCTCGCTTGAGTCGACATAGCGCTCACGCTGCAGCATGCCAAAACGCCCATACGGGTAATCATCGGGGGTTGGAGCGCTGGCGTCGCCGAGGCATTGCAGTGCTGCGGCATCGAGCACGACATCCACTGCCCCGAGGTTGTCCCGCAACTGCTCGATCGTGCGTGCACCGATGACGGGGGCGGTCACCGAAGGCTGATAGCCCAGCCAGCTGAGCGCCACCTGGCTGGGTGTAGCGCCGAGTTGTCGGGCGATGTCCTTGACCACTTCGAGAGTCGCCCACTTCTGCTCGCTCACATGCAGATGCCTGGCTATATACTGATTCATGGGGTTATCGGAAGTCAGCCGGCCGCCAGCCCCGGATTCACTATGGCGTACGTATTTGCCCGTCAAGAATCCTGCGGCCAATGGCGACCAAGGAAGCAGGCCCACGTCGTTGTGGATGGCGGCCGGAATGATCTCGTATTCGAGTTCACGGTAGGCCAGGCTGTACTGCTGCTGCATCGTCACAGGTACGGGCACGCCCATGGCTTTGGCGGTGGAGATGAAAAGCTGTAGTTGCCAACCGGTGAAGTTGGATACGCCCACGTAATGGATCTTGCCTGCGCGGAGGGCTGCATCCAGAAAAGACAAGGTTTCCTCGACAGGTGTAAGTGGATCCCAGCCATGCAGCTGGTACAGATCGATGCTTTGCGTACCCAGTCGGGCGAGTGATTTGTCGAGTGAACGCTGCAGGTGGCGGCGTGACAATCCAACATCGTTGGCATCCGGCCCGTTGCCGAAGCGAGCCTTGGTGGCAATGATCGTGCGGTCGGCAATGTCGCCGGTCCGGCTCTTTCTCCATCGACCGATCAGCTCTTCGGAAGCACCTTTACCATAGACGTCGGACGTATCCAGGGTATTGCCACCGGCATCGAGATACGCATCCAGTATGGCAAATGCCTCTTTCTCATTTGTTTCTGTACCAAAACCCATGGTGCCCAGAATGAGGCTGGATACGGACAGTCCGGAATGACCCAGCGTTCGATAGTTCATGTGATCCTGCTCCATTGAGGCCGCCGCCATCGCTATTCATGCGACGAGAGGGCGCCGGTTTTCGAGGACAACCTGAAGTAGCCGCGAGCAATCGCGCTGACGGCGTCAGATCCCACCCTCAGTGTCCATTCGCAGCGCTGGCGAGGGTTGCCGGATCAAAGCCGATGATTGCCCATACTGATGACTCGTACTGCGTTGCTTGAAGGGAGCAGCACGCGCAGAGCATCCCCGGGGCGGTAAAAAATCATTTTAGGCAATCATGACCATGGATAGGGCAACCCTGGTTCCACGTTTGCTTTTAACGTGGGCTACCACTTTTCTGGAGCCTCAGTCATGGCCTCTCTTTTTGATCCTCTCGCCGTCAAAGGCATCACGCTGCGTAACCGTATCGTCGCCTCGCCCATGTGCCAGTACCAGGCGCAGGATGGAATACTCAATGAATGGCACCAAGCCCACTACACCATGCTGGCACGCGGGGGTGCCGGGCTGGTAATCGTCGAAGCCACCGCCGTCGCCCCCGAAGGTCGAATCACGCCGGGCGATGCGGGTTTGTGGAGCAGCGAGCACGTGGCAGGTTTCGCAGCCGTGGCCGCGTCCATCAAGGCCGCCGGCAGCGTCCCTGGCATACAGATCGGGCATGCTGGTCGCAAAGCAGGCTGCACGCCGCCATGGGAAGGCGGTGCGCCTCTGGAACGGTCCGACCCACGCGCCTGGACACCTGTTGGCCCAAGCCCTTTGCCCTATGTGCCTGGATCGGACTATGTGCCGGTCGAAATGACCGCAGAGCAAATTCTGATAACCCAACAGGACTTCGTTGACGCCGCCAGCCGTGCTCTACAAGCTGGCTTCGAGTGGCTTGAGCTTCATTTCGCGCACGGATTTCTCGGGCAAACATTTTTGTCGCCACAATCTAACGTCCGCGAAGATCAATACGGCGGTTCATTGGAAAACCGTGCCCGGTTCCTTCTGGAGACCCTGGAGGCAGTGCGGGAAGTATGGCCGGAGCATCTGCCACTGACCATGCGCCTGGGCGTGACCGAGTTCGGCGAAAACACCAACCGGTCTTTCTCCGAATCCCTGCAGCTATTGAAGTGGGCAAAAGAAGCCGGGCTGGACCTGGTCGACGTAGGCCTGGCCCTCACCAGCGCCAATGACCCAGTACCTTGGGGCCCTAACTTCATGGTCCCGTTCGCTGAACGCGTGCGACTGGAAACAGGGCTGCCGGTTGCGACGAGCTGGATGATCACAGACCCGAAAGAGGCCGACGCTTTCGTCCGTGAGGACAAACTGGACTTGGTGTTCTTTGCCCGTACGCTATTGGACAATCCCCACTGGGTGTTCCACGCCGCTCAGGAACTGGGGATAGACAAGCCCGAAGCGGTGCTGCCCACGCCCTATGCTTTCTGGCTGCAGAACTGGTCGGCCTGAATGCCAACGAAAAGCCCTGATACCGCGGGTATCAGGCTTTTTTGTTCAACGGCGGCAATGAACCGGACGCCATTTCATTGTGCCTTGGGCGTAATCACCACGGTTGCGCTCCGTGCCTGCTCACCGATGATGCCTTGCAGATAAGGGCTGCTACTGTATTTCTGCGAGTAGGCCTCATCGATTCTCTGATTGACAGAGCCTTGCTCTGGGGCAAACGTCACCTCACGCGTCATGCCTGCGGCAATGATGCGCCCTGCTTTTTCCCTCACCGCCGCGTTGTACCAAGACGATGATGTTCCGGAATAGGCACGCACATAGAGTTTGCCGTCGACTTCTACGCACCAGATCCAGGTGGGGGTCCCGTACGTTACGCCATCCTCCCGAAACGGTGATACCTTGAGGTCGTCTGCCTTGATGATCCGTTGCAACTCGTCCGCCTTCCAGGCCGGATGCTGAACACCCGGCGCAGGTTGACTGGCCGCCTGCTGCAAGCGCGTGACGGGCTCCGCCGCAAACGCATTGGGTGCACATCCAAGCACAGCCAGAAAAACGACTGCGACGCTTGTTTTGGATAGCGACTTGTTCATGATCAAACTCCTGTTAACTAAACATGATGGACGCTTGCGAGCTCCGGATACCGACATGGGCATCGCGCGAGCGGTGGTGCGTTAGCGCGTGGCCGGAAACCTCACCTCTGCTGCCAGCTGATACGTTCTGAAGACGATGCTCCTGGTGCGGTGCTTGAGCGCAATCTGAAATAGATCCGGCTCATTTGCACGTGGCGACTGCAGCGCCAACCGGGCGTCAGCAGTGGAGTTCCACTTGAGCTGCATCTGCACCTCCCCGACCTGGTGCCCCGCTTGACCGCTGAAATGCAGACACCCCGCCAGAAAACCCGGATAAGCGCGGCTATGAAGCTCTATGCGCTCAGCGAGCGCGCCAACCAGCCCCGACAAACAGTCCGACGGAACGATAAAGTCTACTGATTGCACGAATGGAGCCGATGCAGCCAAATCACTCAGGGAGCTCATAGGGGGGCCACTGACGCAGATGGGAGTGAGACCAGTATGCAGATCTCCCCTAACCCAGAAGTGCCTGATCAGAGCGACTACTTGCATGATCTGACGATTTGGAGCTAACGGAAAACCCATGTAGCCATGTATTACTGAATATTTCGGTCTATCCTGCTGCCTGATTCAGCGATCAACGTAATTAAAGCGGATAGAAAATGAAGCCCCTGTCGCCGCCGGAATCAAAAGCAAAGCCTTGGTCGGCAATTACCCGGCGCAGTGAAGGATCATCGACTCGCAGGGTCCATTTACTCGCGCCAGGTAATGCGGCGTCAGCGGCGGCTTCGCGCATCGCGGTCAGCAACTGTTCGCGATCAGGCAGATAGATCGCCAAGGCATTGTCTTTCCAAGCCGCCGTGATCAGGCCCATGAATTCACAAATAGCAATCTTGACGTCAGCGTCGTGCCGATCTGCCGTCCGAGATTGCTCGATCAGCCTTGGCAGAACACCCGTCGGACCGCCATCGGAATGAATAAGCTCACCGATCCCCCACACCTCTGGGGGGCAGATCTTGTCCGCAGGATTCATCTTGATGAACGGAGAAATTTCCGCAGGATAGATCCGGCAAACCAAAGGTCGCTGTTCGTAGATACCGCAAAGATTATCTGGCTTCAGATTCGGGCACTGTGTCAGCGCGTTACCAGCGAAAATGGCGATCACGTATACCGTGCTCGAACCGCAATCAACCTGCGCACCACGAACAACATTGTGAGCGTACTGAGCCGGATTCACTGGATGTTCTTCAGCCGCAAACGCTTCGAGCATGACCGCCACGTGGCCGCCACGCTCAAGCCACTGTCGAGCCTCCTCCAGCGTCAGGGGGATCAATCTTTGCTTGCAGCAGGCACCGCAGCCATTGCACGCAAAATGCACCTTATCTGTCGCCACGTTAACCCTCCCCTCTTCCCCCTCTTGATGGGCTCGGCAGCCGCATCGCAGGGTGAGAAAAAGGAAGAATTATGTCGGGGCACGTGCGTTTGGATTTGCCGTTTCCAGTTATAAAGTTGCCTGTTCCAAGGCAATGCCTACTGGTTACAACTCGGCCTCGGGCGAACGTCAGGCCAATAGCTTGTCCAGGGTGAACGGTAGATCGCGTATGCGTTTTCCCGTCGCGTGATAAACCGCATTGCCAATGGCTGCGGCCACCCCCACAATCCCGAGCTCGCCGACCGCTTTGCCGCCCAGTGCGCTGGCTTGCAGGTCGGGCAAGCCGACATCGATGGTGATGATCTCAGGCACGTCAGCGTTTACCGGTACAACGTAATCGGCAAAACTGGCGTTGACGACACGACCGTCACGGCGGTCGATATGGCCCTCCTCGAAAAGCGCCTGGCCAATACCCATGATCATGCCGCCCATCCATTGGCTTTCCGCGAGTTTGGGGTTATAGACTCGCCCGCTGTCGAACGCCGCCACCATGCGCTTGACCCTGATCGTGCCGAAGTCCTCGTCGACCCGCACCTCAACGAAGTGTGCGCCCCAGCTGTGCGCCGATACCCCCCCGGTAGTGGGCAACTGCATCTGGCTGAAGCCATGGGCTGCCGCGTGGCGGTCTGCCTCCGTGGCACCCGCCTTGAATGTATCAGCGGAAATTTCGAAGCGCTCCTTGCCCAACGCTGCCAGCAAATCGCCGAAGCTGATGCCCTTCCCCGGTCTCTGTGAAGGTTTGATACGCCCATTCTTGAAAACCAGGTTCGCGGCGACCATGCCATGCAGCGGCGATTTCGGATCCCTGGTCGCTACCCTGATCAGCTCGCTGCGGGCCAGTTTCGCCGCTGCGTAGACAGCACCGGTGAGGTTATTGGCAAGTTGCGAGCCCCCCGCGATCGGCGCACGTGGCAAGTCGGTATCACCCAGGCTGACCTTGACCGAGCGTGTAGGCACGTCGAGTACCTCGGCAGCGGTCTGTGCGAGGATGGTGTAGGTGCCCGTGCCCAGATCGGTGCCCGCGCTCAGCACTTCGATACGCCCGTCTCGATGGATGACGATCTTGGCTTCTCCAGGCGTCCGCCATACTGGATAGGTGCCTGCCGCCATGCCCCAACCAATCAATTCACGGCCTTGGCGCATCGAGCGAGGCTTGGGATTGCGCTCACTCCAACCGAATGCGTTGGCCCCTGCGGCGTAGGCTTCGCGCAGCCGTCGGCTGGTCCAGGGAATATTAGCCTTTGGGTCCTGCGCTGCCCAGTTGCGGAGCCGGAGCTCAATGGGATCCAGATCGAGCTTGACCGCCAGCTCATCCATGCCGGTTTCGAGCGCATAGGTACTGATGTTCTCGCCCGGAGCGCGCATCCAGCCAGGATTAACGGTGTTGACCGGGATAATGCTGTGGCGGGCGAGCATGTTGGGCGTTGCATACATCAACGCGGTCACCGAGGTGGAAGGCTCCAGATGAGTGTCATCGATGGCCGTCTCATTCCAGCCGTCATGCACGACCGACACCAACATACCTTCTCGAGTTGCCCCCAGCGCTAGTCGCTGCCCAGTGCGCGGGCGCCCGCCGTAGCTGGTGAACGTCTGCGCCCGAGTCAGTGCAACCTTCAGTGGCCGGCCGAGCAACCTGGCGGCCGAGCACGCCATGGCGACATGGGGATGGGGAGCGACCTTGCAGCCGAAACCGCCGCCGACGAAGGGCGAGACGACTCGCACGCTGCCCATCTCCAGTCCCATCCACTGGGCGATCACGTTGCGCGCGCCACCCACCCATTGGCTGGATTCGTACACAGTCAGCTTCTCGTTCTGCCAGTGGGCGATACACGCATGGGGCTCCATGGGGACGTTGTATTCACGCGGCGTGGTATAGACACCCTCGACCCTGACCGCCGCCGAGGCCAGGGCCGCCGGTGCATCGCCCCATCTCGCCTGGAGATCGTCGATAGGTTGTGCTTTAGCGCGGCTGTCATCGGGATCGATGATGGCCGGGGTCGCGGCGTAACTGACTTTCACCAGATTGGCCGCTTCGGTGGCCTGCTCGAAAGTCTGCGCGACTACCAACGCGATGTGCTGGCCGTTCCAGCGCACGACGTCATCCTGCAAGGGCGTGAAGTTTTCGGTGGCAGCGCCACCTTTGATGAACGGCGTTGCCGGGTTGATCGCCAGCGGGTTCAGATGCGTGTAGATGGCGACCACGCCCGGCGCATTACTGGCGGCTTGCGTATCAATGGCTGTGATGCGGCCAGCGGGTATTGTTGACTGCACGGCAACACCGTAGAGCATCCCCTCGATTGCGTGTTCTATCGCGTAACGCGCCTGACCGCTGACTTTCAGCCCGCCATCCTGGCGCACCGCTGGCTCGCCGACGGAGCCATTGAGGTCCTTTGCAACCAAAGGCGCGGCCTCACCGGTCAGCGGGTTGAATGCCAGACCCGCGTAGGCTACTGCGGAGCCAGCGGCAGCGGTTTTCAATAACGTACGCCGCTGCAGTTTGGGATTGAAAACATCGTTCATGCCAGACCTCCGACGGTCATCAATGCGCGCGCCACTACCCGAGGGGCAAGCGTGATTTTGAAGCCGTTGTGTTCGCGTGCCTGGGCACCTTCGACGGCCAGCGTCGAGGCCTTGCGAATGACGTCTTCGTCGAATACCTTCCCGACCAGCGCCTCCTCCACCGCACGAGCACGCCACGGCTTGGTGCCCACTCCGCCCATTGCGATGCGAACAGCCTTGAGCGTACGACCATCTTTTTCGAGTTCGATACCCACCGCAGCGCTGGCAGCGGCAAATTCGTAAGAGGCTCGGTCACGTACCTTGAGATAGTGCGACCGCTCGAGCGATGCCGATTGCGGAATCTGTATCCCCACGATCATTTCACCCGGTGCGAGATCGTGCTCGATATCCGGGCGCGTGCCGGGCAGTCGATAGAAGTCATCGGCCAGCACCTGACGTTGCGTAGCCCCACCGATGAGAATAGTGGCGTCGAACGCGACCAGCGCGATCGCCAAATCACCGGGATAAATAGCAATGCAGTCGGGGCTGGTGCCCAGCACCGCATGGTTGCGATTGATACCTTCCAGTGCCGCGCAACCTGAGCCCGGTGCCCGCTTGTTGCACTGGGGATAAGCGGTGGGGTCGCGGAAATAGGTGCAGCGGGTGCGCTGCATGAGGTTGCCGCCAATCGATGCCATATTACGCAGCTGCGGCGACGCCGCTCGCCAGAGCGCCTCGCTGATCACAGGTGCGTGCTGCTGGATACGGACGTCGGCGGCGACTTGGCTCATCTTCGCCAGGGCGCCGATATCGATCTGCCCGGAGGCCACGTCGATTTCACTCAAGCCTTGCAAGTGGGTGACATCAACCAGCCGCGACGGACGTTCCACAGAGCACTTCATCAGGTCCAGCAAGGTGGTACCGCCGGCCAGGAACCGGGTATCAGGCTGACCTGCTTGCTGGCGAGCATGCGCCACATCGGTGGCGCGAACGTAGTCGAATGCCTTCATACCTTGCTCCCCTGCAGACGCGCCGCCGCAGTGCGCACGGCGGTAACGATGTGTGGGTAAGCGCCACAGCGGCAGAGATTGCCGCTCATATACTCGCGAATATCCTCATCGCTGCCCGTGTGACCCTCGCGTATGCACGCCACCGCTGACATGATCTGCCCTGGCGTGCAATAGCCGCACTGGAACGCATCGAACTCGACAAAGGCGGCCTGCACGGCGTGCAACGTTCCGTCTGGCTGAGTCAACCCTTCAATGGTGGTCACCTCGCGGCCCTCGACCTGGGCTGCCAACGTCAGGCAACTCAACACGCGCAGCCCATCGACATGCACGGTGCAGGCACCGCATTGCCCCTGGTCACACCCTTTTTTGGTGCCTGTCAGCAGCGTGTGCTCACGCAGCGCATCGAGCAACGTGGTTCGGGGGTCGAGATCAAGCTCGATGCGTCCACCGTTGAAGGAAAGATGAAGGTTCAGTCGGTCTGCCATGCGTGCTCTCCAGGATGACCCAGGGCTGCCGAGCTCACTGACCGGCAGTATCATGAGCAAGAGTATCTGCGGCCCTTGGTGTTTTGGTTTGCCTTTTCAGCGCCGTTTTTTGCCCAATCCAATTGCTCATCCTTACGGCCATGGCCGCCGGTGACAACCGCAGTGAATAACAGGATAAGTCGATTGATTTAGGCAAAATGTCGGCCGAACCCTGCAAACACTGCGCTCGCATAAAGCCCAGAATATTTAATCCTGCAGCCAGGCAAACGCACCTCTCCTCGGAAGGCGATGGTTGAACTCGCGTGCATGAGTGAGCGGCCGACACGCCTCACTTACGACTGAACATAAGATGTGGAGGCATTACAGTGAAAGCGATTGCCATCAGTCATCACGGTGACTGCAATTCGTTCATGGAGATCAACGTGCCAGCGCCCTTCGCGCGGCCAGGCCATGTGGTCATAGATGTACGCGCAACCAGCGTGAACCCCGTGGACACAAAGATTCGTCGTGGTAGCGAAGGCACTCAAGGGCTGACCTTTCCCGCGGTTCTGCATATCGACGTTGCGGGCGTCGTGAGCTCTGTTGGTGACGGAGTGACTCGCTTCAAACCTGGAGACGAAGTCTACGGCGCGTTCGGCGGCATCGTTGGCATTCCAGGTGCGCTGGCAGATCAGTTGGAAGCTGACGCCGACATGCTTGCGATCAAACCTCGCTCGCTGTCGTTCGGTGATGCAGCGAGCCTGCCGTTGGTAGGCATAACAGCCTGGGAAGCGTTGATCGACAGAGCGTCGATAAAGCCCGGCGACCACGTGCTGGTGCACGGCGGGACCGGCGGCGTCGGACATATTGGCATTCAGCTCGCCAAAGTCATGGGTGCCCAGGTTGCAACAACCATTTCAACAGAAGCCAAAGCAGTGATTGCACGGGGTCTCGGCGCCGACAGCATCATTTTCTACCGTAATGAATCCACGCAGGACTATGTCCAGCGCATCACCCAAGGCAACGGCTTCGACACGGTGTTCGACACATTGGGAGGCGATGTTCTGCAACATTCCTTCAGCGCCGCCAAACGCAAAGGCCACGTTGTATCGCTCATCGGTTACGACACGTATGACCTGAGCGAGATGCACTTCAAGGCATTGCGGCTCGATTTCGTCTTCATGGCCATCTCGATCATCCACAACGAAGGCCGCAAGCTCCATGGCAATATCCTCGAAAGACTGGCGATCCTGGTCGATAGAGGCTTGGTAAAAACGCTTATCGACGAGCGTCATGAATTCTCGGTTGCCGGGACCAGCGCCGCACATGCGCGGCTGGAGTCGGGCGAAGCAATCGGCAAAGTCATCATCGAACGCTAAAATACATAACCCACCTGAATCCATGCCCAGTTCACGAGTGAGAGCCAAACCATGAAACACCCCGAACCCTTAGTCGCGCCCATCCACATCATCGCGACCGTGAATGCTGAACTCGGTAAGGAAGCCGAGTTGCTCGAAGCATTGACGCAACTGGTCCGTGCTTCGGTAGAAGAGTCGGGTTGCCTGCAATATGCGCTGCATATCGATCCAGACCTTCCAGGCGTTTTCGTTTTCTATGAAGGGTGGGCAAGCCAAGCTGCACTGGACGAGCACATGGCTTCGCCGCACTTCCTGTCGTTCGTGGCGGCATCTGATTTCCTGATGACCGGACCAACCGACATCCGCAAGCTCATGCGCGTTATATGAATCAAGCACAACCAGCAGCCCTGCCGTTGGGGCTGCCCTCGATATAACGGCTCGTGTGAAAATGCAGACAAAAAAAAGCCACTTTCGAGAAGTGGCTTTCTTGTCTGATTTTACTCAGGAATAAATGGTCGGGACGGAGTGATTCGAACACTCGACCCCTTGCACCCCATGCAAGTGCGCTACCGGGCTGCGCTACGCCCCGACCGAGCGTAAAGCTGTTCCAGAACCTCTGAGAACGTCGAGGAATATACCTTAAGCATTTGAATTATGGAAGTATTCTTTTCCAGAAATTCACTTCTTGAGGACACTCAGCACATCTTCGAGCTCGGAGATCGTCTGGCGGATCAGTTGCTTGTACTGCGTAGTGTCATCCTTGGCCTCGTCGCCGGACAGGCGCAGACGCGCGCCGCCGATGGTGAAGCCCTGGTCATACAGCAGCGCGCGGATCTGGCGAATCATCAGCACATCCTGGCGCTGGTAATACCGACGGTTTCCGCGACGCTTCACGGGGTTGAGCTGAGGAAACTCCTGCTCCCAATACCGCAGCACATGTGGCTTGACGGCACACAAGTCGCTCACTTCACCGATGGTGAAGTAGCGCTTGCCGGGAATGGGCGGGAGTTCGTCGTTATGACTTGGTTCCAGCATAGGCCTCAACTCGGGCTTTCAACTTCTGCCCTGGACGAAAGGTGACCACGCGGCGAGCCGTGATCGGGATTTCTTCACCGGTTTTCGGATTGCGGCCAGGCCGCTGGCGTTTGTCCCGAAGGTCGAAATTGCCGAAACCGGACAATTTGACCTGCTCGTTGTCTTCAAGAGCGTGCCTGATTTCTTCGAAGAAAAGCTCGACCAATTCCTTGGCCTCTCGTTTGTTCAGGCCCAACTCTTCATAAAGACGTTCCGCCATTTCAGCTTTCGTCAAAGCCCCCATGCGCTACTTCCTTAACGTGGCGTTCAACCTTTGTTCGAGCGAGGTGAGGATTGTTTGAGTCGTGGCATTCACCTCATCGTCATTAAGAGTGCGCGATGGATGCTGCCAGGTCAAGCCAACAGCCAGGCTTTTTCTATGAGGATCAATGCCTTTACCCTGGTAGACGTCAAACAGCCTGAGGTCCGTGAGCCATTCCCCTGCATTCTCGCGAATGACCGCGAGCACTGCGCTGGCAGCCACATCACGATCGGCCAGCAGTGCCAGGTCGCGGCGCACTTCGGGGAAGCGCGACAACTCCTGGAACTTCGGCAGACGGCCTTCGGACACCTGCGCAAGCACCAGCTCGAAAACGAAGACAGCGCGATCCAGACCCAGCGACTTCACCAGTTCCGGGTGCAATGCGCCCAGATAACCGACCAGCTGACCCTCGCGCTCGATACGCGCGGTCTGGCCTGGATGCAGAGCAGGATGCTGCCCCGGAACGAAGGTGAAGGCATCCAGCGCACCGGCGAAGCCAAGCACGGCTTCCACGTCGGCCTTGACGTCGAAGAAGTCCACCGTCTCGCGACCCTGCGCCCAGCCTTCGGGCAGACGACTGCCGCAGACCACGCCAGCCAGCATGGGCTCTTGCTTCAAGCCATCGAGCTGACCGACGAAACGCAGGCCGCTCTCGAACAGGCGTACGCGATCCTGCTGGCGATTGAGGTTGTGCTGCAGAGCCTTGACCAGGCCTGGCCACAGCGACGAGCGCATGGCCGCCATGTCGGCCGAGATCGGGTTGGCCAGCAGCAGCGGCTCGACGCCGGGGCTGAACAGTTCGAACAGCTTGGGATCGATGAAGCTGTAGGTGATAGCCTCCTGGTAACCACGTGCAACCAACAGGCGGCGCAGGGCCGGCAAGTCGGAACGTGCCTCCGGGGCGGCCTGTGGCGCCAGCCGCGCTTGCGGGTAGCGCACGGGCAGGCGGTTGTAGCCATAGAGCCGTGCCAGCTCTTCGATCAGATCGACTTCCAGGCTGATATCGAAGCGATGGCTCGGCACCTCCACGGACCACTGCCCTTCCCCGCTGGCCGTGACACCCAGGCCCAAGCCGGTCAGCAACCCTTCAATTTCGCTGGCGCCCATTTCCAGGCCCAGCATCTGGCTGACCCGATCGGCTCGCAAGGTGATCGGCGCAATCTGCGGAAGATGCTCCTGGCTGACGTGTTCGACGATCGGACCCGGTTCGCCGCCGGCGATTTCCAGCAACAGTGCGGTCGCACGCTCCATGGCTTCACGGGCCAGATTCGAATCGACACCGCGCTCGAAACGGTGCGACGCATCGGTGTGCAGCCCGTACGAGCGGGCCTTGCCGGCCACCGAGATCGGTTCGAAAAACGCCGCCTCAAGGAACACGTCGCGGGTCTTGGCGGTCACGCCGCTGTTCTCGCCACCCATCACGCCAGCGATGCCCAGCAGGCGCGCGTGGTCGGCAATGACCAGCGTGTCGCCGCGCAGTGCTACTTCCTGACCGTCGAGCAGGGTGATCTTCTCGCCCTCCTCGGCCATGCGCACGCGGATGCCGCCGTCGATTTCGGCAAGGTCGTAGGCATGCATCGGCTGGCCCAGCTCGATCATCACGTAGTTGGTGATATCTACCGCGGCATCGATACTGCGCACTTCGCTGCGACGCAGACGCTCGACCATCCATAACGGAGTGGCCCTGGACAGGTCGACGTTGCGCACCACTCGGCCGAGGAAGCGCGGACAGGCGGCAGGCGCCAACACGTCCACTGGCAGCACGTCGTCGCTGACCGGGGCTACCGCAGCGATGACCGGACGGGTCACTGGGGCTGCATACAGCGCGCCCACTTCCCGCGCCAGGCCTGCCAGCGACAGGCAGTCGCCGCGGTTGGGCGTCAGGTCGACCTCGATGCTGGCATCGTCCAAGCCCAGGTACACCCGGAAATCCTCACCCGCAGGGGCATCGGCCGGCAGCTCCATCAGGCCGTCGTTGCCCTCGCCGACCTGCAGCTCGGACTGCGAGCAGAGCATGCCGTTGGACTCGACGCCGCGCAGCTTGGCTTTCTTGATCTTGAAATCGCCTGGCAACTGGGCGCCGATCTTGGCGAACGGAATCTTCAGGCCGGGGCGCACGTTTGGCGCACCGCAAACCACCTGAAAGGTTTCGCTGCCATCGCTGACCTGACACACACGCAGTTTGTCGGCGTCCGGGTGCTGCTCGGTGGCAAGCACTTCACCCACCACCACGCCGCTGAACTCACCTGCGGCCAGGGTCACACTGTCCACTTCCAGACCTGCCATCGACAGACGCGCAACCAGCTCGTCTCGCGAGGCCTGCGGGCTTACCCAGCCGCGCAGCCATTGTTCACTGAATTTCATCCTGCTCTCCTGAAAGATTCGTTACGGCTAGCGAAATTGCGCGAGGAACCGCAAGTCGTTGTCGAAGAACAGGCGCAAGTCGTTTACGCCGTAACGCAGCATGGCCAGACGTTCTGCGCCCATGCCGAAAGCAAAACCCTGGAACTCTTCGGGGTCGATACCCGACATGCGCAGCACGTTCGGGTGCACCATGCCGCAGCCCAGCACTTCCAGCCAGCCGGTCTGCTTGCAGACCCGGCAGCCCTTGCCGCTGCACATCACGCATTGGATATCGACTTCAGCCGAAGGCTCGGTGAAGGGGAAGAACGAGGGCCGGAAACGTACTGCCAGCTCTTTTTCGAAGAACACCCGCAGGAATTCCTCGATGGTGCCTTTCAGGTCCGCGAAATTGATGTCGCGGTCGATCAGCAACCCCTCGACCTGATGAAACATCGGCGAGTGGGTGATATCCGAGTCGCAGCGATAGACCCGTCCCGGGCAGACGACCCGGATCGGCGGCTGTTGCGACTCCATGGTCCGCGCCTGCACCGGTGAGGTGTGGGTACGCAGCAACATGTTGGCATTGAAATAGAAGGTGTCATGCATCGCACGGGCCGGGTGATGGCCTGGGATGTTGAGCGCTTCGAAGTTGTGGTAGTCGTCTTCCACCTCGGGGCCTTCGGCGATGCCGTAGCCTATGTGGGTGAAAAACTGCTCGATACGCTCCAGCGTCCGGGTAACCGGATGCAGGCCGCCAGTGGTCTGGCCACGGCCAGGCAAGGTGACGTCGATCTGCTCGGCGGCGAGCTTGGCGCTCAGTTCGGCTTCTTCGAATGCCGTCTTGCGCGCATTGAGGACATCTGTGACACGTTCCTTGGCTTCGTTGATCAGCGCGCCCACCTTGGGCCGCTCATCTGCAGGCATGTTGCCCAAGGTCTTCATCACCTGGGTCAGTTCGCCTTTCTTGCCAAGGAATTGAACCCGGATCTGCTCCAGGGCATTGATGTCTTCAGCGTGTTGCACGGCCTCCAAAGCTTGAGAGACCAGCGCATCCAGGTTTTCCATGTACAGACTCCAGATACGAAATAGGGGAAGAGCTTGAAGGCTCTTCCCCTATTCATGACGTTTAACACCCAAGCCCGCCGACGGCAGGCTGGAGTGATTGTCGGGGTACTTAGGCCAGCGAGGCTTTAGCTTTCTCGACAATCGCAGCAAACGCCGCTTTTTCGTTCACTGCCAGATCAGCCAGAACCTTACGGTCGATCTCGATGGACGCTTTCTTCAGGCCAGCAATGAAACGGCTGTAGGACAGACCGTTTACACGAGCACCGGCGTTGATACGAGCGATCCACAGGGCGCGGAACTGACGTTTTTTCTGACGACGGTCACGGTAGGCGTATTGGCCTGCCTTGATTACCGCTTGCTTGGCAACACGGAATACGCGCGAACGAGCGCCGTAGTAGCCTTTAGCCAGTTTCAGAATTTTCTTGTGACGCTTACGGGCAATGACGCCACGCTTAACACGAGCCATGAGTTAGTCCTCTATCTTTGACCGAAATTAACGAAGGCGCAGCATGCGCTCGACTTTTGCCACGTCAGACGGATGCAGCAAGCTGCTACCGCGCAGTTGACGCTTACGCTTGGTCGACATTTTGGTCAGGATGTGGCTCTTGAAAGCGTGCTTGTGCTTGATGCCGTTAGCGGTTTTCAAGAACCGCTTAGCTGCACCACTTTTGGTTTTCATCTTTGGCATGTTCGGGTACTCCACATTCAATTGATAAACATAACCGCAAGGCCTGCCGTGCCCTGGTGGTTACTTCTTTTTCTTGGGGGCGATGACCATGATCAGCTGGCGTCCTTCCATCTTCGGATGCTGTTCTACGGAACCGTATTCGAGCAGGTCACCTTCGACCCGCTTCAACAGCTCCATACCCAGCTCCTGATGCGCCATCTCACGGCCGCGGAATCGCAAGGATACCTTGGCCCTGTCCCCATCACTCAGGAAACGTACCAGGTTGCGGAGTTTTACCTGGTAATCCCCTTCTTCCGTCCCTGGACGAAACTTGATTTCTTTAACCTGAATCTGTTTCTGGTTCTTCTTCGCTGCGGCAACCTGCTTCTTCTTCTCGAAGATCGATTTGCCGTAGTCCATCACCCGGCATACGGGCGGGATGGCGTCAGCGGAGATTTCCACCAGATCCAGCTTCGATTCTTCAGCGATACGAAGCGCTTCATCGATAGAGACGATGCCAATCTGCTCGCCGTCAGCGCCAATTAACCGAACCTCGCGTGCCGAGATATTCTCGTTGATCGGGGCTTTCGGTGCAGCTCGTTTATCTTGTCTCATTTCACGCTTAATAATAATTACTCCGAATCTGGGCGACCACGCCGGGAAACCGCTTGTGCAAGGTACTCGGTGAATTGCGCGATGGGCATGGAGCCCAGGTCAGCGCCTTCACGGGTACGCACAGCGACAGTTTGCGTTTCAACTTCCTTGTCCCCGATGACCAGGAGATAAGGAACCTTGAGCAAAGTATGCTCACGGATTTTAAAGCCGATCTTTTCATTTCTCAAGTCGGACTTGGCACGAAACCCGCTTTCCGTCAGATTTTTTTCGACAAGCTGTACAAAATCGGCTTGTTTATCAGTGATATTCATCACCACTGCCTGTGTCGGCGCCAGCCAGGCCGGGAACGCGCCCTCGTAGTGCTCGATCAGGATCCCGACGAATCGCTCGAACGAACCCAGGATCGCCCGGTGCAACATCACGGGATGCTTGCGACCGTTGTCTTCGGTGACGTATTCGGCGCCCAGGCGGATCGGCAGGTTGAAATCGAGCTGCAGTGTACCGCATTGCCAGACGCGACCCAGACAATCCTTCAACGAGAATTCGATCTTGGGGCCGTAGAAGGCGCCCTCGCCCGGCTGCAGATCGTAGGGAAGCCCGGCCGCGTCGAGTGCCGCAGCCAGGGCTGACTCGGCGCGATCCCACAGCTCGTCGGAACCGACACGCTTTTCAGGACGCGTCGACAGCTTGAGCTGGATGTCCTTGAAGCCGAAGTCGGCGTAGACGTCCATGGTCAGCTTGATGAAGGCCGCCGACTCGGACTGCATCTGCTCTTCGGTGCAGAAGATGTGCGCATCGTCCTGCACGAAGCCACGCACGCGCATGATGCCGTGCAGCGCGCCCGAAGGCTCGTTGCGATGGCAGGCACCGAACTCGGCCAGGCGCAGCGGCAACTCGCGGTAGCTTTTCAAGCCCTGGTTGAACACCTGCACATGGCACGGGCAGTTCATCGGCTTGATGGCGTAGTCGCGGTTTTCCGACTCGGTGGTGAACATGTTCTCGGCGTAGTTGGCCCAGTGCCCTGATTTCTCCCAGAGGCTGCGATCGACCACCTGGGGCGTCTTGATTTCCAGGTAGCCGTTCTGCTGCTGGATCTTGCGCATGTACTGCTCGAGCACCTGGTACACGGTCCAGCCGTTGGGGTGCCAGAAGACCATGCCCGGAGCTTCTTCCTGGAGATGGAACAGGCCCAGGCGCTTGCCGATCTTGCGGTGATCGCGCTTCTCGGCTTCCTCGATGCGCTTGACGTAGGCCGCCAGTTGCTTCTTGTCGGCCCACGCGGTGCCATAGACGCGCTGCAGCTGCTCGTTCTTGGCATCGCCGCGCCAGTAGGCACCCGACAGCTTGGTGAGCTTGAAGGATTTCAGGAAACGCGTGTTCGGCACGTGCGGACCACGGCACATGTCGACGTATTCTTCGTGATAGTACAGGCCCATGGCCTGTTCATCCGGCATGTCTTCGACCAGACGCAGCTTGTAGTCTTCACCGCGAGCGGTGAACACGTCGATGACTTCGGCACGCGGCGTGACCTTCTTGACCACGTCGTATTCGGTGTCGATCAGCTGCTGCATGCGCTGCTCGATCGCCCCCATGTCGTCTGGCGTGAAAGGCCGCTCGTAGGCGATGTCGTAGTAGAAGCCTTCTTCGATGACCGGACCGATCACCATGCGGGCAGTGGGGTACAGCTGCTTGACCGCATGGCCGACGAGGTGGGCGCAGGAGTGACGGATGATCTCCAGCCCCTCTTCGTCCTTTGGCGTGATGATCTGCAAGGTGGCGTCGGCAGTGATCAGGTCACAGGCATCGACCAGCTGGCCGTTGACCTTGCCGGCAACGGTGGCCTTGGCCAGACCGGCGCCGATGGACGCGGCGACCTCGGCGACGGAAACCGGGTGATCGAACGAACGCTGACTGCCGTCGGGAAGAGTAATGGTGGGCATGGCGCCTCCTCTCCTAGTGGTGACCCCTACCAAAGGTCACATGGGTTGGGATGAGCCAGTACGCGATTCGCCCGGTATGCCCGCCTTACATTGGCAGGAGCCTTGCGGCCGACCGGAGCACGAACCAGAGTGACTGGAGCAATCGAAAAAGGTGAATCCCGCGCCTCGGCGCCTACTCAAGGCAGTGCCGAACGCAGGGCCGAACATCCTAGCACAGAAGATGCGTCGACTTGCTGCGTCATATGCACGATACGGCAACTGGGCCCGTCGCTGAACTTGCTGCCCTCTTCACCCCTCAGATGACATGAGTCAAAACCGCCTGAGAACAAGGAGCTATTCATTATGGGTCTCAAACGACTTCTTCCCCTGAGTGCCTGCCTGGCCCTGGTGCTTCCATTCGCGGCCCAGGCTGCCGCGCTGTCCGCCGATGCCAAGGCCGAATATACCGCGCAGTGCCAGGCCGCAGCCGTGCAGCAAGGCGTGGACGCCGCCAAGGCGCAGGCGCACTGCAGCTGTGGCGCGAAAGTGATCGAGGAGAAATTCAGCAAGGCCGAGATCGACCAGCTCACCAACAAGCAGGTCGAACCGCCAATGGCGCTGCGCCAGAAGCTGATGAAGGAAGTGCTGGTTTGCAATAACCAGTAGCGCTTTCAGCAGCACCGCAGGACGGCCCCGAGAGACGCCAACGGCGCTACTGGGGGTCGACGGCTGCGGTCAATCGAATCAAGTGCGACTTGATGCGGTTTTTTTTTAAAACATTTTTCAGCTGCAAACCTCAATGAAATAAGGGGCTTAGCAGTTTTGGACAGGCCAATTTGCGACAACTTTGGTTCTTGCGCCAATCAAAGGGGGTTCACAGTCCAGGTTTTGGACTATGATAGGCCCCGTGTGCCCAGTTGGCCTGAGCAGCACAGCACTACTGAATATTATGTTTCTTGGAGATTCACCATGTCTAATCGCCAGACCGGCACCGTAAAATGGTTCAACGATGAGAAAGGCTTCGGCTTCATCACTCCTTCAGGTGGCGGTGACGACCTGTTCGTACACTTCAAAGCTATCGAATCCGACGGTTTCAAAAGCCTGAAAGAAGGCCAGACCGTTTCGTTCGTGGCTGAGAAAGGCCAAAAGGGCATGCAAGCTGCTCAAGTTCGCCCAGAGTAATCTCGGCAACTGAAAAAAACCCGTCCATGTGACGGGTTTTTTTTCGCCTGCGATTCGTGTCGAGTGCGACGATTACTCAGCCACAGTTGACACGGGTGATCTGGCCGCTGTCATCGGCGTTGAGGTTGAGACGGTCGGAACGGTATTCCAGGGTCACCATGTCGTGCGGGCGCAGGACGCGGGCGACCTGTGCGCCTGCCTTGACCCTCGCCTGCTCGAGCAGGTCTGCGGAAACCGGCTTGCCAACGGTGTAGCGTGCGCCGTCGGCGTTGCAGCGCCCATCGAATGCAGGGGCGGCAGCGGCAGACTGTCCGGTCGAGGTTCCGGATGTAGAACAGCCAGTTACAGCCAGGGCTGCCATCAGGATCAACAAGGTCTTGCGCGGGAAAGGCATGCAGCCTCCTCTTTTCAGTGGGTTTTTCTGGTAGGTAAGGTTGTGCGACCGCCTCTGGCCGATTTGGTTGCACATTGGCCTAGTCTGCCCGAGCGCATCGTTACGCGGTGTCAGAGAAATCGTCACTGGATGTGTGTCTGCGGATCAGTACAAGTCAATGTAGTCGGATAGGGGCATGGGCCAGTGTGTCTGCAGGGCCGTGTGGATCTGCTTCACCCAGGTGGCGTCGGATGCCGCAGCAGCGCCAACGTAACCGGATCCGGCGGCCCAGGTTTCCAGACGGAAGCACAGGCCCTGGATATCCGTGCCGCCGACCGCCTCGGTGGAGAGGAAGGCGATGCCGTCGCGGGTCACGCGCAGCTGGGTATGGATGGCCGGATTGCCCGAGGCGATCAGCGCACGGACCGCATCCAGGGTGAGTGAATCGTTTTGCTTGAGATCGATGTGCACATGAGCCTCCATGGCGAAGATTTGACCAAAGTTTGACACGCGCCCTGCCATCTGCCCAAGGGCCGGTGTAAAGCGCTGGCGAAAATGCTTTACTTGGCCACGTGGAGCGAACGTCGTTCGCTCGTGACCGTTGGCGAGAGCAACATGGCAAACGTATCAATCAAGGCGGACATCAAGGTCCAGTGGCCTCAGGGCCAGAGCTCCTTCAGCCCCGGTACGCCCGAGGAGCTGGCGATCATCGGCGTCGACGTGCTGGTCAAGGCATTGGGCACCGATGCGGCGCGCAGCTTCGTCATGCAGGTGTTCGAGCGTTACGCCCACGAACACGTGGCAGCGACGGGCAATACCGTGGCACATCCCTTGAAGAACATGCCCACGCCATAGCCCATGATGCACCGGCGCTTCGGCCGGTCAGGGCAGACGCTGCAGACGTTGGGTCAGCAGATCGAAAAAGCCCTGTGCATTCCCCTCGTTCACCCAGAACACGTTGGCCGGCTGCTCGAGCGTACCGTACCAGTCGGCCACGGTCTGGCCGAAGCTCGGGCCTTCCCGGCTGTCGATGGTCAGGTTGACCTTGCGCCCGCTGAACAGCTCTGGCGCCAGCAGATAGGCAATCACGCTGGCATCGTGAACCGGGCCGCCGGGCAGTCCGTAGTGCTCCATGTCGGCCTTGACGTACGCCTGCAGGATATCCACCACCCGCGGCCCGGCCTTGTTCTGCAAGGCAGCCAACTGCTGCAGGCGCGCCGGGCTGGTCAGAACCTTGTGAGTGACATCCAGTGGCACGTAGGTGAGCTTGACGCCGCTGGCCAGTACCACCTGGGCGGCGTGAGGGTCTGCGAACAGGTTGAACTCGGCCACCGGGGTGATATTGCCGCCATTGAAGTGCGCGCCCCCCATGACGATCACTTCCTTGATGCCCTGGGTGATGCCGGGCGCCTGGATCAGTGCCAGCGCCAGGTTGGTCTGTGGCCCCAACATTGCCAGGGTGATGCTGTGGGGTTCGGCATTGCTCAGGGTGTCGATCAAATACTGCACCGCGTTGCCCTGGGCCAGCCCTTTGCTCGGCTCATGCACGGCGATACCAGGCACGCCCTCCTCGCCATGCACGTTGGCGGCATAGATCGGTTCGCGGACCAGCGGCTTGGGGGCACCGGCATAGACCGGCACATCTTCGCGACCCGCCCACTCACGGGCCAGGCGTGCGTTTCGCGAGGTCTTGTCGAGGCGCACGTTGCCGGCCACGGTCGTGAGGGCGCGGACGTTGATCTCCTCGGGCGAAGCCAGGGCCAGCAGCAAGGCGACGACATCGTCGGCGCCGGGGTCGGTGTCGATGATCAGATCGATCTTGTCGGCCGCCGTGGCGGCAGCGCTGGTCAGCAGGGCCATCAATGAAAATCCTCGAAGCAGGGTCAGCAGGGAACGTTGCATGTTGCACTCCTTGTGCTCAGTGGTAAGTCTAGAAAGTGACGCCCGCCAACAGGGCGATATTGCTGTAGGGCTGGCATTCGCCAGTGCGCACGATGGCGCGAGCGTTCCGCGACAGCTCCTTGAACCGCGCATGGCTGACCGACTGGCGCACACCGAGGGCGCCCTGCTCGTGCAATTGCTGGATTCGCGCCAACGCCGGCGGCAGCACCTGCAGCATCTCCTCGGCGATCACGTGGCTTTCCACCTGCATTTCGCTGAGCAGCACGTCCAGCGTGCTGATGAAGCTGGGAATGCCTGGCGTCAAGGCCAGATCGATCAAGGGCACGCCCGGTGGTACCGGCAAACCGGCATCGCCGATCACGACGATATCGCCATGGCCCAGGGACGCAACCAGTTGCGAAAGCGATATGTTCAACAAGGCGGTCTTTTTCACGATGCAACCTGCTCTACTTGCGCCAGGGTCGGGATGGAAGGCTGGGCGCCGGCGCGGGTGACTGACAGTGCAGCGGCGGCCTGGCCGAACGCAATGGCCTGTGACTCGTCCAGGCCTCTGGCCAGCGCCGCGGCAAAGCCACCGACGAACGTATCGCCAGCCGCCGTGGTATCCACCGCCTGCACCTTGCGTCCAGGATAATGCCGGGGCTGCGCGCCGTCGGCAAACAGCAGGCCCTGCTCACCCAGGGTGATGAGCACCTTGCCGGCGCCGGCCTGGCGCAGAACACTGGCCGCCTGCTCGGCCTCGGCCACCGAGCTGACGCTCAGGCCGGTGAGCGCCTGAGTTTCGGTTTCGTTGGGGATCAAATAATCGACCCAGCCCAGCCATTGCTGCGGTAACGGCCCGCTGACCGGCGCCGGATTGAGAATGACCGTCTTGCCAGCCTGGTGAGCGCGCTGCAAGGCGAAAGCCACCACCGCATGAGGAATTTCCAGCTGGCACACCACCACATCGGCGGCCAGCAGCAGGCGGTCGAAACGCTCGATGTCGGCGCATTCGAGCTGGCCATTGCCGCCCGCCACGATGACGATCGCATTCTGGCTGTTGGCATCGACCACGATCATCGCGATCCCGGTCGCTACCGCTTCAGCCACCCGTACGCCCTGGCAGTCGATGCCTTCATCGGCCAACGCCTGGCGCAGCGCCTGGCCATAGGCGTCGGCGCCGACGCAGCCGATCATCGCCACTTGCCCGCCCAGCCGCGCGGCAGCGACCGCCTGGTTGGCGCCCTTGCCGCCCGGCACGGTCGCGAAGGACTGGCCCAGCAGGGTTTCTCCCGCCTGCGGCAAACGCTCGGCCTGTGCCACCAGGTCCATGTTCAGACTGCCTATTACCAATACGTTTGCTTGCATCATCTACCACTCTCAGCGCAATTCATGGGAAAGACCGGCGTATCGCGCCGTGGACTCGCGCACCACGATCTGTGGCGCGATGATGTGTTGCGTGGCGGCTGTGCCGGCCGCTCCGGCGATGCGCGCCAGAAGCCGCTCGGCAGCCACTTCACCCAACTCGCCGATGCGCTGGCCGACGGTGGTCAGGGCCGGGTACACATAGCGGCTGAGCTGGATATCGTCGAAACCGATGACCGACAGCTGTTCGGGCACGCGGACGCCACGCTCGGCGGCCGCGCGCAGCACGCCCAGGCCGATCATGTCGTTGGCCGCAAAGATCGCCGTGGGCACCGGCCCCGCGAGCAGCTCGACCGCTGCACGGTAGCCACCCGGACTGGTGAAATCGCTGTGCAGGACATGCTCGGGCGCGGGCTGCACGGCGTACTCGGCGAGCGCACGACGATAGCCGTCCAGGCGCAGCTGCGCCACGTGGGTATGTTGCGGGCCACTGATGCAGGCGATGGCGCGATGGCCCAGTTCGAGCAGATGCCGGGTGGCCAGGTAGCCACCCTGTTCGTGATCGATGCACACCAGGTCGGCTGCCACCTGCTGCAGGCCGCGGTCGACGATAACCATGGGCGTGCGCACCGCCGCGAGCATGTCGGTCAGCGCGGCATCGCCACCCACCGAGGCGAATACGATACCGTCGACGCGCTTCTCCAGCAGCACGCGCAGGTAGTTGCGCTGCTTCTGCGGGTCGTCGTCGCAGTTGCAGAGGATCACGCAGTAGCCGTTGCGCTCGCAGCAGTCTTCGATACCACGCGCCAGCTCGGCGAAATACGGGTTGACGCTGTTGGGCACCAACAAGCCGATGGTCGCTGTGCTGCGCGCTTTCAAGGAGCGCGCCACCGCACTGGGAACGTAGTTGAGCTCGGCGATCGCCGACTCGACCTTGCGCCGCACGTGCGCGCTGACCGGCCGGCTGTTGTTCACGACGTGCGAGACGGTGGTGTAGGAGATACCGGCTCGCGCCGCCACGTCCTTGATGGTCGCCATGCTAGCCCCGCTTGCGTGCGCGTTGGCTGCGGTAGGTGTCGAGCACCACGGCGATGACGATCACCGCGCCGGTGATGATACGCTTGGTCGGCTCGGTTGCGCCGATCTGCGCCAGGCCGGCCGCCAGCACGGAAATGATCAGCACGCCAAAGAAGGTGCTGATGACCGAGCCGCGCCCGCCCATCAGGCTGGTGCCGCCGATCACCACGGCGGCGATCACCTGCAGTTCCAGGCCAGCACCGGCATTCGGGTCGGCCGCCTCCAGCCGGGATATCTGGAACAGCGCGGCCACGCCCGCCAGCAGGCCCATGAGGGAGAACACCAGCACCTTGTAGGGCTTGGGGTTGATGCCGGCCAGGCGCACGGCTTCTTCGTTGGTACCGATGCCGATCAGGTAGCGGCCAAACACGGTGCGAGTCAGGGTCAGGTGGGCAATGGCGATGACGCCGAGGGCGATCAGGAACGAGGGCGCGATGCCGAACGCTACCGGGTCGGACAGCCAGGCGAAGGCATCGCCGATATAAGCGGTGCGCGAATCGGTCATCTGGTAGGCAACCCCGCGGGCCATTTCCAGCACACCCAGGGAGACGATGAACGAAGGAATCCGCCAGGCCACGGTGATCGAGCCGGTGATGGTGCCGGCGAGCGCTGCGCAACCCATGCCGAGCAGGGCTGCGGGCAATACGCTCCAGCCCCAGCCGAGGATCGCGACACTGACCGCCGAGGCCGCCAGCGCCAGCACCGAACCCACCGACAGGTCGATGCCGCCGATGATCAGCACAAAGGTCATGCCGACGGCCAGCACCATGAGGTCGGGGATCTGGTTGGCGATGGTGCTGAACGTGCTGTACGAAAGGAAATGGCTGCTGAGCAGGGAGAACAGGACGATCATGGCCAGCAATGCGCCAGCCAGACCCAGATAGGTGCCGAGGCCCAGGTAAGTGCCGCCGGTTTTTGCGCCGGGAGTATCTTTGGGCAGTGTCGAAGTTTTCATGCAGGGGTCCTTGCTGCAGGCTCGGCCAGCAGCGCATCGCGTTTTTGATAACCGGCGAACGCGGCTGCCAGCAGTTCATCCTGGCTCCAGTGTTCGCGCTCGAAGGTGTCGATCAGTCGGCCGGCCGAGAGCACCGCGATACGATCGCAGATCAGCATCAGCTCGCGCAGGTCGCTGGACACCACCACCAGCGCCTTGCCCTGGCGGGTGAGCTCGCCCAGCAGGGCATAGATGTCGAATTTGGCGCCCACGTCGATGCCACGGGTGGGCTCGTCGAACAGCAGCACGTTGCAGTCACGCTCCAGCCAGCGGCCGATCACCACCTTCTGCTGATTGCCGCCGGAAAGCTCGGCCACCGTCTGCGCCGGGCTGGAACTGCGAATGCGCATGGCCTCGATCTGGCGCTGGGCCAAGGCTCGCTCGGCCTTGTTGTCGACGATGCCGGCCGCGGAAATGGCCGGCATGTTGCCCAGGGCGATATTGGCGCTGATCGACTGCGACAGCAGCAGGCCCTCGCCCTTGCGGTCTTCGGTGATCAGGGCGATACCATGAGCAACGGCGTCGGCCGGGCTGCGAATGCTCACCGGTTTGGGTGGTTGACCGATCGCAACGGTACCGGCATCGCTGGTATCGGCGCCGAAGATCAGCCGCAGCAGCTCGGTACGCCCAGCCCCGATCAATCCGGAAATACCGAAAATTTCACCCTGGCGCACCTCGAAGGACACGTCCTTGACCTTGTCGCCACGGGTCATGCCCTGCACCTTGAACATCGGCGCGCCGATGCGTCGCTCGCCCAGGTCGATACGCTCGCCCAGTTCGCGCCCGACCATGAGGTTCACCAGCTGTTCGCTGTCGTAGCGCGCCATCGGTTCGACGCACACCAGGCGTCCGTCGCGCAGCACGGCGATGCGTTGTGCGACCTGCGCCAGTTCTTCCAGCCGGTGGGAAATGTAGATGATCGACACCCCGCGTTCGCGCAGCCGCAGGATCTGCGCGAACAGCATGTCGACCTCGCGTGCGGTGAGCATGGCGGTAGGTTCGTCGAGCACCAGCACCTGACAGTCGCCGATCAGGTTGCGGGCGATTTCGACCATCTGCTGATGGCCGATGCCAAGGTCGCTGACCAGGGTATCCGGGTCGATGGCATCCAGGCCCACCTGCGCCATGGCCTGGCGGGCCTGTTCGCGCAGGCGGCGACGGTCGATCCAGCCAGCACGGCTGGGCAGATCATGGAGGAACAGGTTTTCCGCGACGGTCAGGGTAGGCAACAGGTTGAGTTCCTGCATGACCATGCGCACCCCGCCGCGCTCGGCTGCGGTGCGACTGCCCGGCAGCCATGGCTGGCCCTGGAACTGCATCTGGCCGGTGGTGGGTGCTTCCAGGCCACCGATTATCTTCGACAGCGTGCTTTTGCCCGCGCCGTTCTCGCCGGTCAAGGCCAGCACTTCGCCGCGGTGCAACTCAAGGTCGATGTCCCACAGCACCGGCTGGGCATAGGTCTTGCCGATGCCACTTACCGACAGCACAACGTTGGATGTCATAGGTTTCTCCAGGCACACCTGCGGGCGACAGGCCGGCACTGGCCAGACCTGCCGCGAGGTGCACTGCATCAAGGCTTGGTGACGAGCTCGACCGGGGTCTGGATGACACCGTTGGCGTCGACGTCGAGCTTGTCGCCCTTGACCAGGGCCAAGGCGTTCTGGATGCCGAACACTGCCTGGCGGGCGGCGAACTGGTCGGCCGTGGCCAGTATGCGGCCGTCCTTGAGCATCGGCTTGATGGCATTGATGTTGTCGTAGCCGACCACCTGGACCTTGCCCGCCTTGCCGGCGGCGCGCACTGCAGACACTGCGCCCAGCGCCATGCTGTCGTTGCCGGCCAGCAGCGCCTTGAGGTCCGGGTACTCGTTGAGCATGGCCGAAGCGACGGCATTGCCCTTGTCGATTTCCCAGTTACCCGACTGCACCGAGACGATGTTCATCTGCGCCGCTTGCATGGCGTCCTTGAAACCGGCAGTGCGCATCTGCGCGTTGGTGGTGGTCGGTACGCCTTCGATGATGCCGACCTGGTCGCCGGCGCTCAGGCGCGTAGCCAGGTAGTCACCCACCAGCTTGGCGCCCTTGCGGTTGTCGGGGCCCACGAACGGCACCTGGATTCCTTTGCTCTTAAGCACCCCGGCATCGAGCTGGTTGTCGATATTGACGACCTTGATGCCTGCATCCATGGCTTTCTTGATGATGGGTACCAGTGCCTTGGAGTCCGCCGGAGCAATGACCAGCGCGTCGACCTTGGCGACGATCATCTGCTCGACGATACGGATCTGGTTGGCAGTGTCGGACTCGTCCTTGATGCCGTTGGACACCAGATCGAAATCGGCAGCGTGCTCTTTCTGGTAACTTTTGGCGCCGTCTTCCATGGTCAGGAAGAATTCGTTGGCCAGGGACTTCATGACCAGCGCGACCTTGGGCTTCTGGGTATCGGCGAAAGAGGATTGCAACGGGGCGATGGCGCCGATGGCAGCCATCAGGGAGACAGCGAGCAGGCGTCCGGCGAAGGGCAGCTTCATGGGTTTACTCCGATCTTATGATTGTTATCGAGCGCAGCTTGCGGAAACCCGCAAACGTTTGCGTGACAGGAACTATGGTCAGGGATCGGAGAATTGTCAATCGGTGCCGAGGGCTGTAGCACGGGTCATCACAGCGCCCACTCGAGGCGGGCCGAAACACGGCAGGTCACAACAGCGGGAAACCTATCCCTGATTCCTGTTTATCGGTACTGCCATGACTGACGCTGCTGCTCACACCATCCATGCTGCAACCCCTGCCCTGCGCTGCTTCGACGGCCGGGCGCGGGTGCTGCGCGAGATTGCCTACCACCGCGACCAAGCGGGTCCTGCGCAGGCCCGCATCACCCGCTACGGCCATGACGCCAGCGGGCAATTGATCAGCAGTATCGATCCGCGCCTTCACGCGGCCCAGGCCGAGCGTCCCGAAGTGGCCGCCAACCTGGTACAGGTGCGCAGCTTGAGCGGTCGATGCCTGTACACCCGCAGTGTCGATGCCGGTAACACGCGAACGCTGTACGACGCCTGTGGCCGCGAGGCGATGACATGGCTGGCGAACGGTGTCGAGCAGACGCGCTGCTACGAACCTGCGGCGCTGCCCGGTCGGCTGCTGTCGATCCGGGAACGCTCTGCCCAACGTGCCTTTCGCACCGCCGAGCGCTGGCAATGGGCGGGCGTTGACGCAGAGGCCAAAGCGTTCAACCTGGCCGGCCATTGCCAGACACGTTTCGACAGCGCCGGCAGACACGTCGTGCAAGCGCGCAGCCTGCTCGGTGCAATCGCCGGCGAGACCCTGCAACTGCTAGCTGGCCACACCGAATGCGACTGGGCGCAGGATGATGCCCAAGGCGAGGCGCGGTGCCTGGAATCGCAAAGCCTGACCAGTACGGTGAGCTTCGATGCCTGCTGCGCAATCATCGCAAGCGAGGATGCCAGGGGCCATCGGCAACGCCATGGCCATGACCGTTGCGGGCAGTACCGGGCCAGTTGGGTCACTCGCAATGGCGGCTTGGAGACGCCGGTGGTGCTGGACGTGACCTACACAGCCGGGGGGGCAGAAAGAAGTCGAGCGGCATGCCAACGGTGTCGTCATCACCCATACCTATGCAGCCGACACCCAAAGCCTGGTCGGCATGCGTACCCAGCGCGCCAGCGACCGCCAGACCTTGCAGGACCTGCGCTACCGCTATGACCCGACCGGTCGAATGACTCAGGTGCGTAACCAAGCGGAGCAGACACGCTTCTGGCGCAATCAGAAAATCGATCCGCAGCAGGACTACCGTTACGACTCGCTGTCGCAGTTGATCCTGGCCAGCGGCCGGCAGATGGCTGCACTCGGCCAGATGAGCAGCAGCCTGCCATCTGCACTCCCCATCGATACCCACGCCCATGCGCTGTACCAGCGTCGCTACGCGTACGACGAGGCCGGCAACCTGCAGAGCATTCGGCACACCGTGCCAGCCACTGATTCCGGCTACACGGTCAGGCTGACGACCTCGGCGTGCAGCAACCGGGCGGTGTTGAGCAGCGTGTGCGATGACCCTGCACTGGTCGACCGCCAGTTCGATACCGCCGGGCAACAACGCGGGCTGGACGGCTCACAATCTGTCGCCTGGAACAGTCGCATGCAGCTGGCCAGCGTGACTCGCGCCGGGGCCGGCACCGAGCACTACCTCTACGGCCAGCAGCACCAGCGACTGCGCAAGACCCACGCGCAGGGAAGCACTTGCTACCTGCCGGGGCTGGAGTTGCGCCAGCATGACGGCCAGACCCTGCATTGCCTCAAGGTAGCCGAACATATTCGCCTGTTGCACTGGCCAGACGGCAGTCCCGAGGGACTGGCCAACGATCAGTTGCGCTACAGCTACACCGACCTGCTGGGCAGTCATGGCCTGGAACTCGACGGCGACGGTCAAGTCATCAGCCGCGAGGAATTCTTTCCGTTCGGCGCCACCTCGGTCTGGGCCTGCCGCCACCAGGTCGAAGCGAGCTACAAGACCGTCCGTTACTCGGGCAAGGAACGCGACGACACCGGGCTCTACTACTATGGCTACCGCTACTATCAGCCCTGGGCCGGACGCTGGCTGAGCGCCGATCCGGCGGGGACGGTGGATGGGCTCAATCTGTATGCCATGGTGCGCAACTCGCCGTCGTCTGCAGTGGATGACGATGGCCGGATGATGCGTGCCTTGTTCAAGGGCGGCGTCGGCGCAGCGGGTATTGGCTACGAGGCGTACAAGTACCACGAACGTCAGTCGCAAGCGCCAGCGCAGCCAGCTGCTGCTCCAACCAGCACCTCGATGGGCGACCAGCGGGCGGACAACGCCATGGGCAAAGTTCAGCGCATGAAGGACCAATTCAGCCCGGGGCAGCAGATTCTGAACAGTGCCAAGGGCCGTGCGCAGACGGCAGATCACCTCGCGCATGGGCAAGTGCCGGGCGTCGGTGCAGTGCTCAAGGGTGCTGAAAGCGTTGGCACCGTGGTCGAGTTCAGCCAGACCGGCGATCTCTCGCAGATCAACAAAGCACCTCTGGCGGGGGCTATTGCCACGGATGCGGTGAACGGCGTTGCGCACAGCATCAAGGCCACTATCAAAAACACCCAGAAAGCCGTGCAAGGCACTGCCGAGCTGGCAACCCTGTCCGAAACCAAGGCCGAGGAACTGCAAGCGTCACTGCACGACCTGCAGGAGCTGACGCAAGACAAGCTGATCACCGGCCTGTCGTTCGGCGCTACGGTCAAGGCAGGCCTGGACGGCGCTGCTACGGTGGTGCCACATCCAGTAGCGAAGTTCGGACTCAAGGTGTTGTCGACGGCGTGGACCGTGACCGGTGTGGTGCATGGCGCGGAGGAGCTTGGAGAGATTGCCAAGACTCATGAGGATCTGCTTGCGAGCAAGACCGGTGAAAACCTCATGGGGCAGATGAAGACAGTCAATGCGTCGAATCGCACGGGCATCATGGACCGCGTCAAGCAGAGTTATGGTCTCTCGGGCAATCCATAACGCCAGCTCGCCGCCTGTGCCAGTAGCCACTGGCCGCGACGTTTTGCCACTCAACTAACGCTCTGCCTGGCAGTCACAGCTGAAGCGGTTACATTTTGTAGCCATTTCATGGGCGCAAGCCCGGCGAGGCCTGATGAGCTTTATTTTGTGGATGGCCGTTCTTGGCGTCCTGCTGTTGATGCTGGCGCTGACGGCGTCTTACTTGCGCTGGCTGCCGGTGACGACCTCTGCGGTGTGCCTGGCATTCGGCGTGGCCATCGGTCCCATGGGGCTGGGTCTGTTCACCACCGATTTCAAGGACACCGCCTCGTGGCTCGAGCGCCTGGCGGAGGCTGCCGTGCTGTTCTCGCTGTTCAGCACCGGGATCAAGCTGCGACTTGGCCTGGGGCGCAGCGCGTGGCGAGCGGCCTATATGCTGTCGGGTCCGGTCATGCTGGTGTCGATTCTGGGCGTGTGCCTGGTGGCGCACTACGGCCTGGGCTTGTCCTGGGGCGTGAGTACCTTGCTCGGGGCCATGCTGGCGCCGACCGATCCGGTGCTGGCATCCATGGTCCAGGTGAATAGCGCGCAGGACTTCGACCGTGTGCGCTTCGGGCTGTCGGGTGAGGCCGGGCTCAACGACGGTACGGCCTTTCCCTTCGTGATCCTCAGCCTGCTGATGCTGCACCATGGCAGCCTGGACAGCCACTGGCTGGGCCAGTGGGCCTTGGAGAATCTGCTGTGGGGCGTGCCGGTCGGGCTCTTGGTCGGTTACGGGATGGGCCGGGCCATCGGTCACCTGATGATCTACCTGCGCGTGCGCAATGCCGACAGTACCAACTCGCCCAACGACTTTCTGGCGTTGGCGCTGATTGCCCTGTCGTACTTTGGCGCCGCATCCCTGGGCGCTTTCGGATTTCTCGCAGTGTTCGCGGCCGGCCTGGGGCTGCGTCAGGCAGAAGTGCGTACGTCGAGATCCGAGGTGCCTTCGGAGCATCTGGCCAAGCCGGTCGTGGGGCACCGCGACCTGGCGCCCGAGGAAGGTACCGTCACCCATCCCAAGGATCTGGAGGACGGGCAATTGGCCGCTGGGGTGATGATGGGTGACATCCTGGTGTTCGGCAATCTGGTGGAACGGTCCATGGAAGTGCTGCTGATCACCATTCTGGGGGCAACGCTGTCTGCCTACTGGGACTGGCGTGCGGTCGGCCTGGCGGCGGCACTGTTCTGCGTGATCCGCCCGCTGAGCGTATGGCTGCTGGTCAGCCGCCGCCTGCTCGATGGTCATCAGCGGGCGTTGCTGGGCTGGTTCGGCATCCGCGGGATTGGCTCGATCTACTACCTGTGCTACGCCCTGGCTCACGAACTGCCGGAGTCGGTCGAGCAGGTGTGCATCAGCCTGACGTTGTCGGTGGTGGCCTTGAGCATTCTGGTGCATGGCATCAGCACCCAGCCATTGCTGGAGCATTACGAACGTCGGCGGAAATCCGTCTAGCGGTGGTTGAGGTGGATCAGGGGCTCCGCGGTGCTGCCGGACGCGGCTTGCGCCGCTGCTACAGGGAGTGCGAACACCTGCCATACCGTTGGCGCAAGCCGCGTCGACGGTGTATGCGATGTATCTGAATGGATGCAGTGACACCTGACGCGGCTTGCGCCGCTGCTACAGGGGCATGGGTTTGGATGCACTGGCTTGGTCAAAAAGGTATAGAATCCCCAGCATTTGATGGATCGGTCACTGTCGTGCAGACATGGCCGATCGCGTACAACCCATACAGGCAGATCGGATATTGGAACAGCTAAAGCGCCTCGCAAGCGGGATTGAAGGGCTCGATTTGTTGCTCAAGGGTGGGCTGGTGGCCGGTGCGTCATACATCGTGCAGGGCCGTCCGGGTTCGGGCAAGACCATCCTGGCCAACCAGTTGGGCTTCAATCACGTGAGCCAGGGTGGCCGCGTACTGGTCGCCACCCTGCTTGCGGAATCCCATGAGCGGCTGTTCCAGTACCTGTCCACGCTGAGCTTTTTCGATGCCTCGAAAATCGGCAACGAGATCCAGTTCGTCAGCGCATTCGACACCCTGGAAAACGAAGGCCTGGACGAAGTGGTCAAGCTGCTGCGCCGCGAAATCAGTCGGCAGAAAGCGACGGTATTGATCGTTGATGGCGTGCTCAATGCCCGCTCCAAGGCCGACTCGCAGATCGACACCAAGAAATTCATCTCCGAGCTGCAGGGCCATGCGGCGTTCGCCGGGTGTACGGTGCTGTTCCTGACCAGCTCGCGACTGGACGACGGCAGCCCCGAGCACACCATGGTCGATGGCGTGATCGAACTGGGCGAGGAGCTGTTCAACACCCGTTCGGTGCGCCGCATCCAGCTGCGCAAGACCCGTGGCAGCGGCGCGCTGTCAGGGTTGCATGAATGCGAGATCACCGACGATGGGCTGGTGGTCTACCCGCGCCTGGAAAGCCTGTACAGCCACCCCTCGTGCCCCGACCCCACCGATCTTACCCGCATATCCAGCGGCATTCCGGCGCTGGACAACCTGATTGGCGGCGGTCTGCCGCGTTCCTCGGTGACGCTGGTAATGGGCCCGTCGGGCATCGGCAAGACCAGCATGGGAATCAGCTTCCTGTCGGCGTCCACGCCCGAACAGCCGGGCATGCTGTTTGGCATGTACGAGTCCGAGCGCCGCCTGCAGGTCAAGGCGCGATCGCTTGGCCATGATTTCGAGGCGCTGCAAGCCAGCGGCGCTTTGCACGTGTGTTGGCAGCCAACTACCGAAGGGCTGCTCGACGGTCTGGGGGCAAGGCTGCTGCGCCATGTCGAGGTCCATGGCATCAAGCGCCTGCTCATCGACAGCCTGGGCGGCATGGCCCGCACGGCGACCAGCACCGTACGCCTGACCGAGTTCTTCAGTACCCTGATGAGCGAGCTGCGCGCCCGTGGCGTCACGGTGTTCGCCACGTGGGAGGTTCGCGGCCTGTTCGGTCCGGAGATCACCTCGCCGGCGCCAGACCTCTCCAGCATCGTCGACAACATCCTGCTGACGCGATTCGTCGAACATGAGTCTGAACTAAAACGGCTGCTTTCCATTCTTAAAATCAGAGACAGTTATTATGATCCGTCGCTATTGGAGCTGGTCATCCATGGTCATGGAATCGACCTGAGAAAGGCGTTCACAAATGCAGAGGCAGTGTTATCGGGTAGTGCCTCCACGATTTCGAATCCGTGATGTTGCCGGGGTCGAACTGACATGCCCACTATCCTGATCGTCGACGATGAGTATCTCATCGCCGACATTCTTGGTTACGCGTTGGAAGACGAAGGCTATATGGCCGTCAAGGCCGGTAATGGCAAGCGTGCGCTTGAGATCCTCGATCGCGAGCGTCCGGCATTGGTCATTACCGACTTCATGATGCCTGGGATGAACGGCCTCGAACTGGCGCAGAAGATCCGTAGTCACGCTTCGTTCGAGTCTGTGCCCATTCTTTTGATGAGTGGCGCCCAAGGCAACGTCGGCCGGGCAACGCCCGAACTTTTCAACGCCGTATACGACAAGCCCTTCGACATCAACGAAGTGGTAGCACGCGTGCGCGAATTGGTGCCGCTGGATCCGGCCTAGGCGCAAAAGCCGCCGCTCGCGCGTTTTAGAGCGTGAGGATTTCGTAGCCATCGGCAGTCACTGCCACCATATGCTCCCATTGCGCGGACAACGACCGATCGCGGGTCACCACGGTCCAGCCATCGGCCAACTGGCGGGTTCCAGCCTTGCCGGCGTTGATCATGGGCTCGATGGTGAAAATCATGCCCTGGCTCAAACGCATCCCCTCGCCCTTGCGGCCGTAGTGCAGCACTTGCGGATCGTCATGGTAGATCTGTCCGATGCCATGCCCGCAGTACTCGCGCACTACGCTGAAACCTTCACGGTGCGCCACGCTCTGGATGGCGTGGCCGATGTCGCCCAAGGTCGCACCCGGCTTGACCACTTCGATACCAGCCAGCATTGCCTCGTAAGTAGTGTCCACCAGCCGTTTTGCCAGCGCGCTGGGTTCACCGACGTAGTACATGCGGCTGGTGTCGCCGAACCAGCCGTCTTTTATGACGGCCACATCGATGTTGACGATGTCGCCGTCGGCCAGCACCACTTCGTTGCTGGGCACACCGTGGCAAACCACTTCGTTGACCGATATGCACACCGTCTTGGTAAACCCGTGATAGCCAACGTTGGCCGGGATTACTTTCAATTCGTTCACGATGTAGGCATTGCACAGCTTATCCAGGTACTGGGTGGTGACGCCGGCCTGTACGTGCGGTGCAATCATCCGCAGTACGTCAGCGGCAAGCGCCCCTGCGCGGCGGGCCAAGGCGACTTGCTCGGGGGTGCGGTTCAGATTCTTGCGGCTCACGGGTTTCTCCTGGGATTCAAGCCTCTATGCTAGCAGAGCGCCGCTGCCGTGCCTGGGCGGCGCACGCCGACATCATTTAATTTCAAACGATACAAAACTTTTTGTAACCACTTCGTTCATAAGACTCACAGCCCAGCGCCATACCGGCAGATGGTCGCGAAAAGCGCACAGGCAGTGTCTTCGGCAGCATGATCGAATGCGGCCCGAAGACTTCAAAATTCAAGCAGTTCGACATAATCATAATATCCGCTGGAGCCGACGGCCTTAGGGAGTGTTCCCTTCTCGGGCCGGCATCGCAACACCGAACGCTGATACCTGCCTTGCCCCTTTCGTGCGCGATCCTGCGTGGCGCATCACGACGCATTGCCTGCGCGCAATGAAAGGAATGAGCCTTGTCCAGTTCCAACACCACAACACCCGACACTTCGCCTGCAGGCGAGGAAAATGACGCCACACGCACCTCTCCCGGCCAGATAGTGGTGCGTGTGGCGATCATCGCCACCATGGGCGCGCTGGCCTTCGGCTACGACACGGGGGTGATTTCCGGCGCCCTGCCCTTCATGACCCAGGGGCCGGATCAAGGTGGCCTGGGCCTCACTCCGTTCACCGAGGGCCTGGTGGCTTCCTCGCTGATTCTGGGTGCCGCCTTCGGCTCATTGTTCGCCGGCCATCTGGCTGACAAATACGGACGCCTGACGGCGCTCAAAGGCCTGGCCATCCTGTTCATGATCGGCGCCCTGGGTTCCGCCCTCGCGCCGACGGTGGCGATCATGATCGCCACTCGCTTCGTGCTGGGGTTGGCAGTCGGTGGGGCATCGGCGATCGTGCCGATGTTCATTGCCGAAATCGCCGGCCCCAACAAGCGGGCGCGGCTGGTCAGCCAGAATGAGTTGATGATCGTCACCGGGCAGTTGGTGGCCTACGTCTCCAACGCCCTGCTCGCGCATTTCGCCCACACCCCGGATGTATGGCGCTGGATGCTCGCCATCGCAGTGATCCCGGCGGCCCTGCTGTGGATCGGCATGCACTTCGTGCCCACCTCACCGCGCTGGCTCGCCAGCAAGGGACGCATGGACGAGGCACGCGAAGTGCTGGAAAGGCTGCGTTCGAGCAAGAAGCAGGTCGACAAGGAAATGAAGGAAATCATTGCCCAGAACGAAGAGCAGCGCGCCGATGTCAGTTGGTCCTCGATCTGGGCCGAGCCCTGGCTGCGTCGCCTGCTGCTGGTGGGCATGGGGCTGGGCTTCGTGGCTCAGCTGACGGGGGTGAATGCGTTCATGTATTTCACGCCGGTCATCCTCAAGTCCACCGGGCTGGGAACCAACGCGGCACTCACCGCCACCATCGGCAACGGCGTGGCTTCGGTGATCGCCACGTTGATCGGTATCTGGCTGGTCGGGCGCCATGGCCGGCGGCCGATGCTGATGACCGGCCTGTGCTTCGTGATCCTCGCGCAGGTGCTGCTCTGCTGTGTGCTGACCATGCTGCCGGCCTCGCTGCTGCAGAGCTACCTGGCGCTGGCCTGTATCCTGATGTTCCTGCTGTTCATGCAGACCTTCATCGCCCCGGTCTACTGGCTGCTGATGTCCGAGCTGTTTCCTTCGCACCTGCGTGGCCTGATGACCGGCACGGCAGTGTGCTTCCAGTGGCTGTGCAATGCGTCGGTGGCGTTCATGTTCCCGATCGCGCTGGCCGGCTTCGGCCCTTACACCTTCATGTTGTTCGCGGTGATCAACGTCATGTCGCTGATCTTCGTGATGACTTGCGTGCCGGAAACCCGGGGCAAGTCGCTGGAGCAGATCGAACGGCACATGGAGAAGGAATTCACTCCGGACGAGGCCGCCAGCACCTGAGCCGGCACGGGTCGATATGTCCAGTGCGAGACGTTGCAGGTAACATGGCTGAAGTTGTTTTCATATTCGCCATGTTGCCTGCAAGGACGAACGCCCTCCATGACCCATCCCGACGACGTCATCGCCAGCCGCGTCCTGCAATTGCTGGAACAGCGCGCTCCCGGCGCTTCGATCTGCCCCTCCGAGGTGGCTCGCTCGCTGGAGCAGGATGAACCGCAGTGGCGCGCGCTGATGCCCGAGGTTCGCCGGGTGGCCAGGGCCCTGGCCGCCGCTCGCATCATCGACGTGACTCAAGGCGATGTGCGGCTCGACCCGGACACTGAAGCCGAAGGGCCGATCCGGCTGCGCCGTGGCGCGCACTTCAAGCACCCCTGATGCATAGCTGGCCGCCGCTGCTGACGGGCGTCCGGCCAAATGCCACCGACGGGTACTCCGACTGCCTTCTCCGATCTGGCTGAAACCGATGACTCGAACACCTGCGCAAGACCCTGGCGTCACCGACGACACCTGCAACGACCGGCGTGCCCGGACTCGTTTCTGGCTGATCGCCCTGGCGTTTCTGATCACCATGATCGGCACCACTCTGCCAACGCCGCTGTATGCCTTGTATCAACAGCACCTGGGTTTCGGTCCAACCTGGGTGACCTTGATTTTCGCCATCTATGCCGCCGGCGTGATCTTTGCGCTGCTGGCGGTCGGCAGCTGGTCCGATCAACTGGGCCGGCGACCGATGCTGCTGGCCGGCCTGGCCATGGGCGCGCTCAGTGCGCTGATCTTCCTCTGCACCGACTCCATCGGCGGGCTGCTGGTCGGTCGGCTGATCTCGGGCTTCTCGGCCGGCATCATGACCGGTACCGGCACGGTGGCGGTGATCGAGGCGGCGCCCAAGCGCTGGCAGGGCAATGCCACCCTGGTCGCCACCGCGGCCAACATGCTGGGCCTGGGCCTCGGGCCATTGCTGGCCGGGCTGACTTCACAATTCCTGCCATGGCCCGTACACCTGGCGTTCGTCGTCCACCTGGTGCTGCTGCTGGCGGCTACCGCAGCCATTCTGTCTGTCGGTGAAACCGTCCAACGCCCGGCCAAGCCGCGGCTTGCCTTCCAGCGTCCCAGCCTGCCAGCGGCGGTGCGCGGGCCGTTCATTCCTGCGGCCATTGCCGGCCTCGCCGGTTTCAGCGTGACGGGGCTGTTCACCTCGCTGGTGCCGTCGATCATGCGTCAGGTCATGGGTCACGACGGAGGGGTCGTGATCGGCGCGGTGATCTTCGTGCTGTTCGCAGGCTCGGTCGTCGGCCAGGCATGGGTCCGGCGGATCCGCGACAGTGCACAGATGAGCATCGGTTGCAGCGTGCTGATCGTGGGCGTGGCCTGTTTGGGCATGAGTATCGCCAGCGCGCAGCTGTGGCTATTGGTACTGGGCGGCGCCTTGAGCGGCATCGGCCAGGGCCTGACCTTCCGCGCCGGCATGGGCGCGGTGGCCAACGCCGCGCCGGCCGGCCAGAAAGCCGGGGTGACCTCGGCACTGTTCATCGTCTACTACCTGTCCATGTCGGTGCCGGTGATTGCCGTCGGCGTGAGCATTCCACAGTTCGGCCTGCATCATTCGGCGGAATTTTTCAGCGTACTGGTTGCCTTGGTTGCGGTGGTGGCCATGGTCAGCATGAACGTCGTGCGTGCCCGAGCGTCCAACGTCTGAGGCGACCCGTGCAGGTCGCGACGTATTTCTTCTACAGGAGAATGACCATGACACCGGAAACCGAAGGTACTGAAGAGAAAGGCCCGAACGGCGTGCCTTTCATCAACGATCCAGGCAACGAAGACCCCGGATCGGGCACGAGCAATGCCCCCGTGCCGCTTGAAGACGAAGATGATCAAGATGACGCCTATGAATAGGTCGAATCGGCCACAAGCATGACTGTAAGGGCCAGTGCTCCCCACGACGGAACACTGGCCGCTATGCTGGATGCCTCCTGCATCCCCTAGCGAGGCATTGGTACAGATGGAGCCCCTTACTCCCGCTGCAAACAGCTGGTTGACCCTTCCCGCCCACCGGCACTGGCTGGCCCTGCAGGGGCAGCGATTGCTGGAGTTTGCCAAGGCCGCGCGGATCGAGAACGGTTTCGCCGACCTCGACCACCGTGGCCGACCGCTGCTGTCCAGTGGCGCATTGACCATTCAGACCGCGCGCATGACCCACAGCTTCGCCCTTGCCTGCCTCCAGGGGATCCCGGGCAGCGCAGCCATGGTCGACCACGGCATTCGCACGCTGCAAGGCCCACTGCGTGATGCACGAAATGGCGGCTGGCATGCCAGCGAGAAACCCGTGGCTGCAGAGCGCAAGCAAGCCTACCTGCATGCCTTCGTTGCCCTGGCGGCGAGCTCGGCGGTTGCCGCCGGACGGCCCGGCGCGACAGCGTTGCTGACGGATGCGGTCGATGTGCTGGAACGACGCTTCTGGTGCGAGGAGGAGCAGGCATTCCTGGAGTCCTTCGCCCAGGACTGGAGCGATCCGGAAAGCTACCGCGGTGGCAACAGCAACATGCACGGCGTGGAAGCGTGCCTGGCGCTGGCCGACGTCTGCAACGACGACAAATGGCTGGATCGCGCGCTGGCAATCAGTGAACGGCTGATTCACCACCACGCGGCTGCGGCCAGCTACCTGCCGGTCGAACATTTCGACGCCTGCTGGCAACCCCTGGCGGACTACAACCACGAGCGCCCCGCCGACGAATTTCGCCCATACGGGCAAACCCCAGGGCACGCATTCGAGTGGGCGCGATTGCTCCTGCACCTGGAGGCCGCCAGGCACCGCATCGGCCTGACCAACCCAAGCTGGCTGGCCGATGACGCCCAGCGTCTGTTCGCCGCAGCCTGCGACCTGGGCTGGGCTGTGGACGGGCAGCCGGGAATCGTCTACACCATCGACTGGCAGCAACGCCCAGTGGTCGCGCAGCGCCTGCATTGGACGCTGGCCGAGGCAGTGGCCGCCGCCGCGGCGTTGCACCAGCGCACCGCGGATGCCGCTTACGAGCGCTGGTATCGCGAGTTCTGGGACTACATCGACCTCTACCTGATCGACCGCGAGCACGGCAGCTGGTACCACGAACTCGACGCTCGCAATCGACCAGCAGGGACCATCTGGCCGGGCAAGCCTGATCTCTACCATGCCTACCAGGCAACTTTGTTACCGACCTTGCCGCTGGCTCCGAGCCTGGCAACCGCGCTGGCCCGCCAGGCCGGCCTGGGCTGAGCTGAGCGAGCTACCAGGCAATCTGCGGATTGGCGCGGACGCGCCAATCCAACGGAATTTTTCTGGCGGGCCATACTCCGACGCACATCACGCCGCTCATCACATGGAAGAACCTCGGCCCCATGAACAACGCGAAACTGTTCGTCATCGACTATACCCTTCACGGCGATCCCAAATCCTTCGTCATCAGAGCCGAGAAAATGGACAACAGCGAAGCCTGGCATTGGGCGAGCTGCGATGCTGGCGTTGGCCGCATCGGTCGATTCGGCCGCGAGCACGTGACCAAGACCAGCCAGCCCTCGGCCGAGAAATTCGGCATTCACGCGGTGAGCTGGCGCCCTGCCTGAGCAGGCTCGGCGCTCGGATTACCCACGCGGCAACGTGGCTGGAAAAACTTAGCTAGCGAACGAATTCACTTTACCTGAGGTTGATCTGGAACATATTGTTACAAGATATGTTCCCGGAGTCGGACAGCTGTGCCCGATCGGCCAGCTGTTCGAATCCATGGGTCATCAACAAGATCAAGTAGAGTGAGCACGGCCATGACGTCTGAGGTGGGTAAAGGCAAGGCGATTTTTCGCGTTGTCAGCGGTAATTTTCTCGAAATGTTCGATTTCATGGTCTATGGCTTCTATGCCACGGCAATCGCCAAGACTTTCTTTCCGACCGACAGCGCCTTCGCTTCATTGATGCTATCGCTGGCCACCTTTGGTGCCGGGTTTCTCATGCGCCCGCTCGGGGCAATCTTTCTGGGTGCCTACATCGACCGGCACGGGCGCCGCAAAGGGCTGATCGTGACCCTGGCGTTGATGGCCATGGGCACGGTGTTGATTGCCTGCGTACCCGGCTATGCGACCCTGGGCGTTGCGGCGCCTTTACTGGTGTTGCTCGGCCGGCTGCTGCAGGGCTTTTCCGCAGGCGTCGAACTGGGCGGGGTGTCGGTGTATCTGGCGGAAATCGCCACACCAGGGCGCAAGGGCTTTTTTGTCAGTTGGCAGTCTGCCAGTCAGCAGGTCGCCGTGGTCTTCGCCGGCCTGCTGGGGGTACTGCTCAATCACTTCCTGGATGCACGACAGATGGGCGAATGGGGCTGGCGGGTGCCGTTCCTGGTGGGTTGCATGATCGTACCCGTGATCTTTTTCATCCGCCGCTCGCTGGAGGAGACGCCGGAGTTCGAGGCTCGTACCCACCGCCCAACCCTCAAGCAGGTGGTGCACTCGGTGGCGCAGAATTTCCGTCTGGTGCTGGCGGGCATGGCGCTGGTCGTGATGACCACCGTGTCGTTCTACCTGATTACTGCCTACACGCCGACGTTCGGCAAGAACGAGCTGCACCTGTCGGACATGGATGCGTTGCTGGTGACCATGGCGGTGGGCATTTCCAACTTCATCTGGTTGCCGATCATGGGCGCGCTGTCGGACCGCATCGGGCGCAAACCGTTGCTGCTTGCGGCCACGGTGCTGGCGATTCTGACGGCCTATCCGACCTTGTCATGGCTGGTGGCTGACCCCAGCTTCGCGCGTTTGCTGACGGTCGAGTTGTGGCTGTCGTTCCTGTATGGCTCGTACAACGGTGCCATGGTGGTGGCGCTGACCGAGATCATGCCGCTGGACGTGCGCACCACCGGGTTTTCCCTGGCCTACAGCCTGGCCACGGCGACGTTTGGCGGGTTCACCCCGGTCGCCTGCACCTACCTGATTCATGCCCTGGACAACAAGGCGGCACCGGGCATCTGGCTCAGTGGCGCGGCGGTGTTGGGGTTGGTGGCGACTTTGGTGCTGTTTCGTGGCGACCGCCATGCGCAGCGGACTGCGTTGGCGGCGCAGGCGTGAAACGGTGGCGCGGCCTTCGCGGGCAGAGACCCGCTCCCACAAAAGCACGCGGGCTCTGCCCGTGACGGGGTCCTGACTGACACCCACACACAAAAACGCCCCGAACCAGTCGGGGCGTTTTCATTCAGCGGTCAGGCTCAGTGAGGGAAAGCTGGAGGGTTGACGCCCGCCATGTCTTCCATCACGCGCACGACCTGGCAGCTGTAGCCGAACTCGTTGTCGTACCAGACGTACAACACGACGCGGTTGTCGTTGCAGATGGTGGCTTCGGCATCGACCACACCGGCGTAGCGCGAGCCGACGAAGTCGGTCGATACCACTTCCTGCGAGTTGACGAAGTCGATCTGCCGGGACAGGTCCGAATGCAGCGCCATGTAGCGCAGGTACTCGTTCATTTCTTCGCGAGTGCTGGCCTTCTCCAGGTTCAGGTTGAGGATGGCCATGGAGACGTTCGGCGTCGGTACGCGGATCGCGTTGCCGGTCAGCTTGCCGGCCAGTTCAGGCAAGGCTTTGGCAGCGGCAGTGGCAGCACCGGTTTCGGTGATGACCATGTTCAACGCCGCGGAACGGCCGCGACGGTCGCCCTTGTGGAAGTTGTCGATCAGGTTCTGGTCGTTGGTGTACGAGTGAACGGTTTCGACGTGGCCGTTGACGATGCCGAACTTGTCGTTGACCGCCTTGAGCACCGGCACGATGGCATTGGTGGTGCAGGACGCCGCCGAAACGATCTTGTCGTCAGCGGTGATCTGGCCGTGGTTGATGCCGTGCACGATGTTCTTCAGCTTGCCCTTGCCCGGTGCGGTCAGCACCACGCGGTCGATGCCGGGGCAGGCCAGGTGCTGGCCGAGGCCGTCGGCATCGCGCCACACGCCAGTGTTGTCGACCAGCAGGGCATTCTTGATGCCGTACTGGGTGTAGTCGACTTCGCTCGGGTTCTTGGCGTAGATGACCTGAATCAGGTTGCCGTTGACCGTCAGGGTGCTGTTGGCTTCGTCGACATGAATGATGCCGTCGAACGAACCGTGCACCGAGTCGCGACGCAGCAGGCTGGCGCGCTTGACCAGATCGTTGTCGGCGCCCTTGCGCACGACGATGGCGCGCAGACGCAGACCATCGCCAGCACCTGCCTTCTCGACCAGAATCCGCGCCAGCAGGCGGCCGATGCGGCCGAAACCGTACAGCACCACGTCGGTACCGGTACGCTCGCCTTCGTTCTGCTTGCCGACCACGTCTGCCAGTTCTTCACGCACGAACTGTTCGGCACTGCGCCCGTTCCCGCTTTCCTTGAACTTGACCGCGAGTTTGCCCAGATCGACGGAGGCGGCGCCCAGCTTGAGTTCGCTCATCGCCTTGATCAGCGGGAACGTCTCGTGCACCGACAGCTCCGAGGAATCGGACTGGCGGTGGCGAGCGAAGCGGTGCGCCTTGAGCAGTTCGATCACCGAACGGTTGATCAGGCTGCGGCCGTAGATGGAGGTGACTACGTTGTTATTGCGGTAGAGCTGGCCGATCAACGGAATCATCGCTTCGGCGAGTGCTTCACGATCGATCCATTCACCAAGACACTGGTCGGGCTTCTGAGTCACGGTAACCTTCCACATGTAGGGGCTGAGAAAACGGGCTACATTATGACTTCGCCGCGCGGCTGGAGCAATCCGCGCTTATCGGCGTCGTGAAGTTTGGCGAATCGGGCCGTCAAAAAAACCGAGGTGTACCAATGAGGTAGGCGACACCCGGCGGTTTTATGGCGAGGGACCATGGCGCGCCCTCTGCGGGCCGATTCCTCCGCGATCGAACAAGAAAATCAATGCCCGGATCCTTCAGGGTCTGCTTGTAGAAGCCGCACAATGGCACAACCCCATCACAGCACCTGACAGCCCCCCGCCGCCCCGGTACAATCCCGGTTTTCCGCCGCAACGCTTGGAGCTCAACCTCCCGTGCCTGTTCTGCGCCTTCCGCAACTCCCTGCCTCGGCAGGCAAACATGCCTGGGGCAACCTGCCCGGGGCCGCCCTGAGCCTGGCGATCGCCGAAGCGGCCAACGCTGCCAAGCGCTTCACCCTGCTGCTGACCGCCGACAGCCAGAGCGCCGATCGGCTGGAACAGGAACTGCGCTTTTTCGCCCCGCAGTTGCCGGTGCTGCATTTCCCCGACTGGGAAACCCTGCCCTACGACCTGTTCTCGCCGCACCAGGACATCATCTCGCAGCGCATCGCCGCCCTTTACCGCCTGCCCGAGCTGGCACACGGGGTTTTGGTAGTGCCTATCACCACTGCCCTACACAGGCTGGCACCGACCCAGTTTCTGCTCGGCAGCAGCCTGGTGCTGGATGTTGGCCAGCGCCTGGACGTGGAGCAGATGCGCACGCGCCTGGAAGCCAGCGGCTATCGCTATGTCGACACCGTCTATGAACACGGCGAGTTCGCCGTGCGCGGCGCCCTGATCGATCTGTTCCCCATGGGCAGCAAACTGCCCTACCGGATCGACCTGTTCGACGACGAGATCGAGACCCTGCGCACCTTCGATCCGGAGACCCAGCGTTCCATCGACAAGGTCGAATCGATCCGCCTGCTGCCGGCACGCGAGTTCCCCTTGCAGAAGGAGGCGGTAACCCGCTTCAAAGCGCGCTTTCGCGAACGCTTCGACGTCGACTTCCGGCGCTGCCCGATCTTCCAGGACCTGAGCAGCGGCATCACGCCTGCTGGCATCGAGTACTACCTGCCGCTGTTCTTCGAAGAAACCTCGACCCTGTTCGACTACCTGCCCCAGGACACCCAGGTGTTTTCGCTGCCCGGCATCGAACAGGCCGCCGAGCATTTCTGGAGCGATGTGCGCAACCGCTATGAAGAGCGCCGGGTCGATCCCGCGCGGCCCTTGCTGCCGCCCGCCGAACTGTTCATGCCGGTGGAAGACTGCTTTGCGCAACTCAAGACCTGGCCGCGGGTGATCGTCAGCCAGGACGATCTGGAACCGGGGCCGGGCCGCGAGCGCTTTGCCGCAGCCAAACTGCCGGACCTGGCCATCGAGGCCAAGGCCAGCCAGCCCCTCGCCGCGCTGGCCGGATTCCTCGACCAGTTCCCCGGGCGGGTACTGTTCACCGCCGAATCGGCTGGCCGTCGCGAAGTACTGCTGGAGTTGCTCGAGCGGCTCAAGGTTCGCCCGAGGACCGTGGACGGCTGGGAAGAGTTTGCCCAGGGCAAGGAGCGCCTGGCGATCACCATCGCGCCACTGGACGAGGGCCTGCAGATTCTCGACCCGGCCCTGGCCCTGATCGCCGAAAGCCCGCTGTTCGGCCAGCGCGTCATGCAGCGCCGGCGCCGCGACAAGCGTGCCGACGCCGCCAACGACAACGTCATCAAGAACCTCACCGAATTGCGTGAAGGCGCGCCGGTGGTGCACATCGACCACGGCGTGGGCCGGTACCTGGGCCTGGCGACGCTGGAGATCGACAATCAGGTTGCCGAGTTCCTGACCCTGGCCTACGCCGAGAACGCCAAGCTGTACGTGCCGGTGGCCAACCTGCACCTGATCGCCCGCTACACCGGTAGCGACGATGCACTGGCGCCGCTGCACCGGCTCGGCTCGGAAACCTGGCAGAAGGCCAAGCGCAAGGCGGCCGAGCAGGTCCGCGACGTGGCCGCCGAGTTGCTCGACATCTATGCGCGCCGTGCTGCCCGCAAAGGCTATGCCTTCGCCGACCCGGCGCTGGACTACGCCACGTTCAGTGCCGGCTTCGCCTTCGAGGAAACCCCGGACCAGCAATCGGCCATCGACGCGGTGCGCCACGACATGCTGGCGCCCAAGCCGATGGACCGCCTGGTGTGCGGCGACGTCGGCTTCGGCAAGACCGAAGTGGCCATGCGCGCCGCTTTCATCGCCGTGCACGGTGGTCGCCAGGTGGCCATTCTGGTGCCGACCACGCTGCTCGCCCAGCAGCACTACAACAGCTTCCGTGACCGCTTCGCCGACTGGCCGGTCAGCGTCGAGGTGATGAGCCGCTTCAAGTCGACCAAAGAGGTCAACAGCGCGGTGGCGCAACTGGCCGAGGGCAAGATCGACATCGTCATCGGTACCCACAAGCTGCTCCAGGACGACGTCAAGATCAAGAACCTGGGCCTGGTGATCATCGACGAGGAGCACCGCTTCGGGGTGCGCCAGAAAGAAGCGCTCAAGGCCCTGCGCAGCGAAGTCGACATCCTGACCCTGACCGCCACGCCGATCCCGCGCACCCTGAACATGGCCGTGGCCGGCATGCGCGACCTGTCGATCATCGCCACGCCGCCGGCACGGCGGCTGTCGGTGCGCACGTTCGTCATGGAGCAGAACAAGAGCACCGTGAAGGAAGCACTGCTGCGCGAGCTGTTGCGCGGTGGCCAGGTGTACTACCTGCACAACGATGTGAAGACCATCGAGAAATGCGCCGCCGACCTCGCCGAACTGGTGCCCGAGGCACGCATCGGCATCGGCCACGGGCAGATGCGCGAGCGCGAGCTCGAACAGGTGATGAGCGACTTCTACCACAAGCGCTTCAACGTGCTGATTGCCTCGACCATCATCGAGACCGGCATCGACGTGCCCAGCGCCAACACCATCATCATCGAGCGTGCCGACAAGTTCGGCCTGGCCCAGCTGCACCAGCTGCGCGGCCGCGTGGGGCGCAGTCACCACCAGGCTTACGCCTACCTGCTGACCCCGCCGCGCCAGCAGATCACCCCGGACGCGGAAAAGCGCCTGGAAGCGATCGCCAATACCCAGGACCTAGGGGCGGGTTTCGTTCTGGCTACCAACGACCTGGAGATCCGCGGTGCCGGCGAGCTGCTCGGCGAAGGCCAGAGCGGGCAGATCCAGGCAGTCGGCTTTACCCTGTACATGGAAATGCTCGAACGCGCGGTGAAGTCGATCCGCAAGGGCGAGCAGCCCAACCTCGACCAGCCGCTGGGTGGCGGCCCGGAAATCAACCTGCGTCTGCCGGCCCTGATTCCCGAGGACTACCTGCCCGACGTGCACGCACGCCTCATCCTCTACAAGCGCATCGCCTCGGCGGTGGACGAGGACGGTCTCAAGGACCTGCAGGTGGAGATGATCGACCGCTTCGGCCTGCTGCCCGAGCCGACCAAGAACTTGGTGCGCCTGACCCTGCTCAAGCTTCAGGCCGAGCAACTGGGCATTACCAAGGTCGATGGCGGCCCGCAGGGTGGACGCATCGAATTCGGCGCCAGCACGCCGGTCGATCCGCTGACCCTGATCAAGCTGATCCAGAGCCAGCCCAAGCGCTACAAGTTCGAAGGCGCCACGTTGTTCAAGTTCATGGTGCCGATGGAGCGCGCCGAGGAGCGTTTCAACGTCATCGAGGCGCTGTTCGAACGCCTCACGCCGAAAGCCGGTTGATATGCCCGATGAGCGCTTGATCGATACCCTGCAACCGCGCCCTCGGTTGTGGCTGGGCAGTGTCGAGTTCAGCGCTTTCGAACCGCGCAACGGCAAGATGCAGCGCTACGTGCAGCACCGCGCAGCGCTGGCCTACGGCTACGCGGGCGAGTATGTCAGCGGCCCGCGGCCTACTGCCGTGGCACGCCAGTGGAACAACCAGAGCGCTCGGATCCAGCGCCAGCCGGCCGCCGAGCGGGCCCTGCGTGAGCAGCTGCAGGGCATCGGTTTCAAACTCGCCACCCGTCAGAGCAAGGCTCTGCCCGAAAGCGCCGGCGAAATCTTCGAGCTGCCCAGCGATGCCGCCTGGCTGCGTTTCATCCTCAACGAACTGCCGGGGTTGCGCGAGCAAGGCTGGGAAATCGAATACGCCGAGGATTTCGCGTTCGACCTGACGCCGGTAGAGCGCTGGTACGCTGCAATCGAAGAAGGGCCGGAACGCGACTGGTTCGATCTGGAGCTGGGCATCGTGGTCGACGGCGAGCCGTTGAGCCTGCTGCCGATCCTGCTCAACCTGCTGCGCAGCCACCCCGAGTTGCTCAACCCGGCGCACCTGGCGCGACGGCGCGACGACGAGCAGATTCTGGTGCCCATCCACACCTCCCACCTCGGCTTCCAGCGAACCCTGCAGGTCGCCCTGCCCTATGGGCGGCTGAAGCCGGTGCTGGCGACCCTGGGCGACTTCTACCTGCGCGAGCCTGGGGAAACCTCGATCCGCCTGGCTACAGCCGATGCCACGCGCCTGGAAGGGCTGCAGGCATTGTCCCTGGACTGGCAAGGCGGCGAGCAGGTACGCCATTTCGCCGAACGGCTGCGTGACATTCGCCATTGCCCGGTGGCAGCGCCCGAGGGCCTGAATGCAACCTTGCGCCCCTACCAGCTGGAGGGCGTGAGTTGGATGCAGGCCTTGCGGCAGCTGGAAGTGGGCGGCATCCTGGCCGACGACATGGGCCTGGGCAAGACCCTGCAGACCCTCGCCCACCTGCTGATCGAGAAACAGGCGGGGCGCCTGGATCGCCCGGCCATGGTGGTGATGCCCACCAGCCTGGTGCCCAACTGGCAGGACGAGGCTGCCCGCTTCGCGCCGACCCTCAAGGTCCTCGCGCTGCACGGTGCCGCGCGCAAGAAACACTTCGCCCATCTGGCCGACTACGACGTATTGCTGACCACCTATGCCCTGCTGCCCAAGGACATCGAGGTGCTCGAGCGGGTGCCGCTGCACGTATTGGTACTCGACGAAGCCCAGTACATCAAGACCCCTGGCAGCAAGGCCGCGCAGACGGCGCGCCAGCTCAACGCGCGGCAACGCCTGTGCCTGAGCGGCACGCCCCTGGAAAACCACCTGGGCGAACTGTGGTCGCTGTTCCATTTCCTCATGCCCGGCTGGCTGGGTGACAGCAAACAGTTCAGCCGCAACTACCGCGTGCCGATCGAAAGGCGGGGCGACGAGGCACGCTTGCAGCATCTGAACGCGCGCATCAAGCCGTTTCTGTTGCGTCGGACCAAGGAGCAGGTGGCCACCGAGCTGCCGGCCAAGAGCGAGATCGTCCACTGGGTCGAACTCAATGACGCACAGCGCGACGTGTACGAGACGGTACGCCTGGCCATGGACAAGAAGGTCCGGGCCGAGATCGACCGCAAGGGCCTGGCGCGCAGCCAGATCATCATTCTCGAAGCGTTGCTCAAGCTGCGCCAGGTCTGCTGCGACCTGCGTCTGGTCAACAGCGTTGCGCCGCCTGCACCAGGGCACAGCTCGGGCAAGCTGACCAGTCTGCTGCAATTGCTCGACGAACTGCTGGGCAACGGTCGACGCATTCTGCTGTTTTCCCAGTTCACCTCGATGCTGGGACTGATCGAACAGGAGCTGCACAAGCGCGGCGTGCCCTATGCGCTGCTCACCGGTACCACCCGCGACCGTCGGGCACCGGTCAAGGACTTCCAGGACGGCAAGCTGCAGATCTTCCTGATCAGCCTCAAGGCCGGCGGGGTGGGCCTGAATCTGACGGCGGCGGACACGGTCATTCACTATGACCCGTGGTGGAACCCCGCAGCCGAGCACCAGGCCACCGACCGCGCCTACCGAATCGGCCAGGAGAAACCGGTGTTCGTCTACAAGCTGATCACCCGTGGCACGGTAGAGGAAAAGATCCAGCGCCTGCAGCAGGAAAAGTCGGCCCTGGCGGCGGGCGTTCTCGATGCCCGCGAAGGCAGCGACTGGCGCCTGCAGGGCGACGATATCGACGCCCTGCTCGCACCGCTGCCCAGCCCTCCCTCCCAGCGCCGCTGAACGCAGGTTCAGTCGAGGAAATCGGCGACCGTTTCGCGCTGCCCCAGCAGGAACCCATCGGCCACCAGGCGCAGAGGCTGCAAGTCGGTATCGCTTCGACCGGCCTCGATCAACTGCGCGAAATAGTGGTAGAGCAATGGGTATTCGCCTGTCGTGGCGAGCGTCTGTGGCACGTCGTCGATCAGCAGGTGTGCACCGCCATGGGTCAGGCGCAGGCAGCCTTCGGCGCAGCGCACCTCGATCTGCCAGAGTTCGTCGTGGCCGTGGTCCCAGTCGAACGCGGCGCTGACCGTCAGGCCGGTGGCGTCACTCATGGTCAGGTCGGCCGCAATCGGCGCCTGCCGGTTGCCGGGAAAGCGCAGGCTGGCGTGGGTGACGAACAGCGGTTCGGGCAACACGTGGCTGATGATCGACAGGGCGTTGATACCCGGATCGAACACACCCAGCCCCCCGGCCTGCCAGATCCACTGCTGGCCCGGGTGCCACTTGCGCACGTCCTCCTTCCACTGGACCGTGACCGCCTGCAGCTGCTTGCCCACCAGCCAGGCCCGCGCGGCCTCGACACCTGCGGCGAAGCGCGAGTGCCAGGCGAACAGGCACGTCACGCCCTTCTCGGCGGCCAGTTCGACCAATGCCATGGCCTCACCGAGGCTGGCGCAGGGTGGTTTTTCCACCAGCACATGCTTGCCGGCCTGGAGGGCTTCACGCACTTGTGCATAACGGCCCTGGGGCGGCGTGCAGAAGGCCAGCGCCTGGATGTCCGGGCCGTTAGCGAGCAGCTCGCGCAGGCTGCCGAAATGCGCGACACCGGGGCAAGGTGCCCCCAACGTGGCCACTGCGGCCAGCTCGAAGGCCGGGTTGTCGCGCAGGGCGGGCACATGCTGATCCTGGGCGATCTTGCCGTAGCCGACCACGCCGAGACGAATGGGGGACATCGTTCACTCCTTTTTTATTGTTTGGCTCGGGCGTTATAGCAGTTACGCGGCTGCCGGCATACGCAGCGGCGTACAAGCGGCCAACGGGGATCGGACCGGGACTTGCATGCAGTCGGGCTGTCCATCACCGAAGTTGCGAGCCCGCCATGCCCGACCGCGCCCTGCCAGACCGCCCCATGCCCCCTGCCCTGCGCTTCATGCTGGCCGCCCGCCGCAGCGAGCTGGAAGGTCTGCGCGGACTTGCCGACACCTGCGAACTGGTGACCTTGATCAGCCGCCTGGTCCACGCGCTGCAGCGCGAGCGGGGCTACACCAATGTCTACCTGGGCAGCCAGGTCGAAACCTACCGCAGCCAACTCGACCTGCATACGGAACAGGCGCGGGCACTTGAACAGGACGTGCTGCAGCGGTTGCAGGCCATGGACCTGAACGCGGCCAGCGCTGCCGACCGTGCCCGCCTGTTCAATCGTGTGGCCTACGTGCTGCACGGCTTCGACGAACTGCCCGGCCTGCGCCGTCGCATCCGCGAACGTCTGCTGAGCCCCAGCGTCGCCACGGCGGCCCTGACCCGCCTGGTGGGTGGGCTCATGGCCGTGGTGTTCGAAGCGGCCGACACCGCCATTGATCCGAGTATCACCCGAGTGCTGGTGGCGCTGTTCAATTTCATGCAGGGCAAGGAGCTGGCCGGCCAGGAACGCGCCACCGGCGTGGCGGGCTTCTCGGCAGGCTTCTTCGATGCCGGTGTGCAGGAGCGCATCCTGCACCTGACGCAAAGCCAGCAGCGCTGCTTCCAGACCTTCGGCGAGTTCGCCGACCCAGTGGCCGGGCAGCGCTGGGCCGACCTGCAGCACAGCGAGATCACCGCACAGTTGCTACGCCTGCGCGAAGTGGGTATGCGCACCTCGGCGCAACACCCCGTGGACCCCGGCCTGTCGCAGCTGTGGTTCGAGCTGCACAGCCAGCGCATCGACCAGATGCACGAGGTAGAGACACACCTGGCCGAACAACTGCTCGCCAGCTGCCAGAGCAGCATCAAGCTGGCCAATGCCGACCTGGACAACCACCGCGTGCTGCTGCAACGCCTGGCCAGCCTGGAAACCATGGGCTGTGGCGATGCCCGCCTGTTCAGCGTGCAGGCCAGCGATCTCGACAGCCCGGCGCCCGACGGCCACGGCCCGCAGATGGGCCGCTCGTTGCTGGACCTGCTGCAGGCCCAGACCCACCGCCTGCAGGACGCCAACCTGCAGCTGGACGAAGCACGCCAGGCGCTCAACGAACGCAAGTTGGTGGAACGCGCCAAGCAGTTGCTGATGAACGAATACGCGTTGAGCGAGAGCGAGGCCTACACCCGACTGCGGCAATCGGCGATGTCGCGCGGGCTGCGCATGGTCGACATGGCGCAGAACGTACTGGCCGTGGCCGGCAAGGGTTGATGCCGACATTGCGCCCTATTTGCACATCCCACGGGCGGCATGCTCCGCATCCGTGCACGGTGACGCGGCCTGAAGCTGGCAAACGGCCGCAGCGCCTGGCGCAGGCCGCCTTGGCACGCAACCTGCTTTGAGACCAACAGGACCGCAGCCACCTGTGGTCGACATTTCGAATCCTGGACAACGGTGTCCACGCGCTCCCGACAGCATTGCCGGGAACGGGTGAACGCCGTTTTTTTTGCATTTTTTTTTGGCCGCCACCAGCAGGGGAATCAGCGATGGATGACAAGCCTTTCAAAGGACACCCGGAAAGCGCACACGACGCCAGGCGTCGGCACTTTCTCAAGCAGTCGTTGACCGTCGCCGGTGCCGGCGCAGCCCTCGGCCTGCTGCCACCGGGACTGTCTTCGGCGGTGTGGGCGGCGGGCAGCGACGGCCTGGAAACCACCACGGCCAAGCTGGGCTTCATCGCCCTGACCGACGCCGCGCCGCTGTTCGTCGCCGACGAGAAAGGCTTTTTCGCCAAGCATGGCATGACCGGAGTGGAAGTGCTCAAGCAGTCCTCCTGGGGTACCACGCGGGACAACCTGGTGCTGGGCTCGGCCGCCAATGGCATCGACGGTGCGCACATTCTCACCCCCATGCCCTACCTGATCGCGGCCGGCAAGGTCACCCCCAACAACCAGCCGGTGCCGATGTACATCGTCGCGCGGCTGAACCTGGCCGGCCAGTGCATCTCGGTAGGCAACGAACACGCGGACCTGGCGCTGGGCCTGGATTCCGCGCCGTTCAAGGCCGCGCTGGCCAGCAAGCGGGCCAGTGGCAAGGCCGTCAACGCGGCGATGACCTTCCCCGGCGGCACCCATGACCTGTGGTTGCGCTACTGGCTGGCGGCAGGCGGGATCGACCCGAACAAAGACCTGTCGACCATCGTCGTGCCGCCGCCGCAGATGGTTGCCAACATGAAGGTCGGCAGCATGGACAGCTTCTGCGTGTGCGAGCCGTGGAACGCCCAGCTCATCAACCAGAAGATCGGCTACACCGCCAACACCACCGGCGAGATCTGGAACAAGCATCCGGAGAAAGCCCTGGCCCTGCGCGCCGACTACGTCGACAAGAACCCCAACGCGACCAAAGCACTGCTCAAGGCGGTGATGGAGGCGCAGATGTTCTGCGAGCAGCCACAGAACAAGGAAGAAGTCGCGCAGATCTGCGCCAAGCGGCGCTGGATCAACGCGCCTGTCGCCGACATCACCGAGCGCATGAAAGGCAACTTCGATTACGGCAACGGCAAGGTGGTCAACAACAGTCCACACATCATGCGCTACTGGGATGACTTCGCCTCCTACCCATTCAAGAGCCACGACCTGTGGTTCCTCACCGAGAACAAGCGCTGGGGCTACCTGCCCAAGGACTTCGACAGCCAGGCCTTGGTCGCCAAGGTCAATCGCTCCGACTTGTGGCGCCTGGCCGCTGCGGAACTGAACGTGCCAGCGGCGCAGATTCCCGATTCCGACTCGCGCGGCATCGAAACCTTTTTCGACGGCAAGACCTTCGATCCCCAGAACCCCCAGGCCTATCTCGACAGCCTGTCCATCAAGGCCCTGGCCTGATGTTTCCCGCACGCACCGGAGGTCATCATGAATGCTGAAGTGAAGAAGCTGCACAGCGCCGCGCAAGCGGTCGCCAAGGCTCAGGTCAAGCCGCCGGTACTGGCGGGCCTGCTGAAGAACACCCGGCGCTTCGTGCTTCAGCAGTGTCTGCCGCCGGTGGTGATCGGTGCCCTGCTGTTGCTGGTCTGGCAATTGGTCTGCAGTGGCAAGGGCGCAGCGCTGCCGCCGCCCACTCAGGTCATCACCGACACCTGGGAGCTGATCGTCGATCCGTTCTACGACAACGGCGGCAATGACAAGGGCATGGCCTGGCAGTTGCTGGCGAGCCTGTCGCGGGTCGCCTATGGCTACGCCCTGGCCGTGGTGGTGGGGATCAGCCTGGGCGTACTGGTGGGGCAATCGACCTGGGCCATGCGCGGGCTCGATCCACTGTTCCAGATCCTGCGCACCGTGCCACCCCTGGCCTGGCTGCCGCTGTCGCTGGCCGGCTTCAAGGACAGCTATCCTTCGGCGATCTTCGTGATCTTCATCACCGCCATCTGGCCGATCATCATCAACACCTCGGTCGGCGTGCGCAACATTCCCGAGGACTACCGCAACGTGGCCAAGGTGCTGCGCCTCAATGGCGCGGAATACTTCAGCAAGATCATGCTGCCGGCTGCCGCGCCCTACATCTTTTCCGGCCTGCGCATCGGCGTCGGCCTGTCGTGGCTGGCGATCATCGCTGCCGAGATGCTGATCGGCGGCGTCGGCATCGGCTTCTTCATCTGGGACGCCTGGAACGCTTCGCGCATCAGCGACATCATCCTCGCCCTGGCCTACGTGGGGGTGGTCGGCTTCTGCCTCGACCGCCTGGTGGCGATGGTCGGACGCCTGGTCACCCGCGGCACTTCGCAAAGCTGAGGAGGCAACATGAGCCATTACTTGAGTATCGAAAACGTCGACAAGCACTTCGAGCGCGATGGCGTTACCAGCCAGGTGCTGCGCGGCATCAACCTCAACGTCGCGCGCGGTGAGTACATCTCCATCATCGGCCATTCAGGCTGCGGCAAGTCGACGGTGCTGAACATCGTCGCCGGGCTCATCGAGTCGAGCAATGGCGCGGTGATCCTCGACGGCAAGGAGGTGCGCCAGCCGGGGCCCGATCGCAGCCTGGTGTTCCAGAACCACTCGCTGCTGCCCTGGCTGACCGTCTATGAAAACGTCGCGCTGGGGGTGGACAAGGTCTTCAAGCGCAGCAAGAGCAAAAGCGAACGCCACGCCTGGACCTTGCACAACCTGGAAATGGTCAACATGACCCACGCCCTGCACAAGCGTCCGAGCGAGATATCCGGCGGCATGAAGCAGCGCGTCGGCATCGCCCGCGCGCTGGCGATGCAGCCCAAGGTGCTGTTGCTCGACGAGCCGTTCGGCGCGCTGGACGCGTTGACCCGCGCCCATTTGCAGGACGAGGTGATGCGCATACAGAGCGAGCTGCACAATACCGTGATGATGATCACCCACGATGTCGACGAGGCAGTGCTGCTCTCCGATCGCATCGTGATGATGACCAACGGCCCGGCAGCGACCATCGGCGAAATCCTCACCATCGACCTGCCGCGCCCGCGCAGCCGACTGGCCCTGGCCGACGACCCGAAGTACAACCAGTACCGCCTGGCGGTGCTCAGCTTCCTCTACGAGAAGCAAGGCAAAGTCATCGAAGCGGTGGCCTGATCCACCGCATTGATCGCCGACGCGGCTCGCGCCGCTGCTACAGGGGAATGCAACCCTCCTGTAGGAGCGGTCCGTGGCCGCGAAACGGACGACGCGGCGCATCTGTCAATCCGCGGTGCCCTTTTCGCGGCCGATGACCGCTCCTACGTTGACCGCCCTCCTGTAGCAGCGGTCCGTGGCCGCGAAACGAGCGCCGCGGCGCATCTGTCAATCCGCGGTGCCCCTTTCGCGGCCGATGACCGCTCCTACGGGATACTTGCCGCGGGGCGCGGGCGAACGAACGCTGGTTGGGGTCGGTCTACTGAATGCCGACCAGCGCGTGCAACCCGTGCAAATTTGCAGGCAACGCCTGCATTAATCTGCATTGAAAGCTGCAAACTTGCCTGTCACGATCGCCTGGTCCGCTTATTTATCTCAGGAAATCAATAACAAGCAGGGATTCAGCGATGACAGCTCAGGTCTTTCCCCCGCCCCAGCGCTCTTCCCTGGGGCTCGACGATCAGGTACTCGGCGAAGTCCGCAACCATATCGGTCACTTGACCCTCAACCGGCCTGCCGGTCTGAATGCACTCACCCTCGACATGATCCGTACCCTGCGCGGCTACCTGGATGCCTGGGCGCTGGATCCGCACATCCATGCCGTTGTAATGCGCGGCGCCGGCGACCGTGGCTTCTGCGCCGGTGGCGACATCCGCAGCCTCTACCACAGCCATCTCAACCAAGACGCCCTGCGCGAAGTGTTCTTCAACGAAGAATATGCGCTGGACCAATGCCTGCATCTGTACCGCAAGCCAGTCATGGCGCTGCTGGACGGCTATACCCTAGGCGGTGGCATGGGCCTGGCGCAGGCAGCCGAGCTGCGGGTAGTCACCGAACGCAGCAAACTGGGCATGCCCGAAGTGGCCATCGGCTATTTTCCCGATGTCGGCGCCAGCTACTTCCTGAGCCGTATCCCCGGCGAAATCGGCACTTACCTGGGGGTTACCGGCATCCAGATCGAGGCGGCCGATGCACTCTACTGCGGCTTGGCCGACTGGTACCTGGAAAGCGACCGCCTGGCCCTGCTGGACGAGCGCCTGGACAGACTGCAATGGAGCGACAACGCCCTCAAGGACCTGCAGGGTGTGCTTGCCCGCCTTGGTGTGCAAACGCTCGCGGATGCCCCGCTGCACCGCTTGCGGCCGGCCATCGACCACTTTTTCGGCCAGGACGACCTGACCAGCCTGGTCGAACAGCTGGAACACGTGAACGTCGCCGACAGCCAGGCGTGGGCACAGAACACCGCGCGGCTGATGCGCACCCGCTCACCGCTGGCCATGGCGGTCACCCTGGAGCTGCTGCGCCGCGGTCGCCACTGCTCCCTCGAGGAATGCTTTGCCCTGGAGCTGCATCTCAACCGCCAGTGGTTCGAACAGGGCGACCTGATCGAGGGCGTGCGTGCTTTACTGATCGACAAAGACAAGAACCCGCGTTGGAACCCACCGACGCTAGACCGGCTTACCCGCGCACGCGTCGAGCCATTCTTCCAAGGCCTCTGAGGCCGGAGTCTGCCATGCAAGACCTGGAACTGAGCGAAGAACAGATCATGATCCGCGACATGGCGCGCGATTTTGCCCGCGCCGAAGTGGCGCCCCATGCCCGTGCCTGGGAACAGGCAGGCTGGATCGACGATACCCTGGTGGCGCAGATGGGTGCCCTTGGCCTGCTGGGCATGGTGGTGCCCGAACAATGGGGTGGCAGCTACACCGATTACGTCGCCTATGCCCTGGCCGTCGAAGAGATCTCCGCTGCCGACGGCGCGCTGGGTGCATTGATGAGCGTGCACAACTCCGTAGGCTGCGGCCCGCTGCTCAACTACGGCAGCCCGGCGCAGCAGGACACCTGGCTGGCCGCCCTGGCCAGCGGCGAGGTCATTGGCTGTTTCTGCCTCACCGAGCCCCAGGCCGGTTCCGAAGCCAACAACCTGCGCACCCGCGCCGTGCTCGACGGCGAACATTGGGTGATCGACGGCGCCAAGCAGTTCGTCACCAATGGGCGACGGGCCAAGCTGGCCATCGTGTTTGCGGTCACCGACCCGGAGCTGGGCAAGAAAGGCCTGTCGGCCTTCCTGGTGCCCACCGACACCCCAGGTTTCAGCGTCGACCGCAGCGAGCACAAGCTCGGCATCCGTGCCTCCGACACCTGCGCAATCACCTTGAGCCAGTGTCGCGTGCCGGCCGCCAATCTGCTCGGCGAACGCGGCAAGGGCTTGAACATCGCCCTGTCCAACCTCGAAGGCGGCCGCATCGGCATCGCTGCCCAGGCGCTTGGGATCGCGCGGGCCGCCTTCGAAGCGGCGCTGGGTTACGCCCGTGAACGCGTGCAGTTCGGCAAGCCGATCATCGAACACCAGAGCGTGGCCAACCTGCTGGCCGACATGCAGGTGCAGGTCAACGCTGCACGCCTGCTGGTGCTGCACGCCGCACGCCTGCGCAGTGCCGGTCTGCCCTGCCTGTCCGAAGCTTCGCAGGCAAAGCTGTTCGCCTCGGAAATGGCCGAACGGGTCTGCTCCAGCGCCGTACAGGTGCACGGGGGCTACGGTTATCTCGAAGATTACCCCGTGGAAAAGTATTACCGCGATGCACGCATCACCCAGATCTACGAAGGCTCGAGCGAGATCCAGCGCATGTTGATCGCGCGCGAGCTGCGCAACTATCTGCTGTAGTGCCGCATGCAACACGTGCCATCGAGGGGGGCTGGTCGACGACCAGTCCCCCTTTTTGCTCAATGACCCTTGAACTGCGGCTCGCGCTTGGCGATGAACGCCGCCATGCCTTCTTTCTGATCTTCACTGGCAAACGCCGCGTGGAACACCCGCCGCTCGAAGCGCACGCCTTCGGACAGGCTCACTTCGAAAGCGCGGTTGACGCTCTCCTTGACCATCATGGCGATCGGTAGCGACTTGGCTGCGATCTGCTGCGCAACTTCCAACGCCTCGTCGAGCAGTCGGTCGGCGGCCACGATACGGGCAACCAGCCCTGCCCGCTCCGCTTCCTCGGCGCCCATCAAACGACCGGTCAGGCACAGCTCCATGGCCTTGGCCTTGCCCACCGCATGGGTCAGGCGCTGGGTGCCGCCCATGCCCGGCAGCACGCCCAGCTTGATCTCCGGCTGGCCGAACTTGGCATTGTCGGCGGCCAGGATGAAATCGCACATCAACGCCAGCTCGCACCCCCCGCCCAAGGCAAAGCCGGCCACGGCAGCGATCATCGGCTTGCGCCGATTGGCGACCCGGTCGCTCTCATGGAACAGATCGTCGAGGTAGATCTGCGGGTAGCGCAGCTCTGCCATTTCCTTGATATCGGCGCCGGCGGCAAACGCCTTGGCAGACCCGGTAAGGACGATGCAACCGACCTCGCGATCGCTTTCCAGGCGATCGAGCGCCTGGTTCAATTCGTCGATCAACTGGGCGTTGAGGGCATTCAACGCCTGCGGCCGATTGAGCGTGATCAGGCCCACGCGACCGCGAGTTTCCAAGAGGATGGTTTCAAAAGCCATGGCATGTCTCCAGATAGAGGCATTGTCTGCCTCGCTGATTATTGTTGTATCGACCCCTGGGCGGCGAACTGCCCAGGATCGCGTCGTGTTTGTAGCATTCTGAAACCTGATAGCGGACATTCTTTCGCCGCAGCTCGGCACCACCTGGGCGTGCAAACCTCCAATGGATGCTACGGTACAGACCTGCGACACCCTGTGCCGGCGTGTCCACGTCACTTCACAGCCCACTCCAGGAGGTCCCCCATGCTTCGCCTGTCCATGCTGGCGCTTGCCAGCGTCTTCGCCCAGCCACTGCTGGCCGCCGATTCATCGCCCACCTATGGTCCCGAACTGCAGGGTTTCGATTATCCGTACACGCTGCAACATTACGCCTTCGAGTCCCAGGGCAAAAGCCTGCAGATGGGTTATATGGACGTTGCTGCCAACGGCAAGGCCAACGGCCGCACGGTGGTACTGATGCATGGCAAGAATTTCTGCGGCGCCACCTGGGAAAGCTCGATCAAGGCCCTCAGCGATGCCGGTTACCGGGTGGTCGCGCCCGACCAGATCGGCTTCTGCACCTCCAGCAAGCCTGAGCACTATCAATACAGCTTCCAGCAGTTGGCCAACAATACCCATGACCTGCTGACCCGTATCGGGGTCAAGGAAGCGGTGATCATGGGCCACTCCACCGGTGGCATGCTCGCCACTCGCTACGCCTTGATGTTCCCCGAAGACACCGAGCGCCTGGCCATGGTCAACCCCATCGGCCTGGAAGACTGGAAAGCCATGGGCGTGCCCTATCGCAGCGTCGACCAGTGGTTCGACCGTGAAACCAAGGTCACCGCCGAAGGCATCCGCAACTACGAGCGCACCACCTATTACGGTGGTCGCTGGAAGCCTGAGTATGACCGCTGGGTAGACATGCTTGCGGGGTTGAACAAGGGTCCGGGGCATACCTTGGTGGCATGGAATTCGGCGCTGATCTACGACATGATCTTCACTCAGCCGGTGGTCTACGAGTTCAAGGACCTGCAGGTGCCGACCCTGCTGCTGATCGGCGACGCCGACACCACGGCGATCGGCAGTGACATCGCACCGCCCGAAGTCAAGGCCACGCTGGGCAAATACACCGTACTGGGCAAGCAGGCCAGCCGGCTGATTCCTCACAGCACCCTGGTGGAATTCGCCGGGCTTGGCCACGCCCCGCAAATGGAGGAGCCGGCGCGCTTCCACAAGGCCCTGCTCGACTGGCTGGACACTCCCCAGAAACCGCTTTGACAAGAGGCAACCCCCCATGCGAATAGCCGTCATCGACGACTGGCAATCGGTCGCTGAAAACGTGGTCGACTGGACCCCGCTGCAGGCCGTAGGCGACCTCGACTTCATTCACGATTACAGCGGCGGGAGCGCGGCGCTGGCCGAGCGCCTTGCGCCCTACGCCATCATCTGCGTGATGCGTGAACGCACGCTGTTCGACGCCGGCCTGCTGGAACGACTGCCGCAGCTCAAGCTGCTGGTGACCGGCGGCATGCGCAACGCAGCCATCGACCTGCAGGCGGCGACCCGGCTGGGCATCCAGGTGGCCGGCACGGACAGCTACAAGCACGCCGCGCCGGAACTAACCTGGGCACTGCTGATGGCGCTGACCCGCGACCTGCTCGGTGAAGCGAACTCGCTGCGCGCTGGCGGTTGGCAGATCGGCCTGGGTGGCGATCTGCACGGCAGCACACTGGGCCTGCTGGGCCTGGGCAGTATCGGTGAAAAGGTGGCGCGCTTCGGTCAGGCGTTCGGCATGCGCGTGATTGCCTGGAGTCAGAACCTGACACCCGAGCGTGCCGCGCAGGTGGGCGTCGAATACGTGAGCAAGCAGCAACTGTTCGAGCAGGCCGATGTGCTCAGCGTGCACCTGGTGCTGAGCGAACGCAGCCGGGGGCTGGTCGATGCCCAGGCGCTGGGGTGGATGAAGCCGGGCGCGCGGTTGGTCAACACGTCGCGCGGCCCGATCGTCGACGAAGCAGCGTTGATTCAGTCCCTGCGTGATGGGCACCTGGGCGGCGCGGGGCTGGACGTGTTCGATCAGGAGCCCCTGGCGCTGGACCATCCGTTCCGGACCCTGCCCAATGTGCTGGCAACGCCGCACATCGGCTATGTCAGCGGCAACAACTATCGGCTGTTCTTCAGCCAGATGATCGAAAACATACTGGCCTGGCATTCGGGCCAGCCAGTGCGCCTGCTGACCCGCTGACCGCAACCCTCAGTCGATCAGGCCGGCACTGCGCAATGCCGCTGTCGCCTGCTGCCAACGCGGATGCCGGCGGTACTCGAAGTCGGCGTGGCTCCGCCCGCGCATGGCGGCGATGCGTGGCGAGGGCTGCACGCCCATGCGCTGCGCCGCGCTCAAGGCCAGCTCGGCCGCCGCCCGGTCGTTGCACACCAGGCCCATGTCGCAACCAGCGCCAAGGGCCGCCTCGATACGGCTGGCGGCGTCGCCGACCACATGGGCGCCGGCCATCGACAAGTCGTCGCTGAAGATCACCCCTTCGAAGCCCAGCTCGCCGCGCAATATGTCCTGCAGCCAACGGCGCGAAAAGCCGGCTGGGTTGCTGTCCACCTGGGGGTAGATGACATGGGCCGGCATGACCGCCGCCAGCTTGCCCGCCAGCCGCGCGAATGGCACCAGATCGCAGGCGCGAATCTGCTCGAGGCTGCGCTCGTCGGTGGGAATTGCCACGTGAGAATCGGCTTCCGCCCAGCCGTGACCGGGAAAATGCTTGCCGCATGCCGCCATGCCTGCCGCATTCATGCCACGGATGAACGCGCCCGCCAGCAGCGTGGCCCGCTCGGGATCGCCTTCGAACGCGCGGGTGCCGACCACGGCGCTGTGCCCGTGATCCAGGTCCAGCACCGGCGCAAAACTGAGGTCCAGCCCGACCGCCAGTACTTCGGCGGCCATCAACCAGCCGCAGTGCTCGGCCAGGACGGCCGCATCCGCGTGGTATGCCAGCTCGCGCATGGCCGGCAGGCGCACGAAGCCCTGGCGTAGCCGTTGCACGCGTCCACCCTCCTGGTCCACCGCCAGGATCAGGTCGGGCCGCACCGCGCGGATGGCGGCGGTCAATTCGCGTACCTGACGCGGATGCTCGATGTTGCGCGCGAAAATGATCAACCCGGCCACTTCGGGCTGGCGCAGCAGATGGCGGTCCTCTGCGCTGAGCCAGGTACCGGCGACGTCGACCATCAGGGAGCCTTGCAGACGAGCGCTCATGGATTTTCCTTGTAGAGAGGGATCTGGAGGGCGACCGGGCACACGTCAGGCCTTGGCAACCGCCGGGGCGCTCTTGCTGCGTGGCCGCAATTGAGCGGCGGCCATGGCCTGGTCGGTCACCGCACTCTGCGCGCGCATGCCTGCAGCGAGGAACGGCACCATCAAGCGCATTACCTGTTCGATCGAGGTATCGACGCCGAAGTCGGTTTCCGCGATGGCACGCAGTGCCTTGATCCCGGACATGCTGAAGGCGGCAGCGCCCAGCATGAAATGCACGCGCCAGAACAGTTCGAGGGGGGGAATGCGCGGTGCGGCTTCGTTGACCAGCAGCATGTAGCGACGAAAGACCTTGCCGTACATGTCTTCCAGGTAACGGCGCAAGTGACCCTGGCTCTGGCTGAAGGCCAGGCCCAGCAAACGCATGAAGATGGAGAGATCGTTGCCGCTGCGCGGCTGGACCACGAGCGCCTGCTCTACCAGAATTTCCAGCAGCTCTTCGAGGCTGGCCTTGGGCATCGCGCTGGTCTGCCGCCGTTCCAGCTCGCGGTCGAGGCTGGCACAGAAAGGCCCGAGAAATCTGGAGAATACCGCCTGGATGAGCGCTTTCTTCGAACCGAAGTGGTAGTTCACCGCCGCCAGGTTGACCCCGGCCTTGCTGGTGATCAGGCGCAGCGAGGTTTCCGCGAAGCCTTTCTCTGCAAAAAGCTGTTCGGCGGCATCGAGGATGCGTTCAACGGTTTCCGACTGGGCCATGGCAACTCCGCCTGACAAACACTTGTTTGAAACATACGTTTCAAAGTGCGTGACTGTCAAGTCCATACAGGCTTTTCGTGGCCATGCGGTCACGTATTAAAGCATACAAATTCATCGCCTTAGCGCAGCATGCGAACTTCGGCAGGCGACGCGCCCGGAAAACGGTATTGCCAAGGGCCATCTACTGTATATAATCCCAGTCACTGTACAAAAAGACAGAGCCATCGACATGTTGAAATTGACGCCACGCCAAGCTGAAATTCTGGCCTTCATCAAGCGCTGCCTTGACGACAATGGCTTTCCACCTACCCGTGCGGAAATTGCTCAGGAACTGGGGTTCAAGTCACCCAACGCGGCCGAGGAACACCTCAAGGCCCTGGCGCGAAAAGGCGCCATCGAGATGACTCCAGGCGCTTCGCGGGGCATCCGCATCCCCGGCTCCGAAGCCCGCAACGACGACGCCAGCCTGCCCGTCGTCGGGCGCGTCGCTGCTGGTGCGCCGATTCTGGCGCAGGAACACATCGAAGAGTCCTGCAAGATCAACCCGGGCTTCTTCCATCCTCGCGCCGACTACCTCCTGCGCGTACAGGGCATGAGCATGCGTGACGTCGGCATTCTCGACGGTGACCTGCTGGCCGTGCACACCTGCCGCGAAGTCCGCAACGGGCAGATCGTGGTGGCGCGCATCGGCGACGAAGTCACCGTGAAGCGGTTCCAGCGCGAAGGCAACAAGGTTTTCCTGGTTGCGGAAAACCCCGACTTCGCACCCATTGAAGTCGACCTCAAGGATCAGGATCTGGTCATTGAAGGTCTGAGCGTCGGCGTCATTCGTCGATAAGGAGGCATCATGCAGTTTCCCCTGTCACCCCAACAAGCACAAATGTCGCTGTTCGAAGCATTCATGGCTGCACCGGTAACGCCGCTGTTCAAGGAGGCCGTAGAATCGCCCTGGACTGTCGCCGATCCGGATGTATTCAGCGAGATGTCTCTGCGTGGTGCCGCGGGGAACTGCCTGAACCTGCTGGCACCCATGCTGCGGGAATTGAGCGAAGAGCAAGACGCGCGCTGGTTGACGCTGATCGCTCCGCCGGCAAGCCTGACGCAGGCCTGGCTGCGCGATGCAGGGCTCAATCGCGAACGCATATTGCTGCTGCAGCCGCGCGGTATGCAAAGCGCCCAGCAGTTGGCGTGCGAGGCGCTGCGCCTGGGGCGCAGCCATACCGTGGTGAGCTGGCTCAACCCACTGCCGTCCGTGGCGAGGCAGCAATTGATGGCAGCGGCGCGCCAGGGCAGCGCACAGAGCCTGAACATCCGTTTGGGGTGATACCTGCGGTCAAACGATACTGCCCGCCAAGGCCAGCGCAAGGCGCTCGCTGCGTGGCAGGATCAGTGCAGGACGTGCGGCCCGTCGTCCTTGTCGATTTCGCCTTCCACCAGCTTGCCGGCCATCTGCACACCGACACTGAGCATGGCCTTGGCCACTTCCACGTGCTGGCCCTGCAGGAATGCCTTGGCATCTTCGGAAAAATTCAGCGTCACCAGCGAACCTTCGTCCTCGGCACGACGCAACTCGATGCGGCCGTCAGGCAGCTCGACAATCTCAAGAAAGGACGTTGGCATAAGGACATGTTCTCCACGAAAGGCGGGCATTGTAGCAGTGCCAGTGCAAATCAGCACTCACTCAGCCCTTCGCGGAAACGAACGGTCAGGCCCTTGAGCTGCTGACGCCAGCTTTCGAGCACCTCGCGGCTGAGTTCCGGCTCTTCCACTTCATCCAGATTGACTGCCTGGATGAGTGGCTGGGTCACATCGCCCTTGGGCTTTTTGGGCGCCTTGGGCGGCACGAACAGCGCGCTGTGCGCCGCAAGCAGTTGCGCCAGCCAGGTATGCGAATGCTGGGCCAGCTCCACCAACTCCGCCAGCTCGGGAATGGACGTGCCGTCGAGCGCTTGCGGGGTCAGCAGGTTTTCCGCACGGGCAGTGCCGGCCTGAGGCAGGCGGTAATAACCAGCGATCTCGTGACACAGCCCCAACAATGCACCGTACAGGTGGAACAGCGCGGATTCGCGCTGCGCCTGCAGCTGAGCCTGCGCATTGATGGCCTGGCCCAGTTCGGCCTTGCCCATGGCTTCCAGCGCCAGCCCGGCGAAATAGATTTTCTGGTTGGTACGGGTATAGAGCTCATAGGCCATGCTGGCGATCTCCGCAGTGAACACTCGACTGCCACAGTGTCGGGAACCTGCCCAGCCAGTGCAAGCCACAAATGAAAAGGCCGCACAGCCCTGGGGACGGTGCGGCCTTGGTGCTGACAGCGCTTCAGCGCTTGTCTTCGACCTTCCACGTCTTGCCGTCGTAGAACGCCTTCCAACCGGTCGGTTTGCCCTCGACCTCGCTCTGCACGTACTGCTCCTTGGTCTTGCGGCTGTAGCGAATCACGGTCGGACGGCCGTCCGGGTCCTTGATCGGCGCGTCGAACAGGAAGCTGTACTTGGGATCGATCTCATCCTTGTGCGGGATGATCTCGAGCACCAGCGGGGCACGGGTTTCGCGGTTCTTCGGAAACTGGCTGGCTGCCAGGAACAGACCCGATGCGCCATCGCGCAGCACGTAGGTGTCGTTGACCTTCTCGCACTTGAGCTCGGGCATCTTCACCGCGTCCATCTTGGGCGGTGCGGCTTCGCCACTCTTGAGCAGCTTGCGGGTGTTCTTGCACTCCGGGTTGGTGCAGCCGAAGAACTTGCCGAAACGGCCGGTTTTCAACTGCATCTCGCTGCCGCACTTGTCGCATTCCAGGCTGGGGCCTTCATAGCCCTTGATGCGGTAGTTGCCCTCTTCGATCTCGTAGCCAGGGCAGTCGGGGTTGTTCCCGCAGATGTGCAGCTTGCGCTTTTCATCCAGCAGGTACGCATCCATGGCGGTCGCGCAGACCGGGCAGCGATGCTTGCCGCGCAGAATCTGCGATTCGGACTCGCCTTCGTCGTCGGCCGCGATCTCGTCGCCTGGAATCAGGTTGATGGTGGCCTTGCAGCGTTCCTTGGGTGGCAGCGCATAGCCCGAACAGCCCAGGAACACCCCGGTGGATGCGGTGCGGATCATCATCGGCCGACCGCATTCGCGGCAGGCGATGTTGGTCAGGGTCGGCAGGTTGGCGCGCATGCCGCTGTCGGCCGCACCGGCAACGTCCAGTTTGCCCTTGAAGTCGCCGTAGAACTCGTCGAGAACGTTCTTCCAGTCGCGCTCACCGTGCGCCACATCGTCGAGGTTCTCTTCCATGCCGGCGGTAAAGCCGTAGTCCATGAGGTTGGAGAAGCTTTCGGACAGCCGCTCGGTGACGATGTCGCCCATCTTTTCCGAGTAGAAGCGACGGTTGTGCAGCGCCACGTAGCCACGGTCCTGGATGGTCGAGATGATCGCCGCGTAGGTGGACGGACGACCAATGCCGCGTTTTTCCATCTCCTTGACCAGGCTGGCTTCGGAATAGCGCGCAGGCGGCTTGGTGAAGTGCTGGGTAGGGTCCAGCTGCAGCAGCTTGAGTTGCTCACCCTGGTTCATTTCCGGCAGCACGTCGTCGTCGCCCGGCTTGCTCATCTGTGGCAGCACACGGGTGTAGCCGTCGAACTTGAGGATACGGCCCTTGGCGCGCAGCTCGAAATCAGCGGCAGCGACGGTAACGGTGGTCGACAGGTACTGGGCAGGCGGCATCTGGCAGGCGAGGAACTGGCGCCAGATCAATTCGTAGAGGCGCTCGGCATCGCGTTCCATGCCGTTCAGCTTGCTCGGATGAGTGTTCACGTCCGATGGGCGAATGGCTTCGTGCGCTTCCTGGGCGCCCTGCTTGCTGCCGTACACCATCGGTGCTTCCGGCAGGTACTTCTTGCCGAACTCGTTCTCGATGTAGGCGCGGGCCATCTCCACGGCGTCGACCGACAGATTGGTCGAGTCGGTACGCATATAGGTAATGTAGCCGGCCTCGTACAAACGCTGCGCCATCATCATGGTCTTCTTCACGCCGTAGCCCAGGCGGTTGCTCGCGGCCTGCTGCAGCGTGGAAGTAATGAACGGGGCCGACGGCTTGCTGCTGGTCGGCTTGTCTTCGCGCTTGACGATGCTGTAGCTGGCATCCTTGAGCTTGGCCAGCGCGGCCATGGCGTGGGCTTCGTTCAGGGGCTTGAAGGCTTCGCCGTTCTCGCGAGCCACTTCGAAACGCACCTTGGCGGCCTTGGCCGACGCCAGGTCGGCGTGCACTTCCCAGTATTCCTCGGGATTGAACGCGCGGATTTCACGCTCACGCTCGACCACCAGCTTCACCGCGACAGACTGCACGCGACCAGCGGACAACCCGCGGGCGATCTTCTGCCAGAGCAGCGGCGACACCATGTAGCCAACCACGCGGTCGAGGAAACGCCGCGCCTGCTGGGCGTTGACACGGTCGATGTCCAGCTCGCCGGGGCGGGAGAAAGCTTCCTGGATGGCCTTCTTGGTGATCTCGTTGAACACCACACGCTTGTAGCGGCTGTCATCGCCACCGATGGCTTCGCGCAGGTGCCAGGCAATGGCTTCCCCCTCGCGGTCCAAGTCCGTCGCCAGATAGATGGTGTCGGCGTCCTTGGCCAGCCGGCGCAGTTCCTCGATGACCTTTTCCTTGCCGGGAAGGATCTCGTACTTGGCCTTCCAGCCCTGGTCTGGATCGACGCCCATGCGTGCCACCAACTGCTTGCGGGCCTTTTCCTTGGGCGACAGCGCCGGCGCGTCGGCAGCCGCAGCCTTGCCGCGCTTGGCGGCCGGCTCCTTGCTGGCGCTCGCCGAACCGCTGGTGGGCAAGTCTCGGATATGGCCGATACTCGACTTCACCACGTACTGGTCACCCAGATACTTGTTGATGGTCTTGGCCTTAGCCGGGGATTCCACAATGACCAGCGATTTGCCCATGGATCGGAAAATTCCTGAATACTTGAAATGAAAGGCATGCGGCGCCTTGCGAGGCCCCGCTATATATAGTGGTGAGAACGTGAGGTCAAGCGCCGAGGTTCAAGCGGTCGGCGCCTGCGGAACGGAAAACAGGCTGGGTTCGGCCTTCACCAAAGCAAAGCGCGGGACGCTCTCGCCGTCAACCTCGACCGACTCCAGGAACATGCTCAGCGGGCGCACCCAGAGGCCGAATTCACCGTACAGCGCCTGGTAGAACACCACTTCCTGTTCGTCCTCGGAACTGCGCGCGACGCCGTAGACACGATACTCGGGGCCTTTGTAATGACGATAGAGCCCTGGTTGTATATGCATGTTGCGCCTCGCTTGAAATACTTTTTCGAATGAACCGGGAAAAAACAAAACCGGGACACTGGGCCCCGGTTCGTTCGACTCGCTCGTCAGGACTAGACGCGCTCGAAGACCGTGGTGATGCCCTGCCCCAGGCCTACACACATGGTGGACAGGCCGAAAGTGCCGCCATTCTGCTTCATGACATTGAGCAAAGTGCCGGAAATTCGTGCGCCTGAACAGCCAAAAGGATGCCCCAGGGCGATCGCGCCGCCATGCAGGTTAACCTTCTCGTTCATCTTGTCGAGCACTTTCAGATCCTTCAGCACAGGCAGGGCCTGTGCGGCGAAGGCTTCGTTGAGTTCGATGAAGTCGATGTCGGCAATGCCCAGACCTGCGCGCTTGAGCGCTTTCTGGGTGGCCGGAACCGGCCCGTAGCCCATGATCGCGGGGTCGACGCCGGCCACTGCCATGGAGCGGATTACCGCCAATGGCGTGATGCCCAGGTCCTGGGCGCGCTGCGCCGACATCACGATCATGCACGAGGCACCGTCGGTGATCTGCGACGAAGTACCGGCCGTGACCGTACCGCCCTTCGGGTTGAAGGCAGGCTTGAGCGCCGCAAGGCTTTCCAGGGTGGTGTCGGGGCGAATCGTTTCATCGTAGTCGAAGACCTTGATGAAGCCATTTTCGTCGCAACCCTGCATCGGGATGATCTCGTCCTTGAACTTGCCCTGGACCGTGGCCTGATGGGCCAACTGGTGCGAGCGCACGCCGAAGGCATCCTGCTGTTCGCGAGTGATGCCGTGCATTTTACCGAGCATCTCGGCGGTAAGCCCCATCATGCCCGAGGCTTTCGCGGCGTACAGCGACATGTGCGGGTTCGGATCCACGCCGTGCATCATGCCGACATGGCCCATGTGCTCGACGCCGCCGACCACGAACACGTCGCCGTTGCCGGTCATGATCGCCTGGGCGGCAGTGTGCAGCGCACTCATGGACGAGCCGCACAACCGGCTGACGGTCTGGCCGGCTGCAGTGTGCGGGATCTGCGTCATCAGCGACGCCATGCGGGCGATGTTCCAGCCCTGTTCCAGGGTCTGGTTGACGCAGCCCCAGATCACGTCCTCGACTTCGGCCGGATCGACCTTGGCATTGCGCTCCAACAGCTTGCTGATCAGGTGCGCCGACATGTCCTCGGCGCGGGTGTTGCGGTGCATGCCGCCTTTGGAACGGCCCATGGGGGTGCGACCGAAGTCGACGATCACCACGTCTCTAGGATTCAAGCTCATCAGTCATTCACCCTTGTTCTGTACGTTGGCCGCTTGCCCGAAGAAGGTCTGGCCAGCACGCGCCATTTCACGAAGCTTCTGCGTAGGCTGGTACAGCGGACCCAGTTCGGCGTAGCGGTCGGCCAGTTCCACGAATTCGGCCACGCCCAGCGAATCGATGTAGCGCAGCGCCCCGCCGCGGAACGGAGGGAAACCGATGCCGTAGACCAGGCCCATGTCGGCCTCGGCCGCGGTTTCGACGATCCCGTCTTCGAGGCAGCGTACGGTTTCCAGGCACAGCGGGATCATCATCCAGTTGACGATGTCCTCATCGGAGACCTCGCGCTGTTCGTAGATCACCGGCTTGAGCACGTCCAGCGCCGCAGGATCGGCCACCTTCTTCGGCTTGCCGCGCTTGTCGGTTTCGTAGGCATAGAATCCCTTGCCGTTCTTCTGCCCCAGGCGATTGGCCTCGTACAGCGCGTCGATGGCGGAGCGACGCTCGTCTTTCATGCGATCCGGGAAGCCTTCGGCCATCACGTCACGGCCATGATGGCCGGTGTCGATGCCGACCACGTCCATCAGGTAGGCCGGGCCCATGGGCCAGCCGAATTTCTCCATGACCTTGTCGATGCGCACGAAATCGACACCGGCGCTGACCAGCCGGGCGAAGCCGCCGAAGTACGGGAACAGTACGCGGTTCACCAGGAAGCCGGGGCAATCGTTGACCACGATGGGGTTCTTGCCCATCTTGCGGGCATAGGCCACGGTGGTCGCCACGGCAACCTCACTGGACTTCTCGCCACGGATCACTTCGACCAGCGGCATCATGTGCACCGGGTTGAAGAAGTGCATGCCGACGAAGTTTTCCGGACGCTTGAGTGCCTGGGCCAGCAGGTTGATGGAAATGGTCGAGGTGTTGGACGCCAGGATGGTGTCGTCCTTGACCTGCGCCTCGACTTCGGCCAGCACTGCCTGCTTGACCTTAGGGTTTTCCACCACCGCTTCGACGACGATGTCGACATGACCGAAATCGCCGTAGGACAGCGTCGGACGAATGTCGTTGAGCGCTTCGGCCATCTTCGCCGGGGTCAGGCGACCTTTTTCAACGCGCGCGCCGAGCAGCTTGGACGCCTCGGCCAGGCCCTGTTCGATGCCCTTCTCGTTGATGTCCTTCATCAGGATCGGCGTGCCCTTGAGCGCCGACTGATAGGCGATGCCACCGCCCATGATGCCAGCGCCCAGCACGGCCGCCTGACTCACATCGCGGGCCACCTTGTCGTAGCCACGGGCCTTGCGCTTGAGCTCCTGATCGTTGAGGAACAGGCCGATGAGGCTTTGCGCAGCCGAGGTCTTGGCCATCTTGGCGAAGCCGGCGGCTTCGATTTCGAGGGCTTTCTCGCGACCGAAACTGGCTGCTTTCTGGATGGTCTTGATGGCCTCGACCGGCGCCGGATAGTTGGGCCCGGCCTGGCCGGCGACGAAGCCCTTGGCGGTTTCGAACGCCATCATCTGTTCGATGGCGTTGAGCTTGAGCTTGACCAACTTGGGCTGGCGCTTGGCCTTGTGATCGAACTCGCCGCTGATGGCGCGCCTGACCAGGTCTAAAGCAGCAGCTTCCAGCTTGTCCGGCGCCACCACCGCATCGACCGCACCCACCTTGAGCGCATCGTCGGCGCCGTTTTCCTTGCCCGACGCAATCCACTCGATGGCATTGTCGGCGCCGATGATGCGCGGCAGGCGCACCGTGCCGCCGAAACCTGGGTAGATGCCCAGCTTGACCTCGGGCAGGCCGATCTTCGCTTCGCTGGACATGACCCGGTAGTCGGCAGCCAGGCACATTTCCAGGCCGCCGCCCAGGGCGATGCCGTTGATGGCGGCGACCGTCGGCACTTCGAGGTCCTCGAAGTCGCTGAAGATGCGATTGGCCTGCAGGTTGCCCGCGACCAGCTCGGCTTCGGGCAACTTGAAATTCTCGACGAATTCGGTGATGTCCGCACCGACGATGAAGACGTCCTTGCCACTGGCGACGATCACGCCCTTGACCGAAGCGTCGGCCTTGATTGCCGCGATCGCTTCGCGCAGCTCTTCGAGCGTGAGGCGGTTGAATTTGTTGACGGACTCGCCCTTGAGGTCGAACCGCAGTTCGACGATGCCGCTTTCAAGAGCCTTCACCGTGATGGCTTTACCTTCGTAAATCATCCACTGATCTCCACGATATGGAAGCTGAACAGTACACGCCTGACGCTGGATAAAAGGGGGCGATACATGGCCGCCGCTCTCTGTAGCCAGGCATACCCGTCAGCGCGGTAGTCGGGATAGTGCTGGAGCGTGACTGAAAAACGCTCGATTCATACGCCCGTTTGATTGGGCTGCGTGTACATTCACGGAATTGCGGGCGATTGTCAAATGCCGCGCCGGCCGCGAGAAAACGCGACTTTGCGGTCATTTCTGGAATGCGCAGAAACGCGCACCTGCGACAGCCTGCCGCAGGCATATGACGATAGCTCGAGACAACGATCAAGCCAGTGCTTGCAGGACCTTTGCAATATCCTGAAGCACCTTTTCGTCACCCTTTTCGCCCCAGTACAACGCGAGCATCTGCGGCCCGGCTTCGAGCTTGTAGACGTCGGCGGGCAACGTGGCCAAGTGAGGCAGCAGCAGCGGATCGATACAGGCTTCGCGCCACTGGTTGCACCAGACCCCCGGCTCGGTCTGCCAGTAGCTCCAGCTGTCGACCCTGCCCTTGCGGCGTGGCCGATGGTATTGCGCACAGGGGTCGGGTGGCTCGACGCTGAGCCAGTGCGGCCACTGCTGGGGAGCCAGCTGCATGGCCAGGCCCATCCGCCGCGCCTGCAGGCGCACGGCCATGCGGCCGCTCTGGCTGCGCGACGGCCGCAGCCATACCATGGGGCTGAGAATCAGCGCAAGGATTGACACGACTATCCACACCGTCATAAAGAGTACACCCGCTAAGCGTTTCAAATAGATCGGCGAGGGTTGTTCATGTTGCGCCCCGCCTAAACAGTCCATACTCAAGCTATCGCAATCGTCAGGAGTGCTTCTCATGCCCTACCAACACATTCTGGTCGCCGTCGACCTCACCGAGGAGTGTGACCCGGTCATCAAGCGGGCCCGGGAGCTGGCGGTCAGCAACGGCGCCAAGCTCTCGCTGGTGCACATCGTCGAACCCATGGCCATGGCTTTCGGCGGGGACGTGCCGATGGACCTCTCGCAGTTGCAGCAGCAGCAGTTCGATCAGGCCAAGGAGCGCCTGGAAACGCTGAAGGTCAAGTACCCGGACCTTGTCGTCGGCGATTGCCACCTGACCTACGGCCAGCCGCGTCAGGAGATTCACAACCTGGCGAAGAAATCGGAATGCGACCTGGTGGTGGTCGGCAGTCATGGCCGTCATGGCCTGGCATTGCTGCTTGGTTCGACAGCCAACGACGTGTTGCACGGTGCGCCGTGCGACGTTTTGGCGGTGCGCCTGGTCAAGCGCGCCGAATAAGGATCATCAGCGGGGCCGAGCAGCAGCTGCGGCCTCGCTGATGATTCCAGGGTCGAGGGCTCAGGCGTCGAGTTCGGCCCAGCGCTCGACCATGACTTCCAGCTCGGCCTGCGAGGCTTCCAGCTTGGCCATCACTTCCGCCGTCTGCGCGGCAGGCCGCTGATAGAACCCGGCATCGGCCATCTCGGCTTCCAGCGCAGCGATTTCCTGCTCCTTGGCTTCGATCTGGCCCGGCAGGGCTTCCAGCTCGCGCTGCAGCTTGTAGCTGAGCTTCTTCTTGGCGGGCGCCGGTGCTTCCACAGGTGCAGGCTCTGCGGCCTTGACCACGGCGCTGTTGAGCTCGGCCTTGCCTGACTTGTTCTCGGTCACGCCGAGCAGCTTGGGCGAGCCGCCTTGGCGGATCCAGTCCTGGTAGCCACCGACGTATTCGCGAACCTTGCCCTCGCCTTCGAACACCAGCGTGCTGGTGACCACGTTGTCGAGGAAGGCCCGGTCGTGGCTGACCATCAACACGGTACCCTTGAATGCGGACAGCACTTCTTCGAGCAGTTCGAGGGTCTCGACGTCGAGGTCGTTGGTCGGTTCGTCCAGCACCAGCAGGTTGGCCGGCTTGCTGAACAGCTTGGCCAGCAACAGGCGCGCACGCTCACCGCCCGACAGGGCCTTGACCGGCGTGCGTGCGCGCTGGGGGCTGAACAGGAAGTCGCCCAGGTAGCTCAACACGTGGCGGCTCTGACCGTCGATGTCGATGAAATCGCGGCCCTCGGCAACGTTGTCGATGACGGTCTTTTCCAAGTCGAGCTGGTGACGCAACTGGTCGAAGTAGGCGACGTCCAGGCGCGTGCCGACGTCGACCGAGCCGTTGGTGGGCTGCAGGTTGTCGAGCATCAGCTTGAGCAGCGTGGTCTTGCCGGTACCGTTCGCCCCCAGCAGGCCGATACGGTCCTCGCGCTGCAGGACCATGGAGAAATCCTTGATCAGCATCGGCCCACCCGGATGGGCGAAGCTGACGTTGTCGAGGACCATCACCTGCTTGCCGGACTTGTCTGCGGTATCGAGCTGGATGTTGGCCTTGCCGGTGCGCTCGCGGCGTTCGCCACGCTCCACACGCAGTGCCTTGAGCGCACGCACCCGGCCTTCGTTGCGGGTGCGTCGGGCCTTGATGCCCTGGCGGATCCACACTTCTTCCTGGGCCAGGCGCTTGTCGAACAGCGCGTTGGCGGTTTCCTCAGCCGACAGCATGGCCTCTTTGTGCACCAGGAAGCTGGCGTAGTCGCCGTTCCAGTCGATCAGGCCGCCGCGATCGAGTTCGAGAATGCGCGTGGCCAGATTCTGCAGGAAGGAACGGTCGTGGGTAATGAACAGCACCGCGCCCTGGAAATCCTTGAGGGCTTCTTCGAGCCAGGCGATCGCGCCGATGTCCAGGTGGTTGGTCGGTTCGTCGAGCAGCAGCAGGTCAGGTTCGGACACCAGCGCCTGGGCCAGCAGGACGCGGCGGCGCCAGCCACCGGACAACTGCTTCAAGGTCTTGTCGGCAGGCAGCTGCAGGCGGCTCAGGGTGCTGTCGACCAGTTGCTGCAAGCGCCACCCGTCACGGGCTTCGAGATCCTGCTGGACGTGCATGAGCTTGTTCAGGTCTTCGTCGGTGACGATGTTCTGGCTCAGGTGATGGTACTCGGCCAGCAGCGCGCCGACCCCGTCCAGGCCCTCGGCAACCACGTCGAACACAGTCCGGTCGTCGGCCACCGGCAGTTCCTGCGGCAGCTCGCCGATCTTCAGCCCCGGCGCACGCCAGACGGCGCCGTCGTCGGGTTTCTGCACGCCCTTGACCAGCTTCAGCATGCTGGATTTGCCAGTGCCGTTGCGGCCGATGATGCACACCCGCTCACCACGGGCGATCTGCCAGGACACCTTGTCCAACAACGGCATCGCGCCGAATGCAAGGGACACATCGCTGAATTTGAGCAGGGTCATGAGCTTCTCCAAAAACCGGGCGCGCATTCTAACCGACTTTTGCCCTGGCAGACCGAAGGCGGCAATAAAATGAATGATCCTGAACGCTTTCATCGCGCCTGCCCTAGAGGCTAAGCTAGGCTCACTTCTTTAGTGCTGGCACTGCCGACACTTGTCACGTCTTTTCTGCCTGGAAGTCTCATGCGCAGTCGCCTGTTCAGCTTGTTGTCCTGCCTCATCCTCTCCGCATCCAGTGTCGCCAACGTCCAGGCCGCCGACCTGGCCACGCAGCGTCAATACTACGACGAGGCCAAGCGCGCCCTGGCCAAGGGCGACAGCGGCCCGTACATGCGCTACGCCGCCGAGCTTCAGGACTACCCGCTGGAGGCCTACCTGGCCTACGACGAGCTCACCCCGCGCCTGCGCAGCGCCAGCAACGCCGAGATCGAAGGCTTTCTCGCCAAGCACGGCGACCTGCCCCAGGCCAACTGGATGAAACTGCGCTGGCTGCGGCAGCTGGCCGAGCGCGGCGAGTGGGCGCCGTTCGTCAAATACTACGACCCCAAGCTCAACTTCAAGGAGCTCGACTGCCTGTACGGCCAGTACCAGCTGAGCAACAGCCAGCTGCGCGCCGAAGGCTATGCCAATGCCGACAAACTGTGGCTCACCGGCAAATCGCTGCCCACGGCCTGCGACGGGCTGTTCCAGCGCTGGGCCAGCGAAGGCCAGCTGACCGAGAACAAGCGCTGGCAGCGCGCCAAGCTCGCGGCCCAGGAGCGCAACTACCCGTTGGCCACCAGCCTGGTGCAAAGCCTGACCAGCCTGTCGAGCCAGGGTCGACTGCTGCTGGATGTCGCGCAGAAACCCGAACTGCTCGACCAACCGGCGCGTTTCATGCCGGTCGACGAAGCCATGTCCGACGTGGTCGGGCTGGGGCTGCGCCGCCTGGCCCGTCAGGACCCGGAAAAAGCCATGCGCATGCTCGACAGCTATGCCAGCAGCATGCGTTTCTCGGCCGAGGAGAAGGTTGCCATCGCTCGCGAGATCGGCCTGACCCTGGCGCGGCGCTACGACCCGCGGGCGCTAGAGCTGATGACTCGCTACGATCCGGAGCTGCGCGACGACACCGTGACCGAATGGCGCCTGCGCCTGCTGCTGCGCCTGGGCCGCTGGCAGGACGCCTACGATCTGACTACCCGCCTGCCCAAGGACCTGGCCAAGACCAACCGCTGGCAGTACTGGCAGGCGCGCAGCCTGGAGCTGGCCCAGCCGCAGAGTGCCAAGGTGCCTTCGCTGTACAAGGCGGTGGCCAAGGAGCGCGACTTCTACGGCTTCCTGGCGGCCGACCGCATCCAGGCGCCCTACTCGCTCAACAACAAGCCGCTGGTGATGAGCCAGGCGCTGGTCAACAAGGTGCGCAACACCGCCGGTGTACGTCGTTCGCTCGAGCTCTACGCACGTGGCCAGATCGTCGATGCGCGACGCGAGTGGTATCACGTCAGCCGCCATTTCGACCGCGACGAGATGGTCGCCCAGGCCAAGCTGGCCTACGACATGCGCTGGTACTTCCCGGCCATTCGCACGATCAGCCAGGCGCAGTACTGGGACGACCTGGACATCCGCTTCCCGATGGCCCACCGCGACACCCTGATTCGCGAAGCCAATGTGCGAGGCCTGCACACCAGCTGGGTGTTCGCCATCACCCGTCAGGAAAGCGCCTTCATGGACGACGCCCGTTCCGGCGCCGGCGCCATGGGGTTGATGCAGTTGATGCCCGGCACCGCCAAGGAAACCTCGCGCAAGTTCAGCATCCCGCTGTCGTCGCCCCAGCAGGTACTCGACCCTGACACCAACATCCAGCTCGGTGCGGCATACCTGAGCCAGGTGCACAGCCAGTTCAACGGCAACCGGGTACTGGCCTCGGCCGCCTACAACGCGGGTCCCGGGCGCGTACGGCAGTGGCTCAGAGGCGCGAATCACCTGAGCTTCGATGTCTGGGTGGAGTCCATTCCATTCGATGAAACCCGCCAGTACGTGCAGAACGTGCTGTCCTACGCGGTCATCTATGGCGAGAAGCTCAACGCGCCGCAGCCGGTGGTGGACTGGCACGAACGCTTCTTCGACGACCAGTGAGCCGAGCCTGGCAGCCCGCCGGCTGCCGGCCCGTCACTCGAGCACGGTGATCGGCATGCCCACTTCCAGCACGCCGGCGCCATCGCATACCAGATTCTGGCCGAACATGGCGTGGCCGTCCTGCTGGCGGTAGCGCTTGAGGGTTGCCAGGGGCTCGCGATCGGCGCTGCGCTCCCCGGTGTGCGGGTCGAGCGTGGTCAGAATGCAGCGCGCGCAGGGCTTGAGCACACGAAAGTCCAGGCCACCGATGCGAATGCGCTTCCAACCATCCTCGGCGAAGGCGGCGCTGTCCTGGACGACCAGATTGGGCCGAAACCGCGCCATCTCCAGCGTCCGTCCGACCCGTGCGGACAGGTCGTCCAGCGAGCCCTGACCGATCAACAACAGTGGAAAGCCATCGGCAAAAGCCACCTTGTCGCCGCCCTCGCCGTAACCGGCGCTGACGGTACGGGCGCGCTCGGTGGGCACGTACACCAGTCGAGTCGGCTTACCGACGAAATCGCTGACCCAGCGCGCTGCTTCCTCGCCGGCGTCGGGCACGCGGAAGCTGTCGTTCCACAGCGTGACTCCGCGCAGTTCGCCTGACTCCGGGACCGCGACGTTCAGCTCAGGGTATCCGCTTGCGCTCAGGCGCAGGCCTGCGTCTTCACCGACTTGCGTACCCAACTGCCCCAGGCGAGGGTCTGCGCGCTGGCTGAGGAACCGACCGCTCTGGGCGTCGACCAGCATCCAGCGCCGATCGCCGAGCAGCCCCAGGCCATCCACAGGCGACTGCTGCAGCGACTGGCCAATGGCCGATTTGAGCGGGTAACGGTACAGCGCGGCAAGGCTCGACATGGCCCGGCTCCTCAGGACAGAGAAAAACCCAGTCTAGCGGAACCGGCAGGAGAATAACGAGGGCCTGTCAGCGTTGATCCAGCTCCAGGCGCTGGCGAACCACGTCGACCAGTTTGTCGGGCTGGAACTTGGACAGGAAGTTGTCACAGCCGACCTTTTTCACCATCGACTCGTTGAAGCTGCCCGACAACGAGGTGTGCAGCACCACGTAGAGGTCGCGCAGTCGCGGATCGTTGCGGATCTCGGTGGTAAGCCGGTAGCCGTCCATTTCCGGCATCTCGGCGTCGGTGAAGACCATCAGCAGTTTGTCGGTCATGCGCTCGCCGGTGTCGGCCCACGCCTTGAGCTTGTTCAACGCCTTGAGGCCATCGCTGGCCACGTGCATCTTGATGTCCAGCTGCGACAAGGTATCGCGCAGCTGAGCCAGTGCCACCGTCGAGTCATCCACCAGCAGCACTTCCCGGCCACGAGCGCGCGCCAGCAAAGGGTCGTCGAGCTTGTCGCGGGAAACGCGGGCGTTGTAGGGGACGATTTCGGCGAGTACCTTTTCCACGTCGATGATCTCGACCAGTTGCTCGTCGACCCGGCTGATTGCGGTCAGATAGTGCTGGCGCCCGGCACTGGCCGGAGGCGGCAGGATGGCTTCCCAGTTCATGTTGACGATGCGGTCGACACCACCGACCAGGAAGGCCTGGATCGAGCGGTTGTATTCGGTGACGATGATGGTACTGCTCGGCCCCGGCACCAGCGGGCGCATGCCGATGGCCTGAGACAGGTCGATCACCGGCAGGGTCTGCCCACGCAGGTTGATCACACCGCAGACATACGGATGGCGCTGCGGCATCAGCGTCAGCTTGGGCAACTGCAGGACTTCCTGGACCTTGAACACGTTGATCGCGAACAGTTGCCTGCCGGCCAGGCGAAACATGAGCAGCTCCAGACGGTTTTCACCCACCAGCTGCGTACGTTGGTCAACCGAGTCAAGAATGCCGGCCATGTAAAACTCCAAAGCCCAAGTGAAAGAAGAGGTACCGGGCTATCGGCGCTGGCGCGAATATCTTGACTGCCGTCGGCGCTGTTAAGTCAGTTGTCCATGGCTCAGCAGCGGCGACCCCGCGGGCAAATGAACTTTCAATGCCTTGGGCATGGTGCTGAAGCGCAGGTTTTCACCCCGCAATGGCTCGCCATCGAGGTTGATGTCGAGGTTTTCCTTGCTGTTGATTTCAACCCACGGCAGCCGCGCACGCACGAACAGTGTTTCCAGTCCGCCGCCGCCTAGCAGGCTTTTCAGGGTGCCGACCACTTCGGTCGGTGCCGGCAGAATGCTGATCTCCAGCAGTCCGTCGTCGACCACGGCTTCGGGGCACAATTCGTGGCCACCACCGGCCTGGCGTCCATTGCCGATGCCCAGCGCCAGCAGATCGCCTTCCCAATGGAAGTCCGGGCCGCTGAGCGAGGCGGAGGCAGCGCGCAATTCGCTGAACCGCGACAGCCCGGTGAACAGGTAGGCGGCGCCACCGAGAACCTTCTTCAAGTCTTCGGAGGTATTGGCCGTGACCTGACTGCCGAAACCACCGGTTGCCATGTTGAGAAACACCTGCCCGCCCACTTCACCCAGATCGATGGCCTGAGGCTCGCGGGCAAGCAGCGCCAATGCGTGTTCGGGTTCGAGGGGAACGCCGGCGGCACGTGCGAAATCGTTGGCTGTGCCCAGGGGCATCAACGCCAGGCTGGCGTCGGTCTTGGCCAGCGCCATCGCTTCGGCCACATCGCGCAGGGTGCCGTCGCCACCGCCGGCGATGATCTGGGTGTAGCCGGCTTGCAGTGCCTCATCGACCAGACGCTGGGCGTCGCCGCCTTCCCAGGTCAGACGCACGTCCAGCGCGTTACCTTGCTCCCGGTAATGCTCCACCGCGCTGCGGACGTCTTCGTTGGAAGCTTGTTTGCCGTGCAATATCAGGATTGCCTTGCGCTCGCTCATGCTGCATGTCTCCGGTGGCCAGTAAGTGGAACTGTGCCTGATGTGACCACAGCCGCAGGAAAAAAAGCCCCGACGAAAAGTTTTTAACCATTCGTACATTTACCACTCGCCAACCGTTCTCGTTTAGGCTTTACTGCGAAGCAACTGGCCACTATCGAAGTCGCCGTTACCTCCCGATTCCTGCACGTCCAGCCCGTCTCCAGGCGGGCGGTAGCATTGTCGAATCGCCGAATCCTGCGCCCTGCCCTTCTTCATCTACCTTTTCATGCATCCAGCCCGGCTGGACGTGTGCGCTTGCCTTCGCAGGTGCCGTCCGCCACCTTCAACTCGAGGCTCGACCTATGACGACTCTGATTCCCTGCATCATCGCCGGCGGCTCCGGCACCCGCCTGTGGCCCGTATCGCGCGAAGCCATGCCCAAGCCGTTCATGCGCCTGCCGGACGGCGAAAGCCTGCTGCAGAAAACCTTCACCCGTGCCTCGCAATTGCCAGGCGTGGAGCGGGTGCTGACGGTGACCAACCGTGAGGTGTTCTTCCGCACGCTGGACGACTACCGCCAATTGAACGACCGCGATGCCCTGCTTGACTTCATTCTCGAGCCGGCGGGCCGCAACACTGCGCCAGCCATCGCCAGCGCCGCCTTGCATGCCGCCAAACACTACGGCGCGTCGGCGCAATTGCTGGTACTGCCGGCCGATCACCTGATCCGCGACATCGACGCCTTCCAGGCCGCGGTCAGTGCAGCACGCAAGAAAGCCGACGAGGGCTGGCTGGTGACGTTCGGTCTGGTGCCGCAAACGGCGGAAACCGGTTTCGGCTACATCGAGCGCGGCGCCGACCTGGGCGATGGCAGCTATCAAGTCGCGCACTTCCGGGAAAAGCCGGACCAGGCCACCGCCCAGGCCTACCTGGACAGCGGTGACTACCTGTGGAACGCCGGCATGTTCTGCATGCGCGTGGACGTGCTTCTGCGCGAACTGGAAAAGCACGCACCGGACGTGCTGCTGGCGGCCACCACCTGCCTGCAGGTCAGCCACAGCAAGCAGGGCAACCGCGAGCTGCAGGTCGAGCTGGACAGCAGCACCTTCGCCCTGGCGCCGGACATTTCCATCGACTACGCACTGCTCGAACGCTCCGACAAGGTGGCGGTCATTCCGTGCCAGATGGGGTGGAGCGACATCGGTTCGTGGCAGGCGGTGCGCGAGCTGACCCCAGCCGACGCACAGGGCAACCAGTGCAACGGCGAAACCGTGCTGCATGACGTGAGCAACTGCTACATCGACTCGCCACGCCGCCTGGTCGGCGCCGTCGGCCTCGACAACCTGGTGGTGATCGATACGCCTGACGCACTGCTGATTGCCGACGGCAGCCGCACCCAGGACGTCAAGTTCCTTGCCCAGCAGCTCAAGCGCCAGGGTCACGATGCCTTCCGCCTGCACCGCACGGTCACTCGGCCATGGGGTACGTACACCATCCTCGAGGAAGGCAAGCGCTTCAAGATCAAGCGCATCGTGGTCAAGCCCGGCGGCACCCTGTCGCTGCAGATGCACCACCACCGCAGCGAGCATTGGATCGTGGTCAGCGGCATGGCCCGAGTCACCAACGGTGACAACGAATTTTTGCTCGATACCAACGAGTCGACCTTCATCAAGCAGGGCCACGTGCACCGCTTGGTCAACTCCGGGGTGATCGACCTGGTCATGATCGAAGTGCAGAGCGGTGAATACCTGGGCGAAGACGATATCGTGCGCTTCACCGATATCTACGGCCGCGCACCGGCGGCCGTCGAAGCGACCAAGAGCAACGCTTAAAAAAGCTCGCTGAACGGAATGAAGGCGACCAGTTCGCCTTCATTCAATGTGCAGCCTTCGCGTATTTCCACCAATCCATGGGCCCAGGCCGCGCTGAGCAGCACGCCGGAGCTCTGGTTGGGGTAGATCACAGCCCGGCCCTGCTCGATACGCCCGCGCAGGTACTCGCGACGGGTACCGGCGCGCGGCCAGGCAAACCCGGCTGGCACCTGGAAGCTCAGCGGCGCAACGTCGCGAAAACCCAGCCGACGCAGCAGGTAAGGCCGTGCCAGCAGGGTGAAAGTGACCAGTGTCGATGCCGGATTGCCCGGCAGGCCGATGACCGGTACGCCACGGAAGTGGCCGAACGTCAGTGGCTTGCCGGGTTTGATCGCCAGTTTCCAGAGGGCCAACTGCCCTTCCTCGCGCAAGGCGATGCCGAGAAAATCGGCTTCGCCCACCGAGACGCCCCCCGTGGACAGAATCAGGTCCACATCACCCAGAGCCGCCAGGCGCTGGCGTGTCTGCTGCAGATCGTCGGGCAGAATCCCGGCATCCACCACCTCACAGCCCAAACTATTCAAGGCACTGCACAGCACCTGACGATTGCTGTTATAGATCTGCCCTGGCCCCAGCGGCTGACCTGGCTCGACCAATTCATCTCCTGTGGACAGCACCGCCACCCGTGGCCGACGGACCACGTCGATGTGCGCATGCCCCATGGAGGCCAACAGGCCCAGTTCGATCGCACCCAAGCGGCTGCCAGCTTCGAGCAGGCGTTCGCCGATGCGGGTTTCCTGGCCCTGGGGACGTATGTTCTGGCCGACCCTCAAGGGCTGGTCGAAGCTCACCCGCTGGTCGTCCACGATTTGCACGTTCTCCTGCATTTCCACGCAGTCGGCGCCTTCGGGCAGCGGCGCGCCGGTAAAGATGCGTGCGCACGTGCCTGGTTCCAGGGGCGCGGGCACGGCGCCCGCGAACACGCGCTGGCTGACCCGCAACGGCTCGCCCTGCCAGTCTTCGCGGCGCAGCGCGTAACCGTCCATGGCACTGTTGGGCCAGGGCGGCAGGTCCAGCGTGGCGATCAGGTCAGTGGCCAGCACGCGACCGACGCCCTGGGCCAGGGCGACCCTTTCGCGCTCGCGCACAGGCGTGGCATCGGCCATGGCCAGCAGTTGCGCCAGTGCCTGTTCTACCGGAAGCAGCGGCTGCGCCGCCGGCAACTCAGCCACGGCTGACGCAGGGCTCGGCCTGCTTGAGGTGCACGACGAAGTTGCACGGCCGGTGACGCACGTCCAACTGCTCGGCGAGAATCCCATCCCAGCCGGTGCGGCAGGCGTTGGTCGAACCGGGCAGGCAGCACACCAGGGTGCCGTTGGCGAGCCCGGCGAGCGCACGCGACTGCACGGTCGAGGTGCCGATGTCGGCGACGGAGATCTGCCGGAACAGCTCGCCGAAGCCATCGACTTGCTTGTCCAGCAGGCAGGCCACGGCTTCCGGCGTACTGTCACGGCCGGTGAAGCCGGTGCCGCCGGTAATCAGCACCACCTGGCATTGGTCATCGGCGATCCACTGCGCCACCTGTGCACGGATCTTGTACAGGTCGTCCTTGAGCAGCACGCGGGCGTAGAGCCCGTGGCCCGCCGCGCTCAGGCGATCGACGAACAATTGGCCAGAGGTATCGGTTTCCACGCTGCGGGTGTCGCTGACAGTCAAAACCGCAATATTGAGCGGCACAAAGGGTACATCTGCCTTGGCTTTCATTGGCTGGGTCCGGTTGTTTGGCGGGATGGACGGTGTTATATCACAGCCCCACAGCCACTGTCCGAGGCCCCGAATGAACCCTGCCGACACCTTGCCCCCCTGCTCTGTCCTGCTGCTGGCAGGCGGCCGCGGACAACGCATGGGCGGCCGCGACAAGGGCCTGATCGACTGGCATGGCCGGCCCTTGATCGAGCACCTGCAGCAACGCGTGCGACCCCTGACCGATGACCTGATCATTTCGTGCAACCGTAATTATCCGCGATACGCAGCCTTCGCCGACCGCTTGGTGCACGACGACAGCAGCGACTTTCCCGGACCGCTGGCGGGCATTCTGGCCGGCCTGGCCGCCGCTCGACACCCGCTGCTGCTGGTATTGCCCTGCGATGTGCCGGGCGTGGACGAGGCCCTGCTCGACGCCATGCGCCATGCGCAGCAAACTCATCCAACCCAGCCGCTGATGGTGCGTCAGGGTGAGTTCTGGGAACCGTTGCTGTGCATCGTTGGCAAGGTGCATCAACCGCTTGTGCGACAAGCCTGGGATGCCGGCGAACGGAGCCCGCGCAAGGTCTTGCTGGCACTCAACGCCCAGCCGCTGCAATGTGCCGAGAACGATCCGCGCCTGGCCAATTTCAATACGCCTCAACTGCTGGGTCGCTGAGCAGGTCGGCAAACGCTAGACTGCACCGGTCGGACCAACGGAACTTTGCTGGCGCAAGCAGCGTCTTATTCCCGTATACGCCAGCACCCTTTTTTGTTTTGTGGAGAAACACAATGACTCACCGGATCCTTCCCGCTTTCATGCTCGCGCTGGGCCTGGCATCGCTTGCCGGTTGCGCATCGCCTACCGTGATCACCCTGAACGACGGTCGTGAAATCCAGGCGGTGGACACGCCCTCCTACGACGAAGACGCTGGCTTCTACGAATTCGAGCAGCTGGACGGCAAGACTACCCGTGTCAATAAAGACCAGGTACGTACCGTCAAGGAACTCTGATCAAACAGAGTTTAAGTGTTGCAAGACAAAGCCCGCCCTCTGGCGGGCTTTGTCGTTCTAGAACGTCAGCTTCAGTTGTGTCTCGAAATTGCGCAGGCGACCGTCGAGCGGGTCGTGGAACTGCAGCGAGCGTGCCAGCAGCTTCAACGGCCGGGCATAGTCGTCCACCTCGGTATGGCTGAGGTGCGGGTAGAACGGATCGTTGCAGATGCTGGCGCCCAGCGCGGTCATGTGGACGCGCAACTGGTGAGTCTTGCCGGTGACCGGGTTGAGCACGTAGCGCCACACGTGTTCGCCTTTCTCGGCGACCTCCAGGCGAGTTTCACTGTTGCTCTGCCCCGGCACTTCGCGCATGCGAAAAAACGGCTCGCCATGCTCCAGACGGCTGCGGTGCACCAACGGAAAGGCCAGCTCGGGCAGTGCGGGCGCGATGGCCTCGTAGCGCTTTTCGATCTGTCGAGTGGGAAACAGCTGCTGATAGGCACTGCGTGTCTGCGGATTGGCCGAGAACAGCACCAGACCTGCCGTATGCCGGTCAATGCGGTGCAGCGGCACCAGGTGCGGGTTGTCGAGACGGCGGATGAGCCGCCGCAGCAAGGTGTGTTCGACGTACTCGCCGGTCGGGGTGACCGGCAGGAAGTGTGGCTTGTCGGCCACCACCAGATGCTCGTCGACGTGCAACACCTGCTCCTGTGCAGCGATCGGCCGTTCGTTCGGCACTTCGCGAAAGTAGTGGATGCGCAGGCCCTGGCGGTAGGCATGGGCAGGTCCGATGGGTACGCCGTCGGCGTCCAGCACCCGGTCCCTGGCCATGCGGCTCAGCCACTGAGCGCGATCGATGGCCGGAAAATGTTCGCACAGGCAATCCAGCACGGTTGCCCATTTGCCGGGTGGCAGGCACAGGGTGCTGGCCTGATGCGCAGCAGGGTCGAATTTGGGTGCAGACATGCCTAGATCCACGATGGTTTCAGGCCGCGAGTATCGCCCACGGCGTTACGGCTGTCATCGCGCGTGGACAGCCTCGGCTGCCTCGGTGAATTCCTTGAGCCAACGCAGCACCTCGACCGCTTCCCAGCGGGTTGGGTCGTACAAGGCGTACAGCAGGCCCTTGTAGCCGACCACATCCAGCGGTCGGTGATAGCCGGCACGCTGGAACAGCGCCTCGACCTCGGCAAAACAGGTGTTGAAGTGCAGCTTGCTGAATGGGGTCTTGCCTTCGGTAACCAGGCCGTCGAGACGCAGTTCCAGCACGGCTTCGCGAACTACGTCCGGGGCCATGCGGTTGACGCTGTACTTGAGTTGTTCGACGTTGAGCATGGGCGAGTGATTATCCATATACTGTATCTTTATACAGCATAAGGCAGCCGTCCGAGACCCGTCAATTGCCCCGACATGTCGATAATGGGCTATACAAAGGATTATGCCGCGCAATGGCACTGAACCTTCAGGATCACCCTCACTCGAAATATCCAGACGCCACCCATATGGAGATCAACATGGCCACCCCGAGCACCAAAGCAGCCCAAGAAGTTCTCAAAGCCGATTTTCAGACCCTGGTCCGTGACACCGAGAAACTTCTCGAACACACCGCCAGCATCGCCGGCACCCAGGCCGAAGAACTGCGCGCGCAGATCAACGAGAGCCTGCTGAAGGCTCGCGAGTCGCTGCAGCAGACCAAAGAAACCGCAGCCGAGCGCAGCCAGGAGGCCGTAGTCGCAGCCGAAGGCTACGTACAGGAAAACCCATGGCAGTCCGTCGGCATCGCCGCAGGCGTAGGCTTCCTTCTGGGCCTGCTGGCCACAAGGCACTGATATGTCCCTCCTCGACTCGGATACCACAGACAACAGCACCGGCTCCACCTCTCGGCGCCTGGGTGCTGCCATGCTCGGCCTGCTTCGCAGTCATGTCGAACTGTTCGGCATCGAGTTGCAGGAGCAGAAATCTCGAACCGTCAGCCTGTTGCTGTTCGCAGGCCTGGCCCTGGTCTTCGCCTTGCTGGCACTGGTGGCGTTGTCCGGGCTCATTCTGATTCTGCTGTGGGACAACTACCGCATGGCCGGCATGGTCGGCCTGGCGGTGTTCTACGTACTGGCAGGTATTTTCTGCGCATTCCGCCTCAAGGCGGCTGTGTTCGATGAATCCTCGCCATTCAGTGGGACACTGGAAGAACTGGCCAATGACCGGGAGCGCCTGCTGCCATGAGCCGAAACGAACCTACCAGCGCCCAGTCACGGCGCGACATGCGCAAGTCGTTGATTCGCCTGCGCATGGAAATGCATCGCCAGGAGTTGCGGCACGAGTCGCGGCAACTGGTAAATCCGCTCAACCGCCTGCGCGGATTGGGTCAATCGGTGCAGACCGGCATGGGTATCAAGCATGCCTCGCTGTGGGGCATCGCAGGCGTCACCCTGATGGGCTTCCTGACCGGACGCGGGGCTGGCAACAGCGCCCGTGCGCCGGTAGTCGCGCCGGTGCGTGGTCCGGGCCGTCTTTCGCGGCTGGCCAAGGTCGGCACGTTACTGTTACCGGTGATCAAGCTGGCCATGCAGGGCTCTTCGCGCAGACGCTAGGCTTGGCTGAAAGAGCAACCCGGGTGCGGTCGTAAACGTATCCGGGTTGCTTTTTTTTGCCTGACATTCCTGGCTGCACCTACCTGCTCAATACGTTCAAGGCCCGATGCCAGCCTTGCCAGCCAGCCCTCGCAGGCCGACACTGCAGGCTCGATCGGGTCCCGGAGGAATCGCCTTGGATTGGCACACACTGCTTACACGCGAACGCTTGGGCAAGCCCCTGCACAGCCCGGAAGAACTGGGCCGCAGCCCGTTCCACAAGGATCACGACCGCATCATCTTTTCCGGCGCCTTCCGCCGGCTGGGGCGCAAGACCCAGGTCCACCCGGTGTCGAGCAACGACCACATCCATACGCGCCTTACCCATTCGCTGGAAGTCAGTTGCGTGGGCCGCTCCCTGGGCATGCGCGTGGGCGAAACCCTGCGCGACCAGCTGCCGCAATGGTGCGAGCCCAGCGACCTGGGCATGGTCGTGCAGTCGGCCTGCCTGGCGCACGACATCGGCAATCCGCCCTTCGGCCATTCCGGTGAAGACGCCATTCGCCACTGGTTCCGCCAGGCAGCCGGGCGTGGCTGGCTCGACGCGATGAGCGAAGTGGAGCGGGACGACTTCCTCAATTTCGAAGGCAATGCCCAAGGCTTCAGGGTGCTCACCCAGCTCGAGTATCACCAGTTCGACGGGGGTACCCGGCTGACCTACGCAACTCTGGGCACCTACCTCAAGTACCCCTGGACGGCGCGCCACGCCGATGCATTGGGCTACAAGAAGCACAAGTTCGGTTGCTACCAGAGCGAACTGCCGCTGCTCGAACAGATCGCCGGCAAGCTGGGTCTGCCATTGCTCGAAGAGCAGCGTTGGGCCCGGCATCCGCTGGTGTACCTGATGGAGGCCGCAGACGACATCTGCTATGGCCTGATCGACCTGGAAGACGGCCTGGAAATGGAGCTGCTCGACTACGCCGAAGTCGAAGCACTGTTGCTCGACCTGGTAGGCGATGACATCCCGGACACCTATCGCCAGCTCGGCCCACTGGACTCGCGGCGGCGCAAGCTGGCGATCCTGCGCGGCAAGGCCATCGAGCACCTGACCAATGCTGCCGCGCGCGCGTTCGTCGAACAACAGCAGGCGCTGCTGGCGGGCCAGCTCAGCGGCGATCTGGTCGAGCACATGCATGGTCCGGCCAAGCGCTGCGTGCTCGACGCCAAGGACATGGCGCGCAAGAAGATTTTCCAGGACAAGCGCAAGACCCTGCACGAGATCGGCGCCTACACCACCCTTGAAGTGCTGCTCAATGCGTTCTGCGGGGCGGCGCTGGAGCAGCACACCACAGGCAGGTTGTCTTTCAAGCACCAGCGCATTCTCGATCTGCTGGGGCACAACGCGCCGCAGCCGGACTGGCCGCTGCACAAGTCGTTCCTGCGCATGATCGATTTCATCGCAGGCATGACCGACAGTTATGCCGCAGAGATGGCTGGCGAAATGACCGGGCGCTCGAACTCGTTCTAGTCTGTAGCGTGGAAATAAACGAATACAAACGATAGTTGACTCTTTGGAATCAAACTATCTTTGTATTCCGTTACGTTTATATCTGTAGGAAGTTTCCTAGAATCACTCTTTCCCGAGTCCATTCGTATGCCCTTCGAAGCAACTGGGCTAAGGTGCGCGCTTTTACTGGATCGTTCAGGAGAGGCTGCATGCGTAATGTATTCATCATCGATGATCACCCTGTCATTCGGCTCGCCGTCAGAATGCTTCTGGAAAACGAAGGCTACTGCGTCGTAGGCGAAAGCGACAACGGGGTGGATGCCATGCAGATGGTGCGCGAGTGCCAGCCTGACTTGCTGATTCTCGATATCAGCATTCCCAAGCTCGACGGGCTCGAAGTACTGACCCGCTTCCATGGCATGAACGTCCCCTACAAGATCCTGGTACTGACCGCTCAGGCCCCGGCCCTGTTCGCCATACGATGCATGCAGTCGGGCGCCGCCGGTTTCGTCTGCAAGCAGGAGGCCCTGAGCGAGTTGATCAGTGCCGTCCGCGCAGTGTTCTCTGGTTACAACTACTTTCCCAGCCAAGCGTTGATTCCGTCACGAGAAGATGAAGGCCAACTTCAGGAACTCGAACTGTTCAAGACCATCAACGACCGCGAGTTGATGGTCTTGCAGTTGTTCGCGCAGGGCCGCAGCAACAAGGAAATTGCCACAGGCATGTTTCTCAGCAACAAGACAGTCAGTACCTACAAGAAACGCCTGATGCAGAAACTTCAGGCGAACTCATTGGTTGAACTTATCGAAATGGCCAAGCGCAACGCGCTGGTGTGACTGCACACATGAACATCATCGACCCACTCAACGTTTTGACCGGCGGTAACAGCGCGCTCACGCGGCGACTGCTCGAGGAAGTGCTGCGCAGTTGCACGGAGGATAGCCAGCGACTGCTTGCCATTGCCGACGACCACCACCAGGGCGTGGTGGAGATTGCTCACAAGATCAATGGCGCCGCTCGCATCGTCCAGGCGCACGCGGTCTATGAAGCGTGCCTGGCGCTGGAAGCAAGCCACCCATGGGACGATCTGCGTCCGGGACGTGAGGCCTTGCACCTGGCGTTGCTGGAATTGCAGACGCAGTTGCGCCTGGCACTGGCCGGGCTGGGCGAGTAGGTGCAGGGCAAGTCATTTGTCACTGAATCAGGCAGGCGCCTGGCTTAACTGGTAGACTGCGCCGCGATATTACCTAAGAGGATTGTTTCATGGCCACTAACCGCTCCCGTCGTCTGCGCAAAAAACTGTGCGTCGACGAATTCCAGGAATTGGGTTTCGAATTGAACCTGGACTTCAAGGAGGATTTGGCTGACGAGCAGATCGACGCATTCCTCGATGCGTTCCTGACCGAAGCAATGGACGCCAACGGCCTCGACTATGTTGGCGGCGACGACTTCGGTCTGGTTTGCCTGGCCAAGCGTGGTTCCGTCACCGAAGAGCACCGCGCTATCGTCGAAGCCTGGCTCAAGGGTCGCAGCGAACTGACCCGCGTCGAAGTCAGCCCATTGCTGGACGCCTGGCACCCAGAGAAGCCGATCAACTCGGCAGCTTGATGTACCGCTGAAAAAGGCCATCTTCGGATGGCCTTTTTTGTGGGCGCGATTCGCTAACGGGGTACCGCTGCGGCGGCGTGGGCGCGCGCTACGCGCGATGCGCTCTGCCTGCCCAGCGCGAGCATGATCGACTGCCCTACCTGCACGACCTGCGCCAGATCCACGCCGGTAGCGATGCCCAGCCCGTGCAGCAGGTAGAGGACGTCCTCGGTCGCGACGTTGCCGCTGGCGCCCGGCGCGTAGGGGCAACCGCCCAGCCCCGCCACCGAGCTGTCGAACACCTGCAGGCCTTCCAGCAGGCAGGCGTAGATGTTCGCCACGGCCTGGCCATACGTATCGTGAAAGTGTCCGGCCAGATGCGCTCGGGGCACGCGCTGTGCAACCACCTCAATCAGTTGTCGCGCAGCCCCAGGCGTACCGACGCCGAGGGTGTCGCCCAGGGAAATCTCGTAGCAGCCCATCTGCAGCATGGCGCTGGCCACGTCGCGCACCTGCACCGCAGCGATCTCGCCTTCGTACGGACACCCGAGCACGCATGACACGTAGCCACGCACCTTGATACCGCGCTGGGCGGCGGCCGCCAGAACCGGTTCGAAGCGCTGCAGACTTTGTGCGATGGAGCAGTTGATGTTGCGCTGGGAGAAGGATTCAGACGCCGCGGCAAACACCGCCACCTCCGATGCACCAGCTTGAATGGCGGCCTCGAAGCCTTGCAGGTTCGGCGTCAGTGCCGCGTAGGTCACCCCCGGCGAACGCTGGATGGCGGAAAAGACCGCCGCGCTGTCGGCCATCTGCGGCACCCAGCGCGGCGACACGAAACTGCCGACCTCGACATGCTGCAAGCCCGCCGCGACCAGCGCGTCGACCAGCGCGACCTTGTCTTCGACGCGCACACGGCCCTGCTCGTTCTGCAACCCGTCACGGGGCCCGACCTCGACGATCCGCACCCGTTCAGGCAGCATGTTCGGCCTCCTGCAACTCGATCAATACCCTGCCTTCGCTGACCATCTCGCCCTCTTCGCAGCACAGCGCCTGAACCACGCCTGCGCGGTTGGCACGCACGGTGTGCTCCATCTTCATGGCCTCCAGCACCACCAAGCCATCGCCCAACGCCACCTGCTGGCCCGGACTGACCAACAGACGGACGATGCTGCCGTTCATGGGCGCAGCGAGCGAGTCGTCGGACGCATGGGCACCGGTGCCCGCCGCCAGGGAATCAACCAGCGCGACCTCGTAGGGGTCGCCTTGCCACTGCAGGTAGACGACGTCGCCGCGGCGGCCGATCAGCCGTGCTTCATCCGGGCCGGCGCAAGCGTTGCTCAAAGCCACCGTGCACAATCGGCTCTGGGCGCCACAGCGCAGGTCGAGCGTGGCTTGCGCAGGCATGAGTTGACGCCAACCGGTGACAGCGCTCCAGGGTGAATGCGGGTCTTGTTCACAGGCAACAAGCGGGGCCGAACGCAGGAAGGCACGCGCGGCGCTGTGCCAGAACGCTTCGGTCAGCGCCGGTGGCGCAGGCAACAGCGCGTCGGCGTGGCGTTCGATGAAGCCGGTGTCGATTCGGGACGCGGCGAACGCAGGCGTGGCAAGGATGCGCTGCAGCAGGGCCAGGTTGCTCTTGATACCGCCGACCGCCGTTTCGGCGAGCATCGCCAGCAGGCGCAGCCGGGCCTCTTCGCGATTTTCACCCCAGGCAATGAGCTTGGCGATCATCGGATCATAGAATGGCGAAATCACGTCGCCTTCGCGCACCGCGCTGTCCACTCGCCGACCGGGTCCGGCTGCCGGTTCCCGATACAGTGCCAATTGCCCACTGGCAGGCAGGAACCCGCCTGCTGGATCTTCGGCATACAGGCGCACCTCGATGGCGTGCCCGAACAGGGGAACCTGCGCCTGGGTCAGCGGCAGGGCTTCACCACGCGCGACGCGAATCTGCCAGGCCACCAGGTCCAGCCCGGTGATCGCTTCGGTCACCGGATGCTCGACCTGCAGGCGGGTATTCATCTCCATGAAGTAGAAACGCCCTTCCCCATCCAGCAGGAACTCCACCGTGCCTGCGCCCACATAGCCAATCGCCTGGGCTGCGCGCACCGCGGCTTCGCCCATGGCCTGGCGCAGGGAGGCATCGAGCCCCGGTGCCGGTGCTTCCTCCAGTACTTTCTGATGCCGTCGCTGGATGGAGCAATCCCGCTCGTGCAGATAGAGGCAATGCCCGTGTGCGTCGGCGAAGACCTGGATCTCCACGTGCCGGGGTGCCACCAGGTATTTCTCGACCAGCATATGACCGTCGCCGAAGGCTGCCACGGCCTCTCGCCGCGCCGAGTCCAGGGCAGGTGCCAGTTCGGCGGCGCACTCGGCCACCTTCATGCCCTTGCCGCCACCTCCGGCAGCGGCCTTGAGCAGCACCGGGTAGCCGATGCGCTGCGCCGCATCGGCGAAGGTCGACAGGTCCTGGGCCTGGCCGTGGTATCCGGGCACCAGCGGCACTCCGGCGCGCTCCATCAGGGCCTTGGCCGCCGACTTGCTGCCCATGGCTTCGATGGCCTCGGCGGGCGGGCCGATGAACAGGATGCCCTCAAGCGCCAGGCGCCGGGCGAATGCGGCGTTTTCCGAAAGAAAGCCGTAGCCGGGATGGACCGCGTCGGCGCCACAGGTCAAGGCAGCGGCAACCACCTTGTCGATCTGCAGGTAGCTGTCGGCGGGTTTGCTGCCACCCAGGGGGATGGCCAGATCGGCCTCGTGCACATGGCGGGCATCGGCGTCGGCGTCGCTGTAGATGGCCACGCTGCGGATGCCCATGGCCCTGGCGGTGCGGATGATGCGGCAGGCGATCTCGCCACGGTTGGCGATCAGCAGCGTTGCCACGGTCTGCGGGAGTGGCTTCATGGGGTTACCTCTGCCCAGGCGGGCGCGCGTTTATCGAAGAAGGCCTGCATGCCTTCCTGGCCCTCGGCGCCAGTGCGCAGCCGGGCGATCAGAGCCTGCGCCTGGGCCTGGCGTGGCGCCGTGACCTGGCCATCGCCGATAGCCAGCAGCAGCGCCTTGCAGGCGCGCATCGCTTCGGGACCGTTACCCAGCAGACGCCGTTGCCACGCCTGTACCGCCCGTTCCAGTTCGGCGCGCGGATACACTTCGTCGAGCAATCCCAGTTCGCGGGCTCGCACGGCATCGAAACGCTCGGCGCTGAGCGCATAGCGGCGCGCGGCGCGCGAGCCGATGGCCTGGACCACGTAGGGACTGATCACCGCCGGCGCCAGGCCCAAGCGCACTTCACTGAGACTGAACAGCGCGTCGTCGGCTCCGATGGCCATGTCACAGCAACTGACCAGGCCCATTGCCCCGGCGAACGCGGCACCCTGCACCACCGCGACGGTGGGCAGCGGCAGCCGCTGCAGCTGCTCCATCAGCTCGCTCAGACGCGTGGCCTCGGCGAGGTTTTCCGCGTAGCTCAGCCGGGCACTGGCTTGCATCCAGGCCAGATCGGCACCGGCGCTGAAGTGTTGCCCATGGCCACGCAGGAACATGAAGCGCAACCCTGGCCGCTGGCTGATGTGGTCGAAAGCCTGGCGCAGCTCCTCCAGCATGAGCGCATTGAATGCGTTGTTCTTGTCCGGTCGATCGAGCCAGACGCTGGCCACGTGTTCGGCGCTGATGTGCAGCTGTATCGTGGAGAATTCGTGCATACCCTGATCCCCGATTCCTGATAAATGCATGGGCTACATGCGGAAGACGCCGAAGCGGGTTTCGGCCAGCGGCGCGTTCAACGCCGCTGATAAACCCAGCGCCAGTACGGTTCGGGTTTGCGCAGGATCGATCACGCCGTCGTCCCACAGACGTGCCGAGGAATAGAACGCGTGGGCCTGTTGTTCGTACTGCGCCACCATGGGCTCGGCCAGTTGCCGGGCCTGTTCGTCGCTGAACGCCTGACCCTGGCGCTGGGCCTGCTCCTGCTTGACCTGGACCAGCACGCCGGCCGCTTGCTGGGCGCCCATCACGCCGATCTTGGCGTTCGGCCACATCCACAGGAAGCGCGGATCGTAGGCGCGCCCGCACATCCCGTAATTGCCCGCGCCGTAGCTGGCACCGATGATCACGGTGAACTTGGGCACCTTGGCGCAGGCCACCGCCGTGACCAGCTTGGCGCCGTGCTTGGCGATACCGCCGGCCTCGTATTTCTGGCCGACCATGAAGCCGGTGATGTTCTGCAGGAACACCAGGGGTATTCCACGCTGGCACGCCAACTCGATGAAGTGCGCGCCCTTCTGCGCGGCTTCGGCGAACAGCACGCCGTTGTTTGCCAGGAGGGCCACCGGGTAGCCATGGATATGGGCGAATCCACAGATCAGGGTCGGGCCGAACAGCGCCTTGAACTCGTCGAAGGCCGAGTCGTCGACGATGCGCGCGATGATTTCGTGGATCGGCAGTGGCTGCTTGGGATCAGTGGGGACCAGACCGTAGATCTCGTCTGCGGCATGGCGTGGCGGCCGCGGTTCGATACAGGCCAGCCAGCCCTGCTTGCGTCCGTTCAGATGGGCGACGCAGCGCCGGGCGATGGCCAGTGCGTGCTGGTCGTTTTCGGCGTAGTGATCCGCCACCCCCGACTGCCGGCAATGCAGGTCGGCACCGCCGAGGGCCTGCGCGCTGACCACCTCGCCGGTGGCGGCCTTGACCAGCGGCGGGCCAGCCAGAAAGATGGTCGCCTGATCGCGAACCATGATGGTCTCGTCACTCATGGCCGGCACATAGGCGCCCCCGGCCGTGCACGAGCCCAGCACCACGGCGATCTGGGCGATGCCCTGGGCGCTCATGTTGGCCTGGTTGAAGAAGATCCGCCCGAAGTGCTCGCGGTCTGGAAACACTTCGTCCTGACGCGGCAGGTTGGCGCCCCCGGAGTCGACCAGGTACAAACAGGGCAGGCGGTTATGCTGGGCGATTTCCTGGGCGCGCAGATGCTTCTTCACGGTCAGCGGGTAATAGCTGCCGCCTTTGACCGTGGCATCGTTGGCGATGATCATGCACTCGACGCCGGACACCCGTCCGATACCGGTGATCAAACCGGCAGCGGCGACCTGTTCGGGATACACCTCATGGGCGGCCAGCAGGCCCAATTCGAGGAAGGCCGAGCCTGGGTCGAGCAGCACGTCGATACGCTGCCGCGGCAGCAGCTTGCCGCGCGCGACATGCCGCGCCTGCGCCGCTTCACCACCGCCCTGGTGAATCTGCGCCGCGCACTGCTGCAGCGTTTCGAGCTGCCGCAGCATGGCTTCGCGATTGGCGGCGAAGTCGGCGGAACGGGTGTTGATCTGGGTGTGCAGAATGGCCATGGGCATTTCCTGTGCGAATACGGCACCAGAGGGACGCGTCAGCGGTTGCGGGCTCAGCGGGTCTGCTCGAACAGCTCGCGGCCGATCAGCATGCGACGGATCTCGCTGGTGCCTGCGCCGATCTCGTACAGCTTGGCGTCACGCCATAGCCGCCCGGCGGGAAATTCGTTGATGTAGCCATTGCCGCCGAGGATCTGGATGGCTTCACCGGCCAGCCAGGTGGCTTTTTCGGCGGCATACAGAATGACCCCGGCGCAGTCCTTGCGCACCTGGCGCACGGGTGCCTGGCCCAGTGCATCGAGGTGCCGGCCCACGGCGTAGAGGTACGCCCGGCATGCCTGCTGGGTGGTGTACATGTCGGCCAGCTTGCCCTGGATGAGCTGAAACTCACCAATGCTCTGGCCGAACTGCTGGCGATCGTGGACGTACGGCAACACCAGGTCCATGGCCGCCTGCATCAACCCCAGGGGGCCACCGCTGAGCACGGCGCGCTCGTAGTCCAGGCCACTCATCAGCACACCGACGCCCTGCCCCGTCTGGCCCAGCACGTTCTGCAGCGGCACTTCGACGTCCTGGAACACCAGCTCGCCGGTGTGCGAGCCGCGCATGCCCAGCTTGTCGAGTTTCTGCGCGACGCTGAAGCCGGGCGCGCCTTTCTCCAGGATGAACGCAGTGATGCCCTTGGCGCCGGCCGCCATGTCGGTCTTGGCGTAGACCACCAGCACGTCGCAGTCCGGGCCGTTGGTGATCCACATCTTGGTGCCGTTGAGCACGTAGCGGTCGCCCTTGAGGTCGGCGCGCAAGCGCATGGAAACCACGTCGGAACCAGCGTTGGGCTCGCTCATGGCGAGTGCACCGATGTGTTCGCCGCTGATCAGCTTCGGCAGGTAGCGGGCCTTCTGTTCGGCAGTGCCGTTGCGGTTGATCTGGTTGACGCAGAGGTTGGAATGGGCGGCGTAGGACAAACCGATGGCCCCGGAGCCGCGGGAGATTTCCTCCATCGCGACCATGTGCGCCAGGTAGCCCATGCCCGTCCCGCCCCACTCTTCGGCCACGGTCAGGCCCAGCAGGCCCATGTCGCCGAACTTGCGCCACAGGTCGGCAGGAAACTGGTCGCTGCGATCGGCCTCGGCGGCACGCGGGGTGATCTCGCGCGCCACGAAGGCAGCCACGGAATCGCGCAGCATGTCGATGTCTTCGCCAAGGAAGAAATCCAGTCCCGGTACTGAAATCATGTTCGCCACCCACTTGTTGTTTTTTTTGGGGAGAAAGCTGTTGAGCACAATCATCTTGCAGGAAACGTTACAGGGGGCACTGCGCACCGCAGACGCGCTCCGGTCAAGTCTGCAGCGCGGCGCGGCAGCGTTCTTCAGCGGTGTCGAGCTCCACCTGCATCTGTTCGATGTCCAGCATCTGCTGCTGCAACTGCGCCCGGCGCTCGGTGATTTTCTCCAGAAAACGGTCGAGTTGCTTGCGGTTGCCCGACGGGTCGTACATGTCGATGAGCTCTTTGCATTCGGCCAGGGAGAAGCCGATGCGCTTGCCGCGCAGGATCAGTTTCATCGCCACCAGGTCGCGCGGCGCATAGATCCGCTCCTGGCCACGGCGCGTCGGCGTGACCATGCCCTGCTCTTCATAGAAACGCAGGGTCCTGGGCGTTACGTCCAACAACTGGGCTATGTCGGAAATGCTGTAGGTCGTGCTCACGTCGATCGACTTCCTGGTGCTTTACGTTAACGTAAACGTCAGCGAGAGGCCTGTCAATACACGCCGCTGTGCTATCGAGGGGCGGGAAGTCTCGGGACGCGATCCTGGGAGCGCGTCATCGGCAGCGGTCAGGCGAAGGCCGGCACACCGCTGTGGAAGCGAAATTCGGGGTCGGGCGTTTCGATCAGTTCGGCTTCGGCCACGCGAACCCTGTCGACGGTCTGGGCGATATCGGCGGCATCGCCGTATTGATGCGCCAGTTTCAGGTAGCCCTGGTAATGCCGCGCTTCGCTCATGAGCAGGCCGTTGTAGAAGGTACCCAGCTCTTCGTCCAGATGCGGCACCAGAGCCGCGAAACGCTCGCAGCTGCGCGCTTCGATGAAAGCGCCAACCACCAGGGTATCGACCAGCTTGACGGGCTCGTGGTTGCGCACCTGCTTGCGCAGCGACGAGGCATAACGGCTCGCCGACAGGGGTTGCAGTTCGATCTTGCGGCGCTTCATCAGACGCAGGACCTGCTCGTGATGCACCAGCTCCTCGCGGGCCAGGCGCGACATCATATTGATCAGATCGGCATGGGTGCAGTACTTGGCGATCAGGCTCAGGGCCGTGGAGGCTGCCTTGAATTCGCAGTTCTTGTGGTCGATCAGCAGGGTGTGCTGGTCGGCCAGCGCGGCCTGGACCCAGGCATCGGGCGTAGGGCAGCCGAGAAAGGCATGAATTTCAGACAACATGGCCAGGCACCTGGAAAAAAGGGGGCGATTATACCCAGCTCGCCTGCAACTAGGTATGTGCGCCGAACGACCGGCGCTGCGAGGCGATCAGTCGCTTTTCTTGCGGATCCAGTAGCGGTAGGTACCGCCCTCCTCGTCCTGCTGAACCAGCTCATGGCCCAGGAATACGCAGAACTTGGGGATGTCGCGACGGGTCGAGGGGTCGGTGGCAATGACTTTCAGCAGGCCGCCTGCAGGCAGGTCGCGCACATGCTGGTGCAGCATCATCACCGGTTCCGGACAGCTCAGGCCGGTGGCATCCAGGGTACGGTCGGCAGGCAAGGTTTGGGTCATGAAAAGCTCCAGGTCAAGCGGGCATTCAGGCGCACGTTCGAAACCAATAGTGTAGCGCCAGCGCGCGGTCCGAGCGCAGCGTGCGACGCCAGGCCGCAGCGCTCGGATCGATCAGCGCCGGCCGCCGTCGAGTCGACGCAGGTGGCAGGTGACTTCCTCGCGGTCATGGTAGAGCTGCTTGCAGCCGATCTGCACCTTGATGCCGCGCGCCTTGAAACCCTCTTCGATGCGCTCGAGCAAGCGCCGGACTTCGGCATAGCGCTGCTTCATCGGCAGCTTCAGATTGACCACCGCTTCGCGGCAGAGGTTCTCGCCCAGCCAGGTTTCCAGCAAGGCGGCGTTGCGCGCCGGCTTCTCGACGATGTCGCAGACCATCCAGTCTACCGTCTGCTTGGGCCGATAGGTGAAGCCGTCGGCCATCAGATGGGTGACCAGTCCGGTGTCCATCAGGCTCTGTGCCATGGGCCCGTTGTCGATAGCGGTAACCAGCATGCCGCGGCGTACCAGCTGGTAGGTCCAGCCACCGGGTGCGGCGCCCAGGTCGACACCGGTCATGTCGCCGTGCAGGCGTTCGTCCCATTGCTCGCGGGGAACGAAGTGATGCCATGCCTCTTCGAGTTTCAGGGTCGAACGGCTGGGCGCTTCGCGGGGGAACTTGAGCCGCGGGATGCCCATGGGCCACATGGCGAAATTACCCGCGTCGGCCATGCCCAGGAAGACTTCGCGACCACTCTTGAAGGTCAGCAGCAGGCGCGGCAAGGCAGGATCGTCCACCAGCCTGCCAGCACCCAGCAGGGCCTTGCGCAGCGGTGCTTCGAACTTCTTGCAGAAATTCGACAGCTCCTTGCCATCGTTGGTGTCGAGCACTTCCAGCCACAGGCTGCCACACACTGGATAGGCCGCCAGGTGGTCGAGCAGCACGCTGATGCGGTCGGTTTCGGGCAACTGCACGAAATCGCCCCTGGCCCACTGCCGTGGAAATATCAAGTCACTAAAACGCAACTCGCGCATCAACCGCGCCGGACCGGCCGGTTCGTAGCAGATGAATTCGGCGCAGGCGGTCAGCGGCTTCGCCTTGGCATACCCGGCAACCCCCAGCCGTGCGGCGTGTTCGGCGATCTCCGAGCAGACCTCGCCTTCGAAGCCGGGGCGGCAATGCATAAACAGCGTATTCATAAAGAGACTTTCACCGCCGGGGTGCTCAAATCGGCGCATGATAAAGGAAATCGGAACCCTGGGCATGCACTGGAAGTCCCTGACTGAAAGAACCTGTTTATCCAGCCCGTGCCGTGCGGGCCTGAAAAGGAGCTGATCCATGTCCTCCCTCGATAGCCTGAAAAGCCTGAAGACGCTCGACGTCGCGGGCACGTCCTATCACTACTTCAGCCTGCCCGATGCCGCCAACAGCCTGGGTGACCTGCAGAAACTGCCGATGTCGCTCAAGGTCCTGCTGGAAAACCTGCTGCGCTGGGAAGACGGCAAGACCGTGACCGGTGCCGATCTGCAGGCTCTGGCCGATTGGCTGCACAAGCGCCGTTCCGATCGCGAGATTCAATACCGCCCGGCACGGGTGCTGATGCAGGATTTCACCGGGGTACCGGCGGTGGTCGACCTCGCCGCCATGCGCGCGGCCGTGGCCAAGGCCGGCGGTGACCCGCAGCGAATCAATCCGTTGTCGCCGGTGGACCTGGTGATCGACCATTCGGTCATGGTCGACCGTTATGCCACCGGGCAGGCATTCGAGGAAAACGTCGACATCGAGATGGAGCGCAATGGCGAGCGCTATGCGTTCCTGCGCTGGGGTCAGAGCGCGTTCGACAACTTCAGCGTGGTCCCGCCGGGCACCGGCATCTGCCACCAGGTCAACCTCGAATACCTTGGCCGCACCGTCTGGACCAAGGAAGAAGACGGCCGCACCTACGCCTTTCCCGACACCCTGGTGGGTACCGACTCCCACACCACCATGATCAACGGCCTGGGGGTACTGGGCTGGGGCGTCGGCGGTATCGAAGCGGAAGCCGCCATGCTCGGCCAGCCGGTGTCGATGCTGATTCCCGAGGTCATTGGCTTCAAGCTCACCGGCAAGCTCAAGGAAGGCATCACGGCCACCGACCTGGTGCTGACCGTGACGCAGATACTGCGCAAGAAAGGCGTCGTGGGCAAGTTCGTCGAATTCTACGGTGATGGCCTGGCCGATCTGCCCCTGGCCGACCGCGCGACCATTGCCAACATGGCGCCGGAGTACGGTGCCACCTGCGGTTTCTTCCCGGTGGATGACGTGACCCTGGGTTACCTGCGCCTGTCCGGACGCCCGGAAGCCACCGTGCAATTGGTCGAAGCCTATTGCAAGGCGCAGGGCATGTGGCGCCTGCCCGGCCAGGAGCCGGTATTCAGCGATACCCTGGGGCTGGACATGGGTGAGGTCGAGGCCAGCCTGGCAGGGCCGAAGCGCCCGCAGGATCGCGTGGCACTGCCCAAGGTCAGCGCGGCGTTCGACGATTTCATCGGCCTGCAGCTCAAGCCGACCAGCAAGGAAGAAGGCCGCCTGGAAAGCGAGGGCGGCGGTGGCGTGGCGGTGGGCAACGCCGACCAGACCGAGGGCACGCCGTATACCTGGCGCGGCCAGACGCACAATCTGCAGCACGGCGCAGTGGTCATTGCGGCCATCACCTCGTGCACCAATACCTCCAACCCCAGCGTGATGATGGCCGCCGGCCTGGTGGCGAAGAAGGCGGTCGAGAAAGGCCTGACCACCAAGCCGTGGGTCAAGACTTCCCTGGCCCCCGGCTCCAAAGTGGTGACCGACTACTATCGGGCTGCGGGCTTGACCCAGTATCTGGACACGCTGGGCTTCGCCCTGGTCGGTTATGGCTGCACCACCTGCATCGGCAACTCGGGGCCGCTGGACGAGCCTATCGAGCAAGCCATCCAGAGCGCGGACCTGACCGTGGCTTCGGTGCTCTCGGGCAACCGCAACTTCGAGGGGCGGGTGCACCCGCTGGTGAAGACCAACTGGTTGGCATCACCACCACTGGTAGTCGCCTACGCCCTGGCCGGCAGTGTGCGTACCGACATCAGCAGTGAACCCTTGGGCACCGGCAGTGACGGCCAGCCGGTCTACCTGCGCGACATCTGGCCCACCCAGCAGGAGATTGCCGACGCAGTGGCCAAGGTCGACACCGCGATGTTCCACAAGGAGTACGCCGAGGTGTTCGCCGGCGATGCGCAATGGCAGGCAATCGAAGTGTCGCAGGCGCCTACCTACGTCTGGCAGGCCGACTCGACCTACATCCAGCATCCACCGTTTTTCGAGGATATCGCCGGTCCCGCGCCTGTGATCGCCGACGTGCAGGGCGCAAGCATTCTGGCGTTGCTGGGTGATTCGGTCACCACTGACCACATCTCCCCTGCGGGCAACATCAAGGCTGACAGTCCGGCGGGCCGTTATCTGCGCGACAAGGGCGTGGAACCGCGTGATTTCAACTCCTATGGATCGCGCCGGGGCAACCACGAAGTGATGATGCGCGGGACCTTTGCCAACATCCGTATCCGCAACGAAATGCTCGGGGGTGAAGAAGGTGGCAACACCTTGTTCATTCCTACGGGCGAGAAGCTGCCGATCTACGATGCGGCCATGCGCTACCAGCAGGCCGGCACACCGCTGGTGATCATTGCCGGCCAGGAGTATGGCACCGGTTCGAGCCGCGACTGGGCTGCCAAGGGGACCAATCTGCTGGGCGTCAAGGCCGTGGTGGCGGAGAGTTTCGAGCGTATCCACCGTTCCAACCTGGTGGGCATGGGCGTGCTGCCCTTGCAGTTCACCGACGGGCAGAGCCGCAAGAGCCTCGCCCTGACCGGCCGCGAGACCCTGGACATCGTCGGTTTGAGTGGTGCCCGGCTGCAGCCGCACATGCGCCTGGACCTGCGCATCCGCCGTGAGAACGGCCAGCAGGAAACCGTCGAACTGCTGTGCCGGATCGACACCCTCAACGAAGTGGAGTATTTCCGTTCCGGCGGTATCCTGCACTACGTCTTGCGCCAGTTGATTGGGAACCCGGTGGTGTAAAGCACCTGTAGGAGCGGTCAGCGGCCGCGAAAAGAACACCGCGGATGATCTGACATGCCGCGGTGTCTGGTTCGCGGCCGCGGACCGCTCCTACGGGGGATCGAAGGGATTGCTCCCGTTGACCGGCGGGTATCAACCACAACGGGGCCTGCAGCGCTTTCTGAAACATTAGGTTTCAAATGATTGCACCCGTAATTCATTTGGTTCTTGTTCTCATTCTTGTTTATCCAGTGCAATAGCCGCCATCCAAATCCATGGCCACCTGTTCGCTGGATCCGGAACCTGCCCTCAGGCGACCGGCTTCGTGAATCGAGAACGTTTTCCCATGTCCAAGAAATCCCGCTCGAAAATCTGGTTCCTGGTGCACAGCTGGTTGGCCCTGCCGATCTGGTTTTTCGTGCTGATCGTATGTGTGACCGGCACCCTGGCCGTGGTGAGCACTGAGATCATGTGGCTGATCAATCCGGAAATGCGTGCCAACAAACCGTCCGACGACGCCCAGCCGTTGAACTACGACCAACTGATGGCCGCCATCGAACGCGATCATCCCGAGCTGCGAGTCAGCAATCTCATTCACCCCGACGGCGACTACTTCGCCGTCAACGCCAGTGTCACCTACCCGGACGGCCGCTCGCCAACGGTCTATGTGAACCCCTATACCGGCGTGCTGCAAGGCGTCAGTCCGGCGTTCGACTTCCCGGCCTTCACCCGCGCCCTGCACGGCTGGTGGCTGGTGCCCTTCACCAACGGTTTCTCCTGGGGCTGGTACCTGGTGTCGTTCCTCGGCCTGCCGCTGCTGGTGTCCTTGATCACCGGCCTGGTGGTCTACAAGAAGTTCTGGAAGGGCTTTCTCAAGCCCACCTTGCGCCTGAACCAGGGCGCACGGGTGTTCTGGGGTGACTTCCACCGCCTCAGCGGTATCTGGTCGATCTGGTTCATCGCGGTCATCGCCATTACCGGCGTGTGGTTCCTGATTCGCGCCATCCTCTACGACAACCAGATCAGCATCTCCAGCTACTCGCCGGTCACCTCGGTGATTGCCCGGGCCGACGTGCCGCTGGTGGCCGACGGCACGCCGGCACCGATGATCCCGGTCGAGCAGGCCATTGCCGTGGTCAAGCAGCAAGTGCCGGGCCTCGATGCCAGCTACGTGTCGCTGCCGCTCAACGCCTACAGCCCGATGGAAGTGGGTGGCCGCAGCTGGTACCCGCTGATGTTCCAGACCGCCAGCATCAACCCCTACACCGGGCAGCTGATCAGCTCGCACCTGCTGGGCGACCGCAATGCACTGGAGTTCGTTACCGAGTCCATGCGCCCGCTGCACACCGGTGACTTTGGCGGGCTGTGGATCAAGCTGATCTGGGCTTTCTTCGGCCTGCTGCTGAGCATGATGGTGCTCAGCGGCTTGATGATCTGGAGCAAGCGCACTGCCCTGGCCACGGCCCAGGCGTTCAAGCGCGACGCCCGCCACGAAACTGCGCAGACGGCCACCGGCAGCCTGCACCCGATTGCCCACAAGACCGCGGAGCGCAGCCTGTGAGCCGAGTCCTCAGTGCCCCCACGCCTTCGCCCCTGTCGCGTTTCTGGCGCAAGTGGCGGTTCCATATCAACGTGCTGCTGGTGTTCATCCCGCTGAGCTTCATGCCGCACTATTTCGCCGAGAACGCCATGGATCGCGGCGACAGCGGCCTGGGCGAGCGGACAGTAGGCGACATCGCCGTCGGGCCGTGGAGCCTGACCTTGGCCGAACGCCGCATCGAAGGCCCGACCGCCGAAAGCGGCCAGGACATCAAGTACTTCAACGCGGCCCTGTGCAAGACCTGCATCGACCAGGTCAAGGCCACCTACCTGCGCATCGGCAAGCCACGCAGCCTGAGGGCTGCAGGCGTGATCTTCTTCGGCAGTGGCTACCGCATGTTCGCCGGGTTGCCAGTGCCGGCCAAAACCCAAGCCGATGCTCAGCTGTGGATCACCATGGAAGGCTGGGACGGCTCGATGCACCAGACCTCCATTCCATTGAGCCAGGCATCACCCGCGACGGTGGCCTGGCTGAACCGTCAAGGAACCCGACCATGACCCGCGTTTCATTCATCCGCTGGCCCGCCCTGGCACTGGGGCTGCTCGCTGCCGCCTGCAGCGGCGTGGCCCTGGCGCACAACCCGATGTGCGAATGCAAGCAGATCGACGACCAGCAGATCCGCTGCACCGGCGGATTTTCCGACGGCAGCGGCGCGCCGGGGGTGACCCTGGACGTGGTCGGCTATGACGAAAGCATCCTGGTACCCGGCAAGCTGGGCAGCGATTCGACCGTGACCTTCAAGCGTCCGGATGCCGAGTTCTATGTGCTGTTCGATGCCGGCCCCGGCCACGTCGTCGAAATCGACCAAGCCGACATCGAGGCACCATGAGCACGCCCGTCACGCACATCGTGCGCCCGGCCGGTGCGGGCCATGAAACCCTGTACGTCGGCCTGCTGTGCCTGTTCATCCTGCTGGCGGCTGCCGGCGTCGTGTCCTGGCACGGGGTCAGCCACGAAGCCGTCGCGGTACCGTCCCACCAGCTCGACGCCCGACGCGACCTGAGCGCCGCCGAACAGGGCATCTACGCCGACCTGCGAGTGACCCTCGACGAGGTCCGCCTGCTGGCCGAGGAACAGCCCGATCCGGTCACGCCCGAGCAACTGGCCCGCGAGGGCTTCCCACCCTTCGCCCAGGACGCCAGCTCGGTCAGCCGCGGCAGCCACGCCTGGCAGATGGTCCAGGGCGCCTACGTGGGCCTGAGCCAGGCGCCAGAGGTGGCGGGCTCGTTCCTGCTGCGCATGAACGGCGCGGACGCCGATGTCTGGCTCAACCGCGCACCCTCCGCCAGTGCACCGGCGCTGCTGGACGACACGTCGCTTGCCGACAGCGGCTGGCAGCAGGTCATCGCCCAGTTCGACACCGGTGTCACCCGCCAGCATCGCCATTGAATACGCCCTCTTCACCAGGATTCTTCATGCCCAGATCTATCGCCCGCCGTCCGTTGCTGCGACTCCTGTCCGTTGCCGTGCTGGGCACCCTGTTCACCAGCACCGCCTGGGCCGCCGACGGCAAGCCGCTGCGTATCGGCATCACATTGCACCCCTACTACAGCTATGTGGCGAACATCGTCGGCGACAAGGCCGAAGTGGTGCCGTTGATCCCGGCCGGGTTCAACCCCCATGCCTACGAGCCACGCGCCGACGACATCAAGCGCATCGGCAGCCTGGACGTGATCGTGCTCAATGGCGTCGGCCATGACGATTTTGCCGACCGCATGATCGAAGCCAGCGAGAAACCCGATATCCACGTGATCGAGGCCAATGCCGACGTGCCCCTGCTGGCGGCCACCGGGACGATGGCGCGTGGCGCCGGCAAAGTGGTCAATCCGCACACGTTCCTGTCCATCAGTGCCTCTATCGCCCAGGTCAACAACATCGCCCGCGAACTGGGCAAGCTCGACCCGGACAACGCCAAGTTCTACACCGCCAATGCCCGGGCCTACGGCAAGCGCCTGCGCACGCTGCGCGCCGACGCCCTGGCCAAGCTGACCCAGGCGCCCAACGCCGAGCTGCGGGTGGCCACGGTACACGCGGCCTACGACTACCTGCTGCGCGAGTTCGGCCTGGAAGTGACCGCCGTGGTCGAGCCGGCGCACGGCATCGAGCCCAGCCCCAGCCAGCTGAAGAAGACCATCGACCAGCTGCGTGAACTGGACGTCAAGGTGATCTTCTCGGAAATGGATTTCCCTTCGACCTATGTGGAAACCATCCAGCGCGAGTCGGGAGTGAAGATGTACCCCCTCTCGCACATCTCCTATGGCGAGTACAGCGCCGACAAGTACGAGAAGGAAATGGGCGGCAACCTCGACACCGTGGTCCGGGCCATCCAGGAGGCCGGCGCATGACGGCCGCCGAACCCCTCGCCCTCGCCCGCAGCGGCCCCGCCATCGAGTTCGCCGAAGTGGGCCTGGTGCTGGGCCGCACGCTGATTCTCGACCAGGTCTCCTTTCGCGTGGCCAGCGGCAGCGTGCACGCGCTGGTCGGACCCAACGGCGGTGGCAAGAGCTCGTTGATCAAGACCCTGCTGGGGCAGATGCCCCATCGTGGCCAGTTGAGCCTGCAGTGGCCGGGCAGCCCCGGGGTGATCGGCTATGTACCGCAGGCACTGGAATTCGACCGTGGCCTGCCGATGACGGTCGACGATTTCATGGCCGCCATGTGCCAGCGTCGGCCTGCCTTTCTCGGCCTGTCGAAACACTATGCCGGCGCCATTGGCGAGGCCCTGGAGCGGGTCGGCATGCAGGACAAGCGCAAGCGCCGCATGGGCGCGTTGTCGGGCGGCGAACGCCAGCGCGTGCTGTTGGCGCAGGGCCTGATCCCGGCGCCGCAGCTGCTGATCCTCGACGAGCCCATGTCGGCGCTCGACGAAGCCGGCATCCAGGTGTTCGAGCGCCTGCTGCTGGACTGGCAGCAAGCCGGCATCACGGTCATGTGGATCGAGCACGACCTGGAAGCGGTCAAGCGTCTGGCCGACCACGTTACCGGGCTCAACCGACGCGTGCTGTTCGACGCCAGGCCGGCGGACGCACTGACGCCAGACCGGCTGTTGACGCTGTTCTCCACCCATCCACGCGCCGGGGGCCTCGCCTGATGGACTACGAACAGTTTCGCCTGGCCATCCAGGGCCTTGCCTCGGACGGCTACCTGCCCGCTGCACTGGCCTATGGTTTCGTGGTCAACGCCTTGATCGCCGGGTTGCTGATCGGCCCGGTACTGGGCGGCCTGGGAACGCTGGTGGTGGTCAAGCGCTTTGCGTTCTTTTCCGAAGCGGTCGGGCATGCCGCGCTCACCGGCGTGGCCATCGGCATCCTGCTCGGCGAACCCTACACGGGCCCCTACGGCAGCCTGTTCGGCTACTGCCTGTTGTTTGGCATCGTGCTCAATTACCTGCGCAACCGCACCGGCCTGGCGCCGGACACGCTGATCGGCGTGTTTCTGTCGGTCTCGCTGGCCTTGGGTGCCAGCCTGCTGTTGACCCTGGCCGGCAAGATCAACGTGCACATCCTCGAGAACGTGCTGTTTGGCTCGGTACTGACAGTCAACGGCAACGATCTGCTGGTACTGGCCGTGGTTGGTACCCTGGTCCTTAGCCTGAGCCTGCCGCTGTACAACCGCATCATGCTGGCCAGCTTCAATCCGCAGCTGGCCGCGGTGCGCGGGGTGGCGGTGAAAGCCCTGGATTACCTGTTCGTGATTCTGGTGACGCTGATCACCGTGGCAGCGGTGAAGGTCATCGGCGCGATCCTGGTCGGTGCGCTGCTGGTGATTCCGGCAGCGGCGGCACGGCTGCTGAGCCAGTCGCTCAAGGGCTTCTTCTGGATCTCGGTGATCATTGCCACGGTGAGCACCCTGTGCGGGATCCTGCTGCCGATCCTCTTCGATCTGCCGGTGCCTTCCGGGGCGGCCATCATCCTGGTCGCAGGCCTGGCCTTCGCTCTCGCCGCCATCGCCCGCGGCACCTTGCCCAGCCTCAAAGGGAACATCGGATAAATGTCTACTCTGCGCAAACTGACAGTCGCCCTGGCCCTGTGTGCGGCGCTCGCCCCTGCGATCCAGGCGGCAGAGCCGGTGAAAGTCCTCGCCAGCCTGCCGATCACCTACGGCCTGGGCCAACTGCTGCTCAAGGACAGCGGCGTGCAACTGCAACGTGCGGCCGCTGCCAACCTGCCCGGCTCTCGACAGAATGCCTATTTCACCGGCCGCGGCGCAGAAGCCCTGGCCGGACTGGCCGGCGCTGCCGACGCGGTGATCGGGCTGCGTTCGCTATGGCCTGACGATTCCCTGTACCCGCTGGCGCGTCGCAGCAACATTCGCATCGTCGAGATCGACGCTGCGCGCCCGGTCGACGGGGTACTGCCCGGTATCGCGGTACAGCCGGGCGTGAGCGGACTGAACAGCCAGCCGTGGCTGTCGAGCAACAACATGGGGCGCATGGCCGACGTCATGGCTGCCGACCTGGTACGCCTGGCTCCGGCCGCCAAACCGCGGATCGACGCCAACCTGGCCGCACTCAAGCAGCAACTGCTCAAGCTCAGCGCCGACAGCGAGGCACGCCTGGCAAAGGCGGACAATGTCAGTGTGGTCAGCCTCAGCGACCGCTTCGCCTACCTTGCAGCCGGTCTCAATCTGGACACGGTGGCCACCCAGGTGCTCAACGACGAACAGTGGGACACCGCGCAGCTGGAAAACCTGAGCATGACGCTCAAGGACAACGACGTTGCCCTGGTCATCGACCATCGCCAACCGCCCGAAGCGGTCAAGGCGGTGATCACTGCCGCAGGCAGCAAGCTGCTGGTGCTGGCCGAGGAAAGCGACGACCCGATCGCCGACCTGCAGGCTCACATGAGCGCCGTCATCCAGGCCCTTTGACCCTACCCTGCCGTAAGCAGGCTGCGGTTCCCGGGCCTGCTCGGCAATGACTTTGAAGCCCTCCCACCGCCCTTCGCCGATATCCCATTCAATCTTTTCCCGAGCTGGCCGAGAACCTGTCAAAGCCCCACGGAATGAATGGACACTCATGCGTAACAATCAGCCTATCACCCAGCGCGAACGGACCTTCCCTGCCCAGCAGCGCCTGATTTCCACGACCGACACCCAAGGAATGATCACCTACTGCAATGATGCTTTCGTGGAGATCAGCGGGTTCACCCGCGAGCAGCTGATTCGCGCGCCGCACAACACCGTGCGCCACCCGGACGTGCCTTCGGCGGTGTTCGAGCACATGTGGGCGACGCTGCGCCAGGGCCTGCCATGGATGGGCATCATCAAGAACCGTTGCGAGAACGGCGACTACTACTGGGTCAACGCCTACGTCACTCCGGTACTTGAAAACAAGCAGGTGGTGGGTTACGAATCGGTACGGATCAAGCCGACGGCCGAGCAGATCCGCCGTGCCCAGTCGCTCTACGAACGCTTGAACAACGGCAGGTCGGCGGTACCCGGCCGCGATCGCTGGATGCCGGTGCTGCAGAACTGGGTGCCGTTCATTCTGGTCAGCCAGGTCGGTTTCATGATCGGCACCTGGCTGGATACCTCGTGGGGGTTCGCCCTGGCCGCCGGGCTGTCGCTGCCACTGGGCCTGATGGGCCTGAGCTGGCAGCAGCGGGGTATCAAGCGCCTGCTCAAGCTGGCGGACCAGACCACCTCGGATCCGCTCATCGCGCAAATGTACACCGACAGCCGGGGCGCCCAGGCGCGCCTGGAAATGGCCATTCTGAGCCAGGAAGCGCGCTTGAAGACCTGCCTGACCCGTTTGCAGGACACCGCCGAGCACCTGACCGGTCAAGCCCGGCAATCCGACGCTCTTGCACACCAGAGCTCCCAGGGCCTGGACCGTCAGCGCCTGGAAACCGAGCAGGTAGCCGCTGCGGTGAACCAGATGGCGGCCACTACCCAGGAAGTGGCCAGCCATGTGCAGCGCACTGCCGACGCCACCCAGGAGGCCAACCGCCTGACCAGCCGCGGGCGCGACATCGCCGGCGAAACCCGCGAGGCGATCCAGCGCTTGTCGGTGGTCGTCGGGGAAACCGGGCAGACCGTGACCCAGCTGGCCAAGGACAGCGATGAGATCGGCGGCGTGGTGGATGTGATCAAAGGTATCGCCGACCAGACCAACCTGCTGGCGCTCAACGCAGCCATCGAAGCGGCACGCGCCGGCGAAATGGGCCGCGGCTTCGCCGTGGTCGCCGACGAGGTGCGTCAGCTGGCACAACGCACCAGCGAGTCGACCGGGCAGATCCATGGGCTCATCGCCAAGCTGCAGCAGACCGCCAACAATGCCGTGCAGACCATGGATGCCGGTCACCGTCAGGCCGAGGAAGGCGTGGCTCGCGTGCTGGAAGCCGACCAGGCGTTGATCGGCATCAGCGAAGCGGTCGCCAACATCACCGACATGACCACGCAGATCGCCGCAGCCACCGAAGAGCAGAGTGCAGTGGCCGAGGAGATCAGCCGCAACATCACCACCATCTCGCACCTGGCCGATGAAACCAGCGAACAGGCGCAGAACTCGGCACTGCTCAGCGAAGAGCTGACCAAGACCGCCAACAGCCAGTATTCGCTGGTGGAGCGTTTCAACCGCTGACTGCCCCCTGCCCTCGCATCGCAGCCTGCATGGCAGGCCACGTGTCGGCTACGCGAGTCAGGACAGGAAGGCCACGATCCGGTCGGCGGCGGTCTGCAGATGCTGGTCGTGGCTGAACCCGGATGACTTCAAGGGTTTGAGGTCATGATCGGCGGCGCTGAGCCAGTACAGCTCGACTTGCTCCGACAACTCATAGCCTGCCACTGTCTCGCAGTTGCCCAACGCATCGCGCTCGCCCTGGATGATCAGGGTTGGCGTGCTCAGGTCGGCCAGGTGTTCGACTCGCGGCTTTTCCGGCTTGCCCGCCGCGTAGAAGGGATACCCCAGGCACACCAGTGCATCGGCACCCAGTTCGTCCGCCAGCAGGCTGGCCATCCGTCCGCCCATGGATTTGCCCCCCACGGCCAGGGTTCCCGTCACCAGCGGTCGCACCAGGGCATAGGCCTGTCGCCAGCTTTCCAGCAGGCTTGCCTGCGGACTGGGCGGACGCTTGCTGCCGCCGCTGCGGCGCTGGGCCATGTAGGGAAACTCGAAGCGCACCACGCTGACCCCGCCAGCGGCCAGGCGCTCGGCCATGCTGTTCATGAAGGCACTGTCCATCGGCGCGCCGGCACCGTGCGCGAGGATCAGGCACGGCGCCTGCGCGCCAGTCTGGGCAGGGTTCCACAGCCAGCCGTTGTCTTGCATGCGTTGGCTCCACTGATCTTCGCTCATCATCCTTCCGTCGACGTTTGGCACTATTGGCGATTCACAGACTCTGAGGCAAAACGCGGCACAGGAAAAGTGCCCTGTGCATGATGGCGTGCACGACGTCAGCGTGCAGGCGCGGCTCGCCCCCTCCCCTATACTCAATGATCTTTTCGCGAAGGATAGCGATTCATGAACTTCGACTGGCACAGTGCTCCCATCACCCGTTACACCCCCCTGGACAGAGGCTATCGCAACACTCAGAACGTGCGGCGTTTCCTGACCGAGGCATGCGGCCCGAACTTTCATTTCGACCGCCCCTTCATGGCCTGGCTCAAAAGTGGCGAAGCCAAGACCATGGGCCAGGTCGCGGACCACTGGAACCTGCTGCATCGCCGCTGACGCGCGAAGCGCTGGCCAGGGTGCGAAACGCTGCTTTAATGAGTGCAACCCTCACCGCTTGGTGTCTTCCGATAGGAGTGCCCGATGGATCGCCTCAGTGCCAAGGATTTTTCCCCCGAGTTGCTGGAACTGTACGACTTCTATGCCCATGGCAAGATCAACCGCCGCGAGTTCCTCGACCGCGCGGCGTTGTTCACCTTTGGGGGGCTGACGGCAGGCGCCTTGCTGGCCAGCCTGAGCCCGAACTATGCATTGGCCCAGCAGGTGGAATTCACCGACCCACAGATCGTGGCCGAATACGTCACCTACCCCTCGCCCAGTGGCCATGGCCAGGTGCGTGGCTACCTGGTGCGGCCGGCCCAGGCCACCGGCAAGGTGCCAGGCGTGGTGGTGGTGCATGAGAACCGCGGGCTCAACCCCTATATCGAAGACGTCGCACGGCGGGTCGCCAAGGCCGGCTACATGGCCCTGGCCCCGGATGGCCTGACCTCGGTCGGCGGCTATCCGGGCAACGACGACAAGGGTCGGGCGCTGCAGGAGAAGGTCGACCCGACCAAACTGATGAATGATTTCTTCGCTGCGATCCCCTGGCTGATGGCGCACGAGGGTGCCACCGGCAAGGTCGGCATGACTGGCTTCTGCTATGGCGGCGGTGTGTCCAATGCGGCGGCGGTGGCCTATCCCGAGTTGGCGTGCGCGGTGCCGTTCTATGGCCGTCAGGCCGATGCCAAGGATGTAGCGAAGATCAAGGCGCCGCTGCTGCTGCATTTCGGCGAACTGGATACGCGCATCAACGAAGGATGGCCCGCGTACGAGGCAGCGCTCAAGGCGGCAGGCAAAACCTACGAGGCGTACATCTATCCCGGCGCCAACCATGGCTTCCACAACGATTCGACCCCACGCTATGACAAGGCTGCCGCCGACCTGGCCTGGGAGCGCACGCTGGGCTGGTTCGAAAAATACCTGAGCTGACGTAGAATGCCTGCCCTTCGAAGCCGTGATCCTTGCCATGAACGCCGACGCTCTCGCCACCTTGCACAAACACCTGCTGCAAGCCCTCGCCCAGCCGCCGCTGGAAACTCGCCGGTTGCTTCACGGCCGCGGTCGGCGCTGGCCGGGGCTGGAGCAACTGACCGTGGACTGGCTGCAGGGCATCGTGCTGGTGTCGCTGTTCAAGGAGCCGCTTGCCGAACAGCTGGCAGGCTTGCAACAGCTGCTGGCCCGACTGGCGCAGCAACCGGCGTGGGCCGCCAGCGGTGCGCGCGGTCTGGCCCTGCAGCACCGCTATCTGCCCGGCAGCGATGTGCACTGGCTGATCGGAGAAGCGCAAGAGCAGGTGATCCTGGTCGAGAACGGCCTGCAGTACCGCATCGACCTGGGGCGTAAACAGAACAACGGCTTGTTTCTCGACATGCGCCACGGTCGCGACTGGGTACGCGAAAACGCCCAGGGTCGACGTGTGCTCAACCTGTTCGCCTACACCTGCGGTTTCTCGGTGGCCGCCATAGCTGGCGGCGCAGCCCATGTGATCAACCTCGACATGTCTCGCGCCGCCCTTACCCGGGGACGCGAGAACCACCACCTCAATGGCCACGACCTGGGCAAGGTCAGCTTTCTCGGCCACGATCTGTTCAAGTCCTGGGGCCGGGTCGGCAAGGACGGCCCTTACGACATGGTGATCATTGACCCGCCGTCGTTCCAGAAAGGCAGCTTCCTGCTGACCAAGGATTACCAGCGGGTACTGCGCCGCCTGCCGGAACTGCTCAGCGAATCGGGCGTGGTGCTGGCGTGCATGAACGACCCGGCGCTGGGCCCCGAATTTCTCGTCGACGAGCTGCGCCGCGAAGCACCGCAGCTGCGCCTGCAGCGGCGCCTGGACAACCCACCGGAGTTTGCCGACATAGATCCAGCCAGCGGCCTCAAGGCCATGGTGTTCGCGCGGGAGTGATTACCGAATAGAGCAGGGGAAGGGCCTAACATACCGTACGGCGACTGGCCATCTTAAAGATTGAACAATTTCACGTGCCCGGCGAACCAAGTAAAGGAGAGCCACCGGGAGGTGAGAGTCCCGGCGGCTCGGGTGACACATCGAATGAAACCCTTGAGAGGTATCCGCCATGTCAGCGCAGGAATATAACACCATCCGCCATACCCCTGTCAGTGCATTGGGCACAATCCCGGCCAGCCAGTTGATCGCCTTCGTCGAAGCCTGCCGCCCGCTGGTGCGCGACGCGATCCTGAACGCCAGGTTGACTCGATGAGCCCGCTGGTTGTGAGCAGCCCCGCCATGGCGGGGCTTTTTCATGGCCGCAGAACAGGTTTCAAAGCTGGCGCTGCGTGATCAGCGTGCGCACGCGCTCGCTCAGCGCCTCCAGGGCGAACGGCTTGGTCAGCACCTCGGTGCAAGGCTGCAGATGGCACTGATCCAACGCCAGGTTCTGCGCGTAGCCGGTGATGTACAGCACCGGCAAGCCTGGCCGGGCCGAGCGCCCCAGCTCGGCCATCTGCCGGCCATTGAGCCCGCCAGGCAAGCCCACGTCCGTGACCAGCAGGTCGATGCGCGCAGCCGATTGCAGCAGGTCTCGGCCCTGGGCGCTGTCGCCGGCCTGCAGGACCACATAGCCCAGGCTTTCCAGCAGCTCGGCTACGGAACCGCGCACCGAGGCTTCGTCGTCCACCACCAGCACGGTCTCGCCGCTGCCACCGAGGTCGATGGGCGCCTGGCTGGGCACCACCGCTTCTGTCTCGATACCGGCACAATGCCTGGGCAGGTACAGGCTGACCGTCGTGCCAAGCCCCGGCCGTGACTGGATCTTCACCAGTCCGCCGGACTGCCTGGCAAACCCGTAGATCATCGACAGACCCAGGCCGGTGCCCTCGCCCACCGGTTTGGTGGTGAAGAACGGCTCGAACACCTTGGCCATGACCTCCTCGCTCATCCCCGAACCGTTATCGGTCACGTGAACCACCAGGTACTCGCCGGCCTGTACCTCGTGATTGGATGCATCGCTGTGAGGCAGCCACTGATTGGCGGTTTCGATGGTGATCCGCCCACCACCGGGCATGGCATCGCGGGCATTGATACACAGGTTGAGCAAGGCGTTTTCCAGCTGGGTCGGGTCGATCAGCGCCGTCCACAGACCCTGGGTATGGCGCACGCTCAGTTCGATGGAGGGTCCGACCGAACGTCGCACCAGTTCTTCCAGGCCGTGGATCAGCGCGTTGACGTCGGTGGGCACCGGAGCCAGGGTCTGCCGCCGGGAGAACGCCAGCAGGCGATGAGTCAGTGACGCGGCGCGCTTGACCGCCCCCTGAGCGACGTCCAGATAGCGTTCGAGGTCAGCGGTACGGCCCTGTTTCAAGCGCATGTGCATCAATTCAAGGCTGCCGGACAGGCCCGCCAGCAGGTTGTTGAAGTCGTGGGCGATACCCCCGGTAAGCTGGCCCACGGCCTCCATCTTCTGCGCCTGGTGCAACGCTGCCTCGGCTTTTTCCCGCTCGGCAATGGCGATGCGCACGCGCTCTTCCAGGGTCTGATTGAGCTCGCGCACAGCAGCCTCGGCTTTCTTGCGCGCGGTGACGTCGATGGAGGACCCGATCAGGCCAATGACTTCGCCGTCCTCGTCGAGCAGAGGCGTCTTCAGCGACAGCCAGGTCGCGGCGGTGCCGTCGGCCTGGCGCACCTCCTCTTCCACCTCCTGGGTGTGCCGACCTTCCATGATGCGTCGGTCGGTTTCCATGATCACCCGAGCCTGGACCTTGTCTTCCAGGAACTCCATATCGGTGCGGCCGATGTACTGCTCGGGCGGTTTGCCGATGAGTTCGGTGGTGCCGCGATTGGCAACCAGCATCCGGCCCTGGCGATCCTTGGCGTACACCACACCGGGCACCGCGGCGGTGAAGGTGCGCAGCAGGTGGGTCATGCGATCGCGCTCGGCCTCGGCGCTGCGGCGTTGCTGGATGTCCAGCAGCACGCCGGGAAAACGCTGCGGACGCCCCGCCTCGTCGAATTCGACGTGGCCGTTGGCTTCGATCCAGCGATAGCTGCCGTCGCTCTGCAGCACGCGATACTCGCAACGATAGTGACCGCCGTTGCCGAGGGTCTCGAACACGGCTGCTTCGACCCGCGGGCGATCCTGCGGATGGACGCTGGCCATCGCTTGCTCCAGCGGCAGGCCCTGGGCACAGACCTTGCCGGACAGACCGAAGGTGCGCGCGAAGCGTTCGTCGGCACTGAAGTGGTCGGCCGCAACATCCCACACCCAGGTACCGACGATGGCCCCGGTATCCAGAGCCAGCTGCAGGCGCTCGGCGGCATCCTGGGCGGGTGTCTCCTCAGGTACGGAGGGGGCGCGAAAATGTTCGGGAGGCTGGGTCGGCATATCGGCTCACAGCGGAACGCAGGGTGCCCTGATGGTGACGTTGGCGTTTAGGTAATACAAGCCTGCGCAACGCGAAATCCGCGCGCAAGACCGACAAGCCGCGTCGGCAACCCCGCAAAACACCAGACAGCCCCTGTAGCAGCGGCGCAAGTCGCGTCCGGCAACCCCGCAAAGCACCAGACAGCCCCTGTAGCAGCGGCGCGAGCCGCGTCCGGCAACCCCGCAAAACACCAGACAGCCCCTGTAGCAGCGGCGCGAGCCGCGTCCGGCAACCCCGCGCAACTTCAGACACGCCGCCTGAGCAGATAACTGTCCATGATCCAGCCATGCTGGCTGCGCGCCTGCTGCCGCGCATCGGCAATGGTCTGCGCCATGTCGTCCAGCCTTCCCGACAGCAGCACTTCATCGGCCGTACCGACGTAAGCCCCCCAATAGATATCCAGATTCTGGCCGACCAGCGCCTTGAAGCTGTCCTGTGCATCGAGCATCACCACCACCGTGTCGACGCCCTCGGGCATGCCCGCCGACAGGCGTCGACCCGTAGTGATCTGCACGGCACCGGCAATGCTGTTGAGGGTGATCCGGTGCGCCGCGGTTAGCGCCTGAATGCTGGTCACACCGGGAAACACCTCATAGTGCACCGCTCGCGCGCTGTTGGCAGCGATTGCCTCGACAATGCGCAGCGTGCTGTCGTACAGCGAAGGATCGCCCCACACCAGAACGCCCGCGCACTCCCCGTCCGCCACTGCATCATCGAGCAGCCGCTCGAAGGCCGCCTGCTTGCGCGCATTCAGGGTATTCACCGACGTCCGATAGTCCGGCCCGGCCGGACGCTCGGGCTGCCGCACCTCGACCACCCGATACGCCCCAGGCGTTGCATGACGCTCGAGGATCTCTTTGCGCAGGGCATTGAGCTTGCCCTTGTGATCGCCCTTGTCCATCAGAAAGAACACATCGACCCGCGCCAAGGCACGCGCCGCCTGCACCGTGATGTGCTCGGGATGACCAGCGCCGATGCCGATGATGAGGAGTGTTTTCAAAAGTGCTCCGCCGGACAGTTCACCACAACGCGCCTATGGCCGTGCCGATAGGGGCCCCTCTGCACAACTGGCCCATGCCAGACCTTACAGCGTCCGTTTCAAGGTGAATACAGGGTTGCGCGAATTGGCACAGTTCCAGCTGTCCACGCCCTTTCGGCCTTGACACGTATGGGCATCTGCTACGAATGCCTGTGATGATCGACGGGCGGGCGCATTGCACGCCCGCCCTCTCGGTCACTGGATCACAGCGACCACTTCAGCGAGAACATCAGGTTGCGCGGGTCGCCGTAGGTGCCACTGCCGGTCGCGGTAGGAATACCCTGCCAGTACTTCTCGTCCAGCACGTTGTTGAAGTTGACGCGGGCGTCCCAGTGTTCGTCGAAGCGATAGCCGGCCATCAAGCCCAGTACCGCGTAGGAATCCTGCTCCGCATGACCGGTTCCGACACGGCCGTAGGTTGCGCTCTGCGCCAGCACGTCGGCACCGATACGCAGCCTGTCCAAGGCACCTTCGAACTGGTAAGTGGTTGCGGCCTTGAACAGATGCTTGGGCTGGTTGGGCGCGAACAGATTGCCTTTCTCGTAGGTACGGTCTTTCACGTACTGGCTGAGCACCAGGGTATAGGCGGCCGAGAACTGCCAGTTGGGCGTGAAGGCGCCACTGATTTCGGTATCCAGGCCACGGCTGCGTACCTCGCCCGCAGCCTCGTAGCAGGTGCGGTTGGTGGCCCGGCAGCTGGCCGGTTGATCGGGAATGGCGTAGGCGCGGTTCTGCTGGGTCATGTCGAACATGGCCACGGACGCATTCAGGCCGCCATCGAAGTACTCGCCCTTGATGCCGATCTCATAGCTTTCACCGGTCATCGGGTCCAGCACCGTGCCGCCGACATCCTGCTGCGTCTGCGGCTTGAAGATTTCGGTGTAGCTGGCGTAGACCGAGTAGGTATCGTTCAGGTCATAGATGATGCCGGCGTAGGGCGTGACTTCCTGGGTCACTTTGTAATCACCCGTGCCCGAGCGGTTGTCGTAGTCATACCAACTGACCCGGCTGCCAACGATGATGTGCAGCGGGTCCAGCGGGTTGAAACGCGCGGCGGCGTAGACACCCTTCTCGGTCGCCGTGTTCTTGCTCTGGTAGAGCCGATAGTCGCTGCGAGTACGCGAAGGCTTGGCAATGACACCCGGATCGAAGTTGTAGATATCGATGGGCGTGGAGTCATTCCAGTAGCCGCCGGTCTGGTCGAACTTTTCCTGGCGACGGCTCGCGCCGAGGGTCAACTGATGCTCGCGACCGAACAACTGGAACGGGCCGGCCAGGGAGGCATCCACGTTGGTCTGCACGTCGGTGGTGTCGTAGGCGCCCGTGGCCTGCCCGTACACACCATTGCGAGGCGCCGTCAGATAGCTGGAAAAGGTGTTGGACTCGGCCCATATCTTCGCGGCCGCAGCCTTGGCGGTCCAGCCGTTGTCGAAGCGGTGGGTGACGTCGGTGAACACGCTGACGTTGTCCCGGTCCCAGTAGGCCCAGTCATTGCTCAGGAAGGTGGAACGCGACAGATGCAGGTCTTCGCCATTCGGACCGGACGGCAGGCTGCCCCAGTCCGAGGTGGCATCATCGCGCTGCTTGGAAGCCCCGAGGGTCAGGGTAGTCGCCTCGCTCAGGTCCGCTTCGAATACGCCGTAGAAGGTCTGGCGCTGCTTTTCACGCTCGTCGATGTAGCTGTTGTCGTCTTCGTAGGCGGCCACCACCCGGCCACGCAGGGTGCCGGACTCGTTGAGCCGGTTCGACGCATCCACTTGCGTGCGGTAGCGGTCCCAGGTACCGGCGCTGGTGGTGATGCTGACCTGAGGGGTGGCGGTAGGACGCTTGCGCACCAGGTTCAGGGTTGCCGACGGGCTGCCGGCACCGGTCATCAAGCCGGTGGCGCCGCGCACCACTTCAACCCTGTCGTACAAAGCCAGGTCGGCACCGGCGATGGTGTCTAGGGTGAACTGGCCGATGCTGGTCGGCAGGCCGTCGTACATGATGTTGTCGATGTTGAACCCGCGCGCCTGGAACGCCTGGCGGTCGCCGCCAAACTTGCGCAAGGTAATGCCGGGCGCGTACTTGACCACATCGTTGAGGTCGTTCATGCCTTGGTCGTCCATGCGCTGGCGCGTGATGACGCTGACCGACTGCGGGGTTTCGCGGATCGACAGCGGCAGCCCGGTCGAGGTGCTCATGCTGCCGGTGGTGTAGGAGCCGGAGTGTTCGGTAGTGGCCGTGCCGGCTATGGAACTGGTGGCGGCCGAGACGGCCGTCGCGCCCAGTACCACCGCGCCGCCAGTGGACGCTGTAGCGGGGGCGGTGACGCTGACCACGTCGCCCTGCACCGTACCGACCAGGCCGCTGCCCGCCAGCAGGCGCTGCAGTGCCAATGCGGGTTCCATCCGGCCGGTGACCGAAGGTGCGGTCTTGCCGGCAATCGCCGCTGGTTCGAACACCACTTGCAGGCCGCTGGCCTGACCCAACTGGTTCAGCGCTTCGCCCAAGGGTTGCGCGGGCAGATTCAGCGCAATCGGAGCTGCCTGCGCCAGGCCGGCAATGGACAAAGAGATGCACAGCGCAACACTGCGCAACGGAAAATGATTCATGGCATGACCTCAGGAACCCACACAAGGCGGTCTGCCCCCCCCGGGCGAAGACTCGAATGCGGGCTGTAGGAAGCCACGCAAACTTGTGTGCGAAACCGCGTTGAATGCGGAAGCGGCGCAAGGCTATGCAAATGTCAAAAAAATGTAAATGATAATTCATGGCACTTGGCAAGCATTCGCGGCTGCCAACCAGAAGCATTGGTCTTTGCCAGCGAGCGCGCAGGCTGAATAAGTGCGTATGAAGAGCGCAGAGCGTGCGGGCTGCACGATGGAGAGGGGTCGTTGCAGGGGGCGTCAGGATGGATGTCCCGGCAGTGATGAACGCCACCGCCGGGAAATTATTACTGGATATGTCTAGCTATTGGCGCAACCGGATCAGCCGCGCGCGGGAAGTTTCCAGTCGGGACGTACGAAATGGCAGGTGTAGCCGTTGGGAATACGCTCCAGGTAATCCTGATGCTCGGGCTCGGCTTCCCAGAAATCACCTGCAGGGGCAAGCTCGGTGACGACCTTGCCGGGCCACAGGTCGGAGGCATCGACGTCGGCGATCGTTTCCAGTGCGACGCGTTTCTGCTCCTCGGTGTTGTAGAAGATCGCCGAGCGGTAGCTCAGGCCTACATCGTTGCCCTGGCGGTTGGCCGTGGACGGATCGTGAATCTGGAAGAAAAACTCGAGGATCTGACGATAGCCGATCACGCTGGGATCGAAGACGATCTCGATGGCTTCGGCGTGGGTGCCGTGGTTGCGGTAGGTGGCGTTGGCGACATCGCCGCCGCTGTACCCGACCCGCGTCTGCAGGACGCCCGGATAACGACGGATCAGGTCCTGCATGCCCCAGAAGCAGCCACCCGCCAGCAGAGCGGTTTCGGTCTGGACTGTCATATCGATTACCTTCGCTGAATGAACGTGGCCCATTCTAATACAACCGCTACGAAGGTGCCGTACAGGCCGTCAGAGGTTGGTGAAACGCGCCACCGCCTCCACCACTTTCTTCGCCCCGTCCTGGATCTCGACGATCACGTCACCGGCCTGACCGGCCAGTTGTACGCCCTGCTCGGCCTGCTGCCTGCTGTTGGCCATGTCGCGCACGGTGCCGTCGACCAGTGCCTGGTTCTGCTGCACCACGGCGGCGATCTCGTCGGTGGCGGTGCTGGTCCGGCCCGCCAGTTGCCGGACTTCGTCGGCCACCACGGCGAACCCGCGCCCCTGTTCGCCGGCGCGGGCCGCTTCGATGGCGGCGTTCAGCGCCAGCAGGTTGGTCTGTTGGGCGATGCTGCTGATGGTCTGGATGATCGAGCTGATCAGCAGCGATTGCTTGCCCAGCGCTTCCACACCGCTGGACGCGGACTGCATGTCGTCGGCGATCTTGCGCATGGTCTGCACGGTATCGGTCACTACCACCGCGCCACGCTGGGCGCTGATGTCGGTGCTGCGCGAGATTTCATAGGCGGTCTGCGCCGCCTGATTGACCTCGGCCTCGCGCTCGACCTGCTCGGTGACCACGGTAGCGAACTTGACCACCTTGTAGAGCTTGCCTTCGGTGTCGTAGACGGGGTTGTAGGTCGCCTCGAGCCAGATGGTGCGGCCCATGCTGTCGAGGCGCTTGAAGCGCCCGGCGACGAACTCACCGCGATTCAGGTTTGCCCAGAATTCGGTGTAGCTCGGCGAACTGGTTTCTTCGCTGTGGCAGAACATGCGGTGATGCTTGCCCTGCACCTGCGCCAGGGTATAGCCCATGCCGCGCATGAACTGGTCGTTGGCCGACAGCACGGTGCCTTTCAAATCGAACTCGATGACCGCCGTGGAGCGCAGCAAGGCGTCGATGAACGAAGCGTTCTCCGCTGCTTTCTCCATGCTCTTGGTGACATCGGTGGCAAAGCACTTGATGTGCATCAGCACACCTGCCGCATTGCGGATGGGCTTCCAGTGCGCATTGACCCAGACCAGGCTGCCGTCCGCCCTGAGGTAGCGATAGTTGTCCGACACCGAAGTGCCCGCTGCCACCGCCGCACGAAAGTTGTTGTAGCACGGCAGTTTGGTCACGTAGGTGGGGACCAATTCGGTCATCAGCCTGCCAACCAGCTGGGCTTCGGTATAGCCCAAAGTGGTCGCAAACAAGTCGTTGCAGGCGATGATGCGCAGCGATGCGTCGATGTCCAGGCTGAGCATCTCGTGGGTCATGCCGGCTACCAGTTGACGCAATTCCACCAGTTCGTCGGCTTGGGCGCTGAGTTGCTGCTTGAGTTTGTTGTTGAACATAAGGCACCGGCATCAGGGTCATGGTCGTGTTATCGGCGGCAATGGCCGAGGGTTTAGCCCCAGGTGACAGATGTCTGCCCTTTCGGACCCGACCAACCCCGTGCCAGAGCGCGTCCTTGGGACAATCCACAGAAGCTGTGGATAAGTCAGTGGACAACCCCCCCCTGCCCCTCGCAAACCCATATGGAATGGGGCCTGAAGTCAAACTGTCGATTTTTTCACCAACTCGAAAAGACGTTTTTTTTCATTGACTTGCGTGAGTCATACCGAGTAGCCATGATCGACGAGGCACGATCAGACCGGACAGACACGTTTTCTTGCACTTGCAGTGACCGGGTCTTCGTTTGCGTCTTCAAGGTAGCAATAAGGTATTTTTTCGGAATATCGCTTGCGCTTCTCATAGCCGATGCGATAGTCTTCGACCCGTTAGTACCAAGCTGAAAGTCAATTCAGGTCGACCACCCTGTTCACACGGGCTCGACCAACATGATGGTCTCCAGGTAACGCTCCCCGACTTGCGAACAAGTCCGGCATCAAGCGAATTACTCTGCCCCGACCAACCTACGATTGATCAGGATCTGCATCCAGGGCCCCGAACCTTAGCCCGGAATGTTGCCTGCCCTCCTAAGTACCTACCAGTCAGCCCAACAGCCAAAACGATAAAGCGCTGTTCACTGGCTGTCTTGTTCCAGACAGGTTCTTCGCCCGGCCCAAAGGCCCGCGCTACTGGAACGTTTTTATCGATCACGGCTCCAAGTCGTGACCATTGCAGGAACATACAACAACATGACTCATATCCAGACCCAGGATGCCATCCGCACCCTCACCCACGCCTTCGCTCCGATGAACTGCCTGATCATGGCCGCGCGCAAAGGCTGCTTCAGCTTCACCATCGTCAATGAGCACGGTATCGCCCGTCACAGCGAACGCTTGTATCCGGAACAGTACTCCAGTGCCGAACCGCTGCAGGCCGTGATCGACCGTACGCGTCAGGCCCTGGTTGCCTGATCGCTGCAGCGATGCACCACGATGTGATGTATAGAAAAGCCTCGACCCGTCGGGGCTTTTTCATGCCCGCGATTTGGGGGAGGCGCAGGCCTTGGCATGCTGTCGATGCATGCAACTGTAAACGCACATTACAGTTCGCCAGTCCGGCCGAAGGACCACCGCGCGTCGCCCACTGACTCGCGATCGAAAATCTGACGTCATTTTTCTGCACGCCAATGACCCCGTCTTGCCCGAGCTAGACAGCTGCGTGGAATCTACCAGGCACCGGCGTGCGCCCATGGCACAGGCGTGGCGCATACGCGGCCCCTGGAAGCTGCATTCGGGCGCCCGTAAATTCTGGTCGGATTGTCCTACAAAACCGCTCTAGCCAGAGTGTTTCAGGCTATAGCGTTGCAGTGAAAATGTTGGTAGCTTGCGCCTCAGTGCCCCCCTAGAGTTAAAACAATGAAAAGACCAATGCTCAAGACCACTCTCGGCTTCGCTGTCACCCTGGCATCCAGCCAGCTTTTCGCTGCCGGCTTCGCCCTCAATGAACAAAGCATCAGCGGCATGGGTACCGGCTTCGCCGGTCGCTCGTCGTCCGCCGAGGACGCCAGCACTGTCTATGGCAACCCTGCCGGCATGTCCCGCATCAAACGTGAACAGGTCAGCGTCGGCGCTGCGGCCATCGTCGCCAAGACCGACATCAGCGGCCGTGGAACCTTCGGCGGCAGCAACGACGGCGACATGGTCCCGTTCGTTGGCGTCCCGATGGGCTACTACGTCAAACCACTGGATGACAACTGGACCGTCGGTTTCGGTCTGTACGCGCCTTTCGGTCTGGTCACCGACTATGAAAGCGGTTTTGCCGGCCGCTACTGGGGCGACAAGAGCCATGTGGCGGTCGTCACGCTGCAGCCTACCGTCAGCTATGCCTTCAACGAGCGCGTGTCGATCGGCTTCGGTCCGACCTTCAACCGCCTTGAAGGCGAGCTGACGTCGGCCGCGCTGAACCGCGCGACGCCAGGCCGCAACGACGGCGAAGTCAAGATCAAGGGCGACGATACCGCCGTGGGCTTCAACGTCGGCGTGCTCGTTCAGGCCACTGACGATACCCGCGTGGGCCTGACCTACCACTCCAAGGTCAAGTACAAGCTGGACGGCCATACCAAGGTCGAAGGTTCGGGGTTCGGGCCGTTCAACGGCAGCAAGTACGATGCATCGCTGGACATCGACACGCCTGAGTCGGTGGACTTCTCGGTCACCCACGAACTCAACCAGGACTGGACCCTGTACGCAGGCAGCACCTGGACCCGTTGGAGCCGCCTGAAGGAAATCTCGGTCGAGAACGAAGGCGTGCCTGCCGCGCTGCGCTCGTCGATCGGCACCATCACCGAAGAACAGAACTGGCACGACACCTGGTCTCATGCCGTGGGCGCCGCCTACAAACTGAACAAACAGTGGACGCTGCGCACGGGCTTTTCGGTTGACCAGTCGCCGACCAACAACACCAACCGTTCGCCACGCATCCCGACGGGCGACCGCGCCATCCTCAGCCTGGGTGCTGGCTGGAGCCCGACGGACGACCTGACCTTCGACTTCGCCTATTCCTACCTGAAGGAAGAAGACACGAAGATCAACCTGGTCAGCGCCACCAAGGGTGCCTACCAGGCCAAGTACGAGAACAGCGCACATGGCTTCGGTACTTCAGTGACCTACCGCTTCTGATCGATCAGGTAATACGAAAAGCCCCGACCGGTTCGGGGCTTTTTCATGTGTGACGTCAGCACAGGCTCATGTTCATTTGCAGCAGGGCCAGTCCGCCCTGCTGCCAGCCCCACCACGCCAGCCCCAGCAGCGCCGCCAGTGCGCATGCCATGGCGAGTTGCACGCTGCGGAGTCTGCTCATGCGCTCGCTCCCTGCGCCTGCAGCCGGGCAACGGGGCGTTCGCGCACCGGCCAGTTGAGCGCACCGGCGAGCAGGCTCAACGCAATCGACAGCTGCCAGACCAGGTCATAGCTGCCGGTCTGGTCGTACACCAGGCCGCCCAGCCAGCCTCCCAGAAACGCGCCCAGCTGGTGGAAGAGAAACACGATGCCACCGAGCATCGACAGGTTGCGCACGCCAAACAGCGTTGCGACGGTACCGTTGGTCAAGGGAACGGTGGATAACCAGAGCAGCCCCATCGCCATGCCGAACAGGCAGGCGCTGACGGTAGTGACCGGGAACCACAGGAACAGCACGATCACCACGGCGCGCATCAGGTACAAGGCGGTCAGCAGTCGCGGCTTGGACATGCGCCCACCCAGCCAGCCGGCGATGTAGGTGCCGAAGATGTTGAACAGCCCGATCAGCGCCAGGACCGTGGTGCCGACGCTTGCCGGGAGGTGCTGGTCGACGAGGTAGGACGGCAGGTGCACACCGATGAATACCACCTGGAAACCACACACGAAGAAGCCCAGCGCCAGCAGCCAGAACCCTGAATGGCCGCACGCCTCACGCAGCGCCTGGCCAAGGCTCTGATCGTGGGCCTGGGCTGGCAGTGGCCGGTCCTTGAGCATGCGTACCAGGGGGACGATGAACGCCACCAGTACGCCCATCACCAGCAAGGCCGTCGACCAGCCCAGCCAACTGATAAGGCCGAGCGTGCCGGGCAGCATCGCGAATTGCCCGAACGAGCCGGCAGCGCTGGCGATCCCCATGCCCATGCTGCGGTGTTCAGCGGGCAGGGCTCGCCCGACCACGCCCAGAATCACCGAGAACGACGTACCGGAGAGCCCCAGGCCGATCAGCAGGCCAGCGCTGAGGCTCAGGCTCAACTCGGAGTTGGCCAGCCCCATGCAGCCAAGGCCGACCGCGTAGAGCACACCACCCACCGCAACCACCCGCCCGGCGCCGAAGCGATCCGCCAGGGCGCCGGCAAAGGGTTGGGCCAGGCCCCAGATCAGGTTCTGCAGCGCGATGGCCAGCGCGAATACGCCCCTGCCCCAGCCGAACTCCGCACTCATGGGCGCCAGGAACAGCCCGAAGCCGTGGCGAATGCCCAGGGACAGGGCAAGGATCAGGGCTGCGCCGAGCAGGACCCAGCCGCTGGTACGCCATACCGATGTCATTATTGTGTGCTCCGGGCATGAGGGGACAGGCAGCTCGATTGTATGCCTGTTCATCGCCGACAGGCAGCGCCGCATGCAACCATCTGCCAGGCAGGTTCTACAGCGCAGCGCCCAGCAGCAGCAACAGTTCGAGCAACTCGAGCATGGCGCCGGCGGTGTCACCGGTGGTGCCGCCCAAACGCTTGATCATCTGGCGTCGCAGCGCCACGAAGCCAGCCAGCACCAGCAGGCTGATCCAAACCCCGCAGAACGCCAGGCTGACCAGTGCCACGCCTGCCAGCAACCAGGCGCCGGCACGACGCGGCAGGTGGTCGGCCAGGGCCTGGCCCAGCCCGCCAGCGCGCACGTAGGGCGTGGTCATGAACAGGCCGAGCATGGCGGCCCGCCCCAGTATCGGGGCCAGCATCAGCGCGGCCTGCTGGCCCTGCTCGAGCAAGGCCAGCAGCGCACAGAACTTGAGCAGCAGCACCAACATCAGCGTCACCACGGCCATGGGACCGCTGCGTGGGTCCTTCATGATCAGCAAGGTGCGTTCGCGGTCGCCGAATCCGCCCAGCCAGGCATCGGCACTGTCCGCCAGACCGTCCAGGTGCAGGCCACCGCTGAGCACCACCCACAATGTCAGCAACAGGGCGGCGTGCAGAAGCACTGGCGTTCCGGCGAGCAGCGCACTGGCGGCCCACAAGAGCACGCCGAACAGCAGCCCCACCGCCGGATAGAACAACAGCGAGCGACCCGAATCCTGCGGGCTGGGCATACCGGGCAGGCGCACCGGCAAGCTGCTGAGAAACTGCAAGGCGATCCAGAACGGCAGCATGCTCAGGACGGCTCGCTCAGGCTGCCGTCGGCTGCCATCACCACACTGAACAAGGCAGCGTGTCCGACCTCGACTTGGAGCAGCTGTTCGCGTGGCAGGGCGCGTGCTTCGGCCAGCAACAGGCGCATGACCCCGCCGTGCACCACCAGCAGCAACCGCTCGCCCGGATATTGCAGGTGCAACCTGCGCAACGCGGCATGGATGCGCGCGGAAAAATCCAGCATGGGCTCGCCGTCGGGTGGCGTGAAGGCGTAGGGGTCGTTCCAGAACAGACCCAGGCCGGCTTCGTCGGTCTGCATCAATTGCGCCGCACTCAGGCCTTCCCAGGCGCCGAAATGCAGCTCCTGAAGACCGCCTTCGAAGCTCAGCGGCAGACCGCGCTGTTCGGCCAGCACCTCGGCGAAGCGTGCGCATCGCTGCAGCGGTGAGCTGACGATGCGGTCCCAACCGGAACGGTCGGCAACCGCCGCGTGCAGTTGGGCCCAACCGCGCTCGGTCAGGGCGTCATCGAGGCTGCCGCGAAACCCGCCGATCTCGGTTTCGCCATGGCGCAGCAGATCCAGGTGCAAGATCATGCCGGACGGTCCGCGACAGCCGCTTCGGCGAAGGTCGCCATCTGCCCGTGGAGGTCGCACGCCAGGCGCAACAGCGGCACGGCCAAGGCGGCGCCACTGCCTTCGCCCAGGCGCAAGCCCAGTTGCAGCAACGGTTGCGCCTCGAGGGCTGCCAGGACATGGCGATGGCCGGGTTCGGCGCCGTTGTGAGCGAACAGCAGCCAAGGCCGGATGGACGGGTTCAACTGCACCGCCAACAGCGCCGCGACACTGCAGATGAAACCATCCACCAGCGCCACGATGCCCTCCTGGGCACAGGCCAGGTAGGCGCCGACCAGCGCGGCAACCTCGAAGCCACCGTAGCAGAACAGGCGCTGCAGTGGTTCGTCGGGCAGCCCGGCATGGGCCTTCAAGGCGCGCTCGATGACCTGCACCTTGTGGGTCACGCCAGCGGCGTCCAGACCGGTGCCCGGCCCGGCCAGATCGACCACGGCGCACGCCAGCGAGGCGCAGGCCAGCGCGGTGGCAGACGTGGTGTTGCCGATGCCCATCTCACCGCCGATGAACAGCTCGGTGCCGCTGGCTTTCGCCCGCAGCACGCTGTCGCGACCGGCCTGCAGTGCCTGCGTGCCCTGCTCGAAACTCATCGCCGGCGCGTCGATGAAACTGCGCGTACCGGCAGCGATCCGCACATGCTGTACGCCAGGCAGATCGCCCAGCGGCGTCGCGGTACCGAGGTCCACCACTTCCAGGCGTGCCTGCAGGCGGCGGGCCAATACGCTGATGGCCGCACCGCCGTTGACGAAGTTGTGCACCATTTGCGCAGTGACTTCCTGCGGATAGGGCGAGACGCCCTCGGCGACGATGCCGTGGTCGGCAGCGAACACCGAGATCCAGACCTGCTCGACCGAGGGCTTGAGCCGCCCTTGCAATGCGGCCAGTTGCACGGCCACCTGTTCCAGCGCGCCGAGCGAGCCGGCCGGCTTGGTCAACTGCTGCTGACGCTCCAGCGCCTCGCGATGAATGCGGGCATCGGCGGCACGGGCAGTGTGCAGCCACCAGGCTGAGTTCATAACGCAGGTCCTTTCAATACCATGGGAAGGCCGGCCACGGTGAACACCACTCGCTCGCAGCGTTCGGCCAGGGCCTGGTGCAGCAGGCCCGCCTCGTCGACGTAGCGGCGGGTCAGTTCACCCAGCGGCACGACGCCCAGGCCGGTTTCGTTGCTGACGAAGAGGATGTGTCCCGGCAGGCCAGGCAGTGTTTCCAGCAGAGCTTGACGCTCTGCCTTCAAGCGCTCGGGCTCGTCGAGCATGAGCAGATTGGTCAGCCACAGGGTCAGGCAGTCAACCAACAGGCAGCGATCGCTGCGCGCTTGAGCACGCAGCACGTCGGCCAAAGCAAGTGGCTCTTCCACCAGCCCCCAATGATCGGGACGGCGCTCGCGGTGCAAGGCCACCCGCTGGTCAAGCTCGCCATCCACCGGCTGACTGGTAGCAATGTATACGACGTGCAGCTGGCTGTCGGTGGCCAGCCGTTCGGCCAGGCGGCTCTTGCCGGAGCGGGCACCGCCGAGGATCAGTTGCAGCATGTCAGGCACCTCCCCCAGGCAAGCCGCACAGCTCGCGCAGGCGCGCGGTGTCCAGGTGCTGCTCGACCAGGTCGGCCAGGCGCTCGATGTCGGCCTCGCGCAACGCGTGGTAATCCACCGACTGCACGTCGGCCAGCCCCGCCCAGCGCAGCAATGCCACCGATGACTGCGGCGCTTCGAACAAGCCGTGCAGGTAGGTGCCCAGAATCTGCCCGTCGGCGCTGATCGCGCCATCGCGGCGACCGTCGCTCAATTGCACCGCCGGATGATCCAGCGCCGCCCCGGTGGTCACCCCGGCATGGATCTCGTAGCCGCTGACGGCGGCCTGTTCAAGGGTCAACTGGCCGGTCACGTTGCGCAGCTGCTTTTGCGCCTGCAGTTCGGTGGTGAACTCCAGCAGGCCCAGCCCCGTACTGGAACCGGCTGCGCCTTCGAGGCCCAGCGGGTCGTCGATGCGCGTGCCGAGCATCTGCAGCCCGCCGCAGATGCCCAGCACTTTGCCGCCATAACGCAAATGGCGGGAGATCGCTTGTTCCCAGCCCTGGGCACGCAGGTGGGCCAGGTCGGCACGCACGCTCTTCGAGCCGGGCAGGATGATCAGGTCGGCCGGGGGGATGTCATCGCCCACGCCGATGAACTGCAGGTCGACCTGCGGGTGCAGGCGCAGCGGGTCGAAATCGGTGTGGTTGCTGATGCGCGGCAAGACCGGCACGATCACCTTGAGCACCTTGTCGGCCTTGCTTGACTGACGCCGATCCAGGCCGTCTTCGGCCTCCAGGTGCAGGTCCATGACATACGGCAGCACACCGATCACCGGCTTGCCGGTACGGGCCTCCAGCCAATCCAGGCCTGGCTGGAGCAAGGCGATGTCGCCGCGAAAGCGATTGATGATGAAGCCCTGAACCCGCGCCTGTTCAGTCGGCGAAAGCAGTTCCAGGGTACCAACCAGATGGGCGAATACACCGCCGCGGTTGATGTCGGCGATCAGCAGCACCGGGCAGTCCACCGCCTCGGCGAAGCCCATGTTGGCGATGTCGCCGGCGCGCAGGTTGATCTCCGCTGGCGACCCGGCGCCTTCGACCACCACCACCGGGTAGCTTGCGCTCAGCCGTTGGTGCGAAGCCAGTACCGCCTGCATGGCGATGGCCTTGTAGTCGTGATACGCGACGGCGTTCATGCTGGTCACGGCGCGCCCATGGATGATCACCTGGGCACCGGTGTCGCTGTTGGGCTTGAGCAACACCGGGTTCATGTCGGTGTTCGGCTGCAGGTACGCGGCCTGGGCCTGCACCGCCTGGGCGCGACCGATCTCGCCGCCGTCGGCAGTCACCGCACTGTTGAGCGCCATGTTCTGCGGTTTGAACGGCACCACCGCCACGCCCTGACGGGTCAGCCAGCGGCACAGCGCGGTGACCAGCGTGCTTTTCCCGGCATCGGACGTGGTGCCCTGAACCATCAATGTGCTCATGCATGCTCCTTGCGATACTCGCCCAGGGCGGATTCGAGTTGTGCCCAGTCGCCCTCGCGGGCAGGCAGGCCGAAGCGCAGGCGGCTGTCCTGCTTGAACAGCCGCACGAGGATGCCGCGACGGGCGAGGAAATCCTGCAGGCGCTCGGCCCCTTCGTACGCCACCGACTGGAACAGTGCGCAGCCGCCCTGTGGCGCCAGGTCGTGGCGCCGCAAGCATTGGGCAAGGCGCTCGCTGGCGGCGGCGCAGCGGGCGATCTGCGCCTGCTGCGACGGCTGGTCGAGCAGGCAGGCCTGCCCCAGCTGGCGTGTCGGTCCGCTCACTGCCCAAGGGCCGATCAGGTCGGCCAGCAAGCGCAGCAGGCGCGGCTCGCCGAGGACGAAGCCCAGCCGTACACCCGCCAGCCCGAAGAACTTGCCGAACGAGCGCAGCACGATCAACCCAGGTTGTACGCCGTAGCGAGCCAGACCGGCACGCGGGGTGTTGTCCATGAACGCTTCATCGACCACCAGCCAGCCGCCCCGGCTGTTCAGACGCGCATTCCAGGCCAGCAGGCAGTCGGCGGACAACAGCCGGCCAGTGGGGTTGTTCGGGTTAACGACGACCAGCACGTCGAGACTGTCGATGAAGTGCTCGACCTCGTCTTCGCTGATTTCGCGTACCACATGCCCCGCTTGTCGCCAGCCCTCGGCATGTTCGGCGTAGCACGGCGACAGCACCCCTACCCGACCACTGCGACGAAGGCGTGGCAGTGTCTGAATGGCCGCTTGCGAGCCCGGCACCGGCAGCACGTGCGCGAAGCCGTAGTAGCTGCGCGCGGCGTCTTCCAGGCCGTCTTCGTTTTCCGGCAGCCGCGCCCAGGCGCGCGCTGTGATCTCGGGCAGGGGGAAAGCCCATGGCGCAATACCGGTGGACAGGTCGACCCAGTCGTCTTCGGCGATACCGTATTCGAGCACCGCCTGGCGCAAGCGCCCTCCGTGTTCAAGCATCGAGCAAGCCTCCCAGACACAGCACCAACAGCCACAGCCACACGCCGCGCTGGACCAGGTTCCAGCCGCGCTCGATGCTGTCGGCATCGGCCGGCGCACCCTCGCCCAGCACGGCCCGCTGATGCAGCTCGCCGTGATAGATAGCCGGACCGCCCAGCTGCACGCCCAATGCGCCGGCCCCTGCCGCCATCACCGGGCCTGCGTTGGGGCTGTCCCACTGCGGTGCCTGCCGGCGCCAGCAGCGCAAGGCCAGGCGGGTCTTGCCCAGCACGGCATAGGTGAGCGCAACCAGGCGCGCCGGGATGTAGTTGAGCACGTCGTCGATCCGCGCCGCCGCCCAACCGAAACGCTCGAAGCGTTCGTTGCGGTAGCCCCACATGGCGTCCAGCGTGTTGCTCAAGCGATACAGGACAACCCCGGGCGCGCCGGCCACGACGAACCAGAAGATCGCCGCGAACACCGCATCACTGCCGTTTTCCAGCACCGATTCGGTGCCGGCCCGGGCCACTGCTTCGGCGTCCAGCTCATCGGTCTGCCGGCTCACCAGATAGCCGACACGCTGACGAGCGCTGGCCAGGTCGTCGCTGCGCAGGGCCTGGGCCACGGGCATCACGTGCTCCCCCAGGCTGCGCATGCCCAGCGCCAGGTACAGCGCGCCAATCTCCACCAGCCAGCCGACCAGCGGCAGCCAGGACAGCAATGTCGCCAACAGGGTCAGGGGCAACACGGCCAGGAACCAGGCGGTGACACCGTGGCTGCGCCAGCCACGTCCGGCACGGTTGAAACGTGCTTCGATCCGGTTGGCCAGACGGCCGAAGGCAACCAGCGGATGGTGCCTGCGCGGCTCGCCCAACAGGGCATCGAGCGCCACCCCGGCCGCCGTCATCAACGCAATGCTCACAACGATTTTCCCCATTGGTTTTCGTACAGCATGTGTTCGAGCGGCTGGGGGGCAGCCCAGCCTTGAAGTTCCAGCATCGGCGCATCGTAGAAGCCTTCGACCGGCCCCAGGCACAGTACCGCCACCGGCTTGGCTCCAGCGGGCATGCCCAGTACCTCGGCCAGTGCATGGGGATCGAACAGCGACACCCAACCCATGCCCAAACCCTCGGCGCGCGCCGCCAGCCACAGGTTCTGGATGGCGCAGGACACCGAGGCCAGGTCCATTTCCGGCAAGGTCCGGCGGCCGAACACATGGCGCTCGCGATCGTCCATCAGCGCCGCCACCAGCACCTCGGCGCAGTCCGCGATCCCTTCGACCTTGAGCTGCATGAACTGGTCCGAACGCTCGCCCATGGCGTGTGCGGTGCGCAGTCGCTCTTGCTCGACCAACGCCTGGATGCGACCGCGCACGCCCGCGTCGCTGATGCGGATGAATCGCCAGGGCTGCATCAGGCCGACGCTGGGCCCCTGGTGGGCGGCCGCCAGCAACCGCGCAAGCAGCTCCGGAGGGACGCTGCCGCCGGCGAAGTGACGCATGTCGCGGCGTTCGGCGATCACTCGGTAGATGGCGGCGCGCTCGCTGTCGCTGTAGGGCTCGCTCATGACGCCGCCCGATGCCCGGCTGCAGGCGCGCGATCATCGGGCGCGAACAGTGCGGCCACCGCCGCTGGATTGGACGGGAAATAGAAATGCACGTAAGAGGCCGTCATCCGTCCCTGGCGGTAAACCGCCTCGGCGCCGCGACCGCCATTGGGGCTGATGCCACGAGCAATTGGCTGCAGCTCGGTACTGGTCAGCGAGTGGTGATAAGTGTGCCCGCGCAATACCCCCTCCGGCAGCTCGACCGCCTGCAAGGCCAGGGCCGCCAGGCGCTTCTGCATGACTGCTTCGCCGGGCAGCAGACCCAGCAGTTGCGCGCGGGCCCCTTCGACGTCGGTCAGTGCGTCGAGCAAATAGAGCATGCCGCCACATTCGGCCAGCAGCGGCTTGTCCGCGGCATGGTGAGCGCGGATATCGTCGAGCATCGAAACGTTGACGGCCAGCGCCAAATGGTGCAGCTCGGGGTAGCCACCAGGCAGGTAAAGGCTGTCGCATGGCGGCAGCCGCAGGTCGTGCAACGGCGAGAAGAACACCAGCTCGGCGCCCATGTCGCGCAACATATCCAGACTGGCGTCGTAGACGAAAGCGAACGCGGCATCGCGGGCCACACCAAGGCGCACGCCATCGAGCAGGCGCGCCACCGAGCGTTCGACCGGGGCGGCGAAGGTGACCGCAGGCGGCAAGGCCACCTGGCAGGTCTGGGCCAGGGCGGCGGCCGCGGCATCCAGGCGGGTATCCAGGTCGTTGAGCTCGCTGGCCTGGACCAGCCCCAGATGGCGGCTCGGCAGCTCGATCCCGGTTTCCCGGGACAACGCGCCGTACCAGCGCAGACCCTGGGTCAGGCTGCCCTCGAGCAGTTGCGCGTGACGCACCGTGCCGACCCGGTTGGCCAGGACGCCGGCGAACGGCAGGTCGGGTTGGTAACAGGCCAGGCCCAGGGCAAGAGCGCCGAACGTCTGCGCCATGGCTGTGCCATCGATCACGGCCAGCACCGGAACGCCGAAATGTCGCGCCAGGTCAGCGCTGGACGGCGTGCCGTCGAACAGGCCCATGACGCCTTCGATGAGGATGATGTCGGCTTCCTGCGCCGCTTCCCATAACAGCCGCCGGCTGTCCTGCTCGCCGACCATCCACATGTCCAACTGGTAGACAGGCGCGCCGCTGGCGCGAGCGAGGATCATCGGATCGAGAAAGTCCGGGCCGCACTTGAACACCCGCACCCGCCGCCCCTGATTGCGATGCAGGCGCGCCAGGGCGGCAGTCACCGTGGTCTTACCCTGCCCGGAGGCCGGGGCGGCGATCAGCACCGCCGGACACTGGCGCGGCTCGGTCATAGCTCTATGCCCTTCTGGGCACGGATGCCGGCCTGGAACGCATGCTTGACCACGCCCATTTCGGTGACTGTGTCGGCCAGTTCGATCAGCTCGGGCTTGGCCCCGCGACCGGTGACGATCACATGCTGCATGGGCGGACGTGCCTGCAGATCATGCAGCACGGTGTCCAGGTCGAGATAACCATGCTTGAGGGCAATGTTGAGTTCGTCGAGCACCACCAGGCCAATGGCCGGATCGCTCATCAGCTGCCTGGAGACGTCCCAGGCAGCCTCGGCCGCCGCGATGTCTCGCTGCCGATCCTGAGTTTCCCAGGTGAACCCTTCACCCATCACGTGGTAGCGCACCTGCTCGGGAAAGCGCCGGAAGAACATTTCCTCGCCGGTGCTGTTGCGCCCTTTGATGAACTGCACCACGCCGCACTGCAGGCCGTGGCCCATGGCTCGCGCGAGCATGCCGAACGCCGAACTGCTCTTGCCCTTGCCGTTACCGCTGAGCACCAGCAGCAAGCCACATTCGTTGGGAGAATTGGCGATGCGTTCGTCCATCACGGCTTTCTTGCGCAGCATGCGCGCCAGGTGACGTGCGTCGCGTTCGGTCGTTTCGTTCATGGTGGCTCTCCGCTACACCTGCACGCAGGCAGCATCGACGCGACACCGCGGCCGGCTGGCCGAACAGTGAACGTCAATGCCGCTCTCCCCGCGCGACAGTACATGGGTCAGGGCACGGCCCGGCGCAACGACACCCGAGAATGAGCGCCGGCCCTGCAGCGTGCCGTAAAGGTGGACCAGGCCGGTCTCCGGGCTCACGAGCGGGGCTGTACACACCCAGGCCGCACGCCTTCCCGAATCACTTCAGTGGCATCGTGTGCAGCCTTGACTCGTCTACCGTTGCGGGGGCAGCGCCGGGATGGCGCGTCGAACGCTGCGCACCGGCTTCCCTGTTTCACTCGTCTGGATCGTCCGATCGCCGAGCACCTGGAACAGCCGCGCAGGTTAGAGGGTTGAGCCAGGAGCGTCAATTGATCCGCAGCACCTGATCCCCTGCTGCCGCTGACCGGCAACGCGGTTGAACCTTGCCAACCGCCAGTGCCTCTACCTTCTGTGAACAAAACCTCAGAGAGCCCGACCATGCACAAGACCCGCCTCGCTACATTGATTCTGCTGGCTGCCGGCCTTGCCGCCTGTGGCGAAACATCGTCATTGCAGGTCAGCGACGGGACGGGCCCCTCGCCCAAGCTGCCCGAGCCCAACAAGACCCTGATCCCTACCGTCAACATCGCACCGGCGGTGGGCTGGCCCGAAGGTGGCAAGCCAACGGCGGCGCCCGGCACCCAGGTGGCCGCATTCGCCGCAGACCTGGACCACCCGCGCTGGCTTTACGTGCTGCCCAACGGTGACGTGCTGGTGGCGGAAACCAACTCGCCGGCCAAGCCTGACGACAGCAAGGGTATTCGCGGCTTCGTCATGGAGAAGGTGATGAGCCGGGCGGGCGCCGGCGTGCCCAGCGCCAACCGGATTTCGCTGCTGCGCGACAAGGACGGTGATGGCGTGGCCGAGACCCGTACCGTCTTCATTGCCAACCTCAATTCGCCGTTCGGCATGACCCTGGTCGGCAACGATTTCTATGTGGCGGACACCGACAAGCTGCTGCGCTTCAAATACACCGATGGCGCCACCTCGATCAGCGGCGCGGGCGAGAAAGTGGTGGACCTGCCGGGCGGCACGCTCAACCACCACTGGACCAAGAACGTCATCGCCAGCCCAGATGGCAAGAAGCTGTACGTCACCGTTGGCTCCAACAGCAACGTGGGCGAGAACGGCATGGATCAGGAACAAGGCCGCGCAGCAATCTGGGAAGTGGATGCTGCCACGGGCCAGCACCGGATTTTCGCCTCCGGCCTGCGCAACCCCAACGGCATGGCCTGGGAACCCAAAACCGGCAAGTTGTGGACGGCGGTCAACGAGCGCGACGAGATCGGCAGCGACCTGGTGCCGGATTACATCACCTCGGTCAAGGATGGCGGTTTCTACGGCTGGCCCTATAGCTATTACGGGCAGCATGTAGACGTACGCGTCGAGCCGCAGAATCCCGAACTGGTGGCCAAGGCCATCGCGCCGGACTATGCAGTCGGGCCGCATACGGCATCGCTGGGCTTAAGTTTCGCCGACGGCAGCGGATTGCCTGCCCCCTTCACTACGGGCGCACTGATCGGCCAGCATGGATCGTGGAATCGCAAGCCGCACAGCGGCTACAAGGTGGTGTTCGTGCCGTTCGTGGACGGCAAGCCGAGCGGCCAGCCCATCGACCTGCTCAGTGGCTTCCTCAATGGCGACGAGAAAGCCATGGGTCGCCCGGTTGCGGTACTGCCCGACCACAAGGGCGGTGTGCTGGTTGCCGACGATGTGGGCAACAAGATCTGGCGAGTCACTGCCGCCAAGTGATCGAGCCTGGCCGGGGCGAGATCACTTGCCCCGTTCGGGTCACGGATTGCGCGCCAGCTGGCCGGGTTGCAGCACCCGCTTGGCGTTGAGATAGGCTTTTTGCCAATAGGGCTTGTTCAGATAATCGAGCTTGACCGTGCCGCCGCTCGACGGGGCATGCACGAAACGCCCCTCCCCTACGTAGATACCGGCGTGACTGACTTGCGAGCCACCGCTGGTGGCAAAGAACACCAGATCCCCGGACTGCAGGTGCGACTGGTCGACATCCGGCGAGCGCATCACGATCATTTCCCGCGTCGAGCGCGGCAGGGCAATGCCGGCGGCATCGCGATAAACGAAGCTGATCAGGCCGCTGCAGTCGAACCCGGAGTCGGGCGTATTGCCTCCCCAGCGGTACGGCGTGCCCACCAATCCCAAGGCCCGAAACAAGACGTCGTCGGCGGCGCCGACCATGTCGTTGTTGGGGTTCATGACGATCGGGTTGATGACCTTGGGCCTGACTACCTTGGCCGGAGGCGCACTGGCGCAGCCGGCAAGCACGGCGGCCAATGCGATTGAAACGAAAACGCGTGCCTGGGTAGACATGTACCGAACCATCCTGAGCCGACTGCCGTAATAGACTAGATTCATTACCCGAAAACACAAACGGCGCTGAGGTTTTCACCTCACCGCCGCTTCGTTGCGCTGCATCCGTTATTTGCTGGAGATCATCGTGGTGGGCGCCATGGCCAGGGCCCGCTTGGCCTCGATGAAAGTCTTGCTCCAGTAGCTGTCGCCCAGGCTGTCTACGCGAACGCCACCGCTGCGGCGGCTGCTGGAGTGGATGAACTGGTCATCGCCCAGGTAGATGCCGGCATGGCTGACACGACCACGGCCGTTGGTGCTGAAGAACAGCAGGTCACCGGGCTTGAGCTTGTTGCGGGCAACCAGTGGGGCCTTGACGTTGATCATCTCGCGAGTCGAGCGCGGCAGGTTCATGCCCGCCTCTTCGCGAAACAGATAGCCGATGAAACCACTGCAATCGAAACCGGAAGCCTTGTCGGTGCCGCCGAAACGGTAGCGGGTACCGATCAGGGATTTGCCACGCTCAAGGATGCTGTCGGCCAGGATCGGCAAGCTGTAGCCCTTGCTGCCGTCGAACTGGGCCAGCTCGTCTTCGGTGGCGATTTCTTCTTCGAACAGCAGCGAGGCTTTCGAAGGGGATTGATGCGGCTGGACGGCGGTGACCGGGTCCAGAACCTGCTGCTGGGAGACCGGCGCTTGCGCCGCGCAACCGACCAGAAGGGTCAACAGTGCGATGGGCACGAGGGGTGCTAAGCGATTGAGCATGGGCACGACCGTGACGAGGAATAGTGAAAGAGAAGCGACTATACCTGTATCGCGATTATTTGCAAATTCAATCGAACGAAATGTGACTCAGGAGAATTACGGTGACATCTAACGCCCCATTTTGCGGCCCCGCTCGCATCCCGTTGCACGATAATAACGCAGGATCCCCGGATTCATTGGTCGAAAGATAATCGCGAAATGCCACCATCCTGACTGGACGTCTATACAGATAAGCATGCTGCAGAGGCGGACTTAGAACCGATTGGAACACCGGTGAAACAGGTCATAGAGCGGCTGAATCGACCTGCCTTTTCTACCACCCCAGCGTTTCCTTGAGGAAAGGGATGGTCAGCTTGCGCTGCGCCTGCAGCGAGGCCTGATCGAGGCGCTCGAGCAGCTCGAACAGTGCACTCATGCTGCGCGTGCCACGGGTGAGAATGAAATGGCCGACCTCATCGGTCAGGTGCAGGCCGCGACGCGATGCACGCAGCTGCAGGGCGCGCAGTTTGTCCTCGTCGGACAGCGGGCGCATCTGGAAGATCAGGGCGAGGGTCAGGCGCGACTTCAGGTCGGCAAGCTTCACCGGCAGTTCGCGGGGCGAGTGGGACGCAGCGATCAGCAGCCGGCGGCCACTGTCGCGAAGGCGGTTGAACAGGTGGAACAGAGCTTCTTCCCACTCCGGCTTGCCGGCCACCACATGCAGGTCATCCAGGCACACCAGCTCGTACTGGGCCAGATCATCGAGGATGCCGACGCCACGATCGAGCAGTTCGGCCAGCGGCAGGTACACCGCCGGTTCGCCCAGTTGCTCGAAACGCAGGCAGGCTGCGTGCAGCAGATGAGTGCGCCCTACCCCGTGCTTGCCCCACAGGTAGATGAGGCTTTCGGTCCAACCGGCGTCTGCTTCGCACAGGCGCTCGACGTAGCCGAGTGCCGCGGCATTGGCGCCTGGATAGTAATTGATGAAGGTCGCGTCATCCCGCAGACGCACACCTAGGGGCAGCTGAATCGGTTTCATGCTGGCTGAACAGCCCTGGGATCGAGCTGCAACGGGCCTCAATGTGAAGTGTGCAAAGTCTATACCTGCCCGGGCAGCCGCACAATGCGCAACACTGCTTGGAAAATCAAAGGTTTACAGTTTGGCTGCAGCGAGCCCCGCAGGGCCCGCCGCGCTTACAGGTCTGGATCCTCGGAGCCGGCGTAGATGTTCGAGTCCTTGTACAGGTCGTGCATGTGCCGCACCAGGACCATGATCACTGCAGCCACCGGCAGCGCCAGCAGCACGCCGGTGAAACCGAACAGCTCGCCGCCGGCGAGAATGGCGAAGATCACCGCCACCGGGTGCAGACCTATGCGATCGCCCACCAGCAAAGGCGTGAGCACCATGCCCTCCAGCGCCTGGCCGATCATGAATACGGCGACGATGGCGATCATATGGAACGGGTCCAGGCCGAACTGGAACAGGCCGGCGATGATCGCCGAACCGATGCCGATGACGAAGCCCATGTACGGCACGATGGCCGCAAGCCCGGCCACGACGCCGATCAACAGGCCCAACTGCAGGCCCACCAGCATCAATCCGGTGGCGTAGATGACACCCAGGGCCAGCATCACCAGCAGCTGGCCACGCACGAACGCGCCCAGCACCTCGTGGCACTCACCCGCGAGGCGCACGATCTGCCCTTCCCGTTGCCGTGGCAGCAGGCCGCGGATTTTCGCCATCATCAGGTCCCAGTCGCGCAACAGGTAAAAGGCGACTACGGGGATCAGCACGAAGTTGGCCAACCAGGCCATGAACGCCAGACCGGACGCCGTGGCCTGGGACAGGATCACCCCGACCACATCGGTGGTCTGTCCCATATGGCTGCTGATGGCGGCCTTGATCTGGTCGAATTTCCAGAATCCTTCGGCCAGGCCCAGCCGCGTCTGCACCCATGGCAGCGCCGAATGCTGCAACCAGTCGAGCATCTGCGGGGCCATCTGGTACAGGCTGACCAACTGCTTGGCGAGCATGGGGATGAGCACCAGCAGCGCCAGCACCAACAGCAGCGTGAACAGGGCGAACACCACCACCACGCCCCAGGTGCGCGACAGCTTCCATTTCTCCAGTCGATCGACCAGCGGATCCGCGAGATAAGCCAGCAGGATACCGACCAGAAAAGGCGAGAGAATCGGATGCAGCAGGTAGAAGAACACGCAGAGCAGCAGCACTGCTCCCAGCCAGAACCAACGGCGCATATCAGTCATCGGACAGCCCAGCTATATATAGAAGAGACAAAACGGGAATTGGGTGCGACGCCAGCGCGGCGTCGCATTGGCGTCGCTGGCTTACCAGCGAAAGCTCAGGTCCGGCGCGGGCTGGGGCGCTGGCGCCGGCGCGCCGGGAGCCGCCTGGGCATCGACCGGTACCACGGGCGCCTGGTACGGCACCTCCTGCAGCTTGGCCAGGCCCAGTTGCGCGCGCAACTGCTCGGCACTGCCCGTCACGCGGTAGACGACCTTGTCGCCGTCCACCGTGCGCAGGCGCGCACCGTAGGATTCAAGCAGGCGACCCATCTGCGCGTAACGCTCCAGGTTCATGCCTTCGACTGCCAGGGTCATTTCGCTACTGGCGCCGGGCTTGGCCACGAAACGCGTGGCCAGGCGCTGACTGACGGCCAGCAGCACGGCATCGGCAAGGGCCGCCTGGTCGGCGCCCTCGGCCTTGCCCTGTTCGCGCTGGTTGCCCAGCCACAGGCGCCAGGTGCCCGACCATTTGCCTTCCTCCTCGCGCGAATGCACAGCCAGCAGGCCATCGGCACCGTAGCGCTCGGACGCGCCACGCAGCGCCGCCGGGTCGCTGGCTTCGAGGTTCTGTGCAGTCCCCACGCCCTGCTCGCCGAGGTCGGCCAGGGGCAGGCGCAATGGCAGACCGCGATGCTGTGCGGCGCGGCGCAGCGGCTCGGCGGCGGATTGGCCGTCACCGACCAGGCTGCTGCCCTCGACGCTGTCGCTCAACCACCAGCCCAGGATCGAAGGCCGATTGCTGCCCCAGGTCGGCAGACCCGCCGAGCGCAAGGCGGTGTCGGTGCTGGCCATGTCGAAATCGACCTGCAGCGACTCGGGCGGGCCTGCATCGTAGCCGTACTGGCTGATGATCTGCTGTGGATCCTTGCGCACGCTGGCCAGGCCTGGGCTGGCAAACGCCTTGGCGTCGCCGGTCAGGCGCAGCACCAGGGTTTCCAGCGCACGCTGGGTGGCCTGGGTACGCTCTTCGGGCGTCTGGCTGGCCACGGGCTCGCGCACCTGATACAGGTTGCTGATTGTTTCGGCGTGCAGCGGCACGCTCGACAGGGTAATGCAGGTGGCTAGCAGGTAGTGGCGCAGACGCATGGACGTTTCCCGACGGTAATAGCGGATTGAGGCTGTGACCGTACAATCGGCAAAAAGCTCAGTGGTCAAGCTCGGCGCCCAATGTAGCATGCCCGCGCGCGCCTTGGCTGCGGGCGGGCGCAAGCCGGCAATGGCACAACCGTCGAACCGCGCTGGTGACGTTCGGACAAGCCTGATAAAATCGCGCGCCTTCGTGGATCGACGACGGTCGACTCCCCCGACTCCCTCCTTTAAAGGCCTGGATCATGAGCAATAAACCCTCCGTGAGCTACAAGGACGCCGGTGTAGACATCGACGCCGGTGAAGCATTGGTCGAACGCATCAAAGGCGTCGCCAAGCGTACCGCGCGCCCCGAGGTCATGGGCGGCCTGGGCGGTTTTGGTGCCTTGTGCGAAATCCCGGCCGGCTACAAGCAGCCCGTGCTGGTGTCGGGCACCGACGGCGTGGGGACCAAGCTGCGCCTGGCACTGAACCTCAATCGCCATGAAAGCATCGGCATCGACCTGGTTGCCATGTGCGTCAACGACCTGGTGGTGTGTGGCGCCGAGCCGCTGTTCTTCCTCGACTACTACGCCACCGGCAAGCTCAACGTCGACACCGCCGCCACCGTGGTCACCGGCATCGGCGCCGGCTGCGAACTGGCCGGTTGCTCTCTGGTAGGCGGCGAGACGGCCGAGATGCCGGGCATGTACGAAGGCGAAGACTACGACCTGGCCGGCTTCTGCGTGGGTGTGGTCGAGAAGGCCGAGATCATCGACGGCAGCAAGGTCGCCAACGGCGACGCGTTGATCGCCCTGCCGTCTTCGGGCCCTCACTCCAACGGCTATTCGCTGGTGCGCAAGATCATCGAAGTCGCCGGTGCCGACATCGAGACCGTCGAGCTCGACGGCAAGCCGTTGACCGACCTGCTGATGGCACCCACGCGCATCTACGTCAAACCCCTGCTGCAACTGATCAAGGACACCGGAGCCGTCAAGGCCATGGCCCACATCACCGGCGGCGGGCTGCTCGACAATATCCCGCGGGTCCTGCCCAAGGGTGCCCAGGCCGTGGTCGACGTCGCCAGCTGGCAGCGTCCTGCGGTGTTCGACTGGCTGCAGCAGCAGGGCAACGTCGATGAGCACGAGATGCACCGGGTGCTGAACTGCGGCGTTGGCATGGTCATCTGCGTGGCCCAGGCCGATGTCGAGAAAACGCTGGCGTCCCTGCGCGCCGCCGGCGAGCAACCTTGGGTCATCGGTGAAATCGCCCAGGCCGCTGAAGGTGCCGCACAGGTCGAACTGAAGAACCTCAAGGCTCACTGATGCCTTCGACCTGTAACGTCGTGGTGCTGCTGTCGGGCACTGGCAGCAACCTGCAGGCCTTGCTCGACAGCCTGCAGGCAGGCAACCCCGCCCGCATCGCCGCGGTGGTTTCCAACCGGGCCGATGCCCTTGGCCTGCAGCGCGCACGCGATGCAGGCATCGAGGCACGCGTACTGGAGCATCAGGGGTTCGCCGACCGCGAAGCCTTCGATGCTGCCCTGATCGACCTCGTCGACCGGTACCAACCCCACCTGGTGGTCCTCGCCGGCTTCATGCGCATCCTCAGCCCGTCTTTCGTGCGCCACTACCAGGGCCGTCTGCTCAACATCCATCCCTCCCTGCTGCCGCGTTACAAGGGTCTGCATACCCACCGTCGCGCGCTCGAGGCCGGGGACCGGGAGCATGGCTGCAGCGTGCACTTCGTCACCGAGGAACTCGATGGCGGGCCACTGGTCGTACAGGCAGTGATTCCGGTACAGTCGACCGACACGCCAGACACCCTGGCGCAACGGGTGCATGCCCAGGAACACCAGATCTACCCGCTGGCAGTGCGCTGGTTCGCCGAAGGCCGTGTGCGCCTGGGCGAACAGGGTGCACTGCTCGATGGCCAGCCGTTACCGGCTTGTGGCCATTTGATTCGACTCTAGGAGTTTATATGCGTCGCGCCCTGCTCTTCGCCGTTGCCCTGCTGGCCCTTCCGCTTCACGCCGCAGAGCTCAAGCCCTTTTCCGCCAGCTACACGGCCGACTGGAAACAGCTGCCCATGAGCGGCACTGCCGAGCGCAGCCTGAGCAAAGGCGCCAATGGCGATTGGACGCTGGCATTCAAGGCCTCGATGATGATTGCCAGCCTGAGTGAAGTCAGCACCCTGCGTGTCGACAAGGAAGCCATGCTGCCCGAGACCTACAATTTCGAACGTGGCGGGCTGGGCAAGGCCCGCAAGGTCAACCTCGACTTCGACTGGGCGGCCAAGAAGGTCACCGGTACCGACCGAGGCGACCCGATCAACCTGCCCCTCAACACCGGCGTCCTGGACAAATCCACCTATCAGCTGGCTCTGCAGCACGACGTTGCCGCAGGCAAGAAGAGCATGAGCTACCAGGTGGTCGATGGCGACGAGATCGACACCTACGACTTCCGCGTGCTGGGTACCGAGAAGGTCGAGACCAAGGCGGGCCAGGTCGACGCGATCAAGGTCGAGCGCGTGCGCGATCCCACCCAAAGCAAGCGCATCACCGTGCTCTGGTTCGCCAAGGATTGGGACTACCTGCTGGTGCGCCTGCAGCAGGTCGAGACCGACGGCAAGGAGTACAACATCATGCTGCAGGACGGCACGGTGGACGGCAAATCAGTAAAAGGCAGCTGAGTGGCTGCGTTGCGGTAACGACAAGGGCCCTGCGGGGCCCTTTTTCGTGGGCGGATATCCGCCACGGTTTCGGCGCGGGGAGGCGCACAGGGCGGATTCCCGCCACTTGTACAGCTATGTGACGACAACCATACGCCTGCCCAGGCCACAGCCACCCGTGTTGTGCCATCAGTACGCAACTATGGCACGGCACCTGCAATACATTCCGCAGAGGTTTGCCACCGTGCAACTCGCCCACAACAAATCCCTCCAGACAGGAGGGTTCGTGCTTTAGGTGTCGCGAACACTCCGGAACGGGTGCCAGGCGATACACTTGAGGAACTTGCAAAATGACGACTCGTCAGCCGCTGTACAAATCGCTGTATTTCCAGGTGATCGTCGCGATCATCATCGGTATTCTGATCGGCCACTTCTACCCTCAGTTCGCGGTCAAGCTCAAGCCTTTCGGCGACGGCTTCATCAAGCTGATCAAGATGGTCATCGCCCCCATCATCTTCTGCACCGTGGTCAGCGGCATCGCCGGCATGCAGAGCATGAAGTCGGTCGGCAAGACCGGTGGCTACGCCCTGCTGTACTTCGAAGTCGTCTCGACCCTGGCGCTGATCATCGGCCTGGTCGTGGTCAACGTGGTCCAGCCCGGTGCCGGCATGCACGTCGACGTATCGACCCTGGACGCCAGCAAGATCGCCAGCTACGTTTCGGCAGGCGCTGACCAGAGCATCGTCGGCTTCATCCTCAACGTGATCCCGAACACCATCGTCGGCGCCTTCGCCAACGGCGATATCCTTCAGGTACTGATGTTCTCGGTGATCTTCGGTTTCGCCCTGCATCGCCTGGGTGCCTACGGCAAGCCGTTGCTGGACCTGATCGATCGCTTCGCCCACGCCATGTTCAACATCATCAACATGATCATGAAGCTGGCGCCGCTGGGTGCGTTCGGTGCCATGGCCTTCACCATCGGCGCCTACGGCGTGGGTTCGCTGGTGCAACTGGGCCAGTTGATGATCTGCTTCTACGTCACTTGCGTACTGTTCGTGCTGCTGGTGCTGGGCGCCATCTGCCGCGCTCACGGTTTCAGCGTGGTCAAGGTCATCCGCTACATCCGTGAAGAGCTGCTGATCGTTCTGGGCACGTCTTCCTCGGAATCGGCACTGCCACGCATGCTGATCAAGATGGAACGCCTGGGCGCGCAGAAGTCGGTCGTAGGCCTGGTCATTCCAACTGGCTACTCGTTCAACCTGGACGGTACCTCGATCTACCTGACCATGGCCGCCGTGTTCATCGCCCAGGCGACCGACACCACCATGGACCTGACTCACCAGATCACTCTGCTGCTGGTGCTGTTGCTGTCTTCCAAGGGCGCTGCCGGTGTCACCGGTTCGGGCTTCATCGTGCTGGCCGCTACTCTGTCGGCCGTTGGCCAACTGCCGGTCGCAGGCCTGGCACTGATCCTGGGTATCGACCGCTTCATGTCCGAAGCGCGCGCGCTGACCAACCTGGTCGGTAACGCGGTTGCCACCCTGGTGGTTGCCAAGTGGGTAGGCGAGCTGGACGAGAAAGTCCTGCAGACCGAGCTGGCTTCCGGTGGCCGCGCCATCGTCGACGGCCGTCCGGAAGACGACCTGGGCGTTGCCGAAGGCCGTGATGCCGACACCACGCCACAGAGCACTACCCTTCGCTGATCCCGTGCAGCGATAAAAAAACCCATCTTCGGATGGGTTTTTTGTTGGATGAAATTTGTTTCACAGCACTGAACCCGCTGCGACAATCCGCCGCAGCGCACGCCCCACGGGCGTTTGCCGATTGCTGCTATTTCAGTAAAAAACTGTTGCAGGATTCGTCTGTTTACTTAGCAAGCTACCCAACTCTATAACAAAGACCTGCACACGCCAGGTTGCAGATATTCGAGAAAGGAGCTTTCCCATGACTGTAAAAGTGACCGAACGCGACGAAGCCCATATGTCCCACGAAGGCGTGGCGGCAGGCATCCAGATCTGGGATGTCTATCAGCAGGACCTGTTGGTAGGGATGTTCCACAACGAGAACGATGCCCACAGCTACAAGAACGAACTGGAAACACTCGAAAGCCAACGCCCTTCGAATTGACCGTTCGCCGCGCAAGAAAAACCCCGCTCAGGCGGGGTTTGTCGTTTCAGGGCGTTACCACATCAGGTCGTCCGGAATCTTGTAGGCGGCGTATGGATCTTCTGCCGACTCGACTTCTTCGGTGGCCACATTGAGCATGACGATGCGCTGCGGCGCGCGCTCCTGGACCTTGAGCGCGGCCTCGCGCGGAATCACCTCATAGCCTCCGCCATGCTGCACGATCGCCAGCGAACCGTTGCTCAGCTTGCTGCGCATGAGGTTGTTGACCGACAGGCGCTTGACCTTCTTGTCGTCGACGAAGTTGTAGTAGTCCTCGGTGGTGAGCTTGGGCAGCCGGGTCGCCTCGATCAACTGCTTGACCTGCGCGGCGCGGGCCTTCTCCTCGACCTTGTCCTGCTGCTGGCGATTGAGCTCCTGGTCGCGGCGCGCCTTCTCGGCCATGGCTTGCTGGGCGATACGCTGCTGCGTGTCGTCCACCTCGACCTGGCCCTTGTTCTCCAGACGCTTCTGCTTCTGCTTGTCCTTGCTGACTTGCTTGACCTGCTTCTGGTTGACCAGTCCAGCTTTCAACAATTGGTCGCGGAGGGAAAGGCTCATGGTGTTCTGCTCACTTATAAAACGGCTCAGCCACAGCTGGGCAGATTCTGTTCCTGACGTTTGGCCTCGCCCCACAGGGCGTCCATGTCTTCCAGGGTGCAATCTTCGATGTTGGTATGGGTGTCGCGCAATGCCTGCTCGATGAAGCGGAATCGCCTGTCGAACTTGACGTTGGCACCGCGCAGGGCATTTTCCGGGTCGACCTTGAGGTGACGGGCCAGATTGACCACGCTGAACAACAGGTCGCCGATTTCTTCGGCCACCGCTGGCGCATCGTCGGCGGCCATGGCCTCCAGTACCTCGTCGAGTTCTTCCCGGACCTTGTCGAGCACCGGCAGCGGTCCCGGCCAGTCAAAACCGACAACCGCGGCACGCTTCTGCAACTTGGCAGCACGCGACAACGCCGGCAGCGCTGCGGGCACGTCGTCAAGCAGCGACAGCTGCTCGCCCGCCCCGCCCTTCTCGGCACGCTCCTGGGCTTTGATTTCTTCCCAGCGCTGCTTGACCTGTTGCTCGTCCAGCTGCGGCGTGTCCAGGGCCGCGTAGAGCTCGCCGGTGGGGAACACGTGGGGGTGGCGGCGAATCAGCTTGCGGGTGATGCCATCGACCACGCCATCGAACTCGAAACGGCCTTCCTCGCGCGCCAGCTGGCTGTAATAGACCACTTGGAACAGCAGGTCGCCAAGCTCGCCTTGGAGGTGCTCGAAGTCCTCGCGTTCGATGGCGTCGGCCACCTCATAGGCTTCTTCCAGGGTGAACGGCACGATGCTGGCGTAGGTTTGCTTCACATCCCACGGGCAACCGTGCTGCGGGTCTCGCAGCCGGGCCATGAGGTTGAGCAGGTCTTGCAGTGTGTACATGCTCGGGCTCTTTGCAAAAGTGTCGGGATCCGCCGGTTCACGGCGTCCGGTTACGGCGTGTCTCGATGATGTTCGGCAACTGCGAGATGCGTCCGAGCAGGCGTCCGAGGGCGTCGAGGCCGGGGATCTCGATGGTCAGCGACATCAAGGCGGTGTTGTCTTCCTTGTTCGAGCGGGTATTGACCGCCAACACGTTGATCCGCTCGTTGAGCAGGATCTGCGAAACGTCGCGCAGCAGGCCCGAACGGTCGTAGGCACGGATGATGATATCGACCGGATAGGTCAGCACCGGCACCGGGCCCCAGCTGACCTGAATGATCCGCTCCGGCTCGCGCCCGCCCAGTTGCAGCACCGATGCGCAGTCCTGGCGGTGGATGCTCACGCCGCGGCCCTGGGTGATGTAGCCGACGATGGCATCGCCCGGCAGCGGCTGGCAGCAGCCGGCCATCTGCGTCATCAGGTTGCCGACGCCCTGGATCTGGATATCGCCGCGCTTGCCAGGCTTGTAACCGGTGGCCTTGCGGGTGACCAGCTCCATCGGCTCGTTGCCGCGCTCGGGCTCGACCAGTTGCTGCGCCGAATTGACCAGATGCGCCAGGCGCAGGTCGCCCGCGCCGAGGGCGGCGAACATGTCCTCGGCGCCCTTGTGGTTGGCCTTTTCGGCCAGCTGGTCGAAGTCGACCTGAGGCAGGCCCAGGCGACTGAGCTCGCGCTCGAGCAGCGACTTGCCGGCGGCGACGTTCTGGTCGCGGGCCTGCAACTTGAACCAGTGGACGATCTTCGCCCGTGCGCGGGACGTGGTGACGTAGCCAAGGTTGGAGTTGAGCCAGTCACGGCTGGGCGTGCCGTGCTTGCTGGTGATGATCTCGACCTGCTCGCCGGTGTTCAGGCTGTAGTTGAGCGGGACGATGCGGCCGTTGATCTTGGCGCCGCGGCAGTTGTGACCGATCTCGGTGTGCACGCGGTAGGCGAAGTCCAGGGGCGTAGCGCCCTTGGGCAGGTCGATGGCGTGGCCGTCGGGGGTGAATACATAGACTCGATCGGGTTCGATGTCGACCCGCAACTGGTCGGCGAGGCCACCGATGTCGCCCAGCTCCTCGTGCCATTCCAGCACCTGGCGCAGCCAGGAGATCTTTTCTTCGTATTGATTGGACCCGGACTTGACATCGGTGCCCTTGTAGCGCCAGTGCGCGCAAACACCCAGCTCCGCCTCTTCGTGCATGGCGTGGGTGCGAATCTGCACTTCAAGCACCTTGCCCTCGGGACCGATCACCGCAGTGTGCAGCGACCGGTAGCCGTTCTCCTTGGGGTTGGCGATGTAGTCGTCGAACTCCTTGGGGATGTGCCGCCAGAGGGTGTGCACGATGCCCAGCGCGGTATAGCAATCGCGCATTTCCGGAACCAGCACGCGAACCGCGCGCACGTCGTAGATCTGGCTGAACTCCAGGCCCTTGCGCTGCATCTTGCGCCAGATGGAATAGATGTGTTTTGCCCGCCCGCTGATGTCGGCCTTGACCCCGGTGTCGAGCAGTTCGTTGTGCAGCTGGCTCATCACCTCGGTGATGAAACGCTCGCGATCCAGGCGGCGTTCGTGCAGCAGCTTGGCGATCTGTTTGTATTGGTCGGGCTCCAGGTAGCGGAACGACAGGTCCTCGAGTTCCCATTTGATGTGGCCGATGCCCAGTCGATGCGCCAGCGGTGCATAGATGTCGAACACCTCGCGGGCCACGCGGTTGCGCTTTTCGTCGTCGGCGCTCTTCACCGCGCGGATCGCGCAGGTACGCTCGGCCAGCTTGATCAGCGCCACGCGAACATCGTCGACCATGGCCACGAGCATCTTGCGCAGGTTCTCGACCTGTACCTGCGAGCCCAGCACCATGGACTGGCGCGGGCTGAGGCTGGCGCTGATGGCCGCCATGCGCAGCACGCCGTCGATGAGCTTGGACACGGTGCTGCCGAAGCGCCGGCCGACCTCTTCCAGGCTCGCCTTGCCCTCGCGGACCGCGCGGTAGATGACCGCGGCCATGAGCGAATCCTGGTCGAGCTTGAGGTCGGCGAGAATCTCGGCGATCTCCAGCCCCGCCTGGAAACACGACGTGCCGTCGGCCCAGGAATGCTGGGCCGGGTTGCCGACCAGTTCGGCGGCCTGGGCGAACTCGCAGGCCTGCTTCAGGGCCTCGCGATCCAGCACCAGATCCACGCTGACGATATGATCCAGCCATGCATCGAGATTGATACTGCCGTCGGTGTTGATCGGCTGGCGTGCTCTCACCTGTACCATCTTGCTTACCTTTCCCTACAACACGCCGAAGCGCATCAACAGTCGCTGGCTATGACCAATGCTGGGCCGGCAATGGTCAGGCGTTTCGCGCGCCAGTCGGATTGGACGGGCCATCCTGGCCCGCTTCGAATAACGCCATGGCCTCGACATGCGCAGTTTGCGGAAACATGTCGAGGATCCCGGCTCGTTTTAGCCTGTAGCCTTGCCTCAACAATTCGACCGTATCGCGGGCCAAAGTTGCCGGGTTACAGGAGACATACACCAGACGTTGCGCACCCAGTGCGCGGATCGTGCGCACCACCTCGAAAGCACCGTCGCGAGGTGGATCCAAGAGTACCGCAGAAAAACCTTCACCCACCCACTCGGCGGCGTCCAGAGGCTGCGACAGGTCGCTCTGGTAAAAACCAGTGTTATGCAAATTGTTGCCAGCGGCATTGTCGGCAGCACGCCGCACCATGGCCGCCACGCCTTCGACCGCCACCACTTCGCGCGCGCGCTGGGCCAGGGGCAAGGCGAAGTTGCCGAGCCCGCAGAACAGATCCAGGACTCGATCGTGGGGTTCGGGTGCCAGCCAGTCCAGCGCCTGGGCGATCATGGCATCGTTGACGGCCGCGTTAACCTGGACGAAGTCACCGGGTCGGTACGCCAGCTCGAGTCCCCAGGGCGCCAGGGCGAACCCCAGCGTTGCGCCTGCGACCAGCGGTGCCGGCTCGCCTTCGCCGTGCAGCCACAACTGCAGGCCCAGGTCCGTGCAGAAGGCCTGCAGCGCCGCCAGGTCAGTATCGGCCAGCGCGGCGGTATGACGAAGCAGCAAGGCCAGTGCGGTACCCGCGTACAGCTCGACGTGGCCCAGCGACTGAGGTTTGACGAAGCTGCGCAGCAGCTGTGGCAACTGCTCGATGACCGGCTGCAACGCCGGCACCAGCACCTGGCACTGGCTGATGTCGACGATGTCCTGGCTGGCTGCAGCGCGAAAGCCCACGGCCAGATGACGCGCCTTGGGATCCCAGCGCACTGCCAGCCGGGCGCGTCGGCGATAGCCCAGCTCGGGCCCGCTCAACGGTGCTGCCCATTGCTCGGGCGCGACTCCGGCCACGCGCGACAACTGCTCGGCCAGCAGACCTTGCTTGAGCGCCAACTGCCGGTCGTGCGGCAGGTGCTGGAGGCTGCAGCCACCGCAGGTGCCGAAATGCGGACACGGCGCCGGGCGGCGCAGTTCGCTGGCCACGAGCACGCGCTCGCAGCGCGCTTCGACGATCTTGCCGTGGGCATTGAGCACCCGCGCCTCGACCTGCTCGCCGGCCAGGGCGCCACTGACGAACCACGTCCGGCCTTCGAAGAAGGCAATGCCGCGGCCGTCGTTGGCCAGGCGCTCGATCGGCAGGCGCTGTTTCTTGCCGGTCGGTACCTGTGGCGCACGGGTGCCGCCTGTCGGCTGGAAGCGCAGGCCCGGTTTGGTTCTGGCCATCAGTTGGGCGCGTCGAAGATGCCGCTGGACAGGTAGCGGTCGCCGCGGTCGCAGATGATCGCGACGATGACCGCATTGCTCACTTCGCGCGACAGGCGCAGCATGCCTGCCACCGCGCCGCCGGACGACACGCCGCAGAAGATGCCTTCTTCGCGCGCCAGCCGACGGGTGGTTTCTTCGGCTTCGTGCTGGGCCATGTCGATGATCCGATCGACCCGATCGGCCTCGTAGATGCGCGGCAGGTATTCTTCCGGCCAGCGGCGGATGCCGGGAATGGCAGCCCCCTCCATGGGTTGCAGGCCAACGATCTGCACCGCAGGGTTCTGTTCCTTGAGAAAACGAGAGGTGCCCATGATGGTGCCGGTGGTGCCCATGGAACTGACGAAATGGGTAATGGTACCGGCGGTCTGCTGCCAGATCTCGGGGCCGGTGCTGCGATAGTGCGCCTCGGGGTTGTCGCCATTGGCGAACTGGTCGAGGACCTTGCCGCGCCCTTCGCGCTGCATGCGCTCGGCCAGGTCACGCGCGCCTTCCATGCCCTGCTCGCGGGTGACCAGGATCAGCTCGGCGCCATAGGCGGTCATGGCCGCCTTGCGCTCGGCTGTCGAGTTGTCGGGCATGATCAGGATCATCTTGTAGCCCTTGATCGCCGCCGCCATGGCCAGGGCGATACCGGTATTGCCGGAGGTCGCTTCGATCAGGGTGTCGCCGGGCTGGATCTGCCCGCGGCTTTCGGCGCGGCTGATCATCGACAGCGCCGGGCGGTCCTTCACGGAACCGGCCGGGTTGTTGCCTTCCAGCTTGAGCAGCAAGGTGTTGCTGGTCTCGCCGGCCAGGCGCTGCAGGCGCACCAGCGGCGTGTTGCCGACGCAGTCGGCGATGGTTAGGTACTGCGGGGTCATGGCGTATTCGCAATCCAGACTGCGGGGGTGGCCTATCATACCGGCAAACGGCGCCTACCCATATCACGCAAAGTGCGCACCTTATAGCGCGAAAGCATAAGCAGCCGGTGCGGCACCTTCACACGCGCAAGTCCAATGCCCTTCCATGACCTTTGGTCGTTCTGGTTCAGCCCCTGGCGACCTTGCACATGCCATTGGCCCAACGCCGCGGCGCGCGCGACTGGCGCATCGGCACGCCCCGCTGTATTTTCCCAGCATTGCTCAGTCAGAAAGGCGCCTGCGGCGTGTTGAAGAAACTCGGTATCAAAACCCGCGTGCTGTTGCTCGCGCTCATTCCGGCCACCTGCATGGCGCTGATCCTGGGGGGTTATTTCACCTGGATGCAGCAGTCCGACCTGCAGCGGCAGTTGCTGCAGCGCGGCGACATGATTTCCGAACAGCTCGCGCCGCTGGCCGCACCGGCACTGGCGGCCAAGGACCGCGAGCGCCTGGAGCGCATCGCCGCGCAGTCCCTGGAGCTGACCGACGTGCGCTCGGTGACCTTCCTGGGGGCGGACAGGACGCTGCTCGCCCATGCCGGGCCGATGATGCTCAACGCGGTGCCGATCGGCAACAGCACGCACTCGCTGCAGCGCAGCGGCTTCGACGCCACGCGCTATCTGATGCCCGTGTTCGGCCGCCATCGCGACCTGGCCAGTGACGAGGTGCCCGGCGAAGTCGATCACCTGCTGGGCTGGGTCGAACTGGAACTGTCCCATGACGGCACCTTGCTGCGCGGCTACCGCAGCCTGTTCGCCAGCCTGCTGCTGATCCTCACCGGGCTGAGCATCACCGCGCTGCTTGCCGCGCACATGAGTCGCAGCATCAGTGCGCCGATTCGGCAGATCAAGGACACCGTCACGCAGATCAAGGACGGCAATCTGGAAAGTCGCGTACCGGCCATGGGCAGCCATGAAATGGACGCCCTGGCCGCCGGCATCAATCGCATGGCCGAAACCCTGCAGGACGCCCAGGAAGAACTGCAGCACAGCATCGACCAGGCCACCGAAGACGTCCGGCAGAACCTGGAAACCATCGAGATCCAGAACATCGAACTGGACCTGGCGCGCAAGGAAGCGTTGGAAGCGAGCCGGATCAAATCCGAATTCCTCGCCAACATGAGTCACGAAATCAGGACCCCACTCAACGGCATACTGGGCTTCACTCATCTACTGCAGAAAAGCGAGCTCACCCCGCGCCAGCTGGATTACCTGGGCACCATCGAGAAATCCGCAGACAGCCTGCTCGGCATCATCAATGAAATCCTCGACTTCTCGAAGATCGAGGCCGGCAAGCTGGTACTCGACAATATTCCCTTCAATCTGCGCGACCTGCTGCAGGACACGCTGACCATCCTCGCACCCGCCGCCCATGCCAAGCAGCTCGAACTGGTCAGCCTGGTCTACCGCGACACCCCGCTGTCGCTGGTCGGCGACCCGCTGCGGCTCAAGCAGATCCTGACCAACCTGGTCAGCAACGCCATCAAGTTCACGCGCGAGGGCACCATCGTCGCCCGCGCCATGATGGAGGACGAGAACGAAGACAGCGTGCAACTGCGCATCAGTGTCCAGGACACCGGTATCGGCCTGTCCGGCCAGGATGTGCGGGCGCTGTTCCAGGCGTTCAGCCAGGCCGACAACTCGCTGTCGCGGCAGCCCGGCGGCACGGGCCTGGGGCTGGTGATCTCCAAGCGTCTGGTCGAACAGATGGGTGGCGAGATCGGGGTCGACAGCACGCCCGGCGAGGGCTCGGAATTCTGGATCAGCCTCAATCTGCCCAAGGCGCGCGACGATGCCGAGGACCTGCCGTCGGCGCCCCTGCTCGGCCGTCGCATCGCGATCGTCGATGGCCATGAACTGGCGCGGCAGGCCCTGCAGCATCAGCTCGAAGACTGTGGCCTGGACGTCACCGACTTCAAGTCGCTGGACAAGCTGGTACTGGCCACCCACGCTGCGCGGCAGGCAGGCCAGCCGCTCGATCTGGCCGTGCTGGGCATCACCGCCCATGAGATATCGCCGGAACGCCTGGGCGTGCAGATTCGCGAGATCGAGCAGAGCGGCTGCCAGGTGCTGGTGCTGTGCCCGACTACCGAACAAGCGCTGTTCCATGCCGCAGTGCCCAATGCGGATCGTCAGCTGCAGGCCAAGCCCAGTTGCACACGCCGACTGCGCCGAGCGCTGGCGGACCTGATCAACCCCAAGCAATTGCGCTACGAAAGCCCCGAGGGCAGCGGCGAGCGCGCACCGCGCGTGCTGTGCGTGGACGACAATCCGGCCAACCTGCTGCTGGTGCAGACCCTGCTCGAAGACCTCGGCGCCGAAGTGCGTGCGGTGGACAAAGGTGCGGCGGCGATCAAGGCCGTACAGGAAGGCGGGCTCGACCTGGTGCTGATGGACGTGCAGATGCCGGAGATGGACGGCCGCGAAACCACCGAGCGCATCCGGCTGTGGGAAAGTGCCCAGACCGGTGCCGCCCTGCCCATCGTGGCGCTGACTGCCCATGCGATGGCCAATGAAAAGAGGGCCTTGCTGCAGAGCGGCATGGACGACTACCTGACCAAGCCCATCAGCGAACGCCAGCTGGCCCAGGTGGTGCTGAAATGGACCGGGCTGGCGCTCAGCGCGCAGGGCCTGGACAAGACCGCGGACCTGCCGCTGGAAAGCAATACCCTGCAGGTGCTCGATGCCGCCGAAGGCCTGCGCCTGGCGGCAGGCAAGGCCGATCTGGCCGCCGACATGCTGGCGATGCTGCTGGCGTCACTGCAGGCCGACCGCGAAGCCATTCAACTGGCGCGAATCAATGCCGATCAGAATGCCATGATCGAGCGGGTGCATCGCCTGCACGGCGCCACACGCTATTGCGGCGTGCCGCAACTGCGTGCGGCCTGCCTGCGCAGCGAAACCCTGCTCAAGCAGAACGATCCGGCAGCCTTGGCGGCGCTGAATGAACTGGACGACGCCATCACTCGCCTCGAGGAACAGGCCCGCGCGATGGCCTGAGGCCCCGCCGTGGCCGGCGTGCTAGCATGTCGCGTCTATTTGGAGGACCCATGGTCGAACACGATTTCCGCTTCAGTCTGCTCAACCCGCAGCACACCTTGATCGAGTGCCGCGCGCTCATGCCCGGCCGTTACCAGGTCACCGGCAACGGCGGCTCGATCCACAACACCGACACCCTGCTGGTCACCCTCAAGGGCAGCAAGGATCTTTCGATGCGCCTGGTGGTGGAGAAGGTCCGTCATCTGATCAACCCGCCTGGCCAGTGGGTGGCCGTGGCCACCGGCCCGGTGTTCGGCGAACTGGCGATCCATCAGTGGAAAGTCAATTGCGACAGCTGCGGCAAGGTCCTCGACTTCGAATTTGCGGTGGACGCCAAGCTCGGTACCAAGGCGCAGAAACCTGCAGCGGAGGCGCGCATTGCCGAACTGGGCTGGGCCAATCGCAATGGCAAGCATATCTGCCGACAGTGCCAGGCCGCCCCGGCGGGCTGAACGCGGCAGCCGCATAACGCAGTTGGGCATGTGGTGTTCGCTTTGGGGATGCAGCGGACGGTGCGGAACGTGGACTAATTGACATGGCGCCACGGCACACGAGGGCGCTTTAGCTGCACTCGCCTTTCCCTGGAGCCATAGCCCATGAAAACCGTCGCGGAACTGTTGAAGAGTAAAGTCCAGCACAACCAGCAGGTGCACACCATCGAGCCGCAACAGATGGTGTTCGATGCCCTCAAGCTCATGGCGCAGATGAATGTCGGCGCCCTGCCGGTGGTGGTCGAGGGGCGCGTGGTGGGTATCGTCAGCGAGCGCGACTATGCACGCAAGATGGTGCTGCTGGGGCGCTCGTCGATTGGCACGCCGGTCAGCGAGATCATGAGCGCCCATGTGATCACCGTGACTCCCCAACAGAACATCGATCATTGCATGGCATTGATGACCGAGGGTCGTCTGCGCCACCTGCCGGTGGTCGACAACGGCCAACTGCTGGGGCTGCTATCCATCGGTGACCTGGTCAAGGAAGCCATCGCCGAACAAGCCAGCCTGATCGAGCAGCTGCAGCAGTACATCCGCGGCGAATGAAGCAGCCAGCGTGGTAAACCCTGTGGGAGCTGTGCTACCCCTGACACACGGCAGCGCCTGCTTCGCGGGCAGAGCCTGCTCCCACAAATTTCGCGGCCCACTCCCACACATTGATCCCACGGGCTGCCTGCGGGCAGGAATTCTGGACAAAAAAAAAGCGACCCGAAGGTCGCTTTTTTTTGCTTCAGAGAGTTCAAGGGCTCTGAGGCGGAATTAATGGCGCAGCGGACGGGACTCGAACCCGCGACCCCCGGCGTGACAGGCCGGTATTCTAACCGACTGAACTACCGCTGCGCGTAACACTGAGAGAGATTGGTGGGTGATGACGGGATCGAACCGCCGACCCTCTGCTTGTAAGGCAGATGCTCTCCCGGCTGAGCTAATCACCCTTTGTCTCTCGGTGTGGCGCGCATTCTACGGAGCGACCCAAACTCTGGCAAGCACTTTTTCAAAAAAATTTTCGAGGCCTTCCAAACACTTAGCACAGGGATGGCGTCGGCTTCGCACACGGAGAATAATGCCTGCCTAATGTTGAGGAGTGCTTCACCCCATGTGGTTCAAAAACCTGCTTGTCTACCGTCTTACCCAGGATATCCCCTTCGACGCCGAGGCTTTGGAAACCGCACTGGCGACTAAACCGGCACGCCCATGTGCCAGCCAGGAACTGACCACCTACGGTTTCGTGGCGCCGTTCGGCAAAGGCGAAGACGCCCCGTTCGTGCATGTCAGCCAGGATTTCATGCTGATCGCCGCACGCAAGGAAGAGCGCATCCTGCCGGGCAGTGTCGTGCGTGACGCGGTCAAGGAGAAGGTCGAGGAGATCGAGGCCGAGCAGATGCGCAAGGTCTACAAGAAGGAACGCGACCAGATCAAGGACGAGATCATCCAGGCCTTCCTGCCGCGCGCGTTCATTCGTCGCTCGTCGACCTTCGCCGCCATTGCGCCCAAGCAAGGCTTGATCCTGGTCAATTCGGCCAGCCCGAAACGCGCCGAAGATCTGCTGTCGACCCTGCGTGAGGTGATCGGCTCGTTGCCGGTGCGCCCGCTGACCGTGAAGGTGGCGCCGACCGCGACCATGACCGAGTGGGTGAAGACGCAGAAAGCGGCCGATGACTTCCATGTTCTGGACGAGTGCGAACTGCGCGACACCCATGAAGATGGCGGTATCGTGCGTTGCAAGCGCCAGGATCTGACCAGCGACGAGATCCAATTGCACCTGAGCACTGGCAAGCAGGTTACCCAGTTGTCGCTGGCGTGGCAGGACAAGCTGTCATTCGTGCTGGATGACAAGATGGTGGTCAAGCGTTTGAAGTTCGAGGAATTGCTGCAGGATCAAGCCGAGCAGGACGGTGGCGAGGAAGCGCTGGGGCAGCTGGATGCCAGCTTTACCTTGATGATGCTGACCTTCGGTGAATTCCTGCCCGTGCTGTTCGAGGCGCTGGGCGGCGAAGAGCTGCCCCAGGGGATTTGACCGGCAGCGCGCCCTTCGCGGGCAGAGCCCGCTCCCACAGGGGTTGCGCGATTTCTGTGGGGGTGGGCTCTGCGGTGAGTCAGGCAGACCGTGGTGCGGCTTTCGCGGCCGCGGACCGCTCCTACAGGGGGTGCGCGATTTCTGTGGGAGTGAGCGCTGCCCGCGAAGGGGCGCTGCGGTGAGTCAGGCAGACCGTGGTGTGGCTTTCGCGGCCGCGGACCGCTCCTCCAGGGGTTTGCGGGTACCAACATGATGATTCTATATAAGAAGGAACTACCCCATGCGCGCCTTGGCCGCTTTGAGTCGCTTCGTTGGCAATACCTTTGCCTACTGGGTCCTGCTGTTCGCCATACTGGCGTTTCTGGCGCCTGAATGGTTCATCGGCCTCAAGCCGCTGATCGTGCCGCTGCTGGGCCTGGTGATGTTCGGCATGGGCCTGACCCTCAAGCTCGACGATTTTGCCGAGGTCGGGCGTCATCCGTGGCGCGTGGCGCTGGGCGCGGTCGCGCACTTCGTGATCATGCCAGGTGTCGCCTGGCTGTTGTGCCAGGTGTTCCATCTGCCGCCGGAGATCGCCGTCGGTGTGATTCTGGTCGGTTGCTGCCCGAGCGGCACCTCGTCCAACGTGATGACCTGGCTGGCCAAGGGCGACCTGGCGCTGTCGGTGGCCATCGCGGCGGTGACTACCCTGCTCGCCCCGCTGCTCACCCCTGCCCTGATCTGGCTGTTGGCTTCGGCCTGGCTGCCGGTATCGTTCATGGAAATGTTCTGGTCGATCCTGCAACTGGTCATGCTGCCGATCGTCCTGGGCGTCGTTGCCCAGAAGCTGCTCGGTGCACGGGTCCAGCTGGCGGTCGATGTGCTGCCGCTGGTGTCGGTGGTGAGTATCGTGTTGATCGTCTGCGCCGTGGTCGCGGCCAGCCAGGCACGCATTGCCGAGTCGGGCCTGTTGATCATGGCGGTGGTGATTCTGCACAACAGTTTCGGTTTCCTGCTCGGCTACTTCACCGGCAAGCTGTTCAAGCTGCCGCTGGCGCAGCGCAAGTCATTGGCCTTGGAAGTCGGGATGCAGAACTCGGGACTGGGCGCAGCCTTGGCCAGTGCTCACTTCTCACCGCTGGCGGCGGTGCCCAGCGCCTTGTTCAGCGTCTGGCACAATATTTCCGGAGCACTGCTCTCGACCTATTTCCGGCGCATGGAAGGCACCGAGCCGGGCGCGTTGAAGACCGAACCTTGATCCGCCGCACTTGATCCATCGGGCAAGGATGGGCAACATGGTGTTCGGCGCCGGGACGACCCGGCGCCACTTTTCCTGCAAACGGGGACGACCCCATCTTCGATGAGGGTTTTTCCATGTCCTGGTTACTGTTGTTCTTCGCCGGTCTGTTCGAAGTGTGCTGGGCCATCGGCCTGAAGTACACCGACGGCTTTACCCGCCCCCTTCCTACCGTGTTGACCGTTGCCGCCATGGCGGCGAGCCTCGGCCTGCTCGGCCTGGCCATGCGTGAGCTGCCCTTGGGCACCGCCTATGCCATCTGGACCGGGGTCGGTGCGGTGGGTACGGTGATTGCCGGTATCGTGCTGTTTGGCGAGTCGATGGCGCTGATGCGGATGGTCAGTGTGGGTCTGATCATCCTGGGGTTGGTGGGGCTGAAGGTCAGCACTTGATCCTGTAACGCTCCTGTAGGAGCGGTCTGTGGCCGCGAACCGAGCGCTGCGGTGCGTCAGCCAATTTGCGGGGCCCTTTTCGCGGGCAGAGCCCGCTCCCACAATGAGACGATGTACCCGCATTCATTGTGGGAGCGGGCTCTGCCCGCGAAGAATCCCCACCAATCGATCCATCAAGCCAGGCTTTTGCTGACCACTTCGTAGACGTCGCTGGACAGCGGGCCGGAGGCGAGAATCCGTTCAAGCTCGGCTTTCATCAGTGCCTGCCGCGCACTGTCGTACTTTCTCCAACGGGTCAGCGGCGACAGTTGCCGCGAGGCGATCTGCGGGTTCAGGGCATTGAGCTCGATCACCAGGTCGGCCAGGAAACGGTAGCCCGAGCCATCGGCCGCATGGAAGTTGATCAGGTTCTGACCCGCGAAGGCACCGATCAGCGCACGCACCTTGTTCGGGTTCTTCAGGGTGAACGCCGGATGCTGCATCAGCGCCTTCACCCGCTGCAGCCCGCCCGGCAAGCCACTGGCCGCCTGCACGCTGAACCACTGATCCATGACCAGTGGATTGTCCTTGAAGTGTTCGGCAAAGGCTTGCAGGGCACGCGCCTTTTCCGCTTCGAACGGCGAATTGACCAACACCGCCAGGGCCGTCAGGCGCTCGGTCATGTTGTCGCAGGCATCATATTGTTCAAGGGTAGCGGCGAGCACTTCGGGACGTCCGCTGAGCATCAGGTAGGACAACGCGATGTTCTGCAGCGCGCGGCGGGCGAAATGCTCTTTCTCGGCCACGTACGCAGTGGCCCTGGAGACCTCGCGATTGGCCTGGTAGCGCGTCCACAGCCCATCGAACAGACCGTCGGCCAGCTGCTTGCGGGCGAACTCGCGAGCGGCATGGATCGCGTCGACATCGGCCACTTCGCTGATCTCGGCCAGATAGGCCTCGCTGGGCAACGACAACATCTCGGCAACCATCGCCGGATCCAGTTGCGGATTCTCCAGCACGCTGGCCAGGGCCGTGAGCAGGCGTGGATCCATCGACAACGACTCGCCGCGCTGGTACTGGCCGATCATTTCCTGCAGCACCTGGACCGACAGCTGCTGGCCGGCATCCCAGCGGTTGAAACCGTCGCTGTCGTGCTGCATGAGGAACATCAGCTGGTCACGGGTATACGGGAAGATCAGTTTGACCGGCGCACTGAAGCCGCGCAGCAGCGACGGCAATGGTTGCTCGGCGATGTCGACGAAAGTGAACGTCTGCTCCGCCTCGGTCACCGCCAGCACACGGCTGGTACCGACCGCCGCGGCCTCGTCGCTCAAACGCAATGGCAGCTCCTGGCCATTGGCGTCAAGCAGGCCCAGCGCCACGGGAATCACGAACGGCAGCTTCTCGACCTTGTCCGGTGTCTCGGGACAGCTCTGGCGCAGGGTCAGGCTGTAGGTGCGAGCCTGCGCATCGTAGCGTTCGCTGACCTGCAGCCGCGGCGTGCCCGCCTGGCTGTACCAGCGCTTGAACTGCTCGAGCTCGACACCGTTGGCGTCTTCCATCGCACTGATGAAGTCGTCGCAGGTCACGGCCTGGCCATCGTGACGCTCGAAGTACAGGTCGCTGCCCTTGCGGAAGCCTTCGGCGCCCAGCAGGGTGTGCAGCATGCCGACCACTTCCGAGCCCTTCTCGTACACGGTCAAGGTGTAGAAGTTGGAGATCTCGATGAAGCTGTCGGGGCGCACCGCGTGAGCCATCGGCCCGGCATCTTCGGCGAACTGATGGGTGCGCAGGTAGGCGACGTCCTGGATGCGCTTGACGGTCGGCGAATGCATGTCGGCGCTGAAGCCTGCATCACGGTATACGGTGAAGCCTTCCTTGAGCGACAACTGGAACCAGTCGCGGCAGGTCACCCGGTTGCCCGACCAGTTGTGGAAATATTCGTGGGCGACGATGGCCTCGACCCGCTGGTGGGCGGCATCGGTGGCGGTTTCGGCGCGGGCCAGCACGGCGCTGGAGTTGAAGATGTTCAGGCCCTTGTTTTCCATGGCGCCCATGTTGAAGTCGTTGACCGCGACGATCATGAAGATGTCCAGGTCGTACTCACGGCCGTAGGCTTCTTCGTCCCAATGCATGGACTTCTTCAGGCTGGTCATGGCGTGAGCGCACTTGTCGATGTTCTCCGGCTCGACATAGATGCGCAGCGCCACATCGCGACCACTGACGGTGGTGAAGCTGTCTTCCACGCACCACAGGTCACCGGCCACCAGCGCGAACAGGTACGCCGGTTTCACGAACGGGTCTTCCCAGGTGGCCCAGTGCCGGCCATCTTCCTGGGGGCCGTTGCCGACCGGATTGCCGTTGGACAGCAGGATCGGGTACTGCTGCTGGTCGGCGATCAACGTGGTGGTGAAGCGGCTCATCACGTCGGGACGGTCGAGGTAGTAGGTGATCTTGCGGAAGCCTTCGGCCTCGCACTGGGTACAGAACATGCCCGTGGACTTGTACAGGCCTTCCAGTGCGGTGTTGGTTTCGGGGTGGATGCGCACGCTGGTGTCGACGGTGAACGCCTCGCTGCGCGGCTGCAGGGTCAGGCTGTCGGCGGTCAGCTGGTAGTCGGCGGCACCCAGGTCGCTGTCGTCGAGCTTGACGCCGAGCAGTTCCATCAACTCGCCGTCGAGCACCAGCGGTGGCAGCCCGGCCCCGCGCGCCGGGTTGCGGCGCATGACCAACTGCGCGTGGACCAGGCTGTGATCGTCGAACAACTCAAATGTCAGGTGCGTCTCGTCGATCAGATAATCGGGCGCCTGATAGTCTTTCAGGTAGATCATTTTCGGTTGTTCGGTACGCATGCGAAAACCCTTCTACTGATGCACGGCCAATTGGTAAGCCGTGTACTTGCGAATATTGATGACGCCGGAGTCGAAGATCAGGTATTGACCCTTGATGCCCAGCAACGTGCCTTCGGCGATGGGGTTCTTGTCCAGGTTGAAGCTGGCGATCTTGCTCGGGTAGGTGTGCACCGGGTAGCGGATCTCGATGGGGTCCACATCGTTCAGGGCCTGGATCGCCTGCAGGCCGAAACGATCCTGCAGCATCTGGATACCGGCCGCGCAGCTGTCGAACAGTTGCTCGCGGATAGCCACCAGGTCCACCGCCGGGGCGTCACCCTTGAGCAGCGCGCGCCAGTTGGTGCGGTCCGCGACCTGCGAGCGGAACAGGTCTTCGACCAGCCCGGATTGCTGGCGGGTCGCCACGCGCATGATCGGCAGTGCCTGGCTGGCGCCCTGGTCGAGCCAGCGGGTAGGCAACTGGCTGGCGCGGGTGATGCCGACCTTGACCCCTGAAGAGTTGGCCAGATAGACCACATGATCGGTCATGCAGAACTGCTCGCCCCAGGCCGGATCGCGGCAGGTACCGGCGTCGTAGTGGCATTTTTCCGGAGCCATGATGCACACATCGCACTGGGCCAGCTTGGTCATACAGGGGTAGCAGTAGCCTTGGCTGAAACTGGTCTTGGTCTTGCGTCCGCAGTTCACGCAGTGGATGGCGCCGAGAAACTCCAGGCGCAGCTTGCTGCCGATCAAGGGATTGACGGCAATCTGCGTATCGCCCAGACGCAGCTGGTATTGCACCACTGGCGCCTCGAGCTGTGCGGACATCTTGCTGGCCGCACCGCGACCGAGCTCTTGCAGGGTGTCTTGCGCAAAGAGATCGCAGGTCAATGGATCGAATCCGACTTGAACAGGATGTTTTCGATCGGCGCGGACTTCGAGGCGCACTCTTGCGGGCCCATGTAGCCGGTACGCTGATCTTCGGGCAGGTTCTTCATTTCCCAGGCGATGATGGCCTGCAGGGTCAGTTCTTTCTGCTCGGCGGTCAGCTTGCGGCCGTCGGACCATTTGCCGATTTCGACGGCCAGCTTGAGGCTTTCGTAGATATCAGGGGTGATGTTTTCGATCATGTGGGCGAATGACGACATGCGGAGGCCTCCAATGGATGCTGGCATTTTAAACGGTGTACCGAGTGCGTAAAGCGAAATCCCGGCCCCCGGCCCTAGACCGCTAGGGAACCGAGCCAGCCGGGGTCAGTCGCGCGGTGAGGAATTCCAGCAGGGCATGCACCTTGGGCAGGGCTTCACGGCTTTTCAGCCACACCAGGTTCATTGCCAGGCCGTCGGTGGCCAATGGCGCGAGCACTTCGACCAGGGCGCCGCTGTCCAGATGCCGCTGGATCAGCCAGGTCGGCAGCTGGGCGATGCCCTGCCCGGCAAGCACGGCCATCACCTGCCCTTCGCCGTCGCCAACGGCCACGTGCGGATGAATGGTCCGTCGCTCCATGTCGCCGGGCTGGCGGCCCTTGAAGTACCACGGATAGACCGTGCCATCGGTCTGCCCATAGCCAACGCAGCGATGCTGTTCCAGCTCACGCTCGCCCTGTGGCGTGCCGTGCTCGTGCAGGTAGGCGGGTGCTGCGCAGAACACCAGCCGCTGACGCCCCAGGAAGCGTCGCCCGACGTTGCTCGGCCAGGCATCGGAACCCCCGATGCGCACGACGATGTCGATGCCTTCCTGGACAGGGTCGACGAAGCGGTCCGAGAACGACACGTGAGGCTGCAGCCGCGGATGCCGCGCAGCGAACTCGAGAATCAGCGGCAGCACGTGCAATCGGCCGTAGGACGCAGGCAGGTCGATGCGCAGGCGGCCATGGGGTTCGCGCTGCTCGGCGCTCATGGCCAGTTCCACCTCTTCGAGGTCGGCGAGCACGCTGGTGCAGGTGCGGTAGAAGGTCTGCCCTGCCTCGGTCAGCGCCAGGCGCCGCGTGGTGCGCTGGAACAACCGTACGCCGAGCCGCGCTTCCAGGCGCGCAACGCCTTTGCTGACCGCCGAGTTGCTGAGGTTCAGCCTTTCGGCGGCGGCGGTGAAACTGCCCAGGTCGGCGACGCTGACGAAGACGTCGATGCCCTTGAGGCGCTCCGAGGAAAACATCGCACCTCCGATTGGTGAATTCAGTTCAATTCACAAGGTAATTAATGGCCGGGATTTTCCAGGACTTCCCCAATAGGCTATTACAAAATCTTTCCGGAGTTAAGTTCGATGTCTTCTTCCCACATGGCCGAAGCCGCGCCGTCTGCCTTGAGCAGCAGCGCTTCCGGCGTGCAGATCCTGATCATGGCCGTGGCGGCCTTCATCATCGTGACCACCGAGTTCCTGATCGTCGGCTTGTTGCCGAGCCTGGCACGGGACCTGGATATTTCCATTGCCCTGGCCGGTCAGGTGGTGACCCTGTTCGCATTCACCGTGATGCTGTTCGGACCGTATCTGACGGCGCGCCTGGCGCACGTCGAGCGCAAGAAACTGTTCACCCTGATTCTGCTGGTGTTCGCGGCGTCCAATGTGCTGGCGGCGGTGTCCACCAATATCTGGGTGCTGGCCATCGCGCGCTTCATCCCTGCCCTGGCGCTACCGGTGTTCTGGGGCACGGCCAGTGAAACCGCCGGCCAACTGGCTGCGCCCGGACAATCCGGCAAGGCCGTGGCCAAGGTGTACCTGGGCATTTCCGCAGCGTTGGTGTTCGGCGTTCCGCTGGGCACCGTGGCCGCCGACCTGATCGGCTGGCGCGGGAGCTTCTGGGTGCTGGCTGGGGTGTCGCTGCTGATTGGCGTGCTGATGCATCTGGTGATGCCGAAACTGCCCGGCTCGCCCGCCGCCGCGGTCGGCGAGAAGCAGACGGCGATCCTGCGTCAGCCGCGCTTCCTGGCCCACGTGCTGCTGTCGGTGCTGACCTTTACCGCCATGTTCACCGCCTACACCTACCTGGCTGACATCCTCGAGCGGTTGGGTGGTGTGCCGGCAGGTCAGGTCGGTTGGTGGCTGATGGGCTTCGGCGCAGTCGGCATGCTGGGTAACCACTTGGGTGGCAGCATGGTCGACCGGCGTCCGCTCGGCGCGATGGTGGTGTTTCTGCTGGTGCTGGGCGCGGGCATGACCGCTGCCGTAGCGCTGGCCGAGCAGCGCGCCTGGTTGATCGCGGCACTGGTTGCCTGGGGCATCGCCTATACGGCGCTGTTTCCGATCTGCCAGGTACGCGTCATGCAGGCTGGCGCCAAGGCCCAGGCCCTGGCGGCGTCGCTGAACATCTCGGCGGCCAATGCCGGCATTGGTCTGGGCGCTATTTTCGGTGGCCTGGGCATTCGTCAGTTCGGCCTGGAATCCCTCGGTCTGCTGGCCACCGGCGTGGCGGTGCTGGCGCTGATCGTAGCCCTGCTGATGATCAAGCGCCCGGCAGCAGCCCAGTAATCGGATGGTCTGTAGCAGCGGCGCGAGCCGCGTCGGCGGGCAAGGTGGTGTGTCTGTATGAATGCGGTGAGGCCGGACGCGGCTTGCGCCGCTGCTACAGAGGAATGCGGTATGCAGCCTCAACGGCGATCGAATGTAGCAGCGGCGCGAGCCGCGTCGGCGGGCAAGGCGGCGTGTCTGGATGAACGCGGTAAGGCCGGACGCGGCTTGCGCCGCTGCTACAGGTCGGCGGGGATTGGATGTAGCAGCGGCGCGAGCCGCGTCGGCGGGCAAGGTGGTGTGTCTGGATGAATGCGGTGAGGCCGGACGCGGCTTGCGCCGCTGCTACAGGTCGGCGGGGAGTGGGTGTAGCAGCGGCGCGAGCCGCGTCGGCGGGCAAGGCGGTGTGTCTGGATGAACGCGGTGCGGCCGGACGCGGCTTGCGCCGCTGCTACAGGTCGGTGGGGAGTGGGTGTAGCAGCGGCGCGAGCCGCGTCGGTGGGCAAGGTGGTGTGTCTGGATGAATGCGGTGAGGCCGGACGCGGCTTGCGCCGCTGCTACAGGTCGGTGGGGAGTGGGTGTAGCAGCGGCGCGAGCCGCGTCGGCGGGCAAGGCGGTGTGTCTGGATGAACGCGGTAAGGCCGGACGCGGCTTGCGCCGCTGCTACAGGTCGGTGGGGAGTGGGTGTAGCAGCGGCGCGAGCCGCGTCGACTGTGGATGCAGCAAAGTGGAGGGATGCACGGTCTGAACCGGCAAGGAGTTTTCCACCATGCCCTCACTCAGTACCGACATCGAGCTGTTCTATCAGCCGCCTTTCGACTGGCAGCGCCTGCTCAGGTTCTACGGCGGACGCTCCAGCGCCTTGGTCGAGACCGTCATCGACGGCGTCTACCTGCGTACCGTCGAATGGCAGGGTGACGAAGGCCTGCTAAGTGTCCGCCAGGACCCGACCCGTGACTGCCTGATCGCGCGCATCGATGGACCGGCCAGCGTTCACCTGGCCGCGCTGGTGCCACGCCTGCGGCGCATGTTCGATCTGGATCTTGACCCGCAGCGGTTGCACGCGGCGCTGGACAGCGACCCCTGGCTTGGTCGCCTGCTGCTGCAGACGCCGGGACTGCGCGTGCCTGGCACCTGGTCGACCTTCGAGCTGATCGTGCGCACCATCGTCGGCCAGCAAGTCAGCGTCAAGGCGGCCACCACCATTGCCGGGCGTCTGGCCGAGCGGGCCGGGCGGCCGGTGGCGCTGCCACAGCACCCACAGGTCGCGTGGCAGTTTCCCACTCCCGCTGCCTTGGCCGAGGTCAACCTCGACCGCATCGGCATGCCCGGCAAGCGCGTGGCCGCGCTGCAGAACTTCGCCGCTGCAGTGGCTTGCAATCAGGTACAGATCGAAGCGTTCGTCGATGAACACACACGTACCGACCTGACGCCCCTGCGCCAAGGCCTGCTGGCACTGCCGGGTATTGGCCCGTGGACGGTCGAATACGTGGCGATGCGTGCCTGGCGCGACGCCGACGCCTGGCCGGGCAGCGATCTGGTGATCATGCAGGAGATCACGCGCGCACACCCCGAGCTGCTCAAGCCCGGTCATCAACGGCTGCGCAGCGAAGACTGGCGACCATGGCGTGCCTACGCCGTCATGTACATCTGGAATGAGCTCATGGACCGCACCGATGGCCAGCGTGGCGGCTGACACCGGAGGGCCATGACGCCCGGGTGTCAGCCATACGCTCAGCGCTGCAAGGGTGGCGTGCGCAGTGGAATCGCCCGGCGGTTGCCCGTGGCTTCGAAGGCCGCGGCGAACCGCAGCAGTTGCGTGTCGTCATAGGCGCGGCCGGCGAACGTGAGACCCACCGGCATGCCGATATCGGCCATCAGGCCCATCGGCACGGTCACGGTCGGCACGCCCAAATGGCGGATCGCCAGATTGCCGTTGGCCACCCACACACCGTTGCTCCAGGCGATGTCCGCCGCGGCCGGGTCGACGTCGGCATTGGCCGGCGCCACATCGGCGACGGTTGGGAACACCACGGCATCCAGCTGCAGTGCCTGCAACCAGTCTTCCAGGTCGATCTTGCGGGTGTGTTCCAGTGCACGCAGGCCGTCGGCGAGGGTGTCGATCCGGTCCCACGGGGTGATGCCCCGCTCGGCCATCTTCACGTACTCGTCCATGCCGGCGGCCAGGTCGCCTTCGCGGTTGGGCAGCGTGCCGGGGTCGTGCGGAAAGATCAGCGGCCCATCGACGTCCACCAGACGGTTGAGCGCCGGGTCGCCATTGGCGCGCAGGAAATCGTCGAACGCCCAGGCGGTCAGGTCCCACAGCTCATGGTGAAGGAACGCCGGGTCGACGATGCCGCGGTTGAACACGGTTGGCGCACCCGGTCGGTCGCCTTCGCAATTGGACACCAGGGGGAAGTCCACTTCCACGACTTCGGCGCCGGCAGCCTCGAGGGCACGCCGTGCCTGCTGCCACAGTTCGATCACCGAGGCACGGGTGTGGATGCGCTGCCCGGTCGGGCCGCCGATGCCCGGTTGCTCCGCAGTGCCCGCCAGCGGGTCGGCATTGATGTACATGCGCGGGACGCCGAAACGCTTGCCCGCCAGTGCCTCGGCGGGGGCGGCCAGCTCCAGGTAGGACGCCGGGCGCACGCTGGCGACCTGGGGTATCGGCACCCAGGGTTGCAGGCGCCACAGGTCGCCCCGGGTGTCGGGGTCGTCGGCGACCACCACGTCGAGGATTTCCAGCAGATCGGCCATGGTGCGAGCAAATGGCACAACCACATCCATGGTCGGCGTCAGTGGCCAGTTGCCGCGCACCGAGATGATCCCGCGCGAGGGTGTGTAGGCGCACAGACCATTGTTGGACGCCGGACCGCGCCCGCTGGACCAGGTTTCCTCGGCCAGGCCGAAGGCCGCGAAACTGGCGGCGGTCGCGGTGCCGGCGCCATTCGACGAGCCGGAAGCGAAAGGCGCCGTGAGAAAGTCGGCGTTGTACGGGCTTTCGGCGCGTCCATAGACACCGCGCTGCATGCCCCCATTGGCCATCGGCGGCATGTTGGTCTTGCCCAGGCAGATCGCCCCGGCCGCGCGCAGGCGCTCGACGGTGAACGCATCGCGCTGCGCCACCAGCCCGGCGAAGGCCGGGCTGCCGGAAGCTGCGGTCAGGCCCTTGACCAGGTAGCTGTCCTTGGCGGTGTAGGGGATGCCATCGAGCGGCCCCAGCGTCTGGCCACTGGCGCGACGTGCATCCGCCGCGCGGGCTTCGGCCAGCGCCGAGGGGTTCGGCACCACCAGCGCGTTCAGCGCAGTAGGCGTGTCGGCGCCGTCGTAGGCGGCGATGCGCTGCAGATAGGCCTGGACCAGCTCGACAGCGGTGGTCTGGCCGCTTTCCAGCGCGGCACGCAGTTGCGCGATGGAAACCTCGGTGACTTCGATCATGCTGCTCTCCTGCACGATCAGCCCTTGGCTGCCATGGCGGTGACTTCCACGCGCATGCCTGTGGCAGCGAGCGCGGTGATGCCCACCGCCGCACGCACCGGCCAGGGCTTGGCGAAAAAGCGCTGGTAGACCTCGTTGAACGCGGGACGATCAGCCATGTCGGTCAGGTAGATGGTCAGGTGCAGGACGCGATCGAGCGAACTGCCCGCCGCCTCCAGCGCCACTTTCAGCGCCTGCAGCGTGCATTCGCTCTGCTCGGTGATGCTGCCCAGCTCCAGGCTGCCGTCGGCGCGGGTCGGGATCTGAGTGGTTACCAGCAGGCCGCCGAAACCTGCGACGTCCGAGGAAATCGACTCGGGGTCGGGGTCTGGCAGGAACGTGATGTCGGAATGGGCCATGGGAGGCTCCTGAAATGAGGGATGGCAATGGCCGGCATGTTACCGCCCGGCCATTGCAAATTGAAACGGCGTGAAGCTCAACCCACCAGGTGCAGGAAGTGCATGTGCCGCTCGTAGTGGTCGAGAATGTCGCCGATCACCTCGTCGCGGGACCAGCCCATCACGTCGTGATCCTGGCCACCCTCGCGCAGATGCACTTCGGCGCGGAAGTACTTGCGCTCTTCGCCCGGCGGCCCGCTCATGACGAAGCTGGGTGTGGCATAGGCATGGGGCCTGATCTCGTAGATGAAGGCGGTGTCGGCAGGACCGACGCTCAGGCGCACGCCGCCCTCCTCGCCATCTTCCACGGTGCAGTCGTAACCCTGCAGGCGCCATTCCTCGGCAACGCCAAGGCACGCCGGACGTGCCACGTCCTCGATGAAACGAACCACGTGGGCACGCCGCGGAAACATCGCCAGGGTGCGCAGGCGGCGCTGCCAGGTGCCGCCGGTACGCGGCGTGCTTGGCGAGATGGCCAGTGCCTGGTGACGCAGGTCACGCTTGGTGGCGTCGAGCTTGAGCGCCTTGAGCAGGCCGCGCATGCTCAGCAGCAAAGCCAGGGTAAAGGGCAGCGCGCTGGCGATGGTTGCGGTCTGCAAGGCCTTGAGGCCGTCGGCCAGCAGCAGCGCGATCGCCACCAGGCCCATGCTCGAGGCCCAGAAGATGCGCTGGCGCACGGGGGTGTTTTCCGAACCGCCGGACGCAAGCATGTCGACCACCATGGCGCCGGAGTCGGCGGACGTCACGAAGAACACCACTACCATGATGATCGCCAGCGCGCTGATCACCCCGGAAAACGGGAAGTGCTGGAGAAACGCGAACAGTGCCAGGGAGGTGTCCTTGTCCACGGCAATGCCCAGGTCCACCATGCCCTGCTCGAGGATCATGTGGATCGCGGTGTTGCCGAACACGGTCATCCACAGCAGGGTGAACGCGGTAGGCACCAGCAGCACGCCGGTGACGAATTCACGAATGGTGCGGCCGCGCGAGATGCGCGCGATGAACAGCCCCACGAACGGCGACCAGGCCAGCCACCAGCCCCAGTAGAACAGGGTCCAGCCGCCGATCCAGTCGGTGGGCTGGTAGGCATTGAGGTTGAGCGTGCGGCTGACGATTTCGCTCAGGTACCCGCCGGTGTTCTGCACGAAAGTCTGCAGGATCAGCACGGTGGGGCCGAGAATCATCACCATGGCCATCAACAGCACAGCCAGCCCGAGGTTGAGCTCGGACAACCGGCGGATGCCCTTGTCCAGACCCGACACCACCGACAGCGTGGCCAGCGCAGTGGTGCCGATGATCAGCGCGATCTGGATCGGGATCGACACCGGCACGCCGAACAGCGCGTTGAGGCCGGTGTTGATCTGCGCCACGCCGAAGCCCAGCGAAGTGGCCACACCCAGCACCGTACCGATGATGGCGAAGATGTCCACGGCATGCCCGATGGGGCCGTAGATGCGCTCGCCGATCAGCGGATAGAGTGCTGAACGCAGGGTCAGCGGCAGGCCGTGGCGAAAGCTGAAATAGGCCAGGATCAAGGCAACGATGGCGTAGATGGCCCAGGCGTGCAGGCCCCAGTGAAAGAAGTGATCTTCATCGCCTCGCCCGCCGCAGCGACCGTGGCACCCTCCCCGTAGGGCGGGTTGAGGAAATGCATGACCGGCTCGGCGACGCCGAAGAACATCAGGCCGATGCCCATGCCTGCCGAAAAAAGCATGGCAAACCAGGTCATGCTGCTGTAGTCCGGGGTGCTGTGGTCCGGGCCCAGCTTGATGTCGCCGTAGCGACTCACGCCCAGGAACACCACGGTGCCCAGGATGATCGCCACGGCCAGGATGTAAAACCAGCTGACGTTGGTGAAAATCCAGTCTTGCACCACGGCAAAGAAGGTCTGCGCCTGCCGCGGCATCAGGCTGGCGAACAGCACCAGCAGCAAAAGCAAGATGGCCGATATCCAGAATACCGGTGGGTTGAGGGTCGAGGGTTCGACGGGGTCTGACTTCACAGTCATCGAAAAGCTCCTGGTGGGACGTGCAGCGCTTGCCTGCGGTGGAAAGTGTAGGTGTGACCGCACTGGGCCCTTGAGGTTTAGCGGACAGGAAAATCAGTCACCCGTTTGCGGTTGATGTATTTGCAAACATATTCATCCGTGCACTTGGGCAACGTTGGCCAGGCCTTCCGGTCTATCACTGAACAGGCGTTCGCGACGACGCTGCGTGACTATCTATTGGAGGATTCGATGGCATTTGTCGACAGCTATGTGAAAGAGATCATCGCACTGGAAGTGGCGCTCTTTCATGCGCGGGTACGTCTGCAGGCAGCGACCGACGTAGAGGCGCTGCACGATCTGCGCATTGCCGTACGGCGCATTCGCAGCCTGTTGATACCGGTTCGTGCGCTGCCGGCGCTGCAACCGCTGCTGAGCGCAGCCAAGAACGTGGGCCGCTTCACCACGCCCACCCGCGATCTGGAAGTCATGGTGCAGGAGCTGGAGCGGCGTGGCTTGCACGGCGCGGCCGAGAAACGTCGCGCGCGGCTTGCAGGCGAGCATCGGGTGATCGTCGACCATTCGAGCCTGAACGCCCTGTTCAGTGCGCTGGACACCTGGTCGGCCGCGTTCCGCGCCAGTGAACTGGGCAGCCACTCGCGAGCGTTCGAAAAGCTCGTGGTCAAGACCCTCGACAAGCACGTGCGCAAGCTGCGGCACGCCTTGAAGGATGCCGAGTTCGATCGCCACGAACTGCGGATCCTGGTCAAGCGCACACGCTACCTGATCCAGGCGTTCGGGGACCTGTCGCCGCTGTCGCCCAAGGCGGAGAAATCCCTCAAGGCGGTGCAGTCGGCACTGGGCTCGTGGCACGACCATCACCAGTGGTGCATCAAGGTCAAGGTCGAGCCCGACCTGCAGCCGCTGCAGCGGGTCTGGGAAGAGGCGTCGGCCACGGAGCTGGCCAAGGCCGAAGTGGAGATGCGCAAGCTGGCGCGGCTGCTGCCCAAGGGCAAGTAGCGCCAGCTGGCGGCGGGGCGCTCGCTCAAGCCGCCTTGATGCGCGCGGTGACCTGAGCCAGTTCCGCCGACAATTGATGCAGGTGGCTGCTGGCAGCCTGGGTGCGCTCGACGCTGCCCTGGTTGGTGGTGGCGATGGCGGTGATTTCAACCAGATTCTGCGCGATGTCTTCGACCACCGCGTTCTGTTCCTCGGCAGCGGTGGCAATCTGCCGGTTCATGTCCCTGATCGACTCGATGGCCTGGGTGATGCGGGTCAGAGTCTGACCCGCCGCCACCACTTGCTCGCCACCCTCGTCGCTGCGCTTCTGCCCGCTTTCGATGGCCTGCACGGCGTTCACCGCGCCGGTCTGCACGGTGTCGATGATCTGATGGATCTCCTGGGTGGAGGCGGCGGTGCGCTGCGCCAGGGTGCGCACTTCGTCGGCCACAACGGCAAACCCGCGGCCGGCATCGCCCGCGCGCGCGGCTTCGATGGCGGCGTTGAGCGCGAGCAGATTGGTCTGGTCGGCAATGCCGCGGATGACTTCCAATACCTTGCCGATGCGGCCACTGTCGTCGCGCAACTGACGAATGACATCGCCGGTCACGGCAATTTCACCGCGCATGCGGGTGATGGTATGGATGGTGGCTTGCATCGCCTGCTCGCCGTCCTGGGCTTCGCGGTCGGCGTCATCCGCCGCAGTGGCGGCGCCAGCGGCGTGGCGTGCGACTTCCTGGGCGGTCGCAGACATTTCCTGCATCGCCGTGGCCACCTGGTCGGTGCGTTCGAACTGCTCGCTGGTGCCCTGCAGCATGACTGCAGCGATGGTGTTGAGCTCGCCGCTGGCCTGGTCCAGATTGGCCGTGCTGCGTTGCAGGCGGGTGAAGGTGTCGGCGAGGAAATCACGCAGGGTGTTCGCGGCCACGGCCAGGCGACCCAGCTCGTCACGGCGATGGCTGACCACGCGCTCGGCCAGATGACCCTGGCTCAGGCGCGCTACGTAGTCGATCAGATCGCGTACCGGGGTGACCAGGTTGCGGTTGACCAGCCACAGGCTCAGGGCCGTGATCAACAGGCCCGACATCAGCATGATGACGATGCCCCAGATGATCGCCTGGTGGCCTTGGTGGTTGATCAGCAGCGATTGTTCGTCGGCGAGTGTACGCAGTTCGCTGACCAGGGCATTGAGCTGCTCGCTGGTAGCGCGATCGACGCCTGCCACGGCGCGGTCACCGCTGGCAGCATCGGCGCCGCTGGCCAGGAAGGCGTCGCGCCCCTTGCGATAGGCCGCACCCAGCACCGCGTGTTCGGCGCGCAGGCGTTGCGCATTCTGACTGATGCCGGCGGGCACCCCCGGCAGCTCGCCAAGCGCTTGCAAGGTCGCCGCCACCGCGCGCTCCTGCTCCTCGAACTGCGCCCAATACTTGTCCGCCGCCTTGGCATCCTTCCCGCGCAGCAGCACGTTCTTCCATTCCTGCACCTGGGTCTTGAACTGGACGTTGGCCCGGTCCACCAGTTCAGTGGCACGCAGGGGGCCCGCCACCAGCGCCGTGTAGTCATCCAGGCTGGCCGCAAGAAACTTGAAACTGCCCAGGGCGATCAGCAGCAGGATCAGCAACCCACTGGCCAGCAGCGCCAGGACCTGTGCGCGCAGAGACGTTTTGAACATGACAGACCTCGAGAAGGGGAACCCTGCGAAAGCATGGGCTGGCGTTGTATCGGCCACTCGAGGCGATTGATTGAATGAAGATCGCGGCGGCCGACGGCCGGTGGCGTCTGGCTCGGGCCATTGCGCTGGGCTGCGCATGCGCCGCGTAAAATATTTCGACACGAAGCCTGGTGAACTAACAGTTGGCGTCGGCGATCCCTTGCTATGCGCACCCTGCGCCCCTGACGAGCCGGTACACCCGTGCCGATGTTGTCCAACGATGAGGAACAATCGTGACCACTTCTACCCAACTCGCCTATCGACACAGGCCAGGCCCGCTGCATGCGATTTTTCTGGCTGGCACCGTGCCGCTGTTTCTCGGCGCCCTGCTCAGTGATATCGCCTACTACCAGAGCTACCAGATCCAATGGAGCAACTTCGCCGCCTGGCTCATCGCCGGTGGCCTGGTGTTCTGCGGGCTGGCGCTGGTCTTTGCGCTGATCAACCTGATCCGTGCCGAGCACAAGGGCGGCCGTGCGGTGCTGTATTTTCTGCTGTTGCTGATCACGTGGGTGCTGGGCCTGGTGAACGCCTTCGAGCACGCCAAGGATGCCTGGGCGGTGATGCCCACCGGGTTGGTCATGTCGGTGGTGGTGACCGTACTGTCGCTGGTGGCGGCATGGATCGGCTTGAGCAATCTGCGTTCGGGAGGTGTTCGATGAAATATTCAGGCGCATTGACGGCCTTGAGCATGGCGCTGCTGCTCGCCGGCTGCGGCAGCGAAGCCGACAGCACCCAGGCACGCGGGCCCGACCCGAAGTTGCCGGAAGCGCAGCGCGGCCTGCTGCCGAGCATGAAGATCGCCGAGCCGGTGGCGTGGGGTGACAGCAAGCCGACCGTGCCGCAAGGCTATACCATCAGCGCGATCGCCACCGGCCTGGCCATCCCGCGGCAGACCCTGGTCTTGCCCAATGGTGACATCCTGGTGGCCGAGGGTCGCGGCGGCAGCGCCGCCAAGCTCAAGCCCAAGGACGTGATCGCCAGCTACATCAAGGCCCAGGGCAACACCCAGGTCAAAGGCGGCAACCGCCTGACCCTGCTGCGCGACGCCGATGGCGACGGCACCTATGAGCTGAAAACGGTGTTCGCGGAAAACCTCAACGCGCCCTACGGCCTGGCCTATGCCAACGGCAAACTGTACGTGGCCAACCAGGATGCCCTGGTGCGCTTCGACTACACCGACGGGCAGACCAAAGCCAGCGCGGCACCGACCAAACTGGCCGACCTGCCGTCGGCGATCAACCACCACTGGACCAAGTCGCTGGCCATCAGTGACGACGCGCGCTACCTGTACGTGGGCATCGGCTCCAACAGCAACGTGACCGAACGCGGCATGGAGGTCGAGATCGACCGCGCCATGGTCTGGCAGATCGATGCGCAGACCGGTGCGCACAAGCCCTACGCGACCGGTATACGCAACCCGACGGCGCTGACCATTCAGCCGGGGACCGGCCAGTTGTGGGCGGTGGTCAACGAGCGTGACGAATTGGGCCCGGACCTGGTGCCCGACTACCTGAGCTCGGTACGTGAAGGCCAGTTCTATGGCTGGCCGTACAGCTACTGGGGCCAGAACGTCGATTCCCGCGCTCAGCCGCAAAACCCGGCGAAAGTCGCCGCTGCCGTCAAGCCCGACTACAGCCTGGGCTCCCACGTGGCTGCACTGGGTGTGGACTTCTCGATCCCGGCCATGGGCGAGAAATTTGCTCAGGGTGCATTCGTCGGTGAGCACGGCAGCTGGAACCGCGACAATCCCGTGGGCTACAAGGTGATCTTCGTGCCGTTCTCCGGTGACAAACCCGCCGGCGAGCCGATCGACTTCGCTACCGGCTTCCGCGGCGACGACGGCAAGACCCGCGGCCGCCCTGTCGGTGTAACGGTCGATCCGCGCGGTGCGCTGATCATCGCCGACGACCTGGCCAACACCATCTGGCGGGTCACCCCCAACCGTTGAGGCCGGCCTGGGGGCGCCCTGCCCTTGGGTGATCTGGATCTGCGCGGCACCCGCCGCGCAGATCTTCTATGGCAACCGCGTTCACTTACTCGCTCATCAGCGCCAAGGCGCTCGCCAAGGCATGCATGTCGGCCGGCGTGGTGTTGATGCCTGGCGTCACCCGTATGCAGGGCCCGCACGCCGAGCCAGCGCGGGCCACCGTGAAGATATTGAACTGCGCCAGCAACTGGTCGATCTTGCCTTGTTGATCCTCGACGTCGCGAAAGCGGAACGAGGCGATGCCGCACGCCAGGCGCGGATCGTCCGGCGTGAGCACTTCAATGCCGGGCAGCGCACGCGCCGCCGGCAACCAGAGGTCGCGCAGGTAGCGCAGGCGTGCACCCTTCACCTGCCAACCGCCGAGCGCCTCATGTTCGGCAAACACGGTCGGCAGGCTCATCAGCGCCGGTACATTGGGCGTGCCATAAGGTGTGAGGCAGCGTATGTCGCCGGCCGGGTAGCTAGGGTTGCCCATGTCCGGCGCGAAATCGGCCAAGCGCTCGCGGCGTACGTGAATGACCCCGAGGCTGAGCGGCGCGCCGATCCATTTCTGCAAATTGAAGCCGGCCATTTCCACGCCCATGTCGGCCAGATCGACCTCCATCTGGCCCAGTGAATGCGCGCCGTCGAGAATCACGTCGATCCCATGCGCCCTGGCCTCGGTGGCGATGGTTTTTACCGGCATGACCAGGCCGGTGCGATGGGTGACGTGGGTCAACGCCATGAGCTTGAGCCGTGGGTGGGTGGCGAAGGCCTCACGGTAGCTGTGCAGCAGGCCGTCGTGGGTTGCAGGGTGGGCATGGACCAGGGTGACCAGCTCGACCCCGCGCGCCTGCTGCAGCCAGTCGAACGCGCCCTGTACCGAACCGTAGTCCAGGTCGCTGATCAGCACCTGGTCGCCCGGCTGCAGACGCTGGTAATTGCGGATCAGGGAATAGAGGGCTTCCGACGCGCTGCGGGCGAAAGCCAGCTCGTCGGCAGGCACCCCCATCAGCTCGGCGAGTTGCTGGCGGATGGCTTCGGCCTGGTGCTTGTCGAAATGCTCACGGACCTGCACCGAGTTGCCGCGGTTGACCTGCCTGATCGCATCTTCATAGGCCTGTACCACGCCCTCGCTCATGCGCCCGAAATAGCCGCCATCGAGGTTGATTGGCCCATCGTCGCGCGGGTAACGCGCTGCAACGTCCTTCCAGAAGGTTTCATCCATGGCCAGTTCGGCAGGGCTTCGCGTTACGCAGGGCATGACAGCGCTCTCGGTTGGAAAAGCCTGTGAGCATCGCCGCGCCGCTCGCGCGAAGCAAGCGTCGGCGCCGACCGTCGCCGGGGATGAATACAGCGCCAATGGTTATTTGACCATTCGTTCAAGAATCCCTAGGGTAGCCAGCTTCATTTTTGTCCGAGATGCTCATGACCACCCGTTCCAAGCTTCCGCCGACCGTCTACCTGTTGGGTTTGACGATTTTCTCGCTGGTGACCGCCGAGTTCATGGTGGCGGGCATGATGCCTGCCCTGGCCTCGGCGTTTTCCGTGAGCCTGGCCCAGGTCGGCAACCTGATCGCCCTGTATGCGCTGGGCATGGCCCTGGGCGGGCCGCCGGTGACCATGCTGCTGCTGTCGCGCGGGATCAGCAACCAGCGCGCCCTGGTCGGGCTGCTGGCGGTGTATGTGCTGGCTGGCGCCTTGGCCGCCGCCGCGCCCACCTATACGGTGCTGGCACTGGCCCGGATCGTCATGGGGGTTTCCAGCGCGGCCTGCATCGGCCTGTGCATGACCTTGTGCGCGGGGTTGGTCAGCCTGCAGGACCGCGGCCGGGCCATTTCGGTGGTGCTGGCCGGGCTAATGCTGTCGCCGGTGGCCGGCGTGCCGGCGACCGCCTGGGTCGAGCATCACTATGGCTGGCGTGCCAGTGCCTGGTTGGTAGTGGCGCTGGCCTCGCTGTGCACGGTGCTGGTTGCCACCCGCCTGCCTCGCGCCGAGGCCGGAGACGAGCCGTCGCTGGGCAGCCAGTGGATCAGCCTGAAGAATCGCAGCCTGTGGGGTGCCTATGTCACCAGCGGACTGATCATCGGCGCCACCTTCGCCGCCTTCAGCTATTGCACGCCGATCCTCATCGAGGAAGTCGGTGTGGCGCCCGCCCAGGTGGCGCCGTTGCTGGCGCTGTACGGCGTGGCCAACGTGCTCGGCAACATGGTGGTAGGGCGCATCGCCGATCGGCACACCTACGCGGCGCTGGGTTGGGGCCTGGCGCTGCTGGTACTGGCCCTGGGCGGATTCGCCCTGGCCGGCCAGGTGTTCTGGCTGAACCTGGCCTGCTTCCTCACGGTCGGCCTGACCGGGGTGGCATTGAACCCGGCCATGGTCGCGCGGGTGATGAAAGCCGCCGAGCCCGGCGCACTGGTCAACACCCTGCACACCTCGGTCATCACCGCCGGGCTGGCACTGGGCAGCTGGGCCGGCGGCGCGGTGATCGATGCCGGGCTGGGTCTGCGAGCGCCCCTTTGGCTGGGCGCAGGCATGGCGCTGCTGGGCCTGCTCAGCCTGCTGCGACCCTGGTATCACGCTTCGCCAGCGGCCGCTGCGCGCTAGCCCCAGGTCGGTTACAGCGGCTTGGCCAACACCCCTGCCGGGGCATGGTCGGCCGCCGTGGCTGGTTCGCCCTGATCCAGTTCACGCGACACCGACAGGCGTTCCTCAGCGATGCGCTGGACCAGATTGAGCGCGCGCTCGGCGCTGCCCAGCAATGCCAGAATCGCGCCGCGTTCATCCCAGCCAAGCTTCTGTTCGCCCTGCAGGCTACGTTCGCGCAAGGCCAGCAAGTCCTTGGCGTGGGCATTCGGCAGGTAGACCCCTTGCGGCCCCTTGCGCACTGCCGGCTCGACGATATCGAGGATGGCGTCGATGATCTTGCGCGCGTTGGCGCTGAACACCTGACGCTCGATGCGGCGGGTGATCTGCGACAGGGTTCGGGTCAGGCTCGCGCTGAAATCCTCTTCCTCGATGAGGCTGGCCAGCAGGTTGGTCTGGCGCGCAGTCAGATCGTTCTTGAACATCTGCGCGGTGTAGCCGCGGATCTCCTGGCTCAGGGTGTCCAGCGCGTGCTCATGTTCCGTGGCGTTCTTCAGCGCCTGGGACTGGCCGCGCGCCGCATCCAGCAGCAAACCCATGCCTTGGCCATGGCGGGTCAGTTCCTGGCTGACCGCCGCGACACCGGTGTTCACGCTGGCCAGCGCGGCGCGGTCGAGATAGCGCGGCACGGCGTAGTCCTCCTCGTCGCTGCGGCTGGCGCCGATGCGCGACAGCACGCGGTCGAACACGCCGATGAAGGGAAACATCAGCGCCGTGTTGAAGATATTGAAGCCGATTGAATAGAGCCCCACTGCCACGGGCACCAGCGGGAAGCTTTCCTTGCCGTCGACCATTTCCGAGCGGGTGACGTCCATGCCGAACAGGCCCATGGCGCCTTGCAGGATGTCCATGGACAGAAAGAACAGCGGAAACATCACTGCCACGCCGATGAAGTTGAAAGCGATGTGCGCGTAAGCGGCGCGCTTGGAGTTCTTCGACAGGTTCAGCGAAGCCAGCCATGAGGTGACGGTGGTGCCCAGGTCGGCGCCCAGGGAGAACGCGACGGCGGTCTGCCAGTCCAGGATGCCCGCGGCGCCCAGGCCCATGACGATGCCGATGGTGGCTGAGGACGAATGGATCATCGCGGTGATGCCCGCGGCAGTCAGCACGCAGATGGCCAGCCCGGTATAGCTGTCGGCCTGCAGACTGGAAATGACCGACATCACCTCGGGCAGGCCGCGCAGGGGTTTGAGGCCGCCGGTGAGCAGGTTCAGGCCATAGAAGATCAGCGAGAAGCCAATGATGGCCAGCGCGAGGTGACGGGTTTTCTCGCTCTTGCTGAACACGTAGACCAGGGCAAACACCCCGGCGAAGATCAGCCCCAGCGGACCCAGCGGCATGGCGATCAGGCCGTTGCCCAGGGTGGTGCCGATGTTGGCCCCCATGATCACGCTGATGGCGGGTCGCAGGCCGACCACGCCGGCGTTGACCAGGCCAACCACCATGACTGTCATGGCCGTGCTCGATTGCAGCACGCCGGTGATCACCGTGCCGGCGGCCAAGCCTTTCACCGGCGTGCCGGCCAGCTTGGCGAGCCAGGCGCGCATGCGGTTGGCCGCCAGGTTGTTGATGCCATCGGACATGAACTCCAGGCCGAGCATGAAGATGCCCAGACCACCGATGACGGGGACCAGCAGGTCTTTGAAGATATCGATTTCCATGGCGGCTCTTTGCGGTAGGGAAGAAGGCCGGCGCCCGGGGTGTGATGATCGAAGCTAGACATGAAATGTGACATATGGGTGACGCGTCGGCCCTGTAGGCCCTGGCCGCGACCACCGGTACATCCGGGACCCCGTAGGAGCGGTCATCGGCCGCGAATGGAGCGCCACGGATCGGCTGATGCATCGTGGCGCCGGGTTCGCGGCCGATGACCGCTCCTACAAGCCAGCGAGCAATTCGCAGAATGGAAGGCGGTTTTTTTGATACGCCTGCGCCATGTGTAGGAATTTTCTGAGACAATAGTGCTAACGATTCGCATTAACCTTGTCTGGCCAGGAAGCTTTACATGTCACGCCCTACCCCGCTGCAACGCCCCCACGCTCCGCGCAATCTGTTGGCCATGGCCATCTGCATGGCCACGATGGCCCCGGCACTGGCCGCCGATGGCACCCAGACCCAGGGACAGACGGCCCCGGGCGTCATCGAATTGGGTGCCAGCCAGATCACCTCGGACTCGTTCCAGCTGGGCAGCTTCACCGAAGGCTCGCAGTCCTACACCACCGGCGCCATGGCAACCGCCACCAAGCTGCCGCTTAGCCTGCGCGAAACGCCGCAATCGGTGACCGTGATCACCCGTCAGCGCATGGATGACCAGGCCATGACCAGCATCAACGATGCGGTGCGCGCCACCCCGGGCCTGTTCCTCAACTATGCCAACGGCCCCGGCCGCCAGGCCTATTCGGCGCGCGGCTTCGACATCGACAACTTGATGTACGACGGCATACCCAGCGGCTATTCGGGCGTAACCATCGGTGCCCAGCCCAACCTGGCCATGTTCGATCGGGTCGAGGTCGTGCGCGGCGCGACAGGGCTGGTGACCGGTGCCGGCAACCCCTCGGCGGCGATCAACCTGGTGCGCAAACGGCCATTGGCCGAGCAGAAGGTGACCTTGACCGGCGCTGCCGGCAGCCACGACGACTACCGTGGCGAGATCGACGCGTCCAGCCCGCTCAACGAGGCCGGCACGTTGCGGGGCCGAGTGGTGGGTTCGTACCGAGACGCAAACAGTTTCATCGACGGCGTCGAAGAGGACCACGGCCTGTTCTACGCCGTCACCGAGGCGGACCTGGGCGAAGACACCCTGCTGACCCTCGGTTTCTCCCATCAGAAAGACAAGACCAACTACTTCTGGGGCTCCTCGATGATCGGCCAGGACGGCCATCATCTGGACCTGCCGCGTTCCTACAATCCGGGTACCGACTGGGAAAACAAGGACCAGGAAATCAATACCGTGTTCGCCGAAGTGCGCCAGCGCCTGGCCAACGACTGGAACCTGCAGGTCAACGCCAACTACGCCGAGCAGAACGGCTTGTTCTCCGGCTCTTATCAGTCGCGCTGGGTCAACAACACGCTGGCACGTACCGTCTACCAGTCCGCCCACGACGAAAACCAGGCCGGCCTCGATGCCTTTGCCAGCGGTCCTTTCCAGGCGTTCGGGCGAACGCACGAACTGGTCGTGGGGGCCAGCAAGCGCATCTACGACATGACCACCCACAACTACGACCCGTACGACACCAACTGGCCGATCGACGCCGGCAAGCCGAACTTCACCCACACCGACAACGGCCGCGAAGTCACTACCCAGGATGGCGTGTACCTGACCACGCGGCTGAGCCTTGCCGACCCGCTGAAGCTGATCCTGGGTGGTCGGGTGGACTGGTACGACTATGACAATCGCGACGGCGAAGGCGACTACAAGGTGACTCGCAACGTCACCCGCTACGCCGGCCTGATCTACACGCTGGACGACCACCATTCGGTGTACGCCAGCTACAGCGATATCTTCACCCCGCAGAGCGCGCAGGACACCAGCGGCACGCCGGTCAAGCCGATCGTGGGCAAGAACTACGAAATCGGCATCAAGGGCGAGTACTTCGACGGCGCCTTGAACGCCAGCCTGGCGTTGTTCCGGGTCGACCAGGAAAACCGCGCGGTGCAGATCTTCGTCGACAACTGCCCGCAACTCAGCTGCTACGAAGCCTCGGGCGAGGTGCGCAGCCAGGGTATCGACTTCGAGCTGCAAGGGGCGCTGACCGATAACTGGCAGGTGGGCGGTGGCTACACCTACGCGCGGGTCCACACGCTCAAGGACAACGCGAACCCACAGAATGAAAACCAGCGTTTCGACACCGACATTCCCGAGCACCTGTTCAAGGTCACCACCAGCTACCGCTTCCAGGGCCCGTTGGAAAAACTGCGCGTGGGCGGCACCTTGTCCTGGCAGAGCCGCCTGTACAACGACATCGACCTGGCCGACGGCAGCCGCTACCGCCTGGAACAGGGTGGCTATGCCATCACCGACCTGATGGCCGGCTATCAGGTCAACCGCAACCTGGACCTGCAGTTGAATGCCAACAACGTGTTCGACCGCAAGTACTACAATGCCATCGCCAACTCGACCAGCTATGGCGGCGACAGCTACGGCAATCCGCGCAACCTGATGCTGACGGCCAAGTACAGCTTCTGATCGGGCGCAACAAGCGGGTCGATGAGCAGTACTGGTATCATCGCCCCACTTTCCGCTTGGGCCACGCCATGAATCGCCGTAAGAAAATCAAACAGCTGTTGCAGGCACACGCCAAGAAGGCCAGCGCCAAGCTGGCGCCACAGAGCAAGGACCGCTACATCAGCAAGGCCGATCGGGCGAAGCTGGCGCTCGAGGCGGATGCCCCAAGCCCGGCCGCCGAGCAGGACTGACGCGAGTTCGGGTGGCGCGTCACGGGCCATGCGGCGGCAGTGTGCGGTCGCCTGTCAGGGCGCAGGGTAGCTATCCATGAACGCCCCCTTAGAACGTTCGACCGCAGTGCCGGGTCCTATCGGTACGATCCTTGTCCCGGGCGGTGCAGCATGGCGTTGATACCCGATCTATCCAGTGGCGCCTGCGCGCTGATCTGTGGTGCCAGTCAGGGCATCGGCTTGGCGTTATGCGAGCAGCTGTTGCAGCGTGAGGATGTCGCGCAGGTGTTTGCGGTCTCCCGCGAGGCCACCACGAGCGTCGAACTCGCGGCATTGGCCCAGCGCCATGGATCGCGGTTGGTCACCCATGATTGTGATGCGCGCGATGAGCAGGCGCTGCAGCGGCTGGCCAGTGCAGTAGCGGGCGATTGCAATCATTTGCACCTGGTGATCAGCACGCTGGGCATTCTGCATCAGGACGGCGCGCGGCCGGAAAAAGGTCTGGCGCAACTGGAGCTGAGCAGTCTGCAGGCCAGTTTTGCCACCAATGCCTTTGCGCCGGTGCTGCTGCTCAAGCATCTGCTGCCGTTGTTGCGCAAACAGCCTACGACCTTCGCGGCGCTGTCGGCCCGCGTCGGTTCGATCGGCGACAACCGCCTGGGTGGCTGGTACAGCTATCGCGCCAGCAAGGCGGCGCTCAACCAGCTGCTGCGCACTGCCAGCATCGAGCTCAAGCGTTTGAACCCCGCCGCCACGGTCCTGGCCTTGCACCCGGGCACCACCGACACCCGCCTGTCCCAGCCCTTTCAAGCCAACGTGCCGGCCGACAAACTGTTCGACCCCGACTTCGCCGCACGCTGCCTGCTCGAATTGATCGGCCAGCACGGACCGACGCAGACCGGCAGCTTCTGGGCCTGGGATGGGCAACCCATACAGTGGTGAGTCCGACGCACCGCGTAAGCTGTAACGAGGCTTGCGCCGCTGCTACAAGGGATTGAGGGATTCGATCCAGTCGATGTGTTCGGCCAGCTCCACTCGTTTGCTTTCGAGCCCGTTCTGCCGGGCGTGGGCCAGCCGCTCGAGGGTGCGGCGCTTGAGGTGCAGCAGGCGTTGCCACTTGGCCAGGAACGCCGGCGTGCGTTGCTGCAGTTGCAAGGGCCCGAAAAACAATTCCTGTGGGCTGTACGCGACCGGCTCGCCAGGGTCAGCGACGATGATCTCGTAGTCGAAGCGATTTTCCCGCAGCACCTCTTCATGGCGGATGCCATAGCCATTGTCCATCAGCCACTGCCGCAGGTGGCGTTCACCGCCATTGGGCTGCAGGATCAACCGCTCGCCGGTGCTCAAACGCGCCTTGCCCGCCTGCAGAATGTCGCGAATGGTTTCGCCGCCCATCCCGCAGAGGGTCACGGCCGTGATCCGGTCGCTCGCTTCGATTGCCGCCAGGCCGTCGGCCTGACGCACGCTGATGCAATGCGCCAGCCCGTTCTCGTCAACGCTGCGCCGGGCCGCCAGAAACGGCGTCAGGGCGACCTCCCCGACCACGGCCCGAGGGACGATGCCACGCAGGACCAAGGCCACCGGCAGGTAGGCATGATCCGAACCGATGTCAGCCAGGCGCGCGCCGGCGGGGACCTGGGCGGCGACCTGCTCCAGGCGGTGAGACAAGCTCTGCGGGTTCACGAGGCAACGATTCTCCAGGTTCAACGCGTGCCGTTCAGGCCCGCATGGGCGGGCATTCTGGCGAGCACGCCAGCGTATTTCAACTCATCCGGCAGGATCCTGCGCAGCGCGTGCCGCCAGCAGGCCCACGACCCATTCACGGCTGTACGCCAGCGCCCGCGCGGCCATGGGCGTGGGGAAGTGGATGAAGCCATGGGGCGAGGCCGGCAACAGGCGCAGCTCCACGCCGGCCACCCTGCCCCAGCGTTCGGCCATCAGCAGGGTATCGTCGCGCAATGGGTCCAGTTCACCGACGAACATCAGCGCCGGCGGCAGTCCATCCAGGTCGCCATGCAGCGGCGACAGCGACGGTTGCCGCCGTTGCTCGTCGTCCAGGCCGGGGGTTAGCCGACGGAAGGCCTCGAGCATGCCTGGCCCGTCCAGCACCAGGGTTTCGGGGCCCGCCTCGCGCACGCTGGGCGTGCCGGTCAGGTCGAATACCCCGTAATACAGCAGCGCCCCGCAGACGCGCTGCAGCAACGCCGGCCATCGCTTGAGCTGCAGCAGCGTGGCCGCTGCCAGGTGGCCACCGGCGGACTCACCGACCATGATCACCGGCAGGCCCTCGAGCTCGGGAAAGCCGCCACCGAGCACGCAGCGCGTGGCCGCCAGGCAGTCGTCGAGCAAGCCCTGCAGCGGGGTCGACACGGCCAGCCGGTAGTCCACCGAGACCACCGCCACGTCGCAGGCCTGAACCAGGGCGATGTTCACGTCATCGTTCATCTGCGCGTTGCCGATCACCCAGCCGCCGCCATGGAAATCCAGCACCAAGCCCTTGGCTGGCCCCTGCGGGCGGATGATGCGCACCCTCACCGGAACGGCATCGGCGCTGACCAGCACGCGATTCTCGATGGCCAGGCCATGGTTGACAGGCTTCAGCGCCTTGCCCAGCTGGCCGGCACGCAGCAGTGTCTGGATCAGCATTGGCGTGACGCGGTTGCGGATGCGGAACCGCGGCAGGCGCTCGAGGGTCTTGTTGAAGCGCTGCGCCTGCGCGATCTGCGCTGCATCGAACGACCAGCTTTGCTTGGTCTCCACCTGGAGTGTCCTCAGTGCGTAGGTATGTATCGGATATGGATGGGCTGAGGTCGACGCGGTTCCCATGCGAGCAGGTAGCGCCATTAGCGACTATGCTGGCCGTCCAGGAGCCTGCCATTGAAAGTCATCGGATCGTTGCCATGGGTCATCTGAACCGCACTTGCGGATTGCTGTTCAAGTCTGTCTGCGGTCTGCTGCTGTGCAGCGCTCTCCTCCCGGCTGCCTGGGCCGCGCACCCGCGCACCTTCGATCTGTACATGCCCGAGGCGCCGCCGCTGAGCATGGCGGGGGATGCGGGGCAGCAAGGTATCGTCGCTGACGCCGCTCGGCAGGCCATGACGTTGGCGGGTTATCACATGAATATCAATGTGCTGCCCTGGCTTCGCGCGCAACGGACTGTGCAGCACGGGCAGGACCTGCTTATCGTGCCGCTGTCGCGAACTCCCGACAGGGAAACCAGCTACACCTGGATCGCCCCGATCATGAGCATGGACCGGGCGTTTTTCACCCTCGACAAGCGCGTCGACAGCTTTGCCCAGGCACGTCGGACCTATCGACGGATCGCCGTGGGCATGGGCAGCGCGCAGGAGCGCAAGCTGTACGACGAAGGGTTCGATGCGTCGCAGATCTACCCGTTGCGCATCGGTGAGAATCCGGCGCAGATGCTGCTGCTGGGGCGGGTCGATGCCTGGTTCAACGGGGTGCCGGAATCGCAGTACATCTGGCGCCAGGTTTCCAAGCAGCCGCTGCTGATGAGCCCGGTGCTGATGACCACGGACCTGTACCTGGCGTGTTCGAAGACATGCTCGCCGCGCGTGGTGAGCAGTTTGCGCAAGGCGGTGGAGACGCTGCACCGCAACGGCTCCATCCAGCGTCTGCTGGACCACTACCTGCCTGCCGCGCCTTGAAGGCGGTGTTGCCTTTTTCCGTAGGAACGGCCCGTGGCCGCGAAAAGGGCACCGCGGTGGATCAGACAGTTCGCAGCGCGTTCTTCGCGGCCGATGACCGCTCCTACGGGCGGCTGAGTTTTCCGTAGGAGCGGTCCGTGGCCGCGAAAAGGGCAGCGCGGTGGATCAGACAGTCCGCAGCGCGTTCTTCGCGGCCGATGACCGCTCCTACGGGCGGCTGAGTTTTCCGTAGGAGCAGCCCGTGGCCGCGAAAAAGGCAGCGCGGTGGAGCAGACAGTCCGCAGCGCGTTCTTCGCGGCCGATGACCGCTCCTACGGGCGGCTGAGTTTTCCGTAGGAGCGGCCCGTGGCCGCGAAAAGGGCAGCGCGGGGGATCAGGCCCTGGCGCGGGCGCTGTGCAGTTTCTTGTAGCTGTCGATCAGGCGCAGGTGACGGTCCAGCCCTTCGAGCTTCATGCTGGTCGGGGTCAGGCCGTGAAAACGCACGCTGCCATCCACGGATCCAAGCGCCGCCTCCATCCGCGCGTCACCGAACATGCGGCGGAAGTTGACCTCGTAGTCGGCCATGTCCAGGTCGCTGTCCAGCTGCACCTCGAGCACCACGTTCAGCGCCTGGAAGAACAGGCCGCGCTCAAGCGTATTGGCGTTGTACTGCAGGAACATCTCGACCAGCTCCTTGGCGTCGTCGAAGCGCTCGAGCACCAGCTGGATCAGCACCTTCAACTCCAGAATGGTCAGTTGCCCCCACACGGTGTTCTCGTCGAACTCGATACCGATCAAGGTGCGGATGTCGGTGTAGTCATCCAGCTCCGACTCCTCCAGGCGCTGCAACAGATTGCCCAGCGCATCGTCATCGAGCTGGTGCAGGTTGAGAATGTCTTCGCGGAAAAACAGCGCCTTGTTGGTGTTGTCCCAGATCAGATCTTCGATCGGATAGATCTCCGAATACCCCGGCACCAGGATCCGGCACGCCTTGGCGCCCAAGTGCTCATAGACCGCCATGTACACCTGCTTCTCCATGTCGGCGAGAATCCCGAACAACGTCGCCGCTTCCTCGGCGTTGGCGTTGGCGTTCTCACCCTGTGCGGTGAAATCCCAATCGACAAAGGCAAAATCGGCCTTGGCACTGAAGAAGCGCCACGACACCACGCCGCTCGAATCGATGAAATGCTCGACGAAGTTGTTCGGCTCCATCAGCGCATGGCTTTCGAAGGTCGGCTGGGGCAAGTCGTTGAGCCCCTCGAAACTGCGGCCCTGAAGCAACTCGGTGAGGCTGCGCTCGAGCGCTACTTCCAGGCTTGGATGGGCGCCGAACGAGGCGAACACGCCGCCGGTGCGCGGGTTCATCAAGGTCACGCACATTACCGGGAAGCGACCGCCCAGGGAGGCATCCTTGACCAGCACCGGAAAGCCCTGCTCCTCCAGCCCCTGAATGCCGGCCTGGATAGCGGGATAGCGCGCCAGCACCTCGGCCGGGACATCGGGCAGCGCCAGTTCGCTTTCGAGAATCTCGCGCTTGACCGCGCGCTCGAAGATCTCCGACAGGCACTGCACCTGGGCCTCGGCCAAGGTGTTGCCGGCACTCATGCCGTTGCTCAGGTAGAGGTTTTCGATCAGGTTGGACGGGAAATACACCATCTCGCCGTCCGACTGGCGCACGAAAGGCAGCGAACAGATGCCCCGCTCCACGTTGCCCGAGTTGGTGTCGTAGAGGTGAGAACCGCGCAGTTCGCCGTCGGCGTTGTAGATGGCCAGGCAGTGGGCATCGAGTATCTCGGCAGGCAGCGCATCCTTGCGGCCCGGCTGGAACCAGCGCTCGTCGGGGTAGTGCACGAAGGCCGCATTGGCGATGTCTTCGCCCCAGAACTGATCGTTGTAGAAGAAGTTGCAGTTGAGCCGCTCGATGAATTCACCAAGGGCCGACGCCAGCGCGCTTTCCTTGGTCGAACCCTTGCCGTTGGTGAAGCACATCGGCGAGTAGGCATCGCGGATGTGCAACGACCAGACGTTGGGCACGATGTTGCGCCACGAGGCGATCTCGATCTTCATCCCCAGCCCGGCAAGGATGCCAGACATGTTGGCGATGGTCTGCTCCAGCGGCAGGTCCTTGCCCAGCACATAGGTGCTCGCCCCTTCCGCCTGCGCGGGCATCAGCAAGGCCTGGGCATCGGCGTCGAGGTTGTCGACCTCCTCGATGATGAAATCCGGGCCGGTCTGCACGACCTTCTTCACGGTGCAGCGGTCGATCGAGCGCAGGATGCCCTGGCGATCCTTGGCCGAGATGTCCGCAGGCAGTTCGACCTGGATCTTGAAGATCTGGTTGTAGCGGTTTTCCGGGTCGACGATGTTGTTCTGCGACAGGCGGATGTTGTCGGTGGGAATGTTGCGGGTGTTGCAGTAGAGCTTGACGAAGTAGGCCGCGCACAACGCCGAGGATGCCAGGAAGTAATCGAACGGGCCCGGCGCCGAGCCGTCGCCCTTGTAGCGGATCGGTTGGTCGGCCACCACCGTGAAATCGTCGAACTTGGCCTCAAGTCGAAGGTTGTCGAGAAAATTGACCTTGATTTCCATGGGGCAGCACCTGATGACAGCTAAAACGAATGGCCGGCATTATCCGGTTTTTTGGCGTCTTCGTCTTGGGCGATCTGTCGCTCCCATGGGTACGCTGGCGCCCGGACAACCGCTGCGATACTAAATCGCCGTCATCAGTGAATTATTTAGTGTCATTTTGTATCTCATGGGGACAAGCCGCTTTGACACAAGAGAAACACCCATGAAATCTCGCAGAAAAACCGTCAACCCGATCGGGTTGAACGACATCACCATCGTCGACGACGTCAAGATGCGCAAGGCGATCACCGCCGCCGCGCTTGGCAACGCCATGGAATGGTTCGACTTCGGCGTCTACGGCTTCGTGGCCTACGCCTTGGGCAAAGTGTTCTTCCCGGACGTCGATCCCAGTGTGCAGATGATCGCGGCCTTGGCCACCTTCTCGGTACCCTTCCTGATTCGCCCGCTGGGCGGCCTGTTCTTCGGCGCCCTGGGCGACAAGTACGGACGGCAGAAAGTCCTGGCTGCCACCATCGTGATCATGTCGTTGAGTACGTTCGCGATCGGCTTGATTCCGTCCTATGCCTCCATCGGCATCTGGGCACCCATCCTGCTGCTGCTGGCGAAGATGGCCCAGGGCTTCTCGGTGGGCGGTGAATACACTGGCGCCTCGATCTTCGTCGCCGAGTACGCTCCGGACCGCAAACGCGGCTTCCTCGGCAGCTGGCTGGACTTCGGCTCGATCGCCGGTTTCGTACTCGGTGCGGGCGTGGTGGTGGGCATCTCCGCAGTGATCGGCGAAGAGAAGTTTCTCGACTGGGGCTGGCGCGTGCCGTTCTTCCTGGCCCTGCCGCTGGGCATGATCGGCCTCTACCTGCGCCACGCGCTGGAAGAAACCCCAGCGTTCCAGCAGCACGTCGAGAAGCTCGAACAAGGCGACCGCGAAGGCCTGGCCGGCGGCCCCAAGGTATCGTTCAAGGAAGTGGCAACCAAGCATTGGCGCAGCCTGCTGACCTGCATCGGCATCGTCGCGGTGACCAACGTCACCTACTACATGCTGCTCACCTACATGCCCAGCTACCTGTCGCACAACCTGCACTACAGCGAAAGCCATGGCGTGCTGATCATCATCGCGATCATGGTCGGCATGCTGTTCGCCCAGCCGCTGATCGGCTTCGCCAGCGACAAGTTCGGCCGCAAGCCTTTCATTCTGTTCGGCAGCATCGGCCTGTTCTTCCTGGCCATCCCGGCCTTCATGCTGATCAACAGCGGCCAGATCGGTTGGATCTTCGCCGGGCTGCTGATGCTGGCCGTGGTGCTTAACTTCTTCATCGGCGTCATGGCGTCCACGTTGCCCGCGATGTTCCCCACGCACATCCGCTACAGCGCCCTGGCCAGTGCATTCAACGTTTCGGTACTGATCGCCGGCCTGACGCCGACGGCCGTGGCCTGGCTGGTGGAAAGCACCGACGACCTGTACATGCCTGCCTATTACCTAATGGTGTTTGCAGTGGTCGGCTTCATCACCGCCATCACCATGAAGGAAACGGCCAACAAGCCGTTGCGCGGCGCTGCGCCAGCGGCCTCGGACATCGCCGAAGCCCGAGAACTGCTGGTCGAGCACCACGACAACATCGAGCAGAAGATCGAGGACATCGACAGCGAGATCGCCGCGCTGCAAGCCAAGCGCGAGCTTCTGGTGCAACAGCACCCGCGGATCAACTGAGCCAAGCCCGGCCGGGGGCTGAAGACTGCACTCGCCGTCTTCAGCCCCTGGCCAGACGATCGCGCAGGTAGTCGACCACGGCTGCCTGATCGCCGGCGAACTCGATGCGCGCCGCCTTGCTCTCGCGTTGATAGGCGTACATCGGGTCGTAGTACTCGTGCAGCAGGCCTTCGATCCAGCCGCGGTGCAGGTCGACCAGGCCATAGCGCCGCTGCTCTTCCAGCGCGGCCTGCATCAGCCCCTGCAGACGTTGATGGCGCTCGCCGCCCAGACGCTTGTGGATGCGGTCCAGACTCTGCAGCAGACGCTCGGCAAACAGCGCTTCACCGCGCTCGCCATACAACCCGACGAAGTCTGCGCACAGGTCTACCACGTAGTCGCGCAGAATACGCTTGACGCGATTCTGGAAGCTGTCTTCCAGCCAGACCAACGGATACGCCTGCATGCCCTGATGCAGGCTCAACGGCACGTTGCAACTGCCCACCAGGCGGCTTTCGTCCTCGAGCACGAACTGCTCGATGCCGGCAGCCCGCTTCTTCAACACGTCGATCGCCAGGCTGTTCTCGAAATCGATCTGCGCAGGCTGCCCGGTCGCACGCTTGCCGAAGCTGGAGCCGCGGTGGTTGGCATGGCCTTCCAGGTCCAAAGCGTTGCTCAATTGCGCCAGTACGTCGGTCTTGCCGGTGCCGGTCATGCCGCCCAGCACGACGAACTGGCACTGTTCGACGGCTTGTTCCAGGGTGTCGAGCAGAAAGCTGCGCATGGCCTTGTAGCCGCCCAGTACCCGCGGGTACTCGACGCCTGCCTCGCGCAGCCAGCGCTGCACCGTCTGCGAGCGCAGGCCGCCGCGGAAGCAATACAGATAGCCCTCGGGATTGGCCTTGGCGAATGCCACCCAGGCTTCGACCCGGCGTGCCTTGATCTCGCCGGACACCAGCCGGTACCCCAACTCGATGGCGGCTTCCTGGCCGTGCTGCTTGTAGCAGGTACCGACTTTCTGCCGTTCCAGGTCGTCCATCAAGGGCAGGTTGTGCACCCCGGGGAATGCACCCTTGTCGAATTCGACCGGCGCGCGCGCGTCCATCATCGCTACCTCGCCGAGGAACAACGCGCGGTAGTCGCTGCTGTCTTCGCGCATCAGAACACCTCGACAGCGTGGGGCTGGCGCTCGATCAAGGTGCCGATCGGCGCCAGGTGCAGACCCAATTCGGCGGCCAGCGCGACGAACTCGGCTTCGCCGGCAGCGCTGACGGCTACCAGCAGGCCGCCGCTGGTCTGCGGATCGCAGAGCAGTTCACGCTGCTCGTCGCTCAACGCGGCGATGCGTTCGCCGTAGCTGTCGAAGTTGCGCTGGGTGCCGCCCGGCACGCAGCCCTCGCGCAGGTAGTGGTCGATGCCGGGCAGGCGCGGCACCGCGGCGTATTCCAGGCGTGCGGTTAGTTGGGCACCGTCGGCCATTTCGACCAGGTGCCCGAGCAGGCCGAAACCGGTGACGTCGGTCATCGCGGTGACCTCGCGCAGCTTGCCGAAGCGGCTGCCGGGCTTGTTCAGCGTGCACATCCAGTCGCGGGCCACGCCCACGTCTTCTTCACGCAGCCGGGATTTCTTCTCCGCCGTGGTGAGAATGCCGATGCCCAGCGGCTTGGTCAGATACAGGCGGTCGCCGACCTGGGCGGTGTCGTTGCGTTTCATGTGGCTCTTGTCGACCAGGCCGGTCACCGCCAGGCCGAAGATGGGTTCGGGAGCGTCGATCGAATGGCCACCGGCCAGGGGAATGCCGGCAGCATCGCACACCGCCCGACCGCCGCGGATCACCTCGCGGGCAACCTCCGGGGGCAGCAGGTTGACCGGCCAGCCGAGAATGGCGATGGCCATCAACGGATCGCCGCCCATGGCATAGATGTCGCTGATGGCGTTGGTGGCGGCAATGCGCCCGAAATCGAAGGGGTCATCGACGATGGGCATGAAGAAATCGGTGGTCGACACCACACCGCGCTCGTCGTCGATGGCATACACCGCGGCATCGTCGCGCGAAGCATTGCCGACCCACAGCTTCGGGTCCAGGTTCTGTGCGCCGCTGCCGGCCAGAATCACCTCCAATACCTTGGGCGAAATCTTGCAGCCGCAACCGGCTCCATGGCTGTACTGGGTCAAACGGATAGGCGAATTCATGGCAGCATTCTCGACGTCCTGGAATCAGGCTGCGAATTCTATCAAAGCTGGCCTTTCCTGCAGTGACTCTTATAATCGCGCCACCTCTATCCACGCGCCACGCGTGCCGGGCGTTGCCCGCGCTGCCTGCGTCATCTTTCGGAGACCCACCATGTTCAAGCGCTCCCTGTCACTGGTAGCCGGCCTCGCTCTTTGCGCCAGCGCCGTCACCAGCTTCGCCGCCGATGTCTTGCGGGTTTCGGCCATCCCGGACGAGGCGCCCACCGAACTGCTGCGCAAGTTCAAGCCGCTGGGTGCCTACCTTGAAAAGCAGATCGGCATGAAGGTCGAGTTCGTGCCGGTGGCCGACTACCCTGCCGTGGTCGAGGCGCTGGCGACCGATCGCCTGGACATGGCCTGGCTGGGCGGTTTCACCTTCGTTCAGGTCAACCTGAAGACCGGCAACGCGATTCCCCTGGTACAGCGCGAGCAGGATGCGCAGTTCACCAGCAAGTTCATCACCAGCGACCCGAACGTCAAGTCGCTGGCCGACCTCAAGGGCAAGACCTTCGCCTTCGGTTCGATCTCGTCGACCTCCGGCAGCCTGATGCCGCGCTACTTCATGCTGCAGGACAACATCAAGCCGGAAACCTACTTCAGCCGGGTCGCCTACTCCGGCGCCCATGACGCCACCGCGGCGTGGGTACAGGCGGGCAAGGTCGACGCCGGCGTGCTCAATGCCAGCGTGTGGGACAAGCTGGTCAACAGCGGCAAGGTCGATACCAACAAGGTCAAGGTGTTCGCCACCACGCCGACCTACTTCGACTACAACTGGACCGTGCGCGGTACCCTGGACCCGGCCCTGGCAGAAAAGATCAAACAGGCCTTCCTCGCCCTCGACCCGGCCAAGCCCGACGACAAGGCCATTCTCGACCTGCAGGCGGCCAGCCGCTTCATCGCCACCAAGCCTGAGAACTACAAGGGTATCGAGGACGCCGCTCGCGCTGCCGACCTGTTGAAATGACCCTGCGGCTGTCGGCCATCGACCTGCGCCACCGTAACGGTGTGCAGGCCCTGCGCGATGTGAACCTGAGCATCGAGCCCGGCGAGCGCGTGGCAATCATCGGCCCTTCGGGCGCTGGCAAGTCCAGCCTGCTCAACGTGCTGGCAACCGCTCTGCCGCCCAGCGCCGGTGAGCTGCAGGTGCTGGGCATGCAGCCCTGGCGCCTCGGCAGTCGCGCGCGCCAGCGTCTGCGCGCACGTATCGCGCTGATCCATCAGGCCCCGCCGCTGCCGCCGCGGCAACGGGTGGTGACTGCCGTGCTGGCCGGCAAGCTGGGGCAATGGGGGCTGGGCAAGAGCCTGCTCAACCTGCTGCACCCGGTGGACATCGACGGTGCCCGTGCGCTGCTGGCGCGGCTGGACCTGGACGACAAGCTGTTCGCCCAGTGCCAGCAATTGTCCGGCGGCCAGTTGCAGCGTGTCGGCATCGCCCGCGCCCTGTACCAGGCGCCGGAGCTATTGCTGGCGGACGAGCCCGTCTCGGCGATGGACCCGCGACTGGCCAGGCACACGCTGGACATGCTCTGCCAGCACGCCAGCGAACAGCACGTCACGCTGGTGGCCAGCCTGCACACGGTGGAGCTGGCGCTGGCCTGCTTCCCACGGATCGTCGGCGTGCGCGACGGCCAGATCGCTTTCGACCTGGAGGCCACGCAGGTCACCGCGCAGCGCCTGGAGGCGTTGTACGCGAACGAACACCTGAGCCGCGTGCAAACGCCGGCCGACACCCCTGCTCACTGGCTGCCGCGATGCTGAGCAGGGACCGACGCGACCCTGCCGCGCTGCCGCGCCTTCTGCTTGCCGCCCTGGCGGTGCTGTTGTTGTGGCCCGGCATACGCCTGGCCGAGCTCGATCCATGGGTCCTGTTCGACCCTGCCAGCACCCAGTCCATGGGGGCCTTTCTCGCCGACTTCTGGCCGCCCGCGCATGACCCCGCGTTTCTGACGCTGCTGCTGGACGCCACCTTGCAGACCCTGGCCATCGCCACGGCCGGCATGGCCCTGGCGCTGACCTTGGCCATTCCCGCCGGCCTGCTGGCCAGCCGCGCGCTGTCGCTGTCGGCTGCCAACCTCGGCGGCCAACCCGGATGGGCTGGCACCTGCGTACGCTGGCCGGTGCGTGGCGTGTTGATTTTTCTGCGCAGCGTGCCGGAAATCGTCTGGGCCCTGCTGTTCGTCCGCGCCGTCGGCCTGGGCCCGACGGCCGGCGTGCTGGCCATCGCCATCACCTACGCCGGCATGCTCGGCAAGGTGTATGCCGAGATCTGTGAGTCGGTCGACCAGCGCCCGGCCCAGGCGCTGCTGCGCGCCGGCGCCGGCCGGCTGGCTGCGTTCGCCTACGGCATTCTCCCGGCCGCTGCCGCCGAGCTGACCTCCTACACCGTGTACCGCTGGGAATGCGCCGTGCGCGCCTCGGTGGTGATGGGCTTCGTCGGCGCCGGCGGGCTGGGCCAGCAGATCGACCTGTCGATGCGCATGTTCGCCTCGGCCGAGGTGGCCAGCATGCTGCTGACGTTCATCGCCCTGGTGTTGCTCGCGGATCTGCTCAGTCGCCTGCTCAGGGGACGCTTCGCATGAGGCGCCTAAGCAACCTGCTGCTGGTGCTGGCGATGGTGCTGGCGGTGGTCGGCTCCTTCGTCTATCTGGGGCTGGACCTGTTCACCCTGGGCAATGTCGACAGCCTGCGGCACATGACCAGCTACGCGGCACGCTTCATGTCGCCTGACCTCAGTGCTACCCACCTGCGGGCGGTGGGCCATGGCGCGCTGGAAACCCTGGCGATGTCGGCGTTGGGCACGCTGCTGGCGGCGCTCGCCGGTCTGCTGCTGGCCATCCCCGCAGCCGGGCGCCTGGGCTGGCTGGCGCAAGGCGTGACAAAACTGGTGCTCAATGCCCTGCGGGCCATTCCCGAACTGGTCTGGGCGGTGTTGATGGTGCTAGCCGCAGGCCTGGGGCCGAATGCCGGCACCCTGGCCCTGGCGCTGCACACCGCCGGGGTCCTCGGCCGTCTGTTTGCCGAGGCCCTGGAAAACACCCCTGCCGCACCCGCCGCCGCCATCCGCCTGCAGGGCGGCAATGCCTGGCTGGCCTTCTGTTACGGCACCTTGCCCAATCTGTGGCCGCAACTGCTGGCCTACACCCTGTACCGCTGGGAAAACAACATCCGCATGGCCAGCATCCTCGGTTTCGTCGGTGCCGGCGGGCTGGGACAGATGCTCTACGTGAGCCTGAGCCTGTTCCAGGAAGCACGGGCCAGCACGCTCATTCTGGCCATGCTGGCCCTGGTGCTGGCGGTGGATGCCTTGAGCGGCTGGATGCGCCAGCGCTGGATTCGCCTGTAGCCAGGCCGTGCTGACCGCAAGCGGCATTCGACCTTGGTGTATTTCGACATTAGTCGCGTTGACAAGATCGCCGAGAGCTGTCGATAATCCGAAATAAGTCATACGACAACAGATGACAAAATAATAACGATAAAAGGACTCGCTCATGACAGGCACTCACTCCGTCCAGAATCCCTTCGATCGCCTTCTCCTGACCGGCGCCGCCGGCGGTCTGGGGAAGGTGCTGCGAGAAAGTCTGAAACCCTTCGCCCGCACCCTGCGGCTCTCCGATATCGTCCCGCTTCCCGCCTCTACCAATACAGCTACTCGTTCCGATACCCAGGAAGAATTCCAGTTGTGCGATCTCGCCGACAAGCAGGCAGTGCACGAGCTGGTGCAGGGCGTGGACGCCATCGTGCATTTTGGCGGGGTGTCGGTGGAGCACGCGTTCGAAGACATCCTGGGGCCCAATATCTGCGGGGTCTTCCACATCTACGAAGCCGCACGCCGGCATGGCGTCAAGCGCGTGGTGTTCGCCAGCTCCAACCATGTGATAGGTTTCTACAAGCAGGACCAGACCATCGACGCCCATTCGCCCCGGCGTCCGGACAGCTACTACGGCCTGTCCAAGTCCTACGGCGAAGACCTGGCAACGTTCTACTTCGATCGCTACGGCATCGAAACCGTCAGCATCCGCATCGGCTCTTCGTTCCCCGAGCCGGCCAATCGCCGAATGATGAGCACCTGGCTTAGTTTCGACGACCTGACCCGCCTCATCGAGCTGAGCCTGTTCACCCCGGACGTCGGCCACACGGTGGTCTACGGGGCTTCGGCCAACCGTGATCTGTGGTGGGACAACCGTTTTGCCGCGCACCTGGGCTTCACACCCAAGGACAGCTCGGAAGTGTTCCGCGACAAGATCGAAGCCCAGCCGATGCCTGCCGCCGACGACCCGGCGAGGGTCTATCAGGGCGGCGCCTTCGTGGCCGCCGGGCCGTTTGGCGACAACTGAATCCTTTGCGACTTTAAAACAACAACAACGCTGGAGTTATCCATGGATTTCAAACGCACGTTACTCGTAGCCGCTCTCCCGCTCGCCTTCTGCCTGTCCGGGCTGGCGCAGGCCGAGATCAAGATTAAGTTCGCCGAAGTGCACCCGGCCGGCTACCCGCCGGTGGTGGCCGAGCAGGCCATGGGCAAGAAACTCGAAGAGCAGAGCAAGGGCGAGATCAGCTTCAAGATGTTCGCAGGCGGTGTACTGGGTTCCGAGAAGGAAGTGGTCGAGCAGGTGCAGAGCAACGCGGTGCAGATGACCCGCGTGAGCCTGGGCATCGTCGGCCCGGTAGTACCGGACGTGAACGTGTTCAACCTGCCGTTCATTTTCCGCGACCAGGCCCACATGCGCAGCATCATCGACGGCGAGATCGGTCAGGAGATTCTCGACAAGATCACCAACTCCGAATTCAACCTGGTCGCGCTGGGCTGGATGGATGGCGGTACGCGCAACCTCTACACCAAGAAGCCGGTACGGCAGATCAGTGACCTGAAGGGCATGAAGATCCGCGTGCAAGGCAACCCGGTGTTCATCGACACCATCAACCAGATGGGCGGCAACGGCATCGCCATGGCCACCGGCGAGATCTTCAGCGCCCTGCAGACCGGCGTGATCGACGGCGCCGAGAACAACCCGCCGACCATGCTCGAACACAACCACTACCAGAACGCCAAGTTCTACACGCTCACCGAACACCTGATCCTGCCCGAGCCCATCGTGATGTCGAAGATCACCTGGAACAAGCTCAACCCGGAGCAACAGGCGCTGGTGAAAAAGCTCTCTCGCGAAGCACAAATGGAAGAGCGTGTGCTGTGGGACAAGAAATCCAGCGAAGCCGAAGCCAAGCTCAAGGCCGGTGGCGTGGAGTTCATCACCCTCACGCCCGAGCAGAAGAAAGCCTTCTACGACGCGACCCAGCCGGTGCGCGACAAGTACGGCGCGCCGTACAAAGAGTTGATCACCCGCATCGAAGCCGTCAAGTAAGTCTGTCCGTCAACACCACGGGGGACCGGGCATTTGCCCGCTCCCCCGCCGCTGGGTGAGCCTCATGAAAAACACTGTGCTGCGTTTCAACGACCTGCTTTACCGGGTGTGCATCGGGATCGCCGGCTTGTCGGTCCTGACCATGACCCTGATCATTCCATGGGGCATCTTTACTCGCTACGCGCTGGGCAGCGGTTCCAGTTGGCCGGAGCCGGTGGCGATCCTGCTGATGGTGGTCTTCACCTTCTTCGGCGCCGCCGCCAGCTACCGCGCCGGCGCGCACATGGCCGTGGCCATGGCCGTGGACCGCATGCCGGCGCAGGTTCGCCGAGTGGCGGCATTCGCGGTTCAGCTGCTGATGGCGGTGGTCGCGCTGTTCATGATTTTCAAGGGCTTCAAGCTGTGCGCCAACACCTGGAACCAGTACCTGGGTGAAGTTCCTTCCATGCGGGTAGGCATTTCCTACCTGCCCATCCCGATCGGCGGCATCGTGACTTTGGTCTTCATCCTGGAAAAGCTGTTCCTGGGTGACCAAAGCCACCGCGCCGTGATGCGGTTCGACGTCGTAGAAGCCAGTGAAGGTACTGCGTAAATGGATGCTCTCATACTGTTGGGCAGCTTCATCGCCTTGATCCTGGTGGGCATGCCGGTGGCCTATGCGCTGGGTCTGTCGGCGCTGATCGGAGCCTGGTGGATCGACATCCCGGCCGATGCGCTGATGATCCAGATCGCCGGTGGGGTGAACAAATTCTCGCTGCTGGCCATTCCGTTCTTCGTGCTGGCCGGTGCGATCATGGCCGAAGGCGGCATGTCGCGCCGGCTGGTAGCCTTCGCCGGGGTGCTGGTGGGTTTCGTGCGCGGTGGGTTGTCACTGGTCAACATCGTCGCTTCGACCTTTTTCGGCGCCATCTCCGGCTCGTCGGTCGCCGATACCGCGTCGGTGGGTTCGGTGTTGATTCCGGAAATGGAACGGGCCGGCTATCCGCGTGATTTCTCCACGGCCGTAACCGTCAGCGGCTCGGTCCAGGCCCTGCTGACGCCACCTAGCCACAACTCGGTGCTGTACTCGCTGGCCGCTGGCGGCTCGGTGTCGATCGCTTCGCTGTTCATGGCCGGGATCATGCCAGGGCTGTTGCTCAGTGCGGTGATGATGGGCTTGTGCATGATCTTTGCGCGCAAGCGCAACTATCCCAAGGGCGAAGTCATTCCGATGCGCCAGGCGCTTAAGATCGCCGGTGAGGCATTGTGGGGAATGATGGCGCTGGTGATCATTCTCGGCGGCATTCTCTCGGGCGTGTTCACCGCGACCGAATCGGCAGCCATCGCCGTGTTGTGGTCGTTCTTCGTGACCATGTTCATCTACCGCGACTACAAGTGGCGCGACCTGCCCAAGCTGATGCACCGGGCGGCACGGACCATTTCCATCGTGATGATTCTGATCGGTTTCGCTGCCAGTTTCGGGTACATCCTGACGCTGATGGAAATCCCGATGAAGATCACCACGGCGTTCCTGACGCTGTCGGACAACCGCTACGTGATCCTGATGTGCATCAACGTGATGCTGCTGATGCTGGGCACGATCATGGACATGGCGCCGTTGATTCTGATCCTGACACCGATCCTGTTGCCGGTGATCGTCAGCGTGGGTGTGGATCCGGTGCATTTCGGCATGATCATGCTGGTCAACCTGGGCATAGGCCTGATCACACCGCCGGTGGGTGCGGTGCTGTTCGTCGGTGCGGCGGTCGGCAAGGTGACCATCGAAGCCACGGTCAAGGCGCTGCTGCCGTTCTACCTGGCGCTGTTCATGGTGCTGATGCTGGTCACCTACGTTCCGGCCATCTCCCTCTGGCTGCCGAGTGTGGTGTTGTAAATCCAAGTATTGCGGGGTGTCCAACACCCTGCAACGAACCGATGCACTGAAATCCCTTGTAGCAGCGGCGCAAGCCGCGTCGGCGGTGCGTGCTATCCGCCTGTCACATCGCGGCGTATCCGGACGCGGCTTGCGCCGCTGCTACAGGGGGACGGAGGTGTTCCTCAAGGGCCTTCGTAGGAGCGGTCCGTGGCCGCGAAGTTGTCGCCGCGGTGTGCCAGACCATCCGCGGTGCCCTTTCGCGGCCGATGACCGCTCCTACGGGGAGTGCAGGCGCGTCGGCGGACACACACCCCCGCAGCCCCTGTAGCAGCGGCGCAAGCCGCGTCGGCGGTGCATGCTATCCGGCTGTCACACCGCGGCGTGTTCGGACGCGGCTCGCGCCGCTGCTACAGGGGACACAGGCGTGCCTGCAGGGCCTTCGTAGAAGCGGTCTGTGGCCGCGAAGCCGTCGCCGCGGTGTGCCAGATAATCCACAGCGCCCCTTCGCGGCCAATGACCGCTCCTACGGGGAGTGCAGGCGCCCCCACACACCCCCGCAGCCCTGTAGCAGCGGCGCAAGCCGCGTCAGCGGTGCATGCTATCCGGCTGTCACACCGCGGCGTATTCGGACGCGGCTCGCGCCGCTGCTACAGGGGATGGAGGCGTGCCTGCAGGGCCTTCGTAGGAGCGGTCTATGGCCGCGAAGCCGTCGTCGTGGTGTGTCAGATAATCCACAGCGCCCCTTCGCGGCCATTGACCGCTCCTACGGGGAGTGCAGGCGCGTCGGCGGACACACACCCCCGCAGCCCCTGTAGCAGCGGCGCGAGCCGCGTCGGCGGTGCATGCGATACCCGCGGGCTTTGGAGGGTTGGCCTGGTCGATCAACGCGCGCAACTGGCCAGCAGCAGCTCTTCGAACCGCGCGCCGTCCAGGGGCCGACTCAAGTAATAACCCTGGCCCTCGTCGCAGGCCACCGAATCCAGCAGCTGCAGCTGTTCCAGCGTTTCCACGCCTTCGGCCGTCACCGTCAGCGACAGTGCCCGACCCAGGCCGATCACCGCCTCGATGATGGCCAGGTCGGGTTGGCTGTCGCCCAGCCGGCCGACGAAACTGCGGTCGATCTTGAGCCCATCGAAGGGAAACGTGCGCAGGTAGCTCAGCGATGAATAGCCGGTGCCGAAATCATCCATGGCCAGCCGGACGCCGAGGCCCTTCAGCGCTCTCATCAGGGTCAACGCATTGTCGGCATCTTCGAGCATCACGCTTTCGGTAACCTCAAGCTCCAGCCTCGCCGCCGTCAGGCCCGACCTCAACAAGGCGGCCCTGACCCGCTCCACCAATTGTCCGCCCTGGAACTCCTTGGAAGACACGTTGACCGACACGAACAGCTCTTCAGGCCATTGACTGGCCTGCCGGCAGGCCGCGTTCATCACCCAGTCGCCAAGTGCGGTGATCAAGCCCGTGTCTTCGGCGATCGGAATGAATGCATCAGGCGCCAGCAGGCCACGCTGTGGATGCTGCCAGCGCACCAGCGCCTCGGCCCCGACCATCTGGCCGTCGGCAATGCGGAAGCGCGGCTGGTATTGCAGGCATAACTCGCCATGCTTGATCGCATAGCGCAGGTCGCTTTCCAGGCGCCGACGTTCGATGATCCGCTCATTCATGTCGCCATCATAGAAACGCCAGGTGCCGCGCCCGCTCGCCTTCGCCTCGTACAAAGCGATGTCCGAATAGCGCAGCAGTTCAGGGGCGTGCGCCGCATCGCCCGGCGACACGGCAATGCCGATACTGGCGCTGACATGGATGTCCTGGTCGTCGACCTCGATGACCTGCTCGATCAGCTCGATCAGCCGTCGACACAGTGCCTCGATCTCCGCATGCCCGACCGCGCCCGCCACGACCATGACGAACTCGTCGCCACCGACCCGGGCGACGATGTCCTGGCTGCGCACGCATTGCCTGATGCGCTCGCCGATCTGGTACAGCACGCGGTCGCCGGTAGCATGGCCGAGCAGGTCGTTGACCGGCTTGAACCGATCCAGGTCGATGGTCAGCATGACCAGGGGCTGGCGGGCGGCGAGCGCGTTTTCCAGACGGCTTTCCAGGTAGTCGCGCAACTGGCTGCGGTTGGGCAGGCCGGTCAGCACGTCATGGCGCGACAGGTACTCGACCCGTCGCCGCGCGTCGATCTCCTCGGTGACATCGGTGGCGGTACCCCGAAAGCCTTGATCGCCGATGGTCCGCGCAGCGATCCGCGCCGTACGCCGTTGCCGATGCACGTCCATATAGCTGCATTCGGTGGTCAGGTTGCCCTGCCCTGGATTGCCGCGCAGCCACGCCAGGAGCGTGCCCTGGGGCAATTCGACCAGGTCGTCGATCGAGATGCCCAGCCATTGCGCCTTGCCCACGCCAGTGACCGTCTCGAAGCGGTCGGACAGGTAGGTGACATGACCATCGCCATCGGTTTCCCAGATCCAGTCGGAGCTGGCTTCGGCTACGTCGCGAAAGCGCGACTCGCTCAGCGCCAGCGCCACCTGGCTGTCGCGCAGCAGTTCGTGGCTGCCGTCCAGGGCGCGCGCAGCGCGGGTATTGCGCCGCAGCATGACCCAGGTCATGCCGAGGATGATCAGCGTCGCCAGGATGATCATGGGCAATACCACGATGATCATCTGCCGCCCAGGCCTTGCTGCGTCCCACTGCATGTCGAAAGTCGTGCCGTGCTCGGCCGCGACCAGCGCGTGGGCAACCGTGGTGTCATCGGTACGGGCCACCCGTAGCCCGCGCAGGCCCATGCTCTCGCCGAGCGCTTGAAGCCGCTGCGGATCGAGACGATTGACCACCAGCATGACCGACGGCGGCCGGTCGTCGGTCTGCACCGTAGGGTCGGTGCTGGGCGTGATCGCTGCCGCCACGACCAGGGCCGGTGTTCCGGCCAGGCTGGTCAGTGCGGTGAAGACCTTTTCGTCGTCGGCCAGGGCGCGTGCGGCAGCGACCCACTCATCGACGGGGCGGCCCAGCCAATCCGCAGCCGCTATGGTTTCATACTTGCCGTCGATTACCGCATACACCGAGCGGTTGCCCGGCCCTATGACGAACGCGGCCTGGTAGCCGAAATCGTCGTACAACGCCGGACCGAAGTTTTCCCGCACATAGGCCCATTCCATGTCCACCTTGAGATGCAGGTGCCGATAGGCCTCCCCCCAGAACGAGTAGTCCTTGATGGTCAGTTGCAGGAGCCGGCGTTCGGACTCGATGCTTTTCTGCACCATCGACTGACCCTGGACGCGCTCGGTGCGATCCAGACCGTGGGCGAAATACAGGGACAGAGCGACCGCCAGTGCAAAGACCACGGCGAGGCTGGCGCAAAAGGTGACCAACGAGGTCTGCGCCAGGGCGGTGCTGCTCGCAGGCCTGGCGGGGGATGCCGGAGAGGTGAAACTGGACTTGAGCATGGATGGCCTGAAAGAGAATGCGCGGAACCGATACAAGGCTATCGGCCAGCCGCGCGCTTCCATGAACACCTAGGCTCTTGCCAAAGCAGACTCATATGGCCAGCAGCAGATTCATGTGGGCAGCAGCAGATTCATGTGACCAGCAGCAGATTCATGTGGGAGCGGGCTCTGCCCGCGAAGAGGTCCACGCTGGCCTCTTCGCGGGCAGAGCCCGCTCCCACAAAAGCCAGAACTAGCTCAAGCCTCCCACAGAAGCTAGCACTAGCTCAGGCCTTCGGTATCACACCGGCCGCGCCTTGCCGAACGTCAGCTTGCCCCAGACCAGACCCAGCACCGCCGCCACCGTGGACGCCGCCAGTACACTGAGCTTGGCCGAAGCCAGCAGGGTCGGGTCGGAGAACGCCAGCGACGCGATGAAGATCGACATGGTGAAGCCGATCCCGGCGAGCAGACCGACCAAGCCTACCCCACTCCAGGTCACACCCTCGGGCAGCCTGCAGATGTTCAGCCTGACCAGCAGAAAGCTGAACAGCAGCACGCCCAGCGGTTTGCCCAGCACCAGGGCCAGCATCACACCGCCAAACACATGCTGCGACACCGCGTCACTGAGGTTGGCGCCGGCGAAACTGACCCCGGCATTGGCCAGGGCAAACAGCGGCATGACGCCGAACGCCACCCACAGGTGCAGCCCGACCTGTATCCGCTGCACCGGCGGCAGCACTTCACGCTGCGCATCACGCAATTGCCTGAGCGGCTCGGCCACCGCCTCGCGGTTGTCCGTGCCGGGGGTGAAGCGTTCCATCAGCTCGTTGAAGTTGCGGCGGATGATATCCACCGGGCGCTCGCTCATCGGCTTGGAATAGACCGGCGTCATCAAGCCCAGAATCACCCCGGCCAGGGTGGGATGCACGCCCGTCTTGAGCAGACCGAACCAGACGATCGCGCCCGGCAACACATAGGCATACGCCTTGCTGATGCCCATGCGCTGGAACAGCAGCACCAGCAGCAGCCCGGCCACGGCCACCAGCAGACCCAGGTAGTCGAGGCTGGCGGTATAGAACACCGCGATGATCAGGATGGCGACGATATCGTCGATGATCGCCAGGGCCAGCAGCAGGATCCGCACGCTGGCGGGAATGGATTTACCCAGCAGCGCCAGCACGCCGACGGCGAAGGCGATGTCGGTGGCGGTCGGCACTGCCCAGCCGGCACTGGCCGGAGTGCCGTGGTTGAGGGCAAGGTAGAGCAAGGCGGGCATCAGCACGCCACCCAGTGCCGCACCCAGCGGCAGGGCTGCCAGCTGCAGGTTGGCCAGCGCGCCATCCTTGATTTCCTGGCGTATCTCGGCACCCACCACCAGAAAGAAAATGGTCATCAGGCCATCGTTGACCAGAAAATGCAGGGACTGCGAAACGCTGAAATCGCCGAGGCCCAAGGTGACCTGGGTGTGCCAGAAGTGCTCGTAGGAATCACCTACCGAACTGTTGGCCCAGACCAGTGCGGTGATCGCGGCGAGCAGCAACACGATGCCGCTGACGGCCTCGATGTGCGAGAAGCGTTCGAGCGCCGCCAGGGCGCGTTCGGTGAGCTGTTGAGGGCGGGGAATGGCAGGTGTCGCCGGTCTTTTTGCAGGCACGGTAGCTCTCCGCTGGCGGCCCGACCAACGCTGAACTTTAACCTGCCCCCTGCCGTATGCAGCGGTGCACCCGCGGCGATGATAGAAAGCCTGGGGCCAAGTTGCAACGCATCATCTCAATCCGGCACCGGTGTCGGCATCAAAGTGGCGATCAGCGCGCGAACCGTGCCGGGCAACGCCTCGAGCTCGCGTACCAGAATGCTGCGCTCACGTATCGCCCAGGGCTCGTCCAGTTCGATGGTCACCAGGCGCATGGTACGGCTGTGCCGCAGGGCCGCCGACTCTGGAATGATACCGATGCCGACCCCGGCCTCGACCATCCGGCAGATCGCTTCGAAGCTCGACACCTGGATGCGCAGCGACAGCCCCTGGCCGATTCGCTCGACGTGCTCGCGCAGAAAGCTGAGCAAGGTGCTGCCTTCGTGCAGGGCAATGTGCTGAAACGCCAGGGTCTGTTTCAGGCTGACGCGCTTGCACTGTGCCAGCTCGTGCCCTACGGGCACGGTGAGCACCAGGCGGTCGGTGCTGAAATGCATCACCTGCAGCCCCGCCGCTTCGACCGGGCCGGCGATGATGCCCATGTCGGTGCTGCCGTCGAGCACGCCGCGAACGATGTCGCGCGACAGCCGCTCCTGCAGATCTACGCTTACCCCGGGGCGCCGGGCGAGAAAACCGGCCAGCACTTCGGGCAGGAACTCGGTCACCGCCGTGGTGTTGGCGAAGATACGGATGTGCCCGGCCGAGTCGGCGCCCAGGTGGGTGAAGTCGGCCTTGAGGTAGTCGACCTGACGCATGATCAGCCGGGCATGCACGAGCAGCTTCTGCCCTGCCGGCGTCAGCTCCACGCCGCGGCTGTCACGGTACAGCAGGCGCGTATCGAGTTGCTGCTCCAGCGCCTTGATCCGGGCACTGGCCGCAGCCGGCGAGAGGAACGCCCGGCGCGCGCCCTGGGTCAGGCTGGGTGATTCGCCGATATGGATGAAAAGGCGCAGGTCGGCCAGGTCGAAGTGCATGGTGGGGATCCTACCTTCAAGCGTTCGGCAAATATGAACGCCGCCTTACGCAAATGCAAATTCACAGAATGCCGCGGCCCTCGCATCATCGCAGCACAACAAAAATGCAGAGGCCACCCATGAGCGCATCAGATTCAGCCATCGACTACAGCGCCTGGATGGGCCGCACCGAGCAGGCGCAGGATGTGCTCAGCCAGAACATTGCCGAGCGCATCGCCGCGACTTTCGGCGAACCTGCGCCAAAAGACGGCGAGCCGCTGCCGCCCCTGTGGCAGTGGTGCTTTTTCCAGGCGCCGGTCACCGAAGACCAGTTGGGCACCGATGGCCACCCGTTGCGCGGCGGCTTTCTGCCCGCCGCCGACAATCGCAACCGCATGTGGGCCGGTGGCCGTCTGGAGTTCATCGCGCCACTGACGGTGGGCAGCGCTGCCGAGCGCCTGTCCACTATCCTGCGTATCGAGGAAAAGCACGGCCACACCGGCGCGCTGCTGTTCGTCACGGTGCGCCACGACTACACCCAGGGCGGCCGCCTGTGCCTGCGCGAAGAGCAGGACATCGTCTACCGGGAGCCGAACCCTCCCAAGCTGTCCAGTGACCCTGCACCGGTCGCTGCGCAGTGGAGTGAAACGGTAAAGCCGACCCCGACCCTGCTGTTCCGCTACTCGGCCGTCACTTTCAACGGCCATCGCATCCACTACGACCACCCCTACGTGACTGACGTCGAGGGCTACGCTGGCCTGGTGGTGCACGGGCCGCTGATCGCCACCTTGCTGCTGCGCAGCTTCATCCGCGCCAACCCTCGAAAGCCTGTGCGCCACTTCGCCTACCGCGGCGTACGCCCTTTGACCGTGCCCACTGCGTTCCAGCTCAGCGGCTGCCTGCTCGAACAGGGCAAGGCGCGGCTGTGGGCCGGCAACGAGGCGGGCGTTGCGCAAAGCGCCGATGTCACCTTCGACTCCAGCTCCCCGCCCCAGTCCGGCCACTGACCGCGAACCCATCATCGACTCCGAGAACCGTGCCATGTCCGTCTACGATGAAGAAGACCTCAATGCCATCCGCGAGGGCGTTCGTGCCCTGTGCGCAGATTTCGACGCTGCCTACTGGCGCAAGATCGATGAGGACAAGGGTTTTCCCGAAACCTTCGTCAAGGCCCTCACCGATGCCGGTTGGCTGTCGGCGATGATTCCCAGCGAATACGGCGGCTCGGGCCTGGGCCTGGCCGAGGCCTCGGTGATCCTCGAAGAGGTCAACGCCTGCGGTGGTAACTCGGGCACGGTGCATGGGCAGATGTACAACATGTTCACCTTGCTGCGCCACGGCAGGGAGGCGCAGAAGCGCCACTACCTGCCCAAGCTGGCCAGTGGCGAATTGCGCCTGCAATCGATGGCGGTAACCGAGCCGACCACCGGCACCGACACCACCAAGATCAAGACCACCGCCGTGCGCCAGGGCGACAAGTACGTCATCAATGGGCAGAAGGTGTGGATCTCCCGAGTGCAGCATTCGGACCTGATGATTCTGCTGGCGCGTACTACACCGCTGGCCCAGGTGACGAAGAAATCCGAAGGCATGTCGATCTTCCTGGTCGATCTGCGTGAAGCGATCGGCAAGGGGCTGACCGTGCAGCCGATCGCCAACATGGTCAACCACGAGACCAACGAGCTGTTCTTCGACAACCTCGAACTGCCCGCCGACAGCCTCATCGGCGAAGAAGGCAAGGGGTTTCGCTATATCCTCGACGGCCTCAATGCCGAGCGGACGCTGATCGCCGCCGAATGCATCGGCGATGGTCGCTGGTTCATCGAAAAGGCCAGTGCCTACGCCCGCGATCGAGTGGTCTTCGGCCGGCCGATCGGACAGAACCAAGGCGTGCAGTTCCCGATTGCCGAAGCGCACATCGAGATCGAAGCAGCCGACCTGATGCGCTGGCGCGCCTGTGCCGAATATGACAGCGGGCAGAACGCCGGCGCCAGCGCCAACATGGCCAAGTACCTGGCGGCCAAGGCTTCGTGGGAGGCCGCCAATGCCTGCCTGCAGACCCATGGCGGCTTCGGTTTCGCCTGCGAATACGACGTCGAGCGCAAGTTTCGCGAAACCCGCCTGTACCAGGTCGCGCCGATCTCCACCAATTTGATCCTGTCCTACGTGGCCGAGCATCTGCTCGAATTGCCACGCAGTTTCTGAGGAGCTGTCGATGAACGCCACGCACCGTTTGGCCACCTTCCTCGCCGACCTGCACTACGAGCACATTCCCGAGCCCGTCCTCGCCCGTTGCGAAGACCTGTTCCTGGACTGGATGGGCTCGGCGCTGGCCAGCCAGGGGGCCCATCCCATTCCCCTGTTCGAGCGCTATGCGCGGCGCATGGGGCCCGGCGACGGCCCCGCCAGGATGCTGGGCAGCGGCCAAGGCACTTCGGCCTACTTCGCCGCGCTGGTGAACGGTGCCGCGTCGCACCTGGTCGAGCAGGACGACCTGCACAACAGCTCGGTACTGCACCCCGCCACGGTGGTGTTTTCCGCCGTCCTGGCTGCGGCTCAGGATCGCGGCAAGTCGGGGCGCGAGCTGCTGCTGGCGGCCGTGGCCGGTTACGAGGCCGGCATCCGCATCGGCGAGTTCATGGGCCGCTCCCACTATCGGATCTTCCACACCACAGCCACGGTCGGCACCCTGGCTGCCGCCGTGGCCGTGGGCAAGCTGCTGGAGTTCGACCGCGAACAGTTCGTCAACCTGTTGGGCACTGCCGGCACCCAGGCCGCCGGGCTCTGGGAATTCCTGCGCGATGCGGCCGATTCCAAGCAGTTGCACGCCGCCAAGGCTGCTGCCGATGGCTTGCTGGCGGCGTACATGACCGAAGACGGTTTGAGCGGTGCGCGCAACATCCTCGAAGGCGAGCAAGGCCTGGCGGCCGGTATGTCCAGCGACGCCGACGCCACCCGCCTGGACGATCGGCTCGGCAGCCGCTGGGCGCTGGCGGAAACCTCGTTCAAGTTCCACGCATCGTGCCGCCACACCCACCCTGCTGCCGACGCCTTGCTGCACTTGATGCAACGCGAGGGCCTGCAGCACGAACAGATCGCCAAGGTCGTCACGCGCGTCCATCAGGGTGCCATCGATGTGCTCGGGCGGGTGGTCAAGCCCAGCACGGTGCACCAGGCCAAGTTTTCCATGGGCGCGGTATTGGGTCTGATTGCCGTACACGGCAGTGCGCAATTGATCGAGTTCCGCGATCTGGCGCTGACCGACCCTGCTGTCGACGGCTTCCGAGATAAGGTCAGCATGGAGCTGGACCGCGAGGTCGACGCCGCCTACCCCGCGCGCTGGCTGGGACGGGTCGTCGTCACCACCACCGATGGCCGCACCTTGAGCGCCGCGATCGACGAGCCCAAGGGCGACCCTGGCAATACCCTTTCGCGCGCAGAACTGGAAGACAAGTTCCTGCGTCTGCTGGCCTTTTCCGGTGCACGTACGGCGAGCCAGGCGCGCGTGCTGATCGACAAGATCTGGCACCTGCGCGACGCATCGACCCTGAACGATTTGTTCTGACCCACAGGTGACCCCATGACCGAGCTCAACCCGCGTCCGCTGGACGGTATCACCGTCGTCAGCCTGGAACACGCCATCGCCGCGCCGTTCTGCACCCGCCAACTGGCCGACCTCGGTGCGCGCGTGGTGAAAATCGAACGCCCCGGCAGCGGCGACTTCGCCCGTGGCTACGACCAGCGTGTCGACGGCCTGGCGTCGCATTTCGTCTGGACCAACCGTTCCAAGGAAAGCCTGACCCTGGACCTCAAGCAGCAAGCCGCCGACGCGGTCCTGCACGGCCTGCTGGCCAAGGCCGACGTGCTGGTGCAGAACCTGGCACCCGGCGCTGCAGCGCGGATGGGCCTGTCGTTCGAGGCGTTGCACGCGCGTTATCCGCGACTGATCGTCTGCGACATTTCCGGCTACGGCGAAGGCGGCCCCTATGAGAAGAAAAAGGCCTACGACCTGTTGATCCAGAGCGAGGGCGGCTTTCTCTCGGTGACCGGCGGCCCCGGCGAAGACGAGCGGGCCAAGGCCGGCTGCTCGATCGCCGACATCGCCGCCGGCATGTACGCCTACACCGGGGTGCTCTCGGCGTTGATGCTGCGCGACAAGACTGGGGTGGGCAGCCGGATCGACGTGTCGATGCTCGAAAGCCTGGTGGAGTGGATGGGCTATCCGCTGTATTACGCCTACAAGGGTGCGCCACCGCCCGCCCGCGCCGGTGCGGCGCATTCCACGATCTATCCGTACGGACCGTTCCCGACCGGGCACGGCGGGACCATCATGCTCGGCCTGCAGAACGAGCGTGAATGGGCGCTGTTCTGCGACAAGGTGCTGCTGGATGCGTCGCTGGCCGACGACGCGCGCTTTTCCAGCAACTTCGAACGCTCGCGCAACCGCGATGAACTGCGGCAGATCATCGTCGACAGCTTTGCGCAGCTGTCGGTCGAACAGGTGCTGGCCCGTCTGGAAACCGCACAGATCGCCAATGCCCAGGTCAACGACATGGCCGGCGTCTGGCGGCATCCGCAACTCGCCGCACGCGAGCGCTGGCGTGAGGTGGACAGCCCCTCCGGCAAGCTTCCCGCTTTGTTGCCACCGGCCAGCAACACCGCGTTCGTCCCGCGCATGGACGCGGTGCCCGCGCTGGGACAGCACACGGCGGGAATTCTCGAGGAACTGGGCTACTCCGCCGATCAACGGGCGCAGATGAGCGCCAGCGGCGTGATCTGACGCACCAACCGGCACCTTCGGTATCGCCGCCGCCTGCTGCGGCGTGCCACGACCAACACGGGAATCCGCGCCATGCCGACCTCTCCCCTTCGCTCGGCGCTGTTCGTGCCGGGCAGCCGCCCCGAACGGTTCGCCAAGGCCCTCGCCGCTGGCGCCGACGCGGTGATCGTCGATTTCGAAGACGCCGTGGAAGAAGCACTCAAACCCCACGCGCGTCAGCACCTTGCAGATTTCCTCCGGCACACCGACACGGCGCAGGTCATGGTTCGAGTGAATGCCCCAGGGCATGCCCAGCACGCCAGCGACCTGGCCTTCTGCGCGAACTATCCTGGCGTGGTGGGGGTGGTGCTGCCCAAGACCGAGACCTGCGCGCAACTCGCCACGGCCTGCCAGAGCGGCAAGCCTTTGTGGCCCATCATCGAGAGCGCCAAAGGCTTGCTGGCGCTGCAGGCGATCGCCCATGGCCCCGGGGTGCAGCGCCTGTGCTTTGGCAGTCTGGACCTGGCCCTGGATCTGGGCCTGAGCCACGGTACGCCCGCGGCGGAGGCTTTTCTGGATCAGGGCCGCATGAGCGTGCAACTGCACTCGCGGGCCGCCGCCCTGCTGCCGCCCCTGGACGGTGTGTTCGCCGCCCTGGACGACACGCCGGGGTTGCAACGTGCCATCGAACACGCGCGCAACCTCGGCTACGGCGGTGCACTGTGCATTCACCCCAGACAGGTGGCGATCATTCATGCCGCACTGGCGCCCAGCGCGGCAGAGCTCCAATGGGCTCATGCGGTGCTGGCGGCCAGTACGGCTGCGGGAGGTGCGGGGGCTTTCCAGTTCGAGGGCCAGATGATCGATGCACCGGTACTGCTGCGTGCCAGGCGCCTGGTGCAATCGTCGGGCGGCTAGCCTGCGCATTGGCGTTCGCCAGAGCCGAACGCCGGGTTATGCAAATACAGATTTTCGCCACAGGCGCGATTGAGCGACCCTGAAGCTGAAAACACTTCTACGCTGCATCGGGCCGGTTGGCTCGAAACAGCCGCCGAAAATGGATTGTCCTACAACAATAACAAGGTGATCTCGATGTTCAAGCTGACCCAGGCGCTGCTCTGCGCCGCCGCCGTTTCGATGGCAACCCTGGCCCAGGCCGCCGATCCCGTCGTCATCAAGTTCGCCCATGTGGTGGCGGAGAACACCCCCAAGGGCCAAGGCGCGCTGCTGTTCCAGAAACTGGTGGCCGCCGACCCCAAGCTCAAGGACAAGGTGAAAGTGGAGGTCTATCCCAACTCCTCGTTGTTCGGCGACGGCAAGGAGATGGAAGCACTGTTGCTGGGCGACGTGCAGATGCTCGCCCCCTCGCTGGCCAAGTTCGAGCACTACACCAAGCAGGTGCAGATCTTCGATCTGCCGTTTCTGTTCGATGACCTGGCTGCGGTCGACCGCTTCCAGCAGGGGCCGCAGGGCAAGGCGCTGTTGACCTCGATGGACGACAAGGGCATTCATGGCCTGGCCTATTGGCACAACGGCCTGAAGCAACTGTCGGCGAACAAGAAGGTGATCCTGCCCAAGGACGCCCGCGGTCTGAAATTCCGTGTGCAAGCCTCCAGCGTACTCGAGGAGCAGTTCAAGGCGATCCGCGCCAACCCGCGCAAGATGAGTTTCGCCGAGGTCTACCAGGGCCTGCAGACCGGCACCGTGAATGGCACCGAGAACACCTGGTCGAACTACGAAAGCCAGAAGGTCCATGAGGTCCAGCCGTTCTTCACCGAGACCAACCATGGCCTGATCGACTACATGGTGATCACCAACTCCAAGTTCTGGAACGGCCTGCCCGACGATGTCCGCGGCGAACTGCAAACGCTCATGGACCAGGTCACCGTCGAGGTGAACAAGCAGGCCGAGGCCCTGAACCAGACCGCCCGGCAGAAAATCATCGATGCCAAGACCAGTGAGATCGACCCACTGACCGCCGAGCAACGCGAACAGTGGCGCGAAGCCATGCGCCCGGTCTGGGACAAATTCTCCGAGCAGATCGGACCCGACCTGATCAAGGCAGCCGAAGCCTCCAACAAGGCCTCGTAAGCGCCTGTCCCGTACCCATCACCGCTGGCCAGGGCCAGCGGTGATGGACGCGCGGCTGCCCGGTGGGCGGCGGTCGCTCTCACGACGTTCGGAGAATTCCTATGCAATCGCTCAGGCAAGTCTGGGAGCGTTTCGAGGAAGGCATGATCGCCTTCCTGCTGGCTGCCATGACACTGGTGACGTTCACTTACGTCGCGCTCAACAACCTCTACACGATGTTCTACGTCCTCAGCGACAAATGGGCGTGGAGCAGCGATCTGTTCGCCGGTATCGGTGATCACCTGATGGGTTACGCCCAGGAAATGACCTGGAGCATCGCGCTGACCAAAGCACTGTTCGGCTGGCTGATCTTCTTCGGCATCGCCTATGGCGTGCGTACTGCCGGCCACTTGGGAGTCGACGTGCTGGTCAAGAAAACCAGCAAGCCTGCCCAGCGTGTCCTGGCAATGATCGCCTGCGGCTGCTGCCTGCTGTATGCCGGCCTGTTCCTGGTCGCCAGCATCAAGTGGGTGTCGGCGGTTCTGGTCGCCGGCATCGGTGCCGAGGATCTGGATCGCTACGGCATCGAAGTCGGCCACATCGCGCTGATCGTGCCGATCGGCTTCGCCCTGATCATCGCCCGCTACCTGGAAATCATGTACCGCATTTACAGCCATCGGCAGACCGGGCTGGGCCTGGCCGACGAGGCTGCTGAAGCCAGCAAGCTGGCCCACCCTGGCGAGGAGCAACGCTGATGACCGTTATCTGCCTGTTCCTGCTGCTGTTCGTGTTCATGTTCCTGGGCGTGCCCATCGCCATTTCGCTGGGCCTGTCCGGCGCGGTGTCGATCCTGCTGTTCAGCCAGGACTCCCTGAGCTCGCTGGCGATCAAACTGTTCGAGACCTCGGACAGCTACACCTTTCTGGCGATCCCGTTCTTTCTGCTGTCCGGCGCCTTCATGACCACCGGCGGCGTGGCACAACGGCTGATCGATTTCGCCAACGCCTGCGTGGGCCATATCCGTGGCGGCCTGGCGATCGCTGCGGTGCTGGCCTGCATGCTGTTCGCCGCGCTGTCCGGATCGTCGCCGGCCACCGTTGCAGCGGTCGGTTCGATTGCCGTAGCCGGCATGGTGCGCTCTGGCTATCCACGCGAGTTCGGCGCCGGCATCATCTGCAACGCCGGCACCCTGGGCATTCTCATCCCGCCTTCGATCGTGATGGTGGTGTATTCGGCGGCCACCGAGACCTCGGTGGGCAAGCTGTTCATGGCCGGGGTGATTCCGGGCATCCTGCTCGGCGTGATCTTGATGGTGGTGATCTACATCGTTGCGCGGATCAAGAAACTGCCGGCGCAGCCCAGGGCCACCTTCCGCGAATGGCTGAGCACTGCCCGCCGTGCCTTCTGGGGCCTGCTGTTGCTGGTGATCATCCTCGGCGGCATCTACAGCGGCATGTTCACTCCCACCGAAGCGGCCGCCGTGGCGGCGGTCTACTCGGCGTTCATCGCGCTGTTCGTATACAAGGACATGCGCCTCGCCGAATGCCCGAAGGTGCTCCTCGAATCGGGCCGGCTGACGATCATGTTGTTGTTCATCATCGCCAACGCCATGCTCTTCGCCCACGTGCTGACCACCGAACAGATACCGCAGCAGATCACCAACTGGGTGCTGTCCGAAGGACTGACGCCACTGGGCTTCCTGATCATGGTCAACATCGTGTTGCTGGTGGCCGGCAGCTTCATGGAGCCTTCGGCGATCATCCTGATCCTGGCGCCGATCTTCTTCCCGATCGCCATGGAGCTGGGCATCGACCCGATTCACCTGGGCATCGTCATGGTGGTCAACATGGAGATCGGCCTGGTCCATCCGCCGGTAGGCCTGAACCTGTTCGTCACCTCGGCCGTCACCGGACTGACCCTGGGCCAGACCATTCGCGCCGCCCTGCCGTGGCTGTCGATCCTGCTGATGTTCCTGCTGCTGGTGACCTACGTGCCCTTCATCTCCCTGGCCCTGCCGAACTGGCTGGGCATGCCGTAGCTACCCGCTGCTGCCGGGCCCTGCAGGGCTCGGTGGCTCAGGATCGAACGCCGAGCAGTGCCTGTCGCAGTTCACTCGAAGCCCCGGACAGCGGCACGTGGCCGCGCATGAGGACCTGCGTGCTGCGGCGGTAGGCCGCGCTGTGGATCTGCAGATGCCCAGCGTCCAAGGCCGCCACAACCGTGGTGTCCAGGCGACCGGCCGGGTTTTCGATGCTGACCTGGATGTCCATCAGGGATACACCCGGTGTGGCAATACCCAAGGCCACGCGGTGGGCAGTGGTGCCCGGCAGCAGGCAGGCGGCAGCCAGGCAGCAACCGCCGGATACGGCCATGGAGGCGTGGCCGGTCTGAGGCGTGAAGTAGCGCACCGCGATGTTGCCGCCATCGCGTGGGGCGGCGACGATGCAGATTTTCGGAATGGTTTCGCTGCGGGCCAGTTCGGCGGCGGTCATCAACACGCCATCCTTGCGGCGCAGGCCCATTTTCAATCCGGCCTGGGTCCACAGGGTACGCAGCGTGGCCATGAAGGCTTGATCGGCCGCCAGTGTCGCCACAGGTTCATGGCCGGTCTTGCCCAGGCTGCTCGCCTCCACGATGACCATCGGCACCGCTACGTCCACGCAGGACACCTCGATGCCCTCGATGCGGTCGATTACCGCTCCGGTCGGCAGCAGGGCGCCGGTCTTGTTGCCCACCGGTGCATGGAGAAACAGATCGACCGCCGGATACTCGCCCAACACGCCGGGAATCGCCGATTCGGTGAAACGTCCTTGCGCATCACGCTGCATGCGCGCCGTGGTGATCACGCCGGTGTTGGTATTGCGAATGTCGACTTCGCAGAGGCCACTGGCCGATGCTTCGACCAGCTCCATGTCCAGCGCCCACAGCAGCAGCGCACTGGACATGTTGCCGCAGTTGACGCTCCAGTCGATCTGCGCGTGATCGCTGGCCAGCTGCGCCAGGGTGCTGATCAAACGGACACCGTCGCCGACGCGCTCGGTGTTCATCACGAAGACTTTGTTGCTGGTCGCCGGGCCACGGCCCAGGCCGGTGATCTGCCTATTGCCGGCATAGCTGCCCACGGCCGGCACACCCATCAATTGGCGCAGCAGCTGCTCGCGCAGCACGCTGTCGGCAGGCAGCAACGGCTCCCACAGGACAACGCCAGTCGACGTACCGCCACGCATGTAGTGCGCGGGGATTTCCACCGAGCCAAGGCGGCATCGCGACTGCCAGCCGGGTTGCAGATCTGCCGTGGTGGCAACGAATCGGTTCATCGACAACTCCTGCGAAGGCCTGCGCTACGACGCGCGGCTCAAAGGCTCATCAGCTCCCGGACCCTGGCAGCCAGGGAATCCATGGCAAACGGTTTGGTCAGCACCTGCATGTCCGGACCCAGATAGCCGTTGCCGATCGCTGCGTTTTCCGCGTAGCCAGTGATGAACAGCACCTTGAGGTCGGAGCGCACCTCACGCCCGGCATCGGCCATCTGCCGGCCGTTCATGCCGCCTGGCAAACCGACGTCGGTGATCAGCAGATCGATGCGCACATCCGACTGCAGGACCTTGAGCCCGGCGAGGCTGTCCGCCGCCTCGATCAGGGTATAGCCCAGATCGCCGAGCACATCGATCAGCAGCATGCGCACCGTCGGTTCGTCGTCGACGACCAGGATGGTTTCTCCGGCATGGGCCGCGGCAGCCAGCGACTCGCGGGTTTCCGGCAGTTCGTCATCGACCTCGCCATAATAACGTGGCAGGTAGATGCGCATGGTGGTGCCCTGCCCCAGCTCGGAATAGATCCGCACCTGGCCACCCGACTGCTTGGCGAAGCCATAGATCATCGACAGGCCCAGGCCTGTGCCCTGGCCGATGGGCTTGGTGGTGAAAAACGGATCGAACGCCTTGGCGATGATATCCGGCGACATACCGGTGCCGGTGTCGGTGACGCTGACCGACAGGTATTGCCCTTCGGGAATGTCATGGGTACGGGCCGCCTCCCGGTCCATCCAGCGGTTGGCCGTCTCGATGGTGATCTGACCGCCATCGGGCATGGCATCGCGGGCGTTGATGCACAGGTTGAGCAACGCGTTTTCCAACTGGCTGACATCGACCAGGGTCGGCCACAGGTTGATGGCGCCGACCGTCTCCACGCGAATACTGGGGCCTACCGTGCGCTGGATCAGCTCGGTCATGCCTTCCATCAGCACGTTGACATCGGTGGGTCGCGGGTCGAGCGTCTGTCGCCGCGAGAAGGCCAGCAAACGGTGGGTCAGCGCCGCCGCGCGCTTGGTGGCGCCTTGGGCAGTGCTGATGTACTTGTCGGTTTCCATCCAACGGCCTTGGGCAATGCGCGTGCTCATCAGCTCCAGCGCGCCGGAAATGCCCGCCAGCAGGTTGTTGAAATCATGGGCCAGACCACCGGTGAGCTGGCCGACCGCTTCCATTTTCTGCGACTGGCGCAGTTTTTCTTCGGCCTGGATCAGCTTGACCGTGCGCTCGGTCACTCGTTGTTCCAGCGTATCGTTGAGCGCGCGCAACGCAGACAGGGCCCGATCGCGCTCGGCCTCGACCGAGCGGCGCGCCTCGACGTCGATCAGCACGCCTGGAAAACGCAGTGGCTGGCCTTGCGCATCGTTCTCGACGCGACCGTTGGCTTCGATCCAGTAGTAGTGGCCGTCGGCCCGGCGCACCCGATACTGATGGGAATAACTGCCACCGCGCTGGATCACTTCATCGATGGCGGCAGCCAAGCCCTCCTGGTCATCGGGATGCACAGTGGCCACGATCGTCTCGAGGCTCAGGCCTTCGCGGCCCAATTTCGGGTCCAGCCCGAACGCCGCCGCAAACCCCTCATCGACCGCAAAACGATCGGTTGGCAGATGCCAGTGCCACGTCCCGATGATGGCCCCGGCCGCCAGTGCCAGCTGGACGCGCTCGACGTTTTCCCGGGCCACGGCCTCGCTGGCGCGCAGCCGCTCCTCGGCATTACGCCGCTCGGTAACGTCGCTGAAGATGATGGCTATGATGCGCTCGTCGCTGGAACCGAACTTCACCGCCCGCACATCGAACCAGCGCTTGAACGCTTCGGCGTAGTTCTCGAACGTCGCGGGCTCACCGGTCTTGGCCACATGGCCATAGGTGTCGAACCAGAACTGTTCCAGGTCCGGAGCGAATTCGGTCACCCAACGCCCACGCAGGTTGACCCCGGCCTGGCGCTCGAAGGCCGGATTGGCTTCCAGGAACCGGTAATCGACCGGCAGATCCTGCTCGTCGAACTTGACCTCGACGATGGCAAAGGCCGATTCGATGTTTTCAAGAATCTTGCGGAAGCGCTCTTCGCTTTCGCGCAGCGCGCTTTCGGCAGCGCGTGTGCGGGTCAGGTCGAGCATCGCACCGATCATGCGCACCGCCTGGCCTTCGGCATTGCGGATCACATGGCCGCGGTCGAGCACTTCGGCATAGCTGCCATCGTGCCGCTGGAAACGGTATTCACCGGACCAAGCCGACAGCGTGCCGTCTATCACTGCATGGATGGAAGTGTCGACGCGGGTGCGGTCTTCTGGGTGGATGTGCTCGATCCACCATTCGCCAGTGCCTTCCACTGAAGCCAGAGGATGCCCATAGGCCTGTTCCAGCGCCTCGTTCCACACCACATGGTTGCGGCTCAGGTCCCAATCCCAGATCGCGTCGTTGGTGGCCTTGACGGCCAGGCGGTAACGCTCCTGGGTTTCCTTGAAGCTTTCGAGGGCCGCTCGTTCACGGGCATCACTCGTGGCCTGCGATAGACCGTCAGCGTCATCGCCTGCGAGCTCTGGATGTGGAACCGACGCTTGCAGCTGCTCCAGGGCGGCACGGGTCCGAGCGTCGCCCGGATCGAAGCCTGCTTCTTGCAATACCCGGCGCAGACGCTCGACCTGAGAAGCAGTTGCCACGTTTGTCGTGTGATTCAGAACGCCTCCAACTACCCTATCAAGGTGATATCAATGGTTGCATCGCCATGCCTTATAGGCAGTGGCCTGACCGCACAGTTCCAGACGCGAGAGATGCCAGAAGGCCAAGGTAGCGACCACAGGCGTTTCGCCAGGCAATGTTCGAGGTCCCGTCAATAGAAGCGATCGCAACGGGATCGATGCACAGTATATTGTGGGTAGAGAGAGGATGGGACGAGAATGCTGGTTCAAGTGACCGGTTAATGGCAGGGGCGGCTGGATTCGAACCAACGCATGGCAGGATCAAAACCTGCTGCCTTACCGCTTGGCGACGCCCCTGTATCCGGTGCAAGAAGTGCCAATTGCTGGCCTCTGCATGAACGAGCGGGAATTTATCAGGTTTCTTTTCCACAGGAAACCCCATGCGCAACAAATATTCTTGAAAAACAGCTGGTTGCTACTCGACGGTACTGCAACGGGTCCCGAACGGTACGGGGATGAACTGTACCGGCCCGGGCCAAGTCCTATCTTCACCACATACTTCCCACGCCAGGCACGGGTGTTCAAGCACCGTGAAGGCACATCTCAAGCCCATCAGGAGGCGCACTGCATGAGCCCTACCCCCTACGTTCCGCCCAAGGTCTGGAAAAACGACGCAGACTCCGGCGGCCAGTTCTCCAAGACCAATCGCCCCACTGCCGGGGCCACCCACGAACAGCCATTGCCGGTGGGCAAGCACCCGCTGCAGCTCTATTCACTGGCGACGCCCAATGGTGTGAAGGTCAGCATCATGCTCGAGGAGCTGTTGGAACTGGGCCACGCCGAAGCTGAATACGATGCCTGGCCGATTCGCATCGGCGATGGCGATCAGTTCTCCAGTGGTTTCGTGGAAATCAATCCGAACTCGAAAATTCCCGCGCTGCTGGACCGCAGCGCAGGCGCAAGCGTGCGGGTGTTCGAGTCGGGATCCATCCTGCTGTATCTGGCGCAGAAATTTGGCGAGTTCCTGCCGGCGGACCCCGTCGCCCGTACCGAAGCGATGAACTGGCTGTTCTGGCAGATGGGCGCGGCGCCTTACCTGGGCGGCGGCTTCGGGCATTTCTACGCCTATGCACCGGAGAAGCTGGAATACCCGCTCAATCGCTTCACCATGGAAGCCAAGCGCCAGCTCGATGTGCTGGACAAGCAATTGGCCCAGACCCGTTATGTGGCCGGTGCCGACTACACCATTGCCGACATCGCCATCTGGCCCTGGTACGGGCAACTGGTGCGCGGCAATCTGTATGACGCGGCGCAGTTTCTGTCGGTCGAGGAGTACCCTCATCTACAGCGCTGGGCTGAAGAGATCGCCCAACGTCCTGCCGTGCAGCGCGGCCAGCGGGTCAACCGCACCTGGGGCGATGAAGCGACCCAAGTGCCGGAACGGCATAGCGCTGCGGATTTCAAATAACCCCGAGCTTGCCCCTGGGCATGCATCCCCACCGCGGCTTGCGCAATCCCTGTAGCAGCGGCGCAAGCCGCGTCAGGCCTCGCCGGTGAGCTGTAGGAGCGGTCAGCGGCCGCGAAAAGGGCACCGCGCACTGCCTGATCCACCGCGCTGTCCGGTTCGCGGTCACAGACCGCTCCTACAGATCGCCGACAGCCCTGCGCCGCATCACGCCTTGTGCAGGGCATCGGCGTGGTGGAGCGCCGAATGCCCGGTCTTGTCGCTCTTCACCTCGTACTGCGGTTCGTCCTTGGACGCCGGGCGGTGCTTGCCCATGAACTCCACATCCTTGACGTGGACCTTGGTCACCTTGCCGTGGATCTCGCCCGCTTCGGAATTCCAGCGTACCGCATCGCCTACCTTGAATGCATTGCTCATCTGCTCGCCCCTGTTGTGATTGAACACGCGTCAGACAAGTGAGTACGGCCTGCGCCGTTGATTCCAATCAGCTGCCGATTCATTGGCCGGACGGTACCGCACGCAAGGTGAACTCGGTGATCTCGGACGGCACGCCCAGGCGGATCGGAAAGCCGTTCCACAACCCGCTGCCGTTGCTGACATACAACTGCAGGCCGGCGCGGCGATACAAACCCGAGACGAACCCTTCGTTGGCCCTGGCCACTACCTGGTCGAAGCCGCGAATCATCCCGCCGTGGGTGTGCCCGGAAAGCTGCAGGTCGACCCCGGCAGCGATCGCCTCATCGATCCCCGCAGGTCGGTGGTTGAGCAAGACGATCGGCGCCCCGGCCGGTGCGCCGCGCAGGGCCAGATCCAGGTCCGGCGCACTGCCGCCGTACTGGGTGGCGACCTTGTCGGTGATACCGGCGATGACCAACTGCCCGCGCGCGTCGCCAACCACTTCATGCTGGTTGATCAGGCTGTGCATGCCGGCTTCGCGGAATCTGGCCATCCAGCCTTCGTTGCCAAAATAGTATTCGTGGTTGCCGGGGATGGCGATCACGCCATTGCGGGCGCGCAGTTGCGCCAACGGCCGCACATCGGTGGCCCGCGCCTGCAAGGTCCCATCGATGAGGTCGCCGGTGATCACCACCAGATCAGGCGCCAGCGCGTTGCTGCGCTTGACCACTTCTTCCACCCAGGGCTCGGGAAACAGCACGCTGATGTGCAGGTCGGACAACTGCACCAGCCTGAAGCCGTCCATCGACGCGGCAAGCCCGGGAATCTGCAGTTCCAGCTGACGCACTTCGGGCACGCGGGCGGCCTGGGCAACGCCGAAACCCGAGATGGCGACCGCCAGGGCCGCCACGCCGCAGCGCCACTTGGTCAGGGCTTCGCGCGACGGGCGATGGCGCCGTAGCAGACGGGTCAACAGCATGCCGAGGTCCAGCACCAGCACCAACACGAACAACAGGGCAAACGCAGTGAAGGCCCATCCGGCGCCATAGGCCACCGCGTACGGCACTTCGGGCGAGTACATCGTCCCGGTGAAGGCGAGGATCAACATGTGGTACTTGGACGCGGCCAGCAGTGCCAGGCCGATCAGCACGCGCCAGCCGGTGGCCAGGGGCAGCGGGTAGACGAAGCGCAGCGCAACATACAGGAAGGCGACAGTCGCATAGATATGAAACACAGGGATTCCTCATGGTCAGTGGCACTCTGACAGCTAGCCGCTTCGATGGTTGGTTGGCGAAGTTGCTACAGAACATGTAGGAGCGGTCTGTGGCCGCTAAATGAGCGCCGCGGTACGGCAGATAATACGCAGGGCGCCCTTCGCGGCCGATGAGCGCTCCCACAGGGGATCGGGTATCCGATCAACTGTCCGGAAACGGAATGGACAACAACCACTCGCGGAAGGCTACCAGCGACGGCAGCTGCTGGTTGTGCGTCGGGTACGCCAGGTAGTAGCCGCGCCCGCTTTCCATGGGTTCGAACAAGGTCACCAACTCACCCTGGGCGATCTCGTCCTGCACCAGGATGCGCGGCACCAGCCCGATCCCGATGCCGGCGATGACGGCCTGAATCAGATGCGCGGTGTGCTCGAAGCTCGGCCCCAGACGCATGCTCGGCGACCCTGCCAGCCCGACGCTGGCGAACCAGTCCGACCAGGCGTGGGGGCGCGACACTACACCCAGCAACAGCTGCCGAGCGGCGTCCTGCACCGACACGTGCGCATGCCCAGGCAGGGCCTTGGGGCTGGCCACCACCACCAGCTTCTCTGAAAGCAGCCGGTGCGCCATATAGCCGGGCCACTGGCCCGACCCCGCGCAGATGATCGCGCTCATGTCCTGCGCGCCTTCGGACAGGTCCCCACGCACGATTCTCGAATGGATATGCACCAGGCTGCCGGGATGGCGAGCGTAGAAATCGCCCATCCGCGGCATCAGCCATTTGGAAGCGAAGGTCGGCAGCACCGCCAGGTGCAGGGTATCGGCCTCGGCACGGTGCGAAATGGTCTGCAGGGTAGCGCCACGAATGCGCGCCAGCGCTCCGGCCAGTTCGTGCTGATACAGCGCGCCCGCCGCCGTCAGCTCGATGTGCCTGCCGTCACGCCTGAACAGCGTCACTTCCAGCAGCGCTTCAAGCGCCTGCACCTGTCGGCTCACTGCACTCTGGGTCAGGGCCAACTCGGCCGCCGCCCGAGTGAAACTGCCGTGGCGGCCGGCCGCTTCGAACGCCAGCAACAACGACATGGAGGGCGTGAGCCGTCTGGGATTCATTCATTGAACTCATGCAAAAACCGAAGGATATACGTTTGCCAGCTCGTCGTGCATTCGCGAAAATACGTCCACACCCCCTGTGTTGCAAGCAACCTGCAGCATGGGCAGGCCTGTCTCTGCAGAGCGACCGCGGTAAGTAGTGCCCACTGCCAGCCCGCATATTTCGAATGCAGACCCTTCAAACCAGCCGGATACCGCCTGCCATGATCGCCGAACTGTCCCGTCAGAAAGCCCCTCTTGCGCCCTACCAGGCACTGCTGCGCCAGCTCGAAGGTGCGGGCTTCCAGGGCGAGATCGTCGACGACTACGCCACCCGCACGGTCCTGGCCACTGACAACTCGATCTATCAGCGCCTGCCCCAGGCGGCGGTGTTCCCACGGCATGAGGCCGATGTGCAACTGCTCGCGCACCTGGCCAGCCAGCCGGAACATCGCGGCGTTGTGCTGACCCCGCGCGGCGGCGGTACTGGCACCAACGGCCAGTCGCTGACCGATGGCCTGGTGGTGGATCTCTCCCGGCACATGAACCAGGTGCTGGAGATCAACGTCGAGCAGCGCTGGGTGCGAGTGCAGAGCGGCGTGGTCAAGGACCAGCTCAATGCGGCCCTGAAACCCCACGGCCTGTTCTTCGCACCGGAGCTGTCGACCTCGAACCGCGCAACCATTGGCGGCATGATCAACACCGACGCCAGCGGCCAGGGCAGCTGCACCTACGGCAAGACCCGCGACCACGTGCTGGAACTGACCACCCTGTTGCTGGGTGGCGAGCGCCTGCACAGCCATACCCTCGATGCCGCGCAATTGCAGGCTAATCGGGTTGGCGACGGGCGGATCGCCGAAGTCTATCGCTGCGCATCGACCATCGCCGACGAGCAGGCCGAGCTGATCGACGCGGTGTTCCCCAAGCTCAACCGCTGCCTCACCGGCTACGACCTGGCCCACCTGCGCGAGGCCGACGGGCGCTTCAACCTGAACAGCGTGCTGTGCGGTTCGGAAGGCTCGCTGGGCTTCATCGTCGAGGCCAAGTTGAACGTGCTGCCGATCCCCAAGCATTCGATCCTGGTGAACGTGCGCTACGCCGGCTTCATGGACGCGCTGAACGATGCCAACGCATTGATGGCGCACCAGCCGCTGTCGATCGAAACCGTCGACTCCAAAGTCCTCTTGCTGGCGATGAACGACATCGTCTGGCATGGCGTGGCCGAATACTTCCCTACCGACGTGCAGGCGCCGACCCTGGGCATCAACCTGGTGGAATTCAGCGGCGACGACCTGGACGCGGTCGAGCAGCGTGTCGAGCAGTTCATCGCCCACTTGCAACAGGACGCCACGGTACGGCGCCTGGGGCACACTCTGGCGGTCGGCGCCCTGGCGGTGGGGCGCGTGTATGCCATGCGCAAGCGGGCGGTCGGCCTGCTCGGCAATGTCCAGGGCGAGGCCCGGCCGCAGCCGTTCGTCGAGGACACCGCGGTGCCGCCGCACAACCTGGCGGCCTACATCGGCGAATTTCGCGCGTTGCTCGACAGTCACGGCCTGCAATACGGCATGTTCGGCCATGTCGATGCCGGGGTGCTGCACGTGCGGCCGATCCTGGACATGAAGGATCCGCGCCAGGCGGCCCTGATCCGGCCCATTTCCGATCAGGTCGCGGCCCTCACGCAGCGCCACGGCGGCTTGCTCTGGGGCGAGCACGGCAAAGGCCTGCGCTCGCAATACGTGCCCGAGTATTTCGGCGAGCTGTACCCTGCCCTGCAGGCGCTCAAGGCCGCCTTCGACCCGTTCAACCAGCTCAACCCCGGCAAGATCGCCACGCCGGCCAGCGTCGCCAGTGCGCGCCTGACCCAGGTCGACGAGGTGACCCTGCGCGGCGAGCTGGATCGCCGCATCGACGAACGCGTCTGGCGCAGCTACGACAGTGCGTTGCACTGCAACGGCAACGGTGCCTGCTACAACTTCGATCCGAACGACGCCATGTGCCCGTCATGGAAAGCCACACGCAACCGCATTCATTCGCCCAAGGGACGTGCCTCGCTGATCCGCGAATGGCTGCGCCTGCAGGGCCTGCACGGCGCCAACGTATTGCACACCGCCAGCGGCAGCCTGTTCGAACGCGTCCGCAACAGCCTGGCTCGGCGCATGGGCCGCGAAGACTTTTCCCATGAGGTCTACGACGCCATGGCCGGTTGCCTGGCCTGCAAGTCGTGCGCAGGACAGTGCCCGGTCAAGGTCAACGTGCCGGAATTCCGCTCGCGCTTTCTGCAGCTCTACCATGGCCGCTACCTACGGCCGCTGAAGGACTACCTGATCGGTTCCCTGGAATTCAGCATTCCGTACCTGGCACGCTTTCCACGGGCCTACAACGCGGTCATGTCGTTCTCGCCGGTGCGTCATGCGCTGCAACACGTGGCCGGCATGGTCGACAGCCCGTTGCTCAGCCTGGTCGATTTCCAGGCTCACTGCCGGGACTGGAACGTACGCCCGGCGAGCGCCGAGCAGCTCGCCCGGCTGACCACCGAGCAGCGTCAGCGTAGCGTGGTCCTGGTGCAGGATGCCTTCACCCGTTACTTCGACACACCGGTCATGGCCGACTGGCTCGAACTGATCGCGCGGCTGGGTTTCGATATCTACCTGGCGCCCTTCGCGGCCAACGGCAAGCCGCTGCAGGTGCAGGGATTTCTCGGTGCTTTCGACAAGGCCGCGCGGCACAACGCGCAATCACTGCGCCAATTGCAGGCCAGCGGTGTCGCCCTGGTCGGCCTGGACCCGGCCATGACCCTGGTCTATCGCCAGGAGTACGCCAAGACCCTGGGCCAGGACCATGCGCCTACCGTACTGCTGCCCCAGGAGTGGCTCGCCCAGGTGCTGCCACAGACCGACCGGCCCGGCACCGCTGGGATCTACCAGCTGTTGCCGCACTGCACCGAAAAGACCAACGAGCCCGGCAGCATCACCCATTGGCAACAGGTGTTCAGCCGTCTGGGCGCGACCCTGCAGGTGCTGGCAAGTGGCTGTTGCGGCATGTCCGGGACCTATGGCCACGAAGCGCGCAATGTCGCCACTTCCAAGGTCATCTACGGGCAGTCCTGGCAGCCGTTGCTGGCCCGTTATCATGACACTGGCAATCTGCTTGCCGACGGTTACTCCTGCCGCAGCCAGGTCAAGCGCGAAGAAGGCCACACGGTCCGTCACCCGCTGCAGGCACTGCTCGAACACGTGAGAAAAAACACCGTTTGAAAACGCTGGCGAGCCTGACGCTGGTGGCTATGCTCCGGTAGACTAGCGGTCCGATTGGCCCCGCATGCTCGCTTGCGCAAACAGGAATTTCACGGATGTCGGTTCAGGCTCGCAACAATGTGGTGATCAAGGGCAAAGGCCCGCTGACACTGGTGTTTGCCCATGGTTTTGGCTGTGACCAGAACATGTGGCGATTGGTCGAGCCGACCTTTGCCGAGCACTACCGGACCGTGTTGTTCGACATGGTCGGCTGCGGCAATTCGGACGTGAGCGCCTACGACATCGACAAGTACTCGACACTGGCGGGCTACGCCGACGACATCGTCGAGATCATCCAGGAGTTCGGCGAGGGCCCGGTGGTGTTCATCGGTCACTCGGTCGGCGCGATGGCCGGCGCCATGGTCGCCAGGCGCAGCCCCGGACTGATCGGCGCCCATGCCATGGTTGGCCCATCGCCCTGCTACATTACCGATACGGACTATCCCGGCGGCTTCACCCGCGACGATATCGATGCCCTGCTCGCGACCCTTGAAAGCAACTACCTGGGCTGGTCCAGTGCCATGGCGCCGAGCATCATGGGCAATCCCGAACATCCGGAACTGGGCGTCGAGCTGACCAACAGTTTCTGCCAGACCGACCCGGACATCGCCAAGCGTTTTGCCCGCGTCACCTTCCTCACCGATAGCCGTGCGGACGTGCGCGAGCTGCGCGAGCCGGTGCTGGTGATCCAGTCTTCGGACGACTTCATTGCGCCCAAGGCCGTTGGCCAATACCTGACCGAAGCTATCACCGACTGCCGCATGGTGGTCATCGAGAACGAGGGCCACTGCCCGCACCTGAGCCAGCCCGCAGCCTGCATCGACGCCATCCAGACGTTCCTGACCCAGACCTGCGGCCGCCTGCACGCATGACCGCCGAGCCCGACGCCGAGGCGCTCTACCAGCAAGCGCCATGCGCCCTGCTGCTGACTAACGACAAGGGCCTGATCCTTCAGGTCAACCAGACCTTCTGCCACTGGCTGGGCTACACCCGCGAACAACTGGTCGGGGTGCGCAAGCTGCAGGAGCTGCTGACCGTGGGCGGCCGCATCTTCTATCAAACGCACTGGATGCCGTTGCTGGTGATGCAGCGCTCGATTGTCGAGGTCAAGCTGGACTTCCTGACGGCCACCGGCAAGGTCACGCCGATGGTGCTCAATGCCAGTCGCCGCGATCACTGCGGCGAGGTATTCGACGAGATATCGGCGTTCATCGTCGCCGACCGAATCCGTTTCGAACAGGAACTGCTGCAAGCCAAGCGGCAGGCCGAAGACGCGCTGCAGCGGCATGTGGTGCTCGAGCACGAACTCAATCGGCAACGGGAACTGGCGGTCGACCGCGCACTGTTCGCCGAGCAGATGATCGGCATCGTCAGCCACGATCTGCGCAACCCGCTGCAGGTCGTGTCCATGGCCGCGCAGTATTTGCGTTCTCTGGACATGACCGAGCGCCAGAGCACCATGCTTGGCCATATAAGCGATGCGACTGCTCGGTCGCAGCGCCTGATCAACGATCTTCTGGACTTCACCCAGGCTCGCATTGGCCAGGGCCTGGCCGTGAGCCGGGCGCCGGTGCAGCTGGACCGCGCCATTGCCGCCGCCGTGGATTCACTGCGCCTGCTGTACCCGCAACGAACGATTGTTTTCAGCGCCAGCGACGAAGCATTGTTCTGCCAGGCCGATGCAGACCGCCTAGCACAGTTGCTGGGCAATCTGGTGTCCAACGCCATGACCTATGGCGATGGCACCAGTCCGATCGAGGTCCGAGTCGCGGCAGCCCAGGGCGCGGTCGAAATCACGGTGCACAATCAGGGCAAAGCGATCGACGAAGCGCAGTTGAGCTCGATCTTCTCGCCCATGACACGGGGCTCGGAGGCAGGCCGCGAAGTACGCAGCGTGGGCCTCGGCCTGTTCATCGTCAGCGAGATTGCCAAGGCCCACGGCGGTATCGTCGAGGTAGTATCCAGCGCTCAGGCCGGCACCACCTTCACTACCCGGTTTCCCGCCTACGCGTCGGCCGGGCATTGACCCCCGGCCGGGTGGTTCAGCGCGGCTCGTGAATCGGGCAGCCGTTGTGCTGGGCGCGAAAGCCTGCGGACATTTCATAGGTCGGCTTGCGCACGCGCATGACGCCACCCAGAGGACGGTGCGCGGCCAGACCGTGCCACGGGCTGAATGACATCTGCTCGTTGATGGTCTGAATAGCCTCTTCGCTCCAGGCCGCCTGCGCCGGCACTTCGATACGCGCCACGGTGACGTAGGGGCTCAGCTCTTCGGACCAGACTTTCGAAGCGTCCTCGATCGGCATTTCGTCGAGATCGGTGGCCAGTTGGATACGCACTTCCCACGTACCCCCCTGGCTTGCAAAATAGTGACTGACCGCTTCACGCAGGCCGTCCGGTTTATCGTCCAGGTCGACAGGTTGATCCGTCAACTCGGTCAGCGTCGGTGCCACCGGCACCACCGCCAGCTTGGCGTAATGCTCGCCATACAGAAACGGCACCACACTGTAGAAGGTTTCACCGAGCACATGGGTCAGCGGATGCCCACCCATGCTCTTCAGCGTGCCGCTCTCGCCGCCCATGGTTTCGATCACCGACTCCACACCGCGCAGAAGCGCCGAAAAAGCTTTCTTCAGGCCCGGACCTTTGTCGGTGGTCTTGGCCAGCAGCTTGAGATTCTTCAGGAAAGCCTTTGGCGTGGCTGCCGTGAACGCCTTGGCGTTCTGCATGACGAAATCCTGGGTGACGTCCCCCTCGCTGCCCGGCAAACGCGCACCCTGTACCCCGACGATCTTCAAGCCAAGGCCCCGTGGGGTCGAAACCTTGTCGTCCAGCAGATCACCGGGATTGGTGGAAAAACGCATTACCACGGGGAACCTTTCAGGGGTGGCAAAAGCCCCCTGCGCCAACGGCGCAGGAAGGCCATCGAGCACCGTGATGTGCCCGCGTACCAACCCATGAGCCTTGGCATGCACGCCACGCAACGCGTGGCCGCCATCTTCGAACGTGGTGTCCAGAATGCTGCGCATCACTTCCGTCAGCTCTCGGCTGGTGTCTTCCTCGTCGTCGGGCACCTGCTCGAATGAGGGCTGAAACACCAGTGGAGTGACGGTCAGTCGATTGTCTGGCAATTGACTGTCTGGATATTGAGTGTCTGAAGAATGGCTCATGTACACACCTCGGCTCGGTTCAGGTCTTTATCACGGTGGATGTTCTTGTTATTTGGCCAGGTCGGCTTTCAGACGCTCACCGGCATAGGCCTGCGCTTCTTCGGCTTTTTTCACCACGGCTGCGGTGCCGAAGAATTCGTGGGTCACGCCTGGATAGACTTTGCGCTCGACGCTGACACCTGCAGTACGCAGCGCCTGTTCCAGCTGGGCACCATCGTCACGCAGTGGGTCGATTTCGGCGTTGATCACGGTGACCGGTGGCAGGCCTTTGAGGTCGGCATGCACCAGGTCGATACGTGGATCCTTGGCGTCGGCCGGACCTTTGGTCACGTTGTCGATGAACCACAGCATCATCGGGCGGTTGAGCGGCATGGCGTCGGCGTATTTGCGATAGGACTCGGTTTCAGTGTTGGACTGAGCGACCGGATAAACCGACAGCACGTGCTTGGGCGCGGTTAACCCGGCCTTGTGTGCGGCCACGGCGGTTGCCACGGCGAGGTTGCCGCCAGCGCTTTCACCGGCCAGTGCCAGGCGCTTCGCGTCACCGTTGAGCGAAGCGGCGTTCTTGCTCAACCAGCGATAGGCAGCCAGTGCATCTTCATGAGCTGCAGGAAACTTGTTTTCGGGCGCGCGGCGGTAGTCCACGGAGACGACCACGGCATTGGCTTGCTTGGAGATCCCGCGTGCGCCGCCGTCATACACCTTGCGATCGGCAAATACCCAACCACCACCGTGGAAATACAGGACTACCGGGAACGGGCCGGTGCCTTCAGGCGTGTAGACGGTTGCTGGCAAAGAGCCTGCGGCGCCAGGTACGGTGATGTCACGGGTGGTGACGCCGGGGACCAGTGCAGTCGGGGTGCTGTCGCGTTTCTCATCGGCGAGCACGCCTTTCACGGCGTCGGCGATGGTAGGTTGCTGCCGTGCCTCGACTGCCGTGATCTTCTCCACGGCCTTGGCATCGAAGCTGGCGAATTTGTTCAGGACGGTCTGCATGTCCGAATCGGTACGGAACATGCTCTTGGTGCCGCTCACGGCGAGTTCGGAAACCGAGCGTTTTTCTGGATCGCGAGCGCAACCGCTCAACGCCATTGCCACGCCGGCGGCGCACAGCGCTACCATCCATTTGCGGTCAGTCTTGATCATTGTTATTGCCTCGCACGAGAGTGGGAACGTTACGAAATATCAGGCCGTTGACAGCAACTTGATGTTCCAAAATTCCCGACTCGCGCCAGACGAACGGTTAATCCACTAAATACCGCGACCCCAGTTGCTACTCTCGGGAATCACTCTGCACACCGTCCCGTAGGAGCGGCCAGTGGCCGCGAACCAGACACCACGGTGCACCAGACAATCGCGGGGCCCTTTTCGCGCCCACAGACCGCTCCTACAACAGCATTTACAACAGATTACGCACTGGCATCCCAGGCACGGTCGCCGGAGGCGTCCTTGATGCGCGTCGGCAGGCCCATGGCGTCGAGCGCCCTGAGGAACGGCTCGGCCGGCAGCTCTTCGACGTTGGCCATGCGCTGCACGTCCCATTCGCCGCGGGCGACCAACAGGGCTGCAGCCACGGGCGGCACACCCGCGGTGTAGGAAATACCCTGGCTGTCGGTTTCGGCGTAGGCGTCTTCGTGATCCGCAACGTTGTAGATGAACATTTCGTGCGGCTGGCCGTTGCGAGTGCCCTTGACCAGATCGCCGATGCAGGTCTTGCCGGTATAGCCCGGTGCCAGCGACGACGGATCCGGCAGGACTGCCTTGACCACCTTGAGCGGCACTACCTGCAGGCCTTCGGCAGTCGTTACCGGCTGCTCGGACAGCAAACCGAGATTCTTCAGCACCGTGAACACGTTGATGTAGTGCTCGCCGAAACTCATCCAGAAGCGCACGTTGGGCACATCGAGATTCTTCGACAGCGAATGCACTTCGTCATGTCCGGTCAGGTAAAGGTTCTGCGAACCCACCACCGGCAGGTCATCGGTGCGTTTGACTTCGAACATGGTGTTGCTGGTCCACTGGCTGTTCTGCCAGCTCCAGACCTGCCCGGTGAATTCGCGAAAATTGATTTCCGGATCGAAATTGGTGGCGAAATACTTGCCGTGGGAGCCAGCATTGACGTCGAGGATATCGATCGAGTCGATACGATCGAAATGCTGTTGCTGCGCCAGCGCGGCATAGGCATTGACCACGCCTGGATCGAAGCCCACACCCAGAATGGCCGTCACGTTTTTCTGCTGGCACTCTTCCAGGTGTTTCCACTCGTAGTTGCCATACCAGGGCGGCGTTTCACAGACCTTGCCCGGTTCTTCGTGGATGGCGGTGTCCAGGTAGGCCACGCCGGTGTCGATGCAGGCACGCAGTACCGACATGTTCAGAAAGGCGGAACCGACGTTGATGACGATCTGCGATTCGGTTTCCACGATCAGCGCCTTGGTCGCCTCGACATCCAGCGCATCGAGCGCGAAAGCCTTGATGTCGGCGGGCTGCTTGAGGCTGCCCTTGGCCTTGACGCTGTCGATGATGGCCTGGCATTTGGAGATGTTGCGCGACGCGATGGCAATACGACCAAGTTCATCGTTGTGCTGCGCGCACTTGTGGGCCACCACCTTGGCAACACCTCCTGCACCAATGATAAGAACGTTCTTCTTCAATTTATTCACTTCTCCTCGGCTGTCCGCTCACGAAAGGCTGGACAGGTAGTCTTCGAAACCAAACTCACGAACCACCTCGACTGTACCGTCGAGTTGTTTCACTACGATGGACGGCATCTTCAAGCCGTTGAACCAGTTCTTCTTGACCATGGTGTAGCCCGCCGCGTCGACGAACGACAGGCGATCACCGATGGCCAGAGGGCGCTCGAACGGGTATTCGCCGAAAATGTCCCCGGCCAGACAGGATTTTCCGCACACCATGTAGGTGTGTTCGCCGCTGCTGGGCGCAAGCTTCGCATTGAGCCGGTAGATCAGCAGGTCGAGCATGTGCGCTTCGATCGAGCTGTCGACCACGGCCAGGTGCTTGCCGTTATAGAGGGTGTCGAGCACGGTGACTTCCAGCGAGGCACTGTTGGTGATCGCCGCCTCGCCAGGCTCCAGGTACACCTGCACGCCGTACTTCTGCGAAAAGGCCTTGAGCCGGGCGCAGAACTCGTCCAGAGCATAGCCTTCGCCGGTGAAATGAATGCCGCCACCGAGGCTGACCCATTCGACCTTGTGCAGCAGGTGACCGAAGCGCTCTTCGATGGTCCCCAGCATCTGGTCGAACAGGGCGAAATCACCGTTCTCGCAGTTGTTGTGGAACATGAAGCCGGAGATCTGCTCGATCACCGTCTCGACCTTGGCTGGGTCCCATTCGCCCAGACGGCTGAACGGACGCGCCGGGTCGGCCAACAGGTAGTCGGAGCTGCTCACCTGCGGGTTGACCCGCAGACCGCGGGTCTTGCCTTGGGACGCCTGGGCGAAACGCTGCAGTTGGCCGATCGAGTTGAAGATGATCTTGTCGCAGTTGGCGAGCATCTCCTCGATCTCGTCGTCGGCCCAGGCCACGCTGTAGGCGTGGGTTTCGCCGGCGAACTTCTGCCGACCCAGCTTGAGCTCGTACAGCGACGACGACGTGGTGCCGTCCATGTACTGCTCCATCAGGTCGAACACCGACCAGGTGGCGAAGCACTTGAGCGCCAGCAACGCCTTGGCCCCGGAGTGTTCACGCACGTAGGCGATCTTCTCCAGGTTGCCCAAGAGCTTCTGTTTGTCGATGAGGTAATACGGCGTATTGATCATTTCGAGGCCCCAGGCATGGCCAGCCAAAAAAAGGACCCGCATTGTGCCCGCAGTTACCCCGGACCGAAAGAGCAGCCGACCAATTTCCAACCACCCCCACCGCCGAGGCGGCTTGCGTTCAGCGAATCTTGCGGCGGGCCAGAAAGCCGCCGACCAGGCCGGTCGCGCAGCCGATCAGCAGGCCACCGACGTGCGCGCCATTGGCGATTTCGCCGAAGCCCAGCACGCTGACCAGCCCGCTCATGCACAGCGCCAGCCACACCAGCATCATCACCAGCACGCCGCGCGGCAGGCGGTAGATCGGGTTGGGCGCCAGCCACTGGTACAGCCAGCAGTGCCCCAGCAAGCCATACAGCACGCCCGACAGACCGCCGAACAGACTGGGCCCGCTGACCAGGTACTGGACCACGTTGGAGACCAGGCTGAACGACAGGGTCAGGCCGATCAGGTTGATGCGCCCCTGCAGCGCCTCGATGCGTCGCCCAAGCTCCCAGTACCACAAGGCGTTCATCGCCAGATGCAACAAGCCGAAATGAATCAGCATGGGGCTGAACAGCCGCCACCATTGGCCGCTGGCCAAGGTATCGGCCAAGGGCGTGAAATAGATGTATTCACCGTTGACCTGAAAATCAAGAAAGGTCAGCCAGCGCAGGTTGCCCAGGTTCTCGCCCAGAAGTGTCAACCCCGCCACCACCAGACAGGCCAGCAGCACCAGGGCGGTGGCGGGGCTGGACTTGAGCTGCTGGGCAAACCCCGGACCGCGCACCGGCGCATGCCGCGCCATCAATTCAGGATCGACCTCGGCATTGCCCTCAGGGTAGCGCTGGTACAGCTCGCGAACATCCTGGGCCAGACGCTCGTCGGGTACCCACAACACTTGACTGCCCTGCTCCTCGCTGACGCGATGAGGCACCTTCAGACGCCTCAACAGGCCCACGAAGCCACTCAGATCGGTGTTCAGCGGCAGACGCATTACAGCAATTGCACTCATCAAAACGCCTCCGGGCGCTCGACCTCGACCCACGCGAACTTGCGCGGATCGATGCGGGTTTCCTGATCCAGGCGGTACGCCACCAATTTGCCGTACAACACCGCGCTGTAGTCCAGGCAGGCCAGGTTCGGGCGTATCGCCGCCGGTCGCCCGCTGCGCCAGTAGTGACCGACGAACAGCAATGGCTCGTCGACCCCATAACGCAGCAGAGCGCTTTTCTGTTCAGGACTCAACGGCGCGCAGGCTACATCGTCAGGCAGTGCATCGGGCTGGAATACCACGTCGCCGTAGGTTTGCGGGTCGTCTTCCCAGAACTTGGTGCGAAAGAACGCACGGCTCAGGCCATCGGCGCCCGTCAGCGTCAGGCCGTCGGGCAGGCGCATGTCGGTGCCGCGCAACAACCGATCGAAGACCTGGCAGGCAAAGCTGCCCTTGACCGCCGATGCCTGGAGAAAATGGGCGTCGATGCAGCCATCCGGGTGCTGGCGGCGCAAAGGTTCGATCAGGCCGGCATCCCAGCACGCGTGCACCAGGCGAAAGCGCTCGGCATCGAGGAACAGCGGCAACTCGTAGAACCAGCCGAGGAAATCGTGCCAGTCGCCGGGGTGGTGGGCGAACTGGTCCAGCGTCGCCTGGAGCAGACGCTCGTGCCGCGGCACGTGCTCGCGCACGTACTGCTTGCCGCTGCCGGGTAATGCCGGGGTGCTCCAGCCCAATGCATTGAACTCGTGATTGCCCATGATGCAGCGCGCCTGATCGGCCTCGACCATGTCGTGGACAATGTGCAGCGACTCGCGGATACGCGGTCCGCGGTCGATGATGTCGCCCAGGAACAGCGCCTGGCGCGAGGCATGCCGCCACACGCCGCCCTGCTTGTGATAGCCCAGCCGGTCGAGCAGATGTTCGAGGGTATGCGCGCATCCGTGCACATCGCCGATCAGGTCATAACTTCGCGCCGGGTCAAGCATCAATCGCCTCCGGTATTGCCGAGCCGGCTGCCCCAGCCGAGTTTGGTCCGGCACACTTCGTAGTAGTTGTGGTCCAGTGGGTGGATCAGGCGCAGTTTCTGCGATTTCTTGCGCACCGTGACGGTGTCGCCCGGAGCGCAGGTGAAATGGTTCTGGCCATCGCACGAAACCTGCGGGTAGATCTGCATGTTCTTTGAGACAACGATTTTCATCTCGCTGTTGCCGTCGACGACGATCGGCCGACCCGAGAGGGTGTGCGGGTACATGGGCACGATCACGATGGCATCGAGCTTGGGATGCATGATCGGCCCGCCCGCCGACAGCGCGTAGGCGGTGGAGCCGGTCGGCGTGGCCAGGATCAGGCCGTCGGCTTTCTGGCTGCAGACGAACTGGCCGTCGATGTAGATCTCGAACTCGATCATGCGGGTCGACTTGCCGGGGTGCAGTACCACATCGTTGAGCGCGTCGCCCTGGCCAATGGCCTCGCCATGGCGGCGAACCTCGGCCTCGAGCAGAAAACGGTTTTCGACCAGGTAGTGACCATCGAGCACCTCGGCCACCTTGACCTCGAGCTCGTCGGGGCGGATGTCGGTAAGAAACCCCAGGCTGCCGCGGTTGATCCCCAGCACCGGCGTGTTGTGTCGCGCCAGTGCCCGCGCTGCGCCCAGCAGGCTGCCGTCGCCGCCGACCACGATGACCAGGTCGCAGACCTCGCCCAGCATCTTGCGCGATGACGTCTGCAGGTTGTGCCCCGGCAGCACTTCGGCGATCGTGTCCTCGAGAATGACATGCATGTGCCTGTCCAGCAGGAAGCGCTTGAGGCGGCGAATGGTATCGAGCACCTGCGAGCTGCCGAGGCGGCCAATGATACCGATGTTGCGAAATTGCTCCATGAGGCTCCTGCTCGGGTCTGGTCTGGCTATCGGGATGCGCCAGGCACATTCCACAACGCTGTCGCGCAACCGCCGGTTGCGGACACAAATACGGATCTGGATTATGGAGTAAAGCCGTTGCCGCACAAAACCCTTTCCACCACCGCGCCATTGACCGGGACCGTCCCATGAATCCATTCGCTGCCCTTGCCGACTTTCCGCGCCGCCTGCGCCAGCCCCAGGTGCGCGACCTGGCGTGGGTCATCCTCGCCCCACCCCTGCTGCACACGGCGCCCTGGCAGCAACGTCATCCACTGGCCGGCAGCACCTGGGCCGAACAGCCCGAGCACCTGCAGGTGTGGCTGAACGGTCTGGACGACGCCAGCCAACCGCTGCTCGACTGGCTGGCGCAGGCCCCTACCCGGCGCCTGGGCCTCTACTACGAGCGCCTCTGGCAGTTCGCCCTGCAGCAGGCTCCCGGTATCGAGCCGCTGGCGGCCAACCTGCCGATCCGCCGTGACAAGCACACCCTGGGCGAGCTCGACATGGTGATCCGCGACCGCGACGGGGTGCATCATCTGGAACTGGCGATCAAGCTCTACCTGGGCCCGGTGGCCGCCGACGGTCGCGATGTTTTCCAGTGGCTGGGTCCCAACAGCCAGGATCGGCTGGGTCGCAAGCTGACCCACCTGACCGAGCACCAGTTGCCCATCTCCACCTCCAGCGAGGGTCGCGAAGCCATGCTGGCCCTGGGCATCGAGCAGTTCGACGCGCACCTGTGGCTCGGCGGCTATCTGTTCTATCCCTGGCCCGGTAAGGCCCAGTCACCCGAGCACGCCCACCCTGATCATCTGCGCGGCAGCTGGGTGCATCAGCGCGACTGGCCCATTTTCGTCGAGCAACGCCCGGAGGGTCGCTGGCAGCCGTTGCCGCGCGATGCCTGGCTGGCGCCGGCACGCCTCGCCGCCGCCGACGCCTGGGCACCCGATCAGCTCAAGGCCTGGATGCAGCAACTGGACCCGCTCGCCGCGGCGCAGATGCTCGTGCGCCTGACCCGCGACGACCACGGCGACTGGCAGGAAGCCGAACGGGTTTTCCTGGTCGCCGATGCCTGGCCGGCCCTGCCGGGCGTGTGAATCGCAGGGGCGGCTAAAGATGTCCATGGCCGGCCCGATACCCTGTGCATGACCGCCCGAGTAGTCACCCGATGAACTGGAGAAACACCCACGCCCGCTATGGCAGCCTGTCCATCGCCCTGCACTGGTCGATGCTGGTCCTGTTGGCCGCCACCTATGCCTGCATCGAGCTGCGTGGCCAGTTCGTCAGAGGCAGTGGCGCACGCGCGCTGATCGTGCAGTTCCACTTCATGCTGGGCCTGAGCGTGGGGCTGCTGGTCTGGCTGCGTCTGCTGGTGCGCAGCCTGGGTGTCACGCCGCGCATCGTGCCGCCGCTGCCGGTGTGGCAGACGCGTCTGGCGAGCCTGATGCACGCCGCACTCTACGCACTGATGATCGGCCTGCCGCTGCTGGGCTGGCTGATCCTCAGCGCACAGAACAGGTCCGTATCATTCTGGGGCATCGAACTGCCCCACCTGATCGCCGAAGACCGCGACCTCGGCGGACGCTTGCAGGAATGGCACATGAGCATTGCCGGCTGGGGCTATTGGTTGATCGGCCTGCACGGCGTGCTGGGCCTGGCCCACCATTACCTGCGCCATGACAACACCCTGCGACGCATGCTGCCGCACCGCGACTGACCGTTCAGGCGGCGGCGCGCCATCCCTGCAAGCCACCGGTGTGCACGAACACCAGACGACAACCCGGCCGCAGCGAGCCTGCCGCACAGGCATCGCGCAATGCCCACAGCGCCTTGGCCGTGTACACCGGTTCCAATGGAATGCCCGACTCGGCTTCACAGGCGTGCATGAACGCGAGCAGTTCGCTGTCCATCCTGGCAAAGCCGCCACGACTGGCGTCGATCAAGCTATGCCCCTGGTCGCCACACAGCGCATTGACCTGCTCGTTCACGCCATGCTTCGGCCCTACCGCCACCGCCCCGTACACCCAGCGGCGGCCGGCTTCGGCGAGGACCAGGCCAGCCAATGTCGTACCGGTACCCACGGCCAGCCACCATCCATCGAAATTATCCCACCCCATATCAGCGAGCTGCGCCTGCACCTGCAAGGGCAGGTCGGCGCAGCCCTTGGCGCCCAGCAGCCCACCGCCGCCCTCGGGTACCGGCCGCAGATCGGGGTAGCGTGCCTGCCAGGGGGCCCAGAAGTCGTCCCGGTGGCGCTGACGATAGCCCTCGTAACCCAGCCAGTGCAGCTCCATGCCCCATTGCTGCAAGTCGCTCACGGTCGGCGTGGCCTGAGCATGGCCGCGCAGCAGCCCGACCGTGCGCAGGCCCAGGCGCTTGCCGGCGGCAGCCAGGGCATGCAGGTGATTGGAATGGGCCCCGCCCAGGCTGATGATGCCGCTGCAGCCACTGGCCTGGGCGGCCAGCAGGTGATGCTGCAACTTGAATGCCTTGTTGCCGCTGATGAGCGGGTCGACGAGGTCCAGGCGCAGCACGGCAGCCTCTATGCCGGCCGCGCCGAGCCAGGAAAGTCGCAAGGGTTGCAGCGGTGCACGCGGTAGATCGAGAAGCATGGATGCCTGGCCAGCCAAAGGAAACGAAGAGGGCCGCGTCGGGTCCGGCGCGGCAGCCGATTCTACAGCACCGCCGCCAGGCGCGAGCCTTGATCGATGGCCCGTTTGGCGTCGAGTTCGGCGGCCACGTCGGCGCCGCCGATAAGGTGCACGCGCTGCCCGGCTTCGCGCAGCCCCTGCTCCAGCTCGCGCAACGGATCCTGCCCTGCGCAGATCACTACGTTGTCCACTGGCAGCACCCGTGGCTCGCCCCCGGCGACCCGAACGTGCAGGCCGTCGTCGTCGATCTTCAGGTACTCGACGCTGTTGACCATGCGCACGCCCTTGTTCTTCAGACCGGCGCGATGGATCCAGCCAGTGGTCTTGCCCAGGCCGTCGCCCACCTTGCCGGCCTTGCGCTGCAGCAGATACACCTCGCGCGCCGGTGCATGGGTCTGCGCCGCAACCCCGGCCACGCCACCGCGGGCCTGCAGGGTCAGGTCGATACCCCATTCCTGCCAGAAGGCCTCGCGATCGAGGCTGGTGAACGGCCCCTGATGCACCAGGAACTCGCTGACGTCGAAGCCGATGCCACCGGCGCCGATCACCGCCACACGCGGGCCCACGGGCCGCCTTTCGAGCAGCACGTCGAGGTAGCCGAGCACCATGGGGTGGTCGATGCCCGGGATGTCGGGCAGCCGCGGGGCAATCCCGGTGGCCAGCACGATCTCGTCGAAGCCACCCTTGACCAGCGCAGCGACATCGACCCGCGCACCCAGGCGCACGTCGACGCCGAGGCGGGTCAGCCGACGATCGAAATACCGCAGGGTTTCGTTGAATTCTTCCTTGCCGGGAATGCGCTTGGCCACGTTGAACTGACCGCCGATTTCATCACGGGAATCGAACAGGGTCACCGCATGTCCGCGCTCGGCCGCCACGGTCGCTGCGGCCAGCCCTGCCGGCCCGGCGCCGACCACGGCGATCCGGCGCACCTGAGTCACGGGCAGGTAATTGAGTTCGGTCTCATGGCAGGCGCGTGGGTTGACCAGGCAACTGGTCAACTTGCCGGCGAAGGTGTGGTCCAGGCAGGCCTGATTGCAGGCAATGCAGGTGTTGATCTCATCGCCGCGGTTGGCCGCAGCCTTGTTGATGAATTCGGGGTCGGCCAGAAACGGCCGGGCCATCGAAACCATATCCGCGTCGCCCTCGGCGAGAATGCGCTCGGCCACCTCCGGGGTGTTGATGCGATTGGTGGTGATCAGCGGCAGCCGCACCGCCGTACGCAGCTTGGCGGTGACCTTGCTGAACGCCGCACGTGGCACCTTGGTGGCGATGGTAGGAATGCGCGCTTCGTGCCAGCCGATGCCCGTGTTGATCAGGGTGGCCCCGGCAGCCTCGACGGCCTGCGCCAGTTCGACCACTTCCTCCCAGATGCTGCCGCCTTCAATCAGGTCGAGCATCGACAGGCGAAAGATGATGATGAACTCGCGCCCGACCGCCTGCCGCACCTGCCCGACGATCTCCACCGCCAGGCGCATGCGATTGGCATAGCTGCCGCCCCAGCGATCGCTGCGCTGGTTGCTGTGAGCCGCCAGGAACTGGTTGATGAAGTAGCCTTCCGACCCCATGATTTCAACGCCGTCGTAGCCGGCCGACTGGGCCAGCCGGGCACAGCCGACGAAATCGGCGATCTGTTTCCGAATGCCCTGCTCGTCCAGCTCCAGCGGCTTGAACGGATTGATCGGCGCCTGGATGGCGCTGGGTGCCACCAGCTTGGGACTGTAGGCATAGCGCCCGGCATGCAGTATCTGCAGGCAGATCTTGCCGCCCGCCGCGTGCACGGCCTGGGTGACGATTTCATGCCGCTGCGCTTCCTCGGGCGTGCTCAGCTTCGCCGCCCCGGCATACACCCCGCCCTCTTCGTTCGGGGCGATGCCGCCGGTGACGATGAGGCCGACCCCACCCCGCGCACGCTCGGCGAAATACGCCGCCATGCGCTCGAAGCCACCGGGCTTTTCCTCGAGACCCGTGTGCATGGAGCCCATCAAGCTTCGGTTGCGCAGGGTGGTGAAGCCCAGGTCCAGCGGTGCCAGCAGATGAGGATAGGAAGCAGCGGCCATGGGAACTCCACAGGCGGATCACGGAAAAGTGCCAAGCCTCTTGCGGCGGGCTCGGTCACAGGTAGGGTCAAACAGTAGACACCCGAGCCGCACGCCTCAATGACCTGAAATGACAAGTCATTGATCATGCTGCACGCGACGTCTACCCTAGTGCGGATTCACGAACAGGAGCTGGTTGTTGTCCCTCATGCGCAAAATCCTGATGTCCGTGGTTGCCCTGCTTTGCCTGGCGGCGTTGAGTACCTACGCGCTTTGGACGACCCAGCGCCCCGCCGGGCACTACCTGTCCGACCTGCGCATCGAGCTCGATGGTGTCGACGGCGCGCCGTCCGAGCGCGGCAATCTGCTGGGGATCCAGCCCGAGCTGTTCCCGGCGGATTACCAGAGCGTCGAGCGCCTGCGCCTGAAACTGGCCGGATACCTGCAGCATGCCCAGGATGCAGGCCTTGTCGGCAGCAAGACCATCGTGGTCTTGCCCGAGCACATCGGTACCTGGTTATGGGCGGTGGGCGAGAAGAACGAGTTCTACCAGGTGGTGCAGCGTCGCGATGCCGAACAGTGGCTGGCCGCCAGCAATCCATTGCGCCTGCTTGGCGGCTGGGCCATGGCCGAGGGCGAAGATCGCTTCGCCGACGCCTACCTGCGCATGAAGGCCGCGAGCATGGCCGAGCAGTACCAGCAGCTGTTTGGCGGCCTGGCCAGGCAATTCAGGGTGACCCTGGTGGCAGGCTCGATCATCCTGCCCAAGCCTTCTGTCGTGGAGGGTCGCCTGCGAACCGGGAACGGCGCCTTGTACAACGCCAGTGTCGTGTTCGCGCCCGATGGCTCCGTGCTGGGCCAGCCACAGCTCCAGCATTTCACCAGCCATCCCACTCGCCGCTACGTGCAACCCTTGGGTGACGCACCGTTCAACGTGTTCGACACCCCGGCGGGCAAACTGGCCGTCCTGATCGGCACCGACAGCTGGCATCCGGCGAGTCACGCCCAGTTGCGCCAGCAAGACGTGCAGCTGCTCGCGGTGCCCGCCTCGGTACTCGGGCGTGGGCGCTGGTCCGAGCCCTGGCGCGGCTTTCGCATCGACGCAACGCCGAGCGATGCCGCCCTGCTGCCCGGCGAGGTCAGCGAGGCCCAGGCCTGGCAACGGCTGGTCGCAGAAAGCGCGCCACTGGCAAGCATGACCGTGTTCATGGGCGGGCACTTCTGGAATCAGTTCTACGAAGGGCACAGCTTCGCCCGCCAACGCGAGCGTTTCGGCCAGGTCGGTGACGGGCGTGGCGCGCGCCTGATCAATCTGTGGCTGTAGGCGCGTGAGCGGCCAGCGGATCAAACTCGGCGACCTGTCGGTCGGCTTCACCCAGAGCCTGGCACAGGCAGTACGCAGCCATGGCCACGACCCGCTGCCCCTGTTGGCCCAGTATGGGTTGGAGCCAAGCCGGCTCAACGTCGCCGGAGCGCGACTGACCATCGCCCGCTACATGCGCCTGGGCCATGCGGCGATCGCCCTTACCGGCGACCCCGCGCTGGGCCTGCGCATCGGCCAGGCAAGCCGCCTGAGCCAGGCAGGCCTGGCCGGCGTCACGGCCGCGCAGGCACCGACAGTGCGCGAGGCAGCCCGTACGCTGATTCGTTTCGAACCCCTGTACGCCGCCAACTATCGCGGGCAATCGAGTTTTCACGAAGACCGCGAAGGCGCCTGGCTGCGGTTCTATTCGATCAGTCCCTACAATGCCTACAACCGTTTTGTGGTGGACTCGCTGCTGACCGGCTGGCTGCAGCAACTGACTGTACTTGCCGGGCAGAACGTGATTGCACAGCGGATGGAAATCGAGTTCGACCCGCCCGGCTATGCAGCACACTACCCCGCCCATACCGCCTTCAACTGCGAGCACAACCAGCTGCGCCTGACCCATGCCAGCCTGAACCTGCGCAACCCCGAGCACTGCCCGAGCACCTGGCAGCATTTGTTGCAGCTGAGTGAACAGGAACTGGAGCGTTTGACGCGCGTGCGCACCGTTGGCGAGCGGGTCGCCCAACTGCTGGGTTCACAGCTCAACGGCGGACGCGAGCCGACGCTGGACGAAATCGCTGCCTGCCTGAAGATGCCGGCCTGGACCTTGCGGCGCAAGCTGACCCACGAGGGCACGCAGTTCCGCTCGATTCTCAACGACACCCGCCGTGACCTGGCGCAGACCTACATCCGCGACACCGAACTTGCATTCGGCGAAATAGCCTACCTGCTGGGATTCACATCGGCCGAGGCTTTTCAGCGCGCCTTCAAACGCTGGTGCGCAATGACGCCCGGCGAGTACCGCCGCGCCAGCCGTCAGTGACCCCAGCGCTCGCTCAGGGCTGCGAAACGGGCGCCTCTACAGAGGGCGCCTGCGGTACGACCTCAGGCGTCGCCTCGGTGGCCTCGGGAACCGGGATGACTTCTATGGGTGCCGGTTGTGCCGGGGGCGCGACAGGCTGCGAAGCCTCCTGCTCAGGCACCACCTCTGCCTGCTGCGCCTGAGCGGGCGGAGTAGGCGGAACCAGCGGCGCGGCTACAGGCACGACTGGCTTCGCAGTCGCAGGCGCTGCAGATGCAGATGCAGCGGGGGCCGCAGGTGCAGTGTCCGGCATGCCCAGCTCATCCTTGGCAGGCGGGGTCGATACGACCTTCTTCGCCTGCACGGGCATGAAGCTCTCCACCAGAGAGAAATAACGGTCGTAGAACTTGTCCGACGCCACCGTTTCACTGGCCACCTTGACCATGGAATCGTCGGTGGAACCGATCGGCATCGAGACCGAACCCAGCACCCCCACGCCTACGCTGGCCGAGTTGTTGACCTTCTTCAGCGCATAGCGATCCTGCAGCGCATTGGCGAACAGCGTGGAGCTGTGCTCGCTGTTGGCATCGGCGACGCAGACCACGTTGAAACTGATCTCCAGGTGACTCTCGCCGGTTTGCTGGAAGCTCTTGTGTCCACTCACCTGACGCGGATCGTTGCTGGTGATGATGTAGCCCTGGCTCAACAATGCCCGACGCGCGGCTTCACAGGAGGCGATATCGCTGACCGGGTAGTTTCGAGAAAACGTACCTGAGTCAGCAAAATTTTCATGTTCATAGATGGCGGTCTTGGGGGAAGAACACCCTGCCAGGCCGAGCCATGCAATAACCAGCACGGCGCCTGGAAGGTGTCGCCCGTAACGGAATGGAAATGACATTGTGGGTCCTGGAAAACGGTCTGCGGCTATTGTGCAACAGAACGCGCTGGCACGGCGCAGGAAATGCCGTTCGCTCAGGACACGCGGTAATACGCGATGTTTCCGCAGTGGATACGGAACCCTCAGGGCGTATTACTTGACCACCGCCTGCTGGGGTGCGGCGACAGTGGCTTTCGAATCGGTGGATGCAGCGGCCAGGGTTGCACGTTGCTCCGCTCGGGCCTTGGCGCGCAGCTGCTTGCGCCAACGGTGCTTGCTGCTCAGGGCGATATACCAGCCGAACAATGGGCCGATCAGCATGCCTGCCAGCACGCCTGCCAACACGAACACAGACACTGGCAACGACGGGGTGGACCAACCAAGAGCGCTCAACGCAACGGCCTGTTGGTTCTCCAGTACGAACACCAACACGACAGCAGCGACTGCCAGGAAAATCAGCACCAGCAGCAACTTCTTGAGATTACGCAAAGCCTTCTCCTTCAACGTCGATCAAGCGAGCTCTTCGTCTTCGTTCACCCGATCGCGCAACTCCTTGCCGGGCTTGAAATGCGGAACGAACTTGCCATCCAGGCTTACCGACTGCCCGGTCTTGGGATTGCGCCCGACCCGAGGGGCGCGATAGTGCAGGGAAAAGCTGCCGAAACCACGTATCTCGATCCTGTCACCTGTGGCCAGGCACTGCGACATTTGCTCGAGCATGGTCTTGATGGCCAATTCCACATCCTTGGATGAAAGTAGACCTTGATGGGTGACAATACGTTCGATCAATTCCGACTTCGTCATATTTTTCCCTTCTTTATCAAGCAGCTAGATCAGTGCTTAGAAGGTTTTAGCATGGCTTGACAGATTTGAACAGCCCGACTCTTGACTTCTTGAAAATGAGTTGTGCGTGCCCTATTTGAACGCAGTGCTCTTGCGGCATTTGACGATCATGCTGCGCGTTGAATAACCCGCGGGGTTGAGGCCGAAGACATAGTCGTCCGGTTCTTCCTTGACGTCGCTGGACTTGGCGAGGGTACGGTAACCGGCAGGGCCGCAGGCCGATTCGGCCTCTTTCTCGCACTGGGCCCAGGACGAGGTCAGCCCGGAACAGGTGATGTGCATTCCACGACTGCCGCGCTTGCCGTGGGACGTGGAGGTGGCGGCGCAGGCGGTCACCAGCAGCAATGCTGCGATGAGCAGGGTAAATTTCATGACTCGGGCCTTGTCTACTTCTGGGAGGGACACGGGTTCAAGGAGCAGGAATTCAATCGAAAACGATGACTGCCAATACACCACCTACCCTATCCAAGTAGATGGCCGATTGCTAATTTACTTCAGGCGGGTGTCAGAGACGTGACGGAAAAGTTTGTAACCATTCGTATGCCATTTACCAGCCGCAGGTCAGCTGGAGCAACTTCAAGGGCTACTCAACCTTGACCGTTGCAGCGCACGAACATGGTTCGGCTGGCCATGCCCGGATTCCAGCCGAGGAAGCCGTCTTCGGGCTCTTCCTTGATATCGGAAGTCTTCGCCAGGACTTTGTAGCCCATCGCGCGGCAGGCATGCTGCGCTTTGTCATAGCACTTGCCCCAGGACGAGCCCAGGCCACTGCAATTGATCTGCAATGCCTGCATGCCCCGATAATCTCGTTTGACCACCGACGTGGTGGAGCATGCGGATGTCAGACCCACTACGACGAACAGCACTGCGGTTACTACGGTTTTCATCCCTGGAGATCCTTGGGTATTCACTTATCCCTTTGAGCATCCGAGGTCGGGGTTAGTTCGGCGCCCGCCGCGTTCAACTCTCGACACGGCACGAATCGCAGGCACAAAAAAGGGCGACCGAAGTCGCCCTTTTTCTACAGGTCAAACAGAACTTAGTTCTGCTTTTCCATCTGAGCACGCAGCAGGTCGCCCAGAGTGGTCGGACCGGCAGCGATATCCGAAGTGGCTGGCTTCTCGCGCAGGCTCTGGATCGCTTCTTTCTCGTCTTCAACGTCTTTCGATTTGATCGACAGTTGGATGACGCGGGACTTGCGGTCGACGCTGATGATCTTGGCTTCGACTTCTTCGCCTTCCTTCAGAACGTTGCGCGCGTCTTCAACGCGGTCACGGCTGATTTCGGAAGCTTTCAAAGTGGCTTCGATGTCGTCGGCCAGGGTGATGACAGCGCCCTTGGCGTCAACTTCCTTGACGATACCGCGAACGATGGCGCCCTTGTCATTGACAGACACGTAGTTGGAGAACGGATCGTCTTCCAGCTGCTTGATGCCCAGGGAGATGCGCTCGCGCTCTGGATCTACCGACAGGATGACGGTGTCGAGCTCGTCGCCCTTCTTGAAACGACGTACGGCTTCTTCGCCCACTTCGTTCCAGGAGATGTCGGACAGGTGAACCAGACCGTCGATGCCGCCGTCCAGACCAATGAAGATACCGAAATCGGTGATCGACTTGATGGTGCCGGAGATCTTGTCACCCTTGTTGAACTGGCCAGAGAAGTCTTCCCACGGGTTCGACTTGCACTGCTTGATACCCAGGGAGATACGACGACGCTCTTCGTCGATGTCCAGAACCATGACTTCCACTTCGTCGCCGACTTGTACGACTTTCGAAGGATGGATGTTCTTGTTGGTCCAGTCCATTTCGGAAACGTGTACCAGGCCTTCCACGCCTTCTTCCAGCTCTGCGAAGCAGCCGTAGTCGGTCAGGTTGGTGACGCGCGCCATGACGCGGGTGCTCTCTGGGTAACGTGCCTTGATGGCAACCCATGGATCTTCGCCCAGCTGCTTCAAGCCCAGGGAAACACGGTTGCGCTCGCGGTCGTACTTCAGGACCTTGACATCGATCTCGTCGCCAACATTGACGATTTCCGATGGATGCTTGATGCGCTTCCAGGCCATGTCGGTGATGTGCAGCAGGCCATCGACGCCACCCAGATCGACGAATGCGCCGTAATCCGTGAGGTTCTTGACGATACCCTTGACTTGCTGACCTTCCTGCAGGGATTCCAGCAGAGCTTCGCGCTCGGCGGAGTTCTCGGCTTCCAGGACACTGCGACGGGAAACGACAACGTTGTTGCGCTTCTGGTCCAGCTTGATGACCTTGAATTCGAGCTCTTTACCTTCCAGGTGGGTGGTGTCGCGCACAGGGCGAACATCGACCAGGGAACCAGGCAGGAACGCACGGATGCCGTTAACGTCGACAGTGAAGCCGCCCTTAACCTTACCGTTGATAACGCCCTTGACCACTTCCTCGGCGGCGAAAGCTGCTTCCAGAACGATCCAGCACTCGGCACGCTTGGCTTTTTCGCGGGACAGCTTGGTTTCGCCAAAGCCGTCTTCTACCGCGTCCAGCGCAACGTGAACTTCGTCACCGACCTTAATGGTCAGTTCGCCAGCGTCGTTGTAGAACTGCTCGAGCGGGATGACACCCTCGGACTTCAGGCCGGCGTGGACAGTAACCCAGTCACCGTCGATATCAACAACGATACCGGTGATGATTGCGCCTGGCTGAAGATTGAGAGTTTTTAGGCTTTCTTCAAAGAGTTCTGCAAAGCTTTCGCTCATTTTAATTCCTGTAGATTTGGGCGAAACATACGCCCATCAGCCACGCTCCAGACAACGTGGGTTTCGTTCAAGTAAAAGAAAGCCACCGGGATGTTGACTGGGTTCCCGTATGGCTTCTTCGTCACCCGGCGATGTCGCGTAGTGCGATCTCGCTCATGATGCGTTCCAACACCTGCTCGATGGACAACTCCGTGGAATCCAGCTGTAAGGCATCGGCCGCCGGCTTGAGCGGGGCCACTGCGCGCTGGGTGTCACGCTCATCGCGTGCACGTATCTCATCTAGCAGACTCGACAGACTAACATCGTTGCCCGCTGCCTTCAACTGCAAGTAACGCCTGCGGGCACGTTCCTCCGCGCTGGCGGTGAGGAACACCTTCAACGCCGCTTCGGGGAACACCACCGTGCCCATGTCGCGACCGTCGGCCACCAGGCCCGGCGACTCCTGGAATGCTCGCTGGCGCTGCAACAGCGCGTCGCGCACTGCCGGCAGGGCCGCGACCTGGGAGGCGCCGGCACCCACCTGCTCGTTGCGGATGTCACGGGTGACGTCGTCGCCTTCCAGCACGATGCGCTGGGGCTGGCCGTCGGCGGCGGCGATGAACTGCACATCGAGATGGGCTGCCATCACCATCAGCGACGCTTCGTTGCTCAGATCGACGCCATGGTTGCGTGCCGCGTAGGCCAGCAAGCGATACAACGCGCCTGAATCGAGCAGCTTCCAGCCCAGGCGCTTGGCGAGGATACCGGCGATGGTGCCCTTGCCCGAACCGCTTGGCCCGTCGATGGTGATGACCGGCGCCTGGTTCACGACGCGCCCTCTTCGGCCACGTTGATACCCACCTGGGCGCAGAGACCGAGGAAGTTGGGGAACGAAGTGGCGACGTTGGCGCAGTCGTGGATGCGGATCGGCGCACTGGCGCGCAGCGAGGCAACACTGAAGGCCATGGCGATGCGGTGATCGCCGTGGCCGTGGACCTCGCCGCCGCCCATGGCCGGCAGCCCACGACCGACGCCGTCGATGATGATGCCGTCTGCGGTCGGCTCGCATTTCACACCGAGCGCCTGCAGGCCGTCGGCCATGACCTGGATACGGTCGGATTCCTTGACGCGCAGCTCTTCGGCGCCGCGCAGCACGGTGCGCCCTTCGGCGCAGGCCGCGGCCACGAACAGCACCGGGAACTCGTCGATTGCCAGGGGGACCAGCGCCTCGGGGATCTCGATACCCTTGAGTCGAGCCGCCCGCACGTGCAGGTCGGCAACCGGCTCGCCACCCACTTCACGCTGATTTTCCAGGGTGATGTCGGCACCCATCAGGCGCAGGATATCAATGACACCGGTGCGCGTCGGGTTGATACCCACGTGCTCGAGGGTCAGGTCCGAGCCTTCGGCGATCGAGGCGGCCACCAGGAAGAATGCGGAAGACGAGATATCGCCGGGCACTTCGATGTGGGTCGCCTTCAGCGTGCGGCCGGACTCGACCGACGCCTGCGGGCCATTGACCTCGACCGGATAACCGAAGCCGCGCAGCATCCGCTCGGTGTGGTCGCGGGTCGGTGCCGGCTCGGTGGTGGTCGTCCTGCCTTCGGCCCACAATCCGGCCAGCAGCAGGCAGGATTTGACCTGTGCAGAGGCCATCGGCAAGGTGTAGTCGAGCGCCTTGAGCCGCTGCCCGCCGCGGATCACCATCGGCGGACGACCCTCGGCCGCCGTCTCGATGACCGCGCCCATTTCCCGCAGTGGATTGGCCACGCGGTTCATCGGGCGCTTGGACAGCGAGGCGTCGCCGGTCAACGTGGTGTCGAAGCTCTGCGCCGCAAGAATGCCGGCGAGCAGGCGCATCGAGGTCCCGGAGTTGCCCAGGTAGATCGGCCCGGGCGGCGCCTGCAGGCCGTGCAGACCAACACCATGGATGGTCACCCGGCCCTGGTTGGGACCTTCGATGACCACGCCCATGTCGCGGAAGGCCTGCAGGGTCGCCAGGGCGTCCTCGCCTTCGAGGAAGCCTTCGACTTCGGTAGTGCCCTCGGCCAGGGAGCCAAGCATGATCGAGCGGTGCGAAATGGATTTGTCACCCGGTACGCGAATGCGGCCCTTGAGGCTGCCACCGGGTTTGCCCAGGAAGATCAGGTCGTCGTTGGAGTTCATAGCGTCCACATAGGCCCGACGGGCCAGGATTTTACTGAAATGCTCGCGGGCCACCTTGGCGCGTGTGAACACGCCCAGCAGGTGATGCCCATCCCCTGCATCGACCGCGTCGCGCAGGGCGTCGAGATCGCTGCGAAATGTATCGAGTGTGCGCAGTACAGCCTCGCGGTTGGCGAGGAAGATGTCGTGCCACATGACCGGGTCACTGCCGGCGATCCTCGTGAAATCACGGAAACCGCCCGCAGCGTAGCGGAAGATTTCCAGGTTTTCACTGCGCTTGGCCAGCGAATCGACCAGGCCGAACGCCAGCAGGTGCGGCAGGTGACTGGTGGCGGCAAGCACCTCATCGTGACGCTCGACCTGCATATGCTCGACGTCCGCACCCAGGGCGCGCCACAGGCCATCGACGCATTGCAACGCATCGGGCGCGGTTTGGGCCAACGGCGTGAGGATCACCTTGTGCCGCTTGAACAGCTCGGCATTGGCCGCCTCTACCCCGCTCTGCTCTGAACCGGCGATCGGATGGCCCGGAACGAAGCGTGACAGGTCCCCGCCAAAAGCGTCGCGAAAGGCCCGTACCACATTGCCCTTGGCGCTGCCGACATCGGTGATCACGGCTCGGCCCAGGTCAAGCCGGGCCAGGGCCGCCAGCAATTTTTCCATGCCCAGGATCGGCACCGCCAACTGGATCACATCGGCGCCGACACAGGCACGGGCCAGCTCGCTTTCGCAGCGGTCGACCACGCCCAACTCGACGGCCCGCAGGCAGGCGCGCGAATCGAGATCGACCCCCACCACTTCGTCAGCCAAGCCACTTTGCTTGATGCCCTTGGCGAACGAGCCGCCGATCAGTCCCAGCCCCACAACCACCAGGCGGCCTATTCTGGCAGCGCCCGGTTGCAATTGCGTGAACTCAGACACGGGCCAGCACCAGGCGCAACGCCTCCAAGAAACGGTTGTTTTCTGTGGCCAGGCCGATGGTCACGCGCAAGTGGTTGGGCATGCCGTAGCCGGCCACCGGGCGCACGATCACCCCTTCGCGCAGCAGGCCCTGATATACCGGCCCGGCAACGCGACCCACGTCCACGGCAATGAAATTGCCCTTGGAAGGAATCCAGTCCAGGCCCAGCTCGGCGAACCCCGCCTCCAGCTGCTGCATGCCGGCACTGTTGAGTTCGCGGCTGCGCTGCAGGTAATCGGTGTCCGTCAACGCGGCGCAGGCCGCAGCCAATGCCAGGCTGTTCACGTTGAACGGCTGGCGGACACGGTTGAGCACATCGGCAATGACCGGCGAAGACAAGCCATAGCCTACCCGCAGCCCAGCCAGGCCATAAGCCTTGGAAAAGGTGCGCGAGACCAGCAGGTTCGGGTAGCGCGCCAGGTAGTCGAGGCCGTCGGGCAGCTCGCCACCGACGGCGTACTCGATATAGGCCTCGTCGAGCACCACGACCACGCTGGGCGGGACCGCGGCGAGGAAGTCCTCCAGCGCCTGCGGGCCGAACCAGGTACCGGTCGGGTTGTTCGGGTTGGCCAGGAACACCACGCGGGTCTTGTCGTCGATCGCTGCCAGCATCGCCGGCAGGTCATGGCCGAACTGCCTGGCCGGGATGACCCGCGCACCGGCATTCACGGCCTGCACGACCAATGGATAGACGGCAAAGGCGTGCTCGCTGAACACCGCGTTCAAGCCCGGTGCCAGGTAGGCTCGGGCGACCAGTTCGAGAATGTCGTTGGAGCCGTTGCCCAGGGTCACCTGGTCCAGCTGTACGCGGCACTGCTGCGCCAGCAGGGTCTTGAGGTCGAAGCCGTTGCCGTCGGGGTAGCGTGTGAGCTCGGCCAGTTCGCGTTCGATCGCGGCACGGGTCTTGGGGCTTGCACCCAACGGGTTCTCGTTGCTGGCCAACTTGATGATGTTGGCCGGATCCAGGTTCAGCTCTCTGGCCAGCTCATCCACCGGCTTGCCGGGAACGTAGGGGGACAGTTGTTGAACGCCGGTCTGGGCCAGGGCAAGGAAATCGGTCATGCGTACTAACCCTTCTGTTAAAGAACCGCTTTGGGGTATGAGCCCAGCACCTTGAGTGCCACGGCTTCCTGACTGATCTGCTCCAGCACGCCCTTGATCAACGGGTCGCGATGATGGCCGATGAAGTCGATGAAGAACACGTAGGTCCATTTGCCGCTGCGCGATGGCCGTGTCTCGATTCGGGTAAGGTCGATGCCGTTGTCGTGAAACGGCACCAGCAGCTCGTGCAACGCACCCGGCCGGTTGCTCATGGACACGATGATCGAGGTCTTGTCGTCGCCGGTAGGCGGCACTTCCTGGCTGCCGATGATGAGGAACCGTGTGGCGTTGTCCGGACGGTCTTCGATCTTCTCGGCCAGGCGCTCCAGGCCATACAGGCCGGCAGCCATGTCGCCGGCGATGGCCGCCGAGTTCCATTCGCCCTTGACCCGCTTGGCCGCCTCGGCATTGCTGGCGACCGCGATGCGCTCGACGTTCGGGTAGTGCGCGTCCAGCCACTTGCGACATTGCGCCAGCGACTGTGCGTGGGAATAGATGCGACTGATGCTGTCGGTCTTGGTGTTGTCGCCGATCAGCAGGTGGTGGTGGATGCGCAGTTCGACTTCGCCGCAGATCACCATGTCGTGTTCGAGGAAGCTGTCGAGGGTGTGGTTCACCGCGCCTTCGGTGGAGTTTTCCACCGGCACCACGCCGAAGTTCACTGCACCTGCAACCACCTCGCGGAACACTTCGTCGATCGCCGCCATGGGCTTGCTGATCACAGCGTGGCCGAAGTGTTTCATGGCAGCTGCCTGGGTGAAGGTACCTTCGGGGCCCAGGTAGGCGACCTTGAGCGGGTTCTCCAACGCCAGGCAGGATGACATGACCTCGCGGAACAGGCGCGCCATCTCCTCGTTGCTCAGCGGCCCCTTGTTGCGCTCCATGACCCGCTTGAGCACTTGCGCCTCGCGTTCGGGCCGATAGAACACCGGCACTTCGCCTTCGGCCAGCGCGGCCATCTTGACCCGCGCGACTTCTTCGGCGCAGCGGGCGCGATCACTGATCAGCTCGAGAATCTTCTCGTCGAGGCTGTCGATGCGTACCCGCAAGGCCTTGAGTTCATGTTCGGACATCAGCCGTTTTCCTTTTCGAACTCCGCCATGTAGCCGACCAGCGCTTCGATGGCGTCAAGGCCCAGGGCGTTGTAGATGGAGGCGCGCATGCCACCGACCGAACGGTGACCCTTGAGGTTGAGCAGACCGCGCGCATCGGCGCCGGCCAGGAATGCCTTGTCCAGACGCTCGTCGGCCAGGCGGAACGGCACGTTCATCCAGGACCGGGCGTTGACCGAGATCGGGTTGCTGTAGAAATCGCTGGCATCGATGAAGCCGTACAGGCGGTCTTTCTTGGCACGGTTGCGGGCTTCCATGGCCGCAACGCCGCCCTGCTCCTTTAGCCACTCGAACACCAGGCCCGAGAGGTACCAGGAGTAGGTCGCAGGCGTGTTGTACATCGAGCCGTTGTCGGCAGCGATCCGGTAATCGAGCATGGTCGGACAGGCGCTGCGCGCCTTGCCCAGCAGGTCTTCGCGCACGATCACCACGACCAGGCCGCTGGGGCCGATGTTCTTCTGCGCGCCGGCATAGATCAAGCCGAACTGGGACACGTCAATGGGACGCGAGAGAATGTCCGAGGACATGTCGACGACCAGTGGCGTATCACCGGTCTGCGGCACCCAGTCGAACTGCAGGCCACCGATGGTTTCATTGGAAGCGTAATGGACGTAGGCCGCGCCGGGCGTCAGTTTCCACTCGTTCTGGCCGGGGATGGCCAGGTAGTCGTAGGGCTTGGCGCTGGCAGCGACATTGATGTTGCCGTAGCGACGCGCTTCCTCGATGGCCTTCTTCGACCAGATACCGGTTTCGACGTAGTCCGCCGTGCCGCTTTCGGGAAGCAGGTTCAGAGGGATTTCGGCGAACTGCTGGCTGGCGCCACCCTGCAGGAACAGGACCTTGTAGTTGGACGGGACGCCAAGCAGGTCGCGCAGGTCTTGTTCGGCCTTTTCGGCGATGGCGGTGTAGTCCTCGCTGCGATGGCTCATCTCCATCACCGAAAGGCCCTTGCCACGCCAGTTCAGCATTTCCGCCTGGGCGCGCTGCAGCACAGCTTCGGGAAGCGCAGCGGGGCCTGCGCAGAAGTTAAAGGCTCGATTGCTCACATCCACTCTCGCTCTGCTTGAATTCGGGCCTGGCCCGGGTGTGTCCGCCGGAAGATCGGCGGTGCTGCCTTCGCGGCGGCTGACCGCTCCCACGAGGCTCCCGATGCAACGGAGAACTTGTGGGAGCGGGCTCTGCCCGCGAAGGGCGCACCGCCCAATCCCCTGCCCTACAGCTTACTCCTCGGGCGCTTCGTCGGCGGCATCGGGCTCGACATCACCCTGGGCCACTTCGGAATCGACCGCATCGCCGCCTTCGGCGCTTTCAACGCCTTCGACACCCTCTTCCAGCTCGTCATCCTCGACTTCCGATGGCTCCTGGACTCGCTCCAGGCCCACCAGCTTCTCGTCGGTGACCAGCTTGATCAGGGTCACGCCCTGGGTGTTGCGGCCAAGGCTGGAGACTTCGCCAACACGGGTGCGCACCAGCGTGCCCTGGTCGGAGATGAGCATGATCTCTTCACCTTCCTGGGACTGGATCGCGCCGACCAGCTTGCCGTTGCGCTCCTTGGTGACCATGGCGATCACGCCCTGGCCGCCACGGCCGCGACGGGGGAACTTGCTCAACGGCGTGCGCTTGCCGAAGCCGCGTTCGGAGGCGGTGAGAATCTGCGCGCCGGATTCGGGGATCAGCATGGAAATCAGCTGCTGGCCCTTGCCCAGGCGCATGCCGCGGATACCGCGGGCACCACGGCCCATCTGCCGCACCACGCCTTCGGCGAAGCGGATCACCTTGCCGGCGTCGGAGAACAGCATGACTTCCTTGGCGCCGTCGGTGATGGCTGCAGCGATCAGGGTGTCGCCTTCCTTGAGTTTCAAGGCGATCAAGCCGCTGGAGCGCGGACGGGCGAACTGCGCCAACGGCGTCTTCTTGACCGTACCGAAGGCGGTCGCCATGAAGATATAGGCACCGGTAGGCTCGGCCACCAGCTCGGGGGTGTCGCCCTCGTCGCCTTCAACGGCTTCGACGACTTCTTCGGCTTCGACGATTTCGCCTTCGATGACGGTATCGTCGGCGTCGTCCAGGTCTTCGTCGGCGCCGGCGGTGGCCTGCAGGGCCTCGAGGTCGATCTGCAGCATGGTGGTGATGTACTCGCCATCATCCAGCGGCAGCAGGTTGACCAGCGGACGGCCGCGCGCAGCACGGGACGCCTCGGGAATTTCATAGGTCTTGAGCCAGTACACCTTGCCCTTGCTGGAAAACAGCAGCAGCGTGGCATGGCTGTTGGCGACCAGCAGGTGCGAGATGTAGTCCTCGTCCTTGACGCCGGTGGCCGACTTGCCCTTGCCGCCCCGGCGCTGGGCCTGGTAGGACGACAGCGGCTGGGTCTTGGCGTAACCACTGTGGGAAATGGTCACCACGCGCTCTTCTTCCGGGATCATGTCGCCCAGCGTCAGGTCAAGGCGCGAATCGAGGATCTCGGTCCGGCGCACATCGCCATATTCGGAGCGAATCAGTTCCAGTTCCTCGCGGATCACTTCCATCAGGCGCTCGGCGCTGTTGAGGATGCGGATCAGCTCGGCGATCTGGTTGAGAATCTCCTGGTACTCGGCCAGCAGCTTCTCGTGCTCCAGACCGGTCAGGCGATGCAGGCGCAGCTCGAGGATGGCCTGGGCCTGTTCCGGCGACAGGAAATACTTGCCGTCGCGCAGGCCGTACTGTGGATCGAGGTTTTCCGGACGCGAGGACTCGGCACCGGCACGTTCGACCATCGCCACCACGGCGCTGGACTCCCATGGCGTGCTGATCAGCGCCTCCTTGGCTTCGGACGGCGTCGGCGAGGCCTTGATCAGGGCGATGACCGGATCGATGTTGGACAACGCAACCGCCTGGCCTTCGAGAATGTGGCCGCGCTCGCGCGCCTTGCGCAGTTCGAACACGGTGCGCCGGGTGACGACTTCACGGCGGTGGCGAACGAAGGCTTCGAGCAGGTCCTTGAGGTTGAGGATGCGCGGACGGTTGTCGATCAGGGCAACGATGTTGATCCCGAACACGGCCTGCAGCTGGGTCTGGGCATAGAGGTTGTTGAGGATCACCTCCGGCACTTCACCGCGGCGCAGCTCGATGACGATGCGCATGCCGTCCTTGTCGGACTCGTCGCGCAACTCGGAGATGCCTTCGAGTTTCTTCTCTTTTACCAGCTCGGCGATCTTCTCGATCAGGCGCGCCTTGTTCAACTGGTACGGCAGCTCGGTGACGACGATCTGCTGGCGACCGCCGACCTTGTCGATGTCCTCGACATGGGAGCGGGCGCGCATGTAGATCCGGCCACGACCGGTGCGGTAGGCCTCGATGATGCCCTGGCGACCGTTGATGATGGCGGCAGTCGGGAAGTCCGGCCCGGGAATGAACTGCATCAGTTCATCGATGGTGACGTCCGGGTTGTCGATGACCGCCAGGCAGCCGTCGAGCACCTCGCCCAGGTTGTGCGGCGGGATATTGGTCGCCATGCCCACGGCGATACCGCTGGAACCGTTGACCAGCAGGTTGGGGATGCGCGTCGGCATGACCGCAGGGATCAACTCGGTGCCGTCGTAGTTGGGCACCCAGTCGACGGTTTCCTTGTGCAGGTCGGCCAGCAGCTCGTGGGCCAGCTTGGTCATGCGCACTTCGGTGTAGCGCATGGCGGCGGCGTTGTCGCCGTCCACGGAACCGAAGTTGCCCTGGCCATCGACCAGCAGGTAGCGCAGCGAGAACGGCTGGGCCATGCGCACGATGGTGTCGTAGACCGCGGTATCACCGTGCGGGTGATACTTACCGATCACGTCACCGACCACACGGGCCGATTTCTTGTAGGGTTTGTTCCAATCGTTGCCCAGCTCACTCATCGCAAACAGAACGCGGCGATGCACGGGCTTCAAGCCATCACGTGCATCAGGCAGTGCACGACCGACGATCACGCTCATGGCGTAGTCGAGGTAGGACTGTCTCAGCTCGTCTTCGATATTGACCGGGAGGATTTCTTTGGCCAGTTCGCCCATGAGAAGCCTGATTCCTTTTTCTGGTGAAACTCCGTTGCCTCCCTGTGAGAAGAACGAAGCTTGCCACCGCTGGCCGATGCCAACGGCGACTTACGACAAATCAACGAGTTACGCCTTGGACCTGCGGCGTTGGGGGGACACCGCGATGCACCCCCGAAAACCGCCGGATGGTAGCACAATCGCCGTCAGACACCTATCCCCTTAAACCCTGACAGGACCCTTGATCGAGTGAGATCAAGCCTCTCACACGGCGCTGCGGCGCTGCTAGGCCAGGCCCGCATCGAAAAAAGGCCGATTTGTCGGTGCGACGGACTCAATGCAGGCGCCGGCGACACATCAGCTGCGCCAGCTTGGCCGTATCAGGCCGCTCGACGATGCCCTTTTCAGTGACGATCACGTCGATCAGGTCGGCCGGCGTCACGTCGTGGACCGGGTTGAACGCTTCGACATCCGCGCCGATGCGTGTCCCGGACACTTCCAGAAGTTCTCGGCCATCGCGTTCGAGCAGCGGAATGTCATCGCCGCTCTCCAGCGCCATGTCGATCGCCGCACTGGTGGCTACCACCATGAAACGAACACCGTGGTGCATCGCGCATACAGCCAGCTGGTAGGTGCCGATCCGGGCCGCGATATCGCCGTTGGCGGCGATCCGCTCGGCACCGACGATTACCCATGTGATGCCCTTGCTTTTCATCAGGTGCGCAGCTGCCGAGTCGGCGGCCACGGTCACCGGCACGCCCTCGCTGGACAGCTCCCAGGCGGTCAGCCGCGAGCCTTGCAGGCCCGGCCGGGTTTCGTCGACATAGACACGTTCGAGCATGCCGTCGTGGAACGCGGCGCGCACCACCCCCAGCGCCGTGCCGAACCCGCCGCTGGCCAGGGCACCGGGATTGGCGTGGGTCAGCACGGTCTGCAGATTGCCCTGGTGCCGACGGATCAATTCCACGCCCAACTGAGCCATGGTCAGGTTGGCTTCGCGGTCGCTTTCGTGAATGGCCAGGGCTTCGGCCTCGAGCGCGGGCAGCGGGTCCTCGCCGGCACGCACCCGGCCCAGGCGCTCGCGCATGCGCTCCAGCGCCCAGAACAGGTCGGCGGTGGCCGGGCGGATCGCCGCCAGCAGGCGCAGGTCCTCGTCCAGCGCGGTGCGCCAGTCAGGCCCGGCCGCACGGTGCAGGCGTGCCGCCAGCACTACCGCATAGGCAACGCTGATGGCAACGGCCGAGGCACCGGCCACGACCCCGATGCGGACCGCGTCGGCCACGCCGGGTGCATCGATACAGGGGCGCCAGACCTGCTGCGCAGGCAGCGCGCGCTGGTCGAGCAGGTGCAACGCGTCACCTCGCCAATCAACGGCTTTGACCCGTTCCGCCGCCAACAATCGATCACGCATGCCCCACTCCGTACTCAGACACCAAAAGCGCTCGATTATAGCGAGCCCCCGTCCAAGACGCTCGGGTATACTTCGCCATCACCTGCCGAAGCCCCGGAACTTGCCATGCCCGATGTCGATACCGCCCTGGACCTGCTGCTACTGCCCACCTGGCTGGTACCGGTCGAGCCCGCCGGTGTCGTGCTCGAAGACCATGCCCTGGGTATCCGCGACGGCCAGATCGCATTCATCGGCCCGCGCAGCGCAGCCGCCCGGCTGCAGGCGCGAGAAACCCGCGAACTGCCGGGCCAGCTGCTCGCTCCGGGGCTGGTCAATGCGCACGGGCACGCGGCCATGACGCTGTTCCGCGGCCTGGCCGACGACCTGCCGCTGATGACCTGGCTCGAACGACACATCTGGCCCGCCGAGGCACGCTGGGTCAGCGAGGCGTTCGTCCGCGACGGCACCGACCTGGCCATTGCCGAGCAACTCCAAGGCGGCATCACCTGCTTTTCCGACATGTATTTCTTTCCCGAAGTGGCCGCCGAGCGCGTGCACGCCAGTGGCATGCGCGCACAGATCACCGTGCCGGTGCTGAACTTCCCCATTCCCGGCGCGCGTGATGCCGACGAGGCGCTGCACAAGGGGGTCGAGCTGTTCAACGACCTCAAGCACCATCCACGCGTCAGCATTGCCTTCGGCCCCCATGCGCCCTACACGGTGAGCGACGAAAACCTGGAAAAGATCCGGGTACTGGCGGACGAAATGGATGCCGCCATCCACATGCATGTTCACGAAACCGCAGGCGAAGTGCACGATGCCCTGCAACAGAGCGGCGAGCGTCCGCTGGCCAGGCTGGCCCGCCTCGGCCTGCTGGGGCCGCGCTTCCAGGCGGTGCACATGACTCAGATAGACGACGCCGACCTCGCGCTGCTGGTGGAAAGCAACAGCAACGTCGTGCACTGCCCGCTGTCCAACCTCAAGCTGGCCAGTGGCTTCTGTCCGGTGGAAAAGCTCTGGCAGGCCGGCGTCAATGTGGCCGTGGGCACCGATGGGGCGGCGAGCAACAATAGCCTCGACCTGCTCGGCGACACGCGCATCGCAGCGCTGCTGGCCAAGGCCGTGGCCGGTTCGGCGACCGCATTGGATGCCCATCGCGCACTGCGCATGGCCACCCTCAATGGCGCCCGAGCCCTGGGCATGGAGACGCACATCGGCTCGCTGGAGGTTGGCAAGGCTGCGGACCTGGCGTCGTTCGACCTGTCCAGACTGGCTCAGCAGCCGGTCTACGACCCGGTGTCGCAACTGATCTACGCCAGTAGCCGCGATTGTGTCCGGCATGTCTGGGTCGCCGGCAGGCAACTGCTCGACGAAGGTCGCCTGACCCGCCTGGACGAGCAACTGCTACGTGACAAGGCATGCGCCTGGGGCGAGCGTATCGCCGCCGAGCGATGACGACTGCGCCGCCCGGCCCTACAGAATTCAAGAATCACATCGTTTAGAGGACACCCAATGAGCAACGTCGACCACGCTGAAATCGCCAAGTTCGAAGCCCTGGCGCACCGCTGGTGGGATCGCAACAGCGAGTTCAAGCCGCTGCACGACATCAATCCGTTGCGCGTCAACTGGATCGACGAGCGCGTCAACCTGGCGGGCAAGCAGGTCCTGGATGTAGGTTGCGGCGGCGGTATCCTGAGCGAGGCCATGGCCCTGCGCGGCGCCAAGGTCACCGGGATCGACATGGGCGAGGCGCCGCTGGCGGTTGCCCGCCTGCACCAGCTGGAATCCGGGGTGGAAGTGGAATACCGCCAGATCACCGCCGAAGCCCTGTCGGCCGAATGCCCGCAGCGCTTCGATGTGGTCACCTGCCTGGAAATGCTCGAACACGTGCCAGACCCATCGTCGGTGATCCGCGCCTGCTTCCGCATGGTCAAGCCTGGCGGCCAGGTGTTCTTCTCGACCATCAACCGCAACCCCAAGGCGTACCTGTTCGCGATCATCGGCGCCGAGTACATCATGAAGCTGCTGCCGCGCGGCACCCACGACTTCAAGAAATTCATCCGCCCTTCCGAGCTCGGCGCGTGGAGCCGCGAGGCCGGACTGACCGTCAAGGACATCACCGGCCTGACCTACAACCCGCTCACCAAGCACTACAAGCTGGCGTCGGACGTCGACGTCAACTACATGATCCAGACCCTTCGCGAGGAATGAGCATGCGCCTTCGAGCGGTACTTTTCGATATGGACGGCACGCTGCTCGATACCGCGCCGGACTTCGTCGCCATATGCCAGGCCATGCGCGCCGAACGCGGCCTGGCGCCGATCGACGAGCAGCGTGTGCGCGACGTGATCTCCGGCGGCGCCAAGGCCATGGTCCAGGCGTCGTTCGACCTGGCACCCGAGTCAGCTGAGTTCGAAGCCTTGCGCCTGGAGTTCCTCGAGCGCTACCAACACGGCTGCGCGGTCCACAGCCATCTCTACGAAGGCATGGCGCAACTGCTCGCGGATATCGAGCAGGCCAAGCTGATCTGGGGCGTGGTGACCAACAAGCCGTTGCGCTTCGCCGAGCCCATCATGCAGCAACTGGGGTTGGCACAGCGTTCGGCGGTGCTGATCTGCCCCGACCATGTAACGCGCAGCAAGCCGGACCCCGAACCCGTGCTGCTGGCCTGCAGCAGGCTCGACCTGGACCCGGCCAGCGTGCTGTTCGTCGGTGATGATCTGCGCGACATCGAATCGGGCCGCGATGCCGGGACCAGGACCGCCGCAGTGCGCTACGGCTACATCCATCCCGACGACAACCCGGATCACTGGGGCGCCGACGTGGTAGTCGATCACCCGTCGGATCTGCGCCGTGTGCTCGACCAGGCCCTTTGCGGCTGCTGAACCGTACTACTTTCCAGGAGTTTCCATGTTCGATTACTCAGCCCGCCCCGACCTGCTGGCCGGGCGCATCATCCTGGTGACCGGTGCCGGCCGTGGCATTGGCGCTGCCGCCGCGAAAACCTTCGCCGCCCATGGCGCCACCGTGCTGCTGCTGGGCAAGACCGAATCCAACCTGACCACCGTGTACGACGAAATCGAAGCCGCCGGGCATGCCCAGCCGGTGGTCATCACCTTCGACCTGCAGAGCGCGCGAAGCGAACAGTACGCGCAATTGGCACAGGTGATCGAGACCACCTTCGGCCGCCTCGACGGCCTGCTGCACAACGCCTCGATCATTGGCCCGCGCACACCACTGGACGTGCTGCCCGACGACGAGTTCATCCAGGTGATGCAGGTCAACGTGAACGCCACGTTCATGCTCACTCGCGCACTGCTGCCTCTGCTCAAGCAGGCGGCAGATGGCTCGGTGGCGTTCACCTCCAGCAGTGTCGGTCGCAAGGGGCGCGCCCACTGGGGCGCCTACGGCGTGTCGAAGTTCGCCACCGAAGGCCTGATGCAGACCCTCGCCGACGAGCTGGAAGGTGTCAGCGCGGTACGTTCCAACAGCATCAACCCCGGTGCCACGCGCACGGCCATGCGCGCGCAGGCCTATCCGGCCGAGGAGCCTGGCCGCAACCCGTTGCCCGAACAGATCATGCCGGTGTATCTGTACCTGATGGGACCCGACAGTATCGGGGTCAATGGCCGGGCGTTGGACGCCCAGTGAAATGTGTCCTCAGGGCGGGCACCCACCGCTGTAACGACCGGCCAGCCAGCCTGTCGCGCAACCGTGGTGCCGCCTGAGGCGATCCTGCTAGTCCTGCGTCATGCCCCTACCCTGTTTCAAGCCACGACCCTTTTGTCCAGGGTGGTGGTGCGCTGCAGCTCCAGCGCCATGCAGCGTTCCAGGAACAGGAACATGAAGTCGTAGCTCTTGCAGATGGCGTTGCGCAGCTCGGCCTGCTGCAGTTCGGTGGCATGGTTGCCAACCAGGGTGCAGATGATCTCCAGAGCTTCCCACGGATGCTCGTCGTCGTACTGGGCATGCAGGCTCAGCCAGCGCATGGCGCGCTTGCGGTTCTGCTCGGGAAACGCCTGGGCATAGGTGTCGTCGGCGCAGACCACCGCCGACCACTCGCCGGTTGCACCCTCGATGGCATAGTTGGTGGCCGCCATGGCAACCGCCAGCGAGTCGGTGGCACAGCTCTGCCAGCACCAATGGCTGAGCGCGTGCAGCTCGGCCGGCACGTCCTGGGCGATGAGATCCTGGAGACTGACGCCATGCGCCTGGCTCCAATGCACCCAATAATCGGCGTGATTGAGTTCGACTCGAATGTTGCGCATCAACCAGCGCCGCGCCATGTCCTCGCCCGGATGCCGGGCAAAACGCGTCTTGGTCAGGTTCTGCGCCATGTACAGTGAAAACTGCTCCACCACGGGCCAGCCGCCGATCAGGTAATGACGCATGGTGCGCGAGCTCAGCTGGTTGTCGCGCATGCGCGCGTAAACCTCATGCTCGACGACCCGACGTTTGTTCGGCGCACAGTCTTCGATCAGTTTCTGTGCCCACTCGGGATAACTTTTTGCGTCCATCAGCGGACCCAGGCGAATAAAAGGATCGTTCACTGGCAAACCTCCATTTAATTAAGTGAAGAACAGCGGCAAATTGCCCTTATCGGAAAGTGTCGGGAACGCCAAAGCGCAACGGCCGCAGTCTGCCCAGGTGACGGCGCAGACTGTCACAGGTGAAAACCTGCGGTCGCTCGATCAAATATCCTTGTGCGTAGTCCACACCAATTTCCAGCAAGGCCTGTTCTATCAGAGGCGTCTCGACAAACTCGGCAATGGTGCGCTTGCCCATGACGTGGCCAATATGGTTGATCACTTCCACCATCGCCCGATTGATCGGGTCGTCCAACATATCTTTAACGAAGCTGCCGTCGATTTTCAAATAATCGACAGGTAAATGTTTCAAATAGGCAAACGAAGACATACCGGCGCAGAAGTCGTCGAGTGCAAAGTGACAACCCAAGCCCTTCAATTCATTGATAAAACGGATTGCGCTGCCAAGATTTGCGATGGCGCTTGTCTCGGTAATCTCGAAACATATCAGCTCGGCCGGAATGGCGTGCAGGCGAAATTGTTCACGCAGGAACTCAAGGAACTCGTCATCACCGATGCTGATGCCGGAAAGGTTGATCGCACACACCGCCAACGGCCCCTGGTCGGGCTGGTCGAGCGTCTGGCGCACCACCTTGAATACGTTCTGCACCACCCAACGGTCCAGGGCGGTCATCAGGCCGTAGCGCTCGGCAGCCGGGATGAACACCTCGGGCATGATGATGCGGCCGGTTTCATCGCTCAGGCGCAGCAGGATCTCGATGTGCCCACCCGGCGGGCCGTCCTGTATCCCCAGGGCGGCGATCTCCTGCGCGTACAGGCAGAACCGGTTTTCCTCCAGGGCCATGTGCAACCGTTGGACCCACGCCATCTCGTCGACGCGCACGGTCAGTTCGCTGTCGGCGGCGTGGTAGACCTGAACGCGGTTGCGGCCGCGCTCCTTGGCCAGGTAGCAGGCCATGTCGGCGGCGCGCATCGAGGCTTCGAGGGTGATCGGCGCCTGGGTCAGGTGCACCATGCCGACGCTGACGGTGGTGACGAACGGGCGCCCCTTCCACACGAAGTGCAGGTTCTGCACGGTGTGGCGCAGTGTTTCGGCCAGTTTCTCCGATTCGGCGGCCGAGCAGTTCTCGATGAGGATGCCGAACTCGTCACCGCCCAGGCGCGCCAGGGTGTCACCCTCGCGCAGCCCGGACTGCAGCAGTGCGCAGATGTGGCGAAGCAGTTCGTCGCCCGCCGCGTGACCGCAGGTGTCGTTGACCAGTTTGAACTGGTCCAGGTCGAGGAACATCAGTGAGTGGCAGCCAGGATAACGCTGCAGCGCGGCCAGCGCCTGCTCGAGACGGAACTCGAACTCGCGGCGGTTGGCCAGCCCGGTCAATGCATCGTGCGTGGCCTGCCACGACAGGTTGGCGATGTATTGCCGCTCCTGGGTCATGTCGTGCAGCACCAGCACGGTACCGCTGATGTGCTGGTCGGTCTGGATCGGCGCGCCTACGAGCGTCACCGAGACCGTACTGCCGTCCAGGCGCTGGATCAGCTTGGCGTGTTCGCTGCCGCCGCGCAGGTCGCCACTGACGATGTGGTCGATGAGGGTGAAGCTGTCCTTCTCGGCGTTTTCGTCGAGCAGGTTGAACAACGCCGCCAGCGGCAGCCCCACGGCCTGATCGGCGCTCCAGTGGGTCAGTCGCTCGGCGGCCGGGTTCATGTAGAGGATCGCGCCCTCGACATCGGTAGTGATCACCCCATCGCCGATGGACGCCAGGGTTACCTGGGCGCGGTCCTTTTCCAGTTGCAGGGCATAGGCGAAGGCATGGCGCTGGTTGAGCAGCTTGCGCGTGCGCCACAGCGCCAGCACGATCAACAGCAGCGCCACCAGCAGGTTGCTGACCACCAGCAGGTACTGCACCGCGCGCGAGCCCTCGCCCAATGCCGCGCTGAAGGCCATGGCGGCGGGCGTCACCGCGTCATTGATGAGCATGATCTGGTGCTTCCAGCGCGCCATGTCCGCTTCGCTGGCGGTGCCGGCCTGTTGCGCCGCGTGCATCTGCTGCGCCAGGGCGTCGAGTTCGACCAGGTAGGTATCGCCGATCTTCCAGTGCGCGATGGCCCTGGACATGTAGCTCACATCGCTGAAGTGACGGTACAGCCAGATGATGTTCTGCATGTCGTCAGGGTGGTTGTTGCCCTTCAGAATGCCGGTCCGTGCAGCCGCCAGATCAGGCTCGGGCTGGTCGAGGGCGAGGCGCAGCTGATGACCGCCCTGGGGAATGGCGATGGCGCGCAGGTACTTCTGGAAGACTTCCTCGTCACGGCTGTCGGCATACAGGTTCAGGTAGTAGATCGCGTCTTTCTGACCCTTGGACCAGAAGCTTTCGCCCGCGACATAGCTGCGCACCGCGGACAGTGCGTAGAGGCTGATGCAACCCAGCATTGCCATCAACCCCACGACGGCGATGAATGGCCAGACAATCCCCAGCAATCTCGGTGTATCGAGAGTCTGTGTGTGCTTCATGAGGTTCCTTGCTTCAGCGATCCAGGCAACGTCCAAGTCAGAACTTCAATCACCACTGGCACACTCTAGGCTAGTTTCGGAAAGGACCGGCACAGTTTTCGTCGGTGCCGAATCTTTTTTTTATGGCTGGGCGCGCCGCCAGCCGCGGACTCAGACCTGTTGCAGATAACCGTACAGACGCGCATACAGCCCGCCCTCGGCGATAAGCTGCTGGTGATCGCCATCTTCGGCGATCCGGCCGCCGTCGAACACCAGCACGCGGTCGGCCTGCTTCACCGCAGAGAGCCGGTGGGCAATGATCAAGGTAGTGCGCCCTCGCAGGAATCGCGCGAGGGCCTGGTGCAGGTTGTACTCGGTGGCGGCATCGAGCGCAGAGGTGGCTTCGTCGAGAATGACCACCTTGGGCTCGGCCAGCACCATTCGAGCAATCGCCAGACGCTGCCGCTGACCCCCGGAAAGGCGTACGCCGGACCGGCCGACAATGCTGTCCAGGCCGTGGGGCATGTCCCGCACGGTGCTGTCCAGCTGGGCGATCTGCAGTGCATTCCAGCAGGCATGGTCGCTGGCAGTGCGGCCCATGGTCAGGTTGGCACGAATCGTATCGTTGAACAGCGATGGATGTTGCAATACCACCGCGACATTATCGCGCAGGGTCTCCAGGCCCATCGCCTGCTGCAGCGTGCCACCAAAGCGCACCTCCCCGGCCTGTGGCGTATAGAGCCCGAGCAGCAATTGCACCAGCGTGCTCTTGCCACCCCCGCTGGCGCCGACGATGGCGACCTTTTCACCGGGCGCGATGCTCAGGTCCAGGCGGTCCAGCACCTTGTCCTCGGCATAGGCGAAGGTCAGGCCACGGATCTCGATACCCACCGTCTCGCGATCGCGGAACGGATCGCTGCCGCCCGGATACCTGGGTTCATCGGCGCGAGCGAGCAATTCATTAATCCGTTTCAGCGCACCACCTGCAGCGTAGTAGGCGTATTGCAGATTCAACAGCTGTTCGACCGGGGTGATCATGAACCAGAGGTAGCTGAACACTGCCAGCATCTGGCCAATGCTGAGGTCGGAGAACAGCACCGTGAGCATGGCTGCAGCGCGGAAGATATCGATGCCGAACTGGAACAGCAGCGCGCTGGCGCGGCCCGACGCGTCGCTCTTCCACATCGAGGCGACCGCAAAGTCGCGCACTTCGCGAGCGCGCAGGCCGAGGCGGCCCAGAAAATAACCCTGACGGTTGCTGGCGCGGACTTCCTGGATGGCGTCCAAGGTTTCGCCGAGCGCCTGGGTGAAGCGCGCGGTGCTATCGTTCTCGAGCTTCTTCAAGTGTTTGACGCGCTTGCCCAGCACCACCGTGGCGTACACCACGAGGGGGTTGAACAGCAGGATGAGCAGCGCCAGCTTCCAGTGCATCCACATCAGGATGCCCGCGGTGCCGGCCAGGGTCAGCATCGCCACCAGGAAGCGGCTCAGGGTTTCGCCGACGAATTTGTCGAGGGTTTCCAGGTCGGTGACCAGATGGGTAGTGACCGTCCCGCTGCCCAGGCTTTCGTATTCGCTGAGGGAGATGCGCTTGAGCCGTTCGATGAGACGCAGACGCAGGCGATACACCACGTCCTTGGCCAGGCCGGCGAACAGCCGCGCCTGCACGACGTTGAAAAGCAATGACCCACAACGCAGGGTGAAACTGATCACCAGCATCAGCCCTATGAAGCCGACGGGGATCTGCCAGGCGGCGGGCAACACCTGACTCATCCAGCGCGTGGCACTGCCGGCATGCCCGAGCAAGACCTCATCGACCAGCAGCGGCAACAGCAGGGGTATCGGCACGCTGCACAAGGTAGCGAGTACGGCGACGCCATTGGCGGTCCACAGCGTACGCTTGTGCTGCAATGCCAATCGGCGTATCTCGCCCCAACTCAGGCGGTCTGCCACGGGCGTGGTTTGCGACCCTGCCACCCCGACGGGGCCCGGTCGCTCATGCATCGGCAGCACGTTCCAGCCAGCGCGCCAACAACGGCGCAAGATCGGCCAACGGTCGGTAACCATTGGTCAGCAAAGCCAGCTGGCCATCGCGCTCGGCGAGCAACGTCGGAAAGCCGGCGATGCCCAGCCCCTGCGCCCAGGCGAAATCGGCCTGGGTAGTTTGTACCCTGCGATCGCTGTCGAACGCCTCGACGAACTCGATGCGCGGCACACCGGCCTGTTCGGCCAGGGCAGCCAACTGCACCGGCTGGGTCACATCCAGGCGCAGGGTGTAGAACGCCTGCTGGATCAGCTTGACCAACGGCCAGGCCAGATCGGGGGCCAGTTCGCGCACCGCCACGATCGCTCGGCAAGCCGGCTCGGTGTCGTAGACGAAGCCTGCCGGCAGTGCGCCCTCGAACTCGAAGGCCTGGCCGCTGGCCTCGTGCACCGCATGCCAGTGCTCGATGATGTAGTCGCGGGTGGTTGGCTCCAGCGCCGCGCCGCCGCTGCGCAGCCCGCCCACCACGATATGGGTCTTGACCCCTGCCGCCTCGGCCTGATCGATCAAGGCCTGGGCCACGGGCGCGAAACCCCAGCACCAGGAGCACATCGGGTCCATCACGTAGATCAGGCGGTTGCGCGACATGGGCTCAATCCTGGGCAGCTTTGCGATAGTTGTGGCCGATAGGGTGCGGCAGATTGCGCGCGCGAGCCAGTTCGATCTGCTTCTGACGATCAATGGCGCTCTTGCGGGTCTTTTCGCTCAGGCTGTTCCAGCAGTGCGGGCAACTGACGCCGGGCACGTAGTGCTCGCTGGCACGATCTTCGACACTGATCGGTGTGCGGCAGGCATGGCACTGATCGTAATCGCCCTCGCTGAGGTCGTGGCGCACCGTGACGCGGTTGTCGAAGACGAAGCAATCACCTTCCCACTTGCTCTCTTGCTGGGGCACTTGCTCCAGGTACTTGAGAATGCCGCCCTTGAGGTGATAGACCTCTTCGAAGCCTTCGCCAAGCATGTAACTGGACGCCTTTTCGCAGCGGATACCGCCGGTGCAGAACATGGCGACCTTCTTGTGCACCGCCGGGTCGAAATGAGCCTTGATGTAATCGGGAAATTCGCGGAAAGACGCGGTCTTGGGATCCACGGCGCCGTGGAAGGTGCCGATGGCAACTTCGTAGTCGTTGCGAGTATCGATCAGCAGGACTTGCGGGTCGTCGAGCAACGCATTCCAGTCCTGCGGCTCGACATAGGTGCCAACCGTGCGGTTGGGGTCGACACCGGCGACGCCGAGGGTAACGATTTCCTTCTTCAGCTTGACCTTGGTGCGATAGAACGGCTGCTCGTCGCAGTACGATTCCTTGTGGTCGATGTCGTCCATGCGCGGATCGAGCTTGAGCCAGGCCAACAGGCCGTCGACGCCTTCGCGGGTACCGGATACGGTGCCGTTGATGCCTTCTGCGGCTATCAGCAGCGTGCCTTTTATATCGTTGTCGAGCATGGCCTGCAGCAGCGGCTCACGCATTTCGACGTAATCTTCCAGGGTGACGAACTTGTACAGTGCCGCCACGACGATCGCTTGGGTCATGGGTAAAACGCTCCAGGTGGTCGACCGCGCAAGGGCCGGACCGGATTTTCTTGGGGGACAGTTCACCGGACGAGCCAGGCGACAGGTCAGTGAACAGAAATGAAAAAACCCGCCAACGGCATGCCGCTGGCGGGTTGCAGATTCTAGCAAATTCCGTTGCCTAGTGCCCACCGCCGGCGCAGGTGGGCGACGCCGGTGCGGCCCCTGCCTGCGCCCATTCCTGGGGCGTATAGGTGTGCAGCGCCAGCGCGTGGAACTCGCCCATCAGTTCGCCGAGCGTGCCGTACACCAACTGGTGACGCTTGACACTGTTGAGCCCGGCAAAGCGGTCACTGACCAGCACCGCCTTGTAGTGGGTCTCGGTGCCTCGGCTGTGCATGTGGCTTTCGTCCAGCACCTGCAGATGTGCGGGTTGCAGCATCTGCAGGGTGGATACGATGCGTTCCTTCATAGACATCAGCAACGACTCCGTTACGGCTTCGCTGGCTTGGCCGGACCGGCAGCAGCCTTGGCAGCGCCCTGTGGGTCCAGTTCCTTGGTCATGTCAGCCAACAGGTTGTTGACCACTGGCACTGCGCTTTCCAGCTTCTGCTGGGTAAGCTGGGCGGACTGTTGGGTCACGGCGGGCATTTTTTCCAGGACTTTCTTGCCCAGCGGCGACTGGTAGAACTTGACCAGGTCCTTGAGCTCCTGCTCGGAGAAGTTGGTGGTGTACAGCTTGACCATGTCTGGCTTGAGCTTGGGCCAGCCGATGGCCTGGTCCAACGCGGCATTGGCCTTGGCCTGGTAGGTTTCCAGGGTTGCCTGCTTGCTGGCCGGGGCTTTGGTCTGCTCGAAGCGCTGAGCGAACATTTGCTGCACTTGCATGTACACCGGCGTCCCCAGTTTGTCCGCATGAGCCATCATCAGGAAGGCTTCGGCGCTGGCATTGTGGCTGGCGGTGTCGGCGAGTACCTGGCCACTGGCACAGACGAGAACTGCCGCGGTGCAGATGGCGCGAAAACGAGTCATCGAGTTTCCTTATCTAGCAGGCGAGGTAAAACCCCAGAAACGATCATTTTGCGCTCAAGCTCGTGCGTCTCTCAACCCCAGACTGCGAACCGCAGGTGCAGTTTCATGGAACCTGACGCCAGGTACGTACCCTAACAGCAAGGCTGCCGATGAACAGCAGCGAGACCCGCCCGTGCATCTTCGGGGTGTGACGCGAGATCGACAACAAGGAGCATGAACCGCATGAGTCGTATCGAAACAGACAGCCTGGGACAGGTCGAAGTTCCTGAAGAGGCTTACTGGGGCGCCCAGACCCAACGTTCGCTGGTGAACTTCGCCATTGGCGAGGAGCGCATGCCGCTGCCGGTTTCGCACGCCCTGGCGCTGGTCAAGAAGGCCGCGGCGCGGGTCAACGATCGCAACGGCGACCTGCCGGCCGACATCGCCCGACTGATCGAGCAAGCCGCCAACGAAGTGCTTGCAGGCGAGCATGACGATCAGTTTCCCCTGGTGGTCTGGCAGACTGGCAGCGGCACCCAGAGCAACATGAACGTCAACGAGGTGATCGCCGGGCGCGCCAACGAACTGGCCGGCAAGGGCCGCGGCGGCAAGTCGCCAGTGCATCCCAACGATCACGTCAATCGTTCGCAGAGCTCCAACGACTGCTTCCCCACCGCCATGCACATCGCCGCCGTGCAAGCCGTGCAGGCTGACTTGTTGCCGGCAATCGCGGTGCTCGGCGAGGGCCTGGCCGAGCTGGCCGGACGCCACACGCAGCTGGTCAAGACCGGCCGCACGCACATGATGGACGCCACGCCGATTACCTTCGGTCAGGAAGTCTCGGCCTACGTCGCGCAGCTCGAATACGCCCAGAAGGCCATCCGCAACGCCCTGCCCGCCGTGTGTGAGCTGGCCCAGGGCGGCACTGCGGTGGGTACCGGGCTCAATGCACCCAAGGGGTTCGGCGAAGCCATCGCCGCCGAGCTGGCGGCGCTGTCCGGGCTGCCGTTCGTCACCGCGCCGAACAAGTTCGCGGCATTGGCCGGCCACGAGCCGTTGACCAGCCTCTCGGGAGCGCTCAAGACCCTCGCCGTGGCCTTGATGAAACTGGCCAACGATTTCCGCCTGTTGGGTTCGGGGCCTCGGGCAGGGCTGGCCGAGATCAAACTGCCGGCCAATGAGCCGGGTAGCTCCATCATGCCCGGCAAGGTCAATCCGACCCAGTGCGAGGCGCTGTCCATGCTCGCTTGCCAGGTCATGGGCAACGACGTGGTCATCGGCATCGCCGCAAGCCAGGGTCACCTGCAACTCAACGTGTACAAGCCGGTGATCATTCACAACCTGCTGCAGTCCATCAAGCTGCTGGCCGATGGCTGTCGCAATTTCCAGGAACACTGCGTCGCCGGTCTGGTGCCGGATGCGCAGCAGATGGGCGAGCACCTCGAGCGTGGCTTGATGCTGGTCACCGCGCTCAACCCGCACATCGGCTACGACAAGGCCGCCGAGATCGCCAAGAAGGCCTACGCTGAAGGCTTGACACTGCGCGAATCGGCACTGGCCCTGGGCTACTTGAGCGAAGCCGAGTTCGACCAGTGGGTGCGGCCCGAAGAAATGCTTTAAGCTCTCGCCCGATCCACATCCAAGATCCATTTCTACACAGGACGCACATCATGTTTGGCAAGCGTGCGCAGGACCTTGTTGAAACCACGCACTTTCGTGCCGAACGATTCAGCACGGTCAACGGTTTCTATTTTTTCAGCACTCGGGAAAAGACTCTGGAAGGCCCCTTCGCGACCCGCGAGGAAGCTGAACGCGAAAGCCGGGCGTATGTCTCTCGCGTCTCGGGGCGTCAATCCTATCGCTAGGCCTTTCAGGGCTTGGCTGCAGGGTTGCGCACCACCACACGGCGAGCAGGTTGCGCCAGCACGGCCACTTTGGCTGGCGCAAAGATAGGCAGCAATCTGCCGCTGGCGTGCATCTGCTGCATCAGGGTGGTGAACTCTTCGGCACTGATCGGCGCACCGGGGCGAATAAGCGCGTAGTGTCGGTAGATCTGGTCCAACCGTTGCGAAACCAGCAGCTGCGAGCCGATATCCGGGTTGCGTGCGACGAAATCGCTCAGAAATGACCGGGTGACCATCGCAATATCGGCCCGCTTGCGCACCACCATCATCAGGTTGCTTTCGTGGGAATACGTCAGCACGGCGTTGAACCTGCGCAGCAGATACTGCGGGTTGGCGTCGAAATCCGCGAACGCGTAGTGATAACCGTAGAACAGCGCCATGCGCTTGCCATTCAGATCGGCGAAGAAGTCCTGGTCATTGCCCTGCTTCAGCGCCACGAACACCTCGGCATCCTCCAGCCCGAGATCGACCGCACTGTGCTTGATGCGCTGCCACCCCCACAGCGGGTTCTCGAAGATCGCCATGTCGACCCGGCCGCGTTCGAAATCCTGATAGCGTCGCGCGATCGAAGTCGGCACCAGAACGAAGTGCCAGGTGGTCTGCACCTGGTTGAGCTGTTCGATGAGCGAGGGCAACAGGCCTTCGTTGCGACCCTGTTCGGGGTGCACGACGTACGGCGGAAAATGCGCCGCGCCGATGCGTACTTCCTGGGCCGCTTGCGTGCCCGATGCCCACAGGGCCGCTACCCATGGAACCAGTGCAGCCAGCAACAGACGTGGCAGGGCCGCCTTAACATAACCGTACTTCAAGACAGAAAACCCCCACCAGCCGTTTCGCGAAGCACGTACGCTAGGGGTTTTACGTCGGGCTGACAACTGCTAAACCCTGTGCCGGTGCCCGGCACTCCCCCGTCCGCCTGCGGCAGGCAGCATCGAACTGCGCTATTGCGCGGTTGCAGGGATATCGGAACTCTTTGCCTGCGGTTGTGCTCTAGGCTCTAAGCGCATGTGCCTGGGAGCCTGGTATGCCGCATTGGCTGGTCGTCGACCTGGAAGCCACCACCGATGAAGGTGGTTGGCCGGTCACTGAAATGGAAATCATCGAGATCGGTGCAAGCCTGGTCAACCGCGACGGACGCGAGGTGGATCACTTCCAGCGATTCGTCAAACCGTTGCGACGCCCCAGCCTGACCCCGTTCTGTCGGACGCTGACCCACATCGATCAAGCGGACGTGGACGCCGCGGCGGTGTTGACCCAGGTGTGGAAAAGCTTCGAGCAGTGGCTGTCACCCCACCGCGGGCAACTGCAGGGCTGGGTCAGCTGGGGCGATTACGACCGGCTGCAGTTGCTGCAGGACTGGCAGCGGCTCAACCTGGAAAGCGCACTGGCGCGAGTGCCCCACATCAACCTCAAGCAGCGCTTTGCCAAGGCTCGCCAGCTGCCGCGGCCGCTCGGCCTGACCAGTGCCCTGCAACTGGCCGGACTGCAGTTCTGCGGCCAGCAGCACCGCGCCCTCGAAGACGCACGCAACACGGCGCGGCTGCTGCCCATGGTGCTCGCGCCGTAAAGCGGATGACGACCTGCCAGGGCTTGGGCATACTGGCCAGCCCTTTCCAATCCTCCGCAAGGAACCGCCTCATGTTCAAGGTCAACGAGTACTTCGACGGCACCGTGAAGTCCATTGCTTTTTCCGAAACGGACGGCCCTGCCACCATCGGCGTCATGGCACCGGGCGAGTATGAATTCGGTACAGCCCAGAGCGAAATCATGCACGTGGTTTCCGGCGCCCTCACGGTCAAGCTGCCCGATGCCAGCGAATGGACAACCTTCACTGCCGGCAGCCAGTTCAACGTGCCTGCCAACAGCAAATTCCAACTGACCGTGGAAGTGGAAACCGCCTACCTCTGCCAATACCGTTGATGATCGCGGCCCCCAGCCTTGGGGGCCGCTTGCGCTAGCGACCGAACTGCAAGTGGGCCAGGCGCGCGTAGAGCGCATTGCTGGCCACCAGCTCGGCGTGGGTTCCCAGCGCCACCAGACACCCCTCATCCATGACTGCAATACGGTCGGCGTTCTGTACCGTGGCCAGGCGGTGGGCGATGACCAGCGTGGTGCGACCCTGCATCAGCGTCGGCATGGCCTGCTGGATGAGGTGTTCGCTTTGCGCGTCCAGGGCGCTGGTGGCCTCGTCCAGGAGCAGGATCGGGGCATCGACCAGCAAGGCGCGGGCAATCGCCAGGCGTTGACGCTGGCCTCCCGAAAGCCCCAGGCCAGCATCGCCGAGCGGCGTCTGGTAGCCCTGCGGCAGTTGCATGATGAAGTCGTGGGCATGGGCGATGCGCGCGGCGTCCTCGACCTGCTCGGTCGTGGCGTCGGCCCGGCCATAGCGGATATTGTCCTCGACGCTGCCGAAGAACAGCGCCGGGGTCTGCGACACCGTGGCGAACTGCCGACGCACGTCCTGCGGATCCAACTGGCGCAGGTCGATCCCATCGATGAGAATGCGGCCCTGCTGCGGGTCGTAGAAACGCAGCAGCAGATCGAACAGCGTCGACTTGCCTGCGCCCGAGGGCCCGACCAGGGCCAGGGTCTCGCCCGGCCTGACCTGCAGGCTCAGGCCGCGAATGGCGGGTGCCGCGTCGCGCGCAGGGTAGGCAAATATCACCTCGTCGAGCGCCAGCGCCCCGGTGACCCGCGGCGGCAGTTGCTGCAGACCGACGCTGGGCGGCTGGATATCGCTGCGCGCCTGCAGCAGCTCGGCAATGCGCTGCGCGGCACCGGCGGCGCGCTGCAGCTCACCGACCACTTCGCTCAAGGTGCCGAAGGCACTGCCCACGATCAGGCTGTAGAACACGAACGCGGCCAGTTCGCCTGCGGAAATGCGCCCGCCGATCACGTCCATGCCACCGACCCAGAGCATCACTGCGACGGCACCCAGCACCAGCACGATCACCAGTGCAATCAGCCATGCACGCTGGACGATGCGTTGCCGGGCCGTGTCGAACGCCTGCTCCACGGTGACGGCGAAGCGTTTCTGGTCTTCGGCCTGGTGGTTGTAGGCCTGCACGGTCTTGATCTGGGTCAGGGTTTCGGCCACGTAGCTGCCGACATTGGCGATGCGGTCCTGGCTCTGCCGCGACAGACGCCGCACCTGACGCCCGAACATCAGGATCGGCGCCAGTACCAGCGGCAGGGCGACCACCACGATACTGGTGAGCTTGGGGTTGGTGACGAACAACAGCACCACCCCGCCGATCACCATCAACAGGTTGCGCAGGAACATCGACAGCGACGAGCCGATCACCGATTGCAGCAACGCCGTGTCGGTAGTCAGCCTTGACTGGATTTCCGAACTGCGGTTGTTTTCGTAGAACGCCGGATGCAAGTGGACCAAATGGTCGAACACCTGCTTGCGGATATCGGCGACGCAGCGCTCGCCGATCCAGGACACCAGATAGAAGCGCGCGAACGTTCCCGTGGCCAGGGCCAGTACCAGCACCATGAACACGGCGATGGAACGATTGAGCAGGTGTGCCGACTGGGTCATGAAGCCCTGGTCGACCAGCATGCGAATGCCTTGGCCCATGGACAGGGTGATGCCGGCGGTTACCAGCAATGCCAGCAGCGCGCCGATGGCCTGCCAGCGATAAGGGCGCATGAAGCGCCAGGCCAGGCGCAAACCGCGACGCTGACCCGAAGACAATAGCTGCAAGGGAGGTGATCCGTTTTCAGATGATCTGCAAGCCTACACCCAGACGCCCGATCGACTACAGTGGAACTCCAGCAAACGGACAAAGTCAGCTAGGAAGCAGCCCGAAACAGACGGCGCACACATCTGAAGAGGAGACAGGCCATGAGCTCGCATGACGACACGCCTAAACGCATCGACGTGCTACGTGTGAAACCCCAGGAGCCCGTTGGGGGCGCGATCATCGATGAACAGGGGCGTGAAGTACCCATCACCGAAAACATGGTGCAGGACGCCTGCCGCGAACTGGAAGGGCATGTGGTCAAGCCGGTCGGCAAAGACTGATCGACCCAACCGCCCTGCTGCCCACGAGACCCGGCCCTGATGCCGGGTTTCGACGTTCTGGCACCCAGTCTCAGGTGTCGGTCCGGACCAGCACCGCCCCCAGAGCTACGACGATGCGTTCGAGCTCCGGTGCAGGACCGTCGATGCGCACGCGCAGCCCTTCGATTTCGCGACGCGGCGGGTAGTGCTTGCGCAATTGGTCGAAGGCCAGCCGCTGCCGGGCATCGTCGGCTTCATGAGGAAGGTCTTGCGGGCTGTCGACGGCCAGGCTGCGACGCAAATCGGCATCGTCGCGTCGCGGGTCGTAGACACCGCGACAGAGCATGGCCAGCGCCCAGGCCGGATCGCTGTCGGCACTCAGGCTGACCTCGCCGAGCCAGGGCCTGGGCAGCAGGTCACCCAGCTGGACGTCAACACTGCGTCGCAGAAAGTCGCACAACGCCTGATGGATCTGCGCCGTGCCACGACGGCGACCGTCGAGGCTGTAGCCGGCGATGTGCGGAGTGCCGATCACGCAGCAGTCCGCCAGCGCACGGTCGACTGCGGGTTCGTGCTCCCAGACGTCGAGCACCGCCTGCAGGTCTTCGCGTTCGAGCAGCACTTCAAGCAATGCAGCGTTGTCGATCACCGGGCCGCGCGCGGCATTGATCAGCCAGGTACCCGGCTTGAGCGCGCGCAGGCGCGGGCTGTCGAACAGGTGCCAGGTGGGGTGGTCGCCGTCGCGGGTCAGGGGCGTGTGCAGGCTGATCACGTCGCAGTGCTCGACGATGTGTTCCAGGCTGACGAAGTCGCCGCCCTCCCTTGCCGCACGCAATGGGTCGCACACCCGCACATCCCAGCCCAGGCCGCGCAGTACCTGTACCAGCCGCCCGCCCACCTGGCCGCCGCCGACGATGCCGTAGCAGCGTTGGGGCAACGCCAGCCCTTCGATTTCGCTCAGGGTGAGCAGGCTGCCGAGCACGTAGTCGACCACGCCTCGGGCATTGCATCCCGGGGCGCTGGCCCAGTGGATACCGGCTGCGGCGAAGTAATCGAGGTCGAGGTGGTCGGTGCCGATGGTGCAGGTGCCAACGAAGCGTACATTGCTGCCTTCGAGCAGGGTGCGATCGACCTGGGTTACCGAGCGCACCAGCAGGACATCGGCATCGGCGACAGCCGTCCGGTCGATCGCTCGGCCCGGGTAGCGGCGGATTTCACCGAAGCCTTCGAAGAATGCGTCGAGCAGCGGGATGTTTTCGTCGGCGACTATGAGCATGGGGGTGTCCGGGGTTGTGAGGGTGTCAGGGCGGGTCTCTGCCCGCGAAGGCCTCAGCGCAGGGTCAACTTCAGATAATGCGCTGTTCGGTCAGCTCGCGCACGAACGCCGGCGCGATATAACGTTGGTAATGCGCCTCGGACAGAATGAAGAACTCCCGATCGATGGCATCGCGCAGCTGCGGCAGATCCCAGTCGCGGAACTCGGGCAGCAGCACCAGACCGTAAGCCTCCAGGTTGTTGATCACGCGGGCGCCGCGGGCGATCAACTGGTAGGCCCAGCAGTACTCCGACTGGCGCTCGACGAAACGGATCTTGCGTTGTTCCAGTTGTTGGCGCAGTTTCGACGGGTCGAACACTTCCACCTTGGCCACCATCACCTGCACCAGCAACTGCTCCAGACGGATCCACACTGCGCGTTTCTGCGCTTCGTCATAGCCGTTCCAGTGGATGACTTCATGGTGATAGCGCTTGCAGCCCCGGCATACCAGGTCACCGTAGACGGTGGAGCACAGGCCCACGCAGGGCGTCTTGATGGAATGGTTGGACATGGTGGATCGGCACGCTGGACGGTGGAACACCGGGCGCATGTTAGTCCTTTGTCTAACAGGGGTCACCCCAGAAATCGTGGGGCTTAACTTAACTTCCTGCGCGAAATAAAGTAGAATCATGCAGCCTTTTTAGGCGCCAATGTCCATTGGAAGCTGTTTTCAAAGCGTCACGAGCACAGTTGATCCAGTAGAAGGGTGTTGGCACCGCTCGTCCGGTGCCAGCCCTCATCAGATTTCCCTTCTACCGGCGTAAAACTTTGAAAACAGCTTCTGCATGGAACACCTGCCCTCCTGACTGAACGGCCGAAAAGACCGTGCGCATGGATGCAGGCGTTCTCTGGATGAGCGTCCCTTCCGGGACCACTGATGAGGGTAATAACTGTGCTTGAAGCCTATCGCAAACACATCGAAGAGCGTGCCGCCCAGGGTATCGTGCCCCAGCCGCTTAACGCCGAACAAACCGCAGGCCTGGTCGAGCTGCTGAAAAACCCTCCCGCCGGCGAAGAGTCTTTCCTGGTCGACCTGATCACCAACCGCGTGCCACCGGGCGTCGACGAAGCCGCCTACGTCAAGGCCGGTTTTCTTTCTGCCCTGGCCAAGGGCGAAGTCACTTCGCCGCTGATCGACAGCAAGCGTGCCGTTGAACTGCTCGGCACCATGCAGGGTGGCTACAACATCGCCACCATGGTCGAACTGCTCGACGACGCCACCCTGGCGCCGGTGGCTGCCGAACAGCTCAAGTTCACCCTGCTGATGTTCGATGCCTTCCACGACGTTGCGGAAAAAGCCAAGAACGGCAATGCCCACGCTCAAGGCGTACTGCAATCCTGGGCCGACGGCGAATGGTTCAAGAAGCGTCCGACCCTGGCCGACAAGATCAGCCTGCGCGTCTTCAAGGTCACCGGCGAAACCAACACCGACGACCTTTCGCCTGCGCCTGACGCCTGGTCGCGCCCGGACATCCCGTTGCACGCCCTGGCCATGCTGAAGATGGCCCGCGAAGGCATCGTGCCCGACGTGCAGGGCTCGATCGGCCCGATGAAGCAGATTGCCCAGATGTACGCCGACGGTTACCCGGTTGCCTACGTGGGCGACGTGGTCGGTACCGGTTCGTCGCGCAAGTCGGCGACCAACTCGGTGCTGTGGTTCTTCGGTACCGACATCCCGTACGTGCCGAACAAGCGCGCTGGTGGTTTCTGCTTCGGCACCAAGATCGCCCCGATCTTCTACAACACCATGGAAGACGCCGGCGCCCTGCCGATCGAGTTCGACGTGTCGAACATCAACATGGGTGACGTGATCGACCTGTACCCGCACCAGGGCAAGGTCTGCAAGCACGACAGCGAGGAAGTGATCACCACGTTCGAGCTCAAGACCCCGGTACTGCTCGACGAAGTCCGCGCAGGCGGCCGTATCCCGCTGATCGTCGGCCGCGGCCTGACCGACAAGGCGCGTACCGAACTCGGCCTGGGCCCAACCGATCTGTTCAAGCTGCCCGAAGCCCCGGTCGACACCGGCAAGGGCTTTACCCTGGCGCAGAAGATGGTTGGCAAGGCCTGCGGCCTGCCCGAGAACCAGGGCGTGCGTCCCGGCACCTACTGCGAACCGAAGATGACTACCGTCGGTTCCCAGGACACCACTGGCCCGATGACCCGCGACGAGCTGAAAGACCTGGCATGCCTGGGCTTCTCCGCCGACCTGGTCATGCAGTCGTTCTGCCACACCGCGGCCTATCCGAAGCCGATCGACGTGACCACCCACCACACCCTGCCGGATTTCATCCGCACCCGTGGTGGCGTATCCCTGCGTCCAGGCGACGGCATCATCCACAGCTGGTTGAACCGCATGCTGCTGCCGGACACCGTCGGCACCGGTGGTGACTCGCACACCCGCTTCCCGATCGGCATCTCGTTCCCGGCCGGTTCCGGCCTGGTGGCCTTCGCGGCCGCTACCGGCGTCATGCCGCTGGACATGCCCGAGTCGGTGCTGGTGCGCTTCAAGGGCACCATGCAGCCAGGCATCACCCTGCGCGACCTGGTCCATGCGATTCCGTACTACGCCATTCAGAAAGGCCTGCTGACCGTCGAGAAGAAAGGCAAGATCAACGCCTTCTCGGGCCGCATCCTGGAAATCGAAGGCTTGAACGAGCTGACCGTGGAACAGGCGTTCGAGCTGTCCGACGCCTCGGCCGAGCGCTCCGCCGCCGGTTGCACCATCAAGCTGCCGGAAAAGGCCATTGCCGAATACCTGAAGTCCAACATCACCCTGCTGCGCTGGATGATCAGCGAAGGCTACGGCGATGCGCGGACCATGGAACGTCGTGCCCAGGCCATGGAAGCGTGGCTGGCCAACCCGGAACTGCTGAGTGCCGATGCCGACGCTGAATACGCCGAGATCATCGAGATCGACCTGAGCGACTTGAAAGAGCCGGTCCTGTGTGCACCGAACGATCCGGACGATGCACGTCTGCTGTCCACCGTTCAGGGCGAGAAGATCGACGAGGTGTTCATCGGTTCGTGCATGACCAACATCGGCCACTTCCGCGCTGCCGGCAAGTTGCTCGACAAGGTCAAGGGCCAACTGCCGACGCGCCTGTGGCTGTCGCCGCCGACCAAGATGGATGCCCATCAGCTGACCGAAGAAGGCTACTACGGCATCTACGGCAAGGCTGGCGCACGCATGGAGATGCCGGGCTGCTCGCTGTGCATGGGTAACCAGGCACGCGTGGAACCCAACTCCACCGTGGTGTCCACCTCGACCCGTAACTTCCCGAATCGCCTGGGCGATGGTGCCAACGTGTACCTGGCCTCCGCCGAGCTGGCCGCTGTTGCGTCCATTCTGGGCAAGCTGCCGACGGTCGAAGAGTACATGGGCTACGCGGCCAGCATCGACAGCATGGCTGCCGATGTGTACCGCTACCTGAGCTTCGACCAGATCGCCGAGTTCCGCGATGCTGCGGCCAACGCGAACATTCCGGTGGTTCAGGCTTGATGCCACGCTGAAATGAGCTGAACGAAAAAACCCGTCGAATGACGGGTTTTTTTGTGGGCGGTGATCGGGTCAGAGATGGCCGATGACCGCTCCTACAAGCTATCCGTAGGAGCGGTCATCGGCCGCGAAAAAGCCAACCTCGCCTCAGCTGACTTGCACGCCCCCACTCAATGCCAGGTCCATCAGTTCGCGATTCGCCACTGCGTACATGGCGTAGTCGGTACCCGTGGCGGCCTTGATCTCGTCGAGCATGGCACGCCAGCGCTTGACCATCACCTCGTGCTGTTCCAGCCACAGGTCCAGACGCCCTTCGACGTCACCCGGCGCATCCTGCATTTTCAGCACGGAAATGGTGATTGCCCGCTGCTGCAGGTCGATGTCGTCGCGGAAGGCCTCGCGTGCCAGCGCTTGCCAGTTGTTCTCCACCGGCAGGCTGCTGATCTGCTGCAGGTACCAGGTCAGGTCCAGCTTGCTGCCCACGGCGAAGAACGCCTTGGCCACTTCGGCGGCATTCTGGCCGGTGACGTCCGACGCTTCGATGATCGGCAACAGCGTGTACAGGTGGCTGGTGCCGGCAACCATGCGCGCCAGCAGCTCCGGTACGCCAGACTCGACATAACCCTGGTAGCGGGTCTGCCAGCGCTCGCGGGTCGGACCCTCCAGCAGTTCGTCGAGCTTGAGCCCCAACGCCGCGATGTGCGGACCGAAATGCGCCACATCACGACCGGCGTCCAGCTCGTTGCGGCGGCTGCGCAGGAACCAGCGGGTGGCCCGTCGACCCAGGCGCATCAGCTCGTCCATCAGAGCCAGCTGGACATCGGCGGACACCTGGTAGTCCAGCGCCTCGATCTGGCGGAACCAGTGCGGCAGGTGGAAGATGTCGCGCACGATGGCGTAGGCCCCGACCACACTGGCCGGGGTCATGCCAGTGGACTCCTTCAAGCGCTGCACGAAGGTGATGCCCATATTGTTGACCAGGTCGTTGGCGATCTGGGTGCTGACGATCTCGCGCTTGAGGCGATGGCTGCGCATGGCCTCGGCGTACTTGCTGACCAGCGACGGCGGGAAGGCCGTCTCCATGTCGCGGGTCAGATAGACATCGTCGGGTACTGCCGAAGCCAGCAGCGCTTCGTTGAGGTCGATCTTGCTGTAGGAGATAAGCACCGACAGCTCGGCTCGGGTCAGGCCCTGCTTGTTCGCGACGCGCTCGTTGAGCTGCTCCTCGGTCGGCAGGAATTCGATGGCACGGTCCAGCTTGCCACGCGCCTCCAGGTCGGCCATCAGGCGGCGGTACTCGGCCAGTCGCTCGTAGGCCTTGCGCGCCGCCAGGGACAGCGCCTGGGTCTGCTTGTAGTTGTTGCCCAGCACCAGATGGCCGACTTCCTCGGTCATGCTGCCCAGCAGCAGGTTGCGCTGCTTCTCGGTCATGTCCCCGGCCTGCACGGCTTCGTTGAGCAGGATCTTGATGTTGACTTCGTGGTCGGAGCAATCCACCCCGGCCGCGTTGTCGATGAAGTCAGTGTTGGTCGCGCCGCCGTTGAGGCCGAACTCGACACGGCCCAGCTGGGTCATGCCCAGGTTGCCGCCCTCGCCCACCACTTTGCAGCGCAGTTCGTTGCCATTCACGCGCAGGGCGTCGTTGGCCTTGTCGCCGACATCGGCGTGGCTCTCGTCACTGGACTTGACGTAGGTACCGATACCGCCGTTCCACAGCAGGTCGACCGGCGCCTTGAGCAGCGCGTTGAGCAGCTCGGTCGGGGTCAGCTTGTCGGCCTTGATGTCGAAGCGCTCTTTCATCTGCACGCTGATGGAAATGCTCTTGGCACTGCGCGAGAAGATGCCGCCACCGGCGGACATGATCGAGGTGTCGTAGTCGCTCCACGCCGAACGAGGCAGGTCATACAGGCGCTGACGCTCGGCGAAGCTGCTGGCCGGCTCGGGGTTGGGATCGATGAAGATGTGCAGGTGGTTGAATGCCGCCACCAGTTGCAGCTTGTCGGACATCAACAAGCCATTGCCGAACACGTCGCCGGCCATGTCGCCGATGCCGATGACGGTGATGCTGTCTTTCTGCACGTTGATGCCGCGTTCGCGGAAGTGGCGCTGCACGCCGACCCAGGCACCCTTGGCGGTGATGCCCATCTTCTTGTGGTCGTAGCCCGCCGAGCCGCCGGAGGCGAACGCATCGCCAAGCCAGAAGCCGTAGTCGATGGCAATGCCGTTGGCGATGTCGGAAAAGGTCGCGGTGCCCTTGTCCGCAGCCACCACCAGGTACGGGTCGTCATCGTCGTGACGCACGACATTGGCCGGCGGCACCACGCTGCCATCCTTGAGGTTGTCGGTGATATCGAGCAGACCGGAGATGAAGATGCGGTAGCAGGCCACCGCCTCGTTCTGCACCTCGTCGCGGCTGCCGCCCAGCGGCAACCGGCGCGGGACGAACCCGCCCTTGGCGCCCACCGGCACGATCACCGAGTTCTTCACGTGCTGCGCCTTGACCAGGCCCAGTACTTCGGTGCGGAAGTCTTCCTCGCGATCCGACCAGCGCAGACCGCCGCGGGCGACGTTGCCGAAGCGCAGGTGAACGCCTTCGACCCGCGGCGAGTAGACGAAGATCTCGAACTTGGGCACCGGCTTGGGCAGTTCTGGAATCAGCTTGGGGTTGAACTTGAAGCTGAAGTACGACTTGACCTGGCCGTTGGCATCGGGCTGGTAGAAGTTGGTACGCAGGGTCGCCTTGATCAGGTCCAGATAGCGACGCAGGATGCGGTCTTCGTTGAGCACCTGAACATCGTCCAGGGCACTCAGGATGGCCTGTTCCAGGCGTTGCTGCTTGTCGTCCAGATCATCGCCGGCCAGCTTGCGCGCCAGGTAGAAGCGGGTCTTGAACAGCCGCGTCAGTTCCCGGGCGATATCGGTGTGGTTGTTCAGGGTGCTGGCGATGTAGCCGAGGTCGAAGCCCAGGCGGATCTGCTTGAGATAGCGCGCATAGGCGCGCAGCAAGGCGACGTCGCGCCATGGCAGGCCTGCGGTGAGCACCAGGCGGTTGAACGCGTCGTTCTCGGCGTCGCCGCGCACGATGTGCACGAACGCATCCTGCAGCGTGTCGTTGAGCTGCTGGATGTCCAGATTCAGGCCTTCGCTGTAGGTAAAGGCGAAGTCGTGGATCCAATACTCGCGACCACTGCGATGACGCAGGCGGTAGGGGAATTCGCCCAGTACGCGCAGGCCCAGGTTCTCGAGGATCGGCAACACGTCGGACAGCGCCAGTGGCGTGTCGGCGTGGTACAGCTTGCAATGCAGCTGGCGTTCGCCGCCCTGCGCCAGTGGCTGGTAGAAACTCATGACCAGCGGGCGCGATTCGGACAGCGCCAGCAGGTGCTGCATGTCGACCACTGCGGAATGCGCGGCGAAGCGCTCGCGGAAACCGGCCGGGAAGCCTTTCGGGAAATCGGCCAGCACATTGGTGCCGGCGGCCTCGCCGAAGCTTTCGATGGTCAGGCTGGCGTAGTCGTCCTGCCACGAACGGCAGGCCTGGATCACTTCGTTTTCCAGTTGCTGTGGGTCGATGTCCAGACGGCTCTTGGGGTCCACGCGCAGGATCAACTGCACGCGGGCCAGCACGGACTCGGAGAAGAACGTCCAGAACTCGCAGTCGCTGGCCTTGAGGCGCTCCATGAGCACCTGCTGGATCTTCTGCCGTACTTCGGTGGAGTACACGTCGCGCGGCACGTAGGCCAGGCAGTAGCAGAAGCGCCCGTAGGGGTCCTTGCGCAGGAACACGCGGATCTTGTTGCGTTCCTGGATCTGCACGATCGACATGACGGTGCTGAACAACTCGTCGATCGGGGTCTGGAACAGGTCGTCGCGCGGCAGCACCTCGACCACCTGGGCCAGTTCCTTGCCCAGGTGCGCCTTGGCATGGAAACCGGAGCGGCGTTCGATCTCGGCGACCTTGCGCCGGATGTAGGGGATTTCGCGCACGCTCTCGCCATACACCGACGAGGTGTACAGGCCCATGAAGCGGCATTCCTTGAGTACCTTGCCATCGCTGTCGATCTGGCGGATCGACACGTAGTCGGGATACGCCGGGCGATGCACACGGCTGGGGTGCGCAGCCTTGGCGAAGGACAGCAGCATTGGCTCGTGCAGGTACTGCACGGCGTAGTCTTCGATATGCAGGTCTTCGCTGCTCAGGCCGGCACGCAGCAGCCGGGTCAGGCCCAGGAACGACTGCGGGTCGTAGCGCAGCTGGCCACCCTGCGCATCGGCATCGACCACGAACTCTTCGTAGCCCAGGAAGGTGAAGTGGTTGTCGGTCAACCATTCGAGGAACGCCGTGATCTCGGCTTTTTCCTGCTCGTCGCTGGCGAACGCGGTCTGTTCCACCAACGTGATCATTTCGCGAACCTTGGCCTTCATCGGCTCGAAGTCCTGCACCGCCATCCGCACTTCGCCCAGCACCTGCTCCAGCTCCCGGGCCAGCACGCTGAGCTCGGCGGCGTTGGCGCAACGGTCGATTTCCAGGTACATCAGCGATTCATGCAGGACGTCTTCGCCCTGGGCACCCTTGGCCAGCACTTCGAGCAGCTCGCCCTGGCTGCCGCGGCGCACGCTGAGCACGGTGGTCTGCAGGGTGTGGATGCTGTAGCCGCGCCGGTTGAGCTCGGTGCGCACCGAGTCCACCAGGAACGGCAGGTCGTGATGCAGCACTTCGACGGCAGTGTGGGTGGACTGCCAGCCGTGACGTTCGTAATCGGGGTTGTAGACGCGCACCTCTGGCTTGGCATGATCGAAGCGCTGCAACAGGCGCCAGGCCGACAGGGTGCAACCGGCCAGGTCGCTGAGGCGCCGCTGGGTGAGCTCGTCCAACGAGATGATGCCGAAGAACTGATCGGCGAACAGCGCCACTTGTGGCAGTGCCTGTTCGCTGATGTGCTGAGCCAGGGCCGATTGCAGTTGATGCTGGAAGTCGGCTTTGCTGGCTGCGGTGAAGAACGCCATCTGTGGTACTCCGCTTGGGCTTTGTTATTGGGTGAAGCGTCGCAAGTCACCCCGGTTCGGATCAACCATAGCCAATCCGGCGCTGCGGGGCGACATTTCAAGAGGTCCAACGACCTAGCTTACCCAGAGCCCGGCATGCACTCTTGCGGTGCGGCGACATATTCGGTCATGCAGGAGTTGTCGTACGAGACCGCTGGTACGGGCGTTCCAGCCGATCGGACAGTAGTCGGGTATAATCATGGCATATTCATATGACAGGTTCCCCCGTATGCGCATCACCGCCACTCTGCTGCTGGCCAACCCCCGTGACGAGGAAGAAGACGACATGGCGCTGCTGTGCTGCCAAGGCAGCGCAGACGAAATGTTTCTGATGACGCGCTTTCCGGACGAAGAAGAGCTGGAGATCACCCTCGACGACAACCCTTACCTGCTGCGCGACCTCAAGGTCACCTTGAGCGCCGACCGCCTGCTGGTGGCCGTGGCAGCCGGGGATGCCAAGGTGTTCGGTGGGGATGACCTATTGGAGATCGTGCATGCCAGCGACGCGGTAGAGCTGGCGCAGATCGAAGAGACGTTGAGGATTCTGCTGGAGGGTGTGGGTACGCTGGAAATCAGCTGACCCCGCTCTCCGCAGCTCTGTATATCTGTATACGTGTAGGAGCGGCCAGTGGCCGCGAAATGGCCGGCCGACCCAACCGATCTCTCTGGCCGTGCAAGCTTCTTCGCGGCCACTGGCCGCTCCTACGGGACACAGAGGTGCCCGATCGAACACACCGATTTCTCTGCCACCCGCCAATGCATTAAAGTAGTGACCCCCGGCCAAGACGCCCTCACCTGCGTACTCGGTCCCTTTTTCAGGAACCGTCGACGATGGAACATCGTGAAGCGCTGATGGCGCTGCGAACCTTTCTTTCAACGCAGATCCTTGGCCAGGAGAAACTGGTCGAGCGTCTGCTGATCGTGCTGCTGGCGGACGGTCACATGCTGGTCGAGGGCGCGCCGGGGCTGGCCAAGACCAAAGCCATCAAGGAACTGGCCGAAGGCGTCGAGGCTCAGTTCCACCGTATCCAGTTCACCCCGGACCTGCTGCCGGCCGACATCACCGGCACCGAGATCTATCGACCCGAGACCGGCAGCTTCGTGTTCCAGCAGGGGCCGATCTTCCACAACCTTGTGCTGGCCGACGAGATCAACCGTGCGCCGGCCAAGGTGCAGTCGGCCCTGCTCGAGGCCATGGCCGAACGTCAGGTCAGTGTCGGTCGCAGTACCTACGACCTGTCGCCGTTGTTTCTGGTGATGGCGACGCAGAACCCGATCGAGCAGGAAGGCACCTACCCGCTGCCCGAGGCACAGCTCGATCGGTTCCTGATGCACGTCAAGATCGGCTTCCCGGATGCAGCCGTGGAACGGCGCATCCTGCAGCAGGCTCGCGGTGAGGCGCTCAATGGCGAAACCAAGCCCGAGCGGCGTGTCAGCCAGCAGGCCATCTTTGCCGCACGCAAGGAGATCCTCGGGCTGTACATGGCCGACGCGGTGGAGGAATACCTGGTGCAGCTGGTCATGGCGACGCGCACCCCGAGCAAATTCGACGCCGAGCTCGGCGAATGGCTGGCCTATGGCGCCAGCCCGCGGGGCTCCATTTCCCTGGATCGCTGCGCACGCGCCCATGCCTGGCTGGCGGGGCGCGATTTCGTCAGCCCGGAAGACATCCAGGCGGTGCTGTTCGATGTGCTGCGTCATCGCATCATCCTGTCGTTCGAGGCGGAAGCCGCCGGGGTCGATCAGGACCGCGTGATCCAGCGCATCCTCGACGTCGTGGCCGTCGCCTAGCCCCATGACCCAGGAGCCGCGGCCAGAGCCTGGCATTCGCATCAGCCTGGCCGAGCTGATCGAAATGCGCCATCGGGTGCGCGAAGTGCAGCTGTTCTCCACCCCGGCCCAGCGCAGCCCGTTGATCGGCCTGCACCACTCCAAACTGCGCGGCCGCGGCGTGGACTTCGACCAGGTGCGCGTGTATCAGGCAGGTGACGATGTGCGCAGCATCGACTGGCGGGTCACGGCGCGCACCCAGGAGCCGCACACCAAGCTGTTCCACGAGGAGCGCGAGCGGCCCATCTTCATTCTCGTCGAGCAGAGCCGGCGGTTGTTCTTCGGTTCGGGCCAGATGTTCAAGTCGGTGCTCGCTGCCCAGGCCGCGGCGTTGATCGGCTGGGCCGCGCTGGGGCACAACGATCGAGTCGGCGGGCTGGTATTCGGCGACGGCGAGCACTACGAGATCAAGCCCCGACGCAGCAAGCAAAGCCTGCTGCAGTTGCTCAACCGCCTGGTGCGGGTGAACCAGTCGCTGCACACCGAAGCGCTGCCGGAAAAGGACGCGCTGGGCATGGCCCTGCGTCGGGCGCGCGAAGTGTTGCGCCCCGGCAGCCTGGCCATCGTCATCTGTGATGAGCGCGCGCTGACCGATGGCGCCGAGCAGCAGCTCAGCCTGCTGTCGCGCCACTGCGACCTGCTGTTGCTGCCGGTTTCCGACCCGCTCGATCATGCGCTGCCGGCCGCCGGGCTGTTGCGTTTCGCCCAGCGCGGCAGGCAGATGGAAATCAATACACTGAACCCGGAGATGCGCCTGGCCTACCGCGCGTTGAGCGAGGCGCGCATCGCCCGATGGGAACGTCTGGGGCAAAAACTGCGTGTACTGTTGATGCCCCTGAGCACGCAGAGCGAGATGATCGAGCAGCTGCGCGAGTACCTCAACCCGCAGCGGCCGGGCAAACTCAAATGAGTACCCTTGAGCAGTTGCAGCCATTGATCGCGCCGCCGCCTATCGGCCTGTGGCCACCGGCGCCTGGCTGGTGGCTGCTGGTCGTGCTGCTGCCGACCTTGGGCTGGGCTGCCTGGCACTGGCGTCACCGCTGGCGGCGCAAGGCCGTGATGCCGGCCACCGTCGAGCAACCCCTGGATCCGGTGCGCCAAGGCGCGCTGGAAGAGCTGGCGCGCTTGCCCAGACCCTACGATGGCGCCCCTGCCGGAGCCTGGCTGCAGCAGATCAACGGCCTGCTCAAGCGCCTGTGCCGCAACCACTACCCGAACGCCAACAGCCATGTACTCAATGGCCGCCAGTGGCTGGCCTTCCTCGACAACCGCTGCCCGGCTGCCGGTCTGACGCGCTGGATGGTACTGGTCGAAGGGGTCTACAAGCCTGAGTGCAAGCTGGACGACAAGGCCATCGCCGGCCTGCAGCAGTCGGTCGAAACCTGGATACGCAAGCATGTTTGAGTTCGCCTGGCTGTGGGTCTTCGCCCTGCTGCCGCTGCCGTGGCTGCTGCGCGTGCTGCTGCCGGCCGCCGACAGCGGCGAGGCGGCGCTCAAGGTCAGCTTCCTCGATGAACTCGAGGGGCTGGCCGGGCGCCGGGCACGCATCAGCCTGCCGACCTGGCAGCAACAGGCGCCGTACGTGCTGCTGTGGCTGCTGCTGCTGATCGCGGCGGCGCGTCCGCAGTGGCTGGGCGACCCCCTGCCCATCGCTGCCAGCGGGCGCGACCTGCTGGTGGCCGTGGATGTATCCGGATCCATGGACTACCCCGACATGCGTTGGCAGAACGAAGACATCAGTCGGCTGGAGCTGGTGCAGCGCCTGCTCGGTGACTTTCTCGAACATCGCCAGGGCGACCGGGTCGGGCTGATCCTGTTCGGCAGCAAGGCCTACGTGCAGGCACCGCTGACCTTCGATCGACGCACCGTGCGTACCTGGCTCGACGAAGCACGCATCGGCATTGCCGGGAAGAATACCGCCATCGGCGACGCCATCGGCCTGGCGCTCAAACGTCTGCGCCTGCGCCCGGCGCAAAGCCGGGTGCTCATTCTGGTCACCGACGGCGCCAACAACGGCGGTCAGATCCATCCCATCACCGCCGCCCGCCTGGCGGCTCAGGAGCATGTGCGCATCCATACCATCGGCATCGGTGCCGACCCCAGTGCCGATGGCGCGCTGAGCATGCTCGGCCTCAATCCCAGCCTGGATCTGGACGAGCCCTCGTTGCGCGAGATCGCGCAGATCACCGGCGGCCAGTACTTCCGTGCTCGCGACGGCGACCAGCTGCAAGCCATCGGCGCCAGCCTCGACACCCTCGAACCGGTCGACCAGAAGCCCACCCAGGCGCGACCGGCGCAAGCGCTGTATAGCTGGCCGCTGAGCGCGGCATTGCTGCTCAGTGTGTTGCTGGTCGTGCGCCAGAACTGGCCGAACAACCCGCTGCAGCTGTTCCTGCGCAAGCGTCGCTTTCTGCCGACAGCTCCGCAGTGGCGCGAGCGCCTGCAGCGGCTGCAATTGCGGAGGCGCAAATGATCGACGCATGGCCGCACTGGTTCCGCCCCTGGTGGCTGCTGGCCTGGCCAGCTTTGGTCTGGCTGCTGTGGCAATTGTGGCACCGGCAGAAACGCGCGGGGCGCTGGCAATTGCTGCTGCCCCGCCACTTTCACGGAGTCCTGCTGGACGGGGGCAGCGGTCGGCAGAGCAAGGCGCCCTGGATAGTACTGGGCCTGGCCTGGCTGTTGACCGCGGTGGCCCTGCTCGGACCCAGCTGGCAGCGTATCGAACAGCCGGGCAGGACCGTCGTCGACCCGTTGGTGGTGGTGCTCGCCCTGAGCCCGGAGATGCTGGCCACCGATGTCGCACCCAATCGCCTGGAGCAGGCGCGGCGCAAGCTGCTGGACCTGCTCGACGCACGCCGCGATGCGCAGACGGCCATTATCGTCTATGCCGGCAGCGCGCACGTGCTGGTGCCGCTGTCCGACGACCTGGGAACCAGTCGCAACCTGCTGGAGGCGATCAAGCCCTCGATCATGCCAGTCGAAGGCCAGCGCGCCGACCTCGGCGTGCAGCGCGCACTGGAACTGCTCGACCAGGCCGAACAGGGCCAGGGCCGCATCCTGCTGCTGGCATCGCAGCTGTCCGAAGCGGAACGCCGCGGGATTTCCCAGCGACTGGACAATCACTCGCCACAGTTGTTGATCCTGGGTATCGGCACCCGTGACGGGGCGCCAGTGAAGCAGGAAGACGGTGAGTTTCTCAAGGACGAGCAAGGCGCGATTCGCTTGCCGCGCCTGGACAGTGTCGGCCTGCGCAGCTTCGCTGCCGATGTCGGCGGCCTGTACCGACAAGCACGTCTGGATGATCTGGACCTGCGCAACCTCGGCTTGCTCGATCGCCCCACGCTGTTGCGCGGCAACGGCACGACGCAGCAGTTGGACAGCTGGGCCGATCAAGGTCATTGGCTGTTGCTGCCTCTGCTGTTGCTGGCGGCGCTCGCTGGCCGCCGCGGCTGGCTGTTCTGTTTGCCGTTATGCCTGCTGATCGTGCCGCAGCCAGGTTATGCCTTCGATGTTCAGGACCTTTGGCTGCGCCGCGATCAGCAAGGCCAGGCCCTGCTCGAACAGCAGCGTCCTGCCCAGGCCGCACGGCGCTTCGCCGATGCGCAGTGGCAAGGCATGGCGCTGTACGAAGCGGGCGACTACGAAGCGGCCGCCGAGCGGTTCGCCCAGGGCGACAGCGCCCGCGACCACTACAACCGCGGCAACGCCCTGGCGCGCAGCGGCGAACTGGAAGCTGCCCTCGACGCCTATGAGCAGGCGCTGGAGCGCCAGCCGGACCTGCAGCCGGCACTGGACAACCGCACGCTGGTGGAACAGCTTCTGCGCCAGGCCCCGGCCGAAGCTCCCGCCGCTTCCGCAGAACGGCCCGCCCAGCCCCGCGCACCAGGTGCCACGGCGCCGGACGCCGAAGATCCGAACGCGTCCGCGGCGGCCGACGCTTCCCCAGGCAACAACGACGCGCAGAGCAGCCGGGAAAACCCCTCGGGTCAGGCGGGGGGAGAACAGAATCAGGCACAATCCTCGGCACCGGCGCAGCCACCGAGCGACGAATCCACGACCCGGCCACCGTCACGACCAACCCAGGCCACCCTGGATGCCGAACAGCGTCAGGCCCTGGAGCAGTGGCTGCGACAGATCCCGGACGACCCGGCCGAGCTGTTGCGGCGCAAATTCTGGTATGAACAGCAACAACATCAGGACAAGATTCGATGAGTCGCTTCAGCGCCCTCTGCATCAGTGCAACCCTGGCCGTGCTTGGCCAATGTGCGCATGCCGCCACGTTGGTGGCCAGCGTCGATCGCTCGCGTCTCAACTCGGGGGAAACGGTCGAGCTGACCCTGGAAACCAACGACGTCACGCAGTTCGGCAAGCCCGACCTGACGCCACTCGAAGGCTCGTTCGATGTGCGCGACACGCGCCAGGTCAATCGCCTGACCAGCCTGGACGGCGACCGCCAGGCCACCACCCGCTGGATTATCACCCTGCTCCCGCGACAGACCGGCAGCGTTACCATCGCTGCGCTGCAACTGGGCGAACTGCGCAGCCAGCCGATCGTCCTGCAGGTGCTGCACAGCGACCCGCCGTTGCGCGCGAACATGGCCCCGGTGTTCATCGACGCCAGCCTGGATGAAGACAGTGTCTATGTGCAGGCCCAGGCAGTATTGACCTTGCGCATCTATCACTCGGTGCCCCTGTACGACGACAGCAGCCTCACACCTCTGCAACTGGCCGAGGCGCGCATCGAGCCGCTGGGCGGATCACGCACCTTCGAGAAGATCATCGACGGCGTCCGCCACGGGGTCATCGAGATGCGTTATGCAATCTATCCGCAACGCAGTGGCGAATTGATTATTCCCGCCCTGGCATTCACCGCCACCACCGTCGAGCCACCCGCAGCTGGCGACAGCGCCAACAGCACGCCGCGGCCCGGCAAGCTGATGAAGGTGACGTCCGCGCAGATGTCCCTGACGGTCAAGGGCGTCCCAGCGGCCTACCCCGCCGACACGCCGTGGTTGCCGGCACGCAGCCTGAGCCTGAGTGAAAGCTGGAACCCCGACCCGCCGAGCAGCCAGGTTGGTGATTCTCTGACTCGCACACTGGAGGTAAAGGCCGAGGGGCTGTCCAGTGCGCAACTGCCGGCGTTGCCCGGTACCGAAGTGGAAGGCTTGCGACGCTACCCGGATCAGCCCCAGTTGAACAACCAGATCGGTGAACGAGGTTTGATCGGCAGCCGCCAGGAACGCGAGGCGCTGGTGCCGGCGCGCAGTGGCACCCTGCAGTTGCCGAGCGTCGAGATGGTCTGGTGGAACACCCATGAGGACCATCTGGAGCGTACCGGTCTGCCGGCGCGCAGTCTGGAGGTTGCCGGCAACGCCGGGCTGATGGTCGATGCGCCGGTCGGTAACCGTGATGCCGAGCCGGACGTGGCCTGGCCGTGGAAGCTGGTCAGCGTCATGCTGGCGTTCACCACGATGATCGGCTTCGCCCTGTGGTGGCGCGCCCGCGGGCAGCCGGCGGTCCTGCGCGCGGCCCAAAGCGGACCAAGCCCGCGCACTTTGCTCGATGACCTCAAGCGCGCCTGTCAAGCCAACGACCCCCAGGCCACCCGCCAGGCTTTGGATGCCTGGGCCCGGCAGCAGCCGGAGACGCTGGCCGACATGACGGCGCGCTTCGTGCCTTTGTCCGACGCTCTGGATGGGCTCAATGGCGCGCTCTACAGCGAAAGCGGCCAATACTGGCAAGGCGAAGAGCTGTGGCGCGCCATCGGCAGCCTCCTGCGCACCGACCCGCCCCTGGAGCCCTCCGCAGAAAACGCCGGGTTGCCGCCGCTGTATCCAAAATGATCCCTACAGGGTGGGTATCTAGAGTGGCTTGTGTTCGGTATGGGTCCAGTCGTGCAGCAGGCTGTAGGCCACTGCCAGCAGGGTCGGACCGATGAACAGGCCGATGAAGCCGAAAGCCAGCAGCCCGCCGAACACCCCCAGCAGCACGATCACCAACGGCAAGTTGCCGCCGCGGCTGATCAGGTAGGGCTTGAGCACGTTGTCCACGCCACTGATGACGAAGGTGCCCCAGATACCGAGGAATATCGCGTAGCCATAGTCGCCCTGCCACACCAGCCAGGCGGTGGCCGGAATCCACGCCAGCGGCGGCCCCATGGGAATCAGGCTGAGCAGGAAGGTGACGATGCCGAGGACCAATGCCCCAGGCACGCCGGCGATCAGGAAGCCGATCAAGGCCAGGATCGCCTGGGCGGCGGCGGTACCGATCACCCCGTTGACCACCCGCTGCACCGTACCCGCCACCAGATCGATGTAGTACCCGGCACGCTCTCCGATCAGACGTTCCAGCAGCCGCAGCACGAAGGCTGCCATGCGCGGCCCGTCGCGATAGAAGAAGAACACGAAGACCAGGCTCAGCGTGAGTTCGAGGATCCCGCCGCCGATCTGCGCGCTGCGCGCCAGCAGGAAATTGCCGACTTGCCCCAGGTACGGCCTTACGCTGGCCAGGAACGCCGCGCCCTGCTCGTCGAGGGTGTCCCAGATACCGACCAGGCTCGCACCGACCAGAGGAATGCCGGCCAGCCAGTCAGGCGCATCGGGCAGCCCGTCGACCTGCACGTCGCGAATGAACGCCGTCGCATCGCGCACGTGATCGGCCAGGTTGAAGCCCAACCAGACCAGCGGCAAGACCACCAGCAGCATCCAGCAGCCGGTGAGAATACCGGCTGCCAGCGACTCGCGGCCATTGAGCCAGCGGGTCAGCAGCCGCATCAGCGGCCAACTGGCGTAGGCCAGGATCGCACCCCACAGCAGGGCTGAACAAAACGGCGCCAGTACCCATAGGCAGGCGCCAAGCAGTGCCAGCAAGACAATCTGTACCAGCAGGCGATCGTTACTCGGCATCAATGCTCCAAAGGCGACGCAGGCTCAACGAATGATTTCCAGATGCAGCCCCTTGACGCTTTCGGTACCGGTTTCCAAGCGAGCCGCGCGCACACCCTTGGCGACCAGCGCATCGCGCCATGCAGCGGCCGCAGCGTTCGATACACCGGATACGCTCACCCGAATCGAGCTATCGAGTTGCAGGCTGCGGGCCAGCAAGGCCACCCAGGTCTCATCGGGCGTTTCGCCCATGGCTGGGTAATCGAGATCGCCGGTGCTGCGCAATTCGTGCAGCACCGTGGCCGGGGTGGGCAACAACTCGCCCAGTGGCGCATCGGCAACGAAGTTTTCGACGTGCAGATAGGCGCGACGGTTGCCACGGGTAATGGCATAGATGGCTGTGAGGGTGTTGTCGTCTGGAGCGGCCTGGCGCAGCAGCACGAACGCCTGCTGATCGTCGGCCCCCGACAGCCGCGCGCCGTCGAAGACATCGTTGACCCACAGGCTGCTTTCACCGCAGTCGCGCGCCTGGCACCAGTACAGCGTGTGCGCGCCCCCCTGCTGCAGCGCCTCGCGGGCATCGTTGAAGGCTTGTCGCGCGGTCTGGGTTTCGGGAAGTTCATACGTGGTAGCGCTGACCTGGCCTCTGGCGTTGACCTGGCCGTCCATGCGCAGCTTGCCGCTGATCTTGCGCAGCGACCCCAGCGGATAGATGCGCTCCTTGTCGACCGCAGGACGTTGGTCGACGACCTTGGCGTCCGGCGGCGCGGGCAGCTCGGCGGCCATGGCTGAGGTGCTCAGGACGGCGCTGCCCAGCAGAGCGGCGAGTACCGGTAGCAGCCGCTTCGAGGCATTCATGAGGGCAGCAAGGCGTGGTGGCCCGGAGGGCTGTAAACGAGCGTAGCAGCGAGTTCCATCAAGGTCTTCTCCTGTTTCAACCTGACAAGCCTCGGCAGTTGCCTGCTGCAAGTCAAGGTATCGCAAAAAAGCGATTGAAACAGTCTGCGACAAGCCTGGCCCCGGTGTCGTCATTCAGGTGCAGGTGATGGCCTCCGGGCAGCGCCTGCAGGGGGAGCCCCAATCGGGCCAGCAGCGCAGTATTTTTCACCAGCAGGCCCTGCTCGGCGAGGATCAACAGGCTCGGGCAGCGAATCGCCTGCACGTACGCCAGTGCCTGTTCTTCGCTCAAGCGCACCGGCGATGGCAGCGTCAGACGGCTGTCGCTACGCCAGCTGAATCCACCTGCCACCCTTTCAAGCCCTCGCGACGCCAATAATTCGGCAGCCTCGTGGCTGACGGCGATACGACCATGCATGCGCGCAAGCACGGCCCGATTGATGTCGGCATACACTGATTTGCGCTTATGACCCAACGCCTGCTGCGCATGCAGGGCTTCGCCCAGGCGCTGTGGCCCCTCCTCGGCAGCGCCCAGCGGCGGTACCACGCCGTCAATCAGCGCCAGGCGCTCTATTCGCTCGGGCAAGGCACTCGCTAGCAAGGTGGCGACGATCCCGCCCAGCGAGTGCCCCAGCAGGGAAAAGCGCTGCCACCCCAGCTGGTCGGCCGCCTGCAGCACATCGTGGGCGTAATCCCACAGGGCATAACCGGCGCCAACCGGACGATGCCCGGAGTGTCCATGCCCGGCCAGGTCGAGGGCGACGATGCGCAGCCCGGTCAGCTTCGGCGCCAGGCGGGCAAAGCTGTTGGCGTTGTCCAGCCAGCCGTGCAGCGCCAGCACCGGCCTGCCGTCTTCGGATCCGTAGACCTGGGCGGCCAGCTCGATATGAGGCAGCGACAGGCGGATTTCGCGGACCGGCGCAGTCATGACTCAGCGGGCCGGCGGGTTCTGCCCCAGCGGCACCACGGCCACTGTCAGGCGCGAAATGCAGCTGGCTTTGCCGTCGTCGCCCTGCAGGCGAATGTCCCAGACGTGAGTGCTGCGGCCAATGTGCACCGCACGGGCCACGCCCGTCACTCGGCCGCTGCGCAACCCGCGCAGATGGTTGGCGTTCACCTCAAGGCCCACACAGTAGAAACGCTCGGTGTCGATGCACAGAAAACTGGCCAAGGAGCCCAGGCTTTCTGCCAGCACCACCGAGGCGCCACCGTGCAGCAGACCGAACGGCTGGTGGGTCCGGGCATCAACGGCCATGCTGGCGGTCAGGGAGTGCGCATCGAAGCTTTCGAAGCGGATATCCAGCAACTCGCCGATGGTATTTTTCTGCGCCGCATTCAAGCGTTCGAGATCCGGTTCGGTGCGCCACAGGCTCATGGGAGTATTCCTGACAGGTTAGGGATGGTTAACGGCGTGCAGGGACATCAGCCCGGCCAGGGGCCAGTCGCCGTGCAGTTCGGCCAAGCTGGCGGTCTGCATGGGTTCCGGCTCGCGCAAGTTGCCGTGAACCAGCAGGCTCAGCAGATTGCCCACCAGCGGCTGGTGGCTGACCAGCAGCACGTTCTCCAGACCCAGCGCCTGCAAGTGCCCGGCCACCTCCAGCGGATCGCTTTCAGGCGTCAGCCACGGCACGGTCTGCACCGCCGGGGCGCCGTGCAGCACGCCGTGGACCAGAGCGGCGGTCTGCTGCGCGCGTACATACGGGCTGGCGAGAATGGCATCCAGAGGTTGATCGTGCAGGCGCGCCGCGCTGGCCAGCGCCTGTCGTTCGCCCACCGAGGTCAAGGCCCGCTCGGCATCGCTGCGGGCATGGCTGACGGCTTCGCCGTGGCGCAGTACCCAGAGCTTCATGGCTTGGGCTCCTCAGCCACGGGACGAGCCGCGCCTGCGTCATAGGCTGCTTCGCCGTCGGCAGGACGCGCCTGTGGCCAATCGGAAAACGGCCAGGGTTTCTGCTCGGTGTGAAAGCTGCCGAAGCGACCGATCTGGGCCAGGTAGCGGCTCAAGCTGTCGCCGAAGGTCATCATGGCAGCGTTCGGCGCGCCCTGGACCAGGCGATGGATGAGTTGCACCAGCACCAGCGCGCCGAGCAGGAACTGGGCAACCTGCCAGACCAGCACGAACACCAGCATCCAGAGCACGCGCAAAAGGATGGCCTCGCGGCCCGGGTCGTTGAAAGGACGGTTCATGACGTGTTCCTCAGTTGAAGCCACTGGTGGAAATGAAATCGACATCGGTCTTGGGTTCGGCCCGCATCAGCAGCTCGATCACCTGGTTCAGCGTACGCCCTTCGAACAGGATTGCGTGCAAGCCCGCCACCAGCGGCATGTACACCTGAAGCTCCTGAGCCTTGGCCTTGAGCACCTTGAGCGTGTTGACCCCTTCGGCCACCTCGCCCAGGCGCGACACGGCGTCCTCCAGGCTCAGGCCTTCGCCCAGGGCAAACCCTACCTGATAGTTGCGGCTCTTGGGCGACGAGCAGGTCACGATCAGGTCGCCCACACCGGCCAGACCGAGAAAGGTCATGGGGTTGGCGCCCTGGCTGACGGCAAAACGCGTCATCTCGGCCAGGGCACGGGTAATCAGCATGCTTTTGGTGTTCTCGCCCATGCCCAATGCCACAGCCATGCCGGCGATGATCGCATAGACGTTCTTCAGCGCGCCGCCCAACTCGACGCCGAAGCGGTCGCCGCTGGCATAGACGCGGAACGTACGCCCATGCAGCACGGCCTGAACGCGCTCGCAGAGGGCTTCGTCGGCGCTCGCCACCACCGTGGCGGTCAGGGCATGTTCGGCGATCTCGCGAGCCAGGTTGGGGCCGGACAACACGCCGATACGCGCGTCTGGCGCAACCTCTTCGAGAATCTCGCTCATCAGCTTGAAGGTCTGCGCCTCGATGCCCTTGGTCAGGCTGACCAGCATCTTGCCGCTCAGTTGATCGGCATGCTGGGCCAGCACGCTGCGCAAGGCGCTCGAGGGCAGCGCGACGAAGATCAGCGCACTGCCGGCGATGGTCGCGGGCAGGTCGGTGACCGGGATCACCCCCGGCAGGATCTTGATGCCTTTGAGGTAGCGCGGATTTTCCCGGTTCAGGCGAATCGACTCGGCCTGCTCCGGGTCGCGCATCCACTGACGGACCGAATGGCCGTTCTCGGCCAGCAGGTTGGCCACGGCGGTGCCGAAACTACCTCCTCCCAGCACGGCTATCGGCTGCTCTTGAGTCATATCCCATCCATTTGGTCGAGTTGAGGGCGATGAGGGGCATTATACGGAGCCACCTCGACACGACCAGTCCCGGCCTGCGCCCCGGTAACAATACGACTGGAATTGTCGCTCTGACCGGTTAACATGCCTGACTGTTCAACTCGATTCAGGCCCTGTCGTGTCCGCCACTTTCCCATTGCCCTGCGCCCCGACATGAAGTTGCGCCTGAACCGCGACATTCATACACGCACCCAGATCATCAGCGTCGGGCCGGCCCTGCTGTTGACCCTGCTACTGATCGGTTTCTTTACCTTCGTGCGTTTGCAGGACCTGCGCCAGGAACTCAATCACACCGGCCAGTTGATCGCCAACCAACTCGCCCCCGCCGCGGAATACGGCGTGGTCACCGACAATGCCGCGGTACTCGAAGGGCTGCTCGGCGCAACCCTGGCTACCCCTCACGTACGTTTCCTGGAGATTCAGGACCAGACCGACCGGCGTCTGGCCTATGTCGAACAGCGGGTCAGGAACGAGCACCGGTCGGCCCATGTCGAAGTGTTCCAGGCACCGATCCAGATCCGTGGGGCCTTCCTGGAAGACCATCAGGCTCAGGTGCAGCAGCACATGGGCAGTGCCAGCAGCGGCGATTACCTGGGCCGGGTGATCGTCGGCATGTCCGACGACGCCTTCAGCGAGCGCCAGCAGGAAATTGTCCTCAAGGCCGCCGTGCTGGCACTGTTCGCACTGTTGTTCACCTATCTGCTGGCCCGGCGGCTGGCGCGCAGCCTGGCCCAGCCCATCAGTGAAATGAGCCGCGTGGTCAAGGCCATAGGCCAGGGCGAGTTCGACCGGCCGCTGCCCATCGTCGACGACAGCGAGCTGGGGCATCTGGCCGGGCATATCAACAACCTTGCCAGCGCCCTGGCCAAGGCCAGCCACGAACAGCATCAAGCCATGCAGCAACTGATCCAGACCCGCGAGGAGGCCGAGCGCGCCAACAGCGCCAAGTCGGATTTCCTGGCGATGATGAGCCACGAGCTGCGCACCCCCATGAATGGCGTGCTGGGCATGCTGCAGCTGCTCGAAACCACCGTGCTGAGCCATGAACAGCGCGATTACGCTCAGGTGGCCACCGAGTCCACCGAACACCTGCTCAAGGTCATCAACGACATTCTGGATTTTTCCCGCATCGAGCGGGCGGCGATGGAGCTGGAGCACATCGGTTTCGGCCTGCACGAGCTGATCACCAGTTGCGTGCAGGCCTTCCAGCACACCGCCAGGCAACGCAAGCTGGCGCTGGAATTGACGCTGGCCGAGGGCATCGAGGGATTGCAGGTCGAGGGCGATCCGACGCGCATCCGGCAGATCCTGGTCAATCTGATCGGCAATGCGCTGAAATTCACCGATGAAGGCGGTGTGGACATCGGTGTGCGCTGGCAGGTGCTGGATCATCAATTGATCTGGCTGACCTGCACCGTGCGCGATACTGGCATCGGCATCGGCGAAGATCGACTGGAAAGCATGTTCGACGCGTTCGCCCAGGCCGACAGTTCGATTTCGCGCCGTTACGGCGGCACCGGCCTGGGGCTGCCGATCGCGCGTACGCTGGCCGAACGCATGGGGGGTACGCTGCGTGCGCAAAGCAAGGAAAGGCACGGCTCGCTGTTCACCCTGGAAATGCCGCTGGCGCTGAGCCAGCAGAGCCTGGCCCGCCCGGCAGCGGTGCCCAACCTGTCCGGCAACGACGACGGCGTCGGTCACAGTGTCTTGCTGGTGGAAGACAACGCGGTCAACCAGACCGTGATCGAAGCCATGCTGCGCAGCCTGGGCTACGCCGTCGATGTCGTCAGCGACGGCGCAGCAGCGGTCAGCCAGGTGCGTGCGCACCTCTATTCGGCGGTGCTGATGGACTGTCGCCTGCCGGTCCTCGACGGCTACGAGGCGTCGCGGCAGATTCGCCAGATTGCTGGCCGCGCAGAGCTGCCGATCATCGCCCTGACCGCCAACGCGCTGCTGGGCGACCGCGACACCTGCCTGGATGCCGGAATGAACGATTACCTGGCAAAACCGTTCAAACGCGCAGATCTGCAACAGGTTCTGCTGCGCTGGACGAGCTGAACGCGCGCTGTGGAATGGAGGCCGGATGTCCTCGTGACAGCGCCCGTTGCTGGCAAGAAATGCTAAAGTGCGGCAGTCTTGTACATCCATTCGGACAAAGCCTGCTGTCTGGCATTATAATTTCAGTGAACAAGTGTACTTCCGTATCGCTTGCGCTGTGACTTTCACTACAACGCAATAGTCTATGTGTAGGCTGCCGACCCAGGCGTTGATTCTTCTGGTCGGTCGGGAAGATCTGCCCCCTGCCACCAGGGACTATTGAGGAGCTCGCATGACCAAACAAAACGCCTTTACTCGGGAAGATCTGCTGCGCTGCAGTCGTGGCGAGCTGTTCGGCCCAGGTAACGCGCAACTGCCCGCCCCGAATATGCTGATGGTGGACCGCATCACCCATATCAGCGCCGAAGGTGGCAAGTACGGCAAGGGTGAATTGGTCGCCGAGCTGGATATCAATCCGGACCTGTGGTTCTTCGCTTGCCACTTCGAGGGCGATCCGGTGATGCCGGGCTGCCTCGGCCTGGATGCCATGTGGCAGCTGGTGGGTTTCTTCCTCGGCTGGCAGGACCTGCCCGGCCGTGGCCGTGCGCTGGGTTCGGGTGAAGTGAAGTTCTTCGGCCAGGTGCTGCCGACGGCCAAGAAGGTCACGTACAACATTCATATCAAGCGCGTGCTCAAGGGCAAGCTGAACATGGCCATCGCCGATGGCTCGGTCAGCGTCGACGGCCGCGAGATCTACACCGCCGACGGCCTTCGGGTCGGCGTCTTTACATCCACCGAAAATTTCTAAGGGTTATCCGCATGCGCCGCGTTGTTATCACTGGTCTGGGCATCGTTTCGTGCCTGGGCAATGACAAAGACACCGTCTCCGCAAACCTGCGTGCAAGCCGCCCTGGCATCCGCTTCAACCCGGAATATGCCGAAATGGGTCTGCGTAGCCAGGTTTCCGGTTCCATCGACCTCAACCTGGAAGAGCTGATCGACCGCAAGGTGTACCGCTTCGTCGGCCATGCCGCCGCCTACGCGTACCTTGCAATGCAGGATGCCATCAAGGATTCCGGCCTCACCGACGAGCAGGTTTCCAACCCGCGTACCGGCCTGATCGCCGGTTCGGGCGGCGCCTCTACCTTGAACCAGATGGAAGCGCTGGACATCCTGCGCGAGAAAGGCGTCAAGCGCGTCGGTCCGTACCGGGTCACCCGCACCATGAGCAGCACCGTCTCGGCCTGCCTGGCCACCCCTTTCAAGATCAAGGGCCTGAACTACTCCATCGCCTCGGCGTGTGCCACCAGCGCGCACTGCATCGGTACGGCCATGGAGCAGATCCAGATGGGCAAGCAGGACGTGGTGTTCGCCGGCGGCGGCGAAGAGGAGCACTGGAGCCAGTCGTTCCTGTTCGACGCCATGGGCGCCCTTTCCAGCAAGCGCAACGACACGCCTGAAAAAGCGTCGCGTGCCTACGACAGCGACCGCGATGGCTTCGTCATCGCCGGCGGCGGCGGCATGGTCGTGGTCGAGGAGCTGGAACACGCTCTGGCCCGCGGTGCCCACATCTATGCCGAGATCGTTGGCTACGGTGCCACATCGGATGGCTACGACATGGTCGCGCCAAGCGGCGAAGGCGCCATCCGCTGCATGCAGCAGGCGCTGTCCACCGTCGATACCCCGATCGACTACCTGAACACTCACGGCACCTCCACACCGGTGGGCGACGTGGCCGAGATGAAGGGTGTGCGGGAAGTCTTCGCCGGCAAGTATCCGGCCATCAGCTCGACCAAGAGCCTGTCCGGGCACTCGCTGGGCGCCGCTGGCGTGCACGAAGCCATCTACTGCATGCTGATGATGGAAGGCAACTTCATTGCCGGGTCAGCCAACATCGACGAACTGGACCCTGCCGTGGCCGATCTGCCAGTGCAGACCGTCACCCAGGAAAACGTCGAAATCAATACGGTGATGAGCAACAGCTTCGGCTTCGGCGGTACCAATGCCACGCTGGTACTCAAGCGTTGGCAGGGTCAGTAAGGCTCGCAGCCCTACTGAAGGACGGCGCCTGCGGGCGCCGTTTTTTTTGCCTGAAATCGGTCGATTGACTGCGGTTGAACCCCCCGGATGGCGCAACCCTCTATACAGTGTGACTCGAGCACACCAACGAAGGGATTTCCATGGCTATCACCGTGACTACCGAACCTGGCGACGGATTTCGCCACAGCATCGACATCGATGGCCGCCACTCTTTTCACACCGACTTGCCGGAAGCCCTGGGTGGGGCAGGTTCGGCGCCCTCTCCCCATGACTATTTCGACGCCGCACTGGGTGCCTGCAAGGCCCTGACCCTGAAGCTCTATGCCCAGCGCAAGAACATCCCGCTCACGGGTGTGAATGTGGAGGTCAAACGCGATGCGAGCGAGGAGCCCACCGGCAAATACCGCCTGCAGGTTAAGCTCACCTTGCTCGGCAACCTGACGGAAGCGCAGCGTCATGACCTGGACCGCGTGGCCGATCACTGCCCGGTGCACAAGCTGATGACCAGTGCAGTGATCGATATCGAGACGTACCTGGCCGAGGCTTAGCAGCCAGGCACCTGGGTGGCGGTTCGACCCTCTTCGCGGCCACGTACCGCCCCCATGGGCCTGCGAATCAGGCCTGAAACACTTCCTCGAGCAGGTTGTGCATGGCCTGAAAGGCGCGCGCCGAGACCTTGGCATCGTACATCTGCACACCCGGGTTGTTGGCCTCGGTGTCGGTGAACGAATGGTAGGCTCCGCCGTAGCTAATCAACTGCCAATCCACACCCGCCGAGTTCATCTCGGAACGGAAGGCCGGCAGCTGTTCGGCAGGCACCAGGGGATCGGCGTCACCGTGCAGCACCAGGACCGAACCCTTGATGTCATGGGCATCGGCCGGGTTGGGCGTGTCGAGTGTGCCATGGAACGAGACGGTTGCCTTGAGCGCCGCGCCCGTACGTGCCAGCTCCAGCGCACAGCACCCGCCAAAGCAGAAACCGAAGGCCGCCGATTGCGCCGGATCGACAGCGGCATGCGTCTGCTCGTGCAGTTGCTGCAGCGCAACCTGCATGCGCTTGCGCAGCAAGGCACGGTCGTTCTTCAGCGGCATCATGGCAGCCGCTGCTTCATCGTTGTTGCCCGGGTGCACGCCCTGACCATACAAGTCGACCAGCAACACCACATAGCCCTTGGCAGCCACCGACTGGGCAATGCGTTCGGCACCTTCGCTGACGCCCATCCAGTTCGGCGCCATCACCAGGCCCGGACGTGGCGACACGATATCGGTGTCGTAGACCAGGCGGCTTTCGTACGCCTGCCCGTCGATTTGGTAGACAACGGATTGAACGGTCAATGTGCTCACGCTTGCATCTCCAAAAGGTCATGACTGAAAACGAAAAAGCCCGCCGAAGCGGGCTTTTTACCTGGACTGTTTAAACGGACAACTCGACCAGCAGCTTGTTCAGGCGTCGAACGTAACCGGCAGGATCCTTGAGGCTGTCACCGGCCGCCAGGGCCGCCTGATCGAACAGGATATGGGAGAAGTCGGCGAAACGATCTTCGCTCTGCTCCACATCCAGCTTGGCGATCAGCGGGTGGTTGGGGTTGAATTCGAAGATCGGCTTGGAGTCCGGCACCTTCTGCCCACTGGCTTCGAGGATCTGGCGCATCTGCATGCCCAGGTCCTGCTCGCCGATGGCCAGGATCGCCGGCGAATCGGTGAGGCGATGGGAAACCCGCACTTCACTGACCGAATCGCCCAGCGCCGCTTTCAGGCGCTCGACCAGGCCTTCCTTGTCCTTGGCGATTTCTTCCTGGGCTTTCTTGTCTTCCTCGGAATCCAGCTTGCCCAGGTCGAGGTCGCCACGGGCAACGTCGACGAAGCCCTTGCCGTCGAATTCGGTCAGGTAGCTCATCAGCCACTCGTCGATACGATCAGTCAACAGCAGCACTTCGATGCCTTTCTTGCGGAAGACTTCCAGGTGCGGGCTGTTCTTGACTTGTGCGTAGGACTCGCCGGACAGGTAGTAGACCTTGTCCTGACCTTCCTTGACCCGTGCCAGGTAGTCAGCCAGGCCAACGCTCTGCTCGCCGCTGTCGTCGCTGGTGGAAGCGAAGCGCAGCAGGCCGGCGATCTTTTCCTTGTTGGCGAAATCTTCCGCAGGACCTTCCTTGAGGACCTGGCCGAAGTTCTTCCAGAAGCCCTTGTACTGCTCGGGTTCGTTCTTGGCCAACTTCTCGAGCATGTCGAGCACACGCTTGGTCAGCGCCGTCTTCATCGAGTCGATGATCGGATCTTTCTGCAGGATCTCGCGCGAAACGTTCAGGGACAGGTCGTTGGAGTCGACCACACCCTTGATGAAGCGCAGGTACAGCGGCAGGAAGGATTCGGCCTGGTCCATGACGAACACGCGCTGCACGTACAGCTTGAGGCCACGCGGTGCTTCGCGCTGGTACAGATCGAACGGCGCGCGCGCAGGTACGTACAACAGCGATGTGTATTCCAGCTTGCCTTCGACCTTGTTGTGGCTCCAGCTCAGCGGGTTCTCGTAGTCGTGACCGACGTGCTTGTAGAACTCCTGGTATTCCTCGTCCTTGATGTCGGTACGCGGACGGGTCCACAGGGCGCTGGCGCGGTTGACGGTTTCCCACTCCTGCGCCGGTGCCTCGTCGCCTTCGACGGGCGAGCTTTCCTGGGGCAGCTCGATCGGCAGGGCGATGTGGTCGGAGTACTTCTTGATGATGTTGCGCAGACGGTAACCGTCGGCGAATTCGTCTTCGGCGCTTTTCAGGTGCAGAACGATGCGCGTGCCGCGTTCGGCCTTCTCGACGTTGGCAACCTCGAAGTCGCCCTCGCCCTTGGAGGACCAATGCACGCCTTCGCTGGCAGGGCTGCCGGCGCGGCGGCTGTACACGTCAACCTGGTCGGCGACGATGAAGGCCGAATAGAAGCCCACGCCGAACTGACCGATCAGGTGCGAGTCCTTCTTCTGGTCGCCGGTGAGGTTCTTCATGAAGTCGGCAGTGCCGGACTTGGCGATGGTGCCCAGGTGGGTCACTACATCGTCACGGTTCATGCCGATACCGTTGTCTTCCAGGGTGACGGTCTTGGCGTCCTTGTCGAAGCTGATGCGAATTTTCAGCTCGCCGCCACCTTCGAGCAGCTCAGGCTTGGCCAGCGCTTCGAAACGCAGCTTGTCGACAGCGTCGGAGGCGTTCGAGATCAATTCGCGAAGGAAGATTTCCTTGTTGGAATACAGCGAATGGATCATGAGGTGCAGCAGTTGCTTCACCTCGGTCTGGAAGCCCAGGGTTTCCTTTTGAGTTTCCACACTCATGGTCATCAAACTCCAATCAGATGGCAGGTGCCGCCGATGAGCGGCGGGATGACAAGGAGATGGGGCCGCCGATCGGGATTTCAAGGGTGGCTTCGACAGGCGAGCCAGCCAGGGCTCGTGCATCGACCTTTTCACCCAAGACCGCCGTGAAAACCGGGTGGATGCTTGAACGGTACAGCAAGGTCATGGAAAAACCTCATTGCGATCCGATACTTATATATAACCGCAGTGACGGAACTTATATCCGGCGCACACCCTCTTAGCCTCGTAGATACCCAATAAGGAGAAACATCATGCGCAAGACACTCGCTTACTCCCTGATGCTGGCTGCCACCCTTGGTCTGGCTGCATGCGACAAGAAATCCGAAGACAAGGCCCAGGACGCTGCCGAGCACCGTCAGGAAGCGCAAGAGAAAATGGATTCGGCTCAAGACAAGATGAATGACGCCGCCAAGGAAAACGCCAAGGCCAACGAAGCGGCCATGGAATCGAACAAGGCTGCAGCTCAGGAAGCTACCAAGTCCGATTCGAGCATGCCGGTCGCACCAGGTACCACTCCGGCTACCCAAGTGCCGCCAGCCAAGAACTGATTGATCGGCGGTGTCCGCTTCGCGGGCAGGGCCCGCTCCCACAGGAGCGAGCTCGAGCTGGCGATGTACGAGCCGCGATCAAGACAAAAAAATCCCCGAACCAGTCGGGGATTTTTTATGCCTGAAGACTATGGGCAATCAGTCTTCGCGATAGCGACGCAGTTTCAGCTGCTTGCCAGCGACACGGGTGTCCTTGAGCTTGCTCAACAGATTCTCCAGGCCATCTTCCGGCAGCTCGACCAGGCTGAAGCTGTCGCGCACCTGAATGCGACCGATGGCTTCACGGGCCAGCCCGCCTTCGTTGAGGATGGCGCCAAGCAGGTTCTTCGCGGCGATGCCGTCGCGAGCACCTAGGGCCGTACGGCAGCGTGCGCGGCCTTCGCCCAGGGGCATTGGCGCGCGGCGCTCACGGTCACTGCGCTCAGGACGATCACCGCTGCTGGTGCGTTCGCGCGGAGCGCTGGTCGGAACCAGAGGCTGCTCCTTCTCGACCGCATCCAGGGTCAACGCCTGGCCATTGGTGGCCTTGCGCAGCAGGGCTGCGGCCAGGGCGCGCGGGGTGCAACCGATGTCGGCGGTCAGGCGATCGAGCAACTCGCCATGGGTGCTTTCGGCGTCTGCGACCAGCGGAGCGAGGCTGTTGGTCAGCTTCTTGATGCGCGCATCCAGCACGGCCTGGCCGTTGGGCAGGCGAACCTCGGCAACCTTCTGCCCGGTCACGCGCTCGATCACCTGCAGCATGCGGCGTTCACGCGGGGTGACCAGCAGCAGCGCACGGCCTTCGCGACCGGCACGGCCGGTACGACCGATACGGTGCACGTAGGACTCGGGGTCGTACGGCATGTCGACGTTGAACACGTGAGTGATGCGCGGTACGTCCAGGCCACGAGCAGCGACGTCGGTGGCGACGACGATATCCAGGCGGCCATCCTTGAGCGACTCGATGACGCGCTCACGCTGGTTCTGGGCAATGTCACCGTTGAGTGCCGCGGCTTTGTAGCCTTTGGCTTCCAGGGCGCTGGCCAGGTCGAGCGTGGCTTGCTTGGTGCGCACGAAGGCGATCAGGGCGTCGAACTCTTCGACTTCCAGCAGGCGCAGGACAGCCGAGGTCTTCTGGTCGGCGTGAACCAGCAGGTGAGCCTGCTCGATCGCGGTGACGGTCTGAGTCTTGGTCTGGATCTTGACGTGCTTGGGGTCACGCAGGTGACGCTCGGCGATCGCGCGGATCGACTGCGGCAAGGTGGCCGAGAACAGTACGGTCTGGCGAGTCTCGGGCATGGCCTTGAAGATGACTTCCAGGTCATCCATGAAGCCCAGCTTGAGCATTTCGTCGGCTTCGTCGAGCACCAGGTGGTTCACGGTGGCGAGGACTTTCTCGTCACGACGCAGGTGGTCGCACAGACGGCCGGGGGTGGCGACGACGATTTGCGCGCCGTTGCGGATTGCTTTCAACTGCGGGCCCATCGGGGCACCGCCGTACACGGCCACTACGGTAACGCCAGGCATCTGCTTGGCGTAGGTTTCGAATGCAGTGGCTACTTGTAGCGCCAACTCACGGGTTGGCGCCAGGATCAGGGCTTGCGGCTCGCGCTTGCTCGGGTCGATACGATGCAGGATCGGCAGAGCGAAGGCCGCGGTCTTGCCGGTGCCTGTCTGCGCCTGGCCGATCATGTCATGACCGGCGAGAATGATCGGGATCGATTGTTGCTGGATAGCCGAAGGCTCTTCGTAGCCGGTAGCGACTACAGCAGCAACAATGTTCGGATGAAGTTCGAGAGCGGCGAAGCCGCCGATTTCCTGGGTCATGGGTCTGCCTCTAAGTGCATCCGCAAAGACCCATGCTCCAAAGCTGCGCATGCCTTGTAAGACTCGAGAGTCACCCTGGCAGCTTTGTCGGCGGGGATTTGCGAAAACGATTGAATGAAAGAATCGTTAGGGAGAGTCCGCGGAACGGACATGCAGCCGAAGCTGTCTTCGGGGGATTGCGCTACCTAAACGTGGCCTGGTTAAAGACCGGCGCGCACTATACCTGAAAATGGCCGCGACGTGAGACTTTTTTGAACCATCGTGCCGCGTGCACGCCTCAGCCACACGGGCTTTGCGCGAATCGGCGGCGCAGTCTATTTTAGCAGAGGCGCCTGCGCAGGTGCGGCAGCTGAAACCTTTCACTCAAACCATTCCGAGGATGCCGTCATGCCTACCCCCTGCCCCGGCAAGGTCAGCTGCGAGCTGCGCGAGCACGTCATGCTCATAGGCCTGGACCGTACTGCCAAGCGCAACGCCTTCGACCTGCCCATGCTCGACGCCCTGAGCCTGGCCTACGGCGCGTTCGAGCGCGAGCCGGCGGCACGCGTGGCCCTGGTGTTCAGCCATGGCGAGCACTTCACTGCGGGGCTGGACCTGGCCGAGGTGAGCACGCGCCTGAGCCAGGGCTGGCAGGTACCCCCTGGGGGCTGCGATCCCTGGCGAGTCTCGGGTGGGCCGGTGGTAAGCAAGCCGGTGATCGTCGCAGCCCAGGGTTATTGCCTGACCGTGGGCATCGAACTGATGCTCGCGGCCGATATCAACCTGTGCGCGAGCAACACCCGTTTTGCCCAGATGGAAGTGCAGCGCGGCTTGTTCCCGTTCGGCGGCGCCACGCTGCGCCTGCAGCAGATAGCCGGCTGGGGCAACGCCATGCGCTGGTTGCTGACCGGCGATGAGTTCGATGCCCATGAAGCCTTGCGCCTGGGTCTGGTGCAGGAAGTGATGGCCAGCGAAGACCTGCTGCCCAACGCCCTGCAGCTTGCTCAGCGGATTGCCCGACAGGCACCGCTGGGCGTGCAGGCGACCCTGGCGTCGGCACGCCTGGCCGTGAGCGAAGGTGAAGGCGCCGCCAGCCGCCAGTTGGCGGCAACCAGCGGGCGCCTATTCGCCAGCGAGGACGCGCGCGAAGGTCTGGCGGCCATGCAGCAGCAGCGCCCTGCCCTGTTCCAGGGCCAGTAGCGTCGCCAGTGGTGCGGCGCACTGCCTCAGCTGGCCGGGCGCACCAGGTCGATCAGGCCCTGCAGCGAGTAACCCAGCCGGGGCGCGAGGGCCTCGGCACGCTGGCACAGGCCGGCCATGTCCAATACCTGCTCGACATCGGCCGGCACCATGACGATCACGTTGCCCTCCTTGACTGGCAATTCCCAGTAGTGACGCTGGTAGAGCCCGCGCAGCAAGGCGGCCCCGAGCGGCTTGCCGTCGTCACCGGCCCACTGGTTGATGATCAGCCAGCCATCGGGGTTCAGGCGTTGCTGGCACTGTTCCAGGAACCGCCAGGCCAGGTGTGCGGGGGCCGGGCCGTGGTCGGTGTACAGGTCGACGAAGATCAGGTCGGCGGTTTCGGCAGTGGGCAGCAGTTCAAGCGCGTCGCCGACGCGGATGTACAGCCTCGGATCGTCTTCCAGGCCCATGTATTCGATGGCCAGGCGAGGCACGTCCGGGCGCAGTTCGATGCACTCGACGTCTTCCAGGGGCAGGAACTTCAGGCAGGCCTGGGTCAGGGTACCGGCACCCAGACCCAGGAACAGGGCACTTTCAGGTTGCGCATGGCAAAGCGCGCCCACCAGCATGGCACGGGTGTAGTCGTATTCCAGCCAGCTGGGGTCGGCCGTGAACGTGCAGCTCTGTTCGATGGCATCGCCGAATTCGAGGAAGCGGTAGTCGGCGACTTCCAGCACGCGGATCATGCCCCAGGCGTCGTGCACCTCGGCCAATATGCGCTCGGTGCGTTCGCGGGGTTGCAGGGTGTCTTGGTCTTCCACCTGGAGGCTCGTCACGACGTATGAAAGCGCCGATTGTGGCATTAATCCACCCGAGCCGGCACCTTGTGTGGTGGGCCAGGCCTCAGACCTTGAACAGCAGCAGGATGGCGCACAGCAGCAGAAACACGCAGAAGCTGCCGCGCAGGACCGTTTCCGACAGGCTATAGGCGATCTTCACCCCCCAGCTGATGCTCAACAGGCCGCCAATGGCCATCGGCACGCCCATGGCCCAATCGACATGATCGTGCACGGCATAGGTCAGGAGTGTCACACTGGTACTGGGCGCGGCCAGGGCCAGCGACAGGCCCTGAGCCATGATCTGGGTGGTCCCGAAGACGCTGGTCAGCACGGGCGTGGCCAGCACGGCGCCGCCGACCCCGAAAAAACCGCCGATCACCCCGGAAAAGCCACCCAGTACGCCCAGCCACGGCCAGGAATGGCGCATCGCCCCCGTGCCGCTCGCCGGCCGCAGGAACATCTGCGCAAGGTTGTAGATCACCAGTGCCAACAGGAAGGCCACGAAGCCCACCCGCATCGACGCCGGGTCCAGCCCTGCCGCGAGCACCGAGGCAAGCCAGGCGAACACCAGTCCGCCGCTGGCCAATGGCAAGGCATTGCGCCAGGGTATGGGACGACGCTGGTGATAGCGCCATAATGCCAGGAGCACATTGGGCACGACCATCACCAGCGACGTGCCCTGGGCCAGTTGCTGGTCCACGCCGAACAGCACGCCGAGTGCCGGGATCGCGATCAAGCCCCCGCCGATGCCGAACACCCCACCCAGCGTGCCCATCACCGCACCCAAGGCAATGTAGAGCAATGTTTCGAACATACTGTCTCTCTCTATCCGCCGCGCCTCATCCAGCCGTGCATCCTACCAGTGTGACCGCCGCCGAAGGATGTAGAAGTGCTGCACAACCTCGAACGAACTATGCACGGTGTTTGTAGCTCGAAATCAACACCAGCTTCACGAAGGAACGAGCGAAGCGCCGAAACCTGCGAACGGCGGATCGCCTAATGCACTTGCACCATTGGAAAAAGGATCAGCATGAACACCGAATCCACTCACGACGAGGCAGTCAGCGCCGACGACAGCCTGCTGCTGGATAATCAGCTGTGCTTCTCGCTGTACTCGACATCGCTGCTGATGACCAAGGTGTACAAGCCCTTGTTGCAGGCACTGGGCCTGACCTACCCGCAATACCTGACCATGATGGTGTTGTGGGAAAAGAACGGCATGACCGTGGGCGAAATCAGTACTCGCCTGCTGACCGACCCCGGCTCGCTGACGCCGCTGCTCAAGCGCCTGGAAGCCGAAGGCTTGCTCAGCCGTACCCGCAGCAAGGACGACGAGCGCGTGGTCATCGTCGAGCTCACGCCGCAGGGTCGTGCGCTGCGCGAGAAGGCCGAGTCGGTGCCGCTCAACATCGTCAAGGCCAGCTGCCACAGCAGTGCCGAACTGCGCGCGCTGCAGACCAGCCTGCTGTCGCTGCGCAAGAACCTGCAGCAAGGGCTCTGACACCCCGTCCGAAGACTTGGCGCGCAGGTGCTATCATCGCGCATTACCTGCCACAAGGACCGAATGCACCCCATGGATTATCGCAAGCCTTCAGATCGCAAAAGCATGCACTCGCGGATCGTCCAGGAGTTGGGGATGCAGATCGTCTCCGGCCGCTTCAAGCCTGACGATCGGCTGCCCGCCGAAGCCCTGCTGTGTGAAGAATACGCGGTCAGTCGTCCGGTGCTGCGCGAGGCGACCCGTGTGTTGGTGGCCAAGGGCCTGGTGTACTCCCGGCCGCGGGTGGGTTCGGTGGTCAAGCCGCGCCGTGAGTGGCACATGCTCGACCCCGATGTCTTGCACTGGGTGATGCAGAGCACGCCGCAGAACGAATTCTTCGCCCTGTTGACTAGCGTGCGCAGCATCATCGAGCCGGCAGCGGCGGCGCTGGCCGCCCAGCACGCCACCGAGGCCGAGGTGGCTTCGATCGGCGAGGCCTACCAGCGCATGGAGGCGGCCGGGTCGGTCGATGACGTGCTGCAGCCGGACCTGGATTTCCACAGCCGGATCGCCGATGCCACGCATAATGACCTGCTCGCGCACCTGTGCAACATGCTGTCGCTGGCCTTGCGTGAGGCCTTGCGGCATTCCAACCAGCGGCCCAATCTGCATGAGTTGGCCCTGCCGCGGCACAAGGCAATTCTGACGGCCATCGAGAACGGTGATGCCCTGGGTGCCCGGCATGCCACGCTGGTCCAGCTCGACGACGCACGCAACGCGCTCAGCGTGGTGCTGGGACGGCCCGAATCGCTGTAGGCCTGCTCGGTACAGCGGCGGCGCCGCAGCGATCAACCACCCCGCAGCCAGAGCAGGAAGCGCGAAGCGAACTCGGGCACCGCGCTGAAGATGTACGCATTGACGGCCAGATTGGCCAGCGACACCACCAGGAACAGCTGGGGAATGCTCAGCTTCGCCACGCTGAGCAAGAGGATGGACACGATGGCCGACACCACCATGAACAGCGAATTGAGGATGTTGTTGGCAGCGATGACCCGCGCGCGCTGCTCGGTGGCGGTACGTGACTGGATCAGCGCGTACAGCGGCACGATGTAGAACCCGCCAAAGACGCCCAGGCCGAGGATGTCCAACAATACCCACCAGGTCTGATCATGACCCAGCACCGTCAGCCAGCCTTGTGGCTGCGCGGCCTGCACGACGCCGTTGGAATGCCACCACAGCAGCAGCCCGAACAGCGTCAGGCCGAGCGCACCCAGCGGCACCAGGCCCATCTCGACCTTGTGCCGAGACAGCCGCTCGCACAGCATCGAACCCAGCGCGATGCCCACCGAGAACACGGTGAGGATCAAGGTGACCACGGTTTCGTCGCCGTCCAGCCACTGCTGGGCATAGGCGGGAATCTGGGTCAGGTAGACCGCGCCGACGAACCAGAACCAGGAGTTGCCGACCAGCGAGCGCGACACCGCTCGGGTCTGGCCCAGGCCCAGGCGCAGGGTGAACCAGGTTTGCCGGGCGATGTTCCAGTCCAGTACCAGCCCCGGATTGGCAGCGCTGACTGGCGGGATGCTGCGGCTGGCGACATAGCCCAGCACGGCGACCGACAGCACGGCGGTGGCGACGACGCCGGCGTGGTTGGCGGACGACATCATCATGCCCGCTCCGATGGTGCCGGCCAGGATCGCCAGAAACGTGCCCATCTCCACCAGGCCATTGCCCCCTACCAGCTCTTCGGGTCGCAGGGCCTGAGGCATGATCGAGTACTTGACCGGGCCGAACAGCGCCGAGTGGGTCCCCATGGCGAACAGCGCGACCAGCATCAACCACAGTTGGTCGAATGCCAACCCTACTGCCCCCACCGCCATGATGACGATCTCGGCCAGCTTGATGGCGCGGATCAGGCGGTGCTTGGCGAACTTTTCGCCGAACTGACCGGCCAGCGCCGAGAACAGAAAGAACGGCAGGATGAACAGCAGCGCGCAGAGGTTGACCCAGACGCTGCGGTCGCCCTCGATGGCAAGCTTGTAGAGGATCGTCAGGATCAGCGATTGCTTGAAGATGTTGTCGTTGAAAGCACCCAGGGCCTGGGTCACGAAAAACGGCAGGAAACGGCGCTTGCCGAGCAAGGCGAACTGCGACTGCTGACTCATCGATCCTGTACCTGAATGATGCCGCGTGGACTGGGCTCTGGGGAGGGGACGAGGCCGCGGGCAGCGGCGGCATCGTCGGCGCACAGCATAACGCTATACCGCCTATCGCCCAACTCGATGACAGTGGCTGCGACCATGGTCGGCGCTGACGCCATCGCATGCGCCGTGCGAGACTGGCGGGTGCCCGCTTCGCCGGGCTTGCGCCTGCCCCGTTCCGGAGTCACCGATGTCGTTGTCCAGCGGATTGATCGCCACCGTCGCCCTGGCCTACATGGCCGTGATGTTCGCCATCGCCTTCTATGGCGACCGCCGCAGCACGCCGCTGCCGCCCCGTGTGCGGGCCTGGGTCTACAGCCTGTCGCTGGCGGTGTACTGCACCAGCTGGACGTTCTTCGGCGCGGTGGGCCAGGCGGCCGAGCAGTTGTGGGCGTTCCTGCCGATCTACCTGGGGCCGGTGCTGCTGATGCTGCTGGCCCCCTGGGTGCAGCAGAAAATGGTGATGATCAGCAAGCAGGAGAACATCACCTCCATTGCCGACTTCATCGCGGCGCGCTATGGCAAGTCGCAGAGCCTGGCGGTGGTCGTGGCACTGATCTGCCTGATCGGTGTGCTGCCCTACATCGCCTTGCAGCTCAAGGGCATCGTGCTGGGCGTGAACCTGCTGATCGGTGCCGGTGCCGACGCCACCGGCACCCGCGTGCAGGACACCGCCATGGTGGTAACGCTGGTGCTGGCGCTGTTCACCATCCTGTTCGGCACACGCACGCTGGACGTTACCGAGCACCACCGCGGCATGGTCCTGGCGATCGCCTTCGAGGCGCTGGTCAAGCTGTTCGCGTTCCTCGCCGTGGGCATCTTCGTCACCTATGGACTGTACGACGGTTTCGAGGACCTGCTCGACCAGGCCATGCTGGCGCCGCGCCTGGAAGCGTACTGGCAAGAGACGATCAATTGGCCCTCGATGGTGGTGCAGACCGGCGTGGCGATGATGGCCATTCTCTGCTTGCCGCGGCAGTTCCACGTGACCGTGGTGGAGAACACCGACCCGCAGGACCTGCGCCTGGCACGCTGGGTGTTTCCCGCCTACCTGATCCTGGCCGGGCTGTTCGTGGTGCCGATCGCCCTGGCCGGGCAGATGCTGCTGCCCAGCTCGGTGATTCCCGACTCGTTCGTCATCAGCCTGCCGCTGGCCGAAGCCCACCCGGCCCTGGCCTTGCTGGCCTTCATCGGCGGTGCTTCGGCGGCGACCGGCATGGTCATCGTCGCCAGCGTAGCGCTGTCGACCATGGTTTCCAACGACATGCTGCTGCCCTGGCTGCTGCGTCGGCAAAGCGCGGAACGGCCCTTCGAAGTGTTTCGCCAGTGGATGCTCAGCGTCCGCCGAGTGAGCATCGTGGTGATCCTGCTGCTGGCCTACGTCAGCTACCGTCTGCTCGGTTCCACCGCCAGCCTCGCCACCATCGGCCAGATTGCCTTTGCCGCCGTGACCCAGCTGACCCCGGCAATGCTCGGTGCGCTGTACTGGAAGCAGGCCAACCGTCGCGGGGTTTTCGCCGGGTTGGCGGTGGGCATCTTTCTCTGGTTCTACACCTTGGTGCTGCCGGTGGCAGCGCACAGCTTGAACCTGCCGCTGGACGTGTTCCCCGGCCTGGCCTGGATCCACGGCAACCCGTTCGGCCTGCCCATCAGCCCCATGACCCAAGGGGTGGTGCTGTCGCTGGCCGGCAATTTCATTCTGTTCGGCTGGGTTTCGGTGCTGTCGCGTACCCGCGTCAGCGAACACTGGCAAGCCGGGCGATTCATCGGCCAGGAGATCAATGCCGGGCCCCATGGCCGCTCGCTGCTGGCGGTGCAGATCAATGACCTGCTCAACCTGGCGGCACGCTTCGTCGGCGAGGAGCGCGCACGGCAAAGCTTTCTGCGCTACGCCTATCGGCAAGGCAAGGGTTTCAACCCCAACCAGAATGCCGATGGCCAGTGGATAGCCCATACCGAACGGCTGCTGGCAGGCGTGCTGGGCAGCTCGTCGACGCGCGCGGTGGTGAAGGCGGCCATCGAAGGCCGCGACATGCAGCTCGAAGACGTGGTGCGTATTGCCGACGAAGCCAGCGAAGTGCTGCAGTTCAACCGTGCCCTGCTGCAGGGCGCGATCGAGAACATCACCCAGGGCATCAGCGTGATCGACCAGTCGCTGCGCCTGGTGGCCTGGAATCACCGCTACCTGGAGCTGTTCAATTACCCGGAAGGCTTGATCAGCGTGGGCCGGCCGATTGCCGACATCATCCGCTACAACGCCGAGCGCGGCCTGTGCGGGCCCGGCGAGGCGCAGGTACACGTTGCCCGGCGCCTGCACTGGATGCGTCAGGGTCGCGCGCACACCTCCGAGCGCCTGTTTCCCAACGGGCGGGTCATCGAGCTGATCGGCAACCCGATGCCGGGCGGTGGCTTCGTCATGAGTTTCACCGACATCACCGCCTACCGCGAAGCCGCGCAGGCGCTCAAGGACGCCAACGAAGGCCTGGAACAACGGGTGACCGAGCGCACCCATGAGCTGTCCCAGCTGAATCAGGCGCTGACCGAAGCCAAGGGCCATGCCGAGTCGGCGAACCAGTCCAAGACGCGCTTCCTGGCAGCGGTCAGCCACGACCTGATGCAGCCGCTCAACGCGGCGCGGCTGTTCTCCGCAGCGCTGTCCCATCAGCCGGGCCTGTCGGCCGAAGCCAGCCAGCTGGTGCAGCACATGGACAACTCCTTGCGTTCGGCCGAAGACCTGATCAGCGACCTGCTGGATATTTCCCGCCTGGAGAACGGCAAGATCAGCCCGGACCGCAAGGGCTTCGCGCTCAACGAACTGTTCGACGCGTTGGGCCCTGAGTTCAAGGCCCAGGCTCGGGAACAGGGCCTGGACTTTCGCCTGCGGGGCAGCGCGCTGCGGGTGGACAGCGATATCAAGCTGTTGCGCCGTGTATTGCAGAACTTCCTCACCAACGCCTTCCGCTATGGGCGCGGTCCGATCCTGCTGGGTGTGCGGCGCAAGCCAGGTGCGCTGAGCCTGGAGGTGTGGGACCGAGGCCCGGGCATTGCCCGCGACAAGCTGGAAATGATTTTCGAAGAATTCAAGCGCCTGGACAGTCACCAGACCCGTGCCGAAAAAGGGCTGGGGCTGGGCCTGGCGATTGCCGACGGCCTGTGCCGGGTGCTCGGCCATCCGCTGCAGGTGCGCTCATGGCCTGGCCATGGCAGCGTGTTCAGTGTGACCGTGCCCCTGGCCGGCGCAGACACGGCAACCGCCCTGCCCGCCCCGACGCCCATGAGCCAACCGCTGGGTGGTGCACGGGTGCTCTGCGTCGACAACGAAGACAGCATCCTGCTGGGCATGCACAGCTTGCTCAGCCGCTGGGGGTGCGAGGTGTGGACCGCACGCAATCGCCAGGAGTGCGCAGCACTGCTGGCCGCCGGCAAGCGGCCGCAATTGACGCTGGTGGATTTCCACCTGGACGAGGGCGAAACCGGTACGCAACTGATGGCCTGGCTGCGCACCGCGCTGGCCGAGCCGGTGCCGGGCGTGGTGATCAGCGCCGACGCGCGCCCCGAAACCGTCGCCCTGGTGCACGCCGCAGGCCTGGACTACCTGGCCAAACCGGTGAAGCCTGCGGCCTTGCGGGCGCTACTCAACCGGCACCTGGGCCGGCACTGACACGCCGTCGGCGTCGGCCTCGGCGCCGCTGTCCTGATGGGCCTCGGTCATGGCGCGCTCGAGCAGGTCAGGCGGCAGGCTCTTGCTGGCGCGGGCGCCCAGCAGTTTGAGCTGCTCGCTGCGGCTGACCAGGTTGCCACGTCCTTCGGTGAGCTTGTTGCGCGCCGCGCCGTAGGCCTTGTCCAACTGCTGCAGGCGGTTACCGACTTCGTCGAGGTCCTGGATGAACAACACAAACTTGTCATACAGCCATCCGGCGCGCTCGGCGATCTCGCGGGCGTTCTGGCTTTGCCGCTCCTGCTTCCACAGGCTGTCGATGACGCGCAGAGTAGCCAGCAGGGTGGTCGGGCTGACGATGACGATCTGCCGGTCGAAGGCCTCCTGGAACAGGTTGGGCTCGGCCTGCAACGCGGCCGAGAATGCCGCCTCGATGGGCACGAAGAGCAGGACGAAATCCAGGCTGTGCAAACCGTCCAGGCGACTGTAGTCCTTGCCGGAAAGGCCCTTGACGTGATTGCGCAGCGACAGCACGTGCTGCTTCAAGGCCGCCTGGGCAATGGCACCGTCTTCGGCGGCGATGTATTGCTGATAGGCAGTGAGGCTGACCTTGGAATCGACCACCACCTGCTTGTCGCCGGGCAGCATGATCAGCACGTCGGGCTGGAAGCGCTCGCCATCCGGGCCCTTGAGGCTGACCTGGGTCTGGTACTCGCGGCCCTTCTCCAGCCCGGCATGCTCGAGCACCCGCTCCAGAATCAGCTCGCCCCAGTTGCCCTGGGTTTTCTGACCCTTGAGGGCCTGGGTCAGGTTGGTGGCTTCGGTACTCAGGCGCTGGTTGAGCTGTTGCAGGCGCTCCAGTTCCTTGCCCAGGGAAAAGCGCTCGCGGGCCTCGTTCTGGTAGCTCTCTTCAACGCGCTTTTCGAACGACTGGATACGCTCCTTGAGGGGATCGAGCAACTGGCCCAGGCGTTGCTGGCTGTTCTCGGCGAAACGTTGCTCGCGCTCGTCGAAGATTTTGCCTGCGAGTTCGGCGAACTGCGCGCGCAGTTCGTCCCGTGAACCCTGCAGGTCGTTCAGGCGTTGCTGGTGGCTGTCCTGCTGTTCGCGCAATTCGGCTGATAGTCCAGCGCACTGGGCATCGAGGCGACGCAACTCGGTTTCCCGGGTGCTGCGCTCCAGGCTCCAGGCGTGGGCGGCATCGCGGGCATTGTCGCGTTCGTTCTGCAGCAGTTCGACCTCGCGGCGCAGGCCGGCCAGTTCGGCTTGCTTGGCCGAGTTGGCCTGGCTCAGATCGCTGACCTCATCGCGGCAGGCGTCGAGCTGCGCGCTCAGGCCGTCCTGAGCCAATTGGGCGTTACTCAGGCGCTCGTCGAGCAAGGCGACCTGGGCCAGGGCGGCGGTGCTCCTGCGCTGCAGCTGCCAGGCCAGCGCCAGGCACGGCAAGGCGGCAGCCAGCAGGCCGATCAACAGGCTGGTCACGTCCAGGGCCATGGTGTGCTCTCATGCGAATTCGATGAGCGGCAGTCTGAGGCCATTGGCCGCCTGGGGCAAACCGAGTGTCAGTCGCGACGCAGATCGCTCAGTGCGTTCTGTGCGCCCGCATCGCCGGCGCGGGCGGCCTGCCGCAGGAGTTGCTGACCGATGCGCTGGTCACGGGCGTTGCCACAATCGCGGCACATCAACTGGCCGAGGCGGCTCTGCGCGACCACCACGCCTTCGCGCGCGGGCTGCTTGAGCATGCGCCCGGCCAGGTGCTTGACGTTGACCTTGTGGCCCAGGCGGGGGCTGTCGAGCAGCCAGAGGGCGACCTTGAGGGTGAAGCGCTTGGGTGCAGCGGGTGCGGAACTTTTCATGGAAAAACTTTGGGCAGATCGGAAAAGCGCGCCACTCTACTCTTTTTTCCCGGCGAATGCGCGGGGGCAACGACCGGCGCCACACCCCCTCCCCGCAGGAGCGGTCCGTGGCCGCGAAGGGGCCAGCGCAGGCGGCAAGCATACCGCGGCGCAACTTTCGCGGCCGATGACCGCTCCTACGGGAGATGGCGCTCGATCCCCGTGGCAGCGCATGACCACTGTAGGAGCGGTCCGTGGCCGCGAAGGGCGCAACGCGGTGGGTCAGGTGGCGAGGGTTACGGTGCCGATGCCGGGGAAGTCGACTTCGATGCTGGCGCCTGGGGGCGCCCAGTGGATGCCGGTCCAGCTTCCGGTGGCGATCAGATCGCCCGCGCGCAGCGGGTTGCCCAGTGCGACAGCGTGTCGCGCCAGCCACGGCAGGGAGTTCAACGGTTCGCGGAACGGGTGGCTACCCAGCCCACGTACCACTTGTTCGCCGTCGACGCGCAGCGTGGCGGCCTGGGCCGACCAGTCGGGGATGGACGCCAGCGTTACAGGCAGGCCAACGATCAACTCACGGTTGAGCTGCTGGTCGGCCAGTCGCAGCAGGGCATCGGCCTGGATGCCGTCGACCCAGCGCGTATCGCACAACTCGATGCCCGGCATCCAGGCGTCGATGGCCGCATAGGCGGCGGCCAGGTCGGTGTGTTCGTCCAGATCCCGGGACAAGCGCACGAACAGCTCGCCTTCGATACCCAACGCGTGGCAGTGCCCGGGCGGCACCTGCCAACCGGATGCGCGCACGGTACCGGCCGGCACGCCTGCGGCACTGATGAGGCTGCCCGGCGCACCTCCCAGTTTCCAGGCCCGCGCGGGCGCGTGGGCAAACCAGCCCATCGCCTCGGCCACCCGCCGCTGCACGTCATACGCCTGCGCCTCGCTGTCCAGACGCAAACCTTCGACCGGCTGCCGCCGACCCTCGCGCCAGGCGCGAATGAGCCGCTGCGCCACCTGCTCGACCGCGCTCACAGCGGCAACTCGGTGTTGCGCCGACGCACCTGCGCCGGTGCCGGACGCTCGCAGGGCAAAAACTGGCCCCGCCCCGCTTCGCCGCGAGGCTCACCGTCCCATACCACTTCGCCGCGCGACAGGGTGATGGCCGGCCAGGCGCTCAGCTGCATGCCGGCGTAAGGGGTGTAGTCGACGTTGTGGTGCAGCATCTCGTTGCTGATCGACACCGGCTGCCCTTCGTCCCAGATCACCAGATCGGCATCGGCGCCGATGGCGATACTGCCCTTGCGCGGGTACAGCCCGTACATCTTCGCAGCGTTGGTCGACGTCAGCGCGACGAAACTTTGCGCCGTGATGCGCCCGGTGCGCACGCCTTCGGACCACAACAGCGCCATGCGTGTTTCCACACCGGGAATGCCGTTGGCGATCTGGTCGAACGACACGTCTTCGCCGTGGGCCTTCTTGCCATCAGGGCCGTCGTAACGAAACGGCGCGTGGTCGGACGAGAAGATCTCGAACGAGCCGTTTTCCAGCCCGTCCCAGATCACCTGCTGGTTTGCGGCGTCCCGAGGCGGTGGGCTGCAGATGCATTTGGCGCCTTCGAAGCTGTCGTCGCAGCCCAGCGAGTCGGCGGTCAGAAACAGGTATTGCGGGCAGGTTTCGGCATACACCTTCAAACCGTGGCTCTGCGCCCAGCGAATCTGCTCCACGGCCTCGCGACCCGACACGTGGACGATGAGAATGGGCACATCCACCAGTTCGGCCAAGGCAATGGCGCGGTGCGTGGCCTCGCGTTCCACCAGCATGGGTCGCGAGCTGGCGTGGTAGCGCGGCGCGCTGAGCCCGGCCGCCAGCAGCCGCTCGGTGAGCCAGGCGATGCAGTCGCTGTTCTCGGCATGCAACATGACCATGGCGCCTTCGCGACGGGCCACGGACAGGGTTTCGAGAATCTCTCGGTCACCCAGTTTCAGCGCGTCGTAGGTCATGTAGATCTTGAACGAGGTATAGCCCTCGGCGATCAGTGCCGGCAATTCCTCACGCAGGACCTGCGGCGTGGGGTCGGTGACGATCAGGTGAAACGCGTAGTCGATGACCGGCTTGTTGCCTGCCCGGCGATGGTAGTCATCCACTGCTGCACGCAGGGTTTCACCCTTCTGCTGACAGGCGAAAGGAATCACCGTGGTGGTCCCGCCGCAGGCCGCCGACACCGTGCCGCTGAAAAAGTCGTCGGCCATGACCGAGCCGTCGCCGGTGGGTTGGTCCAGGTGCACATGGCTGTCGATGCCGCCGGGGGTCACGTGCCGGCCGGCCGCGTCGATTTCCGCAAGGCCTGGGGGCAGCTCCAGGGCCAGGGCAACGATGCGCCCGTCGCGAATGCCGATGTCACTGGTGAAGGTGTCTGCGGCAGTGACCACGCGAGCGTTGCGAATAACCGTATCGAAAGGTTGCATATCAAGCCTCTTCAAGCAGTAGCCGGCCCCAGCCGGTCAAGCGACGTGTGTCCACGCCGGTCATGTTCAACATGTCCCAGAGCACCGTCGTCACCGTGTCGAACACCGGTACCCCGTGCTGGCGCTCCCAGGGCTCGGCGCGGTGGGCGGCGTGCAGGTTGGTGCAGAAGGTGGAGATGGCCTCGGCACCGGCCGCGACCACCTCGGCCACCTGACGATCCAGGGTGGCCTCGTCCACTTCGGCAAAGGAGAAATTGTCCTGCAGCGACAGGTGGCTTTCGGCGCTGGCATCGATACCCAGAGCGGCATAGTTGGCAACGATCCTTGCCTGTACATTCGCCAGATACGGCGAGACCAGGCCCAGGCGGCGAATGCCGAAGCGCTGCAGCGCCTTGTTCAGTGCCAGCACCGAGGTCGTCGCCGGTATCGCCGTGGCCTCGGTAATGGCCTGGCACAGCGCCACGTCGGTCTCGAAACCCAGCCATCCGGCAGAGGTACCGCTCCAGCCGATGACATCGACATGGGCATCGGCCAGCAAGCGCGCCGCGTCCAGAATCCGCTCGCGCTGGAACTGGCCCAGCGCGTCGGCGCTGAGGGCGATCTGGGTGACACTGAAGCGTGAGAAATGCACGCTGACTTCCGGGAGGCTGGCTATCAACGCCTGGGTCAGCGGCTCCAGTGCAGTGTTCGAGGAAGGCGTAAGCACGCCCAGGCGAATACGGCGGGTCATGCTGGACCTCCAGTGATCGCGTGCGAGGAAGGATAGGCGCGCAGAGGGTTTTCGCAACGTTGCCACAGGTCGCGGCACACGGTGTCGGCTGCGGCACGTACACAGGCTTCGTCGACCTGGGTCGAGCGGCCTTGGTCGATCACCACCCGACCGTCGACGATCACGGTTTCGACGTCGGCTCCGGTGGCGTTGTGCACCAAACTGCCCAACGCATCGATGCAGGGAGTGAGGTGGAGCTGTCGATAGTCGATGATGGCCAGGTCAGCCAACTGGCCGACCGCCAATCGACCCAGATGGTCGCCCCAACCCAGCGCCGCGGCGCCGTTGACGGTGGCCATGCGCAGCACGTCGCGCGGTTGCCAGTCGTCGGCTACCCGCCCGGCACTCAACCGCCCTACCGCCAGCGCCCAGCGCATCACCTCGATCATGTCGCCGTGCATGGTGTCGGTCGCCAGGCACAGGCGCGCGCCGGCCTGCAGCAGGCGACGCGTGGGCGCTACCCGTCCGGACATGGCGTTGCCGACCGGGATGTGCACGACATGGGCACCGGAGGCGCCGATGCGGGCGATGTCCTCGTCATCCACGTGAATGCAGTGACCGGCCAGCAGGCGCGAATCGAGCATGCCCAGCTCATCGAGCAGTTGCACCGGCGAGCGGCCGTGGGTAGCACGCACCCAATCCAGTTCGTCCTGGCTCTGCGCCAGGTGCGTGCTGATCTGCAGACCATGGCGGCGGGCCAAGGCATCGATCTGGCGCAGGAAGTCCAGCGAGCAGGTGTCGGGTGCGTGAGCGGTCAGGTGGGCCTGGATACGTCCGTCGGCCTGCCCTGCCCAGCGTTCGACGAAGGCCTCGGCGTGATCCAGCTGGGCCAGGCCACGCTTCAGGTCGAAGCGCCGCGTGCCCTGCAGCACCGAAGCGAAATCGACATCGGCCAGACGTTGGCTGGCAAACAGCCGCATACCCGTTTCGGCCATGCCTGCCACGGTGCGCTCGGCATGCACGAAGCTGTCCACAAGCGTGGTGCAACCCGCCCGCAGCGCTTCGAGTGCACCGAGGCGGGACAACGCCAGTGCTTCTTCCGGGCTGAGCCATGAAGCCTGTGGCAGGCCGGGGGTGTAGGACGGCGCGAAGCCGCAGTCCGGCGCCACCCCCCGGACGAAATTCAGGCCGGCATGGTAATGGGTATTGACGAAGCCGGGCACCACCACTCGGCCCGGCAAGTGCAGATGCCGCACGGCTTTGGGCGCAGCCTGGTCGGCTGGCCCGACGTGGGCGATGCGTTGGCCACGGATGCCCAGGCTTGCGGACTGCGCAAGGCCGTCGACCGGATCCAGCAGCACGGCGCCGGTAATCAGTAGATCCAGTGGGTTGTCGATCATGCGGCCATCCACCCGCCGTCCACCATCAACGTGGTGCCGGTGATGAAGCTGGCCTCGGCGCTGGCCAGAAACAGCACGGCCTTGGCGACATCGTCGGGATGGCCCAACCGCGGCCAGGGGGTACGCCGCGTGGCCCGCTCCATCACCGCCGGGTCGACTGCCCGGCCACCGGCGCCGGTCTGGATCTTGCCGGGCGCCACCGCGTTGCAGACGATGCGCTGCCCGGCATAGTCGCTGGCGACCTGCCGGGTGAGGTAATCCACAGCCGCCTTGCTCACGCCATAGGCCAAGTCGTGGGGCGCGGCAATCATGCCGTGTTGCGAAGACAGGTTGACGATGCGCCCGCGGGTTTCGCCCACCAGCGCCTGGCCGGCCATTTGCCGCACGGCAGCCCGGCAACAGCGGTAGACACCCCCCAGATTGACGTCCAGGACACGCTGCCAGTCGGCCTCGTCGAGTTCGAGCAAAGGCCGGGCGTGGCGGATGCAGGCGTTGTTGACCAGCACATCGAGGCGCCCGAAGCGCGCCACCGTGGTAGCGAACAGCGTCTCGACCTGCGCGCTGTCGGCGACGTCGGTCTGCACGAACAGGGCCTGGTGGCCAGCGGCGCGAATCAGGTCGGCGGTTGGCTCGCCGCCCTCGATGACAGCCGTGGTGACATCGGCGATGACCACGCAGGCACCGTGGCTTGCCAGGTGCCAGGCAATGGCGCGGCCGATGCCGGAGGCCGCACCGGTGACGATGCACACCTGGCCCGCCATGCTCGATGAGTTCGCCAAAGGGGTGGGGGTCATGGGTTCACCGTTGTCTGGGGGCCTGCCACGTGGGCAAGCCAGTGATGAAAGTCGTGATCGGCAGCGTCGATGTCGAATCGCGGAACGAAACCGCAGTCTTCGCGCAGACGGTCGAGCGCCATGCTCGCCCGGTCGTAGTCGGCGTACAGCTCGATGTTCGGTGTTTCACCCGGCGCCGCCAGACGCCAGCGAAAGTCCGGGAAGCGTGTGGCCAGACGCGTGCACCATTGACTGAGCGGCCATTGGAAACCCGCCGCCAGGTTGTAGAGGGGATATCGCCACTGCGGCTGGTCCAGCAGGCAGCCGATAGCCCGCGCGGCGTCGCGGACATACAGCCAGTCGCGCAGGCTGTCGCGCGCCAGGATCGCCGTGCCGCCACGGCGGGCCACTTGCAACAACTGCAGCGGTGCGCTGAGGGTGTCGCGCACGCCGGTGTCGGCTTCCCAGGGCCCGAAGCAAGTGCCCAGGCGGCCGATGACCAAGGGCAACCCATGCAGTTGGGCAAGGCGCCGCGCCGCGTCCTCGGCGCTGCGCTTGGATTGGCCGTACAGGCCCTCAGGGGCCAGGGCGGAACGTGCTTCGTCGAGCAACGGCGCGTGACGCCCGGTGGTGCCGTAGACCGAGCCCGAGCTGATGTGCACCAGCCGCGACACGCCGCACTCGGCGCTCGCGCCGATGGCCGCAAGCACCCCGCCCACGTTCACTTCGAAGATCGCCTGGGGCGCCAATCGCTCGCGCTCGGCATCGGCGGTGATGGCGGCCAGGGTCACCACTCGCTGGGGGCGATGACGACCCATGACCATGCGCAGGTCCGTCGCGTCACGCACATCACCTCGATGCTCGGTGAACCGCCCCGGCAGTCTGGCGAACGCAGCCTGCGCCTGCGCAGGTATCGGCCCCAGGTCGAAGCCGATCACGTCCTCACCCGCCGCCAGCAAGTGCTCGCTCAACGCCAGGCCGACGAAGCCACTGCTGCCGGTGATCAGCGTCTTCATCTCAGACGCTTTCCCGCACAGGTTCCGGCCGCAGCAGCGACAGGATATGCCGCTTGTAGTCATTGAAGGCCTTGCTGGTCGGGTCGCGCGGACGTTCGAGCTCGATCGGCAGCAGCTCGCGAATGCGTCCCGGACGTGCCGACATCACGGCGACATGGGTACCCAGGGCCAGCGACTCATCGATACCATGGGTGACGAACACGATGGTGCTCTGACTTTCGCGCCAGATCCGGATCAGCTCGGCGTGCATGTCCATCTTGGTCTGCTCGTCCAACGCACCGAAGGGCTCGTCCATGAGGATCACCTCAGGGTTCATCAGCAAGGCTCGGGCAATACCCACGCGCTGATTCATGCCGCCGGACAGCTCGCTGGGGAAGTGATTCTCGAAGCCGGCCAGGCCCACCATTTCGATGAATTTCTGCGCCTTCTCCCGGCGTATCTCCTTGCCCACACCGCGCATCTTCAAGTGGAACGCAACGTTCTCCCAGACCGGCAACCAAGGCATCAGGTTGGCCTGCTGGAACACCACGCCACGGTCTGCCCCCGGTGCGGTGATCGACTGCCCGCCGACACTGACCGTGCCGTGGGTGGGGTGGTCGAAGCCGGCGATCATGTTCAGCAGGGTCGACTTGCCGCAGCCACTGGGGCCCAGCAGGCAGAGAAATTCGTTGCGTGCCACGGTCAGGCTGACATCGTCCAGGGCCACGATGCCGGTGGGTCGCTTGGGGTCTTCGAACACGCGCGAGACGCGGTCGATGGTGATCAGTGCCATGCCTCAGCCCTCCTTCTGCAAAGTGGAACCACGTTGCCAGCGCAGCAGGTACGCACCCACGCGCTTGATCGCATAGTCGCTGAGAAAGCCCAGCAGGCCGATGCTGACCATGGAAGCGATGACGATGTCGTAGCGCAGGAAGTAATAGGAATCCCACAGCACGTAGCCGACGCCGCTTTTAACCGCGACCATTTCGGCGGTGACGGTGAGCATCCACGCCGAGCCGATGGCGATGCGCAGGCCGGAGAAGATGCTCGGCAGCGCCGCCGGGAAGACGATGTAGAGCAATAGCCTACTTGGCGTACCACCGGTCATGGCGCCTGCCCGCAACAGGTTGCGGTCGCAGTTCTTGACGCCGTGAATGGTGCTCAACAGCACCGGGAAGAATGCGCCCATGAACACCAGGAAGATCGCCGGCTTGTCGGCAATGCCGAACCAGATGATCGCCAGGGGAATCCAGGACACCGGCGGGATCGGGCGCAGAATCTGCAGCACCGGCTCGAACAGGTTTTCTGCGGTGCGCGACCAACCGATGGCCATGCCCGCGCCGATGCCCAGCAAGGCGGCCAGGGCAAAGCCTGCGAACACCCGGAACGAACTGGCCGCCACATCGAGAATCCAGTGGCCGCTGTAGCTTTGCGTATTGCCATCGGTGGCAAAGACCCAGTCTGCCCAGGCGATGATGACTTGGGACGGCGCCGGCAGGAGCGCGCGCGGCAAAATCCCGGAGCGGGAAAAGATCTCCCAGCCGACCAGCAGCAACACCGGCACGATGCCGCGTTCGATGCGTTTGTACAGGCGCCGGGCCAGGGACGGGCCATGCCCTCGCCCGACCCCGTGCGCCTTGATGGCGGTACTTTTCATCTCAATACCCCAGCTCGGTTTTCGGCTTGCCGGTCACCGCTTCCAGAAAGCTGTAGTCCAGGTTCTTCTCTACCTGCTCGCTGACATCGGTGCTGATGTACTTGAGGTCGCGCATCATTTGCGCAATGGCTACGGCAGAAGCGCGGTGCATGGCGTAGTCGGGGTAGAGGTTGTCGACTGCGCCGGTGGCGATGGCCTTGTCCAGGCCGGTGACTTTCTGGATGGTGTCGATGAACAGCGGCTTGTCGCTGGCCATCAGGTCATTGACCTTGACGATGGAACGCACGGTTTCCTCGACGCCCTTGCGGTTGTCCTCGATCACATCGGAGCGGGTAACGATCAGGTTGGTCAACTTGCCAGCCGCCTGGTCGTAGGGAAAGTCGAAGAACTTGGCCGCCTTGACCTCGCGGATCTGGGTGGCGAACGGGTCCACCGAAGTGATCAGCTCCACTTCGCCGCGGCGCAGTGCCTGCACGTGGTCAGACGGGTTGGGGATGTTGATGAATTGCACATCCTTGTTGATATCGATGCCGTGCTTGAGGAACGCCCCACGCATATGGATATCCTGCGCATTGCCGCGCGAGGCGGCGACCCGGAACGGCTTGTCTTCGGCCTTGTACTTGTCGATGAGCGCCTTCAAGCCGACCCAGTCGCCTGGCTGCAGCGGCAGGTCGTTGCCCACCAGAATCTGCGAGCCGCCGTTGATCTGCCCGGACACGGCCACCACGTCGAACCCCTTGTCCAGCGCCGTGGCGTAATGCAGGTAGGTGACCTGCGCCACGTCGATGCTCTTGGACAGCAGCGCTGTGAGCACATCGTTGCCGGTGTTGAAGGCAATGGCGTCGAGTTTCACCCCGGTGGCGTTTTGCGGCGTCAGGGACAACGGCGTGCAGTGGGCGCATTTGGCATAACCGAGCTTGACCGGCTTGGCTTCGTCGGCGTGGGACATGGCCATCATGCCGAGGCTCAACAACAAGGCCGAAACGGCACGCTTGAGCAAGGTAGTGGACGAACGAATAGCTGGCATCGGGCTTCTCCAATTGTCACTAAAGGCTGAGGCTTTGTGGCAAAGAGTTTGCAACGGCTATGCCATGTTTGTGGCACCGCTTGAAAACCGCATGGTTTTCCATGGGCGCCCATGGGGTCCAGGCCCTGTACGGCGGGGCTTGTGTGATCGCGCGGTGGCGCTTTCACGTTCGGCGGCGGCTCCCGTGGTGACGAGATGAGCAGGCTCAATAAAGCAGTCCGTAGCGGCGAATGAGTTGCGACGGTGCATGTTTGGACAATCGCTCACCATTTTGTGACAATCCACCATTGACCGTAATCAGGCTGACGAGGATCGCGCACGTGCTCAACTCGGAAACACTTTCTCCTGCACCTCGCAAGGCCCGCAGCACTGGGCAGATCCTGGGCACCGGCAGTACCCGCGATGGAATCTACGAGCGCATCCTCAACGCCGTGATGGAACATCGCCTGATCCCCGGCACCAAGCTGGTGGAAGAGAAGTTGGCCGGGGTGTTCCAGGTCAATCGCACACGCATCCGCGAGGTGCTCGCGCGGTTGGCCCACGAAGGGATCGTCACCACTATCCCCAATCGCGGCGCCTTCATTGCCAGCCCCTCGGTGGAAGAAGCCCGGCATATTTTCCAGGCCAGACGCATTCTCGAGCCCGCGCTGATCCGCAGCCTGGTGGCCAAGGCCGACAGCCAGCAGTTTCGTCGCCTGCACGCCCATGTGGCCGAAGAACGCGCCGCGCGCGAGACAGGCGACAAGCGCGCGGTGATTCGCCTGTCCGGCGAGTTTCATCTGCTGATCGCGCAGATGGTCGACAGCCCGCCCCTGGTCAAACTGATGCGCGAGCTGTCCTCGCTGACCTGCTTGATCATTCTGCTGTACGACTCGCCGAACGTGCCTGCCTGCCCCAACCATGAGCACACCGAAATCGTCGAGGCCATGGAACAGGGTGAGGTCGAGGCAGCCATCGGCTTGATGCTGGGCCACCTCGACCATATCGAGGCCACGCTCGACCTGTCGCTGGAAGATGAGGCCGAGGTCGACCTGCACGCTATTTTCGGCTAACGCCACCCGACCGCCCGGAGTCGCCATGAGACTGCTGATCATCAACCCCAATATCTCCCAGAGCGTCACCGACCTGATCGAGACGGAAGCGCGCCGCACCGCAGCAACGGACACGCAGATCCAGATGGCCACGGCACCCAGTGGCGTGGCCTACATCGAAACCCGCTTCGAAGCCTTGCTCGGCGCCCACGCGGCCGCCGTTATCGCCGGAGAACGTCAGGGCAGCTATGACGCCGTGCTGGTGGCGGCGTTCGGCGATCCGGGCCTGCTCGCACTCAAGGAAGTGCTGGACGTGCCGGTGGTGGGCATGACCGAGGCGGCCCTGATGACGGCCGCGCAGCTGGGCCAGCGGATCTCGATCATCGCCATCTCCCGGCGCATCACCAGTTGGTACCGCGAGTGCGTGGCACAGAATGGCATGCTCGACCGCCTGGCCAGCATTCGTCACCTGGACCGTCCACTGCGTGATGCCGGCAGCGTGCAAGAGGATCATGCCGCGCGTCTTTTGGAGTTAAGTCATCTGGCGGTGAACGAAGACGGCGCCGATGTTCTGATTCTTGCCGGTGCCCCGTTGGCCGGGCTGGCACGGGGGTTGGCCGGACGATTGCCGGTTCCGGTGGTGGATGGAGTCTCGTGCGGCGTGGCCCAGGCGCAGTTGTTGCACCGCCTGCAGGCCGGTCGGGCCACCCAAGGCAGCTTCGCCCGCCCACCCGCCAAACCCAACCAAGGCTTGCCAGCGGGCTTGCAGGCCCTCCTGTAGCAGCGGCGCAAGCCGCGTCCGGGTTCACCGCGGTGTGCCTGCCAAACCGCATGTGCCGCCGACGCGGCTTGCGCCGCTGCTACAGGGGTTGGGGGATACCTTGGTTGCGCAGCATGGGCGCCTCGAACGACAGGCCCAGCACCCGCTCCATTTCCGCGGCGGCCTGAAGCACGCGCCCGTCCATGTAGCGCGGTGCGATCACCTGCAGGCCTACCGGAAGTCCCTGCTTGCCGAACCCGCAGGGCAACGACAGTGCGGGTACCCCGCAGTAGTTGAACACCGGGGTATAGCCGGCATGTCCGCGCGGCCCCGCCGGCTGGCCGCCGATGGTGGCGGGCCCCAGCTGCCCCACGGCCCAGGCTTCTACCGGTGCGGTCGGGCACAACAGCAGATCGTAGTCATCGAAAAACGCGGCCAGGGTTATCGACAACCCATTGCGCAACGCTAGCAGACGCGCGGTTTGCACCCCGGACAACGCTCTGCCCAGCTCTATCTGCGCCAGAATATCCGGATCCAGCTGCTGCAACTGCTCATCCGCCAGCGCACCGAATTGCGCAGCCAGCGCCGTGTGCTGCAAGCCCAGCAGCGCATAGCCTTCCAGGCCGCCTGGCCAGCACGGGCTGGCCAGCTCGATGGACCAGCCATCGCGCTCCAGCGTTGCCAGCGCGGCAACCATCGCACTGGCAACATCGCTGTCCAGTGGCAGGCCCAGCCCCAGATCCGGCGACCAGGCAATGCGCAGCGAGCGCGGCGCTCGCGGCGTCGGGGCTAGCGACTGAGCGCTAAAATGTGGCTGCGACAAGGGGTCGGAGGGGCACCAGGCGAACAAACTGCGGGCCATGAGTGCAACGTCCTCGACATCGCGTCCCAGTTGACCGATCACCGAGAGCAGATGGTTCGGGTCGGCGAACCCCCAGGGATTGGGCACGGCACCCAGGCTCGGCTTGAAGCCGACCAGCCCGGTGTGCGCGGCCGGTCGCCGGGTGGAGCCGCCGGCGTCGGTGGCCAGGGCCAATGGTCCCAACCCGGCCGCCACTGCAGCCACCGCGCCGCCCGACGACCCGCCGGGGGTCAGCTCGAGGTTCCACGGGTTGCGGGTAGTGCCGTGCAGCGGATTGGTGGTGATGCCCTTGCAGGCAAACTCGGAGCAGTTGGTCATCCCGAGCGCCACGCCGCCCAGTTCGCCAAGGCGTTGCACGCACCACGAATCGCGCGGCGCCACGAAGTCGGCAAACACCCTGGAACCGAAAGTCGCCGGTCGGCCGCCCAACCAGAGGTTGTCCTTGACGCTGAACGGTACGCCGGCCAAAGGCAGGTATTGCTTGGCGGCGACCCGCTGGTCGCTGGTACGCGCTCGAGCCAGCACGTCAGCCCGCTGGTAATCGATGAACGCATTGAGCGACGGATTCAACCGCTCGAGACGATCGCACACCGCTGTCGCCACCTCGACCGCGCTCAGCTGGCGGGTGTTGACCAGGTGAGCGATCTGCTGCGCCTTGAGACGATGAATATCCATGGGTTACTCCACTGCGAAAGGCTGATACCGCTGTTTCAGCAAGATCCGCGCCGCCGGACGCAGGGCCCGTAACAGCGGGTGCGGGCAAGCAGGTCAAGGCGGCTGGCGAGCGACATAATGGTGAACATGATTAGATTTAGCACTGATTCAGTGCAATATTTAGTTAACTATTTTGTGCACAATCCTGATACCAAGGTAACCCGTATCCAGCTATCGGTTCATTTAAAACAACGAGTTAAACCGTGGGATGACCGGCTTTATCCTGCTTGGCACATGCATTGCTTCGAGCCAGATAACCTAGTTCAGCACTGCGAGCCACCGCATGACGACTGCAACCGCCGGTTTCGACCTCACCCTGGACGACATCTTCCATCAGTACGCCGGTGCAGCTCCGGCGGTCGACCACATCACCCTGGAAGTAGCCGCCGGCGAACTGGTGGCGCTGCTGGGCCCCTCCGGCTGTGGCAAAACCACCCTGCTGCGCATCATCGGCGGGTTCCAGCCGCAGACCTCGGGCAAGGTGGTGATCGGCGGCAAGCTCATCGACCACCTGCCCCCGCATCACCGCGACATCGGCATCGTGTTCCAGAACTACGCCTTGTTTCCCCACCTGAGCGTGGCCGAAAACATCGCCTACGGTCTGGATGCGCGCGGCGTGCCACGCTCGCGGCGCAAGCAGCGCATCGATGAAATGCTCGAGATGATCCAGCTGGGTCATCTGGCCGACCGCTATCCGCGCCAGCTTTCCGGTGGCCAGCAGCAGCGCGTGGCGCTGGCCCGGGCATTGGCCGTGGAACCGCGCATCCTGTTGCTCGACGAACCGTTCTCGGCCCTGGACAAAAGCCTGCGCATGGACATGCAGATCGAGATCAAGCGGCTCCAGCGCCAGTCGGGCGTGACCTGCGTGATGGTCACCCACGACCAGGAGGAAGCGCTGTCGATGGCCGACCGCGTGGCGGTGCTCAACGCCGGCCGGCTGGAGCAGTTCGCCGCGCCTTCGAAAATCTACGATTCGCCCAGCAGCCTGTTCGTCAATACCTTCGTCGGCAGCGCCAACGTGCTGCCCGGGACCCTGGAAAGCTACGCCGGGGAGTCGGCTCGGATACGCCTGGCCGACGGCAGCCTGCTGGCCTGCCGTACGCCGCGCGACGCCCGGCCCGGCAGCGCCGTGGTGGCGTGCATTCGTCCGGAGAATCTGGAGCTGACAGAGGCAGGCGACGGATTTCCCGCACAGGTCGAACTCGGCCTGCCGCTGGGCCCTTCGATCGTCCACGAAATGCTCACGCCCGGCGGACAGCGGATCAAGATCGCTTCGCCACGCGGCCTGGGTGCCGAGCCATTGAAGCCCGGCACTCAGGTAAGCCTGAGGCCTATCAGCGCCCACGCGATCACTACGTTTACCGCGCCCAGCCTGTAGCCCTGAACTGACCCGCACGAGGAATCGACGATGGATATATCCCGCAGACGCATCATGCAATCCGCCCTGGCCCTGGGTGCACTGCAGCTTTTCCCGCAGTTGACCATGGCCCAGGCGCGCAATCTGGTGTTCGCGACGTTTACCGGCAGCTGGGAAGAAGCACACAAGGCCGTGCTGGTGCCTGCCGCGCTGGAACACATGAAAGACGGAAACATCATTCTCGACCCGATGATCTCTGTCGACCAGATCTCCAAGGTCATGGCCTCCCGTGAACATCCGCCCATCGACGTCATGCTGCACGATCCGGGCCCTGCCCTGACCGCCATCGAACAGGGCTTGATCGAGCCCTACCCGGTGGCGGACAGCGCCTACTACCAGCAGCTGATGCCCGAAGCCCAAGACCCGATGGGGCCGAGCATCTTCTATCAGATCGTCGGCCTGACCTATAACCCGGACACTATCCAGACCCCTCCCGACTCCTGGATGGACCTGTGGAAGCCCGAGTACAAGGGCCGGGTAGGCATCACCAACATGAACTCCTCCCTGGGCACCGGCTTCATGGTCGAGCTGGCCAAACTGCATGGCGGCTCGGACAGCAACATCGAACCGGCCTTTGAACTGCTGGCCAAACTCAAGCCCAACCTGGCCGCCGTCGCCGCCAACCCCGGTCAACTGGCGTCGCTGTTCCAGCAAGGCCAGATCGACATCAGCCCAGGCAACTTCAACGCCATCCAGATCCTCAAGGCCCGTGGCGTACCGGTGGAATGGGTGGCGCCCAAGGAAGGCGCGATCGCGTTCAAGACCAGTATCCATATCGTCAAGAACTCACCGAATCGCGATCTGGCTTTCGCCTTGATCGAGGCGTCGATGTCGCCCCAGGTGCAATCGCAGCTGATGGAAGCGCCGTACCTGGTAGTGCCGACCAACATGCAGGTGAAGATGTCTGGCGAGATAGCCGAATCACTGGCCAAGGATCAGGCAGAAATGAAGTCGCGGTTTCGCTTTCAGGACTGGAAGGTGATCAATCCGAACCGGGCGGCCTGGATCGAGCGCTTCAACAAGGACATCCAGGTCTGAGCCATGCCTGAAGCCATCCCTTCCCGCTGTAAGGAGTGCGGCACGTGAGCGCCCGAAACCATGACGTCACCGTGTACAGCCTGCGCTACGGCCTGCCGTTGGCAGCATTCTTCGTGCTGTTCTTCATCACGCCGCTGTTGTTGCTGGTGCTGGTCAGCCTGCACGACGACACCGCCGTCAGCGTCTGGGGCGTGGCGCAATACGTGAAGATCTTCGGCGAAGGCCTGGCCCTGCGCGTGCTTGGCGATACCTTGTGGCTCGGCGTGCAGGTTACCGTGCTGTGCCTGGCCCTGGGCTACGCTCTGGCCTGGGCCTACGTGCGCAGTTCGCCGACCACCCAGAAGGTGCTGATGATGATCATCGTCATGCCCCTGCTGACCAGCGTGGTGGTGCGCACCTTCGCCTGGGTAGTGATCCTCGGGCGCCAGGGCATCGTCAACGAACTGCTGCTGGGCTGGGCATGGATCGACAAGCCACTGCGCCTGCTCTACTCCCGCGAAGGATTGATCTGGGCCCTGGCCAATGTGCAGTTGCCGCTGATGACCCTGCCCCTGATCACTACCTTGCAACGCCTGGAAAGCAATCTGGAGGATGCCTCCGCCGCCTTGGGCGCCAATGCCTGGCGCACCTTCCGGCGGATCACCGTGCCGCTGTCGCTACCGGGCATCATCGCTGGCAGCCTGCTGACCTTCTCGGCAACCATCACCGCCTTCATCACGCAGTCTCTGGTAGGTGGCGGGCAGATGCTGTTCATGCCGATGTACATCTACCAGCAGGCGTCGGCCCTGCAGAACTGGCCATACGCTGCAGCCATCTCGCTGGTGTTCCTGGTGGCCGTGATCGGCTGCGTGACGCTGTTGAGCTATTTGGGCCGCCTCAGCAAGGGGTACGCGACCACATGAGCATGGGACGTCGAAACGACCTGTCGGACATCGCCCTCAAGGGCATCCTCTATCTGGTGGCCTGGGCCGCCCTTATCCTGTTGCTGGCACCGACGCTGATCGTGCTGATCGTCTCGTTCACCGACAGCTACTCGCTGCGCTTTCCGCCTCAGGGCTTCTCGACACGCTGGTATGTCGCCCTGCTCAAGGCGTTCACCCTGCATTTCGCGGCGTGGAACAGCTTTCTGGTGGCGTCGATGACCACGCTTTTGTGTGTGGTCATGGGCACTGCCGCCTCGCTGGCCATCGCCCGTTCCACGAGCAAGACAGCGCGCTGCCTCGATGCGCTGTTCATGTCACCGTTGATTCTGCCGGGGCTGGCGTTCGGCCTGTCGGCATTGATCTTTTTCAGCGAGCTGGGCGTGCCGGTATCGATGACGACGCTAGTGATCGGTCACACCGTGGTCTGCGTACCCTACGTCATCCGTACCACCTCTTCGGCGCTGATGCAGTTGCCGCCGGCGCTGCTGGAAAGCGCTGCCAGCCTGGGTGCTTCGAGAGCGCACGCGTTGCGGCGTATTACCTTGCCGCTGATTGCGCCAGGCATCGCGGCCGGGGCATTCATTGCGTTCATGTCGTCGTTCGATAACACTGCCGTCTCGCTGTTCCTGCGCGATGCACGCACCGACATGCTGCCGATCCGCATGTGGCAGGACCTGGAGAGCAAACTGGACGTCACCATTGCCGCTCTGTCCAGCGTGCTGGTCATTGTCACCCTGGTGATGATGGTAGTGATGGAAAAATTGACCGGCATCAGTCGGCGCATCCGCGGCTGACCGCGGGCAAGGGTACGTCAGGAAACGGATATGGATCTGAACACACCACAGGATGCCGATGGCATCGCCGAACACATTACCATCGCCATCATGGAGCACCGCCTGCCGCCGGGTATCAAGCTGGCCGAGGAGAAACTTGCGATCGCGTTTGGCGTGGGCCGCAACAAGATTCGCCAGGCGCTCATGGCGCTGGCCAAGGAAGGCTTGGTCAAGCTGCACCCCAACCGAGGCGCGTTCGTCACCAGCCCCACCGTGCAGGAAACCCGTGACCTGTTCGCCACCCGCCGGTTGCTTGAACCGGAGATCATTCGCAATGTCATCCACCGCTCGACCAAGGCCCAGCGCAAGCCTTTACATGCCCACCTGAAAAAGGAGGCCCTGGCGCGCAAGAACCAGGATCGGCGCGCCTTGATCAAGCTGTCCGGGGATTTCCACAGCCTGCTGGCCGAGATCGGTGGCAACAGCTTCATCACTCGCATCATGCGCCAGCTGTGTCCGGTGACGTCGCTGATGCACGCGCTCTACGACGGTCCGCAGATGCATGCCTGCCCCGAGGACGAACACAGCGCGATCGTCGCCGCCATCGAAGCCCAGGACGAAAAACGTGCCATTGCCCTGATGCTGCATCACCTCGCCCACGTGGAAAGCGTGCTGGACCTGAGCCAGGAACAGCACAGCGCGATCAGGTGGGAGAGTGTCTTCGGGTAAAGAGAGCCGCTTTCACACTGCGGCAGCGTCACGCTCCAGCCACGCCTGGGCGATCTGCTCGCGAGTGGCGAACCACACGCCTTCGTGGCCCTGTGCGTACTCGATGAACTTCTGCAAGGCGCGTATCCGGCCCGGGCGTCCGACCATGCGCGGGTGCAGGCCGACGGACATCATGCGCAGGCCGTCTGCAGATTCTTCGTGCAGCACCTCGAAGCTTTCCTTCATGTACTCGAGAAAGTCGGAAGCCTGGGACAAGCCCGGCGAATTCCAGTAGCGGAAATCATTGACGTCACTGGTGTACGGCACCACCAGGCGGCGTTTGCCTTCGACGTCGACGAAGTACGGCACGTCATCGTTGTAGGCATCGGAGTCATAGAGGAAACCGCCCTCCTCGGCCACCAGGCGACGGGTGCGCACGCTGGCGCCATAGCGGCAGTACCAGCCTACCGGGCGCTTGCCGCAGGTGCGCTGGAAGGACTCGATGGCCAGGCGAATGTGCTCGCGCTCCTGCTCCTCGGTGAGGCGGAACACTTCCTCCCAACGGTAGCCATGGCTGCATACTTCATGGCCCAGCTCGACCGCCGCGCGCGCCACGTCGGGGTTCTGCTCGAAGGCCACCGCGCAGGCATGAAACGTGGCCGGCACGTTGGCCTTCTGCAGAATCTGCAGGATGCGCCAGATACCGACCCGCGAGCCGTATTCGTACATCGATTCCATGGCCAGGTTGCGTACGCCATCGGGAAACTGATAGCTGCCCCACTCGGTCATGCTTTCCTGATCGGGATCGCCCATGGCCAGGGACCGTTCGGAGCCTTCCTCGTAGTTGATGACCAGGCTGATCGCCAGCCGGGCGCCATTGGGCCAGGTACCCTGGGGACGTTGCTGGCCATAGCCGACCAGATCTCTTAGGGGTGATGTCACGGTACGGCTCTCCAGCAGGTTGGGCAAAATGCCGGGCCTGGGGCCTCAGCAGTCGATATCTTTCAAAGCGTCGTGGTCGATGCCGCCAAAGGTTTCACCTGCGGCGAAGGCCAGGCCCATGGCCAGTGTCTGGGCCACGCAGAACGCGGCGGTCAACGAGCGAAAGCCAAGCAGTTCGGCGTCGTCGACTTCGATCATCACCGAAGCGCATTGGCCGATGGGGCTGAGCAAGCTGTCGGTGATGGCAACGATCGGCGTACCGGCCGCCACCGCCTGGGTGCAGGCGTCGATGGTTTCCTGGGAATAAGGAGGGAAGCTCACCGCCACCAGCACGTCGTCACCGTGCAGTGCGCCGACCTGCTCGCGCAGGCTGCCGCCCAGGCCGCTGATGTGTACGGCGCGCCGGCCGACACGGCTCAGGGCATAGCTGAGGTAGGCAGCCATCGGAAACGAACGGCGCATGCCCACCACGAACGTGGTGCGCGCCTGTTGCAGCAAGCCGATGGCCTGTTCCAGCGCCTGCACCTGCTGCCCTTCGGCAAGGTGTTCGAGGGAGACGATGTTGGCCCGGCTGAAGGCGCCGAGCATGGCGCCCACATCGGTCGGGTCGTCGAGCAACTGTTCGCCTCGATAGTGGCGAATACGTTCCTTGAAGCTGCCCTGCCCGGCTTTCTCCAGCGGCGCCTTGCACACCCGCTGCAGGTCGCTGAAACCGCCAAAGCCCAAGGCCTGGGCCAGACGAATGAACGCCGAAGCGGGGATCTGCGAACGCGCGGCCAGGGCCGCGACCGTGTTGAGCGCTACATCATGGGGGTGCTCGATCACGTACTGGGCGGCATCGCGCATGCGCGCAGTGAGTTTGTCCTGCCCCACCGCAATAGCGCTGCGCAGTTCTTCAAGGGTGTGCGGTAATGGCATGGTTCAGTGGCTCGATGGCGGTCAGCTGGGACGCAGGTCTGCGATGGCTCGGGCCAGGCATTCCACCAGCCGCGTCATTTCATCGACGGTGTTGTAGTGCGCAATGGAAACGCGTACCACCCCTCCCTGAGGTGCCAGGCCCAGTTCTTCGATCAAGTGACGGGCATAGAAGTCACCAAAACGAATGCCGATGCGTGCCGCGTCCACCTGTCGCACGATGGCCTCGGACTGCACGCCCTCGACGACGAAGCTGATGGTCGGTACCCGGTCGCCCGCGGTCACCCGTGGTTTGCCGATGATGCGTACGCCGTCGGCCTCGCGCAGATAGCCCAGGAGAATCTCGGCCAGGAGGTTTTCCTGCACCTCGAACGCATCGAAGGCCGCCTGCATGATCTGCCGCTCGCTGCCTGCGGTGCCCAGGCGCCGGCCGATGTCCAGCAGGTAGTCACTGATGCCCATGCAACCGTAGGACAGTTCGTAGTTGACGTTGCCCGGCTGCAGCTTGTACGGCAGCACGTCCTGGCCGATGAAGAAATGGTTGAGGCTGGGCAGTTCCAGCAGCAGTTCGCGCTTGCCCCACAGCACCGCGAAATGCGGGCCGAACACTTTGTAGAAGCTGAACACGTAATAGTCGGCGCCGCTGGCCTGCACATCGACCAGACGGTGCGGTGCGTACGCCACCGCGTCCACCACCAGCTTGGCACCGCAGGCGTGCACGCGCTCGGCGACCTGCGCGACCGGGTTGACGCTGCCCAGAATGTTCGACGCGTGGGTCATCGCCACGTAACGCGTGCGCGGCCCGAGAAGTTGCTCGAGGTCGCGCAGCTCCAGCTCCAGGCTCGACGGATCCACCGACCATACGCGCAGGGTGGCCCCGCGCTCTTGGCACAGGCGCTGCCAGGGGCCGATGTTGGCTTCGTGGTCGCTGTGCGTGACGATGATCTCGTCGCCCGCGCTGATCGACGGCGCAATCGCCCGAGCCAGCAGCTGCAGCAACAAGGTGGTCGAACCGGCCATCACACACTCTTCAGAGTGGCGGGCGTTGATCAGCTGGGCCACCGAGGCGCGTGCTTCCAGCACTTTCTCACCGGCCTTGACCGATGGCGCGTACGAGGCGCCCAGTTGCACCGCGTGGTTGAGCAGGTACTCGGTGATGCGCTCGGCCACCGGCTTGAGCACCGCCGAGCCGCCGGCGTTGTCCAGGTAGCCGTAGCCGTCGGCGAGTGCGGGAAATTGGCGACGGACGTAGTCGATATCGAGGGCAGTCAAAGTGAGTCTCCCGTTTGCTTGTTAGGGGTAGAGCCTGTCAGTGGTGCAGGATGGCCTGCAGGAATGCCTGGGTACGGGGTTCCTGGGGCGCGGTGAAGAAGGCCTGGGGATGGTTCTGTTCGATGATGCGCCCGGTTTCCATGAAGATCACCCGGTCGGCGACCTTGCGCGCGAAGCCCATCTCGTGGGTCACCACGATCATAGTCACCCCGGAACGGGCAAGGTTCTGCATCACGTCGAGCACTTCGCCGACCATTTCCGGGTCCAGCGCCGAGGTCGGCTCGTCGAACAGGATCACCCGTGGCTCCATGGCCATGGTCCGGGCGATCGCGACCCGTTGCTGCTGACCCCCGGACAGTTGGCTGGGGTACTTGTCGGCATGCGCGGACATGCCGACCTTTTCCAGCAACAGCCGCGCGCGCTCCTGGGCATCACGTCGGTTCATGCCGCGCACGCGCACCGGCGCCAGGGCCACGTTGGCGAGCACGGTGAGGTGGGGGTAGAGATTGAAGTTCTGAAACACCATGCCCACTTCGCAGCGGATGCCGGCAAGCTTGGGGCCGGTTTCCACGCGCTGCCCGGACACCCGGATGTCGCCACCCTGGTAGGGCTCGAGCAGGTTGATGCAGCGAATCAGGGTGGACTTGCCCGACCCCGAAGGCCCCAGGATCACCACCACTTCGCCCTGGGCGACAGTCAGGTTGATGTCGCTGAGGGCCTGGAATGGCCCGTAGAACTTGTCCAGTCGTTCGATTTCGATGACGTTGCTCATGCGCGCTTGCCTCCGCTGCCGTTGCGACGCTCTACCCAGCTGACCAACTGCACCAGTGGCAGCAGCAACAGGAGGTACATGATCGCCGCCCCCACCAGCGGCGTTGGATTGGCCGACAGCGCCTGGGCCTGGGTGGCCTGCTTGAGCAGGTCGGGCATGGCGACCACTGACGCCAGTGCCGTGTCCTTCATGACGTTGATGCAGTTGCTGGTCATGGGCGGCAAGACGATGCGCATGGCCTGGGGCAGGATCACGTCGCGCATGGTGTTGAAGAAGCTCATGCCCTGGGAAGCCGCCGCTTCGAACTGACCCTTGGGGATAGCCTCGATGCCGGAACGGAAGATCTCCGCCGAATAGGCGCACGACACCAGGGACAGCGCGGCCGTGGCAGCAGCGAAGGACGACAGGCGAATGCCGACGAAGGGCAAGGCGTAGTAGATCAACACCAGCAGGACCAGCAGCGGTATGGACCGCAGCACATCGATGTACACCCGTGCCAGCCAGCGCACGGGGGTGTAGCCGTACAATCTGAGCATGGCCAGCAGCAGACCGCCGGCCAGGCCCAGCACGATACTCACCACGCCGAGCAATATGGTCACGCCAAGGCCGCGCAGCATCAAAGGCAGCGCGTCGACGAACACGTCCCAGTTGAAGAAAGTCTGTAGCAACTCCATGAACGGTTACCTTGGTCGTGGGCCGGTAGCGGGCGGGCCGAAGCGCGGTGCTTATTGCGGAACGTCGACGACTTTCACGGTGCTGGAGTCGTCTGCGGCGGCCGCACCGAACCACTTCTTGTGCAGGTCGGCGATCACGCCGTCTTTTTTCATCTCGCTGATGATCGTGTTCACTCGCGCGCCTTCGGCCCAGCCCTTGGCGTGCATCAGCGAGTATTTCTCGCCGGTGGGAATGCGCGCGACCACGGCATACTGTGGCTTGTCCTTGATGTAATAGAGCACGGCCGGAATGTCGCTGATGTAGCCATCCATGCGCCCGGACGCCAGGTCGAGCATGGCCGGCGACAGCCCTTCGTAGCGCGAGATGTCCTTGAACTTGTACTCGCCCTGATGCTTGGCGGCCCACATGTCCCCGGTCGAACCGGTGTCGACGCCGACCACTTTGCCGCTCATGTCATCCAGGCCCTTGATGCCGGACTTGGTCAGCACCGACAGCGACTGGTCGCTGTCGTAGTACGGCTGCGCGAACCCTACCGATTCCAGACGCTTGGGCGTGATGGTGATGGAAGAAATGGCGATGTCGGCGCGCTTGGACTGCACGGCGCTGAACAGGCCATTGAACGGGATGTTGACGAACTCCACGGTCTTGCCGGCGCGCTTGGCGACTTCCTTCACCACGTCGACTTCAAAGCCGACGATGTCGCCCTTGGCGTCCTGGAACTCCCAGGGCACATTGCCCACGTTGGCACCGACGGTCCAATCGGCAGCCAGTGCCGAGGCCGAAAACGCAGTGGCCACAGCCATGCTCAAAAGTAATTTCACGCTCATGTCCAGCTCCCCGATTCACGTCAGTGCCAATGGCGGCCTGGGTGCTTGCGCAGGCCTGTCGAGAACGAGACTAGGGCCAAGGATCAAATACTTCAAGAAATAAATTTAATGAATTAAATGCTCCACAGGAGGGCAGTACGTGCCCGCATTGGTGCATCTGGCAAACGCAGGAAGCGTACGGTATGGCGGCTGCCGGACGCAGCACACAGGCCAAGGGCGCACCTTGGCAGAGCATGTTCACCCCCCTCCCCCGTAGGAGCGGTCAGTGGCCGCGAAAGCCTCGATGCGGTCCACCTGCCCCACCGCGCCGGCCTTTTCGCGGGCAGAGCCCGCTCCCGCAGGTCTACCTTGCAATCAGCGGTCGTCGTCGGTCGGCGCGGGGTTCTGGAGCAGGTCGTCGAAGTCGATCTTGAGGCCCTGTTCCATGGAATCAAGCTCCACCAGCAACGATCGAAAGCTGGTCTCGTCCTTGGCCGGGGCCTCGCCCTCGGCGCTGGCATCGGCCAGCGCCTGCAGATGAGCAGGCACTGGCGCATCGTCGTCGTGGTCTTCGAGGATGGTTTCAGGTTCCATCTCGCGCAGCACTGCCAATGGCGGCAGCTCATCGAGGCTCTTGAGGTTGAAATGGTCGAGAAAGGCCTTGGTGGTGGCGAACATCGCCGGCCGGCCCGGCACGTCGCGATAGCCCACCACGCGGATCCACTCGCGTTCCACCAGCGTCTTGACGATATTGCTGTTGACCGCCACGCCACGCACGTCCTCGATCTCGCCACGGGTGATGGGCTGGCGATAGGCAATCAGGGCCATGGTTTCCAGCAGCGCACGGGAATAGCGCTGCGGCCGTTCTTCCCAGAGCCGGCCCACCCAGGGCGCGTACTTCTCGCGAATCTGCAGGCGGTACCCCGAGGCGACCTCGACCAGTTCGAAAGCGCGCTTTTCGCAGGACTTGCCCAGCACCTCCAGGGCCTTCTTGAACACCGCCGGCTCCGGCCGCTCGGCTTCCTCGAACAGCTCATGGAGGCGTTCCAGAGACTGCGGCTTTCCGGAGGCCAGCAGAAAGGCTTCGAGCAGTGGCGCCAGATCGCGCGGGTCAGTCAGATTCATTGTTCGGCTCGGGCGCGCACATGGATAGCGGCAAAGGCGTCATTCTGCACCAGTTCGATCAACTGCTCCTTGACCAGTTCGAGAATGGCCATGAAGGTTACCACCACGCCCAGCTTGCCCTCCTCGGCACCGAACAGCTCGACGAAAGGCACGAAGCCACCGCCGCGCAGGCGTTCGAGCACCTGGCTCATGCGTTCGCGGGTCGACAGGGCCTCGCGGCTGACCTGATGGCTTTCGAACATGTCGCTGCGCCGTAACACGTCGGCCATCGACATCAGCAGCTCGTCCAGGCTGACCTCGGGCAGCAGCTTGCGTACCTTGGCCAGAGGTGCATCGAGCTTGGGCACGTAGAGGTCGCGGCCTACCCGCTTGAGGGTATCGATACCTTCGGCGGCGGCCTTGAAGCGCTCGTATTCCTGCAGGCGGCGAATCAGCTCGGCCCGCGGGTCGTGCTCGTCATCCTCGACCACGGCGCTGCGCGGCAACAGCATGCGCGATTTGATCTCCGCAAGCATGGCGGCCATCACCAGATATTCGGCGGCCAACTCCAGGCGTACGGTTTTCATCAGCTCGACGTAGCCCATGTACTGACGGGTGATCTCCGCCACGGGAATGTCGAGGATGTCGATGTTCTGCTTGCGGATCAGGTACAGCAGCAGGTCGAGCGGGCCTTCGAACGCTTCGAGGAACACCTCCAGCGCATCCGGCGGGATGTACAGGTCCTGCGGCATCTGGGTGAACGCCTGGCCGTAGACCAGCGCCAGTTGCAGCTGCTCGGGCGAGCCCTGGGCGAGATTCGCCGGCGGATTGTCGACCGCGCTCAGATCACTCACGCCATGGCCGCGAATGGTGCCGGATCGCCACAGCCCACGCGCACCACTTGCGGATCGCCATCGGCGAGGTTGATGACGGTGGACGCCTCGGTGCCGCCGAAACCGCCATCGATGATCAGGTCGACCTGCTTTTCCAGCAACTGGCGCATTTCGTAAGGGTCGCTGAGCGGCTCCTTGGCGCCGGGCATGATCAGGCTCACGCTCATCAGCGGCTCACCCAACTCTTCCAGCAAGGCCAAGGCGATCGGATGGCTGGGCACGCGCAAACCGATGGTCCGGCGCTTGGGATGCAGCAGCAGGCGCGGGACTTCACGGGTGGCGCTCAGAATGAAGGTGTAGGGCCCCGGCGTGTGCGCCTTGAGCAGACGAAACGCCGCGGTGTCGACTTTGGCGAACAGCCCCAGTTGCGAGAGGTCGCAGCAGATGATCGCGAAATTGTGCTTGTCGTCCAGCTGACGCAGCCGGCGCACCCGTTCCACGGCGTTCTTGTCGCCGATCTGGCAACCGATGGCGTAGGAAGAGTCGGTGGGGTAGATCACGATGCCACCGCCGCGAATGATCTCGACCGCTTGCTTGATCAGCCGCGGCTGCGGGTTCTGCGGATGGATCTGAAAGAATTGACTCACGTTGGCATCCTGTTCAGGCGGAGGTTGACGGGTCGTGCTTGAACCGCGCGGACAACGGCGGCAGGTCGACGGGCAATGGCCGATAGACACCGATTTCACCCCACGTGCCCGGGCCGTGGAAGTCGCTGCCGCCACTGACCATCAAGCCGAATTCGCGGGCCAGGATGGACAGCGTGCCGACCTGTTCGGCGGCCTGCATGCCGTTGACCACCTCGATCGCATGGCCACCGGCCTGGATGTAGTCGCCGATCAGCTTGCGCCGCTTGCTGCGCGTGAAATCGTAGTGCAGCGGATGAGCCAGGCTGATCCAGGCCTTCGCCTCGCGCAATGTGCGCACGGTGTCCTCGAGGGTGGGCCAGTGTTGCTTGACGTCACCCAGCTTGCCCGCCCCCAGCCACTTGCGGAACGCTTCCTGGCGGTCCTTGACGTGGCCCTGCTGCACGAGGAAATCGGCGAAGTGCGGTCGCGCCGGCGCATTGCCGCTGTCGCCCAGACCCTTCTGGATGGCCCGAGCACCGTCCAGCGCACCCGGCATGCCCTTGAGCGCCAGGCGTCGGTCGATTTCCTCGGCACGCAGCCAGCGACCGTGGTGCAGGCTGTCGAGCGCGGCCACCAGCGGCGGTGCATCCAGAGCGAAATTGTAACCGAGCACGTGGATGGTGGCACCGCCCCAGGTGCACGACATTTCGACACCACTGACCCACTGCATGTTCAGTGCTGTGGCCGCCGCACGGGCCTCTGGCAGGCCTTCCAGGGTGTCGTGGTCGGTCAGGGCCAGGGTCTGCACGCCATGATCGAACGCTCGCTGCACCAGAACGGCAGGCGCGAGGGCGCCATCGGAGGCGGTGCTGTGGCAGTGCAGGTCAACATTCATAGTGGCGCTTTCGCAGTCATTGATGTTTGTTATTATGCCGTCACATCCTGCTTCTGGCTGCCATTGTGAAACAATTGATCGATTTCATCCCGCTGCTCCTGTTCCTCATCGTCTACAAGACCGACCCGCACATGGTCGACCTGGCGGGGTACAGCTTCGAACTGGGCGGCATCTTCAGTGCTACCAAGGTGCTCATCGCCAGTTCGGTGATCGTCTATGGCCTGCTGTTCCTCAAGCAGCGCAAGCTGGAAAAGGGCCAGTGGCTGACCCTGATCGCCTGCCTGGTGTTCGGCAGCCTGACCCTGGCCTTCCATAGCGAGACCTTCCTCAAGTGGAAGGCGCCGGTGGTCAACTGGCTGTTCGCCCTGGCGTTCGCCGGCAGTCATTTCATCGGCAAGCAACTGCTGATCAAGCGCATGATGGGCCACGCGCTGACCCTGCCGGACCCGATCTGGGCGAAACTCAACGTTGCGTGGGTGGTCTTCTTCCTGTTCTGCGGCGCCGCCAACCTGTTCGTGGCTTTCACTTTCGAGCAGTTCTGGGTCGACTTCAAAGTGTTCGGCAGCCTGGCCATGACCTTGCTGTTCCTGGTGGGCCAAGGTATCTACCTGTCCCGTCACCTGCATGATTCCGATCGTACAACACCTAAAACCGAGGATTGACATGCTCTACGCCATCATTGCCACCGACACGCCCAACTCCCTGGAAAAGCGCCTGGCCGCACGGCCCGAGCACCTGGAGCGGCTGAAACAGCTGGAAGCCGCCGGGCAACTGGTACTCGCCGGGCCACACCCGGCCATCGACAGCAACGACCCAGGCGAGAGCGGCTTCAGCGGCAGCCTCATCGTGGCCCGCTTCGAGTCCCTGGACGAAGCCCAGGCCTGGGCCGGCGCCGACCCGTTCGTTGCCGCCGGGGTGTACAAGGACGTGCTGGTCAAACCCTTCAAGCAGACTTTGCCTGCGCCCGAATGAAGGTCTAGATGAGCGATCTGCTACTGATCGACGATGACGTCGAGCTGTGTGAACTGCTGAACAGCTGGTTGAGCCAGGAAGGGTTCCAGGTCCGCGCCTGCCACGATGGCAGCAGCGCACGCAAGGCCCTGGCCGAGCTGGCACCGGCGGCCGTGGTGCTCGACGTGATGCTGCCCGACGGCAGCGGCCTGGAACTGCTCAAGCAGCTGCGCAGCGAACACGCCGAGTTGCCAGTGCTGATGCTCTCGGCGCGGGGCGAACCGCTTGATCGCATCCTGGGCCTGGAGCTGGGCGCCGACGACTACCTGGCCAAACCCTGTGATCCGCGCGAACTGACCGCCCGCCTGCGCGCGGTACTGCGCCGCAGCCACCCGGTTGCCGTGGCGGGGCAGATGGAGCTGGGCGACCTGTGCTTCAGTCCGGCGCGCGGCGTGGTCAGCATCGATCAACACGACATCAACCTGACCGTGTCCGAAAGCCGCCTGCTCGAGGCACTCATGCGCCAGCCGGGCGAGCCCCTGGAGAAACAGGAGCTGGCGCAGATCGCACTGGGCCGCAAGCTCACCCTCTACGACCGCAGCCTGGACATGCACGTCAGCAATCTGCGCAAGAAGATCGGCCCGCATGCCGACGGACGCCCGCGGATCATGGCCCTGCGCAGCCGTGGCTATTTCTATGCGCAATAGCTGCCGCCGCGTGCGGCGCGAACGGCCTGGTTTGTAAATGCCACCCGCGTCATGTCTTTACACAAGCCTTACGCGGCATTGACCGCGCCTGACCTTGATCTCCATAAACTGGGCACATCCGGTAAACACCGGGAACCAGACAGGAGATTCACCATGCGCAAGACGACACTCGCAATGCTGTTCGCCGCTACCCTGCCGACCCTGGCCATGGCCATGCCGCAGGGCGGCCCTGACGGTTTCGGCCCAGGCCCAGGCAAGGGCGGCCCAGGCCCTCGTGGCGGCGAGCCATTCGCCCAGCTCGACCTGACCCACGAGCAACGCACCCAGGTGGGCAAACTGATGGGCGAAGAACGCCATCAGCAGCGCGACATCACCAAGAAGTACCTGGACAAGCTGCCGGCGGCCGATCGCAAGGCCATGGAAGATGAAATCAAGGCCAACCACGACAAGGCCCAGGCCGACGTACGTGCAGTGCTCAAGCCCGAACAGCAGAAGCAGTTCGACGAAATGAAAAAGAAGCAGGACGAGCGCCGCGCCGAATGGGCCGAATTCCAGGCCTGGAAAGCCCAGCAAGGCAAGAAAACCCAGTAATATCGGCGCAAGCCCCCAGCCCGGTCCGCGCATGCGTACCGGGCTTCTTTCATTGAGGAATTTGCCTTGCGTTCACTGTTCTGGCGCATCCTGGCCAGCTTCTGGCTGGCCATCGCCCTGGTAGCCGGCCTGTCGGTACTGCTGGGCCACATGTTGAACCAGGACACCTGGATCCTCAGTCGGCACCCGGCGGTGAAGCATTTTGCCCAGGACTGGGTGGAGCGTTACGAAAGCAAAGGCGCCGAGGCGGCCCAGGAACTGCTCGAACAGCGCAAGCGCCGCTATCGCATCGACACTCAAGTGCTCAACGAAGCTGGCGAGGCTGTGGTACCGGGGACCTTCCCGCGTCGCGCCGAAGCCTTCGAGGCGCGCCACAACGAAGCCGATCGCGACCTGCCGTGGCGCCGACTGACGGCGGACTACACCAGCCCCACCACGGGCGACACCTACTTGCTGATCTACCGCATCCCGCACCCCGAACTCGACTCGTGGCACCGCGACTCCCTGCTCATGCCGATCAGCGCACTGGTGATCGCATTGGTCGTACTGACGCTGTTCAGCCTGATGGTGACGTTGTCCATCACGCGCCCATTGAGCAGGCTGCGCGGTGCCGTGCACGAATTGGGGCAGACCACCTATCAGCAGAACAGCCTGGCGCAGCTGGCCAGTCGTCGCGACGAATTCGGCGTGCTGGCGCGCGACTTCAACCGCATGGGTGCGCGCCTGCAGAGCCTGATCGGCAGCCAGCGACAGCTGTTGCGCGACGTGTCCCACGAGTTGCGTTCGCCCCTGGCGCGGCTGCGCATCGCCCTGGCCTTGGCGGAACGGGCCGAGCCTGCCCAGCGCGACCTGTTGTGGCCGCGCCTGACGCGCGAATGCGATCGTCTTGAAGCCTTGATCAGCGAGATCCTGGTGCTGGCGCGGGTCGATGCGGAGCAAGCCACGGCCGAAGACGTGGACCTGCCGGCACTCCTGCAGGCGGTGCGAAAGGACGCCTTGATCGCCGTGCCGGAGCGGGCCATCGAGCTGGACGTTGCCGCGCACCTATCGCTGCAGGGCTGGCCGACCATGATCGAACGGGCCGTGGACAACCTGCTGCGCAACGCCCTGCGCTTCAACCCTGGGCCCGCACCGGTCGTGCTGTCGGCGCAACAGGTGCAAGGGCGGGTGCGCATCAGCGTGCGCGATCACGGCCAGGGCGTGGCGGAGGAACACCTGGCGCGCCTGAGCGAGCCATTCTTCCGCGCACCGGGCCAGAGCGCTGCAGGCCATGGCCTGGGCCTGGCCATCGCCCGCCGCGCCGCCGAGCGACACGGCGGCAGCCTGCAGCTGGAAAACCACCCTGAAGGCGGCTTGATCGCGACCCTGGACCTGCCGCCGGTACCGGTGGTGGTGGCCTAGACCGCCGCGATCGGTTGGCTCGAACCTGAACGCTTCAGGCCTCGACGCCCCATGCTTGCACGAAGTCGGCGGTAGCCAGCGCCGGCGCTTCGCGCAAATCTCGCGCCGGCGTGCCCAGGTACAGGAAGCCGATGATCTGTTCGCCTTCGATCAGGCCCAGCTTGCCGGCCACATAAGGCGCATAGGACAGCTCGCCGGTGCGCCATACCCCACCCAGCCCTTGAGCATTCGCCGCAAGCAGGATGCCATGGGCGGCGCAGCCAGCCGCCAGCAGTTGCTCGCTCTGCGGCACTTTTCGATGCTCCTGCAAGCGGGCGATCACTACCACCACCAGGGGCGCGCGCAACGGCATGTTGCGGGCTTTTTCCAACGCCGCTTCGCCAGCCTCGGGGTTGAGCGCAGTGGCCTCGGCCAGGACTTCGCCGAGCTGCTGCAAGCCTTCCCCTTCGACGGTGAGAAAACGCCATGGCCGCAGCTGGCCGTGGTCGGGCGCGCGCAGCGCGGCCTGGAACAGCACTTCACGCTGCGCGGCCGTCGGCGCGGGCGCCATGAGCCGGGGAGCTGAAACACGATTGAGCAAAACCTCGAGCGCCTCCATGGGCAACCTCCTGTCGAACGATAAGCCGCTATTCTAGACCCAAGCGGCCTTCGCCTGCCGGGTTTACATGCTGTGGCCCGCAGGTAGAATGGCGGCCCTTTCCTTCATGGCCAGAGCTGACCCCATGGCGTTGCCGACCCTGCGCATCATCGGTTTCATTATCGGCATCTTCCTGATCACCCTGGCCGTGAGCATGGTCGTGCCCATGGGCACGCTGGTGGTGTTCGAACGCACCGAGGACATCCAGTCGTTCCTCTGGGCCAGCCTGATCACCTTCGTCGCCGGCCTGCTGCTGGTGCTGCCCGGCCGCCCCGACAACGTCAACCTGCGGCCGCGCGACATGTACCTGCTCACGGTCAGCAGCTGGGTGGTGGTGTGCGTGTTCGCCGCCCTGCCCTTCCTGCTGACTCAGCACATCAGCTACACCGACGCCTTTTTCGAAAGCATGTCGGGCATTACCGCCACGGGTTCCACGGTGCTCAGTCATCTGGACGAGATGTCACCGGGCATCCTCATGTGGCGCTCGATGCTGCACTGGCTGGGCGGCATCGGCTTCATCGGCATGGCCGTGGCCATTCTGCCGCTGTTGCGCATTGGTGGCATGCGGCTGTTCCAGACCGAATCCAGCGATCGCTCCGAAAAAGTCATGCCGCGCTCGCATATGGTCGCCAAGTACATCGTGCTGGTGTATGTCGGCTTCACCGCCCTGGGCACCCTGGGGTTCTGGTTGGCAGGGATGAGCCCGTTCGACGCGGTCAACCACGCGATGTCGGCCATTTCCACTGGCGGCTTCTCGACGTCCGACCTGTCTCTGGGCAAATGGCAGCAACCGGCCGTGCACTGGGTGGCCATCGTGGTGATGATTCTGGGCAGCCTGCCGTTCGCGCTCTACGTCTCGACCCTGCGCGGCAACCGCCAGGCGCTGCTGCGCGACCAGCAGGTGCAAGGCATGCTGATACTGTTGATCGCCACCTGGCTGGTGCTGGGTACCTGGTACTGGGCCACCACCGAGCTGCCGTGGTGGACGGCCTTTCGTCACGTAGCCCTGAACGTCACCTCGGTGGTGACTACCACGGGCTTCGCCCTGGGCGACTACAGCCTGTGGGGCAATTTCTCGCTGATGCTGTTTTTCTACCTGGGCTTCATCGGCGGCTGCTCGGGCTCGACCGCAGGCGGGATCAAGATATTCCGCTTTCAGGTCGCCTATATCCTGCTCAAGTCCAACCTCAACCAGCTGATTCATCCGCGCGCGGTGATCAAACAGAAATACAACGGCCATCGCCTCGATGAGGAAATCGTCCGGTCGATCCTGACGTTCTCGTTCTTCTTCGGCTTCACCGTCGGCATCATCGCCCTGGCATTGTCACTGCTGGGGTTGGACTGGATGACCGCCCTGACCGGTGCCGCCAGCACGGTTTCCGGTGTAGGGCCGGGGCTGGGCGAGGTGATAGGGCCGGCCGGCAATTTCGCCACGCTGCCCGATGCGGCGAAGTGGATCCTGGCCCTGGGCATGCTGCTGGGCCGACTGGAAATCATCACCGTGCTGATCCTGTGCATGCCGGCTTTCTGGCGACACTGAGCATGAGCCGGCAGAGGCTTACTCGGCTGCCGGACTTCTGGATTCGTTATGGCCCAGGTCGCGCTCGGGATCGATCAGGTCACGGATGCGCTGCTTGAGCACCTTGGCCTCGGGAAAACCACCGTCGGCCTTGCGCTCCCAGACCTGCACGCCGTCGCAGGTGATGAGAAAGCGACCGCCACTGGCGGGCGCCAACGCCACCTGCCCCAGGTCCTCGCCAAAAGTGCTGAGCAGCTCCTGGGCCAGCCACGCGGCGCGCAGCAGCCATTGGCACTGTGTGCAATAGGTAATCACCACCTGAGGCTTGGATGCGATGGCTTCGCTCATGCTTCGTCCATCCGATTCAGCAACTGCCGGGCCGCCTGCTTGCAGGAGTCATCGCCTTCGCGCAGCAGTTCGTGCAAGAGCACGCTGGCTTCGCTGGTATCGCCGTCGTCGAGCAACTGCTGGGCCTGATCGAGTTTCTCCGCCGAAGCGTGCTGCAGTTCCAGGTCGTCGAAATCCACGGTCAGAGCATCCAGCTCGGGCAGGTCGCTGTCGGCGATGAAGCTGTCGAGGAAATCGTTGTCGATGTCGTCCTGAGTCTTCCCGGCCGGGGCCTCGTCCTGCTGGAGGAACGGCTCGTCTTCGACATCGGCGAAGTCGCTGAGGAACTGCTCGTCGGGCATCTCGAAGACTTCCGGCAGTTCGTTCAGATTGCTGGTGAACGACGGGTCCATCTCGACCTCGGGCGGTGTCTCGACGACCACCGGCTTGCCTTTGGGCGACGGCGCATCATCGAATGGGCTGACCAACGCCCAATCGGCGTCCATGGACAGGTCATCGAGGTTGAGCTGGAATTCGTCTTCCTGGTCGCGCCGCGGGGTTGACCGAGCTGATGGCCCAGGCGCTGCCAGGTCGAGGTCGGGCAGCTCGAATTCCGGCTCGGGGTCCGGCTCAGGCTCAGGCTTCGGAGCGGGCTGCACCGACACTGCGGCTGCTGCAGTGGACGCCAGCGTCACTGCAGGCGCTGCCACTGCCAGTGATAGACCCGCGGTAGCGGTTGGCGTCGAAGCTGCTGGCGCGGGTTCGAGATTGGCGAAGCGGCTGCGTATCTCGGCCAGCGTCGCCGCGCTGAAGCCTGCAGCCAGCAACAGGCTTTCCTGTTCGGCAAATCCCTTGGCATTACCCTGCTGGCCCAGCACTTCGAGCATACGCACGCGCAGGTCGGTACGTTCTGGCTGCTTGGCCAGCCCGTCGCGCAGAATACCCAGCGCTTCGTTGAAGCGGCCGTAGGCGATATAGATGCTTGCACCATCGAGGGCGTCGGTGGCTGTCGGTGTTTCACGGCGTACCACCGGCGCCGGCTCGGCACGCAGCGGCGCGGTGGCGGCCGCCACTGCAGCGGCCGGCACAGTGGCGACCGGCGCCGCGCGGACCGGCTGGGTAGCGACCGGCTCGAAGGCGTCCTGCAGCGCGGCCGACTTGCGCTGTCGCTGGCGGCGCAACAGCAGCAACAAGGCAATGATCAGCAGCAGTGCCGCAACCAGCGCCAGGATGTTCAACCAGCCACTGCCATCCTCCACCGGAGCCGGAGCCGGAGCCGGAGCCAGGGCCAGGGCCGGGGCCGGTGCTGGCGTGGCAACCGCTGCGGGTGGGGCAGATACAGGCGAAGGCGCAGGCGTTGCCGCAGCGGGTGCGGTTGCGGGAGCGACGGACGAATCGGCCTCGGCCGCAGGGGTTTCGGCCATGCGTGCCTGCAGCTGGGCAACCTGCTTGTCCTTGTCGGCTACCTGCGCCTCCAGGCTCTGCAGGCGCGCCTGCACCTCGTCGAAGCTCTTCTGCAGTTGCTGGTTCTCCAGGGCGGCGGCAGCCAGTTGCGCAGCGTCCTGCGCAGCGGCCTTGGCCGGCGCCTGTTTCGCAGGCTCACTGGCGCTCGGCGTGGGTGCACTCGCGGCTTTGGGCCTAGTGGGCGCTGCTGCAGGCTGCGCGCTGGCCTGCGTCGACTGTATGCGCTGCGGCGCGCGGTCGGCGAGGCCCGGCCCCATCCCCGGCGGGTCGAGCAATACCGTGAAGGCACGCAGCAGCTGCCCATTCGGCCGGCCGACCTGAATCACGAAACTCATGAAGGGCTCGGTGACCACTTTGCTGGAGCTGACATGAATGACCTTGCGCCCGCCGCTGAAATCGGGCGAGAACTTGAGGTCGTTGAGGAAGAAACTGCGTTCCACCCCCGCCCTGGCGAACTCTTCGGCCGTCGCCAGGCTGGCACGGATGTCGTCCTGCTCCAGCCCTGCGGTGTCGAGCAAGGCGATATCGGCGCGAAACGGCTGGTTGAGCGATGAGCGCAGGGTCAGCTCGCCAAGGCCCAGCGCGGAGGCGGCTGTGGAATAGCACAGCGCCATGGCCCACACCGATGCCAGCAGACGACGTGAAGCAAACCTGGTACGCGACGGTATACGCACTTGCATGGGAATCCCTTGAAGACCGACATCCAATAACTTTATAGCCCGTACGGCCCACTTGCTCCAAGCGGGTGACGGCCCGTTGACTTCAGGATTTCTTTTCCAGATTCGCCAGGATGCGGCTGTGTACCCGCATGGCGGTGCTCAGTTCTTCTTCGTCGACCCCCATGAACAGCTCGGCACGCAAGGCGTTGGCGATGGTTTCGATCTGCTCGATGAGCGGCCGTGCGGGCGCGCACAGCGTGATCTTCTTGGCTCGACGGTCTTCGACCACGGCCTGGCGCTCGACCAGGCCCTGGGCTTCGAGACTGTCCAGCAAGCGTGCCAGGGTCGGCCCCTCGACGCCCACGCTCTGCGCCAGCTCGCGCTGGGTCGGCGCTTCGCCGAACCGCGCCAGGTGCAGCAGGACCAGCCAGCGCGCCTGCGACAATCCCAGGCCCGCCAGCCGACGGTCCAGTTCGGCCCGCCAGCCACGGGACATGTGCGCCAGCTGCATTCCGAAGCGATGTTGATCAGTTAACGGCATAGATCTCTCTTGAAAAAACAGCCTTGCACAAGCAGCACATGCGTGAAGGTCGGAGCTGATGATTAGTCAGCTAATCATGACCTTAGCCCACAGGCAAGACTCATGCCGAGTGGCAGCCTCGTTCACACCTCGAATTCGGACTGCAACGCCGCACGTATGCAATACAGGACGCCTTCGGGCACACGGCCGGTGAACTGCCCCGCAATCTCGGCGACGCCGGGCAATTCCCCTTCGCCGTCGAGAAAGGCGTCCTGGATTTCACTGAGCAGTTCCTCGGGAAGATCCAGCGCCTGCTCCAGCGACAGCTGCTGCTGGCCGATGGCTTCGGCCAGCAGGCTGTAGACATTCTTCTCACTGCACTGTAACTGGCCAGCGATCTGCAGCGGCGTCATGCCTGCGCGGGCAAGGCTGATGAGCTCGTGGCGGATATCGGCCACCTCGCGTGGCGCCTCTGCCCCGCCCGACCCAGCCAGTACCTGCAGGAACGCTTCACCGTAACGCTCGAGCTTGCGAGCGCCGACGCCACTGACCCGCCCCATATCGGCCATGCTGGTCGGCTGGCTGCGGAGCATTTCGAGCAGGGTCGAGTCCGGGAAGATGACGTAGGGCGGTACCGCATGTTCCTGCGCCAGGTTGCGCCGCAGAGTGCGCAGTGCTTCCCACTGTTCACGCTCCTCGTCGCGCACCAACTGGCTGGCGGGGCTTGCCGAGCCGCTGCCGCGGGCAGAGGTCTGCGGCTTGATTTCCTTGCGCAGCGCAAGCGTCACCTCGCCGCGCAGCAGCGGTCGGCAGCTGTCGCTCAAACGCAGGCCGCCGTAGCCCTCCAGGTCGATATCGGCCAGACCGCGCGCGACCACCTGGCGATACAGCGACCGCCACTCGCCTTCCGAGCGGCCCTTGCCGACACCGAACACTGCCAGTTTGTCGTGGCCGAAACTACGTACCTTTTCGGTGTCCTTGCCCAGCAGCACGTCCACCAGATGGCCGACGCCGTAGCGTTGCCCGGTGCGGTAGATGGCCGACAGCGCCTGGCGCGCTGGCTCGGTGGCATCCCAGGTCTGCACGCCGTCGACGCAGTTGTCGCAGTGACCGCAGGGGTTGGGCATCTCTTCATCGAAATAGGCCAGCAGCGATTGACGGCGGCAGCGGGTTTCTTCGCACAGCGCCAGCATGGCGTCGAGCTTGTGCTGTTCAAGACGCTTGTGGCGCTCGTCACCTTCGGAATTCTGCAGCATCTGCTTGAGCATCAGCACATCCTGCAGCCCGTAGGCCATCCAGGCGTCTGCCGGCAGACCATCGCGGCCAGCGCGGCCGGTTTCCTGGTAGTAGGCTTCCAGCGACTTGGGCAGGTCCAGGTGCGCGACGAAACGCACGTTGGGCTTGTCGATGCCCATGCCGAAGGCGATGGTGGCCACCATGATCAGGCCTTCCTCGTTGAGGAAGCGCTTCTGGTTGGCGGCCCGCGTCGCAGCAGGCAGACCGGCGTGGTACGGCAAGGCCGGAAAGTTGTTTTCGCACAGGAACGCGGCGACTTCGTCGACTTTCTTGCGCGACAGGCAGTAAACGATGCCGGCATCGCTGCGCCGCTCGGCGAGGAACGCCAGCAACTGTTTGCGCGGGCTTTCCTTGGGTACGATGCGGTAGAAGATGTTGGGCCGGTCGAAGCTGGACAGGAATCGCTCGGCGTCCTGCAGGTGCAGACGGGTGACGATTTCCTCGCGCGTGCGCTTGTCGGCAGTGGCGGTCAGGGCGATTCGCGGCACCTGGGGAAACTGTTCGGCCAACTGGCCCAGCTGCAGGTATTCGGGACGGAAGTCGTGCCCCCATTGGGAAACGCAGTGGGCCTCGTCGATGGCGAACAAGGCGATGTCCAGGCCGCGGAGGAAATCCAGCATGCGCGGCTGCACCAGGCGCTCCGGCGCCAGGTACAGCATCTTGATTTCGCCCCGGCGGATGCGCGCGGCCAACTCGCGCTGCTCATCGGAACTGAGCGTGGAGTTCAGGGCCGCTGCCGCCACGCCCAGTTCCTCGAGGGTGGCGACCTGGTCGTCCATCAAGGCGATCAGCGGCGAAACCACCACCGCCAGGCCGTCGCGCAGCAAGGCCGGGACTTGAAAACACAGCGATTTGCCACCGCCGGTGGGCATCAATACCAAGGCATCGCCACCGCGGGCCACACGCTCGATAATGGCACCCTGGCGACCGCGGAAGCTGTCATAGCCGAAGATGTCCTTAAGAACGCGTTGAGCCTGTTCGAGCATGGGTCACTCCAGAAATCGTAAAACCACCCGGGCCGCACAGGCTGGATGAAAAGCGCTTTTGCCGCATCCGCCTTTGCGTAAGCGGGGGTTACCGCCCCGTGAACTCGGGGCCTGAGCGAAAGACCGCGGCAGTATACCCCAGTGCCAGCACCGCGGCGCAGCACCCGCCTATCCTGCCATTTCACCCCTTGGGTGGCGCACAGGGCCTAACAAGGCCTAGAATTCAGTATCCGCATAGTCTTCCAAGGTAACCTGTTAATGTCCTTCGCCGAGCAACTGACCCGCCTGCAAGCCTTCCTCGACGCCGATGAGCTGCATGACGAGGCGCTGGACTACGTCGCCGCCCATGGCTACCTGACCGCCCTCTCCATCTGTTCCGAAGAGGTGCCCGAGCGCGAGTGGATCGACGCCTTGTTCGCCGAGCCGCCGCACTACAGCGACGATGCCCAGCGCGAAGAGATCGAAGGCACGCTGATCCAGCTCAAGGCACATATCGCGCGCCAACTGGCCAGCGACGAGGAATTCGAGCTGCCATGCGACCTCGACCTCGGCGACGAGCCGGATGACTCCGACCTGCGCGGCTGGTGCATCGGCTTCATGGAAGGGGTATTCCTGCGCGAGGCCGCCTGGTTCGAAACCGCCGAAGACGAAGTCAGCGAGATGCTTCTGCCGATCATGGTCGGTTCCGGCCTGTTCGACGAGCAGCCGGAGTTTTCCGACATTGCCGCCGATGCCAATCTCATGGATGACATGATCGTGCAGATCCCCGAAGCGCTCACCGCCCTCTACCTGCTGTGCAACGCTCCGGACGAGAAACCGGCCATCCTCAAGCCCCGTCATCACTAAGTCCTGCGCCATGCGGCCGGCTCGGTCCGCCTGGCTGCGTTACCTGCTGTTGGGCATCGGCTGCATCAGCGTTGCACTCGGTGTCATCGGCATCTTCCTGCCGGTGATGCCCACTACCCCCTTTCTGCTCCTCGCCGCAGCGTGCTTCGCGCGAAGCTCGCCGCGCTTCCATGCGTGGCTGCTCGGCCATCCGCAACTCGGCCCTTTGCTCAAGACCTACCTGGGCGGCGAAGGCATTCCGCGCAAAGCCAAGGTGCTGGCCATTGGTTCCACGTGGGTCAGCATCGCAGTGTCCTGCTGGCTGGTGCCTTGGCCGTGGCTACGTGTGCTGCTCGTGGGCATCGCACTGGCAGTGACTGTCTATATTGCTCGTCTGAAGACAAGTGCCGTAAAGGGTCAGCGTCAGTTGGGCAATGATGTCGACGAACGGTCGACACTCGACAAAACCTGAATGAAATCAAATGACTAATCTCATCTCCCGGAATGGATCAACGGTGATACACCCCGTATTCACTGTGACAATTTTCCGTCACTAACCGACTGCAATTTTCCGTCTTCTCTCGCCTATGCCCCGCGACCCCCGAAAACGCTGGCGTTGCGCCTTCTTTATCGCCGAACCCCGCTCACACCGCGCGCCTCAGGAGCAGTGAAATCTATTTGCCATCATCGAAACGAATGATGGCATAAGTGTTTTTTGCTCTATATCATGTGAAAATTCCGTTGAACGCGCTGCTTTCGGCGCCTCGGTTGCGCTTGTTACAAACCCGAAACGGACTTTTAAACGAGTTATTCGCCAACATTCTGGCGTCTGCACGACTTCACACATCACGGAGAAGCACCCGAATGCGCGTTTTCACCCCCATCTGCAGCGCGATTTTGTTGGCCATGGCGTGCTCGCACGCGCAAGCCATGTCGCTCACCGAGGCGATCCAGAGCACCGTGGATAACCACCCTGAGTTGGCATCCAACATCAACAGTCGCCTCGCCGCGGATGAGGACGTGAAGATCGCCCAGGGTGCCTACCGCCCCAGCGTCGATTTCGTTGCAGGCTACGGTCGCGAGCGTTCGGACAACCTGAACACCCGCGCGCGCGGCAATCACAACAAGGAGACGCTGAACTACACCCAGTCCGAGTTGCGCCTGCGCCAGATGCTGTTCGACGGTTCCAGCGCCTCCAGTGAAGTCAGCCGGACCCGCTCCACCGCCACGTCGCGTGCCTACTATGTCCAGGCCACCGCCCAGGACCTGGCCCTGCGCGCCGTGCAGGTCTACCTCGACGTACTGCGCAACCGTGAACTGGTCACTCTGGCCAAGAACAACCTGCAGGCGCACCTGCGCGTCAACGACCAGATCGGCCTGCGCAGCGAGCGCGGCGTGGGCAGCACCGCCGACGTCGACCAGTCGCGTGCTCGTCGCGCCCTGGCCGAGAACAACTACAACACCGCTCAGGTCAACCTGGCCGATGCCGAAGCTGCCTTCTTCAGCGCCGTGGGCCGCATGCCCGACGAACTGGAACCCCTGCCTTCGATGCGTGGCGAACTGCCGGCCGACCTGAACGCCGCCCGCCAGTCGATGATGGAAAACAATCCGTACCTCAAATCGGCCCAGGCCGACGTACAGGCTGCCGAAAGCCAGTACGCAGGCGCCAAGTCGGCGTTCTACCCACGGATCGACGCTGAACTGGCCACCGGTGCCAACAACAACCTGTCGGGCGAGCGCGGTCACAACAACACCGACTGGCGTGCCGGCGTGAGCATGAGCTACAACCTGTACCGTGGCGGCAGCGACAAGGCTCGTCTGCAGGGCGATGCACATCGCATCAACCAGGCCATGGACATCCGCAACAATGCCCTGCGTCAGTTGAACGAGAACATGGCGCTGTCGTGGAACGCGATGAAAAACGCCAGCACGCAGATTCCGTACGCCCGTGAATACGCCGAGACCACCACCCGCGTGCGAGCGGCCTACCAGGACCAGTTCGGCCTGGGCCAGCGTACCCTGCTCGACGTACTCGACAGCGAGAACGAGCTGTACACCGCCAACACCCGCTACGCCGAAGTGCGCTACACCGAGGAATACTCGATGTACCGCGTGCTCTCGAGCATGGGTGAGCTGCTGGCCAAGACCCGCGTCGTGCTGCCAGCCGAAGCCGTTGCCCTGAGCGAAGTGAAGAGCGAAGCGCGCCTGCCAGACATGCGCTGATTGCCGCTCCGCCGAACCCCGTGCCCGCTCGTTCGCAGCCGGTCACGGGGTTCGCATGACGAAAGCCCTGGGCTCAGCTCAGGGTTTCGTCGATCACCAGTACCACCTTCCCGGAAATCTGATTGCTCGCCAGCGCTTCGAACGCCGCTTCGGCGTCGGCGATCGGAAACGTCTTGGCCAACTGCGACTTCAAACGCCCTTCGGTGAACAATGGCCATACATGCTGGCCCAGGTCACTGAGCAGGTCGGCCTTGAACTGATCGTCACGGCTGCGCAAGGTGGAACCCTGCAGGCGCACCCGTTTGGTCAGCACCTTGGCCAGGTCGAACTGCGCCTCGCGACCGCCCATCAGGCCGATCATCACCCAGCGCCCGTCCAGTGCCACCACGTCCAGATTCAGCTCGCTGTAGTTGGCGCCGACCGGGTCGAGGATCACATTGAAGGGCCCCAGGTCCTTCAGCGCTTCAAGCCCGTCGCCGCGTACCACACCGCCCTGGGCGCCCAGCGCTTCGCAATAGGCCAGGCGCTCGGCGGAACCGACGCTGACCCAGGTCGGGTTGCCGAACGCCTTGCACAGCTGGATCGCCGCCGAGCCAATGCCACTGGCACCGGCATGCAGCAGGACCTTCTCGCCCGGCTGCAGGTCGGCCAGCTGGAACAGGTTCAGCCACACCGTCGCGTAGACCTCGACGATGCCCGCGGCTTCGTGCAGGCTCAGCCCCTCGGGCACAGGCAGCACATGGCGGCCATCGACCACCACTTCTTCAGCCATGCCGCCACCAGCCAGCAAGGTGCAGACACGGTCGCCGACCTGCCAGGACGATCCCACGCCGACTTCGCTGATGACGCCCGCACATTCCAGGCCGAGGATATCGCTGGCACCCGGCGGCGGCGGGTACAAGCCTGCGCGCTGCATCAGGTCGGCCCGATTGAGGCCGGCCGCGGCTACCCGAATCTTCACTTGACCCACGTCACACGTCGGGCTCGGTTGTTCGAGCCACTCCACATGTCCTTCCACGCCTTGCAATGCCTTCACGGTGCCTCCATAGTTGAGTCATGACTGAGCCCGACGCCTTGGCGTCGGGCTTTTCGCATTATGCGTCCGGCTTCAACGGAACCGGCGAATTCAAAGACGGCCTAATATGCGTGATCAATTGCCCCCACGTCGAATCAGCATGAAGCATTTCATTCCCGGCAGTGCCCTGGCGCTGTGTATCGGCCTCGGCACCCTGTCGATGTCCGCCAATACCTTCGCTGCCAACAGCTGGGACAAACTTCAGCCGGATCGCGACGAAGTGGTGGCCAGCCTCAATGTCGTCGAGCTGCTCAAGCGTCATCATTACAGCAAGCCGCCGCTCAACGATGCGCGCTCGGTCATCATCTACGACAGCTACATCAAGCTGCTCGATCCCTCGCACAGTTATTTCACTGCGGCCGACATCGCCGAATTCGACAAGTGGAAGACCCAGTTCGACGACTTCCTGAAGAACGGCAACCTGGATCCCGGTTTCGTCATCTACAAGCGCTATCTGGACCGGGTCAAGGCACGCCTGGACTTCGCCCTGGCCGAACTGAACAAGGGCGTCGACAAGTTCGACTTCACCACCAAGGAAACCCTGCTGGTAGACCGCAAGGATGCCCCTTGGTTGAAAAACGAGGCCGAACTCGACGACTTGTGGCGCAAGCGCGTGAAAGATGAAGTGCTGCGCCAGAAGATCGCCGGGAAGGACGCAGCGCAGATCCAGGACACCTTGTCCAAGCGCTACAAGAATCAACTCGCGCGCCTGGACCAGACCCGCGCCGAGGACATCTTCCAGGCCTACATCAATACCTTCGCCCAGTCCTACGATCCGCACACCAACTACCTGTCCCCGGACAACGCGGAAAACTTCGACATCAACATGAGTCTGTCGCTCGAAGGTATCGGTGCGGTCCTGCAAAGCGACAACGACCAGGTCAAGATCGTCCGCCTGGTACCCGCGGGCCCGGCCGACAAGACCAAGCAGGTCGCCCCTGCCGACAAGATCATCGGTGTCGCCCAGGGCGACAAGGAAATGGTGGACGTGGTCGGCTGGCGCCTGGATGAGGTGGTCAAGCTGATTCGCGGCCCGAAAGGCTCCACCGTGCGCCTGGAAGTCATTCCGCACACCAATGCGCCCAACGACCAGACCAGCAAGATCGTCTCGATCACCCGCGAAGCGGTCAAGCTCGAAGAGCAGGCGGCGAAAAAGTCGATCCTCAACCTCAAGGAAAACGGCCGCGACTACAAGCTGGGCGTGATCGAGATCCCTGCGTTCTACCTGGACTTCAAAGCATTCCGCGCCGGTGACCCGGACTACAAGTCGACCACCCGCGATGTGCGCAAGCTGCTTACCGAATTGCAGAAAGAGAAAGTCGACGGCGTGGTCATCGACCTGCGCAACAACGGCGGCGGCTCCCTGCAGGAAGCTACCGAGCTGACCAGCCTGTTCATCGAGAAAGGTCCGACCGTGCTGGTGCGCAACGCCGATGGCCGCGTCGATGTACTTGAAGATGAAAACCCCGGTGCGTTCTACAAGGGCCCGCTGGCGTTGCTGGTGAATCGCCTGTCGGCTTCGGCCTCGGAGATTTTCGCCGGCGCCATGCAGGACTACCACCGCGCGTTGATCGTCGGCGGCCAGACCTTCGGCAAGGGCACAGTGCAGACCATCCAGCCGCTCAACCATGGCGAGCTCAAGCTGACCCTGGCCAAGTTCTACCGCGTCTCCGGGCAGAGTACCCAGCACCAGGGTGTACTGCCGGACATCGCTTACCCGTCGATCATCGACACCAAGGAAATCGGTGAAAGTGCCCTGCCCGAAGCCATGCCCTGGGACACCATCCGCCCGGCCATCAAGCCGGCCAGCGATCCGTTCAAGCCCTACCTGGCCAAGCTGACCGCCGACCACGACGCCCGCACCGTCAAGGACCCGGAATTCATCTACATTCGCGATCGCCTGGCCCTGGCCGAGCAGTTGATGAAAGAGAAGACCGTCAGCCTGAACGAAGCCGATCGTCGCGCGCAGCACAGCGATATCGAAGCCAAGCAACTGGCTTTGGAGAACACCCGACGCAAGGCCAAAGGCGAAGAACCGCTGAAAGAGCTGAAGAAGGAAGACGAGGATGCCTTGGGTGCCGATCCGGACAAGACCAAGTCGGAAGATGACGCCTACCTCGCGGAAACCGGGCGCATTCTGCTCGACTACCTAAAGCTCAACACGTCGGTGGCCAAGCATTGACCGGAGCATGGCCCTGCATTGACGGATAGGTGACAGGACGGTCATCAAACCGACATGAAGCTGTCGTGAAATAGGGACCCGCTGCGCCTGCAGCGGGTCTTTTTTTGCGTCTGGCCCGCGGCTTTCGACCCGTTCGCGCGACCGGCCAGCACGACATTCAGCAAGGTAGGAACCGATGACCGTCATAGAACAGCTCAGCGCCCTGGACACCATTCTTGCCCAAAGCGGTGTGCACTGCTTGTTCCAGCCGATCGTGTCACTGTCGCAACGGCAGATACTGGGCTTCGAGGCATTGAGCCGGGGGCCTTCGAACAGCCCGTTGCATTCGCCCATCAATCTGTTCGCGGTGGCACGCCAGGCCGGTCGGCTCAACGAGCTGGAAGTGATGTGTCGGGAAACCGCCTGCCGCCGTTTCAGCGAACAGCGCCTGGACGGCAAGCTGTTTCTCAACGTCTCGCCCGAGTCGCTGCTCGAACCGCTGCACGAGGACGGCCGCACGTTGCAGCTGTTGCAGCGCTACGGCATCAGCCCGAGCCAGGTGGTCATCGAACTCACCGAGCAGACTCCTACCGACGATTTCCAACTGCTGTTCAACGCCCTGCATCACTACCGCGCCATGGGCTTTTCGATTGCCCTGGACGATCTGGGTGCAGGCTATTCAAGCCTGCGCCTGTGGTCCGAGCTGCGTCCGGACTACGTAAAGATCGACCGACACTTCATCGACGGTATTCACCAGGATGCGCTCAAGCGCGAATTCGTCGGTTCCATTCTGCAGATCGCCAAGGCTTCCCGGGCCCAGGTGATCGCCGAAGGCATCGAGCTGGTCGAGGAGTTGCTGGTATTGATCGAAATGGGTGTCGACCTGGTCCAGGGTTATCTGCTCTGCCGCCCTCAGGAACAGCCGCCACGGGACGCACGTGGGCTGGTCCCGCGGCTCGAGGACGGCAATCCGCCGCTTGGCGACAACGGCAGCGACCTCGCACCGTTGATCATCGAGCAGGCTGCGGTGCATCGCGATACGCCGACTCAGCAGGTCCTGGAAGCCTTCCGGCTGCAGGCCAACCTGAACACCCTCGCCGTCGTCGACGGCGAGCGGCGCCCGTGCGGCATCGTTCATCGGCACTCGCTGTCCGATGCATTGCTCAAGCCATTCGCCACCGAGCTGTTCGCGCGCAAGCCGATCAGTCGATTGATGAGCAATGATTTTCTGGCAGTGGACTGCAAGCAATCGCTGCAACAGGTCAGCCGTTTGCTCACCGGGCGTGCGCGGCAGCGCATCGAGGAAGACTTCATCGTCATCCAGGGTGGGTGCTACCTGGGGCTGGGCCGGGTCATCGACGTGCTCAAGCTGATCACCGAGCTGAAAATCCAGCAAGCCCGGCATGCCAACCCCTTGACCCTGTTGCCTGGCAACGTGCCGATCCAGCAGTGCCTGACCCGTGTGCTGGAACAGGGCCGCGAGGCGATCATCTGCTATGTGGACATCGACAACTTCAAGCCCTTCAACGACACCTATGGCTACGCACGTGGCGATGAGGTGCTGCTGTGCCTGGCCCAGTGCCTGAGCGAGCGCGTGGATCCGAGCCGGGACTTCGTCGGCCACATCGGTGGCGACGATTTCATCCTGGTCATCAGTCCGGCCGACTGGTGCCGGCGCCTGAGTCAGTTACAGGAAGACTTCCAGCACCAGTGCCGGCGCTTCTATCGCCCCGAGCATCTGCAAGCAGGCTGTTTTCTGGCCACGGATCGTCGCGGCGAGCAGCAACGATTTGCCCTGCTGTCGCTGTCTATCGGCGTGGTTCATTTGCGGGCCGAGGCCTGTAGCCTCATGGATGGCAGTCAACTGGCGGAAATGGCTTCGCAGGCCAAGCACCTGGCCAAAGAGGTCCTGGGGTCCAGTGTGCACGTGATCGACACGCAGCTCGCCGAGTCGGCCTGACGACTCAGGTCGTCGTAGTGGGCGGGTAGATGTATTCGAACACCCGCGCCACTTCCGAAGCGTGCCACGAGGCGGCGGCAACGCCATCCGACGGTCCACAGAAACGTCCGAGTTTTTCCGCACACTCGAAAAACCCGGTACGCGGCAGGCGGCTGGCGCCCTGGCTGATCACCAGCGAGCTGCGCAGTGGCTGATCGGCGCGGGCGTCGATCATGGCCAGGTATTCGAGTGCCGCCGTCAGTGTCTGCATAGCGGGCGTGGGCAATTCCAGGCGTTCGAGCAGCGCGCGGTAGGTGAGCAGGTGACGCTGGCGGCGAGCGTGGTCCAGCTCGCCGAGCAGGCCGTCCCATTGCTGCCGACTGATGCGCACGCTCACGAGCGGGTGCTCCAGCCCGGCACCCCCAACTCCCAGGCGAGGCTGCGGCGAATGGCGGCATCCGGCTCCCGCTCGCCGGTTTCGATCATCGACAGGTAGGAGGGACTGATGCCCACGGCGCGCGCCAGGCTTTCAAGCGGCAGGCCCTGCGCCTCGCGCAGTTCGCGCAGACGCTCGAAGCCAGGCGGGGGCGCGAGCGGCGCAGCGCCGACAGGGTCGGCAGCAGGCTGCGAGGCTGCGACGTCGGCAGAGGCGCCGACCGGGTTGACCGCAGCTGCAGCAATCAACCGCTGATACTCGTCCCATGGCACGACCGCATACTCCGGCTGGCCGTCGCGGCTGATCACTTGAACCCCCATTGCATCCTCCCGCCCGATGAGCGCGCACATCGGACGATGCGAGCGTAATGGCGGAATGTTAACAGGGGATTGCCGACTCCGGGGCGTTAACTGCGCGCCAAAGCCAGCGGGGCGGATTCAGCGGTGGGACTTTTCCAGTTCCAGATCCTTCTCCGAGGCTGGCAGGCATTCGAGCACGCGCAGTTTCTCCGGCGACTGACGCTGACGCCAGGCACGGAACGCATCGAGTTCCCCGGACAGGGTCTTCATTACCCAGGCCAATACGGCAATGTCGTCGAGCATGCCGACACCGATCAAAAAGTCGGGGATCGCATCGATGGGGCTGACGAAATAGACCAGTCCGGCAACGATGGACACCAGTGCCTTGGGGCTGATGCTGCGGTACTCGCCGCGCCAGTACGCAAGGCACAGGGCCTGCAGCAGTTGCACGTCCTCTTTCAAAGCGCCCAACCGGTAGCCCTTGCCCTTGCGTGCCACGGCGAAGATCAGGGCCGGCAGACGGCCTCGACTCAGGACACGTTCGGCGATGGGCAGGAAACGAGTGAAATTCCAAGGTGCTTTCATGAGCCCTCCGGTGCCGAATGATGGTTTGAGGTTATCCACAGTATTTGTGGATAACCTTGTGAACAGAGCCGCTTTTCGCGCCTGACCTGCCCGGTTTTCAAGGGCTGAGGTCAAATCGGGCGTTTTTTACTCACACAAAAAACCCACGAAAATCCTTGACGCAGCGTTCTGAAAACAGCTACTGCCGCTTCCTTTAAGACCCATTGGCACAGACCCGGTTCAAACGAAAACGCCCCGTCGAGACGGGGCGTTCCGGGAAACGAAACAGCTTACTTGGCGGGTGCTGCTTCTTCGACTTCGGCGTCGTCGGTTGCAGCTTCAGCGTCAGCGGCAGCCTTGGCTGCGTCCTTGATGGCGATCAGCTCGAGGTCGAACACCAGCACCGAGTTGGCTGGAATGGTCGGGCTCGGGCTCTGCGCGCCGTAGGCCAGATCAGCCGGAATGAACAACTTGACCTTCTCGCCCACGTGCATCAGTTGCAGGCCTTCGACCCAGCCCGGGATCACGCCGCTGACCGGCAGATCGATCGGCGCGCCGCGCTCGATGGAGCTGTCGAAGACCTTGCCGTCGATCAGCTTGCCTTCGTAATGAACGGTAACCACATCGGTCGGCTTGGGCTGGGCGCCTTCGGCCTTCTTGATGACCTGGTACTGCAGGCCGGAGGCGGTAGTGACCACGCCGTCTTTCTTGGCATTGTCCTCGAGGAACTTCTTGCCGGCGGTCTGCGCCTCGGCGTTCATCTTGGTCATGCGTTCTTCGGCGCGTTTCTGCAGATCGGCAAAGGCTGCGACCAGGTCGTCGTCCTTGATCTTCTGCTCTTTCTTGCCGACGGCGTCTTCGATACCCAGGGCAACGGCCTTGGAGTCGAGATCGTCCATGCCTTCCTGAGCCAGGCTCTTGCCCATGTTCAGGCCGATACCGTAGGAAGCTTTCTGCGCCGGGGTTTTGAGCTCGACGCTGGTCTGGGAATCGCAACCTGCGAGGACCAGGGTGACCAAGGCAACTGCCGCCGCCAACCGATGCTGTTTCATGCTATTTCCTTGTTCATGCGCCATAAGGGCAATCGAATGAGGCCGCGAGCTTATCAGGCGGCCACGACCAATGGCTACCGGCATGAGAGAGGCAAAAAGACGATAAGTTCAGGCCAGCAAAAGGAAAGTGGTGCGGCAGCGGCTGGATGAAACATGTGTCACGCAGGGCTGGGTGCCTGGCCGTAGTGCGCAGCCACTTCACGCACCACCTCGCACAGCCACTGCGCCGGCAAGGCCAGCGGCAGCGCGGCGTTGCGGCAGATACCCACCGAACCACCCGGCTCGTGCACGCCCAGATCCAGTTCGCACAGTTGGCCGGTGGCGATATCGCGCTGCACCGCATCGCGCGGGGCCACCCAGATGGCGTCACTGCTTGCAACGTAGCGTCGACTGAGGGTCGGTGAAAGCGTTTCTAGACGTTGCGCCGAGGGCGTGATGGCGCATTGCACGAACAAACTGTCGGCATGCTTGCGAATAGTCGTACCGGCCAGCGGCAGCACCCAGGGGTAGCTGCCGACCTGTTCGGCGCTCAGCGGGCGCATCTGCAGCAGCGGATGCGCCGGACGCACGACCAGCGTCATGGATTCGCTGTACAGGTGTTCGAACGACAGACCCTGGATCTGCGGGCTGTCGGTCATGCGGCCGATCACCAGGTCCAGTTCGCCGACGTGCAGTTGCGCCAGCAGATAGGCACCCGGCCCGGTCGCCACGCTGACCACCAAGGCGGCGTGGCGTTCGTGCAGGCGGCAGAGTACTTCGGGCAACAGCTGGCTTTCCACGGTCGACAGCACGCCGATGCGCACCTGGGGGGCTTCTTGGGGCTCGCCGCGCAGGCTGCTGACGCCGTCGCGCAAGGCCTGCACGCAGGGCCCGGCATAACGCATGAAGCGCACGCCAGCGGCGGTCAGTTCGACGCCGCTCTTGTCGCGGTCGAACAGGCGGGTCTGCAGCAGGTCTTCGAGTTCCTTGAGCGTCTTCGAAATCGCCGGCTGGCTGATGGACAGGCCATCGGCAGCCTTGGCGAAGCTGCCCTGGCGGGCAATTTCGAGAAAGCACAGCAGGTGGCGGAATTTGATGCGGCTGTCGAGGTTCATGGCGCCAATCGTAGCATTGGGCCATGGGGTTTGCTTTGGCAGTGAGGGCCCATTCGCAGGCAGAGGCCCGCAAGACCACCCTAGACCCTGCCAATCTCCACCCGATCACCATTGAAGCGCACCGGCCACACCCTGATGCCCTGCTCCGGCGCCTCCAGGCAGCGCCCGTCGCTGAAACAGTAATGCTGCTTGTACAGCGGCGCAGCCACCACCAGCTCGCCCTGCAGATACCCGACGATGCCACGCCCCAGCACATTGGCGCCCGAGCGCGGGTCATGGTTGTCGATGGCGTGCAGCACCCTGCCCTCGCCCGCGTCGGGAAGGTAGAAGACTGCCACCTGGTCGCCGTCCAGCCATACCACTACACCGGAATTGGCGATCAAGTCCGCTCGATCGCACACTGCTTGCCAGTCCATCGCTTGCACCGCCTTGGCCGCCTGCATCACAACACCTCCTCCATCACCGGGATCAAAGTGACCACATCGCCCGCCTGCGCTGGGCGACGCTGGCCACGTTCCTTGACGAACTGCACACCCGGGTCCGCGCGCTTGTCGTTGACGAAGGTGCGGAAGCGCTTGAGCTTTTCCGGATCCTTCAGGGCATTGGCCCATTCACATTCATAGTGATCGACCACCCGCTGCATCTGCGCTTCGAGTTCGGCGCCCAGGGCCAGGCTGTCCTCCAGCACGACCTGCTTGAGGAACTCCAGCCCGCCCTCCAGGCTTTCGCGCCACACCGAGGTGCGCTGCAGCTTGTCGGCGGTACGGATGTAGAACATGAGGACGCGGTCGATGTAGCGAATCAGCTGTTCATCGTCAAGATCGGTGGCGAACAGTTCGGCGTGCCGCGGACGCATGCCGCCGTTGCCGCACACGTAGAGGTTCCAGCCCTTCTCGGTGGCAATCACGCCGATATCCTTGCTCTGCGCCTCGGCACATTCGCGGGTGCAGCCGGAGACGGCGAACTTGAGCTTGTGCGGCGAGCGCAGGCCCTTGTAGCGATCCTCGATGCGCAAGGCCATGGCCACGCTGTCCTGCACGCCGTAGCGGCACCACGTGCTGCCCACACAGGATTTCACGGTACGGGTCGACTTGCCGTAGGCATGACCGGTCTCGAAGCCGGCTTCGATCAGCTCGCTCCAGATCTCCGGCAACTCGTGCAACTGTGCACCGAACAGGTCGATGCGCTGGCCGCCGGTGATCTTGGTGTAGAGGTCGTATTTCTTCGCCACCACACCGATGGCGATCAGCTTGTCCGGGGTTATCTCACCACCCGGAATGCGTGGCACCACCGAGTAGGTACCGTTCTTCTGCATGTTGGCCATGAACGTGTCGTTGGTGTCCTGCAGCGGCACCAGCGAGGGGTCCATGATTGGCTGGTTCCAGCAGGAGGCGAGGATGTTGCCGACAGTGGGCTTGCACACGTCGCAACCTACTGCGCCGCGACCATGGCGGGCGAGCATGTCTTCGAAGCTGGCGATGCCCTCGACACGGGCCAGGGCATAAAGCTCGGCGCGGGTGTAGGCGAAATGCTCGCACAGGCTCTTGTCGACGCTGACGCCGCGGGCAATCAGCTCATGTTCGAACACCTGCTTGAGCAGCGCGGCGCAGCCGCCGCAACCGGTGCAGGCCTTGGTCTGGGACTTGAGCGCCGACAGGTCGCCACAGCCTCCATCGATGGCAGAACAGATCGCCCCTTTGCTGACGTTTTGGCAGGAGCAGATCATGGCGGTGTCCGGCAACGCATCGGCGCCCAGCACGGGCGCACCGTCGGACAAGGGCAGGATCAGCGTCGAAGGGTCGGCCGGCAAGGCGATGCCGTTCTGGGCATATTGCAGCAAGGTGTCGTAGTAACTGTTGTCACCGACCAGCACAGCGCCCAGCACCTGCTTGCCGCTGGCGTCCACCACCAGACGACGGTAGCTGGCGTTGGCTTCGTCGATGAAACGGTAGCTCTTGGCGCCCGGCGTAATGGCATGGGCATCACCAATGGAGCCGACGTCGACGCCCAACAGCTTGAGTTTGGTCGACATGTCGGCGCCGCTGAACGCCACCGGTGCCTCCCCGGCCAGCTCACAGGCGACGTTGCGGGCCATGCTGTAGCCTGGCGCCACCAGGCCGAAGACGCTGCCGTTCCACGAAGCGCATTCGCCGATCGCATACACCGCCGGGTCGCTGCTGCGGCAGTGCGGGTCGATGACGATGCCGCCGCGGGCGGCGATCTCCAGCCCGCAGGCGCGGCCCAGCGTATCCTGGGGACGAATGCCGGCGGAGAACACGATCAGGTCGGTTTCCAGAAACTCGCCGCCGTCGAAGTTCATCCGGTAGCGATGGGTCTCGCCAGCCTCGACGTTCTGCGTGGCACGGGAGGTGTGCACGCCCACACCCAGTGCTTCGATGCGCGCACGCAAGGCAGCGCCGCCGTCGACGTCCAATTGCACGGGCATCAGACGCGAGGCGAATTCGACCACGTGAGCTTCCAGCCCGAGCGACTTCAAGGCATTCGCCGCTTCGAGGCCAAGCAGACCGCCGCCGACCACCACACCACGGCGCGCACCGCACGCGGCTGCACGAATGGCGTCCAGATCGTCCAGGGTGCGATAGACCAGCCGTGCGTTGCCTTCGCAACCTGGAATCGGTGGCACGAAGGGGAACGAGCCGGTGGCCAGTACCAGCACATCGTAGCCGTGCCGCCCAGTGGCGGTGACCACTTCGCGCGCCTGGCGGTCGATCTCGAGCACCGGCTGGCTCAGGTGCAGGGTGACGCCGTGCAGGCCATACAGCTGAGCATCGCCCAAGGCCAGGGTTTCGGCACACGAGCCGCCGAAGTATTCGGACAAGTGCACTCGATCGTAGGCGCGCTGGCGTTCTTCGCCGAAGACATGGATCTCGTAGCGATCGACCGCGCTGCGCTCGATCAGCTGCTCGACACAATGATGACCGACCATGCCGTTGCCGATAACGATGAGCTTCTGCCGGGGCCTGAGGTTCACGAGCGCATTCATAGGTATCTCCAAGCGGGTCACGGTGTCCTGACCCTCGGGCAAAAAAAAACGCCTGGAGCGAATGCTCCAGGCGCCTTTGCCTGATGGTCGAATTGAGGTTGTCCGGTAGGGTGATCGTCGTTGATCACCGGGACTTGGCCAAGGTGAAAGCAGATTGCGTGCCAGGGTGGTTTGGTGTGTGTCAGGTAGGGCCTTTCCGCGGGCAGAAGGCTCGCCGCGAAGAAGCCCTCACTGACAACAAGACCCATCCCAGTGCACCACGCACCGTTTCAGTACACATCCCGCACGTAGCGCTTGTCGCGACTGAGCTGCGCCATATAAGCCTCGGTCTGTACCTCGCTCATGCCGCCGTGCTCGGCCACTACCTGCCGCAGCACCGAATCGACATCCTTGGCCATCCGGCTGGCATCCCCGCAGACATAGAAATGGCCACCTTGCTGCAACCATTGCCAGACCTGGGCACCCTGCTGGCGCAGGCGGTCCTGGACGTAGATCTTTTCCGCCTGATCCCTGGAGAACGCTGTATCGAGCCGATGCAGATGGCCGCTGCGCAGCCAGGCGTGCAGCTCGTCGCGGTAGTAGAAGTCGCTGAGCTCGCGCTGCTCGCCGAACAGCAGCCAATTGCGTCCGCTGTGGCCGAGCGCCTGCCGCTCGTGGAGGAAGGCGCGAAACGGCGCTATGCCCGTCCCCGGCCCGACCATGATCATCGGCGTGTCGGCTTGGCTGGGTACGCGAAACCCGCTGGCCTTGTGCACGAAGATCGGTACCAGCGCGGCCGCCGAGCGATCTGCCAGAAAACCCGAACACACCCCGCTGCGCACGCGCTCGTTGCAGTGATAGCGCACCGTCGACAGGGTGATGTGCACCTGCTGCGGGTCGGTGCGGGCACTCGAGCTGATGGAATACAGCCGCGGCTGCAGCGGCTTGAGCAGGCCAAGCAGTTCCTGCGTGGTGAGTGTGACGGGAAAGGCGTCGAGCAGGTCGATCAGTTGCCGACCCCACAGCCATTGCTGGAGCTCACCGGCGCGGTCGGGCGTGAGCAGCGTGGCCAGCAGCGGGTCGGCGCAGCGCTGGCCAATGAACGCCAACCACTGCGGGGTGATGCGGGTAATGTCCAGATGCTTGTGCAACGCCACCGCCAGCGGCTGTTCGCCCTGCCCCTTGAGCATCACCCGCTCGCTGCTGTCCAGGCCCAGGCACGCCAGCAGTTCCTCGACCAGGCTCATGCAGTTGCTCGGCCACACCCCAAGCGCATCGCCCGCCTCGTACACCAGCCCGCTGTCCTTGAGGTCGAACACCACATGGCGAACTTCCTTCTCGGTGCCCGGCGCATTGAGCACCTGATTGTGCAGGACCCGCGCCAGCCATGGCCGCTTGCGGGTGTACAGCGGCGGGACCTGAGTCGCCAATGGGGTCGTTTCGCCAAGCGGGGCGCCCGCCAGCAGCAGGCCAACGGCCTGGGTCCACTGCTCGGCAAGCTCCTGATCGTCAGGTTCGCACTCGACGCGGGCCAGCAGGCGCTGCCCACCCAACTGCTGCAGGCGTGCGTCCAGCTTGCGGGCGAAGCCACAGAACTGTCCGTAACTCGAATCGCCCAGCGCCAGTACCGCGTAGCGCAGGTCCGAGCAGGGCTCGATGCCCTCGGCCTGCAGCTGCGCCCACAGGCGCACCGCGTTGTCGGGTGCGTCGCCGTCGCCGAAGGTGCTGGTCACCAGCAAGACGTCGCGCGCCGCCAGCAGGTCGGCGGTGGTGATCTCGTCCATGCCGCGCAGCAGCACCGGCGCGCCGCGCTCGCGCAGGGTCTGCACGCAGCGCTCGGCGATGGCTTGCGCGTTGCCGGTCTGCGAGGCCCAGAGCACCAGGGTCCCCGCTTGCCCGGCAAGCGGCGCAACCGCCTCGGCCAGCGCTGGGTCGAGGTCGTGCAGGGTGATCTTCGGCGAGCCGACCCGTTGCAGGGCCACGGCCGCGAATTTGAACGCGGGCTGTTGCGACAGCGGATCGCTGGCGTCGCTGGTCAAGGCATTGATGGCCAGGTCGCTGCCGTAGACATCGCTCCAGTGAAACGGCGCGAAGCAATTGCCTGGCCGCACTCGGTCGCTGATGCGTGCCGGCAATACCGCCTGGCCGCGCCGCGAGCGGACCTGCACTTGATCAGCCTCGCCGATGCTCAGGCGCTCGGCATCGTCGGGGTGGATTTCGATGAACGGGCCAGGGTCGAGCTTGTTCAGCGTAGCGACCTTGCCGGTCTTGGTCAGGGTATGCCACTGGTGCTGCAGACGGCCGGTATTGAGCACCATCGCGAACTGGCCGTCGGGCAGGTCGGCGGGCGGCAGATGCGGACGGGCGAAGAAGCGTCCGCGCCCGCTGGCGGTGGGAAAGCGCGGCCCGGCATCGGTCAGGTAGCGAATCGGGCTGCGCGGAGCGTCCTGGCCAGGCGCAGAGGGCCATTGCCTTGGCTGCTTGCGCAGTTGCGCATAGCTTGCGCCGCGGATGTCATAGCCGCTCTGCGGATTGTCGAACCGTTGCAGCTCTTCATAGACCTGCTCGGCGCTAGCGTAGTCGAAGCCTTCGGCGAAGCCCATGGCGCAGGCCACCCGGGCGATGATCTGCCAGTCGGCCAAGGCCTGTCCCGGTGCGTTCACGGCCTTGGGCATCAAGGTCATGTTGCGCTCGGAGTTGATCATCACCCCTTGCGCTTCGGCCCACAGCGCAGCCGGCAGCAGGACGTCGGCGTAGCGGTTGGTTTCGGTATCGAGAAACGCATCCTGGGTGATCACCAGTTCGGCGGCCTGCAAGCCCTCGATCACTTGCCGGCGGTTGGCGACACTGGCCACCGGGTTGGTGCAGATGATCCAGCAGGCCTTGATCGCGCCCTCGCCCATTTGCCGGAACAGGTCGATGGTACCGGCGTTGCCTTCCTTGCGCAGGCTGCCGGAAGGGATGTTCCAGAGCCGCTCGACATGGGCCCGGTCCGCGTCCACCAGCAATGAGCGCTGGCCGGGCAGACCAGGCCCCATGTAGCCCATTTCGCGTCCGCCCATGGCATTGGGCTGGCCGGTCAGGGAAAACGGCCCACTGCCCGGACGGCAGATGGCGCCCGTGGCCAAGTGCAGGTTGCACAGCGCATTGGTGTTCCAGGTGCCCTGGATACTCTGGTTCAGCCCCATGGTCCAGCAACTCATCCAGTTCGCCGCGCCACCGATCCACTGCGCGGCCTGACGGATCGCCCCTTCATCGAGGCCGGTGATCTCGGCGACCCGCGCCGGCGTGTAGTCGGCCAGAAACGCTGGCAATTCCTCCCAGCCTTCGGTGTGTGCCGCGATGAACGCAGGGTCGGTAGCGCCATCGGCATGCAACAGGTGCAGCAAGCCGTTGAGCAAGGCCAGATCGGTGCCCGGCTCGATCTGCAGAAAGAGGTCGGCTTTGTCGGCAGTGGCAGTACGTCGCGGGTCGACCACGATCAGCCTGGCCCCTGCCTTGAGACGGTCCAGCAGGCGCAGGAACAGAATTGGATGACAGTCGGCCATGTTCGCGCCGATCACCAGGAACACGTCGGCGTGGTCGAAATCATCATAGGAGCCGGGCGGGCCATCGGCACCCAACGACAGCTTGTAGCCGCTCCCCGCACTGGCCATGCACAGCCGCGAGTTGGACTCGATGTGCCGAGTGCGAACGTAGCCCTTGGCAAGCTTGTTGACCAGGTACTGGGCTTCCAGCGACATCTGCCCGGAAACATAGAAAGCCACTGCATCCGGGCCATGCTCATCGAGGATCTGCCGCAAACGGCCACCGGCGTCCGCAATGGCCGCGTCCATGCTCGATTGCACCGGCTCGTGGTCGCGCCCGTGGCGCACGTAGGCATGCTGCATCCGGCCCGGGTCAGTCAGCGGCTGGGCACAGCTGCTGCCCTTGGTGCACAGACGCCCGGCGTTGGCCGGGTGCTGCTTGTCACCGCTGACCTTGACCACCCGATCGTTCTCGACGGTCATGACGATACCGCAGCCCACCCCGCAGTACGGGCACACGCTACGGACAGAAGTGCGGGTCATCGGCGTTCCTCGCTGCTGGCTACAAAACAAAAACGGCGCCGGCTGCCTTCGCTCATCAGAGCGGGCAGCACGGCACCGTTGTCGTGTGGGGGCAATCGGCATCGATTGCATTGTGTGCGAGGGTGCTTGCAATCCATGCGCCACAATCAATGGCGCGCTTCAGGGCTGAGATTCAGGAGATTGCCCTGTGCAACGGACCATAGAGGAAACCGCAAAATGCACTTTTACCGAGCGCGTCGCACCAGCGGTGGGCGATCGGCGTGTCAGCCTTCGCCGCGCTGCAGGGCTATCAGGCGCGCCTTGATGCCGGCGGCGGTCTGCTCACCGAGCAACTGGTCGCGCACCTTGCCTTGGGCGTCGATGATATAGGTTACGGGCAAGGCCTGGCTGCGGGGCAGCTCGAAGCGCGGTGCCGGATCCTGAGCCAGCACCGTGAAGTCGATTCCCAGGGTCTTGGCAGCGGCGCTTAATTCGTCGCCCTGCAGGTTGTCGAAGTTCACCCCGATCACGCGCACGCCCTGCCCTTCCAGGCTCTGCGACAGTGCATTGAGTTCGGGGATCTCGCGGCGGCACGGCCCGCACCATACGGCCCAGTAGTTGATCACCAGCCATTGTTTGTCCAGCGTCTTGGCGCCGACCTGCGTGCCATGCTGATCGGGCCCGTAGTCGCCGCCGCAACCGCCCAGCAGCAGGGCGCCCAGCAACAGGCCAGCCAGCGGCGCGATGTGGGTCTTGATACGCCAGTTCATGGGTCTATCCTTCCTTATTCCTGAGGCCATGCGAAAAAGGCGACCGAATACCGCCACGTGGTTAGAATACCCGCCACTGGATGCCGGAGGCGACTTTTCCCATGACCCAACTGACCCTTTACCACAATCCGCGCTGCTCCAAATCACGCGCGGCGCTGGAGCTGCTGCACGCCCGCGGGCTTGCGCCCGTCGTGGTGCTCTATCTGGAAACGCCTCCCGATGCGGCCACCTTGCACGCCCTGCTGGGCAAGCTGGGCGTCAGCGCCCGGGCCTTGCTGCGCACCGGCGAAGAGGAATACAAGACCCTGGACCTGGCCGACGCGACGCTGGGCGAAGAACAACTGGTGCAAGCCATGGCCAGCCACCCGAAACTCATCGAGCGTCCGATTCTGGTCAACGGTGAGCGCGCGGTGATCGGCCGGCCACCGGAAAACGTACTGGAGATTCTGTCGTGAACACACCTTACATCCTGGTGCTCTATTACAGCCGCCACGGCGCGACCGCCGAGATGGCCCGACAGATCGCCCGCGGCGTCGAGGCCAGCGGTCTTGAGGCACGTCTGCGCTGCGTGCCGGCGATCTCCACCGAGTGCGAGGCCGTCGCACCGTCAATTCCCGAGCAAGGCGCGGTATACGCCAGCCTCGACGACCTGAAGAACTGCGCCGGCCTGGCCTTGGGCAGCCCGACGCGCTTCGGCAACATGGCCGCGCCGCTCAAGTACTTCCTCGACGGTACCAGCAGCCTGTGGCTCAGTGGCGATCTGGTCGGCAAGCCGGCCGGGGTATTCACTTCCACCGCGAGCCTGCACGGCGGCCAGGAAACCACCCTGCTGTCCATGCTGCTGCCCTTGCTGCACCACGGCATGCTCGTCACCGGGCTGCCCTATAGCGAGTCGGCACTGGTGGAAACCCAGGGCGGCGGCACCCCGTATGGCGCCAGCCACCACGCCGGTGCCGACGGCAAGCGCCTGCTCGACGAGCACGAAAAGACCCTTTGCCGGGCGCTGGGCAAGCGTCTGGGCCAGACCGCACAACTGTTGAGCACACCGCGTGGCTAAGTTGAATCTCGGGTTGAATCGCAGGTTGAATCGCACGATGGCGGGTCACGCTTGAGTATCCACACCTACACCAAGTACCCCGCCACGGCCCTCGGCGACGAGTCGCCGCTGGCCTGGATCAGTGAACACATCCACCAGCACTATCTGGGCCATCGGCACACCTTCGTGGTGGCCATCGCCGGCAGCGTCGCCGTGGGCAAGAGCACCCTGTCCACGCTGCTCAAGGAGCGGTTCGAGCGCTGGCCGCAAGCACCGCGGGTCGAGGTGGTCAGCACCGATGGTTTTCTGTATCCCAACCGGATTCTGGAACAGCGCCAGTTGATGCCACGCAAGGGCTTCCCGGAAAGCTATCGCACCGACGACTTGAAGGCGTTTCTGCATGACCTCAGGCAAGGTGCGCGCGGTTTGCAGGTGCCGGTCTATTCCCAGGTGCTCAAGGACATCGATACGCACTTCCACCTGATCGACCAGCCCGACATTCTCATTCTGGAAGGCCTGAACATCCTGCAGCTGGACCACGCCCACGACTTTTCCATCTACCTGGATGCGCCTACTGCGGACATTCGTCACTGGTACATGGAACGCTTCATGAGCCTGACCACTCTATCGGGCGACGCTGCACAGGCGCGCGCCGACTATTTGTGGGAAGAGGTCAACCTGAAGAACCTCACGGAAAACATCCTGGTGACCCGCGATCGGGCGCAGATGATTCTGCACAAGGCACCGGACCACCGCATCGACGAGGTCTGGCTGAGCGAAGGCGACCTGCCCGTGCATTCATCCAGCAGTTGAGGACACCGGTTCCATGCATGACTACAAGTGGCTGAACGAGTACTGCCTGAATCGCTTCGGCTCGCAGAAAGCGCTGGAAGCGCGTTTGCCGACGGCCAAGTCTGCGGCGCAGCTGCGCAAGATCAGCGCCGACCGCTACCTGTCCACCATGGCCCTGAGGGTCTTCCGCGCAGGCTTGAAGCACAGCCTGGTCGACTCGAAATGGCCTGCCTTCGAAGAGGTGTTCTTCGGCTTCGATCCGGAGAAAATCGTGCTGATGGGCGCCGAGCGCCTGGAACGGCTGATGCAGGACACGCGCATCATCCGCCATTTCGGCAAGCTCAAGAGCGTGCCGCGCAACGCCCAGATGATTCTCGACGTGGCCATGGAACACGGCAGTTTCGGTGACTTCATCGCCGATTGGCCGGTAGAGGACATCACCGGGCTATGGCAGTACATCGCCAAGCATGGCAACCAGATGGGCGGGTTGTCGGCGCCACGCTTCCTGCGCATGGTGGGCAAGGACACCTTCATTCCCAGTTGGGACGTGGTAGCGGCACTGAGCGCCCAGGAGATCGTCGACAAGGTGCCCAGTTCCAAACGCGATCAGGCGGCGGTCCAGGCGGCCTTCAATCAGTGGCATGCCGAAAGCGGTCGACCGATGTGCCAACTCTCGGCGATGCTCGCCTTTACCGTGAACCACTGATGCACTGATGCATCCGTTTGGTTGCAGGGCCCGGCTCGCGGTCCTGCTACCCTGCTCTCCTGCTTTCCTGCGGCCGCCTGTCCGTGCATACGCTTGTGTACATGTCCGCTTGCAACTGCCTTTCCTTAGCACCGATCGAAGCGGCAAATCTCGTCTACGCTTAGCCTCCAAGGGCACGACTGCCCTCGGCATGCCTGTGGCCGACGTGCTCGACGTCAAAATGTCATGAGCGTCACCTACGTTGGCTCGGGTATTGCTGAATCCAGATCAATCCAGTCGTCGACAGTCCCCTCGTTTCGATAGGCGCCCATAGGAGCACCGGATGAAAAAGCTTTTCCTGGCCACACTGTTAGGTTCGAGCATCGCGTTGTGCAACCTGGCTTCAGCCGCAGATACCGATCTGCAAACCCTTGAAGCCGCGGCCAAGACCGAAGGCATGGTCAACAGCGTCGGCATGCCCGACGCCTGGGCCAACTGGAAGGGCACCTGGGACGACCTGGCCAGCAAGTACGGCCTCAAGCACATGGACACCGACATGAGCTCGGCGCAAGAGGTGGCTAAGTTCGCTGCCGAGAAAGACAACGCCAGTGCCGATATCGGCGATGTCGGTGCAGCATTTGGCCCCATCGCCACGAAACAGGGCGTGACCCAGGCCTACAAGCCTTCCACCTGGGCGCAGATCCCCGATTGGGCCAAGGATGCCGATGGCCACTGGATGCTGGCGTACACCGGCACCATCGCGTTCATCGTCAACAAGCAACTGGTCAAACCCGAAGATGCCCCGAAAAGCTGGGCAGACCTGAAGAACGGCAAGTACAAGGTGGCCATCGGTGATGTAAGCACCGCGGCCCAGGCAGCCAATGGCGTGCTGGCGGCGGCAATCGCCTTCAAGGGCGATGAAAGCAACCTGGCGCCGGGCCTGCAACTGTTCACCGAACTGGCCAAGCAGAAACGCTTGTCCCTGGCCAACCCGACCATCCAGACCCTGGAAAAAGGCGAGATCGAAGTGGGTGTGGTCTGGGACTTCAATGGCCTGAGCTATCGCGACCAGATCGATCCGAAACGCTTCGATGTGCTGATCCCTTCGGATGGGTCGGTGATTTCCGGCTACACCACCATCATCAACAAGTACGCCAAGCACCCGAATGCCGCGAAGCTGGCCCGCGAGTACATCCTCAGCGATGCCGGGCAGATCAATCTGGCGCGCGGCTACGCCCGGCCGATCCGTGCCGACCACATCAAGCTGCCGGATGATGTCGCGGCCAAGCTGCTGCCGGCCGAGCAGTATCGCCATGTCACACCGATCAAGAATCCGGACGTCTGGGAAGCAAGCTCCAAGGCCCTGCCCCAGCAGTGGCAGGAACAGGTGATCTTCGAAATGCAGTGATCGCCTGAAGTGCATCAGGTAGGGCCTCTTCGCGGGCAGAGACCCGCTCCCACAGGGGCAAGAGCGTCAATCCCTGTGGGAGCGGGTCTCTGCCCGCGAAGAGGCCTCCTCCGATCCTCCTGACACCCTGACACGCTGACACCCCGCAACCCCGGAGCCATGCAATAGTGACCACCCCCACCCGCGGCAGAACCCTGGCCCTGCTCCTCCTAGTGCCCTTCGCCCTGTTCTTCTTCGTCTTCCAGATCGCTCCACTGGCGTGGGTGGCCATCCACAGCGTGCAAACCGACGCCGGTTGGAGCCTGGACAACTTCAGCAAGGCCTTCGGCTCGCGGTTCTATCGCCAGGCCATCCAGTTCAGCCTGGAAATCAGTTTCTGGTCGAGCCTGTTCGGCATCGTCATCGCCGTCATCGGCGCCAGCTCACTGCGCCGGGTCGACTCGCGGCTACGGGATTTCGTCAGCGCCTTCGCCAACATGACCAGCAACTTTTCCGGCGTACCGCTGGCGTTCGCCTTCATCATCCTGCTGGGTTTCAATGGCGCGATAACCATGATGCTCAAGCAAAGCGGCCTGATCGACGATTTCAACCTGTACTCCAAGACCGGCCTGATCATCACCTACACCTATTTCCAGATCCCGCTGGGCGTACTGCTGCTCTACCCCGCTTTCGACGCGTTGCGCGAAGACTGGCGCGAGTCCGCCGCCCTGCTCGGGGCCAACGGCTGGGCCTACTGGCGCCACATCGGCCTGCCGGTGCTGACCCCTGCGCTGCTGGGCACCTTCGTCATCCTGCTGGCCAATGCCCTGGGTGCCTACGCCACGGTGTACGCGCTGACCACCGGCAATTTCAACGTGCTGCCGATCCGCATCGCCGCCATGGTGGCCGGCGACATCAGTCTGGACCCCAACCTGGCCAGCGCCCTGGCCATGATTCTGGTGGGGCTGATGACCCTGGTCACCCTTGTCCATCAATGGCTGTTGCGCAGGAGCTACCATGTCGCGCGCTGAACTCGACGCACCCGGCCTCTACCACCGGGCCGTGGTCTGGCTGCTGTTCCTGATTCTGCTGCTGCCGTTGGCCGGTACCCTGCTGTACTCGGTCGCCACCAGCTGGTCGGCATCGATCCTGCCCAGCGGGCTGACCTTCAAGTGGTACCTGCAGCTGTGGGGCGACCCGCGATTCCTCCAGGCCTTTGGCCAGTCGCTGGTGGTCTGCGTCGGTGCGCTGGTGCTGTCGGTGCTGGTGATCCTGCCGCTGCTGTTCGTGGTGCACTACCACTTTCCGCGGCTGGATGCGCTGATGAACATTCTCATCCTGCTGCCCTTTGCCGTGCCCCCGGTGGTGTCTTCGGTAGGCCTGTTGAACCTGTACGGCTCGGGACCGCTGGCCATGGTCGGCACACCCTGGATCCTGATCGGCTGCTATTTCACCGTGGCCCTGCCGTTCATGTACCGCGCCATCACCAACAACCTGCAGGCGATCAACCTGCGCGACCTGATGGACGCAGCGCAGCTGTTGGGCGCCAGCACGTTCCAGGCGGCTGTTCTGGTGGTGCTGCCCAACCTGCGCAAGGGCCTGATGATCGCCCTGCTGCTCTCGTTCTCGTTCCTGTTCGGCGAGTTCGTGTTCGCCAACCTGCTGGTGGGCACCCGCTACGAAACCCTGCAGGTCTACCTGAACAACATGCGCAACAGCAGCGGCCACTTCAACAGTGCGCTGGTGATCTCCTATTTTCTTTTCGTGTTGCTGCTCACCTGGGGTGCCAATCGCTTGAACAAGGACAAAGACTGATATGAGCTTCGTCAGCGTCGAAAGACTGGATAAGCGCTACGGCACTACCGAAGTATTCAGCGATATCAGCTTCACCGTCGAGCGAGGGGAATTCATCACCCTGCTCGGGCCCTCCGGCTGCGGCAAGTCGACCCTGTTGCGCGCCATTGCCGGGCTGACCCCGATCAATGCCGGCACAATCCTGCTCAATGGCCAAAACCTTGCTCCGCTTGGCCCGCAGAAGCGCGATATCGGCATGGTCTTCCAGAGCTATGCCCTGTTTCCCAACATGAACGTGGAACAGAACGTCGCCTTCGGCTTGCGCATGCAAAAGGTCAAGGGCGCCGAAAGTACCCGCCGCGTGGCCGAGGTACTGGCGCTGGTGGAGCTGGGTGAGTTTGCCGGGCGCTATCCCCATCAGTTGTCCGGCGGCCAGTGCCAACGGGTCGCCCTGGCCCGCTCGCTGGTCACCCGCCCGCGCCTGTTGCTGCTCGACGAGCCCCTGTCGGCCCTGGATGCACGTATCCGCAAGCACCTGCGCGAGCAGATCCGGCAGATCCAGCGGGAACTGGGTCTGACCACGATTTTCGTCACCCACGACCAGGAAGAGGCGTTGACCATGAGCGACCGCATCTTCCTGATGAACAGGGGCCGCATCGTCCAGAGCGGCGATGCGCAAAGTCTGTACACGGCGCCGGTCGATGCGTTCGCTGCCGGTTTCATCGGCAACTACAACCTGCTCGATGCCGCCCAGGCCAGCGCCCTGCTGCAGCGGCCGATCCACACCCGCGTGGCGATTCGCCCGGAAGCCATCGAACTGGGGATTGACGGTGCCCTGGACGGCGAGATCCGCAGCCATAGCCTGCTGGGCAACGTGATCCGCTACCGGGTGCAGGCCCACGGCGTGCAGCTGCTGGTGGACGTGCTCAACCGCACGGCCGCCGACCTGCTGCCCGACGGCCAAAGGGTGTCCCTGACGATTGGGCCCGACGCACTTTGTGAGGTAGCCTGAGCGTCTTTCCACGGGAGGTTCCACATGGCTCTAGCGATTTTCGATCTCGACGAAACCCTCATCCACGGCGACTGTGCTTCGCTCTGGAGCGAGCAGATGGGTCGCCTCGGCTGGGTCGATCCCGAGTCCTTCATGCGCCGCGACCACGAGCTGATGCAGGCCTACAACGAGGGTCGGCTGGCCATGGAAGACTACATGGCGTTCAGCCTGGAGCCGATGCTCGGGCGCACGCCGGAAGAGGTCGAACACCTGGTCGAGCCGTGGGTGGAAGATTTCATCGAGCCGATCATTTTCAGCGACGCCACCCGCACCATCGCCGCCCACCGCGCGGCCGGTGACCGCATCCTGATCATTTCCGCCTCGGGCATTCACCTGGTCGGGCCAATCGCGGCGCGGCTGGGCGTCGACGATGTGCTGGCCATCGAGCTCGAGCTCAAGCACGGCACCTACAGTGGCAATACGGTGGGCGTACTGACCTACCGCGAGGGCAAGATCAAGCGCCTGCGCGAATGGATGCACGACGAGGGTGAAACCCTGCAAGGCGCAAGCTTCTATTCGGATTCACGCAACGACCTGCCGCTGCTGCTGGAAGTACCGTCGCCTCATGCGGTCAACCCCGACCCGGTGCTGCGCGAGCATGCCGAAAAGGCCGGCTGGCCGATCCATCAATGGCGCTGATGGTTGCGCCGATAGACCTCTTCGCCCATGGCAGCGATCTGCCCGTCGATGAGCGCGTCGAAGGGCTTGAGCAATGCCTGGAAGGATGCCGGTGATTCGAGCACTTCCAGCGCCTGGGTGATGGCTTCGAGGGTCGATAGCGCGCCGGGGCCGGGTGCCTTGCGCAAGCGATAGCGCGAAGGCTCGGCGCCTGCCAACTGAACCCTGGGCAAGGCGGCCAGTGGTGGATTGAGGTGCAGCAGTTTGCGCGCCTTGCGCCAGGTACCATCCGGTACCACCAGTAGCCTGGGCTGGGCGCAGGGCTGGTAAGCGCTCAATGCTTCGCTGTGTTCCCCGGGAAACAGCAGGCAGGGCTGATAGCCCGGCTGGGCCAGCCACCGGGGCAGGTCTTGGAACACCTCGCCGACCCTGATCTCACAGTTTTGCAGGCCCAGTGCGGCCAGACGCGCTGTGTTCAAGGCATGATCAACCTCGCTGGGGTGCTGCAGGATCAGCACCCGAGTGTGGCTGGGCAGGTTCGGGATCAGGGCGCACAGGCACTGTGCAAGGGGGCGATGGCAGCGAGAGCATTGGGGTCTGGACATGCGCAATTGTGCCACGGCGCCGCGAACAGGCAACACCTTGCTCGATCGACCAGCACGGAAAAAGTCACCCAGGGTGCCGCTAAACCTTTGTACCCACGTGGCCGATCCGCTCTAATGTAAACCCCACTGTCCCAGGACCTTGCCGCAATGAAATACTGCTGCGCATTACTTCTCAGCTTGCTTTCTCTTACTGCCCAGGCCACGGAGATCGGTGAACGCCTGGGTCCGTGGACCCTGCTCGACCAATTCGAACAACCCTACTCGCTCAGCGACCAGACCCAGTTGATCATCGTCGCACGCAGCATGGACGCCGCCCAGTTGATGGGGACTGCCATGGAGAAGCGGCCCAAGGAGTTTCTCGAATCACGGCATGCGGCCTACATCGCGGATATCGAGCACATGCCTTCGGTGGCCAAGTGGATCGCCATGCCGGGCATGAAGAAACTCAACTACCGCATCCTGCTGGACGAAGAAGGCCGGGTGGCGCCGCGCTACAACGGCGACCGCGAAACCGTGCAGTGGCTGGAACTCAAGGATGGCGTAGTGGTGGACATCAAGACCTTCAATGACCCGCAGCAACTGGCCAGCGCGCTCTCGGCGCGCTGAGCCACTGCCGCTCACACCGGCCGGACCGGAATCCTGAAGATGGCGCGCAGGCCGTCTTCGCCACTGTCGAAGTCCAGGCTACACCCGCAACGCTGGGCGATGGCCTGAACGATCGCCAGGCCCAGCCCGCAACCGGCACTGGCGCGGCTGCGCCAGAAACGCTGGGTAAGGTGTTGCAAATCTTCGGCACCGATGCCAGGGCCGAAGTCGCGCACCGTGAAGCAGACCCAGCCAGGCTCGGTGGCCAGTGTCAGCCAGACCGGCGCCCGGTCGGGGCTGTGCCGCAGGGCATTGTCGATCAAGTTGCGCAGCGCCTGTACCGCGAGGGTCGACGGCATGCCCAACGCAATCGACGGCAACTGCGGCGGCATGTGCAACTCGACCCGCCAACGATCCGTCTGGCTGGCATCGCCGATGGCCAGGCGCGCCACGTGTTCGGCACTGCACGGTGCCCCATCATCGAACGACAGACTGCCCTCGACTCGCGCCAGCAGCAGCAACTGCTCGAGCGTGCGCTGCAGCCGGTCGGCGCCTTCCTCGGCGTGCGCCAGAGCCTGCTCATGGGCAAGGCCGGTGGTCATGCGGGCCACCTGCAAGTGGGTCTTGATCGCGGTCAGCGGGCTGCGCAACTCATGCGCCGCATCGCCTGTCAGTTGTCGCTCGCGCTCGAGGGTGCGACCGATGCGCAGAAACAGCTGGTTCTGGGTGTCCAGCAACGGCTGCAGTTCGCTGGGCAGCGACTTCAGCACCAGCGGGTCGAGGGCATCGACATCGCGCTTGCGCAGCGCCTCGCACATCCGGTTGAGAGGCGCCAGGCCCTTGCCGATACCCAGCCAGAGCATCGCGATGCTGCCGAGCAGGGCCATGAGCACCGGCGCGGAGGCAGCCAGCATGACCGAACGGTTCAAGGCTTCGCGTTCCAGTTCGCGGTCGGCGGTGGTGATTCGCACATCGTCACGGGCCAGGGTGAAACTGCGCCAGTGCTCGCCATCGATGGCCTGATCGTGAAAACCGGTGCGCTGATCGTCCAGCACCTGGTCGGCATTGCTGTGGCTGCGGGCAAGGATTTCGCCGCGCAACGAGCTGATCTGGCAGGCGATGCCGTCAGGAATGCTCCATTGGTCGGCACTGAAGCGGGTGCCTTCGCCCTGTGCCGCAAGCGGTTGCGGCAAACGGTCGACCATGCCGGCGACCATGCGTGCCGAGGCCACCAGACGCTGGTCCAGAGAGAACATCATCTGGCTGCGCAGATCGCGGAACATCCAGGTGGCGGCGAGTGCCCAGATGACCACGAAGGCCGCGCCGAGGATCAGGCTCAAACGCAGACGCAGGCTCATGGGGCCTCTTTTGGTTCGGTGTGAGCCGGACCCAGGCGGTAGCCCAGCCCGCGGACGGTTTCGACGATGCCGTTACCCAGCTTTCGGCGCAGGTGGTGAATGTGCACGTTCAATGCATTGCTTTCCACTTCGTCACTGAAGCCGTAGACGCTGTCCTTGAGCTGTTCGCCGGAGAGGACGCGGCCGCGGTTCTGCAGCAGGGCGTACAACAGCGCCTGTTCGCGGCGGGACAGGTCGATGGCCTGGCCGGCCAGCCAGGTCTGCCGGGTGCTGGGATCATGCTGCAGCGGGCCATGTTCGATCATGTTCAAGGTGCGGCCAGCCACGCGGCGCTGCAGGGTGTGCAGCCGCGCGCACAGTTCGCGCAGGTCGAAGGGTTTGAGCAGGTAGTCGTCGGCACCTGCCTGCAACCCGGCGACCCGGTCGCTGACGCTGTCGCGGGCGGTCAATACCAGCACCGGCAGAGCCACCCCACGCTGGCGCAGGCGGTGGAGCAGTTTGATGCCGTCTTCGTCGGGCAGGCCCAGATCCAGCACCAGCACATCGAAGCTGGCTGCCTGCAGCATGGCCTGCGCGGCCGAGGCGGTGGCCACCCGGTCGACGTTCAGCCCCTGGGCATTGAGCCCGGCGACGATGCCGCTGGCGATCAGGTCGTCGTCTTCGCAAAGCAATACGTGCATGACAGCGCTCGAAGAATAAAGGCCGCACAGTGACGGGCCGTGATTAACACAACATTATGCCCCTGATACAAGGCAGGAGCGGTCATTGGCCGCGAAAAACGCACCGCGGTGCATCTGTGCGAACTGCACTGGGCCTTCGCGGCCACGGACCGCTCCTACAATGCGCTGAACAGCGCCCCCCTGTAGGAGCGGCCATCGGCCGCGAAGCTGGCGCTGCGGTCTGTCTGATATACCGCGCCGCCCTTTCGCGGCCACGGACCGCTCCTACAGGGAGATATCGAGTGCACACAGTGACAGTGGCCTGGAGCTGGTTAACCATCGGTTAACCTTGATGCAGCCATACTTGTCGGATCACTTCATCAGGATCTGTTGTCATGCTGAGCCTTGCCGTAGGGCCTTTCGCCCTTTCCCTGCATCACCTGCTGATATTGCTGGCGCTGGGCTTGGCCAGCCTCGTGGGCTGGCAGCTGGCGCGCAAGGGGTTTGGCAGCAATCCAGAAGCGCTGATATTTCGCCTGTTCCTGCTGTGCCTGGTGGTCGCGCGCGGGGCTTTCGTGCTGCGCTATTGGGCGCAGTATCGGCAGGATCTCTGGCAGATTCCCGATATACGCGACGGTGGCTTCCTGCTGTGGCCCGGCTTGCTGGTGAGTGCTCTGATGGCGTTGGTGTGTGCCTGGCGGCGCCCGTTAATACGCCGCACGCTGGGCTGGAGCCTGGCCAGCGGCCTGTTGTTCTGGACGCTCGCCAGCCTCGGCAGCCACGGGTATCAGCAGGCGCGGCACTCGCAGTTGCCCGAGGTCACCTTGCACACCGCCACAGGCCAACCCGTAGCGCTGCGCAGCTACGGGGGCAAACCTATGGTAATCAACCTCTGGGCAAGCTGGTGCCCACCCTGCAGACGAGAAATGCCTGTGCTGCTGGAAATGCAGAAACTTCACCCTGAAGTGCGTTTTCTGTTCGTGAACCATGGCGAAACCGCGCAGATCGTGGCGAGCTTCGCCGGGACGACGGGGCTGGATTTGACTCAGGTGCTATTCGACAGCCAGGGCGAACTGGGCCGCGCGCTGGGTTCGGTCGCGCTGCCGACCACGCTGTTCTACAGCAGCGAAGGAAAGCTGCTCGGCAGCCATCTCGGCGAATTGTCGAAAGCCAGCCTGCAGCATGCGCTGGAAACCTTCCCAGCCCAATAAGCACACCACCCCACCGCAACCCCGTAGCAGCGGCGCAAGCCGCGTCGGCGGTGGATGCGGTATCCTGGACGAACGCGTTGGATCCGGACGCGGCTCGCGCCGCTGCTACAGAGATCTAACCCCCCGTAGCAGCGGCGCAAGCCGCGTCGGCGGTGGATGCGGTAATCCTGGACGAACGCGTTGGACCCGGACGCGGCTCGCGCCGCTGCGACAGAGATCTAACCCCCCTGTAGCAGCGGCGCAAGCCGCGTCGGCGGTGGATGTGGTAATCCTGGACGAACGCGTTGGATCCGGACGCGGCTCGCGCCGCTGCTACAGAGATCTAACCCCCCGTAGCAGCGGCGCAAGCCGCGTCGGCGGTGGGTGCGGCATTCCTGAAAGAACGCGTTGGATCCGGACGCGGCTCGCGCCGCTGCTACAGAGATCCAACCCCCTGTAGCAGCGGCGCAAGCCGCGTCGGCGGTAGATGCGGTAATCCTGGACGAACGCGTTGGACCCGGACGCGGCTCGCGCCGCTGCTACAGAGATCCAACCCCCTGTAGCAGCGGCGCAAGCCGCGTCGGCGTTGGATGCGGTCACGCTGGAGGAATCAGCGCTCCAGCAGGATCCGCAGCATGCGACGCAGCGGCTCGGCGGCGCCCCACAGCAGTTGGTCGCCGACGGTGAACGCGCCCAGGTACTGCGAGCCCATGTTCAACTTGCGCAGGCGCCCGACCGGGATGTTCAGCGTGCCGGTAACCTGTGTAGGCGTGAGTTCCTGCATGCTCGCTTCGCGGCTGTTCTGCACCAGCTTGACCCATGGGTTGTGCTGGCTGATCAGCCCTTCGATGTCCGCCATCGGCACGTCCTTGTTCAGCTTGATGGTCAGCGCCTGGCTGTGACAGCGCATTGCACCGATACGCACACAGATACCATCCACCGGGATCGGGCTCTTGAACCGTCCAAGAATCTTGTTCGTCTCGGCCTGGGCTTTCCACTCTTCACGGCTCTGCCCATTCGGCAGTTCCTTGTCGATGTAGGGGATCAGGCTGCCAGCCAGTGGCACACCGAAGTTCTCGGTCGGGTAACCCTCGCCACGCATGGCTTCGGCGACCTTGCGATCGATGTCGAGAATGGCGCTGGCCGGGTTGGCCAGGTCATCGGCGACCGAGGCATGGGTGCTGCCCATCTGCCTGATCAGCTCGCGCATGTTCTGTGCGCCGGCGCCCGAAGCCGCCTGGTAGGTCATGGCACTCATCCACTCCACCAGACCGGCCTCGAACAGCCCGCCCAGGCCCATCAGCATCAGGCTTACGGTGCAGTTGCCACCGATGTAGTTCTTGGTGCCCGCATCCAGTTGCTGGTCGATCACCCGGCGGTTGACCGGGTCGAGCACGATCACCGCGTCATCCTGCATACGCAGGCTGGAAGCCGCGTCGATCCAGTAACCCTGCCAGCCGGCCTCGCGCAGCTTGGGGAATACCTCGCTGGTGTAGTCGCCACCCTGGCAGGTCAGAATCACGTCGAGTGTCTTCAGCTCTTCAATGCTGTAGGCATCCTTGAGCGGGGCAATGTCCTTGCCGACCGCCGGGCCCTGGCCGCCGACATTGGAAGTGGTGAAAAACACCGGCTCGATCAGATCGAAGTCCTGCTCTTCCAGCATCCGCTGCATAAGCACGGAACCGACCATACCGCGCCAACCGATCAGACCTACACGTTTCATCGCAACTACACCTTCTTGAAAAGTGGGCCGCTGCTGTCGATGGAAAGTCGCAGCGGGCCCAAGAGATTACAGATTCCGCAGCGCGGCGACTACTGCATCGCCCATTTCCTGCGTACCGACCCGTGTGGTGCCCTCAGACCAGATGTCGCCGGTGCGCAAGCCCTGATCCAGCACCAGGCTGACCGCCTGCTCGATGGCAGCGGCAGCATCGTGCTGGTTGAAGCTGTAACGCAGCATCATCGACACCGACAGAATGGTCGCCAGCGGGTTGGCGATGCCTTGCCCGGCGATGTCCGGCGCCGAACCGTGGCAGGGCTCGTACATGCCCTTGTTGTGGGCGTCCAGCGAGGCCGAAGGCAACATGCCGATGGAGCCGGTAAGCATCGACGCCTCATCGGAAAGAATGTCGCCGAACAGGTTGTCGGTGACCATCACGTCGAACTGTTTCGGCGCGCGCACCAACTGCATCGCGGCGTTGTCGACGTACATGTGGCTCAGCTCGACATCGGGGTAATCCTTGCCGATCTCCTCGGCTACTTCACGCCACAGCTGGCTCGACGCCAATACGTTGGCCTTGTCCACCGAGCACAGCTTCTTGCCGCGCACCTGGGCCATGTCGAAGCCGACGCGCACGATGCGGCGGATTTCGCTCTCGCTGTACGGCAGGGTGTCGTAGGCCTGGCGCTCGCCGCCTTCCAGTTCGCGCACACCACGCGGCGCGCCGAAGTAGATGCCGCCGGTCAGCTCACGGACGATGAGGATGTCCAACCCGGCAACGATTTCCGGCTTCAGGCTGGAAGCATCGGCCAGTTGCGGGTAGAGAATGGCAGGACGCAGGTTGGCGAACAGGCCCAACTGCGAGCGAATCTTCAGCAGACCGCGTTCCGGGCGAATATCGCGCTCGATCTTGTCCCATTTCGGCCCGCCCACCGCGCCCAGCAGCACCGCGTCAGCGGCACGGGCACGTGCCAGGGTCTCGTCGGCCAGCGGCACGCCATGCTTGTCGATGGCAGCGCCGCCGATCACGTCGTGGGCCAGTTCGAAGCCCAGCTGGAACTTGGCGTTGGCCAGTTCCAGCACCTTGACCGCTTCGGCCATGATTTCCGGGCCGATGCCGTCGCCTGGGAGAATCAGAATCTGCTTGCTCATGCGTTCCTCGTTAATTCCGGTAATACGGCATGCCCCCGGGCAGGCCGTGAATGAATGCTCAACGCTGGGCCCACAACACCAGCACGTCGGTACTGAACGAGCCATTGTCGTCGATCTGGTAATACTCGCGCACCTCGGCGCCCACGGCTTGCTGCAAGGCGCGGATGGCCGCGCGCATGACCTCGGGCGTGCGCATGCGCTCGACCCACGAGGCGTATTCAAGGCGCAGGCGCTGGCGAGTGTGCCCGCGTACCTGCAGGCCCGCTTCATTCACCTGGCTCAGCCATTCGCCGGCACTGTAGTCGCGCACATGGCTGGTGTCGCGCAGCACTTCGACACTTTGCAGATGGGTATCGAGCAGCGGGCTGCCCGGCGACATCACGTCGATGAAGCAGGCCACGCCACCGGGTTTGAGCACACGGCGCACTTCGCGCAGGGCCAGGCCGAGGTCGCTCCAGTGATGCGCCGAATAGCGGCTGAACACATAGTCGAAGGCGGCGTCGGCGAACGGCAGCCGCTCGGCCGGGCCGAGTTCGGTGCCGACATTGCCCAGCCCCCGCTCGCTGGCAGCGCTGGCGACCACGTCGAGCATCTGTTGCGACAGATCATAGGCCACCACCTGTTTGACCAGTGGCGCGCAATGAAAACTGACGTGGCCGGCGCCACACCCCAGGTCCAACAGCCGAGCCTGGGACTGGCCCGCCAGCTCCGCCTGAAGCAGCGCAAATTCCGCGCCCTGGGCGTGAACGGTGCTGCTCAGATAGGCCGAAGCCTGTTCACCGAACTGTTTCTGCACGACTTGGGTGTGCTGGGTCATGGGCTGGGCTTCCTTGTGCCTGGGTTTTCGGTGGCCTTGCGGGCCTCTTCGCGCGTAGAGGACTCGCCGCCCATGTGGGAGCGGGCTCTGCCCGCGAAAAGGCCAAACCTGCCTACATCAATCAATCACGAAACAACCAAGGCTGGCTGGCCCGATGCTTGGCCTCGAACGTCGCAATCGCCTCACCGTCCTGCAAGGTCAGGCCGATATCGTCCAACCCATTCAACAGGCAGTGCTTGCGAAACTCGTCGATCTCGAAGCTGTAGACCTTGCCGCTCGGGCTGGTCACGCTCTGGGTCGCCAGGTCCACGGTCAACTGGTAACCCGGCGCGGCCTCGACTTCCTGGAACAACTCATCGACTTGCTCATCACTGAGGATGATCGGCAGCAAGCCGTTCTTGAAGCTGTTGTTGAAGAAGATATCTGCATAGCTCGGCGCGATCACGGCGCGAAAGCCATACTCATCCAATGCCCACGGCGCATGCTCGCGGCTGGAGCCGCAACCAAAGTTCTCCCGCGCCAGCAGCACGCTGGCACCTTGGTAGCGCTCGTGATTGAGGACGAAATCCTTGTTCAACGGACGCTTGGAATTGTCCTGGTAAGGCTGACCGACATCCAGGTAGCGCCATTCGTCGAACAGGTTCGGGCCAAAGCCGGTGCGCTTGATCGACTTCAAGAACTGCTTGGGAATGATCTGGTCGGTGTCGACGTTGGCACGATCCAACGGAGCGACCAGGCCGGTGTGTCGAGTGAAGGCTTTCATGCTGCGTTCCCCTGGATCAATTCACGAACGTCGACGAAACGACCGACGACGGCGGCTGCGGCGGCCATGGCCGGGCTGACCAGATGGGTACGCCCACCGGCGCCCTGGCGGCCTTCGAAGTTGCGGTTGGAGGTCGATGCGCAGTGCTCGCCCGACTCCAGCCGGTCCGGGTTCATCGCCAGGCACATGGAGCAGCCCGGCTCACGCCACTCGAAGCCCGCCTCGAGGAAAATCTTGTCCAGGCCTTCGCGCTCCGCTTGCGCCTTGACCAGGCCCGAGCCCGGCACGACGATGGCCTGCTTGATGGTCGAGGCCACCTTGCGGCCCTTGGCGATCACTGCGGCGGCGCGCAAGTCTTCGATGCGTGAATTGGTGCACGAGCCGATGAACACGCGGTCGAGCTGAATGTCGGTGATCGCCTGGTTGGCGGTCAGGCCCATGTATTTCAGCGCGCGCTCGATGGAACCGCGCTTGACCAGATCCGACTCGCGCGCCGGGTCCGGCACGTTCTGGTCAACGGCCAGGACCATTTCCGGCGAGGTCCCCCAGCTGACCTGCGGCCTGATCTGCGCGGCATCCAGGCGCACCACGGTGTCGAAGTGGGCATCGGCGTCGGACACCAGCCCTTTCCACGACTCCACCGCCTTGTCCCAATCGGCGCCGCTGGGCGCGAACGGCCGACCCTTGACGTAGGCGACGGTCTTTTCATCGGCAGCCACCAGGCCCACGCGGGCGCCGGCCTCGATCGACATGTTGCAGATGGTCATGCGGCCTTCCACCGACAGGTCGCGAATGGCGCTGCCGGCAAACTCGATGGCATGGCCATTGCCGCCGGCGGTGCCGATCTTGCCGATCACGGCCAGCACGATGTCCTTGGCGGTCACGCCAAACGGCAAGGTACCTTCGACCAACACCTGCATGTTCTTCATTTTCTTGGCCACCAGGCACTGCGTGGCGAGCACGTGCTCGACCTCCGAGGTACCGATGCCATGGGCCAGGGCACCGAAGGCACCGTGGGTCGAGGTGTGCGAATCGCCGCAGACCACGGTCATGCCGGGCAAGGTCGCGCCCTGCTCCGGGCCGATGACATGGACGATGCCCTGGCGTACGTCGTTCATCTTGAATTCGGTGATGCCGTACTCGTCGCAGTTGTCGTCCAGGGTCTGCACCTGCAGACGCGACACCTGGTCGGCGATCGCGCCGATGCCGCCCTTGCGTTCCGGGGTAGTCGGCACGTTGTGGTCGGGCGTGGCGATGTTGGCGTCGATGCGCCACGGTTTGCGGCCGGCCAGGCGCAAGCCTTCGAACGCCTGGGGCGAAGTCACTTCGTGGATGATGTGACGGTCGATGTAGATCAGCGCCGAGCCATCGTCGCGCTGCTTGACCAAATGCGAATCCCAGAGCTTGTCGTAGAGCGTTTTGCCGGCCATCAGACGTTTCCTCATCAGTCTTGCTGTCTTTTCTATGCCTATAACCGCTTGGCTTGTAGGGGTGATGCTATGAGGTTATCTTGAATAACTCAAATTCATAATTTTAATACTTTGGATAACCAAAAGGAATTCGCGCATGGACCTGGCCAGTCTCAATGCCTTTATAGCCATCGCCGAAGTGGGCAGTTTTTCCAGGGCCGGGGATCGGCTGCACCTGACCCAGCCGGCGATCAGCAAACGCATCGCCGGGTTGGAATTGCAGCTGGGCGTGCGTTTGTTCGATCGCCTGGGCCGCGAAGTCAATCTGACCGAGGCCGGCCGGGCCCTGCTGCCACGCGCCTACCAGATTCTCGATGTGCTGGAAGACACCCGCCGCGCCCTGACCAACCTGAGCGGCGACGTGACGGGCCGCCTGACCCTCGCCACCAGCCACCACATCGGTCTGCACCGATTGCCCTCGCTGCTGCGCACCTACACGCGGATGTACCCCAAGGTCGCCCTGGACATCCAGTTTCTCGATTCGGAAGTGGCCTATGAGGAGATCCTGCACGGACGTGCGGAGCTGGCGGTGATCACCCTGGCGCCCGAGCCCCATCACCTGGTGCGCTCGGTACCGGTGTGGCATGACCCGCTGGATTTCGTCGCCGCCCCGGAACATCCGCTGGCCCTGCAGGCGGTGGTGAAGCTGAGCGATATCGCCGAACATCCGGCGGTGTTTCCGGGCGGCAATACTTTCACCCACCACATCGTCAGCCGCCTGTTCGAGGCGCAAGGCCTGAGCCCGAACATCGCCATGAGCACCAACTACCTGGAAACCATCAAGATGATGGTGTCGATCGGCCTGGCGTGGAGTGTGCTGCCGCGCACCATGCTCGACGAGCAAGTGGCGCGCTTCCAGCTACCCGGTGTGCAGCTGAGCCGCCAGTTGGGTTATATCCTGCACACCGAACGGACCCTGTCGAATGCGGCGCGGGCCTTCATGGCGCTGCTCGACGATCAGGCCGGCACACTGGCTTCGGCGCAATCAGGGCTGGGCACCGAGCAGTAGCCGGCCGCTGCTGATCAACGTGGCGTAGCCGCCGATCTTGACCCGTTCGCCTTCCATCCGGCAAAACAGATCGCCACCCCGCGCCGAGCACTGGTAGGCAGTGAGGCTGGTCTTGACCAGACGCCTCGACCAGTACGGGATGAGGCTGCAATGGGTGGAGCCGGTGACCGCGTCCTCGTCGATGCCGATGGCAGGTGCGAAGTAGCGCGAAACGAAGTCCTGATGGTCGCCCCGGGCGGTAATGATCACCCCGGGCCAGGGCAAGCGTGCCAGGGCCGCCATGTTCGGGCGGCACTGGCGTACCGCCTGCTCCGACTCCAGCAGGACGAACAGCGACGCCGCCGCCATTACGTCGACCGCTTCGCAACCCAAGGCACGCTCGACCTCCAGGGTCAGGCCCAACTGCTCCTCGGGCATCATCGCCGGGAAGTCCAGCCACAGCCGGTCGCCCTCACGGCTGACGGTAAGGTTGCCCGAGCGGCTGGCGAACGACAGGCTCGACGCCGTCTCCCCATAGACATGAAACAGCACGTAGGCGCTGGCCAAGGTGGCATGGCCACACAAGGGCACTTCGGTGCGCGGGGTGAACCAGCGGATATGCCAGCCCTGCGCTTCGCGAACCAAAAACGCGGTCTCCGCCAGGTTGTGCTCGGCGGCGATCTTCTGCATCAGCTCGTCGGCCAGCCAGCTGTCGAGGCGGTAGACCATTGCCGGGTTGCCAGCAAAAGGCTGTTGGGTAAACGCATCGACCTGATGGAAATCCAGTTGCATGGCAATCCTCGCTGTTGCGGAAAGGGGTGGCGGCCAAGCCGTCTGGCTATCGGCGTTCGACTCGTCGAGTCGATGAATAATTTCCTTGGTGCATCAGGGGCGGCCGATATCGGCGAAGCGACCCTGGGTGTGCTCGGCCAGCAGCTGCGGCGCCAGCTCGACTTCCAGCCCGCGCCTGCCGGCGCTTACGAACATGCTGGGCAATGCCTCGGCGGTTTGATCGATGAAGGTCCGCAAGCGCTTCTTCTGCCCCAGCGGGCTGATCCCGCCCAGCAGATACCCCGTGGCTCGCTGCGCAGCCTGCGGATCTGCCATCTCGCATTTCTTCACGCCGGCCGCATGCGCGAGCGCCTTGAGATCCAGGGTGCCGGTCACCGGCACCACTGCCACCAGCAGCTCGCTTCTTTCGCTCGCCGCCAGCAGGGTCTTGAACACCCGCGCGGCGGTCAGACCGAGCTTTTCCACCGCTTCGAGTCCATAGGAAGCTGCCTTGGGATCATGTTCATAGGCATGCACTCGATGCTCGGCGCGGTGCTTCTTCAAGAGGTCCAGGGCGGGGGTCATGCAGGGACTCCAGACAAATAAAAAACAGGCCCGGCATTAGGACACAGGCGGGCAAGCCACGCCAACCGTGGCTTTGCCGGAAATGCGCGGAAAAGTTCGCAGGCAATGAACGAACTCGTTCGCTTTCGACCTTTGACAGCGGCGTTTCTTGTCTATATTTTTTCGTTTGTGAAGATAGGCACGATAGTACAATGTGCTCGAAGGCTGTACTGCGACGTGCGATGGGGATCGCACGACGACAGATTCCAGGCGCCGAAAACGGCGTCAGACAAAAAAAACAATTGGGGTAATACACGATGACCGCACAGCAACAACCGACCTTGTCGGGCCAGTGCACTGCCGAGTTTCTCGGCACCGCGCTGCTTATCTTCTTCGGTACCGGCTGCGTCGCGGCGCTCAAGGTCGCAGGTGCCAGCCTCGGCCTGTGGGAAATCAGCATCATCTGGGGCGTCGGCGTGAGCATGGCGATCTACCTGACGGCCGGCGTGTCCGGTGCCCATCTGAACCCGGCGGTCAGCATCGCCCTGTGCCTGTTCGGCGGCTTCGAGAAACGCAAGCTGCCCTTCTACATTCTGGCTCAGGTGGCAGGCGCGTTCTGTTCCGCGGCACTGGTCTATACCCTCTACAGCAGCCTTTTCTTCGATTACGAACAAACCCACGGCATCGTCAGGGGCACGCAAGCGAGCCTCGAAACGGCGAGCATCTTCTCCACCTACCCCCATGCGGCGCTGTCCATCGGTCAGGCCTTTTTGGTCGAGATGGTCATCACCGCCATCCTGATGGCGGTGATCATGGCCCTGGGCGACGAGCACAACGGTCTTCCGCGCGGGGCCATGGCGCCGCTGCTGGTCGGCTTGCTGATCGCCGTGATCGGCAGCGCCATGGGGCCGCTGACCGGCTTTGCCATGAACCCGGCCAGGGATTTCGGTCCAAAGCTGATGACGTTCATCGCCGGCTGGGGTGAAATAGCCTTCACCGGTGGCCGCACGATTCCCTATTTCATCGTTCCCATCGTGGCGCCGATCGTAGGTGCCTGCCTGGGCGCCGGCGCGTACCGGGTACTGATCGCACGCCATTTGCCAAACTCGAACAACGGGTCGGCCGAAGCGTCCGCATCGAAGGTGCAGGCCTCCTGAGCCTGCACAAACACCACATTCCGCATTTATTGCACACTTGCGCAAGGCCATCGACATGACCGATACCGACAACAAGAACTACATCATTGCCCTGGACCAAGGTACCACCAGCTCCCGGGCGATCATTTTCGACCGCGACGCCAATGTCGTCGGCACCTCGCAGCGCGAATTCGTCCAGCACTATCCGCAGGCCGGCTGGGTCGAGCACGACCCGATGGAAATCTTCGCCACCCAGAGCGCGACCATGGTCGAGGCCTTGGCCCAGGCCGGGCTGAGCCACGCCCAGGTTGCGGCCATCGGCATCACCAACCAGCGTGAAACCACCGTAGTGTGGGACAAGAACAGCGGTCGCCCGATCTACAATGCCGTGGTCTGGCAGTGCCGACGCAGCACCGAGATCTGCCAGCAGCTCAAGCGCGACGGCCTGGAAGACTACATCAAGCAGACCACCGGCCTGGTGGTCGACCCGTACTTTTCCGGCACCAAGCTGAAATGGATCCTCGACAACGTCGAAGGCAGCCGCGAGCGCGCACGCAACGGCGAGCTGCTGTTCGGCACCGTCGATAGCTGGCTGATCTGGAAATTCACCGGCGGCAAGGTGCACGTCACCGACTACACCAACGCCTCGCGCACCATGCTCTTCAACATCCACACCCTGGAGTGGGACGAGAAGATGCTGCAGACCCTGGACATCCCGCGCGAGATGCTTCCAGAGGTCAAGTCGTCGTCGGAAATCTACGGCCATACCAAGAGCGGCATCGCCATTGCCGGGATCGCCGGCGACCAGCAGGCCGCCTTGTTCGGCCAGATGTGCGTCGAGCCTGGCCAGGCCAAGAACACCTATGGCACCGGCTGCTTCCTACTGATGAACACTGGCAAGAAGGCCGTCACGTCGCAGCACGGGATGCTCACCACCATCGGCTGCGGCCCGCGTGGCGAAGTCGCCTACGCCCTGGAAGGCGCCGTGTTCAACGGCGGCTCGACCGTGCAGTGGCTGCGCGACGAACTGAAGATCGTCAACGACGCCTACGACACCGAATATTTCGCCAGCAAAGTGAAGAACACCAATGGTGTCTACCTGGTGCCGGCGTTCACCGGCCTGGGCGCGCCCTACTGGGACCCCTATGCCCGTGGCGCGCTGTTCGGCCTGACCCGCGGCGTACGCGTCGACCACATCATTCGCGCGGCGCTTGAGTCGATTGCCTACCAGACCCGCGACGTGCTCGACGCCATGCAACAGGATTCCGGCGAGCGCCTGAGCGCCCTGCGCGTGGACGGCGGCGCGGTGGCCAACAACTTCCTCATGCAGTTCCAGGCCGACATTCTCGGCACTCCGGTGGAGCGTCCGCAGATGCGCGAAACCACGGCCTTGGGTGCCGCCTACCTGGCGGGCCTGGCGTGCGGCTTCTGGGGCAGCCTGGATGAGTTGCGCGGCAAGGCCGTGATCGAGCGTACCTTCGAGCCTCTGCTAGACGAAACCGGCAAGGAAAAACTCTACGCTGGCTGGAAAAAGGCCGTTGAACGCACCCGTGACTGGGAACCGCACGAAGAGCAGTGACCGAGTGAACGCGCAGACCGGCCAGTTCCGGCCTGCGCAAGTGCGGTCCATGGAATCACTTCTGGCGATGGGGCCCGTTCCTGCGGCATCATGCATGCTTTTGCATGGCAGCCAAAGGAAGCCCCATGAACCTGCCTCCCCGCCAACAGCAGATCCTCGAACTGGTACGCGAACGCGGCTATGTCAGCATCGAGGAAATGGCCCAACTGTTCGTCGTGACGCCGCAAACCATCCGGCGTGACATCAACCAGCTGGCCGAGGTCAATCTGCTGCGTCGCTATCACGGTGGCGCCGCCTACGATTCGAGCATCGAAAACACGGCCTACGCCATGCGTGCCGACCAGATGCGCGACGAGAAACAGCGCATCGCCGAGGCGATTGCCGCCCAGATCCCCGACCACGCCTCGCTGTTCATCAATATCGGCACCACCACCGAATCCATCGCCCGCGCCCTGCTCAACCACAGCCACCTGAAGATCATCACCAACAACCTGCACGTGGCCTCGATCCTCAGCGGCAAGGACGACTTCGACGTACTGCTGGCCGGCGGCAACGTACGCCGTGACGGCGGCGTGGTGGGCCAGGCGAGTATCGACTTCATCACCCAGTTCAAGGTCGACTTCGCCTTGGTCGGCATCAGTGGTATCGACGAAGACGGCAGCCTGCTGGACTTCGACTATCAGGAGGTTCGCGTCAGCCAGGCGATCATCGCCAATGCGCGCCAAGTCATTCTGGCCGCCGACTCGAGCAAGTTTGGCCGCAATGCCATGGTCCGCCTGGGCCCGATCAGCCTGATCGACTGCCTGGTCACCGATCAGCCACCCGTGCCCGCCTTGCTGCAATTGCTGCAACAACACAAGATCCGCCTCGAGATCGTCTGACCCTGTGGCAGCGGCGCAAGCCGCCCTGCCCGTCCACAATCCCCACTTGGCAACGCCCACGGCGCATCAGCTTCGCTTCTGATGTTCGTATTTCTTCGCTTTGACCCCCTTCGATCAACAATTTCAATCATCTTCGACTGGCTAAGCCCTTCGTATTGGGCTAGTATTTTCGAAATTGAACATTGATGTTCGAATTCAAAGCACTCATTCGAACGCTCCTTGATAAACGCAGGAGGCTGCCATGCCCCATTCGACCTTGCCCCGCCAACCGCTGGCTGAAATCTACGACGTCGCCGTGATCGGTGGTGGCATCAATGGCGTGGGGATTGCCGCCGACGCTGCCGGGCGTGGGCTTTCCGTGTTTCTCTGCGAGAAGGACGACCTGGCCAGCCACACCTCTTCGGCCAGCAGCAAGCTGATCCACGGCGGCCTGCGTTATCTGGAACACCACGAATTTCGCCTGGTACGCGAAGCACTGGCCGAACGCGAAGTGTTGCTGGCCAAGGCTCCGCACATCGTCAAGCCCATGCGTTTCGTCCTGCCGCATCGGCCTCATCTGCGTCCTGCCTGGATGATCCGCGCCGGGCTGTTCCTCTACGACAACCTGGGCAAGCGAGAAAAGCTGCCAGGCTCGCGCAGCCTGCGCTTCGGCGCCGACAGTGCGTTGAAGCCGGAAATCACCCGCGGTTTCGAATATTCCGACTGCTGGGTCGACGACGCTCGCCTGGTGGTACTCAACGCCATGTCAGCGCGGGAAAAAGGCGCACATATCCATACCCGCACCCGCTGTGTCGACGCGAAGCGTGTAGACGGTGTGTGGCAGGTCAATCTGCAGCGCGAGGACGGCAGCACGTTCACCCTCAAGGCGCGCGCGCTGGTCAATGCGGCCGGGCCCTGGGTAGCGAAGTTCATTCGTGACGACCTGCAGTTGCAATCCCCATACGGCATCCGCCTGATCCAGGGCAGCCACCTGATCGTGCCACGCCTGTACGAAGGCGAGCAGGCGCACATCCTGCAGAACGAAGACCAGCGCATCGTCTTCACCATCCCGTACCTGGATCGCTTCACCATCCTGGGCACCACCGACCGTGAATACACGGGCGACCCGTCCAAGGTGGAGATCACCGACGCCGAGGCCGACTACATTCTCAAGGTGGTGAACGCCCACTTCAAGAAACAGGTCAGCCGCAGCGATGTGGTGCGCACCTATTCGGGCGTTCGCCCGCTGTGCAACGACGAGTCGGACAACCCATCGGCCATTACCCGCGACTACACCCTGTCGCTCAGCGGCGGCCACGGCGAGGCGCCGATCCTTTCGGTGTTCGGCGGCAAGTTGACCACTTACCGCAAGCTGGCTGAGTCGGCCATGGCACAGTTGAAGCCATTCTTCGCGCAGATGCGCGGTAGCTGGACGGCGACCAGTGCCCTGCCCGGTGGCGAAGACATGAGCACGCCGCAGGCCCTGGCTCAGGACATGCGGGTGAAAGCTCCCTGGCTGCCAAACGGCCTGGCCGAGCGTTGGGCGGTCAGCTACGGCAGCCGCAGCTGGCGTTTGATCGAAGGCGCACAGTCGGTAGCCGATCTGGGCGAGGAATTGGGCACGGGGCTGTTCAGCCGCGAAGTCGATTACCTGTACGAGCAGGAATGGGCCACCCGCAGCGAAGACGTGCTGTGGCGTCGCAGCAAGCTGGGGCTGTTCGTCGATGATGCGGCCGCGGTTCGCCTGGATGCTTACCTGGCGAAAGTCGACGCCAGCCGGGCCAATACCCAGGCGGCTTGAGCGCTGTCAGCAACGAAAAACGCCCCGTAAGGGGCGTTTTGCATGGCGCGCGACGGGCCCGGAGGGCTCAGCGCCGAGGGCGCTGCCGAGGCCGGTGGTTGTCGGCCGGGATAGGCACAGGCTGTGGTGGCGGCGGCACCAGCCCCAGTGCGACAGCCAGATCGTGGAGCCAGTTGTACAAGTTACCGTTCATATCGCCCCCCTTCAGGGAAAAGCCCGAACGACGGTCATGGTCCGTCGCTTCTGTTCGATCATAGCGCTAAGCGACGTAGGATGCATTCACGCACTTGTGTCGAAAAGTCGCAGTCCTACGTATTGATCATCTGCCAGGCAAGTAATTCATTACCTTATCCACGTTCGTAATCGTCGGCGCACCCACTGCTCGGCGCTGACCAAGGTGATGCCCAGCAGTACGAACAGCGCGCCCAGAATGAAATTCACGCTCAGCGGTTCGCCCAGCAGCAGCACACCGAACGTCACGCCGAACAGCGGGGTCATGAACGAGAACACGGCCAGATTGGACGCCAGGTAGCGTCGCAGCAGCCAAAACCAGATCAGGAAGCTGGCGAAAGACACCACCACCCCCTGGAACAGTACGCTGGCGATGCCGACCGGGGTAAAACTGACCTGCGTGAACTGCCCCGTGGCCAGGGCGATGATCAACAACCCGACCACGCAGACGATCAACTGGTAGAACAGCGTCAGCGTCACGGGTGCTTCGGACAGGCGCGAGGTGCGCACCACCACCGTGGTCGCGCCCCAGCACAAGCCTGCCATCACGCCCAGTGCATCACCCAGCAGCATGCGTCGGTCCAGATGTTGCCAGGAAATTCCGCCGGCGAAAGCGAAGGCGATACCGCTGAACGCCAGGGCAATGCCCAGCCATTGCAGGGGCCGCAGGCGCTCTCCGGGTAGCAAGGCGTGCAAGCCAAGCGCCGTGAACACCGGGGCGGTATAGAGAAAGACCGACATGTGCGCTGCCGAGGTCAGCTTCAGGCCCTCGGCGATGAACAAGAATTCCAGCCCGAACAGTGAGCCGGCCAGCAGCCCGGCGCGCCAGGTGTAGGGCATGTGCGCCCAGCCCCCGCGCCAGCACATCAGTGCGGCCACCAGGACCGCGGAAATGCCCGAGCGCATGGCCGCCTGCATCACCGGGGCGATATCGAGCGCGGCCCATTTTATGGTGACCTGCTGGATACCCCAGATCAGGCACAACCCGAGCATGACCTTGAGCGCGAATCCATCGGGTTGACGGCGTTCGATGCTCATCGGCGAATTGACCACGACATGACGATGCCTTCAGGCAATGAGGAATCGCCAGTGTAACAAGCCACGCGCCACAAGGCTTACGCGGCGGATGGCTCCGCTCACACAGGCACACCAACTCGCCTGCTTCGCGGCCGCTGACCGCTCCTACATCGGCACACCGCATTCCGCCCTTGTAGGAGCGGTCAGCGGCCGCGAAGAGAGCAACACGGTTTCAATCCATGCCAAAGGCTCAGACAATCTGCGGTTTACTGGCCAACTCATCGAAGGTAGCCGGGTCCAGCGCATCGTCCTGCTCGTCGAGCACTTCCAGCCCGTGATCGTTGTCGGGGATGCTGCTGTCGAGCAGGCTCAACAGGCTGGAACCCCGCATGGTCAACTGAAAGTTGCGGCCCGTGCCACCTTCGCTGTCAGGACGCTGCTCGATGAACCCGCGCTCCAGCAACAGCTTTTCATAGTCGCGGGCCTGGGTTTGCAACTGGTCGACAGCAGCAGGCGTGTCACCCTGAGCGGTGGCTGCATCGGCGTGGTCCTGGGCATAGCGGTGCGGGGTGAAATCCTGATTGGCGCCGTTCTGCACTTCGTGCAACAGCCGTTCGATCAACTGCCAGTCGTAAGTGGTCATCCGGAAGAACCTCCAACACATGAGTGAAAGGGCTTGCCAGGTATGGGACCGGGTGGGTGCGGGGGAGTTGCGCGAAGACAGCTTTGCGGGGTGTTTTGGCAGGTCTGGCCTCCGCCGGGAAGCCAGCCTGCCTGGCGCAGTTTACTCGCTGACAGCCGGCTTGCGACGCTTGAGCGGCGCCAGCCCGTCCTGGCTTACCAACGCCGGTGCATCGGCCTTGGGACGGTTGACGCTCTTGCGCTTGGTCGGGCCCTTGGCAACGCTTTTCTTGTCGCCCTTTTTGTCTTTGTCGGTCTTTTTCTTCTTCACGCCGACCGCCTTGCCCGACGCCTTGACCTTCTTCGGTCCGCCGTAGGTACCTTTGACTTCCTTGATCACCCGACGCTCGAAGGTCTGCTTGAGGTAGCGCTCGATGCTGGACATCAAGTTCCAGTCACCGTGGCAGATCAGCGAGATTGCCAGGCCTTCGTTGCCGGCGCGGCCAGTTCGACCGATGCGGTGCACGTAGTCATCGCCGCTGCGCGGCATGTCGAAGTTGACCACCAGGTCCAGGCCGTCGACGTCCAGGCCGCGGGCCGCCACATCGGTAGCCACGAGGATTTTCACGCCGCCCTGCTTGAGGCGATCGATGGCCAGCTTGCGGTCCTTCTGGTCCTTGTCGCCGTGCAGCACGAACGCCTTGTATTCCTGCGCCACCAGGCGCCCGTAGATACGGTCGGCCATGGCCCTGGTGTTGGTGAAGACGATTGCCTTCTGGTACGTCTCGTTGGCCAGCAGCCAGTTGAGGATCTGCTCTTTGTGGACGTTGTGGTCGGCGGTGACGATCTGCTGGCGAGTGCCCTCGGCCAACTGGCTGACGTTGTTGATCAGCAGATGCTCGGGATCCTTCAACACCTTGCCGATCATGTCGCGCAGCCCGGCACCGCCGGTGGTGGCCGAGAACAGCAGGGTCTGTTCACGCTGGCCGCACTCGTCGCTCAGGCGCGTCACGTCTTCGGAGAAGCCCATGTCGAGCATGCGGTCGGCTTCGTCGAGCACCAGCACCTCGACCTTCTTGAGGTCCAGGTTGCCGGCGTTGAGCTGTTCCAGCAGGCGGCCAGGGGTGCCGATGAGGATATCCGGTACCTTGCGCAGCATGGCGGCCTGCACCTTGAAGTCTTCACCGCCGGTGATCAGGCCCGCCTTGATGAAAGTGAACTGGCTGAAGCGCTCCACTTCCTTCAAGGTTTGCTGGGCCAGTTCGCGGGTCGGCAACAGGATCACCACGCGAATGTCGACGCGCACCTTGGCCGGGCCCATCAGGCGGTTGAGAATCGGCAGGACGAATGCGGCAGTCTTGCCGCTGCCGGTTTGCGCCGTCACCCGCAGGTCGCGCCCTTGCAATGCCAGGGGAATGGCGGCCAGCTGCACCGGCGTCGGCTCGACAAATTTCAGCTCGGCGACGGCTTTGAGCAGGCGTTCATGCAGGGCGAATTGGGAAAACACGGGTGTTACCTCGACGGAGTACATAAATTCGACTGCATAGGGTACCGGTTTGCGCACGATTAGCCGAATTTCTTTACCCGTAAGTCGGTAAATTGCGTGCAAATCTTTCCAGGCGTGGCGATTGCCCCACTCGATGGGCTTTAATCCCCGCCCCTTTTCAATCCGGGAGCTGCACGCCACCCCATGAACACCGAATCGCTCTGGCACCAAACCGTCACGTTCATCACTGGCCTGGACGACCAGCCGGTCCTGCAGGCCGGTGTGTCACTGTTCCTGCTGCTGATCGCCGCCTTCGCCCTGGGCCGATTGGCGCGCTTCCTTACCCTGCACGCGGCCAAGCTGCTCAGTCGCCGGCCATCGCTGCACTGGCTCAACGACTTTTTGCACAACAAGGTCTTCCATCGCCTGGCGCAAATGACGCCGTCGCTGGTGGTGCAGTTCAGTCTGGGCTTGATCCCGGTGCTGAGCGACAACAGCAAGCACGTGATCGGCAACATCGCGCTGGGCTTCACCATCCTGTTCCTGGTGCTGGCCCTGGGGGCCCTGCTCAATGCACTGATCGACATCTATGCGCGCACCGAGCACGCCCGCACCCGCTCGATCAAGGGCTACGTGCAACTGGCCAAGATGATCCTGTACATCTTTGGTGCCATCATCATCGTCGCCACGTTGATCGACCGCTCGCCGCTGTTGCTGCTGTCCGGGCTGGGCGCCATGTCGGCGGTCATCCTGCTGGTCTACAAGGACACCCTGCTGTCGTTCGTGGCCAGCGTGCAGTTGACCAGCAACGACATGCTGCGCGTCGGCGACTGGATCGAGATGCCCCAGGTGGGCGCCGACGGCGACGTCGTCGACATCACCCTGCACACCGTGAAGATCCAGAATTTCGACAAGACCATCGTCTCCATCCCCACCTGGCGGCTGATGAGCGAGTCGTTCAAGAACTGGCGCGGCATGCAGCAGTCCGGCGGACGGCGCATCAAGCGCAGCCTGCACATCGACGCCAGCGGCATACGCTTTCTCGACGAACAGGAGCAGTTGCGCCTGACCCAGATTCGCCTGCTCAGCGGCTACGTCAGCAGCAAGCAGGCCGAACTCAAGGCATGGAACGCGGCGCAGGGCGAGGTCGCGGAACTGTCGGCCAACCAGCGGCGCATGACCAACCTGGGGACTTTCCGCGCCTACGCGCTGGCGTATCTCAACGCCCACCCGGACATCCAGCCGAACATGACCTGCATGGTCCGTCAGATGGAAGCCACCGCCGAGGGCGTACCACTGGAAATCTACTGCTTCACCCGCACCACGGCCTGGGCCGAGTACGAACGGATTCAGGGCGATATCTTCGATTACCTGCTGGCCGTGCTGCCGGAGTTTGGCCTGAGCGTCTACCAGAAGCCCAGCGGCGCCGATCTGCGCGGCGGGTTGACCGCAGTGACCGGTCCGCACTGAACGCAACCCCGTTCGTAGGAGCGGTCCGTGGCCGCGAAACAAGCGCCGCGTTGTGTCAGGTACCACACGGTGCGCCCTTCGCGGCCGATGACCGCTCCTACGGGATGCCCCAGCCCCTGTAGGAGCGGGCTCTGCCCGCGAATAAGCCGCTGCGGTGTATTAGGCACTGCGCGGTGCGCCCTCGTCGGCCGGTGACCATGTGGCGGAAAACCACGATCAGTTCTCATGTTCGCGCGCGCGCAGCCGAAACGCTGAAGACGACGGATGTCGGCGCAACTCGATTGCCGCCATCCGGTGCTCGCACCCCAGTCCGACCTGCTGCCTGACAGCGCTGCTGCATCCCCAGCACGGCGCCTGGCTTTCGCCCCCTCATGCCCCGGAACCTCTAGCGTCCATGAACTTGAAATTCAGCCATAAAATCCTGATCGCCGGGTGCAGCATCGTCATCCTGGCGTTCGCCTTGTTCACGCTCTACAACGACTATCTGCAGCGCAGCGCCATCCAGCAGAACCTCAGCGCATCGGTCAAGCAGTCGGGCGAGCTGACCGCCAGCAGCGTCAAGAACTGGCTCAGCGGCCGGATTCTGGTGATTGAAAACCTGCGCCAGAACATTGCCTATCAAGGCGATAAGGCGGACTACCCGGGCCTGCTGGACCAGCCCGTGATCACGACCAACTTTCAATTCACCTACATGGGTGTGGCCGACGGCACCTTCATCCAGCGGCCCGACACCAAGATGCCTGACGGGTACGATCCGCGTCAGCGGCCCTGGTACAAAGCTGCAGTGACAGCGGATCAAGTCATGCTGACGCCGCCCTATCTGGCATCGGTGGGTGGCCTGGTCGTCACGGTGGCAGCGCCCGTCAAACGCCAAGGTCAGTTGATGGGCGTAGTCGGCGGCGACTTGAGCCTCGACACGTTGGTGCAGATCATCAATTCGGTGGATTTTGGCGGGATCGGCCAGGCGTTTCTCGTCAGCGCAGACGGTCAAGTGTTGGTGTCGCCGGACAAGGATCAGGTCATGAAAAACCTGAAAGACATCTACCCCGGCAGCACGCCGCGAATCGAGAAGAATCTGCAGGAGGTCACCCTCGATGGTCAGGCGAGACTGCTGTCGTTCACGCCGGTCACAGGGTTGCCTTCGGCGGATTGGTACGTGGGTCTGTCGATCGACAAGGACAAAGCCTACGCCCCACTGCGCCAGTTCCGTACGTCGGCCGTGATCGCCATGGTCGTTGCCGTTCTCGCCATTGCCTTGTTGCTGACCTTGCTCATCAAGTTCTTGATGCGTCCATTGGTGACCATGGGCCGGGCAATGCGTGACATCGCGCAGGGCGAAGGCGATCTGACGCGTCGCCTGGTCGTTGAAAGCCGTGATGAATTCGGTGAACTCGGTACCTCGTTCAACCAGTTCGTCGAGCGTATCCATGCCTCCATCGGCGAGGTGTCGTCGGCTACCCGGGAAGTGCATGCATTGGCCCAACGGGTCATGCACTCTTCCAACCAGTCCATCGCAGGCTCCGACGAGCAAAGCGCCCGTACCGAAAGCGTTGCAGCTGCAATCAACGAGCTGGGTGCTGCCGCCCAGGAGATTGCCCGCAACGCCGCGCAAGCGTCGCGTCAGGCCAGCGATGCCAGCGGTCAGGCCGACGACGGTCGCCAAGTGATGACGCGTACCATCGAGGCAATAAGCACGTTATCCGAGAAAATCAGCCTGTCGTGCGAGCAGATTGAAACCTTGAACGCGGGCACCGACAACATCGGCCACATCCTCGACGTGATCAAGGGTATTTCCCAACAGACCAATCTGTTGGCCTTGAACGCTGCCATCGAGGCGGCGCGGGCCGGTGAAGCGGGCCGTGGTTTTGCAGTCGTGGCCGATGAGGTGCGAAACCTGGCGCACCGCACCCAGGAGTCTGCCGAAGAGATTCACAAGATGATCACGGCGCTTCAGGTGGGTTCGCGCGAAGCGGTGGTGACGATGAATACTAGCCAGGCTTCCAGTCAGCAAAGCATGACGGTGGCCAACCAGGCCGGCGATCGTCTGGCCATCGTGACCCAGCGAATCGGCGAGATCGACGGCATGAACCAATCCGTTGCTGCCGCTACCGAGGAGCAGACTTCGGTGGTGGAGGCGCTAAATGTGGATATCAGTCAAATCAACATGCTGAATCAGCAGGGCGTGACCAACCTCACCGAAACCCTGCGAAATTGCGATGCGCTCTCCCAGCAGGCCAACCGTTTGAAGCAGTTGGTGGACAGCTTCAAGATCTAGTCATGCCCGCTGTGGCATTCAGGCCTGATGCTTGATGAATTGTGAAGAGGCGGAAAGGCTTACCCTTCCGACTTTTCCTTAGCTTCCTGCTCGGCTGCAGAGTGTCGGGTTTCGGATTTCTCGTCACCCTCCGTCATCCACGGCTTGGCGCTCTGCTGCGCCTTGTCGATCGTCTCGTTGATCTGCTTGGCCGATTCGCTGAAGGTGTCACGCGCTGCTTCGACCAGTTGCGTCTTGGAGGTTTCGATGACCTTGTTCGCCGCGGTTTCGGCCGCGTCACAGCCGGCAAGAAGGACGGTCAGCGCGACCATGGCCGGGTAAGCGATGAGTCTGGACTGCATGGAAACCTCTGGGAGGGATGGGAATGCGCCAGATCATACCGTTACAGGTTTTTGCCGAAGCAGGGATTCTGAATCAAGGTGTGTCCTGGTAGAGGCACCAGGCCCTGGCCCCGAAGCAGATTCATCTGTAGGAGCGGTCCGTGCCCGCTCCTACAGGTAATGGTCAGTACGCCATGGACAGGCTCATGGTCACCTGAGGCACCACGCTGTCGGTTTCGCCGTTCGGGCCGCTGAGTTCGCGCAGGGTGCCATCGCGGTAGATTGCCAGGGCCTCGGCGCGGGCGCTCCAGCGTGTTTCCCCCCACTTGAAGGGCTGCTCGAGCGCCAGCCCGCTGCGGGCATAGAGACGGTCGCCGGAATCGGGACCATAGAATCCATTCCAGCCGATCCCGACCGTGCTGGGAAAACTCAAGCGCAGACCGGCATCGCTCAGGTCCACGCCCGGCTCCACGCTGCCTTGGGTATACAGGCCACTGTCCCCCTGCGTACGGCTGGTGATCGCCAAACCCGGGCGCCATGCGCCAAACCCCGAATCAGCCTGGTAGGCCAGGGTGAAGCTCGCCTCCTGAGTGGTGTCGGCGACATCGTTCGGACTGGTCTTGACCGTGTAGACAAACCCCAGCCTCAACCCCTCGACGGGCGATATCACCAATCCCAGCAGGTTGTTGCTCTCGTACCAGCGCCGCGGGCTTACCCTTTCATCGCTCGATGGATCATGAAAACCGTTGCTGGTGCTGAACACCAGCCAGGCGTTGGCACGACCGTCGACAGCCTGGTGCAGGTCCAGGGCGAAACCGGCCTGGGCATGCAAGGGCACGCGACCCAGGCTTGCCGCGTCATCGTCGTAGTTGCCGCGGGCGAAGTCGCCATTGCGGACATCCACGCTCATTTGCGGGTGAAAGCGGCCTGATTCCTCGCCGATCTCGACACTGCCCAGTGCGGCATCTTCGGTATCGATGGAAGGCACGCTGCGCGGCGCCGCCAGGCTTGGTTGGATGACCACGGCCAGCGCGAAGGCGAACAGTGGAAGACGAGATACGGTGGGCATGCGCGAACGCTCTGTCAGAAAAGTCACTGAGTAGACTCTGCACGACTGAAAAAGTACCGCGAGCGGGCTGCCGGCCCACCACCGTTTCAGGTGCCGAAGCGACCGCCTGTCCGGCGACCGCCGGACGCAGTTCAGCTTGACCTTTCGTCGCCGATAGGTAGAAAGCGATGCGAAGAACAATTCCCGAGACTGCACGCAGCACGCTGCCTTTCCTTCTGCCGACCAACACCTATAAAACCAGCGGAATACACCATGAACATCAAGCAAAAATTGACCTGGGGGTTCGCGATCATCGCCTGCCTGCCAGTGATCGTGGTCGCCGTGCTCGTCGTCTTCAACTTGCGCGAAGCTGCCAGGGCCGACTTCGTCGACAGCAGCGGGCGGGAGATCCGTCAGATCGACAATGGCATGAAGCAGTTCTTCGATGGCATCAGCCAGAACGTGGAGTACCTGGCCAAGGACCCACGTATCGTCGCCGCCACGGGTCTGAAGAATTACTCGGGCGCAGACGCCCCACAGATTCCCCTGACCGAAAACAACCAGCGTTTGCTGGAGATTTTCGACGGTTTCGCCAAAACCCATCCGAGCACCGCCTACCTGTCCCTGGGGCTCAGCGATGGCGGCTACGCCAGTTGGCCCAACGATCCGAAGATCGCCAACTACGACCCGCGCCAGCGCCCCTGGTACAAGGCGGCGATGGCCGCACCCGGCACCACCGTGCGCACGGACGCCTACTATTGGGCGGCCGATGATGTGTCGTTGATCGGTACGGTGCACAGTGTCACCGACGCTGCCGGCAAGGTGGTCGGCGTGGTGGGCCTGGATGTTTCGCTCAAGCAGATGACCGAACTGGTGAAAAACATCAAGCTGGGCAACAGTGGCTACCTGATGCTGATCGAAGCCAACGGCAACGTGTTGGTGGACCCCAGCGATGCACAGCACAACTTCAAGCCGCTGGCCGACCTGGGCGCCAACTACGCCGAGCTGGCCAGGCACGGCGACGGTTCGACCCAGGTCGAGATCGACGGCAAGGTGTACATGGCCAACATCGTCAGCTCGTCTGGGCTTGGCTGGCGCTTCATCGGCCTGATCGAGCGTGAAGAGGTGATGGCCCGGGCATCGAACCTGACCTGGCTGATCGCAGCCATCGCCGCAGCCCTTGCCGTGGTATTCGCCATCGTCGGTGCAAGCTTCGCCGGGGTCATCGTGCGGCCGATCCGGGGCGTCGCCAACGGCCTGCAGGAAATTGCCGAAGGCGAAGGCGACCTGACGCGTCAGCTGACGGTTCAGGGCAAGGACGAGACGGCGGCGTTGGCCGGGTGGTTCAACCAGTTCATCGGGATGATTTCGCAGCTGGTGCAACGTATCGGCACCGCATCGTCCGACCTGCAGGTGGCCGCCGCCGACACGCACGAGGTCGCGCGCAATATGGATGAAGTGGCTGGGCGCCAGCGCGAAGCGGTGGAGCTGGTCAGCACGGCGTTCAACGAAATGGTCGCGACGGCCAACGAAGTGGCGCGTTCCTGCGGCGAAGCGGCCACCAGCGCCGACAATGGCTACCAACAGGTCAGCGACGGTCAGCAGCGTATTGGCGAGGCAACCACCTGCGTGCTCAAACTGAGTTCGGAGCTGCAACAGTCGACTGAAACCATGCAGCTGCTGCAGCAGGACAGCAAGAACATCAACAGCATTCTGGACACCATTCGCTCCATCGCCGAGCAGACCAATCTGCTGGCGCTAAACGCCGCCATCGAGGCGGCGCGGGCCGGAGATCAGGGCCGTGGTTTTGCCGTGGTCGCCGACGAGGTGCGGGCGCTGGCCCGTCGTACCGCCGACTCGACCGGGGAAATCGACGGCCTGTTGGGCAATCTCGCTCGCCGTACCCAGGTCATCACCCAGCAGATGCAGGGGAGCCTGCAGGTGTCCCAGGACAGCGTCGAATGCATCCAGCAGGCGCGGGATAGCTTCGACAAGATTCGTACTTCGGTTGATTCGATCCGTGACCAGAACAACCAGATCGCCACGGCGGCAGAGGAGCAGCACCAGGTGGCCGAAGAAATCAACCGGCACATCGCGCAGATCCATGCCGATGCTCAGTTGGTCGAAGAGTACGCGCACACGGCACAATCGGGATCGGGGCGGCTGACAGACATTTCCGGACATCTGAAAGGGTTGGTCGGACGCTTCAAGGTTTAAGCCGATACACCGCAGTGTCTTTTTCGCGGGCAGAGCCCGCTCCCACAGGGTCCCGGTTTAACCTGTGGGAGCGGGCTCTGCCCGCGAAGGCTTCGGCTGGTCCCACGGACAGTCAGAAGCCAACCGTGGCGGAGACCAGGTAGGTTCTCGGGGTGGCCAGGGTCAACCCCGGCTCGCTGTCGTCCGAAGCGCCAGCCGACGCCCAGTAGCGCTTGTCCAGCACGTTCTCGACATTGGCGCGCAGCGTGACGGCCTTGCCCTGCACCTTGAACGCGTACCGCGCACCCACGTCGAATCGCTCCCAACTGTCGATTTCCTTGCTGTTGGCTTGATCCAGGTACTGCGCGCTGGAGTAGATCCCGCGTCCACTGAGCGTCAACCCTGGCAAGGCCGGCACGTCCCACTCTGCACCCAGGTTGACATTGAGCTCGGGCGTGGCGGGTGCACGGTTGCCATCGAAGGCGCCTGCAGTGGTACCGCTCAGCTCGCTGTCGATGTACATCACCCCGCCCAGCAGGCGCACGCCAGCAAGCGGCTCACCAAACACGCTCAATTCCACGCCGTTGTTTTCGCGCTTGCCATTAGGCCCGAAGGTGCGGGTGACGGTGTTGGTTTCGTACGCCGGCTGCTTGATACGAAACGCGGCCGCGGTGATAGCCAGGCTGCCCAGATCGTACTTGGCACCCACCTCCACCTGGCGGCTGATGAAAGGCGGGAAAATCTCGTCCTCGTTGATCGAGGTGGAAGGCGCGATCTTGCCCTGGCTCAGGCCTTCCAGATAGTTGGCATACAGCGACAGCTCGTCGGTGAGTTTGTAGAGCACGCCTGCCGAAGGCGAAAACTTCTCCTCGTCGTAGCCCGTATCGCCTTTCACCCCATCGCTCCAGTCATCGACCTTGACCCGCTGCCAGCGCCCGCCCAGGGTCAGCAGCAAGCGGTCGTCGAAGAAGCCGAGGGTGTCGGACAGCGCCACGCCGTCGAACCTGTTCTCGGTATAGACCTTCGCGTCCTGCCGCGTGGGATTGTTCGGAGTCGGCGTCGCTATCGGGTCGTAAAGATTGCTGCGCCCCCTGGAGTAGCGCGCTCCGCCATTGGTGAAGTCCATGTAGAAATGACTGGCGGCCAGATTCACCTCATGGCTGACCGGGCCGGTCTGGAACCAGTTACGCACGCCTACCGTGGCCGTGCGCACGCTCTCGTCCCGGGTGAAGTCGCGGGGCAGCACCTCGAAGTCACCGGCATCGTTGGTGACCGACACGTTGTGCCGGAGGAAATCGTGGTTGCTTTCCCGTGCACCGATGCTGCCGTACAGCAGAGTCGAATCATTCAAATCGTACTCGCCGTTGAACGCCCCGAACGTATCCTCGGTACGCGCCTTGCTCCACCTTTGCGCATAGTTGTCGCGCACGTGGTTGGCGCTCGGCACGCGCGCGTTGACACCGACCTGGACGCGCTCCTGCGGCGCATCGGTATCACGTTCGGTATGCCCCAGGTCGGTGGAAAGCCGCAGGCGCTCGCCGCGAAAATCCAACCCGATCACGGCCATCTCGCGGTCCACGCTCTGCTGGTCCCACGTGGTATCACCTGCTTGCTTCACCGCATTGAGGCGGACACCAAAGCGCTGATCTTCACCAAAGCGGCGGCCGACATCCACCGCGCCGCCGGCCTGGCTGTCGGAAGCGTAGCTGGCGGTGAACTCGTTGATCGGCGTATCGGTGGCACGCTTGGGCACCACGTTGATGCCGCCACCGACACTGCCTCGCGGGGAAATGCCATTGATCAACTGACTGGGCCCGCGGAGGATGTCCACCCGGTCGGCCATCTCCATGTCGATGGAATACGTGGGCAGTATTCCGTACAACCCGTTGTAGGACACATCGCTGTTGAACAGGCTGAAGCCACGAATGGTGAACTGTTCGAAACGCCCGCCTGCCGGGTTGGTGGTACGCACTGCCGGGTCGCTGGCCACCAGATCGCCCAGGGTGCGGGCCTGCTGGTTCTTGGTGGTCTCGCTGGTGTAGCTGGTCATGCTGAACGGCGTGTCCATGAAGTCTCGCGCACCCAAAAGGCCTTGCGAGCCACGCCGCGCCACCTGTCCACCAGCATACGGCTCGCCTGCCAGGCTGCCTTGCGCGGCACCGGTCACCGTGGTGGGGGTGATTTCCACGACGCCTGCCCCTTGGGGCGCAGCTACCAGGATATAGGCATTCTGCCCTAACGCCTGCAGACGCAGACCGCTACCGGCCAGCAACTGGGCGAAACCGCTTTCGACGCTGTACTCACCGGCCAGCCCGGCGCTGCGCCGACCATCGACCAACGCGGGGGCGACCGACAGGCTGACACCGGCCTGGCTGGCAAAGCGTGTCAACGAAGCGGCGAGATCGCCCTGCGGCACGCTGTAGACGCGAGCGCTGCCTTCGGCAAGGGCCATTTGCAACGGCATCGGCGCCAGGCCGAGCAGCACGCTGAGATGCAGCGCACGAGCATAGTGGGTCGGTGGCTTGCGGGTGGACCGGGGAAACGAACGAGGGGGCCGTGCGGGCATGGCTGAAGGCTCTTTGAGTGTGCTTACCTTTCCATGACAAGCGAGCGCGCAAAAGGGGACAGGCGCTACGCGGATTTTTCCTGGGGCACCAGGGTGGCCCAATAGCGCGTGCGCCACTGCACGCGCAGCTGCAGGCTGACCGCCAACAGATTCAATACCTGATCAGGCTCGTCCAGGCGAAAACTGCCGGTCACGCGCAAGGCGTCCAGTTCGGGCTGCCAGCGCAGAATGCCGGGGCGATAACGGTCCAGCTCGCGCAGAAACTCCCCCAGGGGCTGGTTGAGGGCAACGATCACGCCTTCGCGCCAACCCGGTTGGCGAGGATCGAAACCGGTGATCGGACCAGGCCCTGCGTCGGATAACTGTATACGTTGCCCCGCGCGCAAGGTAAGCGCGGCAAAGCCTGTGGGGCGAACCTCTGCCTGCCCGGCAAGCACCGACAGCCGACAGACGCCGCTGCCCTCGCGGACGTTGATCTCACCCTGGTCGAGCCTCACGTCGGTGAGCGCCGTGCGGATGTGGAACGGCGTGGCGTCGGCCAGGCGCAACATGATTTCTCCGCGCCGCAGCCTGAGTTGCCGTTTTTCGGCATCGATATCGACCGCCGTCGAGGTATTGATATGCAACACGCTGCCATCGGCCAGTGTCAGTCGACGTCGCTCGCCGGTCCCGGTGGCCTCATCGGCGCGCCAGGCGTCGAGGGGCAGCTCGCGCGCGAGCCACCAGCCGGCGGGGGCCACTACGGCTACGCCCAGCAAGCCCTTGAGCATGTCGCGACGGCCTGGCGCCGGACGATCCAGGCTGGCCATGGCCAGCGCTGGCGGCAGGATCTGAAAGCGGCCCTTGAGCGCCGATACCCGCCGCCAGGCCGACTCGTGGGCGTCGCTGGCTTCACGCCAGCGTTGCAGGCGGGCAAGATCCTGCTCGCTGACCGCGCCGGACTCGATGCACACCCACCAGCGTGCCGCCGACCGGGCGACCCGGCGTGCTTCGTCGCTCGGCTCGGGGCTCAGCACAGCTCGGCCAGCAGGCAGTGCTCGTAGGCCTGCGCCATGTAACGCTTGACGCTGCGCTCGCTGACCTGCAACCGTTCGGCGATTTCCCGGTACCCCAGCCCCTCCAGCTGGCTGAGCAGAAAGGCGCGGCGAACTGCAGTGGGCAGGCCATCGAGCAGCTGATCCAGGGCGTGCAGGGTTTCCAGCACCTGCCAGCGCTGTTCCGGCGAGGGTGCGACGTCTGCGGGCAGCGTGGCGAGCGCATCCAGATAGGCTTGCTCCAGGCTGCGCCGTTTGTAGAAGTTCACCAGCAGACGTTTGCCGACGGTCTTGAGATAGGCGCGAGGCTCCTGCAGGTCAGCCACCGACTGAGGGCTGGCCAGCACCCGGACGAACGTATCCTGGCTGAGGTCCGCCGCATCCCAGGCACTGCCCAGGCGTCGGCTGAGCCACTGCTCCAGCCAACTGCGATTGTCGCGGTAGAGCGTTTCGAACGCCCTAACGTCCGCCCCCGCAAGATCGACCATCATCGGCACCTGTCAGATGTAAATGAGATCGATTGTATTTTAAAAAGGGTTGCAAGCGGAACCGTTAGTTACGCCTCGATGCTGCATTCGGCCACAATGCGTTCAGCCAGACAAACCGCGTACGCCGCCGACGCGGCTCGCGCCGCTGCTACAGGGACCGCGTCGCCCTGTATCGGGCCTCAACGCGTTCCCCCAGAAACACCGCATTCCCCTGTCTCCGGCCTCAACGCGTTACCCCAGAAACACCGCATTCCGCTGCATACGGCCTTAACGCGTTCACCCGAACCCCCGCATTCCCCTGTCTCCGGCCTCAACGCGTTACCCCAGAAACACCGCATTCCGCTGCATGCGGCCTTAACGCGTTCCCCCGAACCCCCGCATTCCCCTGTATCGCGCCTCAACGCGTTACCCCAGAAACACCGCATTCCCCTGTAGCAGCGGCGCAAGCCGCGTCCGGGATCGGCGAGGTGTTGCAGACCGGTCAACCCGAGGCGGGTGCCGAATGACCACGCCGATACGTCGTGTGCCAGCACAGCAGCAAGCCCGCCCCCGCCATCAGCGCGCCGACGCCGCCAATGTTCGCTACCCCCAGCTGGGTGATCACCACACTGCCCAGCAGCGCCCCACCGCCAATGCCGACATTATAGATGCCCGAATGCAGCGCCATGGCCACGTCCGTGGCATCCGGCGCCAGCTCGAGCACCTTGGACTGCATCGCCAGGCTGAAGCACATGATCGATATGCCCCAGACCACGCTCACCACACTCAGGTAGGTGGCGTGGCGCGCCAGCGGCAACAGCAGCATCAGGCACAGGCCCAGCAGGGCGATCGACACCACCATGAAGCTACGCGGATAACGGCCGCTGTAGCGGCTGAATACCAGGGAGCCGATCACCCCCGCGCCGCCGAACAGCAGCAGCAGGGTCGTGGTCATCTCCCCGCTCATGCGTGCCGCCGCCTGCACGAACGGTTCGATGTAGCTGTAGGCCGTGTACTGCGCAGTGATCACCAGCGCCGTGGTCACGTACAGCGCGACCAGCACCGGGCGCTTGAGCAACATGGGCAGGCTGCGCAGCGAACCGGAGTTCTGACTCGGCAGCGCCGGCAGGCTTTTCGCCAGCCACAGCCCCACCGCCGTCGCCACCACACCGATTCCGACGAACGTGGTGCGCCATCCCAGCGCCTCGCCCACCACCCGCCCCAGCGGTACGCCCAGCACCATGGCCAGGCACGTCCCGGTGGCCAACAACCCCAACGCCTGGGTGTGCTTGCCCGGTGGCGCCAGCCGCACCGCCAGCGATGCCGTGATCGACCAGAACAGGGCGTGGGCAAAGGCGATACCGATGCGACTGGCCAGCAACACTGCGTAGCTCCAGGCGACACTGGACACCACATGGCTGACCACGAACAGCATGAACACCCCGATCAGCAACCGGCGACGTTCGACGTTGCGCGTCAGCAACATGATCGGCAACGACATCAGCGACACCACCCAGGCATACACCGTCAACATCAGCCCTACTTGCGCCGTTGGCATGGCGAAGCTCTGACCGATGGACGTCAGCAGCCCGACCGGCGCGAACTCCGTGGTATTGAAGATGAACGCCGCCAGTGCCAGCGCGATGACGCTGGACCAGTTGCGTGTGGACGTTTCTGTGGATCCTGTTTTCATCATGCTTGCACCTTGCTGTCACGCACGCCCAGACGGCTCAACCACACCGAGAAAAGGATCACACCGCCACCCAGGAACAGCCGTCCCAGTGGTTCGTCCTGGTTCCAGATCAGCAGGTTGAGCAGCAGACCGACCGGTACGTGGAGGTTGTTCATCACCGCCAGCGTCGCCCCCGGCACAAGGCTTGCGCCCTTGTTCCACCAATACATGCCGAGCGCCGTCGACACCAGCCCGAGAAACGCCAGCACGCCCCATTGCAAGGGCGCCTGCGGCAGGTGGTCGGGGTTGCCGAACAGCAGGAATGCCGGAAGCACCACCAGCAAGGCGCCGACATAGAAATAGCCGAAGCGACGGTATTGCGGCTGATCGCTGGGGTGGCGCGCGAGCAGATGCTTGTACAGCACCTGACCGGCAGCATAGGTGAAGTTGGCCACCTGCAACAGCAGGAAACCGATGAAGAAGTCCGGGCTGACGCGGTCGAAGCGGATCACGGCGGCACCTGCCACCGCAACCAGGGCCGCTACCAGCGCCCAACGGTTGAAACGGCGATTCAGCGCATCCTCGATCAAGGTCACGTGCACCGGCGTCAGAATGGTGAACAGCAGCACTTCCGGCACGCTCAGCACGCGAAAACTGAGGTACAGGCACACGTAGGTAATGCCGAACTGCAGCGCGCCGATCAGCAGCATGGCGCGCACAAAGCGCGGTTCGACCTGGCGCCAGCGGGTCAGCGGCAGGAACACCAGCCCGGCGAGCAGGACCCGCGCGAGGACGGCAAAATAGCTGTCGACATGACCGGCGAGGTATTCGCCGATCAGGCTGAAAGAGAAGGCCTGGATGAGGGTGACGATCAGAAGGTATTGCATGGTGCGCCCCGAATTTGCGAGGCGCGGACCTTAGCGCATCTGGGGCAGGTCAGGCCAGTGAAGCCAGCGTGGGATCGATGGAAGACCCCAGGATACCTGCCACGACCCATCAAATAAGTTGTCTTGTCCGATCATTCCTCTACCCTGTGGCGCATCGAGACGGATCGCTGCACCCTCGGGCGGGCGGTGCGCACAAGACACAGGAGTCGAAGATGAAAGCGCCGCGCGTCACCCTTGATCAATGGCGAACCCTGCAGGCCGTGGTCGACCATGGCGGCTTCGCCCAGGCAGCCGAAGCCCTGCACCGCTCGCAGTCTTCGATCAGCTACACCGTGGCCCGCATGCAGGACCAGCTCGGGGTACCGCTGCTGCGCATCGACGGGCGCAAGGCGGTGCTCACCGACGCCGGGGGCGTGCTGCTGCGCCGCTCCCGGCAACTGGTCAAGCAGGCCAGCCAGCTGGAAGACCTTGCGCACCACATGGAACAGGGCTGGGAAGCCGAAGTCCGCCTGGTGGTCGACGCGGCCTACCCCAACGCACGGCTGATTCGTGCCCTGACCGCGTTCATGCCGCAGAGCCGCGGCTGCCGAGTGCGGCTGCGCGAGGAAGTGCTGTCGGGGGTCGAGGAAGTGCTGCAGGAAGGCGTCGCCGACCTGGCGATCAGCAGCTATAGCATTCCGGGCTACCTGGGCGCCGAAATGAGCGCCATCGAATTCATTGCCGTCGCGCACCCCGAACACGCCCTGCTGGCCATGGGCCGGGCGCTGAGCGTGCAGGACCTGCACGGCCACATGCAGGTGGTGATCCGTGACTCGGGCCGCCAGCAACCGCGCGACGTCGGCTGGCTGGGCGCAGAGCAGCGCTGGACCGTCGGCAGCCTGGCCACCGCCGCCAGCTTCGTCGGCAGTGGCCTGGGCTTCGCCTGGTTGCCCCGGCACATGATCGAACGCGAGCTGCGCGAAGGCACCCTCGCCGCCTTGCCTCTGGAACAGGGCGGCAGTCGGCACCCCACGTTCTATCTGTATTCGAACAAGGACAAGCCGCTGGGTCCGGCCACGCAGATTCTCGTCGAACTGCTGCGCACTTTCGATACCGCCCCGCTGGACGTGCCGATCCTGGCGCTGGAGCAGGTGGTGCTGGATCAGGGCGCCTGACCCCCTCGTTCTGCGAACATTCGGTAACATTGATTTTGCCCCTGCGGCTCGCCGTGGCCGTCCTTTGGCGGCACGCTTGCCACACATTGCCCCGAACGCTTGCGCCGCTTTTGGCTCAAAGCATTTGCCTCCCCTTTTCAAGGACTTCATACCCATGCTGAAAAAAATCCTTCTGGCCGCCTGTTCCCTGTCCCTGGCGGGCCACCTGATGGCCGCCGACGCCCAACACCCTCACGTGTTGCTCGACACCAGCATGGGCCCGATCGAAGTCGAGCTGGACGCAGCCAAGGCACCGATCAGCACCGCCAACTTCCTTGCCTACGTCGACAAGGGCCACTACAACAACACCGTGTTCCACCGCGTGATTCCGGGTTTCATGGTCCAGGCTGGCGGCTTCACCGCAGACATGCGTGAGAAGGCAACCCAGGGTCCGATCAAGAACGAAGCCGACAACGGTTTGCACAACGTCCGGGGAACCCTCGCGATGGCTCGCACTCAAGTAAAGGACTCGGCCACCAGCCAGTTCTTCATCAACCAGAAGGACAACGACTTCCTCGACCATGGTGGCCGTGATTTTGGTTATGCAGTCTTCGGCAAGGTGGTCAAGGGCATGGAAGTGGTCGACCAGATCGCCAACGTGCCGACCACGACCTCACGCGGCATGCAGAACGTGCCCAGTGATCCGGTGATGATCAAGTCGGCGAAACGCGTGGACTGATCCGCACGCCACGTCGGCCCCGGCCAGGACCGTCAACCCGCACAGGAGAGCACGCTTGAGCATTTATCGCCGCTTCGAACAATGGATCGATATCTTCCGCGAAGCGCCTACGGAAACGCCCCCCAACAAAGTCCTGGCCTTCTACATCTACTACCTCAAGCAGGTGTGGCCCAGCTTCGCCACCCTGTTGGTGGTGGGCTTGATCGGTGCATTGATCGAAGTCGCACTGTTCCGCTACCTCAGTCGCATCATCGACATGGCCCAAGGCACGCCCAACGTGCACTTCTTCAGCGACAACGCGCTGGAGCTGACCTGGATGGTGGTGGTGGCGCTGGTGTTCAGGCCTATCTTCATCGGCCTGCATGATCTGCTGGTACACCAGGCGATCAGTCCCGGCATGACCAGCCTGATTCGCTGGCAGAACCACAACTATGTGCTCAAGCAGAGCATGAATTTCTTCCACAGCGACTTCGCCGGGCGCATTGCCCAACGCATCATGCAGACCGGCAACTCGTTGCGCGATTCGGCGGTCGCCGCAGTCGACGCCCTGTGGCACGTACTGATCTACGCGATCAGCGCCCTGGTGCTGTTCGCCGAGGCCGACTGGCGGCTGATGATCCCGCTGATCTTGTGGATCGTCGCCTATGTGATCGCGCTTTATTACTTCGTTCCAAGGGTCAAGGAACGCTCGGTAGTGTCTTCGGACGCGCGCTCGAAACTGATGGGCCGCATCGTCGACGGTTACTCCAACATTGCCACGCTCAAGCTGTTCGCCCATACCAGCATGGAGCAGCAGTACGCGCGTGATGCGATCAGCGAGCAGACCGAGAAAACCCAACTGGCAAGCCGCGTGATCACCGCCATGGACTTCGCCATCACCACCATAAACGGCCTGTTGATCGTCGCCACCACGGGGTTGGCGCTGTGGCTGTGGACGCAGTCGCTCATCTCGGTGGGCGCGATTGCCCTGGCCACCGGCCTGGTGATCCGTATCGTCAACATGTCCGGTTGGATCATGTGGGTGGTCAACGGTATCTTCGAAAACATCGGCATGGTGCAGGATGGCCTGCAGACCATCGCCCAGCCCGTCAGCGTGACCGACAAGAAGGGGGCTCCACGGCTCAAGGTCGACCGCGGCAACGTGCGCTTCGAAGACGTGCACTTCCATTACCCCAAGGGCGACAGCATCATCGAGGGTCTGACCCTGGATATCCGTCCGGGTGAAAAGATCGGCCTGATCGGCCCCTCAGGAGCGGGCAAATCCACATTGGTCAACCTGCTGCTGCGGCTGTACGACCTGCCCAGCGGCCGCATCCTGATCGACGGCCAGGACATTGCCGAGGTGACCCAGGAGAGCCTGCGTGAACAGATCGGCCTGATCACCCAGGACACCTCGCTGCTGCACCGCTCGATCCTCGACAACCTGCGTTATGGCAAGCCCAATGCTACCGAGGAGCAGGTCTGGGAAGCGGTACGCAAAGCCCGCGCCGATGACTTCCTGCCGCTGCTGTCCGACAGCGAAGGCCGCCGTGGTTTCGACGCCCATGTGGGTGAACGCGGCGTGAAGCTCTCCGGCGGCCAGCGCCAGCGCATCTCGATCGCCCGTGTCCTGCTGAAGAATGCGCCGATCCTGATCATGGACGAAGCGACTTCGGCGCTCGATTCCGAAGTCGAAGCAGCGATTCAGGAAAGCCTGGAAACCTTGATGAAAGGCAAGACCGTGATTGCAATTGCTCACCGCCTGTCCACCATCGCCAAGATGGATCGCCTGGTCGTGCTGCAGAAAGGCAAGGTGGTCGAAATCGGCAGCCATACCGAGCTACTGGCGCAGCGCGGTCTGTACGCAAGGCTGTGGCATCACCAGACCGGTGGCTTCGTAGGCATGGACTAAAATCCCCCCGTGGGAGCGGGCTCTGCCCGCGAAGGCAGCACTGCGGTCTACCCGACAGACCTCAGTGCGCCCTTCGCGGCCACGGACCGCTCCTACACCGGACCGCGCCCACCCCCTGTAGGAGCGGTCCGTGGCCGCGAAAGACTTGCCGCGAGACATCCGACATACCTGGGAAGTGCTCAGGCCTGCCGATACGGCAAGGCTTCCCGCGCCCGATCGGCGTAGTCCAGCACCCCTGCCCGCTCGGCCTGCAGAAAATTCTCCACCGCATCGCGTAGCCCTGGGTGGCGCAGGTAGTGCCATGAGCGGGTGATCACCGGCTCGAACCCGCGAATCAACTTGTGCTCGCCCTGCGCCCCGGCATCGAATCGCTCGATGCCGTGGGCGATTGCATAGTCCATGCCTTGATAGAAACAGGTTTCGAAGTGCAGCCGGTCATACTCGGCCAGGCAGCCCCAATAACGGCCGTAGAAACTGCCCCCACCCACCAGGCTGAAAGCCATGGCCACCGGCCGCCGCTCGTGAGTCGCCAGCACCAGGCGAATCGCCTCGGGCATGCGTTCGGCCAACAGGCTGAAGAAATCACGGGTCAGGTAAGGCGAGCGCCCGCGTACCTGGTACGTATTGGCATAGCATGCATAAACGAAATCCCATTCGGCTTCGCTCACCTGGCTGCCTTCGCGCCATTCGAACTCGATGCCCTGGGCTCGCACCTGCTCCCGCTCCTTGCGCATCTGCTTGCGCTTGCGCGAGCTCAGTGCGTCGAGAAAATCATCGAAGTCCCGATAGCCTCTGTTGTGCCAGTGATACTGGCAACCCAACCGCTCCATCCAGCCCTGCTCGGCCCTCAACAGTTCATCAAGGGCGGGGTCGGTGAAATTGACGTGGGCACCACTGAGCCCTTCCATCTCCAGATAGCCTGGCACACAGCGCAGCAGCTCGACCCCGTCCCTAGGGAGACGCGCAAGCAGTCGCGGACCACTCACCGGACTGAAGGGCACCGCGCCAAGCAGCTTGGGGTAATAGTCGATACCGGCGCGCTCGCAGGCATCGGCCCAGCCGTGATCGAACACGTACTCCCCGTAGGAATGCCACTTGCGGTAGCTGGGCAACGCCGCCACCAGCCGCCCTTCTTCGATCTGCACCAGGTGCTCGGGCGCCCAGCCCGAGCGCTCGCCCAGGCTGCCGCTGTCCTCCAGCGCGCTGAGAAAAGCATGCCGCAGGAACGGCTGCGGTTCGGGCAGCAGCGCGTCCCACTGCGCGGCGTCGATGGCGGACAAGCTGGCAGCTACATGCAGCGGCATCGGTAGGGCTCCAATTGACGGGACGTGCCGCCCAGTATCGCGCAGGCTCTCGTCGCGGTCACCCGCGAATACGGTGCCATCACTCGGCAAAGGCTCTGGCTCAAGCTATTCAGTCATTTCAGTGTCATCGCCAAGCCATTGTTCTGACATTATTTTGTCATCACCCCTCGCAATACTTGCGCCAGTTTTCCGGGGTCAGCCACGCCGTCTGCCAGGCGCGTCCGGAAGTACTTTCAGGCTCGGCGCTTGCCGGCCTTTTTTGCGATAGGGAGAATGTCATGCGTCGTGTTTCAACACTCACCAAGGTCAGCCTGAGCGCCACCGTCCTCATGGCCATCAGCACCCAGGCCAGTGCCGCAGTCGATGCCAAGCTGCTCGACATGCTGCGCGCCAACGGCTCGATCAACGCTGCGCAATACGCCGAATTGAAGACTGAGCTCGACGGTGAGAAACAGGCCCAGCAAGTGGCCGCCGCCGAACAATCGAAGAAGATGAGCGCGTTCGACCAGAAAGTCGCCTGGGCCGCAAAGACACAGATCAAGGGCGACGTACGCCTGCGCCACGAAAGCATCAACGTCGATGGCGAGCGTGATGGTTCCAGCGGCGACCGCAACCAGGACCGCCAGCGCATCCGCGCCCGCATCGGCGTCTACAGTGAAATCAACCCACAGGTCGATGCCGGCATCCGCGTCGCCACCGGCAGCAGCGCCGACGCCCGCTCCACCAACCAGAGCCTGGACGGCGCCTTCAGCAAGAAATCCATCTGGCTCGACCAGGCTTACCTGGACTGGCACCCTACCGCCATCAAGGACCTGCACCTGATCGGCGGCAAGATGGCCCAGCCTTGGGTCAGCATGGGCGACGTGATCTGGGACGGCGACATCAACCCCGAGGGCGTAGCCGCCACCTACAAGCTGCCTCTGGGCGGCGCTGAACTGTTCGGCAGCACGGGCTACTACGTACTGACCGACAACATCGACGGCGAAGGTCGCCAGTTCGAGCACGACCTGCGCATGTACACCGGCCAGGCCGGCGCGCGCTTTGCGCTGGGCGACAACGTCAAGATGACCCTGGGCGGCAGCGTCTATTCCTACGACAATGACAACGCCACCAACGCCGCCGCCGTGCTGGCCGTCAACGGCAACGCCTCCACCGAATTCACCCTGTACGAAGGCTTTGGTCAACTGGACATCACCGGCCTGCCGTTGCCGCTGTCGGTCTATGGTCAGTACGTGGTCAACGGTGATGCCGAAGCCACCGCTCTGGTCGGCAAGCAGGACACTGCCTGGCTGGCCGGCTTCAAGACCAAGTTTGCCGGCTTCGGCCTGGACTACAACTACCGCGACGTGCAGCGCAACGCCGTGGTGGGGGCTTTCACCGACTCCGACTTCGCCAACGGCTTCACCGGCTCACGCGGCCACAAGGTCAAGCTGGGCTACGAAATCGACAAGAACTTCGCCGTGGGTGCCACCTACTTCCTGGCCGAATCCGACGTTGCCAGCCGGACCCGCACCGATGCCGACGTGAACACCCTGCAACTGGACCTGGAAGCCAAGTTCTAACTCCACATCGCCCTACTGAAAAAGGCGCAACGTGCGAGTTCATCGCAGGTTGCGCCTTTTTCATTGGTGTTGCGGCAGTCGATCAGCGCTTGCGCAGAATCACGCTGCCGATGGAGTAGCCTGCGCCGAACGAGCTCAACACCCCGAGCGAGCCTGGCGCCAGATCATCCTGATGGGTGTGCAAGGCAATCACCGATCCCGCCGAACTGGTATTGGCATACCGGTCGAGAATCACCGGCGCCTCGTCGACGCTGGCGTCGCGGCCAAGCAGCTTCTTCACGATCAAGTGATTCATGCTCAGGTTGGCCTGATGCAGCCAGAAGCGCCTGACGCTTTGCACGGCAATGTCGTTCTGCGCCAAATGGGCGCTGATCAGTTCGGCAACCATCGGGCAGACTTCCTTGAACACCTTGCGGCCTTCCTGCACGAACAGCTTGTCGTCGCCTCCTGCCCCCAACGCTTCGGCCCGATTGAGGAACCCGAAGTTGTTGCGGATATTGTTGGAGAACTGCGTCTGCAGACGGGTGCTGACGATGTCGAACTGGTTCGTCGAAGTGGCCAGGTCTGCCCGTTCCACCAATACGGCCGTTGCTGCATCGCCGAAGATGAAGTGGCTGTCGCGGTCGCGGAAATTCAAGTGCCCCGTGCAGATCTCCGGGCTCACCACCAGCACCGCGCGCGCCTGCCCCAACTGCACGCTGTTGCTTGCCTGCTGGATACCGAACGTGGCCGAGGAACAGGCCACGTTCATGTCGAAACCGAAACCCTGGATACCCAGCGCCTGCTGCACTTCGATAGCCACTGCCGGGTAGGGACGCTGCAGGTTGGAACAGGCGAAGATCACCGCGTCGACATCGGCGGCCGTGCGGCCAGCCCGTTGCAAGGCCTGCTCGGCGGCTGCGACCGCCATCTGGCACAGAATCGACTGCTCGTCGTTACCGCGTTCAGGCAGGTGCGGTCTCATCCGCTGCGGATCGAGAATCCCGGCCTTGTCCATGACGAAGCGGCTCTTGATGCCACTGGCCTTCTCGATGAAAGCCGCGCTGGACGGCGCCAGCGCCTGTGCATCGCCACGCTCGATGGCGGCGGCGTTGTCTGCATTGAACGCTTCGACGTAGTGGTTGAAAGACTCGACCAGCTCTTCGTTGGAGATGCTCTGGGCCGGCGTATACAGGCCGGTGCCGCTGATGACGACGTTATGCACGCTCGTTCCTCTATTGTTAGGGGCAACTCATTCACATGGACGCCACGCAGGCCCAGGTCAATCGACCCGGGCAGATTCAGGCGTCCACTGCGCTCCACTGCTTGCTCAAGCGCTTGTCCGATACCGGCACCTTGGTGCCCAACTGCTGCGCGAACAGCGACACTCGATACTCCTCCAGCAGCCAGCGGTAGGCCGCCAGCTGTGGATCACGCTTGCCTTCCTGGCCATGCTTGTTCAGGCGTGCCTGATACTGGCTCCAGAGATTGGACAGCTCACCGCTCCAGACCCGGTCTTTCTGCACCTGGCTGGGCAGCTTCTCCAAGCGTAGCTCGACAGCCCTGAGCAGGCGCGGCATTTCCTTCAACCACGCCGCGGGGGTGTCGCGCACAAAACCGGGATAGACCAGATTGCCCAGTTGCTGCTTGATATCGTTCAACGCCACGGCATGGGTCAGATCGATCTTGCCCTTGAAGCGCTTCTGCAAACCGTGCCACAACTTGAGAATATCCAGGGTCAAGCGCGCCAGACGCTCGGCATGCTCCGTCCAGGCACCGCGCTTGCGCTCGGCCAGCGTTGCCAGTGCCACGCCATCGCGCGGCAGGCTGGCCTCGCCCTCGAGCACGCAGCTGTCGAGGCTGGCCAGCAGAATATCCTCGACCAAGGCTTCGACACGGCCCAGTTCGCGGTACAACAGGCCCAGCTCGGTCTGGCCCGGCAACTTGCCGCGCAGGAACTTGGCAGGCTCGGCCAACTGCTGCAGCAACAGGCGCTGCAGAGCGCGGCGATGCTGGTATTCGGCTTCGGCCGCTGTCGAGAAGCGCCCTTCCTTGACCGTACCACCCTCTTCGACCAATGCGGGATACACCGTCATCGACAGTCCGGCGATGTTCTGCTGGGTAGTCTGCTCGACCTTGGCGAACGCCTTGGCCTGCACCGGTTGCTGGCTCTTGGCCGTGCTCGGCACGGCCAACGCCGCGCTGCTGGCCTCGGCGAAGCGCGCGGTCAGCTCGGCCAGGTCACGCCCTTCACCCAGAAACTTGCCCTGGCCGTCGAGCACTTCGATGTTCATGCGCAGATGGCTGTCGACCTGCTGGGCCGCCTCGGCCCACGCCTCGTCGCTGACGCGCGCGCCGGTCATGCGCAGCAATTCGCCCCCCAGCGCCTGCGGCAGAGAGCCTGCGCCGAACGTCAGGCGTGCGAGCGCTGCGCGAACGAAGTCCGGCACCGGCACGAAGTTCTTGCGCAAGGCCTTGGGCAGGTTGCGCACCAGCGAAATGCATTTGGCTTCCAGCAACCCCGGCACCAGCCACTCCAGACGCTCACCCGGCAAAGCGGGCAGCAGCGGCGCGGGCACGCACAACGTCACGCCATCGCGCGGATGATTGGGCTCGAAGTGGTAGCTCAGCTGCAGGCTCAGGTCGCCCAGCCGCAGGGTGTCCGGGTACTGCGCGGCAGTGACTTCGCTCGCCTCGCGGGCCAGTACGTCCTCTTCGCGCATGATCAGCAGATCGGGTTGTTTCTGACTGTTGACCTTGTACCAGCTGTCGAAGGTCGCGGTCTGGTGAATCTCGGCAGGAAGGCGTGCCTCATAGAAGCCGTAGAGGGTTTCTTCGTCGGCGAGAATGTCGCGGCGCCGAGCCTTGGCCTCCAGCTCGTCGAGTTGCTCGAGCAGCAGGCGATTGGCCGTCAGGCACTTGGCCCGCGACTGGATCTCGCCACGTACCAAGCCTTCGCGGATAAACAGCTCGCGTGACGTCACCGGGTCAATGGGGCCGAAATGCACCGGGCGCCGGCCAACCACGATCATGCCGTAGAGCGTGATCTGCTCGAACGCCACCACTTGGCCGCGCTTCTTCTCCCAGTGCGGTTCGAAATGGTTCTTCTTGATCAGATGTCCGGCCAGCGGTTCGATCCAGTCAGGTTCGATCTTGGCGACCATGCGCGCATACAGCTTGGTCGTCTCGACCAGCTCGGCGGCCATCAGCCACTGAGGCTTCTTGCGCCCCATGCCCGAGGACGGGTGGACCCAGAAGCGACGCTGGCGTGCGCCCAAGTAGTCGCCGTCTTCGGTCTTCTGGCCGATCTGACTGAGCAGGCCGGACAGCACCGCCTTGTGGAACCTGGGATAGTCCGCAGCGTCCTTGTTCACTTCCAGCTGCAGGTCACGGCAGATCAGGCTCAGTTGCCGATGCGCATCGCGCCATTCGCGCAGGCGCAGGTAGTTGAGGAACTGTTTGCGGCACCAGTTGCGCAACGCGCTTGCGCCCAGCTCCTGGCGCTGGGTTTCGAAACCGCGCCACAGATTGACCAGCGCGGCGAAGTCCGAATCGGCATCCTTCCATTGCGCATGCGCCTGGTCGGCAGCCTGCTGGCGCTCGGGCGGACGCTCGCGCGGGTCCTGCACCGAGAGCACGCTGGCAATGATCAAGACTTCCTGCAGGCTGCCCTGGCGCGCGCCCTCGAGCAGCATGCGCCCCAGCCGAGGGTCGATCGGCAACCGGGCCAACTGGCGACCCATGGGCGTGAGCTGGTTCTCGCGGTTGACCGCGGACAACTCCTGCAAAAGATTGAAGCCATCGCTGATGGCCTTGCCATCGGGCGGCTCGATGAACGGGAACTGGTCGATTTCGCCCAGGCGCAGGTGCAGCATCTGCAGAATCACCGCCGCAAGGTTCGTGCGCAGGATTTCCGGATCGGTGAATTCGGGGCGCGAGAGAAAATCCTCTTCGCTGTACAGGCGGATGCAGATGCCCGGTTCGACCCGGCCACAGCGACCCTTGCGCTGGTTGGCGCTGGCCTGGGACACCGCCTCGATCGGCAGGCGCTGGACCTTGGCACGGTAGCTGTAGCGACTGATGCGTGCGGTGCCGCTGTCGATCACGTAGCGAATGCCTGGCACGGTCAGCGACGTTTCCGCCACGTTGGTGGCCAAAACCACACGGCGCCCGGGATGGGACTGAAAGATGCGCTGCTGCTCGGCCGGCGACAGGCGCGCGTACAGCGGCAAAATTTCCGTGTGCCGCAGCTGCGCCTTGCGCAGCATGTCGGCGGCATCGCGAATCTCGCGCTCGCCGGGCAGAAACACCAGCACGTCGCCCGGCGTCTTGCGCTCGCTGCGCTCGAAGGCGGCGATTTCGTCGAGCGTCGCCAGGATCGCCTGGTCGACGGTCAGGTCGTTCTCGATCTGATTGCCTTCCTCGTCCTGCTCGGCAGTGAGCGGCCGATACCAAGTGTCCACCGGGAAGGTCCGCCCGGACACCTCGATGATCGGCGCGTCGTCGAAGTGCTCGGAGAAACGCTGCAGATCGATGGTGGCCGAGGTGATGATGACCTTGAGGTCGGGCCGCCGTGGCAGCAGGGTCTTCAGGTAGCCCAGCAGAAAATCGATGTTGAGGCTGCGTTCGTGCGCTTCGTCGACGATGATGGTGTCGTAGCGTTCGAGGAAGCGGTCGTGCTGGGTCTCGGCCAGCAGGATGCCATCAGTCATCAGCTTGACCAGGGTATTGGCATCGCTCTGGTCTTCGAAGCGCACCTGATAGCCAACCAACCCGCCCAACGGCGTGGCCAATTCCTCGGCGACCCGACTGGCCACGCTGCGCGCGGCGATCCGGCGCGGTTGGGTATGAGCGATCAGACCATGCTGGCCGCGGCCCATTTCCAGGCAGATCTTGGGCAACTGGGTGGTCTTGCCCGAGCCGGTTTCACCGGCAATGATCAGCACCTGGTGCTCGGCGAGGATTTTCTTGATCTCGTCGCGCTTGGCGGCAATCGGCAGGCTGTCGTCGTAGCGCACGCTTGGCACGCTGAGCCGACGCGCCTGGACGCGGGCGAACGAAGCCTGGACTTTCTCGACCCACTGGCCAAGCTTCGCCTCGTCAGGACGCTTGCGCAGTTCGTGCAACTGTCTGCGCAGGCGGTGACGGTCGCCGATCATGGCCTGGTCGAGGTTTTTCAGAAGCTGGTCAATCGAAACGGTTTGGTCGGTCATCAGGTACGCAGAGGTCTTGGTGGGGTACGTCGAAGGTTACACCCCGCGATTGTCGCAGATTTGCGGGGGTTGTGTCGGCAGCCCCCGGAGCTGGACAGAGATCAGGCCGATTTCTTGATGCCCAGTTTCTTCAGTTCTTCGTCGCGCAGTTCACGCCGCAGGATCTTGCCCACGTTGGTGGTCGGCAGCACGTCGCGGAATTCCACCGTGCGCGGCACCTTGTAGCCGGTTACGTTGGCACGCATGTGCTCCATGACCTTCTCCTTGGTCAGGGTGACACCCGGCTTGGCCACAACGAAGATCTTGATCGACTCGCCGGACTTTTCGTCCGGTATGCCGATGGCGGCGCACTGCAGCACGCCCGGCAGGGTGGCAAGGACATCCTCCAGCTCGTTGGGGTACACGTTGAAACCGGAGACCAGGATCATGTCCTTCTTGCGATCGACGATACGCATGTAGCCGTCGGGCTGTATCAGTGCGATGTCGCCGGTCTTCAGCCAGCCCTGGGCGTCGAGGATCTCGGCGGTGGCGTCCTGGCGCTGCCAGTAGCCCTTCATGACCTGTGGGCCCTTGATGCACAACTCGCCGATTTCGCCCAACGGCAGCTCTTCGCCCGCATCGTTGATGATCTTGGCCAGGGTGGACGGTACCGGAATGCCGATGGTGCCGATCTGGATGCGCTGGTTGGGGTTCACCGAGGCGACCGGGCTGGTTTCGGTCATGCCATAGCCCTCGCAGATGGCACAGCCCGTCACCTCTTTCCAGCGTTCGGCGGCCGCCAGCTGCAGGGCCATGCCCCCCGACAGGGTGACTTTCAACGCCGAGAAGTCGAGCTTGCGGAACGCATCGTTGTTGCACAGGGCCACGAACAGCGTGTTGAGCCCGACGAAGCCGCTGAACTTCCACTTGGAAAGCTCCTTGACCATCGCCTGCAGGTCGCGCGGATTGCTGATCAGCACGTTGTGGTTGCCGATCAGCATCATTGCCATGCAATGAAAGGTGAAGGCATAGATGTGGTAGAGCGGCAGCGGCGTGATCAGCACTTCGCAGCCTTCATCGAGGTTGGCGCCCATCAAGGCCTTGCACTGCAGCATGTTGGCGACCAGGTTGCGGTGGGTGAGCATCGCCCCCTTGGCCACCCCGGTGGTACCGCCGGTATATTGCAGCACGGCTACTTCCGAGCTGGCCGGATTGGCCTCGGTGACGGCCTGGCCGCGCCCCTTGCTCAACACGTCGTTGAACTTCACCGCACGCGGCAGGTGATAGGCCGGGACCATTTTCTTCACGTACCTGATCACGCTGTTGACCAGCAGTCGCTTGAGCGGTGGCAGCAGGTCGGCGACTTCGGTGACGATGACGTGGCGCACGGCCGTTTTGGGCACGACCTTTTCTGCCAGGTGCGCCATGTTGGCCAGGCAGACCAGGGCCTTGGCGCCGGAGTCCTTGAACTGGTGTTCCATTTCCCGCGCGGTGTACAGCGGGTTGGTATTGACCACCACCAGGCCTGCGCGAATGGCACCGAAGACCGCAACCGGATACTGCAGGACGTTGGGCAACTGCACCGCAATGCGATCACCCGGCACCAGGTCGGTGTGCTGCTGCAGGTACGCGGCAAAGGCACCGGACAGCTCATAGAGCTCGCCGTAGCTGAGGGTCTTGCCCAGATTGGTAAACGCCGGCTTGTCGGCAAAGCGCTGGCAGGACTGCTTGAGCACCGCCTGGATATTGGGATACATGTCTGGATCGATATCCGCCGCGATTCCAGCCGGATACTTATCCTTCCAGAAATTTTCGATCATGGAAGCCCACTCCTCCAGCGCCAGCGAATCTTCACCGCATTCGATGCGATTATTATTGATATGTCAGCACGACCGCTACAGGTCCGAATGCCGAAAAGCGCGCCGAGAGTAGCAGCTTTGCCATAAGGCGACTAGAGGCCGAAGGTGGCTCGCCGGTAACCATTGTGACCGGATCGTCAATTCCGGTCACACCCGATTTCACACGACGCAGGCCAGCAGGCGTCAGCGTTCGCGGGCTGTGACACCAAGGCCTGGCGCCTGCATTGCGCGTCACTCGTCGCGCAGCTCACGCCGCAGGATCTTGCCCACGGGCGTCATCGGCAGGGCATCGCGCAGGACAATTTCCCGTGGCAGCTTGTAGCCGGTGAAGTTGGCCTTGCAGTAGGCCATCAGCTCGGTCGTGGTCAGTTGCGGATCCCGAGCCACGACGAACAGCTTGACCGCCTCGCCTGAGCGCGCGTCTGCCACGCCAATGGCCGCGCAGTTGGCCACTTGCGGATGGGCCATGACCACGTCCTCGATCTCGTTGGGATAGACGTTGAAACCGGACACGATGATCAGGTCTTTCTTGCGGTCGACGATGCGCACGTAGCCATCGGGATCTATGACGGCGATGTCGCCGGTCTTGAACCAGCCTTGCGCGTCCAGCGCCTCGGCGGTTGCCTCGGGCTGCTGCCAGTAGCCGCGCATCACCTGGGGCCCCTGGATGCACAGCTCGCCCCGCTCGCCCAACGGCAACTCGCAGCCCTGCTCGTCGATCACCTTCAACGCCGTGCCAACCACAGGAATACCCACGCTGCCGATGCGCGCACTCTGGCCATACGGGTTGGTGCAGGCCACCGGCGATGTCTCGGTCAGGCCATAGCCTTCGACGATGCGGCAGCCGGTAAGGCTTTCCCAGCGTTCGGCAGTGGCCTTGACCAAAGCCGTGCCGCCGGAGTTGGTCACCTTGAGGCGGGAGAAGTCCAGCGAACGGAACTGCGGGTGCTCCATCAATGCCACGAACAACGTGTTCAGGCCCAGCAGCGCGGTGAACCGCCATTTTTTCAGCTCCTTGATGAAGGCACCGATATCGCGGGGGTTGCTGATCAGGACGTTATGGTTGCCGGTGACCATCATGCACAGGCAGTTCGCGGTGAACGCATACACGTGGTACAGCGGCAGCGGCGCGATCATCACCTCGTGGCCTTGCTGCAGGATCGTCTGCCCCTGTTCGTCGAGCTGATGGAAACACGCCCGTACCTGCTGCATGTTGGCGACCAGATTGCCATGGGTGAGCATGGCGCCCTTGGCCAGGCCAGTGGTGCCGCCGGTGTACTGCAGCACCGCGAGGTCTTCGAGAGTCGGCGCTACCGGACGTGGCGCAAGCTCTGCGCCTCGCGCCAGAACCGTCTTGAACGACGCCGCCTGGGGTAGATGGTAGGCAGGCACGCGCTTCTTCACCTTGCTCACCAGCGTGTTGACCAGCCAACCCTTGGCAGTGGGCATCAGATCGCCCAGGCGGGCTTCGATCAGGTAGTGCAGCGTGGTGTCCGGCAGCACCTGTTCGACCTTGTCGCCGAACAGGTTGAGGTAGACCAGCGCCCGCGCGCCGGAATCGCGGAACTGATGGCGCATTTCCCGCACGGTATATAGAGGGTTGGTATTGACCACGACCAGGCCCGCGCGCAGCGCGCCGAACACCGCGATCGGGTACTGCAGGACATTGGGCAACTGCACGGCGATGCGGTCGCCGGGGACCAGATCGGTGTGCTGCTGCAACCAGCTGGCAAACGCGCTGCAGTGCCGGTCGAGCTCGGCGTAGGTCAGGGTAATGCCCATGTTGCTGAAGGCCGGACGATCGGCAAAGGTGCTGCAGGAGCGGTCGAACACATCGACAATGGACGTGAATTCATCGACGGGGAGCGTGTGGGGCACGCCCGGTGGGCGCTTGTCGTTCCAGAAATCAGGATGCATTATTATTGTCCTCTGATTCGAAGCCCGCCCGGCCATTGCGCCTGCGGTATGCTGCCGACGTTAGCAGCTGCCGCAACCCACGCAAATGCGCACGACCCCGCTGTTAACATCGTGAATCTATTTGACGCGGCCACGACCGTCGCCAAGCCAAGGACCCACCGCTCATGACCCAAGTCACCAATACCCCGTACGAAGCGCTCGAGGTCGGCCAGACCGCCAGCTTCAGCAAGACCGTGCAGGAACGCGACATCCAGCTGTTCGCCGCAATGTCGGGCGACCACAATCCGGTGCACCTCGACGCAGAATTCGCCGCCAGCAGCATGTTCAAGGAACGCATCGCCCATGGCATGTTCAGTGGTGCGCTGATCAGCGCCGCAGTGGCATGCGAGCTGCCAGGGCCCGGCACCATCTACCTGGGCCAGCAGATGAGCTTCCAGAAGCCGGTGAAACTGGGCGACACCCTGACCGTGCGCCTGGAAATCCTCGAGAAACTGCCAAAGTTTCGCGTCCGCATTGCCACTCGCGTGTTCAATCAGCGCGATGAACTGGTGGTCGACGGCGAGGCGGAAATTCTTGCGCCACGCAAGCAGCAGACCGTGACCCTGGTCAGCCCGCCACCCATCAGCATCGGCTGAAGGGCCTTCAGCGCTTCTTCGGCTTCTTGGCTTTCTTCCCAGCCTTGGCCTGGGCCAGTGGCAGCGCCTGTTCGAATGCCTGGCGCATTTCGTTGAGGCGCTTGTCCTTGATGTCATGGATGCGCTTGCCGCGTTCGCTGGCAAAATCGATCAGGTTGTCGTCTTGGCTCATGGCAGTGTCGGGTCGGATGGCGAAAAGGATGGTCCATGATGCAGCGCGCGAACGGCTCTGACTAGACCTGGATATCGACCCACAGCCCTTGGCGCGGCGGGTCCTCGACCAAAGGCGCCACCGGAACCGTATTGTCGGCGTTGAGCGAGTCACCCGGCACCGGCGTGTGCTCGTCGGGGTCGGGCTGCCGGCCCTCACGCTGGCGTCGTCGCTGCTCCTCGCGCAGGAGCAGGGCGGTCTGGTCGGCATCGTGATGGCGCAGGTCGATGGCGGTTTCGTTCGAGCCGGGCTGGGCTGGCGCGACCGGCGCGATGCTGGGCGTGGACTTGACCGGGTCCAGTTGCGAGGTCACCGGCACGACGCTGATCGGGATCAGGGGCGGAATCATGAGGGAAGTCTCCTAATCTCAGGTTGTCGGCCGTCCTCGCAGCGACTTGAGGCATTTTGTCGCATTGGCATGATCGCACTGACGCGGACGGATCACCGAACGCTGCTCGCAAGCCCTGACAACAGGTGAAAAAATCCCTTGGCCCCTTTATAGTGTTCGGTCTTCGTTTCACTTCCAGTAGCCGAGCCCCATGTCCGAGCCACGCAAGATTCTCGTCACCAGCGCCCTGCCCTATGCCAACGGTTCCATCCACCTTGGCCATATGCTGGAGTACATCCAGACCGATATGTGGGTGCGCTTCCAGAAGCATCGCGGCAATCAGTGCGTCTATGTCTGTGCAGATGACGCCCATGGCTCGGCCATCATGCTGCGCGCGGAAAAGGAAGGCATCACGCCGGAACAGCTGATCGCCAACGTCAAGGCCGAGCACAGCGCCGACTTCGCCGACTTCCTGGTGGACTTCGACAATTTCCACTCCACCCACTGTGAAGAAAACCGCGAGCTGTCGAGCGAGATCTACCTGAAACTGCGCGAAGCCGGTCATATTGCCCAGCGTTCGGTCACCCAGTACTTCGACCCGCAGAAGCAGATGTTCCTGGCCGACCGCTTCATCAAGGGCACCTGTCCCAAGTGTGCGGCAGCCGACCAGTACGGCGACAACTGCGAAAAGTGCGGCGCCACCTACGCACCCACCGAGCTCAAGGATCCGAAGTCGGCGATCTCGGGCGCCACGCCCGTACTCAAGGATTCCCAGCACTTCTTCTTCAAGTTGCCTGACTTCCAGCAGATGCTCGAAGGCTGGACTCGCAGCGGCACCTTGCAGGACGCAGTGGCCAACAAGATCGCCGAGTGGCTCGATGCCGGCCTGCAGGAGTGGGACATTTCCCGCGACGCGCCGTATTTCGGCTTCGAGATTCCCGGCGAGCCAGGCAAGTATTTCTACGTGTGGCTGGATGCGCCGATCGGCTACATGGCCAGCTTCAAGAACCTCTGCGCCCGCCGCCCCGAACTCGACTTCGATGCGTACTGGGGCAAGGATTCGACGGCAGAGCTGTACCACTTCATCGGCAAGGACATCATCAACTTCCATGCGCTGTTCTGGCCAGCCATGCTCGAAGGCGCCGGCTACCGCAAGCCGACCGCGCTGAACGTGCACGGCTTCCTCACGGTCAATGGCGAGAAGATGTCCAAGTCGCGCGGCACCTTCATCAAGGCCCGTACCTACCTGGATCACCTGGCACCCGAATACCTGCGCTACTACTTCGCATCGAAGCTGGGCCGTGGCGTGGACGACCTGGACGTCAACCTCGATGACTTCGTGCAGAAGGTCAACTCCGACCTGGTGGGCAAGGTGGTCAACATCGCCAGCCGCTGCGCCGGTTTCGTCCACAAGGGCAACGACGGCGTGCTGGTCACCGCCAATGCCGCGCCGGAGCTGACCCAGGCGTTCCTCGATGCGACGCCAAGCATCGCCGAAGCCTATGAAGTCCGCGACTTCGCCCGTGCCATGCGCGAAATCATGGCTCTGGCCGACCGTGCCAACGCCTGGATTGCCGAGAAAGCGCCGTGGTCGCTGGCCAAGCAGGAAGGCCGCGGCGACGAGGTGCAGGCCGTCTGTGCGGTGGGCATCAACCTGTTCCGTCAGTTGATCATCTTCCTCAAGCCGGTATTGCCCGAGCTGGCCCGCGAAGCCGAACGCTTCCTCAATGTCGAACCCCTGGGCTGGGACGACCATGCCACTTGGCTCGCCGACCATCGACTCAACCCGTTCCAGGCCTTGATGACCCGTATCGACCCGGTCAAGGTGCAGGCGATGACCGATGCCTCCAAGCAAGACCTCGCCGCTGCCCAGGACCCTGTCGCGCCTGCGCCCGCCACTGGCAACGGTGAGCTGACCAAGGAGCCACTGGCCGCCGAGATCGACTTCGACGCCTTCGCTGCGGTCGACCTGCGTGTCGCGCTGATCCTCAAGGCCGAAGCGGTGGAAGGCGCAGACAAGCTGCTGCGTTTGACCCTGGACATCGGCGATGAACAGCGCAACGTCTTCTCCGGGATCAAGAGCGCCTATCCTGACCCGGCCGCGCTGGAAGGTCGATTGACCATGATGATTGCCAACCTCAAGCCTCGCAAGATGCGCTTCGGCATCTCCGAAGGCATGGTCATGGCAGCGGGCCCTGGAGGCGAGGAAATCTACCTGCTCAGCCCCGACAGCGGCGCCAAGCCCGGCCAGCGCATCAAATAGGTCCGCGGCTCGCGCACCCTGCCCGTCATCTTCAGCGCAAGACGACGGGCAAGGCTGCTGCCAACGTCACCCTTGCCATCTGCCCTCATCCGCACTCCGGCCGGCCCATGACCCTGATCCAACGCATCGACGCATTGCTGCCGCAGACTCAATGCGGCAAATGTGGCCATGCCGGCTGCAAGCCCTACGCGGCCGGTATTGCCGCCGGTGAACCGATCAACCGTTGCCCGCCGGGGGGTGATGCAACCATCGCCGCCCTGGCGCAGCTGCTGCAGTTGCCGGTACTGGCACCGGACCCGGAACGCGGCACGGCACCCGCCCAGGTCGCCTACATACGCGAGGCGGAATGTATCGGCTGTACCAAATGCATTCAAGCCTGCCCGGTGGACGCCATTCTCGGCGCGGCCAAGTTGATGCACAGCGTACTGGCAGACGAATGCACGGGTTGCGACCTGTGCGTGGCGCCCTGTCCCGTCGACTGCATCGAGATGCGCCCGGCGCCGACATCGGCCTTCACGTCGCTGGCGAGCGACCCTTCGTGCGGTCCCGAACAGCAACGCGCTCGGCTGCGAAAGCGCGATCAGGCCCGACAACGCTACCAGGCCCGCAACGAACGCTTGCAACGGGTCGAGACTGCCCGACAGGCCGAGCGAGCGCCAAGGCCCCTGCGTTCAGCGACCGTTGCGCTAGCGCAGGGCCCAGCCCTGTCGGCACTCGAACGGATCAAGGCAGCGAAGGCGGCCAAGGCCAGCGGTGGCGATAGCGCCCTGAAACAGGCGAAGATTGCCGTGGCCATGACCCGCGCACAGCTGGTGAAAACCCGGAAGGCTTTCGTGACCCCGCCAACATTCGAGCAATTCCTCGTGCTCGACACCTTGGGCCGCGAGCATGAGGCCGCCGAACGTCAGCTCGCCGCACTGCAAACACTCTAGCCCAGCCTGCCAAGGATCTATTCACCCGATGAACGCGACGAAACGCCAGGAAATCTTCCGTCGGCTGCACGAAGACAATCCAGAGCCCAAGACGGAACTGGCCTATGGGTCTGCCTTCGAGCTGCTGATCGCCGTCATTCTCTCTGCACAATCCACTGACGTGGGCGTGAACAAGGCCACCGCGAAATTATTCCCCGTCGCGCCGACTCCCCAGGCGATGCATGCGCTGGGCGTCGAAGGGCTGTCGAGCTACATCAAGACCATCGGCCTGTACAACAGCAAGGCGCGCAATGTCATCGAAACCTGTCGCCTGCTCGTGGAAAGGCACGACGGCCAGGTGCCGCAAACTCGCGAAGCTCTGGAAGCTCTGCCCGGGGTTGGGCGAAAGACGGCCAACGTGGTGCTCAACACGGCGTTTCGGCAGCTGACCATGGCTGTCGATACTCATATATTTCGGGTCAGCAACCGCACCGGTATCGCGCCGGGGAAAAACGTGGTCGAGGTCGAGCAGAAACTGATGAAGTTCGTGCCCCGCGCGTACCTGCTCGACTCGCACCACTGGCTGATCCTGCACGGACGCTACGTTTGTCAGGCGCGAAAGCCTCGCTGTGGCAGTTGTCGTATCGAAGACCTGTGTGAATACAAGCACAAGACCAGCGACGATTGAGGCGATCTGTAGAACCTTGCTTTGCGATTGAGAAAATCTTTTTTACGTCTTCTGCGAATGTCGCTATAAGGTCCGCCAACGGCTGCACATGCCTGGAGCTGACTTGATGAGTACCGAAAAAGAATCACTGGAAACCGAAGACGGAACCATCGTCGATGATGACGACGTCGAACCCGTCATCGAACCTGCCAAGAGCAACCTGAGCAAACGGCGCACGATCGACAACCTGCTCGAAGAACGCCGGTTGCAGCGCCAGTTGGCCGATTACGACTTCGATATCTAGCGCACGACATTGCGCACGGTGGCCTGCTGCTGTCAGGCCAACCCATTGCGCTGAGCCAACTCGATCAGGTCGACGAGCGAGCGAGCATTGAGTTTCTGCAGCAGGCGCGTCTTGTAGGTACTCACGGTCTTGTTGCTGAGGAACATGCCGTCGGCGATCTGCTTGTTCGACTTGCCCTTGGCCAATTGCTGCAACACCATCATTTCTCGCCCGGACAGGCGATCCACCATATCGGCTTCCGAGGCATTGCCCAGGCTCGCTCGCACCGAGTGCAACGCCTGATTGGGGAAATAGCTGTAGCCGGACAACACGGCCTTGATCGCACTGAGCAGTTCGGTGAGGTCCTGCTGTTTGCACACGTAGCCCGCCGCACCTGCCTGCATGCAACGCATGGAGAAATGCCCCGGTGCCTGCGAAGTCAGCACCAGCACCTTGAGCTGAGGCTCGCTGACCGTGAGCCGACCGATGACTTCCAGCCCGTCGAGCTTGGGAATACCGATATCGAGAATGACGATGTCCGGGGCGTGGTCACGGGCCAGTTGCAACGCGTCGACGCCGTTGTCGGTCTCGGCCACTACCTCGTAGCCGTGGCGCTCCATCAGCAACCGCACGGCGAGGCGGATGACCGGATGGTCGTCCACGATCAGCACTTTATTCATGGGAAGATCCAATTTTCGCTGTTCGAATTCTAGAGCCCGCACATTACCCCAGACAACTGCCGCCTTGGACGATAGAGAATCTGGGCAGGCAATAACTAAGACACTTCCTACAACACCCGACGAATATTCCTACATATTAAGCCGGTGAAAATTTTTGTACAGTGTTTGGCGGCATCGAGCTCTGCTTATAAAACCAAGGAGCAGGAGCATTGCATAATTGACCAGCCGCTTCAATTGAGGCGTGCGCCTCGAACCGGCCAAGCTGTTGCAGGATAAATACCGGCAATCGATCTACACAACTTCAGCTGGAAAACACCGGGCCAGAGCCTTGGCGACCGCGTGCAGCGGCGCATGCCCGCGCGCACCACGACAGCGGCAGGCAGATAACTATGCATCCTGCGCGGCCCGGCGACCCTACTACTATCGTTGGCCCAGCAACTACCGGCCGGACACGGCCCTGCGAGGCACACGTGGCTAACAAGAAGATCACCCGTCCCAATCCGCTGGGCGTCATCGCGCTGTTCACGGCCATGGTCGAGGCATCGGCCTTGGCGAGCCTGCCGTTTCTGGACGACACCAGCCAGACCATCTATATATGGTTTCTGGTAGGTTTCCCAACTTTCCTGGCCATTCTTTTCTTTGCAACGCTCAACTTCAATCGACGTGCACTTTACTCGCCCTCGGACTTCGAGAGTTCAGCGTATTTTCTTGAAAGTCTCGACAACGAAGCGGACGCTTATAAATACCGAGCCGATAACCGGGTACGCCTGGCGCACAATGATCTGCATATCATCGACACTAGCACGTTGCCCACGCGCACCCGCGTGGCAGCCCATCTGGAACGGCTGGCTGATATTCTGGAAACGCGCAAGCACGTCCGACCGTTATTGATCGTGCTGGTGGGCCAGGCTGCACCGCCACCCTTGCCCAGTGCACTGGTCACGCGCCTGACCGGGCTGCATTGCCAAGTGGCGGCGCTGCAGCCCGGTCGTTTGAAGTGGACGGTACTGCTGAGCTGATCGATAAAAAAAACCCCGGTCGAAACCGGGGTTGCAGACACGCCTGCGCTGTATCAGAACAGCGTGCGGCCCTTGTTGGCGGCAATGCGCATGCGCAGCGCGTTGAGCTTGATGAAGCCTGCGGCATCGGCCTGGTTATAGGCGCCACCGTCTTCCTCGAAGGTCGCAATGTTGGCGTCGAACAGCGAGTCATCGGACTTGCGACCGGTAACGATCACATTGCCCTTGTACAGCTTGAGTCGAACCACACCGTTCACGTTGACCTGGGAGGCGTCGATCATCTGTTGCAGCATCAGCCGCTCCGGACTCCACCAGTAGCCGGTGTAGATCAAGCTGGCGTACTTGGGCATCAACTCGTCCTTGAGGTGGGCCACTTCGCGATCCAGGGTGATGGATTCGATCGCACGGTGGGCGCGCAGCATGATGGTGCCGCCCGGAGTTTCGTAGCAACCACGGGACTTCATCCCCACGTAGCGGTTCTCGACGATATCCAGGCGGCCGATGCCGTGCTCGCCGCCGATGCGGTTCAGCGTCGCCAGCACGGTCGCGGGGGTCATGTCGACGCCATCCAGCGCGACGATGTCACCATTGCGAAAGGTCAGCTCCAGGTACTGTGGGGTGTCCGGGGCGTTCTCCGGCGAGACGGTCCAACGCCACATATCTTCTTCGTGCTCGGTCCAGGTGTCTTCCAGCACACCGCCCTCGTAGGAAATGTGCAGCAGGTTGGCGTCCATCGAGTACGGCGATTTCTTCTTGCCGTGGCGCTCGATCGGAATGTTGTGCTTTTCGGCGTAGTCCATCAGCTTTTCACGGGAGAGCAGATCCCATTCACGCCATGGTGCGATGACCTTGACGCCGGGCTTGAGTGCATAGGCGCCCAGTTCGAAGCGCACCTGGTCGTTGCCCTTGCCGGTGGCGCCGTGGGAAATGGCATCAGCACCGGTTTCATTGGCGATTTCGATCAGGCGCTTGGCGATCAGCGGACGAGCGATGGACGTACCCAACAGGTACTCGCCTTCGTAAACGGTGTTGGCGCGAAACATCGGGAACACGAAGTCACGCACGAATTCTTCGCGCAGATCGTCGATGTAGATTTCTTTCACGCCCATGGCCTGTGCCTTGGCGCGGGCCGGTTCGACCTCTTCGCCCTGACCCAGGTCGGCAGTGAAGGTCACCACTTCACAGTTATAAGTATCCTGCAGCCACTTGAGGATCACCGAAGTGTCCAGGCCGCCGGAATACGCCAGAACAACCTTGTTTACGTCCGCCATGCCATCACTCCACGGGTTCTACGGAAAGCCGTCGATTCTACCGCCCAAGGCCGCGAATTTACAGGGGCGCGACAGCTTTGGTTGAACAAGCGACAATCACAAAGGCTTGGCCGGGGGTTTTTCCGTGGCCAGAACGGCGGGCGAATCGGTAGCTGGGGTGACGTTCGGGGCCGCTTCGGCTCGGCTCAACTCAATGCTCACACGGCGGTTGCGCGCCCGATTGGCAGCTGTGTTGTTGGTCACCAGCGGGTAGCTTTCGCCATGGAAACGCAAGGTGATCTGGCTGTCGCTCAAGCCATGGGCCAGCAGGTATTCCTGCACGGCCATGGCCCGACGCCTGGACAGATCGCGATTGACCAGGCGGTTGCCGCTGTTGTCCGAATGCCCGTCGAGCTGCACGTGATTGACGCTCGGATCGGCCTTCATGAAAGCCAGCAGCTTGTCCAGGCGCGCCTTGGCCGCCCCATCGAGCTCGAGGTTGCGGGGAAAGCCTACTTCGCTCAGGCGGATCTGGTCGTAGTTCATCGGCAGCAACTTTGCTGCACAGGCCTGGTACTCGCCGAAAGCCTGGCCGAAACGCGCCGAAAGCAGGCGGATCTCCACCGGCTGACCGCCGCCGGACTGGCTGCGCACCAGGGTCATGCGACCCTCGAGCAGGCCATTGATCAAGCCGCTGGCCTGGCTTTGCGAGCTGGTGAGCAGGGCTTCGCCATGGCCCAGGCGCACGCTGCCCAGATTGATGTCGCCGCGACCGGGTTGCCACGGTGCCGCAGCCGCAATCAGCGTGGCAGAACCCGTGCCCAGCAGGCGGCTGGCGGAAGTCAGGCGAAACACGGCCTGCTCGCCGGCACGGCGGACGAATTCGGCCGAACCGAAATTGGTCACCGGCTGGCCCAGGCGGCATTCGAACTGGTCACCCGCGACCTTCCACTCGACGTTCTCCAGACGGGTCTGGAAATTCATCGCCAGGGCCGGAAGGCTGGCAAACACACTGAGCAGGGCAATATAACGCTGGCGCACGACAGGCTCCACGGGTTCGAACAGGGTACTTCCAAGGTATCGGACATGGCCTGCAAAACTTGATAGCGGATGCCGTGCACGGCGTTTTCCGGTAGCATTCGCGGCGAGTTCGAACCGCCTGGAATCCCCAATGTCCGACCGCCTGACCCTTCTGCGTCCCGACGACTGGCACATTCATCTTCGTGATGGTGCCGTGCTGCCGCATACCGTGGCCGATGTATCGCGAATCTTCGCCCGCGCCATCGTCATGCCCAACCTGGTACCGCCGGTGCGCACCGCCGCCGAAGCCGATGCCTATCGCCAGCGCATCCTTGCCGCACGCCCTGCAGGCAGCGCCTTCGAACCGCTGATGACCTTGTACCTGACCGATCGCACCAGCGCTGCCGACATCCGCGCCGCCAAGGCCAGCGGCTTCGTCAAGGCGGCCAAGATGTACCCGGCCGGCGCCACTACCAATTCCGATTCCGGGGTGACCAGCCTGGACAACATCACCGAGGCGCTCGAAGCCCTCAGCGATGCCGGCATGCCGCTGCTGATCCACGGCGAGGTCACCCGTGGTGATGTCGACGTGTTCGACCGCGAAAAGATCTTCATCGACGAGCACATGCGCCGGCTGGTAGAGCGCTTTCCCGCGCTCAAGGTGGTGTTCGAGCACATCACCACGGCCGAGGCCGCCGAATTCGTCAAGGCCGCGCCGGCCAATGTCGCGGCGACCATCACCCCGCAGCACCTGCTGTACAACCGCAACCACATGCTGGTGGGCGGCATCCGCCCGCACTTCTATTGCCTGCCGATTCTCAAGCGCAATACGCACCAGGTTGCCTTGCTCGACGCCGCCACCAGCGGCAGCGCCAAGTTCTTCCTGGGCACCGATTCGGCGCCCCACGCGCAGCATGCCAAGGAGGCGGCCTGTGGCTGCGCCGGCTGCTACAGCGCCTTCGCCGGTATCGAGCTGTACGCCGAGGCATTCGAGCAGCGTGATGCGCTGGACAAGCTGGAAGGCTTCGCCAGCCTGCATGGCCCGGATTTCTACGGCCTGCCGCGCAACACCGACACCATTACCCTGGTCCGCGACGAGTGGACCGCCCCAACCAGCCTGCCATTCGGTGAGCAGGTAGTCATCCCGCTGCGCGCCGGTGAACAACTGCGCTGGCGCCTGCTGGAGAAAGATGCGTGAGTGAAGACAACTACGACGACGAAGACACGGGCGGTTCGGGCACTGGCTCGCGCCATCCCATGGCCGCACGTTTCCGCGGCTACCTGCCGGTAGTCGTGGACGTGGAGACGGGCGGCTTCAACTGCGCCACCGACGCCCTGCTGGAAATCGCCGCAACGACCATCGGCATGGACGAGAAAGGCTTCGTCTTTGCCGACCATACCTACTTCTTCCGCGTCGAGCCGTTCGAGGGGGCCAACGTCGAGGCCGCTGCGCTGGAGTTCACCGGTATCAAGCTGGACCACCCCCTGCGCATGGCCGTCAGCGAAGAGACAGCGCTGACCGACATCTTCCGCGGCATCCGCAAGGCGCTGAAGGCCAACGGTTGCAAGCGCGCGATCCTGGTGGGCCACAACAGCAGTTTCGACCTCGGCTTTCTCAATGCCGCGGTTGCGCGTACCGAAATGAAGCGCAACCCGTTCCATCCCTTTTCCAGCTTCGACACCGCTACCCTGGCAGGGCTTGCCTACGGCCAGACCGTCCTGGCCAAGGCGTGCCAGGCCGCCGATATTGATTTCGACGGGCGCGAGGCTCACTCGGCTCGCTACGACACGGAGAAGACCGCCGAGCTGTTCTGCGGCATCGTCAATCGCTGGAAGCAGATGGGCGGCTGGCAGGATTTCAACGATTGAACCGGTGCAGCAGGGAACGTCGAGAACGATCGACGGCCCCTGCTGCAACCGTTCATCGCTTGTGCCAAACGTAGTCGCGAGTTGCTTTGACAAGCATTCTCATTAACATTAGGATCGTCCGCATTGAAACCAACACAGCGGCGGTTCTTACGTATGTATGTCTGTCTTTGCCAGGGTGTCACCGATGGTCAGATTCGCGATGCGATCTACGAAGGCTGCTGCAGCTTTCGTGACGTGCGTGAAACCCTCGGCGTGGCCACGCAGTGCGGTAAGTGTGCCTGCCTAGCCAAGGAAGTGGTACGCGATACCCTGACTCAAATCCAGACCGCTCAAGCCTCTGCACTGCCCTACCCAGCAGAATTTACACCCGCGTAAAACCACCGTCTTTGAAGAAACCGGGCCCCGCCCGGTTTTTTTATGTCTGGAATACAACGACTTAGCAACAAACGCGGAACTCAGTCATTCTTATTCCGATTAATTTTCATATAGTATTCAATAACTTAGGTTTGACATGCTTAGTTCCTGAGGCCAAACTTCACGCCATTACTCCTATACCCGCGCAGGCTCTCTGATCATGAAAGGCGATATCAGCGTCATCCAGCATCTCAACAGGATCCTCGGAAACGAGCTGGTCGCCATCAACCAGTACTTCCTGCACGCCCGCATGTACGAAGACTGGGGCCTGAACAAGCTGGGCAAGCACGAATACAAGGCGTCGATCGACGCAATGAAATACGCCGACAAGCTGATCAAGCGCGTGCTGTTCCTCGAGGGCATTCCCAACCTGCAGGAACTGGGCAAGATTCTGATCGGTGAACACGCCGGTGAAATGCTGGCCTGCGATCTCAAGATCGAATACAAGGGCCTGGGCGATCTGAAAGGCGCCATCGCTCATTGCGAAACCGCTGGCGACTTCGGCAGCCGCGAAATGCTCGAAGACATCCTTGAAGGCAAGGAAGAACAGATCGACTGGCTGGAGACTCAACTGGGCCTGATCGACAAGGTCGGGATCGAGAACTACCTGCAGTCGAGCATGGGCGAAGAAAGCTGAGTCTTCCCAACCCTGACGCGACACCATGAAAAAGCCCCGCGCTGTGTGAACAGGCGGGGCTTTTTCATGGCTGGCTGGCACCAAGGCCAGCCAGCAAGCGGATCACGCGTCGGCTTTGGGCTGTGCGGCCTTGGCCGAAGCGTCCTTGACCAGCGTCTGCAATTCACCGTTGGCGGCCATTTCGGCCACGATGTCGCTACCGCCTACCAGCTCACCGGCCACCCACAGCTGCGGGAAAGTCGGCCAGTTGGCGTACTTGGGCAGGTTTGCACGGATTTCCGGGTTCTGCAGGATGTCGACGTAGGCGAACTTTTCGCCACAGGCCATGATCGCCTGCGAAGCCTTGGCCGAGAAACCGCACTGGGGCGCATTCGGCGAGCCTTTCATGTAAAGCAGGATTGTGTTGTTGGCAATCTGCTCTTTGATCGTTTCGATAATATCCATGGAGCACCTCGCTCGGCTTGTATATCCGACTCAGTCGTCGGCACGGTGAGGCATTGTAACGGAAAGCCGAGCGCTACGCTCGGGCTCTTGCGCTGACCGTTGCTCAGAGCGAAGGCGTTGCCAAGTGTGCCGAACTAGTTCAGCGGCAGCGAAGGTGGCAGTGCCTGCAGCTGGATTTCCAGGACAGTTTCGACTTCTTCCTGGGCGACATGCACACCGGTCAGTTCGCCGATGAGGCGCCAGTGGTCGTCCAGGCCGGTGCTGATGGTCGCCATGCGATCGATCATGTGCTTGCCTGCCGAGCGTGTGACCTCGTCGGAACTGCGCAGCAGTTCGAACGACATCGAGGTCATGGATGCCGTCAGGTGGGTCAGGGTGCGCGCGGTCAGGCCGAGCAGCTCCAGCAGTTGTTGTTCTTTCGATTCCATTCCGCAAACTCCGTGTGTTTCCCAAGACGCATTTATAACCCACGCCCGATGTTTAGGAAACGTCAGATGGTCGGGCGAAACATCCAGCTATCGAAACCCTGTGAAACTTGTTGGCCCCGTTCAAAACTGCAGTGGCTGTTGGTAAAAGGCGACAGTTCCTTATAGGATGGCGCCTTCCCTTATTTCGTCGCCCCGTGCGGCTTTCGCCGCAGGTCTCACTCGTTTTTCCGAAAAACCTGTTTTCGAGTACCTGCGGTCCGTGGCAAAAGGTAGTCAATGATGAGCGCAAGGCACTTTCTCTCCCTTATGGATTGCACGCCCGAAGAGCTAATCAGCATCATTCGTCGAGGCATCGAGCTCAAGGACCTGCGCCAGCGCAGCGTGCTTTTCGAACCCTTGAAGAACCGCGTACTGGGCATGATCTTCGAGAAATCGTCGACGCGTACCCGCCTGTCCTTCGAAGCCGGCATGATCCAGCTCGGCGGCCAGGCGATTTTCCTGTCCCCGCGCGATACACAGCTGGGCCGTGGCGAGTCCATCGGCGACTGTGCCATCGTCATGTCGCGCATGCTCGATGCGGTGATGATCCGCACCTACGCCCACCAGACACTGACCGAGTTCGCCGCCAACTCGCGGGTACCGGTGATCAACGGCCTGTCCGATGACCTGCATCCGTGCCAGTTGCTTGCCGACATGCAGACATTCCTGGAACACCGTGGTGCCATTCAAGGCAAGACCGTGGCCTGGATCGGCGATGGCAACAACATGTGCCACAGCTATATAGAAGCGGCCATCCAGTTCGACTTCCAACTGCGCATTGCCTGCCCCGAAGGCTTCGAGCCCGACTCGCGATTCCTCGCCATGGCCCCGGACCGCGTCAGCGTGGTCCGCGATCCGCGCGAAGCCGTACGTGGCGCGCATCTGGTCAGCACCGACGTCTGGACTTCCATGGGCCAGGAAGAAGAAACCGCCCGCCGCCTGAAGCTGTTCAAGCCCTATCAGGTCAACCGCGAGCTGCTCGACCTGGCGGCCGACGACGCGTTGTTCATGCATTGCCTGCCTGCACATCGCGGCGAGGAAATCAGCCACGACATACTCGACGACCCTCGCGCCGTGGCCTGGGACCAGGCCGAGAACCGCCTGCATGCGCAGAAAGCGCTGCTGGAATTTCTGGTCGCTCCAGGGTATCGCCCTGAATGAGCACCGCACTGCTGCTCGAACTGCGCAACCTGGCCTGCGGCTACGGCGCCCAACGCGTGGTCCAGAACCTCAATCTGCACTTGAATGCAGGCGACATCGGTTGCCTGCTCGGCTCCTCTGGATGCGGCAAGACCACGACCCTGCGCGCCATCGCCGGTTTCGAGCCGGTTCATGAAGGCGAGATCACGCTCGATGGCGAAATCATTTCCAAGGCCGGGCACACCCTGGCCCCGGAGAAACGTCGGATCGGCATGGTCTTTCAGGACTACGCGCTGTTTCCCCACCTGACCGTGGCCCAGAACATCGCCTTCGGCATTCGCAAGCATCCGCGCCAGGCACAGGTCATCGGCGACATGCTCGAACTGGTCAACCTGGGTGGCCTGGATGCACGCTATCCCCATGAACTGTCGGGTGGCCAGCAACAGCGTGTCGCGCTGGCCCGAGCACTGGCGCCGGAGCCGCAGCTGCTGTTGCTGGACGAACCCTTCTCCAACCTCGACGTCGAGCTGCGCCGTCGCTTGAGTCACGAAGTGCGGGACATTCTCAAGCGCCGCGGTACCAGCGCGATCCTGGTCACCCATGATCAGGAAGAAGCCTTCGCCGTCAGCGATCATGTGGGCGTGTTCAAGGAGGGTCGGCTGGAGCAGTGGGATACGCCGTACAACCTGTACCATGAACCCGCTACGCCGTTCGTGGCCAGCTTCATCGGCCAGGGCTATTTCATACGTGGTCAACTGCTGGATCCGGAGACGGTGAGTACCGAGCTGGGTGTTCTGCGTGGCAACCGCGCCTATACATGGCCTGCCGGTAGCACCGTCGATCTGCTGCTGCGTCCCGACGACATCGTGCACGCGCCCGACAGCTCGCTCAAGGCACGCATCGTCGGCAAGAGCTTCCAGGGCGCCGCTACCCTGTATCGCCTGCAGCTACCGACCGGCAGCCAACTTGAAGCCGTATTCCCCAGCCACCTGGATTACCCGCCAGGCACCGAGGTTGGCATTCAGGTCGCCGCCGACCATCTGGTGTTGTTTCCTGCAGCAGGCAGTGTGCCGGTACTGGCCGGCACGCGCCGACAGGCCTGACAACCCGAAGAATTTCAGGCAATAAAAAAGGGCGCCCCACCAGGCGCCCTTTCTTCTACGGCTTCAAGCGTTACTGCAAACGAGTCTGCGCGGATCCGTTGATGGGAATCCGCTTGGCCTTGGCCTCTTCAGGCACGACACGCAGCAGGTCGATATTGAGCAGCCCGTTGTTCAACGCTGCGGCCTTGACCTCGATATGGTCGGCCAGGCGGAACGACAGCTTGAACGCGCGCTGGGCGATGCCCTGGTGCAGGTAGGTCACTGCACTGGTATCGGCGTCGCGCTTGCCACCACTGACGGTCAGTACGCCCTTCTCGACCTGCAGCTCCAGGTCTTCTTCCTGGAAGCCTGCGGCAGCGATGACGATACGGTACTGATCATCGGCATGCTTTTCGACGTTGTAGGGTGGGTAGCTGCTGGCCGACTCGTTGCGTGCGGCAGACTCGAACAGGTCATTGAACCGATCGAAGCCCACGGAGTGGCGGAACAGCGGAGCAAGGGAAAATGCAGTAGCCATGTGTCTCTCCTGAATCTCAGCGAGTGGTTGTCTCCGCGACCCGAATTCGGCATCGCGTACCCCATAGATAGGGACCACCCAAGGGCTTTCAAGAGTTCGCACGAAAAAATTTAACGGCGCAGCCATTTTTTCGTGCGGTAAGGCGGCCCGCTAGCCCGGCTGCAGCAGCCGTTCCACGGCGTCGCAATCCTGCTCGCGACGCACGAGGGTGAACAGCTCGGTCGCTTCGGGGTAGGTGCGGGTCAGCATGGCCAGCCACTGCTTGAGCCGGCCCGGTGCCTGGCGTGGTGTCAGTTGCGCACGGGCCTGGCGCCAGAATTCGCGGATCAATGGCAGCAGCTCGGACCAGGTCATGTCAGGCAGCTCGATGCCTTGCCGGGCCGCGACGATCTGCCGAGCCAGGTCGGGCCTGGACACCAGGCCCCGACCGAGCATGAAGTCTTGCGCGCCACTGACCTCGCGGCAGCGCCGCCAGTCGGCCACGGTCCAGATGTCGCCGTTGGCATAGACCGGCACCTTCACCACGTCCTGCACCTTGGCGACCCACTCCCAGTGCGCAGGCGGCTTGTAGCCATCGACCTTGGTCCGCGCGTGCACCACCAGCACATCCGCCCCGCCCTCGGCCAAGGCCGTGGCGCATTCGATGGCGCTGTCCGGGGTATCGAAACCCAGGCGCATCTTGGCCGTCACGGGAATGTGCGCAGGGACGGTGGCGCGCACTTCGCGCAGGATGCGGTGGAGCAACTCGGGCTCCTTGAGCAGCACCGCGCCGCCACGGGACTTGTTCACCGTCTTGGCCGGGCAGCCGAAATTCAGATCGATCACGGGCGCGCCGAGGGTGCAGGCGAACGCAGCGTTGTCGGCGAGGGCCGAGGGGTCGGAGCCAAGCAGTTGCACGCGCAGCGGCACCCCGGCACGGGTCTTGGCGCCGGTGAGCAGCTCGGGGCCGAACTTGTGATAGTAGGCGGCGGTGAGCACGCGCTCGTTGACGCGGATGAACTCGGTGACGCACCAGTCGATGCCGCCGACCTGGGTGAGGACGTCGCGCAGGATATCGTCGACCAACCCTTCCATGGGCGCCAAAGCTAATTGCATGGGGTAGTTCTCGGGCAGAGGCGTGAAAGGGAGCGGATTCTAGCAGAAAGCCTGCACATCGACGGCAGCGCTGCTACCCGATGGTGCCAAGAATTGATAGCTCTAGGGCTCGATGGCTATCGCCGAGCCATACCCTTCCAGAAACTGCGGCGGCATGCGTTTGGGCTTGCCGCTGGACAGCTCGATGCACACGAAGGTAGTGCGGGCCCGCAGCAGCACCGCACCATCGCGCGGACGCAGTAGCTGGAATTGGCGTGTCATTTTCAGGCGGCGGTCCCAGTCGAGGATCCAGGTACCCAGGTGCAGCTCATCGCCTTCGTGGGCACTGGCCAGGTAGTCGATCTCATGGCGCACCACGGCCATGGCGCGATCCAACTGGCGGTAGGTTGCCAGATCCAGACCCAGGTGCTGCGAGTGCTGCCAGGCACAGCGCTCGAGCCAGGTCACGTAGACTGCGTTGTTGGCATGCCCGAGGCCGTCGATGTCGTCGGACTGGACCTGGAGCTGGATAACGAAGGGGGTGGGCCGATCCCAGTTCATGGGCGCTCCTGAAGAATTGGGCGGTGGCGATTCAGGAATGGGCGATTATTGCGAGGGCAGAAAAACAAAAGGCTCATTCAATAATCGAATGAGCCTTATAAGTCCCGCAGAGCGGGTAATCGTGGCGTCCCCTAGGGGACTCGAACCCCTGTTACCGCCGTGAAAGGGCGGTGTCCTAGGCCACTAGACGAAGGGGACGCAAAACCTTCAGTCAAGCCCGCTGTTGCGGACTCCGGCAAATTGGTGGAGCTAAACGGGATCGAACCGTTGACCTCTTGCATGCCATGCAAGCGCTCTCCCAGCTGAGCTATAGCCCCGAATTTATCGCCCTGCGGCGGAATGCCGACTTCACTCGGCATTTCTGTACAACTGGCGTCCCCTAGGGGACTCGAACCCCTGTTACCGCCGTGAAAGGGCGGTGTCCTAGGCCACTAGACGAAGGGGACATACCTTCTACCAAGATCAGTCTGGAACTGATCGGCTCGTTGTCAGCACGTGACATCGAACCTGGAATTTGGTGGAGCTAAACGGGATCGAACCGTTGACCTCTTGCATGCCATGCAAGCGCTCTCCCAGCTGAGCTATAGCCCCAAACAGTGTGTTGCTGTGTGGACGGGGCGCATATTAAGACGACCTCGCCAGGGTGTCAAACTTATTTTCAGAATTATTCTGAAGTTTTTTATCGCGATTACAGGGACTTACCGGATATGCGCGGTTGGAGCCAAGGGCGACGCGGCTTGCGCCGCTGCTACAGGGGGCGTGGGGTGCCTGATGGACGGGTGGTGTGGCTGGACGCGGCTTGCGCCGCTGCTACAGGGATCGCGGTGCATCGGATGCACGTGCGGTGTGCCGGGCCCGCGATCTTCTGTAGCAGCGGCGCGAGCCGCGTCGGGGGTCAGGCGATTGCAGCCAGGAGCTTCTCCCACTCCTTGTTTTCTTTCTTGGAGACGCCGCCGAGCAGGTCGAGGGCCTGGCGCAAGCGGAAACGGGTCAGGTCCGGGCCGAGGATTTCCATGGCATCCAGAACCGACACCGAGCTGGCTTGCCCGGTGATTGCGGCGAACATCAGCGGCATGGCGTCGCGCAGTTTCAAACCAAGCGACTCGACCACGGCCTGGATGGTCGCGGTGATGCGTTCCTTGTCCCACTGGCGCAGGCTTTCCAGCTTCCACAGGATCAACTGCATCAGCTGCCGCACCTGGTCCGCAGAGAGTTTCTTGCTTTCGAACAGGCGCGCGTCCAGCTGCAGCCCGCCGGCGAAGAAGAAGCCACCCAGCGGAACGATCTGACTGAAGGTTTCCACCCTGCCCTGCACGTGGGGAGCGATCTTCATCATGTAGTCAGGGTTGAAAGCCCACTGTTGTACCCGTGCGGCGAACTGTTCCACCGGCAGCTCGCGCAACCACTGGCCGTTGAGCCACGAGAGCTTCTCGATATCGAAGATCGGACCGCCCAGGGATACACGGGAAAGATCGAAGTGCTCGACCATTTCAGCCAGGGAGAACTTTTCGCGCTCGTCGGGCATCGACCAGCCCATGCGGCCCAGGTAGTTGAGCATGGCTTCAGGCATGAAACCCATGCGCTCGTAGAACGTGACCGAGGTCGGATTCTTGCGCTTGGACAGCTTGCTCTTGTCAGGATTGCGCAGCAGCGGCATGTAGCACAGTGCCGGTTGCTCCCAGCCGAAGTATTCGTAGAGCTTCATCAGTTTGGGCGCCGAGGGGAGCCATTCTTCACCGCGCAGCACGTGGGTGATGCCCATCAGGTGGTCATCGACCACGTTCGCCAGGAAGTAGGTGGGCAGACCGTCGGTTTTCATCAGGACCTGCATGTCCATGCGGTCCCACGGGATTTCGACATCGCCGCGCAGCATGTCCGGGACCACGCAGACGCCCTCGGTAGGGACCTTCATGCGGATGACATGGGGCTCGCCTGCTGCCAGGCGACGCTGGACTTCCTCGGCCGATAGCAACAGGGCACGACCGTCGTAGCGCGGGGTTTCGCCCCGGGCGGTTTGTTCGGCGCGCATCTGGTCGAGTTCTTCGGCCGTGCAGAAGCAGTGGAACGCGTGACCCATGTCGACCAGTTGCTGGGCGTACTGCTTGTAGATGTCGCCCCGCTCGCTTTGCCGGTAAGGGCCGTGAGGGCCGCCTACGTCCGGGCCTTCGCTCCACTCGATGCCCAGCCAGCGCAGGGCGTCGAAGATCTGCTGCTCGGATTCGCGGGTGGAGCGCAACTGGTCGGTATCTTCGATGCGCAGGATGAATTCGCCGCCATGCTGTTTGGCAAAGCAATAGTTGAACAGGGCGATGTAGGCCGTGCCGACATGGGGGTCGCCGGTGGGCGATGGGGCGATACGCGTACGAACGGTCATGAAGGGTCTCGAGCAGGTTGAATCGAAACGCCGATGTTAGCAGGGCTTGGGGGCAAGGCTCCAGAATCGTGTGGCGACGGGCATGGGTGCTCGGCTGGGAACGCAGTGCGGCCTTCGCGGGCAGAGGGCTAGGCCGCCCGCCCCGCTCCCACATGGGGGCGGGCTGGTTGGTGCTTTTCTGTGGGAGCGGGTTCTACCCGCAAAGGGGGCGACGCGGTGTCAGACCTTGAGCAGGCGCTCGCGCAGCTTGCCGATTTCGTCGCGCATCTGTGCTGCCGCTTCGAACTCCAGGTCCCGCGCCAGCTGGTACATCTTCTCTTCCAGCTGCTTGATGCGCTTGGTGATCTCGCTCGGCGAGCGCAACTCGTTCTCGTAGCGTGCGTTCTCCTCGGCAGCCTTGGCCATGCCCTTGCGCTTCTTGCTGCGCGAGCCGGGCACGGTGGCGCCTTCCATGATATCGGCGACATCTTTGATAACGCCCTTGGGCACGATGCCATTGGCCTCGTTGAAGGCGATCTGCTTCTCGCGACGGCGCTCGGTTTCGCCGATGGCACGCTCCATCGAACCGGTCATGCGATCAGCATACAAAATGGCACGCCCATTGAGATTTCGCGCGGCACGGCCAATGGTCTGGATGAGCGAGCGGTCGGAGCGCAGGAAACCTTCCTTGTCGGCATCCAGAATCGCCACCAGCGAGACCTCGGGCATGTCCAGGCCTTCGCGCAGCAGGTTGATCCCCACGATCACGTCGAACGCGCCCAGGCGCAGGTCGCGAATGATCTCGACCCGCTCCACGGTGTCGATGTCCGAGTGCAGGTAGCGCACGCGCACGTCATGGTCGGCCAGGTAATCGGTAAGGTCCTCGGCCATGCGCTTGGTCAGCACGGTAACCAGAATGCGATCGTCGGTGGCGACGCGCTTGCGGATCTCGGACAGCAAGTCATCCACCTGGGTCAACGCCGGCCGCACTTCCACCTGGGGGTCTACCAGACCGGTCGGACGCACCACCTGCTCGATGATGCGGCCGGCGTGCTCGGCCTCGTAGTTGCCGGGGGTAGCAGAGACGAAAATGGTCTGCGGGCTCACCCCTTCCCACTCGTCGAAACGCATCGGCCGGTTATCCAGCGCCGATGGCAGGCGGAAGCCGTACTCGACGAGGGTTTCCTTGCGCGAGCGGTCGCCCTTGTACATCGCACCCACCTGCGGAACGCTGACGTGGGACTCGTCGATCACCAGCAGGGCGTCGGCTGGCAAATAATCGTACAACGTGGGCGGAGCGGCGCCCGAAGGGCGGCCGGAGAGGTAGCGCGAATAGTTTTCGATGCCGTTGCAATAGCCCAGTTCGAGGATCATCTCGAGATCGAAGCGGGTGCGTTGCTCCAGCCGCTGGGCTTCCACCAGCTTGTTCTTGTCGCGAAAGTAGTCCAGGCGCTCCTTGAGCTCTTCCTTGATGCCTTCCACAGCGCCGAGCAGGGTCTCGCGCGGAGTAACGTAGTGGCTCTTGGGGTAGAAGGTGAAGCGCGGCAGTTTGCGCGTGACCTCGCCGGTCAGCGGGTCGAACGCGGCGATGTTCTCGACCTCGTCATCGAACAGCTCGATACGGATGGCTTCAAGATCGGATTCGGCCGGGAACACATCGATGACGTCGCCGCGCACGCGGAACGTGGCGCGGGCGAAGTCCATTTCGTTGCGGGTGTATTGCAGGTCGGCCAGACGGCGCAGCAACGCGCGCTGGTCGAGCTTGTCGCCGCGGTCCACGTGCAGGACCATTTTCAGATAGGTTTCAGGGCTGCCCAGGCCGTAGATGCACGACACCGTGGTGACGATGATGGCGTCCTTGCGCTCGAGCAGTGCCTTGGTGGCGGACAGGCGCATCTGCTCGATGTGATCGTTGATCGAGGAATCCTTCTCGATGAAGGTGTCCGACGAAGGCACGTAGGCTTCGGGCTGATAGTAGTCGTAGTAGGAGACGAAATACTCGACGGCGTTGTTCGGGAAAAACGCCTTGAACTCGCCGTACAGCTGAGCTGCCAGGGTCTTGTTGGGCGCCAGCACCAGTGTCGGACGCTGCACCTGGGCAATCACGTTGGCAATGCTGAACGTCTTGCCCGATCCGGTTACCCCCAGCAATGTCTGGTGCGCCAGCCCTGCCTCGATACCCTCCACCATCAGGCGAATGGCTTCCGGCTGATCGCCAGCAGGCTCGAAACGGGTAACGAGTTGGAACTCGGACATGCCACACCTCATGAGTCGCACCAGCCGGACATTTTCCGACTGTATTTATAGACAGTACTTAACCCTAGTTTGCGCCTGTTCCTACGAGTTTCAAGGGCAAGGCCCAAGACCTCCGGTAAACGCGGGACCAATGGTCGAAAATAAATCGGCAAAAACAGGTAAAACCAGGTGCAACCTGTCGCCCCGTCAGCCAAGCGTCTTTATACTGACATCCCACTCGCGCACCGCTTCGCGCAGCATGGATGAAGCGTGCACCCTTCCTTACTCCCGATCAGAGCTACGGTAAAAATGAGCCTGTTTTCCGCTGTCGAATTGGCACCCCGCGATCCTATCCTGGGCCTCAACGAAGCATTCAACGCCGACACCCGCACCGACAAGGTGAACCTGGGTGTGGGCGTGTACTGCAACGAAGAGGGGCGAATTCCCCTGCTGCGCGCGGTGATCGAAGCCGAAGCGCAGCGCGTTGCACAGCACGCGGCCCGTGGCTATCTGCCCATCGACGGCATCGCTGCCTACGACAAGGCCGTACAGACCTTGATATTCGGTGCCCAGTCGCCCCTGCTGGCAGCGGGCCGTGTGGTCACCACGCAGGCCGTTGGCGGTACCGGCGCCCTGAAGATCGGTGCAGATTTCCTCAAGCAGCTGTCGCCCGATGCGGTCGTCGCGATCAGCGATCCGAGCTGGGAAAACCACCGTGCGCTGTTCGAAGCTGCAGGCTTCAGTGTCCGCAACTACCGTTACTATGATGCGACCAGCAACGACGTGAACCGTTCAGGCATGCTCGAAGACCTCGACGCCCTGCCCGCAGGCTCCATCGTTGTGCTGCACGCATGCTGCCACAACCCCACCGGGGTCGACCTCAACGCGGCGGACTGGGTCAACGTGTTGGATGTGGTCAAGCGCAAGGGCCACGTGCCGTTCCTCGACATGGCTTATCAGGGCTTTGGCGACGGCATCGAGGAAGACGCGGCGGCCGTGCGCCTGTTCGCCGAGTCGGGCTTGAGCTTCTTCGTTTCCAGTTCGTTTTCCAAGTCGTTCTCGCTGTATGGCGAGCGGGTGGGCGCGCTGTCGATCGTCACCCAGTCGAGCGACGAGCGCGCGCGCGTGCTGTCGCAGATCAAGCGGGTCATTCGTACCAACTACTCCAACCCGCCGACCCATGGCGCGATGATCGTCGCCAACGTGCTCAACAGCCCCGAACTGCGAGCCATGTGGGAAGCCGAGCTGGGCGAGATGCGCCAGCGCATTCGCGGCATGCGCCTGCAAATGGTCGAGGGCCTGGCTGCCCAGGGCGCCAACCGTGACTTCACCTTCGTCGCTCGCCAGGCGGGGATGTTTTCGTATTCCGGGCTGAGCACCGAGCAGGTCGGTCGCCTGCGCAGCGAGTTCGGCATCTACGCGCTGGATACCGGGCGCATCTGCGTGGCCGCCTTGAACCAAAGCAATATCGACGGCGTGATCAAGGCCATCGTCAAGGTGCTGTAACAACCTTGTTAAGGGGAAGGCTTGACTTCCCCTTAACAATCAGTAACATACGCAGCAGATTCCGCGATAGCTCAGTTGGTAGAGCAAATGACTGTTAATCATTGGGTCCCTGGTTCGAGTCCAGGTCGTGGAGCCAGATTCTGAAACAAGCCCCTCATCGCAGGGGCTTTTTCATGCCTGCGTCACGGGCCACGCGCAGCGCTCATCAAGGCGCATGCCTTCGAACTTTCCCCGGCCCCACCCCCTCATAACAACACACCCATTACCTGGCCGACCTGCCATGGATCTTGTCGTCGCTCGTCCCGAAGGTCTGTATTGCACCGCCGGCGATTTCTATATCGATCCGTGGAAGCCCGTCGAGCGCTCGGTGATCACCCACGGTCACGGCGACCACGCGCACACGGGCAATGAACACTATCTGGCCGCAGCACCGGGCGAAGGCATCCTGCGCACTCGCCTGGGCCAGGACATAAACCTGCAATTGCTCGAGTACGGTGAAGTCCTGCAGCACAACGGTGTGACCTTGAGTTTCCATCCTGCCGGACACGTACTGGGCTCGGCCCAGGTCCGCCTGGAATACAAAGGTGAGGTGTGGGTAGCCTCGGGCGACTATAAGGTCGAGCCGGACGGTACGTGCGCGCCCTTCGAGCCAGTGCGCTGCCACACCTTCATCACCGAATCGACCTTCGGCCTGCCGATCTATCGCTGGCAGCCGCAAGCGGAGATCTTCGAGGAAGTGAACCAGTGGTGGCGAGCCAACGCCGAGCAAGGCAAGGCCAGCGTGTTGTTCGCCTACTCCTTCGGCAAGGCCCAGCGCTTGCTGCATGGCATCGACGCCAGCATCGGACCGATTCTGGCCCACGGCTCGGTCGAACCGCTGAACCGCGTCTACCGCGATGCCGGCGTCTATATTCCGGAAACCCAGTACGCCGGGGACTTCAAGAAAACCGACCCGGCACTGCGCAACGCGTTGATCATCGCCCCGCCCTCGGCCGGGGGCAGTACCTGGATGCGCCGCTTTGGTGAGTACAGCGACGCCTTCGCCAGTGGCTGGATGCGTCTGCGCGGCACCCGCCGCCGTCGCGGCGTAGATCGAGGCTTCGTGCTGTCCGACCACGCCGACTGGCCAGGCCTGCTGTGGGCCATCGAGCAGACCGGGGCCGAGCGGGTCATGGTCACCCATGGCTCGGTAGAAGTGCTGGTGCGCTATCTGCGCGACATCGGCCTGGACGCACAGGGGTTCACCACTGAGTACGGCAATGAAGAGGAACCTCAGGAGGTCGCGTCTTGAAAGCTTTCGCGCAGTTGTATGCCAATCTCGACGAAACCACCTCGACCAATGCCAAGCGCCAGTTTCTGGAAGATTACTTCCGTCAGGCGCAACCGGCCGATGCTGCCTGGGCGGTGTACTTCCTTTCCGGTGGCCGTCCACGGCAGCTGGTGCCGACCAAGATCCTGCGCGAGCTGGCGATCAAACTGGCGAACGTGCCCGAGTGGCTGTTCGAAGAAAGCTATCAAGCCGTAGGTGACCTGGCCGAGACCTTCTCGCTGTTGCTGCCCGAAGCTGAGCAAAGCAGCGACGAAGGCCTGGCCTGGTGGCTGGAAAACGCCCTGTTGCCCCTGCGCGGGCTGCCGCCCGAGGAGCTCCACGCGCGCTTGCCGCCGCTGTGGGCGCAGCTGGATCGGACCAGCTTGATGCTGTGCCTGAAGCTGATCACCGGCAGCTTTCGCGTCGGTGTGTCGAAGCTGTTGGTCACCCGCGCGCTGGCGCAGATGGCCGGTATCGACAGCAAGCGCGTCGCCCAGCGCCTGGTGGGCTACACCGATCTGTCGCACCGTCCGGTCGCCGAAAGTTACCTCAAGCTCATCGCCCAGGAATCGGCGGACGAACATGCCCAACGAGGTGGCCAGCCCTACCCGTTTTTCCTCGCCCACTCCCTGCAGCAACCGGTCGATCAGTTCGACACCTTGTTGGGCCCCAGCAGCGACTGGCAGGTGGAATGGAAGTGGGATGGGATTCGCGCCCAGCTGGTCAAGCGCGACGGGCGCCTGTGGATCTGGTCGCGCGGCGAGGAACTGGTATCGGATCGCTTCCCGGAGCTGCACTCACTGACCGCGAGCCTGCCTGACGGTACGGTCATCGACGGTGAGATCGTGGTCTGGAAGACTCCGCCAGCAACCGATGTGGCACCTGAACATTTCAGCCTGGACGAGTCATCGAGTGCGTCGGCCGATGCACCCGCCGTGCAGCCGTTCGCCCTGCTGCAGCAGCGCATCGGCCGTAAAACCTTGAGCAAGAAAATCCTTGAGGAGATTCCGGTGGTGGTGCTCGCCTACGATCTGCTCGAATGGGCAGGGGAAGACTGGCGCAACCGCCCGCAGCACGAACGTCGCACGCGGATGGAACAGGTCATCGCGCAGGCCGCCGACCCCGTGCTGCGCCCCTCGCCGGTATTGACCGGCGACGATTGGCAAGACCTCGGCCGACAGCGCGAAGCGTCGCGCGCGCTGGGTGTGGAAGGCATGATGCTCAAGGCCCGCGATTCGCTGTATGGCGTCGGCCGCACCAAGGACATGGGCACCTGGTGGAAATGGAAGGTCGACCCGTTCAGCGTCGACGCGGTATTGATCTATGCCCAGGCCGGCCACGGGCGCCGGGCAAGCCTGTACAGCGATTACACGTTCGCCGTGTGGGATGGCCCACCCGAAGCGTCCGAGCGAACGCTGGTGCCGTTCGCCAAGGCCTATTCCGGATTGACCGATGAAGAAATGCGCAAGGTCGACGCGATCGTTCGCAAGACCACCGTGGAGAAGTTCGGCCCGGTGCGCAGCGTGACCCCGACGCTGGTCTTCGAATTGGGCTTCGAGGGCATTGCCTTGTCCAAGCGCCACAAAAGCGGTATTGCGGTGCGCTTCCCGCGCATGTTGCGCTGGCGCCACGACAAACCGGTGGCAGAAGCGGACAGCCTGGCGACCCTGCAGGACCTGTTGGCCTGACCCTTCTGAATGCACCGTCGAGGTGCATTTTTTTGCCGTGGATTATTTCAGGGCATTGCTGTACCAATGACGCGCAGCGCGGACATCCAAGCGGACTCGGGCCATGGCAAAACTTGCTGCCACGCGACACAACCTTGCTCAGAGCGGTCTGCACTGGGACTATGGTGCGGAAATTGCTATCAAAACGATGTCTGGCACTTGCCGGTAACGCACATCGCCCTCACCAACGCATTCAACTGGTTTTAAGGACTGCACGATGAAAAAAGCATTGCTGACCCTTTCTGCTCTGGCCCTGGCGTTTTCGGCCGGCAGCGCAATGGCCAAGGAATACAAGGAGTTGCGCTTCGGGGTCGATCCTTCCTACGCACCGTTCGAATCCAAGGCCGCCGACGGCAGCCTGGTGGGTTTCGACATCGATCTGGGCAATGCCATCTGCAAGGAACTGAAAGTGACCTGCAAGTGGGTCGAAAGCGATTTCGACGGCATGATTCCGGGACTCAAGGCGAAGAAATTCGATGGCGTGATTTCCTCGATGACCGTCACCCCGGCGCGGGAGAAAGTCATCGACTTCTCCAACGAACTGTTCTCAGGCCCGACTTCGTTGGTGTTCAAGAAAGGTGCAGGCCTGAGCACCGACGTGGCGTCGCTCAAGGGCAAGACCGTCGGCTACGAGCAAGGCACCATCCAGGAAGCCTATGCCAAGGCCGTGCTCGACAAGGCTGGGGTGAAAACCCAGGCCTATCAGAATCAGGACCAAGTGTACGCCGACTTGATCTCGGGTCGTCTCGACGCGTCCATCCAAGACATGCTGCAGGCCGAGCTGGGCTTCCTGAAGTCGCCACAGGGTGCTGGCTATGAAGTCAGCGACGCTATCGACAGCGAGCTGTTGCCGGCCAAGACGGCCGTGGGTATCGCCAAAGGTAACAAGGAACTCAAGGCGTTCATCGATAAAGGTATCAAAGCGTTACATGATGATGGCACCTACAGCGAAATCCAGATGAAACACTTCGGTGAGCTGAACCTGTACAGCGGTAAATAAACCCCCGCTGTGACAGCGCCCATTCCCGCTAGGGGATGGGCGTTTTTTTGATCGGCAAAGGCCAGATTCATGTTCGATGACCTTTTGCAGTACCTCGGGTTGTCTACGTTCAGCTTGAAGGGCTTCGGCCCGTTGCTGCTCGAGGGCACCTGGATGACCATCAAGCTTTCCCTGCTCTCGCTGCTGGTCAGCGTGGTGCTTGGTCTGATCGGCGCCAGCGCCAAGCTGTCCGGCGCCGCGGCGCTGCGCGTGCCTGCGCAGCTCTACACCACCCTGATTCGCGGCGTGCCCGATCTGGTGCTGATGCTGCTGATTTTCTACAGCCTGCAAACCTGGCTGACCGGTATTACCGAAGCGCTGGAATGGGACTACATCGAAATCGATCCTTTCGCCGCTGGGGTCATCACCCTGGGTTTCATCTACGGCGCCTATTTCACCGAGACCTTTCGCGGTGCCATGCTGGCAGTACCGCGCGGGCAACTCGAAGCGGCTACGGCCTATGGTCTCAAGCGCTCGCAGCGCTTTCGCTATGTGGTGTTTCCGCAGATGATGCGCTACGCCCTGCCGGGTATCGGCAATAACTGGATGGTCATGCTCAAGGCCACGGCGCTGGTGTCCATCATCGGCCTGGCCGATCTGGTCAAGGCCGCCCAAGACGCGGGCAAGAGCACCTATCAACTGTTCTACTTCCTGGTGCTCGCCGCGCTCATCTATCTGCTGATCACCAGTGCCTCCAATATCGCCCTGCGCTGGCTTGAACGACGCTACAGCGCGGGCACCCGGGAGGCCCTGCGATGATCGAGCTTCTTCAAGAATACTGGCGACCGTTCCTCTACTCCGACGGGCAGAACATCACCGGCCTGGCGATGACTCTGTGGCTGCTCACTGCCGCCCTGGTGATCGGCTTCGTGTTCTCGGTGCCGCTGTCGATCGCCCGGGTCTCGAATCGGCGCTGGGTCCGCTGGCCGGTGCAGTTCTACACGTACCTGTTCCGCGGCACCCCGCTCTATATCCAGCTGCTGATCTGCTACACCGGCATCTACAGCCTGGAGGCGGTGCGTGGGCAGCCCTTGCTCAACGACTTCTTCCGCGACGCGATGAACTGCACGGTGCTGGCATTCGCGCTGAACACCTGCGCCTACACCACGGAAATCTTCGCCGGTGCGATCCGCAGCATGAACCACGGCGAGGTCGAGGCGGCCAAGGCCTACGGCCTCAGCGGCTGGAAGCTGTACGCCTATGTGATCATGCCGTCGGCGTTGCGCCGGTCGTTGCCCTACTACAGCAACGAAGTGATCCTCATGCTGCACTCGACCACGGTGGCGTTCACCGCCACCATCCCGGACATTCTCAAGGTCGCGCGTGACGCCAATTCGGCGACCTTCCTGACCTTCCAATCCTTCGGTATCGCCGCGCTGATCTACCTGACCGTCACCTTCGCTCTGGTCGGACTGTTTCGCCTGGCCGAACGCCGCTGGCTGGCCTTTCTCGGCCCGACGCACTAGGACCTGAACATGCAACACGACATTCATGAACTGCTGGCCCCGCTGCCGGGCACCGCGCGCCAGATACACAGCTTCAGCTACGGCCCGACCGGTGCCGGCAAGGTCTATATCCAAGCCTCGCTGCATGCCGACGAGCTGCCGGGGATGCTCGTCGCCTGGCACCTGCGCCAGCGCCTGGCCGAACTGGAAAGCGCCGGGCAACTGCGCTGGCAGGTCGTGGTGGTGCCCATCGCCAACCCCGCCGGGCTCGACCAGATCGTCATGGACACTCCCATGGGCCGCTACGAGCTGGAAACCGGCGAGAACTTCAATCGCCGTTTCGTCGACCTGGCCGATCAGGTCGGGTGCGCCGTCGAGAGCCTGCTGGGCGATGACGTTGCGCGCAATACCGCGCTGATCCGTACGCATCTGCGCGATGGGTTGAACCGGCTGCAGCCTGCCACCGCCCTGCAGTCGCAGCGCCTGACCTTGCAGCGCCTGGCGTGCGACGCCGACATGGTGCTGGACCTGCACTGCGACTTCGAAGCCGTGCAGCATCTGTACACCACGCCCGAGGCCTGGCCGCAGGTGGAGCCGCTGGCGCGCTATCTGGGCGCCCAGGCCAGCCTGCTGGCCACCGATTCGGGCGGGCAGTCGTTCGACGAGTGCTTCAGCCTGTTGTGGTGGCAGTTGCAGCAACGCTTTGGCGAGCGTTTCCCGATCGCCATGGGCAGCTTTTCGGTCACTGTCGAATTGCGCGGCCAGGGCGACGTCAATCATCCGATGGCCAGCGGCGACTGCCAGGCCATTCTCGACTACCTGGCCAGCGTCGGTGCCATCGACCGCCAGCCGGCCGCGCTGCCGGCGTTGCTCGCCGCGGCAACGCCGCTGGCTGCCGTAGAACCGGTTACAGCGCCAGTGGGTGGGCTGCTGGTGTACAGCGCGGTGCCCGGACAGTACCTGGAAGCCGACCAGTTGATCGCCGAGATCATCGATCCGCTGAGCAATACGGTTACCCCGGTGCGCAATCGGCAGCCTGGCCTGATGTACGCCCGCTCGCTGCGGCGCATGGCCACCGCTGGCATGCTGGTGGCCCATGTCGCGGGTACCCAGGCCTGCCGCAGCGGCTATCTACTTCAACCTTGAGGACGTGTTGCGCATGTACAAACTGACCATCGACGGCCTGCACAAGAGCTATGGCGACAACAAGGTGCTCAAGGGCGTCTCGCTCAAGGCCAGCACGGGTGACGTGATCAGCCTGATCGGCGCCAGCGGCTCGGGCAAGAGCACCTTTTTGCGCTGCATCAATTTTCTCGAGCAGCCCGACGACGGCGCCATGAGCCTGGATGGCAAGCCGATCCAGATGATCAGCGACCACGGCGGCATGCGGGTTGCCGACGCCGAAGAATTGCAGCGCCTGCGCACGCGCCTGGCCATGGTGTTCCAGCACTTCAACCTGTGGAGCCACATGACCGTGCTCGACAACATCACCATGGCGCCACGCCGGGTGCTGGGCATCGACAAGGACGAAGCGCGGGCCCGCGCGTTGCGCTACCTGGACAAGGTCGGCTTGCCTGAGCGGGTTGCCAGCCAGTATCCAGCGTTCCTCTCCGGCGGCCAGCAGCAACGCGTGGCCATCGCTCGCGCACTGGCCATGGAACCGGAGGTCATGCTGTTCGACGAACCTACCTCGGCGCTCGACCCGGAGCTGGTGGGTGAGGTGCTGAAGGTGATCAAGGGCCTGGCCGAGGAAGGCCGGACCATGATCATGGTCACCCACGAGATGAGCTTCGCCCGCGAAGTCTCGAGCCAGGTGCTGTTCCTGCATCAGGGGCTGGTCGAGGAAGAAGGCCCGCCCTCCCAGGTGCTGGCCAATCCGAAAAGCGAACGCCTCCGGCAGTTTCTCAGCGGTAATCTCAAGTAGCCGTCAAGCGCCACCGACCTGTGGCAGTGGGTTCCACTCGCGAATGCGTCTTCGGACACTTCTCCTCCTTATAACCGATCGTTCTAAAACTCTCGCTACCCGCCTCGGTCAGTTTCATACCTGGCCGAACTTCACTCGGCCATTCCCCAACGGAAAAACCGGTAAGGACTTATGTGCGGATTAGCTGGTGAGTTGCGCTTCGACTTTCAACCTGCGGACCTTGCGGCCGTGGAACGCATTACCCATGAACTGGCCCCACGCGGGCCGGACGCCTGGGGTTTTCAGGCGCAAGGGCCGATTGCCCTGGGCCATCGCCGCCTGAAGATCATGGACCTGTCGGACGGCTCCGCGCAGCCGATGACCGATGCCCAGCTGGGCCTGAGCCTGGCGTTCAACGGTGCCATCTACAACTTTCCTGAACTGCGCAGTGAGCTGGAAGCGCTGGGTTACAGCTTCTATTCGGGTGGCGACACCGAGGTGCTGCTCAAGGGCTACCATGCCTGGGGCGAAAAACTGCTGCCCAAGCTCAACGGCATGTTCGCCTTTGCCATCTGGGAGCGCGACACGCAACGTCTGTTCATTGCCCGCGACCGTCTGGGCGTCAAGCCGTTGTACCTGTCGCGCACCGACAAGCGCCTGCGCTTCGCTTCGGCCCTGCCGGCGCTGCTCAAGGGTGGCGACATCAGCCCGATGCTCGACCCGGTGGCGTTGAACCACTACCTGAACTTCCACGCCGTAGTGCCTGCGCCACGGACGTTGATCGCGGGCATCGAAAAGCTGCCGCCTGCGACGTGGATGCGCATCGATGCCAACGGCAAGACCGAACAGCAAACGTGGTGGACCTTGCCCTATGGGCCCCATGCCGACGAAGCCAACCTGACCCTGGAAGATTGGCGCGACCGGGTGCTGGAAAGCACCCGCGAAGCGGTTGCCATTCGCCAGCGGGCCGCCGTGGATGTGGGCGTGCTGCTGTCTGGCGGCGTCGATTCGAGCATGCTGGTAGGTCTGTTGCGCGAAGTGGGCGTGAAGGATCTGTCGACCTTCTCCATCGGCTTTCAAGATGCCGGCGGCGAACGTGGCGACGAGTTCCAGTATTCCGACCTGATCGCCAAACACTACGGTACTCAGCACCACCAGCTGCGCATTGAGGAGCGAGAGATCATTGAGCAGCTGCCCGCCGCGTTCCGCGCGATGAGCGAGCCGATGGTCAGCCACGACTGCATCGCCTTCTACCTGCTCTCGCGGGAAGTTGCCAAGCATTGCAAGGTCGTGCAGAGCGGCCAGGGCGCCGACGAACTGTTCGCCGGGTACCACTGGTACCCACAAGTGGACGGCGCCAGCGATCCGTACCAGGCCTATCGCGATGCGTTCTTCGACCGCAGCTACGACGACTACGCCGCAACCGTCACCCCAAAATGGCTGACCGCCAACGATGCTGCCGGTGACTTCGTGCGCGAGCACTTCGCCATGCCCGGCGCCGATGCAGCGGTGGACAAGGCCTTGCGCCTGGACAGCACAGTGATGCTGGTCGACGACCCGGTCAAACGCGTCGACAACATGACCATGGCCTGGGGCCTGGAAGCGCGCACGCCGTTCCTGGACTATCGACTGGTCGAACTTTCCGCGCGGGTTCCAGGCAAGTTCAAGCTGCCCGATGGTGGCAAGCAGGTGCTCAAGGAAGCGGCGCGGCTGGTGATTCCGAGCGAGGTCATCGACCGCAAGAAAGGCTATTTCCCGGTGCCTGGCCTCAAGCATCTCGAAGGCGACACACTCAACTGGGTGCGCGACCTGCTGTTGGACCCCAGCCAGGACCGCGGCCTGTTCAACCCGACCATGCTCGACCGTCTGCTGACCGATCCGCAAGGCCAACTCACGCCGCTGCGCGGCTCCAAGCTGTGGCAGCTGGCGGCGTTGAACCTGTGGCTCAGCGAACAAGGACTCTGATCGATGAAAGCTCATGCCACGGCATTCAACCAGCGCTTACAGCGCGGCCAGTCGCCGTCCTACGAGCGCTTGCAGGCGCGGCTGGCCGAAGAAGGCCATAGCGACGACCTGCAACAACGACCGTTGCACTGCGGCTGGGGCCGCGTGCTGATCGGGCATACCTACCCCGACGCGGACGCCCTGGCTGCCGAGCTGCTCAACGAACAACCGGGTGAGCGCGACATCGGCCTGTATGTTGCCGCGCCGCAGCAGGTATTGGCCAAGGCGCCACAACAACTGTTCCTCGATCCGTCCGATACCCTGCGCCTGTGGTTCAGCGATTATCGACCCGCGCAGCGGGTGTTTCGTGGGTTCCGTATTCGTCGGGCGCAGAGCGACGCCGATTGGCAGGCCATCAACCAGCTTTATCTCAAGCGCAAGATGCTGCCCATCGACCAGAGTCTGCTGACCCCACGACATCAGGGCGGGCCGGTGTACTGGCTGGCCGAAGATGAAGACACCGGCCATGTGATCGGCAGTGTCATGGGCCTCAACCATGCCAAAGCCTTTCGTGACCCGGAAAAAGGCAGCAGCCTGTGGTGCCTGGCCGTCGACCCACGTTGCACACGCCCAGGTGTGGGCGAAGTGCTGGTGCGGCATCTGGTCGAGCACTTCATGAGCCGCGGCCTGGCCTACCTCGATCTGTCGGTGATGCACGACAACCGCCTGGCCAAGAACCTCTACGCCAAGCTGGGCTTTCGCAACCTGCCCACCTTCGCCATCAAGCGCAAGAACGGCATCAACCAGAAACTGTTCCTGGGCCCCGGTCCGCAGGCCGATTTCAATCCCTACGCGCGGATCATCGTCGACGAGGCGTTTCGCAGGGGCATCGATGTGCAGGTGGACGACGCCGAGGCCGGTCTGTTCACACTGGCGCACGGTGGCCGGCGCATCCGTTGCCGCGAATCATTGTGCGACCTGACCAGCTCGGTGAGCATGACCCTGTGCCAGGACAAGAGCCTGACCCACAAGGTGCTCAGGGCCGCTGGCCTGAGCCTGCCGGCGCAGCAGCTGGCCGGCAGTGCCGACGACAACCAGGACTTCCTCGACGAACATGGCCGGGTGGTGGTCAAGCCGCTCGACGGTGAGCAAGGCAACGGTGTGGCCGTGGACCTGAGCACACTCGACGAGGTGCAGCAGGCCATCGAGCATGCTCGCCAGTTCGATAGCCGGGTCCTGCTCGAAAGCTTCCATGAAGGGGTTGACCTGCGCATCGTGGTCATCGGCTACGAAGTGGTTGCGGCAGCCATCCGCCGGCCGGCGCAGATCATTGGAGACGGGCATACCGACATCGGCACGCTGATCGATGTGCAGAGCCGCCGTCGCCAGGCGGCCACTGGCGGCGAGAGCCGGATTCCGCTGGACCAGGAAACCCTGCGCACCGTGCAGGCCGCCGGTTTCGATATGCACAGCATTCTGCCGAGCGGCCAGACGCTGACAGTGCGCAGAGCGGCCAACCTGCACACCGGCGGGCATCTGGAGGACGTCACGCAGATTCTCCACCCGGTACTGGCCGACGCAGCGGTACGTGCCGCTCGCGCGCTGGACATCCCGGTGGTGGGTCTGGACCTATTGGTTCCGGCCGCCGACCAGCCGGAGTACGTGTTCATCGAAGCCAACGAGCGCGTGGGCCTGGCCAACCACGAACCGCAACCGACGGCAGAGCGCTTCGTCGATCTGCTGTTCCCGCACAGCGGTCCCAGGTAAAAGCCCGCATGGAGCCTGCCGGGGTGACCTGCGCAGGCTCCGCGCTGAAACGCTACCGGGATCGTGACGAAGCGGTCCCCATAACCCTATCCACCTCAGGAGTTTCCATGACAGCCAAAATTCCCGAACCGGATATCCAGTACTTGCAGAAAGTGCTGCTGGAAATGCTCGCCATTCCCAGCCCTACCGGGTTCACCGATACCATCGTGCGCTACGTCGCCGAACGCCTCGAAGAGCTGGGCATTCCCTTTGAAATGACACGCCGCGGTACCATTCGCGCGACTCTCAAAGGCAAGCAGAATTCACCGGACCGCGCTGTCTCTGCGCATCTGGACACCATTGGCGCCAGCGTACGGGCGGTGCAGGACAACGGTCGCCTGTCACTGGCGCCGGTAGGCTGCTGGTCGAGCCGCTTTGCCGAAGGCAGCCGTGTGAGCGTTTTCACCGACAGCGGCGTGATCCGCGGCAGCGTGCTGCCCCTGATGGCCTCCGGGCATGCGTTCAACACCGCCGTCGATCAGATGCCGGTGACCTGGGACCATGTCGAGTTGCGCCTGGATGCCTACTGCGCGACGCGAGCCGACTGCGAATCGCTGGGGGTGAACATCGGCGACTATGTGGCGTTCGATCCACTGCCCGAGTTCACCGACAGCGGCCACATCAGTGCCCGCCATCTGGACGACAAGGCAGGTGTTGCCGCGCTGCTGGCATCGCTCAAGGCCATCGTCGAGAGCGACTACGAGCCTCTGATCGATTGCCATCCATTGTTCACCATCACCGAGGAAACCGGCTCTGGCGCGGCGGCGGCTCTGCCGTGGGACGTCAGTGAGTTCGTCGGCATCGACATCGCACCTGTCGCACCCGGCCAGCATTCGAGCGAGCACGCCGTGAGCGTGGCCATGATGGACTCCGGTGGCCCCTACGACTATCACCTGTCGCGGCATCTGTTGCGGCTCGCCGACGAGAACGAACTGCCGGTGCGGCGCGACCTGTTTCGCTATTACTTCAGCGACGCTCATTCGGCCGTCACGGCGGGCCACGATATTCGCACCGCGCTGCTGGCGTTCGGCTGCGACGCAACCCATGGCTATGAACGCACCCACATCGACAGCCTCAGCGCGCTGAGCCGCATTCTCACGGCCTACATGCTGAGCCCACCGGTGTTCGCCAGCGATGCGAAGCCGAACAACGGATCGCTCGAGCGTTTCAGTCATCAGCTGGAGCACGACGCGCAGATGGAATCGGACACCCGCGTACCTGCGGTCGAAGACGTGCTGGGGCAGAAATCCAGCCATTGATCGGCCCGATCCAACCGGACCACCGCCGCCCTGCCCCTTGCCGCTGTCTGGCTTGGGGCCTCGGGCAGGCGCGGCACTGTTACAATGCCGGCCTACCCTGTGAGCGCCGAACATGCTGATTCCCTACGACCACCTTGAAGCCGACACCCTGACCCGTCTGATCGAAGATTTCGTGACCCGCGACGGAACCGACAACGGCGATGAGACACCCTTGCAGACGCGGGTCGAACGCGTGCGTCATGCACTGGCCAAGAAACAGGCGTTCATCGTTTTCGATCCGGAGAGCCAGCAGTGCACGCTGATGCTCAAGCACGACATAGCGCCCGAGCTGTTCGACTGAGCGTCACACCACCGGCACCTCCTTGGCATGCTTGCCGTGCTTCTCCTGGATTCGCCGATAGACCTCGGCACGGTGCACTTCCACGTCCTTGGGCGCCTGGATGCCGAAGCGCACGGTGTTGCCCCGCACGTCCAGCACCTTGATCCAGACGTCATCGCCGATCGAGATCAGCTCGCCTACATGTCGCGTCAATACCAGCATGGCTTTGTTCCCTCAAATGAATGCTTCTTGAGGGTGGACCCTGTTTTCGACCATCACAAGGCAAGCAGAGCAATACAGTTTAAGCCTACGAAAGTTAGTAAATTCCCTGTCAGATATTTCGCACTTGCAGCAGGCAAGGCGTCACTTAGTTGTACCGATCCATACACTTCAGGCTTTCTTTGTATGGATATTTACAATCTTGGCCACACTCGCCACTCCTAGCCCTGTTGCAGCTTCGGCCCCCACAGGATGATGCTCGCCCCCAGCACGCACAACGTTGCGCCGAGCCAGTCGAAGGTCTGCGGCCGAACTTTCTCGACCACCGCCAGCCACCCCAGCGAAGCGACGATGTAGATGCCACCGTAGGCTGCATACGCACGGCCGGCATAGGCGGCTTCCACGCGCGTGAGCAGCAGCGCGAAACAGGTCAGGCTCAGCACGCCTGCCAATGCCCACAGCGCGCTCTTGCCCATCCGCAGCCAGAGGTAGAAGGCATAGCAGCCGGCGATCTCGAAAAGGGCGGCCAGCAAAAACCACACATAATTGAGCACTCGAACTCTCCAGAGCCAATATCAGCCCGCGAGAATACGCCAGCCCAGACCCGGCTCCGAAACATTTTTAAATCTTTGGGACTTTTTACGGCAGGTCACAGTCCGAGCTATTAGGCGGACGAGTGCTACTGGCTCGCTGACGAATCATCTCATTGTCCAAATAAGGAAATCGCCATGGGCACCATACTGATCATCGTTCTGATTCTGCTGTTGATTGGCGGATTGCCAGTATTCCCGCACTCCAGAAGTTGGGGTTATGGCCCGTCGGGTATCATCGGTACTGTACTGGTCATCCTGCTGATCCTGGTATTGCTCGGCAAGATATAATCTTGCCGATGTGCAGCCTGCACCGGGCCGCACAGCAGAAATGAAAAAATCCGATGCCCTCGCGGGCATCGGATTTTTTTTGCTTGCAGCGTGGTGCAGGTATCAGTGGGAGACTGCCCCGCTGGAACCCAGACCGGTTTGCGAACGCACGAACTGCGGGTAGAACAGCGCACGCTCTTCGTCAGCGGCTGCCGACTTGTCGGTGATCGAGAAGAACCAGATACCGATGAAGGCGATGGCCATCGAGAACAGAGCTGGGTACTCGTAGGGATAGATCGGTTTGTCGTGATGCAGAATCTGCACCCAGATGGTCGGGCCGAGGATCATCAGCGTCACGGCGCTGATCAAGCCCATCCAGCCACCGATCATGGCGCCGCGAGTGGTCAGGTTCTTCCAGTACATCGAGAGCAGTAGGACCGGGAAGTTGCAGCTGGCCGCGATCGAGAACGCCAGGCCCACCATGAAGGCGATGTTCTGGCTTTCGAACGCGATACCCAGGCCGATCGCCAGGACACCGAGGCAGACGGTGGTGATCTTGGAAACGCGGATCTCGTCCTTGTCGTTGGTCTTGCCTTTCTTGATGACGCTGGCGTACAGGTCGTGGGACACCGCCGAAGCACCGGCCAGGGTCAGGCCGGCTACCACAGCCAGGATGGTGGCGAATGCCACGGCCGAGATGAAGCCCAGGAAAATGCTGCCACCGACCGCATCGGCAAGGTGCACCGCGGCCATGTTGTTACCACCGAGCAAGGCACCGGCAGCGTCCTTGAACGCCGGATTGGTGCTGACCAGCAGAATCGCGCCGAAGCCGATGATGAAGGTCAGGATGTAGAAATAGCCGATGAAACCCGTTGCGTAGAGCACCGACTTGCGGGCTTCCTTGGCATCGGAAACCGTGAAGAAGCGCATCAGGATGTGCGGCAGGCCAGCCGTACCGAACATCAGCGCCAGGCCCAGCGAGAAGGCCGAGATCGGATCCTTCACCAGCCCACCGGGGCTCATGATGGCTTCACCCTTGGCGTGCACCTTGATGGCTTCGGAGAACAGCACGTTGAAGTCGAAGTTGACGTGTTTCATCACCATCAGGGCCATGAAGGACGCACCGGACAGCAGCAATACCGCCTTGATGATCTGTACCCAGGTGGTCGCCAGCATGCCGCCGAACAGCACGTACAGGCACATCAGGATACCCACCAGAACCACAGCGACGGCGTAGTCGAGGCCGAACAGCAGCTGGATCAGCTTGCCGGCACCTACCATCTGCGCGATCAGGTAGAACGCCACCACCACCAGCGAACCACAGGCCGACAGGGTACGGATTTCTTTCTGCTTCAGGCGATAGGACGCCACGTCGGCAAAAGTGTACTTGCCCAGGTTGCGCAGACGCTCGGCGATCAGGAACAGGATGATCGGCCAGCCCACCAGGAAGCCGATGGAGTAGATCAGGCCATCGTAGCCGGAGGTGAACACCAGCGCGGAAATCCCCAGGAAGGACGCCGCCGACATGTAGTCGCCGGCAATTGCCAGGCCGTTCTGGAAACCGGTGATCTTGCCGCCGGCGGCGTAGTAGTCCGCGGCTGACTTGTTGCGCTTGGAGGCCCAATAGGTGATGCACAGGGTGGCACCGACGAACAGCACGAACATGATGATCGCCGCCACGTTGAGCGGCTGCTTCTGCACCGCGCCGGTCAGTGCATCGGCCGCCATCACGCTTGGAGCCAGGGCGAATGCGCCCATTGTTGCCAATAGACGCCGCATCATTGCTTGGCCTCCTGCAGGATCAGGCGATTCAGGTCGTCGAACTCGCCATTGGCGCGCTTGACGTAGATACCGGTCAACACGAAGGCGGAAAGAATGAGGCCGACACCGATGGGAATGCCCCAGGTGATCGACGATTCAGGACTGATCTTGGCGCCCAGGATGTGCGGGCCGTAGGCAATCAAGAGGATGAAGGCCGAATACAGTCCAAGCATGATTGCTGAAAGTATCCAGGCGAACTTCTCTCTTTTTCTCACCAGCTCCTTGAAGCGTGGGCTGTTTTGAATCGAGAGGTAAATGCTGTCGTTCATTGTTTTTGTCCTCGCAGCATAGATGGATAGAACGTATTCCACTTTAGGCTGCTCTGGAGCGCACTCCAGACGACCTTAGTAGTAGATCGGGGCCTGAAAATGAAAAAAGGTCGCCCATGGGCGACCTTTTCACAATTCGACGTAGGAGCGGTCCGTGGCCGCGAATGGTGCAGTGCTGTATCTGGTGCTCCGCGGTGCCTGGTTCGCGGCCGATGACCGCTCCTACGGGCGGCCCGCGTGCAAGGCAGCCCGTTTGGGGTTACTTGGTTACTTGGTTACTTGGCGGTCCACTCGGCCACACGGTCAGGATGCTTGTCGACCCAGGCCTTGGCGGCGGCATCAGGCTTGGCACCGTCCTGGATGGCCAGCATGACTTCGCCGATTTCGTCCTTGGACGACCACTGGAACTTCTTCAGGAAGGCAGCCACTTCCGGCGCCTTCTTGTCCAGGCCCTTGCTGCCAATGCTGTTGACGGTTTCCGCAGCGCCGTATACGCCTTTAGGGTCTTCCAGGAAGCGCAGTTTCCACTTGGCGAACATCCAGTGCGGCACCCAACCGGTCACGGCAATGGATTCCTTGGCCTTCTCGGCACGGGTCAGCTCCGAAATCATGCCGGCGCCGGAGCTGGACTGAAGCTTGTAGGTGGACAGGCCGTAGTCCTTGATCGCCTGATCGGTCTTGAGCATCACACCCGAGCCCGCGTCGATGCCCACGATGCGATTCTTGAAGGTCTCGTCGGTCTTGAGGTCGTCAATGGTCTTGGCCTTGACGTATTCAGGCACGATCAGGCCGATCTTGGCGTCCTTGAAGTTGGGGCCGTAGTCGACCACCTTGTCCTTGTTCTTGGCCCAGTACTCGCCGTGGGTCACCGGCAGCCAGGCAGAAAGCATCGCGTCGAGTTTGCCGGTGGCCACGCCCTGCCACATGATCCCGGTGGCCACTGCCTGCAGCTTCACGTCATAGCCCAGCTTCTGCTTGATGACTTCGGCGGCGACATGGGTGGTGGCAACGCTGTCCGACCATCCGTCGACGTAGCCGATGGTGACTTCCTTGGCGGCAGCGCTGGCCCAGCTACATCCCATGGCCAGAACCAGAGCAGCACTGGCTCCGAGAACTTTCTTCATGTTCATTCTGCTTCCCCGATAAGGCTGCGCGCGACGAATGCCGCACGGCATATGTTGGCGTCCTGATCATCGACTTCGCGCGCCGATGATCATGCTCCACCTACGACCTTGAACCGTCGAGAAACGACATGGCCGGGCCTTGCGGTCCGGCCGGGGGAACTCAGCTGCGCATGCCGCGGCCGCTGACCAGCAACTTCACGCAGGCGAAGTACAGCACCACCGTGGCCACCAGCATGAATGCCACCGCCACGCCGATACTGATATCCGACACGCCGAGGATGCCGTAGCGGAAGGCATTGACCATGTGCAGCACCGGATTGGCCAGCGACACGGTCTGCCAGAACGGCGGCAGCAGGCTGATCGAATAGAACACCCCACCCAGGTAGGTCAAGGGTGTGAGGACGAAAGTCGGCACGATGGAGATGTCGTCGAAGTTGCGCGCGAACACCGCGTTGACGAAGCCCAGCATGGAAAAGATCGTGGCGGTCAGCAGCACCACCAGCACCGTGATGCCCAGGTGATGCACCTGCAGATCGGTGAAGAACAACGACAGTGCGGTGACGATGATCCCGACCATCAAGCCGCGCAACACCCCACCCGCGACATAGCCGATCAGAATGGTGTGCGGCGACAGTGGCGAAACCATCAGCTCTTCGATGGAGCGCTGGAACTTGGCGCCGAAGAAACTCGAGACCACGTTGCCGTAGGAGTTGGTGATCACCGACATCATGATCAGCCCCGGCACGATGTACTCCATGTAGCTGAAGCCACCCATGCCACCGATCTGCTTGCCGATCAGGTTACCGAAGATGACGAAGTACAGCACCATGGTGATGGCTGGCGGCAGCAGGGTCTGCGGCCAGATCCGCGTGAAGCGCCGCACTTCGCGGTAGACGATGGTGTTGAGAGCGACCACATTGGCCTGGAATTCGGAACTCATACCGCAACCTTCCTCAGATTCTTCTCCACCAGAGACACGAACAACTCCTCCAGGCGATTGGTCTTGTTGCGCAGGCTCAACACCGGAATGTTCAACAGCGCCAACTGGCCGAACAGCGAGGTGATGCCGATCTCCTTGTCGACCTGCACTTCCAGCGTCTGCGGATTGACCAGGGTGCAGGGGTAGCCTTGCAGCTGCGGCGCCGCGTTGAGCGGCTGGCCCAGATCGAGCAGAAAGGTCTCCACGTGCAGGGTGCCGAGCAGTTCACGCATGCTGGTGTTCTGGACGATGGTGCCGTGGTCGATGATGCCGATGTTGCGGCACAGCTGCTCGGCCTCTTCCAGGTAATGGGTGGTGAGGATGATGGTGATGCCTTTTTCGTTCAGCTCGGTGAGGAAGCCCCACATCGAACGCCGCAGTTCGATGTCGACGCCGGCGGTGGGCTCATCGAGAATCAGCAGGCGCGGCTCGTGGATCAGCGCCCGTGCGATCATCAAGCGCCGCTTCATGCCGCCCGACAGCGACCGCGACGGCGTATCGCGCTTGTCCCACAGCCCCAGCTGGGTCAGATACTGTTCGGCACGCTGCTTGGCGACCTTGGCCGGAATCCCGTAGTAGCCGGCCTGGGTCACGACGATGTCGAAGGTCTTCTCGAACTGGTTGAAGTTGAACTCCTGAGGCACCACGCCAATGCTGCGCTTGAGCGCTGCCGGCTGGCGGTCCAGGTCGTTGCCGAAGATGTTGACCGTGCCGCTGGTCTTGTTGACCAGGGTGGAAAGAATACCGATGGTGGTCGATTTGCCTGCGCCGTTGGGGCCCAGCAGTGCGAAGAAGTCGCCTTCCGCTACGTCGAGGTCGATGCCGCTGAGGGCCTGAAACCCGTTGCCGTAGGTCTTGGTCAACTGTCGAATGGACAGAGCAGAACTCATAAGGGGTCTATACGCCGTGTTGAGAGTGGTGATGAAGTAAGGGCGACTGCGATGATTTGCAACCAGATGTGTAACAACTGACTCCATGATGGGCGCGGTGACCGCCCCCGTAAAGTGACTGCTGTCGATAGTGCACATCAGTCCCACGCGTGCCGCGAGCGCCCATGCAGATAGGGCCACAGCGGCCAGCGAACGTTCCGGGCAACTGCCTCCGGCCGTCTGCGCCGCGAACTCCCCTACCCTGCAACGGTCACTATCCAGGCAAGTACCGGATCTGTCCCACACCGAAGCTTACGTGCCTGGCCACCGTTTTCCCGTCTGCCGCCCCGTGTCGACGGCAACTGCAGGTGGTTCGTCCCGCCTGGCTTACACGGAGAAAACACTATGTTGTTGTTGTGGATCGTCGCCCTCGTGGTCGGCATCGCCTGGCTGGCTCATCGGCGCATTGCCGCCCTGCCCGCCATGGGTATCGTCGCCGTGTTTCTGGTGATCATGGGCGCGGCCAGTCACGCGCCTGGATGGTTGCTGACGCTGCTCTGGCTGTTGCTGATTGCCAGTGCGCTGCCATTGCTGCTGCCAGAGCTGCGCCGCAAGCATTTCAGCGCGCCCTTGTTTCGCTGGTTCAAGAAGACCCTGCCGCCGATGTCCGACACCGAGCGCGATGCGATCGACGCCGGAACGGTCTGGTGGGATGGCGAATTGTTCAGCGGCCGGCCCGACTGGAACACCTTGCTGGCCTATCCCAAGGTGCAGTTGAGCGCGGAAGAGCAAGCATTCATCGACGGCCCGACCGAGCAACTCTGCGCCATGGTCAGCGACTGGCAGATCGGTCAGGACATGGACCTGCCGCCGGCCGCCTGGACCCACATCAAAGGGCATGGCTTTTTCGCCCTGATCATTCCAAAGGAATATGGCGGCAAGGGCTTTTCGGCCTACGCCCACTCCCAGGTAGCGATGAAGCTGGCCACTCGCAGCGGCGACCTCGCGTCTACCGTCATGGTGCCGAACTCGCTCGGCCCCGCTGAACTGCTGCTGCACTACGGCACCGACGAGCAGCGCAATCACTACCTGCCTCGCCTGGCACGGGGCGACGACATCCCCTGCTTCGCGCTCACCGGCCCCCTGGCAGGCTCGGATGCGGGCGCGATGCCCGACGTCGGTGTCATCTGCAAAGGCCAGTGGCAGGGTGAAGAAGTCATCGGCATCCGCCTGACCTGGGAAAAGCGTTACATCACCCTGGGTCCGATCGCCACCCTGCTTGGCCTGGCCTTCAAGGCCCACGACCCCGAGCACTTGCTGGGTGACAAGGAAAACCTGGGCATCAGCCTGGCGCTGATTCCGACCGACACACCGGGCGTGGAAATCGGTCGTCGCCACTTGCCACTCGGCGCTGCGTTCATGAACGGGCCGAATTCGGGCAAGGACGTGTTCATCCCCCTCGACTACCTCATCGGCGGCCAGCCGATGCTGGGCAAGGGCTGGATGATGCTGATGAATTGCCTGTCGGTGGGTCGTTCGATCTCCTTGCCGGCAGTCGGCACCGGTGCCGCCAAGTACACCAGCCTGGTCACAGGCCAATACGCGCAGATTCGCGAGCAGTTCAACGTCCCGCTGGCGGCCTTCGAAGGGATCCAGGAATCCCTCGCCAGGATTGGTGGCAACGCCTGGTTGATGGACAGCGCCCGCATGCTGACCGCCAATGCGGTGGACCTGGGGGAGAAACCCTCGGTGCTTTCGGCCATTCTCAAGTACCACCTGACCGAACGCGGCCGCGATTGCATCACCCACGCCATGGATGTCCACGGTGGCAAGGGCATCATCATGGGCCCCAACAACTACCTGGGTCGCAACTGGCAGGGCGCACCGATCTTCATCACCGTGGAGGGCGCGAACATTCTGTCGCGCAACCTGATGATCTTCGGCCAGGGTGCCATCCGCTGCCACCCGTTCGTGCTCAAGGAAATGGCCCTGGCTGGCCGCGAAGACCAGGATCAGGCACTGCTGGAGTTCGACGCGCTGCTGCTCAAGCACATCGGCTTCGCCGTCGGTAACGCGGCCAGTACCTTTGTCTTGAACCTGGGCCTGGGCCACTTCGAACAGGCGCCGGGTGACCGTCTTGCCCAAGGCTATTTCCGCGCCCTGAACCGACAGGCAGCTGCCTTTGCCCTGCTGGCGGACCTGAGCATGATGCTGCTCGGTGGCGAGCTCAAGCGTCGCGAGCGGCTGTCGGCGCGTCTGGGCGATGTGCTCAGCTACCTGTACCTGAGTTCTGCAGCGCTCAAGCGCTATCACGACCAGAACTCGCCCGAGCATCTGCGGCCGCTGTTGTGCTGGGCCATGGAAGAAAGCCTGGGCCAGGCCGAGCACGCGCTGGATGGCATCTTGAAAAACTTCCCCAACAAGGCGCTCGGGTATCTGCTGCGTGGCGTAGTCTTCCCGTTCGGTCGGCGACACACCGGGCCTTCCGACAAGCTGGAAGCCGAAGTGGCGGCCATCACCGGTCGCCACAAAGGCGACCCGGCGCTGGAAGAACTGCTGGCCGGCTGCTACCGCCCACAGGGCGCGGACGATCCGGTCGGCGCGCTGCAAGTGGCGTTCGACCTGCTGCGCGACAGCCAGCCGCTGCACAGGAAACTGCAACAGGCCTACAAGGCACGGCAATTCAGCGCTACACCCGGCCAGTCGCTGATCGATGCAGCCCTGCACGCCGGCGTGCTGCAACCCGCCGAGGCGCAGACCCTGCAACAGGCAGAAGCTGCACGGCGCAAGGTGATCGACGTCGACGACTTCAGCAAGGAAGAGCTGCTGCCCACTGCGGACAAGGTCCGCTGAGGATCAGCGAAAAGACAGCGGGCGCGTGGAGCTTTATACTCCCGCGCCCGTTTCGCTCAAGAGGACCCCACCATGGCCATTAACCATCTCGAATACCACCTTGTCCTGCTCGACCATCTGCGCAGCATCCTCGTGGCTCTGGGCGAGGCGGAGCAGGTCCCTGAGGAAAGCCACGCGCTGTTTCTCGAGCGCTTCGATGAGCTGCGCGCGCAACTGCCGGTCGACCCGGTGGAAAGCCAGTACCTGGGCCAGGACATCATGTGCCAGGTGATCACCCGCTACCCGCAGGTCGCCCACCTGGTGCCGCGCGACCTGCTGTGGTTCTTCGCCGGCGACTGCCTGCACTACATGCCCGACGAAGAAATCGCGCTGTACCAGGCGCTGGAAGAGCGCCGTTTCGAAGCCGAGGAGAACGACGAACCCTTCGACTGGAATCAGGAGAAGCAATTGATGGCGATGTCAGGGCCACAAAGTCACCACTGATCCCGCGTCACTTCGCTGTCGCAATGACGGCGAAGGCTGGCATGCATAAGCTGATAACCAAACGCCATTACCCTCTTCACCGCCACTCTTCTATAGTCGCCCCACCGGAACACCGGCCATGCCCTTCCCCGTTCTCTTCGAGCCGACCGCGCCCCGCGGATGCGTCGGAGACGAGACTTGAAACCATGTCCACCCTCTTCACCCCGCGGCACCTGCTTGCCGCCAGCCTCAGCGTTGCGCTCGGCGTTGCCTTCAGCTTTTCGGCAGCGGCAGAAACCCAGCTGCGCATCGGTTACCAGAAGTCCTCGACGCTGATGGTGCTGCTCAAGCAGCAAGGTACGCTGGAGAAGCAACTGGCAGACAAAGGCGTGCGCGTCAGCTGGCACGAATTTGCCAGTGGCCAGCCGCTGCTCGAAGCGCTTAACGTCGGCAACGTCGACCTGTCGGCAGACGTTGCCGACACGGTGCCGGTGTTCGCTCAAGCTGCCGGCGGCAAGCTCACCTACTACGCGTCCGAATCGGCTTCACCGCAGGCCCAGGCGATTCTGGTTCGGCAAGACTCACCGCTGAAGTCGCTGGCAGACCTGCGTGGCCATACCGTAGCAGTCACCAAGGCGGCCGGGGCTCACTACCTGCTGCTGGCGGCCCTGCGCAAGGGTAATCTGACGTTCACTGACATCAAGCCGGCCTACCTGACCATCGCCGACGGCCGCGCCGCCTTCGAAAACCAGAAGGTGGATGCCTGGGTGGCGTGGGAACCGTTCCTCAGTGCCGCGCAGCAGCACCAACCTACCCGCGTACTGGCGGGCAGCGAAGGCCTAGCGGCGTACAAGCGCTACTATCTGGCAGGCACGCCTTATGCGAAGGCCAACCCGGCGATCCTGAAAACGGTGTTCGACGACTTGGCCGAAACTGGCAAATGGGTCAAGGCGAACCCGGCCGACGCCGCCGCGATTCTGGGTCCGCTCTGGGGCAATCTTGACCCGGCAGTGGTGCAGCAGGCGAACGCCCGCCGCAGCTACGATGTGCAGCCCGTCACCCGCGAAGGATTGGCCGAGCAGCAGAAGATCGCCGATGCCTTTCACGACGAGAAGCTGATTCCCAAGCGGATCGATGCGGTGAACGTGGAGGTGTGGGCGCCGGGCGAGTAATCCAACGACGCACTCCCAGGATCTGTGCGGCGGCCCCTCACCTGCCGCCGCCAACCGGGCCGGAAAACGCAGCCCATGAGCAGTCCACTGCTCCGATTACGCCGCAGACAAATGCTCGTAGAGAATCACCGCACCGACCAGCATCAACACGATGCCGCCCACGATTTCCGCGCGCTTGCCCACCACGACGCCCAGTACCCGACCCAGCATCACGCCGATCGTGACCATGACCGTGGTCGCCACGCCGATGGCGGCGGCTGCAATCCAGATGTTCACGTCGACGAAGGCCAGGCCTACGCCAACCGCAAGAGCATCGATGCTGGTGGCAAAGGCGGTGACGGCCAGAATGGCAAAGGAATGCTGTTGCGGCTTGTCCTCTTCCGGGGCTTCATCCTTGACGCCGTTGTAGATCATGTGCAGCCCAAGTGCCACCAACAGCACGAAGGCGATCCAGTGGTCGAAGTCTTGAACGTACTCAGTGGCCGCCTGGCCTATGAACCACCCTATCAAGGGGGTAATGGTCTCGATAGCACCGAAGATGACACCCGTACGAAGTGCTTCCGTGAATCGCGGTTTGTGCAGTGTCGCGCCTTTGCCGATGGCGGCGGCGAAGGCGTCGGTGGACATCGCCAGGGCGACGAAGATGATGGAAATGGGGTTCACGGTCGAAGATCCAGCCGGGCTATGAGTCAACGACGCGACCACACGCCCGGCTTTAGGCATGGATGCATCGTTGGTCTCACCAACCACAAGGTGTTCGTGCCACGGCAGGCAGCCGAGAATGTTGACACGAACGCGCTGGACCGAGGTCCAGAGCAGGCTACTCCCCAACAAGGGACGCCACTGTAATCAGCGGCACATGAAAATTTCGTGAGCCCGTTGATGGGTGTCAGAGCGCCAGTGCCTGACGCCCTATTGCAACCAGGGCGCTGTCATCCTGGGGGGTATGAATGCGCGCGCAGAGCACGTTGCGGTAGTGCCTTTCCAGCGCGTTGCGACGGTCCAGCGCCGGGTTGCCGCCGGCTTCGATGGCCAGGGTCACCGCGCGTATGGCCTGGTTGCACACCAGGTACTTGATGGCGGGCCAGCGCTCGGCGGGCAGCCGGCCTTCGGCGGCCGATTGCAACAGGGCCTGGTTGGCCAGCAGCAGGCTATCGATCTCGCCGACCCGCTCCTGGAAGCGCGGCAGCGTCGCCAGGGCGGCACCGAGATTGGCCGGTACGCGGTGCTGCAGCCAATCGATGAACGAATCACGTGCGGCCTGGGCGACGCCGTCGTAGACACTGGACATCAGCACCGCCATCCACAGCAGGCCTTCGCCGTCCAGTTCCGGCTGCGGCGTGCTGGCCGGACTTACGCTGACGGCCTGGTCGAACGGCACCAGCACGTCGTCGAAGACCACATCGTGGCTGCACGTGGCACGCATGCCCAAGTGGTCCCAGGTGTCTTCGATGGTGATTCCGGGGGTGTCTCGGTGCACCAGCCAGGAACCCACCAACGGATCGTCATCATCGCTGCGCGCCCACACCAGCAGCCAGGTCAGGCCGTGGCTGCCGGTGGAATAGATCTTGCGGCCGTCCAGTCGCCAGCCCTCGGCGGTACGTCGCGCCACGGTGTTGGGCAGGCCGCCGCGGGCCGGCGTGCCCAGTTCGGGCTCGACCCGTAGCGAGTTGATCAGCGCCCCGCTTTCCACGGCGTCCAGCGCCAGACGCTGCTTCCATGCCTGAGGCCAACGCTCGCTCTGGTGCAGGCGGGCCTGCTGCAGGTACTGCATGACCAGGATCAACGCCGTCGCCGGCTCGCCCTTGGCGACTGCCGCCACCACTTTCTGCGCCGTGGGCAGGTCGGCCCCGCCGCCGCCATAGGCCGTGGGCACGGTCAGCGCGAGCAGGCCGAGGCTGTGCAGGTGGTCGATGTTGTCATGGGGGAACTCGCCACTGCGGTCGTAGCGCTCGGCGTGCAGTGCCATTCGTTCGGTGAGCGCGGCAAGGGCGTCGGGGTCGAGTGCGGTCATGGGAAAACTCCGTCGTGCCGTTCGATAACGGCAGGCCGGCGACGGCGCGACTCACCGCACGGCAGATTGATTTGGGCCAATCTACCTAATCCCCATTACATGAGTAAAGCTCATTTTAGGCATATCTTAATATGCGAAACTCGCACACATCTCGCCACATCAGTCCGTATTCATCCCGTACGCGACGCTTTCCCCGAACAGCCTGATCGCGCCTTGCAGGTTGCCGACGAACGCCGCATGCACCAGCCACAGGTCGACCATGGGTTTGAAATCCGCCACCTGCAGAACCTGCAGTTGTTCGCGGTGGCGACTGTGCTGCAACAGCGGTGCCGGGACCAGACCCAGGCCCATGCCGCTGGCCGCCAGGCCCAGTTGCAGGTCGGTGCCGAAGGTCTCCAGGTTCAGTTTCAGGCTCAGGCCCTGCTCGGCCAAGGCGTGCGAGAGGCCAGCGCGAAAGCCACAGCCATCGGGATTGAGCACCCAACCCTCGCCTTGGCAGTCGGCCAGCTTGCAGCGTTTGCCGAAATCCAGGCCCTTGGCCCCAACCACCAGCAGCGGCATGCGTGCCAGCGAGTGACCCACCACGCCGTCGGGAAACACCTTGCCTGCCGGGAACAACGCCGCAGCCGCATCCAGCTCACGGTGCTGGATGCGCTGGACCAACTGCCCACCCCAGCCGTGGACGACCTGCACGTGCAGGTCGGCGAAGCGCTGCTTCAGGGCGTGCAGGGCATCGAGCAGCACGGCGTCGCCGACCGTCTGCGGCACGCCGAGACGCAGCGTGCCGGAGGGTAGCGCGTCTTCGTTCACCAGCTCGTGCAGCGAATCGACCTCGCGCATCACGCCCTGGCAGCGTTCATACACGCGCAGGCCGATGGCCGTGGGTTTCATCGGCTTGGTGTGCCGGTCGAGCAGAATTGCGCCCAGCGACTCTTCGAGACTTTGCAGGCGCCGGGTGACGGCGGACTGAGTCAGCTGCAGGGATTCGGCGGCCACGCTCAGGGACTGCAGGCGCACGACTGCCAGGAACGCTTGGATGTCATCTATCTTCATTCGCTTTTCGCATATTAGCTTATGAACAAATTGAATTTCGGGAAGCTTAATCCCTTTGCTAGGGTAATAACGAATCTGTTCGAGGGCTACTGAAATGACTCATCCACTGCGCTATGACCGCTTTCGCCAGTTCGTCGGCGACCTGGCCGAGTTGCTGGATCGCGAACCCAGCGAGCCGGCGGTGCTGGAACAAGGCGCAGTGCTGCTGCAGCGGCTGGTCAGCCACGACGACTGGCTGCCGGCCATCGCTGCCCAGCCCGATCCGCAACGCTACCAGCAATTCCTGCTGCACGCCGACGCCCGCCAGCGCTTTTCCGTGGTGAGCTTCATCTGGGGCCCTGGGCAGAGCACACCGATCCATGACCATCGCGTCTGGGGCCTGATCGGCATGTTGCGCGGTGCCGAGTTTTCCCAAGGCTTCAGCCGCGAAGCCGATGGGCGCCTGGTGCCCGACGGCGCGCCGATCCGCCTCGGGCCGGGCCAGGTCGAAGCGGTATCACCCAGCATCGGCGACATCCATCAAGTCAGCAATGCCTTCCACGATCGGGTGTCCATCAGCATCCATGTCTACGGCGCCAATATCGGCGCGGTAGCGCGCGCTGTGTACAGCGAAAGCGGCGAAGAAAAGCCATTCATTTCCGGTTATTCCAATGCCGGTATCCCCAATTTCTGGGACTTGTCCAAAGAGCGCCAGCCAAAAGAGAGTTCACCTGCATGAGCCAGATTGCCGTACGCCCCTACTCCACCTTGCGCCAGGCACTGCTGGACGGCCAGGAAGTGGCATTGATCGATGTCCGCGAAGAGGCGCCTTTCGCCGAGGCTCACCCGCTGTTCGCCGCCAATATCCCCCTGTCCCGGCTGGAACTGGACATCTACGCCCGGGTACCGCGCCGCGATACGGCCATCACCGTCTATGACGAAGGCGAAGGCCTTGCCGCCGTGGCCGCGCAACGCTTGCAAGCGCTCGGTTATACCGATGTGGCGCTGCTGCAAGGCGGGCTTGCCGGCTGGCACGATGCAGGCGGCGAGCTGTTTCGCGACGTCAACGTACCGAGCAAGGCCTTCGGCGAGCTGGTCGAAAGCCTGCTGCATACGCCTTCACTGGCGGCCGAGGACGTGCAGGCCCTGCTCGACAGCCGGGCCGACGTGGTGGTGGTCGACGCACGACGTTTCGACGAATACCAGACCATGAGCATTCCGGGTGGCATCAGTGTGCCGGGCGCCGAACTGGTGCTGCGCATCCGCGAACTCGCGCCCGATCCGCAGACCCGAGTGATCGTCAACTGCGCCGGTCGCACCCGCAGCATCATCGGCACGCAGTCGCTGGTCAATGCGGGCATTCCCAACCCGGTGTCGGCACTGCGCAACGGCACCATCGGCTGGACACTGGCAGGTCAGACACTGGAACATGGCCAGCAACGTCGCTTCGGCGAAGTCGCCGAGCACACCCGCGCGGCAGCGGCGCAGTCGGCACGCGCGGTCGCGGACAGGGCCGGTGTGCAACGCGCGACGCTTGCAGCGCTGGCCCGCTGGCAAACCGAACAGGGCCGCACCACCTATGTGTTCGACGTGCGCACCCTGGAAGAATACGCGGCCGGGCACCTGCCTGCGGCGCGCTCCACCCCGGGCGGCCAGTTGGTGCAGGAAACCGATCATTTCGCCAGCGTGCGAGGTGCGAGGCTGGTGCTGGTGGACGACGACGGCGTACGCGCCAACATGAGCGCGTCGTGGCTGGCCCAGATGGGTTGGGACGTGTTCGTGCTGGACGATGCACAGTCCAGCGATTTCACTGCCGACGGCGCCTGGCAGACGCCCCTGCCGACCCTGCCGGAAGCCAAGACGATCAGCCCGGCCACGCTCGCTCAGTGGCAACGCGAGGGCAACACCCAGGTGTTCGACTTCACCAGCAGCGCCAACCACGTGCAACGTCATATCGCCGGTGCCCATTGGGCACTGCGCGCGCAATTGCCCCAGGCCCTGGAGAACGTACCCGTGGCCGAACGCTACGTGGTGACCTGCGGCAGCGGCCTGCTGGCACGCTTCGCGGTGACCGATCTGCAGGCGTTGACCGGCAAACCGGTGTTCCTCCTCGAAGGTGGCAACGCCGCCTGGGTGGCCCAGGGCCTGCCGGTGGAAGCCGGCGAACGCCATCTGGCCGTGCCCCGCAGCGATCGCTACCGGCGCCCCTACGAGGGCACCGACAACCCTCGCCAAGCCATGCAAGGCTACCTGGATTGGGAGTTCGGCCTGGTCGAGCAACTGGCCAGGGACGGCACCCACGGCTTCAAGGTGATCTGACACCGCAACGCCCCTACATCACTGGCTGCTCGGGACCTGATGAAACCGGACCGAGCGGCGATCGCACTCATGTGCCGTCGCCGCCGGCACGCACGTTTTTCAGGAGAGACCCGATGACTTCGTTGTCCGTTCTGCACGATTCCACGCCCACGCTGCGCCAGCGTGTCACGCCGCAGGAATGGGAGGTGCGCGTCAAGCTCGCGGCCGCCTATCGCCTGGCCGCGCAACTGCGCTGGACCGACCATATCTACACGCACTTCTCGGCCCGTGTGCCGGGTGATCAGGAGCACTTCCTGATCAACGCCTTCGGCCTGCTGTTCGATGAAATCACCGCGTCCAATCTGGTCAAGGTGGATATCGACGGCGAGCTGATCGACGATCCGCTGGGGCTGGGCATCAACCACGCCGGCTACGTGATCCACAGCGCCATCCACCGCGCACGCCCCGACCTCAAAGCCGTGTTGCACACCCATACCCGCGATGGTGCTGCAGTGTCGGCCCAGCGCAACGGCTTGCTGCCGTTGTCCCAGCACGCATTGCTCTACTACAGCCGCGTCGCCTACCACGGTTATGAAGGCATAGCCCTGGACCTGGATGAACAGACGCGCCTGGTTCGCAACCTGGGCAACAGCAACATCCTGATCCTGCGCAACCACGGCCTGTTGACCGGAGGCGTCAGTGTCGAACATGCCTTCCGCGAACTGCATGGGCTGGAGCGGGCCTGCAACACCCAGATCGCCGCCCAGGCCGGCGGCAATGCCGACCTGCTGCTGGCGCCGCAGGCGGCCATCGACAAGGTGCACCAGCAATCTGCCAGTGCAGCCAGCGGCGACAACCCCAAGATCCAACTGCACTGGGACGCCCTGATCCGTCAGCTCGACCGCGAGGGCCAAGACTATGCCACCTGAAATCGCCTCTGCGCCGATCGCCAGGGCGCCCATCCACATGCTCGAAGTCACGCCCAGCGCACCCCGGCGCGGCGTGCCGGTGCCAGGCTTCGTACTCAGGCTGCTGAGCCCGCTGGCGATCCTGGTGCTCTGGGAGCTGGCCTCGCGGGTCGGGCTGATCCCGCCGCGTATCATCGCCGCGCCGTCGAGCATCGGTGTGACGTTCTGGGCGCTGACCATCAGCGGCGAGCTCCCGGCGCATCTGCTGATATCCCTGCAGCGCGCGGTGTCGGGCCTGGCTATTGGTGTGTTCATCGGCACCGCTGCGGCCCTGCTCACCGGCCTTTCGCGGCGTGGCGAAGTGCTGCTCGACTCACCCATGCAGATGCTGCGCACCGTACCCTCACTGGCGCTGGTGCCGCTGTTCATTCTGTGGTTCGGCATCGGCGAATTCACCAAGGTCGCGCTGATCGTCATGGGCACCACCTTTCCGGTGTACCTGAACCTGTTCGCCGGCATCCGCAGCATCGACCCCAAGCTGATCGAAGCCGGCAACACCCTGGGGCTGAACCGTCGCGAACTGGTCTGGCACGTGATATTGCCCGGCGCGCTGCCGTCGTTCTTCGTCGGCCTGCGCTATTCGCTGGCGATCTCCTGGCTGGCGCTGGTGTTCGTCGAGCAGATCAACGCCACCTCCGGCATCGGCTTCCTGGCCAGCGACGCGCGCGACTTCATGCGCACCGACATCATCGTCATCTGCCTGCTGGTGTACAGCCTGCTGGGGCTGCTGATCGACGGCATCATCCGCGCCCTGGAGCACTACGCCCTGGCCTGGCGCCCCTCCTTCGTGAAGAGCTGATCCCATGACCGCACACAACGTCACCCGCCCGTTGCACCCACAACCCGCCGTCAGCCTGCAGAACGTGGTACGTCAGTTCGGCGCCAACCGCGTCATCGATGGCTTGAACCTGGACATCGCGCCCGGCGAGTTCGTTGCCCTGCTGGGCGCCAGCGGCTCGGGCAAGACCACCCTGCTGCGCTCGCTGGCCGGGCTCGACCCGATCGAAGGTGGCCGCCTGCTGGTGCCTGCGGCCCGCTCGGCGGTGTTCCAGGAACCGCGCCTGATGCCGTGGAAGCGCGTGTGGAAGAACGTCACCTTGGGCGTGCGCACCCCCCAGGCCCGCGAGCGTGCGGTCAAGGCGCTGACCGAAGTGGGTTTGGCGCATCGGCTCGATGCCTTTCCCGCCACCTTGTCCGGGGGTGAAGCCCAGCGCGTGGCATTGGCCCGCAGCCTGGTGCGCGAGCCTCGCCTGCTGCTGCTGGACGAACCGTTCGCCGCTCTCGATGCGCTGACCCGCATTCGCATGCATCAGTTGATCATCGACCTGTGGCGTGCCCACGGGCCTGCAGTGCTGCTGGTCACCCACGATGTCGAGGAAGCGATCCTGCTGGCCGATCGCATCATCGTGCTCAAGAACGGGCGCATTGCCGAAGCGCTGCCCATTGGCCTGGATCGCCCTCGGGAAAAAGGCACACCGGCCTTCAATGCCATTCGCCGACGCCTGTTGGGGCTGCTGGGCGTGGAAGCCGGCCCGCCTCAGGTGGCCGATGGGCCCTTGCCGCTGGCCAGCAGACCAAGAGCGCTCGCGACCTAAATCGAGGTGGGGCCATTCGCGGGCAGAGCCCCGCTCCCACAAGGAGTGCAGCAGACATTCGGGCACCACCAACCCTGTGGGAGCGGGGCTCTGCCCGCGAAGGCCCCCACCCCAAACCCAAGCCGATCACAGCACTGAAAAGGACCCTCACCCATGCCCCACCCAGCCCCCTCATCGGCTTCGAACCCACCTACACGCCCCCGCCTGCTGGCACTCGGCGTACTGCTCGCAACACTTGTGGGCTGCTCCCCCTCGGCCCCCGAGCAGGCCGACAAGACTTTGAAGATCGCCTTCTTCGGCGACAACACCACCCTGGTCAGTGTCGACCCTTTCCAGGTCTATTGGCTCGAACATCGCGTGCTGCTGCGCAACGTCGCCGAATCACTGACCGACCAGGACCCGGACAGTGGCAAGATCATTCCCTGGTTGGCCAAGAGCTGGGACATCAGCGACGACGCCCTGAGCTACACCTTCCAGCTGCGTGACGACGTCACCTTCAGCAATGGCGAGCGCTTCGACGCCCACGCCGTGAAGGCCGCCTTCGACAGCGACAAGGCATTCGCCAAGGAGCTGCCGGCGACCTTCGGTGCAACCTACCTGGCGGGCTACGACCACGCCGAAGTGCTCGACGACTTCACCGTCAAACTGGTGCTGTCGCGACCCAACGCCGGCTTCCTCCAGGCCACGTCCACCACCAACCTGGCGATTCTTGCACCTGCCTCCTACCAGTTGACGGCCAAGCAGCGCTCGCTCGGCCAGATCATCGGCACCGGGCCGTTCGTGCTCGAGCACTACACGCCGGAGAGCGGCGCCCGACTGACCCGTCGACCGGGCTACCACTGGGCGTCGGCGAACATGAAGAACAAGGCCGACGCCCATCTGGATGCCGTGGAAATCAGCTACATCGCCGAGGAAAGCGTACGCAACGGATTGTTCCTGCAGGGCAAGGTCGATGTGCTGTGGCCGCGCAATCCGTTCTCGGAAGTCGACCTCAAGCTGTACCAGAGCAAGGGCGCTACCATTCAGAGCCGCGCCTTGCCCGGCCCCGCGTTGAACCTCTACCCCAACACCCGCAACGGCCGTGTACTGGCCGACAGGAAAGTGCGCCAGGCACTGCTCAAGGCCATCGACCGCAAGAGCTACGCCAGCACCGTGTACAACGCCGATTTCCCCGTCGTCAACGGTGTGTACGACAGCACCACGCCGTACTTCAAGGCCCAGGGCGCCAAGCTTGGCTACGACGCTGTCGGCGCCGCACGCTTGCTGGACGAGGCAGGCTGGGCACCGGCTGCCGATGGCTATCGACACAAGGACGGCAAGCGCCTGAGCCTGGCCTACAACATCAACGGCAGTGAAACGGCCGGCGATGTGCTGATGCAGGATCAACTGCGCAAGGTGGGTATCGACCTGAAACTCAATGTGGTGACCCGCGCCGAATGGACCGCCGCCAATGCCCAGGGCAACTACGACCTGACGTCCACCTACATGACCCGCGCCGATCCGATCATTCTGCAGACCATTCTCGATCCGCGCAGCGCCAACAGCTCGACCCTGGCCACCAATATCTACGAACCGGCGACCCTGAACCGGGCCACCGCGCTGTTCGACGCTGGCATCACTGCCACTCGAGCCGAGCAACGCGCCAAGGCCTACGGCGATCTGCAGGACCTGCTGGTGGACGAGGCCTCGGCCATCCCGATCTACGAGCGTGTCTGGCAGGCAGCCACGGCGGCTCGGGTGAAGAACTTCCACTGGACCGCAGAAGGCTTCGCCTTCCTCGGTGACATCGAGGTCGGCACGCCATGAACCGTTACCTGCTGGGGCGTGTCGGCCAGGCGCTGCTGGTGCTGTGGGGCGCCTATACCATCACCTACTTCATCCTCTACCTGCTGCCCGGCGACACGCTGTCAATCATGCTCAGCGCCTCGGGCCTGGAAGTCGATGCGCTGTCGCCGGCGGACCTGGCCAAGGCACGTGCCTACTACGGACTGGATCGCGGCCTGTTCGAGCAGTACGGGCATCTGCTCTGGCGGGCCCTGCACGGTGACTTCGGTCAGTCGCTGTCGCTCAACCGGCCGGTGACTGCGCTGCTGGCCGAGCGCCTGCCACAAACCCTGACCCTGGCCGGTTCGGCCATCGTGCTGTCGTTGATCGGCGGCATCGGCCTGGCCTACCTGACCGCCTACGTGCGCTGGCAACCCTTGCAATCGGCCATGGCGCGCCTGCCGTCGCTGGGGTTCTCGGTACCAGTGTTCTGGCTGGGCCTGCTGCTGATACAGGTGTTCGCCTTCGGCCTGGGCTGGTTCCCCGCCATCGGCAGTCAGGGCCTGGACAGCCTGGTGCTGCCGGCCATCACCCTGGCGATCCCCAGCGCGGCGGTGTATGCCCAGGTGCTGCAACGCGGATTTCAGCACGTGTGGCGCGAGCCCTACATCACCACGGCCTACGCCAAAGGTCTGAGCCGCGCCCAGGTGCAGTACCGCCACGGCCTGAAGAACGCGGCGCTGCCGATTCTCACGCTGTTCGGCCTGCAGGTCGGCAACACCGTGTCGGGTGCGGTGCTGGTGGAAACCATTTTCAGCCGCAACGGTGTCGGGCGCCTGGCCCAGGAAGCGGTACTGCGCCAGGACATTCCGGTGGTGCTGGCGATCGTCGCCATCTCCGCGGCCGCTTTCGTGGTGGTGAACCTGTTGGTGGACCTGCTCTACCCGATGTTCGACCCCCGTATCACCCACGCGCCCCGTGCGCCCAGTGCGGCCTAGGCCTGCCAAGGATTCCGCTCATGCCTTCATCCAACGCCGTGCACAACCTCGACCGTCGGTTCGGCTCGCCGTCGATACAACGCTTGCCGGCTACGACGCCATCCGCGCCATTGCCAGTAGAGGCCACGACGCCATGGCGACGGCGCAATCGCTGGTCACGCCTGCTCAGCGCTTCACGTCCCCTGTTGCGCCGGCCCGGCTTCATGCTGGCCGCGCTGGTAGTCGCCTTTGCCTTGCTGGCTGCGCTGGCACCGGGCGTGCTGAGCGGCTTCGACCCCAATGCCACCGCGCCGCTGGCCAAGCTCACCGCGCCCAACGCCACCCACTGGTTCGGCACCGACGAGCTCGGCCGCGACCTGTATACCCGCGTGATCCACGGCGCCAGCCTGTCGATTCAGGCAGCGCTGCTGGCGGTTGGCCTGGCCCTGCTCGGCGGCTTGAGCCTGGGCGTGCTGTCGGGGTTCGCCGGGGGCCGCGTGGATGCGCTGATCATGCGCGTGATCGACGTGCTGCTGGCCCTGCCTGGCTTGCTGCTGGCCCTGGCCATCGTCACCGCCATCGGCTTCGGCACCTTGCCGGTAGCCCTCGCCGTGGGTGTAGGGATCATTCCCGGTTTTGCCCGCACCACCCGCGCCGAGGTGTTGCGGGTGAAGACCTTGCCTTACGTGGAAGCCGCCCGCTTGGGCGGTGCGAGCTGGTTGCAGACGTTGTGGCGGCACATTCTGCCCAACGCCTGGGGGCCGGTCGCCGTGCTCGCCACCCTCGACTTCGGCGCCGCCATTTTGGCCACCGCAGGCCTCAGCTTCCTGGGTTTCGGCGCCGCGCCACCGGCGCCGGAATGGGGCACGCTGATCGCTACCGGACGGCATTTTCTGATCACCGCGCCGTGGGTGGCGCTGTTGCCCGGCGCCTTTGTCGTGGCGGTGGTGTTCAGCCTCAATCACCTGGCCCGCACCTTTGAAGAGATCAAGCGATGAACGCGCTCATTGAAGTACACAACCTGGGCATCGCCTACCGCCAGGGCGCGCAGCACACCCAGGCGGTGACGGATGTATCGTTCAGCCTGGCCCAGGGCGAGACCCTGGCCATCGTCGGAGAATCGGGCTCGGGCAAGACCACTGTGGCCAACGCTATCCTCGGCTTGCTGCCTGACAGCGCCGTGCTGACCGCCGGTCGGCTGGTGGTGGCCGGGCAGGACCTGAGCCAGGCCAGCGAACGCGTCAAGCGCCAACTGCGCGGCCGCACCATCGGCTTGGTGCCTCAAGACCCGATGGTCAGCCTCAACCCCACCCAGCGCATCGGCGTGCAAATCGCCGAGGCACTGGTGCTGGCCAGAGGTGGGCGCTACCGGGGGGTGGACAACGATGTCGGCGAGCTGCTCGCCCAGGTCGGCCTGGACAACCCGACGCTGCGCGCCCGGCAGTACCCTCACGAGCTGTCAGGCGGCATGCGCCAGCGCGTGCTGATCGCCATCGCACTGGCCGGCAACCCGCGACTGATCATCGCCGACGAACCGACCAGTGCGCTGGATGTGACCGTGCAGCAGCGGATTCTCGATCATCTCGAGGGGCTGGTGCGCGAGCGAGGCATCTCGTTGCTGATCATCACCCACGACCTGGGCGTGGCCGCCGACCGCGCCGACCGGGTGCTGGTGATGAAGTCCGGGACGCTGGTCGAGCACGGCACGCCGCAGCAGGTGCTGGCCAAGCCGACCCAGCCTTACACCCGCGCCTTGATCGCCGCCGCGCCAGCCTTCGCCGAGCCCCGCGCACCGTGCGCTGCGGCTGCGCCAGGGCAACCGCCGCTGCTGGCGCTGACTGCGGTGAACAAGCATTACCGGCTGCCACGGGTCCGTGGCCAGGCCGACCGCTTCCAGGCGCTGGCCGATGTCAGCTTCAAGGTCTGCGCCGGGCAGACCCTGGGCATCGTCGGCGAATCCGGGTCGGGCAAAAGCACGGCGTTGCGCATTGCCCTGGGGCTGGAGAAAGCCGACAGCGGCCGCATCGAGTTTGCCGAGCAGGACGTGACCGATTTCGGCTGGCGACAATTCCGGCCGCTGCGTCGGCGCATGCAACTGGTGCAGCAGAACCCGTTCGCAGCGCTGGACCCGCGCCTGTCGATCTTCGACAGCATTGTCGAACCTCTGGTGTCGTTCGGCCTGGCCCGAGGGGCGGAGCTCGATCGGGCTGCGCGTGAATTGATCGAACGGGTGCATCTGCCGGCCCACTTCCTCGACCGCTTGCCCAGGGCGCTGTCCGGCGGCCAGCGCCAGCGTGTGGCCATCGCCCGGGCCCTGGCACTGCAGCCCGACCTTCTGCTGCTGGACGAGCCGGTGTCGGCCCTGGACGTTTCGGTGCAGCGGCAGATCCTGGATCTGCTCGACGAGCTGCAACGCGAGCTGGGCATCGCCTACGTCATCGTCTCCCATGACCTGGCCGTGATCGCCAACGTCGCCGATGAGGTGCTGGTCATGCGCCAGGGCCGCATCGTCGACCAGGGCCCCACTGCGCAGCTGTTCAACCATCCGGGGAATGCCTACACCCAGGCCCTGCTGGACGCCGTCCCCGGCAAGCGCCAACGCGCCCTGACCTGAGCCACGTCATCCCAGCGCCCCTTCGCGGCCACGGACCGCTCCTACAATACTCCGCGCAATCCCCGTAGGAGCGGTCATCGGCCGCGAAGGAAGCACCGCGGTATGCCTGAACCACCGCAGCGCCCATTCGCGGCCACGGACCGCTCCTACAATACTCCGCGCAACCCCCGTAGGAGCGGTCATAGGCCGCGAAGGAAGCACCGCGGTATGCCTGAACCACCGCAGCGCCCATTCGCGGCCACGGACCGCTCCTACAATACTCCGCGCAACCCCCGTAGGAGCGGTCATAGGCCGCGAAGAAAGCACCGCGGTACGCCTGAACGACCGGAGCGCCCCTTCGCGGCCACGGACCGCTCCTACAAGACAGACCCATACAAAAATATGCTAGCTACGCATATTGCCATCACCTAAGAATTCATAAAAAGAATAATTAACTTAGAACTAAATGTCATTTCACAGCGCCTCGTTAGAGCTTTAGCTTGAATGCAGACCGACCCCTCGCCTGGTGGAGGTAACTCAATCCCTCTTCAGGAGTCGCTGTCCATGACCCGTTCCCGTGTCCTTTCCCTCGTCCTGGCCGTGGGGCTGCTGGCCACCGGCCCCCTGGCCTGGGCCGACAAGCTCGAACCATTGCGCGTTGCCAATCAGAAATCCACCCTGAAGCTGCTGCTTACCGCGGCCGGTGAACTCAAGAACGTTCCCTACCCCATCGAGTTCTCGGAATTCGCAGCCGCCGCGCCGCTGGGCGAAGCGTTGAACGCCGGCGCGGTGGACGTGGGCTATCTGGGCGATGCGCCTTACGTCTTCGCGCTGGGTTCCGGTGCGCCGCTCAAGGCCGTCAGCATCACCCATTTCGAAGGCCGCTATACCACGTCCATCCTGGTGCCCAAGGACTCGCCCCTGCAATCGGTCGCCGACCTCAAGGGCAAGCGCGTCGTCACCAACCGTGGCTCCATCGGGCACTTCCTTGTGATCAAGGCGCTGCGCGACGCAGGCTTGAAGACCGCCGACATCACCTTCGTCAACCTGCTGCCCAGCGATGCCCAAGGCGCCTTGCAGTCCGGCGACGCCGACGCCTGGTCGACCTGGGACCCCTACACCACCATTGCGCTGAACCAAGGCAACGCCCGCATCCTGCGCAAAGGCACCGACCTGCTGACCAACAACACCTACCTGGTCGCCACCGAGCAAGCCACCAAGACCAAGCGCGCGCAGGTCGAGGACTTCGTCGTGCGCCTGGAGCGTGCCTACCAATGGGCCAACACCCACCACGACGAGTTCGCCGCAGCCCAGGCTCAGGTCACGCGCCTGCCCCTGGCGGTGCACCTGGCCTCGGTCAACGAGACCCGCTACACCCGCGCCGAGATCACCGACGCGGTGATCGCCGACCTGCAGCAAACCGCCGACATCTATCTGGAGGAAGGCGTGCTGGCCCAGCCGGTCAAGGTTGCCCAAGGTTTCGACAAGCATTTCAACGCCTACCGCGCACCCACCCAAACCCCACTGGCCAGCGCGCCATAACAGGAGATTTCCATGAGCACACGACAACTGAAACTGGGCGCCATGATCCACGGTGTGGGGCATGGCTGGGGCGAGTGGCGCCATCCGCAGGCGTTGGCCGACGCCAGCACCAACCTGCGCTACTACCAACAGCAGGCGCGGCTGGCCGAAGCGGCGCGCTTCGACTTCGCCTTCATCGCCGACAGCCTGCACATTCACGAACGCTCGAGCCCGCACTACCTCAATCGCTTCGAACCGCTCACCCTGCTCTCGGCGCTGGCCGCCACTACCGAGCACATCGGCCTGGTGGCTACCATCACGGTCAGCTACACCGAGCCCTACCAGGTGGCGCGGCAATTGGCTTCGCTCGACCACATCAGTGGCGGGCGCGCCGGCTGGAACGTGGTCACCTCCTGGCTGTCCGGCACCGCCGACAACTTCAGCAAGGCCGAGCACCCGCCCCATGCCGTTCGCTACCGCATCGCCCGGGAGCACGTGGATGTGGTCAAGGGGCTGTGGGATTCCTGGGAAGACGACGCCTTTACCCGCAACAAGGCCACCGGCGAGTTTTTCGACCGCAGCAAGCTGCACGCGCTGAACCATCAGGGCGAATTCTTCCAGGTCAAGGGACCGCTGAACATCGCCCGCTCGCGCCAGGGTCAACCGGTGATTTTCCAGGCCGGCGTTTCCGAGGACGGCCGCAACTTCGCCGCGCAGAATGCCGATGCGATCTTCTGCCGGCACGAGTCGTTCACCGAGTCGCACGCCTATTACCAGGACCTCAAGCAACGTGCGGCGAAGGCCGGTCGCAACCCGGACAAACTGTTCATCCTGCCCGGCATCAGCCCGATCGTGGGCCGGGACCGCGACGAGGTCGAGCGCCGCTATCAGGAAGCTGCAGACCTGGTGGGCATCGAAGACGCCATCGTCGCCCTCGGCCGCCCGTTCAATGACTACAACTTCAACGGGCATGACCTGGACGCGGCCTTCCCCGATCTGGGCGATCTGGGCGCCAACAGCCACAAAGGTACGTCCGAGCGTATCAAGCACGTTGCCCGTGAAGAGAACCTGACCTTGCGCCAAGTGGCGCTGCGCTTCGCCAAGCCCGATCGGGACTTCGTCGGCCTGCCCGAAGAAGTCGCCGACGCGGTGCAAGCCTGGTTCGAGGGTCACGCCGCCGATGGCTTCATCATCAACTCGCTGTTGCCCGACGGCCTCGAATACTTCACCCGCTACGTGGTGCCGATCCTTCAGCAACGCGGCCTGTTGCGCACCGAGTACCCCGGCCTGACCCTGCGCGACAGCCTCGGCCTCGAGGTGCCGGCCAATCGCAACGCAACCGCGCGCCGCAACGAAGAAGTGGCCTGAATTCCCTTTCCCCACCCGCCGTGGCCGTGGGCTCCGGCACTCGATTGCAAAGGACATCTGCCATGTTTGCCGAAAAAATACCGCGCCCTGCCACGGCGATCCGCGCCACTGCGCTGGAGCCGACCATCGGCGCGCAGATCGAGGGCGTGGATCTGCGACGCCCACTCGACGCGCACGCCCGTGATGAAATACGTGCCTTGCTGCTCAAGCACAAAGTGTTGTTCTTCCGTGACCAGCACATCGATACCGCCCAGCAATTGGCGTTCGCCCGTCAGTTCGGCGAGCTGTACCAGCATCCGACCACCCAGAAGCAGGACCACGAGCGTCCCAACGCCCACCTGATTCTGGGAAGTGAAGCCCGCGACCGTTACGGCGACGCCCGCAAGGGCCGTTGGCATACCGATACCAGCTGGATGCTCAAACCCACCTTCGGCGCCGTGCTACGCGCGGTCTCGCTGCCCGAAACCGGCGGCGACACGCTCTGGGCCGACACCGGCCTGGTGTACCGCAGCCTGCCGGCGGCCCTGCGCGAGCGCATCGACAATGCCTTCGTCACCCACAACTTCAAACCCGCGCTGGACAAGGTCGGCTACAACTACCCGATCCTCGCGCACCCGCTGGTGCGTACGCATCCGGAGACGGGCGAAGATGCGTTGTTCATCAACTTTTCGATGTCACCGCAAATTCTGGGTCTGTCACTGGAAGAAAGCCGCGAGATCGTCGGCCTGTTGCTCAAGGAAGTGAGCAACCCGGAGTACCAGGTGCGTTTCAAGTGGCAAGCCGGAGATGTAGCGTTCTGGGACAACCGTGGGGCATTGCATTACCCGGTGTACAACTACGGTGATTTCCCGCGGGCAATGGAACGGGTATTGATTGCCGACGACGACATCCCCCATCGGCGCCGGGTTCAGCCTGACAGCCCGCAGTGAACCCTTCGCGGCCGATGACCGCTCCTACGGTCGGCTCGCTACTGCGTAGGAGCGGTCATCGGCCGCGAAAGGCACGCCACGGTGCATGACTCATAAATCACGCACGAACAAAAACGCCGCTCATCTCTGAGCGGCGTTTTCATTGAATTTGGAGCGGGAAACGAGACTCGAACTCGCGACCCCGACCTTGGCAAGGTCGTGCTCTACCAACTGAGCTATTCCCGCAAATGGCGTCCCCTAGGGGACTCGAACCCCTGTTACCGCCGTGAAAGGGCGGTGTCCTAGGCCACTAGACGAAGGGGACACGCTGACCGAAACACATGGTGTGTATTCCGGCGCCCAGACCCAAGTCCGAAGACTGGATGCTGGTTTCACTCAGTGCCGCCCGAAGGCCACACTGCTTAAACTGGAGCGGGAAACGAGACTCGAACTCGCGACCCCGACCTTGGCAAGGTCGTGCTCTACCAACTGAGCTATTCCCGCAATGGCGTCCCCTAGGGGACTCGAACCCCTGTTACCGCCGTGAAAGGGCGGTGTCCTAGGCCACTAGACGAAGGGGACACGCTACAACTTCACTCCCTGCCGCGCTTCGCTGTGTGCTTTACGCTGCAAGTGGCGCGCATTCTATGGATGCTTTCGAGGGTCGTCAACCCCCTGTTATAAATTTATTTAAATCAATGACTTCAACGTGCTTTGCGGGCCAGCCGGGCGTGCTGATGAAGCAGCGAGACACGTGGACATGAATAAGCTTTTGACAGCAGTAATAGCACAAAGCCATAGTTGCGACAGACAGCGCTGGTACCTCTATAAATGCGTTGCAGCGTGTTGTGCTATCGGTGTCGGCAGACCGGCCCTACACTTCAACCTCACTCAACCTCGAGAGCTCCCCGGTGACTCCACTCATGATCACCCTGTTCATCGTAACGGGGATCGCCATCCTTATCGTCATCGGCCTGCTCAACAACATGGTCGAGAGCAACAAGCTGGCCAAGGCGCGCGACAAGCTCGAGCTCACCGACCGCCTGCGCCGCTGCGGCCGCATCGGCGAGACGTTCCCCGGCCAGCTGATGACCCCTGCCCTCAAGCAACTGCTTACCCGGCTGGAGCTGAACATCAGCCAGCGCCTGTTGCTGCTCGACAGGCAGAACGCGCCGCTCAAGACGCGCCTTGAAGAGTTGCACGGTGAGATCGCCAAGGGCGATGACATTGCAATCGGCAATCCGCCCTTCCCGATCCTGACCGAAGACCAGGCCAAGGAAGTACGCTTTCTGCTCGAAGCTTTGCATGCGCAGGTCACGCGTGCCGCTCAGGAGGGCTTTCTCAACCCGGCCGAAACCAAGCACTGGGGCCGCGAGATCCGCAGCATTCTGGTCCTGCTGCACATCGAATTCTTCAACAACCTGGGCCAGCAACTGCTGGGAGAGGGCCAGCCGGGCCGCGCGCGGCTGGCATTCGAGCGGGGCGTGCAATACCTCAAGGGTCAGCCCGACGCTGCGCTCTACCAAGAGCAGCTGGAGTACTTGCAGAAGATGCTCAAGCGCACCAATGCCATGGTGCTCAGCCAGATGGAGCCGACCGGGAACGAAGTCAACGAACTCACCGACGGTTTGAAGGCCGACGAGAAGGAAGACCCGTTCCAGAAGAAGACCAACTACGACTGAACAGGCTGGCGCTTCAGTAGCGGCTGCAGTCGGTCGCTTCGAGGAAGATCGCCGCCAGCTGTTCCAGGCCCTGCTGGTCCGCTTCGCTGAAGCGGGCAGTACGTGGGCTGTCCAGATCCAGTACGCCGATCAGCACGCCGTCCTTGACCAGCGGAATCACCAGTTCGCTGTTCGATGCGCTGTCGCAGGCGATGTGCCCGGGGAACGCATGCACGTCCTCGACCCGCTGGGTCTGCCGGGTCGCCGCAGCGGCCCCGCAGACGCCACGGCCAAACGCAATGCGCACGCAGGCCACCTGCCCCTGGAAGGGCCCCAGTACCAGCTCCTCGTTGCGGTTGAGGTAGAAGCCCGCCCAGTTCAGGTCGTCGACCTGGTTGAACAGAAGCGCCGAGAATTGCGCCGCATTGGCGACGAAATCACGCTCGTCGGCCAACAGCGATTGCAGTTGAGCGCACAGCATGCGGTAGCCTTCCAGCCCCGCGCCTGCGGCGTGCAAATCGATCATGCTTGTTGCTCCAGCAGTTTGAGGCCTACCCAGTAACGGGCGAATTGATAGGCGCAGCGGCCGTTGCGGTTGCCCCGTCCGGTCGCCCAGCGCACGGCAAGGATATCCAGTTGCTCGTCACGCGACCATTGCAGGCCGCTGTCGCGAGCGAGTTCGCCGATCCAGTGCTCCACCACACGCAGGAAGTGCTCCTGGGTGAACGGATAGAACGACAGCCACAGGCCAAACCGGTCGGACAGAGCGATCTTGTCTTCGACCGCTTCGCTGGGGTGCAACTCACCGTCGACCCGGGACCAGTTCTCGTTGTCGCTCTGATGCTCGGGGACCAGATGGCGACGGTTGGAGGTTGCATACAGCAGCACATTGTCAGGTGCCTGCTCGAGGGAGCCGTCGAGCACGCTCTTGAGCACCCGGTAGTCGCCCTCGCCCGCTTCGAACGAAAGGTCGTCGCAAAACAGCACGAAACGCTGCGGCAGTTTCTGCAACTGCTCGACCACCCGCGGCAGGTCGGCCAGATGGTCGCGCTCGATTTCGATCAGGCGCAGCCCTGCGCCCGCATGTTCGGCAAGCAGCGCTCGCACCAGCGATGACTTGCCGGTGCCGCGCGATCCCCACAGCAACGCATGGTTGGCTGGGTGGCCATCGAGAAACTGCTGGGTGTTGCGCGCCAGCTGCTGGCGCTGCTGGTCGACACCGATGAGGTCGCTCAGACGCATGTCCAGGCTGACCTCCAGCGGCAACAGGTAGCCGCTGCGGCCTTCACGCTGCCAGCGCGCGGCCAGGCACTGATTCCAGTCGATTTCGCTGCGAAGCGCGGGCAGCAACGGCTCGAGCCGCGCCAGCACGGATTCGGCGCGCTCAAGAAAGGCATTCAAACGAGAGTCCACGACTTTTCCTCAAGGCAAGTTGCGTGTAAAAGGTTCGGCAAGGCGGACATGCCGTCGCACGCTGCGGCGCACACACATGGTCCATGCTTTGGCCCTGCGCACGGAATGGAAATTGGCCCAGTACCCATGGATATAAAATTCACCCAGCGGCTGTCCTATAAACAAGCACGCCTGACGGTACTGGTCGGCTTCATTCTGGGGGCTTTGCTCAGTGTTATCCAGATCGGCATCGATTATTCCAATGTCAACGAAGCCATCGATCGGCAGATGCGCTCGCTGCTCGAAATCAGTCACAACCCGGCCTCGCGCATCGCCTACAACATCGATGCCGAACTCGCCAAGGAACTCACCCTGGGCCTGCTGCAGTCGGAGTCGATCACCGGCGCGCGGCTGACGGACAACAACGGCAACGTGCTCGCCAGCGTGCAGCGACCGCGCCTGGAAAGTAGCTACCGCTTCCTCAGCGACATACTCTTCGACGCCCAGCGCCAGTACGAAGACCCCCTGTTTCTGTCGCACATGCCCAACGACCGCCTGGGCACCCTGCAACTGAGCGTCGACACCTTCGCCATCGGCAACCGTTTCCTGCGCCGCGCCGAAATCACCCTGGCCAGCGGCTTCCTGCGCACGGCGCTGCTCACCGGCATGCTGCTGGGGTTTTTCTACCTGATGCTGACCAAGCCCCTCAACCGGGTCATCCGCGCCTTGAGCAGCAGCGATCCGCACCAGCCCAAGCCCGCGCGCCTGGACTACCCGCCGGGCCACGAGCACGACGAGATCGGCGTGCTGGTGAAGGTCGCCAACCAGCAGTTCATCAGCATGGCCACGGAGATCCAGCAGCGGCGCAGTGCCGAGAATCGCTTGACCGAGTACCTGGGTGAGCTGGAAAACATCGTGTCGGCGCGCACCACCGAGCTCAAGGCCAGCAATACGCGCCTGAGCATGTCCAACGAAGAATTGGAAAAGGCCCGCCGCACTGCCCTGGACATGGCCCAGGCGCGCGCCTCCTTCCTGGCCAACATGAGTCATGAGATTCGTACCCCGCTCAACGGCCTGCTGGGCATGATTGCCCTGTCGCTGGACAGCCCACTCAACGCCGAGCAGCGTCAGCAACTGTCCATCGCGCACGACTCGGGCAAGGTGCTGGTCGAGTTGCTCAACGATATCCTCGACCTGTCCAAGTTCGACGCTGGCCAGCTGGAGCTGGAGCGCATCCCCTTCGACCTCGGCGCCCTGATCGAAGACACCGCCAACCTGTTGTCGCAGAACGCGGCGCCCAGCGTCGAGCTGACCTGCCTGATCGATCCGCACTTTCCCGCGCTGGTCCTGGGCGACCCTACCCGGGTGCGGCAGATCGTCAGCAACCTGTTGTCCAACGCATTGAAATTCACCCGCTTCGGCCGCGTCGACGTGCGCCTCTATACCCGTCCGGGTGGCGTGCGCATCGAAGTCAGTGACACCGGAATCGGGATCGCCCAGGAAGCGCAGGTCAAGATCTTCCAGCCCTTCACCCAGGCCGGTGCCGGCATCACCCGGCAGTTCGGCGGCACCGGCCTGGGCCTGGCGCTGACCAACAACCTTTGCGAGGCCATGCAGGGCCGCTTGAGCATCAGCTCGGAAGCCGGCTTCGGTAGCCAGTTCTACGCCGACCTGCCGCTCATGGCGCACAGTCCGGCCTACGTTCCGCCGTTGCTGCGTGGCCAGGTGTTGCTGGTCGGGCACGCCGGCAGCGGCCTGGCAGAACTGTTGCACGATCTGCTGCCGCTATGGGGCATTGATTACCAGCGCTACGACCTGGGCGCGGACCTTACCGGTATCACTCCAGACCTGGTCGTCACCGACAGCCTGGACTGCCTGTTCGGCCTGCGTCCCGGTATCCAGGCGCCGATTCTGCTGGTGACCGCCTACGGCAACTTCCTGCCCACCGAGCAGGCCAACGCGCTGATGCCGTTGCAGCAACAAGCCCGGCCGCTGGCACGCAATGCGCTGTATCAAGCGTTGCGGCGCAGCCTGGTGGGTGACGAACCCACCGCGCTCGACCACCTGGCCAACCGACGCAGCGCGCAACGGCGTGCACGCATCCTGCTGGTGGAGGACAACCCGGTGAATCAGCTGGTGGCCAAAGGCATGCTGAGCAAGCTGGGGTGCGAGGTCACCGTGGCCGCGCACGGCGGCGAGGCACTCGGCGAGCTGGAAAAGCACGAGTTCGACCTGGTGCTGATGGACTGCAACATGCCGGTCATGGATGGCTACGAAGCCAGTCGGCAGATTCGTCGAAGCGGGCGCTGGCCGCAGCTGCCGATCGTGGCGCTGACAGCCAATGCCATGCCCGAAGAACGCGAGCGCTGCCGCGCGGCGGGCATGAGCGACTATCTGGCCAAGCCGTTCCGCCGAGAAGAACTGGTCATGCTGATCGACCAGTGGGTACCTGAATAGCAGCCAGGTTCAGCGCAGCGCCATTTCGATCTCGTGAGCCAGCGCAGCGGGTTTGGTCAACGGCGCGAAGCGCTTGACGCTGCCGTCGGCCGCCACCAGGAATTTGGTGAAGTTCCACTTCACCTTCTCCGACCCGAACAGCCCCGGTGCGCGCTTCTTCAGCTGCACGAACAGCGGATGGGTCAGGTCACCGTTAACATCGATCTTGCGAAACATCGGGAAGCTCACGCCGAAGTTCTTTTCACAGAACTGCACGATGTCCAGGGTATCGCCGGGCTCCTGATTGCCGAACTGGTTGCAGGGAAACCCCAGCACCACCAGGCCCTGCTTGCGATACGTCTGCCACAGCTCCTCCAACCCCTTGTACTGTGGCGTAAAGCCACACTGGCTGGCCGTATTGACCACCAGCAGGACCTTGCCGGCGAAATCGCCGATGGTCTTGTGCTGGCCGTCCAGGGTGATGCACGGGATGGAAAGAAGATCTTTGCTCATGGTCGCTTTCTTGTCAGAGGTCATGCCGGCTGGTCGGCCCGCGGCTGGAAGTCCAGGCACACCGAGTTGATGCAGTAGCGCAGGCCGGTCGGGGCCGGGCCATCGGGAAACACGTGACCCAAATGTGAGTCGCACGTGGCGCACTTGACCTCGGTACGAACCATGCCGTGGGTGGTATCGCGGATCTCGACCATCGCCTGCTCGCCGATCGGTGCGGAGAAACTCGGCCAGCCGCAGCCGGAATCGAATTTGCTGCGCGAGTCGAACAACGGCTCTTCGCAGCCGACGCAGGTGAAGATGCCGTCACCCTTGAAGTCGTTGTACTTGCCCGTGAAAGGCCGCTCGGTCGCGCTCAGGCGACACACATTGTACTGCTCGGGATCGAGCATTTTCTTCCATTCTTCTTCGCTTCGCGTGAGCTTGCCCATCGGTACACCTCGGCAGTTCAAAAAGCCCGATCTGTGTCTTTTGCAACGATCAGGCGGCACGTATGATTGCGCCTTTGGACAGCAATCTGTCACCCGCGTTGCAGCGAATCGTTTTTTTCATCATCAGGGCCGGCGCGGGCCTTGCCATCTTTCGGGACCTCACCATGCAGTTCAGCAAATCGAACAAGCTCGCCAACGTCTGCTATGACATCCGCGGGCCGGTGCTCAAGCACGCCAAGCGCCTGGAAGAGGAAGGCCACCGCATCCTCAAGCTGAACATCGGCAACCCGGCGCCGTTCGGTTTCGAGGCACCCGTGGAAATTCTTCAGGATGTCATCCGCAACCTGCCCACCGCCCAGGGCTACAGCGACTCCAAGGGCCTGTTCAGTGCGCGCAAGGCGGTCATGCAGTACTACCAGCAGAAGCAGGTGGAAGGGGTCGGCATCGAGGACATCTACCTGGGCAACGGCGTCTCCGAGCTGATCGTCATGTCGCTGCAGGCCCTGCTCAACAATGGCGACGAAGTGCTGATCCCGGCGCCCGACTACCCGCTGTGGACAGCCTCGGTCAGCCTGGCCGGTGGCCATGCCGTGCACTACCTCTGCGACGAGCAGGCCAACTGGTGGCCAGACCTGGCCGATATCAAGGCCAAGATCACCCCCAACACCAAGGCCATGGTGATCATCAATCCGAACAACCCCACCGGCGCCGTGTATTCCAGGGAAGTGCTGCTGGGCATGCTGGAAATCGCTCGCCAGCACAATCTGGTGGTGTTCTCCGATGAGATCTACGACAAGATCCTCTACGACGATGCCGTACACATCTGTACGGCATCGCTGGCCCCGGACCTGTTGTGCCTGACCTTCAACGGCCTGTCCAAATCCTACCGCGTGGCCGGTTTCCGCTCCGGCTGGATCGCCATTTCAGGGCCCAAGCACAACGCCCAGAGCTACATCGAGGGCATCGACATCCTCGCCAACATGCGCCTGTGCGCCAACGTACCCAGCCAGCACGCGATCCAGACCGCACTGGGCGGCTACCAGAGCATCAACGACCTGGTCCTGCCTAACGGTCGCCTGCTGGAGCAGCGCAACCGCACCTGGGAGCTGCTCAACGACATTCCCGGCGTCAGTTGCGTCAAGCCCATGGGCGCGCTTTACGCCTTCCCGCGCATCGATCCCAAGGTCTGCCCGATCCTCAACGACGAGAAGTTCGTGCTCGACCTGCTGTTGTCGGAAAAGCTGCTGGTGGTCCAGGGCACTGCGTTCAACTGGCCCAACCCGGACCATTTCCGGGTAGTGACGCTGCCGCGGGTCGACGACCTCGAGCAGGCCATCGGTCGCATCGGCCGCTTCCTGAAGAATTATCGCCAGTAAAAACCGAACGTATTCAAGTGTCCGTGCGCATATACACAGTTTGAAATAGTCCCCCGGTTGAATCGACCGGGCTCGGGCCTTATATAGCGCATACGCAACACTTCTATCCGTCAGGAGAACGTTACAACCATGATGCGCATCTTGCTGTTTCTGGCCACTAACCTTGCGGTTGTGCTGATTGCCAGCATTACCCTGAGCCTGTTTGGCTTCAATGGGTTCATGGCGGCCAACGGGGTGGATCTGAACCTCAATCAGCTGCTGATCTTCTGCGCCGTGTTCGGCTTCGCCGGTTCGCTGTTCTCGCTGTTCATCTCCAAGTGGATGGCGAAGATGAGCACTGGCACGCAGATCATCACCCAACCGCGCACCCGTCACGAACAATGGCTGCTGCAGACCGTCGAGGAGCTGTCGCGCGAGGCAGGCATCAAGATGCCCGAAGTCGGCATCTTCCCGGCCTACGAGGCCAACGCCTTCGCCACCGGCTGGAACAAGAACGACGCCCTGGTGGCCGTCAGCCAGGGCCTGCTCGAGCGTTTCTCGCCCGACGAAGTCAAGGCGGTGCTGGCCCACGAGATCGGCCACGTGGCCAACGGCGACATGGTCACCCTGGCGCTGGTGCAGGGCGTGGTGAACACCTTCGTGATGTTCTTCGCACGAATCATCGGCAATTTCGTCGACAAGGTGATCTTCAAGAACGAGCAAGGCCAGGGCATCGCCTACTACATCGCGACCATCGTCGCCGAACTGGTACTGGGTATCCTGGCCAGCGTCATCGTCATGTGGTTCTCGCGCCGCCGTGAGTTCCGCGCCGACGAAGCCGGTGCCCGGCTGGCCGGCACCAACGCGATGATCGGTGCGCTGCAGCGCCTGCGCTCCGAGCAGGGCGTTCCCGTGCAGATGCCAGACTCGCTGAACGCCTTCGGCATCAACGGTGGCCTCAAGCATGGCCTGGCCGGCCTGCTCATGACCCACCCGCCACTGGAAGACCGTATCGAAGCGCTGCGCCGTCGCGGTTGAATGCAACGGGCTTGATCGAGGGCGACGCGAGTCGCCCTTTTTTGTGGGTTGCGGCAATGCACCTCGGCCCCATGCCGGTTGCAACTTCGCTGCGCGTTCCCCATCAATAGATCATGAACCTACCTGCACAGCACGATTCGGCACTGGCCAACTTCCATCCAGCAGTAAGCGCCTGGTTCCGCCGGCAATTTGCTGCCGTCACTCCCGCCCAGGCCCAGGCCTGGCCGTTGATCCAGCAGGGCCACTCGACCCTGATCGCCGCACCCACCGGCTCGGGCAAGACCCTGACGGCCTTCCTGGCCGTTCTCGACGAGCTGGTGCAGCTGGGCCTCGCGCAAGGAGGCGAGCTGCCGCGACGCACCCTGGTGCTTTACGTCTCACCGCTCAAGGCCTTGTCCAACGACATCCAGCTGAACCTGCGACGTCCACTGCAGGGTATTGCCGCGCAATTGGCCGGCATGGACCTGCCTGCGCTGACCCTCATCGCCGGGGTACGTACCGGCGATACGCCGCAGAAAGAGCGGGCCGCCATGCGCCGGCACCCTCCGCACATCCTGGTTACCACGCCCGAATCGCTCTATGTGCTGCTCGGATCCGACTCCGGCCGCCGCATGCTCGCGGATGTCGGCACGGTGATCGTCGATGAGATCCATGCAGTGGCCGGCAGCAAGCGTGGCAGCCATCTGGCCTTGAGCCTGGAGCGTCTGCAGGCACTGTGCAGCAAGCCGCTGCGACGTATCGGCCTGTCCGCCACGCAAAAGCCGATCGCTCAGGTGGCGCAGTTCCTGGTCGGTGCGCAGCGGATGTGTTCGATCGTCGACATCGGTCACGCCCGGCCCCGCGACCTGGCCATCGAAGTGCCCGCGGTGCCGCTGGCGGCGGTCATGCCCAATGACGTCTGGGAGTTGGTCTACAACCGCCTGGCCGAGCTTGCCCAGGCGCACCGGACCACCCTGGTGTTCGTCAATACCCGGCGTCTGGCCGAGCGTCTGGCGCGCCATCTGAGCGAGCGGCTCGGGCGCGAGCAGGTGGCGGCGCACCATGGCAGCCTGGCGAAGGAGCAGCGTCTGGATGCCGAACAACGGCTCAAGCGTGGCGACCTGCAGGTGCTGGTCGCCACGGCCTCGCTGGAGCTGGGCATCGACATCGGTGACGTGGACCTGGTCTGCCAGATCGGCTCGCCCGGCTCCATTTCAGCGTTTCTACAACGGGTGGGCCGTTCCGGCCACCACGTCGGCGGTATTCCCAAGGGCCGCCTGTTTGCAATTTCTCGGGATGACCTGATCGAATGCGTAGCGTTGCTGGACTGCGTGCGGCGCGGCGAACTGGATATCCTGCGCATTCCCCAGGCGCCGCTGGACGTACTGGCCCAGCAGATCATCGCCGAGGTCAGCTGCCAGGAATGGCCGGAGCAGGCGTTGCTGCAGATGTTCCGTCAGGCAACGCCCTATGCGGCCTTGGACGATACGCGCTATGAAGCGTTGCTGCGGATGTTGGCCGAAGGTTACAGCGGGCGTCAGGGCGTGCGCGCCGCCTATCTGCACCGTGATGCAGTCACCCAGAGCCTGCGCGGCCGGCGCGGCAGCAAGTTGACTGCGGTCACCAGCGGAGGCGCCATAGCCGACAACGCCGACTATGCGGTGCTGCTGGAGCCGCAGGCGTTGAGCATCGGCAGCGTCAACGAGGATTTTGCCGTGGAAAGCCTCGCTGGCGACATCTTCCAGCTGGGCAATCGCTCCTACCGCATCCTGCGCATCGAAGGCGGCAAGGTACGGGTCGAAGATGCCCACGGTCAGGCGCCGAACATCCCCTTCTGGCTCGGCGAAATACCCGGACGCAGCGCCGAGCTGTCGGCGGGCGTGGCGCGCCTGCAGGCCTCGATAGACCAACGCCTGGCGCTCAGTGACGGGCTACTCGAGCCCGTACTGCCGTGGCTGCAGGACGCGCTCGACCTGGCGCACGACAGCGCTGGGCAATTGCTCGATTATCTCTCCCGTACGCGCGAAGCGCTTGGCGCGCTGCCGTCCCAGGACACGCTGATCATGGAGCGTTTCTTCGATGCCTCGGGTGCCACGCAGCTGGTCATCCACACGCCATTCGGCAGCCGCATCAACCGGGCCTGGGGCCTGGCCCTGCGCAAGCGGTTCTGTCGCACGTTCAATTTCGAGCTGCAAGCGGCAGCCAGCGAAGATGCCATCGTGCTATCCCTGTCAACCAGCCACAGCTTCGCCTTGGAGGACGTCTGGCACTACCTGCACAGCAACAGTGCCGAGTCGATATTGACCCAGGCGCTGCTCGACGCTCCGCTGTTCGGCGTGCGTTGGCGCTGGAACGCCGCAACGGCCCTGGCCCTGCCCCGTTACAGTGGCGGACGCAAGGTGGCCCCGCAGCTGCAGCGAATGAAAAGCGAGGACCTGATCGCCACGGTATTCCCCGACCAGATCGCCTGCCTGGAGAACATCGTCGGCGAACGGGAGATTCCCGACCACCCGCTGGTCGCGCAAACCCTCGACGACTGCCTGCACGACGCCATGGACAGCGAGGGCTGGCTGGCCCTGCTGCGGCGCATCGAAACCGGTCGGATCAGCCTCATCCAGCGTGATCTGCCCCGCCCTTCGCCACTGGCGGCAGCGATCCTCAATGCCAGGCCGTATGCGTTTCTCGACGACGCTCCGCTGGAAGAGCGACGTACCCAGGCGGTGCTCAACCGGCGCTGGGACGAACCGCGCACAGCGGACGACATGGGCGAACTGGACAAGGATGCCATCGCGGCAGTGGCCGCCGAAGCATGGCCCTCCCCTGTCAGCAATGACGAGATGCACGAGGCGTTGATGAGCCTGGGCGCATTGGCCGAACGCGAGATTGGGGCCAGCGAGCTACCGCTGTTGAAGGCCCTGGCCGGTACAGGTCGCGCGGCACGCCTGACCCTGGGCGACGGCAGCCACCTGTGGCTGGCCCTGGAACGGGTAGCCTGCCTGCAGGCCATCTATGGGGGTATCGAGCTGTCGCCAGCATTGCGGATGCCCGTGCACTTGGCGCAGACGTGGACGAAGCAGGAAGCGACACTGGAACTGATCCGCGCCCGCTTGAGCGGGTTCGGCCCGCAGCGGCTGGGTGAAATCGCCGCCCCGCTGAACCTGCATCCCGCGCTCGTCGAACAAGCCCTGCTGGTGTTGGAAAACCAGGGCTACGTCATGCGTGGCCGGTTTATCGCACACATCGAGGAAACCCAGTGGTGCGAACGGCACCTGCTGGCGCGCATCCACCGCTACACGGTGAAGCGTCTGCGCCGCGAGATCGAACCGGTCAGCCTGCAAGTGTTCATGCGCTTCCTCCTCGACTGGCAGTGCCTCGCGCCCGGTACGCGCCTGCAAGGCGAAGCGGCAATGAGCCGCTTGCTCGACCAGCTCGAAGGCTACAGCGCGCCGGCCAGCGCCTGGGAGAACGACCTGCTGCCGGCTCGACTGCGCGGATACGATCCGTCGTGGCTGGACCGCGCCAGCCGCAGCGGCAAAACGGTCTGGGCGCGGCTGGCCAGCAGTGGCAAGGGTGCGACCCTGCGCAACACGCCGATCGTGCTGCTGCCGCGCGCGCGCCTGCCTTTGTGGCGCAGCCTGGCTGCGGCAGTCCAGCCGCAGGAACTGTCCATGCGTGCGCAGAAGCTCGAGCAGACCCTGGCCGCGCAAGGCGCCATGTTTTTCGACGACTTGGTCCACCAGACACGCCTGCTGCGCACCGAAGCCGAGAACGCCTTGCAGGAGCTGGTCGCTGCAGGTCGCGTGAACGCCGACAGCTTCGCCGGCCTGCGCGCACTGATCACCCCGGCTGGCAAGCGCCAGGCCCGCAGCAGTCGCCGGGGTCGCGGTGCGTTCATCGGCGGCATGGACGATGCCGGACGCTGGGCCCTGCTGCAGGCGCCCGATCGCGCGCCCGATGAAGCCGTGGAACAGGTCGCACTGGTGCTGCTGCGCCGCTACGGCGTGGTGTTCTGGCGCCTGCTGCAACGCGAAGCGGACTGGCTGCCCAGCTGGCGCGACCTGTTGCGCGCGCTGCAGCGCCTGGAGGCACGTGGGCAGATCCGCGGGGGGCGTTTCATCGATGGTTTGTCCGGTGAGCAGTTCGCACTGCCCGAGGCTATCCCAGCCCTGCGCGAGGTGCGCAAGCGACCGGTCGATGGCACCCTGGTGTCGATCACGGCCAGCGACCCGTTGAACCTGGTCGGTACCCTGCTGCCACTGCCCGGAGCCGACCCCCTGCAGATCCAGAAAAGTGTGCCGGCGCTGCCGGGCAACCGCGTGCTGTACCGCGACGGGCTGCCCGTGGCGGCGTTGATTGCAGGCAAACCGGTGTACTGGAGCGAAGAGACCACGGAAGTGCGCCGACAACTGATCCACCCATCCCTGTAGCAGCGGCGCAAGCCGCGTCATGGGTGCGCACGGTGAGCCTGAAAGCGGTGAGGCCGGACACAGCTTGCGCCGCGACCACAAGGGCTGCGTCAACTCAGCCTTGTGACATTCCGTAATAGCCAAACTTTTGCAATTCGTTGCGAAACCGGCCAACCTCCGCGCCGCTGATCGATAATGGCCGCCGATACGGAACCGTAATGCCCGGTGCCCAATCCCTACTACATCCTTCCTATTCGCAAGAGCCTGTCGCCATGACTAACGATCGAGACCATCGGATCGATTTCTATCGAGGTTTGGCGTTGATCTTCATCTTCTGGGATCACATACCGCAAAACCCACTGGCCAGCTTCACGCTGCGCAACTTCGGCTTCAGCGATGCGGCGGAGGTGTTCGTGTTTCTCGCCGGCTACGCAGCCGTGCTGGCCTACGGCAAGATCGCCCTGCGCGACGGCTACCTGGTCGCCACGGTGCGCATACTGCGCCGCGCCTGGGTGTTGTACGTGGTGCACATCTTCCTCCTGGCGGTGCTGATGGGCATCATTTTCGTTGCCAACAATCACGTCGAAACGCGCGACATGATCCAGGAAATGAACCTCACCTATTTCGTCTCCAACCCGCAACAGGCCATGGTCGACGAACTGCTGCTGCGCTTCAAACCCAACCTGATGGACCCTTTGCCGCTGTACATCGTGTTGCTGCTCGGCCTGCCGATCGTCCTGCCACTGCTGATCAAGCGGCCAGCGCAGGCCATCGGCTTGTCGCTGGTGTTGTACCTGGCAGTGCAATGGCTGGGCTGGAACATCCCGGCGCACGACAACGGCCTGTGGTATTTCAACCCCTTGGCCTGGCAAGTGCTGTTCGTACTGGGTGGCGCCACGGCGCTGCATGCGGCACGCGCGCCAGTCGCGGTGGCACGCCCGTTGGGCCGCCAGCCGCTGTTTCTCGCGTGCGCCACACTGGTGACATTCAGCGCGCTGGTCGCCCTGGGCTGGCGCTGGCCGGTGCTGCACGAGGCGCTGGTGCCTGGCTGGTTTGGCGAACTGCTCTATCCCATCGACAAGACCAACCTCTCGCCGTCACGCCTTTTGCACTTCGTGGCCCTGGCCTACTGCGTGGCCAAGCTGATACCCCAGGGCGAGTGGGTGAATCATCTGCTGGCACGCAAGGTTGCGCTGATGGGACGTTATTCGCTCGAGGTCTTCTGCCTCAGCGTGGTGCTGGCACCGTTGGCCGACATGGCCAATGCCCTGGCCGACGACCAGCTAACGATGCAGATCGCAAGTGCGCTGGTGGGCGCGGGCCTGATGCTGGCCCTGGCCGAATGGCTGGAACTGAACAAACGACTGGGCCGTCCGCGGCCAGAGTTGCCGAAGCTTGAGCTGGCGAAGTCCGAACGGCCTGTGGTCGCGCTGGGCAAAAGCCTCTGATCAGGCGTTACCGGCCAGCTTCAGGCGCGCGGCCTGGGTAAAGTCCAGCATGCGCTTGAGCGGCCGAATGGCCTGGGGAATCAGCGCCGCGTCCACGGTGATTTCGTTGCTGCCCGCGCGCAGGCATTCCAGCATGCGCTGCAGGGTGTTCATGGCCATCCACGGGCAATGCGCACAACTGCGACAGGCGGCACCGTTGCCGGCCGTAGGGGCCTCGATCAAGGTCTTGCCGGGAACTGCCTGCTGCATCTTGTAGAAGATACCGCGGTCGGTGGCCACGATCAGGGTCTGCTGCGGCAGTGTGCGGGCCGCGGCAATCAATTGGCTGGTCGAACCCACGGCGTCCGCCAGAGCGATCACTTCGGCCGGCGACTCGGGATGCACCAGAATCGCGGCGTCGGGGTACAACGCCCGCATGTCGGCCAACTGCCGCGCCTTGAACTCCTCGTGAACGATGCAGGCACCGTCCCACATCAACATGTCCGCGCCGGTGTGGGTCTGGATATAGTTACCCAAGTGCTTGTCGGGCGCCCAGATGATCTTCTCGCCGTTGTCCATCAGGCTTTCGACGATCTCCAGCGCGCAACTCGACGTCACGACCCAATCGGCACGGGCTTTCACCGCAGCCGAAGTATTGGCGTAAACCACCACGGTGCGTTCGGGATGCTGGTCGCAGAAGGCCGAGAACGCGTCCACCGGGCAACCCAGGTCCAGCGAACAGGTTGCCTCCAGGGTGGGCATCAGCACACGCTTTTCCGGATTGAGAATCTTCGCCGTTTCGCCCATGAACCTGACACCTGCCACCAGCACCGTTCGGGCCGGATGCTGATTGCCAAAGCGCGCCATCTCCAGCGAGTCGGAGACGCAGCCACCGGTTTCCTCGGCCAATGCCTGGATCACGGGATCGCAGTAGTAGTGGGCAACCAGAACCGCATCCTGAGCCTTGAGCTCGGCGGCGATGGCAGCACGATAGTCGGCTTCCTGTTCCGGTGTCAGAGGCCGGGGCTGCTTGGCATCCAGGTGAGCCTGGACCAGAAGGCGTTCGGATATCTGCGTCATGGGGCAAGACCTGCGGGCGCTGATGCGCGAGAGTCGAGTATAGGCCGGGCCGACAAGGCCTGGGAGTATATGCCCTGGCTTTCGTGAGGCTTTTGAGGGCTGGCGCAGGCTACAGAGAAACCAGCCGTTAGCAAAGCCTTATAGACGTGGCAGGCACCAGCGCCGAATCACGGGCATAAAAAAACCCGCAGCCTTTGCAAGCTGCGGGTTTCGAAATGGTGGGTCGTGTGGGATTCGAACCTACGACCAATTGGTTAAAAGCCAACTGCTCTACCAACTGAGCTAACGACCCGTTTCGTGGGGCGTATAATACCGAATTCTTTCGGTAATTCAACACCCTACGGAAAATAAATCAAAAATAGCGTGTCGGATCGCTCACACCTGCCGCAGCGAAGCCCTCGGCACGCAGGCGGCAGCTGTCGCACTTGCCACAGGCCTGGCCCTGATCATCGGCCTGGTAGCACGACACTGTCAGGCCATAGTCCACACCCAGCGCCACGCCTGCCTTGACGATGTCAGCCTTGCTCATGTTCTGCAGCGGTGCCTGTATGGTGAAGCCATTGCCTTCCACTCCCGCCTTGGTGGCCAGGTTGGCCAGACGCTCGAAAGCCTCGATGAACTCAGGCCGACAATCCGGATAGCCCGAATAGTCCACCGCATTGACGCCAATGAAGATGTCGCGCGCTTCGAGCACCTCGGCCCAACCCAGGGCCAGAGAGAGAAACACCGTGTTGCGGGCCGGAACGTAGGTGACCGGGATGCCCTCACCCAAGGTCTCCGGCACATCGATCGAGGTGTCGGTCAGTGCCGAGCCGCCCATGCCATCCAGGTCGAGCCCGATGACCTTGTGCTGTATCACGCCCAGGTCCCGCGCCACACGTGCCGCGGCATCGAGTTCGGCCCGATGGCGCTGGCCATAGTCGAAGCTCATGGTATAGCAGGCGTAGCCCTGGGCTTTGGCCATCGCCACGACAGTGGCGGAATCCAGGCCGCCGGAAAGCAGAATGACTGCCTTTTTCTCGTGTTGGGTATGGTTCATCTCAGCGCCCCGGCTCGTCGTTCCAAAGAAGTTTGTGCAGCTGCATCTGCAGGCGCACCGGCAGGTTGTCGGCCACGATCCAGTCGGCCAGATCGGTAGCGCGCAGTTGATCCTTGCTCGGCGAGAACAGCACTTCGCCGGCACGACCGTCCAGCCCGTACTGAATCAGCTTGGACACGGCCCAGTCATAGTCCTCGCGCGAGCACAGGACGAACTTGACCTGGTCGTTGCGGGTCAGCAGCTCGATGTTCTCGTAACGGTTGCGATGGACTTCGAGAGAACCCGGCGTCTTCAAGTCGAGCACGCGACTGACGCGGGTGTCGACCGCGCTGATATCGAGTGCGCCGCTGGTTTCCACGGAAACTTCATAGCCGGCATCGCAGAGCCGCTGCATCAACGGGATGGCATTGGGCTGAGCCAATGGCTCGCCTCCGGTAACGCATACATAGCGAGGCTTGTAGCTGGCCACCTGTTCCATGAGCGAATCGAGCGTGCGCTGGGTTCCCCCGCTGAACGCATACGCGCTGTCGCAATATTGGCAGCGCAAGGGGCAACCGGTCAGGCGTACGAAAACCGTGGGCAAGCCGGCGGTCCGCGTCTCACCCTGCAACGAGTAGAAGACTTCGGTAATACGTAGTGTGTCTTGCATAGGGTCCACGGGCGTGACAGCGAAACAGGCTGACCGCCTCCGTTGGGCACTTCAGGCGGCCCGCGATCGCGCGGCCTCAGGAAGCGTGTTCATAAAATGGCGGCAAATTCTAACGAAAAAACCCGCGACAGGCGCGGGTTTCTTCGAATCACATGGCAGGCTTCACAATCTTTGCAGGTCTTTCTGCGCCAACTGCGCAGCGGACGTGCCCGGATATTGGGTCACAACCTGCTGCAGAATGCCTTTGACTCGGTCGGTATGGCCCAAGCGGCGCTCGACGTCGGCCAGCTTGTAGAGCGAATCCGGCACCTTGTTGTGCTTGGGATAGAGCTGGCTGACCTTGGCGAAAGCCTGGCCTGCGCCCTGCAGGTCACCCTTGGCAAGGTTGACCTCGCCCAGCCAGTATTGGGCATTGCCCGCATACTGGCTGTTCGGGTATTTGCGCAGGAACGCGGCGAAGGCCTGGCTGGCCTTGTCGAAATCCTTGGCCTTGATCAGGTCGAAGGCTGCATCGTAATACAGCTTCTCCTTGGCCGGATCGCCAGGCTCTGCGCCTGCGGACGACTGGCCGGCAGCCGATGAAGCACCAGCGCCGCTAGACGCGCCGCTGGCTGAAGAATTATCCGGTTGGGCACTGGGTGCAGGTGCAACCCCCGAGCCAATCCGACGATCGAGTTCCTGATACCGCTCGAGCCCTTCCTGTTTCAGGCGCTGGATATCGTTCTGCTGGACTTCGACCTGACCTCGCAGACGTGCGATGTCTTCCTGCATTTGCTGCAGTTGCATGAACAGCTCGCCCTGAGCCGAGACAGGCGCTTGCGCGACTGTCCCGGCCGAGGCGCCGTTCGTACCGTAACCTGAGGGCGGATAGCTGCCACCAACGGCGCCACTGTTACCGTAGCCTCCATTGTTGTTGCTATCGACCACAGGCACCGCGCCCCAAGCCATCACAGGCAGGGCGAAAGCCAGAACAGTTACAGCACGACGGCACGTTCGCATGACGAATTACTTACGCAGTTCGACGCGACGGTTCTGAGCCCACGACTGCTCGTCGTTGCCAGTAGCCACTGGACGCTCTTCACCGTAGGAAACCAGTTCCAGCTGGGCTGGCGAAACGCCTTGCAGTACCAGGTAACGCTGAACGGCCTTGGCACGACGCTCGCCCAGTGCCAGGTTGTACTCGCGAGTACCGCGCTCGTCGGTGTTACCTTCCAGGACGACGCGAGCGCCGTTGGCTTTCAGGTCCTTGGCGTGAACGTCCAGAGCGCGCATGGCTTCTGGCTTCAGGTCCGAGCTGTCGTATTCGAAGTAGAACGTGGTGATAGCGCGCAGAGCAGCTTCTTCGCTCAGGGAACCGTCAACGGCACCGGTGTTTGCGCCGTAACCAGCGTTAGGGTCGACAGCAGCGCCGCCTTGACCAGCATCTTCGCCGCCTTTGGACGAGCAACCTACAGCTACGGACAAGGCCAGGGCCAGCGCAGCGAACTTACCAAACTTCAGCATTTCCATCGTGAAACTCCTAATGAACCCCAATGTGTTAAGTACAACGTATTACGCCGCGTCAGTTCAGGTAAGGGGACCAGGACGGTTCTCTGACTTCGCCTTGAGCGGTAGGAAGCGGGAGCCTCACGCGGCCGTTTAGCGACACGAGCATCAAGACTCCCCGGCCCTGCTGGCGGGTGGCGTAGATTACCATGGTGCCGTTGGGCGCAACAGTAGGCGACTCATCAAGAGTTGAATCTGTGAGGATCTTTACGCTTCCGCGCTCCAGGTCCTGCGCCGCCACCTTGAAATTGGTGAAACCATCTTGCCGATGGATCATTACGAGGGTCTTTTCGTCAGCCGAAAGTTTCGGGTTGGCATTGTAGTTGCCCACGAACGTCACACGCTCGGCATTGGCGCCACCGGATGTGCTGGTCTTGTAGATCTGTGGCTTGCCGCCACGGTCCGACGTGAAGTACAGGGTCGAACCGTCCTTGCCCCAGAAGGGTTCGGTGTCGATGGCCGGGCTGTTGGTCACGCGGGTCAGCGCGCGCGAGGCCAGGTTCATCACGTAGATCTCCGGGTTGCCGTCCTTGGACAGCACCAGCGCCAGGCGATTGCCGTCCGGCGAGAACGCCGGTGCACCGTTGAGGCCTTCGAAGTTGGTCAACTGCTCGCGGCGACCGGTGTCGACGTTCTGCAGGAAGATCCGCGGACGACGCTGTTCGAACGATACATAGGCAATGTTGCGGCCGTTGGGCGAGTAGCGTGGCGACAGGATCGGCTCGCGCGACTGCAACAGGGTCACCGCACGTGCGCCGTCGTAGTCCGAACGCTGCAGGGTGTAACGGGTGGCATTGGTGCCGGCCCGTTCGGCGGTCACGTAGAGCATGCGCGTGGAGAACGCACCCTTGATCCCGGTCAGCTTCTCGAACGACTGATCGGAGATGAAGTGGGCCATGTCACGCAGCTGGTCGGTAGTGCCCGAGACGCTGCCGGTCAACACCTGTTGCTGGGTGTTGACGTTCAGCAGCGCGTATTGCACCTGCAAGCGGCCGCCGGCCGGCGTGATGCTGCCTACCATGACGTACTGGGCACCCAGCGCCTGCCAGTCGCGGTAGATGACTTCGCTGGCCTGGGAAGGCTGGCTGATCATGTTCTGCGGTGGAATGGGTGCGTAGTAGCCCGAGTTGCGCAGGTCGTTGCCGACGATCTCGGCAATGTTGTCAGGCAACACGCTGCCGCCCTGGAAACCGAACGGCACGACGGCAATCGGCGTGGCACGGTCGGCACCGCTGGTGACCAGAATGTTCTTTTCGTCCGCAGAGGCCATGCCGGCTGCGCAGCAAAGGACGACGAGCAGTCCTCGAAGAAGGGTAATCACAAGGCAAGATCCTCAGGTGTAAATGTCATCTTGAAGGAACGATAGGGGTTGAAGTCAGCTGGTTTCAAACCCTGCATTTCCGTTAAACGGCCAATGTTCTTGACCGCAGCAACCGCCGAACTGTCGAAGGGACCATCGCCACTGGAGCGTGAGACGCTGACATTGGTGACGGTGCCATCGGGCAACATGTTGATCTGCAATACCACGGTCATGTTCTTGCGTGCCGAAGGCGGTCGCGCCCATCCTTCGGCTGCTCGCGAGCGGATCAGATCGTCGAAGTTGCCCGCGACCTCATCACCCTGCTCGTCGGCGAGCGCCTGCTGGCGTTCAGGCTTGTCGGAAAGCAGATCGGCCAATGCCTGCGCCTTCTTGTCCTCCGCTGCCTTGCGAGCTGCGTCCTGAGCCTTCTTCTTCGCGGCATCGGCCGCAGCCTTCTTCTTCGCGTCCTCGGCGGCCTTCTTCTTCGCGTCCTCGGCCGCGGTGGCCTTCTTGGCGTCGTCTTCGGCTTTCTTCTTCGCGTCTTCGGCGGCCTTTTTCTTGGCGTCCTCGGCAGCCTTCTTCTTGGCGTCCTCGGCTGCCTCCTTCTTCGCCTCTTCCTGCTCGGCCTTCTTCTTGGCGATGTCGGCCAGCTCGCTCTTCTTGGCTTCGGCCGCTTTTTCAGCGGCTTCGGCCTTGGCCGCCTCAGCCTTGGCCGCTGCTGCAGAGGCGGCTTCCGCCTTGGCGGCAGCATCGGACTTCTTGGCTTCGTCGGCCTTCTTCGCCGCTTCGGCCTTTTGAGCGGTTTCCTCTTTCTTTTGTTCCGCGGCCTTGATGGCTTCCTGCTCCAGCTTCTTGGTCTCCATCTGCTCGACTTCGGTCTGCCGCGCAGCAGACTTCTTCGCCTCGCCCGCCAGTTTCTGGTTGGTCTGGGTGGTGGCCTGGCTCTTGGACTTGAGCTGATAGAGCGTAGCCTGCACGATGGGTCGCGCTTCAGGCAGTTCGGGCGTCATGGCGAAACTGACGAACAGCATCCCGAAGATCAGCACGTGCAGGGCTACCGCCCAGACCGTGGGCCAGAAGAAGCTTTCCGAGGCTGAATGCTCTCGCTTTCGCATCAGGGGGCCTCGGTAATCAAGCCAACGTTACCGACACCTGCCTGCTGCAAACCACCCATGGCGCCCATGACAGCCCCGTAATCCACGGTCTTGTCACCGCGAATGAAGACCTGGGTCTTCTTGCCGCTGGCATTGCCCTGGTTGATGATCGCGGTGGCGGCCTGGGTCATCTGCGCCAGCGTCATTGCCTTGTCCTGCTGCTTTTCAGTGTCTACTTCCTTGCCGACGTTCCAGTAGTAGGTCTTGTCGGCCTTGATGGAAATGGTGAGCACCTGAGTGTTGTTGTCCTGCGGCAACGCTTCGCTGGAAACCTTGGGCAGATCGACCTTCACACCTTGGTTGATCATCGGAGCGGTGACCATGAAGATGACCAGCAGTACCAACATCACGTCGATGTAGGGCACCACGTTCATCTCGGCGACCGGCTTGCGTTTTGGGCGACGACCTCGAGTCATTGGGTTATCCCTGCTCACTCTTCGCTGGTGTGCACTTTACGGTGCAGGATGGCCTGGAACTCGTCAGCGAACGTGTAGTAGCGGTTGATCAGGGTTTCGCTGCGAGCAGCGAAACGGTTGTAGGCGATGACCGCCGGAATCGCTGCGAACAGACCGATGGCCGTGGCAATCAGTGCTTCGGCAATACCTGGCGCAACGGTGGCCAGAGTCGCCTGCTGCGCCGAGGCCAGGCCGCGGAACGAGTTCATGATGCCCCATACGGTACCGAACAGACCCACGTAGGGGCTGGTGGAACCGACGGTTGCCAGGAATGGCAGACCCTGTTCGAGCTTCTCTTCCTCACGGGAAATCGCCACGCGCATGGCACGGCCCACGCCTTCCATCACGGCATCGGGATCGACGCCCTGCTGCTGGCGCAGGCGGGAAAACTCCTTGAAGCCAGCACGGAAAATCTGCTCGACACCCGAATCAGGGTCGGGATTGCTGCCAGCCTGACGGTACAGCTTGGACAGGTCGATGCCCGACCAGAAGCGTTCCTCGAAGCTGTCCAGGGCACGACGACCGGCGCGCAGCATCGAACTGCGCTGAAAGATCATGACCCACGAGGTGACCGAGGCGGCCACCAGAATAAGCATTACCAACTGCACCACGACACTGGCATTGCTGACCAAACTCCACATGGAGGTATGGTCGACGACGTTAGCTTCCACGCTTAATCTCCTGCACTGGATTGTTTGCCCAGGCCGCCTGCGTCGGCAAAGGCCGTACGCAAGGCTGGGGGAATGGCCCGGGGTCTGAAGTTATCGGCGCGCACACAGGCCACCATGAACTGCCCTTCGCAGAGCAGCGTTGTATCTTTCACACGCCAGACCTGCTGTTTGAAACGCAGGCTGGCGCGATTCAATTCGGTTATTTCGGCGGTCACCGTCAGCTCGTCGTCCAACCGCGCCGGCGCATGGTAGCGCGCCTCTGCCGAATGCACGACGAACAGCAGGTTCTCACCTGCCAGCTGCGACTGGACGAAACCCAGCGCACGCAGGTGCTCGGTACGAGCCCGCTCCATGAATTTGAGGTAGTTGACGTAATAGACGACGCCGCCGGCGTCGGTGTCTTCGTAATAGACCCGACACTGATGGGCGAACGCCTGAACCCCGTTTTGCGCGCGCATACTCTAGTGCTTACTCCTCAGGTTGCCAATCCGCCCGGGCAACTGTTTTTTCGTCGCGTGTGCAGGCAAGGGCCATGCAAAAGCCGTGTCAGCCCCTAGGACCACGGAAAGCCGAATTAGGTCGCTGTGCGAGGGGCCTTTCATGCGTCGATTTCTTCGGACATGGCATCGCTGCCCGGCATGTCGCCCAGCCGGTTGGGAATGTTCAGACCGAAATGCAGGTAGGCGTGGCGCGTCACGACCCGGCCGCGCGGGGTACGCATGATGTAGCCCTGCTGAATGAGGTAAGGCTCCAGGACGTCCTCGATGGTGTGGCGCTCTTCGCTGATCGCTGCGGCGAGACTGTCGACACCCACCGGCCCACCGTCGAACTTCTCGATCATGGTCAGCAGCAGCCGGCGATCCTGGTGGTCGAAGCCGCGCTCGTCGACGTCGAGCATGTTCAGCGCCAGGTCGGCGATGGGCTTGGTGATGTGCCCCTTGCCACGCACCTGGGCGAAGTCGCGCACGCGGCGCAGCAGGCGATTGGCGATTCGCGGCGTACCGCGGGCGCGGCGGGCGATCTCGAAGGCGCCTTCGTCCTCGATCTCCAGGTTGAGGATATTGCCCGATCGACTGACGATGGTTGCAAGGTCCGCGGTGCTGTAGAACTCCAGGCGCTGGACGATACCGAAGCGGTCACGCAGCGGATTGGTCAGCATGCCTGCCCTGGTGGTGGCCCCGACCAGGGTGAACGGCGGCAGATCGAGCTTGATGGAACGTGCCGCGGGACCCTCGCCAATCATGATGTCGAGCTGGAAGTCCTCCATGGCCGGATACAGGACTTCCTCGACGATGGGCGACAGCCGGTGGATCTCGTCGATGAACAGCACATCGTGGGGTTCCAGGTTGGTAAGCAGGGCAGCCAGGTCGCCCGGCCGTTCCAGTACCGGCCCCGACGTGCTCTTGATCGACACGCCCATTTCCTGGGCGATGATATTGGCCAGGGTCGTCTTGCCCAACCCGGGCGGGCCGAAGATCAAGGTGTGATCCAGGGATTCACTGCGCCCGCGCGCAGCCTGGATGAACAGCTCCATCTGCTCGCGCACGGTGGGCTGGCCAATGTAGTCGGCCAGGCTGAGCGGGCGGATGGCCCGATCCTGTACTTCTTCCCGATCGCGGCCGGTGGCGGCGATCAGACGGTCGGCTTCGATCACTTAGATCATTCCCTTCAACGAGCGGCGGATCAATTCTTCGCTGCTCAGCCCCTTGGCGTCGATGGCCGCCACGGCGCGACTGGCCTCCTGGGGCTTGTAGCCCAGGGAGATGAGCGCACTGACGGCATCGGCTTCGGCGCTGTTGACCGGCGCCGGCCCCTGCGGCCCACTGGGCACCAGCTCGAACATGCTCGGCGTGGTCTGCCAGGCCTTGAAGCGATCCTTGAGTTCGACCAGAAGCCGCTCGGCGGTCTTCTTGCCCACGCCGGGTATCTTCACCAGCGCCGAGGTGTCCTGAGCCTGCACGCAGCGCACGAGTTCGTCGACGTCCAACCCCGACATCAGCGCCAGTGCCAGCTTGGGGCCGACGCCGTTGAGGCGGATCAGCTCACGGAACAGCTCGCGCTCGCGCTTTTCATAGAAGCCATAGAGTAACTGAGCGTCTTCACGCACAACCAGGTGGGTGTGCAGGGTCACGCTTTCGCCGACCGGCGGCAGCCGATAGAGCGTGGTCATCGGCACTTCGAGCTCATAGCCCAGCCCGTTGACGTCGAGAATCAGGTGCGGCGGCTGCTTTTCAGCCAAGGTACCGCGCAGGCGTCCAATCACGTATGAATCCTTTGTCGGAAGGCGCAGTCACGCCCTGTTCATGCGGGCCAGTTCGAGGGCCATCATTACAGGACTGAGGTGAGCTGCAAGCAAAAAAGTTTGAAACGATGTAAGCCGCTACAGGCGCAGGCGCCCACCGCGACTGCGGGCGGCGCTCAGCCCGTGGGGCATGAGGCTGGATCGGGTGTGCGCGTGGGTGAGTGCGATGGCCAGGGCGTCGGAGGCATCGATCTGGGGTTTCTGGGTCAGTTTGAGCAGGTGCATGACCATCATTTGTACCTGTTCCTTGTTGGCCGCGCCGGTGCCGACGATGGCCTGCTTGACCTGGGTGGCACTGTACTCGGCGATCTCCAGCCCCTCCTCCGCCGCCGCGACGATGGCAGCGCCACGCGCCTGGCCCAGTTTCAGGGCCGAGTCGGCGTTGCGCGCCATGAACACCCGCTCGATGCCCATGGTCACCGGACCGTAGGTCTGGATCACCTCACGCACCCCACGAAAAACGATCTGCAGACGATCATGCAGCAGTCCGCCGCCGGTACGAATACAACCCGAAGCCACGTATTCGCACCCGCGGCCGGTTTCACGCACGACGCCAAACCCGGTGATGCGCGAGCCTGGGTCGATTCCAAGAATTAATGTCATAAAGCCTGCAGTAGTGAGAAACACGGCTGACGCCTTCGCGGGTATAACCCGCTCCCACATGGGTGTGCATAGCATGTGGGAACGCTGCGGGCGGCGAGCCATCTACCGGCCAAGAGGCCGGCACTGGTAAAGCATGGCTTAGATGAAACACACGGGCCGATCAGCCAAGCTGCTCCATCACGGCGTCGGATATCTCGGCGTTGGAATAGACGTTTTGCACATCATCCAGATCTTCGAGCATGTCGATCAGCTTCAGCACCTTCTCGGCACCTTCCGCATCGAGTTCGGCACTGGTCGTCGGCGCCATGACGATCTCGGCTTCATCGGCATTGAAACCGGCCGCCTGCAGCGCATTGCCCACCGAGTAGAAGCTGGCGAACGAGGTGAACACGTCCATCGAGCCGTCGCCATGGGTCACGATGTCGTCGGCATCGGCCTCCATGGCCGCCTCCATCAACGCATCCTCGTCCACGCCCGGTGCGAAGGACAACTGCCCCTTGCGCTCGAACAGATACGCCACCGAACCATCGGTGCCCAGATTGCCCCCGCATTTGCTGAACGCATGACGCACGGCGGCAGCGGTGCGATTGCGGTTGTCGGTCATGCATTCGACCAGTACGGCGACGCCACCGGGACCGTAGCCCTCGTAGCTCAGCTCGACCACGTCGTCGCTGCCGGCTGCCCCGGTGCCCCGTGCAATCGCGCGATCGATGATGTCGCGACTCATGTTGGCGCTCAGGGCCTTGTCCAGCGCCAGGCGCAGACGCGGATTGGAACCTGGCTCGCCGCCGCCCTGGCGGGCAGCGACGGTCAGTTCACGAATCCACTTGGTGAAGATCTTGCCCCTCTTGGCATCCTGGCGCTCTTTGCGGTGCTTGATGTTCGCCCACTTGGAATGACCAGCCATAACGCAACTCCAGTTTCTGTGTGTTACCCATACGAACCCTGCCCCTGGCAAGGTTTTTCCACCGCCCAACGCAAGGGCGCATCCGAAGATGCGCCCTGTCAGCAGTTACTCGGCCTTGGGCTGTTCGCGCAGGCGAATGTGCAGTTCACGCAGCGCCTTGGCATCGACCACGCCAGGCGCCTGGGTCATGACGTCGGCGGCGCTCTGGGTTTTCGGGAAGGCGATGACTTCACGGATCGACTGCGCACCGGTCATCAGCATGACCAGACGGTCCAGGCCGAAGGCCAGGCCACCATGGGGTGGTGCACCGTATTTCAGCGCGTCGAGCAGGAAGCCGAACTTCTCTTCCTGTTCCGCAGCTTCGATACCGAGCAGGCGGAACACGGCCTGCTGCATGTCCTTGCGGTGGATACGGATCGAACCGCCGCCCAGCTCGGTGCCGTTGAGGACCATGTCATAGGCGCGCGACAGGGCAGTGGCCGGGTTGGCCTCCAGCTCTGCAGGCGTGCACTTGGGTGCGGTGAACGGATGGTGCAGCGCACTGAAGCTGCCGTCGTCGTTCTCTTCGAACATCGGGAAGTCGACGACCCACATCGGCGCCCATTCGCAGGTCAGCAGGTCGAGATCGTTGCCCAGCTTGATGCGCAGCGCACCCAATGCCTCGCTGACGATCTTGGCCTTGTCGGCACCGAAGAACACGATGTCGCCATCGACCGCGCCAACGCGATCCAGGATCACGTCGAGGTTGGCTTCAGGGATGTTCTTGACGATCGGCGACTGCAGGCCCTCGACCCCCTTGGCGCGCTCGTTGACCTTGATGTAGGCCAGGCCCTTGGCGCCGTAGATGCCGACGAACTTGGTGTAATCGTCGATCTGCTTGCGCGGCATGCTCGCCCCGCCTGGAACGCGCAGTGCGGCAACGCGGCACTTGGCGTCGTTGGCCGGACCGCTGAAGACCTTGAACTCGACATCCTTGAGTTGATCGGCGACGTCGACCAGTTCCATCGGATTGCGCAGGTCGGGCTTGTCCGAGCCGTAGCGGCGCATGGCTTCTTCGAAGGTCATGTGCGGGAAATCGCCGAACTCGACGTCGAGCACTTCCTTGAACAGCTTGCGCACCATGGTTTCGGTGATGCCGATGATTTCGCTCTCGTCGAGGAAGCTGGTCTCGATGTCGATCTGAGTGAACTCGGGCTGACGATCGGCACGCAGGTCTTCATCGCGGAAGCACTTGGCGATCTGGTAGTAACGATCGAAACCGGCCACCATCAGCAGCTGCTTGAACAGCTGGGGCGACTGCGGCAGGGCGAAGAAGCTGCCGGGGTGGGTACGGCTGGGCACCAGGTAGTCACGTGCGCCTTCGGGGGTGGCACGGGTCAGGATCGGCGTTTCGACGTCGAGGAAACCGTTTTCGTCGAGGTAGCGGCGAATGCTGGTGGTGATGCGCGAGCGCAGGCGCAGCTTCTCGGCCATTTCGGGACGACGCAGGTCGATGAAGCGATAGCGCAGGCGCGTTTCCTCACCCACGTCGGAGTACTCGTTGAGCGGAAACGGCGGGGTTTCCGCTTCGTTCAGCACTTCGAGCTCGTAGCCCAGCACTTCGATGGCGCCAGACGCCATGTTCGGATTGACTGCGCCGGCGGGCCGCGCACGGACCTTGCCGGTGACCTTGACCACGTACTCGCTGCGCACGCGATCGGCGGCGGCGAAGCTGTCGGCGCGATCGGGGTCGAAGACCACCTGGGCCATGCCTTCACGATCCCGAATGTCGAGGAAGATCACCCCGCCATGGTCGCGACGGCGATGGACCCAGCCGCACAGGGTGATTTCCTGACCTTCCAGGGTCTCGTTCAGTTGGCCGCAATAGTGGCTGCGCATCATAGTAGTGGTTTCACTTCTCGTAATTCATGATTCGATGACGGCGTGTAGCTGGACACGCGGCACCCTGGACATAGTGCAGGAGCAGGCCGGGGCCGGGCAATTCACTCGGCCTTGTCGCCGCCTGCCAGATTCTTCTTGTTGCCGGTCTTGAAATCGGTCTCGTACCAGCCGGTGCCGCTGAGGCGGAAGCCCGGCATGGAAAGCACCTTTTTCAGTTGTGGCGCCTGGCAGGCAGGGCAATCGGTCAAAGGCTCGGCGCTGATCTTTTGAATGACTTCCATCTGATGACCGCAGGAAGCACATTGATAGTCGTACATCGGCATGGGTAGTGTCTCGGCAACCAAATGACCGCGGCGCAAGCGGCGCCAGGGCGAAACGCGGGATTATATCCGGTTAATCGACGCTGCGCAGCCGTCCAAGGTAACAGACGACGTTCGATCACGTCCCATCAAGTAGGTGACACAGACTACCCGCACCAGTCCGCTGAAATTCTTGACGCCGCCATGGCGCAGGTGCACTTCGCGGTCGACGTAGGAAAGCAGCGCGTTCACCGTGCATTCATTGGCCAGGGCGATGCGCTCGAGAATCTCCCAGTAGATCCGTTCCAGGCGCAGGCAGGTGGCGAAACCGTTCAAGCGAACCGAACGCGAGACAGGCCTGGCCAGGCCCATGTCGAAGTTGTCCGAGTAGGGATCGACGGCAAGCTTGCTCGATCGATCGAGCTGGCGCGCCCGGGTGACGATGATGTTCCGTTCCATGGATCAGTGCTTCCTTGATGATCGCCCCTCCAACCCTGGAGGTGTGCTGACGGATCTATGGAAGCGTATCGGCGAACGATGACGACAGGGGAATACGGAAGTGCATACGTACGAAGAGCGGCGTCGTTGGGTAGGAGCGAACCCCCCGTACCCAGGCCGGTGGCAAGCGGGAAAAGCTGGATCGACACGGCGGGCGCAGCAGTGCAAAAGACGCCGCCGTGTCGCCAGGGATCAGCCTTCGAGCAGCGAACGCAGCATCCAGGCAGTCTTCTCGTGCACCTGCATGCGCTGGGTCAGCAGGTCGGCCGTCGGCTCGTCGCTGACCTTGTCCAGCAGCGGGAAGATACCGCGGGCCGTGCGGGTGACGGCTTCCTGGCCTTCGACCAGTTGCTTGATCATGTCCTGGGCCGAGGGCACCCCTTCCTCTTCCTTGATCGAAGACAGGCGGGCATAGACCGAATAGGCGCCAGGCGCGGGAAAACCGAGGGCACGGATACGCTCGGCGATGCAGTCCACGGCCAGCGCCAGTTCGGTGTACTGCTCTTCGAACATCAGGTGCAGGGTACGGAAAGCCGGGCCGGTCACGTTCCAGTGGAAATTGTGCGTCTTGAGGTACAGGACGTAGGTGTCGGAAAGCAGACGGGACAGGCCGTCCACGATCGATTTGCGATCTTCTTCGCTGATGCCGATATCGATTGCCATGTGATGTCCTTGATGACGATGAATGTATACCACCACGGGTGGATGCCCACTTTACCAAGACCCATCGACCCACGCAGCTCCGGCCTCGGGCAAGTTGCGCAGGCTATCCGCCCGACGGCGTCGGGCGCCGCTCTGGCCGATTTGAGAAGGATCGGGCTTTGCTGTTAAATAGACCGCGTGCCGCCGGGGCGATTCATCAAGCCGTGGCGCATAGGCTGATCCCTGCAGATGCTCGGCAATTATTGTCACCCCAACGCTGTGCTTGTTGCGGTATCAGCTCTTCCTGATGCCTGATCTTAGAGTGAGCCAATCAAATGTTGAAAATCGTCCACCTCCTGACGGGCGCAGCGGCCGTGCTGCTGTCGTTCATACCAAGCCTGCGGGCCGATGTAGCGCCTTACCTGCAACAACCCGACGCAATCTACCTGGCGCTGTTCGGTCTGCTCAACCTGCTTTTGGCTCCAGTGATACCGCGCTGGAACAAAGGCCCACGTCATCTGTTGCAAAATCTGGTCAGTGTGCTGCTGGTTGCCTCGGTGATCACCCAGACCCTGACGTTGCTGGTGCCGCTGCCGGCCATCGGCATCCTGCCGGGCCTGTTGTGCGCACTGCTCGCGTGCCTGGCGCACCTGTCGATCAGCTTCTACCGCGCGTCACCGGCACCCAGCGCCGTGCAGTACGACATGACCAACCGCGATACCGGTACGGTGAAGTGGTTCAACACGTCGAAGGGCTTCGGCTTCATTTCCCGCGATTCCGGCGACGACATCTTCGTGCATTTTCGTGCCATTCGTGGCGAAGGCCATCGCGTGCTGGTCGAAGGCCAACGGGTCGAGTTCTCGGTCATGAACCGTGACAAGGGTCTGCAGGCCGAAGACGTGATTGCGGCATCGCCACGTCGCTGACTCCAATGCAGCAATAAAAAAACGCGGGCATTGCCCGCGTTTTTCATTGCCGAAAAAAAGATTTCAGTAATGCGGCGGCGGCGCCTCCTGGGTAGCCGTTTCGAACTGGCCGACCATTTCTTCCTGACGCTTGAGCAGCGCGGCCAGCTGCATCTGCAGGCGCTCGATCGCCCGCTGTTGCAGGATCAGTTCGTCGCTGAGCGAAGACAGGGTGTCATCCTGAAAAGCCAGACGTGTCTCCAGCTCCATCACGCGATCTTCCAGACTCATGCCCTGCCCTCCGTAAAAATGAAATCGGTGCCCAGCACGCCTGCCAGCCTTTGGCGAACCGCCACCAATTGCTCGGCGGTGTAAGGCATGGACGGCAGCTTGCCCCACACGGGCGCAGGCCAGGCCGCGTCGGCCCGGTAGCGAACGATCACGTGCATATGCAACTGACTCACGACATTGCCCAGGGTCGCGATGTTGATCTTGTCGGCGCCATAGTGCTGGTGAAGCAACTTGGCCAATGCATTGGTTTCGCTCCACAGCACTTCACGGTCTGCGTCATCGAGTTCGAAGACCTCGGTGATATCCGGGCGTCGCGGCACCAGAATGAACCAGGGATACCTGGCGTCATTACTGAGCAGCAGGCGACAAAGTGCGAAGTCACCGATGACATGAGCGTCTCCGGCAAGTCGGGCATCCAGGCTGAACACGGGCGTTCTCCACAGGAAGGAATGGGGGATCGAGGCATGGCCGCGAATCATCGAATGCCAAGGATAGCGTGCCTGATCGGTTTTTTCCGAACCCACCGGCATCAACTCGACATGCCTGCAACCGGCGCATCTCGCACCGAGTCGTAAGCGAAGCACGGTTTTGGTGCCTTCCGCCCCAGGATCGCCCGCGGCATCAGGGCTTGCCGAACCGCCTTTCGCTGCAGTTCACGCGCTTTATGCAGTACCGCGCGTAACTGCCTGACAAGCGGTCCTTCTTTACGTGGGCACAGCGTTGCCAATTCCTGTCGGTGGTCTAGCCTTGCCATTCAGGACGTCACCTTTCGCACCAAAAAGGTCCACCAGGGAAGGTCTCGGTGCATCAAGGCCTCGCAATCTACCCACTCTTGTCACCCTGCGGTAACGTTTGCGCCGCGAAACAGGATTCACTCGCACAGCGGTATTCGTTACCGAGGAAAGCAGGAATGGCCCGATGCGCCGGTTTTACGCGGGCTTGGCCGAACCACTGGAAGAAAAGTGAAAAATATGTGAACTGCTGGCACGTTTGTGCACGCTTGTTGCATTCATCCCAGCACGGTCACCGGGGACGTGGGAAGACGAAACCGGAACAAACGGAAACAGTGAATCAATGACGCACGTTAGTGCAGGCACACAACCCAAGTGTGGTTGTAAGCCTGGACATGCAACAGCGGACTTGAAGTATCGCCAACATGACCGGCGTGGTATACGTTCCGCGCCGTCATAAAAAGAAAGAACTGCCTCAGATAAAAAAACAGGTGAGGCAGTGGTTACTCTTCTTAAAAACCAAAGGAGCAAATCACGATGCGCGTGATGAAGTGGAGCATGATCGCACTGGCTGTAACAGCCGGCACCTCGCAGTTGGCTTTGGCCTCCGCCCAGGACGAGTCCAAGGGTTTCGTGGAAGACAGCACCCTGAACCTCAAGCTGCGTGCCTTGTACATGAACCGTGACTACAAGCACGGCGCAGGCAACCCTACCGCAGGCAGCGACAAGGGCTATCGTGAAGACACTGGCCTTGGCGCCCAGATGTTCTACGAATCGGGCTTCACCCAAGGCACCATCGGTGCCGGTGTCGATGCAATGGGCTTCGGTTCGGTGCGCCTGGACGGCGGTACCGGTCGCCGCAGCAACGGCCTGTTCGCAGCCGACGACGAAGGCAACCTGGAACACAGCCAGACCAAGGGCGGAGCGGCCGTCAAGTTCCGCTTCTCCAACACCGTACTCAAATACGGCCAGCAGATCGTTGCCAGCCCGGTCTTCGCGACCGATGACGGCCGTCTGTTGCCTGAAGTCGCTACCGGCACGTCGATCACCAGCAACGAAATCGACAACCTGACCCTGAACATCGGTCGCTTCACCTCGATGAGCGCGCAGACCGGCATGGGTCACGACTCCCTGGGCCTGAAGTCCGCCGACATCGCCGGCGCCACCTACGCCTTCACCAAGAACTTCACCGGTACGGTCGCTGCGTCCGACGTGGAAGATTACTGGAAGCGTCAGTACGTCAACCTGAACTACACCCTGCCGATCGACGACCTGCAGTCGCTGAACTTCGACTTCAACGCCTATCGCACCAAGAGCCAGGGCGAAGATCTGGGCGGCGACGTCGACAACAAGATCTGGAGCACCGCGGTTGCCTATAGCCTGGGCGCGCACAAGTTCACCCTGGGCTACCAGCGCAGTTCCGGCGACACCGGCTACGCCTACGGCGTGGACGGCGGCGGCACCGTGTTCCTGAACAACTCCGTTCAGTACTCCGACTTCGTCGGCGCCGAAGAGAAATCGTGGCAGGTTCGCTACGACATCAACATGGCAACCTACGGCGTACCCGGCCTGAGCTTCATGACTCGCTACATCACTGGCGACAACATCGAAGCCAGCAACGGCGAAGAAGGCAAAGAGCACGAGTGGGACTTCGAAACCAAGTACGTGGTTCAGCAAGGCCCGATCAAGGACATGTCCTTCCGCCTGCGTAGCGCCATCTACCGCGCCAACAACGCCTACGATGCCGACTACGGTCCGTCGAACAACGACCTGCGTTTCATCGTCGAGTACCCTCTGAGCATCATGTAACCGCCCAGCAGGTCGCTTCACCTCGAAAAGCCCGGCTCTGCCGGGCTTTTCTGCGTCTGGACGGCAACGCCCGGCAAAGCCCGGCCCTACGCCTGTACGTCGCCCAATCACCCCCGTACAATGCCAGACCTCGATAAAATTTCGCGAAGACAACGGTCAACCATGCGCACCAGTCAATATCTGCTCGCCACACAGAAAGAAACCCCTTCCGATGCGGTCGTGATCAGCCATCAGCTGATGCTGCGTGCCGGCATGATCCGCAAGCTCGCTTCGGGCCTGTACACATGGTTGCCGATGGGTCTTCGGGTGATGCGCAAGGTTGAGCGGATCGTGCGCGAGGAAATGGACGCCGCCGGCGCTCTCGAAGTGCTCATGCCCGGCATCCAGCCGGCCGAACTGTGGCAGGAGTCGGGACGCTGGGAGCAGTACGGTCCCGAGTTGCTGCGCCTCAAGGACCGCCACGACCGTGACTTCTGCGCCGGCCCCACCCACGAAGAAGTCATCACCGACCTGATGCGCAACGAGCTCAACAGCTACAAGCAGTTGCCCATCAATCTCTACCAGATCCAGACCAAGTTCCGTGACGAGATCCGTCCGCGCTTCGGCCTGATGCGCGGTCGCGAGTTCATCATGAAGGATGCGTACTCCTTCCACGCCGACCAGCCCTCGCTGCAGGCCACCTATGACCGCATGCACCTGGCCTACAGCAACATCTTCACCCGCCTGGGCCTGAAATTTCGCGCAGTGGAAGCCGACAACGGCTCCATCGGCGGCGCCGGCTCCCACGAATTCCATGTGCTGGCAGAGTCCGGCGAAGACGACATCGTCTTCAGCGATACGTCCGACTACGCAGCCAACATCGAGAAGGCCGAGGCGATCCCCCGTGAAACCGAGCGTGGCGCCGCACTCGAGGAACTGCGCCTGGTCGACACGCCCAACGCCAAGACCATCGCCCAACTGGTGGAAAACTTCGGCCTGCCGATCGAGAAGACCGTGAAGACGCTGGTGGTCCACGCCGCCGAAGAAGGCAAATTGATTGCCTTGATCATCCGTGGCGATCACGAGCTGAACGAGATCAAGGCCGCCAACCAACCGCTGGTTGCCAATCCGCTGGTCATGGCCAGCGAAGCGGAACTGCGTGATGCCATCGGCGCGGGCGCAGGCTCCCTGGGCCCAATGAACCTGCCCCTGACCTGCATCATCGATCGCTCGGTAGCTTTCATGAGCGACTTCGCCGTGGGCGCCAACATCGACGACAAGCATTACTTCGGCGTCAACTGGGAGCGCGATCTGCCCCTCCCGGAGATTGCCGATCTGCGCAACGTGGTCGACGGCGACACCAGCCCGGATGGCCAGGGCACCCTGACCATCAAGCGCGGTATCGAGGTGGGTCACATCTTCCAGCTGGGCACCAAGTACAGCGAAGCCATGAAGTGCCAGGTGCTGGGTGAGAACGGCAAGCCGGTGACCTTGGCCATGGGCTGCTACGGCATCGGTGTGTCGCGCGTGGTGGCCGCTGCCATCGAGCAGAACAACGATGCTGGCGGCATCATCTGGAGCGATACCCTGGCGCCTTTCCAGGTCGCCCTGGTGCCGTTGCGCTACGAAACCGAGCAAGTGCGCGAAGCCACCGACCGGCTGTACGCGGAATTGACCGAGGCGGGCTTCGAAGTGCTGCTGGACGACCGCGACAAGAAAACCAGCCCCGGGATCAAGTTCGCCGACATGGAGCTGATCGGCATTCCCCATCGGATCGTCATCAGCGACCGTGGCCTGGCCGAAGGCAACCTGGAATACAAGAGCCGTACCGAGGAAGCCGCACAGGCCTTGCCTGTCGACGACGTCCTGTCTTTCATCCAGGCTCGCGTGCGCCGCTGACAGATTCGAGAAACCATGTTCAAGCGAACTACCTTGGCCTTCGGTGGTGCTGCCCTGTGCAGCACCCTGCTGGTCAGTGGCTGTGCCAACCAGATGTCGCAGCGCAACGAACACGAAGAGCGCATCGAGCGCAAGCTGCTCGAACACAGCGTGCAGATCGACCTGGGCAAGCCCGAGGTGCTGCAGACGCCGCAACGTCGCGTGCGCATTCGCGAACTGAAGGATTTCGAGGTCACGGCGTTCGAGACCACACGTCACTACGACCGCTACACACCCTATCAACCCTGGCGTGAAGTCTACGAGATTCCGCTAGGGGTGGTGGCCGTGGTCGCCGGCGTCGGCGCCAACGTGGTGAACGTGGCGACCTTCGGCAGCCTGCCCGACAGCGTGACCAAGGACTGGGTCAGCTATGGTTTCGCCGGACTCAATCCGTTCATGAACGTGCAGTCCAACGGCCGTGCCGAGCAGAACCTTGCCGGTATCGACGAGGTGCAGACCGACAGGCGCGTGGAGCACGACAGCACGCCATGGAGCGAGCGGCCTGTACAAGTGGGCACCGGCCGCAAGACCTATGACCTGGAAACCGACGCCAACGGTGTGTTGCGCATCAACCTGCTCGACAACCCGTTTGCGGAACAGGATCTGACCCACGTCACACGTCTGCAACTGAGCGTGGTGGACGAGGAAACCCAGACCCGGGCCAGCGCCCTGCTGCCGGTGAGCCCGGACCTGCGCGGCAAACTGGCCGAAGCGCACACGCTGATTTTCGACGACCTGGAAGGTGACGAGATCGGTCAGTGGGTGTATCGGGTCAAGCGCCTGGCCGAACTGGGCCTGGAAGACGAAGCCAGCGAACTGGAACAGAGCCTGATCGAGCTGACCCGCAACGACCCCGAATTGCAGCAGGATTTCCTCAAGTCGCTGCGCAGGGACACCGGCCGACTGGTCGCCGATCCCGGGACCTGAGCCAGCCGGTCAGCCGTCGCTGAACAGTTCCAGCTGCTCGTGGGCCCCACGCAGGTCCAGCAGGCGCGCGCCGATGCCCAACAGGCGCACCGGCTTGCCGCCACGGGCGAAGGCCTGACCCAGTAGCTGCCGGTAGCTTTCCAGGTCCCTGCCCGCCCCTGCCTGTTCCAGGGTGGTCTGGGTAAAGTCGTGAAACTTCACTTTGACGAAAGGCTTGCCCGGACGATAGCTGCTGTCGATCCGGTCGATGCGCTCGGCCAGGGTCTGCATCAGCTCTGGAAGCTTGTCCAGGCAACTGGCCAGATCCGGCAGGTCCGTCTCGTAGGTGTTTTCCACGCTGATGGACTGGCGCCGACTGTCGTTCTGCACCACACGCTCGTCGATGCCCCGTGCCAGGCTGTAGAGACGCTCGCCAAAGCTGCCGAATTCGCGCACCAGCGCCAGCTTGGTCCATTCACGCAGTTCCAGGCAGCTGTCGATCCCCAGGCGGGCCAGCTTGTCGGCGGTGACCTTGCCTACGCCATGCAGCTTGGTGACCGGCAAGGCGGCGACGAAGTCTTCGATCTGTGCCGGGGTGATGACGAACAGGCCATCCGGCTTGCGCCAGTCGCTGGCAATCTTGGCCAGAAATTTGTTCGGCGCCACCCCCGCCGAAACCGTGATGTGCAGGCGCTTGGATACCTTGCGCCGGATGTCCTGGGCAATTCGCGTGGCGCTGCCGGAAAAATGCGGGCAGTCGGAAACGTCGAGGTAGGCCTCGTCCAACGACAGCGGCTCGATCAGGTCGGTGTATTCGCGAAAAATCCCCTGAATCTCCCGCGACGCTTCTTTATAGGCATCCATGCGCGGTTTGACGATGGTCAGGTCAGGGCACAGCTTGAGCGCGTGCCGCGAGCTCATGGCTGAACGCACACCATAGGCGCGGGCTTCATAGTTGCAGGTGGCGATCACCCCGCGACGCTCCGCCGAGCCGCCGACGGCCAGTGGCTTGCCGGCCAGCCGGGGGTCGTCACGCATTTCGATGGCGGCATAGAAGCAGTCACAGTCGACATGGATGATCTTGCGCTGCGTCATGGTCTGGGCGGGGTACCAAGCTGGTAAAAGATCGTACAAAAACAACGGTATTATCTCACTCGCAGCGATAAGCGCCATGGCCAAAGCCCGGCGCGCATTCTTTTGCCCATCGACAAATCCCCCCAATACCGCTGGAAGCCCCGCCCCGCCTGACTCGTAGCACTATCGGCAAAGCTAAGCGATTGATGGAAAAGAGTTTTCTTGAAATCAGGGTTTGACAAGCAGGCGCTGCGCTGTAGAATAGCCCACACAGACGCGGGATGGAGCAGTCTGGTAGCTCGTCGGGCTCATAACCCGAAGGTCGTCGGTTCAAATCCGGCTCCCGCAACCAAACAACGAAGAAGGCCACTTGAAAAAGTGGCCTTTTTTGTTGCCTGCAATTTGTTCGCCGACCTGTTACCCCACGAGGTCGCCTGGCCGATCCACATCGCGATAGATCCCTGGGTCGTCGCACGCCACCCGCTGCGTGTGTGCCTCGGCGAACAATCGTCGAGCCCCCTGATCACCCTGCAGCGACAGCAACTGCTCACGAAAGGTGCGGCCAAAGCCTACCGGGTGCCCGTGACCCTGAGCGCCATGGGCAACGCAGATACGCTCCGGCGCCATGCACTGGCTTACCCTGGCGAACGTTGCGGGAGTCACGAACGGCATGTCGCCCAGGCACACCAGCCAGCCATCGGCATCCAGACTGGCTTCGACACCCGTGCGCAGGCTGTCGCCCATGCCTGCGGAGTCGAGCAATACCACCTCGCAGCCGTAGGTTTCGGCCAGCTGTATCAGCTGCGTCTTGTGCGCACGGGTGACCAGCACACGCCGCTCGAGCGTATCACCGAGGTTGCGCATCACCTGTTCGATGACGCTGCGCTCGATGCCGTCCAGCCCGCTGCACCGTGCAAGCAGTTTGTCGCTGCCCTGCCCTGCGGCGTCCTGGAAACGGCGCCCTTGCCCTGCAGCGAGAATCAAGGCACAGGGGGCGGTGATGGCTGACATGGGGGTAAGCTCCGATAGTCACGATGCGCCGTACGGACGCTCAATACAGATTGGGTTCCATCTCCAGCACCACACCGAAGCGTGACTGGATATCGTCCTGGATCCGCTGGGCCAGGGCATGCAGCTGCTTGCCCGATGCATTGCCGTGATTGACCAGCACCAATGACTGCAAGCGGTGCACGCCGGCGTCGCCCTCGCGATGGCCCTTCCAGCCGGCGCGCTCGATCAGCCAACCCGCCGCCAGTTTGTACAGGCCATCGGCCTGGGGATAGGCAACCACATCGGGATGCTCGCTGCGAATGGCGTCCAGCACCGAGGCGGTCACGACCGGGTTCTTGAAGAAGCTGCCGGCATTGCCCAGCTCGGCAGGGTCGGGAAGCTTTTCTCGACGGATGCTGCAGATGGCGGCGCTGACGTCGGTGGGCGTCGGGTGCTGGATACCCTGTTCGGCCAGCCGCTGACGCACTGGGCCGTAGTCCAGATGCACCGGCGCGGAACGTGAAAGCGTGAAGCGCACGCGCAGGATCACCCAGCGGCCGGGCTGGCGCTTGAACAGGCTGTCGCGATAGCCGAATGCGCATTCGGCGGCGCTGAAGTCGCGTATCTGCAACGTATCCCGGTCAAGCGCAGTGAGGCCGGCGAACACGTCTTTGATCTCGACGCCGTAGGCACCGATGTTCTGCATCGGCGCCGCACCCACGGTTCCAGGAATCAGGCTGAGGTTTTCCAGGCCCGCCAGACCCCGTTCCAGCGTCTGCAATACGAAGGGATGCCACGGCTCGCCGGCTTCGGCTTCCAGCAGCACCTGATCACCGGCCTCTGCGAGCACGCGCACGCCGCGGCTGGCCATGCGCACCACCAGTACGTCGGAGAGGTCGGCGGTCAGCAACAGGTTGCTGCCACCACCGATCACCAGCGCACGCAGACCGTTCGTGGTGGCCCAGGCCAAGGCCTGGATCAGCTCGATATCGTCATGCACCGCGACCAGAAACGCCGCCTTCACCTCGATACCAAAGGTGTTGTACGGCTTGAGCGACTGATTGGCGCGAATGTCCAGGTTCACCAGCTCACCTGCCGGAACGTTGCCATGGGCTGCCATCAAGCCTCCAGCAGGCGCCGTACGCGCTCCAGGTCTTGCTCGGTGTCGACACCGGCGGGCGGCGCCTGCACGGCATCGGCCACATGGATGCGTACCCCGTGCCAGAGCGCACGCAGCTGCTCGAGGCGCTCGGTGTTTTCCAGCCAGCACGGGCCCCACTGCACGAAGTCCTGCAGAAAGCCGGCACGGTAGGCATAGATACCAATGTGACGACGGTAGGGCACCTGAGCCGGGAGGGCATCGCGATCGTTGGCGAACTCGTCGCGCGCCCACGGCAGCGGTGCTCGGCTGAAGGTCAGCGCCAGGCCGTTCAGGTCGGTGACCACCTTGACCACATTGGGGTTGAACAACGCTTCCACGTCCGTGATCGGCTCGGCCAGGGTTGCCATGGCGGCCTCGTGGCTGGCAGCGAGATTGGCCGCCACCTGGTCGATGACCACGGGCGGAATCAACGGCTCGTCGCCTTGCACGTTGACCACGATGGACTCGGCATCCAGCCCCAATGCCTGGCATACCTCGGCCAAACGGTCGGTGCCCGATTCGTGGTCGGGGCGAGTCATCACCACTTCGGCGCCGAAGGCACGGCAGGCGGACTCGATGCGGCCATCGTCGGTGGCGACCACTACCCGTGCAGCCGAACTCTTGCAGGCCTGTTCCCAGACATGCTGGATCATCGGCTTGCCGGCGATCATCTGCAGTGGCTTGCCCGGCAGGCGGGTCGACTGGTACCGCGCGGGTATCACTACGGTGAAAGCCGTGCTCATTTATCCAGGCGCTCGTCGTCGGTCAGGGTCCGCGCTTCGGTTTCCAGCATCACCGGAATGCCGTCGCGGATGGGATAGGCCAGGCCAGCGCCCTTGCTGATCAGCTCGCGCTTGTCGGCGCTGAGCTTGAGCGGACCCTTGGTGATCGGGCAGGCGAGGATATCGAGCAGTTTGGTGTCCATGGAAAAATCCTTCAGGGCAAGGGGATCAGGGCAAAAGGCTGGTCAGGCGCTGGTCGAGCCAACCGATGAAATGGGGCGAAGGCTGGGCGTCGACGGCCAGGTACCACCAATCCGCAGCGGCGAACTCGCGGCACTTCACGGCATCTTTCTCGGTCATGACCACGGGCAACGGTGGCTCGAAACACAGGGCCTGCGGCGTTAACCGGGCATGATCGGCGAAAGCGTGAGCGACAGGCTGCCAGTGTAGCGCCTGCAAGGTGTCGAAGAAACGTTGCGGATTGCCGATCCCGGCCACGGCGTGTACTGCCTGCCCTGGCGGGAAGTGACTCAACGGCCGGCGCTCGCCGCTGCGCACGTGGATCAGCGCCCGGGCTTGCAAGGTCAGGCCGTAGCCTTGCGCCGAATCGCCGGCGGCACCGTTGCACAGCACAGCATCGACCGACTGCAGGCGCTCGACTGGCTCGCGTAACGGGCCGGCGGGCAGGCAGCGACCGTTGCCCAGCCCGCGCGCCGCGTCGATCAGCACCAGTTCGATGTCGCGCGCCAGGCGGTAGTGTTGCAAGCCATCGTCGCTGAGCACCAGGTCCACAGGCTCGGCTTCGAGCAGCGCACGTACGGCACGGCCACGGTCGGGGTCGATCACCAGCGGCACCCCGCTGCGCCGCACGATCAGCAACGGCTCGTCGCCCGCCTGGGCAGCGTCCTGATCGGCGCGGACCCGCCATGGCAGGCTCGGTGGCCTGGCGCCGTAGCCGCGACTGACCACGCCAACGCGCAGGCCGCGCGCCTGGCAGTGCTCGATCAGCCAGAGGATCATCGGGGTCTTGCCGGTGCCACCCACGGTGATGTTGCCGACCACCAGCACCGGCACCGGGGCGCGGTAGATTGCGCCCTGCCCGGCCTCGAATCGCCGACGCTTACGCGCCACGACACTGCGATACAGACATTCCAGCGGACGCAACAGCCACAGCGCGCGATGACCGGCATACCAGGCGGCGGACAATCGGTCGGCGAAGCTCATCAGGGATTCGCCTGCGCCTCGACGGTGATCATGCTGATCTGGCTGAAACCCAGCTTGCCGGCCGCGTCCATTGCGCTGATGACCGCTTGATGTGGCGTCTTGCCGTCGGCGCTGATCGACAGTGGCAGCGAGCTGTCACCGGCCGATGCGGTACGCAGGGCGTCGAGCAGGGTCGGCAGGTCGCTTTTCGGTAGCAACTGGTTGTTCACCGCATAGACGCCTTCGGCGCTGATGGCGATGTCGATGCGTTTGAGGTTGCTGGCCTGTTCCGGCGCGCCGTTCACCGCTTCCGGCAGCTCGACACGCAGCTGGGTTTCGCGGGTGAACGTGGTGGTGATGACGAAAAACAGCAACAGCACGAACACGACGTCTATCAGCGAGATCAGGTTGAGCTCGATGTTTTCCCGACTGCGACGACGAAACTTCACGCTTTTTCCTCGGCCAGGTCGACCTCGCGATCACCCTGCACGACTTCCACCAGTTTGATGGCTTCCTGCTCCATGCCCACCACCAGCTCGTCGATGCGCCGTTGCAGCAGGCGATGGAAGAACAGCGCCGGGATCGCGACGATGAGGCCGGAAGCCGTGGTGACCAGCGCTTTGGAGATACCGCCTGCCATGACACCGGGGTTACCGCTGACGGCGCCTCCGGTGAACGAGCCGAAGATCTCGATCATGCCGATCACCGTGCCGAGCAGACCCAGCAGCGGCGCCATGGCGGCAATGGTGCCCAGGGTACTGATGTAGCGTTCCAGCTCGTGGATGACCCGGCTGGCCGCCTCCTCGATGCTTTCCTTCATGATTTCGCGGCCATGGCGTGAATTCGCCAGGCCAGCCGCGAGGATCTCGCCAAGCGGCGAGTGGGCACGCAACTCCTTGAGCTTTTCCTTGCTCAGCTGTTTGTCTTTCTTCCAGCGCCAGACCTGGCCGACCAGGTGGGCAGGCGCAACACGGCTGGCACGCAAGGTCCACAAGCGCTCGGCGATGATAGCCAGGGCGACGATGGAGCTCACTATGATTGGCAACATCATCCAGCCGCCAGACTTAACCAATTCCCACACAGGTACGATCCCCTCGAAAAAGTTCGCCACTCTACCATAGGGGTGAGGCGCGTCGAAGCGTGCGATGACCGTTGGAAAGCTCAGGGGTGGTCGGGTGCCTCGCGCCAGAAACGTCGCTGGGAGCGCTGCCGCTGCACCGGGCCAAAGGTACCCAGGCGGACACGCAACGCGCCGTCCTCGGCGGTGTCGTGGGTGGCGATGCCCAATGCCTGAAAACGCGCCAGTACGGAGGCATGGGGATGGCCGAAGGTATTGCCATGCCCCCTGGAGATCAACGCTGCCTGTGGACGCACTGCATCCAGCAAGGGCTTGCTCGATGACGTCCGGCTGCCGTGGTGCGGCACCTGCAACCAGTGCGCCTGAACCGGCAAACCGCTCGCGACCAAAGCTTTTTCGGCCGCCGCGTCGATGTCGCCGCTGAGCAGCAGGCGCTCGCCATTGGCTTCGACCCAGAGTACGCACGAGGCGGGATTGCCGGGCACGGCCGACGGCCAGCGCCACAAGACGAACTTCACCTTGTCCCACTCCCAACTGCGCCCGGGCTCGCAAGGCTGCGCCTGCCACGCGGCGGGCAAAAGGTCGGGCTCACCGGCCAGCGTCTGGTCGACCGGCAGGCGTCGCATAACGGTGCCAGCACCACCGGAATGATCGAGGTGCGCATGACTGATGATCATCGCATCCAGGCGCCGCACGCCCAGGGCTACCAGGCTGGGCACCACCACACTGGCGCCGGCGTCGATTTCGCCCAGGCCGGGACCGGTGTCGTAGAGCAACTGGTGGTGGGCGGTGCGCACGAGCACACCCAGCCCCTGGCCGACATCCAGCACCCAGATATCGGCCTGGCCCACGGGCGGTGCCTGACGCGGGCTGAACAACAGCAGCCCGGCCATCGGCACGCCCAACCAGCGCAATGGAATACCGGCCGGCAGCAACAGCAGCAGCACGCCGATGACCAGCACCAGCCATACCCCGGGCGACAGCCCCGGCGGCAGCCAGGAAGGCCCCCACTCGGCGGCCCAGGTCAGCCATTGAAACAGGCCGCGCAGTGCGCCTCCGGCCAGCCACAGCAGGGTTTCGCCCACCCAGGGCACTGGCAGCAGCACGGCACCGGCCATGGCCACCGGCAGCACCAGCAGACTGATCCAGGGCACGGCCAGCAGATTCACCAGCGGCCCGCTGATACTCACCGGCAACGCCAAGGCCACCATCACCGGCAGCAGACCCACCGCCACGCAGCACTGCGCGCGCGTCCAGGCCTGCCACCAGCGCCAACCGCCCAGACGTCCGGAAAACGTCAGCAGCAGCACTCCCACCGCGCAAAACGACAGCCAGAATCCCGGCTGCAGGCTGACCAGGGGGTCGACCAGCAAGACCGTGGTGAATGCCAGCAGCAGCGGCGACCACACGCCCAGGTGGCGGAAGCGCAGCCGCCACAACAGCACCAGGGCGATCATGATGCAGGCTCGGCGTACCGGCACCTGGAAGCCGGCCAACAGCCCATACGCCAACGCGCCGGTGAACGCAAATGCGCAGGCGCAGGGCAACCAGGGCCAACGCGCCGGCCAGACACCGAGTTTTGCCAACAGGGCAACCAGGCCATACAGCAACCCCGCAAGCAGGCCGACGTGCTGGCCGGAGATAACCAACAGATGCACGGTCCCCGTGGCCTGGAGAACGTCCCACTGCTGGCGGGACACGCCCGAACCGTCGCCCAGCAGCAAGGCGGCGAGCGTGCCGCCCTGCTGCTGGCTGTCCACAGCCAGCAGCCGCTGGCGCACGCCATCGCGCCAGGCCAGACGGGCCGCCCGCACCCGCTGGCCGGCCTTGACGCTGCCGGTGGCGCCGATGCCCTTGGCCAGGGCCCAGGCCTGGGCGTCGAAACCTCCGGGGTTGACCAATGCCCGCGGCCGCTTGAGTTTCACGGCCAGCCGCCAACGCTCGCCGCTGACGACCCGCGGGCCGCCATACCAGGCCAGGCGCAGGTGCGACGGTAGCTGCGCACGGCGCGACCAGGCCTCGGCCAGTTCGAAGCGCACCGTGCTGCCGTTGGTTGCCGGCAGGCCCACCACCTCCCCTTCGAGCCACAGGGTTTGTCCGTCCAGCGCCGCCACCAACTGGCCGTTCGTCGCCCAATGAGCGTGCAGGCAGGCCCAGCACAGACCCAGCAGGAAAAGCCCGCAATGCCAGCGGCGCACTGCCAGCAACAACACCCCGCCCGCGCTCATGCCTACCAACCAACCCAGCGACGGAAGCGCCGGCAGCCAACGCAGACACACCATCCCGGTCGCCAACGCCAACATCGCTGTGCGCATACCTTCCTCCCTGGAAAAACCGCCGGGCAAGGCTAAGGGCAAACGGGCCGCGTCGCGCCTTATCAAATGTCACAAAGTCTGAGCTCGGACTTCAGGCAACTTGTGCATACTGCCGGACACATCCAGACAGATACGTGCGAGACCGCTATGCCGCGTCGCCTGTTCAAGCGCTACATGCCGGACCCAGAGACGATTCGTGAACACAAGTCGCTGCGATTTTTGGGTCGCCTCCTGCATGACGCCAACCTCTGGCACCTGAACCGTCATTCCGTGGCACGGGCGATGGCGGTCGGCCTGTTCGCCGCGTTCATGCCCATCCCGCTGCAGATGCTCCTGGCGGCGGCCCTGGCCATCATGGTGCGCGGCAACATGCCCATCGCGGTCAGCCTGGTGTGGCTGACCAACCCGATCACCATGCCGCCGGTGTTCTATTGCACGTACAAGGTAGGGTCCTGGCTGCTGGGTCAGCCACCGCGGCAGCTACCTGACTCCTACAGCTGGGACTGGGTGATGAGCCAGATGTCCACGCTGTGGCAGCCGTTCCTGCTCGGCTCGGTGGTGACTGGCGTGGTACTGGGAGCGTTGGCATACTTCCTGACAATGTTTTACTGGCGCTGGTGGGTCAGTCGCCAATGGCGGCGACGCAAGCAGCGGCGGTAGCACTGCTCACTGTGGCGTGCAGCAGGTCGGAGCACGCGCATCGAGTGGTGAATTCAGTGTATCTTGCCGCCGGTCAGGACGAGTTGTTGTGTTAAAAACCCAGCGGCTTGGCAACTTGCCACCAGTGCGCTTGTCCTAGCCTCGAACGTCAACACAGCATTCTCCTCTAGGGACTCCGTCATGCTCCGATCATTGCGCTTCGCTGCCCTGCTTGGCGGCCTCATCATGAGTGCGTCCGCGTTGGCGAAGGATATCGACCCCGCCACCTATGGCTATCCGCTCACCAACCCGTTCGAGGCCACGATCGCTTCGACACCGCCGGAGCTACGGCCCAAGCTGCCCCTGGACGAAGACATCGATCAGGCCGACTACAGCCTCAACGTGCGCCCGGAGCGAGAGTTCATCCTGCCGGACAATTTCTGGGCCGTGAAGAAGCTGCGCTATCGCCTGGCCCAGCAGGACCATGCCGCGCCGCTGATCTTCCTCATTGCCGGCACCGGTGCGCCCTACAGCAGTTCGCTCAACGAATACCTGAAAAAGCTGTATTACCAGGCCGGCTACCACGTGGTGCAGTTGTCCTCACCCACCAGCTTCGACTTCATCAGCGCCGCGTCGCGCTTCGCCACTCCGGGCGTGACCCGCGAAGATGCCGAAGACCTGTACCGGGTCATGCAGGGCGTGCGCGCCCAGCATCCGAAGTTGCCGATCACCGATTTCTACCTGACCGGCTACAGCCTCGGTGCGCTGGACGCCGCGTTCGTCAGCCAATTGGATGAAACCCGCCGCAGTTTCAACTTCAAGAAAGTGCTGCTGCTCAACCCGCCGGTCAATCTGTACACCTCGATCACCAACCTCGACAAGTTGGTGCAGACCCAGGTCAAGGGCATCAACAACAGCACGACGTTCTACGAGCTGGTCCTCAACAAGCTGACGCGCTACTTCCAGCAGAAGGGCTATATCGACCTCAACGACGCGCTGCTCTACGATTTCCAGCAGTCCAAGCAGCACCTGTCCAACGAGCAGATGGCCATGCTGATCGGCACCTCGTTCCGATTCTCGGCTGCCGACATCGCCTTCACCTCCGACCTGATCAACCGCCGCGGGCTGATCACGCCACCCAAGTATCCGATCAGCGAAGGCACCAGCCTCACGCCGTTCCTGCGCCGGGCGCTGCAGTGCGACTTCGACTGCTACCTGACCGAGCAGGTGATTCCGATGTGGCGCGCCCGCACCGACGGTGGCAGCCTGCTGCAGTTGGTGGATCAGGTGAGCCTGTATGGCATCAAGGACTACCTGCAGAACAGCACCAAGATCAGCGTCATGCACAACGCCGACGATGTGATCCTGGGCCCTGGCGACCTGGGCTTTTTGCGCAAGACCTTTGGCGATCGCCTGACCGTTTACCCTTATGGCGGCCATTGCGGCAACCTCAATTACCGCGTCAACAGCGACGCTATGCTGGAGTTCTTCCGTGGCTAGAACATTCCTGTTGATGGCAACGCTGCTGTGCGCAGGCGTTGCCCAGGCCGACGACAGCACCGTCCAGAAGGTCGACAGCGACGGCTTCAAGCAACCGTTGCAGGTACTCAAGTTCAACCCTGGCCTGGACCAGCGCGAGTTCGAGCGCTCCACGCTCACGGCGTTGAATGTCTACGACCCGTTGGAAAACCTGAACCGGCGCCTGTATCACTTCAACTATCGTTTCGACGAGTGGGTATTCCTGCCGGTGGTCAACGGCTATACGTACATCACGCCGTCGTTCCTGCGCACCGGGGTGAGCAACTTCTTCAGCAACCTGGGCGAAGTGCCGAGCCTGGTCAACAGCCTGCTGCAGTTCAAGGGCAAGCGTGCCCTGGATACATCTGGACGGTTGTTGGTGAACACCACGCTGGGCGTGGCGGGCCTGTGGGACCCGGCCACCTGGTTCGGCCTGCAGAAGCAGGCCGAAGACTTCGGCCAGACTTTGGGCTTCTACGGTGTGCCGAACGGCGCCTACCTGGTCTTGCCGATCCTGGGGCCGTCCAACCTGCGCGACACCACCGGCCTGGTGTTCGACTTCGCCGTCGAGAACCAGATCAATTTCCTCAATGTGTCCGAGGTCAGCAGCAATCATCCAGAGTTGTGGGCGTTGCGTGCCGTGGATCGGCGCTACAGCAACAGCTTCCGCTACGGTCAGCTGAACTCACCGTTCGAGTACGAGAAGGTGCGTTACGTGTACACCGAGTCGCGCAAGCTGCAGATCGCCGAGTAAGCGCATCGCGCACGGGCCTCTTCGCCGGTAGCAACCGCTCTCACCAGAGCTGAGCCTCAGGCGATTGTGAGAGCGGGGTCGACGCTGGTTCGTCTACCCCACCCCGCTCAGCGCTTCTCGTACAGTTTCGGTGCGCCGACAGGCCGCGACTTGAAGCGGCGATGGGCCCACAGGTACTGCTCGGGGCATTCGGTCACGGCCTGTTCCACCCACTGGTTGATGCGCAAGGCATCGGCCGCTTCGCTCTCGCCGGGAAACCCCTGCAGCGGTGGATGCAAAACCAGCCGATAGCCAGAGCCGTCTTCCAGCCGCCGTTGCGTGAACGGGATGACCCGTGCCTTGCCCAGTCGGGCGAAATGCGTGGTAGCCGTCACCGTGGCCGCCTCGATACCGAACAGCGGCACGAAGATGCTCTGCTTGGCGCCATAGTCCTGATCGGGTGCGTACCAGATAGCGCGGCCCTTGCGCAGCAGCTTGATCATCCCGCGCACGTCCTCGCGTTCTACCGCCAGCGAATCGGGATTGTGCCGTTCGCGGCCCTGGCGCTGGACGAAATCGAACAGGGCATTGCGATGCTCGCGGTACATGCCGTCGATGGTGTGGCGCTGGCCCAGCAACGCTGCACCGATTTCCAGGGTGGTGAAATGCAGCGCCATCAGAATTGCGCCCTCGCCCTCACGTTGCGCCGCCTGCAGGTGTTCGAGACCTTCGATGTGCGCCAGCCTGGCCAGGCGCGCCTGTGGCCACCACCAGCTCATGGCCATCTCGAAGAATGCAATGCCGGTGGATACGAAGTTTTCCTTGAGCAGGCGTTTTCTTTCGACGGGCGGCATCTGCGGGAAGCACAACTCGAGGTTGCGCGCCGCCACACGGCGACGTTCGCTGGCCACGCGGTACATGCCCATCCCCAGCCAGCGGCCCAGCCTGAGCAAGGCGCGATAGGGCAATTGCACGACCAGCCACAACGCGCCGAGCCCCAGCCACAGGGGCCAGAAGCGCGGATGAAGAAAAGATCGGCGAAAACGCGGGCGGTCCATTGACGATTCCGAACAGGCTACAAGGCGGGGCATTCTACATGGGTTGACCACCCATCGCTGCGTCGCGGCTTGCAGGGGAAGGTGGTTCTCGCTATAAGTCTCGGCACTTTTTTTAGTTACAAGGCGCGTTTTGCCGACCATGAGCCAGACCGATCAGCTAGACCAGGAACCTGTGTTCCAACTCAAGGGCAGCATGCTCGCCATCACCGTGCTTGAGTTGGCGAAGAACGATCTTGCCGGCCTCGACCGCCAGTTGGCGGCCAAGGTCGCGCAGGCCCCGAACTTCTTCAGCAACACGCCGCTGGTGCTGGCGCTGGACAAACTGCCCGCCAACCAGGGCAGCATCGACCTGCCGGGCCTGATGCGCATCTGCCGTCATCATGGCCTGCGGACCCTGGCGCTGCGTGCCAGCCGCATCGAAGACATCGCGGCGGCAATCGCCATCGACTTGCCGGTGCTGCCACCCTCGGGTGCCCGCGAACGACCGCTGGAAGTCGAAGAGCGCAAGCCCGAGAAGCCTCCGGAAAAGCCTCCAGAGCCCTTGATCCAGCCGACTCGCGTGATCACCACGCCGATCCGTGGCGGCCAGCAGATCTACGCCCAGGGCTGCGACCTGGTGGTGATCAGCTCGGTGAGCTCGGGTGCCGAACTGCTGGCCGATGGCAACATTCATGTGTACGGCCCGATGCGTGGCCGCGCCCTGGCGGGCATCAAGGGCGACCGCAAGGCCCGCATCTTCTGTCAACAGCTGGGCGCCGAACTGCTTTCCATCGCCGGGCAGTACAAGGTCTCCGAAGACCTGCGTCGCGACCCGCTGTGGGGTGCGCCCGTTCAGGTGAGCTTATCGGGGGATGTGTTGAACATCACCCGTCTTTAACGGATACTGCCGCCATTTTCAGCGCAACTTTCAAATAGCGCGGTTGTCGAGCGGTACGCTTCCGGTACCGCAGGCACATGCAGTCCGCCGATGTTTTGAAGTCATGTTTTTTCGGGGATTAACAGTCCCTTTTTAAGTAGGGGTGATACACCTTGGCCAAGATTCTAGTGGTTACATCCGGCAAGGGTGGTGTGGGCAAGACCACCACCAGCGCCGCCATCGGCACCGGCCTCGCACTGCGCGGCCACAAAACCGTCATCATCGACTTCGACGTCGGCCTGCGTAACCTTGACCTCATCATGGGCTGCGAACGCCGCGTGGTGTACGACTTCGTCAACGTGGTGAACGGTGAAGCGACCCTGCAGCAGGCCCTGATCAAGGACAAGCGCGTCGAGAACCTCTTCATCCTGGCTGCCAGCCAGACGCGCGACAAGGATGCCCTGACCAAGGAAGGCGTCGAGAAAATCATCACCGAGCTGTCCAAGACCCACGACTACATTCTGTGCGACTCCCCGGCAGGCATCGAGAAAGGTGCTCACCTGGCCATGTATTTCGCCGACGAAGCAATCGTGGTGACCAACCCCGAGGTGTCCTCGGTACGCGACTCGGACCGCATGCTTGGCCTGTTGGCGAGCAAGTCGCGACGCGCCGAGAACGGCGAGGATCCGATCAAGGAACACCTGCTGATCACCCGCTACAGCCCCGAGCGCGTCAGCCGCGGCGAGATGCTGGGCGTGGAAGACGTCGAGGAAATCCTGGCCATTCGCCTACTGGGCGTGATTCCGGAATCCGAAGCAGTGCTCAAGGCGTCCAACTCGGGTACGCCGGTGATTTTCGACGACCAGAGCGACGCCGGCCAGGCGTACAGCGATGCCGTCGACCGCTTGCTGGGCAAGGAAAAGCCCCACCGCTTCCTTGATTTCAAGAAGAAGAACTGGGTCGAGCGCCTGTTTGGAGGTCGCTAATGAATATTTTCGACTTCTTTCGTGACCGCAAGAAAGGCAACACCGCGTCGGTCGCGAAAGAGCGTCTACAGATCATCGTGGCGCATGAACGCGGCCAACGCACTACCCCTGACTACCTGCCGGCTCTGCAGAAAGAGCTGGTGGAAGTGATTCGCAAGTATGTGAACATCGAGAGCGACCAGGTACAGGTTGCGCTCGAGAATCAGGGTAGCTGCTCGATTCTGGAATTGAACATTACCCTGCCCGACCGCTGAGCCCCGCGCTCGGCTCCACGGCGGCCCGCCGGCCCTTTGCTGAAAAGGGTCGACGCGCCGCCGTTGGCGTTTCTGAGAGATAGACCTTTCATGCCGTTGTCGAACATTCGCATCATCCACCAGGACGCCGCCGTGCTGGTCATCGACAAGCCGACCCTGTTGTTGTCGGTGCCCGGGCGCGCCGACGACAACAAGGACTGCCTGATCACCCGCCTGCAGGAAAACGGCTTCCCCGAGGCGCGCATCGTGCATCGCCTGGACTGGGAAACCAGCGGCATCATTCTGCTGGCGCGCGATGCCGACAGCCACCGCGAGCTGTCCCGGCAGTTCCACGACCGCGAGACGGAAAAAGCCTATACCGCCCTGGCCTGGGGCCAGCCTGCGCTGGACAGTGGCAGTGTCGACCTGCCGCTGCGCTACGATCCGCCGACCAAGCCACGGCACGTGGTGGATCACGAGCACGGCAAGCATGCGCTGACCTTCTGGAAGGTGCTGGAGCGCTGCGGCGAGTGGTGTCGCGTGGAGCTGACGCCGATCACCGGGCGTTCCCACCAATTGCGCGTGCACCTGTTGTCGATCGGTCATCCGCTGCTGGGTGACCGGCTGTATGCCCACCCCGAGGCGTTGCAGGCACACGAACGGTTGTGCCTGCATGCCAGCATGCTGGCGTTTACCCATCCGGTGACGGGTGAGCGGATGAAATTCGAGTGCGCCGCACCCTTCTGAACAGCGGTGAGGCTTTCGCGGGCGATGACCGCTGCTACCGGTATGCCAGGTCCTGTGTGGGAGCAGCAGCCACACGGGTGGGCAATCGGGTAAACTCGGTGGCATTGCTGTCTGGAGTTTTCTATGCGTGAAGCTTTGAACCAAGGCCTGATCGATTTTCTCAAGGCCTCCCCTACCCCATTCCACGCCACTGCGACGCTGGCTCGCCGCCTCGAGGCAGCCGGTTACCAGCGGCTGGACGAGCGCGAAAGCTGGAACACGGTGCCCGGTGGGCGCTACTACGTAACGCGCAACGATTCCTCGATCATTGCCGTCAGGCTGGGCAAGCATTCGCCGCTGCTGAGCGGCTTGCGCCTGGTTGGCGCTCACACCGACAGCCCCTGTCTGCGGGTGAAGCCGCAACCCGAGTTGCAGCGCCAGGGCTTCTTCCAGCTGGGCGTCGAAGTCTATGGCGGTGCGTTGCTGGCGCCCTGGTTCGACCGCGATCTGTCGCTGGCCGGCCGGGTCACCTTTCGCCGTGACGGCAAGGTCGAAAGCCAGCTGATCGATTTCCGCCTGCCGATTGCCGTGGTGCCCAACCTGGCCATTCATCTGAACCGCGAGGCCAACCTGGGCTGGGCGATCAACGCACAGAACGAACTGCCACCCGTGCTGGCTCAGGTGGCCGGCGACGAGCGGGTCGATTTCCGCGCGCTGCTGACCGAGCAATTGGCACGCGAACACGGGCTGAACGCCGACGTGGTGCTCGATTACGAACTCAGTTTCTACGACACGCAAAGCGCCGCGGTGATCGGCCTGCACGGTGATTTCATCGCCGGCGCGCGGCTCGACAACCTGCTGTCCTGTTATGCAGGCCTGCAGGCCCTGCTCGATGTCCAGGGCGATGAAAGCTGCGTGCTGGTATGCACCGACCACGAAGAAATTGGCTCCAGCTCTGCCTGCGGCGCCGACGGGCCGATGCTCGAACAAGTCCTGCAGCGCCTGTTGCCCGAGGGCGACGAGTATGTGCGCAGCATCCAGCGCTCGCTGCTGGTATCGGCCGACAATGCCCATGGTGTACACCCCAACTATGCCGACAAGCACGACGCCAACCACGGGCCCAAGCTCAATGCCGGGCCGGTGATCAAGGTCAACAGCAACCAGCGCTACGCCACCAACAGCGAGACGGCGGGGTTCTTCCGCCACCTGTGCATGGCGGTGGAAGTGCCGGTGCAGAGTTTCGTGGTACGCAGCGACATGGGTTGCGGCTCGACCATCGGTCCGATCACCGCCAGCCACCTGGGGGTCAGGACCGTCGACATCGGCCTGCCGACGTTTGCCATGCATTCGATTCGCGAGCTTGCCGGCAGCCATGACCTGGCGCATCTGGTCAAGGTGCTCGGGGCGTTCTACGCCAGCAACGAGCTGCCCTAGCTGCGCGCACGCGGGGGACGCTCACGGTTCCATTCTTCGTGGCCGGCCCTCGGCGGGCCCAGGGCGGACCACGCAAACACCGATCTACAGGTGATTCCACTGATGGCCCTTTTCCTGCGCCTGGCGCTTGCAGTCCTGTTGCTACTGCCGATCACCGCCCAAGCCGTTGCTTTGCCTGGGTTGCTGGGGGGGAGTTCGGAAAAACCCGCCGAGCAACCAGCCCAACCCTTGGGTCAGTCCCTGGATCAGGTGATCCAGACCCTGGAAAACGACCAGCAACGCACCAAACTCTTGAGCGACCTGAAAAAACTGCGGGACAGCACCCGGCAAGCCCAACCTGCGGCCGAGCAGGGCGTGTTGGGCATGATCGGCAGTGCCCTGGCGCACGTCGACCAGCAGTTTTCCGGCGATAACAGTCCGTTCCAGCGCTGGGGCGCGGAAGTCGCCCTGGCCCATGAAGAGCTAGAGGCGCTGGCCCTGCCGATGGCCGAATGGCCGCCGATCATCGGCGCATTTCTGTTGATCATTCTGGTGTGGAGCCTGCTTGCCTACAGTTTGATCTGGATCGGGCATCGCGTGCGTGTGCGCTTTGGCCTGTCGGAAGAGTTGCCGCAGCATCCGCGTACCCTCGACCTGCTGCGCTTTGCCTTGCGCAAGCTCGGGCCCTGGCTGGTGGCGCTGGTCATTACCGTTTATGTGGGCTACGCCCTGCCCTCTTCATTGGGCAAGAGCCTGGCGATGGTGATGGCCTACGCGCTGGTGGTCGGCACACTGTTTTCCGCGATTTGCGTGATCGCGTTTTCCCTGCTCGACGGACCGCATCGACACCGCGCGCTGAACATCCTGCGTCACCGTGCGTTTCGCCCCCTGTGGTTGATCGGCAGTTTCGCCGCCTTCGGCGAGGCGTTGAGCGACCCACGGATGGTCGCTGCGCTCGGCCAGCACCTGGCACACAGCGCGGCGACCCTGGCCAATGTACTGGCGGCCCTGTCGACCGGGCTGTTCATCCTGCGCTTTCGCCGGCCCATCGCCCACCTGATCCGCAACCAGCCGCTGCCGCGACGCCTGACCCGGCGAGCCTTGAGCGACACCATCGAGATCCTCGGCAGTTTCTGGTACCTGCCGGCGCTGGTGCTGGTCGGCATCTCGCTGTTCGCCACGTTCTTCTCGGCCGGCGACACCAGCACGGCCCTGCGCCAGTCGCTGATGTGTGCGGTGCTGTTGATCCTGTGCATGGTCATCAATGGCCTGATCCGGCGTCACGCCTTGCGCCCGCCCAAGGGCCCGCGGCGTCATGCCTTGTATTCAGAGCGCTTGAATCACTTTGCCTACACCTTGATGCACCTGCTGATCTGGGTGGTTTTCGTCGATCTGGGCCTGCGCGTGTGGGGCATGTCGCTGATCGGCTTCACCGAAGGCGATGGCCACGAGATCTCGGTGCGCCTGGCCAGCCTGGTGGGCACGCTGATCTTCGCCTGGCTGGTGTGGATCCTGGCTGACACAGGCATCCACCATGCCCTCACGCGCTCGCGCAAGGGCATGGCGAATGCGCGCGCGCAGACCATGATGCCGCTGATTCGCAACGTGCTGTTCGTGACCATTTTCATCATTGCGGCGATCATTGCCCTGGCCAACATGGGCATGAACGTCACGCCACTGCTGGCGGGTGCGGGTGTGATCGGCCTGGCCATCGGTTTTGGCGCGCAGTCGCTGGTGGCGGATCTGATCACCGGGCTGTTCATTATCATCGAGGATTCCCTGGCCATCGATGACTACGTGGATGTAGGTGGGCACCTGGGCACTGTGGAAGGCCTGACCATCCGTACCGTGCGCCTGCGCGACATCGACGGCATCGTGCACACCATTCCGTTCAGCGAAATCAAGAGCATCAAGAACTACTCGCGGGAATTCGGCTATGCCATCTTCCGCGTGGCGGTGCCCTACAGCATGGGCATCGACGACGCCATCAAGATGATGCGCGAAGTGGGCCAGAAGATGCGCAGCGATCCGTTGCATCGGCGCGATATCTGGTCGCCGCTGGAGTTTCAGGGCGTGGAGAGCTTCGAGTCGGGTACGGCGATCCTGCGGGCGCGGTTCAAGACCGGCCCGATCAAGCAGTGGGAGGTGTCGCGGGCCTTCAACCTGGCACTCAAGCGGCAGATGGACGAGGCCGGGCTGGACCTGGCGACGCCGCGCCTGAGTGTGCAGGTGATCACGGCAGGGGCGGTTGGCGAGAAATAGCGGGGCGCCCTTCGCGGCCACTGACCGCTCCTACAGGGGGTCTAGGCTTTCGCGGCCGATGGCCGCTCCTACGGCGATCCAGATCTCCCGTAGGAGCGGCCATCGGCCGCGAACGGGGCGCCGCGGTGTTACAGGTTCACCACATTGGCGATCCGCACCGGGGCGCTGTCGTCGATGCGCAGGTTGTGAAAGTCGAACAGGTTGCGGTCGGCCAACTGCGATGGCATCACGTTCTGCAGGCTGCGGAAGATGCTGTCGGTGCGGCCGGGCGTCTTGCGCTCCCAGTCAACCAGCATGTCCTTGACCACCTGGCGCTGCAGGTTTTCCTGGGAACCGCACAGGTTGCAGGGAATGATCGGGAACTGCTTGAAGTTGGAGTAGGCCTGGATATCCTTCTCGTGGCAGTAAGCCAACGGCCGGATCACCACGTTGCGCCCGTCGTCGGCAAGCAGCTTGGGCGGCATGGCCTTGAGCGAACCATTGAAGAACATGTTGAGGAAGAACGTCTCGACGATGTCGTCGCGGTGGTGCCCCAGGGCCATCTTGGTTGCACCGATCTGGTCGGCGAAGTTGTACAGGGTGCCGCGACGCAGGCGCGAGCACAGCGAGCAGGTGGTCTTGCCTTCGGGGATCAGCTCCTTGACCACCGAATAGGTGTCCTTCTCGACGATGTGGTACTCCACGCCCAGTTGTTCCAGGTAGGCCGGCAGCACCTGCTCGGGGAAGCCCGGCTGCTTCTGGTCCATGTTCACGGCGACGATGCTGAAAGCGATGGGCGCCACCTTCTGCAGGTGCAGGAGCACATCGAGCATCGTGTAGCTGTCCTTGCCACCCGAAAGACAGACCATGACCTTGTCGCCGTCTTCGATCATGTTGTAGTCGGCGACGGCTTCACCGGCCAGCCGGCGAAGGCGTTTCTGCAATTTGTTCTGGTTGACCGAAAGAGTGCCCATGGCGACAGGATCCGCGAGGTGTGTGACAAAAGCCGGGCATTTTACGCGCTTTGATGTATTGGGTGTAGCGCCGCAGCAAGCGATACCTGCGCGTGGTACCGACGGGTGGCTCGGCAATGCCTGGACGTTGCGGCATAATCGGCGCATCTGGAGTGTGTCAAAGAATGCCCGAGCAACTCAATCAACGCGTCGAAGCCTGTTTCTGCCAGGCCGAACTGTTTTTCAAGCGGCCTTTCCGGCGCCCGGTGGTCAGCACCAAGCTGCGCGGGCAGAAAGCCGGTGTCGCGCACCTGCATGAAAACCTGCTGCGCTTCAATCCACAGCTCTACCGCGAGAACACCGAGGACTTCCTCAGGCAGACCGTGCCCCACGAAGTCGCGCACCTGGTCGCCCATCAGTTGTTCGGCGACCGCATTGCGCCCCATGGCGAGGAATGGCAACTGATCATGCGCGGTGTCTACGAGCTGACACCCCACCGTTGCCACAGCTATGCGGTGAAACGTCGCCAGGTTATCCGTTACCTCTACAAATGCCCCTGCGCCGACGGCGACTTCGCCTTTTCCGCCCAGCGCCACGGCATGGTTGGCAAAGGCCGCCGCTACCTGTGCCGCCGGTGCCGCCAGACCCTGGTGTTCAGCGGTGAAACGCGCGTGCAATGATCGTCATTCCCTTGCACGACGAGGCTGGGCAGAATGCGCACATGAATACAGCCCTCCCCGCTTGCCTGAGCGATCTGCGCCAGCACTGGCCACTGCCTGAATCGGTGCCCGGCGCACGGTTGTTCAGCAACCGTTTCGAGCACAGCGCGTTCACGACCGAGGATTTCTCGCGGTGCGGCATCGTGGCGCCTGCGTCGATCCAGCGTTCGGTGGCCAAGCGCCAGGCCGAGTACCTGGCTGGGCGTGTCTGCGCACGCGAGGCACTGCTGGCCCTCACCGGCGAAGCGCAGGTGCCGGTCATCGGCACCGACCGCGCGCCGATCTGGCCTGAACAGACCGTAGGGTCGATTACCCATGGCAGCGGTCGGGCCGCAGCCGTGGTCGCCAGCCGCGATGACTGCCAGGGACTGGGCCTGGACATCGAGAGCCTGCTGCCGCTGGCGCGCGCCGAACGGCTGCGCGCGGAAATACTGACCCTGGACGAGCAGGCCCGGATGGACCCCAACCAGGTGGCCATGGTGGTGACCCTGACGTTCTCCCTCAAGGAAAGCCTGTTCAAGGCGCTGTATCCGCTGGTCGGCAAGCGCTTCTATTTCGAACATGCCGAAGTGCTGCATTGGTCTGCCCAAGGGCAGGCACGCCTGCGCCTGTTGATCGACCTCTCACCGCAGTTCGCCAGCGGATTCGAAATCGACGGGCAGTTCGCCTGGCTCGATGGGCAGCTGTTGAGCCTGGTGGCGGTCCGTTGAGACCACCCCGACGGCAGCGTGCTCGGCGTGCAGCGGCCTTGCTGGTTGCACTGGCGCTGTGGGCCGGCCTCACCGGCGCCGCCGATCTCGACAGCCCGCGCCTGCTCGATCAGACGCTGAACAGCCAGGCTGCACGGCAATCCATCGCGCGAATCCTCGCTTCACAGCCGTCGGTGAGTACGCCCTATCGAGGTGCCCGGGACTTTCTCCAGGCACAAGGGCTGGGCAACCATGCGACAACCACTTGGGACGAACTGGACACGCTGCCTGCACGCGGCCACAGCCTGATGCTGCTGCACCGGCAAACGCCGCTGTCGGCCCAGCAAGTCGACCGTCTGCTGGGCTGGGTGCAGCGTGGCGGACGCCTGCTGGCGGTCGCCGACGCCTTGTGGGACGAGGCCCGCGCCAGCAGTGGGGATGCTTTGCTCGATCGCCTGCAGATTCGCGTGCAGTCGAGCTCGCAGTTGCCGCAACTGCCGCCTGCGGCGGGCGACGACTACCCTTCGCTGACCAAGCTCTATCTGGAAGACGAATCGGCGCCGGCCTACATGGGTTTCGACACGCAACGCCATCTGGATGACCCGACCGGCAAGGTCCAGTCCTGGGCCAACAGCAACGGCGCCACGCATCTGATGCAGATGGCCTACGGCGAGGGCCTCATCACCCTGGTCAGCGATGCCCGTTTGTGGACCGACGAGCAGATCCAGCGCTACGACAATGCCTGGCTGCTGTGGTACCTGAATCAGGGCAGCGAAGTGACCTGGGTGTTCGAGCCGGTGCCTGAGCCGCCTGGGCGATACGCGTTGTGGGTGTTTGCCGCGCTGCTTCTGGCAGCCGTGCCGGGCCTGTGGTGGATGAGGACGCGACAGCGGCCACAGCGTGCGCCGAACCTGCTGGACCGAGGTCAGTTGCAGGGCATTCGTGAGCAAGGACGTCGATCCCTGCGCGAGCTGGGGCCGGGAGAAGTGTTGGCCGCCCTGCAGAAAGACCTGCTGCAGCGTGCCTGCCTGCACCATCCGGGCTTCGACGCGCTTGCAGTGGCCGAGCAGTGGCAGGTGCTGGCCCAACTCTCGCAGCAATCGACCCGCAGCATCGGTGCCGCACTGATGCCCGTGCGCGGTCGGCGGATGCCCGCTCGAGTGTTCACCCGCACCGTGGCGCAATTGCAACGCTTGCGGGACAGCCTGGGGCCGATGTCGGCCGCTGCGCGGACCGGCCACCCCGTCGCTGCTGCAGTGGGGACGGTCGGGCCGTCCGCCATGCCGGCCGAGCGGGCGGTGATGATCCTGCTCGAGTGTGGCGCGTGGTCCAGTCACCCAGGTGCCCACTCAAGCGACCTGAAACACGCCGTACACGCTTGCCTGCAACTGGCTGAAACGGTACTGGCTGACGGATTCGCCGTCGGCCTGCACGTGTCTTCCAGCACGTCGCCCGTACACTTGAAACCGCAACCCGGCGCCGAACAGTTGCAGCGCCTGGTTGAAGCGCTCGCGCAGCTCGAGCCCTGCCAGATAAACGGCGATCCCGCCACGGTCCTGGATGCCCTGCACCGCGACGAACACGACTACGCATTGCTGGTGATGGTGACCGGCTTTCATGCCGGCATCGAATCGACCTGGCCCCTGGCGTTGAGCAGGGCCGCGCAGCGCTGGCCGGTATTGCTGGCCAGCCTGCGCGACGAAGCACTCGAGCGCCTGCGTCAACAGCCGGTCCGAACCCGCCGCGAAGCACTGCTCTACTGCGGAGTGATGCAGCGCCTGCTGCTGCGCCAGCGCCTGCATGATCGGCTGGCCGCAGGCGGCGTGAATGTCGTGGACGCATGGCCTGGCGAGATCGCCGCAGAATCGCTGATGCGCTATCGAAGCCTGCGGCAGCCGCGTACCTGAACCCTGGATGACCCGTCAGGCCGACGTGCCATGGGGATGGAACGTGAAATACTGACGCAGCGCGTCGACCAGCTTGAGGAACTCGGTGGGCACCTGGCCCTGCAACTCGAAGCCCGAATCGTAGTGCCCCGGCGTGGCGTCTTCATGGCACCACAGGCACTGCGCCGAAAGGTCGATGAGCTTGGGCTCGCCTTCGACCGAAGGGATTTTCACCTGCAGTTCGAACACCGGCCCGACCAGCAACGGCAGCTCGCTGATCAGCATCAGCCCGACATCCGACACGTTGCCCATGTAGCCCATGGCACGACCGGTGTGACGGTTGTAGACCTTGAGGTAGTACGGCAGTTGATGCCGCTCGATCCGACGCTCGGTGTACATGATGGGCCTGCTGTAGATATCCGGCATATGTGTCGTGTTCATCCTCTGTCGTTTCGTAGCTCCACTCGTTCAGCGTAGCCCAGGCCTTGTTCAAGGCTGTTTCAGAGTACAGGAAATTTACCTCAGAATGCCGCCGGCCGCGGCTGCGCGGGCACACCCGGACGCACGTGGCCCAGTTGATCGAGTGTCTGCAGGCGCGCCTGGGCGCGGTAGGCGTACTCGCTGGAGGGATAGCGGTTGATGATGTACTGGTAGGTCTGGGCGGCGTCGACGTACAACTTCTGGCGCTCCAGGCACTGGCCACGCAGCATCGAGACCTCCGGTTGCACATAGGGCCGCGACCGGCTCTTGCGGTCGACCTGGGACAGTTCCAGCACGACTTTCTCGCAGTTGCCGTCGTCGTAGGCGCGATAGGCGCTGTTCAAGTGCTGGTCCATCGACCAGCGGGTGCAGCCTGACACGGCGATGGCCAGGGCAATCAATACAAGCGCGCGCATGGGATTCTCCTGCCGCAGGGGGGTATCAGGGTTTATCGACCCATTGCCGGGAATCTTCAATACCCAGGCATTGGATGCCGGTGCGTGCAAATCCTCCCGGCCAATTCCTGGACATGTTGTGCAGAGGAACGATGACTACAGCGCAATTGAGGAGTAGCCTTTGGCAGCGCTTCAATAAAGGAGTCAGTGCATGACCGTTCGCCGTACCAAAATCGTTGCCACCCTGGGCCCCGCCTCCAACTCGCCGGAAGTGATCGAACAACTGATCAAGGCTGGTCTGGATGTCGCTCGCCTGAACTTTTCCCACGGTACACCGGATGAGCACAAGGCTCGCGCCCGTCTGATCCGCGAGATCGCCGCGCGCCTGGGGCGTCACGTCGCCCTGCTCGGCGACCTGCAAGGTCCGAAGATCCGCATCGCCAAGTTCACCAACAAACGCATCGAACTGAAGGTCGGCGACCGCTTCACCTTCTCCACCAGCCATCCGCTCACCGACGGCAACCAGGAGGTCGTGGGTATTGACTACCCGGACCTGGTCAAGGATTGCGGCGTGGGCGACGAACTGTTGCTCGACGATGGCCGCGTGGTCATGCGCGTGGAAACCGCCACCGCCGACTCGCTGCACTGCTCGGTACTGATCGGCGGTCCGCTGTCCGACCACAAGGGCATCAACCGCCGCGGTGGTGGCCTGACCGCACCGGCCCTGACCGAGAAAGACAAGGCTGACATCAAGCTTGCCGCCGAGATGGACCTGGACTACCTGGCCGTGTCTTTCCCGCGTGATGCGTCGGACATGGAATACGCGCGCCAGTTGCGCGACGAGTCGGGCGGTACCGCCTGGCTGGTGGCCAAGATCGAACGCGCCGAAGCTGTCGCCGACGACGAAACCCTCGACGGCCTGATCCGCGCCAGTGACGCGGTCATGGTAGCCCGCGGCGACTTGGGAGTGGAAATCGGCGACGCCGAGCTGATCGGCATCCAGAAAAAGATCATCCAGCACGCTCGCCGCAACAACAAGGCGGTGATCGTGGCGACCCAGATGATGGAGTCGATGATCCAGAACCCGATGCCGACCCGCGCCGAAGTGTCCGACGTGGCCAACGCCGTGCTCGACTACACCGACGCCGTGATGCTGTCCGCCGAAAGTGCTGCCGGCTCCTACCCGATCGAAGCCGTGCAGGCCATGGCGCGGATCATCGTCGGCGCGGAAAAGCATCCGACCAGCAAGAAGTCCAGCCATCGCCTGTACACGCAGTTCCAGCGTTGCGACGAAAGTATCGCGCTGGCTGCCATGTACACGGCGAACCATTTCCCGGGCGTGAAGGCAATCATCGCGCTCACGGAAACCGGCTACACCTCGCTGATCATGTCGCGCCTGCGTTCTTCGGTGCCGATCTTCGCCTTCTCGCCACAGCGGGCCACCCAGGCCCGTGCCGCGATGTTCCGTGGGGTCTACCCGGTGGATTTCGATCCGGCCGTTCTGCCGCCGAGCGAAGTGAGCAAGGCTGCCATCGACAAGCTGCTCGAGATGGGCATCGTGCAACAGGGCGACTGGGTCATCCTGACCAAGGGCGACAGCTATGCGCAAACGGGTGGCACGAACGGGATGAAAATCCTGCACGTGGGTGACCCGCTGGTCGACTGATAGCCGTTGGCTGCAAGACCAAAGGCCCCGGGGTTGAAACCTCGGGGCCTTTTGCATTTCTGTAGGAGCGCTCTGTGGCCCGCGAATGCGTGTTGCGACTCAGCCGCGGCCGACGAAGACATCGCTGTACAGCTGACTTCGGGGCAGGCCGGCCAGGAACAGCCTTCGGGAAAACTCTTCCACGCTGATCGGCGAGCCGCACACCAGGGCGATGGTCTGGCGCGACAGGAGGCGCAACGGCGGCGGCTCGCCTGCCGGGAACTGCTCTACCGCAAGGTTGGCATGAAGCTGGGCAAGCGCGCGCAACGGTTCATCCAGGTAGTGCTCGTTGGCCATGTGCAACAACCGGATCGGGCCGTGATGACCTTGTCGCAACGCTTCTCGCAGCACACCCCACAACGGAGCCAGACCCGTGCCGGCAGCGAACAACCACAATGGCCGGGCCTGCCATTCAGGATCGTAGTGCAAGGCTCCACCGCGCACTTCGCCCAGCTGCAGAGTATCGCCAACCTTCAGGCGACGAGCCTGGTCGATGAAAGCACCGGGGCGCCGACAGTCCAGATGAAACTCCAGAAAGTCATCGGCCTGGACGAGGCTGGCGATGGAATAGGGCCGCGCGATTTGCACGCCGTCGGGTGCAACCGTCCACAGCAGCATGTGCTGACCGGCTTGATAGCGCAGCGGGCGCTGCGCCTCTAGTCGCAGGCGCAGCACGTTTGCCGAAGGCCAGTCACAGCCGATCACATGCGCCGTCACACCGTCGCCCTGTGGATCGAAGACCGCCACCTGCAGATCCTCGACGACTTGACACTGACAGGCCAGGCGCCAGCCCTGCTCACGCTTGGTGGCATTCAACGCATCGGGCTTGCGGTCCTGTGGCTCGCCGCCAACACAGCGCACCAGGCAGGCGTGGCAACTGCCGGCGCGACAGCTGAAGGGCACCTGCAAGCCGGCCTGGTTGAGGGCGTCGAGCAGGTTGCTGCCCGCCGCCACCGTCCAGCGCCTGCCACCGACGTCCAGCTCAGGCATCGGCCATGTCCCAGGCCGCCGCGCAGCGGTTGCGGCCCTCACCTTTGGCGCGATACAGCGCCTGGTCGGCACGCTGCAGCGCATCATCCAGGTCATCGCCCTGCTTGAGCATCGTCATGCCCACCGACAGACTCAGATTGGCTGCTCCCAGCCCTTGCGGATCGGCGTCGGCAAAGGCGCTGCGCAGCCGCTCGCAGCACCGCACCAGCTGGTCTGCGTCGACTTCGGGCATGAGCAGCACGAATTCTTCACCGCCGTACCGAGCCAGCACGTCGCCGTCGCGCAGGCAATCCTGGGTCAAGGCCGCGAAGGCTTGCAGCACCTGGTCACCGGCCGCATGGCCGTGGATATCGTTGATGCGTTTGAAGTGATCGAGGTCGATCAGCGCCAGGCCATGCTCGACATCGGGCTTGAGCGTGGCCAGCTCGCGCGAGGCCAGGCGCAGGAAGTGTCGACGATTGAACAAGCCTGTCAGCTCATCGGTGGCGACCAGGTCTTCAAGCTGGCGCATCATGCCCCGCAGGGTATCCTGATGGGCCTGCAAGGCATAACGGCGTTGGCGCATGCGTTGGCGCGAGGTTTGTACATAGCTTGCATACATGCACAACCACAACAGCACCACCAGCATGGCGCAGATCTGCAGGGTGGCCAGGCCTGGGTCCGGCAGGGCCATGCGGTAGGCCTCCCACAGATTGACCCCGACGAAGGCGACGAACACCACCAGCGCACAGCGTACGAAGGCGCGACGTGGCAGGTGGAAAACGCCGAACAGCAGGATCAACACATACATCACCATGAAGGTGCCGCGTGCCACTTCCAGATTGCCGATCAACCAGGTGTGCCAGGCCACTGCCAGCAGCACTTGAAACTCGGTGAGGCTGGGATCGCTGAAACGTTGATTGGCACCGCTGCGAAAAACCCAATACAGCGCGCCCTGGCTGATCGCGACCAGGCAGGTGGTACCCACCGCCGTCACCAGAGACACGCGGCAATACTGCGTCAGAACCGCCACCCACACCAGCGCCACTACCAAAGCGTAAGTGCCGGCGGCCAGTGAGAAACGCTTGATCAATAGATGTTGCAGGGTGGACTCGGTCACTCGCAGGCTCGCTGTGCTGAATGGGAATCCCTCCCCTGATTGCACCGTAATAGTGCAAAGGCGTGATGCCATAGTAATGGCCAAGGGGTGAAATAACTATTCAAATTTGGATTGCTCGACGAAGTCTACTGGCTACCGGACCAACGGCGTATCCGCCTCGACACCACGCCAACCCGCCATTGCGGAGTGTCAGCTCGATCCAGCCGCGCTATACTGCCGCGCCTTTTTCGCGCCGACCTGCTACAAGTTGACGCACCTCGAAAGCCATGCGCCAGGCAAGACCTGACCGGCTTTTTCAACGAATGTTCCCCACAAGAGGAGCGCGCCCCATGACCGTGATCAAACAAGACGACCTGATTCAGAGCGTCGCCGACGCCCTGCAATTCATTTCCTATTACCACCCCGTGGATTTCATTCAGGCCATGCACCAGGCCTACCTGCGTGAAGAATCCCCGGCGGCGCGCGACTCCATCGCCCAGATCCTGATCAACTCGCGCATGTGCGCCACCGGCCATCGGCCGATCTGCCAGGACACCGGCATCGTCACCGTGTTCGTGCGGGTAGGCATGGATGTGCGCTGGGACGGCGCCACCATGAGCCTGGACGACATGATCAACGAGGGCGTGCGCCGCGCCTACAACCTGCCGGAGAACGTGCTGCGCGCGTCCATCCTGGCCGACCCGGCTGGCGCTCGCCGCAACACCAAGGACAACACGCCGGCCGTGATCCACTACTCCATCGTTCCCGGCAACACCGTGGAAGTGGATGTAGCCGCCAAGGGCGGTGGCTCCGAGAACAAGTCGAAGATGGCCATGCTCAACCCGTCCGACTCGATCGTCGACTGGGTACTCAAGACCGTGCCGACCATGGGCGCGGGCTGGTGCCCGCCCGGCATGCTCGGCATCGGTATCGGCGGCACGGCCGAGAAGGCTGCGGTAATGGCCAAGGAAGTGTTGATGGAGTCCATCGACATCCACGAACTCAAGGCCCGCGGCCCACAGAACCGCATCGAGGAGATCCGCCTGGAGCTGTTCGAGAAAGTCAACCAGCTGGGCATCGGCGCCCAGGGCCTCGGCGGCCTGACCACCGTGCTCGACGTCAAGATCATGGACTACCCGACCCACGCTGCCTCCTTGCCGGTGTGCATGATCCCCAACTGCGCCGCCACTCGCCACGCCCACTTCGTGCTCGACGGCTCCGGCCCGGCTGAACTCGAAGCGCCGGACCTGGACGCTTACCCGGAAATCGTCTGGGAAGCCGGCCCGTCGGCGCGCCGGGTCAATCTCGACACGCTGACGCCCGAAGAGGTGCAAAGCTGGCAGCCCGGCGAAACCGTCCTGCTCAATGGCAAGATGCTCACCGGCCGCGATGCTGCGCACAAGCGCATGGTCGAGATGCTGAACAGGGGTGAAACCCTGCCGGTCGACCTCAAGGGCCGCTTCATCTACTACGTCGGCCCGGTCGATCCGGTCCGTGAAGAAGTGGTAGGCCCTGCCGGTCCGACCACCGCCACGCGGATGGACAAGTTCACCCGGCAGATCCTCGACCAGACCGGCCTGCTGGGCATGATCGGCAAGTCCGAGCGCGGCCCCACCGCCATCGAGGCGATCAAGGACCACAAGGCCGTGTACCTGATGGCCGTGGGTGGCGCCGCCTACCTGGTGGCCCAGGCGATCAAGAAGTCGCGCGTAGTGGCCTTCGAAGAACTGGGCATGGAAGCGATCTACGAGTTCGACGTCAAGGACATGCCGGTCACCGTGGCTGTCGACAGCAAGGGTGAGTCGGTGCACATCACCGGGCCGGCCATCTGGCAAGCCAGGATCGCCGAAAGCCTGGCGGTGGAAGTGCAGTAAGCGTTTTGTGCTGAACCGAGAAGCCCGGCCCTGTGCCGGGCTTTTTGCGTTCATGAGCCGGATTCAGCTGGACAGGCGACCCTAACCGCATTGCCAGGCTTTGCCTACCTATCAGTTCTATGGATATCCCGCTCTCGGCAGGCCCGCTAAAAAGTCGGCCCTGATTACCCCCATGAGCGAGGCACACCATGAACACACCTGAACTCCCCGACCCAGTTTTCGATGACGGCGACCACCTGCCTGCCGAGGTCGAGCTGCCCGAGCTGGCGGATCCAACACCCAACCCGCTGTTCGACAACCTTGTTCCACTCACTCCGGAAAACCACCTGCTGGGCAGAATGAGCTTCGCCGATGCGATGCCGGAAATGGGCATGAGCTCGGTATTCGACATCATTCGCCAACCCAAGGCCGAATTCACCCGTCAGCTACGCACCCTCAGCGATGCCGATGGCGAACTGGCCTACGACAATGCCCTGTGCTACGCCACCCAGATCGCCCGTTCCTATCGTGAAGACATCGTGTCCTCAGGCCGCAACCTGCCACTGATCGCTCCGCAGACCGGCGTGCGTGCACTGGTCGACATCGGCCCGAGCTACCCCAACCTGTTCAAGGAAAACTGGGACCAGTTCTGCAAGGTCGGCGCCATCGAAGCCATGGACGGCCCGGTGGCCTACCTGGGCTCGTTGCGCCGCTTTGCCGAGCAGAAGATCGAAGGCGCGTCTACCTCGCCACTGCGGATACCGCTGGCGGTGCGCCGGCCGGATCTGGACAGCCTGGTGATCGACGAGCAGAGCACCTACCAGAGCGTGCCAATGCTGGACCTGGTGAACAACGTGTTGAGCCAGGGCATTGCCAAATACCAGACGGAGAAAGGCGACGCGCGGCCGATTCATGAGTTGCTGGCGGAGAAAAAGCATCCGTTCGTGTTTCCGTATCACTTTGCGCATCAGCAGGTGAGCTTGGCACTGGCTGGAGACAAGCCACAGCTGGGGGAAATCAACCACAAGCTGAGTTTGACGGTGCCCGTGGCCCAGCCGAAGACCAGTCGTTACAGCCATACCCAGGCGCAGCAATTGCTCTCTGGGTTAAGCCCCGCGCAGCAGAAATTGCTGACTGCTCCCAGCCTCTTTCCAACATTCACAATCAATGCCGCTGAGCTGGATCGAGCATTGAACCCTGCAGCCGCTTGGATCTCACCAGCCTTCAGTACGTTGTATCCCTACGAGAATTACAACCTCCATCTTTTGGTCCCCAACCAGGAAGGCGTGGTCTGTACACCTGCAGCTGTCGCATCAGGCAACACGAAGACCAATACGCTCATCCAACTCAGCGTACGCGGTGCGGCAGGCGAAAAAGTCATCACCCTGACCGCTTGCATGATGGTCAACGTGCCAGGCGCTTATTCGATCAACTACAACCACGTTTCGCAAAAGCTGGGTAGCCGCCTGCACATGTACCTCGATCCAAGCAACAACCCTGGCCTGGTACTTCCCGCCGATTACTCGGCGACCTTCATCGTAAACGTGGGTACCAATGTGGGTCGCCAACCCCTGATCGCTCAGTGGCGAATCTGTATCGACTTGTCCGCCGCGCCGCGGCTCGATGATCTGCAGCAGCGGTATTTCACCGACCACCTTGGCGTGGTGGAAAACTCGGTCGATGGCCAGCAGTTGGCAGACACCGACCGTTTTTGCGGTCAGACCGGCATCGATGCCGAGCAACTGGAAGCACTGATCGCGCGTAAAAGCGGGCGAACCACGCTTTCGCCAAACTGCCTGTCCAAACACGCGACAGCCGCCGACTCAGCGCCTGCGCGGCGCCTGCCCAACCCTTCCCACCACGCCGCAAGCTATATCAATGCCGGTGGCGCGATGGACGCTTGCATCAGCGACGACCGCCGCTACAACAATGCAATCGATCTGATTCAGCGCGAAGGCAGCCAGCGCTGGATCCTGGTCAATATCTCCCCCGACAGGCTGGACCGCATGCAACGCATGATCCGCCTGCAGCGCTGGCTGGACATACCGTTTGCGGAACTGGACACACTGATCATTGCCGCGATGCGCGGCGAATATGGTAGCAACCCAGCCCGTGAGCTGAATGCCAATACCCTGCGCTGCCTGGGGGTATTCCGCTATTTCAACCAGCACCACGGCATGGCTCCCGACGAATTTGCGGCGTTCATGGACGACCTGTGCCCCTTTGCCACCCAGCACAGATCATCGCTGTTCGACAGGGTCTTCAATACCCCGATGTTGTTCGGCACGCCGTTGGTCCTCGACCACAACGCATTTGACTACCCTGCAACCCCCACTTCATCGAAAACCATCAACCAACTGTGCGCGGGGCTTGGCGTTGAACCTGATGCGCAGTCCTTCGGGCTGATGGTAGCGGCTGCTCGTATCAACGTAGCGAGTGTGCTGCGGCGAACGCCACTGCTCATGGGATCGTTATACCGCCAGGCACGTTGCGCGCAGCTGTTCGGGATGAGTATTGCCGAGTGCCAGCAAGTGTTGCGCTTGTTGGGTGGGGAGGAGTACGTCAACACATTGGCCAAGGGCAAGCTGCTGCCACGCCTCGATACCGGCAATGCCCCCGCTGACATCCTCGACATCTTGATGGAGCTGGACTGGGTAGCACGTTGGGCCGCAATTAATAAGCTCACGGTTACCGGATTGCTTGCCTTGTTGGATACGGGCGACGCGCAGGAGCCAGCCACCGCCCTGCTCGAGCGCCTGCAGCAGATGGCCGATGAGGCCCGTACCTTGGCCGTGAACGCTGCCACGATATCCGCCCTCGGTCTACCCAACAAAGCCACCGGCGCGGCCATCGACTGGCACATGGAACTGGGCAAAGGGACCTCAGCCATCATTGATGCGGCCGGGCTGGTCAAGCCGCTTCAACCAACGCTGACCGACACCGATCAGCAGCAGTTGGCAGAAAAGGTTCGCTCGCTGGTCGCCTCGCTGGGGCTGGCCGCCAGTGACGTCCAGATCGCCGAAGACACACTGAATACGTATCTGGCCAACGCCCTGTGCCGCCAGCAGCGGCTTGTGGAAGGCCTGCTGCAGGAACACACCACGCTCCTGCCGGAATTGGCGGTATGGGTCGCCCACTGCGCCGATGTTTCACCCTACCGCCTGCTCGAGCGCACCCTCCAGGCCTGGCCAATAAACACCGAGCCCGATGCCGCCAAAGTGAGTGCGGTTCTGGCCGACCTGCGCCAGATCGGCACCTGCGCACGCGCTGTCAGCTGGGCCAAGGTCGGCGCCGCCGCGTTGCGCACCTTCGTCGTCAATCCGGCGTGGCTGGGGTGCGACAACCTGTGGCCGTTGTCCTTGAACACCCTGCACCTGCTCAAGGCCTACGACAGCCTGTTCAACACCTTGGGCCAGCCGGAAGAGCGCCTGCTCGGTTACGTGCAGCAAGCCAATGCATTGGTATCCAGACGGCCCGGCAAACGCCAACTGGCGGTCCAGTCGCAAACCTGCAATGCCGCCCTGGCGAGCTTGCTGGGCTGGAGCGAAAGCGAGGTGGCGATGCTCACCGCGCTGCTGCCTCAGCAAACCGCCAAGACCGTTGCCCATATCGACTGGGTGCGCCGCGCACAGGCCCTTTCGCTGGAAACCGGCCTCGACGCCGCGACCCTGCTCAAAGCCTGCTCCCTGAATGCCGACAGCCCCGAAGCTGACTGGCAAACGGTGGGCCAGGCGGCCATGGCGGCCGTGAGCCGCTGATTCATCAGGTGTGCCTGGGCCTGCCACTTCGCGGGTAGAACCCGCTCCCACAGGGCTCGTCGCTGCACCCCGACCTCTTGTGGGAGCGGGGCCTGCCCGCGAAGTGGCAGGCCCTAGGCGCCCTTTCATACATCACTTAAAGGAATTCACTGCATGACCATTGCAGCCACACTCAACGAAAGCTTTCGCGACGCCCTCGTCGCCTACTACCTGGGCGAAGTCGTGCCCAACGACGACACTCTGGCCGACCTTGGCCTGGCCAATAAACTGAAAACCGAAAACGACCTCTACGAATACCTGCTGCTGGACACCCAGGTCACCCAGGCTGTGGAAACCAGCCCCGTAGCCAGTGCCATCGCCAGTCTGCAGCAGTACATCAACGGCGCGCTGCTGGGCATGGAGCCGGGTTACGACAACGTGCGCTTCAGCGAAGCGCTGCTCGGCGAATGGCGCGACCAGCGTAGCCAGTACCCGTTGTGGGCCGCCAACCAGCAGCTGGCCTGGTACCCCTCGCTGTATATCGATCCCTCGCTGCGGATGAAAAAGTCGGCGTATTTCCAGCAGCTGGAAAACGACATCAACCAGAACCGTATTAGCGTGGACACCACTCAGGAGGCGGTAAAAAACTACCTGGCCAGCTTCGAGGAAGTGGCCAATCTGAGCATCATCAACGGCTATATCAATGGAACGGATTTCAAAGAGTCCACGTACTACTTCATCGGCAAGTCCCGCGCCGAAGGCGCCTATTACTGGCGCTCGGTAAACATGGCCGAACGCACTTACGTTAGTGGTACCCAAGGGCCGAAGGAGGATAATCCCAACCCCGGAGCGTGGTCAGACTGGAAACGCGCCAACCTGCCGATTTCAGACTCGGCCATCGAGCACACCGTTCGCCCGGTCTATTTCAACAACCGCCTGTTCGTGGTGTGGTTGGAAGTCACGGACAGCACGAGTTCTTCTGACAATGGCGAAGTGCAAGCCACACTGTCCAAGACCGACGTTGAGTACCCACCCCAGCTGCTGACCGGCTCGACACCCAAATCAACACAACAGCTGCGCCTTAACCTGACGTACAAGAAATATGATGACAGCTGGAGTGCGCCGCTTTGCTACTTGCAAGTGCCCGCTGAACGTGAACTCGTCAAGGACATCGGCACATCGCGCCTGAACACCATTGCCGTGGTAGACGCCAGCACCGCTTCAGAGTACCTGTACCTTGCGGTCCATGCGGATTACCGACCTGATCTCAGCGAGCCAGACGCCCACTCACGCGACGGCCTGAATGATCAATACGGACTTCTGCATACCCTTCAGCTCGACAAGAACTTCAACGCTACGCCACTTTTTCCTGCCTCGGGGAAGGTCGCAGCCAATGAGCCATTCGTGCCCGCTGACCGGCACCTGTTCGTACTGCGCTCAGGTGTTGTATTCGCTCAGCTGAATGCTGGCCGATTCCAGTTCCGTGTCGCCCCGCTACCCATGCGTATTTCAAGTGTCGAGACTACTGCTCCCCATGCGGGAACAGGCGATGTACGCGGCTGGGATTATGAAGGATGGCGAAACACCGTTGGCAGCCCTGCCCAAGGGCTGGACGTTGTCCTGGATTCGGAGCGTTCGGTATTGACGTTCGACACCACCGTGACAGCACCTTGGCCTGTGAGACCAACTCGAACGATTGAGTTCTCATCTGACGATGCCATCAAACCTATAGCGTTAAAACTCGTCCTCAATCCCGATGGCCCCACCGAATTGTACAAGTACTACAATTACTATCGATTAGCGGAAGGGTCGACGCTCACTGCGGCCAGGGGAAAGTTCAAGACCGAACCCGATTGCTATTTCCAAGGGTTCAAAGACTGGACAATCAGCTCTGCCATCCGCGATGAACTCAGTGACAATGAGCGGCTTCGTCTGAACATGGCGTCGGGATCGATGAGCTTGGCCGGGAAATACATCCAAAAAGAGTTGGTCGATAAAATTATTGAGTTTCCTACTGACGTGCAGCTGACCGTGTCGTTTCCCGGTGACACACAAATGTCAAACTTTGGCGCCTCTCGATTTTCCATCTCGGATCTACATGCCTTCACCCAGTTCGTCGCTCGCCCCGCGTCGATGGCAATCCCCAATCCGCCCAGCATGGCGGACAAAGTTAATCTGACGGCTGATCACCATACCGCGTTGACGCTCGAAAGCGGTGCCAAGAGACAGATCAGCATCAATATTGACCCTGAAACGCTGAGGCCTGCGTGGGCAACCAATACTTGGTCGGGCAATGCGAAGAAGTTCACCCTTATTCATGGGGTCTACTGTACCCAGCGGGGTGCCAACGGAGAACGAGGCGCAGGCCACTGTGTTAAGGCGACCGAAATCGAACTGGAATACGCCACGACCAGCGGTCACTTGAAAGCACCCGGTATGGGTGCCCATCAGGACATGTCGATGGGCATTGCCGAATTCATTGACTTTACCGATTCAAGCATTGCCCAGAATGATGCCCTTACTGGCGGCCGACACCCTATACGCATGAACACTCTGTTCAGTCGCACGCTGATCGAACGAGCGAATATCGCTGTCGAGAACCTGTTGTCCTGGCATACACAACTGTTGCCGGAGCCATCCCTCTCGGGTGTTGGCGAGCAGCCGAGCATGGACTTCAAAGGCGCCAACGGCCTGTACTTCTGGGAACTGTTCTTCCATCTGCCCTTCCTCATCAGCCACCGCCTGAACACCGAACAGCAGTTCAGCCAAGCCGAGTACTGGCTCAGCTTCATCTTCGACCCTAGCCGACGCGCCGACAGCAGCGGCCGTCCCGACTACTGGAACGTGCGCCCGCTGGTGGACGACCTGAGCCGCGAGCGTGCCACCCGTGCACCGATCGACCCCGACGGCATTGCCAGCGATAACCCGGTGCATTACCGCAAGGCGGTGTACAGCCACTTCATCAAGAACCTGCTGGACCGCGGCGATGCGGCGTATCGCCAGTTGACGCCGGATGCGTTGAACGAAGCCAAGCTTTGGTATGTGCGCGTACTGGACCTGTTGGGCCCGCGTCCGGACAAACGCCTGGTCAGTGGCTGGAACCCGCTGACGCTGAAAAAGCTGTCGGATTCGGTCAGCGGCGGGCTGCGCGCGTTCGAGCAACGTCTGATCGAGCAGGAGCGCCTGGTCGCCGAAAGTGCCGCCGAGAACGACGGTCGGTCACTCATCATCTTCCAGCAGCCGCCGCTGGCGCTCATGGCGTTCGCCAACGACCCCACCGTGCCGGAACTGGACAGCCCGCATTTCCGTGTGGCCCTGAACCGCGAGCTGGTGCAGAACTGGGACACCGCCGAAGCACGCCTGCGCAACCTGCGCCACAACCGCACCCTGGACGGCAAGCCGTTACAACTGCCGCTATTCGCTGCGCCGCTGGATCCGCGTGCCTTGATGTCGGCATTCGGCTCTGCAGCGGCCGGCGGTGGCGCGGGCCGTTTGCTAGGCCAGGAGATTCCGCACTACCGCTTCAGCGTGATGCACAATCGCGCCAGCGCTGCGGTGGAGAATCTGATCCAGTTCGGCAGCACCCTGCTGTCATTGCTCGAGCGCAAAGACAACGCTCAACTTCAGGAAATGCAACAGCAGCAAGCGTGGGACATGGCCAAGCAGGCCGTCGTACTGCAAGAGCTGGTTCAGCGTGTTGAAGCTGAAGGCCGCAAGGCGTTGCTGGCCAGCCGCGCCATCGCCGAAAGCCGCCTGACGCATTACGCCAGCCTGGCGACTGAGATGGTGAGCGCCGGCGAAGTGTCTGCCGGTGCCCTGCACCTGCAAGGCCGAGTGGCTGAAGGCGTGGGTTTCGTGTCCCAGGCCATCGGCGAGGGCCTCAAGGTAGCACCGAACCAGGCGGGGGCGGTCGGCGGCGTGATCGCCGGCGTCGCCAGCGGTGCCATTGTCGGCGCCACCACTGGCGGCTGGCGTCTGGAAGGCGTCACCGGCATCGCCACCGCGGTGGCGCAGGGCATGGCCACCGCTTTCCATGGCGCGGCTGAAGCTTTGGACCGCACCGAGCAATACCGTCGTCGCCATCAGGAATGGATGCACGCCGAAGACCAGGCCAAGCGCGAGATCGAGCAGATCGACGCGCAACTGGCGGTGCACGACGAGCAGGCCAAGGTCACCGCCGAGCAACTGCGCCAGACCGAGCTGATGGTCGACCAAGCGGCTACCACCTTCCAGTTCCTCAACAAGCGTTTCACCAATGCCCAGCTGTACCAATGGCTCAACGGTCAGTTCGCCACGTTTTACTACCAGGCCTACGACACCACCTTGTCGCTGTGCCTGGCGGCCGAAGCGTGCTGGCAGTACGAGATCGCCGACTTGAAGACCCGCTTCATTCAGCCGGGTGCCTGGAAGGACAGCTACCGCGGCCTTACCGCCGGTGAGTCGCTAAAGCTCAACCTGATGAAGATGGAAGCGGCCTATCTGCAACGCAATGCGCGCTCGCTGGAGATCACCAAGACCGTGTCGGTGCGCCGTCTGCAGGAAACCGAGGCCAAGCCGTGGGCGACCATCGTCGAGGACTTGGGCAAGACCGGTGGGCTGGAAATCAAGCTGGAACAGGGCCTCTTCGACAGCGACTACCCCAGCCAGTACCTGCGCCGCATCAAACGTGTGAGCGTGACCTTGCCGGCGGTGCTGGGCCCTTACGAGGACTTGGCGGCCGTGCTTACGCAAACCTACAGCAAGGTCGAAATGGGCGACACAGTGGGCGCCAACGTCTGGGAAAACATGCGCGCCAGCCAGCAGATCGCCCTGTCCAGCGGGGTCGATGACGATGGCATGTTCACCTTGAACTTCGACGACGAGCGCTACCTGCCGTTCGAGGGCACAGGGGCGGTGTCGACCTGGAACCTGCGCTTCACCCGTTCCACGCCCGAGCTGTTGACGGCGTTGAGCGATGTGATCGTGCGAGTGAGCTACACCGCCAAGTCGGCGTAGATCAGGCGACCGCGTTCGCGGGCAGAGCCCTCTGCCCGCGACAGAGGCGACTCAGCATTCAATGACCGGGCCGTGGGCCCGGTCTCTGTGCCATTTTCAGTGATACCTACTCATGAATACACACCACGACACCTCACTGGCGATCAACACGCCTTCACTTCCCAAGGGTGGCGGCGCCATCCAGAGCATCGGCAAGGGCTGGGGCTCGGTGGGCGCCAGCGGCGCTGCCTCGTTCAGCATTGCGCTGCCGCTGTCACCGGGCCGCGGCGCCACCCCACAACTGGGCCTGAGCTACAGCAGCGGCGCCGGTAACGGCCCCTGCGGCATGGGCTGGGGCCTGAGCCGTGAGAGCATCGCCCGGCGCACGCAAAAAGGCGTCCCGGCGTACACCGTCGACGACGAAATGGTCGGCCCGGGCGGCGATGTCCTGCTGCCACAGCGCGACGCCCAAGGCGTCATCGTCAGCACCACCGTCCATACCTTTCGCGGCCAGGCGCTGGGGGCCAGTTACCGAGTGACTCGCCACTGCCCCAGAGTGGAAGGCAGCTTCGCGCGTATCGAGCATTGGCAGCTGGACGATGCCGACGCCGGGTTCTGGCTGGTCCATGGGAGCGATGGCGGCCTGCACCTGTACGGCAAGCGCGCCAGTGCGCGCGTCTTCCCAGCCCACGCGCCGCAGCAGGTGGGCGAATGGCTGCTGGAGGAATCGGTAACGCCCACCGGCGATCACGTCGTCTACGAGTACCGCGCCGAAGACGGGGTTGGTCTGGCTGAAGGCGATGAACGCGACCACAGCGCCCAGCGCTACCTGAGCCGCGTGCGCTATGGCAACTTCACCGCCCATGCACCGCTGTATTTGTGGGATGAAGCGAGCCTGCCCGAGCATTGGCATTTCGACCTGGTGCTGGACTATGGCGAACGCGCCATCGAGCAGGGCAGCGTACCGACCTACGCCGCCAGCCAGCCCTGGCCGCTGCGGCCCGACCCCATCGCCAACTTTGCCTACGGTTTCGAACTGCGAAGCTTGCGGCGGTGCCATCAGGTGCTGATGTTCCATCGGTTCGACGAACTGGGCAGCGCGCCCGTGCTGGTCAACCGCTTGTGGCTGGAATATCGCCAGTGTCACGGTTACAGCCTGCTCACGGCCGCCATCGCTCAGGCCTGTGAAGGCACCGAGATGGTCGAACAGCCGCCGCTGGAATTTCGCTACGAGCATTTCCGCTTCGAAGACGCGCGTTACCGCGAGTTCGAAGCGATGCCGGGCCTCGACGATGGCCAGACCTATCAGTTGGTTGACCTGTACGGCGAAGGCCTGCCTGGCGTGCTCTACCGCCAGGACGACAGTTGGCGCTACCGCGAACCGGTGCGCGGCGATGACTCGGCCGACCCTGATGCCGTGGCCTACGCACCTTGGCAGCAATTGCCCAGGCAACCGGTCGCGGACGCGCGCAAGCCCGCTCGCCAGTTCCTCAGCGACCTGACCGGCGACGGCCGTCTGGATTGGATCGTCGCCCAGCCCGGGTACAGCGGTTTCTTCACCTTGGGCAACGATCGAGCGTGGTCCGGTTTCCACCCGTTCGATGCCTTTCCACTGGAGTTCTTCAGCGCCGAGGGGCAAATGACCGACCTTGTCGGCGATGGCCTGCGTGATTTCGCGATGATCGGCAGCCGCAGCGTGCGGCTGTACCCCAGCGCGCGCGACAAAGGCTTTGCCCTGCCCCGTGACGTTGCCCACGCCGACGACGCGTTGCCATTGGCCAGCAACAGCCAGCATGAGTTGGTGGCGTTCAGCGACGTGCTGGGCAGTGGCCAGCAGCACTTGATCCGCATCCGCCATGACGAGCTGCGCTGCTGGCCGAACCTGGGCCGCGGCATGTTCGGCAAAAGCTTCAAGATGGCCAGCCTGCCGTTTGCCTTCCGCGAGTTCGATGCGTCGCGGGTACGCCTGGCTGACCTGGATGGCTCCGGCGCCGCCGACCTGATCTACCTGAGCAGCGAGCATGCGCAGGTGTTCCTGAACCAGAGCGGCAATGGCTTTGCCGAACCGGTGCTGCAGGCCTGGCCCCAGGGCCTGCGCTACGACAACAGCTGGCAGGTCAGTGTTGCCGACCTGCAAGGGCTGGGCTGTTCGAGCCTGGTGCTCAGCGTACCGCACCTGCCGGGACAGCATTGGCAGCTGGACTTCAATTCAGGTCGCAAGCCCTACCTGCTGGTGGGGTCGAACAACAACATGGGCGCGGACACCCAGGCCTGCTACCGCAGTTCGGCTCAGGAATGGCTGGATGAAAAAGCCGAACAGCTGGCCGCAGGGCTCACACCGGTTGCCGAGCTGCCGTTTCCGGTGCACGTGGTGGTGGGCCAGACCCAGCACGACGAGATCACCGGCAATACCTTGAGCCAGCGCGTGCAGTATCGCCGAGGTCACTACGACGGCCGCGAGCGCGAGATGCGTGGCTTCGGCCTGGTGATCGCCACGGACTCCGAAGCGCCGTCGGCGAGTGCCGAGCCAACCTCGCCAGTGCTGCTGACCAAGACCTGGTACCACACCGGCCGAGCAGTGGATGAAGTCCTGCATGGCACCGTCGAGCATGATCCGCAGGCACGGACACTGGGCCCGATTCTGCTGCTGCGCCACGATGCCCAGACCGGCAATGACAGCATCGTCACCGAGCAGGACGAAGGCTTGCGCCACGACATGGCCCGGGCGCTCAGCGGTCAGGTGCTGCGCACCGAAGTGTTCGGCCTGGACGGTCAAGCCTGTGCGGCGGTGCCTTATTCGGTGCAGGTACAGCGCCCTGCCCTGCGCCTGCTGCAACCGCGCAGCGCGCGGCAGCGTTACGCCACCCTGCTGCCCATGACCCTGGAAACCCTGAGCTACCAGTACGAGCGCATCGCCGACGACCCGCAATGCAGCCACAGCGTGCAATTGCGCGCCGATGCTTTCGGTGCAGTGACCCACGCAGTCAGCATCGCCTATGCCCGGCGCAAGCACGAGATCGACACCCCACCCTACAGCGACGAACACGAGCAGACCTGGTGGCGAGATGCGTTCGACCCGGCCCAGCATCGCTATTACTTCAGCGAAAGCCGTACCCAAGCCATCCATCTGGCCGATGACCCACAGTACTGGCGCTTGCACCTGCCCTACCGTGCACGGGGCAACGCCTGGTCGCTGCCCAAGGCCGACGTGACACTGGACCAGCTCGGCTACGAAGCGCTGTTGCGTGACGATGGACTGTTGGGCAACACCGCGCCCAGGACCCTGACCGCCTTGAGCATGCAACGCTATCAAGGGTGCAGCGACGGCAGCGCCAGTTTCCTCGCCCTGGCCGACTTCGCCGAGGCGGCCGAGCTGGATGAAGCAGCGCTGCAAGCCTATGCAGAGGTATTGGAGCCGCAAGCGCTGGACGCCAAGCTGGTGGAACTGGGTTATCGACGCATGCCGGCATTCCTGCCCGAAGAGCCGGACCGCGTGCTGTGGTCGGTGCGCCAGGGGTATGCCACCTACGGCGACGCCCAGGCGTTCTACAAGGTCCAGGCCTACCGGCAGAGCCCCGCGATGGGTGAAACACGCGTGCAGTACGATGCCTACCAGTTGCTGCCAGTGAAGGTAATCGCCGCCGATGGCTGCACTACCCAGGCACGGTATGACTACCGGCACTTGCAGCCGGTGGACGTGGTCGACCCCAACGACAATCGCCAGCAAGCCAGCTATGACGCCTTCGGACGCTTGTCGCTGAGCAGCTTCTTCGGCACCGAGATGGGCGAGCCGGTGGGCTTTGCACCGTTGCAGGGCCAGACCATGGCCGGCAGTATTGCCGAAGCGATTGCCGACGACGCCGCTGGCCTGGGTGACTGGGCCATGGCCTATATCCATGAAGGCGATGCCTGGATGGGCGAGGTGCCCGCCGTTGGTGTGACCGACAGCTACGCGCTGGGCGAGCAGGTAATGGCCGGTCGCGTGACCCTGAGTGGGCAGCTGCGTGCCTCGGCTCGCCAGGGATGGCAGCAGGGCTTGTTGGCCGACGCGGTCGCCGAGACTCTGGCGCCACTGGCCAGCTATCCTCGCCAGCCGGTTCGCGTGGCGGCGTTCCAGGCCGATCGCTACCCCGGCGACCCCGAGTGCCAGGTACGCATGAGCATCGAGAGTTTCGACGGCTTCGGGCGCAACCTGCAAAGCAAGCAGCGGGTCGAGCCCGGCATGGCCCACCAGGTGGACGGTGACGGTATGCTGCTGGCCGAGGATGCCCATGCCGATCCACGCTGGCGGGTCAGCCAGCGCGTGGAGTACGACACCAAGGGACAGGTGATTCGTGTGTACCGTCCGTACTTCGCCAACAGTGATCGCTATATCGATGACGCCAGCCATCGCGATGCCGAGCACAGCTACCATGATCTGCAGCGCTATGACGCCCTGGGACGGCCGACGGAAACCTGGACTGCGGCGGGCTGGTTGCGCCGCCAGCGCCATACCCCTTGGTACAGCATCAGCGAAGACGAAAACGACACGGCCGAGGAGGTGCTGGCGATGCGCGCTGCCGAGGCTTGATCCCTGCCGCCGCTAGCCCGGCGGACACTGCTCGCAGGGCGGCATGTCGCCGCCCTGTCGAGCCATGAAGTGACAGCGTCGCTTGCCAAGCCCGGTGAGCGTCAGTTGTCTAGTGGGCCTGTGGCGAGGTTCACCAAAAGTCTGGGGACAAACGGTCATTTGCCTCCAGTCCAGACACGGCGCGGGCTAGCGCCGTCACCCACACAATACCCACATGTTATCCACAGTCTGGCACCTTGCAATGACCCCCAGACCGCATTATCTTGTATCCCCGGCGCGCAAAACCACTACATGTAGGGTTTCGCCTGAAAAACCAAGCACAAGTCAAAGCAAGAACTCAAGCCCTTGCAGCGTGCTTTCCCCGAGTTTTTTCGCCCACGAATTCTCCGCCTGCCGCTACCTGCGGACGGCCGCATTTTCCGCTCTTTCCTACACCCGGCTGAAGGCCTCGGCCTTCCGCGGACAGCTTTTCGGTGACGGACCCAACGATTGGCGTCCGCTCAAATTTTTGAACGTGGAGATACTCACCCCATGCAAACCGACACAACTCGCGAGAACTCGCCGGCCAAGGCGCCGCAGGCCAACGATGCCAATCTGGATCTGGCCGCGACCGCTCCAGGCCAACTGCGCGTGATCAAGCGCAACGGTACCGTGGTCGGCTATACCGACGACAAGATCACCGTGGCCATCACCAAGGCGTTCCTTGCAGTTGAAGGCGGCAATGCCGCCGCCTCGTCGCGCATCCACGACACCGTCGCGCGCCTGACCGAACAGGTCACCGCCACTTTCAAGCGGCGCATGCCATCGGGTGGCACCATCCACATCGAAGAGATCCAGGACCAGGTCGAACTGGCCCTGATGCGCGCCGGCGAGCAGAAGGTCGCGCGCGACTACGTGATCTACCGCAACGAGCGCTCAAAGGAGCGCGCCACCCGCATTCCGGCCGATGCACCGGTCGAAGCGCACCCCAGCATCCGCATCACCAAGGCCGACGGCAGCCTGGCGCCGCTGGACATGGGCCGCCTGAACACCATCATCAACGAAGCCTGCGAAGGCCTGGCCGAAGTCGACGGTGGCCTGATCCAGAAAGAAACCCTGAAGAACCTGTACGACGGCGTGGCCCTCACCGACGTCAACACCGCCCTGGTGATGACCTCGCGCACCCTGGTCGAGCGCGAGCCGAACTACTCGTTCGTCACCGCCCGCCTGCTGATGGACACCTTGCGCGCCGAAGGCCTGAGCTTCCTGGAAGTGGCTGAAAGCGCCACGCACCACGAGATGGTCGACCTGTATGCCAAAGCGCTGCCCTCCTACATCGCCAAGGGTATCGAGTTCGAACTGCTGAACCCCGTGCTGGCCACCTTCGACCTTGAAAAACTGGGCCGGGCGATCAACCACGAGCGCGATCAGCAGTTCACCTACCTGGGCCTGCAGACCTTGTACGACCGCTACTTCATCCACAAGGATGGCGTGCGTTTCGAACTGCCGCAGATCTTCTTCATGCGCGTGGCCATGGGCCTGGCGATCGAGGAGAAGAACAAAGAAGACCGTGCGATCGAGTTCTACAACCTGTTGTCGTCCTTCGACTACATGGCCTCGACCCCGACCCTGTTCAACGCCGGCACCCTGCGTCCGCAGCTGTCGAGCTGCTACCTGACCACCGTACCGGACGACCTGTCGGGCATCTACGGCGCGATCCACGACAACGCCATGCTGTCCAAATTCGCCGGCGGCCTGGGCAACGACTGGACGCCAGTGCGCGCGCTGGGCTCGTACATCAAGGGCACCAACGGTAAATCCCAAGGCGTCGTACCTTTCCTGAAGGTCGTCAACGACACCGCCGTGGCAGTGAACCAGGGCGGCAAGCGCAAGGGCGCGGTCTGCGCGTACCTGGAAACCTGGCACCTGGACATCGAAGAATTCATCGAGCTGCGCAAGAACACCGGTGATGACCGTCGTCGTACCCACGACATGAACACCGCCAACTGGATCCCCGACCTGTTCATGAAGCGCGTCTTCGACGACGGCAAGTGGACCCTGTTCTCGCCCAACGAAGTGCCGGACCTGCACGACCTGACCGGCAAGGCCTTCGAGGAGCGCTACGAGTACTACGAAGCGCTGACCGAGTACAACAAGATCAAGGTATTCAAGACCGTCCAGGCCAAAGACCTGTGGCGCAAGATGCTGTCGATGCTGTTCGAAACCGGCCACCCATGGCTGACCTTCAAGGACCCGTGCAACCTGCGCTCGCCGCAGCAGCACGTGGGCGTGGTCCACAGCTCGAACCTGTGCACCGAGATCACCCTGAACACCAACAAGGACGAGATCGCGGTCTGCAACCTGGGCTCGATCAACCTGCCGAACCACATTGCCGACGGCAAGCTGGACACCGCCAAGCTCGAGCGCACCATCAACACCGCCGTGCGCATGCTCGACAACGTGATCGACATCAACTACTACTCGGTGCCGCAGGCGCGCAACTCCAACTTCAAGCACCGCCCGGTCGGCCTGGGCATCATGGGCTTCCAGGATGCGCTGTACAAACAGCACATCCCGTACGGTTCCGATGCCGCCGTCGAGTTCGCCGACAAGTCGATGGAAGCGGTCAGCTACTACGCTATCCAGGCGTCGTGCGACCTGGCCGACGAGCGTGGCGCCTACGAGACGTTCCAGGGTTCGCTGTGGTCCAAAGGCATCCTGCCGCTGGATTCGCAACAGATCCTGATCGAAGCCCGTGGCCAGAAATACATCGATGTCGACCTCAACGAATCGCTGGACTGGGCGCCGGTCCGTGCCCGCGTGCAGAAAGGCATTCGCAACTCGAACATCATGGCCATCGCGCCGACCGCGACCATCGCCAACATCACCGGCGTGTCGCAGTCGATCGAACCGACCTACCAGAACCTGTACGTGAAATCGAACCTGTCGGGCGAGTTCACCGTGATCAACCCCTACCTGGTTCGCGACCTGAAAGAGCGCGGCCTGTGGGACTCGGTCATGATCAACGACTTGAAGTACTACGACGGCTCGGTACAGCAGATCGAACGCATCCCGCAGGAATTGAAAGACCTCTATGCGACCGCGTTCGAAGTGGACACCAAGTGGATCGTCGATGCAGCCAGCCGTCGCCAGAAGTGGATCGACCAGGCCCAGTCGCTGAACCTGTACATCGCCGGCGCTTCGGGCAAGAAGCTCGACGTGACCTACCGCATGGCCTGGTACCGTGGCCTGAAGACCACCTACTACCTCCGTGCCCTGGCCGCGACCAGCACCGAGAAGTCGACCATCAGCACCAGCAACCTCAATGCAGTGTCGAGTGGCGGTAACAGCGCCCCGATGCAGGCCGCGCCAGCCGGCCCGGCACCCGTGCCAAAGGCCTGTGCAATCGACGAGCCGGATTGCGAAGCTTGCCAGTAAGCGACCGCTAGACCCTGAAGCCCGCCTCACGGTAACGTGAAGCGGGCTTTTTTGTGCTCGGCGCGCGGACGCTGTTCTCGCACATCCCGAAACACCGCACGTGGAACCTTCCCCACGGTTACCCGTCAACCCCTCGAACCCACCTCGGATTGGTCACTACCATGAAAACCACCGCTGCCCTGCTCCTGGCCTGTATGGCCGCCCCAGCCTTTGCCGCCGAAATGTCGCACAGCAACAGCGACATGACCCCGATGCAGCACGAGTACATGATGAGCATGGAGACCATGCAGAAATCCATGCACGAAGGCGGCATGGAGACCGACGCCGACGTCGCTTTCGCCAAAGGCATGCTGGCCCACCACAAGGCCGCACTGGACATGGCCAGGATCGAGTTGAAATACGGCAAGGACGCTGAGATGCGCAAGCTGGCCGAGAACATCATCAAGGCCCAGCAGGCGGAAATCGATCAGATGGAGACGTGGGTCAAGAAGCATCAGAAGTGATGTAAGCTTTCGCCCTATCGCGCTCGCCCCCCACTTCAAGGAGTCCGCCCATGAGCAACCGCCAAAGCGAAATCGCAGCCGCCCTGGCCGTGATCCCGCCGTTCGCCGACGACCACGCCATCGACCAGGAAATGGAACGCCGCAAGGCGTTCATCAAGCAGTGTCTGACCACGGCCGGCTTGAAGGTTCTGGTACTGGGCATCAGCGGCGGCGTCGACTCGCTCACGGCCGGGCGCCTGGCACAGGTGGCCATCGAGGAACTGCGCGAGAGCAGCGGCGACCCTGACTACCGATTCATCGCAGTGCGCCTGCCCTACAACGTCCAGCACGACGAGGACGACGCTGCCGCCTCGTTGCGCTTCATCAAGGCGGATGTCGAAGAAACGGTGAACATCGCCGATGCCGTGCAAGGCCTTGCCCAGCAGACAGCACAACTGCACGGTCTGAGCGATGCCCGTCGCGATTTCGTCATGGGCAACGTCAAGGCACGGATCCGCATGGTCGCGCAGTACACCATCGCCAATGCCAACAATGGGCTGGTGATCGGCACGGACCATGCCGCCGAGGCCGTCATGGGGTTCTTCACCAAGTTCGGTGATGGGGCGTGCGACCTGGCGCCGCTCAGCGGGCTGGTGAAAAACCAGGTTCGTGCCATCGCCCGCCGGCTCGGGGCACCAGACAATCTGGTGATGAAAGTGCCAACGGCCGACCTCGAAGAACTGCGACCCGGCAAGCCGGACGAAGATGCCCATGGCGTGAGCTACCAGCAGATCGACGCGTTCCTCCACGGTAAGCCGGTGGGCGACGAAGCCTATGGGATTATCGTGAAGGCGTACGACCAGACGCATCACAAACGTGTGCTGCCGTTTTCGCCTTGATTTCCCTTCGATGTGCGGTTGATCATCTGAACAGGTCAGGGAGATCAACCCACAATGAAATTGCATCAACTGCGCGCACTTGTCTGTATTCATGAAACCGGGAGCCTGCAAGACGCCTCGCACGTGCTGCACCTGACGCAGTCGGCATTGAGCCGGGCGATGAAGGAACTGGAAAACGAATTGGGGGTTACCCTTCTGGTTCGTTCCAACAAAGGCATGAGCCTGACCGAGCATGGCCAGCGCATGCTGACCCACGCTCGCCAGGCGCTGGAAAGCGTGCGGCGAGCGCGTCAGGAAATCGAAGACATGAAGGGGCTGACCGTGAGCGAGGTCACCCTGGGAGTGACGCCCGTCACCGCGCTGCTGCCGCCACTGCAACAGACCCTTCTGCGTTTCCAGCAGACCTACCCAAACGCCGCGCTGAAGGTACTGGAGATGCGCCCTGCCCAGTTGCTGCAGCATCTGCGCGATGGCCTGCTGGACTTTGCCCTGACGTCGCAAGTGCCAAGCCATGCCGTAGGCCTGGACTGGCAGCCGCTGTGCCGCATTCCCGGCAGCGTGGCGGTGCGCAAGGATCATCCGCTGCGCCACGTGAGATCGCTGCGGTTACTGCAGCAAGCCCAGTGGATCAGCGTCGATCCTGTTGCAGACAGCCAATCCCAGTTCAATCAACTGTTCGCCGGCAGCGCGCTTGGCCGCCCGTCCAAGGTGTTCGAATGCACCGCAATGAATCTGGCGCTCAAGATGCTGATCGAGAGCGATGCCGTGATGGTGGTCAGTGAGAGTGCTCTCGGACCCTGCTGGGCGGGCATGACCGATATGGCCAACTACCTGCATACGCTTGGGTTGCAAGAGGCGGTTCCCGATTTTTCGGTCAATGTGGTGTGCGTGAACCAGGCCTACCTGACCCGGACCGCGAGCCTGTTGTTCGGTCAACTGCAGGCCAGCTTTGCGTAAACGGCCACTTGGACCAATACCCTGACGGCGACCCCTTCAAAACAGCGGATTCAGACATTTCGAGTTGAGCAATACTCAAGCCCTTGCACGGACCGTAATTTCAGACCCTCAACTTTGCCGAATCCCCAGGCTAGAGCCTACGGTCAGTGAATGAAACGGCTTCAGCTCAGCAGGCAACGGCTCCCACGGTTACCAACCTTCCCATTTTCCGCTACTCGTCTGGATGGTTTTGGGTCGCTCATTCCCCGCCAGCAGCGCCATCCGGTATCAGTCAACGCCTCCATCGAAACCAAGCCATAAGCCCTTGATTAAATGTGATGTGCAGTGACTGAACCCATCCCCGACACTGGCCCGCACCACGATTCCGGGTACAGGCCTTACCTATGAAAAGCACTCTTGCCAGCGATTCACCTCTTCCTGTCGCCGATGCACCGCCCGCACCGCAGCCCAACAAGATGCGTCGGGTCATCATCGCTTCTTCCCTGGGCAACGGCCTGGAGATCTACGACTTCACCGTGTACAGCTTTTTCGCAGTCATCATCGGTCAGTTGTTCTTTCCCGGGTCCTCGCCCATGGCCTCGCTGCTCATGTCTCTGGCGACATTTGCCGTCGGCTTCGTCATGCGGCCCTTGGGTGCGTTGCTCATCGGTCGAGTCGCCGACCGCCGAGGGCGCAAGGCTGCACTGTCGCTGACCATTGCCCTGATGACGGTGGGTACCGGCATCATCGCCTTCACACCCACCTACGCCAGTATCGGCATCAGTGCCAGTGTCCTGCTGGTGATCGCCCGGCTGCTGCAGGGGCATTCAGTCGGTGGCGAAGTGGGTTGCGCGTCGGCGTTCATGATGGAGTCGGGCCGCACCGACAACCGTTGCTTCGTGGTCAGCTGGCAGGGCGCCAGTCAAGGCGCTGCCGCATTGCTGGGTGCGGGCACGGGCTTGCTGCTGACCAGCAGTCTCAGCGAGGCATCGTTGCTGGAGTGGGGATGGCGGGTGCCATTCGTGATCGGCCTGCTGATCGGCCCGGTCGGCTGGTTCATCCGCCAGCATCTGGATGAAACGCATACGGCCACCGCCACTGCACCCTCGCTGGGACAGTTGCTCAATACGCAAAGCCGCACCCTGGTGCTAGGCATCGCCTGGATGTCGGCGACCACCGTGACCATGTACATGGTGGTCTATTACATGCCCACCTACCTGACCCAGACACTTGGCCGCCCGCAGAGCCTGGGGTTTGCCCTGGTCGGCCTGGCCAGCGCCCTGCTCGTCGTCATTACGCCCATCGCCGGCCGTTATGCGGACGGTTTCATTCGCCGCAAGCCGTTGCTCTATGGGGTTACCGGGCTGGCGCTGCTGACGGTCTACCCGGCATTCATGCTCTTGAGCCACGAGAACGTTCTGCTGTGCATCGTGGCCATTATCCTGCTGATTCTACCGATGGCGATCGGACTGGCGCCGAGCATGGCCATGCTGCTCGAAGCATTCCCCCGGGAACAGCGGGTGACCGGCATGTCGATCATCTACAGCGTCAGTGTGACGCTGTTCGGTGGATTCTCACCGCTGCTGGTGACATGGCTGATCAACGTCACCGGCAACCCATTGACCCCGGCGCTGTACCTGTTGGCCACCGTGGCGCTCAGTCTGTGTGCCCTGCGCCTGCTGCCAGAGCATCCCGGCCGCGACTGATCGTTCAATACACTGCAACACAGAGGAAGATGCCCATGAGCGAGCCCATGGTTCACCCGCACCTGCTCAGCACTGCAACACGATTTGCGACACTGCGCCAAGACATTCACCGCCACCCCGAACTGGGGATCGACACCTGTCGCACCGCGGCAATCGTGGCCGAACGGCTCGCTGCATGGGGTTATGAAGTCCATGCCGACGTGGGCAAAGGCGTTGTGGGCGTACTCAGGCGCGGGCAATCCACACGTACGCTGGGCATCCGAGCGGACATGGATGCATTGCCCATCCTGGAGCGCAACGGGCTGCCCTGGGCAAGCGAGCGCCCAGGCTGCATGCATGCCTGTGGCCACGATGGGCATACTGCAACCTTGTTGGCGGCGGCGGAGCATCTGGCGGCAGACGCTCGATTCGACGGCACCTTGAATTTGATTTTCCAGCCGGACGAGGAAGGTTTGACGGGGGCGCGCTCGATGCTGCAAGCCGACCTGTTCGCCAGGTTTCCCTGCGACGCGGTCTATGCCTTCCACAACATGCCCGGCTTGCCGGTCGGGGTGGCCGTGGTTCAGTCCGGCGCCTTCATGGCGTCTTCGGAAGAAGTGCAGATTACCCTGACAGGCCGAGGTGGCCATGGCGCCATGCCGGAACGCGCCATTGATCCTATACCAGCCCTGGCAGGCATCATCACTGCGTTGCAAACGGTGGTTTCGCGCAACCTTTCGACCAGCGACGCTGCGGTGGTGAGTGTGGGCAAGGTCCGCGCCGGTACCGTCTACAACATCATTCCAGAGAGCGCCACCTTGATGCTCGGTGTGCGTACCGCAACGCCTGCCGTACGCGAAAAGGTGGAGCAACGGATCCGCGAAATCGTGCAGGGGCAGGCAGCCAGCTTCGGCGTCACCGCAGCCATTGAATACCGGTTGCTGGCACCCGTGCTGGTCAATGCGCCCGAAGAAACCGCACGTATGCATGCCGCAGCCTGCGCGGTGTTGGGTGCGGACAATGTGTTGGAGCAGATGCCGGTGCGCTTGATGGGCAGCGAGGACTTCGCCTGGATGCTGAACGAGCGTCCAGGCTGCTATTTCGTCCTGGGGAACGGCACCGGGTCGTTCAATGGCTGCTCGGTGCACAACGACCACTATGACTTCAACGACGCGGTCATTCCCTTGGGCGCCGCGTGCTGGGCGAGGCTGGTGGAAGACTATCTGCAACCACTGGGCGACTAGCGCTTGCTTGCCGCCTGAATCAACGCCTTCATCTCGGCCACCGCGGCCTTGAAGCCCACGAACAACGCATGGGCCACCAGCGCGTGACCGATGTTCAGCTCGTTGACCCCGCGAATCGCGGCCACCGGCTCGACGTTGTGATAGTGCAGACCATGGCCGGCGTTGACGATCAGCCCGTGGCCCAGACCGAAACCCACGCCGTCGAGGATTCGTTGCAGCTCATCGGCGACATCGGTCGGGGTCTGGGCGTCGGCATAGCGGCCGGTGTGCAGTTCGATAGCCGGCGCACCCACCCGCTTCGAGGCTTCGATCTGGCGCTCGTCGGCATCGATGAACAGCGACACCTCGCACCCCAGCTTGCCCAGACGCTCGACGGCGGCCTTGATCTTGGCTTCCTGACCGGCGACGTCCAGGCCGCCCTCGGTGGTCAGTTCTTCGCGGGTTTCAGGCACCAGGCAGACGTGAGCCGGGCGAATCTGCTCGGCAAAGGTCAGCATGGCCTCGGTAACGCCCATTTCGAAATTCATTCGGGTCTGCAACACGTCCTTGAGCAGCAGCACGTCGCGCGGCTGGATGTGCCGACGGTCTTCACGCAGATGCACGGTGATGCCATCGGCTCCGGCTTCCTCGGCGTCGAGCGCGGCCTTGACCGGATCGGGGTAGCGCGTGCCACGGGCCTGGCGCAGCGTCGCCACGTGGTCGATATTGACGCCCAGCAGAATGCGGTTACAGGTATTCACGAGAACTCTCCGAAAAATCCAGGCCACAGCATACGTGTTGGTCAGGGCTTGCGAAACAGCTCGCGACTGACCAGCGGCCGACCGCCCAGGTGCACCGCCAGGGCCTGGCGCATGAGGCGCTTGGCCGCGGCCAGTGCACCTGGCGTTTCCCAGCTGGCCTGGGCCATGGCCAGCAACTCGGCGCCCTGGAACAACCCTGGCTGCAACAGCTCGACCCGTTCCAGGCCAGCATCCACCAGCAAGCGGTACAAGCCGTCGACCGCCACAGGCTCACCATTGACGTCAACGTCCAAGGCAAAGCCATAACCGAGCTGATCCAACAGGCGCCACTCGAAGGAGCGCAGCAAAGGCTCCAGCGCCCGCCCTGCGCCAAGTGCCTGAAGGGTGGCGGCATAATGCTCGAACAGCTGGGGGTGGGGGTCTTCACTGGGCAACAGGCGGATGATCAGCTCGTTGAGGTACAGGCCGCTGAACAGCGCGTCGCCGAGCATCCACACCGCCACCCCGGCGGACTCCATACGCGAAACGTTCTTGAGTTCGCCCTTGCCGCGAAACTCGACCTCGAGCGGTACGAAGGGACGCGCCAGGGTGCCCGCCTTGCCGCGCGCGTTACGCAACACGGCGCGCAGGCGGCCCTGGGGGGTGAGGAAATCAACGAGGGCACTGGTTTCGCGATAGGCGCGCGAGTGCAGGACGTAGGCAGGTTGTGGCGTCGGGGCATTGGACATGACTTACGCAAACCTGTAGCAGCGGCGCAAGCCGCGTCACGAACCCACGCGAACGAACAGAAGATCTGCTGCACCCTGTGACGCGACTTGCGCCGCTGCTACAGGGTGTCGTCCGCGATGTGAAATTACTGGTCGTTGTAACCCAGCGAACGCAGCGCTCGCTCGTCGTCGGACCAGCCGCCCTTCACCTTCACCCATAGATTGAGCATGACCTTGGAGTCGAACAGCACCTCCATGTCCTTGCGCGCTTCCATGCCGATGCGCTTGATACGCTCGCCCTTGTCACCAATGATGATTTTCTTCTGACCATCACGCTCGACGAGGATCAAGGCATGGATGTGCAGCGTCTTGCCCTGCTGCTTGAATTCCTCGATCTCGACGGTGATCTGGTACGGCAGCTCGGCGCCCAGCTGGCGCATGATCTTCTCGCGCACCAGTTCGGCAGCGAGAAACCGGCTGCTGCGGTCGGTGATCTGGTCTTCCGGGAAGAAATGCTCGTTCTCCGGCAGATGCCCGGCAATCACTTTTTCCAGCGCTTCGAGGTTATGCCCGTGCTGCGCGGAAATCGGCACGATCTCGGCGTTCGGCAGCTGCTCCTGCAGCCAGGCCAGGTGCGGCATCAGCTCAGCCTTGTCCTCGATGCGGTCGGTCTTGTTGATCGCCAGGATCACCGGCCCCTGCACGTACTGCACCCGCTCCAGAACCAGTTGGTCTTCGTCCGTCCACTTGGTGCGGTCGACCACGAAGATCACCACGTCGACGTCTTTCAACGCTGCCGAGGCGGTCTTGTTCATGTAGCGGTTCAGGGCCTTTTCATTGCCCTTGTGCATGCCCGGGGTGTCGACATAGACGGCCTGGATCTCGCCCTCGGTCTTGATGCCCAGCATGTTGTGGCGGGTGGTCTGCGGCTTGCGCGACGTGATCGCCAGCTTCTGCCCCAGAATGTGGTTGAGCAACGTCGACTTGCCGACATTCGGACGGCCGACGATGGCTACATAGCCACAACGGGTAACGGGTGCATCAGTCATTGCCATTCTCCACGCCCAGGGCGATCAGGGCAGACGCGGCGGCCACCTGTTCGGCGATGCGACGGCTGACGCCCTGGCCCCGGCTTTTCTCATTCAGAAGGACGACTTCACACTCGACGAAGAACTGTCGGCAGTGCGGGTCGCCCTGGATATCCACCACTTCATAGCGCGGCAGTTCAGCACCGCGCGACTGCAGGAACTCCTGCAGGCGGGTCTTGGGATCTTTGTTGGTGTCGACCAGCGTCAGTCCTTCGAACTGCCCTTCCAGCCAGGCCAGCACGCGATCACGCGCTGCATCCATACCGGTGTCCAGGTAGATGGCCCCGATCAGTGCTTCGAGGGCATCGGCCAGGATCGATTCGCGGCGAAAGCCACCACTCTTCAATTCGCCCGAGCCCAGGCGCAGGTAATCGCCCAGATCGAAGCCGCGGGCCAGTATGGCCAGGGTTTCACCCTTGACCAGACGCGCCCGCAGGCGTGAAAGCTGGCCTTCGCGGGCTTGCGGAAAACGCTCGAAAAGCGCTTCGCCAGCGACGAAATTGAGGATAGCATCGCCGAGAAACTCGAGGCGCTCGTTGTTGCGCCCGGCGAAGCTGCGATGGGTCAGTGCCAGCACCATCAGGTCCTGGTCCTTGAAAGTGTAGCCCAGCTGGCGTTCGAGGCGGCCCAGGGAAGCAGTCACGGCTTGACCACGCTGAACTCACGATCGAACTTGACCACCACATCCAGATTCTGGATCAGTGGCTCACGCTTTTCGTACTTGAGGTGGGCCTTGAACGTGTTACCCGCCTCGGTGATGCTTAAAACCTTGTTCAAATCCAGATCCTGAATATTGTTGACCTGCATGGCCCGGCTGACGTGGCCATAGAATTCACCCACCGTATCGACCCGGGTGGACTTGTCGGCACCCGCCGACTCGATGGCCTGGGTCAGCGTCCGGTAGTCCATGTAGTGCGGCACCAGCTTGAAAGCCGTACTGGCCACGAACGCGATCACCGCCAGGGTGAGCAACCAGCCAACGATGGACATGCCTTGCTGGGACTTCACTGCGTTCATGCTGGACACCTCTGAAAACATTCGGCGCCGTCCGTGGACGGCGCCGGCGGCGCTACTTGATCAGCCCGACTCGCGAGAAGTTGGGCAAGTGGCTGAGCTTGGGCTCGGGCCAGCTCATCCAGATGGCAAAGGCCTTGCCGACGATATTCTGGTCGGGGACCATGCCCAGCAGTTCCTTGGGAATCGACGGATCGTCCCAGTAGCGGCTGTCGTTCGAGTTGTCGCGGTTGTCGCCCATCATGAAGTAGTGCCCGGCAGGCACCGTCCACTGGCTGTCGGGCGGCGCGCGATAGCGCGACATTTCCTGGCGGATGACGTGCTCGACTTCGCCCAGCTTTTCCTTGTACAACTCGGCGCTGCCCAGGCTGCCCGGCTCGCTGCCAACCAGTTGCCGCGCGATCAATTCGCCGTTGACGTACAGCTGCTTGTCCGAGGTGTAGCGAATCTGGTCGCCCGGCAAGCCGATCACGCGCTTGATGTAGTTGACGTTGGGGTCGCTGGGGTAGCGGAACACCATGACGTCGCCGCGCTTGGGATCGTTGACCTCGATGATCTTCTTGTCCACCACCGGCAGGCGAATGCCGTAGGAGAACTTGTTCACGAGGATGAAATCACCCACTTCCAGGGTCGGGATCATCGAGCCCGAAGGAATCTGGAATGGCTCGACCAGAAACGAGCGCAGCACCAGCACGATGAACAGCACCGGGAAGAACGACTTGCCGTACTCGACCAGCAGCGGTTCCTTGTCCAGGCGCTCGACCACCGCCGGCTCGGGCTGGCTGACGCTGCCCTCGTAGGTGGCGATCGCAGCCCGTCGTCGTGGCGCCAGGACGACCAGATCAAGCAAGGCCAGCAGACCACAAACGGCTACGGCGATGACCAGCAACAGCGGGAAATTTAGTGACATAGGACTCGACTATTCCAACCTGAGCACAGCAAGGAAGGCTTCCTGTGGAATTTCCACGTTGCCGACCTGCTTCATGCGTTTCTTACCGGCCTTCTGTTTCTCCAACAGCTTGCGCTTACGGCTCACGTCGCCACCGTAACACTTGGCCAGTACGTTCTTTCTGAGCGCCTTGACAGTGGTCCGGGCAATGACCTGTCCGCCAATGGCGGCCTGGATTGCCACATCGAACATCTGCCGAGGGATCAGCTCCTTCATTTTCTCGGTCAACGCACGGCCCTTGTAGGCCGCATTGTCGCGGTGCACGATCAGCGCCAGGGCATCGACCTTGTCGCCGTTGATCAACACATCCAGCTTGACCAGGTTGGCCGACTGGTAACGCTCGAAATGGTAGTCCAGCGAGGCATAGCCACGGCTGGTGGATTTCAGGCGGTCGAAGAAGTCCAGCACCACTTCATTCATCGGCAGGTCGTAGCGAACCTGAACCTGGCTGCCGAGGAATTGCATGTCGCGCTGCACGCCGCGCTTCTCGATGCACAGGGTAATGACGTTGCCCAGGTGCTCTTGAGGCACAAGAATCGTTGCCGACACGATCGGCTCGCGGAAGTCCTCGACGGACGAGGCGTCCGGAAGCTTCGACGGGTTGTCCACATAAATGGTTTCACCGGTCTTCATGACCACTTCGAAGATCACGCTCGGCGCGGTGGTGATCAGGTCCAGGTCGTACTCGCGCTCCAGGCGCTCCTGGATGATCTCCATGTGCAGCATGCCCAGGAACCCGCAGCGGAAACCGAAGCCCAGGGCATCGGAGCTTTCCGGCAGGTACTGCAGCGAGGAATCGTTGAGGGTCAGTTTCTGCAACGCGTCGCGGAAATCTTCGAAGTCTTCCGAGCTGACCGGGAACAGCCCGGCGTAGACCTGCGGCTGAATGCGCTTGAAGCCGGGCAGCACGGCAACATCGGGCGTGCTGCTCAAGGTCAGGGTGTCGCCGACCGGCGCGCCGTGAATGTCCTTGATGCTGCCGATGATGAAGCCCACCTCGCCCGCCTTGAGGTCGGCCGTGGCGGTGTGCTTGGGCGTGAAGACGCCGACGCTGTCGACCAGGTGCACCTTGCCGGTGGACTTGACCAGAATCTTGTCGCCCTTCTTCACCCGGCCATGGCGCACGCGCACCAGCGAGACAACGCCCAGGTAGTTGTCGAACCAGGAGTCGATGATCAACGCCTGCAACGGTGCTTCGATATCGCCGGTAGGGGCTGGAATGGTCTGCACCAGGCGCTCGAGCACGTCGATCACGCCCATGCCGCTCTTGGCGCTGCAGGCCACGGCGTCGGTCGCGTCGATGCCGATGATCTTCTCGATCTCGTCCTTGACCTTGTCCGGGTCGGCCTGGGGCAGGTCCATCTTGTTCAGCACCGGCATCACTTCCAGGCCTTGCTCGATGGCCGTGTAGCAGTTGGCCACGGACTGGGCTTCGACGCCCTGCCCCGCATCCACCACCAGCAGCGCGCCCTCGCAGGCCGCCAGCGAGCGGCTGACCTCGTAGGTGAAGTCGACGTGCCCTGGGGTATCGATGAAATTCAGCTGGTAGGTTTTGCCGTCTTGCGCCTTGTAGTGCAGGGTGACGCTGTGCGCCTTGATGGTGATCCCGCGCTCACGCTCCAGGTCCATGGAGTCCAGGACCTGGGCCTCCATTTCGCGGTCGGCCAGGCCGCCGCACATCTGGATGAACCGATCGGCGAGGGTCGACTTGCCGTGATCGATGTGGGCGATGATGGAGAAATTGCGGATATGACTCAAATCACTCACGGGTCAACACTCAAAAAGGCTGCGGGCCGAACGCCCAACGAAAAATAGCCGGGAATTGTACCTGAATAACGTTCGGGTGTGGGAGCGGTGGGTCGAGGGGTGGTTGTACGGACGTCTTCGCGGGCACAGGGCCCGCGAAGACCACACCACCGCTCACAAAAAAGGCGACCCGAAGGCCGCCTTTCGTTCATACAGCCAACCTGCTTACTCAGCCAGCTTGAAGGTGATGAAGCTCGCCCTGCCCTGGCGCAGCACGCGCATGGACACCGAACGATTCTTCGGCAGGCCCTTGGCGATATCGGCGAACTGCTTCGACGACTCGATGGCCTGGTTGTTCAGGTGCGTGATGACGTCGCCGGGCTGCAGGCCGATCAGCGCAGCCGGACCGTCCTGCACTTCCTTGATGACCACGCCGCCCTTGAGCTCGAGTGCCTTTTTCTGCTCGGTGGTCAGCTCTGCCACCGACACACCCAAGCGATTGCTGCTGCGCTCGGTCTGGGCCTTGGCGCCTGTATCCAGATCCTGATCGTCATCCGGCATCGCACCAACGGTCACGTCGATCGTGCGGCGCTTGCCTTCGCGGATCACTTCCAGGCTGGCCTTGGCACCGGCCTTGAGCCCTCCGACCAGATGCGGCAGGTCGGCCGACATATCGATCGGCTGGCCATTCATGCTCAGGATCACATCACCCACCTGCAGGCCGCCCTTGGCTGCCGGGCCTTCTTCGAGCACCTGGGCAACCAGTGCACCGGCCGGCTTGTCCAGGCCGAACGACTCGGCCAGGTCCTTGTTGACCTCTTGAATGACCACGCCCAGCCAGCCGCGGCTGACCTTGCCGTCCTTCTTGAGTTGGTCCGAAACGTCCAGGGCAACGTCGATCGGAATGGCGAAGGACAAGCCCATGAAGCCGCCGGAACGGGTGAAGATCTGCGAGTTGATACCCACCACTTCACCGTTCATGTTGAACAGCGGGCCACCCGAGTTGCCTGGGTTGATCGCCACGTCGGTCTGGATGAACGGCACGTAGGCGTCATTGGGCAGTGTACGGCCCTTGGCGCTGACGATGCCCTTGGTGACCGAATGGTCGAAGCCGAACGGCGAGCCGATGGCCAATACCCACTCGCCTACTTTCAACTTGGCCGAATCGCCCAGCTTGACCGTAGGCAGGTTCTTGCCGTCGATTTTCAACAGCGCCACGTCGGTGCGCGGATCGGTGCCGACCAGCTTGGCCTTCAGCTCACTGCGATCGGACAGACGCACGATGATTTCGTCGGCGTCGGCGATCACGTGGTTGTTGGTGAGTACATAGCCGTCGGCCGACACGATGAAACCCGAACCCAACGACTGCGCTTCGCGCTGACGATCGCCGCGCTGCGGGGAACGCGGTCCACCGCGTGGCATGTTGCGCTCGAAGAACTCGCGAAACATCGGCGGCAGGCCTTCCAGATCTGGCATCTGGCTGGCAGCCACACCGCGATCCGGCAGCTTCTGCGTGGTACTGATGTTCACCACGGCAGGCGAAGCCTGTTCGACCAGCGTGGTGAAATCAGGCAACGCTTCAGCCTGCACGCTGGCAACGCTGCCCAGCATCAGCACTGCCGCGAACAGTGAAAGAAAGGGGTTGAAACGTGTTATCGACATACGGCTCCCGTTCGTAACGAGCATGGTTGAGCAATAGGGTTGTGCGGTCGGCAAGACCGGGATTCGGCCCTCTGGCAATCCCGTGTTCCAGCGCGGCGCACGGCAGCGAACCAGCAACTGCATAACGGTTCGCCCCCGAGGCACAGACCTATAAGAAAAAAACCGGCGGTTTGCAACCTGCATGAAACAGCTTTCACGTTACGTCGCGATGATTAAACCAGCATGAAGGCCTGTCGCGAAGCATGGACGGTGCCTTGGGGCGCGCACAGTTCAACGCCGAGCCTGAACATCCTGGCGTTGCATCGACAGGGCTATTCGCTCAGCGGTGCCCAGCGGGATTTCACCCACTACCGTGATCATCATTTCACCTTCCGAGGTCTTCAACCGTCGCGACACTGCCGCCGTCGGGCCAAGCTGGACGCGGGTATCGCGCGCAGATGCACCATTGAGCGGTTCAACAAATACAGAAAAATGCGCAAGCCCATCGGCGTACAGCAGACTGGTCACACTGGCATTGCTGGCGGAAGATTTGCGCAGGCCTGTCTGGGCCAGTTCGAAGCCAGCCGGGATCCATTTGGAGCGCCACGTGGAGACATCGCGCGGTGCGGTGGCAGCGAGCGCGTGCAATACAGGCTTACAATTTGGTGTCGCCTTCAAGTCAGCAGATGCAGGGGCTCCCACTGCCAGACGCATGTACTGCAAACGTTCGAGCAGTCGCCCTTGCGCGTCGATCAACAAAGACTTGAGCAACAGGCCGGTACGTGTGTCCAGATGCATTTCGAAGGCATAGCGGTCGCGATCCCTGGGAACCAGAGTCACTACCACCGCCTCGCGGCCAGCGACCCTGGAAGCTCCGGCAACGCGCAGGTCGTACCACGACATCAGCTTGAGCGGATCGACAACGCCATCGGAGCCAACAGGACCTTGCACCACGCCGAGCACTGGGTTGCCCGTTGCGCAGGCCGTACGGCCACCGGCCTGGACACGCTCGGACGCGATACCATCCAATTTGAGCACACGCTCACGCACCCCGCCGTCGCCAGCACGGTGCCAAACCTGATAAGTGGAGAAATCACCGTCACGTTCGTAGACGAACGTGCCTTCGAAACTCTGCGTGCGCTCGGCGCGCGTCATGCTTTCGAGCCACTGAGCTGCATCGGGTGCAGCAGCGGCCGGTGCGGCCAGGCCAAGGAGAAATGGCAGGAGCAGAGCCGCACGCATGATCGGGATTAACGGTTTTCCATGCTCGCGGAACGGGCATAAGGCAGAGCGCTTTCCGAACCTTTGGCGGCAGCTTCCTGCGAATGTTGACGCAGATAACCCGGCAGGCGCTGGTCGTTCAAACCTTCCTCACCTTTAAGCACACCGTTGGCCATCGGCCCTGGTGCGTCGGAGCTGTCGGGCGTGTAGCCCGCCAGAACGGCCGGACCTTGCACCATCGGCGTCGACGGCGCTTGCTGCGCGGGCTGCTGTTGCGCCAGCTCGGCGCCGGTAATGTCGTCCTGGTTGTACAGGCGCACGCCTGCCAGCACGGCGACGGTCACCGAAGCAGCCACGGCCAGACGACCGAGGCTGCGCCATGGGCCGCGAGCAGCCGCTGCCGGCGCAACGTCTTCGGCAATGGCTGCCGACACTGCAGCCGACAGGTCCAGGCGCGGATCCAGAAGGTCCTTGTGCATGACAGCACGAGCGACCTGAAAACGTGCCCATGTGGCACGGGTTTCGGCATCGTCCAGCGCGGTCAGTACCCGACGCAGTTCCAATTCGTCCGCTTCGTTATCCATCACTGCGGACAGCGATTCCTGCAGGGCTTCACGACTCATGGCGTTCCTCTCTTGGCTATCGCCGCTGTCTCAGGATTCCTGCAACAACGGCTGCAGGGCTTTGTCGATGGCTTCCCGGGCACGGAAAATCCGCGACCGCACGGTCCCCACCGGACACTGCATGACACTGGCAATGTCTTCGTAACTCAAACCGTCGAACTCGCGCAGGGTCAATGCCGTGCGCAGGTCTTCAGGCAGCTGCTGGATGGTTCGATGGACGGTGCCCTCGATCTCATCGCGCAGCAGTGAACGTTCCGGTGACTCGAGGTCCTTGAGGCCATGATCGCCGTCATAAAACTCCGCGTCCTCGGAACTTACGTCACTGTCCGGTGGCCTGCGTCCGCGGGACACCAGATAGTTTTTCGCCGTGTTGATGGCGATACGGTACAGCCACGTGTAGAACGCGCTGTCTCCGCGAAAATTGCCCAACGCGCGGTAAGCCTTGATGAAAGCTTCCTGCGCCACGTCCTGGGCTTCATGGGTGTCGTGCACGAACCGCACGATCAACCCGAGAATCTTGTGCTGGTATTTCAGCACCAACAGATCAAACGCTCGCCGATCACCGCGTTGTACACGCTCGACCAGCTGCTGATCCTCTTCCTGGGTTAGCATGAACACTCCTCATGGGTCCGGAAGGAGCGCTGCTCAGGCCATCGTTCAGGCTTGCAACCATAGACTCGGGCTATTCGCAAAAGTTCTCCCCTCCAGGCAAGTTTCCCGCAGGTCTGGATCAAGCCTGCACGGAAAGCGCAGCTCGAACGTGCCGGGCTGCGCCGATAATCTTTCCGTCGAGCGCTGCAACCTGGCATTGCCAATGCAACCACTGTTCGACGCTGTTTCCTTCCTATAGGCAACCTTCTATTGATTGCAGGCTTTCTTGGAAAGTTCCCACAAAAACGAAGGTTTAGGCCTATACGCACGGCTTACTCGGTCCTACAACCGTTCCTATAACTGAAGTGATTCAGCTCGCGCAGCCCAGGTCGAGCGCCTGTTCGCGTAGCGCAAGCGTCGATGCGGCTGCTATAAATGCCGCGCCACGCCAGCGGGAAACCCTGGACTCCGTGCGTCGAAGGTGCCGCTATTGTGCCGCTACCCCCTTGGATATACCAGCGGGACGTGCACAACAGGCGCGAACGGCACGTTGGATGGCGCTTCACGCAACCTTACTTTCGACCTGCGGATGACCTTCGAATGGGCAAGCAACTGCAACACGATGTTCTGGTGATCGGTAGCGGAGCCGCAGGCTTGAGCCTTGCGCTGGCGTTACCCGACACGCTGCGCATCGCGGTCATCAGTAAAGGTGGGCTGGGCGATGGCTCGACGCCCTGGGCACAGGGCGGCGTGGCGGCCGTACTGGCCGATACCGATACCGTCGAGGCTCATGTTCAGGACACGCTCGAAGCGGGCGCCGGCCTGTGCGATGAAGAGGCCGTGCGCTTCACCGTAGAGCACAGCCGGGCGGCGATTCAGTGGCTGGTCGAGTTGGGCGTGCCGTTTACCCGTGAACACGAATCGGATCCCGCGCACACCGGCTTCCCCTTTCACCTGACCCGTGAAGGAGGCCACAGCCAGCGCCGGATCATTCATGCGGCGGATGCCACCGGCGCGGCGATGTTCGACACGCTGTTGGCAGCGGCGCGCCTGCGGCCCAACATCGAACTCATGGAGCAGTGCGCGGCCATCGACCTGATTACCGAACGGCGCCTGGGCCGCGCTGAGGACCGCTGTCTCGGCGCCTACGTGCTGGATCATCGCAGCGGCGCGGTGAACACTCACGCGGCGCGCTTCACCGTGCTGGCAACCGGTGGCGCCGCCAAGGTCTACCTGTACACCAGCAACCCCGACGGTGCCTGCGGCGATGGCATTGCCATGGCGTGGCGCGCGGGCTGCCGGGTCGCCAATCTGGAATTCAACCAGTTCCACCCGACCTGCCTGTATCACCCCCAGGCCAAGAGTTTTCTCATCACCGAAGCGCTGCGTGGCGAGGGCGCCCTGCTCAAGCTGGCCAACGGCGAGCGTTTCATGCCTCGCTTCGACTCGCGTGCCGAGCTTGCCCCGCGCGATATCGTGGCGCGCGCCATCGACCACGAAATGAAGCGCCTGGGCGCCGAGTGCGTGTACCTGGACATCAGCCACAAACCGGCAGACTTCATCCGCAGCCATTTCCCGACGGTGTACCAACGCTGCCTGACGTTCGGCATCGACATCACCCGCCAGCCCATTCCCGTGGTCCCAGCCGCCCATTACACCTGTGGCGGCGTGCAGGTGGACCGGCACGGCCGCACCGACGTCCCCCATTTGTATGCCATTGGCGAAACCAGTTGCACCGGCCTGCACGGCGCCAACCGCATGGCCAGCAATTCCCTGCTCGAATGCATCGTCTATGCCCGCTCCGCCGCCGAGCACATCGTTTCCTGCCTGGCCGAAGTCGCACCGCCCGGACCGTTGCCGCAGTGGGACGCCAGCCAGGTGACCGATTCGGACGAAGACGTGATCATTGCCCACAACTGGGACGAATTGCGGCGCTTCATGTGGGACTACGTGGGCATCGTGCGCACCACCAAACGTCTGCAGCGCGCGCAGCACCGAGTGCGCCTGCTGCTCGACGAGATCGATGAGTTCTACAGCAACTATAAGGTCAGCCGCGACCTGATCGAACTGCGCAACCTGGCGCAAGTGGCCGAGCTGATGATCGCGTCGGCCATGCAGCGCAAGGAAAGCCGAGGCCTGCACTACACGCTCGACTATCCAGACCTGCTGCCAGAGGCACATGACACTATTCTGGAACCGCCCACCTTTGCCGACTGAACTTCAGCCGCAGGCGCAGGCGTCGATGGGTGTCTGCATCCAGGCAGTCAGGCAGGACACAAGCGCTGCGCACCCGTCGCTGACCGGCCAGGCGGAAGCGCAGCACGACCACATGGGGCAGCGCCATGCTGTCGGGGCGCAGCTGCACCGTTTGCCAGCTACCAGCCTCGGTCCACACGGACCAGCCGCTCCGATCACGGCGCAGGCCGGTCACGGCGTGGGGGCTGCCGAGCAACACTTGCCGCGGCAATACGTACAGTGCGTGCGCGATGCATAGCGCCGCCGCGGCCAGGTGCACGAGTACGGGCGCATCCATCAGCAGGTTTGCCAGCCACGCCGAGGCCTGCGCCAGCACGTAGAAGGCCAGCAGCCTCCGCGAGGGCTGCCAGTGGCACTCGAAGCGGTTACTTGGGCTGGACACGATCCAGGATCATCCGAACCATGCGCTGCAACTCGGGGTCATCGGACTCGTTACGCTCCATGAACCAGCCGAACATGTCCTGATCTTCACATTCGAGCAGGCGTACGTAGACATCGCGATCCACCTGATTCAAGTGGGGATAGACTTCCTTGACGAAAGGCACCAGCAACACGTCCAGCTCCAGCATGCCGCGGCGGCTGTGCCAGTAAAGCCGGTTGAGTTCAACGTTTTCGACCATGGGGGGCTCCTTGAATAGGCGCGCAGTATACAGAGGCGCCGGTGGAGTGTCAGGGCGGAGGGGATAGCATTCCCCCGGCGCGGGGCTCTATGATGACGTCCAGTCTTTTCAACTCAGCGATGACCCATGTCCGATAGCGCTATGTTCTGCACCCTGACCCACGAGGGCGTCCTCGCCGTTCGCGGCTCGGACGCCGGCAAGTTCCTGCAGGGCCAGCTCACCTGCAACCTCAACTACCTGGACGAGCACACGGCCAGTCTCGGCGCGCGCTGCACGCAGAAAGGCCGCATGCAGTCCAGCTTTCGCATTCTTTTGCAGGGCGATGGCTGTGTTCTGGCCATGGCCCGCGGCCTGCTCGAAGCACAATTGGCCGACCTGAAGAAGTACGCGGTGTTCTCCAAGTCCAAGCTCACCGACGAGAGCGACGCCTGGGTGCGCTTCGGCGTGCAGCACGGCGATGGCGCGCTGAACGCGCTGGGCCTGGACCTGCCCCTGGATACCGATGCCGTGGTACGTCACGGCGCGCTGATCGCGGTGCGCGTGTCGCCGGCGCGGGCCGAGCTGTGGGCGCCTGCCGAGCAGGCCGAGAACCTGGCTGCCCGGCTGGCCGAACAGCTGGCCCAGGGCTCGCTCGACGATTGGCTGCTGGGGCAGATCCGCGCCGGTATCGGCCAGGTGCTGGAGCCGACTCGCGAGCTGTTCATCCCACAGATGCTGAACCTGCAGGCCGTGGGCGGCGTGAGTTTCAAGAAAGGTTGCTACACCGGCCAGGAAATCGTGGCACGCATGCAGTACCTGGGCAAACTCAAGCGACGCCTCTACCACGTCCAGTTGACCGGCCCGACGCGTCCGGAACCGGGTACCGCGCTGTTCTCGCCGGTGCATGGCAGCGCCATCGGCGAGATTGCCCTGGCCGCACCGACGGCCGAGGGCTACGAGGCTCTGGCCGTACTGCAGGACAACGCGGTCGAGGATGGTCGCATTCATCTGGGCAGTCTCGAAGGTCCTGCGCTGGCGCTTCTCACCTTGCCCTATACACTTGATCGAGACCGTGAAATACAGCGCTGACACGGCCCGTAGCAGGGCCTGCGCACCCCTCTCCCGCTATGCCGAGGCGTCGAATGAACCAGCTGGCCGATACAGTACAAAGGGATTTGCTGGCCGCCATCGACCGTGACGAGCTGGTGTTGCCGACCATGCCGGAAGTCGCCCTGAAAATTCGTGAAGCGGCCGAGGACGACAACGTCAGCGTCAATCGCCTGAGCCAGGTCATCGCTCAGGACGCGGCGCTGTCGGCGCGCCTGCTCAAGGTGGTCAACAGCCCACTGCTGCGCGCCAGTTTCGAGGTCACCGACGTGCGTACGGCGATCAATCGACTGGGCGTCAACTACAGCAGCAACCTGGCCATCGGCCTGGTCATCGAACAGATCTTCCACGCGCGCGCGCCTGCTGTGCAGAGCCGCATGCGCGAGGCGTGGCGGACCAGCCTGGAGGTGGCCGGCATGTGCACCGAGCTGGCGCGGCGATTCACCACGCTCAAGCCCGACCGCGCCGCTCTCGCCGGCCTGGTGCACCAGATCGGCGTATTGCCGATCCTGACCTACGCCCAGGAGCACAACGAACTGCTGGCCGACCCGGTGAGCCTCACCCATGTGATCGAGCATATCCATCCGCGGATAGGCGACCACATCCTGCACAAGTGGGACTTTCCGGCCATGCTCGCGCAGGTGCCAGGCCAGTTCCTGGACCTGAACCGGCACAACACGGAAACCGATTATGGCGATCTGGTGATGATCGTCACGCTGTTGCGCCTGCCGCACAATACGGGCCTGCCGACCCTGGTCGAGCATCCGGCGTATCAACGCCTGGAAATCAAGCAAAGCCCGGTGCTGCTGGCCAGCGATCTGCTGCAGGCACAGTCGCTGCTGAACTAGAGCGCGAAGTCGACGCGCACTTTCAAGCCGCCCCTGGCGCCATCGTGCAGGCTGATGCGCGCCATGTGCGCTCGGCAGATTTCACCGACGATGGCCAGCCCCAACCCGGTTCCGCTGCTCTGCGCATTGCGCCGGTAGAAGCGCTCGAAGACTCGATCGCGTTCATCCGCCGGAATGCCTGGCCCGTCGTCCTCGACCTCAAGGACGCCAGGGGCCAGCACGCGCAGAATGACGTTACCGCCGGCCGGAGTATGTGCCAAGGCGTTGTCCACCAGGTTGCTGAGCAGTTCGTTGAGCAACGTCGGCTCGCCGCGCAGCCAGATGGGCTCGTCGGCCTCCAGCGCCAACGCCACACCCCGGCCGTGGGCCAGGGGGGCCATGGCCATGCCCAGTTCGCGGGCCAGCTGGCTCAGGTCCAGGCGCTGGGCGCCGCCTTCGGCGATGGCTCGTGCGCCGTTCTCGACGCGGGCCAGTGACAGCAACTGATTGGCCAGGTGGGTGAGTTTGTCGGTGCCTTCCACTGCCTGCTGCAGAGTGGTGCGCCAGACTTCCGGCTGTTCGGCGCGCAGGCCCAACTCCACCCTTGCCTTGAGCGCTGCCAGCGGCGTGCGCAGCTCGTGGGCAGCATCGGCAATGAACTGCGCCTGCCGCTCGAACTGGACACGCAGGCGTTCGGTGAAATGGTTGAGGGCCTGCACCAGCGGCCACAGTTCGCGCTGGACCTCGACCAGCGGCAGGGGGCGCAGGTCATCCGGCTGACGGTCTTCGACTTCGTCGCGCAGACGCTCCAGGGGCCGCAGGGCAGCGCTGACCGTGACCCACACCAGCAACAAGGCGCCGCCGCCGAGCATGCCCAGGCGCAGCAGGGTGTCGGCCATCAGGCTACGGGCCATCGACACGCGCGCCTCTTCGGTCTCGGCCACGCGAATTTCTGCCATGCCGATCATGTTCGGTTCGCTGACCGCCTTGAGCAGGCTCACCACGCGTACGTTCTGCCCCAGATAACGGCCGCTGTAGAACGTGGCCAAGGCTGGGTAGTCGTCCGTACGCGGAGTGCCGCGCGGCGGCGCCGGCAGGTTTTCGTAGCCGGAGATCAGCTTGTGGTCGATGTCGTTGACCTGATAGTAGATGCGCCCGGCGCTGTCGTAGGCGAAGGTATCCAGGGCCACGTAGGGCACGTCGGCACTGAGCGTGCCGTCGCGCTGGGAAAGCCCGGCAGCAATTGTGCGCGCCGAAGCCAGCAGGGTCCGGTCATAAGCCGTGTCGGCCGCTTCGCGGCCATTCCAGTAGGCACTCAGACCGCTGGCCAGCATGAGGAAGACCAGCAGCATGGCGAGGTTCCACAGCAGCCGCCAACGCAGGCTGCTGACTTCACGCATCGCGGCTTTCCAGCAGGTAGCCCAGACCGCGGAAGGTGACGATGGCGATCGGTTGCTTGTCGAGCTTCTTGCGCAGGCGGTGCACATAGATCTCGATGGCGTCGGCGCTGGCTTCCTCGTCCAGGCCGAATACCTGGGCCGCCAACTGCTCCTTGCTCATCACCCGCCCCGGACGGGCAATCAGCGCCTCGAGCACCGCCTGTTCGCGCGAGGTCAGGGTCAGCAGTTCCTTGCCCAGGGTGAAGCGTCGCGTATCCAGGTCATAGGCCAGCGGACCGCAGCGCTGCTGGCGCTCACCACCGAGCACGGTGCGCCGCAGCAGGGCCTTGACCCGGGCTTCCAGCTCGGTGAGTTCGAACGGTTTGGCCAGATAGTCGTCGGCGCCCAGGTTCAAGCCATGGACGCGGTCCTTGACGTCGCTGCGCGCCGTGAGCATCAGCACCGGCAGATTTTTGCCTCGCGCTCGCAGGCGCGCCAGTACCTCGAAACCATCAAGCCTGGGCAGGCCGACATCGAGTATCGCGGCGGCGTATTCCTCGCTGGCCAGGGCCAGGTCTGCCGCCACCCCGTCGTGCAGCACATCGACGGTCAAGCCGGTGGCCTTCAGCGCCTGGGCGACACTTTCGGCCAACTGCAGGTGATCTTCTACAAGCAGGACACGCATCGGTATTCCTCACGGCCAATCTTTTCTATGTCGGGATAATGTTGCCGTAGTACGGTATTCGCTGATGTCAGCGCCAGCTGCGAAAGGCTCATCAACCGCTTTATGTGCCCGAGTTTACAGGCCCGCGCCGGACTGTGAAGCAGTCTTGGCAGATTGACCGCCACTGAAAGCTTGGTGAAAGGTTCGCAACATAAGGTTTCAGCAAGGCGAGTCCGTAGAGACCTGCCACGCAAACGTCACGATACGTTTTCGATAACAAGAACAACAATGGAGAAATACCCATGATCCGCGCCATGCGTCCGCTTGCCCTGGCTGTCAGCTGCCTGTTCATCAGTGCCCCGCTGCTTGCCCAGGAAGAACCCAAACGTCCTGAATGCATTGCCCCAGCTTCGCCGGGCGGTGGCTTCGACCTGACCTGCAAACTTGCCCAAAGCGCACTGGTCAACGAGAAGCTGCTGTCCAAACCCATGCGCGTCACCTACATGCCCGGCGGTGTCGGCGCGGTAGCGTACAACGCGGTGGTCGCGCAGCGCCCAGCCGACGCAGGCACCCTGGTGGCATGGTCCAGCGGCTCGCTGCTCAACCTGGCGCAGGGCAAGTTCGGCCGTTTCGACGAAAGCGCCGTACGCTGGCTGGCCGCGGTAGGCACCAGCTATGGTGCCATCGCGGTCAAGAGCGACTCGCCCTACAAGACCCTGGATGACCTGGTCAAGGCGCTCAAGGCCGACCCGAGCAAAGTCGTGATCGGCTCCGGCGGCACCGTCGGCAGCCAGGACTGGATGCAGACCGCACTGATCGCCAAGGCTGCCGGGATCAACCCGCGCGACCTGCGCTACGTTGCCCTGGAAGGTGGCGGTGAAATCGCCACGGCCCTGCTCGGCGGCCACATCCAGGTCGGCAGCACCGACATCTCCGACTCCATGCCGCACATCCTCAGTGGTGACATGCGCCTGCTCGCGGTGTTCTCCGACAAGCGTCTGGACGAGCCGGAAATGAAGGACATCCCCACTGCCAAGGAGCAGGGCTACGACATCGTCTGGCCTGTGGTGCGCGGCTTCTACCTGGGGCCGAAGGTGACCGACGCCGAATACGACTGGTGGAAAGCGGCGTTCGACAAGCTGCTGGCATCCGAGGAGTTCGCCAAGCTGCGTGACCAGCGCGAGCTGTTCCCGTTCGCCATGACCGGGCAGGAGCTGGACACCTACGTGAAGAAACAGGTCGCCGAGTACAAGACCCTGGCCAAGGAATTCGGCCTGGTTCAGTAATCGGCTTGGGACTGCGGGTAGCCATTCGCGGGCAGAGACCCGCTCCCACAGGGTTGGATGTACACGTCCACTGTGAGAGCGGATCTCTGCCCGCGAAGGCTTCCCTGCCGACACCACCATCGTCCTCCTTCACGAAGGAACATGACCATGATCATGATCGTTCAACGGCTTTTCGCCCTGCTGTTGCTGCTTGTCTGTGCCGGTCTGGCACTGATGGCCTGGCCCTACCAGGCACCCTTTTCCTATGAGCCGGTAGGCCCGCGCGCCTACCCGTTGCTGATGCTGGGCCTGATGAGCCTGGCCTTGCTGTACTTGGTGTTTCGTCCCACTCCGATCGTGCACAGCGAAGAAGAACCGCCGCTGGACCGCCCGACCTTGAAGAAGATCGCCTTGTGCATCGGCCTGCTGCTGGTGTTCGCCGGGACGTTCGAACCCCTGGGCTTCATTCTCAGCAGCATCCTGATCGGCATTCCGATGGCCTTGCTGTATGGCGGCCGCGCAATGCCCAGCGTGATCATCATCACCTTGATGAGCATCGGCCTGTACGTGCTCTTCGACAAAGTCATGGACGTGCCGCTGCCCCTGGGCCTGCTCAGCGTTCTGGAGAACTGACATGGATACTCTTGGCTACCTGGGTCAGGGCTTCGGCGTTGCACTGACCCCTTACAACCTGATCACCGCCCTGTCGGGCACCCTGATCGGCACCGTGGTCGGCCTGCTGCCGGGCCTGGGGCCGATCAATGGCGTGGCACTGCTCATCCCGATCGCCTTCGCCCTGGGCCTGCCGCCGGAATCGGCGCTGATCCTGCTGGCAGCGGTGTACCTGGGCTGCGAATACGGCGGCCGCATCAGCTCGATCCTGCTCAACATTCCCGGCGAAGCATCGACCGTGATGACCACTCTGGACGGCTACCCGATGGCCCGTCAGGGCCTGGCTGGCGTTGCGCTGTCGTTGTCCGCCTGGAGCTCGTTCATCGGTGCATTCATCGCCACCTGCGGCATGGTCATGTTTGCCCCGATCCTGGCCAAATGGGCGATTGCCTTCGGCCCTGCGGAATACTTCGTGTTGATGGTGTTCGCCATCGTCTGCCTGGGCGGCATGGCCGGTGACAGGCCATTGAAGACGTTCATTGCGGCGCTGATCGGCCTGTTCCTGTCCAGTGTCGGCATCGACGCCAACAGCGGCGTGTACCGGTTCACCGGCGACAACATCCACCTGACCGACGGTATTCAATTCGTCGTGCTGGTGCTGGGCCTGTTCTCGATCAGTGAAATCCTCCTGCTGCTGGAAAAGACTCACCACGGCAGCGTGGCCGTCACAGCCACCGGGCGCATGATGTTCAACCTCAAGGAAGCCGCTTCGGTGTTCTGGGTGAACATCCGCTGCGGCGTGCTGGGCTTCATCATGGGCGTACTGCCCGGCGCCGGCGCCACCCTGGCCAGCGCCGTGGCCTACACCACCGAGAAGCGCCTGGCGGGTGCCAGCGGCAAGTTCGGCCAAGGTGACAAGCGTGGCCTGGCCGCGCCGGAAACCGCCATCGGCGCCACTGCCTGCGGCGCCCTGGTGCCGATGCTGACCCTCGGCGTACCGGGTTCGGGCACCACTGCAGTGATGATCGGCGCCCTGTCGCTGTACAACATCACGCCAGGCCCGCTGCTGTTCCAACAGCAACCGGACATCGTCTGGGGCCTGATCGCCTCGCTGTTCGTCGCCAACATCATGCTGGTGATCCTGAACATCCCCATGATCCGCATCTTCACCAAGATCCTCGCCGTGCCGAACTGGGCACTGGTACCGGTCATCGCCATCATCACCGGCATCGGCGTCTACGCGGTCCACGCGACCACCTTCGACCTGTTCCTGATGATCGGCATCGGCATCTTCGGCTACATCCTGCGCAAGTTGGATTTCCCGCTGTCGCCCGTCCTGCTCGGCTTCATCCTGGGTGGCCTGATGGAGCAGAACCTGCGTCGCGCGCTGTCGATTTCCAACGGCGAGCTGCAGATTCTCTGGGGCAGCCCGATCACCGCAGGTGTCTGGATACTCACCGTTCTGATGCTGCTGCTGCCGGTGGTTCGTATCTGGCGCAAGCGCGCTGCCATGCGTCGTGCCGCTGCCGATGTTTGATCGGTTCCTGCACAACTGGTGGGGTACACCGTTCGTAGGTCTGGCTGGCGGCTATGTCGCCAGCCTGATCGGCTGGCCGCTGCCCTGGATGATCGGCTCGTTGCTGGCGATCATCCTGGTGCGCTGCCTGACACCGTGGCAATTGGCGGAAATACCCAATGGCCGCAAGCTGGGCCAGTGGATCGTCGGCATAGGCATCGGCCTGCACTTCACCCCCCTGGTGATGGAGCAGGTTGGCGGCCATTTCGGCCTGATTTTTTTCGGAGCGCTGATCACCAGCGTTTCCAGTGCCGTGGGCGTGTGGCTGATGCTGCGCACCGGTGAAGACCGGGCCACGGCTTTTTTTTCCAGCATGCCGGGCGGTTCCGGCGAAATGGTCAACCTGGGCGCGCGCAATGGCGCCGACCTCAGCCGCGTCGCTGCAGGGCAGAGCCTGCGGGTGCTGGCCGTGGTGCTGTGCGTGCCGGCGCTGTTCAAATTCCTGATGGGCGACGGCACACCGATCAGCCATGAAGGCGGCGTCGACTGGGCCTGGCTGGCGTTGATCTTCCCTCTCGCCGGGGTGGCGGCCTGGATCTGGCAGCGACTGGACCAGCCCAACCCCTGGCTGTTCGGCCCCCTGCTGGTCAGCGCTGCCATGAGCGTCAGCTTCGATCTGCACATCGGCCTGCCGGACGGTGGCAGCCAGATCGGCCAGTGGCTGATCGGCAGCGGCCTGGGCTGCCACTTCAATCGCGCGTTTTTCCGCCGCGCGCCATCGTTTCTCGCGCGTACGCTGGTCAGCACCGCCTTGACCATGGCCATTGCCGGCGGCTGCGCACTGGCCCTGAGCGCCCTGACCAACCTCGACCTGCGTTCGCTGACCCTGGGCATGATGCCCGGTGGCATTGCCGAGATGAGCCTGACCGCCGAGGTGCTGCAGCTGTCGGTACCGCTGGTGACAGCGATGCAGGTGATGCGCCTGCTGTTCGTGCTGTTTCTGGCCGAACCGCTGTTTCGCCAGTGGCAGAAGCGTCGACCGGTGCCTTAGGGCAGGCGCCAGTCGATGGCGGTCAGACCGTTCTGTTCTAGAAACTTGTTGGCGCGGCTGAAGTGGCCGTTGCCGATGAAGCCCTTGTGCGCCGACAACGGCGAGGGATGCACAGAGGTCAGCACCAGGTGCTTGCTGTTGTCGATCAGCTTCTGCTTGCTCTGCGCATGCGCGCCCCACAGCATGAACACCACGCTGGACTGCTGCTCGCTGACCACTTCGATAATGCGGTCGGTGAACGGCTGCCAGCCTTTCTTGGCATGGGCGGCGGCGTTTGCCCTCTCCACCGTCATGGTGGTGTTGAGCAGCAATACACCCTGCTCCGCCCAGCTCTGCAGATAGCCATGCTTGGGGATGTCGATGTTGAGGTCGCGCTTGAGCTCCTTGTAGATGTTCACCAGCGAAGGCGGCGTAGGAATGCCCGGCTGCACCGAGAAGCACAAGCCATGCGCCTGGCCCGGACCGTGGTAGGGATCCTGACCGAGAATCACGACTTTCACCTGGTCCAACGGCGTGGTGTTGAGCGCGTTGAAGATCATCGGCCCGGGCGGATAGATTTCTTTCCCCAGCGCATGCTCCTGGCGCAGGAATTCGCGCAACTGGGCCATGTAAGGCTTGTCGAATTCCTCACGCAGTGCAGCTTTCCAGCTAGGCTCGAGTTTGATGCGGTCGTCTGTGCTCATATGTTCCTCAACAAGAAGCAGGCACCCTAAAACAACAGGCACCAGAAATCAGTGGGCGGACGGTAGGAATGCGGACACAGAAAGTCAAATCCAGACTGGACAGCGCACTGCGACCCTCCGTCGGCCCTTCGCGGTCATCGCTGCGCTGCTGCCGCCCCTTTTGATGCGAGGTCAGGATGGATTTGAATTTCGAAGAACTCAGCGCCGGTAATGGCGCGCGGATCGGCGTCGCCTCCCTGAATGCTGAGAAAACCCTCAATGCTCTGACCTTGCCGATGCTCGAAGCGCTCGCGGGAAAATTCGATGAGTGGGCGCAGGATGACCGGGTGGTCTGTGTGGTGCTGCGCGGCGAAGGCGAGAAAGCCTTTTGCGCCGGTGGCGACGTACGCAGCCTGGTCCAGGCCTGCCGAGCCCACCCCGGTGAGGTGCCGCCGCTGGCGGCACGATTCTTCGCTGCCGAATACCGCTTCGACTACCGCCTGCACACCTACCCCAAGCCGGTGATCTGCTGGGGCCACGGCTACGTACTGGGCGGTGGCATGGGCTTGCTGCAGGCGTCGAGCATTCGCATCGTCACGCCGAGCAGCCGCCTGGCCATGCCCGAGATCACCATCGGCCTGTACCCGGATGTCGGCGCCAGCGGATTCCTCTCGCGCATGCCCGGCAAGCTCGGTCTGTTCCTGGGCCTGACCGGCGCGCAGATCAACGCCCGTGACGCCCTCGACCTGGGCCTGGCCGACCGTTGCCTGCGCGACGATCAATACGAAGATCTGCTCGACGGCCTGCTGCAGCTGAACTGGCAGGAGCAGACAGCCATGCAGCTGAACAGCCTGCTCAAGGCCCTCGAACACGATGCGCGCGACAGTGCCCCAGCGGCGCAGTGGCTGCCGCGCCGGGCCGCCATCGACGCCCAGCTGGACGTCAGCGATGCGCCGGGCGCCTGGCATGCACTGGTGCAATGGCAACGACACGAGGACCCCTTGCTGGCCAAGGCCGCCAGCAACCTCGCCAAGGGCTGCCCGCTGACCGCGCATTTGATCTGGGCGCAATTGGCCCGTGCCCGCCACTTGTCGCTGGCCCAGGTGTTCCAGATGGAATACAGCTTGAGCCTGAACTGCTGCCGTCATCCCGAATTCAGCGAAGGCGTGCGTGCGCGCCTGATCGACAAGGACAACCAGCCGCACTGGCACTGGCCTGATGTCGACCATGTACCGCAGGCAGTGGTCGAGGCGCATTTCGGCAAGGCCTGGGAAGGCCGTCATCCGCTGGCGGATCTTTGTGATTACTGAATGGCAGGTGAAAAACGAAAACGGCGCCCCTGAGGGCGCCGTTGCTGATTAGTGCCGACCGCCGCGGCCCGGGCCACGGTCGGAGCCTCGGCCCCGGTTCCAATCCTGGCCGTAATGCCGCGCCGGCCCGTCGCGCCAGCGTGGATCGGGGCCGCGCCCTGGCCTGAACCCCGGCCGGTAGTGCGGAGCAGGCGGACCGTAGTAGCGAGGCGGCGGCACCGCGTAATACCGAGGCGCCGAGAAGTAGCGCGGCCCCTCGTAATAGCGCGGCGCCGGCGTCACGTAGTAACCGCTGCCATAGGGCTGGCTGTAGGGGTAGTAGCCGCCTCTCGGCGAGCTGTCCACGGAATAGACTTCGGTGCGGTAGTAACCTCCCCCTCCATAGGGCACACAGGCACTTGTCAACAAGCCCAATACCACGATCAAAAGAGCTCTAGGGGACATAAGCGGCCTCCTGGACCGCGAGAGGGATCGAACCAGCACGACTGGTCGTTACCCGGAACGGTGGTTCTGGGCATAACTCAGACAGCAGGAAAGATACTGCATTTCACTCGGCAATAAATTGATACAAAGCGTTCTGCATCGACGCTTTTCGCCGACCTGCAGGGCGCTGAAGTAGAATGCCACGTTCATACCTTCACGGATCGCTCATGACCACGCTCGCGCTGACCGACAGCCGCCTTTGCCCAGCCTGCGGCGGCCGCAACGACTGCACATTGGCCGATGCCAAGACGGCCGCACAGCCGTGCTGGTGCTACACGGTCAGCATCGACCCCGCTGTGCTGCGGGCTTTGCCCGAGCATCTGCGCAACGCCGCCTGCTTGTGTCCGCGCTGCGCGCGAGTGAATGAGCAACTGCCTGAGTCGGAGGCATAGCGCAGCGATGCGTCTGGACAGGTTCCTTTCCAATTTCGAACGCTTCAACCGGCAGCAGGTGCGCCTGGCCTTGATCGCAGGACGGGTCCAGGTGGATGGCAGCGTGGTCCGCGACCCGCTGCACGCTGTCTCTGAGTTCAGCGAAGTACGGCTTGACCAAGCGCTGTTGCAGGCCGGCTATCCTGCTCGCTACCTGATGCTGCACAAACCACCTGGTTGCGTCAGCGCCACGCAGGATCCGCAGCATCGGACCGTGCTCGACCTGCTCGAGGTGCCCGACAAGCACCAGTTGCACATTGCCGGGCGACTGGATTTCAACACCACCGGGCTGATGATCCTGACCAACGATGGGCAATGGTCACGCCGCCTGACCCAACCGGCCACCAAGCTGCCCAAGGTGTACCTGGTCGAGACCGAGCAGGTCATCGAGCCCCATTATATAGAGACGTTCGCCAAGGGCATCTACTTCGCCTTCGAAGACCTCACCACCCTGCCCGCCCACCTCGACATCCTCGGCCCGCGCCTGGCGCGCCTGAGCATCGTCGAAGGGCGTTACCACCAGGTGAAGCGGATGTTCGGCCACTTCCAGAACAAGGTGCTCACGCTGCACCGCGAGCGCATGGGCGCGCTGATGCTCGATGACAGCCTGCAACCCGGCCAGTACCGCAGCTTGAGCGCAGAAGAGATCGGTCTGGTTTGAGGGGAATCGAGCAGAGATACGAAATTTAGCGCTTCAAATTGCCAGGCGCTTCTGGTACAAAGTCAGCCGCCCGGAGCAGGTGTCGAAAGACGCAGTGCACCGAGGTCGCCAAGCTGGCAATCGAGTTCGCAATGAACTGCCAGCGGCACGGAAACAACGCGTCATGCGGGTATAGTTTAGTGGTAAAACGAAAGCTTCCCAAGCTTTAGTTGAGGGTTCGATTCCCTCTACCCGCTCCATGTTTCAGTCAGTATTTTGATTTTCTCCCCCTCCCCGCTCAGCCTCTTATCCGCCGAACCTTATTCGCCATACTCCGCAGAACACTACCTCCGGCGTAACGAAGCTCGGGCCATCTGCTTCGCCAGCTCATGGATATCATCAGCCAATGCACAGACTCCGATTCGCCCCCCCCTACATCCTGCAAATCGAGCACGGGAACGTACGGTCAATCGCCAACTGGATATGATCGGGAACTTGCGCAAACCGGTATCCCTCTCCTGTAGGTGATTGCTCAGGAGTGATAAACCATGGAAACCTCGATTTTCTGGGCGGCGTCCGCCTTGATCGTTCTGTTGCTGGACGCGTGGGTACTGACCAGCGTCTGGCGAAGCACCAAAAGCTCCGGCACGAGGCTGGGCTGGACGGTGCTGATCTTTGTACTGCCCCTTGTCGGACTCGCCATCTGGGGCATCGCGGGGCCGAGAGGCGTTGCCATTCCGCCAACATCGGATAAGCACAGCAAAGGCTGATGTCGATCCTACCCATCTGATACGCGTTGGCTGGCATGTATTTAATTCGCCATCCCCAGGCGTTTGGCTGAAGGCGTTCATATCGCCCAGCCAAGCGTGATCGCGGTCAGTGCCAGATAGCGGAACGCCTTGGCCAGTGTAACCACGACCAGAAAACGCCAGAGCGGCTCACGCATGACGCCAGCGATCATAGTGATGGGATCACCGATGATCGGCACCCAGCTGAACAAGAGCGCCCAGTATCCGTAGCGCAGGTAGGCATTCTGCGCTTTATCCAAGTGGCGCTCACTGATGGGAAACCAACGGCGGTGCCGAAAACGTTCGATAGAGCGGCCCAGGTACCAGTTCACCACAGAACCCAGCACGTTGCCCGCCGTGGCGATCAGTACGAGCAACACCGTTGCGTAGTGTTGCGAAACAAGCATCCCCACCAATACCGCTTCGGATTGCAAAGGCAGAAGCGTGGCGGCACCGAACGCCACGACGAAAAGGCTTACATAGCTGGTCAGTTCGAACACCTTGTCATCTCGCGTGTGAAGGCCTGCTGCGGAGTGAACGTTTCAAACGCAGTTATCCGCAACAGCTCGCAGGTTTCAAGGGCTGATACCAGCTCTGCTGTACCGCATGGTGTGGAAACTGTCCCATTGGCACCAGCTATACAGATAAACAAGATGCAGATGTAGCGCATCGATCAGCACAGATTCGTTGCTCGCAACCTTGCAAAGCCCCCCCGCCCAGCACCCTTCATTTCTCGATCAAACAGCCAGTTACGCCAACTCAATCAGAAAACCATCCAACATTGCGAAGAAATTTCTGACACTGATGTTGACGGTTCAGTTACCTATCCAGCCTAGTAATATCCTCTTACTTGATAGGGACATCCATCATGATCATCCTGGTAGCGGGTATTCATGGCGTGGGAAAAACCTGGCATTGCGAGCATTACGGGCACCGTCGGGGCGTGTTGCACAGCAGCGCTTCGGGTTTGGTCAGGCAGGTGCTGGCCTGTGTGAAATGGAGCGATGATCGCTACGCGACCAATCGAGACCGCAACCGCCAGGCACTGGAACTGGCCGTGACCAGCATCGCCGCCAGTGGCAAGTCGATGCTGCTGGAAGGAAACGTGGCGTTGATGGGTAAGCGCCCACGTTCGTCGGGCACCGATCTGACGGCGTTCGAGCGGCTTTCCCTGGGGGCGATTCTGTTGCTGGAGAGCGATCCGTGGACGGTGTTGAAGCGCTTGCCGGCCAGCCACGCTTCGCCGACCGAGGTCGAGGTGTTCCAGCATCAGGAGCGTGACAGCGCGCGAGCGGTGGCGCGCCATCTGGACATTCCGCTGATGCTGCTGCGCGATTGCAGTGACCACACCTTTGGCCAGACCCTTGATGCCTGGCTGAAGCGCGGGCAGCCTATCTCCATTGATACAGCCAGACGCCATCCACCTGGATTTCATCGCCAATACCGCTGAGAAGCATTGCTGCGACGAGATGCCGCTCGTCGCCTCGACGGCACCTTGCGTGCAAGACGCTGGCCCAATGCTTGTACCCCAATCACTGCGGAGATGCACCATGATGATTAGCAAAAAGCTTGCCTCGCTGGCTCTGGCCGGTCTTCTGTCGGCCTCGTCGTTCGCGGCGATGGCGGCATCCAATGACAGCAACCCTACTGCCACCCCGGAAGCACCATCGGGCAAGCAGGTCATTCCAGGCACCGACAAATCGCCCGACAATGGCAACGCCACCGGTATCGACGGCAAGACCGGTTCCATGAGCCAGGGCGCAGACGCCGGCACCACCGACGGTGGCCCTACCCCGATGGGCGCGACCAAAGGCGATGGCAGCTCGGGCAACAGCGGCGGCAACGGCAGCGGCGCTGGCAAATAAGCCCACCGCACCTTCTGCAGCGGCGCGAATTCCGTCCTTCAAATTGCCAAGCGCAATTGCAAGGTCAACCGGATTCGCGCCGTTGGCGTTTCCGCAGGTCAGTAACCGTTGCGTTGAAGAACCTCGATGACCGATTCAGCGGCAGGACGCTTGTAGAACTTCAGCAGCTCGCTGGTACGGTTGGTGAAGATGCCATCCACGCCTGCGTCACTGACCTTCTTGAAATCGACCGGCTCGTCCACGGTATACACGTGCACCAGAAGACCTTTGTCGTGGGTCAGCTTGTTCATCCATGGCTGAACCAGGTCCATGTAGCTCTGCTCTCCCCCCTCGGTCAACGCTGCCGAAGGGCCGGTGCCCACCGCGCCGTTGGCTTTGGCAATGTCCAGCCAGCGCTCGAACTCGGCACGGTCGCGGGGCCGTTGCTGGGCGTAGTAAGCCGCTTTGTCCTTCATGCCGGACGCTGCGAACGTCACCTTGGATTCGGGCTCGATGCTGCCCTCGCCTACCCATAGCAGCAATACCTTGGGCACCTGCGGCATTTCCTTGGCCAGCAGCTCCAGGCTGCCTTTTTCGAACGTCTGCAACACGACCCGGTGCTGACCATCGAGCCAGCCACGCTGCTTGAGTTTGGCCTTGAGGTCACGCTCGATACCAGGAAACTGCTGCGGCACCTTGGTTTCGATGTACACCCCAGGCGTGTGCGTACCGCCTTGCGCCACGTCGAGTACCTCATCCAGGGTGAGAATCTTCAAGCCTTTGTAACTGTCACGGGCGCGCTCGGGGTGCGCTGCGTTGAACCAGCTGCCGGCATCCAGGGTTTTCAGCTCCGCCAGGGTAAAGTCGCTGGCCGGCTTGTCCTTGCGCTCGGGAAATTTGCTGGCGATGTCGGTGGTGCGCAGCAAGGTATCGTCGTGCAGTGCGATCAGTTGCCCGTCGCGAGTGCGCTGCACATCGAGCTCCAGATAGTCGGCGCCCAGGTCACGGGCCAGCAGGTAGGCCGGCAGTGTCGATTCCGGCGCATCGAACGAAGCACCTCGATGGGCAATGACCGCAGGGTGCGGAATGTTGGCGGCATGAGCCAACTGATCGGGGGTTTGCCCCTGGGCCGAGGCAGCTGCGCCCATGGCAGCAGTGAGGCAGAGCGTCTTGTACAGGTGTGCCAACATGTGTAGTCCTTCCACGGATGATCGAAAACGGCGCGGTTTGATGCCGGTGAACCGACCCAGCATAGACGGCGTCGGATGACAGGACATGGCGTGATAGAGTCGCGCCCTTGCCCAAGACACGAGTAGAACGAATCATCACCATGGCACATGACACCTTCGACGCCCACCTCGACGATTGGCAAACCCTGCATACCCGTCAGCCTGCACAAAGCCTGTTGCTGGGCAACGGCGCCAGCCGCGCAGTGTGGCGCAGCTTCGCCTACGACGGGTTGTTCGAGCGCGCGCAAAAGGTGCGCAACAAGCCCTTGAGCCTGACCGACCTGGCCTTGTTCAAATCGCTGCAGACCCGCAGCTTCGAGCAGGTGCTAGCGGTGCTCAACAGTACCGTTCGGGTCAATGCCGCCCTGGCGATCAGTTCCACCGCCCCGCTCAATCGCTACTATGCGATCAAGGAAGCGTTGATCCATGCGGTGCGCAGCGTGCACATTCCCTTTCGCCTGCTCGATGAACAGCGCCTGGCCGCGCTCAACCTTGCACTGCGCGCGTTCGACACGGTGTACAGCAGCAACTACGACCTGCTCTGCCCCTGGGCCGTGCAGCACGACCCGCAGGGTTTTGCCGAGCTGATGGACGTGGACACCGGTTTCGACATTCGCCACACCGCCGCCACAGGCTGCCGCGTGCTGTACCTGCACGGCGGTCTGCACCTGATCAAGAACAGCGACGGTACGACCCGGCAACGCACCGCCGAGGGCGAAGCCTTGCTCGACGGGTTTGCGATCAACACGCCTGGCGATGTGCCGTTGCTGGTCAACGAAGGCCCCAGTGCGCAGAAGCTGCGCACCATTCGTGATTCGGACTACCTGAGCTGGTGCCACGGCGAGTTGAGCCGGCAAGACGGCACTGTGTGCATCTTCGGCCACAACCTGGACAGCGACGATGCGCACATCCTTCAGGCGCTGCGCCTGGCGCCTGCGCAGACTTTTTATGTGTCGATCTTCCCGCTCAGCGATGCCTGGATCATCAGCCAGAAACAGCGCTTCGAAGAACTGTTCGCCGGCTGCGGCAAGACACTGTATTTCTTCGACGCGACCAGCCATGGCCTGGGCAGTGCGCAATTGAACGTGGCCGTGCCTGCGGTGTTGAAGAAGAAACGTTGAAGACTCGAGCGCAACCAGGCGCTCACCACAGCGATATCAACCCTTTCTCCAGTGCCAGCAGCACAGCCACGCTGCGTGAACCCACGGCGAATTTGCGACGAATGTTGGCGAAATGGAAATTTACCGTTGCCTCGGAGCAGGCCAGTATCCGCGAGATTTCCCACGAGGACTTGCCTCTGCCACTCCAGACGAGCACTTCCTGCTCACGGGGCGTCAGCTTGATGTCGAACGTCACTGCAAACTCCAACCCTTGACTTGAGCGCTCATGGTGGCGCTCGCCAAGGATGGGTAACAATGCCGGCGACTTGTAGTCCCGATGCCTCACAGCGCCTAGCTGAGAAGGCCGTCTTCCTGCAGCAGGGTCTGCAGACGCTGTTCGCGAATGCCGTAGAAGGCTTTCAGTTCCTCGATCTTCGCCAGCGCTTCGGAAGACGGGCCGGACGTGTCGCGCTTGACCGCCAGAATCATCTTGTTCTTGTTGGTGTGCTCCAGAGAAATGAACTCGAACACCTTGGTCTCGTATCCGCAGGCGTCCAGCAACAGCGCGCGCAGGCTGTCGGTGACCATCTCGGCCTGCTGGCCCAGATGCAGGCCATATTGCAGCATGGGCTTGAGCAGGCCCGGGCTCTGGATCTGCAGGCGGATTTCCTTGTGGCAGCACGGTGAGCACATGATGATCGCCGCGCCACAGCGGATACCGGTGTGAATGGCGTAGTCGGTGGCGATGTCGCAGGCATGCAGGGCGATCATCACGTCGATCTCGCTGGGCACCACCGAACGCACGTCGCCGCACTCGAACACCAACCCCGGATGTTCCAAGGAGGTGGCAGCCGCGTTGCACAATTCGACCATGTCCGGACGCAGTTCGACGCCGGTGACCTGGGCCTGACGCTGCAGCGAGTTGGCCAGATAGTCATGGATGGCGAAGGTCAGATAGCCCTTGCCCGAGCCGAAATCGGCGACCCGTACGGGAACAGTCGTCTTGGCCAGCACCGACGAAGCGAAGGCGTGGGAAAACACCTCGATGAACTTGTTGATCTGTTTCCACTTGCGCGACATCGCCGGGATCAGTTGCTGCTGCTTGTCGGTCACACCCAGGTCCTGCAGAAACGGCCGGCTCAGCTCCAGGTAGCGCTTCTTTTCCCGATCGTGACCCAACTCCGGCGCGGCCCGCTCCTGCTGTTGCTTGTTGCGGTGCAGGCTGGCCTTGTTCTTCTTGCTGAATTCAAGCTGCAACTCGTCGGTCAAGGTCAGCAGGTGGGCGTTCTTGAAGGTGTCGGGCAAGGCGTCGGCAATGAACTGCTGGCCATCGACCAAGCTGAAGTTCTTGGTGATGTCACGCGTCTTGTAGCGGTACACGAACGACAGGCACGCTTCGCCCTTGATGGTCGCCAACTTGACGATCAGCCGCTGCAGGTCCGGTTCCTGGCCGACATGGCGGGCCAGCACCACTTTGATGAAAGCGTTCTGCGCCAGGCTGGTGTCGAGCAGGGCAAGGAATTCGGCGCGGGGGTCGGTGACGGACATGGCGAAACGGATCTCGGGTCTATTCAGGCAGGCATTTTAGTGGCTGTGAATGGACTTGGGGGATTTGATTCGACGCTGCTTGCGCGAATGCATTTGTATCAATCCCGGCACCCGACTGGATTGACGAGCGCCGATACGTTAAAACACCTCCGGCAAACTATAAAAACACTGTCACCCGTAATCGGCTGCGGCATCCCTGCGGTAGGCCAGAGAGAAGAACTCAATGAACAAGCTGTGTCTGCTGGGTGTCGTCGTTGGCCTGGCCTTGCAAACCGCGTATGCCGATAGCCCTTCCCAAGGTCCGCAGAACAAGGATGCATTCGTTGCCGACCTGCTCGCACGCATGACCCTGGACGAGAAGATCGGCCAGTTGCGCCTGATCGCCATCGGTGGGGAAATGACTCACCAGCGCATCGAGGCCGAGATCGCCGCAGGGCGCATCGGCGGCACTTTCAATTCGGTCACTCGCGCGGACAACAGGCCCATGCAGGATGCCGCGCAGCGCAGCCGCCTGAAGATTCCCATGTTCTTCGCCTACGACGTGATCCACGGTCACCGCACGCAGTTTCCGATCAGCCTGGGCCTGGCCGCGAGCTGGGACATGGACGCCATTGCCTTGAGTGCCAGAACCTCGACCGCCGAAGCGGCGGCCGACGGTATCGACATGACCTTCGGGCCGATGGTCGACATCTCTCGCGATCCGCGCTGGGGCCGCATCAGCGAGGGGTTTGGCGAAGACACCCACCTGGTGTCGAAAATTGCCCGGGTGATGGTGGAAAACATACAGGGCCCCAGCCCGGCCAACCCGGACCGAATGATGGCCAGCGCCAAGCACTTCGCCTTGTACGGCGCGATCGAGGGCGGGCGCGACTACAACACCGTCGACATGAGCCCGCAACGGATGTTCCAGGACTACCTGCCGCCTTATCGCGCCACGGTCGATGCTGGCGCAGGTGGCATGATGGTCGCCCTGAACTCCATCAACGGTGTGCCGGCGACCTCCAATACCTGGCTGATGCAGGATGTGCTGCGCAAGCAATGGGGGTTCAAGGGCGTCACCATCAGTGACCACGGTGCAATTCATGAATTGATAAAGCATGGCGTGGCCAGCGACGACCGTGAGGGGGCCAAGCTGGCCATCAAGGCCGGCATCGACATGAGCATGAACGACCAGGCGTACGGCGAACATCTACCGGGGCTGCTCAAGAGCGGCCAGATCAGCCAGGCCGACATCGATAACGCGGTGCGCGAGGTGCTTGGCGCCAAATACGACATGGGCCTGTTCGCCAACCCGTACCTGCGCATCGGCAAGGCCCAGGACGACCCGGCCGATGTCAACGCAGAAAGCCGCCTGCATCGCGCCGAAGCGCGTGATGTCGCGCGCAGGACGCTGGTGTTGCTGAAGAACCAGAAGCAGACGCTGCCGCTGAAAAAAGACGCGCGCATTGCCCTCATCGGGCCCCTCGCCGACGCGCCGGACGACATGCTCGGCAGCTGGTCGGCAGCCGGCGTCGCAACGCAATCGGTGACGTTGCTCAACGGATTGCGCAATGCCGTGGCCGACCCCGCCAAGGTCACTTATGCCAAGGGGGCGAATCTCACCGATGACCGTGCGACGCTGGACTTCATCGCCCACTTCAACCCCGAGCACGTGAAGCAGGCCATCGACCCACGCTCCGGCCAGGCCTTGATCGACGAAGCGTTGGCAGCGGCACGCGATGCCGACGTGATAGTGGCCGCGGTGGGCGAATGGCGCGGCATGACCCATGAATCGGCCAGCCGTGTTGCCCTCGACCTGCCGCGTACCCAGCAAGCCTTGATCACTGCACTGCGCGCCACGGGCAAACCGCTGGTGATGGTGCTGATGAACGGCCGCCCGCTGACCATTGGCGAACAACAGCGCCAGGCAGATGCGGTGCTGGAAACCTGGTACAGCGGCACCGAAGGCGGCAATGCCATTGCCGATGTGTTGTTCGGCGACTACAACCCGTCCGGCAAACTGCCGGTCACCTTCCCGCGCTCGGTTGGCCAGGTGCCGCTGTACTACAGCCACTTGAGCATCGGCCGACCGTTCACGCCGGGGCATCCGGGCAACTACAGTTCGCAGTATTTCGACAGCGAACAGGGCCCGCTGTACCCCTTCGGCTACGGCTTGAGCTACACCGACTTCAGCCTGTCGGACGTCAGCCTGTCGAGCAAGCGCCTGAGCCGCGACGGCAAGGTGACGGCCAGCATCAACGTGCGCAACGTCGGCAAGGTCGCCGGCGAGACCGTGGTTCAGCTGTATCTGCGTGATGTCGCTGCTTCGATGGCTCGACCGGTCAAGGAGCTCAAGCATTTCCGCAAGGTGATGCTCAAGCCGGGCGAAAGCCAGACCCTGACATTCGATATCGTCGAGGGTGATCTGAAGTTCTATAACCAGCAACTGGTGCGGGCCGCCGAGGCCGGGCAGTTCACCGTGATGATCGGGCTGGACTCCCAGGACGTCAAAGAGGCGACCTTCGAGTTGTTGTAGGTCGGCAACGGCTCGATAGCGCCCGTGACCGGTTCCCGCGCCCCGCGCCTGGCCGTCATCGTGCTGGTCATCGTGGCCGGCGCGTCGTTGTGCGCCGCATGGGCGGGCCGTCACGCCCAGCTGCTGGCGCAGAACGAGGAGGCGGCACGCAGCAATGGCCAGTTGGCGCTGTACGCCAACAGCCTGCACACCCTGATCGAACGGTATCGCACCCTGCCTGCAGTACTGGCGCTGGATCCTCAGCTGCAGCAGTCGCTACAGGGGCCGATCGATCCGGCCACCCAGAACATGCTCAACCGCAAGCTTGAGCGCATCAACGCGGCGGCGCGGTCGTCGACCCTGGAACTGCTCGACCATCAGGGCCTGGCGGTGGCAGCCAGCAACTGGCGTCTGCCGACCAGCTATGTGGGTCACAACTACGCCTTCCGCCCCTATTTCAGCCAGTCGGTCAGCCAGGGCAGCGGGCGTTTCTATGCGGTAGGCGTAACCAGCGGCATTCCCGGCTACTTCTTGTCCAGTGCGATCAAGGACGCTCGGGACGGCTTTCTCGGTGCCATGGTGGTCAAGCTCGAGCTGCCCGAACTGGAACAGGAATGGGCGCAGGGGCCCGATACCTTGCTGGTCAGTGACGCGCGCGGGGTGGTGTTCATCGCCAACCGACCGGGATGGCGGTATCGCACCTTGCACCCTTTGAGCGAGGCCGACCGCGCCGAACTGCAGCGCACCCGTCAGTATCACGATCAAGCCTTGCAGCCGCTGGACCACCAGGTGCTGGGCAACCTCGATGGAGCGGCCCGGCACGTGCGCGTCAACGGCCCTCAAGGCACCGCCGACTACCTGTGGGCATCGTTGCCGATGGCCAGCGAAGGCTGGACCCTGCACTTGCTCAAGCCTCCCATGGCGAGTACCGAAGACAGCCGCAATGCCGCGCTGGCAGCGGCCGGCCTGTGGTTGAGTCTGGTTTTCGGCGGCCTCTGGCTGAATCAGCGTCGGCGCCTGGCTGCGCTGCGCCAGCGCGGTCGCGAGCAATTGGAATCACTGGTCAGGGCACGCACCCGGGAGCTGCGCGATGCTCAGGAGGGCCTGGTCCAGGCGGCCAAACTGGCGGCATTGGGGCAGATGTCGGCGGCCTTGGCCCATGAGATCAGCCAGCCGCTGACAGCGCAGCGCATGCAGCTGGCGAGCCTGCGGCTGTTGCTCGATCAGGATCGCATCGACGCGGCGCGCCAGGCCCTGGCGCCGCTGGAACAGATGTTGGTACGCATGGCGGCCTTGACCACCCATTTGAAGACCTTCGCGCGCAAGAGCCCGGCCGGCGTGCGCGAACGAGTCGACCTGGCGCAGGTGCTCGATCAAGCCTTGCAGTTGCTGGAGACACCCCTGCATACGGCAGGTGTACGCCTGCAGTTGCAGGTCCGGCGGCCGGCCTATGTCCGCGGCGACGTGATTCGCCTCGAACAGGTGCTGATCAATCTGTTGCGCAACGCGCTGGACGCCATGACCGGGGTGCCTGCCAAGGACATGCACATCAGCCTGCAGCTTCATGGCGAGCAATGGCAGCTGGACATTGCCGACAGCGGTGGCGGCATCGCCAGCGAGCACCTCGAACACTTGTTCGACCCGTTCTTCACCACCAAGCCCATCGGCGAAGGCCTCGGCTTGGGGCTGGCGGTCTCCCTGGCGATCGCTCACGAACACGGCGGCCAGTTGAGCGCGGAAAACCTGGCACACGGCGCACGTTTCACCCTTGCCCTGCCCATCGATACGGAGCCTGCATGAGCAATCAAGTGATGGTCATCGACGACGAAGCGAGCATTCGCGACGCCGTTGAACAGTGGTTGGGCCTCAGCGGCTTTTCGGTGCAGCGCTTCAGCCAGGCCGAAGACTGCCTGGCGCAGCTGCCAGCGGATTTCGCCGGGGTCATACTCAGCGACGTGCGCATGCCCGGCATGGGCGGGCTCGGCCTGCTGGCACAGGTCCAGGCCCGCGACCCCGAGTTGCCGGTGATTCTGTTGACCGGGCACGGTGACGTGCCGATGGCGGTGCAGGCCATGCGCGAGGGTGCCTACGATTTTCTCGAGAAGCCTTTCAGCCCGCAAAGCCTGTTGACCAGCCTGCAGCGCGCTCAGGACAAGCGTCGACTGGTTCTGGAAAACCGGCGCCTGCACAGTCGGGCCGATTTCAGCGAGCAATTGCAGGCGACCCTACTTGGCGCTGCGCCCGCCATCGCCCAGCTGCGGCGCCAGGTACTGGATCTGGCGCAGTTGCCGGTCAACGTGGTGATTCGTGGCGAAACCGGCAGTGGCAAGGAGTTGGTTGCGCGCTGCCTGCACGATTTCGGCCCACGGGCTGGCAAACCCTTCGTGGCGCTCAACTGTGCCGCGATTCCCGAGGCATTGTTCGAGGCCGAACTGTTCGGTCACGAGAGCGGTGCATTCACCGGCGCCCAGGGCAAGCGCATCGGCAAATTGGAGTACGCCCACGGCGGGACTCTGTTTCTCGACGAAGTGGAGAGCCTGCCGATGGCTCAGCAGGCCAAGCTGCTGCGTGTGCTGCAGGAGCAGAAGCTCGAGCGCCTGGGCTCCAACCAGAGCATTCCGGTTGACCTGCGGCTGGTCGCGGCGAGCAAGCCCGACCTGCTGGAGCAGGCACGGGCTGGGTTGTTTCGCGAAGACCTGGCCTATCGGCTGAATGTCGCCGAACTGCGCCTGCCGCCATTGCGCGAGCGGCGCGAAGACATCGTGCGGCTGTTCGATCACTTCACCGCGGCAACCGCGAAGCGTCTGGCGCGACAGGCGCCGCCGGTCAATTCGGCGCAACTGGCCCAGTTGCTCAGCCACGATTGGCCGGGCAATGTCCGCGAGCTGGCCAATGCCGCCGAACGCCACGTGCTGGGCCTGGCCGCGCCAGCGGCGGAAACGGTCAGCGTCCGGCTGTCCCTGGCGGCACAACAGGAAGCCTTCGAAGCCCAATGCCTGCGCGCGGCACTGGCGCGGCACCGCGGCGATATCAAGTCGGTGATGGAGGAACTGCAACTGCCTCGGCGCACCCTCAACGAAAAGATGCAGCGTCACGGCCTGGCCCGCGACGACTTTCGCGAGTAGGCAAGAATCCGCTCACCCCACTTCTCGTATCGGCAAGAATCCGCCGGCTTTTTTTCGTGAACCCTCTGAAATCGGGGGTACAGCGGCTGGCACGGCTCCTGCTATTGCCTTGGCAAGCGCGAACCAACGCGCTACCAACAATAATGAGAAGGATCCATCATGGATAACTCCAACACCCTGCCCGCCGGGGCAACCGCTGCATCCGCCCCGCCTCGCACCACCGCCAGCCGCGTCAAGTCGATCTTCAGTGGCTCGGTCGGCAACATGGTCGAATGGTACGACTGGTACGTCTACGCGGCATTCTCGCTGTATTTCGCCCAGGTGTTCTTTCCCAAGGACAGCCTCAACGCGCAACTGCTCAACACCGCCGCGATCTTCGCCGTCGGGTTTCTGATGCGTCCCATCGGTGGCTGGCTGATGGGTTTGTACGCCGACCGCAAGGGCCGCAAGGCTGCGCTGATGGCTTCGGTATTGCTGATGTGCTTTGGCTCGCTGGTCATTGCGCTGACACCAAGCTACGAAACCATCGGCATCTGGGCGCCCGTGCTGCTGGTGCTGGCGCGGCTGATGCAGGGCCTCTCGGTGGGCGGCGAGTACGGCACGTCCGCCACCTACCTGAGCGAGATGGCAACCAGGGAACGGCGCGGCTTCTTCTCCAGCTTCCAGTACGTGACCCTGATCTCCGGCCAGTTGATCGCGCTGGCGGTGCTGATCGTGCTGCAGCAGACGCTCACCGAAGAACAGCTGCTCAGCTGGGGCTGGCGTGTACCGTTCGTGATCGGCGCGCTGTGCGCAGTGGTGGCGCTGTGGTTGCGCCGTGGCATGGAAGAGACCGACTCCTTCACCCAGAAAAAGGAATCCAAGGAAAGCACGATGCGCACCCTGCTGCGCCATCCCAAGGAACTGTTGACCGTGGTCGGCCTGACCATGGGCGGTACCCTGGCTTTCTACACCTACACCACCTACATGCAGAAATACCTGGTCAACACGGTGGGCTTCAGCAAAGCGGACTCGACGGCCATCTCGGCGGCCACGCTGTTCCTGTTCATGTGCCTGCAACCGGTGGTCGGCGCCCTCTCCGACAAGATCGGCCGACGCCCCATCCTGATCGCGTTCGGGGTACTGGGCACGGTGTGTACCGTTCCCATCCTGACCACGCTGCACACCATTCAAACCTGGTGGGGTGCGTTCTTCCTGATCATGGCGGCACTGATCATCGTCAGCGGCTATACCTCGATCAACGCCGTGGTAAAGGCAGAGCTGTTCCCCACCGAGATCCGCGCCCTGGGCGTGGGCCTGCCCTATGCACTGACCGTATCGATCTTCGGCGGAACCGCCGAACTGATCGCCCTGTGGTTCAAGCAGATCGGCATGGAAACCGGTTACTACTGGTACGTGACCGCCTGCATCGCCTGCTCGCTGCTGGTGTACGTGTTCATGAAGGACACCAAGACGCACTCACGGATCGAAACGGACTGAAGCTGAGCATGCCTGCGCCGCAAAGGCGGGGGCAGTTGCACTGGCCGCCATGGCCGACGCACACTGGGGGCACCTGAACGCTGAGGATTGCCCCTGATGTCGGATGACACCTATTACTACGAGCCGGCCAAGGGCCATGGTTTGCCCCACGACCCGTTCAACGCCATCGTCGGCCCGCGGCCCATTGGTTGGATCTCTTCCCACGACCGTGAAGGTCGCCTGAATCTGGCGCCGTACAGCTTCTTCAACGCCTTCAACTACACGCCGCCGATCATCGGTTTCGCCAGTGTGGGACGCAAGGACAGCCTGAACAACATCGAACAGACCGGTGAATTCGTCTGGAACCTGTCTACTCGTGCCCTGGCCGAGCAGATGAACCAGAGCTGCGCCGCGGTCGGCCCCGAAGTCGACGAGTTCGAACTCAGTGGCCTGCACCATGCACCGTCGACAATCGTCAGCGTACCGCGGGTGCTCGAAGCGCCGGTGTCGTTCGAGTGCAAGGTGACGCAGATCATTCAGCTCAAGGGCGCCGACCAACAGGAAGTGCCCACCTGGCTGATCCTGGGTGAAGTGGTGGCGGTGCACATCGCCAAGTCATTGCTCAAGGACGGGGTCTACGACACGGCCGCAGCCGGTCCGATCCTGCGCGGCGGCGGGCCGGCCGATTATTTCGAGATCGGTCCGCAGGCGCTGTTCAAAATGCACCGACCGCAGGTCAAGTAGGCTCGAAGCGCGGCTCGCCTTCATCGTCGACAGCGGCCAGAGTCAGCAAAATCTCGGCGGCAGCGCCATCGGCCTCGTGCGCGGTACGGAACGACTGGCCGTCGAGCACCTTGTGAAACCGCGGCACACCACCGCCCTGCAGGGCCTTGATGGCGATGGCGGCGTGGTAACTGCCTTCATTGGGCACTACCGCTGAAACCGCTTCGTGATGTTCGAATACCTTGCGTGCCATGACATACCTCGCAGCTATGCAAAAGCCACGATTGTACGCAGCTCAGGCCGCGCTGGCCTGTTCGATCGCGGCATCCTCGAAAGTGTGCAGATCGAGGCTGGTGACCAGCAGGCCCTGGACCAGGTCGGAGAACACCTGCATACCGGGCGATTTGAACCAGGCGGTCATCGCGGCGTGATCGCGCCAGACGCCTGCCACTTGCCACAATCGCTCGTCGCCGTGGCTGCGCTGGACTGCAAAATGCAGGCAGCCGGGCATGCCCAGCGCAGGCCGCACCAGTGCCGACAACCTCAGCCCGACCTGTTCGGAATGCCCATGCCGGGCGGTGACCAAGGCACAGTGACTGACGGTAGATAATGAGTTCATGCTCGACTCTCCCTGATTGAACGGTCTGCGGTGAACAAGGTTGCAGCGACAACGTTACGCAACCCCGGACCACAGGGGTTAGCCGTTTCCTGTCAAGGTCTTGCCCGATCCTGCAGGGTTGCAGTTTCAATCAACCCAAGCGGCCCTGTGTGGCGGTTTTCCTGCCCATCCGCACAGTGCACGTGCGGGTTCGGACAAGACGCTCCGACAACTTGGCAGGATTGGGCAAACATCCTGCAGCTATCGTCTACCCTTGGCATTAAGCGCGGATTATCCTCGTGGTCATGTGATGCACAGATCATGGAGCCTGCATGAAACCCGCCGCACCTGCTGCCCTGCCCCTGCACCCTGCCCTGGAACGAAGTCGCTGCGAACTTGCCGAGCGCATTGCCCGTGGCGCACAGGCACCCGGCTGCCATGGCACCGCGATCAGCGGCTTGCATCTGGTGCGCTATGAAGAGTGCGTGCAGTCGTTTCCGGCGTTGGTGCAACCGGCGCTGTGCATCCTTGCCCACGGCAGCAAGGAGGTGCGCCTGGGGGAAGAGCGCTATATCTACGACCCGCTGAACTTCATGGTGGTGTCGGTGGCCATGCCGATCTCTGGACGGATCCTGGATGCCAGCCCCGGCGACCCTAGCTTGTCCCTGCGGTTGGACATCGACCCCGACGAAATCAACGCGGTGATCGCCGACGCCGGGCCGCTGGGCGTGCCTTCGCGTTCGACCCAGCGCGGCCTGTACGTGGAGCAGATGGACACGGCGTTTCTCGACGCCGTGCTGCGCCTGGTGCGGCTGCTGGAAACCCCTAAGGACATTGCCGTGCTGGCGCCACTGGTGCGACGGGAAATCCTCTATCGCCTGCTGGGCGGGCAACAGGGTCACCGCTTGTATGAAATCGCCGTCGCCCACAGCCAGACCCACCGGGTCAGCCAGGCCATCGCCTGGATCAATCGGCATTTCCAGCGCAGCCTGCGCATCGAAGACCTGGCTCGCGAAGTCAACCTGAGCGTGTCCACCCTGCATCACCGTTTCAAGGCCGTGACGTCCATGAGCCCGTTGCAGTACCAGAAACAGCTGCGCTTGCAGGAGGCTCGTCGACTGATGCTCAGCGAAGATCTCGATGCGTCGGCCGCCGGGTATCGCGTGGGCTACGAAAGTCCTTCGCAGTTCAGCCGCGAATACAGCCGGCATTTCGGCGCACCACCGGTGCGTGACCTGGCACGCCTGCGCATCAGCCTCTGATGTCACGCTGGCAGGGTTGAAAAAAACCGCAGATCACCAATAGAACCGATAGCTAGCTATCAAGTACACTCGAAGACCGCAGCCCGTGGCCATCTTGCCGGGGCGTCTCTTTGCAGGCCTACCTGTGACCGATCTCAGCCACTCCCCGCCGGCCATCAAGAGCATTCTGGTGGCCCTGATGCTGGCCATTTTCCTGGGCGCGTTGGACCAGACCATCGTTGCGGTCTCCATGCCGGCGATCTCCGCCCAGTTCAACGACGTCGACCGCCTGGCCTGGGTGATCTCCGGGTATATGGTGGCCATGACCGTGGCCACGCCGATCTACGGCAAGCTGGGCGACCTGTACGGACGCCGACGCATGATTCTGATCGGCACGGGATTGTTCACCCTGGCGTCGCTGTTCTGCGGCATGGCGCAGAGCATGGAGCAACTGGTGCTGGCGCGCCTGCTGCAGGGCGTCGGCGCTGGCGGCATGGTTTCGGTCAGCCAGGCGATCATCGGCGATGTCGTGCCGCCGCGCGAACGTGGCCGCTACCAGGGCTATTTCAGCAGCATGTACGCAGCCGCCAGCGTGCTGGGCCCGGTACTGGGCGGCTACATGACGCAGTACCTGTCGTGGCGCTGGGTGTTTCTGATCAACCTGCCGCTGGGCGCGTTCGCCTGCTGGTACGCCAGCCGCAAGCTGGCGGGGCTGCCCATACCGCAGCGTACGCCGATCATCGATTACCTGGGTACGGTGCTGATGATCGTCGGCCTGAGCACCTTGCTCATGAGCATCACCCGCGTTGGCCAGGGGCATGGGCTGGACGACACCCAGGTGTGGGCGCTGCTGGTAATTGCCGCGGCATCGCTGCTGGGTTTTGTCTGGCATGAACGACGTTTTCGCGAACCGCTGCTGCCGATGCATCTGTTTGCCAATCGCGCAGCGGTGCTGTGCTGGTGCACGGTGTTTTTCACCAGCTTCCAGGCCATCGGGCTGAGCGTGATGATGCCCCTGCGCTTCCAGACCGTCACCGGTGCCGGCGCGGACCAGGCGGCCCTGTACCTGTTGCCGCTCGCGTTGGGGTTGCCCATCGGGGCTTTTCTGGGCGGGCGTCGCACATCGCAGACCGGGCGCTACAAACCCATCATTCTGACCGGGGCGTTGCTCGCTCCGCTGGGGATTCTGGGCATGGCGTTCAGTGCGCCGGACAACCTGCTGCTCAGCGTGACCTTCATGCTGTTGACGGGGTTCGCCTGCGGCCTGCAGTTTCCCACCTCGCTGGTCGGCGCGCAGAATTCGGTGCAGGCCAGGGACATCGGCGTGGCCACCAGTACCTTGGCGTTGTTTCGCTCGCTGGGCGGCGCTGTTGGCGTGGCTTGTCTGTCGGCTTTGCTGTTGGCCATGCTGCACGGTGTGCAGTTGGCGGATGGTGCCTTGAGCGGTCATGGGCTCGAGGTGGTGAGTGGCAACGTGCTGCTGACCGGGCTCAACGCTGCGGCCGGCCCTGCCCGCGATGCCTTGCGCATGGAACTGGCGCAGACCTTCCAGCACTTGCTGTGGGCCAGTGCCGGCATCTCCCTGCTGGGAGTGGCCGTGGCACTGGCGCTGCCCAATCTGGAATTGCGCGGCCGCGGGCATGGCGAGAAGTAGCTTGTGCGAAGAGGCCCGCTCAGGCAACCGGTCGCTTCTTGCGCTGGGCCCAGGCTACGGCCAGGCCGCTGAGGCAGATGACGCTGATGCCCACCACGCCGAAGATGTCGGGGGTGTGGTCGAAGATCAGGTAGCCATACATCCCGGCGAACAGGATCTGCCCGTAACTGAACGGTGCCAGCAGCGCCGGCGCGGCATGGCGAAAGGCCTGGGTCAGCAACAGATGCCCGAGCATGCCGCAGGTGCCCAGGCCGACCATGAACAATGCATCGATCCACCCCGGCGCCTGCCAGAAGAACGGCAGCGCGGCGCTCATGATCAGCGTGTTGAAGATACCGGCGAGAAAATTGCTGGTGGTCGGGCTGTCGATGCTGCTGAGCTTGCGCGTCAGCAATTGGTACAGGCCGAAGAAGAACGCGGATATCAACGGCAGCAGGATGGCCGGCGTGAACAGGGCACCGCCGGGGCGGATCACGATGAGCACGCCGATGAAGCCGGTGATCACCGCCGCCCATTGCGCGCGGGTCACCACTTCCTTGAGCAGCGGCACCGACAACGCCGTCACCAACAGCGGTGCCAGGAAGTTGACCGCCGTGGCTTCGGCCAGCGGTATGTAGCGCAGGCTGGTGGTGAAGAACAGGCTGGTGGCGATCAGGCACAGCGCGCGCAACAGCTGCAGCCCCGGCCGCTTGGTGCGGATCACCGTGGACAGCCCGGTCTGCGGCACGAATATGACCAGCATCAGCAAGGTGTGCACCACGTAGCGCGCCCACACCACCACAACGATGGGGAACAGCCCGGAGAGGTACTTGGACAAGGCGTCGTGGCTGGCGAACAGCAACGTTGCCAGACAGATCAGCGCGATACCGCGCAGCGGCTGGTTGACCCCGGTGAGCAACGGGTTTTGCACGCTCATTCACACGCTCGCAACAGGATGATGAAAGGGTAACGGTCGTGACCTGTCCGCCGCACGCAGGTACTCGGGCAGCGGCTGGATGGTGTCAGGTCGATGATGGCGCGAGCGGGGGCGCTGTTACAACTTGATTCAGAACTTTATTTGCGCAACGCCGGTGTCAGGCTCAGCGTCTGCAGGCTCAGGTCCACCCAACGCTCCGCTTCCTGATAGAGATCGAAACTGTCGGGGACGAGCAACCATTGGCCGATCATGCCATCTATATAGGCGTGCAAGGCGATGGCCGCCCTGACGGTGTCCAGATCGTGCGGCAACTGCTCGCGGTTCACGGCGTTGCGCAACGACCGTTCGATGCGCACATTGCAGTCGATGCTGACCGACTGGCGCTGGCGGCGCATGTCACACATTTCATCGGTGAACTCGCACTTATGATGCAGAATTTCGTTGAGGCGGCGGGTCTTGGGGTCTACGGCGATCTGCTGGAAAAGGCGGATCAGCAACTGACGCATGCAACCCAGTGGGTCGGGCTCATCCTCGCTCTCGCTGGCCTGGGCCAGCTCCTCGAGCGGCTCCTGCAAGCTGTCGAGCATGGCCTGGACCAGATCCGCCTTGTTGCTGAAGTGCCAATAGATGGCGCCGCGCGTCACCCCTGCCAGGGTCGCGATGTCGGCCAGGGTCGTGCGCGCCACGCCGCGCTCGTAGAAGGCCTGCTCGGCCGCCTCGAGAATCTGGCTGCGGGTTTCCTGGGCTTCCTCTTTGGTACGGCGAACCATGGCAGTCGAACCTCAATCTTCAATGCACGCGCGATGCGTAACGCAGCGCCTGCTCAGGCCGGGAATCCCTTTTGTGCGGGGCTTGTCCGGAATATCGATGGGTGCGCCGCAACGTCGCGGGCATCAGGCCATCAAGTTGTTTACAAACAACCACGAATGTAAGTATATTCGTTAGTAAGCTATTAATCCAGTCGTAACATTTTTTTACCTTTCCACTATTCTTGAGCCCTCCCCCGCGCTCACGACCCGAGGATCTTCATGCAATTCAAGCCAGTTGTTACCGCTCTGGTATCCGCCGTCGCCCTGGCAACCTTGCTCAGCGGCTGTGACAAAAAGGAAGAAGCAGCCCCGCAACAGGCTCAGCAAGCTCCTCAGGTCGGCGTGGTTACCCTGAAAACCCAACCCTACACATTGACCAGCGAACTGCCGGGCCGGACCACCGCGTACCGCGTGGCCGAAGTACGGCCGCAGGTCAACGGGATCATCCTCAAGCGTCTGTTCAAGGAAGGCACCGAGGTCAAGGCCGGGCAGCAGCTCTACCAGATCGACCCGTCGGTGTACGAGGCGACGCTGGGCAGCTCCCAGGCGACGCTTGAGTCGGCCAAGTCGCTGGCCGGGCGCTACAAGCAGCTGATCGACGAGCAAGCCGTCAGCCGCCAGGAATACGACAACGCACGCTCCCAGCAGCTGCAGGCGGAGGCCTCGGTGAAGAGCGCGCAGATCGACCTGCGCTACACCAAGGTGATGGCGCCGATCTCGGGCCGCATCGGCCGTTCCGACGTGACCGAAGGCGCACTGGTGACCAATGGCCAGACCAACGCCCTGGCGACCATCCAGCAACTGGACCCGATCTACGTCGACGTGACACAGTCGTCCGCCGAAATGCTGCGGCTGCGACGCGACCTCGACAGCGGCAAGCTGCAGAAGGCCGGCGACAACGCCGCTTCGGTCAAGCTGACCCTGGAAGATGGCAGCGAGTACGCCCAGGCCGGCAAGCTGGAATTCTCCGAAGTGTCGGTCGATCAGGCCACAGGCTCGGTCACCCTGCGCGCCGTGTTCCCCAACCCGGAACACGTGCTGCTGCCCGGCATGTTCGTGCACGCCAAGCTGCAGGCCGGTGTGCGCAGCGAAGCCATCCTGGCGCCCCAGCAAGGCGTGACGCGCGACCTGAAGGGCACCCCGACCGCCTTGATCGTCAATAAAGACAACAAGGTCGAGCAGCGTCAACTGGTGGCCAATCGCACCGATGGCGCCTATTGGGTGATCGAGAAAGGCCTGAACGCTGGCGATCGCTTGATCACCGAAGGTCTGCAATACGTCAAGCCAGGTGCCGATGTGACCGTCAAGGATGCTGGCAACCTGACTCCTGAACAGTCCGCCCCTGCCGCCAACGGCAAAGGTGAATGATCGATGTCTAAATTCTTTATCGACCGCCCCATTTTCGCCTGGGTACTTGCCCTGGTGATCATGCTGGTGGGTGGGCTGGCCATTCTCAAGCTGCCCATCAACCAATACCCGGCCATCGCGCCGACCGCCATCGACATCCAGGTCACCTACCCAGGTGCGTCCGCACAGACCGTGCAGGACACCGTGGTACAGATCATCGAGCAGCAGCTCAACGGTATCGACAACCTGCGTTACGTTTCCTCGGAGAGCAACTCCGACGGCAGCATGACCATCAGCGTGACCTTCAACCAGGGCACCAACCCCGACATCGCCCAGGTGCAGGTGCAGAACAAGCTCAACCTGGCCACCCCACTGTTGCCGCAGGAAGTGCAGCAACAGGGCCTGCGCGTGACCAAGTCGGTGAAGAACTTCCTGTTGGTGATCGGCCTGGTGGCCGAAGACGACACGCTGACCCGTGAAGACTTGTCCAACTACATCGTCTCCAACATCCAGGACCCGATCTCGCGGACCTCGGGCGTGGGCGACTTCCAGGTGTTCGGTTCGCAGTACGCCATGCGCATCTGGCTGGACCCGGCCAAGTTGAACAAGTATCAACTGACACCGGTGGAAATCAGCGCCGCGATCAGCGCGCAGAACGTGCAGATCGCTACCGGTCAGCTCGGCGGCCTGCCGGCCGTGCCTGGCACCCAGCTCAACGCCACCATCATCGGCAAGACCCGCCTGCAGACCGCCGAGCAGTTCGGCAACATTCTGCTCAAGGTCGACGCTGACGGTTCGCAGGTACGTCTCAAGGATGTTGCACGCATCGCCCTGGGCGGCCAGAGCTACAGCATCGACGCCCAGTTCAACGGCAAGCCGGCCTCGGGCATGGCGATCAAGCTGGCCTCGGGCGCCAACGCACTGGACACCGCCAAGGCGATCCGTGCCACCGTGGCCAACCTGGAGCCGTTCTTTCCGCCAGGCATGAAAGTGGTTTACCCGTATGACACCACGCCGACCGTGACCGAGTCGATTTCCGGCGTCGTGCACACGCTGATCGAAGCGATCGTGCTGGTGTTCCTGGTGATGTACCTGTTCCTGCAGAACTTCCGCGCCACGGTCATCACGACCATGACGGTACCGGTGGTATTGCTCGGCACTTTCGGCATCCTCGCCGCGTTCGGTTTCACCATCAATACCTTGACCATGTTCGGCATGATCCTGGCCATCGGACTATTGGTGGACGATGCGATCGTGGTGGTGGAGAACGTCGAGCGGGTCATGGCGGAGGAGCACCTGTCGCCCAAGGAGGCGACCAAGAAGTCCATGGAGCAGATCCAGGGCGCTCTGGTGGGTATCGCCATGGTGCTCTCGGCGGTACTGCTGCCGATGGCCTTCTTCGGCGGCTCCACCGGTGTGATCTACAAACAGTTCTCGATCACCATCGTTTCGGCCATGGCGCTGTCGGTACTGGTCGCGCTGATCTTCACCCCGGCATTGTGCGCCACCATGCTCAAGCCGATCGATCCGGAAAAACACGGCCAACCCAAGCGTGGGTTCTTCGGCTGGTTCAACCGAACCTTCGACCGCAGCGTGGTCAGCTACGAGAACGGCGTGAAGCGCATGGTCACGCACAAGCTGCCGGCGTTCATCGTTTATCTGATCATTTTCGCTGGCATGATCTTCCTGTTCACCCGCATCCCTTCGGCGTTCCTGCCTGAAGAAGACCAGGGCGTGATTTTCGCCCAGGTGCAGACGCCTGCAGGCTCCTCGGCCGAGCGGACGCAGAAGGTCATCGACGAGATGCGCACCTTCCTGCTGGATGGGGAAAATGGCGAAGGCGCTGGTGTGAAGTCGGTGTTCAGTGTCAACGGCTTCAACTTCGCCGGTCGTGGCCAGAGTTCGGGCCTGGCGTTCGTCATGCTCAAACCCTGGGGTGAGCGCGACGCCGAGACGACTGTGTTCAAGATTGCCGAGCGTGCGCAGAAGCATTTCGCCAGCTTCCGCGATGCCATGGTCTTCGCCGTGGTCCCGCCTTCGGTATTGGAACTGGGTAACGCCTCGGGCTTCGACTTCTACCTGCAGGATCAGGGCGGGGTTGGCCACGAAAAACTGCTGGAGGCACGTAACCAGTTCCTCGGCATGGCCGCCCAGAGCAAGATCCTGGCGGGCGTGCGTCCCAACGGTCTGAACGACGAGCCGCAGTACCAGCTCACCGTGGATGACGAGAAGGCCAGTGCCCTGGGCATCACCTTGTCGACCATCAACCAGACCCTGTCCATCGCTTTGGGCGGTAGCTACGTCAACGACTTCATCGACCGCGGTCGGGTGAAGAAGGTCTATGTGCAGGGCGAAGCGGCAGCGCGGATGACCCCCGAAGACCTGAACAAGTGGTACGTGCGCAACGACTCCGGGACCATGGTGCCGCTGTCGGCCATCGCCACCGGTGAGTGGATCTACGGTTCGCCCAAACTGTCGCGCTACAACGGCGTGGCGGCGATGGAGATCCTCGGTACTCCGGCACCGGGCTACAGCTCGGGTGACGCCATGGCCGAGGTCGAGGCGCTGGCAAAGAAACTGCCTGATGGCATCGGCTACTCGTTCACCGGCCTGTCGTACGAAGAACGTCTGTCCGGCTCGCAAGCCCCGGCGCTCTATGCGATATCGCTGCTGTTCGTGTTCCTCTGTCTGGCAGCCCTCTATGAAAGCTGGTCGATCCCGATCGCGGTGCTTCTGGTGGTGCCGCTCGGTGTCATCGGTGCGTTGATTGCCACCAGCATGCGTGGCTTGTCCAACGACGTGTTCTTCCAGGTAGGCCTGTTGGTGACGGTGGGGTTGGCGGCGAAGAACGCCATTCTGATCGTCGAGTTCGCCAAGGAGCTGCACGAACAGGGCAAGAGCCTGGTCGATGCGGCGGCCGAAGCGTGCCGCATGCGTCTGCGGCCGATCATCATGACGTCCCTGGCGTTCATCCTCGGCGTTGTCCCGCTGGCGATTTCCAGCGGCGCAGGTTCGGGCAGCCAACATGCAATCGGTACCGGGGTGATCGGCGGTATGATCACCGCCACCGTCCTGGCAATCTTCTGGGTGCCGATGTTCTACGTGGCCGTGTCGTCGATGTTCAAGAGCAAATACGACAAGGAACACGAGAAGGACAAGGGCAACGACAAAGCCATTACACACGAAGAGGCTGGCCAATGAGCAAGTCACTGATATCCATCGCTGTCGCCGCCTTCGTGCTCGGCGGCTGCTCGATGATCCCCGAGTACCAGCAGCCTGCCCTGCCAGTGGCCGAGCAGTTTCCGCAAGGCGAGGCCTACGCGCCCGCCGATGCGGCCGAAGTGGCTGCGGCCGAGCAAGGCTGGCGGCAGTTCTTCACCGACCCGGCGCTCGAGCGCCTGGTGCAGGTGGCGCTGGAGAACAACCGCGACCTGCGCGTGGCGGCCCTGAACATCGAGGCCTACCGGGCGCAGTACCGCATCCAGCGCGCCGATCTGTTCCCGGCGATCAACGCCGACGGCACCGGTACGCGTCAGCGCACACCGGCCGACCTGTCACAGCTTGGCGAGTCGGGCATCTCCAGCCAGTACGGGGTCACCCTGGGCGTCAGCGCCTATGAACTGGACCTGTGGGGCCGCATCCGCAGCCTCAACGAACAGGCGCTGCAGACCTACCTGTCCAGCGAAGAGGCACGTCGTTCCACCCAGATCAGCCTGGTGGCCAACGTGGCCAATGCCTACCTGACCTGGCAGGCCGACCAGGCGCTGCTGAAACTGACCCAGGACACCCTGGGCGCGTTCGAGCAGAGCCTCAAGCTGACCAGCCGCAGCACCGAAGTGGGCGTGTCCTCGGCCCTCGACCTGAGCCAGGCGCGCACCGCGGTGGAAACCGCCCGGGTCAGCCTGGCCCGCTACCACCGCCAGGTGGCCCAGGACCGCAACAGCCTGACCATGCTGCTGGGCACGCGCATTCCGGTGGACCTGCCCGAAGCCCGTGGCCTGGATGCCGACCTGCTCAGCGAAGTGCCCGCAGGCATGCCGTCGCAGCTGCTGACCCGGCGCCCGGACATCCTCGAAGCCGAGCACGCCTTGCTGGCCGCCAACGCCAACATCGGCGCGGCTCGCGCAGCGTTCTTCCCCAGCATCAGCCTGACCGCCAACGCCGGCACTTCGAGCCGCCAGTTGTCCGGCCTGTTCGACGCCGGTTCCGGCAGCTGGTTGTTCTCGCCCAGCATCAGCCTGCCGATCTTCAACGCCGGCGCGCTGCGTGCAAGCCTGGACTACTCGAAGATCCAGAAGGACATCAACATCGCCACCTACGAGAAGGTCATTCAAACGGCCTTCCAGGAAGTGTCCGACGGCCTCGCCGCACGCAAGACCTACAACGAGCAGTTGCAGGCCCAGCGTGACTCGGTACAGGCCAACCAGGATTACTACCGCCTGGCAGAGCGTCGCTATCGGATCGGTATCGACAGCAACCTGACCTTCCTCGATGCCCAGCGCTCGCTGTTCAGTGCTCAGCAATCGCTGATCACCGACCGGCTTTCGCAGCTGACCAGCGAGGTCAATCTGTACAAGGCCCTGGGTGGCGGCTGGTACGAGCGTACGGGCCAGGCCCAGTTGGCACAGCCAGCGCAGGCGCCGAAAAGCTGAAGCGCAACGTTGCAAGAAAAAACCACCGCCTGCGGTGGTTTTTTTATGCAGGTCAGGCGGCGACGTCGGCACGAACAGGGTAACCCCTGAAGAAAATGTCACACGGGACTGGCCGAAAGTTCAATCTTGAGCAATAGTGGTCTGATGACCAGATAACTGACTTGTTATTAACCAGTTAGTTAGTGTTCGGTTATCGCACGTATTCCCGTGCGGTCGGTTGAATCGGGCGTCACCCCAACGCACCATCCGCGCAACACTTAGAAACATGCATGACCTGCTCGTACAAGCGTGCGTCAATCATAAAATCAATAACAATAGGTTTACCCCATGCGCCAGCACTTCCGTCGTTCACCCCGTCTGTTGCCCAACCTGATTGCGCTGACCGTTGCCACGGCCGCCCTGCCCTCCTTTGCGGCCGAGTCCGGCTTCCTGGAAGACGCCAAGGTAGGGCTGAACCTGCGCAACTTCTACTTCAACCGCAATCACACCAACCCGGCCTTTCCGCAGAGCAAGTCCGAGGAATGGACCCAAAGCTTCATTCTCGATGCCAAGTCCGGCTACACCCAAGGCATGGTCGGCTTCGGTGTGGACGTGCTGGGCATGTACTCGGTCAAGCTCGACGGCGGCCGTGGTACCTATGGCACGCAGTTGTTGCCTGTGCATGACGGCAATGACCCGGCCGACGATTTCGGTCGGTTGGGTGTGGCCGCCAAGGCCAAGATATCCAAGACCGTGCTCAAGGTCGGTGAATGGATGCCGGTGCTGCCTATCCTGCGCTCGGATGACGGGCGCTCGCTGCCGCAGACTTTCCAGGGCGGACAGGTCACCTCCCAGGAAATCGACGGCCTGACGCTATACGGCGGCCAGTTCCGCAAGAACAGCCCGCGCAACGACGCCAGCATGGAGGACATGTTCCTGCAGGGCCGCGCCGGCATCACTTCCGACCGCTTCAATTTCGTCGGTGGCGAGTACACCTTCAACGGCAAGAACACCCTGGTCGGCCTGTGGAATGCCGAGCTCAAGGACATCTACCAGCAGCAGTACCTGCAGATTCTCCACAGCCAGCCCTTGGGCGACTGGACCCTGGGTGCCAACCTGGGCTTCTTCCATGGCAAGGAGGACGGCAGCGCAAGGGCCGGTGACCTGGACAACAAGACCTGGTCGGCGCTGCTGTCGGCCAAGTACGGCAGCAACACCTTCTATGTCGGTCTGCAGAAAGTCACCGGCGACAATGGCTGGATGCGCGTCAACGGCACCAGTGGCGGCACCCTGGCCAACGACAGCTACAACTCCAGCTACGAGAACGCCAAGGAGAAATCCTGGCAGTTGCGCCATGACTTCAACTTCGCCGGCGTGGGCGTACCGGGGCTGACCCTGATGAACCGCTACATCAGCGGCGACAATGTGCACACCGCCACCGTCACCGACGGCAAGGAATGGGGCCGCGAAACCGAACTGGCCTACACCGTGCAGTCGGGCACCTTCAAGAGCCTGAACATGCGCTGGCGCAACTCGACCATGCGCCGCGACTACAGCACCAGCGAGTTCGACGAAAACCGGGTGATCGTCAGCTATCCGCTGAGCATTCTGTAACCCTCGCGCCGGTGACGGGCATGGTGCCCGCACCGGCCCGCTCGGGCGTCACTGGCGCGATTCGACGCCCAGCTCATCCCATACCGATTCGGCCAGGTGAAACGTCGCGTTGGCCGCTGGAATGCCACAATAGATGGCACTCTGCATCAAGACTTCCTTGATCTCTTCACGGGTGACACCGTTGCTTGCCGCCGCACGCAAGTGCAGCTTGAGCTCGTCGTTGCGATTCATGCCGATCAGCATGGCGATGGTGACCAGGCTGCGGGTGTGCCGCGGCAGGCCCGGACGGGTCCAGATATCACCCCACGCATGGCGGGTGATCATCTCCTGGAACTCGGTATTGAACTCGGTCAGGTTGTTCAGGCTGCGTTCCACATGGGCATCGCCCAACACCGCTCGCCTGACTTTCAGACCTTCTTCGTAGCGTTCTTTTTCGTCCATGGACGTGCTCCTTCAGCGCAACAGAAATTCGACGACGCGGGCACTGAAAGGCGCACCGACTTCAACGTTGGACAAATGCGCCGCGGCAAACTCCGCGTAGTGCGCACCGGCCACCTGCTCGACGATGAATTGCGCGTCGGCGGGCGTGGTCACAGCGTCCTCGGTGCCTGCGATCACCAACAGCGGTACCTGGATGGCACCCAACTGCTCGCGGAAATCGGCGTCGCGCACGGCGGCGCAGTTGGCGGCGTAGCCTTGGGGCGAGGTGGCGGCGAGCATGTCGGTGACGCGCCGGGTTTCACCCGGGTTGGCTTCGGCGAACGCCGGGGTGAACCAGCGCGCGATGGAGGCGTCGCGCAGCGACTGCATGGCCGCCTCGCCCTGCCCAAGGACCATTTCGATCCGGGGGTTCCAGACGTCCTGGGTACCGATTTTCGCCGCCGTGTTGCAGATCACCAGCTTGTGCAGGCGCTCGCCGGCGTTGATCCCCAGCCATTGGCCGATCAGGCCGCCCATGGACAGCCCGCAGAAATGCACCTTCTCCAGGTGCAGGGCATCGAGCAACGCCAGCACGTCGCCGCCCAGTTGCTCGACGGTATAGGTGCCAGGGGAGACCAGGGATTGGCCATGGCCACGGGTGTCGTAGCGCAGCACCTGGAAATGCTCGGTGAAGGCGGCCATCTGGCTGTCCCACATGTGCCGGTCGGTGCCCAGCGAGTTGGACAGAACCAGTACCGGCTTGTCCTCGGGGCCTTGCAGACTGTAATCGAGTTCGCCGTCGGCGAGTTGTACCTGTGCCACGCTCATCTCCTCACGCATTCAAAAGATCGTGTTCGGCGACCGCCCGTTCGACCCAGACCCGGGCCTGGCCCAGGTAATGCGAAGGGTCCAGCAGACGGTCCAGTTCATTGGCGTCCAAGTGCTCGGTGACCTGCGGCTCGTCGCCGAGCACCGCGCGCAGGTGCCGGCCCTGGGCGACGGCCTGCTTGCAGCACTGTTCCAGCACATGATGGGCGCGGTCGCGACCGATCCGCTGGGCCAGCACGATGCTCACAGCTTCGGCCAGCACCAGGCCGTGAGTCAGTTCCAGGTTCGCCAGCATGCGCCCCTCGTCGACCTGCATGCCGTCGGCGATGGCCAGCGCCTGCTGCAGCGCGCCGGACACCAGGCAGCAGATCTCCGGCAGCGTTTCCCATTCGGCGTGCCACAGCCCCAGGCTGCGCTCGTGTTCCTGCGGCATCGCGCTGAACAGCGTGGCCAGCAGGCCCGGCACCCGGGTGGCGGCGCCGATCAGCACCGCCGCACCGACCGGATTGCGCTTGTGCGGCATGGTCGAGGAACCGCCCTTGCCTGGTGCCGAAGGTTCGAAGACTTCCGCCGCCTCGGTCTGCATCAGCAGGCTGATATCACGCCCCAGCTTGCCCAGACTGCCGGCCAACAGGCCCAGCACCGAGGCCAGCTCCACCAGTCGGTCGCGTTGGGTATGCCAAGGCTGCTCGGGCAGATTCAGGTGCAGTTCCTCGGCCAGCGCCTGGGCCACCGGCATGGCTCGATCGCCGAGGGCGGCCAGGGTGCCCGAGGCACCGCCGAACTGCAGGCAGGCCAGCCGCGGCCTGAGCTCGCGCAGGCGCTGCCGGCTGCGGGTCAGGGCGCCGAGCCAGCCAGCGATCTTCATGCCCAGGGTGACGGGTGTGGCGTGTTGCAGCCAGGTTCGTCCGGGCATCACCGTGGCCGCATGGCGGCGAGCCTGCTGGCTCAGGGCATCGGTCAGCAGGCGCAGGTCGGATTCGATCAGCTCCACTGCCGCCAGCAGCTGCAGGACCAGCCCGGTGTCCATGACATCCTGGCTGGTCGCCCCCAGATGCACGTAGCGCTCGGCCTCGGCGTCTGTGGCGGAAATGACCTTGCCGAGCATCTTGACCAAGGGGATGGCCGAGTTGCCAGCACTGGCAATGGCCTGCGCCAAGGCCTGGAAGTCGTATAGCTGGGCCTTGCACGCGGCCTCTATGGGAGCGACTGCCGCGCTGGGGATCACACCGACCCGCGCCTGGGCGCGAGCCAGCGCGGCTTCGAAATCGAGCATGCCCTGCACCCGGCCATGGTCGCAGAAGATCTGGCGCATGGCCGGGGCGGTGAAGTAGACATCGAACAACTGATTGTTCGGCGGTTGGTTCATGGAGCTCCCCTGCAAGGGCGCGCCAGCGATGGCGCGCCCCTGGGTTTAATGGTCGGTATGCAGGTACTTGGGCTGCTTGGGCAGCCGCAGGCTGAACAGGAAGGCGATGGCCATCATCACCGTGACGTACCAGTAGAACGCGTTTTCGTTGCCCATGTTCTTCAGGTTCAAGGCGACGAACTCCGCTGAACCGCCGAACACCGCGTTGGCCACCGCGTAGGCCAGGCCGACGCCCAGGGCGCGCACCTGTGGCGGGAACATCTCGGCTTTGACCAGGCCACTGATCGAGGTGTAGAAGCTGACGATGGCCAGGGCCAGGGTGATCAGCACGAACGCCAGGAACGGGCTGGTGACGGTCTTCAATGCCATGAGGATCGGCAAGGTGCACAAGGTACCGAGCCCGGCGAACCAGAGCATCGAGGTGCGTCGGCCGATGCGGTCGGCAAGCATGCCGAACAGCGGCTGCATGCACATGTACAGGAACAGCGCGCCGGTCATGATCAGGCTGGCGGTCTTGGCATGCATGCCTGCGGTATTGACCAGGTACTTCTGCATGTAGGTGGTGAAAGTGTAGAAAATCAGCGAGCCGCCGGCGGTGTAGCCCAATACGGTGATGAAGGCTGCGCTGTGATTCTTGAACAGCCCGGCGATGCTGCCGGCGTCCTTGTCGTTGCGCGTTTCGGCGGTGCTGGTTTCCTTCAGCGTACGGCGCAACAACAGCGAGATGATCGCGGCGACGGCACCGACGAAAAACGGAATGCGCCAGCCCCAGGCCCGCAGTTCCTGCTCATCGAGAAACTGCTGAAGGATGACCACGGTCAGCACAGCCAGCAGTTGCCCGCCGATCAACGTCACGTACTGGAACGACGCGAAGAAACCACGCTGGCCACGCAGGGCGACTTCGGACATGTAGGTCGCCGTGGTGCCGTATTCACCGCCCACCGACAGACCCTGGAACAGCCGGGCCAGCAACAGGATGATCGGTGCCCAGACACCGATGGTGGCGTAGGTCGGCAGGCAGGCGATCACCAGCGAGCCAGCGCACATCATCAGCACCGAGATCATCATGGAGTTCTTGCGGCCATGCTTGTCGGCCACGCGGCCGAACAGCCAGCCACCGATCGGCCGCATCAGAAAGCCTGCGGCGAACACTCCGGCGGTGTTGACCAGTTGCACGGTTGGATCGTCGGAAGGAAAGAAGGCTGGGGCGAAATAAATGGCGCAGAAGGCGTAGACATAGAAGTCGAACCACTCCACCAGGTTGCCCGATGAAGCGCCGACGATCGCGAATATGCGCTTCTTGCGCTCCTCACCGGTGTAATGAACTGTTGTCATGTTTTAGTTCTCATTGAGGTCGGTAAAGGCTAGACATAACCTGTTACAACCTCAGGCACAAGGTGATTGGCGGTCTGGGAGGTTGAGGGTTGGCTTTAGGGCCTCTTCGCGGGCAGAGCCCGCTCCCACAGGAGCCTGCTCCCACAAGAACATTTGATCTATGTGGGAGCGGGCTTTCTGTGGGAGCGGGGCGGGCGGCGAGCCCTCTGCCCGCGAAGAGGCCCGTCAGGTCCCCCTCAAACCCGCTCGATCGCCAACGCCAACCCCTGCCCTACCCCCACGCACATCGTCGCCAGCCCGCGCTTGCCGCCACTTTTTTCCAACTGATGCAGCGCGGTCAACACCAGCCGCGCCCCGCTCATGCCCAATGGGTGGCCCAAGGCAATCGCCCCGCCGTTGGGATTGACCTGCGCCGCGTCGTCCGCCAGCCCCAGCTCGCGCAGCACGGCCAGGCCCTGGCTGGCGAACGCCTCGTTGAGCTCGATCACGTCGAAGTCCTCGACCGCCAGGTCCAGGCGTTCCAGCAGCTTGCGCACTGCCGGTACCGGACCGACGCCCATTACCCGTGGCGCCACCCCGGCACTGGCCATGCCCAGCACCCGGCCACGGGCCGTCAGGCCATGCTTCTGCACTGCCTCGGCACTGGCGAGAATCATGGCGGCGGCGCCGTCGTTGACACCCGAAGCATTGCCTGCGGTCACGCTCTTGTCGGCGCCGTTGACCGGCTTGAGCCTGGCCAGGGTTTCCAGGGTGGTATCGGCACGTGGATGCTCGTCCTGCTCGACCACGGTGTCGCCCTTCTTGCCGGGAATGCGCACTGGTACGATTTCCTCGGCGAAGAAGCCCGCCGCCTGGGCGGCAGCGGTGCGTTGCTGGCTGCGCACGGCGAAGGCGTCTTGGTCCTCACGGGAAACCCGGTAATCGTCAGCCACGTTGTCGGCGGTCTGCGGCATCGCATCCACGCCATAGTGGGCCTTCATCAGCGGGTTGATGAAGCGCCAACCGATGGTGGTGTCTTCCAGCTTCATGTTGCGGGAGAAACCGGCATCGGCCTTGCCCATGACGAAGGGTGCGCGTGACATCGATTCAACACCACCGGCAATCGCCAGCTCCATCTCGCCACTGGCAATGGCGCGGAACGCCGTGCCCACCGCATCCATGCCCGAAGCACACAAGCGGTTGAGGGTCACGCCCGGCACGCCTTCGGGCAGGCCGGCCAGCAGCAGCGCCATGCGTGCGACGTTGCGGTTGTCTTCGCCCGCCTGATTGGCGCAGCCCATGAACACTTCGTCGACCTGCGCCCAATCCACCGTCGGGTTACGCTCGAGCAACGCCTTGATCGGCACGGCGGCGAGGTCGTCGGCACGCACGTTGGCCAGGCTGCCGCCAAAGCGACCGATGGGCGTACGTACCGCATCGCAAATGAATACGTCACGCATCATGCTTCTCCCGGCGCTTGGCCATGGGCGGCCGCGGTGCGTGCTTCCAGGGCGCGCAACGCCTCCAGTTCGGTGGTATCGGGCTCGGCCGTGGTCTGCACGTCGTCGGCGAAGCGGACCTTCCAGCCGGTGGCAGCACTGATCTGCTCGCGGGTCACACCGGGGTGGATGGAGGTGACCACGAACTCGTTGGTGCCGGCCTCCGGTTCCATGATGCACAGGTCGGTGATGATCCCCACCGGGCCTTGGCCCGGCAGGCCCAGGCGCTTGCGCGAGTCGCCGCCGTCACCATGGCCCACCGACGTGAGAAAATCGAGCTTCTCGACGAAGCTGCGGTGCGACTGCTTGAGGATGATCAGCACGCTCTTGGCGGAACCTGCGATTTCAGGCGCTCCGCCAGCGCCCGGCAGGCGTACCTTGGGCTGATGATAGTCGCCCACCACGGTGGTGTTGATGTTGCCGAAACGGTCGACCTGGGCGGCGCCGAGGAAGCCGACGTCGATACGTCCACCCTGCAGCCAGTAGCGGAAGATCTCACCCGTCGGCACGACGGTGTCGGCGGTTTCCGCCAACTCGCCATCGCCGATGGACAAGGGCAGCACGGTGGGTTTAGCGCCAATCGGACCTGATTCGTAGATCAGCACCACGTCCGGCGAGGAGGTCAGACGGGCCAGGTTGGCGGCCTTGGACGGCAGGCCGATGCCGACGAAGCACACCGCGCCGTTGCGCAAGCGCCGCGCAGCCGCGACGGTCATCATCTCGTTGGTGGAGTAAGTCATGGGGTCACCTGCGCTGCGCTGGCCAGTTTCGCCTGGTATTCGCTGAAGTTCTGCGTGCCACGGATGTAGGTGTCGATCCAGGCGGTAAAGGTCTGTCGGTCTCGCGCAATAGGATCCCAGGCTTGGTAAAACACGTTGTCGCGCTCGGTGTAGCCGTGGGCGTAGGACGGATGTGCCCCACCCGGTACGTGGCAGACCGCAGTCAGTGCCCAGGTCGGCAGTACGCAGGCGTTCATGGGGGCCTGCAGGTCGTCGACAATTTCTTCCACCGTGACGATACAGCGCTTGGCGGCCAAGGCGGCCTCCTTCTGCACGCCGAGGATGCCCCACAGCAGTACGTTGCCCTTGCGGTCGGCTTTCTGCGCATGGATCACGGTGACATCGGGGCGCACCGACGGCACCGCTGCCAGCACTTCGCCGGTGAAGGGGCAGGTCACCGTCTTGATCAGCGGGTTGACCTTGGGCAGATCGGAACCGGCGTAGGCCCGCAACACCGCAAACGGCAGGCCCGAGGCGCCGGCCACATAGGCATTGGCCAGGTCGGCATGGCTGTGTTCTTCGATCTCCAGCGCTTGCGGCCACTGCTTCTCGACGGCGTCGCGCAGTCGATGCAGCGAACCGACACCGGGGTTGCCGCCCCACGAGAAGATCAACTTGCGAGCGCAACCGGCGCCGATCAACTGATCGTAGATCAGGTCGGGGGTCATGCGCACCAGCGTCAGGTCTTTCTTGCCTTGACGAATGATCTCGTGACCTGCAGCGGTTGGAATCAGGTGGGTGAAGCCTTCGAGCGCGATGGTGTCGCCATCGTTGACGAATTGCTTCACCGCGTCGGTGAGCGACAGAATTGCAGCCATGTGGGCAGGACTCCTCGGTACTGTGAGCCATCTTGTTTGAATGAAGCTGGCATACAGGTTAGGGCGCCAGCCTCACACGAACAATCCGATTATCGACTATCTGTTCGATTATCGAACAGTACAGCGGCGCGCTTCAGGTAGCGTCGGCGTGGCTGACGCGCCCCTTGATCAACAAGGCCACGGTGGCCAGCACGGCGGGGACGACCAGCGCAGTCAGCACCTGTTCGAAATCCCAACCCAGGCCGAGCAGTGTCGCGCCCATCCAGGCACCCAGAATTGCACCGAAACGGCCGATGCCCAGCATCCACGACACACCGGTAGCGCGTCCCTGTGTCGGATAGAACCGCGCGGCCAGCGACGGCATCGCCGACTGCGCGCCGTTGACGCACATCCCGGCGATCAGCACCAGCGTCGCCAGCACGGTGATGTTGCCCAGGCTTTGCCCTACCGCGTAGGCGAATACGCCAGCCAGCAGGTAGAACGTGGCAATGACCTTGTGCGGGTTGAACCGGTCCATCGCCCAACCCACGCCTACGGCACTCAGTACACCGCCGAACTGGAACAGCGCGCCGATGAAGGCGGCCTGCTCGAGGCTCGCGCCGCTGTCGCGCATCAGCGTCGGCAGCCAGCTGGTCAACAGGTAGACGATCACCAGACCCATGAAATAGGTGAGCCACAGCAGCAAGGTGCCGGCACGGTAGGTGCCCGAAAAGATCACCGCCAGGACGTTGCTCGCTTTGACGGTTTTCTGTTCGGGAACGCTGAAACGCTCGGCCCGCGCCACTTGCTCAGGGTCGATCGGTGCAAGGGTACGACGGATTTTTTCCACGCTTTTGTTGCGTACCACCAGGTACCGCGCCGACTCGGGCAGCCAGACCATCAGCACTACCGCCAGCAGCAGCGGCAGCACACCGCCGAGCAACAGCAGGCTGTGCCAGCCGAAGGCAGGAATCAGCTTGGCGGACATGAACCCGCCACCGGCCATGCCCAGGTTGAAACCGCAGAACATGCTGGTCACCAGCAGCGAGCGAAAGCGTTCGGGGGTGTATTCGGACAACAGCGTGGTGGCGTTGGGCATACCCGCGCCCAGCCCCAAGCCGGTGAGAAAGCGCAGGATCAGCAGTTGATCGACGTTGCTGCTGTAGGCCGATGCCAGGCTGAACCCGCCAAACACCAGCACCGCCCCAACCAGCACCACCTTGCGCCCGAAGCGGTCGGCCAAGGGCCCGGAGCCCAGCGCGCCGAACACCATGCCAATCAGCGCGGCGCTCATCACCGGCCCCAGGCTGGCCCGGTCGATGCCCCACTCCTGCGACAGCGCGGGCGCGATGAAGCCCATGGCGGCGGTGTCCAGGCCATCGAGAAAGACGATCAGGAAACACAGGATGACCACGCGCCATTGGTAGCGCGACAGCGGTCGGTCGTTGATCAGGGTCTGCACATCCAGGCACACCCCTGCAGCGTTGGCAGGTCTGTTCATTATTGTTCTTGTCATTGTAGTTATTCGGGAAAGACGGGCACATCGACACATGCCTGAGCAGTCGATGCGATGGACATTAGTCAGCGCGCCCCGGCCCGGTCAATCGCGCACCTGCAGATGTGTGCGGTCACCGCACACTGCAATGCCCACGCTGGCCACGATGGTTCAAGCGAACAGTTGCGCACTCAAGTCGCGGCTGGCAGCCAGCATGATCGGCAGGAAGCGTTGCTCCAGTTCCGCCCGCGTCACTCGACCGGCGTGGGTACTGACGTTGAGCGCCGCCAGCACCTGCCCCGACGCGTCGTACACCGGCACGGCAATCGAACGCAGGCCCTGCTCCAGCTCCTGATCGACGATGCACCAGCCCTGCTGGCGAACCCGCTCCAGGCATTCGAGCAATGTCACCTTGCTGGTCAAGGTACGGCTGGTCTTGGGAGCAAGGTCGGTGTGCTGCAGGTATTCGTGCAACGAAGCATCGTCGAGCGCGGCGAGCAATATGCGGCCCATGGAGGTGCAATACGCCGGCAGCCGGCCGCCCACCGACAGGTCCACGGAGATCAGCCGCTGGGTCGTGGCCGAGCGCGCGATGTAGAGAATGTCGTCGCCTTCGAGCGTGGCCATGTTGCAGGCTTCGTGCAGCTGCTCGCTCATGCGATCCAGATACGGCTGTGCAGACACCGCCAGGGGTGTCGACGACAGGTAGGCATGGCCAAGGGTCAGGACCTTGGGCAACAGCGAGTAGGTGCGCCCATCGGTGGTGGCGTAGCCCAACTTGATCAGGGTATGCAGGCAACGTCGCACGGCGGCCCGAGGGATTTCGGTGCGGTGGCTGATCTGCGCGATGGTCAGGTGTCGCTTGCGCTCCTGGAATGCCTGCACCACCGCCAGCCCGCGGGCCAGCGAGGTCATGAAGTCGGGATCGCCGGTAAACGCCTGGATGCGCTTGGCCGGCGATGCCACGATCGGCGGAGCCAGGGAGCTGAACGCAGTTCGCTGGGGCACTGTCGAGGCTGCCGGTGGAGTGTCTTCGCTCATCAAACTGCCCTCTGGATACTGGGAACTGCTCAGGGCGATTATCGAACCAGCGGGCGATAATCGCAAACCTGTACAGCGGGCGTTTCGTGGTCAGTGCTGAAACTTATCCCTGTTTGCGTTTTCCTAGTGTGTATCGAGTTGAGCTACACACATTCGATGACAGGCCCAGGTGCCCCGTTGACACTGCGACTCGCTACAATGCGTTCGCCAACTGGCACGGCGCTGGAGAAACCCTGTCAGCCGGTTTCAACTTTCCAATTATCAGAGTAATGAATGTGACGAAAGACGAACTGCGCGCGCAACTGGAGCGCCAGGAACAACGTTACAAGGAAGTCTACGGCGGCGAGATCACCACCTACGCTGCTCAGCCGGAACCCGAACGCAAACCTTGGCGCAAACGCGCCAGCATTGTCGATCTGGCATTCCAGGAAGAGATCCAGAAGATCGAAAAAGACCTGCAACAGCCTAACGCCTGATATTGACGTGGCACGACGCACCGCGCCGGCCCTGCCACGTCAATTGCCATCAAAAATGCGTCATGTGGCGATAAATTTCATACGCCCGTTTGAATTATTCAGGGTTGTATGCGGGACGTTGCCTGCTACCGATAGCCTGAATTTTCGGGGCCAAGGTGCCTGCTGCTTTGGCGTCAGCCCTCGCCACTGCCTGCTGAATGCCGGAAAAGCGGACCCACCGGTCAGCGCCTGGGGGGTCATAACGCCTCGATTTCTGGCATAATCGCGCCCCCTCAATGGCCCGGTCACAAAACCTTCATGATCGAATTATTCAGCGCACTGGATGCGTGGGTGTTGGTCAGCCTGTTCTTAGCGCTGGCGTTTGTTCTCACCTTCGAATTCATCAACGGCTTTCATGACACCGCCAACGCGGTGGCCACAGTCATCTACACCAAGGCAATGCCGCCGCACCTGGCCGTATTCCTGTCCGGTATCTTCAACTTCCTCGGCGTGCTGCTGGGCGGCGTTGGCGTGGCCTACGCGATCGTCCACCTGCTGCCGGTGGAGTTGCTGATCAACGTCAACACCGGACATGGCCTGGCCATGGTGTTCTCGCTGCTGGCCGCGGCCATTACCTGGAACCTGGGCACCTGGTATTTCGGCATTCCGGCCTCGAGCTCGCACACCCTGATCGGCTCGATCCTGGGCGTGGGTCTGGCCAATGCCTTGATCAACGACATCCCCCTGGGCGACGGCGTCAACTGGCAGAAGGCAATCGACATCGGCGCCTCGCTGGTGTTCTCGCCCATCGCCGGCTTCGTGGCGGCGGCCCTGGTGCTGATCGGCCTGAAATGGTGGCGTCCGGCGTCCAAGATGCACAAGACCCCGGAGCAGCGGCGCAAGCTGGACGACAAGAAGCACCCACCGTTCTGGAATCGCCTGGTGCTGGTGTTGTCGGCCATGGCCGTGAGTTTCGTGCACGGTTCCAACGATGGCCAGAAGGGCATCGGCCTGATCATGCTGGTATTGATCGGTATCGTCCCGCAGCAGTTCGTACTTGACCTGAACTCGACCACCTACCAGATCGAGCGGACCCGCGACGCGACCCAGCACTTGAGCCAGTTCTACCAGCGCAACCAGGCCACCCTGGGTGAGTTCCTGGCGCTGGGCAAAGCCCAACAAGGCGATCTGCCGGAGAAGTTCAGCTGCAATCCGCAGCAGACCGAACCTACCATCGCAGCGCTGTTGAGCACGCTTGAAGGTGTCTCCGACTACCATTCGCTGGCGGCCGAGCGTCGCATCGAAGTGCGTCGCTACCTGCTCTGCCTGGATGACACGGCGAAGAAGGTCGGCAAGTTGCCAGCACTGGAGCCGCGTGAGAAATCCGACCTCGAGAAGCTGCGCAAGGACCTCACCGCAACCACCGAATACTCGCCGTTCTGGGTCATCCTGGCCGTGGCCCTGGCCTTGGGCACCGGCACCATGGTCGGCTGGAAACGCGTGGTGCTGACCATCGGCGAGAAGATCGGCAAGCAGGGCATGACCTACGCCCAGGGCATGTCGGCGCAGATCGTCACAGCGTGCGCCATCGGCGCAGCCAACGTGTTCAGCCTGCCGGTGTCGACTACTCACATCCTCTCCTCGGGCGTCGCTGGCACCATGGTGGCCAACAAGAGCGGGCTGCAGGGCGGCACGGTGCGCACCATCATGCTGGCATGGGTGTTGACCCTGCCGGCCTCAATGGGCCTGGCGGCCGGGCTGTTCTGGTTGGCGAGCCAACTGGTCGGCTAGGTAATGAGCGACAGTTGCAGAAAAGGCGCCCGCGGGCGCCTTTTTGCATGGGTGGGAAAACGCTGGACGCTACTTGCGCTTGCTGCCGCCCAGCAAAGACCCCATCAAGCCGCGAACCAACTGGCGACCGAACTGGTTGGCCGCCTGGCGCATCGCTGACTTCAATGCCTGCCCCGCAGCGCCACTGAGAAACTCGCCGGCCTTGTCGGCCAGGCTTGGCGCGGGCGGCTGTGCAGGGTCCGCGGCGGGCGCCAGCTTGCGCGCGGTCAGCAGTTCATAGGCGGACTCGCGGTCCACCGGCTGATCGTAACGCCCGGCCAGTGCAGAGTTGCGGACCACGGCGGCACGCTCGGCGTCCGTCAGCGGGCCGATACGCGACTGCGGCGGCGCGATTGAGACGCGCCGGACCATCGCCGGGGTGCCTTTCTCCTCCAGCGTTCCGACCAAGGCCTCGCCGGTGCCCAGCTCGGTCAGCACCGCCAGGGTGTCGAACGCGGGGTTGGGGCGGAAACCTTCGGCAACCGCCTTGAGCGCTTTCTGCTCTCGGGCGGTGAACGCCCGCAGACCGTGCTGGATGCGCAGGCCCAGTTGGGCCAGCACCGCATCGGGCAGGTCGCTGGGCGACTGGGTGACGAAGTACACGCCGACGCCCTTGGAGCGAATCAACCGCACCACTTGCTCCAGGCGATCCTGCAGGGCTTTGGGGGTGCCGTTGAACAACAAGTGGGCTTCGTCGAAAAACAGCGCCAGCAACGGCTTGTCGGCGTCGCCGCGCTCGGGCAATTGCTCGAACAGCTCAGCCAGCAGCCACAACAGGAAGGTGGCGTAGACTTTCGGCGCCTCGTGCACCAGGCGGCTGGCGTCGAGCAGATGGATGCGGCCGCGGCCATCGGCGTCGGGGTGCAGAATGTCTTCCAGGCGCAGGGCCGGCTCGCCGAACAGCGCTTCGGCGCCCTGCTGCTCCAGTGTGGCAAGGCGGCGCAACAGGGCCTGGCTCGAGCCCGTGGTCATCAGCGCGCTGTCGTCACCGAGCAGCTCTAGGTTGTCCCGGAGGTGGTTGAGCAGCGCCTTGAGATCCTTGAGGTCGAGCAGCAGCAAGCCTTCGCGGTCGGCTACCTTGAAGGCGGCGTACAGCGCGGATTGCTGGCTGTCGGTGAGTTCCAGCAGGCTGCCCAGCAGCAGCGGCCCCATTTCGCTGAGCGTGGTGCGCAGCGGATGGCCGGACTGCCCATGAATGTCCCAGAGGGTGACCGGGCAGGCCTGGGGGCGGTACTCCAGCCATGGCATCTGCGCAATCCGCTCGGCGATCTTGCCCTGCGGATTGCCACCGGCGCCCAGGCCGCACAGATCACCCTTGATATCGGCGGCAAAGACCGCCACCCCGGCCTCGCTGAATGCCTCGGCCAGGCGCTGCAGGGTGACCGTCTTGCCGGTTCCGGTGGCACCGGCGATCAAACCGTGGCGGTTGGCCAGGCGCAGGTCCAGACCCACTGGCTCGCCGCTCAGGTCGGCACCGAACAATACGTGTCGGGCATCCGTCATGTTGCACCTCTGCTGTTATTCAATGAAGCCTGACCCAGCGTAATGCCAAACCGGCCGGTGTGCAGGAAAAAATCCTGGGTGAATCAGTGCCGGCCTCTTCGCGGGCAGAGCCCGCTCCCACAGGGCAAGGGAGGCGTTCCCTGTGGGAGCGGGCCGGGCGGCGAGCCCTCTGCCCGCGAATAGGCTTGCTGCCACAAGAATGGTAGGTGTTCCCTGTGGGAGCGGGGCTCTGCCCGCGAAGAGGCCCCTGAGTGCACGTATGACCCACTGATCTAACCGCGAACCCAAGTCGCTGACGAATCGCGCCGACGCGGCTATCATCTCGCCCACGACGGCCCGACGCCGGCCCATACGGACTCTTCCATGCAGCGCACTCGCCTTTCCCCTCCCGCGAACCTCGCGACGACTCGCCTACCATGAGTCGTATGCTGTGGCTGGTTCTGATCATCGCCGTCGCCGTGCTCATTCCCATCGTCATGGGCGGCAGCGAAATGCTCCAGCGCCTGCGCGGGTTCTCGCTGCTTCTGCTATTGGGCATGTTCGGCATGATCTGCGTCGGCTGGGTGGTGAATGCCATGCGCCTGCGGCTGCTGCTGGCCGAGCAGGCCGCACGCATCGGTCGGCTGAAGACGGTTGCGGTAGTGATGGCGGCAGAGTTCGCCTATTGCGCCACCCCGGGCGGCAGCGGCGCACCACTGACCCTGCTGGCCTTGCTGGGACGCCAGGGCATCGGCGCGGCCAAGACCAGCGCCGTGTTCGCCATGGACCAGCTCAACGACCTGATGTTCTTCTTCTTCGCCCTACTGTGCATTCTGGTCTACGCGCTGTTTCACAACCTCAGCCAGGCACTGGAAAGCATGCTGCTGGCCAGCGGGATTCTGATGACGGGCGCGTTGATAGCATGCGCAGTACTGGCGCGCTATCACCGCCCGGTGATCAAGATCAACGGGCGGCTCCTGCAACTGCTGCGCATCAAGCCCGCCACACGACGGCGCTGGGCGCGCAAACTGCTGCATTTTCTCGACGCTTTCGCTGACAACTTCCGCCTGCCCCGCCGCGTGCTTGCCCAGGTGTTTGCCTTGACCTGCGTGCACTGGACGCTGCGCTACAGCGTGCTGTATTTCACTTTGCAGGGGCTGGGCAGCGAGGTGGACTGGGCGTGGAGCTTTCTGATTCAGATGCTGGCCCTGAGCGCCGGCCAGTTCAGCCTGTTGCCCGGCGGCGCGGGCGCCGCCGAGCTGGCCTCGGCCGCCCTGTTGGCGCCCATGGTAGGCAAGTCGACCGCTGCCGCCGCCATTCTGATCTGGCGGCTGGTCACCTACTACTTCTACCTGATCGCCGGCGGCCCGGTGTTCGTCGCCCTGTTGGGCAAACCCTTGCTCAACAAGCTGCTGCGGGCCCGCCAGGCTTGACCGCAGCGGGCGTGTCGACGTCGCTGGCAGGCTCGCCCTGCTGCTGTTCCCGCAGCTGCTGCGCCCACAACGCCTCGGCACCCGGAAAATCGGTGCCGTGCTCCTCGCTCAGCGCCTCGGGATCGAAGCGGCTCGCACAGCCCGCACCGAGCACCGGCAACGGCTTGGCACTGGCCTTGTCGCCCGGCTCGTCCATGCTCAGCTGAAGACTACGGTCTTGTTGCCGTGCACCATCACGCGGTCTTCGAGGTGATAGCGCAGACCACGGGCCAGAACCATTTTCTCGACATCGCGACCGAAGCGCACCATGTCGTCGATGCTGTCGCTGTGGCTGACGCGAACCACGTCCTGCTCGATGATCGGGCCGGCGTCCAGCTCCTCGGTGACGTAGTGACAGGTGGCACCGATCAGTTTCACGCCGCGCAGCGAGGCCTGGTGGTAAGGCTTGGCGCCGACGAAAGACGGCAGGAAGCTGTGGTGGATGTTGATGATCTTGCCGGCATAGGCCTGGCACAACTGCGGTGGCAGAATCTGCATGTAACGCGCCAGCACCACGACATCGGCCTGGTGCTGATCGACCAGGCGCGAGACTTCGGCGAACGCCGGCAGTTTGTCCTGAGGGTCGACCGGCACGTGGTAGAAGGGAATGCCATGCCATTCGACCATGCTGCGCAGGTCGTCGTGGTTGGACACCACGCAGGCGATGTCGCAGTCCAGCTCGTTGCTGTGCCAGCGGTGCAGCAGGTCAGCCAGGCAGTGGGATTCGCGGCTGGCCATGAGCACCACGCGCTTCTTCTGCGCGGTGTCGGTAACCCGCCATTCCATGGCGAACTCTTCGGCGATGGGCGCGAAGGCTTCGCGGAAGGCGTCGATGTCGAACGGCAGGGTGTCGGCACGAATTTCGTGGCGCATGAAGAACCAGCCGTTCTGGTCATCGGAGTGGTGGTTCGATTCGCTGATCCAGCCGTTGTGGGACGCCAGGAAATGGCTGACTTTGGCAACGATGCCAACGCGGTCCGGGCAAGCGGTCACCAGCCGAAAAGTGCGCATGTATTCAAACTCCAGAAACTTCGCAAAGGGCGCCATTCTAGCGGCTGACGGCCGAATCTGCAGTATTGATTGCAGCCTTTCAAGCGTGTCGCACACCCGCCCCGCTCCACCGAACGGGTCGGCCGGCACACTGTCGATGGAGTCACAGGTATTAAATAGATCTGCCCGGTAATGACATGAAAAATCATTCACCTCGAGTTTGCAGGCACTGTCGGTATCAACGCAGTGTTTCCGTTAAATGTTTACTTGGCCTCGGTGGATGCTTATTATCACGACACTGTTTCCACTGACACTTGCATTACCGAGGTATGACCATGTCCCTGATCAACGAATATCGCGCAACCGAAGAGGCTATCAAAGAGCTTCAGGCACGCTTGAAGAACCTGTCCGAAGACGACAAATTGCAAACCGAACTGGAATTCGAAGGCAAACTGCGCACCCTGATGGGCGAATACCAGAAATCACTGCGTGACATCATTGCCCTGCTGGATCCAGAAGCCAAGTTGAACAAGGCACCGCGCCCTGCCACAGGCAAAGTTACCGGCACCAAGCGCGCGCGCAAGGTCAAACAATACAAGAACCCGCACAACGGTGAAGTCATCGAGACCAAGGGTGGCAACCACAAGACCCTGAAAGAATGGAAAGCCAAATGGGGTGGTGACGTGGTCGAGAGCTGGGCCAGTTTCCTCGGCTGATCGCTACATCGTTTGGATTGCAGTCTGTAGATCACAGCCTGTAGATAAAAAAACGCCAGTCCTGTGACTGGCGTTTTTTATGGCCGCGACTTCAATTCAAGTCGGCTGTAGGCCCAGGCGCGCCGCCAGTGCCTGCGCGTAGGTCTGCCAGTGATTCAGCACCTGGGTCTGCGCCGGATCGGCCTTGACCATGCAGTCGACCAGCGCGGCATTGAAACCTTGCAAAGTATTGGGCGCGCCCAATAGTGGATCACTCAGGCGCTGTTGGCAGAATTGCAACCAACGCTGTGTTTCAAGAGGATTCAGGGTATGCGGAAAGTTGCGCGCCCTGTAGCGGAACAACAATTCAGGCAGGCGTTCGTCATCGAATACCCACTGAGCTGTCGCTAACTGTTCTGGATCCAATGTGCGAATCCGTTCGCACAATAACCGGTCGCGGTCACCGATGAACCCGTCATACAACTGTTGTTCCGGATCGACACTCTCGGAAAACGCCTGCGCTTGATACAACGGTGACAATTTGTAATGCCATTGCGGTTGGGCATCGCACAAACGCATTGCCCGAGCTTGATAAAGCGGCTTGTCCAGATTCAGGCGTTGCCAATCTTCGTCGCGCAGTACGCCAAGCGGGGCTATTACCGGGCAGCGATTGATGTGCAGAAGTTTCAAAGGCAATGGCGCCTCGCCCTCCGCGAGGTCCTCGCGGCGTTTGTACAGACGTTCTTGCAATACCTCGATACTTTGCTCGATCAACGGCTGCGGATCATGAGCCAGGTCGTAGACAATCAAGGCATTGCGATTCTTTGGATGCCAAGCCAATGGCAACACCACTGCGGCATAGCGTCGCGCTGCGCCGAATTGCCCGGAAACATGTACCAGCGGCTGCAACAGCTGGATGTTTTCCTGCACCCGTTGTTTGCCACGCAATTGGAACAGCCAATCGTATAGCCGAGGCTGGCACTGGCGAATCAAGCGCGCCAGCGCAATGGTCGCACGCACATCGGACAATGCATCGTGCGCCTGACCATGGTCGATGCCGTTGGCGGCCGTGAGCAACTCCAGGCGCATGCTCGCCCGTCCGTCTACCTGCGGCCAGTGGATGCCCTCGGGGCGCAGCGCATAGGCAGCGCGGACCACGTCGATCAAATCCCAACGGCTGTTGCCACCTTGCCACTCGCGCCCGTAAGGGTCGAAGAAGTTGCGATAGAGGCTGTAGCGGGTCATTTCATCGTCGAAGCGCAAGGTGTTGTAGCCGGCCCCGCAGGTACCGGGCATCGCCAGCTGGGCGTGGACCCGGGTCATGAAGTCGGCCTCGCTCAGGCCGCGATCGGCCAGGCGCTGCGGAGTGATGCCGGTGATCATGCAGGCTGCCGGATGCGGCAGAATATCGTCGCTGGGCTGGCAGTACAGGTTGACCGGCGCGGCGATCTCGTTGAGGTCTGCATCGGTGCGGATGCCGGCGACCTGCAAGGGCCGATCGCAGCGCGGATTGATACCGGTGGTTTCGTAGTCGTACCAGAAAATGCTGGAAGTCACTGAGGTGTCCTGTGCGCAGTTGCGCGACAGTGTAGAGCCCTGCCCCGCATGAGGCCACGGTTGTCGGGCGGCCTCAGCCCCGGCGCCGAAACACCGCCACGCTGAGGCGATCCATCCAGCCGAAAATGCGTTGCTGAACCCGCCCCCAGAACGGCCGACGGCGCCAATCGGCCAGGCTGACTTCATGGCTGGCGGCGAAGTCGGTGATGAAGCTGCGCTGCACCGCCTCGGTCAGGCTGGGGTCCAGCGCTTCGAGGTTGGCTTCCAGATTGAAGCGCAGGTTCCAATGATCGAAGTTGCACGAACCGACACTGACCCAGTCGTCGATCAAGACCATTTTCAAGTGCAGGAAACAGGGTTGGTATTCATAGATCTTGACCCCGGCCTTGAGCAACTTCGGGTAATAGTTATGGCCGGCATAGCGTACCGATGGGTGGTCGGTGCGCGGACCGGTGAGCAACAGCCTGACGTCGATGCCGCGGCTGGCGGCGCGACGCAGCGAGCGGCGGACCTTCCAGGTCGGCAGAAAATAAGGTGTCGCCAGCCAGATGCGGCGCTGTCCGCTGTTCAGTGCGCGCACCAGTGACTGCAGAATGTCGCGATGTTGCCGGGCATCGGCGTAGGCGACCCGACCCAGCCCCTGGCCGCCGTCGGGCATGGGCGGTACGCGCGCCAGGCCGAAATGGGTAGGCGGACGCCAGGCGGTGCGCCGCAGGTTGGCGCGCCATTGGCGGTCGAACAGCATCTGCCAGTCAGCGACCAAGGTGCCGGTCATGGCCACCATCACCTCATGCCATTCGCTGACACTTTCATTTGGCTGCCAGAACTCGTCGGTGACACCAGTGCCGCCGACCATCGCCCATTGCTGGTCCACCAGCAACAGTTTGCGATGGTCGCGGTAGAGGTTGCGCACGCCCCGGCGCCAACTGATCGGGTTGTAGAAACGCAGCTCCACCCCGACGTCGGTCAACTGCGCGCGCAGTTCTGCGGTGAAGGCCAGCGAGCCGTAGTGGTCGAACAGGCAGCGTACATGCACGCCCCGTGCGGCCGCCGCGTGCAGTGCCTGGACCACGGCCTGGGCACAGGCGCCGGCCTCCACCAGGTACAGTTCCAGATCGATCGCGTGCTCGGCCTGGCCGATGCGCTCGAGCATGCGCGGGAAGAACTGCGCCCCGTCGATCAGCAACTCGAATTCGCTGCTCTCGCGCCACGGAAACACCGGCCCGCCCATGTCAGCGCCCCTGCATGACAGATAGGGTCGCTTGCAAGCCGTTCGATTCACGCATGGGCAGTCCTGTAACCAGGTGGATGGAGACATCGGTGGCGGGTGCAGGCAGACCAGGTTCGGGCCGGTTCATCCGTCGCTCCCGGGAATCAAGCGGCAGCCTTGCCGTGGCCCAACCCAGGCCGCCGTATTGCTGCGCCCCAGGCCGCTGGCCAGAACCCGCCGCTGGCCAGCGTCCTCACTCAGGCTGCTGAGCGGCAGATACTGCTTGATGTAGCTCTGACAGTAGTCGGCACTGTTTTGCAGCACATAGCGGCAAGAACAGTATTCCTTCGCTGAAAAGGCGCTGAGAATGTCGGGAAAGGCCAGCAACTGCGTGCGTTCGTGCCACAGCCAAGTGGCCGCCGCCAGCGACAGCAGCAGGCCGAGCGCCGCCCAGGCGCGCTTGCCAGTGCTCATTGGCCACCCGGTGCGGCGAAGGCGGCCACGATCCGCTGCAACAGCGCATCGTGGCTGAAGCTGCCATCGCGGTCGTCGGCATAGCGCACCACCACCAGGCGTTGCTCGGGCAGCACGTACAGCGCCTGTCCCCAATGCCCCAGTGCCGCCATGGTGCTGCGCGGAGCATGCGGCCAGGCCATATTGCTGTTGAGCCACCAGTGCGCGCCTGCTGCGGGCTCTCCCGCAACGTGCTCACTCGGGGCGAACGGTGTGCGGTTGAAGGCCACCCACGCCTGCGGCAGCAATTGCCGGCCACGCCATTGACCATCGCGCTGCATCAGCAGGCCCACCCGGGCCAGATCGCGCGCGGTCAGGTAGGCATAGGACGAGGCGACGAATGTGCCGCTGGCATCGGTTTCCCACACCGCCTGGTCGATACCCAGAGGCGTGAACAACGCCTGCCAGGGATAGTCCGGGTACTCGTGCAGGCCGACCATGTTGCGCAGCGCAGCGGCGAGCAGATTGCTGTCGCCACTGGAGTAGCGGAAATGTTCGCCGGGCGGGTAGGCACGCCGGTGGCTCGCGGCATAGCTGGCCATGTCGTGATGACCACGGGTGTAGAGCATCGCCACCACCGAGGAATTGAGCGGCGCATATTCGTAGTCTTCCTGCCAGTCCAGCCCCGACGCCCAGTGAAACAGGTCCTGCACGCGTATATCGCGGTGCTGGGCAAGGGGCTGGAAATAGTCGGCGGCGGCATCCTGCAGGGCAAAACGCCCTTCGCCATAGGCCACGCCCATTACCGTGGCCAGCAGGCTCTTGCTGATCGACCAGGTGGCATGCACCCGGTCGGCAGCACCGGGGCCGGCGTAGCGCTCGTAGACGATCTCGCCGTCGCGGACCACCAGCAGCGCATCGGTGCGCACGCCTTCGCGCACGGCGTCATCGCGGGCGACGAACGCGTATTGCTCCAGGGCGGCAATGGCCGGCGACGCCGGTGCCGGTGCCTGGCTCCATCGCTCGGATGGCCAATTCTGCGCACACACCGGTAACGCGCACAGCAGAGAGATCGACAGGATAAGCAGACGCGGCATGCGGGGAAGGCTCGTGATCGAGGTTGGAGCGAGTGTGCAGTGCGGGTATGACAGCCGTTCGCTGCAAGAGTTGTGTGGCGTATGGCAGTCGAGGGCTGTCACGCAAGCATCACCAAAGCTTCATGGTGATGACACCGGGTCTTCCTAGGCTGGCCATGCCTAGCAAAATCGACCTGCCGCACTCACCGGCCGGCTTTTGGAGACTTGCAATGACTCAGATCGCACGCTCTGGCGACACCCGTACCGAACGCCGTCTGCACGCCGAACGACTTGTCGGCCCGCAAGCTCTGCACGAGGCCCAGGCCCTGCGCTTCGCCGTGTTCAGCACCGAGCTCAACGCCAAACTCAAGAGCGCCGAGCAGGGTCTGGATATCGACGACTACGATGCCCATTGCCAGCACATCGGGGTGCGCGACCTGGCCACCGGGCGACTGGTAGCGACCACACGCCTGCTCGACCACCGCGCTGCCGACCGGCTGGGGCGCTTCTACAGCGAAGAAGAATTCAGCCTGCACGGCCTGCGCCACCTGCAAGGCTCGATCCTGGAAATCGGTCGCACCTGCGTGGCCCCCGCCTACCGCAACGGCGGCACCATCGCGGTGCTCTGGGGCGAGCTGGCGGAGGTGCTGAACGAGGGTGGCTATGATTACCTGATGGGCTGCGCCAGCATCCCGATGCAGGATGGCGGCATCCAGGCCCAGGCGATCATGCAGCGTCTGCGCGAGCGCTACCTGTGCACCGAGCACTTGCGCGCCGAGCCGAAGATGCCCCTGCCCAGCCTGGACATTCCAGGCAACGTCATTGCCGAACTGCCGCCGCTGCTCAAGGCCTACATGCGCCTGGGCGCGAAGATCTGTGGCGAGCCATGCTGGGACCCGGATTTCCAGGTTGCCGACGTGTTCATCCTGCTCAAGCGCGACGATCTCTGCCCGCGCTACGCTCGCCACTTCAAGGCGGCCGTGTGATGCCGCGCTGGCGCGTGTACGCGCGCATCCTGCGCCTGCTCTGGGTGATTGGCCTGGGCCTGGCGCTGGCCGCGATGTTCAGCCTGCTGGAACGCCTGCGCCTGCCCGACTGCATGGGCCGTCGGCAGCGCTGGTCGCGCTGGTTCATGGTGCGCCTGAGCAACGCGCTGCCGTTCGAGGTGACCGTGCAGGGCGAGTTGCCGCACACGCCCATGCTGTGGGTCGGCAACCATGTCTCCTGGACGGACATTCCCCTGCTCGGCATGCTGGCGCCGCTTTCGTTCCTGTCCAAGGCCGAAGTGCGTACCTGGCCGGTGGCCGGCTGGCTGGCGCTCAAGGCCGGCACGTTGTTCATTCGTCGCGGCGCGGGCGACAGCCAGTTGATCCGGCGGCAGATGACCCAGCACTTGCGCAACGATCTGGATCTGATGATCTTCCCCGAGGGCACCACCACCGATGGTCACAGCCTGCGTACGTTCCATGGGCGGCTGATGTCCAGCGCCATAGACGCCGGCGTGCCGGTGCAGCCGATCGCGATCCGCTATCAGCGTGACGGCGAGCTGGATCCGATCGTGCCGTTTGTGGGCGATGATGATCTGCTGTCGCACTTGCTGCGCATCTTTGCTCAGCCCCGCGGGCAGGTGTTGATCCAGGTGCTGACACCGATCGCCAGCCTGGGCAAGGAACGCGCGGCGCTGGCCTATGAGGCTCAGGAGGCAGTGCGCTTCGCGTTGTTCGGGGAGGTTGAAGAGGTGCGGCAGGCGGCGTGAGTCAGATGTACCCAGCTGCCTCATTCGCGGGCAGAGGGCTCGCCGCCCGCGAATACGTCAGTACAGTCACCGCCTCTCCCGCGCGAACCCCTGCACCACCGGATAGAACGCGCGGAAATCTTCGGTCAGTGGCGCGTACAGGGCTCGCACTTCCTCGAACCCCCTAGCCAGCCCTTCAGGCTTGGACAACCGCCGTGAGATCCCCTGCAGCACCCGCTCGATGATCTGGAAATCCCGGTACGACCCCAACCAATCCTCGGCGATCATGTGCGGCGCCATGGCCGCCAGCCGCCCCGGCAGCTCGGCTTCGGCTGCCAGCACCCGATAGACATGGTCGGTGAACGCCGTCAGCGGCTGCCGGGAATAGTCCGCCCAGTGCAGCGCCAGGCAATGATCGAAAAACACATCGACGATGATCCCGGCATAGCGGCGCCGTTCGGCCGGGAAGCGGCCGATGGCGCGCAGCACCAGCGGGTGACTGTCGGTGAATGCATCGATCTGCCGATGCAGGCGAATGCCGGCCTCCATGGGCGCGCTGAAGCGCCCTGCCAGCGGGCCTTTGACGAAATCGCCATAGAGGCTGCCGAGCAGTTGCTCAGGTGCAGGACCGCCGAGATGAAGGTGTGCCAGGTAGTTCATACCGCGCAGCTTAGCACCATTGCGACTGTATCGTTATAACCCGATATAGCCGAATGACCCGTCGTTAGCACACATTCATATTTGTATATCGCGAAATACAGATATATATTTCGCCTCGTCCCGATATAAGCCGAGTACGTCATGTCCCTCGATCTCGACGAAATAATAAAAGCCCTCTCCCACCCCGTGCGCAGGGAAATCCTGGCGTGGCTCAAGGATCCCCAGGGGCAGTTTCCCGATCAGCACCACAGCACCGAAAACGGTGTATGTGCCGGGCAGATCGACCAACGCTGCGGCCTCTCGCAGTCAACCGTCTCGGCGCATCTGGCCACCCTGCAACGGGCAGGCCTGATCAGCAGCAAGAAGGTTGGCCAGTGGCACTTCTTCAAACGCAACGAGGACGTCATCCAGGCGTTTCTCGCGCAAATGAGCGCACAGCTCTGACAAGGATTTTTTCATGCCTTTATCCCTGCTGATCCTGGCGCTGAGCTCCTTCGCCATCGGCACCACCGAGTTCGTCATCATGGGCCTGCTGCCCGATGTGGCGGGCGACCTCGGCGTCAGCATTCCCAGCGCCGGCTGGCTGGTCACCGGCTACGCCTTGGGCGTGGCCATCGGCGCGCCGTTCATGGCCCTGGCCACCGCGCGCCTGCCGCGAAAAGCGGCGCTGGTGGTGCTGATGGGCATCTTCATCGTCGGCAACCTGCTCTGCGCCATCGCCAGCGACTACAACGTGCTGATGTTCGCTCGGGTGGTCACCGCGCTGTCCCACGGTGCCTTTTTCGGCATCGGCTCGGTGGTGGCTGCAGGGCTGGTGGCACCCAACAAGCGTGCCTCGGCGGTGGCCTTGATGTTCACCGGCCTGACCCTGGCCAACGTGCTGGGCGTGCCATTGGGTACTGCGCTGGGCCAGGCGGCGGGCTGGCGCTCGACGTTCTGGGTGGTCACCCTGATCGGCGTGATCGCGCTGATCGGTCTGCTGCGCTTTCTGCCAGGCAATCGCGAAGAAGCCAAGCTGGACATGGTCGCCGAACTGTCGGCCCTCAAGGGCGCCGGCATCTGGCTGTCGCTGAGCATGACAGCGCTGTTCGCCGCGTCCATGTTCACCTTGTTCACCTACATCGCGCCGCTGCTGGGTGATGTCACCGGCATATCACCGCGCGGGGTCACCTACACGCTGCTGCTGATCGGCCTGGGCCTGACCGTGGGCAACATCATCGGCGGCAAGCTGGCCGATCGACGCCTGGGTGCCACCCTGATCGGGGTCTTCGCGGCCATGGCCGTGGTGTCCACCGCGCTGAGCTGGACCGCAGTGGCCGTCATCCCGACCGAAATCACGTTATTCCTCTGGGCCGCCGCGGCATTCGCCGCCGTGCCTGCGCTGCAGATCAACGTGGTGACCTTCGGCAAGTCGGCGCCCAACCTGGTGTCGACCCTGAACATCAGTGCCTTCAACGTCGGTAACGCCCTGGGCGCCTGGATCGGCGGCGCCGTCATCGCCGGTGGCCTCGGCCTGACCAGCGTGCCGCTGGCCGCCGCCGCACTGGCCGTGCTTGCCCTGATCGTCACCCTGATCACTTTTCGCCAGACCCGGACGCCGGACCTGGCACCCGCCACTCACTGATAGAGGCTGTTCTTCATGACTACACTTTTCGACCCGATCAAGCTCGGCGCACTGGAACTGCCGAACCGCATCATCATGGCACCGCTGACCCGTTGCCGCGCCGACGAGGGCCGCGTGCCCAACCAGATGATGGCCGACTACTACGTACAGCGCGCCAGCGCCGGGCTGATCCTCAGCGAAGCGACCTCGGTGACGCCCATGGGCGTCGGCTACCCGGACACCCCTGGCATCTGGTCCAACGACCAGGTTCGCGGCTGGGCCAACGTCACCCAGGCCGTGCACGCCGCCGGTGGCCGGATCATGCTGCAGCTGTGGCACGTGGGCCGGATCTCGCATTCGCAATACCTGAACGGCGAGCTGCCGGTGGCCCCCAGCGCAATCGCCGCCGACGGCCACGTCAGCCTGGTGCGTCCGATCACCGGTTTCGAAACCCCACGGGCGCTGGAAACCGCTGAAATCGCCGACATCGTCGAGGCCTATCGAGTGGGCGCAGAAAACGCCAAGGCTGCGGGCTTCGATGGCGTGGAAATCCACGGCGCCAACGGTTACCTGCTCGACCAGTTCCTGCAGAGCAGCACCAACCAGCGCACCGACGCCTATGGCGGCTCCCTGGAAAACCGTGCACGGCTGCTGCTGGAAGTGACCGATGCGGCCATCGACGTCTGGGGCGCCGACCGTGTCGGCATGCACCTTTCGCCACGTGCCGACCTGCACGACATGGGCGACGGCAACCGTGCCGAAACCTTCACCTATGTTGCCCGCGAACTGGGCAAGCGCGGCATCGCGTTCATCTGTGCCCGCGAGAAGGAAGGCGAGGACAGCCTGGCCGCGCAACTGCGTGATGCGTTTGGCGGTCCGTACATCGTCAACGAGCGGTTCGACAAGGCGTCGGCCAACGCCGCCCTGGCCAATGGCATTGCCGACGCCGTGGCCTTCGGCGTGCCGTACATCGCCAACCCCGACCTGCCGGAGCGCCTGCAGGCCGACGCGCCATTGAACGAGCCACACCCCGAAACGTTCTACGCCAAGGGCGCTGCGGGCTACCTGGACTACCCGCGCATGTAAGCGGCAGGCCGGGCCGCCGCCAGGCGTGCCCGGCCGTTCAGCGTCGCAGCTGGCTGATCTGCTGCTGCAGGTTCTGCACCTGACTCTGCAGCGTGTTCAAGCTGCGCGTGGCCTGTCCGCGGAACGCATCGAACTCGCTGATGCTGGGGCCACTGGTGGCCGCCGGTCGATTGTCCTGCTCGCTCTTGAGCACGATGAGATCCTGCTCCAGGCGTTCGAGCTGCGCGCCCGGATTGCTCTTCTTCAACGCGGCTAGCTCGCCGTCCACGCTGTCCAGACGTGCCTGCAACTTGCCGGTGTCCGGCTGTGCCTGCTTCAACGTCGCAAGCTCGGTCGCCAGCGCCTTCAACTGCGTCTGCAATTGCTCGTTGAGCGTCTGCTGCGCAGCCACCTGAGACGCGGCCTGTTCCAGACGGGTCTGCAAGGTGCTCTGCTGGCCGGCCACGCCACTCTGTTGCTGAGTCTGTTGCGCCAGCTGGTCCTGCAACTGCTTGATTTCGGCCCGCAGCGCTTCGCTACCCGATACGGCAGTGGACTGGGTGTTGGCTACTTTGCCGCTGATGTCCTGCAGGCGCCCCGCCGCTTCTTCGCTGATGCGCGCAAAACTCTCCTGAGTCGCTACCAGTTGCTGCTCCATCAGGTTGATCTGCTGGAAACTCCACCAGCCCAGGCCGCCCAGGGCGATGAACAACGCGCCGATCAGCGCCCACAGCGCACCCGTGCTGGGCGCCTTGACGCGCACCACCGGCGTGTTGCGCGAGTACAACGCGTCGCGATCGCGCCCGCCGCCCACTGGGGCAAACTCGTGGTCGTCGCGGGTATCACCACGCAAACTGGGCAGGTTGTCGTCGAAGTCGTCGGGAGCATCTTTGCGCATGTAAGAAACCTTTGTGTCACGGGGTAATGGCCAGGACCGCGAGTATACCCTTGCAACGGCGGGCACTGGCCGACCACCCGGGCGATTGGCTCAACCGCCGGGCGTGCCCTGGGCACGCCACCAGCCACAGAATTCATCCAGCGATGCCCACACGGACGTGCGTGGCTCGTAGCCCAGGTAATGCCGGGCGCGATTGATATCCAGGGTGAAATGCTCGTGCAAGGCCTGGACTTCAAAACGCGACAAGCGCGGTCGGGGTTGGCCGGGCCAGAGCAGGCACGCCGACTCGCACACCGCAGCACTGACGTGGGCCAGGCCGAAGTCGCGGTAGCGACGTACCTGGGGCAACTCCAGCTGACGCATCACGTAGTTGATCACGTCCCACAGCGGAATCGGCGCGCCATTGCTGATGTTGTAGACCTGGTTGAGCGCGGTATCGCCCGCCGTCAGAGCGCCCAGCAGTGCCTGGTTGAGGTTCTGCACGCTGGTGAAGTCGACCTTGTTCAAGCCGTCGCCGATGATCCGCAGGCGATTCTTGCGCTGCATCTCGATCAACCGCGCGAACTGCTGCCCGTCGCCGGCGCCGGTCACCCTGTGCGCTCGCAGCACGATGGTTTCCAGGCCGAACTCGGCAGCGCCGAGCACCTTGCGCTCGGCCAGCCATTTGCTGCGCGCGGCATGCCCGCGCAGACGTCCCGGTACCTGCTCTTCCTTGACTGCCAGGTGGCTGCGACCGTCGAAACAGACCGCTGCCGAAGACAGGTACAGCAGCCGCTGCACGTGCTCCTTGAGACAGGCCTCGACGACGTTCTCGGTAACCTCGACATTGGCCTGCTGGAACAGCTGAGCGCGGCCCCAGGTACCTGCGGCACCGGCGCAATGGACCACGGCGTCGACGCCGATGCACAGGCGCTTGGCCAGGTCGGGGTCGAGCAGGTCGCCCTGCATGAACTGTGCGCCGCGTCGTACCAGATGCTCCACCCCTTCGGCCCGGCGACCGTTGATGCGCACTTCAAGCCCCTGCTCCAACGCCAGGCGCGTGAAGCGCCCGCCGATAAAGCCGCTTGCGCCGGTAACCAGAATCTTCATGAATTGCTCCGCTGTGCATCGTTCAATGTGTTGCCGCAGCACGACCTCGGGAAGGTCCTGCAGCGTTCTTCGAGGTCACTCGCTGCCCGGCACCCTGGCTGTGGACGACCGGGCTGCTAGCGGTAGACGCACGCAGGGCTCACAGCGGCACCAACCAGCTTGCGGCGCCCTCGTGCAGATGCCGGGTGAGGCGCTCGAGCAATTGCCCGCCGTTGCGCCAGTGGTGCCAGAACAACGGCACGTCCACAGGATGCCCGGCAACGATCTCGATCAGGCTGCCGTCAGCCAGTGCATCCTCGACCTGCAGCTCGGGGACCATGCCCCAGCCCATCCCGGCCTTGGCCAACCGGTTGAACCCTTCCGACGACGGGCACAGGTGATGGAGAAAACCTTCCGCCAGCCCCAGCGACGCCAGAAAACGATGTTGCAGATAATCGTCGGGGCCGAACACCAGCGCAGGCGTGCGGGGCAGATGGGCCGGGTCGAAGCCTGCGGGAAAATGCCGAGCCATGAACTCAGGGCTGGCCAGCGCGCGATAGCGCATGGCCCCCAGCAACAGACTGCGCGCCCCGGCCAGGGGCCGCTCGCTGGCACACAGGCAGGCGGCCACTTCACCGGCGCGCATGCGCTTGAGCCCGACGTCCTGATCCTCCACCACGTGGTCCAGCAGCAATTGCTCGCGAATGCAGAAATCCGCGACCGCGCCGGCCCACCAAGTGCCCAGGCTGTCCGCGTTCAAGGCAATCCGCAGGCGCTCGGGCATGCCCTGCTCATCCAGCGCCGGCACCTGCCCCTGCAGGTCACGCTCGAGCAAGCGTACCTGCTGCACATGGTTGAGCAGGCGGCGGCCGATATCGGTGGGTGCCGGCGGCGTGACACGAATCAGCACGGGCTGGCCCACCCGCGCCTCGAGCAGCTTGATCCGCTGCGACACGGCCGACTGCGACAGGCCCAGCACCTGCGCGGCGCGCTCGAAGCCCGTTTGCTCCACTACAGCGGCCAGCGCGGCGAGCAGCTTGTAATCGAACATCAGATTTCCTAATGAGTGATCAGCACTATTGCTTTTTCTTATACCGCGCCGCCCCTCACAATGGCTAGCATCAAATGGGAGATACAGCGATGTGGCAGAGTTACTTGAACGGTTTGCTGGTCGCGTTCGGCCTGATCATGGCGATCGGCACGCAGAACGCTTTCGTTCTGGCGCAGAGCCTGCGCCGTGAGCATCACCTGCCCGTGGCGCTGCTATGCGTGGTATGCGATGCGCTGCTGGTGGCTGCGGGTGTGTTCGGCCTGGCCACGGTACTGGCGCACAATCCGACCTTGCTGGCGGTGGCACGCTGGGGCGGTGCGTTGTTTCTGCTCTGGTACGGCGTCAAGGCCCTGCGCCGTGCCTGCTCGCGGCAAAGCCTGGAACAGGCCGGCACCGCCGGGTTGCGCTCGCGCAGGGCGGTGCTGCTCAGCGCGCTGGCGGTGACCCTGCTCAACCCCCACGTGTATCTGGACACGGTCCTGCTGATCGGCTCGCTCGGCGCCCAGCAAAGCGTGCCTGCCGCCTATGTCGCCGGCGCCACCAGCGCATCGCTGCTGTGGTTCTTCGGCCTGGCCCTGGCTGCGGCCTGGCTGGCGCCCTGGCTGGCGCGGCCCAACACCTGGCGCCTGCTCGATCTGATGGTGGCGGTGATGATGTTCGCCGTAGCCGCGCAACTGGTATTCGCCTGAAACCGTCAGTCTGGCCACGCAAAGGCTCTGGAACCTCTATTCCACACAGTTGTTGCGTGGTTAAGCCACTATGCCGATGCTATGATCCGGCACTGCGTCGCAAAGAGTAAAAACTCGCCGACGTTTTCCAGGCCGCCCGTGATCGGCCTTGCGCAAACCGCAACAGACCTGATTAGGAGAATCACCATGGCTTTCGAATTGCCGCCGCTGCCCTACGCCCACGATGCCCTGCAGCCGCACATCTCCAAGGAAACCCTGGAGTATCACCACGACAAGCACCACAACACCTATGTCGTGAACCTGAACAACCTGGTGCCTGGCACCGAGTTCGAAGGCAAGACCCTCGAAGAGATCGTCAAGTCGTCTTCCGGTGGCATCTTCAACAACGCCGCCCAGGTCTGGAACCACACCTTCTACTGGAACTGCCTGGCGCCAAACGCCGGCGGCCAGCCTATCGGTGCCCTGGCCGAAGCCATCAACACCGCGTTCGGCTCGTTCGACACCTTCAAGGAAGAATTCACCAAGACGTCGGTCGGCACCTTCGGTTCCGGCTGGGGCTGGCTGGTGAAGAAAGCCGACGGTTCCCTGGCCCTGGCCAGCACCATTGGCGCCGGCAACCCGCTGACCAACGGCGATACCCCGCTGCTGACCTGCGACGTCTGGGAACACGCCTATTACATCGACTACCGCAACGTCCGTCCCAAGTACGTCGAGGCGTTCTGGAACCTGGTGAACTGGGACTTCGTTGCCCAGCAGTACGAAGGCCAGGCGTTCACCGCCTGACCTGCTGCACTGTTGAAAAGCCCGGCCTTCGTGCCGGGCTTTTTTGTGCCTGCCTGCATACGCCGAAGGCACGCTTCGTTTACCTTGTTGCTACATGGCCGCTCAAGAATACGTCCGGGTCGGCCGACACACTGGCGCGTCCTCCGGTATTCAAGACCATCGGTACGGCTCGCGCACATTTGTGGCTTTACGGCTTACGGTAAGTTGCCAATACTCATGGCATCTTGATGCCAAGCGTTCGAAACAAGGAATTGCCATTGAAGCTGGAAGTCAGGAACAGCTTGTCCGTCAAGTTGCTTCGCGTGGTACTGATGTCGGCACTGGTCGTGGGCATGGTGCTCAGTTGTGCGCAAATCGTCTTCGATGGCTACAAGACCCGCCAGGCCATCTCCGCCGATGCCGAGCGGATCCTCGCCATGTTCCGCGATCCGTCGACCCAGGCGGTCTATAGCCTGGACCGGGAAATGGGCATGCAGGTCATCGAAGGGTTGTTCCAGGACGATGCCGTGCGCCAGGCTTCCATCGGCCATCCCGACGAACCCATGCTTGCCGAACGTTCGCGTCCGCTGCAGAGCCTGACCAGCCGCTGGCTGACCGATCGCATCCTCGGCCAGGAGCGCAGCTTCAGTACACGCCTGATCGGCCGCGGGCCCTACAGCGAATACTACGGCGACCTGCACATCACCCTGGACACCGCCACCTATGGCGAGGACTTCATCGTCAGCTCGGTGATCATCTTCATCTCCGGCACCTTGCGCGCGCTCGCCCTGGGCCTGTTGCTGTACCTGATCTATCACTGGCTGCTGACCAAGCCGTTGTCGCGGATCATCAAACACCTGCTGCAGATCAACCCCGACCGCCCCGGCGAGTACCAATTGCCGTTGCCGCGCGGCCATGAACACAACGAGCTGGGCCTGTGGGTGAACACCGCCAATCAACTCCTGGCCTCCATCGAGCGCAACACCCAACTGCGCCACGAAGCCGAAGACAGCATGCTGCACATGGCCCAGCATGACTTCCTGACCGGCCTGGCCAATCGCGTGCAATTGCAGCAGCAACTGGACAAGGTCCTGCTCGACGCCCATCGCCTGCAGCGGCGGGTGGCGGTGCTGTGCGTCGGCCTCGACGACTTCAAGGGCATCAACGAACAGTTTGGCTACCAGACCGGTGACCAGTTGCTGCGCGCGCTGGCCGATCGCCTGCGGGCCCACAGTGGCAGGTTCGGCACCCTGGCCCGGCTGGGCGGCGATCAGTTCGCACTGGTCCAGGCCGACATCGAACAACCTTACGAAGCGGCGGAATTGGCCCAGCGCATCCTCGACGACCTCGACGCGGCCTTCCCGCTCGACCCGCACTCCATCCGCCTGCGCGCCACCATCGGCATCACCTTGTTTCCCGAAGACGGCGACAGCACCGAAAACCTGCTGCAGAAAGCCGAGCAGACCATGACCCTGGCCAAGGTCCGCTCGCGCAACCGCTACCAGTTCTACATTGCCAGCGTCGACACCGAGATGCGCCGGCGCCGCGAGCTGGAAAAAGACCTGCGCGAGGCACTGGCACGCAATCAACTGCATCTGGTGTACCAGCCACAGATCAGCTACCGCGACCACCGGATCGTCGGCGTCGAGGCACTGCTGAGGTGGCAGCATCCCGAGCACGGCCTGGTGCCACCCGATCAGTTCATTCCGCTGGCCGAGCAGAACCGCAGCATCATTGCCATCGGCGAGTGGGTGCTGAACGAGGCCTGCAGCCAACTGCGCGAGTGGCACGACCAGGGTTTCAGCGGCTTGCGCATGGCGGTCAATCTGTCGACCGTGCAGCTGCATCACAACGAACTGCCGCGGGTGGTCAGCAACATCCTGCAAATGTACCGCCTGCCGCCGCGCAGCCTCGAACTGGAAGTCACCGAAACCGGCCTGATGGAAGACATCAGCACCGCAGCGCAGCACCTGCTGAGTCTGCGACGCTCGGGTGCGCTGATCGCCATCGACGACTTCGGCACGGGCTATTCTTCACTCAGCTACCTGAAGTCACTGCCACTGGACAAGATCAAGATCGACAAGAGTTTCGTCCAGGACGTGCTCAACGACGAGGACGACGCGACCATCGTCCGGGCGATCATCCAACTGGGCAAGAGCCTGAACATGCAGGTGATCGCCGAAGGCGTGGAAACGCTGGAGCAGGAAGCGTACATCGTCGCCCAGGGCTGTCACGAAGGTCAGGGCTACCTCTACAGCAAACCCCTGGCCGCTCGCGAACTGACCGCCCTGCTCAAGCAATCCGAGCGCAGCCGTACCAGCCTGGCGCGGACTCCGTCGCAAACCTAGCGGCAGACATGCCAGCCTGAAGGTTTTTTCACATTAACCCTTTACAGAAAATGCAAATCTTTCGCATTATGGCGCAGTTTTGCGCGCCACAGGCGCGCCCGCTCGCCACTCTTGACGCAGGATTTCGCCATGATTCGTACGCCCCTGGCCACCGCCAGTCTGCTGGCCATCGCCATCGCTCTTGCCGGCTGCGACAGCAAGGACAAGCAAACCACCACCGCTGCCCAGGCCCCAGCCCCGGCTGCATCCGCCCCGGCGGCCCCGGCTGCGGTGCCCACGGCCTCCGGGACTCTGGACGAGGCGGCCGCCAAGGCCGTGGTTGCCCATTACGCCGACATCGTGCACGCCACCTTCGAAGACGCGCTGAGCACTGCCCAGACGCTGCAGAAAGCCGTGGACGCCTTCCTGGCCGCACCCAGCGACGCCACCCTGAAGGCCGCACGCGACGCCTGGGTAGCCTCGCGCCCTGCCTACCTGCAGACCGAAACCTTTCGCTTCGGCAACACCCTGATCGACGATTGGGAAGGCCAGGTCAATGCCTGGCCGCTGGACGAAGGCCTGATCGACTACACCGACAAGAGCTACGAACACGCCCTGGGCAACCCGGGCGCGACTGCCAACATCATCGCCAACAAGGAAATCCAGGTCGGTGAAGACAAGGTCGACGTCAGCGAAATCACTACCGAGAAGCTTGCCAGCCTGAACGAGCTGGGCGGTTCGGAGGCCAACGTCGCCACCGGCTACCACGCCATCGAGTTCCTGCTCTGGGGCCAGGACCTCAACGGTACCGGCCCTGGCGCCGGCAACCGCCCTGCCTCCGACTACCTGGACGGCGCGGGCGCCACCGGCGGCCACAACGATCGCCGTCGCGCCTACCTCAAGGCCGTCACCGATCTGCTGGTCAGCGACCTCGAAGAGATGCTCGCCAACTGGAAGCCCAACGTGGCCGACAACTACCGCGCCACGCTGGTCGGCGAACCGGTCGACAGTGGCCTGCGCAAAATGCTTTTCGGCATGGGCAGCCTGTCGCTCGGCGAACTGGCCGGCGAACGCATGAAGGTCGCGCTCGAAGCCAACTCGCCGGAAGACGAGCACGACTGCTTCAGCGACAACACGCACAATTCCGCCTTCTACAATGCCAAGGGCATCCGTAACGTGTACCTGGGCGAGTACACCCGTACCGACGGCACCAAGCTGACCGGCGCCAGCCTGTCCTCACTGGTGGCCAAGGCCGACCCGGCTGCCGATACCGCGCTCAAGGCCGATCTGGCCGACACCGAAGCGAAGATGCAGGCCATCGTCGACCGCGCCAACAAGGGCGAGCACTTCGACCAGTTGATCAGCGCCGACAACGCCGCCGGCCAGCAGGTGGTACGCGATGCAATCGCCGCCCTGGTCAAGCAGACCGGCGCAATCGAACAGGCCGCCGGCAAACTGGGCATCACCGATCTGAACCCGGACACCGCCGATCACGAGTTCTGATTCAACCGGGGGCTGCACTGGAGAAGGCTACGCCGACGCCAGTTGCAGCCCCCATGCGTCGGCCGAACATCCGCTTCCTTCACCACAGCTTTCCACCCATGCGCCCATCCCTGCCCCGTGTCGTCTTCCTGCTCCTGGCCTGCGGCCTGGTCGGGTGTGACGACGCCCCGCGTTTCACCCAGGCAGAGCCGGGCGAAGCACAGAGCGCGGGGCAGGCCACCGTGCGCAAATTCGATGTCAACGCCTACTCCATGCCCTCGGCCAATCTTTCGCCGGTCCGACGCCTGGATTTCAGCGTGGGCAACAGCTTCTTCCGCAGCCCCTGGGTCATCGCGCCGTCTACCACCACCGCGCGTGACGGCCTGGGGCCGCTGTTCAATACCAATGCCTGCCAGAACTGCCACATCAAGGATGGCCGCGGCCATCCGCCCGAAGACAACGCGCTCAGCGCCGTCTCCATGCTGGTCCGCTTGTCGCTGCCCGACAGCCCGCATTACCTGCGCGAGATCGAACGCCTGGGCGTGGTGCCCGAGCCGGTCTACGGCACACAGCTGCAGGACATGGCCATCCCTGGCCATGTGCCCGAAGGCAAGGTGAGGGTCACCTATCAAAGCGTGCCGGTGCGCTTCAAGGACGGCACTCTGGTCGAGCTGCGCCAGCCGCAGTTGCAGATCAGCCAATTGGGCTACGGCGCACTGCATCCCGACACACGCTTCTCTGCGCGGGTCGCACCACCGATGATCGGCCTGGGCCTGCTCGAAGCGATCAGCGAAGCGGATATCCTGGCCAATGCCCGCAACCAGGCCGATAGCGCCGGGCCGATCAAGGGTCGGCCCAATCAGGTATGGGACGACAGCCAAGGCCGCAGCGTGCCTGGCCGCTTCGGCTGGAAAGCCGGACAGCCCAATCTGAACCAGCAGAATGTCCATGCCTTTTCCGGCGACATGGGGCTGACCACCACGCTGCGACCCTTCGATGACTGTACGGCGGCGCAAACCGATTGTCGCCAGGCGGTCAACGGCAATGGCCCGGGCGGGGAACCCGAAGTCAGTGATAACATTCTGCGCCTGGTGCTGTTCTACACCCGCAACCTGGGTGTGCCTGCGCGCCGCGACGTCGACTCGCCGCAGGTCCTGGCCGGCAAGAATCTGTTCTATCAGGCCGGCTGCCAGGGTTGCCACGTGGCGCAATACACCACGGCCAGCGACGCGGCGGAGCCCGAGCTGCGCAGCCAGACGATTCGCCCCTACACCGACCTGCTGCTGCACGACATGGGCCCCGGCCTGGCCGACGGGCGCAGCGAGTTCAAGGCCGGCGCACAGGACTGGCGCACGCCGCCGCTGTGGGGCATCGGCCTGAGCGAAACGGTCAGCGGGCATAGCCAGTTTCTCCACGACGGTCGCGCGCGCAACCTGCTCGAAGCCGTGCTGTGGCACGGCGGCGAAGCCGAAGCGGCCAGGCAACAGGTATTGCAATTCGACGCCCAGCAGCGCGCTGCGCTGCTGGCGTTCTTGAACTCTCTCTAGATGAACACACGTTTCAGGAGCCTACATGTTCCGTCCCAAGCTGCTCTTCACCGGCCTCGCCGCCCTGGCACTGGGTGCCTGCTCGCCGCAAGATCGGCAAGCCGTTACCAGTGCGGCCATCGCCAAGCAGGTCATCCTGCCGACCTATAGCCGCTGGGTGGAGGCCGATCGGCAACTGGCTGCCAGCGCCCTGGCGTTCTGCCAGGGTGCGCAGCCACTGGATGCCGCGCGTGCCGATTTCCTCAAGGCGCAAAGAGCCTGGGCCGAGCTGCAACCGTTGCTGATCGGGCCGCTGGCCGAGGGCAACAAAGCCTGGTCGGTGCAGTTCTGGCCGGACAAGAAGAACCTCGTCGGCCGTCAGGTCGAGCAACTGGCCAACGCCGAGCAACCCATCGACGCACAGGGTTTGGCCAAGGCCAGCGTGGTCGTGCAGGGGCTGTCGGCCTATGAGTACATCCTGTTCGACAGCAAGCCGGAAATTGCCGATGCCGCGCAGAAAGCACGCTACTGTCCACTGCTCAGCGCCATTGGCGAGAGGCAGAAAGCGCTGGCCGAAGAAATCCTCGCCAGTTGGAACAGTGCCGACGGCATGCTCGCGCAGATGACCAAGTTTCCCAACCAGCGCTACGCCGACTCCCACGAAGCCATCGCCGATGTGCTGCGTGCGCAGGTCACCGCACTCGACACCCTGAAGAAAAAGCTCGGCGCGCCCATGGGCCGCCTCAGCAAGGGTATTGCCCAGCCCTACCAGGCCGAGGCCTGGCGCAGCGCGCAGTCGATGCACAGCGTGCGGGCGAGCCTGGCGGCCGCCCAGACCGTCTGGGTCGGTGTCGACGGCAAGGGCCTGCGCGGCCTGTTGCCCGCCGAGCAGAAACCCCTGGCCGACAAGATCGACGCCGCCTACGCCGCGTCCATGAAGCTGCTCGACGGCAATACCCGCAACCTCGGTGAACTGCTCGGCGACGATGCCGGCAAACAGTTCCTCAACACCCTCTACGACAGCCTCAACGTGGTCCACCGTCTGCACGAAGGCGAACTGGCCCGCGCCCTGAACATCCAGCTGGGCTTCAATGCCAACGACGGTGACTGACGATGATTGTACGCTCGGCGCAGAAGCTGACCCACGTACTGCTCAAGGCACTGACCCTGGGCAACTGGACGCTGGCCCGGCATCCGCAGCGCGAACCGCTGCTGTTGTCTGCGCGCGACGATGCCGATGGCGGGCACTACGCCGTGGGTTATCGGCTGGACGGCCGCGAGGTGTTCGCCACGCAGGTAGGCCAACGCTGCCATGACATCGTCACGCACCCGACGCTGCCCGTGGCGCTGTTCGTGGCTCGCCGTCCCGGCACCGAAAGCTACTTGATCGATCTGCACGACGGCGTGTTGCTGCAGACCCTGGCATCCCAGGCAGATCGGCACTTCTATGGCCACGCAGTAGTGCACAAGGATGGCGAGTGGCTGTACGCCACCGAGAACGACACCACCGATCCAGGCCGTGGCGTTCTGGGGGTCTACCGCTTCGTCGACGGACGCCTGGTGCACAGTGGCGAACTGTCCACCCATGGCATCGGCCCTCATCAGGTATCGTGGATGCCGGACGGCGAAACCCTGGTGGTGGCCAATGGCGGTATTCGGACCGAGGCCGAAAGCCGGATCGAGATGAATCTGGATGCCATGCAGCCGAGCCTGGTGATGATGCAGCGCGATGGCACCCTGCTGAGCAAGGAGTGCCTGGAACAGCCGATGAACAGCGTGCGGCACCTGGCAATCGGCAGCGACGCTACCGTCTTCGCCTGCCAGCAATTCATGGGGCCTGCCCATGAAAGCGCGCCGCTGTTGGCGGTCAAGCGTCCCGGCCAGCCCTTCGAAGCCTTTCCCGTTTCGCTGACGCAATTGCAATCCATGGGGCACTACACCGCCAGCGTTGCGGTGCACAGCGAGTTGCGCCTTGTGGCGCTGACGGCGCCGAGGGCCAACCGCTTCTTCATCTGGGACATGGACAGTGGTGCGGTCAGGCATGACGGCACCTTGCCCGATTGCGCAGGCGTGGGGGCTGTGGAAGACGGTTTCGTGGTGACTTCGGGGCAAGGCCGCTGCCGCCATTATGACTGCCGAGCAGCGCAGCTAGTGGGCATGCCGCTGCAATTGCCATCGGGGCTTTGGGACAACCACCTGTACCTGGCTTGAGCCAGTGCAACGTGAGCCAGCGAACTGGCTCGGGAATTCAACCCTGGGTGCGCACGCCTTGGCTCAGGCCCAGCATGAACAGGATGAAATCCTTGTCCGGGGTCACTGCGATGTGCGCCTTCTGCGACCGGGGCAATGGGCAATTGCCCTCACCGTGGGCCGCACTGACAATGGCCGAGCGGGGTTGTTCCCACGCCGCTGCCGCCGCAGTGGCCACCCCCAGGGCTGCCACCAGAAACAAACCTCGTGCCATTTCTAGTTTCATCACGCTAAACCTTTGATGGAGCTGCCGAATGCCGCTTCATAAAGGTAGATCAACTTCTGCCAGTCGGGTGCACTGAACGACGAATGGCGACGCAGCTGCTTCATGTCGTGGGAGGCAGCTTGCTGCGCGGTCATGCGCTGACGGCACTTCTCCAGGTCCAGCAGCGCTACCTCACCGCGTGCATTGCTGCCCTCGCCTGTCACGCGCACGAACACATGCTTGATATAGATGCAGCTGTGCTGCCAGCGGCCGCGGTGCATGCGCGCCAGATTGGTCGCCAGGCTCTGCAGAATCTGCTCGTGGACCGCTTCGCCGTGGCGTTCGCGGCCCCCGCCCTGCAGCCAGTGCTCATACTCCTCGAAACCGTCCAGGGAACGCGTCACCAGCAGTGCGCGCCACTGATTGTTCTCGTCGCGCTGCGTACCGCAGAAGATCATCTTCGGTACATTGACGTCGAGCTGGTAGAGCGCGGTCAACGCATCGCGTTCGCGCAGCACCGTTGGGCGACCGAACGGGTGCAGCCAGCTGCGGTAGATATGCCCGACCTGGCGCTTGACGTAGATCATCTGCCCGTCGGCAGCGAACAGGCGTTGCACGCCGCTTTCACCGCCGCGCCTGACATTGGGCTCTTCCACCCAGGCACCCTGCTGCCGCCAATAGTGATCGAAGTCGGCATCTCCGCTCGCCGTGCCTGCCGTCATGCCTTCAACCGCCATCCTGCTTACCCCTTACGTAGAACGTATACTCGCCACATGGCGTACATCGGTAAAAAGTCCAGGCGTTCCTGGATACGGAAGCCGGCCTGGATGAACTCCGCTTCAACGGTTGCCGCCGGCAACACGAAGCGGTTCTGATACCCATCCTGCTCGTTGTGCAGGCGTCGACGCTGCTCGGCCCGCTCACGCTTCCAGGCCTTGAAGTTGCCATCGACCCACAACGACAAGACCACACTGTCACGCGTCACTCGATGAAACTGCTTGAGAATCGTCATGCGGTGCTCGGCCTCGCCGATGTGGTGCAGCAACCTCATGCAGAAAATGCTGTCCACCGAATTGTCCGGCAGGGCCACATCGAATGCCGAGGTCTGCAGCGGCTGCACCCGGCCAACAATGTGCGCCGGCTGTGAAGCGCAGGCGGTTTCCACCATGGCCGCAGAGTTGTCCGCACCAATGATCACCCGGTTCTGCTTCTCCGCCAGCAGCGGCCAGAAACGACCGGCACCGCACGGCAGGTCCAGCACCAATCCAGGCTCGCCGACCAGGGCCAGGGCTTTGCGGGCCAGCTGTTCGTCACGTCGGTGCGACATGCGTCGAGCAAAACTGTTGCGGTGTTTGTCGAAATACTTCTGCGCGTGAGCGCGATCGTACTTATCGGAAAATTCCAGCTTCACGGGATCGGACATGGGCACGCCTCCAGGACAGTGGCGCACACCTTATTCATCCAACCGTCATGGCTAGGTCATGTCATTGTGAAAAATTTGTCAGAAGTTTCCGAGCTGATACAGGATATTTCCTACAATAATTGCACCTGGGGTGCGAAGCAAGCATCACCCCAGGGCTTGCTTGCCAAGGCCCAGCTCCACACTGAAGCGACAGCCATGAGGCTCGACGGCCTCCAGACGGACTTGCCAGCCCTGGTCCTCGCAGATCCGCTGGACCAACGACAGACCCAGGCCTAGCCCTTCTCCACGCTTCTCCGGGCCGCGCACAAACGGTTGGAACATGGCCTCGCGCTGAGCCTCGGGAATCCCTACACCGCTGTCTTCCACATGGAAGCCGCTCGCCCCCAGCGTCAGACGAATGAAACCCTGATCGGTGTAGTGCAGGGCATTGCGCAGCAGGTTGCCCATCACGGCGTGAAGAAAAGCACCGTTGTAGGTCTGCGCCAAGGGCGCGCCAGCGACGAACTCAAGGGCCAGGCCTTTCTTTTCGATGGCTGGTCGCCATTGGGTCAGCAGCGCTTCGGCTACCTGACCCAGAGTGGCCGGCGTGGCTCTGCCGCTGTCGTCGCGCTGGGCCCGCGCCAGCATCAGGAAGGTCTGCACCAGGTCACGCATGTCTTCGCAGGCTCGGGCAATGCGCAGCACCTGCGCACGGGAACGCTCCGGCAGCGCCGGATTCTCCAGCAGCAGCTCGCAGGAGCTGGCGAGCACCATCAACGGCGTGCGCAGTTCATGGCTCACGTCGCTGGTAAACAGCCGTTCGCGGGTCAAGGCATCGCGCAGGCGGCCAAGGGTGGCATCGAAGGCCACGGCCAGCTCGCCGACTTCGTCGGCCGTATAGTCCGGTGCCAATGGCGGTGCCAGGCCAAGAATCTGATCACGATGGCGCACCTGGCGGGCCAGGCGCACCACGGGCGCCATGACCTTGCGTGCCAAGACCCAGCCAAGAAAGATCGCCAGGGCCAGACTGAGCACGAAGCCCACCAGCACCACGGCGAACAGCACTCTTTCGCGCTCTTCGAAATCGCTCTGATCCTGCAGCAAGGCGTAACGACGACCGTCGACTACCTCGATCATCGCGTGGTAGGAAAGGTCGCCGCGAAACACTTCGTGGAAGCCGCGTGGCAGATGCCTCACATCGGCAGTGAGCGCGAAGTCGCCCGGACCGTTATCGTAGTAGAACAACTGATCGGGTTCGGGGCGATGGCTCCAGTCGGCCGCGTTGTCCATCAGCAGCAGGCGCTGCAGGTCGCCGCCCAGGCCTGCGGATATCAACCGCTCCTCCACCAGGTGCACGGTAGCCACGATACCGATCGCGAACGCCCCTGCGACCAGCGCACTCATCAAGGCAAACGCGATGATGATGCGTTGCGCGAGGCTCTGCTTAAACTCCATCGCGGCCTTCGGCAAGACGGTAACCGACACCGTGCACGGTGTGCAGCAAGGGCTTCTCGAACGGCTTGTCGATCACCTGGCGCAGCTGATGGACGTGGCTGCGCAGGCTGTCGCTGTCGGGGCAGTCATCGCCCCACAGAGCTTCCTCGAGCACTTCGCGGCGCAGCACATGGGGGCTCTTCTGCATCAGCACGGCGAGCAGCTTGAGGCCAACCGGGTTGAGCTTGAGCAGGCGGCCCTCGCGGGTGACCTCGAGGGTGTCGAGGTCGTAGATGAGATCGCCCACCTGCAGCGAGCGACGACCGCCGCCCTGGGCCCGGCGCAGGACCGCTTCGATGCGTGCTGCCAGCTCCGACAGGGCAAACGGCTTGAGCAGGTAGTCGTCGGCGCCGGAACGAAAACCCTGCAGGCGATCGTCCAGCTGGTCGCGCGCGGTGAGCATGATCACCGGCGTATCGCGCCGGGCATCTTCGCGCAGGCGCTTGCACAGCGTATAGCCATCGATGCCCGGGAGCATGATGTCGAGCACGATGAGGTCGTAGTGCTCGGTCGCCGCCAGGTGCAATCCGGACAGGCCGTCCTGGGCGCAGTCGACGGTGTAGCCTTTCATACCCAGGTAATCGGCCAGGTTGGCCAGGATGTCGCGGTTGTCTTCAACCAGTAGGATTCGCATGGGCAGGTCTCCGAGTGCTGCTGTCGCCCCGGCGGGGCTCGCGCAGCTTATAGGCTGGGCAGGCATAAAAAAACCCCGGCCATCGCTGGCCGGGGTTTTTCTTACCTGAGGACAGGTAGAGCGCGGGGCTCGCTTACATCATGCCGCCCATGCCACCCATGCCGCCCATGTCTGGCATGCCGCCGCCAGCCGAGCCTTCGGCTTTCGGCTTGTCGGCAATGGCCGCTTCGGTGGTCAGGATCAGACCACCGATGGAAGCTGCAGCCTGCAAGGCCGAACGGGTCACCTTGGTAGGATCCAGGATGCCCATTTCGATCATGTCGCCGTAGACGCCAGTTGCAGCGTTGTAACCGTAGTTACCATTGCCGTTCTTGACTTCGTTGACGACGACGCTTGGCTCGTCGCCGGAGTTTGCAGCGATCTGGCGCAGCGGTGCTTCGACTGCGCGACGCAGTACAGCTATACCTACGTTCTGATCAGCGTTGTCGCCGGTCAGGTTGGTCAGCGCTTCCAGAGCACGGATCAGTGCAACGCCACCGCCAGGTACCACGCCTTCTTCGACGGCTGCGCGGGTTGCGTGCAGGGCGTCTTCAACGCGGGCTTTCTTCTCTTTCATTTCAACTTCGGAGCCAGCGCCAACCTTGATCACTGCAACGCCGCCAGACAGCTTGGCCAGACGTTCCTGCAGTTTTTCACGGTCGTAGTCCGAGGAAGTTTCGGCAACCTGGGCACGGATCTGGTTGATACGGGACTGGATGTCGCCTTCAACGCCAGCACCGTCGACGATGATGGTGTTTTCCTTGGAAATGGTCACGCGCTTGGCGCTGCCCAGGTTTTCCAGGGTGGCACTTTCCAGGCTCAGGCCGATCTCTTCGGAGATAACGGTACCGCCGGTCAGTACGGCGATGTCCTGCAGCATGGACTTGCGACGATCGCCGAAGCCCGGCGCCTTGACGGCAGCGACTTTGACGATACCGCGCATGTTGTTCACGACCAGAGTCGCCAAGGCTTCGCCTTCGACGTCTTCGGAAACGATCAGCAGTGGGCGGCCGGCCTTGGCAACAGCTTCCAGCACCGGAAGCATTTCACGGATGTTGGAGATTTTCTTGTCGACCAGCAGGATCAGCGGGCTGTCCAGCTCGGCGACCATGGTCTCAGGCTTGTTGACGAAGTACGGGGACAGGTAGCCACGGTCGAACTGCATGCCTTCTACAACCGACAGCTCGTTTTCCAGGCCACTGCCTTCTTCAACGGTGATCACGCCTTCTTTACCGACTTTTTCCATGGCTTCGGCAATGATGTCGCCGATGGAGCTGTCGGAGTTGGCGGAAATGGTGCCGACCTGAGCGATGGCCTTGGTATCGGCGCACGGCTTGGACAGGTTTTTCAGCTCGGCAACAACGGCGATGGTCGCCTTGTCGATGCCGCGCTTGAGGTCCATCGGGTTCATGCCGGCAGCGACGGCCTTGTAGCCTTCGTTGACGATGGCCTGAGCCAGAACGGTAGCGGTCGTGGTGCCGTCGCCTGCGTCATCGTTGGCACGGGAGGCAACGTCTTTGACCAGCTGCGCGCCCATGTTTTCGAAACGGTCTTCGAGCTCGATTTCCTTGGCAACGGAAACGCCGTCCTTGGTGATGGTCGGAGCGCCGAAGCTCTTCTCGATGATCACGTTACGGCCTTTCGGGCCCAGGGTCGCTTTTACCGCGTCAGCCAGGACGTTGACACCAGTCAGCATTTTCTTGCGGGCGGAGTCGCCGAATTTAACTTCTTTAGCAGCCATGATCGATTTCCTTGAATACTGGGTAGTAACGGGAGTTCAGTGGTTTCAGCCTTCGACGACGGCGAGGATCTCGCTCTCGCTCATCACCAGCAGGTCTTCACCGTCGACCTTGACGGTGTTGCTGCCCGAGTAAGGGCCGAATACCACCTTGTCACCCACTTTGACGGCCAGCGCACGAACTTCGCCGCTCTCCAGGATCTTGCCGGTGCCCACTGCGACGATTTCGCCACGGTTGGGTTTTTCAGCGGCCGAACCTGGCAGAACGATACCGCCAGCGGTTTTGGACTCTTCTTCGCTGCGACGGATAACGACGCGGTCATGCAGAGGACGAAGCTTCATTGTCGATCTCTCCTAATTATGGTTTTCATCGGCCGGTGTGTACCGGCGGTGTGGATCTTCCGGCGTAACCGGTCGCGTCTTGCACCGCAAGACGCGGGAACATGTGTGGCGCAATCGCCACAAACCTTGCGGTGACCCATACATGAGGTCGGCGCGAGCGATTACAAGGGCCGGGCTGAAAAAATTTGCAGGCAAAGCTGCAAGAGAAACGGCGCCCGAGGGCGCCGTTGACAGGTTGCAGCAGGTGTTCAGCGGTCCGGACGCGACGTGTCGCGACCGACCACTTCGCCTTCGATCACCTCGCCTTCGATGACGTGAGCCCGGTAGGCCTGGGCCGGGCCACCCGGGGGCGGCATGTCGTCGGCGAACGCGCGCTGGCGCATGGCTTGCGCCTGGGCACGCTCGCGTACCTTGCGGATCAGGAAGTGCCGGGTGAATGGCAGCAGGCACAGCACAGCCAGCAGATCGCTGATGAAGCCGGGCACGATCAGCAGTACGCCGCCGACGGCGGTGACCAGACCATTGAACATCTGCTCGGCAGGCAGCTCGCCGCGCTGCAGGCTGGCTCGGGTACGCAGGACGGTGGCCAGCCCGGCGACGCGCATGACCAGCACACCCAATGCCGAACCGGCGATGATGAGCAGCAGCGCGGGAAAGAACCCGATCGCCGTGCTCACCTTGAAGAAGACGTACAGTTCCAGCACGGGGAACAACAGGAACAGCAATAGAAAAGCGCGCATCAAATGGTTTCCTCTACGGAAGAATGCCTTCCAGTAGACCCTAGATGACGTCAATAAATCGTTAATTCAAGGTGGCGACCCATCAGTCGCTTAAGCCAGTCCCGCGAAACCCGCGCCAGCCGGGCCTCGCAGACTTGTGTCGGCGTATTGCAATGTTACCAGGCGACACCGAAACCGGCGGTGTAGCGGGTACTGTCCAAGTCCGCACCACTGGTGCCGCTGACCAGGTCCTTCTCGGCCTTGAGGTTCAACGACGCCCATTCGGTAACCTTGTAGCGCAGGCCCATTTCGGCATCCAGGCTGTAGTCGGCGACGTTGCCGATCGGCTTGCCGAGTTCGCCGCGGGTGAAGAACTCGACCGTCTTGCCGATCAGGTAGCGGTTGTAGTCCCACTTCATGGCCAGCGAATAGAAGTTGTCCTTGTCGCCGTCGGCATACTGGTAGTCGGTGCGGTTGATCAAGCCACCGAGGGAGAACGCACCCAGTTCGTCGTCCCAGAACTGGTAGCCGGGGCCGGTACCCACGGTGCGCTGACGCTCCAGGTCCTCGATCTTGTCACGCTTGTAATCAACCCGGCCCTGCCAGAACCACTGATCGGTGAGGAAGCGGTCAAGGGAGTATTCGAGATCGAAATTGTCGGTCGTAACGATGCTGTCCTGGGACTCGCGGTTGTACTCGCCAGAGCCGATATGACGCCACTTGCCGTGCCTGGCGGTGGTCTTGAAGGCGACGTTGTAGTCGTCGGTATCGGTTTCGGCGCGCTTGTAGTCCAGGCCCAGATCGACGTTGCCCTTGATCTGCAGATCGGTGACCACCGGCTTGGGTTTGATGATCTGCTGGATGCTGGCCAACTCGACGGTCTTCGGTGCATCACCGTTCTGCAGGATGACCTTGCCGTCTTCGGCGGCCTTGAACGACTTGGTTTTCTCGCCGATGTAGTCATCCTGCTTGACCAGCAGTTCCTGGTCGCTTTCCATAGTCTTGATCTGTTTCCAGTCCAGAGGAATCGAACCACCGTATTCAGTCTTCACCATCAGCTTGCCACCGTCGAACACGGTAATCTTGCCGGAGATACGGTCGCCGTTCTTCAACCAGACTGTATCGGCAAACGTCACGGAAGAGGTGGAAGCCAGGGCAAGGCACAGCAGGGTTCTAGGCAACATAGGCGGATTCTGGGTGCTCTGAAGTGTAGGAAATGCGGCATTATTCGGTAGGACAAGATCCGAGCAAGGACAGACCCCGAGATGACAGACGAGTTCAATTCTCAACTGCAAAATACTCCGGATCAGGCTGCGGCCGTTCGCCGCACTGCGCTGTACACCGTGCTGGCTCAGGTACCGGAGGGCAAAGTGGTGACCTATGGACAGTTGGCCGAACTGGCCATGCTCGGGCGGGCGGCCCGCTGGGTCGGACGTACCCTGAGCCAACTGCCGGACGGTACCCGCTTGCCCTGGCACCGTGTGGTTGCCGCTGGCGGGCGGCTGAGCCTGGCGGCAGGCACGTGCAGCGGGGCCGAACAACGCGCACGCCTGCGTGGCGAAGGCGTACTGATCATGAAGAATCGCGTGGATATGGCACGCCATGGCTGGCGTCCGGAGCAGGCATGCGGTTAGAGTGCGCGCTTTGTTTCGCAAACTGAGGCAGATTCCAGCCCATGCCCCGTAAAACCTGGCGCGCCGCGCTCGCCGCTTATGCCAGCCCTTCCACCGTTGTGCTTCTGCTGCTCGGTTTCGCTGCCGGCCTGCCGTACATGCTGGTGTTTTCAACCCTGTCGGTGTGGTTGCGTGAAGCGGGCGTCGCCCGTGAAACCATCGGTTACGCCAGCCTGATCGGTCTGGCCTATGCCTTCAAATGGGTATGGTCGCCGCTGCTCGACCAGTGGCGGCTGCCACTGCTCGGCAAGCTGGGCCGGCGCCGTTCCTGGCTGGTTCTGGCCCAGGCTCTGGTGATCCTCGGCCTGGTGGGCATGAGTTTCTGCGACCCGCAGAAGCATCTGTCGTGGTTGATCGCGATTGCCGTGGTGGTCGCGTTCGCCTCGGCCACTCAGGACATCGCGGTAGACGCCTACCGCCTGGAAATCGCCGAAGACCAGCGCCAGGCCGCCCTCGCCGCCAGCTACATGGCCGGCTATCGCGTGGCCGCGCTGCTGGCCACCGCCGGTGCGCTGTACTTCGCCGAAGGCTTCGGTTCCACCGGCTTCGCCTATCTGCACCAGGCCTGGGCCAACACGTACCTGCTGTTCGGTGTGCTGATGGTACCGGCACTGATCACTACCCTGATCATGCGCGAACCCCCGGTAGCCCTGCGCACGCAATTGTCCGCAGCGCGCTACGGCTTCAGCCACCAACTGATGTCGGTGTTCGTGCTGATCGTGTTGCTGGTGTCGGTGCCGGCGATGTTCACCCAGTTGTACAACACCGATTTTGCCAGCGTGCTGTTCGGCAGCCAGAGCCTGATCGACCTGCTGCTCGAAGACCGGGCATTCCTGCGTGCGCTGCTCTACATAATCCTGACTGCGGTGTGCCTGTCTTCGGTCGGTCGCCGCGGGTTGGCTCCCGTGCTCACACCGATCAACGATTTCATCCTGCGCTACCGCTGGCAGGCATTGCTGCTGCTGGGCCTGATCGCGACCTACCGGATGTCCGATACGGTGATGGGTGTCATGGCCAACGTCTTCTACATCGACCAAGGCTTCACCAAGGACCAGATCGCCAGCGTCAGCAAGATCTTCGGCCTGATCATGACCCTGCTCGGCGCCGGCTTCGGCGGCCTGCTGATCGTGCGCTTCGGCATCCTGCCCATTCTGTTCATCGGTGGCATCACGTCGGCGGGGACCAACCTGCTGTTCCTGATGCTGGCCGACATGGGGCCGAATCTGCAGATGCTGGTGCTGACCATCTCGCTGGACAACTTCAGCTCCGGGCTCGCCACTTCGGCCTTCGTCGCCTACCTGTCGAGCCTGACCAACCTCAAGTTCTCGGCGACCCAATACGCCCTGCTGAGCTCGATCATGCTCCTCCTGCCGCGCCTGATCGGGGGCTACTCAGGGGTCATGGTCGAGAAGTTCGGCTACCACAATTTCTTCCTCATCACCGCCCTGCTCGGTGTGCCGACCCTGCTGCTGATCGCCCTGCACTGGAAGCAGGAGAATGCCCGCATCGCGCGCGACGGGCCTGACGAAGAACCCTCCTGACAAAAAAAAGCCCCGGCCATGATGACCGGGGCTTTTTCGTGAAGCGTTGCGAACCTACTTGGCTTCTCCTTCCTGCATCACCCGAATCACACGCTGCGGAAACGGAATGTCGATGCCTTCGGCACGCAGGCGATCGCGAATCTCGCCGTTGAGCATATTGGTCACGCCGCCGAAGTCGCCAGTGTTCACCCAGATCCGCAGGGACACGGTGATCGAGCTGTCGCCCAGGGCCGCCACGACGGCCTCGGGTGCCGGGGTCTGCAACACGCGTGGGTCCTTGGCCAGGTCCAGCAGGATCTCGCGGGCTTTTTGCAGGTCGGCGTCGTAATCCACCCCGATATCGAAGGTGATCTTGCGCGTAGGCTGACGGTTGGTGTTGGTGATGATGCCGTTGGACAGGTTGCCGTTGGGCAGGATCACCGTGCGGTTGTCGCCGGTGCGCAACACGGTATGGAAGATCTGGATGGAGTCGACCGTACCACTCACACCCTGGGCTTCGATCCAGTCGCCGATGCGAAAGGGACGGAACAGCAGGATCAGCACGCCGCCGGCGAAGTTCGCCAGGCTGCCTTGCAGGGCCAGGCCGATGGCCAGGGTCGCACCACCGATGGCGGCGACGAACGAGGTCGTCTCGATACCGATCATCGAGGCCACGCTGACCATCAAGAGGATCTTCAGGATGATATTGGCGATCGTGCCGATGAAGTTCTGCAGCGCCAGATCGATGTGACGCAGGGCCAGCAGTTTCTGCAGGTTGGCGGTGACTCGGTTGATCAACCACCAACCCACGCACAGCACCACCAAGGCGAGGATCACCTTGCTGCCGTACTGCATGACCATCGGAATCCAGGCCTGCGAGGCCTGGACCAGATGATTGACTTCCGCGTTCAAATCCATGGGGTTCTCCTACCGCCTTCGTTCAAGCGTCGTTCAAGAAAAGCGTGCGATAACCGGCAAAGACCGGCTCGGGCGTACCGGCGCCACGATCTGAAAGGCCACGGCAAGCCCGGCGCCAGAGGCTCCGGCCGCACTGATGCTCCGACGCCGGTCGCCTGGCAAGGTTCAGCCCGGCCCGCCGTTCTTCATCAATCGCGAAAGTTGTTGAACTGCAGCGGCATGCCGAATTCCTTCGCGCGCAGGGCAGCGATTGCCTCCTGCAAGTCATCGCGTTTCTTGCCGGTGATGCGCACCTGCTCACCCTGGATGGCAGCCTGCACCTTGAGCTTGGCGTCCTTGACGTGAGCGACGATCTTCTTCGCCAGTTCCTTCTCGATACCTTCGCGCAGGATCGCTTCCTGCTTCATTTCCTTACCCGAGGCGTAGGCATCCTTGACCTCGAGGCATTGCACGTCGATCTTGCGCTTGACCAGTGCCAGCTTGAGAATCTCGATCATGGCTTCCAGCTGGTACTCGGCTTCGGCGGTCAGGGTGACCGTCAGCTCCTTGAATGCGAAACTGCCTTTCCCCTTGAGATCGTAACGGCGATCCAGCTCCTTGATGGCGTTGTCGACCGCGTTGGTGACTTCGTGCTTGTCCAACTCGGACACTACGTCGAACGAGGGCATGTGTTTCCTCCAGAATTGATCGGCGGCTCGTTGAAAGAAGGAGCACGCCTGGCTTGACGATTGAAATGCCCGCTCATTATAAGGGAGCCGGCATCGTGAAATGCCACCCCACCGCTTGAATTCAGGCATGGGTCATCACTTTCCACACGAGCCTGACATGCGCAACCTCCCCCCAAGCAATGCGGCCGCCGACGAACCAGCGCTGGTCGTCGCAGAACCGCCGGCAGCCCGATCCTGGCATGTGTTGGGCGCGGGCAGCCTGGGTACGTTGTGGGCGTGCCGCCTGGCCCGCGCGGGCTTGCAGGTGCAGCTGCTATTGCGCAATGCCGCGCGCCTGCAGGCCTACCGCGCAGCCGGTGGCTTGCGCTTGATCGAAAGCGGCGAGGCCAGCGTTCACTGCCTGCCGGCCACCGACGTGGCCGCCGAGGGCGCGATCACCCGCCTGTTGCTGACCTGCAAGGCCTACGATGCGCAAGCGGCCATTGCCAGTGTCGCCGCGCGGCTGGCACCCGGCGCCGAAGTGATCCTTCTGCAGAACGGCATGGGCAGTCAGCAGGCGGTGGCCGAAATGCTGCCGCAGGCGCGCTGTATCTATGCCTCGACCACCGAAGGCGCCTACCGTGCCGCCGATTTCCAGGCGGTTTTCGCCGGGCAGGGCTTTACCTGGCTGGGCGATGCCGACCCGGCCTGCCCCACCCACCCTGCAGCCTTGCTGGCCGATCTGGAGCGTGCCGGCATCGCTCATCAGTGGACACCCAGTATCCATTCGCGCCTGTGGCGCAAGCTGGCGCTCAACTGCGCGATCAACCCGCTGACCGTGCTGTACGGCTGTCGCAATGGCGCGTTGGCGAACCATCACGACGAAGTGGCCATCCTTTGCGCCGAGCTGGCACAGCTGCTGGGCGCGTGCGGGCAGGTGGACGCGGCTCAGGGGCTGCACGAAGAAGTGCAACGGGTTATCCAGGCGACCGCTGCCAATTACTCTTCGATGTACCAGGACGTCGACCAGGGTCGCCGCACCGAAATCGACTATCTGCTGGGCTACGCCTGCCAAGCCGCGTTGGAGCGGCACTGCGAGGTGCCACATCTGCAAGCACTGCAGGCGCGGCTGGTGCGGGCCTTGAACAAGACCTGAGACCGCAGCGCGCTCTTCGCGGCCACCGACCGCTCCTACGGAGGGACGCACGATCTCCGTAGGAGCGGTCCGTGGCCGCGAAACAGCCGCGCGGTGAATCAGGCATACCGCAGCGCGCCCTTCGCGGCCACCGACCGCTCCTACGGAGGGACTCACAATTTCCGTAGGAGCGGTCATCGGCCGCGAAACAGGCGCCGCGGTGTATCAGGCGAACCGCGGGATTTGCAAAACAGGTTTGCTACACTGGCGCTCTGCCCTGCCGTGGAAGCGACCCGCCAATGCCCTTGCGCCAGAGACTCGAAAACCTGCCGGTTGGCCAGAAACTGCTGGCGGCCCTGCTGGTGCTGTTGACCACGGTCCTGCTGGTCGCCAACCTGACGTTCATCAGTGCCGCCTACTGGATTTCCCAGGAAAGCATGGCGCCCCAGGCCTTGCAGACCATCGGCCGACTGCTGGCCAACCCTGGCCTTGCGCAGCGGGCGGTGCGCTCGCCGCAGGACGCCGAAGCGCTGCTCGAAGAGCTCAACAGCTATTCCCCGTTGCGCGCCGCCGCCATCTACGACGCCCAGGGCGAGCGCCTGGCCCAGTTGCAGCACGGCGACCGGCTGAAGATGCCGGCCCGCTTCGCCAGCATCGAAGCCTGGCGCTCCACCGAATTCCGCAGCACCCAGTTGGTGCCTCTCCCCAGTGCCGGCCATCTGCTGCTGGTGGCCAGCAGCGAACTGCCCGTGGCGTTCTACACCGGCACCCTGACTGCCAGCCTGGGCATCCTGGTGTTCAGCGTGCTGTTGTGGATGATCATCGCCCGGCAGATCAAGCGCTTGATCACCCAACCCATCTATCGCCTCGAAGAGCTGTCGCGCCAGGTCACCCGCGAAGAAAACTACGCCTTGCGCGCCGGCCGCGGCAACCACGACGAGATCGGCAGCCTGGCGGAAGCCTTCAACACCATGCTCTCGCGCATCGAGGCCCGCGAACAGCAACTCAAGCGTGCCCGCGACGAGTCCCAGGCCGCCTACGACCAGGCCCAGGGGCTGGCCGAAGAAACTCGCCACACCAACCGCAAGCTCGAACTCGAAGTCCAGGTGCGCAGCAAGATCGAGAAGAAACTCACCGGCTTTCAGAACTACCTCAACAGCATCATCGACTCCATGCCTTCGGCACTCATTGCCCTCGACGAGCAGCTGTACGTCACCCAATGGAATCAGGAAGCCAGCGCACTTTCCGGAACACCGCTGGACGAGGCGCTCAATCAACCAATCTTTCTTGCATTCGCCCCGCTCAAACCGTTCCTGCCGCAGCTCAAGACCACGGTCGAACAGCACACGGTGGCCAAGATCGAGCGGGTCACCTGGGTCAAGGACGACACCCCACACCATTACGCGCTGACCTTCTATCCGCTGATGGGCGGTGCCGGCCGCGGCGTGGTGATTCGCATCGACGACATCACCCAGCGCCTGTCCCTGGAAGAGATGATGGTGCAGTCGGAAAAGATGCTCTCGGTGGGGGGGCTGGCCGCCGGCATGGCCCACGAAATCAACAACCCCCTGGGCGCGATCCTGCACAACGTGCAGAACGTCAGGCGCCGCCTTTCGGCCGACCTGCCGAAGAACCTCGAACAGGCCAGCGATGCCGGTGTCGATCTGGCAGCAGTGAACGCCTACCTGCAAGGGCGCGAAATCCCGCAGCTGCTCGACGGCATTCAGCAGGCCGGTGCACGGGCAGCCAAGATCGTCACCCACATGCTCAGCTTCAGCCGCCGCAGCACGCGGGAAATGGCGCCGTGCGACCTGCCTGCCCTGATCGACCAGGCGGTGGAGATCGCCGGCAACGACTTCGACCTGGCGATCGGTTTCGACTTCAAGGGACAAAACATCGTGCGCCAGTTCGACCCGGCGCTGGGCCCGGTACCGGGCACGGCCAACGAGCTGGAGCAAGTGCTGCTCAACCTGCTGAAAAACGCCGCGCAGGCCATCCACCAGCGCAACGACGAGCACGAGCCGGGGCGCATCATCCTGCGCACCCGGCTGAGCCCGCCGTGGGCGGAAATCCAGGTCGAGGACAACGGCGTGGGCATGCCCGAAAGCGTACGCAAGCGTACGTTCGAGCCCTTCTTCACCACCAAGGAGATTGGCCAGGGCACCGGCCTGGGCCTGTCGGTGTCCTACTTCATCATCACCAACAACCACAAGGGCCAGATGGAAGTGCAATCCAGCCCTGGCCAGGGCACCTGCTTCACCCTGCGCCTGCCGTTGGCCGGCAATCCGCTGCCCCTCACCACCACGGAGATATGAGCATGGGCTTTCGCCTGACGAAGATTTACACGCGCACCGGCGACCAGGGCGAAACCGGGCTTGGCGATGGACGTCGGGTGCCCAAGGACCATCCGCGAGTCGAGGCTATTGGCGAAGTGGACACCTTGAACAGCCAGTTGGGCGTGCTGCTGGCGGGATTGACGGAAGATCCGCGCCTGAACGAGGTGTACGAGGTGCTTGCGCCCTGCCAGCATCGGCTGTTCGATCTGGGTGGTGAGTTGGCCATGCCCGCGTACCAGGCACTCGATGCTGGCGAAGTGGAGCGTCTGGAAACGGCCATCGATACCTGGAACGACGAAGTCGGCGCGTTGGAGAATTTCATTCTGCCAGGCGGTTCGATGCTGATCGCCCAGGCCCATGTCTGTCGCAGCCTGGCACGCAGTGCCGAGCGCCGCTGTCAGCAGCTCAATGCCGTGGAGCCTTTGTCAGCGGTGAGCCTGGCGTACATCAATCGGCTTTCGGACCTGCTGTTCGTGGCGGCGCGGATCATCGCTCGACGCCAGGCTATTGCCGAGATTCTTTGGCAGCCTGCCAAGCCGTGAGAGTGGCGCAGGCTGCAGGTCGCCAGTACCGCGTCAGGTCAGTGGGTCTTGAGGGACAGCTGACGCGGCTTGCGCCGCTGCTACAGGGGCCAGGGCGGCTACAGGGTTGGCCAGAACGCGCGGATGCCTGCGACGCCCTGCGCGCCGATCTCCCAAGCCTTCGCCTGATCCTGCGGACCCATCCCGCCCAGTAGATAGACCGGCTGGTTGAAACCCTCGATCAAACCATGCGCCTGATCCCATCCCAACGGCTGGGCATCGGGATGCGTGAGGGTCGGTTGCACCGGCGACAGGGTGATGAAATCCACCCCCATCTGCCGCGCCAGCGCCAGCTCCTCGGCGTCGTGACAAGAGGCCGCCAGCCAACGCTCCTGAGGAAACGGCCGGCCCTTGCTGGCGTACTTGCGCAACTGCGCCGACGTCAGGTGCCAACCGGCCGAAGGGAAATCGCCCAGCCATTCCAGCGGCCCCTTGAGCATCAACTGGGCCTTGCCGGCGCACAACCCCACTGCGTCCACCGCCAGGTCGCGGTACTGCGGATCGTAGCCATTGGGTGCACGCAGTTGCAGCAGCTTGATGCCACCGGCAATCGCCTTCTGCATCCCGCGCAACAAGGTCGGGTTATCGAGCCCATCCGGAGTGATGAGATATTCACCGGGCAGGCTCGCTGCCGCGACGATGGGACGATTAGCTGCCGGAAACTCGTAGCCCGGCAACTCGCGGGCCTTGACCCACGCCACGGGTTGACCTTCGACGCCGTGCGGCTGGCCAGTGAACTCGGTCACTTCCCAGACATCCAGCAACACCTGCTTGTCGGCATAGTCGTGATGCACCTTGATCAATGGCCGCGCCTGGCCGACCTCGATCCCCAGTTCTTCGCGCAGCTCCCGCGCCAGCGCCGTCTGCACCGTCTCGCCGGCCTCGACCTTGCCGCCGGGAAACTCCCATAAACCGCCCTGGTGCTGGGCATCGGCACGGCGGGCAATCAAGATACGGTTATCTGCGCCACGGATCACCGCGGCGGCTACATGCACTCGTTTCACGCATTCTCCAGGCCGCACTGAGCTACCAACGCCCAGGTGCACCATGGAGCACACCCGGGCCTGACCGTCAGGTACGGTATTCGGCGTTGATCTTCACATATTCATGGGACAGGTCGGTGGTCCAGATGGTCTCGCTGCAATCGCCGCGGCCCAGCTCGATACGAATGCCGATTTCTGCCTGCGCCATCACCGCCGAACCCTGCTCCTCGGTATAGGTGGCCGCACGCGCGCCACGACTGGCGATGCACACCTCGCCCAGGAACACATCGATCTTGCTGACATCCAGTTCCGGCACGCCTGCACGGCCGACGGCCGCCAGGATGCGCCCCCAGTTCGGATCGGAGGCGAACAAGGCGGTCTTGATCAGCGGCGAGTGAGCCACGGTGTAGGCCACGTCCAGGCATTCCTGGTGGTTGCTGCCGCCGTTGACCTGGACGGTGACGAACTTGGTCGCCCCTTCACCGTCGCGCACGATGGCCTGGGCCACTTCCATGCACACTTCGAAGACCGCCTGCTTCAGCGCCGCGAACAACGGGCCGCTGGCCTCGCCGACCTCCGGCAATGCCGCCTGCCCGGTAGCCACCAGCATGCAGCAGTCGTTGGTCGACGTGTCGCCGTCGATGGTGATGCGGTTGAACGACTTGTTGGCGCCGTCGCGCAGCAGATCCTGCAGTACGTGGGGCGCGACCTTGGCGTCGGTGGCAATGTAGCCAAGCATGGTCGCCATATTTGGCCGGATCATGCCCGCACCTTTGCTGATCCCGGTCACGGTGACCGTCACGCCGTCGTGCTGGAACTGGCGGCTGGCGCCTTTGGGCAGGGTATCGGTGGTCATGATGCCAGTGGCCGCGGCGGCCCAGTTATCCACCGACAGGTCGTCGAGAGCGGCCTGCAGGGCCCCTTCGATCTTCTCCACGGGCAGAGGCTCGCCGATCACTCCGGTGGAAAACGGCAGCACGGCGCTGGCGTCCACCCCGGCCAATTCGGCGAGCCGCGCCGTGGTGCGCTCGGCGGCAGCCAGGCCGGGCTCACCGGTACCGGCGTTGGCATTGCCGGTGTTGGTCAGCAGGTAACGCACAGCGCCGCCCACGCGCTGCCGGGAGACGATGACCGGTGCCGCACAGAACGCATTCAGGGTGAACACGCCAGCGACGCTGGAACCCTCGGCGCAGCGCATGACCACCACGTCCTTGCGGCCGGGGCGTTTGATGCCGGCGCTGGAGATGCCCAGCTCGAAACCGGGAACCGCATGCAGCGTGGGCAGTGGACCAAGACCAACAGCCATGTGAGCACTCCTTTGAAGACTGTACGGCGTAGCGTCGACGCCGCCATTGAATGGACGAACGCCGCGATCGGATCACCGAAATCCACCGCAGGAGCGGTCAGCGGCCGCGAAACAGACGACGCGGTAACCTGCCACACCGTGTCGTACTTTTCGCGGCCACTGACCGCTCCTACGGGGAGCCGGCGTCAGTCGCGGCGTGCTACTGCTTGAAGCAATGTGCGGCGATCAGTCGATCTTGCCGTGGCAATGCTTGAACTTCTTGCCTGAACCACACCAGCACAGCTCGTTGCGGCCCAGTTTCTGGTCATTGCGCACCGGCTCCGACACCGTGGCGGCAATCACTTCGGCGTCCTCCGCCAAGGCTTCGGGCTGATCCAGGCCTGGCGCAGGAGCGTGTTCGAACTGCATGCGCGCAGCCAGCTCCTCGGCATCGCGACGCAGACGAGCCTCTTCCTCGACCGGATCTTCGCGGCGCACCTGAACGTGGGAAAGCACACGGATGGTGTCGCGCTTGATCGAATCCAGCAGCTCCTGGAACAGGCTGAACGACTCGCGCTTGTATTCCTGCTTCGGGTTCTTCTGGGCGTAGCCGCGCAGGTGGATACCGTGACGCAGGTGGTCCATGGTCGACAGGTGATCTTTCCACAGGTCATCGAGCACGCGCAGCAGGATCTGCTTCTCGAAGGTGCGCAACGCATCGGCGCTGGCCTGGTCTTCCTTCTCGGTGTAGGCCGCCAGCAGCTCGGCCATGACTTTCTCGCGCAGCGTTTCTTCGTAGAGCTTGTCGTCGGCGTCCAGCCACTGCTGGATCGGCAGGCTCACACCGAAATCGGTCTGCAGCGCCGCTTCCAGACCGGCCACGTCCCACTGCTCGGGCAGCGACTGTGGCGGAATGTGCTGGGCGAACAGCTGGCCCAGCACTTCCTGGCGGAAGTCGGCAATGGTGTCACCGACGTTGTCGGACGCCAGCAGACTGTTGCGCATGTGGTAGATGACCTTGCGCTGCTCGTTGGCGACGTCGTCGAATTCGAGCAATTGCTTGCGAATGTCGAAGTTGCGGCCTTCGACCTTGCGCTGGGCCTTTTCGATGGCGTTGGTCACCATGCGATGTTCGATGGCTTCACCGGACTGCATGCCCAGCGCCTTCATGAAGTTCTTCACCCGGTCGGATGCGAAGATGCGCATCAGGCTGTCTTCCAGCGACAGGTAGAAGCGGCTGGAACCGGCATCACCCTGGCGACCGGCACGGCCACGCAACTGATTGTCGATACGGCGTGATTCGTGACGCTCGGAGGCGATCACATGCAGGCCACCGGATTCGAGCACCTGCTGGTGACGCTTCTGCCAGTCGGCCTTGATCTGGGCAATCTGCTCCGGCGACGGGTCCTCGAGGGAAGCCACTTCGACCTCCCAGTTGCCGCCCAGAAGAATGTCGGTACCACGGCCGGCCATGTTGGTGGCAATGGTCAGCGCACCTGGACGACCGGCCTGCGCGATGATCTCGGCTTCCTTCTCGTGGAACTTGGCGTTGAGCACCTTGTGCTCGATGCCTTCCTGGTTGAGCAGGCGCGACATGTGCTCGGAGGTTTCGATGGTGGCCGTACCCACCAGCACCGGCCGGCCCTGGGCCATGCTTTCCTTGATGTCGGTGACGATGGCGGCGTATTTCTCGTCCGCAGTCAGGTACACCAGGTCGTTGAAGTCCTTGCGCGCGAGCGGCTTGTTCGGCGGAATGACCATCACGTTGAGCTGATAGATCTGGGCGAATTCGAACGCCTCGGTATCGGCCGTACCGGTCATGCCCGACAGTTTGTTGTACAGGCGGAAGTAGTTCTGGAACGTGGTCGAGGCGAGCGTCTGGCTCTCGGCCTGAATGTTCAGATTTTCCTTGGCCTCGATGGCCTGGTGCAGGCCCTCGGACAGGCGACGGCCCGGCATGGTACGACCGGTGTGCTCGTCGACCAGCAGGATCTGGCCGTCCTGGACGATGTACTCGACGTTGCGGTTGAACAGCTTGTGCGCACGCAGGCCGGCATACACGTGGGTCAGCAGGCCCAGGTTGTGCGCCGAATAAAGGCTCTCGCCCTCGGCCAGCAGACCGGCGCGGGTGAGCATTTCCTCGATGTACTGGTGGCCGGCTTCGTTGAGTTCGACCTGGCGGGTCTTCTCGTCGATGCTGTAGTGGCCTTCCTTGGTTACCTGACCTTCCACTTCCTCGATGTGCTGCTCGAGTTGCGGAATCAGGCGGTTGATTTCGGTGTACAGCTTGGAGCTGTCCTCGGCCTGACCGGAAATGATCAGCGGCGTGCGGGCTTCGTCGATGAGGATGGAGTCGACTTCGTCGATCACGGCGAAATTCAGCTCGCGCTGGAATTTCTCTTCCATGCTGAACGCCATGTTGTCGCGCAAATAGTCGAAACCGAATTCGTTGTTGGTGCCGTAGGTGATGTCGGCGGCGTAGGCCAGACGCTTCTCGTCCGGCGGCGCGAACGGCGTGACCACGCCCACGGTCAGGCCCAGGTACTCGTACAGCGGACGCATCCAGTTGGCGTCGCGACGGGCCAGGTAGTCGTTGACCGTGACCACATGCACGCCCTTGCCGGACAGCGCATTGAGGTAAACGCCCAGGGTCGCCACCAGGGTCTTGCCTTCACCTGTACGCATTTCGGCGATCATGCCTTCGTGCAGGGTGAGGCCGCCGATCAGCTGGACATCGAAGTGCCGCATGCCCATGACGCGCTTGCCGGCTTCGCGGCACACGGCGAAAGCTTCGGGCAGCAGTTGGTCGAGGGTCTCGCCTTTTGCCAGGCGGGCCTTGAACTCTGCGGTCTTGGCGCGCAGCTGCTCGTCCGAAAGGGCCACCATCTGCTCTTCGAAGGCATTGACGGCTTGTACCGTCTTGAGCATGCGTCGTACTTCACGCTCGTTCTTGCTTCCAAAAAGTTTCTTTAACAAAGGCGCAAACATATTGGCAGGATCTTCCACACATAGGGATGGAGGGCGGCCCCGTGAGTCGCCCGTGCAGCCCTCATGGCCGCATGCGAACGAGCATTCTACCCGGAAACGATGGAGAGGAAAGTGGCGCGATGTCCACGATGCTGGCACAGCGTTGTGACGGGGCGGTTTTACAATAAGGGCTTTTTCGCCAACTTCAACCCGCAAGCTGCAGATGTCATCTATTCGAACGTTCACAGGCCCGCCGGTGTACCCACGTAAAACGGTGACGACAAGGGATTCTGTTAACATGCCGACTCTGTAACCTCAGGTGTATCTCCATGGTCTTTCGGCCCCTTCCCGCCCGGGCTCCAGCGGTGCTGCTGCGCGAAGCCAAGCCGCTCAAGGCCTTGTTCAGCCATGCCCAGCGCCTGTCGCACCTGCAGCGCCTGCTCGAGAGCCAGCTGCAGCCTGCGGCGCGCGAGCATTGCTACGTTGCCTCGTGGCGCGAAGGCAGCCTGTTGCTGATCGTCACCGACGGCCACTGGGCTACGCGCCTGCGCTATCAGCAAAAGCGCCTGCAGCGCGACCTGCAGGCCCTGGAGGAATTCGGCAGCCTGACCCGTATCCTGTTCAAGGTGCAGCCGCCCACGGTGCAGAGCAAGGCCGGAGAGCGCAGCATCGATCTGTCCATCGGCGCGGGCGAGAACATTCAGGCCACCGCCGACGGCATCAGCGATCCGAATCTGCGCGCCGCGCTGGAGCGCCTGGCAGCCCACGCCAAACGCGTGCGCTGAACCCGCTGGCAATGCCCTGGGCATCCCGAACGCCACGCAAAAAAAAGCCACCCAATGGGTGGCCTATAAAATGTGTAACCAGAAAAGAGAGGTTGTATCAACCCAACGCAGCTGGCCGCATGTAGGAGATCGGTACCGTACTGGCATCTTCGAACGTGACCACTTCCCACGCATCGTCCTGCTCGAGCAGACGACGCAGAAGCTGGTTGTTCAGTGCGTGGCCCGACTTGTAGCCACGGAATTCGCCAATCAGGCTGTTGCCCAGCTGATAGAGATCGCCGATTGCATCGAGGATCTTGTGCTTGACGAACTCGTCTTCGTAACGAAGACCGTCCTCGTTCATGACGCCTGCCTCGTCCACCACGATAGCGTTCTCGACGCTGCCGCCCAGTGCACGATTGTGCTTGCGCAGGTACTCAAGGTCGCTCATGAAACCGAACGTGCGAGCGCGACTGACTTCCTTCACGAAGGACGTGCTGGAGAAGTCGACACTGGCACTCTGGGTGCGATCCTTGAACACAGGATGATCGAAATCTATCTCGAAGCTCACCTTGAAACCTTCGAAAGGCAGGAAGGTGGCGCGCTTGTCGCCCTCCGTCACTGTCACTTCACGCAGGATGCGGATGAATTTCTTCGGCGCGTCCTGTTCTTCCAGGCCAGCCGATTGAATCAGGAATACGAAGGGTCCGGCGCTGCCATCCATGATCGGCACTTCGGACGCGGAGAGCTCGACGTAGGCGTTATCGATTCCCAGGCCCGCCATGGCCGACAGTAGATGCTCTACGGTATCGACCTTGACATCGCCATTGACCAAAGTGGTGGACATCGTGGTAGCGCCGACATTGTGGGCGCGCGCAGGAATCTGCACGACCGGATCAAGGTCGACACGGCAGAACACGATGCCGGTATCCACGGGCGCAGGCTTCAAGGTCAGGTAGACCTTCTCACCGGAGTGCAGACCGACGCCTGTGGCACGGATAATATTCTTCAGGGTGCGTTGTTTAATCATGGCATTGGCCGCTTCAGCGCAAATTGCGAACTGGTATCAACAAAGGCTGGCGATGATAGCAGACCGAACCTTTGCTGAACACCAATCACCCTAATACCCCTGATAAATTGCATCAATCGGCCTGACGACGCAGGAAGGCCGGGATGTCCAGATAATCCAGGTCATCCTGTGGGTTCAGCTTGGCCGCTGCGGCAGCACCGGCGTGGGCCTGGTTGCGCATCACGGTCGGACGATCCAGGTCGCGGTAGTTCACCGACGGTGCGTCCTGGCGAGCCGGCTGCTGCGACGGTGGCGGCGTCTGCGCTGCGGTCTGCATGGTGTTATCGATGACCTTCACAGGTTTCTCGATCTTCGCGCCCAGGCCGGTGGCCACGACGGTCACGTGCAGCTCGTCGCGCATGTCCGGGTCGATGACGGTACCCACCTTGACCATCGCGTGGTCGGAGGCGAACGCTTCGATGATGCTACCCACGTCGGAGTATTCACCCAGCGACAGGTCGGGACCTGCGGTGATGTTGACCAGAATGCCGCGAGCGCCCTGCAGGTTGACGTCCTCGAGCAGCGGGTTGCGAATGGCCGCTTCGGTGGCCTCGCGCGCGCGGTTCGGGCCGCTGGCGCAGCCGGTCCCCATCATCGCCATGCCCATTTCGCTCATCACGGTACGAACGTCGGCGAAGTCGACGTTGATCATGCCCGGACGCTTGATGATGTCGGAGATACCGCGAACGGCACCGGCCAGCACGTCGTCGGCCTTGGCGAACGCCGACAGCAGGCTGGCGTCCTTGCCCAGGATTGTCAGCAGCTTCTCGTTGGGAATGGTGATCAACGAGTCGACGCTTTCGGACAGCATGCGAATGCCTTCGTCGGCGATCTGCATGCGCTTGCGGCCTTCGAACGGGAACGGACGGGTCACGACCGCAACGGTCAGGATGCCCATTTCCTTGGCCACTTCGGCGATGATCGGCGCAGCACCGGTACCGGTACCGCCGCCCATGCCGGTGGTGATGAAGACCATGTTGGTGCCTTGCAGCACTTCGGCGATGCGCTCGCGGTCTTCCATCGCGGCCTGACGGCCGACTTCAGGGTTGGCGCCAGCGCCCAGGCCCTTGGTCACGCCGGTACCCAGTTGCAGGATGGTGCGCGCGCCGATGTTCTTGAGTGCCTGAGCATCGGTGTTGGCGCAGATGAATTCAACGCCTTCGATGTTGCTCTTGACCATGTGGTTGACGGCGTTGCCGCCGCCGCCGCCGACACCGATAACCTTGATTACCGGGCTTTGCGGGATGTTGTCTACGAGTTCGAACATGTGCCCTCTCCTTTCTCTATTTGTGTGCGCCTACCGCTACTGCCGTTTTGAATCAGAAATTGCCTTGCACCCAACGCTTCAGCCGTTCCAGCACCGGAGCCTTGGTGTCATCGCTGTAATTGCCGCTGTTGCTGATACCTGACAGGTTCAAGCCATCGGACTGTTTCTGCAGGCCATACATCAGCAGGCCCACGCCGGTGGAATAGATCGGGTTGCTGATGACGTCGCTCAGCCCCCGCACGCTATGCGGTACGCCCAGGCGCACCGGCATGTGGAAGATTTCTTCGGCCAGCTCGACCGCGCCTTCCATTTTTGCCGTACCACCGGTCAGCACGATGCCGGCCGGGATGAGGTCTTCGTAGCCGCTGCGACGCAGCTCGGCCTGAATCAGGGTGAACAGCTCGTCGTAGCGCGGCTCGACGACTTCGGCCAGCGCCTGGCGCGACAGCTCGCGCGGAGGACGGTCGCCGACACTGGGCACCTTGATGGTTTCGCCGGCGCCGGCCAACTTGGCCAAGGCACAGGCGTAACGGATCTTGATTTCTTCGGCGTACTGCGTCGGTGTGCGCAGGGCCATGGCGATGTCGTTGGTGACCTGATCGCCCGCGATGGGAATGACCGCGGTGTGGCGAATGGCGCCTTCGGTGAAGATGGCGATATCGGTGGTGCCGCCGCCGATGTCGACCAGGCAGACACCCAGCTCTTTCTCGTCATCGGTCAGCACCGAATAGGCCGAGGCCAGCTGCTCGAGAATGATGTCGTCGATTTCCAGGCCGCAGCGGCGCACGCACTTCTCGATGTTCTGCGCCGCGTTGACGGCGCAGGTGACCACATGGACCTTGGCTTCCAGACGCACGCCGGACATCCCCAGAGGCTCGCGCACGCCTTCCTGGTTGTCGATCACGTAGTCCTGCGGCAGGGTGTGCAATACGCGCTGATCGGCGGGAATCGCCACGGCCTGGGCCGCGTCCAGAACCCGCTCCAGGTCAGCGGTGCTGACCTCGCGGTCGCGAATGGCCACGATACCATGGGAGTTCAGGCTGCGGATGTGGTTACCGGCGACGCCGACGAACGCCGAGTGAATGCGGCAACCGGCCATCAGCTGGGCTTCCTCGACCGCGCGCTGGATCGACGCCACGGTCGACTCGATGTTCACCACCACGCCCTTCTTCAGGCCGCGCGAGGGGTGGGTACCGATCCCGACGATGTCCAGCGTACCGTCGGCTGCCACCTCGCCCACCAGCGCCACCACCTTGGAGGTGCCGATGTCCAGCCCGACGATCATTTTGCCGCTTTGAACGTTTGCCATGGTCCTGCCTCTTGTCAATTCTTCGCGACGGCGGGCTTGTCCGCAGTCGGGGCGCTCGGTTCACGCCAGCCCACGGCCAGGCCGTTTGCATAGCGCAGGTCGATACGCGCGATATTCGTGATCTGGTCTTTGAGTGTCTTGTCGTAAATGGCGATAAAGCGGCGCATTTTTTCCAGCAAGTGGTCACGTCCCAGCAACAGCTCGATGCCCGGGCCGGCGCTTCCTGCGCCTGTGGTGAGAAACCAGCTGCCGCGTTCGGTCAGTTCCAGTCGGGCAACCGAATAGCCCAGTGGACGCAACATCTGACTCAGCACCTGGTATTGCTGCATCACCTGCTGTTGGGCCCGTACCGGGCCGAACAACTGCGGCAAGTGTTCGTAGTTGCCCAGTTCGCGAGGCGCGAACGCCTGGCCCTGGTTGTTGAGCAGCGATTCGTTGCCCCAGCGCGCGACCGGCAGTTGCTCCTCCAGGCGGATCACCACCTGGTCGGGCCACACTCGACGCACTTCGGCGTGGGCGATCCAGGGCATGGTTTCCAGCTCGGTGCGCATGCGGGTCAGGTCGATGCTGAAGAACGTCATGCCGACATAAGGCTGGATGCGCTCCTGCACCGACTGCTGGTTGATGTAGGCCAGGTCGCCCTGTACAGACACCTTGGTGATCGGGCGATCGGCGTAGGGCATAAGGTACTGGGCACCTTCGTAGGTGCCAAAGCCCAGACCCACCAACAGCACCGGCCACATCAGCTTCCTGAAGATGCTGAAATTGGCCTTGGGCAGGCGCACCGACAGTGGCTCCTTGGCCACCATACGGCTGGCGCCACGCGGCACCGGCTTGTTGCGGCCGATGGCGGGTGACTGATGGCGAATCATTGGGCCGTGCATGGTCTTAACCTCGCGCCTTGCAACTGGCAGCCAGAATCGCCAGCACCAACTGCTGGAAATCCAGGCCAGCCGCGTTCGCCGCCATGGGCACCAGGCTGTGATCGGTCATGCCTGGAGCGGTGTTGACTTCCAGCAGCCAGAAACGGCCCTGCTGGTCCTGCATCACATCCACACGCCCCCAGCCCTGGATGCCGATGGCATCGCAGGCGCGGGCGCAGAGTTCGGTGAGTTCCTGTTCCTTGGCGGGAGCAAGGCCGCAGGGGATGCGGTACTGGGTATCGTTGGCGACGTACTTGGCGTCGTAGTCGTAGAACGTGTGGGGCGTGCCCAGCGCAATCGCAGGCAGCATCTGGCCACGCAGCGTCGCGACGGTGAACTCGGGGCCGTGGACCCATTGTTCGACCAGCACTTGCGAATCGTAGGTGCTGGCGGCTTTCCAGGCGACGACCAGTTCGTCGACGCTGTTCACCTTGGCCATCCCGATGCTTGAACCTTCATGGGCGGGTTTGACGATCAAAGGGAAGCCCAGTTCCCCAGCGGCAAAAATACAATCCTGCTCGCTGGCCAGCACGGCGTGCGACGGGGTCGGCAGGCCGAGGCTCTGCCACACCTGCTTGGTGCGCAATTTGTCCATCGCCAAGGCGCTGGCAAGGATGCCGCTGCCGGTGTAGGGGATGCCCAGGCACTCGAGCAACCCTTGCATGCTGCCGTCTTCGCCGCCGCGGCCATGGAGGATGATGAACGCACGGTCGATCTTCTCCGCCTGCAGGCGGGCCAGCAGGTCGTCGCCAACTTCGATGCCGAACGCGTCCACCCCGGCGCTCTGCAAGGCCTGCAGGCACGCGGCGCCCGACTTCAGCGACACCTCGCGCTCGGCGCTCTTGCCGCCGTAGAGCACGGCCACGCGACCGAAGTCACTGGGCATGATCTGCGAGCGCAGGGTGTTGGAATCCAGAATGTTCATTGCGATTTCTCCGAGGCCTGCGCGAACAGCGGGCTTTTGAGCAACTGCGGGGCAAGCCCGCCGATGTCACCGGCACCCTGGCACAGCAGGATGTCGCCTGCGCGCAGCAGCGGCTTGACCAGTGGCGCCAGCTCGACGCCGCGTTCGATGTAGATAGGGTCCAACTGGCCGCGCTGGCGGATGCTGTGGCACAGCTGACGGCTGTCGGCGCCGGGGATGGGTTCTTCGCCGGCCGGGTAGACCTCCATCAGCAGCAGCACATTGGCGTCGGCAAGCACCTGTACGAAATCGTCGTACAGGTCACGCGTGCGGCTGAAACGGTGCGGCTGATATACCATCACCAGACGTTTATCGGGCCAGCCACCGCGCACGGCGCTGATCACTGCCGCCACTTCGCGAGGGTGATGACCGTAGTCGTCGACCAGCATCACGCTGCCGCCTTCGACCGGCAATTCGCCATACACCTGGAAACGTCGACCCACGCCCTGGAAGCCGGAGAGGCCCTGGACGATCGCGCTGTCGCTGATGCCTTCATCGGTGGCAATGGCAATCGTCGCCAGGGCGTTGAGCACGTTGTGGTTGCCCGGCATGTTGACCGACACGTTGAGCGGCTCGCGGTCGCGGCGCAGCACCGTGAAGTGGGTCAGCATGCCCTGCTGGCGCACGTTGATGGCACGCACGTCGGCCTCTTCGCTGATGCCGTAGGTCAAGGTCGGCCGCGCGATCTGCGGGAGGATCTCGCGCACGACCGGGTCATCCAGGCACACCACGGCCAATCCGTAGAACGGCAGGTTGTGCAGGAACTCGACGAAGGTCTTCTTCAGAACGTTGAAGTCGTTGCCGTAGGTCGCCATGTGATCGGCGTCGATGTTGGTGACGACGGCCACCAGCGGCTGCAGGTGCAGGAAGCTGGCGTCCGACTCGTCGGCCTCGGCGATCAGGTAGCGGCTGGTGCCCAACTGGGCATTGGTGCCGGCCGCATTGAGCCGGCCGCCGATGACGAATGTCGGGTCCAGGCCACCGGCCGCGAACACCGAGGCGATCAGGCTGGTGGTGGTGGTCTTGCCATGGGTGCCGGCCACGGCGATGCCGTGCCGATAGCGCATCAGCTCGGCCAGCATCTCGGCACGCGGCACCACTGGAATCCGCCGCTCCAGCGCGGTGGCGACTTCCGGGTTGCTGGTGTTGACCGCACTCGACACCACCAGCACGTCGGCGCTGGCGGCGTTCTCGGCACGGTGGCCGATGAAAATCTGCGCGCCGAACGACGTCAGTCGCTCGGTCACGGGCGAAGCCTTGAGGTCGGAACCGGACACATCGTAGCCCAGGTTCAACAGCACCTCGGCGATGCCGCACATGCCCACGCCACCGATACCGACGAAGTGGATACGACGGATACGGCGCATTTCCGGTTGCGGAATGGCTCTCTGGTTCTCAACCATGGGCCACCTCCAGGCAGACGTCGACCACATTGCGCGTGGCATCGGGTTTGGCCAGGCGGCGGGCAGTGCTCGCCATGCTCAGGAGTTTTTCGGGTTGCATCAAAACCTCTTTCAGGCGCTCGGCAAGCTGTGCCGCGCCGGTTGTCGCTTGTGGCATCAGGAAGGCAGCGCCTTCGCGAGCCAGATAATCGGCATTGCGAGTCTGGTGGTCGTCGATCGCGTGGGGCAAAGGCACCAGCAACGACGGCAGGCCGGCGGCCGCCAACTCGCTGATGGTCAACGCACCCGCGCGACAAACCACCAGGTCGGCCCAGCCATACGCCTGGGCCATATCCTTGATGAACGGGGCGACCTGCGCCTCGACACCGGCGGTGCGGTAACGCTCGGCGGTGATTTCATCGTGTTGCTTGCCGGCCTGGTGGAACACCTCTGGCCGATACTGCGCAGGCACCTGAGCCAGGGCTTCGGGCAGCAGCTTGTTCAGCGGCTCGGCGCCCAGGCTGCCACCCAGTACCAGCAGGCGCGGTTGGCGACCGATGAGTGCCTGGCGCGGGGTTTCCATGAACAGTTCGGTACGCACCGGGTTGCCGGTGGTCCGACGCTTGGCCGAGGCGGCGAAGGTGTCGGGGAAAGCTTCGCAGACCCGGCTGGCGAAAGGCACCAACAGGCGATTGGCGGTACCGGCCACGGCATTCTGCTCGTGCACGATCACCGGCACGCCGGCCAGCCGCGCGGCGACGCCACCGGGGCCGGTCAGGTAACCACCGAAGCCGACCACGCACACCGGCTGCAGCCGGGCGATGATGCGGCGCGCCTGGAACACGGCCTTGCAAATGGCGAACGGCGCCTTGAGCAGAGCCAGCCGGCTCTTGCCGCGCACACCGCTGACATCGATCAGGTGCAGTGGCAGGCCATTGGCAGGCACCAGCTCGTTCTCGATCCCGCGCGGCGTGCCCAGCCAGTGCACGCTGAAACCGCGCGCCTGGAATTCCCGTGCGCAGGCCAGCGCCGGGAACACATGGCCCCCGGTACCGCCCGCCATGATCAGCACATTGCCTTTACCGGCCATGGGGCGTCTCCTCGGCGAAATCGCTCTCGCTGAATTCCACTTCTTCGCTGCCCAGGTGCGAACGGCTTTCCCATTCGATGCGCAGCAGCAGCCCCAGACAGGCGCAGCAGATCACCAGCGAACTGCCGCCGTAGCTGAGAAACGGCAAGGTCAGACCCTTGGTCGGCAGCAGGCCGACGTTCACGCCGATGTTGATCAGGAATTGGCCGATCCACAGGAACGACAGTCCATAGGCCACGTACGCGGCGAAATACTGTTTGGCCCGCTCGGCCCAGTAACCGATGTACATGCCGCGGATACAGACGAACACGAACAGGGCCACGGTGCACAGTGAACCGATCACACCCAGCTCCTCGGCCAGCACCGAGAACACGAAGTCGGTATGCGCTTCGGGCAGGTAGAACTGCTTCTGCACGCTGTTGCCCAGGCCAACGCCGAACCACTGGCCACGGCCAAAGGCGATCAGTGCCTGGGTCAATTGATAGCCCGAGCCGAACTGGTCGCTCCACGGGTCGGTGAAGGTGATCAGCCGCGCCATGCGGTACGGCTGCGCCTGGACCAGCACGAACACCGCACCGACCGCCAGAGCCACCATCAAGGCGAAGCGGAACAGGCCCACCCCACCGAGGAACAGCATCGCCGCCGCTGCGCCCATCATCACCACCGTGGCGCCGAAGTCCGGCTCCATCAGCAGCAGCCCGGCCATCGGCAACAGGACGAAGAACGGCTTGAAGAAGCCCATCCAGCTGTCGCGGACTTCCTGCTGGCGACGCACCAGATAGCCGGCCAGGAAGATCACCACGAACACCTTGGCGATTTCCGAGGGCTGCACGTTGAACATGCCGAAGCCGATCCAGCGCATCGAACCGTTCACTTCGCGACCAATGCCGGGCAACAGCACCATCACCAGCAAGCCGAAGGCGGCGATCAGCAGCGTACCGCCCAGGCGCTGCCAGGTGGCGATGGGTACCATCATGGTGACGATGCAGGTACCGATACCGATCACCAGGTAGACCAGATGCCGGATCATCATCGACAGCGAATTGCCCGAGTTGACCGCAGCTACTTCCGAAGAGGCCGAGGTGATCATCACCAGGCCCAGGCCGAGCAATGCCAGGCAGCCCGCGAGCATGGCGAAGTCGATGTCGATCCCGCGGCCACTGATCAGCGGCGAAGGAAATGGCTTGATGACACCAAAGATCATGACAAGCCCTCCACTGCCTGGGCGAACCGCCGCCCGCGTTCTTCGTAATTCTTGAACATGTCCAGACTCGCGCAGGCCGGTGACAGCAGCACGGCATCGCCGGGCTGCGCCAGTTCGGCACACTGCTGAACCGCTTCCTCGATCGAGGCAACGGTAACTTGTGGAACGCCCGGCCCGGCCACGGCGGCGATGCGCGGGGCATCGCGGCCCAACAGCACCAGTGCCCGGCAGTGACGCTGGATGGGCTTGCCCAGCGCGGTGAAATCGGCGCCCTTGCCGTCGCCACCGGCGATCAGCACCAACTTGCCGTCGATATCGGCGCCCAGGCCTTCGATGGCGGCAATGGCGGCGCCGACGTTGGTGGCCTTGGAGTCGTCGTACCAGGCCACGCCATCGCGCTCGCGCAGCCACTGGCAACGGTGCGTCAGCCCGGTGAATTCACGCAGGCTGGCCAGCATGGCGTCGAACGGCAGACCTACCGCGTGTCCCAGAGAGAGCGCGGCCAGGGCATTGGCCTGGTTGTGCGCGCCACGCACCTTGAGCGCGCTGACCGGCATCAGGTTCTCGAACTCGTAGGCCAGGTACTTCTGCCCGTCTTCCTCGCGCAGGCCGAAGGCCTTGAAGTCCGGCTTGTTCAAGCCGAAGGTCCAGCACGGCATGCCTTCGCCGATCAGCGGCCGGCTCAGGGCGTCCTGACGATTGAAGACGAACTTGCGCGCGCCACGGAAAATCCTGTGCTTGGCCAGGTGATAGGGCGGCAGGCCGCTGTAGCGATCCATGTGGTCTTCACTGACGTTGAGCACTGTAGCCACTTCGGCATTGAGCTGATGGGTGGTTTCCAGCTGGAAGCTCGACAACTCCAGCACGTACAACTCGACGTCGTCAGCGAGCAGATCGAGCGCCGGCTCGCCGAGGTTGCCGCCCACGGCCACGCGCTTGCCAGCCGCAACCGCCATCTCGCCAACCAGGGTGGTCACGGTGCTCTTGGCATTGGAGCCGGTGATCGCCACGATCGGCGCCTTGGCATGCCGGGCGAACAGGTCGATGTCGCCGGACAGGTGCACGCCGCGCGCCGCCGCCTGTTGCAGGGCGGGGGTCGCCAGCGCCAGGCCGGGGCTCACGTAGAGCTCGTCGGCGCGGCACAGGAACTCCACGTCCAGCTCGCCGCAACGCACTTCCACCTGGGGATAGTCACGCTGTAGCGTCGCCAGTTCCGGCGGCGCTGCTCGCGTGTCGGCCACGGCAAACGCCACGCCCTGGCGCGCCAGGAAGCGCACCAGCGACATGCCGCTCTTGCCGAGGCCGACAACGATGCGGAAGTGGGAAGAAGCGATCAGAGACACTCGTTCTACCTCAGCTTCAGGGTGGCAAGGCCGATCAACACCAGAATCACGGTGATGATCCAGAAACGCACGATGACCCGAGGTTCGGGCCAGCCCTTGAGTTCGAAATGGTGATGGATCGGTGCCATGCGGAATACGCGGCGACCGGTCAGCTTGAACGAGGCGACCTGGATCACCACCGACAGCGTCTCGACGACGAAGATGCCGCCCATGATGAACAGGACGATCTCCTGACGCACGATCACCGCGATGGTGCCCAGCGCGGCGCCCAGCGCCAGCGCGCCGACGTCGCCCATGAACACCTGGGCCGGATAGGTGTTGAACCACAGGAAGCCCAGCCCGGCGCCGATCAGCGCGCCGCAGAAGACGATCAACTCACCCGCGCCCGGCACATAGGGAATCAGCAGGTATTCGGCGAACTTAATGTTGCCCGACAGATAGCAGAAAATCCCCAGCGCGCCGCCCACCATCACCGTCGGCAGAATCGCCAGGCCGTCGAGGCCATCGGTGAGGTTGACCGCATTGCTGGAGCCGACGATGACGAAGTAGGTCAGCACGATGAAGCCGGCACCCAATGGGATGCTGGCGTCCTTGAGCATCGGGATGATCAGGGTGGTTTCCACCGGGCTGTTCGCGGTCATGAACAGGAACACCGCCGCACCCAGGCCGAACACCGATTGCCAGAAGTATTTCCAGCGGCTGGGCAGGCCACGCGAGTTTTTCTCGATCACCTTGCGATAGTCGTCCACCCAGCCGATGCCGCCGAACAACAGGGTGACGACCAGTACGACCCAGACGTAGCGATTGGACAGGTCGGCCCACAGCAGCGTGCTGATGGCGATGGCCGACAGAATCAGGGCGCCGCCCATGGTCGGCGTGCCGGATTTGGACAGGTGCGATTGTGGGCCATCGTTGCGTACCGCTTGGCCAATCTGACGAATCTGCAGGGTGCGGATCATCCAGGGGCCCAACCAGAGGGCCAGCGACAGCGCGGTCAGTACGCCCAGAATCCCGCGAAGGGTCAGGTACTGAAAGACCGCGAAGCCTTTGTAGAACTGTTGCAGAAATTCCGCCAGCAGCAGCAGCATCAGTGTTTCTCCCCGCCAGGACCGCACAGTGCCGCCACGATGTTTTCCATCGCCGCGCTGCGTGATCCCTTGATCAAAATAGTGGTAGTGGAACCCTGCTCGGCGCCCAGCGCCGCAATCAGGTCTGCCTGGTTGGCGAAGTGTCGGCCCTGAGCACCGAACGCAGCGACTGCGTGGCTCATCAATGGGCCCACCGCGTACAGCGCGTCGATTCTGCCGACCGCGTATTCACCGACCTGGCGATGGCCCGCTTCGGCCCAGGCGCCCAGTTCGCCGATATCGCCGAGAACCAGGACGGTGCGCCCGGAAAAGCCGGCGAGTATATCGATTGCCGCACACATCGAGGTGGGGTTGGCGTTGTAGGTGTCGTCGATCACCCGCGCACCGTTGACCGCGAGCTGCGCCACGGTGCGGCCCTTGACCGGCTGCACCGCGTTGAGGCCTGCCTGGATGCCGGCCAGCGTCACACCCAGGGCATGGGCCGCGGCAGCGGCTGCCAGGGCATTGAGCACGTTGTGGGTACCGAGCAGGTTGAGCTGGACTGGCACCTCGCCGTCAGGCCCATGCAGGGTGAAGGACGGGCAGCCGCGCGCATCGCTGTGGCGGGCGCTGGAATGAAAGTCAGCCTTGGCGTTGTCCAGCGAGAAGGTCAGCACGGCATGCTGGCCGGCACGCGCCTGCCAGATTGCAAAAGCCTTGTCGTCGAGATTGAGAACGGCCGTACCGCCCTCGCCCAGGCCCTCGAGAATCTCGCCCTTGGCTTCGACGATCTTTTCCGGGCCGCCGAATTCGCCGACGTGAGCGGTGCCCGCATTGGTAATGAGTGCTACCTGTGGACGCGTGAGACCCACTGTGTAGGCGATTTCGCCCAGGCGCGACGCGCCCAGCTCGATCACCGCTGCCGTGTGCTGTGGCGCCAGCTCGAGCAGCGTCAGCGGCGCGCCCAGGTCATTGTTCAGGTTGCCACGGGTGGCCAGCACCGCACCTTGTGTACGCAGGATGCTGGCGAGCATTTCCTTGACAGTGGTCTTGCCGCTGGAGCCGGTGATGGCTGCCACCGGACGGCTGAACGCAGCGCGGTTCAGCGCACCGAGCTGACCCAGCGCCAGGCGCGTATCGGCCACCACCAGCTGGGGCAGCGTCGTGCCAGCAACTTCGCGTTGCACCAACGCGGCTACTGCTCCCTTGGCAGCCACCTCGTCGAGATAGTCATGGCCATCGAAGCGAGGACCGGCCAGCGCGACGAACAGATCGCCGGCAACGATGGCACGGCTGTCGATGCTGACGCCGTCGAAGCGCGCATCGCCGCCACACACGTAGCCTTGCAAGGCGTCGGCCAACTGGCTGAGGGTCATGGCGTCAAGCATCGACGGTCCCCCATGCGGCCAGGGCCTGTTCGGCCTGCTGCAGGTCGGAGAACGGCTGACGCTCACCATTGATCTCTTGATAGTCTTCGTGCCCCTTGCCGGCCAACACAATCACGTCATCGACCGAGGCAGCGCCGATCAGCTGGGCGATGGCCGCGCCACGGCCAGCCACGAACGTTGCGTTGGCGGCACTGGAGAAGCCGGCGCGAATGTCGTCGAAGATGCGCAGCGGATCTTCGCTGCGAGGGTTGTCGTCGGTCACCAGCACACGGTCGGCGAGACGCTCGGCCACCTCGGCCATCAATGGACGCTTGCCGCTGTCGCGATCACCGCCGCAGCCGAACAGGCACAGCAACCGGCCCTTGGCATGGGGGCGCAAGGCTTGCAGCACCTGGTCCAGAGCATCGGGCGTATGGGCATAGTCGACCACCACCAGCGGCTTGCTTGCGCCGCCCAGGCGCTGCATGCGGCCAACAGGGCCTTCGACGTTGCGCATCACCTTGAGGATGTCGTCGAGCGGATAGGCCATGCCCATCAGCACCCCTACCGCCGCCAGTACGTTGCTCAAGTTGAAGCGCCCGAGCAGGCGGCTGCTCAGGCTGTATTCCCCGTGCGCGGTGACCAGGGTGGCGCGCACGCCGTGGTCGTCGAAGCGGGTGTCGCGGCAGAACAGCGTCGCGGCGCTGTCGGCGAGGCTGTAGGTGATCAAGCGTGAGTCCTGTTCCTGCTCGGCCAACTGCCGACCGAATTCGTCGTCCAGATTGAGCACGCGGCACTTGAGCCCCGGCCAGGCGAACAGCCGCGCCTTGGCCGCTGCATAGGCCTGCATGCTGCCGTGGTAGTCCAGATGGTCGCGAGACAGGTTGCTCAGCACCGCGATGTCGAAATCCAGCGCGGCCACGCGGCCTTGATCGAGCGCGTGCGACGACACTTCCATGGCCACGGCATGGGCGCCGCCCTTTTTCAGGTCATACAAGGTGGACTGCACGGCGATCGGGTCGGGGGTCGTTAGTCGGCCGCTCTGCAGGGCGCCGTAGAAACCGGTGCCCAGGGTGCCGATCAGGCCGCAGTGCTCGCCCAGCGCATCGAGTGCCTGGGCGACCAGTTGGGTGATGCTGGTCTTGCCGTTGGTACCGGTCACGCCGACCAGATTGACCAGGCGACTCGGCTCGCCGTAGAAACGCCCGGCAATGCTCGACAGCTGCGCGATCAAGCCTTTCACGGGAATCAGTGGTAGATCGGTGAGCGGCAGCACGGTGCTGCCATCCACTTCGTAGGCCACGGCGGCGGCACCCAGCTTGAGGGCGTCGGCGATGTGCGCGCGGCCATCGACTTTGCTTCCAGGCACGGCCAGGAACAGGTCGCCGGGGCGAACGTTGCGGCTGTCCAGGGTCAACTCGCGAATCAGCGGATCGCGGCTGGCTTCGGGAAAAAGCTTGCTCAGGGGCATGGTCATCAGCCGCGCCCTCCTTTTATCAATGGAGTCGCCGGTGCGGCGTTCACCTGCTGCTGTGGCACGGGCGGCGGCAGGTTGTCGGGCTGCACGTTCATCAGGCGCAGCGTGCCGGACATTACCTTGCTGAACACTGGCGCGCTGACCAGACCACCGTAGTAGCCACCCTTGCTGGGTTCGTCGATCACCACCACGATGGCGTAGCGCGGGTCGCTCATCGGGCCGAACCCTGCGAACAGCGAGCGATAGGCGTTCTCGGTATACCCACGCGAGCCGATGGTGGCCTTGCGCGCGGTACCCGACTTGCCCGCCACGTGATACGAAGGCACCCGTGCGCGATACACGCCGCGGGTGTCTTCGATGACCTGCTGAAGCATGCCCTGCACGGTCTTGGCGACCTTCTCGGGAATGACCTGCGCCGCGGTCGGCGGCTGGTCGCTCTTGAGAATGGTCAGCGGCACGATGCGGCCGTTGTTGGCGATCGCCGCATAGGCGTGAACCAGCTGCAGCGCCGTCACCGACAGGCCGTAGCCGTAGGACAGCGTCGCGGTCTCGGCCTTGCGCCATTCGCGATGGTTGGGCAGGTTGCCGACGCGCTCGCCCGGGAAGCCCAGGCCGGTGTACTGGCCCAGGCCAACCGCCGACATCACCCGGTAGATGCTTTCACCGCCGATGTCGAAGGCGACCTTGCTCATGCCCACGTTACTGGAGTTGATCAGGATGCCGGTCAGGTCGAGCACCGGGCCTTCGGTCTTGGTCACGTCCTTGATGGTGTAGCGGCCGATCTGCAAGGTACCGGGGTAGACGTCTACCTTGTCGGTGGGTTTCCAGCGGCCGGTTTCCAGCGCTGCACTCATCGAGATCGGCTTCATGGTCGAGCCCGGCTCGAACACGTCGATGATCGCCCGGTTGCGCATCGCCGCCGGCAACATGGTGCGGCGATTGTTGGGGTTGTAGGTAGGCTGGTTGACCATGGCCAGCACTTCGCCGGTCTTCACGTCCATGATGACCATGCTGCCGGCCTTGGCTTCGTTCTCGTTGATGGCGTTGCGCAGCTCGCGGCTGGCCAGGTATTGCAGGCGCAGGTCAATGGACAATGCCAAGGTCTTTCCGGCCTTGGCATTCTTGGTCACCTGGACGTCCTTGATCAGCCGGCCGCGCCGGTCCTTGATGACCTGACGCTTGCCGGGCACGCCGGCCAGCCACTCGTCATAGGCCAGCTCGACGCCTTCACGGCCGTGATCGTCGAGGTCGGTGAAACCGACCATGTGCGCAGTGACATCGCCGGCCGGATAGAACCGGCGGAATTCCTCGATGCCGTAGACACCCGGGGTTTTCAGGTCGAGCACCGAGGCGCCTTGTTCAGGCGTCAGGCCACGTACCAGGTAGATGAATTCCTTGCTCGCCTGCGCCTCGAGACGGGCGGCCAGAGCCTTGGGCTCCTGCCCAAGCGCGCGCGCCAGTTCGGGCCACTTGTCCTTGGACAGCTGCATTTCCTTGGGATTGGCCCACAGGGTGGTCACCGGCGTGCTCACGGCCAGAGGCTCGCCGTTGCGGTCGGTGATCAAACCCCGGTGCGCAGGAATGGGGATGTGGCGCATGCTGCGCGCATCGCCCTGACCGATCAGGAAGTCACGGTTGATGACCTGCAGGTAGACGATCTGCGCAACGATACCGGCGACCAGCAGCAACAGCAGGCCGACCATCAGGCGGAACCGCCACGGGAACAAGGCCCCGTCGAGCTTCATCATGGCGACACCATGCGAATTTCAGCGGCATCCGGGATGCGCATTTTCAGTTGCTCGGCGGCCAGGGTTTCGATACGGCTGTGCGCGGTCCAGGTGCTTTGCTCCAGGATCAGGCGCCCCCACTCGGCCTGCGCCTTGTCGCGATCGCTGAGCTCGCCGTACAGCGTATTGAGCAACTGCCGATTGATATGCGCACTGTAGGAAACGCCGATGGCCGAAACCAGCACGGCGATGAACAGCAGCAGCATGAGAAAACTGCCGCCTGGCAGCGGCTTGTTGAGGAGCTTGCTCATCGCAGCTTCTCCGCGACACGCATGACCGCGCTGCGCGAACGCGGGTTGGCCTTGAGCTCGGTTTCGGAGGCGAACTGCGCCTTGCCGTGCAGCTTGGCCTTGGGCACGAAGGCTTCGAAACGCACCGGCAGGTTGCGTGGCAGGTTGTCGGCTTCGCCCTTGGTCAGTTTGCGCATGAACAGTTTGACGATGCGGTCTTCCAGAGAATGAAAGCTGATAACCACCAGACGGCCGCCGATTTCCAGCGCATCGAGGGCAGCCTCGAGGCCTGCCTCGAGGTCGGCCAGTTCGTTGTTGACGTGAATGCGCAGGCCCTGGAAGGCGCGGGTTGCCGGGTTCTTGCCCTTCTCCCACGCCGGATTGGCGACCTTGAGCACTTCGGCCAGGTCGGCGGTGCGCTCGAACGGCTGCACTTCGCGACGCTGCACCACCGCACGTGCCATGCGCCGGGCGAAGCGCTCCTCGCCGTATTCCTTGAAGACGCGGGCGATTTCTTCCTCGGCAGCGGTTGCGATGAACTGGGCCGCGCTCATGCCGCGCGAAGGGTCCATGCGCATGTCCAGCGGGCCGTCATGCAGGAAGCTGAAGCCGCGCTCGGCATCGTCGAGTTGTGGCGATGAAACCCCCAGGTCGAGGAGGATGCCGCTGACCTTGCCATGCATGCCGCGCTCGCGCACTTCGGCGCCAAGTTCGGCAAAGCTGCGCTGTACAATGACAAAGCGGCCGTCTTCGGCCGCCAGCGCTTGCCCGGTGGCAATCGCTTGGGGGTCCTTGTCGAACCCCAACAGGCGGCCGTCGGGCCCCAGGTGGCGCAGGATCAGGCGGCTATGGCCGCCACGGCCGAAGGTGCCGTCCAGATAGCAACCATCGTCGCGCACGGCCAGAGCCTCGACGGCCTCGTCGAGCAGCACGGTGATGTGGTTGAAGCCGCTATCAATAGTCACAAGATCAAATCACGCAATTCTTCGGGCATGGCGCCCGGTTGTTGTATAGCTGCAAGGTCTGCCGCACTGACGGCATTCCACGCATCCTCGTCCCACAATTGAAACTTGTTCAGCTGGCCAACCAGCATCGCGTGCTTGTCCAGCCGGGCGTACTCGCGCAGGCGTGGAGGCACCAGGAAACGTCCGCTGCCGTCGAGCTCGAGGTCGACGGCATTGCCGATCAGCAGGCGCTGCAGGCGCCGGTTGCTTTCCACCAGCGATGGCAGGGCGCGAAGCTTGGCCTCGATGAGTTCCCATTCATCCAGCGGGTAGACACACAGGCAGGGGTCGATGGTATCGACCGTGATGATCAGCTGGCCGGCGCATTTGGAATCCAACTCGTCACGATACCGACTCGGCATTGCGAGCCGTCCCTTGGCATCGAGGTTGATCGGATTTGCTCCACGAAACACGTCGCGCTTCCCCTGAACTCAGACTTTTACACTCGAAAAACCCACTTTTCGCCACTTCCCGCCACTCGCGCACACTATAGGAACCCCCCCACCACACCGTCAAGGCGCGTCTGTAGGGAAAAGCCTTATAGATCGGAGATTTAGAACGCAAAATGAAGGGAAGACGGTATTTGAGACGCGTCGGGGAGGAACAAAGCCGTTTGAGTTCAAGCATCTGCGTCTTGAACTTAAAGTAGAGTCTCAAGACTAAGATTTTTTCGACATTACCAAAGGGGGTTTGGTAGCCGTTTTTTTCTGCGAAACAGCGCAAGGGACAACGAATGGACGCGAAGGAAAAAGGTGGAGAGTCGATCTGTAAGCCGGGTTTTGTCGAGGACAGTCATTCCTCTACGATGGCCATCGCTGGACACCTCTAGCAACCTACCCGGTTCCAACGCGGGCCGCGCCATATGGAACCCTATTTGGTCTTGCTCCGAGTGGGGTTTACCTAGCCACGAACTGTTGCCAGACGTGCGGTGCGCTCTTACCGCACCTTTTCACCCTTACCGGCGCTTGCGCGCTTAGGCGGTTATTTTCTGTGGCACTTTCCGTAGGCTCGCGCCTCCCAGGCATTACCTGGCACTCTGCCCTATGGAGCCCGGACTTTCCTCCCCCCGCTCTGCCCAGCAACCTGGGTTGCGGAACAAAAACAGGCAGCGACTGTCCGATCGACTCTCCGGCGCGCAGGTTAACGACATGCACCGGCCAGGACAAGCTTTTATCGCTCCGATCGACCTGGAGCCGAACCAATCTCACGCCTTCTGCTTTTCCAGGGCCACCTGGTAGAGCAGATTCTTGCGCACGCCGGTGATCTCGGCCGCCACCGCGGCAGCGCGCTTGAGCGGCATCTCTGCCAGCAGCAAGTCCAGAATGCGCATGACTTCGGTGCTGACGGCTTCATCGCTGACCGGCGCCGTCCATCCCGCCACCAGTACCACGCACTCACCGCGCTGCTGATTGCTGTCGGCTTCCACGAATGCACGCAACTCGGACAGCGGCAGGCCTTTGAGGGTTTCAAAGGTTTTCGTCAATTCGCGCGCCAGCAGCGCAGAACGTTCACCGCCGAAGACTTTCTCCATGTCCTGCAGGCATTCGAGTATGCGATGCGGCGCCTCGTAGAAGATCAAGGTGCGCGGTTCTTCCCTGACCTGCTCCAGGCGCGCACAGCGACCGGCGGTCTTGGCCGGCAGGAAACCTTCGAAGATGAAACGGTCCGACGGCAGGCCAGCCGCCGACAGCGCCGCGATCAAGGCACAGGGACCGGGGACCGGCACTATCTGCACGCCCGCCGCACGCGCCTGACGCACCAGGTGATAGCCGGGGTCGGAGATCAGCGGTGTGCCCGCATCGGAAATCAGCGCGATGTCATCACCCGCCAGCAGCCGCTGGATGAAACGGCTGCCTTCGTCCCGCTCGTTGTGCTCGTGACAGGCCGCCAGCGGCGTATTCAACCCGAAGTGCTGCATCAGACGCACCGAATGGCGGGTATCCTCGGCCGCGATCAACGCTACTTCGCCCAGGATCTTCAACGCGCGCGCGCTCATGTCGTCCAGATTGCCGATGGGCGTAGCCACTACATAAAGTGTGCCTGGGGTGGAATTAGAAGCGCTTGAAGCAGTCACAGCACACACCTTGTCGTTCGGCCAAACCCGCATTGTACAGGCTCCAGGCCAGCCAGTGCTCGCCCAGCGATCCGGCACGGCCGACGTGAAACATTTGCTTGTCCTATATAAGGACAGGCTTGCCGTCCTCGTCGCACCCCGGCCGATGCTTGGGTACACTTGCCCGTCTATTGATCGAGTAAATCAGGAAGATACCCATGACAGCCTGCCTGCGGCTTCTATCTGCCCTATGCCTCGCCGCCTTGCTGGCCGCGTGCGCCAGTTCGCCTTCATCCAATCTCGGTGAGCTGCCGCGCACGCCGGACGCGACCGTCGAGCAGCTGCTCGAACGTGCCACCGCCAGCAAGTCGCCGGAAGAAGCGGCAGCCTTGCGCTTGAGCGCGGCAGACCAGGCCGCTCGCCAGGGTGATCCAACCCGCGCCGCGCAGATCCTGCAGCAAGTGCGAATCGAACTGCTCAAGCCAGGCCTGCAGATATTGGCCAGCACCCTGGGCGCAGAGCTCGCACTGACCCGCAACGATGCCAAGGCCGCGCTTGCCGCCCTCGATCATCCGAGCCTGCAGCGCCTGGGCGAGCTGCCCGCAGACCAGCAGGTACGCGCGCATCTGGTGCGCGCCCGGGCCCTGGAAGCCGACGGCCAGATCCTGGCTGCGGCGCGCGAGCGCGTATTCGTGGCACCCCTGCTCAGTGGCGAGGTCGCCGGCCAGAATCACGAAGCCATCTGGGCACTGGTGGGTTCGCTGCCGGTGGAGCAGCTGCAAAACCAGGGCACCGACGACTTCGCCGGCTGGCTGAGCCTGGCCCTGGCCGTCAAATCGGCAGGCACCCTGGAACAGCAGCAGGCCGCCATCGATACCTGGGTGGCCCAGCACGCGGCTCACCCTGCCGCCAGACAGCTGCCGACCCCCTTGGTCAAACTCAAGGCCCTGGCCAGCCAGCCGCTGACCCGAATCGCCCTGCTGCTGCCACAGGAAGGCCAGTTGGCCGGCGTGGCCCGCGCCTTGCGCGAAGGCTTCATGGCGGCGTACTACCAAGCCCAGCAAGCCGGGCAAACGCCGCCGGTCATCGACGTGATCGACAGCTCGCGCCTCAGCTCGCTCGACGACTTCTACCGCCAGGCGCAGGCGCAAGGCGTGCAACTGGTGATCGGCCCGCTGGAGAAACCTCTGGTCAAGCAACTGGCGGCACGCACCCAGCTGCCCCTGCCAACCCTGGCATTGAACTACAGCGACAACAACCAGCTCGGTCCACCCCAGCTGTTCCAATTCGGCCTGGCCGCCGAAGACGAAGCGCGCGAAGTGTCCCGTCGCGCACGTGCCGACGGCTTGCACAGCGCTGCGGCAATGATCCCCAAGGGTGAGTGGGGCGACCGTGTGCTCAATGCCTTCCGCCAGGACTGGGAAGCCAACGGCGGCACGCTGGTTGCAGCCGAACGCGTCGACCAGCCGGTCCAACTGGCCCAACAGATCGCCGACATGCTCAACGTGCGCAACGCCGGCAGCGGCCTGCAGAGCAGCACCGGGACACAGGGATCGCGTCGCCAGGACATCGACTTCATCTTCCTCGCCGCCACACCGCAGCAGGCCCAGCAGATCAAGCCGACCTTGAACTTCCAGTACGCCGGCGACCTGCCGGTCTATGCCACTTCGCACGTGTTCAGCGCCAGCGGCGATCAGGCCCAGTACAACGACATGACCGGCATCCGCTTCTGCGAGACGCCGTGGTTGCTCGACACCAGCAACCCGTTGCGCCAGCAGGTTACCCGCCAGTGGCCGCAGGCCAACGGCAGCATGGGCCGACTGTATGCCATGGGCGTCGACGCCTACACCCTGGCCGCACGCCTGGGCCAGCTCAAGGCCCTGCCCGACAGCCGTATCGAAGGCCTGTCCGGCAACCTTGGCATGAGCGCCAGCCAACGCATCGAGCGCCAATTGCCGTGGGCGCAGTTCGCCGGTGGCCAGGTCCAGCGCCTGCCCAACACCACGCCGTAATGTCGCTGAGCCCCCGCCAGCAGGCGGGTCGCGAGGCCGAGCAGCAAGCCCTGGAGCACTTGTGCGCACAGGGCTTGACGCTGCTGGCGCAGAACTGGCTGTGCAAACGAGGCGAGCTTGATCTGGTCATGCTAGATGGCGATACAGTAGTATTCGTCGAGGTCCGCTATCGCCTGCATGCACAATGGGGTGGAGCGTTGGCCAGTATCGACGCCCGCAAACGTCAAAAGCTGGTGCTGGCCGCGCAATATTTCCTCATCGAGGAAGCGCGCTGGGCCCAGCATCCATGCCGTTTCGACGTGATCGCCCTGGAAGGCACCGGCACTCGGGCCACGCGCCTGAACTGGATCCGCAATGCCTTCGACAGCTGACACTCGACACCCTTGCCACCGGTTTTTGCTCTTTGCTTTGCGGGCTGCACATTCTTGTGCCGGGAACCACCGCCGCGTTGCGGTCTTGCCCGACCAGCCGCCCTACTTAAGGTCACCTTGATGGACATGCAATCCCGAATTCGCCAGCTTTTCCAGGCCAGTATCGATACCAAGCAACAGGCGATGGAAGTCCTTGCACCGTACATCGAACAAGCCAGCCAGGTCATGGTGGGTGCCTTGCTCAGCGATGGCAAGATGCTTTCCTGCGGCAATGGCGGCTCGGCCGGCGATGCCCAGCACTTCTCGTCCGAACTGCTCAACCGCTTCGAACGCGAACGCCCCAGCCTGCCTGCGATCGCCCTGACCACCGACAGCTCGACGATTACCTCGATCGCCAACGACTACAGCTTCAACGAGGTATTCTCCAAGCAGATCCGCGCGCTGGGCCAGCCGGGCGACGTGTTGCTGGCCATCTCCACCAGCGGCAACTCGGCCAACATCATCCAGGCGATCCAGGCCGCCCACGACCGCGACATGGTCGTGGTGGCTCTGACCGGCCGCGACGGGGGCGGCATGGCCTCCCTGTTGTTGCCCGAAGACGTCGAGATCCGCGTGCCGGCCAACGTCACGGCACGCATCCAGGAAGTTCACCTGCTGGCGATCCATTGTCTCTGCGACTTGATCGACAGCCAACTGTTCGGGAGTGAAGAATGAAGCGTAACCGCCTTGCCCTAGTGGCCCTGAGCCTGGCCTTGAGCGTCACCGGCTGCAGCTCGGTCCTGACCGCCACCCGCGACAACCCGATCGACGATGATCGCGGTACCCGCACCCTGGGCAGCAAGATCGACGACTCGCTGATCGAAACCAAGGTATCGGTGAACATTGCCAAGGCCAACATCGACCTGGACAAGAACTCCCATGTCGTCGTGACCAGCTACAACGGTGTGGTCCTGCTCGCCGGGCAGACGCCGCGCGCCGACCTCAAGGCCCTGGCCGAGCAGGCCGCCAGCGAAGTGCAGCGAGTCAAGAAGGTCCACAACGAGATCCAGGTGCTGGCGCCTTCCTCGTTGCTGGCGCGCAACAACGACGCCTGGCTGACCACCAAGATCAAGACCCAGATGCTGGCCGACAGCGCCATCCCCGGTTCGCGCATCAAAGTCGTGACCGAGAACGGCATCGTTTACCTGCTTGGCCTGCTGACCCAGGCCGAGGCCACCCGCGCCACCAACCTGGTGCAAGGCGTCTCCGGTGTGCAGAAGATCGTCAAGCTGTTCGAGTACATCGACTGACCACAGCCGTTCACCACCATGAAAAAAGGCGATCCTTACGAATCGCCTTTTTTCATTTCACCACTTTCAGACTCGGCCGCCCGGTTGGGCGCGGCGGTGGGTTGCCTGGCGGTGGAACGTCGTCATCGGATTCGACGATGTCTTCGAACTCGGCTTCTTCCTCGTCCAGCTCGGGCGACTCCAGGTCGAAGACCATGCCTTGGCCATTCTCCCGGGCGTAGATACCGAGGATGGCACCCGAAGGCACGAACAGCGTGTGCGACACGCCACCGAAGCGACCGTCGAAGCTGACCGCCTCGTTGTCCATGTGCAGGTTGCGCACAGCGCTGGGTGACACGTTCAGCACGATCTGGCCATCGCTGGCGAAACCTTGCGGCACCTGGACCGAGGGATACTCGGCATTGACCAGCATGTGCGGGGTGCAGTCATTGTCAACGATCCACTCGTATAGCGCGCGGATCAAATAGGGACGACTGGAGTTCATCAACGGCTCCTCAAAACCTAGCGCATTTCACGTTCAGCCGCGGACAGGCTGGCCTTGAAGGCCTCCCGCGCGAACTGACGTTCCATATAGTCGAGCAGCGGCTTGGCAGGCCGCGGCAGTTCGATACCCATGATCGGCAAGCGCCAGAGTATCGGCAGTAGACAGCAGTCGACCAGACTTTGCTCATCGCTGAGAAAGCAGGGCTTGTCGGCGAACAAGGCCGAAACACCGGTCAGGCTTTCGCGCAATTCCTTGCGCGCCTGCACGCGGGCGGCTTCCTTGCTGCGCGGGTCCAGAATCAGGTCCGCCAGGCCGCACCAGTCGCGCTGGATACGATGGATCAGCAACCGGCTGTTGGCACGTGCCACCGGGTACACCGGCAGCAGTGGCGGATGCGGATAGCGTTCGTCGAGGTATTCCATCACCACGGTCGATTCGAACAGGGCCAGATCGCGATCGACCAGTGTCGGCGTGCTGCCGTAGGGGTTCACTTCGATCAGCCTGGGTGGCAGGCGACCGCCCTCCACGTTGATGATCTCTGCGCTGACGCCTTTCTCGGCGAGAACGATACGCACCCGATGAGAATAGTGGTCGGCGGGGTCGGAGTAACAGGCCAACCGATTGGTCACGCCCATGGCGGTCCTCCTCGCGAATGTATGAATGCAAAAACGAGCGCCACCGGCAGGGGGCGCAAGCAAGCCGCGCAGTTTACCGCACTTTCAACGCACGTCCTTCCAGTATTCGCGTTTCAGCAAGTAAGCAAGGATGATCAGCAGCGCCAGGTACAGCAGCACGTACATACCGATCTGCCGGCTCTGTGCCTTTGCCGGATCGGCCGAGTACGCCAGGAAGGCCACCAGATTCCGTACCTTGGCGTCGAATTGCTGCGCATCGAGGCTGCCGGTACCGGGTATCACCCGCAGCTGCGTACACGGCTGGCCCGTGGGTTCGGGGCAGTCGAGCACCTGGCGGCCCTGCAGGCTTTCCAGCACGTTGGGCATGCCGACGTTAGGGTAGACGACATTGTTCACACCCCAGGGGCGCTGGGGGTCGGCGTGAAAGCCGAGCAGGTAGGCGTGCAGCCAGTCCGTGCCGCGCACACGAGCCACCAGGGTCAGGTCGGGCACCTCGGCGCCGAACCAGGCTTTGGCATCGGCCGGCTGCAGGCGCGTCTGCATGTGATCGGCAATGGCTGCGCCGGCTGGGGCCAAGGTCTGCAGCATTTGCTCATAGGGTATGCCCAAGTCGTCGGCCACTGTCTGGTAACGCTGAAACCTGGCCCCGTGGCAGCCCATGCAATAGCCGACGAAGGTGCTTGCACCGTCTCGCAAGGCCGCCTTGTCGCTCACCTCGACTGCCGCCGGGCGCACCAGCGCCGCCACCGGGTCCGCCCAGGCCAGCGGCAGGGCCAGCAACAGCAAGACGGCAATCATGAATTTCATCGGCGAGGGATCCGATCGGGTACCGGCCGGGTGATCTCCCGTCGCGTGTACAGCGGCATGGCCAGGAAATAGCCGAAGTACAGCACCACGCCCCCCCGCGCTATCCAGGTAGTGATGACCGTGGCCGGTTGCATGCCGACGTAGCCCAGCGTCACGAACGCCACGCAGAACAGCGCCAGCGCCGCGCGACTGAACCAGCCTTTGTAGCGCATCGACTTGACCGGGCTGCGGTCCAGCCATGGCAGCACGAACAGGATGGCAATCGCGAAAGCCATGGCCAGCACCCCCATGAGCTTGTCGGGAACGGCGCGCAAGATGGCGTAGAACGGGGTGAAGTACCAGACCGGCGCGATATGTTCGGGCGTCTTGAGCACGTTGGCAGGCTCGAAGTTGGCCGGCTCCAGGAAATAGCCGCCCATCTGCGGAAAGAAGAACACCACGGCGCTGAACACAAAGAGAAAGATCGCCACCCCGAGCAGGTCCTTGACCGTGTAGTACGGATGGAAGGCAATGCCATCCAGCGGCTTGCCATCGGCATCCCGAAGCTGCTTGATATCGATGCCGTCGGGGTTGTTCGAGCCTACTTCGTGCAACGCGAGAATGTGCAGCACCACCAGCCCCACGATCAGCAGCGGCAATGCCACCACGTGCAGCGCGAAGAAACGGTTCAAGGTGATACCCGAAACCAGATAGTCACCGCGGATCCACTGAGCCAGGTCAGCGCCCACGATCGGAATCGCTCCGAACAGGGAAATGATCACCTGCGCGCCCCAATACGACATCTGCCCCCACGGCAGCAGGTAGCCCATGAACGCTTCCGCCATCAGCAGCAGGTAGAGCGACATGCCGAAGACCCACACCAGCTCGCGCGGCTTTTGATAGGAGCCATACAGCAGCCCGCGGAACATGTGCAGGTAGATCACGATGAAAAATGCCGACGCACCGGTCGAATGCAGGTAGCGCAGGAGCCAGCCATATTCGACGTCGCGCATGATGTATTCGATGGAGGCGAAGGCGCCTTCGGCGGTGGGTGTGTAGTTCATGGTCAACCAGATGCCGGTAAGCAACTGGTTGAGCAGCATCAACAGCGCCAGCGAGCCGAAGATATAGAAAAAATTCAGGTTCTTGGGGACGTAGTAATGGCTCAGATGATCGCGCCATAGCCTGCCCACCGGCAGACGCGCCTCGATCCACTGCAGCAGGCCACGCATCAGGCGCCCTCCCCGTCGACACCCAGCACCAGTACCTCGGCACTTTCGTAGTGATGCGCGGGCACGGCCAGGTTCAACGGCGCGGGCTGTGCCTTGAAGACCCGTCCGGCAAGATCGTAGTGCGAGCCGTGACACGGGCAGAAATACCCGCCCTGCCAGTCCGGCCCGAGGTCGGCGGCGGCGACCTCGGGACGAAAGGTCGGCGAGCACCCCAGGTGCGTACAGATACCCACCACCACCAGCACTTCGGGCTTGATGGCTCGCAGGGCTGGGTCGACATAGCCTGGCTGATCGGAATCGCGCGATTGGGGATCGGCCAGATGCTCGGTGTTCTGGGCCAGGCGTTCGAGGATCTGCGGCGTGCGTCGGCAGATGAAAACGGGTTGGCCGCGCCACTGGACAACCATCTGCTGCCCCGGCTCGATCTTGGCGATGTTCACCTTCACCGGCGCGGCTGCTGCGCGGGCTTTCGCGCTGGGCTGCCATGACGCCACGAAGGGCACTGCTGCAGCCACTGCGCCGGCAGCGCCTACCAGCGTCGTGGTGCCGACCAGAAAGCGTCGGCGACCCTGGTCGATGTCACACGCGCCGCCCTGCTCATCTGCCATCATTTACCTTAGCCTGCTGCAACAGGCGTGTGCATTGTCTTGCGCGCAGTGTACCAGCGCCTCCCAAGGATTGACGGGCGAAAAAAAACCCGGATCGCGAGAACCGGGTTTTTTCTGGAACGAAGACGCGAATTAACGCTTCGAGTACTGCGGACGCTTACGCGCTTTACGCAGACCGACTTTCTTACGTTCAACTTCACGAGCATCGCGAGTCACGAAGCCTGCTTTACGCAGAGCCGGACGCAGTGCTTCGTCGTAGTCCATCAGTGCACGAGTGATACCGTGACGGATCGCACCGGCCTGACCGCTGACACCACCACCGATAACGGTGACGTAGATGTCGAACTTCTCGGTGTTCTCGGTCAGCTCCAACGGTTGACGAACTACCATGCGGGCAGTTTCGCGACCGAAGAAGGTTTCCAGAGTGCGATTGTTGATGGAGATCTTACCGGTGCCCGGACGCAGGAAAACGCGAGCGGTTGCGGTCTTGCGACGGCCAGTGCCGTAATTTTGAGTCGCCGACATAATGAACTATTCCGTTAAAACTTCAGTTCTTGGGGCTGCTGAGCAGTATGAGGGTGAGCAGCGCCCGCATAGACTTTCAGCTTACGGTACATGTCGCGACCCAGCGGGTTCTTGGGCAGCATGCCCTTGACCGCAGTCTCGAGCACGCGCTCAGGCGCCTTGGCGATCAGCTTTTCAAAGTTGATCGACTTGATACCGCCCGGGAAACCGGAGTGGGAGTAGTAGATCTTGTCAGTGGTCTTGGCACCAGTGACACGCACCTGCTCGGCGTTGATGACGACGATGTAGTCGCCGGTGTCAACGTGAGGAGTGTACTCAGGCTTGTGCTTGCCACGCAGACGGCTCGCGATTTCTGTAGCCAGACGACCCAGGGTCTGACCAGCAGCATCAACGACGAACCAGTCGCGCTTTACTGTTTCCGGTTTAGCAGTAAAAGTTTTCATTCTTTATAGCCTCAGGGGCCGCCCAGCAAAAAGAGACGGCGGATCTTACTGAATAGTGCTTACTTTGACAAGTCAAAGGCAGCCGGGCACGGGACACTTTTGGGGGGCTCGGGTCTTCGCGTCACATACACGGCAAAATTCTTCCGGGAGGCGGGGCATCACTTCCACTTCGCAGAGAGGGGCCGAATTATCCAGATTGCGAAAAAAATATCAACCTGCTTTTATGATTCCTTTGCCAAGAGGAGTCACCGATGCACTATCGCCAGCTGGGACGTACCGATCTGAACGTGAGCGCGCTGTGCCTGGGCACCATGACCTGGGGCGAGCAGAACACCGAGGAGCAAGGCTTCGCGCAGATAGAAAGGGCCAAGGCGGCCGGCATCAATTTCATCGACACCGCAGAAATGTACCCGGTGCCCCCGCGCCCGGAAACCTATGCCGCCACCGAGCGGGTGATCGGCAACTGGTTCAAGCGCCAGGGCGACCGCGCCGACTGGATCCTGGCCAGCAAGATCGCAGGCCCCGGCAATGGCATCAGCCACATCCGCGATGGCCAGCTGAAGTTCGACCGCGCGCATATCGTTGCGGCGCTGGACGCCAGCCTGCAGCGGTTGCAGACCGACTGGATCGATCTCTATCAGTTGCACTGGCCGGAGCGCAGCACCAATTTCTTCGGCAAGCTGGGCTACCAGCACACCCAGGATCAACTCGATACCCCGCTGCAGGAAACCCTGCAGGTGCTCGACGAGCAGGTCAAGGCCGGCAAGATCAGGCATGTCGGGCTGTCCAACGAAACCCCTTGGGGCGCGATGAAGTTCCTGGGTCTGGCCGACAGCGGCAATCTGCCCCGCCCGGTGTCCATCCAGAACCCCTACAACCTGCTCAACCGCACGTTCGAAGTAGGCCTGGCCGAAGTGGCGATCCGCGAGCAGTGCGGGCTGCTGGCCTACTCGCCCCTGGCGTTCGGCATGCTCTCGGGCAAGTTCGAGAACGGCGCGCGGCCGGCTGGCAGTCGTCTGGCGCTGTTCAGCCGCTTTACCCGCTATGCCAATGAGCAGGCGGTCGCTGCCACCAGCCGCTACGTAGAGCTGGCCCGCGAACATGGTTTGGACCCGGCGCAGATGGCTCTGGCCTTCGTCACCGCGCAGCCGTTCGTGACCAGCAACATCATTGGCGCGACCTCGCTGGAGCAATTGGACAGCAACCTGGCGAGCATCGACCTGGTGCTGTCCGAAGACGTGCTGGCGGGTATCGAGGCGATCCATAAGGCGCAGCCGAATCCGGCGCCCTGATGTTCGATCGTTGCCGTTCGTGATGACCTCTTCGCGGCCACTGGCCGCTCCTACCGGATCGTATGGATCTTTCGCAGGAGCGGTCAGCGGCCGCGAAGCAATCAACCTCCCCATTCTCGACCTCGCTTGAACCCAACGACGCTTCGGCCATATCCTGACCGCTTTCACCCCACAAGAATAAAATCATGATCTTCACGCCCCACACGCCCGCGCTGCGGCGCGTCTGCATTCTGGCCACCGACCAGGTCATGGCCTCGACCCTGATGCAGGCCAAGGACTTCTTCCACATGGCCAGCCTGCGTTATGGCAAGCAGATGGGCCTGGAACGCCACGCCCTCTTCGAGACACGCCTGGTCAGCCCGGATGCGCTACCGGTGCGCAGTTTCAGTGACGTCATGCTGCCCGTGGACGGTGGCCTCGAAGATGCCGACCTGATCATCCTGCCTGCCTGCTGGGGCGACTTCGACAGCGCTGCCGCGCGCTACCCCCAAGTGCTGCCCTGGCTATGCGCTCAACACGCGCGCGGCGCTGTGCTGTGCGGTGAGGCGAGCGGCGTGTTCTGGCTGGCCGCCAGTGGCTTGCTGGACGGCAAGGAGGCAACCACCTACTGGCGTTTCTTCGAGGAATTCAGACAGCGCTTTCCAAGCGTTCGGCTCAATCAGGACAAGCACCTGACCGACGCCGACAACCTGTTCTGCGCCGGCGGACCGGTATCGGCCTGTGACCTGTACATTCACCTGATCGAGCGGTTCTGTGGCGCCCACGTGGCTCAGGCGGTCTCGCGCGATACCCTGTACGAGGTGCAGCGCAGCTATACACCTGGACGCATCGGCTTCGGCGGGCAGAAGCTGCATCGCGACGTGCCGATCCTGCATATACAGCAATGGCTGGAAGAGCATTTCGCCGAGAAATTCCGCTTCGAAGATGTCGCACGCGAACGCGGCATGAGCATTCGCAACTTCATGCGTCGCTTCCATGCCGCCACCGGTGACAAGCCGCTGCACTACCTGCAGCGATTGCGCATCGAAACCGCCAAGGGGCTGTTGTCGGGTACCCGCAAGAGCGTCAAGACCATCAGCTACGAGGTGGGCTACGACGATGCCAGTTTCTTCGCCAGGCTGTTCCGCCAGCACACCGAACTGTCGCCCAACGGCTATCGCCAGCAGTTCATGCAGGAGGCCTGAACGATAGCGCCGTGCCCTTCGCGGCCGCCGACCGCTCCTACCGGGAGTTGTAGGAGCGGTCAGCGGCCGCGAAGGGCGCAACATCGGACCGCTCCCACACAAGTCCGTGCCAAGCAGGAATTTTGTAGGAGCGGTCAGCGGCCGCGAACCAGGCGCCGCGGTATGTCAGGGCTTGTGTGCGCGCGACAGGAACTCGTGGGACTGCATCTCCAACAGTCGGCTCAAGGTGCGCTGGAACTCGAAGTTCAAACGCCCGCCGGTGTACAGGTCCTTGAGTTCCACTTCGGCCGAGATGATCAGCTTCACGTTGCGATCATAGAACTCATCGACCATGTTGATGAAGCGGCGAGCGATATCGTCGGTGGTCACGCTCATCTGCTCGACACCGCTGAGCAGCACGGCGTTGAAGATCTTGCCCAACTCGATGTAGTCGTTCTGGCTGCGCGGGCCATCGCACAGCTCGCGGAATTCAAACCAGGCCACGTCATCGCAGGTGCGCAGCGCACGGATCTCGCGGTTCTCGATCATCAAGGGATCGTTCTCGACCACCTTGGTGCTGTTGTGCGTCAGCGCCTTGAAGCTTTCGCGCATGCTGGCCTGAGCCGCCTCATCGAGCGGCGAATGGAACAATTCGGCCTGTTCCAGGTGGCGCAGGCGATAGTCGACGCCGCTGTCGACGTTGACGATCTCGGTGTGTTCCTTGATCAGCGCGATCGCCGGCAGGAAACGCGCTCGCTGCAGGCCATCCTTGTACAAGCCATCGGGCACGATGTTGGACGTCGCCACCAGCGTCACGCCGTTCTTGAACAGCTCTTCCATCAGGGTGCCGAGAATCATTGCATCGGTGATGTCCGAAACGAAGAATTCATCGAAGCAGATCACCCGCGCCTCATCGGAGAAGCGCTTGGCGATGACCGTCAGCGGGTTTTTCACATCCTTGAGGGTTTTCAGTTCCTCGTGCACGCGCTTCATGAAACGGTGAAAGTGCGTGCGCACCTTCTGCTCGAACGGCAAGGCATCGAAGAAGGTGTCGACCAGGTAGGTCTTGCCACGGCCAACGCCGCCCCAGAAGTAAATCCCCTTGACCAGCTTGGGTTCCTTCTTGCCGAACAGCTTGCCGAACACGCCTGGCTTGCTGGTGCCGGCAGCGACCAGGTCGTCGTACAGACGCTGCAGGTGGCGGACGGCATTTTCCTGGGCGGCGTCGTGGAAGAATTCGGGACGTTTGAGATCGGCTTGGTATCGTTCTAGGGGCGTCATATTCGTTAGCAAGGCAACAAAAACGGGCCGTCACTGTAGCGACGGCCCAGGATAATGGCAATGAGCTTTGCGACAGGGTGTCGCATCACTCCCCTTGAGGTTGCAGCGCCTGGCGCAATGCCTGGACGGCGGTATCGCGCGCTTCTGCCGTGGTGAACGACGGGCCGTCGGCCACGCAGGTGTCGTCCAGCCACAGCGTGAAGCTTTCGGCATCGCTGCGGATGTCCAGTTCATTACCCTGTTGCAGTTGCTTGCTGACCTGACCGGCTGCCTTGCCGTCGGGGAAGCTGCGCGACAGCAGCAGTTGTTCGCCGCCGGCATCGAGCAGGCGGAAGCGGAAGCTGCCATCGTCGTCACGAAAGCTGACGAAACGTGCGGTCTTGGCGGCTTTTTTCTTGCCAGCCGTGGTTACCTGGACCTGCTCGCGGAAAGAGCGCAGCCCCACCGCTTCACGCAGCTCACCCAGGAACGGCGTGGCGACGGCACGCGCTTTCGCAGCGCCCGCCAGGAGAATGTCCTCCAGTTCGGCCGGGCGTTCGATGAAGTGGTGATAGCGTTCGCGCGCCTCGCCCAGCTCGGCATCGAGCAGGCTGAACAGACGCGCCTTGGCTTCGCCCCAGCCCAGCCCTTCACGCAGCGCGGCATGGAACTCGGCGCTCTGCTCGGGCGTGGCGAACGCCTGAAACAGGGTAAACAGGTGCGAGTTGTCCGGATCCTTCGCCTCGCCTGGGGCGCGCGAGTCGGTGACGATGCGCGAGATCGCATCCTTCATGTCCTTGGCGCTGGTGAACAACGGAATGGTGTTGTCGTAGCTCTTGGACATCTTGCGCCCGTCCAGGCCTGGCAAGGTAGCGACGCTTTCCTCGATCAAGGCCTGGGGCATGACGAAGAACTCGCGGCCCTTGCCGAACAAATGGTTGAAGCGCTGGCCGATGTCGCGGGCCATTTCCACGTGCTGGATCTGGTCGCGACCGACCGGCACCTTGTGCGCGTTGAACATCAGGATGTCGGCGGCCATCAGCACCGGATAGCTGTACAAACCCATGGAAATGCCGGCATCCGGGTCTTCCCCGGCGGCCACGTTGTGGTCGACCGAGGCCTTGTAGGCGTGGGCACGGTTGAGCAGGCCCTTGGCAGCAACGCAGGTCAACAACCAGGTCAGCTCGGGGATTTCCGGAATATCGGACTGCCGGTAGAAGGTCACTCGTTCCACGTCCAGGCCCGATGCCAGCCAGGTGGCGGCGATTTCCAGACGCGAGCGCTGAATGCGCAGCGGGTCATCGCATTTGATCAGGGCGTGGTAGTCGGCCAGGAAATAGAACGAGTCGGCGTCACTCTGCCGACTGGCGACGATCGCCGGGCGAATGGCCCCGGCGTAGTTGCCCAGGTGAGGCGTGCCAGTGGTGGTGATACCGGTCAGGATACGAGTGGTCATGGGTCGGTTCTTGTTCAGGGGCCGTGGACAGGCATCAGTTCGAAAGGCGCGGCAGCAGCAGATCCTTGAGGTCGGTCAGCTTGCCGTGGAAAAAGTGCCCGCATTCTGCCACTTTCAGCAGCTCATGGGGGCGATCGAGGTTGTCGGACCAGTCGTAGACCAGCTGCGGATCAACCACTTCGTCGGCGTCCGGCTGGATCACGGTCAACGTGGCCTGTTGCGGCAGGCTTTCAGTCATCCGCATCACCGCAGGAGCGACCATGAACAGATGCTTCACCGCCTCGCCCTGGGCTTCCAGACGACCTGCCAGGGTGGCTGCAACGAAACCGCCAAATGAAAAGCCCAGAATCGTCAGCGGCAGCTCGGGGTGTTTCGCTCGCAGCCAGGCAGCCACGGCCTGGGCATCGTCGACCTCCCCCGTGCCCATGTCATGGCTGCCTGCGCTGGCGCCCACGCCCCGGTAGTTGAAGCGCAGGGTCGACAGGCCGACGTCGCGCGCGGTGCGTTGCAAGGTGGACACCACCTTGTTGAGCATGGTCCCGCCCTGTACCGGATTGGGGTGGCAGATCAACGCGATGCCGGTGGCATCGGCGGTGTCGAGGTACAACGCTTCGAGTGAGCCCGAGGGGCCGTCGATGAAAACTGCGGTTTCGCGGATGAGCAAGTGATGAACTCCGTGACCTCAAGAAGGGTCGACTCGTCTAGCTGGAAAGATTGCGTCCTGCGAATTTGCGCAAGCGCGCGGTATACAGCGCAGGTCCGAGCCGTTAACGTAAAGCAAAGCCGTTTATAGAGGAAGGACTCGTGGAACTCTCGCTCTTAGTTTGGTTGTTGCCGACCCTGGCCCTGGTGGTCGGTGTGGTCATCGGTTTTGCCGTCGCACGCCTGGCGCCTCGCGCCGTACCCAATGGCACGCAGCGTCAGCTCGATGACATCCAGGAACGTTTCGACACCTATCAGAACGAAGTGGTCACCCACTTCAACAGCACCGCGATCCTGGTCAAGAAACTGACCCAGAGCTATCAGGAAGTGCAGGATCACCTGGCCGAAGGCGCCGACCGTCTGGCCCTGGACGAGCTGACCCGTCAGCGCCTGCTGGCCGCCCTGCACTCGGACGCCCCGCAGCCTCACCGCGAGCGCCTCACGCCACCACGCGACGCCGAGCCGCCTCGCGACTACGCACCCAAGGCAGCGAACTCGCCTGGCATGCTGGACGAGCAGTATGGGTTGAAGCGTAAGTAGGTTTCACTGGCGCCGATCAAGAAGCGGGCCCTGTTTTCAGGTCCCGCTTTTTTTATGCCCGCTGCAGGGCCTCATGCTCCTACAGGCTCAGGTACACCTCGTCGCAAGGCGCCTTGATCTCCCGACGCAGAATGCCGATCACCTCGCGTCCGGCAGCTTCATCGGCCTTCTGCCGTTCCACGCCATCGAAGCGCTGATCCACGGTTTTCAGATGCGCCGTGGTGTATTGATCGCGGGGCGAGCGAAGCTCTCGGTAGTGAAAATGCGCGTACCACAACGGCGTTCCCGTGGTGTCGGCAATCAGGTATTCCTCGAGGAAACCCGACGAGCGCTTGAGCTTGCTGCGCCCGCCCACGCGGCCGATGCGCACGGCCTGCTCGCGGTAGAGGTAGTCGACCCGCGCAGCCGTGGGCGCCTGGCGCTTGATCATGTGGATACGAATCAGCCTGCCGTCCTTGACGAGTTGCCCGGCCTTGTCGCGGAACAACTGGGCGCGGCCATGGGCCGACGCGTGCTGGCTGGTGGCCTGGTCTACCGCGTTGTGCCGGGTGAGCTGCTGTTCGACGGCGTCGGCGCTGTCGTCTAGCTGGCGAGCGTAGAGGGTGAGTTGATCTTCGACCTCGCCCGGCAGGTAGTCTTTTTCGGCCTGTTTCCAGGCTTGCTTAAGCGCACTGTCAGCGCCCTGCAGCAACCGGTTGCCGCGACGAACCGCGGCATTGACCGACGTCGCCACTGCACGTGGCCGGGGCGCAGGTGCCACATCAAGCTGACGCCAGTTGCCTTCGGCCAGATCCTTGCCGAAGGAGGCGACGACCTTTTTCTCGATTGGATCGATGACATCGATGATGTCGCTGTCCGAGGGTTTGAGCTTGGGCCGTCGCTGGCCGACCACCAAGCCTCGACGGTGGGTCATGTACAGGTTTTTGTGGCGCACCTGCTGGCGCTGCTTGCGGGTCATCCTGAGCTGCTCGCGAACCAGTGGCACCAGCGACGCCTGCGCATCGTCGCGCAGCTCGGCGATCAGCGCGGCCAGGCGGTCGAACGCCGGACGATGCAACTGCTCTCCCAGCAGCTCGCCATGCAGGGTCAGTGCCTGCTGGGCCGCTTCATACTGCAAGTCCAGGCTGTTGAGCACTTCGACGCGGTCATTGAGGTTGTAGCTGGCGCTCTCCTCGAGGGCTGCATGGGTTTGCGCGGCCAACCGCACGGGCCCGGCCACCGACTCCATGATCCGCTCGGCTTCCTGCAACGCGGGGATCTTGCGGATGCAGGTCAGTGCCAGACCGTCGACCAGCAGACCGATCCAGCGCTGTATCGACAACTCTTGTATCCAGTCCACCTTGAGCTTTTTCAGGGCGGCCTCGCCTTCGAGGGGCATACGCTGAAGCTGGCGTTTCCAATCGGCCAGCTCCTTGCTCAGCTGTATCTGTTTATCCATCACCTCGGTGCTGTCGGCCACGAAGTCGAAGAACGCGGCGGACTGTACGGTATCGAGATCCGAGGCGTCGAGTGTCGCCGGCAGCCGGTCGGCCTGGTCCCGATACGCGATGCTCTTGTAGCGCAGATTGACGATCTCCTCCTGGGCCAGTTCGCACAGTTGGAACAGCGCCCCGGCCTGCTCCTTCGAACGATCGGCATAGGGGTCCAGTTCACTGAGTTTCTTGCTGGCACGCAGCACCGTGCGCAAGGCCCCGAGGTAGCTTTCGGTGGCCTCGCTCAGGGCCTCGCGCAGACCGGTCAGACGTTCGCTGTCCCCGGCCTGCATGGCACGTCCAAGCTTGCCGAGCACCCGGTCGACACGTTGGTGCAAGCCTGCACGCTGCTGGTTGAAAGCCACGACTTCAGCGTTGTAGGACACCATCAGCGCCTGGTTGCTGGCACGCAAGGCCGCGATGCGACGCTTGGGCCCGCCGCCGCGCAAACGCAGGCGCAGGTCCAGGCGCCAGCGTCCCACTTCGTCTCGCGCCAGCCAGGGTCCCGGGCGCTGCGGGCGTTTGCCGTCGACTATGCGCAACTGGTCTTCGTCGGCAGCCACCTCATAGAAGTGGCCGTCCAGGGCCAGCAACCAACGCTCGCCGTCCAACTGCAGGCCTTGATAGCGACCGTGCGCCAATGGCGGCGTCATGCTTGGCCCCGGTGTGGTGCGATAGGCCGCCAGAGCCTTGATCTGATCAGTGCCGAGCCGATGTTGCGCACTCGTCCAGGAAAAGCTCAGCGTGCCTTCGGAGTGGGCGATGGCATCCCGCGGTGCCGCCCAGGTACTGCGGACCGGCGCAGTGTTCTGCCGGCCTGCCGCAGGCTGGCCGAAACCTCGACCGGTCGGCGTCTGCCCAGCGTCATGGGCCAGCAGGACCAAGGCGATGTTGAACAGCAGGTCGAACATCTGATCATCGACCGCGGCAGGATCCCCCGCAGCCTGCGCAATCAGCGTGACGTTCGTCGCGGCCATCGCCTGCACCAGCCAGCCTGCCGTGGCCAGCGGTCCGGGGAGGACCGGCAACAAGGCGTTGAACAGCGTCCAGCCGAGCGCCTGAAACCCGATCCAGCGACTTTCCTCGCTGGATACCGATCGACGGTCCGCGACGTTGATCAAGGCCTGTACGTTGCTGCGGTACAGGTGCTCGAGCAACGGTGGGGCGATGTCTGTGAGTTGCAGCGCTGCAGGGGCCGGCGTGCTGATCGGGGCGAAATCCGAACCCTGCGCGAAACGCAGCAGATGCGGCTCGCGAAAGCCGCCGCTGGCATAGCGCGCACGAGCGCCCTCGCCCAACCAGTCCAGTACGCTGCGCTGCAGATCGCCCGGTTCGCTGATCGCGGCCATGAGCGCGGCAGCGCTGGTGTATTGGCTCAAGCAAGGTTTGAACAAGGGTCGGTAGAGCACCTGCACCCCGCTGCCGTCCAATGCGCCGAATACATACATGTTGCACACGACATCGACGTTCATGCCCGGTGCCGGCAGGAAACCCAGGCTGCGAAGGCCGATACGATGCCCGTCGACATCCAGGTCACCCAAGCCATTCATGACCTGTTCGACATACAGCCATCCCCGTTCGGTAAAGCCGTGCTCACCGCGGATGGTGTTCTCCAACGCCAGCAACGGCAACTGATAGGCCAGTTGCCGGGTGAACAGCTCCTGGCGACGTAGGGCCTGCACGGGGTCTTCGAGCAGTTGCCGATTCAGCAGCTTCAGGTAACGCCCGCCTACATCGGCGCGGGTTACCAGGGCTTCGATGGCGGTGGTATCGACCCAGTCCGGCAGCAACGCACCCGCGCGAGGCTTGATCAGCAGGTGCCCGCGGGGGCGGCCCGACAGGTTGAACAGAGCCAGTTCGGCAAGGCTGATCTGTTGATCTTCCAGGGCCATGTCGCCGGCATTGACCAGACTCAATTGCGCATTGGGCACGGTGAGAATGTGCACTTGAACGTCGTCGAGGTCGGCCAGCGGCTGGCCGGGATGGTCGGCTTCTATCTGTTCGACCAGGGTCGTCCGGGCAAAGGATTCAAGCGTGGGTATGGCATCGAGGAACGATGCGCCTTTCTGCTCATCGCGCACCATCGCCAACGCCGCCAGGTACAGGGAGAACGCGCGACGCTGGGTCAGACTGGCAGCTCGGAGCCACTGCGGCAGTGCACTGTGAAGCGCCTGGAGCCGGGCGCGTTCCTGGGCTGTGTCGAGGTCGAACAGGCTGGTGATGCTTTCGCAGCCCTCCGTCAGCGCTCGAGTGCCCAGGCGTTGTTGCTGGCAATAGACGCCCAGGGTCTGCAAGGCATTGAGTTGCTGCTCGAGAATCGCCTGTGCCTGCGCTTCGAAGATATCGCCATCAGGTGTATACAGGGCCAATTCCAAAGCCGAGCCGGTGAATTCGCGGCCCATGTGACCCGCGAAGGCATCCGCCAGCGCCTGCAGGTTGGCAAAGCCCTCCAAGCCGTTGACGGGGGTGTAGAGCAGCACGACCTCGCGCCCCTGCAAACCGAGGCGACGGCGGATGACCAGCGCGTGGGTCAGCTCGGCTTCCCGCTGCAGGCCTGCACCCGTCGCATGCACGCGGATCAGGCTGGCCTGGATCGGGTCACTTTCATGCCTGGCGCGCAGGCTGGCGGTGGGCATCGCCGCCAGCAACGAGGCCGCCGCCAGTTGCTCGCTGTCCAGGCGTCCGGCAGCTTTGTCCCGCTCGATACTGGCCTTCAGACGCGACTGCAGCGCCAAGGCCAGCCAGTGCCAGCGATCGCTGCCGTCTGCCTGGACCTGGTCCCAGTAATCGCACAGTGCCTGGCTGTAGGCGGTAATGATCTGCGGGCCCCACTCGTTGACGATGCCCTGCACCTGCACCAACGCCACCGGCAGGGCCGACGGAGGCGAGCCCAGCGGCTCATGTGCGAGCAGGTGATAGCCTTGAATCAGCCGGAGCTGCTCGGTATGGATGTAACGGTCGATCAGCACATCGATCAGCGCCAGCCGACGGTAGCGCTGGGCCTCATGCACAGCCGGGGCATCGGGCCTGGCCTGGGTGGCCAGCGGTTCGAGCAGCTGCAGGCGGTCGACGTCCAGTGCCAGGTCGGGGTATCGCGCCGACAGCTCGCTGGCGAGGATATTGCTGGCGACCTGGCGCAGGGTCGGCCGAGAGCAGAAATGTTTGCTCACGCTGCTGGCCAGTGGCGCAGCCTTGGCCACTTCGCCACTCAGGGAAAGGAGTTCAAGCATGGGTCGGTCCTTCGAGACAAATGAGCGCCTAGCAGGCGCTACCCTTGGCCTCGAAGGGTGGTAGACAGATAAGGCAGGCTGAAAAGACCGGAACCCGGATGCAGGAGCGGACGCTGTCCGCTCCTGCGGTTCCAGAAGGCCGAGGGCTTAGATCGCGCCGCGGCTGCGCAGCAGATCGAGCACCTGCTTGACGCCTTCATCGACCGACGAGGCCTGGGTGTCGATCACCAGATCGGCATTCAGCGGCACGTCATACGGGAAGGACTCGCCGGGGATGTTGTCCTGGTCGGCGGCGTACAGGCCCTGTGGATCGCGTTCGCGGCAGACCAGAGGCGAGGCCTGGACGTAGACGGTCACCAGCCGATCGGCACCGATCAGGTCGCGTGCCTGCTCGCGGCCGGCGGCGTCCGGCGCAACGAAGGCGGCCAGAGTCACCAGGCCCGCTTCGTTGAACTGCCGCGCCACGTGAGCGGCACGGCGCCAGTTCTCGGTGCGCCCGGCGCGGTCCTGTGGCAGACCCTTGTTCAGGTCATGTCGCAGGTTCTGCCCATCGAGCACGAATACCGCACGGCCCATGTCGAACAGTCTGCGTTCCACGGCGTAGGCCAAGGTGCTCTTGCCCGCACCCGAAAGACCGCTGAACAGCACGGTCGCCGGTTGCTGGCCGAAGCGCTGGGCGCGCTCGTCGGTGGTCACATGGGCGGAGCGACCATGAACCTTGCCACCCTGGCTGACGGCGGCCGGCGCGATGATCATGCCGGCGCCGACGGTGCCGTTGGTGAGACGGTCGATGATGATGAACGCACCGGTGGTGCGGTTGCTGTCGTAACCGTCCAGAGCGATGGCGCTGTCCAGCGACACCTTCACCTTGCCGATCTCGTTGAGCTGCAGCGCACTGCCCGGCCCTTCGGCCAGGGTGTTCACGTCGACCTTGTGGACGATGCTGGCGATCGAGCCCGGCACGTAGCTGGTGGCCCGCTTGATGTCGTATTTCTTGCCGGGCAGCATCGGCTCTTCGGCCATCCACACCAGCATGGCCTCGAAGCTGTCGGAGACGGTCGGCACATTGGCGGCATGCACCAGCAGATCGCCGCGAGAGATGTCGATCTCGTCTTCCATGGTCAGGGTGACCGCCTGGCCAGGGCCGGCGTGTTCCAGCTCACCTTCGAAGGTGACGATGGACTTCACCCGGCTGCTTTTGCCCGACGGCAGGACGACCACTTCATCGCCCTTGTGCACGATACCGCTGGCCAGGGTACCGGCGAAGCCGCGGAAGTTCAGGTTCGGCCGGTTGACGTACTGCACCGGGAAGCGCAGGTCGTCGAAGTTGCGATCGGCCGCGACTTCCACGGTTTCGAGGATTTCCATCAGGGTCTGGCCGGTGTACCACGGCGACTGCTCGCTGCGGTTGACCACGTTGTCGCCCTTGAGCGCCGACATCGGCACGAAGGCCAATGTGGTTGGCTGCAGGCTGATGGCCTCGGCGAACTTCAGGTAGTCGGCCTTGATCTGCTCGAACACGCCCTCATCGAAGCCCTTGAGGTCCATCTTGTTGATGGCCACGACGATGTGCTTGATGCCCAGCAAGGACGCGATGTAGCTGTGTCGACGGGTCTGGGTCTGCACACCGTAACGGGCATCGACCAGGATGATCGCCAGGTCGCAGGTGGACGCGCCGGTGGCCATGTTGCGCGTGTACTGCTCGTGGCCCGGGGTGTCGGCAATGATGAACTTACGCTTGGCCGTGGAAAAGTAACGGTAGGCGACATCGATGGTGATGCCCTGCTCGCGCTCGGCCTGCAGGCCGTCGACCAGCAACGCCAGGTCGACTTCTTCACCCGTGGTGCCGGATTTCTTCGAATCGCGGGTGATGGCTTCCAGATGATCTTCGTAGATCATCTTGGAGTCGTGCAGCAGGCGCCCGATCAGGGTGCTCTTGCCGTCGTCGACGTTGCCGCAGGTGAGGAAGCGCAGCAGTTCCTTGCGTTCGTGCTGAGCAAGGTAGGCGAGGATGTCCTCGCTGATCAATTCGGATTGGTGCGACATGTTCTGACCCTGCTCTAGAAATAGCCCTGACGTTTCTTGTCTTCCATGGAACCGGCGCCATCATGATCGATGACTCGGCCCTGGCGCTCGGACGTTCGCGTCAGGAGCATTTCCTGAATGATGTCGGTGAGGCTCTGCGCCTCGGACTCCACCGCGCCCGTCAACGGGTAGCAGCCAAGGGTACGGAAACGCACTTTCTTCTTGACGATGCTGGCCTTCTCTTCCTCGCTGAGGTGCTCGAGAATGCGCTCGTCGTCGATCATGATCAGCGTGCCGTTCTTCTCGATCACTTCGCGTTCGGCGGCGAAGTACAGCGGCACGATCGGGATGCCTTCCAGGTAGATGTACTGCCAGATGTCGAGCTCGGTCCAGTTCGACAAGGGGAATACGCGGATCGATTCGCCCTTGTTGACCTTGCCGTTGTAGACGTTCCACAACTCCGGACGCTGGTTCTTCGGGTCCCAGCGATGCTTGCTGTCACGGAACGAGTAGACCCGCTCCTTGGCCCGCGACTTCTCTTCGTCACGGCGCGCACCGCCGAAAGCGGCGTCGAAGCCATACTTGTCCAGCGCCTGCTTGAGGCCCTGGGTCTTCATGATGTCGGTGTGCTTGGAACTGCCGTGGGTGAAGGGGTTGATGCCCTGCGCCACACCTTCGGGATTGACGTGTACCAGCAGGTCCAGGCCCAGCTCCTCGACCATGCGGTCGCGGAACTTGTACATCTCCTGGAACTTCCACTGGGTGTCGACGTGCATCACCGGGAACGGCAGCTTGCCGGGGAAGAAGGCCTTGCGCGCCAGATGCAGCATCACGGCCGAGTCCTTGCCGATGGAATACAACATCACCGGGTTATCGAACTCAGCGGCCACCTCACGAATGATGTGGATGCTTTCCGCCTCCAGCTGTTTCAGATGCGTCAGTTTGTCGACCATGGCTACTCACGGAATACAGTCTTTATGGACGGCCTGCGGGCCGTGTTCGAGCCGGGCACTTTAACACGGCGTCCGGTTTGGTCATCGGGGGTGGTTAGATCGAAGGGGTATATCAATATACCTCGTGGTTTGGAGGGTTTCGTGTTTGGCGGGCAGAGGCTTGCCAGCCGACCCGATCCCACCGGCCCAGCTCCCATGAGATCACTAGGAGCACTGTGGGAGCGGGCTCTGCCCGCGAATCAGGCACCACCGTCCACCGATCAGACAGGATTGGGGCAGTCGATGAACACATGCTCGAGCGCGAAGCGCCGCGCCAGGTACTCACCCAGCGCCTGCACACCGTAGCGTTCGGTGGCGTGATGGCCGGCGGCGATGAAGCTGATGTCGTTCTCGCGGGCACTGTGAACGGTCTGTTCGGAAGCCTCGCCGCTGATGAACAGGTCCACACCGGCCGCGATCGCCCGGTCGATGTAACCCTGGCCGCCGCCGGTGCACCAGCCGACGCGGCGAATCTTTTCGCTGCCTTCGATCAGCAACGGTTCGCGGCCCAGCACTTCCTGCACGCGACGGGCGAAGTCGCGCGGATGCATGGGCTCGGGCAATGAACCGATCAGCCCCACGACCCGGCTGTCCGCCGGATCCAGCGGCCCTTCCACGGTGATTTCCAACTGCCGCGCCAGCTGCACGTTGTTGCCCACTTCGGCGTGCAGATCCAGCGGCAGGTGGTAGGCCAGCAAGCTGATATCGTGTTTGAGCAAGGTCTTCAGCCGCCGCTGTTTCATGCCGACCACGCAGGGGTTTTCGCCCTTCCAGAAATAACCATGGTGCACCAGCACCAGATCGGCCCTGGCATCCACCGCGGCATCGAGCAACGCCTGGCTAGCCGTCACGCCACTGACGATGCGCATGACCTGCGGGCGACCTTCCACCTGCAAACCATTGGGGCAGTAATCCTGGATCTTCGTGCTGCTCAGGTAACGGTCGGCTTCTTCGACCAACGTGTTCAGTGCCACAGCCATGAAAGTCTCCACAAAGGCAGTTCAGCGCGGCGCGAGCGCCCGTATAATGCCGGCCATTATGGCGCCCCTGCGCGCCGAAGAAACAGCCCCCCGCTACCCTTCAGGATCGTTCCCATGTTCAAGGCCTTGCGCTTCTTCGGTTGGCCACTGTTGACCGGCATATTGATCGCCCTGCTGGTGATCCTGCGCTTTCCGCAATGGGTCGGCCTGCCCAGCCAGGACGTCAACCTGCAGCAGGCGCCGCAAAGCGCCAGCGTCATCCAGGGCCCGGTGTCCTACGCCGACGCCGTAGCCATTGCAGCGCCCGCCGTGGCCAACCTGTACACCACCAAGGCGGTCAACAAAGGTGCCCACCCGCTGTTCGAAGATCCACAGTTCCGGCGGTTCTTCGGCGACAACCTGCCCAAGCAGCGTCGCTGGGAGTCGAGCCTGGGCTCGGCAGTGATCATGAGCCCCGAAGGCTACCTGCTCACCAACAACCATGTGACCGCCGGCGCCGACCAGATCGTGGTGGCCCTGAAAGACGGCCGGGAGACCCTGGCCCGGGTAATCGGCAGCGATCCGGAAACCGATCTGGCGGTGCTCAAGATCGATCTGAAGAACGTTCCGGCAATCACCATCGGCCGCTCCGACGGCATCCGTATCGGCGACGTCGCGCTGGCCATCGGTAACCCGTTCGGCGTCGGCCAGACCGTGACCATGGGCATCATCAGTGCCACCGGCCGCAACCAGCTGGGCCTCAATACCTACGAAGACTTCATCCAGACCGATGCGGCGATCAACCCCGGCAACTCCGGCGGCGCGCTGGTGGATGCCAACGGCAACCTGACCGGTATCAACACGGCCATCTTCTCCAAGTCCGGCGGTTCGCAAGGCATCGGCTTCGCAATCCCGACCAAGCTGGCGCTGGAGGTGATGAAGTCGATCATCGAACATGGCCAGGTGATCCGCGGCTGGTTGGGCATCGAAGTACAACCGATGACCGAGGAGCTGGCGGAGTCGTTCGGCATCAAGGATCGGCCAGGCATCGTCGTCGCCGGAGTGTTTCAGGGCGGCCCGGCCCACAAGGCCGGCCTGCAGTTGGGCGATGTCATCCTCAGCATCAATGGCGAGCCGGCCGGCGATGGTCGCCGCTCGATGAACCAGGTCGCCCGCACCAAGCCCGGCGACCGGATCGCCATCCAGGTGATGCGCAAGGGCAAGGAACTCACCCTCAACGCCGAAGTGGGCCTGCGCCCCCCACCAGCGCCGGCGGCGGTGAAGAAGGAGGAGAAGTAAGGTTGTGGGGTGAGGTAAAGAACCGTGTTTACTTGGCCCCTACCTCCAACCCTCTCTCTGAAAGACCGGGTTGAAGGACGAGACCCGTTCAATACGGATCTTCGCCTGCCGAAGGGAAAGTCGAACCAGCAGCGGCTTTCCTATTTGATACATGAAACAGACACTGCTTGGGGCAGCATGAGGTCTAGCAATGAAAGCTTATAAATCTCTACATTGGCAGACTGCAAAATTTGGCTGTTATATCTGAATACCAATAGCCACCGTCATACGCGATGCAAGCAACGAGAGTGCCCCTAAGGTCAATCTTGCAGTGCAAGCGCCGAGCTGTTACCGATGTGAATCCCTCGCTTGGCATATTTGTGGCTCCCTCCCAGATTATTCATCTCCAGCTTCATGAGAAGCCCTGGACACATCTTCAAACTTTGGCTGAGCGTCATTTTATCACCTGCATCTTGGCCGCGGCTCGACGTATGGCAGTAATGAAATAAGTGATCAGGGCCAATGTTAGAATCGCTACGCCAGCGTTGGTACCGCTCCACCCTACACTTACGAGCAACATGCCAGGAAGAAACGCTCCAGCAGTCGCCATGATGGCGATAATCAGGTCATTGATACCTTGGACTTTGATAGCCTCTTTTTTGCCTTCAAGTCGAAGGGCGAGCATCGCGCCTCCTGCTACATAGGTAAAATTCCAACCCACACCTAAAACAACCAATGCGATCAATATGGAAGCTTGTGACAGGTAAAATAAATTAATCATAGCTGATGTTGACAGTAGCACTAGCCCTAGCAAAACCAACCGATTGACACCCATTCGGGCAATCAGATATCCAGTGATGAAGGAAGGCGCAAACATAGCAAACACGTGCCACTGAATAGCTACACCGATGAGCTGAAAATGCGTGTGCATAGCCGCCATCTGTAAAGAGGCTTGAATCATGAGCAGGTTCATGAACCCATACCCCACTGCCGCAACAGTGATAGGCAGCGCCAGATCCCAGTTAGAACTATTTCGAAGCGGCACGGGTATTGCGCTATTGGCTGAATCTGTCATTTCAGCTATTGGCGTCACCTGATTGACGGCGGCGGATATGACCGCCAGTAGCACAAAAAAACCGTAGCACAGGGCAAAGTCGCTGAAGTCACCCACCGAACGAAGCAATGTCGCCACCCATGGACCAATGAAGGCTGCAACAACCCCCCCGGCAACGACCAAGGAAATAGCCTTGGCCTTCAGTGCGGCACTGAGCCCGTCGGTTGCGGCAAATCGATTGAAGTTTGCGAAAGCAATGTAGCCCCCTAATGCAGCATGAGAAACCATGACCCCATAAAAGCTACCCATCTGCAGGGCATAAAAGCCAGTGATACCGGACACCGCCAGTGCCAAACTGCCTAAATGAAAACCGGCCCGCCGGCCATAGACGCTCATGAATTTTGATGCTGGATAGGTTGCTAACATCAAAGACAGGAACTGCATGCCGTAGGGTAAAGTTGACCACTCCGGCGATGGAGCGAGTTGAGCGCCTATCACGGCAGCCATCGTCACCGACATGACTGCGGCCGTTAGATTGACAGACTGGGCTATGAAATAAAGATATGTCTTTAGAGGAAGCCTATCAAAGATCATAAATTTTCCTTTTTATAATTTCACATATAGCTTTTCTGATTGTATCGCCGCCAACTCACGAGCGAGCACTGGGCCTTATCGACTTTACGACATTCTCGGTACCATTGAGGGTTGCACGATGTTGAGCTGGGACATCCTCAGAGATAAGGCAATGTGCTCCAATCATCGTATCATTCCCAACCGAACCTAAGACAGCTCATAAACTTAATTGGCCAATCGATAGTGCAACACTGCCGCATAAGAGGTGTAATTTTTCGCTACAAACTCAAGATCACGCTGAGAATCTGGATCTTTCGACGCGAACGCTTTTAAATTCTCATAGACTTCTTGTGTAACAGAATAAAAATCTTGCCTCCTGAATATCTCCACAGCATCTTCCTTAGCGATGCATTCAAGCACACCCGTCTTCAAAAGTTGCTCTACCGTGCATCGAGCAAACTTACACTGCTCAGCGGTGAATGTGAGACCCAGCGATTCTTGATGTTGTATATCGATTGGATGTGCTCCGCAAAGCGCTCAAGAAGTTGTGCAGCTTGCACAACACAGGCTCAAAGAGGAATTTTGAATTGTTTCCTGATGCGAACGTGCAGGTACCTTACCTGCGCATCACGGCTAGGGACAAGGAAGAGACATTCCGGTTTTGGGATTGGATGGAACTAGGTGTCAGATTAAAGCGGACCGCTGAGACCCGCGTTGCCGCCCCTATGTCCACTCCTTTTTTGAGGAGGTATAGGGGCAACGACAGCTAGCGCCGATCAGATCTTGGTGATCCCGATCCAGATGATGCGCAGGGCATGGAACTCACCCTCAACGCCGAAGTGGGCCTGCGCCCCCCGCCAGCGCCGGCGGCGGTGAAGAAGGAGGAGAAGTAGGGATGTAGTGAAAAACGGATGGCGGTTGGCTATCGCATGCAACCTCGGTCACGTCATTTCTATCGGATGTAACACACCTATACACGCTCGAAGTTTTTATTCGCACAGAAGTATCGACCGTCATACTCATGATTATTACGCTCACCTGATAATTATCTTGGCCGCCCGGCGTTTAGCGAAAAGCGCACTGCGGTCTGAAAATATAAGATCACCCCTGTTTTGCGTGTAAAAATATAGTTACCCAGGAACATGCAATCGTAGCTAGCCTGTTTTCTTGCCACACACACGGAGAAAATGGATCATGACTAACATAACGCCTACGACCACACCTCTGGCGCTGCCAGGGAATCTGTTCCAGAACGCAGAGTTCGAACAAGGTTTCACCCACTGGATCACGGACGACAAAGGGGACCCCGCCAACTGCACCTCTTCACCGCCTGGCGCGACTCTGGTCAATCAGGCCAGCATCAGGCAGGGAGTGACCATAGAAGCGAGAGCCAAACAGTACACGTTCAGAATGATCGCCTTGGGGTTCAATAGCTCATCAAAGGCTAACCATGCATTGGCTGAAGTCGGCCGTGTCGTCATCAAGGAAAATAATACAGAGGTAGCAAGTTTCTACCTGAAGACAGGCGCGTTCATATACGAGCTCGAACATGTAACCCAACCGGCGACGACTCATCTGGAAGTCGTAATCAGCTCTGAAGCAAGCACCCCTGTACAGTTCTGGAGTCCCAGCCTCGTCGATGACTTTCCCAATCCCGACGAACTCATCAAGGATAGCCAGTTCGAGCGTCCAAATACGGACTGGAGAGGAGGAGGCGAGTGGCAGCACGGCGGCGTGCAACTGGCCAACGGCCAACGCGTCAGCCAGTTGGTCACTCGCATCGAACCTGGCAGTCATTACGTGATTACCTATACGGTGATGCCCTTCATCAATCCTATAGGCGAGGAGGAAAACTTCGCCTTCGGCAGGATATCGGGCAGTGGTGGGGTCCCCTACACAGATATCACGTCCAGTGAGTCGATAGCGCCAATACCCTTCACGGCTACTCAGAACACCTTGTCAATCACACTTGACGGGCCTCGTATCCGTTTCGGGTCATTCTCCTTGAAAAAACGCTAGGCGATGAACACACTGCCGGCAGCACTCAGGTCTTGTGCGAAGCATTAGCCGGCTGACAACTTATCCTGCTGTCCCGCGCCCTATACCGGCAGCCTAACCGACCTGGGAAGTCTGCCGGTCAAGCGGCTTGTTCAACCCAGCCGCTTTTATCTTCTTGCTCACAGGGCATCCAGCAACGCCTGGTTCTGTTCCGGAGTACCGATGCTGATGCGCAGGAATTGCGCGATGCGTTCCTGCTTGAAATGGCGCACGATCACGCCCTTTTCGCGCAAGCGGGCGGCGATGGCTGCAGCGTCCTGATCGGGGTGGCGGGCGAAGATGAAGTTGGCTGCCGAGGGCAGTACCTCGAATCCATGTTCATTCAGCCCTTGCACCAGTTTTTCGCGACTGGCGATCACCTTGGCGCAGGTGTCTTCGAAGTAGGCCTTGTCGGCAAACGCTGCGGCGGCGCCGGCGACCGCCACTCGGTCGATCGGATAGGAGTTGAAGCTGTTCTTGATGCGCTCCAACGCTTCGATCAGGTCCGGGTGGCCGACCGCGAGCCCTACCCGCAGGCCGGCCAGCGAACGGGATTTGGAGACAGTCTGGGTGACGAGCAGGTTCGGATAACGATCGACCAGGGTGATCGCGGTTTCACCGCCGAAATCGACGTAGGCTTCATCCACCACCACCACCGAGTCCGGGCTGGCCTGAACAATCTGCTCGACCGCTTCGAGCGGTAACAGGCAGCCAGTGGGTGCGTTCGGGTTGGGGAAGATGATCCCGGCGTTGGGCCTGGCGTAGTCTTGTGGCCGGATCTGGAATTGCTCGTCCAGCGGCACGGCCTCGAAGGCAATACCGTACAAGCCGCAATAGACCGGATAGAAGCTGTAGCTGATGTCCGGGAACAACAGCGGCTGGTCATGCTGGAACAGGCCGTGGAAGATGTGCGCCAGCACTTCGTCCGAGCCGTTGCCCAGGAACACCTGGTTGGTTTGCACCCCGTAATAGTCCGCCACGGCTTGCTTGAGCAGGTCGCTGTTGGGATCCGGGTACAAACGCAGGGCGTCACACAGCTCGGCGCGCATGGCCTCGATCGCCTTGGGCGATGGGCCGTAGGGGTTCTCGTTGGTGTTGAGCTTGACCAGGTTGGCAACCTTGGGCTGCTCGCCGGGCACATAGGGCACCAGGTTCTTGACGAAGGGACTCCAGAATCTGCTCATGCTCATTCCCCTTTTGCCAGATCGGGTTGGATACGGTATTCGGCGCTGCGGGCGTGTGCGCTCAGGGACTCGCCGCGAGCCAGTACGGAAGCGGTCTTGCCCAGCTCGGAAGCGCCCTGCTCCGAGCAGAAGATGATCGACGAACGCTTCTGGAAATCGTAGACACCCAAGGGCGACGAAAAACGCGCGGTGCCCGAAGTCGGCAGCACGTGGTTGGGGCCGGCGCAGTAGTCGCCCAGCGCTTCGCTGGTGTGACGCCCCATGAAAATGGCACCCGCATGGCGGATCTGCGGCAGCCAGGCCTGCGGGTCTTCGACCGACAACTCCAGGTGTTCCGGGGCAATTCGGTTGGCCACCTCGATGGCCTGCTGCATGTCGCGGACCTTGATCAGCGCACCCCGGCCATTGATCGAGGTATTGATGATCTCGGCGCGTTCCATGGTCGGTAGCAACTTGTCGATACTGGCCGCGACCTTGTCGAGGAACTCGGCATCGGGGCTGACCAGAATGGCCTGGGCGTCTTCGTCATGTTCGGCCTGGGAGAACAGGTCCATGGCGATCCAGTCCGGATCGGTGCCACCGTCGCAGACCACCAGAATTTCCGAGGGGCCAGCGATCATGTCGATACCGACCTGGCCGAACACATGGCGCTTGGCAGTCGCCACGTAGATATTGCCGGGGCCCACGACCTTGTCCACGCGCGGCACGCTTTCGGTGCCATAGGCCAGGGCCGCAACGGCCTGGGCGCCGCCGATAGTGAACACTCGGTCGACGCCGGCAATGCAGGCCGCTGCCAACACCAGCTCGTTGACCTCGCCTCGGGGCGTGGGCACGACCATGACCACCTCGGTAACGCCCGCCACTTTTGCCGGAATGGCGTTCATCAATACCGATGACGGGTAGGAGGCCTTGCCGCCGGGCACGTACAGCCCGGCGCGGTCCAGTGGTGTGACCTTCTGGCCGAGCACCGTGCCGTCGGCTTCGGTGTAGCTCCAGGAATCCTGCTTCTGCTTCTCATGGTAGAGCCGCACCCGCTCGGCGGCGGTTTCCAGAGCGTTGCGCTGCACATCGGTAATGCGTGTGAGGGCCAGCTCGAGACGCTCGCGCGGCAGGATCAGGTCGGCCATCGAGGCGACCTGCAGGCCATCGAAGCGCTCGGTGAATTCGACCAGCGCGGCGTCGCCCCGCTCGCGCACGGCCTTGATGATGTCCAGCACGCGCTGATTGACCGAGTCATCTGACACACTTTCCCAGCTCAACAGATGGTCCAGATGGCGGGCGAAGTCCGGATCAGTGGCATCGAGTCGGCGAATAGCAGTGGAAACGGTCATGGCGGGCCTCAAATAATGGCAATTGCTCAAGCGCCGATAGATTACCAATCGATCCACATGGGCACTTGAGTTATTTGGCTATGATGCGGATAGACGGGCGCAGGTTGCAGACCTGCGCAGGTGCATCAGTCGCGGTGTCGCGACTCCACTGCCTTGCGCAGGGTGTCGATCAACGCCTGGATGCGGGCGTGCTGCATCTTCATGGAGGCTTTGTTCACCACCAGCCGGGAGCTGATGTGGGCGATCAGTTCCTGGGGCTCCAGGCCGTTGGCACGCAGGGTATTGCCGGTGTCGACCACGTCGATGATCTTGTCGGCCAGGCCCACCAGTGGCGCCAGTTCCATGGAACCGTAGAGCTTGATGATATCGACCTGGCGGCCCTGCTCGGCGTAGTAGCGCTTGGCAACGTTGACGAACTTGGTGGCCACACGCAGCCGACCGGTTGGCTCGGCCGCGCCGATGGCGCCGGCCGTCATGAGCTTGCACTGGGCGATCTGCAGATCGAGGGGCTCGTACAGGCCCTGGCCACTGTATTCGAGCAGGACGTCCTTGCCGGCGACACCCAGGTCGGCGGCACCATGCTCGACGTAGGTCGGCACGTCGGTGGCGCGCACGATCAGCAGGCGTACATCGTCCTGGGTCGTGGGAATGATCAGCTTGCGGCTCTTGTCCGGGTTCTCGGTGGGCACGATGCCCGCCTCGGCCAGGAGCGGCAATGTATCGTCAAGAATGCGGCCTTTGGACAGCGCAATGGTCAACATGGGAAACGTCAGTCCTTACAGGAAAGTTTCTGGCAACGACCGGGCGCATCCCTGCGCCCTGCACGCACATCAGCCCGGTACGCGACGGATCTTGGCGCCCAGCATCTGCAGTTTTTCTTCGATGCACTCGTAGCCACGGTCGATGTGGTAGATGCGGTCGATCAAGGTGTCGCCTTCGGCGGTAAGCGCCGAAATCACCAGGCTCGCCGACGCCCGCAGGTCGGTCGCCATGACCGGTGCGCCCTTGAGCTTCTCGGTGCCGGTGACGATGGCCGTGTTGCCCTCGACCTGGATCTGCGCGCCCATGCGATGCATCTCGTAGACGTGCATGAAACGGTTTTCGAAGATCGTCTCGATGACCGCGCCAGTGCCTTCGGCAATGGCATTGAGCGAAATGAACTGCGCCTGCATGTCGGTGGGGAACGCCGGGTACGGCGCGGTCCGCACGTTGACCGCCTTGGGCCGCTTGCCATGCATGTTCAGTTCGATCCAGTCGGCGCCGGTAGTGATCTCGGCGCCCGCCTCGCGAAGCTTTTCCAGCACGGCTTCGAGAATGGTCGGATCGGTGTCCTTGACCTTGACCCGGCCGCCTGTGCAGGCGGCAGCCACCAGGTAGGTACCGGTCTCGATGCGATCGGGCATGACCTTGTAGGTCGCCGAGTGCAGGCGCTTCACACCATCGATGGTGATGGTGTCGGTGCCGGCGCCCTGGACGTTGCCGCCCATGGCATTGATGAAGTTGGCCAGATCGACCACTTCCGGCTCGCGCGCGGCGTTCTGCAGGACGCTGCGGCCGTTGGCCAAGGCTGCGGCCATCATGATGTTCTCGGTACCGGTCACACTGACCGTGTCGAAGAAGAAGTTGGCGCCGCGCAGGCCACCTTCAGGCGCCTTGGCCTTGATGTAGCCGGCTTCCACGTCGATGACCGCACCCATGGCTTCGAGGCCGCGGATGTGCAGGTCGACCGGACGCGAGCCGATCGCGCAACCACCGGGCAGCGCCACTTCCGCTTCGCCGAAGCGAGCGACCATCGGGCCCAGCACCAGGATCGAGGCGCGCATGGTCTTGACCAGCTCGTACGGTGCAACCAGTGTCTTGATGGTGCGCGGATCGATCTCGACCGCCAGCTTCTCGTCGATCACCGGCTCGATGCCCATGCGACCGAACAGCTCGATCATGGTGGTGATGTCGTGCAGGTGCGGCAGGTTGGCAACCGTTACCGGCCCATCGGCCAGCAGGGTGGCAGCCAGAATCGGCAGAGCGGAGTTCTTCGCTCCGGAAATGCGAATTTCGCCATCAAGGCGAACGCCGCCAGTAATAATCAGTTTGTCCATTGGAGTCTCGACGCGGAATGGCTCAGGAACGCTCAGCCCAGGCTGCGCTGCTGAAGAATTTCATGGTGATCGCATGGATGCTGCCATCGGCGATCCATGGGTTCAAATGAGCATAGATCTGTTGCTGGCGCTTGACCGGGCTAAGCGCGGTCAGCTCGTCACTGATCACGTTCAGCTGGAAATTGCAGCCTTCGCCTTCGACTTCCACCTGCACTCCCGGCAGCTTGGATTCAAGGAAACCCTTCACTTCTACAGCCTGCATGCTCAACCTCGATCGGCGCCCTGTGCGCGCGGGTCGGCCATCATACAAAAAAGCCCCCCGACTGCGAACCCCGTATCGACGGGATCAGGCCAGAGGACCTCGATGAGGGCCGCTCAAATCTGTGAAAAGAATTCGCTCATGCCGGTGACCTGAGCGATCTGACGCATATCGTGGGGCAGTGCCTGGACCCGCACGGTCTTGCCGGCCGCCTCGGCATCGCGCATGAAGCCCAGCAGCAGGGACAAGCCGACGCTGCTGGATTTCTCGACCGCAGTGCAGTCGATGACCAGCGCCGTGGCCGGGCTGGACTGGATCAATGCCTGCCCCTGCTTGCGCAGGGCGGCGCCGGAGCGGTAGTCCAGCACGCCGGCCAGGCGGAGCTGGTCGCCGGCCAGTTCGACGCGAGCCTGATCCATCACTGGGCGCTCGTCGGAGCAGCTTTGTCGGTGACTTCCTTGGCCTTGGCGACTTCGCCCGCCCAACCATCGATGGTCTTGTCCAGGTCGTTGCCGTTGCGCTGCATGCTGTCGGCGAACTGGTCGCGGAACAGCTTGCCGATGTTGATGCCATTGATGATGACGTTACGCACCTTCCACTCGTTGTTCAGGTTTTCCAGGGTGTAGGAAACCGGATACACCGCTCCGCCAGTGCCCTTGACCTGCATGTCGACGCTGGTACGGGTGCCACTTTCATCCTTGGCCGGGCCAACGGTGATGCCCTGGTTGTTGTATTCGAGCAACGCGTTGCCATAGAACTGCATCAGGCTGCGCTTGAAATTTTCCTGGAAACGCGTTTTCTGCGCCGGTGTTGCCCGGTTCGCGTACTTCACGGTCATGATGCTGCGCGATATGCCTTCGGCATCGACGACTGGACCGACGATGGAATTCAACGCGTCGTAGAAAGCCTGAGGGTTGCTGCGGTAGGTTTCACGGTTCTTTTCCAGATCCGACAGCAGCCGGTCGGTGACGCCCTGTACCACCTGATGTGCGGACACCGCAGGGGCTGCGTTGGCCCACATCGGTAGCAGAGCCACCAGAACCAGCAGGCTGCGTCGCATGATCGAAAACATGGATAACTCCTTATTTGGCATCTTTGCTGACTGTGTTGAGCAGGAACTTGCCGATCAGGTCTTCGAGCACCAGGGACGACTGGGTGTCGTGGATGGTACCGCCGTCGGTGAGCAAGGCTTCCTCGCCACCCACGCTGATACCAATGTACTTCTCGCCCAGCAGGCCCGCGGTCAGGATGGAAGCAGTGGAGTCAGTGGGCAGATTGTCCACTTTCTTGTCCAGCTGCAGGGTCACCCGGCCCGTGAAGGTGTCGCGATCCAGATCGATGGCCGTGACCTTGCCGATGGTCACACCGGCCATGGTCACCTTCGCTCTGACAGTCAAACCGGCGATATTGTCGAAATAGGCATAAAGTTTGTAGCTCTCGGTGTTCGCGCTGGTGGACAGACCACTGACACGCAAGGCCAACAGCAGCAAAGCCAGGATGCCGGCCAGAAGGAACAGGCCAACTCCGACTTCCATTGATCGGTTTTGCATCAGAAATCTCCAAACATCAGGGCGGTCAGAATAAAGTCCAGGCCCAGAACGGCCAGCGACGCGTAGACCACGGTCTTGGTGGTAGCGCGACTGATGCCCTCGGACGTGGGTTCACAGTCATAACCCTGGAACACGGCGATCCAGGTGACGACGAAAGCGAATACCAGGCTCTTGATCACACCGTTGAGCACGTCATCGGTGAAGCTCACGCTGTTCTGCATGTTGGCCCAGAACGATCCTTCATAGACGCCCAGCCAATCGACGGCGACCCAGGATCCACCCCAGATACCGACGACGCTGAAAATCATCGCCAGCAACGGCAGGGAAATGAAACCGGCCCACAGCCTTGGCGCAACGATGTACTTGAGCGGGTCGACGCCGATCATCTCCAGGCTCGACAACTGCTCGGTCGACTTCATGTTGCCGATCTCGGCCGTCAATGCAGAACCTGCACGACCGGCGAACAATAGAGCGGTGACCACAGGTCCGAGTTCACGCAGCAATGTCAGCGCGACCATTTGCCCGACCGCCTGCTCCGACCCGTACTTGGCCAGAATGCTGAAGCCCTGCAGCGCCAGCACCATGCCGATGAACACGCCGGACACGACGATGATCAGCAGGGACATGACGCCCACTGAATACAATTGCTTGATCAGCAGCTGGAAGCCGCCACCGATGCCGCCGCGGCCCACCAGCGCGTGGCCGAGGAACAGCCCGGAACGACCCAGGATGCCGACCATGTCGATGGCCGAGCGGCCAAACAGGCGCACGCGCTCCATGATTGATTTCTTGCGCATCAACGCTTCCCCAGCAGATCGGCGCGGTAGTCGGGCGCGGAAAAATGAAAAGGCACGGGGCCGTCGGGATCGCCCTTCATGAATTGGCGGACGCGCGGATTGTCCGACCCCATCAAGGCTTCTGGCGTGCCATGACCAAGCACCTGGCCATCACCCACGACATAGATGTAGTCGGCGATGCTCGCGGTTTCCGCCAGGTCGTGGGACACCACGATGCTGGTGATACCCAGGGCGTCGTTGAGCAGGCGGATCAGCCGCACCAGTACGCCCATGGCGATCGGGTCCTGACCGACGAACGGCTCGTCGTACATCAATATCTGCGGGTCCATGGCGATGGCGCGGGCCAGCGCGACCCGGCGCTTCATGCCGCCGGACAGTTCGTCCGGCATCAGTTCGATGGCACCGCGCAGGCCAACGGCCTGCAACTTCATCAGAACGATGTCGCGGATCATGTCTTCGGGCAGGTCGGTGTGCACGCGCAGCGGGAAGGCCACGTTTCCGAACACGTCCAGGTCGGTGAACAGCGCGCCGCTCTGGAACAGCACGCCCATGTGCTTGCGCGCATCGAACAGATCGCTGCGCGAGAGTTTGGGCAGGTTCTGGCCATTGACCCACACTTCGCCGCCGCTGGGCCGCAGTTGCGCGCCCATCAAACGCAGGAGCGTGGTCTTGCCGCTACCTGAAGGCCCCATGATACCGGTGACCTTGCCGCGAGGAATGCGGATATCGACGTCGTTGAAAATGCTCCGCGCACCGCGCTTGAAGGAAACCCCTTTCAGCTCGACCGCGTAGGCGCTATCGGCACTCATTTAAACTCCTTGCAGTGCAACCTTACCCTCGGACGCTCATCTTCTGACCGAAGACACTTGGCGCGGACAGGCCGAACAAGCGGCGAACTATAGCATTGCAGACACGTGCCGCCCAAGATTGATCCATTGGCGAAACGTACCATCGATTTACCGGGGCCGCGAAATAGGCAGGTGAGTCGCACGTCCATTCCCGCTATAATCGCCGCCTTTTCACCGGGCCTACCGATTTTCGCCATGAGCCAGACCAGCGACCTGATCCAATCCGCGCACCGCACCATACGTCTCGAAATCGAAGCGGTAGAGGGCCTGCTTGCCCACATCGACGCCGATTTCGTGCGCGCCTGCGAATTGATCCTCGAAAGCAACGGCCGCGTGATCGTGCTGGGCATGGGCAAGTCCGGCCATATCGGCAACAAGATCGCCGCGACCCTGGCCAGCACCGGCACCCCGGCGTTTTTCGTGCATCCTGCCGAGGCCAGCCATGGCGACATGGGCATGATCACCCGCCAGGACATCATCCTGGCCCTGTCCAACTCCGGTTCGACAGCGGAGATCGTCACTTTGCTGCCTTTGATAAAACGCATGGGCATTCCGCTGATCAGCATGACCGGCAACCCCGACTCACCCCTGGCCCAGGCTGCCGAGGTCAATCTCGACGCGCGCGTCGCCCAGGAGGCCTGCCCGCTGAACCTGGCGCCGACCTCCTCCACCACCGCTACCCTGGTGCTGGGCGATGCGCTGGCCATTGCCCTGCTCGAGGCGCGCGGCTTCACGGCCGAAGACTTCGCCTTCTCCCATCCCGGCGGAGCGCTGGGCCGACGCCTGCTGCTCAAGGTTGAGCACGTGATGCACACCGGCACTGCGCTGCCACAGGTGGCGCGCGGTACGCTGCTGCGCGATGCCCTGATGGAAATGACCCGCAAGGGCCTGGGCATGACCGCCATCCTGGAAGCCGATGGCCGCCTGGCCGGGATCTTCACCGACGGCGATCTGCGGCGCACATTGGATCGCACCATCGATGTCCACAGCACTCGAATCGAAGACGTCATGACTTCCCACGGCAAGACGGCTCGCGCCGACATGCTGGCTGCCGAGGCGCTGAAGATCATGGAAGACAACAAGATCAATTCACTGATCGTGGTTGACGATCAAGACTGTCCGGTAGGCGCCTTCAACCTTGGCGACCTGCTGCGCGCGGGAGTCATGTAATGACCGAGAATGGTGCAATGCCCGAGACTGGCAGCAACGACCTCCTGCAGCGAGGCAAGGCCATCAAGCTGGCCGTATTCGACGTTGACGGCGTACTGACCGATGGCCGCCTGTATTTCCTCGAAGACGGCAGCGAGTTCAAAAGCTTCAGCACGCTGGATGGTCAGGGCATCAAGATGCTCATCAACAGTGGCGTGACCACGGCCATCATCACCGGTCGCAAGAGCCCGGTGGTGGAGCGGCGTGCCAAAAACCTGGGCATCGCCCACCTCTTTCAGGGCCGTGAAGACAAACTCGTGGTGCTCGACGGACTGCTCGCCGAACTCGGCCTGAGCTATGAACACGTGGCTTACCTGGGCGACGACCTGCCTGACCTGCCGGTGATTCGCCGGGTGGGCCTGGGCATGGCAGTGGCCAATGCCAATGCCTTCGTGCGCCAGCATGCCGACGGTGTGACCCAGGCCAGTGGCGGCTTCGGGGCGGCACGCGAGTTCTGCGAGCTGATCCTCGATGCCCAGGGCAATCTCGAAGCGGCCCGCGCCGCCTACCTGTAGGGCCTGACATGCTGAACAAGAAAATCCGCAATATCGTCATCCTGGGTGTGCTGGGGCTGCTGTTCGCCGCCATCGGCTACTGGGACATCAGCCCGGAGCGCTTCCTCGACCAGCCCACGGCAGCCGTCGACGAAACCCAGATCGATTACTACGCTATCAACGCGAAGGCGCGGCAGTACCTGCCCGATGGCGGCGTGCAGTACGACATGACCGCCGACAAGGTCGAGCACGTGAAGACGTCGCAGGTCACCTTGCTGACCAAGCCCGACATGCAGCTGTACCGCGGAACCGTCTATCCATGGCACGTGACCAGCGACCGTGGCGAAGTCAATCCCGATGGCAGCGAAGTCGAGCTGATCGATTCGGTGCGCATCGCGCGTACCGATCAGAAAAGCCGCGCTACGCTGATCACCAGCTCGCGCATGACCGTTTTCCCACAGAAGCAATATGCGCAGACCGACCAAGACGTTAGAATCGACGGCGCCGGTGGCGTGTCGACGGCCAAGGGCATGAAAGCGTATCTGAATGACAGCAAGATCAACTTGCTGTCCAACGTAAGAGGACAGTATGAGGCTCGTTAAAACCCTCCCCTTTTTGCTCAGCCTGAGCGCAGCACTGGGAAGCGCGAGCGCCTGGGCACTGCCCACTGACCGCGATCAGCCCATTCATATCCAGTCCGACGATGCCCAGCTCGACGACAAACAGGGTGTGGCGACCTACAAGGGCAATGTGATCATTACCCAAGGGTCGATGAAGATCACCGGCAATACCGTGACCATCACCCGCAATGCCACGGGCGACGTGGACGTGTTCACTGCTGTCGGCAACCTGGCCTACTACGAGCAGAAACCCGCCGCCGACAAGCCCATCGTGCAGGCCTACGGCATGACCATCCAGTACTTCGCGGCGCAGAACCGCATCGTGCTGATCGACAAGGCCAAGGTCATCAACGACGGCAACACGTCCGAAGGCGAGAAGATCGTCTACGACACCGTGCGCCAGGTGGTCAACGCCGGCCGTGCCACGGGCAGCAAGGTCACCACGCCTCGTCCGCGCATCGACATGGTGATCCAGCCGAAGAAGAAATCCGACGCACCGCAGAAGGCCCAGTAATGGCAGTTCTGAAAGCGCAGCACCTGGCCAAGAGCTACAAGAGCCGGCAAGTCGTACGCGACGTCAGCCTGTCCATCGAAAGCGGGCAGATCGTCGGCCTGCTGGGCCCCAATGGGGCCGGCAAGACCACCTGTTTCTACATGATCGTCGGCCTGGTGCAGGCCGATCAGGGCCGCGTGCTCATCGACGACCTGGACGTCAGTCACCAGCCGATGCATGGCCGCGCCCGCTCCGGCATCGGTTACCTGCCGCAGGAGGCCTCGATCTTCCGCAAGCTGTCGGTGGCCGACAACATCATGGCCATTCTGGAAACCCGCAAGGAACTCGATGCCACGGCTCGGCTGGCAGAGCTCGAAGGCCTGCTGCAGGAATTTCACATCACGCACATCCGCGACAACCTGGGCATGAGTCTTTCGGGGGGTGAACGTCGCCGCGTGGAGATCGCCCGCGCCCTGGCCACCGCACCCAAGTTCATCCTGCTCGACGAACCCTTCGCCGGTGTCGATCCAATTTCGGTCGGCGACATCAAGCAGATCATCCACCACCTCAAGACCAAGGGCATCGGTGTATTGATCACCGACCACAACGTCCGCGAGACCCTGGATATCTGCGAAACGGCCTACATCGTCAACGACGGCCAGCTGATTGCCGAAGGCGATGCCCAGACCATTCTGGCCAACGATCTGGTGCGCGAAGTCTACTTGGGCCACGAGTTCCGCTTGTAAGGTCCGAGGGCGCCAGCGCCCTCCCACGGGCATTAATTTTCATGGCGCCCTAGGCAAACACTCAGGTTTCAGGCATATAATTTGCTTACGACATAAGCCGGGTGCTTCGGTACCCGTAGTAGAAGGCGCTTCGCGCCGGCGACCAAGGTGTTAAGTTCCTGCCATGAAACCATCGCTCGTCCTACGTATGGGCCAGCAACTGACGATGACACCGCAGTTGCAACAGGCCATCCGCCTTCTCCAGCTATCGACCCTGGACCTCCAACAGGAGATTCAGGAAGCGCTGGAATCCAATCCCATGCTCGAACGCCAGGAAGAAGGCGACGACTTCGACAACAGCGACCCGCTGGCCGACAAGGTCGAGCAGACACCCACCCAGGAAATCCAGGAGCCGAGCTTCCAGGAATCCGCGCCCACGGTCGACAACCTCGAGGAAGGCGACTGGAACGAGCGCATCCCCAGCGAACTGCCTGTGGACACCGCCTGGGAAGACATCTACCAGACCAGCGCCAGCAGCCTGCCGAGCAACGATGACGACGAGTGGGACTTCACCACGCGCACCTCGGTCGGCGAAAGCCTGCAGACGCATCTGTTGTGGCAGCTGAACCTGGCGCCCATGTCCGACACCGATCGGCTGATCGCCGTGACCATCATCGACTGCATCAACAACCAGGGTTACCTGGACGAGACGCTGCAGGAAATCTGCGAGTCTTTCGATCCTGAACTGGACATCGAGCTGGATGAGATCGAAGCGGTGCTGCACCGCATCCAGCAGTTCGAGCCCGCTGGCATTGGCGCCCGCAACCTGAGCGAATGCCTGATGCTGCAGCTGCGCCAGCTGCCGCCCAAGACCCGTTGGCTGGCCGAAGCCCAGCGCCTGGTCAGCGACTTCATCGACATGCTCGGCTCGCGCGACTACAGCCAGTTGATGCGCCGCATGAAGCTCAAGGAAGACGAGCTGCGCCAGGTCATCGAGCTGGTGCAGAGCCTCAATCCGCGGCCCGGCTCGCAGATCGAGTCCAGCGAGCCGGAATACGTCGTGCCCGATGTCATCGTGCGCAAGGACAGCGACCGCTGGCTGGTCGAGCTCAATCAGGAGTCAGTGCCACGCCTGCGGGTCAATCCGCAGTACGCGGGCTTCGTGCGGCGCGCCGACACCAGCGCCGACAACACCTTCATGCGCAACCAGCTGCAGGAAGCGCGCTGGTTCATCAAGAGCCTGCAGAGCCGCAACGAGACCCTGATGAAGGTGGCGACGCAGATCGTCGAGCACCAGCGCGGCTTCCTCGACTATGGCGACGAGGCCATGAAGCCTCTGGTGCTGCACGACATCGCCGAGGCGGTGGGCATGCACGAATCGACCATTTCACGGGTGACCACGCAGAAATACATGCATACACCCCGTGGCATATACGAGCTGAAATACTTTTTCTCGAGCCATGTCAGTACCTCGGAAGGTGGCGAATGCTCCTCCACGGCGATCCGCGCGATCATCAAGAAACTGGTCGCGGCCGAAAATCAGAAAAAGCCGTTGAGTGACAGCAAGATCGCTGGTTTACTGGAGGCACAAGGCATCCAGGTAGCCCGCCGAACGGTCGCCAAGTATCGCGAATCCCTCGGGATTGCGCCGTCCAGCGAACGCAAGCGGTTGATGTAGCCCTGCGATGTGCCACAGCGTTCCAGTGGCAGGCACCCAAGCCTGCTTCTTTATGCAATGGCAATAAGGAGAAGCGGTATGCAAGTCAACATCAGTGGACACCAACTGGATGTGACCGAACCCCTGCGAACCTACATCGGGGAAAAACTCGAGCGGCTCGAACGTCATTTCGACAAGATCACCAACGTTCAGGTGATCATGGAGGTCGAGAAGCTCAAACAGAAAATCGAAGCCACCCTGCGCATACCCGGTGGTGAGGTGGTTGCCAACGCCGAACATGACGACATGTACGCGGCCATCGACCTGCTTACCGACAAGCTGGATCGCCAACTCAAAAAGCATAAGGAAAAACAGCAAAGTCTGCTGCAAGGCGCGACTGCTCGCTGACACTCCCCACTCATGATCCGACTAGAAACCATCCTGACCCCCGGCCGTTCATGCGTGAACGTGCCGGGAGGCAGCAAGAAGAAAGCACTCGAAAACATCGCCGAGCTGATCGGTCGCGAAGTGCCTACGCTGGATACCCAAACGGTATTCGAAGCGCTCGTTGCCCGTGAAAAACTGGGCTCGACCGGATTCGGCAACGGCATTGCCATCCCGCATTGTCGCCTGAAGGGCTGCGATACACCCGTCAGCGCCCTTATCCACCTCAGCGCCCCGATCGACTACGACGCCATCGACGGCGCTCCCGTGGATCTGCTGTTCGTGCTTCTGGTACCCGAAGCGGCCACCGATGCCCACCTGGAGTTGCTCCGCCAGATCGCCAGCATGCTCGATCGCAAGGAAGTGCGTGAGAAACTGCGTTCGGCGCCCAGCAATCAAGCCTTGTACCAAGTGGTACTGGACGAACAGAGCGGTCATTAACCATGCGTTTGATCATCGTCAGTGGCCGCTCAGGCTCAGGCAAGAGCACTGCCCTGGATGTTCTCGAAGACAACGGTTTCTATTGCATCGACAACCTGCCGGCCGGGTTACTGCCCGAACTGGCCGAGCGTGCCCTGATCCATACCGAGCTGGCGCAGCCGCAGGTGGCGGTGTCGATCGATGCGCGCAACCTTCCCAGCCACTTGTCGCGTTTCCCCCAACTGCTGGCCGAAGTACGTGCCAAGCATATCAATTGCGATGTGCTGTATCTGGACGCCGACGAAGAAACACTGCTCAAGCGTTTTTCCGAAACACGTCGCCGGCATCCGCTGAGCAATGAAAGCCGCTCGCTGGCCGAGGCCATCCGCGTCGAGAGCGATCTGCTCGGGCCTATCGTCGATCTGGCCGATCTCAAAATCAACACGACCAACCTGAACCTTTACCAACTGCGCGATGCCATCAAGGTCCGGCTGCTGAACAAGCCTGAACCGGGTACAGCCTTTCTGGTGGAGTCATTCGGGTTCAAGCGCGGCATGCCGATAGACGCCGACCTGGTGTTCGACGTGCGCTGCCTGCCCAACCCCTACTGGAAGCCGGAACTGCGCGAGCAGTCCGGGCTCGACGCCCCGGTCGCCGAATACCTGGCGGCCCAGCCGGACGTCGAAGAGATGTATCAGGACATCTCCTCCTACCTGCTCAAATGGTTGCCGCGCTTCGCCGCCAGCAGTCGTGCCTATGTCACCATCGCCATCGGCTGTACAGGCGGGCATCATCGCTCGGTATACTTGACCGAGCGCCTGGGCCGATTGCTGCAGCAGTCGCTCAAGAACGTCCAGGTTCGCCATCGCGACCTCAGCTGAAAGGATCCCCCGCGCAATGCCCGCCCTCCAAGTAGAAATCATCAACAAGCTCGGCCTGCACGCCCGTGCCGCTGCGAAATTCGTCGGCGTGGCGGGACGCTTTCCCTGCCAGGTACGTGTTGGCCGTACGCCGGAAGCTTTGGTCGACGGCAAGAGCATTATGGGTGTAATGATGTTGGCAGCCGGAAAAGGCACCACCATCCACCTGCACACCGAAGGCGAGCAGGATCAGCAGGCGCTCGATGCCATCGTCAAACTGATCAACGACAAGTTCGACGAAGGCGAGTAAAGCCAGCCAACGGCCGAGAAGCAGAACCCGGTAGCGGCAGTCGAGTACTGCGCTACGTCAGGTTCTGAGCTCTGGGTTCAAGGGTCAAGGGTCAAGACAATGCAGTGTCCATGACCATCATCAGGCAGAACCCTACACACAGACCCAGGCTCGCCAACTTGTGATGACCATTGCTGCGTGATTCCGGAATGATCTCGTGAGTCACCACCAGCAGCATTGCACCGGCTGCAAAGGCCAGGCCCAGCGGTAGCAACAGCTCGCCCATACGCACCAGCCAGGCACAGAGCACTGCGAACACCGGCTCGACCAACCCGGATGCTGCGCCGATCAGGAAGGCCTTGTACCGGGCCATGCCCGCCCCTGCCAGAACCAGTGCGATCACCAGACCCTCGGGTACGTCCTGCAGGGCAATGCCCATCGCCAGGCTGTCGGCGTCGTGCATGCCGCCGCCCGCCGACACGCCGATGGCCATGCCCTCCGGGATGTTGTGAGCGATGATGGCGATTACGAAGATCCAGATACGTGCAGGAATCACAGGCTGCTGCGTGCTGCCCACCAGATAGTCGGGTGTGACCCCGGAAACCCTCCGGTCCACCAGATACAGGCAGAACGCTCCGGACATGATGCCAAGGCTCATCAGGCCACCAGCACCCCAGCGTGAGAAACCGATGACCGCTGCCGCATCCAGGCCGGGAATGATCAGCGAGAACGCAGTGGCCGCCAGCATCACTCCCGCGCCGAAGCCCAGCAATGTGTCGGCCACGGCGACCGGCATGCTGCGGATGACCAATACGGGAACCGCGCCCAGAGCCGTGCCCAAGGCGCAGATGGCACCGCCTTCGAGCGCGCGCAGGATGCGTGGCTCGAGGTCGAGCCAGGCCAGCAGCTCGCCCACCAGCAAGGCCGCCCCTGCCAGCAGCAGCACTGTGCCCAGCGCCAGGCGAAAGCGGCGGACACTGACCAGCGCGAAGGTCTGCGATCCCATGGCGCGAGGCTCAGTTCACGGCGGCTTGGTAGCGCTTCTCGACGTTGGCCCAATCGACCACGTTGTAGAACGCGTTGATGTATTCAGGCCGACGGTTCTGGTACTTGAGGTAGTACGCGTGCTCCCAGACGTCGAGGCCCAGAATCGGCGTGTTGCCAGTCATCAAGGGGCTGTCCTGGTTGCCGCTGCTTTCGACCACCAGCTTCTTTTCCGGCGTGACGCTGAGCCAGGCCCAGCCACTGCCGAAACGACTCAGCGCGGCTTTGGTGAATGCTTCCTTGAACGCCTCGAACCCGCCAAGCTCGGTTTCGATGGCCTGGGCAACGCTGCCCTGTGGCTGGCCGCCACCATTGGGCGACATGACCTCCCAGAACAGGCTGTGGTTGGCATGGCCACCACCGTGGTTGGTGACGGCACCGCGCAGGTTTTCCGGCAGCTGCTTGACCGAGGCGACCAGCTTTTCAACGGGCCATTCGGCGTATTCGGTGCCTTCAATGGCAGCGTTGACGTTGGTGATGTAGGTCTGGTGGTGCTTGGTATGGTGGATCTCCATGGTCGCGGCATCGATATGCGGCTCCAAGGCATCGTAGGCATAGGACAAGGCAGGCAGGGTATAGGGCATTTTCAGTGAACTCCGTAAGGAAGGTTATCGGGTTGCGTGACGACTGGCGCAACGTCGGTATCGGCGGCGCTACACAGCAACCGGTGGGTACGGGGGTATTCGCCATGCTGGCGAGTGAAGCCGAGCAACTCGGCGTAGGTCTTGCTGGCGTGGCGCAGGGCCGCTTCGCGCAGTGCAGACGGCAGCCGAGGATCCTCGGCCGCACGCAGCAAGCGTTCATGAATGGCGCACAGGTACTCGGCGCTTTCTTCGGGTTGATGCAACTGCAGGTGCAGGTCGGCCAGGTTGTGGTGGGAGATGACACAGGCGGCCACCGCTTCGTCGACATCCGGCCAACGCTCGAGCAGCACCTGAGCCCACGCCAGGGCCTGCAGGTAATGCTCGCGCGCATCGATCAGCTCGCCCCGGACAAAGCAGGCGTTGGCCGTCTCCGTGATACGTTTCCAGTGCTGCATGGCGGATGTCTCCCAGCGATTGCCAAGCGGTCAGATACCGCCGGCAGTGAGCTTTTCGGGGTCGAGCAGGTCGTTGAGCCGTTCGCGACTCAAGTCTGTGTGTTCCAGTGCCACATCGATGATTGGCCGACCTTCCTTGTAGGCTAGCTTGGCAATCTGGGCAGCCTGCTGATATCCGATGATCGGGTTGAGTGCCGTCACCAGAATCGGATTGCGCGCCAACGCTTCCTTGAGCTTGGCTTCGTTGACCTTGAACGTTGCGATCGCCCTGTCAGCCAGTAGACGGCTGGCATTGGCCATCAGTTCGATGCTTGAAAGAAGGTTGTTGGCGATGATCGGCAGCATCACATTGAGCTCGAAATTGCCCGATTGACCGGCTATCACGATGGCTGCGTCATTGCCGATGACTTGCGCGGCCACCATGGCAGTCGCCTCGGGAATCACCGGATTGACCTTACCCGGCATGATCGATGAGCCAGGTTGCAGGGCTTCAAGCTCGATTTCGCCCAAGCCTGCCAAAGGCCCTGAGTTCATCCAGCGCAAGTCGTTGGCGATTTTCATCAACGTGACGGCCGTGCCCTTGAGTTGGCCGGACAGCGCCACAGCGGTGTCTTGCGAACCGATCAGAGCAAACAGGTTGTCACCGGGCCTGAAGGCGACGCCGGTAAGTTCGCCCAAATGCTCGCTGAACCGCTGGGCGAACTGGGGATGGGCGTTGATTCCGGTACCCACGGCGGTGCCGCCTTGTGCCAGGGCCTGCAAGGCCGGTTGCAGAGCCTGCAGGTGGCCGATATTGGCCTGGACCTGGGCCGCCCAGCCATTGAGGACCTGACTCATGCGCACCGGCATGGCGTCCATCAGATGTGTCCGGCCAGTCTTGACGAACCCATGGACCTGCTCGGCCTTGGCCTGGATCGCCTGCACCAGGTGCTGCAGCGCAGGCAGCAGGTGCTCATGCAAAGCCAGCGCTGCGCTTACGTGAATGCTGGTGGGGATGATGTCGTTGCTGCTCTGACCACAATTGACATGATCGTTGGGATTGATCGGCTCGTTCAGGATCCGACTGGCCAGGGTTGCGATGACCTCGTTGGCATTCATGTTGGAACTGGTGCCCGAGCCGGTCTGGTAGATGTCGACCGGGAAGTGCTGCATGAAGTCGCTCGCCAGCAGCTGTTCGCAGGCACGCACGATGGCATCGCCCTGGGCCGCGCTCAACTGTTCTAGTTCGACGTTGGCCTTGGCCGCCGCTGCCTTGGCCAGAACCAATGCGCGGATGAACTGGGTCGGCATGCGTTGGTGGCTGATGGGAAAGTTGTCGACGGCACGTTGGGTCTGGGCGCCATACAGGGCGGCCTCCGGCACTTGCAGCTCGCCCATGCTGTCACGCTCGATACGGGTGTTACTCATCGCAATATCCTTGCAGCAGATCAGTGAGTGGGATCGAAGGCAGCAACTCGCAGCACGCCAGTTGATGGGCGCAGTCCTGCCATTGGCGGATGTGGGCAGGGTGTGCCGCGCAGTTACGCAAGTCGCGCAGGGGGCGCCACGCCTGATCCAGGCAAAGGCTGCGCCAGTGCCAGGGCAACGCCTGATCGAGGGCGGTCTCTAGCAACAGGCGAAAGGTGCCGTGTGCCACGGAGTTCGGGGAGGTGGGGGTGAAACGCGCCAGATAGCGCCCTTCGGCCAGGTAGTGATCGATGAGTCGCGGCTCGTTGGGCAACAGCGCGCAGCGAATCTGCAGGCCCAGCCAAAGCCAGTTCTCGAGATTGGCGGATTCGTGTACAGCGGAACTCATCGGCGCACCCATTAGCCGGAATGAGTTTCATTATTGATTGATATCGAGAATCAACACAAGCATCACCGCTGAGATTGCCCGGCCTCGAGGGGCCGGGCATCGGCATCAGCTTCCAGCGACCGTCATGCGCTCGATCAGCACCGAGCCGGTGCGGATGTTGCTGCGCAGTTCCAGATCGTTGCCCACGGCGACGATCTGCTTGAACATGTCACGCATGTTGCCGGCGATGGTCACTTCCTGGACCGGAAACTGGATCTCGCCATTCTCGACCCAGAACCCGGCCGCACCGCGCGAGTAGTCGCCGGTCACCATGTTCAGGCCATGGCCCATCAGTTCGGTCACCAGCAAGCCGCGGCCCATGCGGCGCAGCAGCGCTTTCTGGTCTTCGTCGCCATGGGTTACGAACAGGTTGTGCACGCCGCCGGAGTTGGCCGTACTGGGCAAGCCGAGTTTGCGGCCCGAATAGGTACTCAACACATAGGACACCAGCTCGCCATTCTCTACGAACGGCTTGGCGTAGGTTGCCAGGCCGTCGCCGTCGAATGCCGCGCTGCCCATGGCGCGCATCAGGTGCGGACGCTCGTCCAGGGTCAGCCACTCGGGGAACAGCCGCTGGCCCATCGCCCCTTCCAGGAACGAGGATTTGCGGTACAGGTTGCCACCGGAGATCGCCGCGAGGAAATTTCCGAACAGCCCCCCGGCCAGTTCCGCCGAAAACAATACCGGCACCTCGCAGGTCGGTACCGGCCGTGCGCCCAGGCGGGCGGCAGCGCGTTGTGCAGCACGCTGACCGATGGAGGCGGCATCGGCCAGCAACTCGCCCTGGCGACTTACGTCGTACCAGTAATCGCGCTGCATCTGCCCATTGGCCTCGGCAATCATCACGCAGCTCAAGCTGTGTCGCGTCGATGCATAGCCACCGATGAAGCCGTGGCTGTTGCCATACACGCGGCAGCCCTGGTGAGTGTTGAGCGTGGTGCCGTCGGCGTTCTTGATCAAGGGCTCGGCATCGAAGGCTGCGGCTTCGCAGGCCAGGGCCTTCTCGATGGCCTGCTCGGGCGTGATGTCCCAGGCATGATACAGGTCGAAATCGGGCTGCTCGCGGGCCATCAAGGCAGCGTCGGCCAAGCCCGAGCTTTCATCCTCGGAGGTGTGCTTGGCGATCGCCAGGGCTGCAGCGACGGTTTCGCGAATGGCCTGGGGGCCGCTCGCCGAGGTACTGGCCGAACCCTTGCGCTGACCGACGTACAAGGTGATGCCGAAACCCTGGTCGCGGTTGAATTCGACGGTCTCGACTTCGCGCTGGCGCACCGATGTGGACAAGCCCTGCTCCAGCGACACGGCCACCTCACAGGCGCTGGCCCCCTGACGCTTGGCTTCATCGATGATCTGCTGCACTTGCTCCTGCAGGACTGGCAATGCCTGCGGGCCGACGCTCTGGGGTGCGTTCATGGTGTTCTCCAATCAAATTCGGGTTCGGGGCGGGCCGATCTACGGCCGGGCCAGACAAGCGGCCCCCGACTGGTTATCATGGCGGCGTTTATTTGCGGACTGCCCCCATGGTTGATTCTTACGACGACTCCCTCGATGAGGGAAAAAGCAAAACTCAGGTCAAGCGCGAGCTGCATGCGCTGACCGATCTGGGCGAGCGGCTTATCACGCTCAAGCCGGACATGCTCGATCGCCTGCCCTTGACCGATGGCCTGCGCCGGGCGTTGGCCGATGCTTCCAAGCACACTGCCAACATCGCGCGCAAACGCCACATCCAGTTCATCGGCAAACTGATGCGCGATCAGGACATCGACGCCATTCTGGTGCTGCTCGACCAGGTGGACGCTTCCACCCGGCAATACAACGAGCGCTTCCACAACCTGGAGCGCTGGCGTGATCGGCTGGTAGCCGGCCCGGACCAGGTGCTGGAAGCGTTTTTCGCCGAGTACCCGGAAACCGATCGTCAGCATCTGCGCAACCTGGTTCGCCAGGCCCAGCACGAGACGGCGCACAACAAACCGCCTGCCACCACGCGCAAGATCTTCAAGTACATCCGCGAGCTGGACGAAACTCAACGCGGCTTGCGCTGATACGCCTGAAGGCAGGCCGCCCGGCCTGCCTGTCATCCGCTTCAGGCGCCGGTACCGCCCACGGTGATCGCATCGATCTTCAAGGTCGGCTGGCCTACGCCCACGGGCAGCGACTGCCCATCCTTGCCGCAGGTACCTACGCCACTGTCGAGCGACAGGTCGTTGCCGACCATGGAAACCCTGCTCATTGCCTCCGGGCCATTGCCGATCAGCGTGGCGCCCTTGACCGGCGTGGTGATCTTGCCGTCTTCGATAAGGTAGGCTTCGCTGGTCGAGAAGACGAACTTGCCGCTGGTGATATCCACCTGCCCGCCACCCAGGTTGGCGCAATAGATGCCCTTCTTCACCGAGGCGATGATTTCGGCCGGGTCGCTTTCACCCGCCAGCATGTAGGTATTGGTCATCCGCGGCATGGGCAGGTGCGCATAGGATTCGCGGCGACCGTTGCCTGTGGCGGCCACGCCCATCAGACGCGCATTGAGCTTGTCCTGCATGTAGCCCTTGAGCACGCCGTTTTCGATCAGGGTGGTGCACTGCGTAGGCGTGCCTTCGTCATCGACGCTCAGTGAACCGCGACGCCCGGCCAGGGTGCCATCGTCGACGATGGTGCACAGGCTGGAGGCGACCTTCTCGCCCACGCGGCCGCTGTAGGCCGAGCTGCCCTTGCGGTTGAAATCGCCTTCCAGGCCGTGCCCGACCGCTTCGTGCAGGAGCACGCCGGACCAGCCCGCGCCCATCACCACGGGCATGGTACCGGCCGGCGCCGCCACCGCCTCGACGTTGACCAGCGCTTGGCGCAGCGCTTCGCGGGCGTAGCCCATGGCGCGGTCTTCGGCCAGGAAGTAACGGTAATCGGTGCGGCCACCGCCACCGTGGCCGCCGCGCTCGCGACGCCCATTGTGCTCGACGATGACACTGACGTTGAAGCGCACCAGTGGACGCACGTCGGCGGCCAGGCTGCCGTCGGCTGCAGCGACGAGAATTCTTTCCCAGACACCGGCCATGCTGACGGTGACTTGCTGGATACGCGGGTCCAGCGCGCGGGTGGCGGCGTCGACACGCTTGAGCAGGTCGACTTTCTCGGCGCGGGTCAGGACCTCCAGTGGGTTGTCGGGACCGTACAACTGGCTTACCACAGGACTGCTGAACGCCTGCACGCGGCCGTTCTGGCCGGCGCGGGAAATCGAGCGGGCCGCACGCGCGGCCTGCACCAGGGCGTCCTGAGTAATGGCGTTGCTGTAGGCGAACCCGGTCTTCTCACCGGACTGGGCGCGCACGCCCACGCCCTGATCGAGGTTGAAGCTGCCTTCCTTGACGATGCCGTCTTCCAGCGCCCAGGACTCGGAAATCTGACCTTGGAAATACAGGTCGGCGGCGTCTATACCGGGGCCGGCCAACTCGCCCAACACCGACTGCAGGCTGTCCAGCGTGAGGCCGCCGGGTGCCAGCAGGTGTTCGCTGACGGTGGATAACATCTGGCTCATATTTACTCCGCGCTGTTCGCAGGACGCTTGACGTACTGCGTAGAAAAAGCTCGCAGGACGCTTCGCGTACTGCGTGGGAAAGTGCTCGCAGGACGCTTGACGTACTGCGTGGAAAAAGCTCGCAGGACGCGTGGCGTCCTGCGCAAATGACTGCGCGCGGGTGGCCGGAAGCGGCCCGCGCAATTCGGGTGTGGGTGACGGATGCTCAATACATGCGTCCGCCCGGACACTTTTTCAATACCGGAGCCCGGCCGACAGTCCGATACCGGGCGACGGCCACCGCGCCCTCAGCCGCCGAAGGGCTTGACCAGGGTCATCTGCGGATCCTTCCAGGAACCCTCGATGCGGTACTGCACACTGGCGAAGCGCGCCACGCGGTCGCCCAGCAGCTTGTTCACCACGAACAAGGCGCCGCCCACCACCGGCGCGCCGACCAGCACCGCCGCCAGCGGCAGGCTGTTGGTGATCGGCAGGGCAACCTGCACCTTGGCGTTGACGCCGTCGCGGACCATGTCCAGGGTACCGTCCAGATCGATGTCGGTGGTGGGACCGCGCAGGGTGATCGGGGTACGCGTCACATAGACCCCTTCGCTGGCCACCAGCAGGCCTTTGACTCGATCGTAGCTCAAACCCTTGCCCAGCACATCGGAGAAATCCAGGCGCAGGCGACGGCCGATGGCATTGAAGTTGAGCAGGCCGAACACGCGCAGAGCCTGGGCGCCGCCCTCGACCTCGACGAACTGGCCATCACGCAAAGTAGCGTCCAGGTTGCCGGAAAAACGCTTGAGCCCGACCCAGGCCGGCGACCCCGGCCAGCGACCATCGGCGTCGAGGTGGAACGACTCACTGGTCACGGTCGGGGCAAATTTCCACGCCTGCAGCACATCGGCCAGGTTCTTGCCTTGCAAGCGCCCGCGGAACCACGTGCTGGAGGCTCCCGGCGCGCCTTCCCATGTGCCCGCGCCGTGCAGCATCAAGCCCTTGAGACCCAGGTCGAGATCGTTGAGGGCGACACCCTTGGAAGTTGGGCGCAGCTTCAACGACCAGCTGCCGATCAACTCTTCGCCCTGCAACAGCTGGCGGATCCTGACATTGACCGCGGGTATCTTGCGTGGGTCGACATTGGCCAAAGGGTCTGGTGCTTCCACCGGGTTGTCGGCCTTGACCGCGTTCGGATCGACCGGCGGCAGGCGCACGGTATCGAGGTCGACGTTGATCGGGATCGCCTTGCCATCGGGCACATCGACCTTACCGGTGATCTGTTGGCTGGCCAGGGCAAGGTGCCAGGCGCTGGGGCTGCGGTTGAGTTGCAAGTGCGCCTGGTCGAGTTGCTGACCGAAGCCCTTGAGCGTGCCGACCTGCAGGTCGACCGCATTGATCAACTGGCTGGCAGTGCCACCCGGATCGCCACCGGTGTATTGCTCGGCCTGCTGCTGCCAGGGCTCCAGATCCAGGGTCGGCAACGCGCCACGGACTCGCAGCCCCTGGGTTGTGGGCATCTGCGGCGTACCAGAGCCGACCAGCAACTCGCCCCGACCATTGGCCAGGTCGGCGGGCGCAGCTACATAGGCAAAACTGGCCAGATCGGCATAGGTGACGTCGAAGCGGCGTTCCCGGCCCTGCAGGTTCATCACGAATACGGTCGGGCGCGCCACAGGGCGTGTTTTGCCAAAGGGCGCCGGCAGGTCGATGTCGACACCCTTGAGGTCGGAGTCGACGCGAAGCTGGCTGTCGGCACCCAGCATGAGCTGCAGCTGGTAGGCAATATCACCGGAGGCCGGCACGGCCTGCTTGACCTGCAACCAGTCGGCCAGGCGCTTCACCGGGATCTGGCTGTGGGCGACGATGCGGGTCAACGGCGCGCCTGGCTTGCCTTCGGCAGAAATCTGCGCCTTCACCGGCTGATCGAACGCCTGGGCAGTGATGCCCTCGCCGCTCAACCCCTTGTCGAAGTCGAAACGAAACGCCCCGCCCAGCTGGCTGAGCGCGAGCTCCGGAGACTTGATCTTCAGGCGGGCCGCGTGGGTGCTGAAATCCACCACGACTTTGGGCTCATGGCCCTTGACCAGCGGAATGTCGAGGTCGAGCCTGCCCTTGAGCGGGCCTTCACCCTGCCAGCCGGCAAAAATGTCGGCGGTGCCGATGGGCGCGGTCTGCAGAATTTTCAAACCGTCGGCCAGGCCCCCGTCGAAGCTGCCTTTGACATACAGGTGGCTTTCCTCGCCAAGGGGTACATGGGGCACAGTGACGGAAACGTCGCTGACCTTGGTGTCGAGGATCTGCCCGCGGTCGGCCAGGATGCGCACGTCACCGTCCTGGATATAGACATTGCCGGCGACCTTGCGCGCCTCCGGCCAACCGGGCTGGAACGCCAGGGTCACGTCGTGGACCTTGAAGAACAGCGTGATACTGCGCGAATGCGCCTCGGCCGCGCTGGCCAGCGAACCCTGGTACTGGAAGTAACCTTGGTCGACCGCGCCGCGCTTGATCGCCGTACGCAGCCACTGGTCGACCGCTGGGCTGAGTACCTTGGGCAGATATTTGCTGGTGTAGGCGCCATCACCATCGACCAGGCCGACGCGCAGGTCCATGTAGGGCTCGGCCTCATGGTGCAATGGCAGACGAATGAGAAAGTCCGCTGCAATTTTGCCTTCTTCGCCCAGCACCTTGATGGCCGGTGCGATCAGGGTGAACGCGTGTTCATCGAGCTTGAAATTCAGGCGAGCGTTGGCCTTGAGGTAATACCAGGGCTTTTCGAAGATCGGGCTCAGGTGCAGCATGAACTTTTCACTGTCCAGGCGCAGCTCGCCCTGGCCGATATCGCCGATCAGGCTACCGCTGACATTGTCCGCCGCCGGGGCGCCGGAATAGGCGTCGAAGCCGACGTTCTCGAGGTTGGCCGCGTAGCTCAGGCGCTCGGCCCCGGTGGCCTTGGGGCGGATGTCGAGCGAGACGTTGCGCAGCACACCGGTGAGGTTCAGGCCGTTGGCGATGGCTGCCACCTGCTTGGGCAGGGGCACCAGCGCGTCCAGCAACGGCGTGATCGGTGTCAGGTCGAGACGATCGGCCTGGATGCGCCACTGCTCCTCGGCCGCGGACGTCGCGGCGCGCTGCTGCAGAGCCACGTGGGTCTGCCAGGGCTTGCCATCCAGGGTCATGGCCAAGGTGCCCAGGTTCAGGTCGAAGCCTTCGGCGCTGCGTTGCGCCCAGGCCTGCAGCTTGAGATCGGCGATGGCGTAGGGCTTGTGCTCGGCGCGGGCACCTTTGAACGTCGGCACATCGAGCTTGACCACGGCTCGCTGGACGTTGGCATCCGCCCAGTCCAGCCAGAACTCGCCGCCCGCCTTGAACTGTTCGAGTTTCCAGGCCTGGGTGTAGCGGCTCGGCAACCATTGCGCCCAGTCGCTTTGCGGCAGGTTCAGATAGACCTGGGCACGGCCCTGGCGCCACCGTTCGGCACGCACCTGTGCCTCCACGTTCAGCGCCAGCGGCTGGCCATCAGGCAAATGCAGGCGCAGATCCAGGCGCTGGCGCTCTTCGCTGGTGCGCAGGCTCAGACCCACATAGGTCAAGGTCAGCGGGTCGTGCTCGAACGGTTGCAGGGTCAGTTGGCTGTCAAGCACCGACAGCCGCTCGACCTGTTGCATCTGCTGCAGCGTGCGCTGCATGTCGAAGGCCTGGTCCTGCTGCTGCGGCAGCCCCTTGAGCGACCACTTGCCGGCAGCATCCTCGACGGCGCTGAGCTGTACGCCGCCCAGTTCGAGATGGGCAATGCGCACCGACCGCGCCAACAGGCTGCCCCACAGGTCCGGCACCACCCTGACTCGATCCAGACGCAGCGCATTGCTGCCCTCGCCCACTTGCACATCGTGAACCAGCAGTATCGGTGCCAGACGGCTCCAGCGCCCTTCCAGGCTGCCGATGCGCACCGGCATGCCCAGCGCTTCGCTGGCACGTGCCTCGATCTGCGCGTCGTATTCGGCCACCAGGGGCACCAGCTGCCGGCCCAGGCTGACGTACAGCGCCAGCAACACCAGCAGCACCGCACACAGCGTCAGCGCCCAACGCGTCAGGCCAGCGAGCACGGCATTCAAGCGGACCATGCAGGCATGCTCCCGCCACAGGCCGCGTCAGCCTGAAAGCCCGAAGCTTGAAGACTGGAAGCCTGAAGACTGGAAAATCGTTTCACTGGCCGTTTCAGAGCAGCACCACATCATATTGTTCCTGGGAATACATGGACTCGACCTGGAAGCGAATGGTTCGTCCGATGAAGGCTTCCAGTTCGGCCACGTTGCCGGATTCTTCGTCGAGCAGCCGGTCGACCACTTTTTGATTGGCCAGCACGCGGTAGCCCACGGCCTGATAGGCCCGCGCCTCGCGCAGGATCTCGCGGAAGATCTCGTAGCACACCGTTTCCGGGGTTTTCAGCTTGCCGCGGCCCTGGCAACAGATGCAGGGCTCGCACAGGACCTGTTCAAGGCTTTCGCGAGTGCGCTTGCGGGTCATCTGCACCAGGCCCAGCTCGGTGATGCCGATGATGTTGGTCTTGGCGTGATCGCGTTCGAGCTGCTTCTCCAGGGTGCGCAGAACCTGGCGCTGGTGTTCTTCATCTTCCATGTCGATGAAGTCGATGATGATGATTCCGCCGATGTTGCGCAGACGCAGCTGCCGGGCAATGGCGGTGGCCGCTTCCAGGTTGGTCTTGAAGATGGTCTCTTCGAGGTTGCGGTGGCCGACGAAGGCCCCGGTGTTGACGTCGATGGTGGTCATCGCCTCGGCCGGATCGACCACCAGATAGCCGCCGGACTTGAGTGGCACCTTGCGGTCCAGCGCCCGCTGGATCTCGTCTTCCACACCGTACAGATCGAAAATGGGCCGCTCGCCCGGGTAGTGCTCGAGACGGTCGGCGATTTCGGGCATCAATTCGGCCACGAACTGCGTGGTCTTCTGGAAGGTCTCCCGCGAGTCGATGCGGATCTTCTCGATCTTCGGGTTGACCAGATCGCGCAGGGTCCGCAGCGCCAGGTCCAGGTCCTCGTAGATCTCGGTCGGCGCCCCGACGGTCTGGATCTGCGCGTTGATCTGGTCCCACAGCCGGCGCAGGTAGCGGATGTCCATGAGGATTTCCTCGGCGCCCGCCCCCTCGGCGGCGGTGCGCAGGATGAACCCGCCAACCTCCTGGATACCCTCTTTCTCGACGCAGTCTGCCACCACCTTCTTCAAGCGTTCACGCTCGCCTTCATCCTCGATCTTCAGGGAAATGCCGACGTGCCGGGTGCGTGGCATGTACACCAGGTAGCGTGAGGGAATCGACAGCTGGGTGGTCAGGCGCGCGCCTTTGGAGCCGATCGGGTCCTTGGTGACCTGTACCACCAGGCTCTGCCCCTCATGGACCAGGGCGCTGATGGTTTCCAGGGTCGAGCCTTCGCGCAGGGAGATTTCCGAAGCGTGGATGAACGCGGCGCGGTCCAGGCCGATGTCGATGAAGGCGGCCTGCATGCCGGGCAGCACGCGCACCACCTTGCCTTTATAGATATTGCCGACGATCCCGCGCCGCTGGGTGCGCTCGACGTGGACCTCTTGCAGGACACCGTTTTCCACCACGGCCACGCGCGATTCCATCGGCGTGATGTTGATCAGAATCTCTTCGCTCATGGCTGGGTCTCGTTCCTGGTGTCTTTATTGTAATGGCGATGGCGCTCCCGGCCGGCCCTCTTCAGGACACTTGCCAGCAGGCGATGCCATTGCGTTGCAGCAGCGCCGCGGTTTCGTACAAACCCAGGCCGACGACGGCAGAATAACTGCCTTCGAGCTTTTCTACGAATATTGCGCCCAGACCCTGGATGCCGTAGCCCCCTGCCTTGTCCACCGGTTCGCCGCTGGCCCAGTAGGCACGGGCTTCGGCTTCGTCTATCGGGCGAAACGTGACCCGCGCCGAGGCCGTGCCGATGTCCATCTGCGTGCCATCGAACAGCGCCGCGGCGGTGAGCACTTCATGGGTGCTGCCGGATAACAGGGCCAGCATTGCCAGAGCATCGGCTTCGTCGCGCGGCTTGCCGAGAATGCGTCCTTGCGCGATCACTGCAGTGTCCGCGCCCAGCACGTGGGCGGCTCCCGGCTGCGACCGCGACTGCCAGCCGGCGCGGGCCTTTTCTTCGGCCATGCGCTGCACGTATGCATGGCTTTCTTCGCCGGGCCTGGGTGTTTCGTCGATGGCGGCGTTGATCACGGTGAAGGGTACGCCGATCTGCGTCAGCAGTTCACGACGCCTGGGCGAGCTGGAAGCCAGGTACAGGGTAGGCATGCAAGGCGTCTCCGCGTCGGGCCGCGCGGGCCCGTCAGTTGATGCCCAGGCGCTTGCGCAAGCCACGCAGCAGGTAGCTGACCCACGGCCAGAGCAAGGCGCTCATCAAGGCAGGCAACAGCAGGGCCAGGGTAGGTTGGCGGTTGCCGGTCAGCGCGCTCAGCCACAGCTGTACCAGCTGCGCCAGACCGAAGACCACGAGGATGACCAGGCTCTGCTGCCACATTGGAAAGATGCGCATGCGCTGGGCCAGGGACAGGATCAGAAAGGTGATGAGGCTGAGGATGAGTGCGTTCTGCCCAAGCAGGGTGCCGAACAGCACGTCTTGCGCCAGGCCGAGGATCCAGGCGGTGGTCATGCCCACCTTGTGCGGCACCGAGAGCGTCCAGTAGGCCAGCAGCAGGGCCAGCCACAGCGGCCGCAACACTTCCATGAACTGCGGCATGGGCGACACGCACAGCAGCAGACCGACGACGAAGGTCAGCCAGATGACCCAGCCATTGCGCGAGCGCGTACCAACCATTATTGCCTCTCCCGTGTGGTGGCCGGCGCAGAGCGCGAAGGTGTCGCCGGCGGGGTTCGCTCAGGGGTGGCGGCCGGGGCCGAGCTGGCACGCGCCGGGGTGGTGGCTGCCGGCGTCGTGGTGTGGGCAGGCGCTGTCGGTGCCGCAGCGGGCGCAGCAGTGGCTGGCGCGGAGGTTGCTGCAGGGACCGGCGTCGCCGGGGTGCCGTCCTGTGGCGCGGCACCCTGGCGGTCGGCCGCCTCTTGCGCCTGCGCAGCTTCGGTAGCCCGCTGCTCCGGCGAGCGACTGTCGCTGAACACCAGCAGCAGATAGCGGCTGCGGTTCAGGGCGGCGGTCGGCACGGCGCGGACGATGGCGAAGGGTTGACCGGAGTCGTGGATGACTTCCTTGACCGTGGCCACCGGGTAACCCGCCGGGAATCGCTGGCCCAGGCCAGAGCTGACCAACAGGTCGCCTTCCTTGATGTCGGCAGTGTCGGCCACGTGGCGCAGCTCGAGCCGCTCGGGATTGCCCGTGCCGCTGGCGATGGCGCGCAGCCCGTTGCGGTTGACCTGCACTGGAATGCTGTGGGTGGTGTCGGTGAGCAGCAGCACACGCGAGGTGTAGGGCATCAATTCGACCACCTGCCCCATAAGGCCACGCGCGTCGAGCACCGGCTGGCCGAGTACCACGCCATCGCGCTCGCCCTTGTTGATCAGGATGCGATGGGTGAACGGGTTCGGGTCCATGCCGATCAGCTCGGCAACCTCGACCTTTTCGTTCACCAGCGCCGAAGAATTGAGCAACTCGCGCAGGCGCACGTTCTGCTCGGTCAGCGCCGCCAGCTTCTGCAGGCGCCCCTGCAGCAACAGGCCTTCGGTCTTGAGTTTCTCGTTTTCGGCCAGCAGCTCGGTGCGGCTGCCGAACTGGCTGGCAACGCCTTCGTACAGGCGCTGCGGCAGGTCGGTGACCCAATAGGCACGCATCAGCACCAGCGACATTTCGCTGCGCACGGGTTTGAGCAGGGTGAAGCGCGCGTCGACGACCATCAGCGCGACCGACAGCACGACCAGCACCAACAGGCGCACGCCCAGTGAGGGGCCCTTGGTGAAAAGCGGTTTAATAGGCCGCTCCTCCCAGGCAAATGTTCATGTGGTCATTCATGTGACGGCAAACCGGCCCGGATCGAAAGTACAGGACGCATACAGGTAGCATCGAAGACGCTACCTGTAAACGACCCCAGGAATCTTTCCCGCGAAGTTATTCGCTGGAGAGCAGATCCATGGTGTGCTTGTCCATCATTTCCAGGGCGCGACCGCCACCCCGAGCCACGCACGTCAGCGGGTCTTCGGCGACGATGACCGGCAGGCCGGTTTCCTGGGCCAGCAGCTTGTCGAGATCGCGCAGCAACGCGCCACCGCCAGTCAGCACCAGGCCGCGCTCGGCGATGTCCGACGCCAGCTCGGGAGGCGACTGTTCCAGCGCGCTCTTGACGGCCTGCACGATAGTCGCGAGCGACTCCTGCAGGGCTTCGAGCACTTCGTTGGAGTTCAGCGTGAAGGCACGTGGAACGCCTTCGGCGAGGTTGCGCCCACGCACGTCGACTTCACGCACTTCGCCGCCTGGGTAGGCGGTGCCGATTTCCTGCTTGATGCGTTCGGCGGTGGATTCGCCGATCAGGCTGCCGTAGTTGCGACGCACGTAGGTGACGATGGCTTCGTCGAAGCGGTCGCCGCCCACACGCACGGATTCGGCATAGACCACGCCATTGAGCGAGATCAGGGCGATTTCGGTGGTACCACCGCCGATGTCGACGACCATCGAACCGCGGGCTTCCTCGACCGGCAGGCCGGCGCCGATGGCGGCCGCCATGGGCTCTTCGATCAGGAACACTTCGCGGGCACCGGCGCCCAGCGCCGATTCACGGATGGCACGGCGTTCCACCTGGGTGGATTTGCAAGGCACGCAGATCAGCACGCGCGGGCTGGGCTGCAGGAAGCTGTTCTCGTGCACCTTGTTGATGAAATATTGCAGCATCTTTTCGCAGACGCTGAAGTCGGCGATCACGCCGTCCTTCATCGGGCGAATGGCGGCGATGTTGCCGGGAGTACGGCCGAGCATGCGCTTGGCTTCGGTACCGACCGCAACGACACTTTTCTGATTACCGTGGGTCCGAATGGCCACAACTGATGGCTCATTCAGGACAATACCGCGCTCACGCACGTAAATAAGGGTGTTGGCAGTGCCCAGGTCAATGGAAAGATCGCTGGAAAACATGCCACGCAGTTTCTTGAACATGGGAAAAGGACCCTAGGCAACGCGTGGGTAAAAAAGTGCGGCAAACTCTAACAACGGCGGGGATTTTGGGCAAGGCGCCAATATGTTAAATTGGCTGTTTTTCCGGGCACGCCTGCACTCGATCGCGGCCATATGACCACAGAAGTGCGATAGTGTTCCCCAAAACCACGGCTTTGCCGTATTTCATTTTCCACTGGAGATCCCCATGGCGCTTGAACGCTGCGACGTGGAAAAAATCGCTCACCTGGCCCGCCTGGGCCTGAATGAAGCCGATATGCCACGCACCATCGAAGCACTGAACAGCATTCTGGGCCTTGTCGACCAGATGCAAGCGGTCGACACCAGCGGCATCGAACCCCTGGCCCACCCACTGGAAGCCAGCCAGCGGCTGCGCGCCGACCAGGTGACCGAGCGCAACCAGCGTGACGCCTACCAGGCCATCGCACCGGCGGTCGAGAACGGCCTGTATCTGGTTCCGAAAGTCATCGAGTAAAGGGAAAGAGCCTGCCATGCATCAACTGACACTGGCCGAGATCGCCCGCGGACTCGCCGACAAGAAATTTTCTGCCGAAGAACTGACCCGGACCCTGCTGGCGCGTATCGCCGAGCTGGACCCGCAGCTCAACAGCTTCATCACCGTCACCCCCGAGCACGCCATCGCCCAGGCGCAGGCCGCCGATGCGCGCCGAGCCAATGGCGAGGGCGGCGCCCTGCTGGGCGCGCCGCTGGCCCACAAGGACCTGTTCTGCACCCAGGGCATCCGCACCAGTTGCGGGTCGAGGATGCTCGACAACTTCCAGGCGCCCTATGACGCCACCGTGGTGGCCAGGCTCAATGCAGCGGGCGCGGTGACCCTGGGCAAGCTGAACATGGACGAATTCGCCATGGGTTCGGCCAACGAGAACAGCCACTACGGCCCGGTGAAGAATCCCTGGAACCTGGCCCACGTGCCCGGCGGCTCCTCGGGTGGCTCGGCGGCAGCCGTGGCGGCGCGCTTGTTGCCGGTGGCAACGGGCACCGACACCGGCGGTTCGATCCGTCAACCGGCGGCCTTCACCAACCTCACCGGTATCAAGCCGACCTACGGCCGCGTGTCTCGCTGGGGCATGATCGCCTACGCTTCCAGCCTCGACCAGGCCGGCGTGCTGGCACGCAACGCCGAGGATTGCGCCCTGTTGCTGCAAGGCATGGCAGGCTTCGACCCGCAGGACTCCACCAGCATCGATGAGCCCGTGCCCGACTACAGCGCCACCCTGGGCGGCTCGCTGCAAGGCCTGCGCATCGGCGTACCGAAGGAATACTTCGGTGCCGGCCTCGATCCGCGCATCGCCGACCTGATTCACGCCAGCATCGAGCAACTGCAGAAGCTGGGCGCAACCATCAAGGACATCAGCCTGCCGAACATGCAGCAGGCAATTGCCGCCTACTATGTGATCGCGCCGGCCGAGGCCTCTTCGAACCTGTCGCGCTTCGACGGCGTACGCTTCGGCTATCGCTGCGAACACCCCAAGGATCTCACCGACCTGTACAAGCGTTCGCGCGCCGAAGGCTTCGGCCCGGAAGTACAGCGCCGCATCATGGTCGGGGCCTATGCACTTTCGGCGGGCTACTACGACGCCTATTACCTGCAGGCGCAGAAGATCCGCCGCTTGATCAAGAACGATTTCATGGCCGCCTTCGAAGACGTCGACATGATCCTCAGCCCGACCACGCCAAACCCGGCCTGGAAGCTGGGCGCCAAGAATGCCGACCCGGTTGCCGCCTACCTCGAAGACATCTACACGATCACCGCCAACCTGGCCGGCCTGCCGGGCCTGTCGATGCCGGCCGGTTTCGTCGATGGCCTGCCGGTCGGCGTGCAGCTGCTGGCCCCCTATTTCCAGGAAGGCCGCCTGCTCAATGCGGCGCACCAGTACCAGCAAGTCACCGACTGGCACACTCGCGCGCCTGAAGGCTTCTAAGGAGAAACATCATGCAATGGGAAGTCGTGATCGGGCTGGAGATTCATACCCAGCTCGCCACCCAGTCGAAGATTTTCTCCGGCAGCTCCACCACCTTCGGCTCCGAGCCGAACACCCAGGCCAGCCTGGTCGACCTGGGCATGCCCGGCGTACTCCCGGTGCTGAACCAGGAAGCCGTGCGCATGGCCGTGATGTTCGGCCTGGCAATCGACGCCGAAATCGGCCAGCACAACGTGTTCGCGCGCAAGAACTACTTCTATCCCGACCTGCCCAAGGGCTACCAGATCAGCCAGATGGAGCTGCCGATCGTCGGCAAGGGCCACCTGGACATCACCCTGGAAGACGGCACGGTCAAGCGTATCGGCGTGACACGCGCGCACCTGGAAGAAGACGCCGGCAAGAGCCTGCACGAGGACTTCAGCGGCAGCACCGGCATCGACCTCAACCGTGCCGGCACACCGCTGCTGGAAATCGTTTCCGAGCCCGACATGCGCAGTGCCAAGGAAGCCGTGGCCTACGTCAAGGCCATGCATTCGCTGGTCCGTTACCTGGGCATCTGTGACGGCAACATGGCCGAAGGCTCGTTGCGCTGTGACTGCAACGTGTCGATCCGGCCCAAGGGCCAGGTCGAGTTCGGCACCCGCTGCGAGATCAAGAACGTCAACTCGTTCCGCTTCATCGAGCGCGCCATCAACAGCGAGATCGCGCGCCAGATCGAACTGATCGAAGACGGCGGCAAGGTCATCCAGCAGACCCGCCTGTACGACCCGAACAAGGACGAGACACGCGCCATGCGCAGCAAGGAGGAAGCCAACGACTACCGTTACTTCCCCGACCCCGATCTGCTGCCGGTGGTGATCGAGGATTCGTTCCTGGAAACCACCCGGGCCACCCTGCCCGAGTTGCCGCCCGCCAAGCGCGAGCGCTTCAAGAACGAGTTCGGCCTGTCTGCCTACGATGCCAGCGTCCTCGCGTCGAGCCGTGAGCAGGCGGACTTCTTCGAGCAGGTGGTGGCCAGCTGCGCCGATGCCAAGCTTGCCGCCAACTGGGTCATGGTCGAGCTGGGCAGCCTGTTGAACAAGCAGGGTGTGGAAATCGAGGATTCGCCGGTCAGCGCCGCACAACTGGGTGGCATGCTGCAGCGCATCAAGGACAACACCATCTCCGGCAAGATCGCCAAGATGGTTTTCGAAGCCATGGCCAACGGTGAAGGCGATGCAGACCAGATCATCGAGGCGCGGGGCCTGAAACAGGTCACCGACAGCGGGGCAATCGAGAAGGTGCTCGACGAAGTGCTGGCTGCCAATGCCGAGCAGGTCGAACAGTACCGCGCGGCAGACGAAGCCAAGCGCGGCAAGATGTTCGGCTTCTTCGTCGGCCAGGCAATGAAAGCCTCGAAGGGCAAGGCCAATCCGCAGCAGGTCAACGAGCTGCTCAAGAGCAAGCTGGCCGGTTGATGCGCCGACGCCTTTTCTGTAGCAGCGGCGCGAGCCGCGTCCGGCGCAGTTGTAGCAGCGGCGCGAGCCGCGTCCGGCTTCAACGCGGTGAAGCAAACGGACCGCGTATACCGCCGACGCGGTTTGCGCCGCTGCTACAGGCGCTGCGTGTGTGCTGTGTCGGTGCAATTGCCGTGCTGGCGGGCTGCGCCGGCCAGAACGACCTCATCGACCCGCGCGGCTACAACCGCGAGGGGGTCGCTTCCTACTACGGCGCACGCCATCATGGTGCTCGCACCGCCAGTGGCGAACGCTTCGATCAATACGGTCTCACCGCTGCCCACCGCCAGCTTCCATTCGGTACCCGGGTAGTGGTGACCAATTTGTCCAACAAGCGCAATGTAGTGGTGCGGATCAACGATCGCGGCCCACACTCGCGCGGGCGCCTGATCGATGTGTCGAAAGGCGCTGCCGAAGAATTGGGCATGCTGCGCAGCGGCACGGCCAGAGTGCGCGTGCAGACCTTGCAAGACTGACCTGGAGCCACCGTTATCCCCGATCTTGCCACCCTGCCCGGCCCGACCTTGCTGCAATTGTTCGCAGGGCTGCTGCTGCTGATTGCCGGCGCCGAGTGCCTGGTGCGCGGCGCCGTGCGCCTGGCGGCCGCGCTCAAGATCAGGCCGCTGGTAGTGGGCCTGGGCGTGGTTGCGCTGGGCAGCAGTGTGCCGCAGCTGGCCGTCAGCCTGCAGGCGACGTTCGTCGGTACGCCGGACATCGCCGTCGGCAGCCTGGTGGGCAGCAATATCTTCAGTTTGCTGGTGACCCTGGGGCTGTCCGCGCTGATCATTCCGCTACGGGTTTCGCGGCAACTGCTGCGGCTCGATATTCCTCTGTTGATCGCAGCCAGTGCGCTGGTGTTCGGGCTGGCCCTGAACGAGCAGTTGGGGCGCCTGGAAGGCGGCGTCCTGCTTCTGGCCCTGGTCGGCTATCTAGGCGTGCTGTGGCGCCAGTCTCGGCATCCGGGCCGGGTGGCGACAGCCCAGGGCACAGCGCCCTGGCTCAAGTGCCTGGGCATGATGCTCGGCGGCTTGCTGCTGCTGGGCGCGGGCAGCCACTGGCTGCTGGAAGCGGCGCTGGAGCTGGCCACCGATTTCGGCTTGTCGGACCGGGTTATCGGGTTGACCATCGTGGCCGTCGGCACCTCACTGCCGGAACTGGCGACGTCGTTGGTCGCCGCCTTTCGCGGTCACCGCGAGATCGCAGTGGGCAACGTCATCGGCAGCAACCTGTTCAACCTGCTCGGTGTGCTCGGCCTGACCGCACTGCTGGCACCCGCGCCCCTGAGCGTGTCACCCAATGCGCTGGACTTCGACCTGCCGGTGATGCTCGGCGTCACCCTGTTGTGCCTGCCGCTGTTCTATTCCGGATACCGGGTCACGCGGATCGAAGGGCTGGTGCTGCTGGGGTTGTACGTGGCGTATGGCCTGCACGTGGTGGCGTTCACCACGGGCATGCCATTGGCGGCCAGGCTGGAAGAGCTGATGCTGTTCTACGTGCTGCCGTTGCTGGCGGCGGTGGTGCTGTGGGGCACCCTGCGCGCCTGGCGCCGACAGCACTGAGCCAGGCGGCCTCCTACCTTGCCCGACGCTTCTTGACCATCCAGGCCACGGCCAGCACCCCAAGCCACAAGGGAATCAACAGCACCGAAATGCGGATTCCCGGCGTCATGTACATGATCACCAGAATGCCCGCCAGGAACAGCAGGCATACCCAGTTGGTGATCGGGTAGCCCCAGCTGGGGAAGAACGTCGCCTGACCGTTGGCGCGCATGGCCTTGCGAAACTTCAGGTGAGTGATGCTGATGATGCCCCAGTTGATGACCAGTGCGGACACGGCCAACGCCATCAACAAGCCGAAGGCCTCGCCCGGCATCAGGTAGTTGATGACCACGCTCAACCCGGTCGCCATGGCGGAAATACCCAGCGCTTTCATGGGCACGCCACGGCGGTTGACCTTGAGAAGGGTCTTGGGCGCATCGCCCTGCACCGCCAGGCCGAACAGCATGCGGCTGTTGCAATAGACGCAGCTGTTGTACACCGACAGCGCCGCGGTCAGCACTACCACGTTGAGCACGGTTGCCACTACGTTGCTGTCCAGCGCATGGAAGATCATCACGAACGGGCTGCCACCTTCGACCACTTTCTGCCACGGATACAGCGACAACAAGATGGTCAAGGCGCCCACGTAGAACAGCAGGATCCGGTAGATCACCTGGTTGGTGGCCTTGGGGATGCTGCGCTTGGGATCATCGGCTTCGGCGGCGGTGATGCCGACCAGCTCCAGGCCACCGAAGGAAAACATGATGACCGCCATGGCCAGGGTCAATCCACCGATGCCGTTGGGGAAGAAGCCGCCGTATTGCCACAGGTTGGCGATGCTGGCGTCCGGCCCACCGCTGCCGGTGGCCAGCATCCAAGCGCCGAAGCCGATCATGCTGACGATGGCGGCGACCTTGATCAGCGAAAACCAGAATTCCATCTCGCCATAGATCTTCACCTGGAACATGTTGATCGCGTTGATCAGCACGAAGAACACCGCGGCCGAGGCCCAGGTCGGCACGTCCGGCCACCAGTACTTGATGTAGATGCCCACGGCGGTCAACTCGGCCATGCCTACCAGCACATACAGCACCCAATAGTTCCAACCGGACATGAAGCCGGCCAGGCCGCTCCAGTAGCGGTTGGCGAAATGGCTGAAGGTACCGGTGACCGGCTCTTCAACGACCATTTCGCCCAGCTGGCGCATGATGAAGAAGGCGATCAGGCCGCCGATCGCGTAACCCAGGATGACCGACGGGCCGGCCATGCCGATGGTCTGGGCGATGCCCAGGAACAGGCCGGTGCCGATCGCCCCGCCCAGGGCAATGAGCTGGATATGCCTGTTTTTCAGACCCCGATGCAGACCTTCGGGGGTGGATTGATCATCCATTGCGGTTCCTTAGCGGGTGAATGCTTGCGGGTGTGCAAGCAGCGTCTAGATCCAGCCGCCCCACTGCAACAGGAATATTCCGATATTGGTGGTGATGGCTGCCGCCAGGGTGGTGATGACGATGATGGCGGCGGCGAGCGAATAGTTGCCGCCGCTGGCCCGCACCATGACATAACCGACCGAGGCCGAAGGAGCGCCAATATACAGGAACAGAATGCCCAGTTCCGCCCCGCGAAAGCCCAACAGCCAGGCACCGAAGGTACCGACGATCGGCAGCAGGATCATTTTCACCGCGCTGGCACTCAGCGCCACCGAACCACTGCTGCGCAATGCGGCCAGCGACAGGGTCCCGCCGATGCAGATCAGCGCCAGCGGCAGGCTCATTTGCGCGACGTAGTCAGCGGAGGTCAGGATCCAGTTGGGAATGGGCACCTGCAACCAGGCGAAGGGCACGGCCAATACCACGCTGATGATCAACGGGTTGACCAGGATGCTCTTGCAGATGCTGAGCGGATCGGACTTGATGTTCGGGCTGTAGATCGCCAGCACCACCACCGACAGCGAGTTGTAGAGCACGATCACCAAACCGGCGAGGATCGAGCCCAGGGAGATGCCGTAGTCGCCATACATGCTGCCCGCCAGGGCCAGGCCGATGACACCGTTGTTGCCGCGAAAGGCGCCCTGGGTGAACACCCCACGGTCGACTTGCGGGCATCGCTTGGTGGCGATCCACCAGGCGATGGCGAAGCTGCCCACCGTGGCCACCACGAAATACACGAGCAGGCCCGGCTTGAGTGCAGAGCGCAGGTCGGCATGGTAGATGCCCAGAAACAGCAGCGACGGCATGCAGACGTTGAACACCAGGGCCGAGGCGGTCTTGATGAAGTTGTCGTTGATCCACTCGATCCGCTTCAGCCCGTAGCCGAGAAACAGCATGGCGAACACCGGAGCGGTCACGTTCAGGGTCTGCAGAAATAGGGCGAGCATGCCGGGGAACCTGTTGCCTGGGGTCAGGCGACAATGATAGCGAGGATGTGGGGGGCAGGCGGGGAAATTCTGGAAAGGTATGGCAGGCAGGGCCGCTTCGCGGGCAGAGGGCTGGCCCCCCGCCCCGCTCCCACAGAGATCCTCGGTGTATGCAGGATTTCCGTAGGAGCGGTCAGCGGCCGCGAAAGCCGCACTGCAGTTTCGAGACTTACTGCGGACCCATCTTGTCCATCAGGGCGGCGAGCATTTCGTACTCTTCGCCGGTCAGGTCGGTCAGCGGGGTGCGCACCGGGCCTGCGTCGTAGCCGGCAATCTTCGCGCCTGCCTTGACGATGCTGACTGCGTAGCCGGATTTACGATTGCGAATGTCCAGGTAAGGCAGGAAGAAGTCGTCGATCAACTTGCCCACGGTGACATGATCTTCAGCGGCGATTGCGCGGTAGAAGTCCATGGCGGTCTTCGGGATGAAGTTGAACACGGCGGACGAATACACCGGCACACCCAGAGCCTTGTAGGCCGCTGCATAGACTTCGGCGGTCGGCAGGCCACCCAGGTAGCTGAAGCGATCGCCCAGACGACGGCGGATCGACACCATCAGTTCGATGTCGCCCAGGCCGTCCTTGTAGCCGATCAGGTTCGGGCAGCTTTCGGCCAGGCGTTCCAGCAATGGCGCGTTCAAACGGCAGACATTGCGGTTGTAGACGATGACGCCGATGTTGACCGATTTGCACACGGCCTCGACGTGGGCGGCTACGCCGTCCTGGCTCGCTTCGGTCAGGTAGTGCGGCAGCAGCAGCAGACCCTTCGCACCCAGGCGCTCGGCTTCCTGTGCATACTCGATGGCCTGGCGGGTGGAACCACCGACGCCGGCGAGGATAGGCACGCTGGTGGCGCAGGTGTCGACGGCAGTCTTGATCACTTGCGAGTATTCGCTGGCAGCCAGGGAGAAGAACTCACCGGTGCCGCCGGCGGCGAACAGGGCGCTGGCGCCGTAGGGGGCAAGCCATTCCAGGCGCTTGATGTAGCCTTCGCGATGGAAGTCGCCCTGAGCAGTGAAGTCGGTTACTGGAAAAGACAGCAGGCCGTGATTGAGGATGGACTTTAGTTCTTGTGGATTCATTGTTTGAACACCCTGAGTCGCATGGAAAATTGAACAACCAAGCAGCCATGGCTGGCTGATGTCGTACGTCATCGTACAACTACTTATGCAGTTCCTCAATAGGTTGAACGAAGTATTTTCAGATTGTCCCTGATGGGCTTCACCGAACGCCGAGACGACACACGGGATCCCTGTAGCAGCGGCGCAAGCCGCGTCCGGCCGCACCGCGTTCTGCCAGGTACACCGCGCCAACCGCCGACGCGGCGTTCAGCCTCTGCCCGCTTCGGCTTCCTGGTGCGCCTGGCGCAAACGCTCGCGGCTGTTGGTCAGGTGCAGGCGCATGGCTGCGCGTGCGGCATCGGCATCCTGGCGGGCGATGGCGTCGTAGATTTCCTCGTGCTCGCGACTGAGCCGAGTCATGTAGTGCTGCTGGTCGTCATGTGCCAGACGTGCCGAATTCAGGCGGGTACGGGGAATGATGCTGGTGCCCAGGTGCGTCATGATGTCGGTGAAATAGCGGTTGCCGGTGGACAAGGCAATCTGCAGATGGAACTGGAAATCGGACGCCACTGCATCGCTGGCATGGGCCGCGCTTTCGTTCAGCGCATCGAGGGCCGCGCGCATCGCCGCCAGTTGCTCGGGCGAGCGACGGCTGGCGGCCAGCCCGGCGGACTCCACTTCCAGGCTGATACGCAGCTCGAGCACGGCCAGCACATCGCGCAAGGTCACGATGGTCGCCGGATCGATGCGAAAACCACTCGGGCTGGGCGTATCCAGCACGAAGGTGCCGATGCCATGGCGGGTTTCGACCTGACCTGCCGCCTGCAGCCGGGAAATGGCTTCACGCACCACGGTCCGGCTGACGCCCTGCTCTTCCATGATGGCCGACTCGGTAGGCAGCTTGTCGCCACGCTTGAGGTCACCATCGAGGATGCGCTGGGTCAGCACGGCCACCAGTTCCTGGGCCAGGCTGCGCGGTTTGCGACGGGCGCGTGGGGCGGCGCTCTGAGTATCCATAGTGAAAGTCATTCTCGAAACGGTCGGTGATTGGAGCAATCATAGCCTAAAGCGGGTTGTACGATCATGGCATGAGCTGCCGCAGGGCCCGGCGGGCGGGCGAATGCCGCCTGCCCAGGCGCGCAGGGCGCCAGCCAGAGCGCTGCACGCGGGTTCACCGACGCACGGGGCGTTTCTGCAATTTGCGTTGCAGGGTACGCCGGTGCATACCCAGCGCTCGCGCCGTGGCGGAAATGTTGCCGGCGTGCTCGGTGAGCACTCGCTGGATGTGCTCCCATTGCAGGCGGTCGACCGACATCGGATTTTCCGGCACCAGCGTGTCGAGGTCAGCGTGTTCGGCCGACAGCGCCGCCAGTACGTCATCGGCGTCGGCCGGCTTGCACAGGTAGTTGCAGGCGCCACGCTTGATCGCCTCCACTGCAGTGGCGATGCTCGAATAGCCGGTGAGAATCACCACGCGCATTTCCGGATCCAGCTCCAGCAGCTTGGGCAGCAGCACCAGGCCCGAATCGCCTTCCATCTTCAGGTCCAGCGCGGCGTAGTCGGGTACATCGTCCTGGGCCAGCTTCAAGCCTTCCTCGGCGCTGCCTGCGGTGCTTACGCGAAAGCCTCGGCGGGTCATGGCACGGGCCATCACGCGGGTAAACGTGGCGTCGTCGTCCACCAGCAACAGGTGCGGCAGCTCTTCGCCTTCGACTTGGTTTTCGTCAGTCATCGATCATCTCCTGGGACGCCACGGGGCAGGCGCAGCTCGGTGAGCGTGCCGCCCTCTTCATGACTATAGAGTTTTACCGAGCCGCCGGCGCGAGTCACGCTGGCCTTGCTCAAGAACAGGCCAAGGCCGAAGCCCTTGCCCTTGGTAGTGAAGAACGGTTTGCCGATCTGCTCGGCAATGGCCAGGGGAACACCCGCGCCGTGGTCGCGGATGACGATGAAGATGTCTTCACTGTCCCAGTCCAGCTTGACCTCGAGGTTGTCGGGGCAGGCATCGGCGGCGTTGTTGAGCAGGTTGAGCAGCGCCTGGGTGAGGTCCGGAGGCGGCGACAGGTGCGGCACCTCGCCTTGGCCCAGGCGGTGGAAACGGTAGCTGGACTCGGGGCGCATCAGATGCCAGCGATTGAGGGCTTCGTCGAGCCAGGCGGTGACCGGCTGATCGACCACGGCCATGCGTCGGTTGGCTTCGGCAGCCCGCACCAGTTGCTGGAGGGTTTCCTTGCACAGCTTGACCTGATCCTGCAGCACCTGCAGGTCTTCCTGCAGTTCAGGCTGGGGATGGTCCTGGCGCATTTCCTTGAGCAGCACGCTCATGGTGGCGAGCGGCGTACCCAGCTCATGGGCAGCGCCCGCAGCCTCGGTGGCCACGGCCAGCAGTTGCTGGTCACGCAGGCCCTCTTCGCGGCGCTGGGCACGCAGCTGTTCCTGGCGCCGCAGCTCCTCGGCCATCTTGGCGGCGAAGAAGGTAATCACCGAAGCAGCCAGGGCGAAGCTCAGCCACATGCCGTAGATCTGCAGGTTTTCACGGCCGATCGGCAGCGTGTCGAGGGGGTAGAAGTGCGCCAGCATGAAGGTGTAGCAGGCCAGCGCGATGCCTGAGAGCACCAGGGAGTAGACCCACGGCAGGGTCACGGCCGCAATGGTCAGGGGCACTAGGTAGTAGGACACGAACGGATTGGCGCCGCCGCCCGAATAGTAGAGCAGGACACTGTGGATCAGCAGGTCGCAGGCCAGTTGCAGGGCGTACTCGAGCTCGGTGACCGGCAACGAGAAGCGCAGGCGCAGGACGGTCAGCGCGCAGAGTATGGCAGACACCGCCAGCGTGGTGCTCAGCGCCAGCCAGGGCAACGGCAGCAGGTGCGTCAGGTAGGCGAAACCGACCGAACCGGCCTGAGCGGCCAGTACCAGGGTGCGGATGAAGGTCAGGCGCCAGAGGTTCTGGCGTGAAGCGGAAAGAGGCATAGGATGGGCGAGCATTTGCTCTCCAGTGAGCGCTGCAGGCGGATCGGTGCAAGTATAACCAACTCGACACGCCGACAGCGGAAACTGCGGCAAATGACCGCGCGAAACGCATGAACCTGGCTCGTTCAGGAACCGCATCCGGCCTGGCCAGTCTTACCCAGCACTTACAACAAGGAGTTTTCCATGCCCGTCATCACCCGCAGCGCCGCTTTGGTCCTTGGTGCGAGCCTGTTGGCCAGCCTTCCAGCACTGGCCGACGAAGCCCGCTACAACCAGATTTCCCTGCGCGCCGAGGTCAGCCAGGAAGTGCCCCGCGACCTGATGCTCGTGACCCTCTACAGCGAAGAGCAGAACGCCGACCCGGCCAAGCTCGCCGCCGGCATCACCGAGACCTTGAACAAGGCTCTCGCCCAGGCCCGTGAAGTCAAGGGCGTGATCGTGCGCCAAGGCAGTCGCAACAGCTACCCGATCTACGACGACAAGGGCCAGACCATCACCGGCTGGCGTGAACGCGCGGAAGTGCGCCTGGAAAGCGCCGACTTCCCCGCGCTGTCCAAACTCACCGGCGAACTGCTGCAGAGCCTGAAAATGGGCGCCATGGACTTCTCGATCGCCGACAAGACCCGCAAGCAGAGCGAAGACGCCCTGCTCAAGGAAGCCGTCGCTGCGTTCAAGGCCCGTGCTCAACTGGCCACCGACGCCTTGGGTGGCAAGAGCTACAAGGTGGTCAATCTCAACCTCAACAGCGCGGGCTACCCGCGGCCCTACGCGTCCGCCCCGATGATGATGAAAGCCGCCCGTTCCGACGCCGCCCCGGTAACCCCGGACGTGGAAGCCGGCACCAGCGAGGTCAGCATCAACGCTGATGGCGTCATCGAAGTCGTGATGCCTTGATGCGCTGCCGTCCTTGATCGGGCGGCCCTATCCCCCTATTGCCATTCATCTGCCGAGGCCCCCATGCACATCCCCGCCTTCAAGCCACTGCTCCTGACCGCTGCCCTGTGTGCCGGGATGCCCATGGCCCAGGCCGCGAGCACCCTGGTGTACTGCTCCGAAGCCAGCCCCGCCGGCTTCGACCCTAGCCAATACACCAGCGGCACCGATTTCGACGCTTCGGCGGAAACCGTCTTCAATCGCCTGACCCAGTTCAAGCGCGGCGGCACCGAAGTCGAGCCTGGCCTGGCCACCTCCTGGGACGTATCGGCGGACGGTTTGAGCTACACCTTTAACTTGCGCGAAGGGGTCAAGTTCCACAGCACCGACTACTTCACGCCCAGCCGCGATTTCAACGCCGACGACGTGCTGTTCACCTTCCAGCGCCTGCTCGATCCCGAGCACCCCTTTCGCAAGGCCTACCCTTCGGAATCGCCCTACTTCACCGACATGGGCTTGAACACCAACATCAAGTCGGTCAGCAAACAGGACGAGCACACCGTCGTCTTCACCCTCGCCACGGTCGATGCCGCGTTCGTGCAGAACCTGGCCATGAGCTTCGCCTCGGTGCAATCCGCCGAATATGCCGCGCAGCTGCTCAAGCAGGGCAAGGCTGCCGACATCAATCAGAAACCGATCGGCACCGGCCCGTTCGTCTTCAAGCGCTATCAGAAGGATTCGCAGATCCGCTACGTTGCCAACAAGGCGTACTGGAAGCCTGAAGACGTCAAGCTCGACAATTTGATCTTCGCGATCAACACCGATGCTGCCGTGCGCCTGCAGAAACTCAAGGCCGGCGAATGCCAGGTCAGCGGCTATCCGCGGCCCGCCGACATCGAGGTGATGAAACAGGACCCCAACCTGCGTGTGCTCAGCCAGCCCGGCTTCAACCTGGGCTTCCTTGCATACAACGTGACCCATCCGCCGCTCGATCAACTCAAGGTGCGTCAGGCACTGGACATGGCGATCGACAAGCCCGCCATCATCAAAGCGGTGTACCAGAGCGCCGGCCAACTGGCACAGAACGCCCTGCCCCCCGCGCAATGGTCTTACGACACGGGCATCAAGGACGCGCCCCACGACATCACCAAGGCCCGCGCGCTACTCAAGGAAGCCGGGATCAAGGAAGGCACGACTATCGACCTGTGGGCCATGACGGTGCAGCGCGCTTCCAACCCCAACGCACGCATGTCGGCGCAAATGATCCAGAGCGATTGGGCCAAGGTCGGCATCAAGGCCAACATCGTCAGCTACGAATGGGGCGAGTACATCAAGCGCGCCAAGAACGGCGAGCACGACACCATGATCTACGGCTGGACCGGCGACAACGGCGACCCCGACAACTGGCTCGGTGTGCTCTACAGCTGTGCGGCGGTCAAGGGCAGCAACTACGCCAAATGGTGCGACCCGGCCTACGACAAACTGATCCAGCAGGCCAAGTTGAGCAGCGATCGCGACGAGCGTGTGAAGCTGTACCAGCAGGCGCAACGCATCCTCAAGCAACAGGTGCCGATCACACCCATCGCGAACTCCACGGTGTTCCAGCCCATGCGCAAGGAAGTTCAGGACTTCCGCATCAGCCCCTTCGGCCTGACCCCTTTCTACGGTGTCAGCCTCTCGCAGTGATACCTAACGCCCCATTGCAGTGCGCCAGCGTGGTGCAGTGGGGTCGATAAGCGTGCGTTCTGCTGCAAAACGTTATTGATCGTGCGTTCAACTATCGAAAAAATTATATCGATGCGACATTCGTGTACGCCCGTCCCACCGTTTCAACCCCGATTCGATGCAAACAGTTGATTTGGGTATGCCGCCTGCATAAGTATCGGCCGGGTCGGCCCACAAGGTCGCCCTCATTCTTAAAATGACAACAACTGAGGCCACCATGCTCAAAACCGCGGTCATTCCGTTCATCGTCGGGGCCGGCCTGCTTGCCAGCGCCCCTTTCGCCCATGCTGCGAGCAACCTTGTATTCTGCTCCGAAGGCAGTCCGGCGGGTTTTGACCCGGCGCTGTATACCAGTGGCACGGATTTCGACGCTTCTGCAGAAACCGTCTTCAACCGTCTGAGCCAGTTCGAGCGCGGCGGCACTGCGGTCATTCCTGGCCTGGCCACGAGCTGGGACATCTCCGAAGACGCACTGACCTACACCTTCCACCTGCGCGAAGGGGTCAAGTTCCACACCACCGACTACTTCAAGCCGTCCCGCGAATTCAACGCCGACGACGTGCTGTTCACGTTCAACCGCATGATCGACAAGAACATGCCGTTCCGCAAAGCCTATCCGACCGAGTTCCCGTACTTCACCGACATGGGCATGGACGAGAACATCACCAACATCGAGAAGCTCGACGACCACACCGTGCGCTTCACCTTGAAGACCGTCGACGCCGCGTTCATCCAGAACATGGCAATGAGCTTCGCCTCGATCCAGTCCGCCGAATACGCCGCCCAGTTGCTCAAGCAGGGCAAGGCCGCCGACATCAACCAGAAGCCAATCGGCACTGGCCCGTTCGTGTTCAACCGCTACCAGAAAGACGCGCAGATTCGCTACAAGGGCAACAAGGACTACTGGAACCCGGATGACGTGAAGATCGACAACCTGATCTTCGCCATCACCACCGATGCATCGGTGCGCATGCAGAAGCTCAAGAAGAACGAGTGCCAGGTCAGCGTGTACCCACGCCCGGCCGACCTCAAGCCGCTCAAGGAAGACAACAAGCTGCAGATGCCCGACCAGGCCGGCTTCAACCTGGGCTACATCGCCTACAACGTCACCCATGAACCGCTCGGCAACCTCAAGGTCCGCCAGGCGCTGGACATGGCAGTGAACAAGAAAAGCATCATCGAAGCCGTGTATCAGGGCGCCGGCCAGCTGGCAGTGAACGCCATGCCGCCGACCCAGTGGTCCTACGATGAAAGCATCAAGGACGCCGGCTACAACGTGGAAGAGGCCAAGAAGCTGCTCAAGGAGGCCGGCGTCAAGGAAGGTACCGAGATCACCCTGTGGGCAATGCCGGTGCAGCGTCCCTACAACCCCAACGCCAAGCTGATGGCCGAGATGCTGCAATCGGACTGGGCCAAGGTGGGTATCAAGGCCAAGATCGTCAGTTACGAATGGGGTGAGTACCTCAAGCGAGCCAAGGCCGGCGAGACCGATGCCATGCTCATCGGCTGGAGCGGCGACAACGGTGACCCGGACAACTGGCTCGGCACCCTGTACGGCTGCGACGCGGTGAACGGTAACAACTTCTCGAAGTGGTGCGACAAGGACTACGACCAGTTGATCAAGACCGCCAAGGCCACGCCTGACCAGGCCAAGCGCACCGAACTGTACAAGCAGGCTCAGGTGCGCCTCAAGGAACAGGTACCGATCACCCCGATCGCCCACTCCACGGTCTACCAGCCCATGAGCGCCAAGGTCACCGACTTCAAGATCAGCCCCTTTGGCTTGAACTCGTTCTATGGCGTAGGCCTGAAGGACTGACCCCGGGCATCTCTCCTGACGCAGGCGGACGACGGACCGAAAGGTCCGTCGTCCACTTCGCTTGCACGAACGCCAGGATTTTTCCCACAGCACTACCGGAATACGCCGACATACACCTTAGTCAAATGGAACTAGCTTTCCTTGGCGACGGCCGTCCTATTCCTGCCAGGGGACTGGCGACCCACGATCGGAAAACAACAAGACAGGGACTATCATGCGACATACAAAGCTTTGCTCCGCCATGCTCGCTCTGGGCCTGCTCGGCCAGGTCGGCCTCAGCCAGGCCGCGAACAGCCTGGTGTACTGCTCCGAAGGCAGCCCCGCAGGTTTCGACATCGCCCAGTACACCAGCGGGACCGACAACGATGCTTCGCAACCGATCTACAACCGCCTGACCGAATTCGAAAAAGGCGGGACCAGTGTTATTCCCGCACTGGCCACCAAATGGGACATCTCGGAAGACGGCCTGACCTACACCTTCCACCTGCGCGAAGGGGTCAAGTTCCACAGTAACGAGGCGTTCAAGCCGACCCGCGACTTCAACGCCGACGACGTGCTGTTCACCTTCAACCGCATGCTCGACCCCAACCAGCCGTTCCGCAAGGCCTACCCCACCGAGTTTCCCTACTTCGTCAGCATGAGCCTGGACAAGAACATCGCCAAGGTCGAAAAAGCCGACGACCACACCGTGGTGTTCACCCTCAACGCCGTGGATGCCGCGTTCGTGCAGAACATCGCCATGAACTTTGCCTCCATCCTGTCCGCCGAGTACGCCGACCAGCTGCTCAAGGGCGGCAACATGCGCGACATCAACCAGAAGCCGATCGGCACCGGCCCGTTCGCCTTCCAGCGTTACCAGAAGGACTCGCAGATCCGCTACAAGGCCAACCCGCAGTACTGGGACATGAGCCAGGTAAAGGTCGACCAGTTGATTTTCGCCATCAACACCGATGCTTCGGTGCGCATGCAGAAGCTCAAGAAGAACGAGTGCCAGGTGACGGCCTACCCACGCCCCGCCGACCTCGCGGGCCTCAAGGCAGACCCCAAGCTCAAGGTCATGGAGCAGGCTGGCTACAACTTGGGCTACATCACCTACAACGTGCGCCACAAGCCGTTCGACCAGCTGGAAGTGCGCCAGGCGATGGACATGGCGGTGAACAAGGACGCCATCCTCAAGGCCGTCTACCAGGGTGCCGGGCAGAAAGCAGTCAATGCCATGCCGCCGACTCAGTGGTCCTACGACGAGAGCATCAAGGACGCGCCTTTCGACCCGGAGAAAGCCAAGCAGATGCTGCAGGCCGCCGGGGTCAAGGAAGGCACCGAGATCACCCTCTGGGCCATGCCCGTGCAGCGTCCGTACAACCCCAACGCCAAGCTGATGGCTGAAATGCTGCAGGCCGACTGGGGCAAGATCGGCCTCAAGGTCAAGATCGTCAGCTACGAATGGGGCGAGTACCTGGACCGTACCAAACGCGGCGAACACGACGTTTCGCTGATTGGCTGGACTGGCGACAATGGTGACCCGGACAACTGGTTGGGCACGCTGTACAGCTGCGATGCGATTGGCAGCAACAACTACTCGATGTGGTGCAACCAGGACTACGACAAGCTGGTGCAGCAGGCCAAGCGCGTGACCGATCGCGACGAGCGCAGCGTGCTCTATCGCCAGGCGCAGCAGTTGCTCAAGCAGCAGGTGCCGATCACCCCGATCGCCCACTCCACCGTCAACCAGCCGGTCAGCGCCAAGGTCGACGGCTTCAAGGTCAGCCCGTTCGGGCGTAACGATTTCGGCGGCGTAAGCGTCCGCGACTAGATAACCCCCGCCCTCCCAAACCTATGGTCGTGCCATGGGTTTGGGGAGCTTTTGGCAAAAAAGAGCAAGCAAACGTTTGCAACTGTCACCACCCGCCATGGATAGGGCACAAGCCGCACTCGATAAAGCGGCAATAAAACCAAAAAATGTAAGGAGCTTCAGTTGAAAATCACCAAGAGAGCAGTACTCACGTTGTCCTTGAGCGGTTTCACGCCCCTGGCCCTGGCCGAAGAAGTCAGCCAGGCTTTCGTCCCTCTCAGCGTCAAGACCAGCAGCGCCCAGGATGAAGCCCAGGGCTTCATCGAGGACTCGAGCCTGACCGGCTCGACGCGCAACTGGTTCGCCAAGGAAAAAGGCAAGCGCGGCCTGACCTGGGGCATCAACAAAGGCAACGGCGCCACCGAACGCACCGGCAGCCGCGACACCTGGGTACAGGGCACCATCGTCAACTACACCTCGGGCTTTACCCAAGGCACGGTAGGTTTCAGCACCGAAGTGGCGGCCTACAACACCGTGGCTCTGGAGCAAGGCAAAGGCCGCGTGGCTGGCGGCGGCAACCGCACCCTGACCGACCACGACGGCGAAGTGGTCGACCAGTGGACCAAGGCAGGCCTGGCCAACCTCAAGGCACGGGTTTCAAACACGGTGGTGACCGCCGGGCGGCAATCGCTGAACACACCGGTGCTGGCCTTCATCGGCAACCGTGCCCTGCCCTCCAGCTTCGAAGGTGTCAGCGTGCACAGCGCCGAGTTCGACAACCTCGATTTCGACCTCGGTACGTTCAGCCGGGTGTCGCCGCGCACCGAGCAGGGCCTGAGCAAATTCAGGACCGAGTACGGCAACGGCACCACTACCGATCAGGTCAACATCTTCGGCCTCAACTACCAGCCGCTGAAAAGCCTGACCACCAGCCTGTACGCGTCCAACGTCAAGGATGTCTGGAACCAGTACTATTTCGGCGCAGCCCATGAATTGGGGGATGCCTCGGTACTGAGCCTGAGCACCGGGTTCAACTATTACAAGACCAAGGATGCGGGCAGCGCCAAGATGGGTGCCATCGACAACGACACCTACAGCCTGTCGTTGACCGCGACGCACAAGGCGCACAGCCTGACGCTGGCCTTCCAGGAAGTGAACGGCGACGAATACTTCGACTATTTGCACGAGACCAACGCCATCTTCCTGGCCAACTCGCTGTTCTCCGACTACAACGGCCCGAACGAAAAATCGTTCCAGGTCGGCTACGGGCTGGACATGGCCAGCTATGGCGTACCGGGGCTCAAGTTCAGCGTCTACACCGCGCGCGGCTGGGGCATCGATGGCACGCGCTACAAGGGTGGCGGCTATGACGGCATTCAGGCTCAGGACGGCGAAAGCCATTACGAGTACGGCTTCGGCACCTCATACGCCGTGCAGGGCGGGCCATTGAAGGCCAGCACCATTCGCGCGACCTACAGTGCCCACCGCGCCAGCGCCAATCAGGTCGATGGCAGCCTCAACGAGCTGCGCATCGTCACTACCATTCCGTTCCAGATTCTTTGATCGGCGAGCGCTGCCCGTGGTTCGCCGAATCACGGGCAGCGACTACGCTTACGTGCGATTGCGAGGGCAACGATGAAAACGCTATCACTCAAGGCTGCCGTAGCCGCCGCCCTGCTCGGCATGAGCCTGGGCGCCAGTGCCAAACCGCTGGTGGTCTGCACCGAAGCCAGTCCCGAAGGTTTCGATATCGTTCAGTACACCGGTGCGGTGACGGCCGACGCCTCAGCCGAAACGGTGTTCAACCGCCTCGTCGACTTCACGCCGGGCAGCACCGATATCCAGCCCGGCCTGGCACGAAGCTGGGACATCAGCGAAGACGGCAAGACCTACACTTTCCACCTGCGCGAGGGCGTGAAGTTCCATACCACGGACTACTTCAAGCCGACCCGCAACCTCACTGCCGACGACGTGCTGTGGAGCTTCATGCGCCAGTTCGATGCCAACCACCCCTGGCATGACAAGTCGACCATGGGCTATCCCTACTTCGAATCGATGGGCATGGGTGAGTTGATCCAGAGCATCGACAAGCTTGATGAGCTGACCGTGCGTTTCGTGCTCAAGCGCCCAGAGGCGCCCTTCCTGCGCGACATGGCAATGGGCTTCACCTCGATCTACTCCGCCGAATATGCCGACCAGTTGCTCAAGGCCGGCAAGACCGCCGAGCTGAACAGCAAGCCGATCGGCACCGGCCCCTTCGTGTTCGTGCGCTACAGCAAGGACGCACAGGTTCGCTACAAGGCCAACCCCGACTATTACAACGGCAAGCCACCGGCCGACCCGCTGATCTTCGCCATCACCGTGGACAACAACGTGCGGGCGCAGAAGCTGCGCGCCAACGAATGCCAGGTCGCGGTGTACCCCAAGCCGGACGACGTGCCCGGCATCAAGGCCGACCCGCAGCTCAAGATCGCGGAAATGGACGCCCTGATGACCAGCTACGTGGCCATCAACACCACCCACAAGTACCTGAGCGACGTGCGCGTGCGCCAGGCCATCCAGATGGCCTTCGACAAGCAGACCTTCGTGCGTACGCTGTTCGGCGAAGGCAACGCAACGCCGGGCGTGGGCCCCTACCCGACCACCCTGCTGGGCTACAATCATTCCCTGAAGGACTTGCCCTACGATCCGGCCAAGGCCCGGGCGCTGCTCAAGGAAGCCGGCGTTCCGGAAGGTACGTCGTTCACCATCTTTGCGCGCAATGGCAGCAGCCCGACCAACCCCAATTCCAGCCTGGCGGCGCAGCTGCTCCAGGCGGACCTGGCCAAGGTAGGCATCAAGCTGGATATTCGCGTGCTGGAGTGGGGCGAGTTGATCAAGCGCCTGAAACTGGGCGAACATGACCTGGCTTTCTACGGTTGGGCCGGCGACAACGGCGATCCGGACAACTTTCTCAGCCCGAACCTGACGTGTGAAGCGGCGAAGAACGGCGAAAACGCCGCTCGCTGGTGCAACCCGGAGTTCGATGCATTGGTGAACAAGGCCCGCGAAGCCACTGAACCGGCAGCGCGCGCGGCGTTCTACGAACAGGCACAGGTCATTTTTCTCAAAGAGCAACCCTGGTTGAGCCTGGCGTATCCACGCCTGTTCTCGGCCATGCGCAAGAACGTCGAAGGCTTCCACATAAGCCCGATGACCAATAATAACTTCGCCACCACCCAGGTGAAGTAGAAAAAGACGCCCCGCTTCGGCGCCCATCCGGGCGGACGCGGGGCATGCCTAACCGGCTGATGAGGTACTACGCACGATGTTTAGTTTTATTGCCCGACGTGTGGGATTGCTGATCCCCACTTTCTTCGGCATCACGCTATTGACCTTCGCGTTGATACGCCTGATTCCCGGTGACCCTGTCGAAGTGATGATGGGCGAGCGTCGGGTCGACCCCGAAATGCACGCACAGGCGATGGAACGCCTGGGTCTGAACAAGCCCCTGTATGCCCAGTACCTGGACTACATCGGCAACCTTGCCCAGGGCAACCTGGGCGAGTCGCTGCGGACCCGTGAAAGCGTGTGGACCGAGTTCACCGCACTGTTTCCGGCCACCCTGGAGCTGTCCATTGCCGCGCTGATCTTCGCCGGCATTCTGGGCCTGCTCGCCGGGGTAATCGCCGCACTCAAGCGAGGCTCCCTGTTCGATCACGGGGTCATGGGCATCTCCCTGGCCGGCTATTCCATGCCGATTTTCTGGTGGGGCCTGATCCTGATCATGTTCTTCTCGGTGACCCTGGGCTGGACGCCGGTCTCCGGGCGCATCGACCTGTTGTACGACATCGAGCCGAAAACCGGCTTCATGCTCATCGACACGCTGTTCAGCGAAGACGAAGGCGCCTGGTGGGATGCCCTGCATCACCTGATTCTGCCAGCCATCGTACTGGGCACCATCCCGCTTGCGGTGATCGCGCGCATGACCCGTTCCTCGATGCTCGAAGTCCTGCGCGAGGATTACGTGCGCACGGCGCGCGCCAAGGGCCTGTCGCCGGCCCGCGTAGTATTCGTGCACGGCCTGCGCAATGCGCTGATTCCGGTGCTCACGGTGTTCGGCCTGCAGGTCGGCACGCTGCTGGCCGGTGCGGTACTGACCGAAACCATCTTTTCCTGGCCGGGCATCGGCAAGTGGCTGATCGAGGCCATCGGCGCCCGTGACTACCCTGTCGTGCAGAACGGCATCCTGTTGATCGCCTGCCTGGTGATCCTGGTCAACTTCGTCGTGGATATACTCTACGGCCTGGCCAACCCACGCATCCGTCATCAGCGCTGAGACCCTATCCATGACTACGAAAATCGAAACGGTAGCGGTGGATCAGAGCCTGCTCTATCCCTCCCCGTACAAAGAATTCTGGCAGGCTTTTGCCAAGAACAAGGGCGCCGTGGCCGGCCTGGTGTTCATGCTGATCATCGTCTTCTGCGCGCTGTTCGCGCCCTGGGTGGCACCGCACAACCCCAGCGAGCAGTACCGCGACTTTCTCCTGACCCCGCCGGTATGGCTGGAAGGCGGCCAGTGGCAGTTCATTCTGGGCACCGACGAACTGGGCCGCGACCTGCTTTCGCGCCTGATCCAGGGTTCGCGGCTGTCGCTGCTGATCGGCCTGTCGTCGGTGGTGATGTCACTGATCCCGGGCATCCTCATGGGTCTGCTGGCCGGCTTTTTCCCACGCATCCTCGGGCCGTCGATCATGCGCCTGATGGACGTCATGCTGGCGCTGCCGTCGCTGCTGCTGGCAGTGGCCATCGTCGCCATTCTCGGCCCTGGCCTGATCAACACCGTGATCGCCATTGCCGTGGTGTCGCTGCCTTCCTACGTGCGCCTGACCCGCGCTGCGGTGATGGGTGAACTGAACCGCGACTACGTCACTGCCGCGCGGCTGGCCGGGGCAACGCTGCCACGCCTGATGTTCATTACCGTGCTGCCCAACTGCATGGCGCCGCTGATCGTGCAGGCCACCTTGAGTTTCTCCTCGGCGATTCTCGACGCCGCTGCGCTGGGCTTCCTGGGCCTGGGCGTGCAGCCGCCGACGCCGGAATGGGGCACCATGCTGGCCTCGGCGCGGGACTACATCGAACGCGCCTGGTGGGTGGTGAGCCTGCCGGGTCTGACCATTCTGCTCAGCGTGCTGGCAATCAACCTGATGGGCGACGGGCTGCGCGATGCGCTGGACCCCAAACTCAAGAACGCCGCCTGAGGAGCCGACCATGTCACTTTTGAATATCAATAATCTGAACGTGCGCTTTGGCGACGCCAAGGCTGTGCCGGTCGTCGACGGGCTGGACCTCAGCGTGGACAAGGGCGAAGTGCTCGCCATCGTCGGCGAGTCGGGTTCGGGCAAGTCGGTGACCATGATGGCCCTGATGGGCCTGATCGACGCGCCCGGCATCGTCACGGCCGACTCGCTGCTGTTCGACGGCCACGACATGCTCAAGCTCAACGCACGGCAACGGCGCAAGGTGGTCGGCAAGGACCTGGCGATGATTTTCCAGGATCCGATGACCGCCCTGAACCCAAGCTACACCGTGGGCTTCCAGATCGAGGAGGTCTTGCGCCAGCATCTGGGCATGTCCGGCAAGGCCGCGCGCCAGCGGGCCCTGGAACTGCTCAAGAAGGTGGAGATTCCTGCGGCGGAAAGCCGTCTGGATGCCTACCCCCATCAACTGTCCGGTGGCATGAGCCAGCGCGTGGCAATCGCCATGGCGATTGCCGGCGAACCCAAGCTGCTGATCGCCGACGAACCCACCACCGCCCTGGACGTGACCATTCAGGCGCAGATCATGGAGTTGCTGCTCAACCTGCAGCAAGAGCAGAACATGGGCTTGATCCTGATCACCCATGACCTGGCCGTGGTGGCCGAAACCGCCCAGCGCGTGTGCGTGATGTACGCCGGCCAGGCGGTGGAGGTGGGCCACGTGCCGCAACTGTTCGATATCCCTGCGCACCCCTACAGCGAAGCGCTGCTGATGGCCATCCCCGAGCACAGCGAGGGCGCCGAACGCCTGGCCACCCTGCCCGGCATCGTCCCGGGCCGCTACGACCGTCCGCAGGGCTGCCTGCTTTCGCCACGCTGCCCCTACGTGCGTGAAAACTGCCGTACCGAACGCCCTGCCCTGGATCAGAAAGCCCAGAGCCTGGCGCGCTGTCTCTATCCACTCAATCAGGAGGTGGCGTAATGAGCGTCGTACTGACCGCCCGCGACCTTACTCGCCACTACAACGTCTCGGCCGGGCTGTTCAAGCCTGATGCCGTGGTGCGCGCCCTCAATGGCGTGTCCTTCGAGCTCGAAGCCGGCAAGACCCTTGCCGTGGTCGGTGAATCGGGCTGCGGCAAGTCGACCCTGGCTCGCGCGCTGACCTTGATCGAAGAGCCTTCGTCCGGGTCGCTGCAGATCGCCGGCCAGGAAGTCGCCGGCGCCAGCAAGGCCGAGCGCAAGCAATTGCGCAAAGACGTGCAGATGGTCTTCCAGAGCCCCTATGCCTCGCTCAATCCGCGGCAGAAGATCGGCGATCAGCTCGGTGAGCCATTGCTCATCAACACCTCGCTGAGCAAGGCCGAGCGACGCGAGAAGGTCCAGGCAATGATGCAACAGGTCGGCCTGCGGCCCGAGCACTACCAGCGCTACCCGCACATGTTCTCCGGTGGTCAGCGCCAGCGTATTGCCCTGGCTCGTGCCATGATGCTGCAGCCAAAGGTGCTGGTCGCCGATGAGCCGACCTCGGCACTCGACGTGTCGATCCAGGCGCAGGTGCTGAACCTGTTCATGGACCTGCAGCAGGAGTTCAACACGGCCTATGTGTTCATCTCGCACAACCTGGCGGTGGTGCGTCACGTGGCCGATCAGGTGCTGGTGATGTACCTGGGCCGGCCAGCGGAAATGGGGCCCAAGGAGGACATCTACACCCGGCCTCTGCACCCGTACACCCAGGCGCTGCTGTCGGCAACGCCGACCATCAAGCCCGATCCGCTCAAGCCCAAGATCAAGATCGTCGGCGAATTGCCCAACCCGTTGAATCCACCGTCGGGCTGTGCGTTCCACAAGCGTTGCCCGTACGCCACCGAACGCTGCAGCACGGAAATACCGGCGTTCCGGCCGGTGGATACGCGGCAAGTGGCGTGTCATTACGCCGAACAGTTCCTGTAACGCTTCAAGGCCTCTTCGCTCACTGTCGAAGAGGCCTTTTGCCTCCCCTTCCTCCCAGTGCATCCGCAGACGAATGTCTCTATGATGCCGAACATGATCAAAGACCCCTTCGCCCGCCTCAACCTCGATCGCGAGGTCATCACCGTCAGCCAGCTCAATGGCCGCGCCCGTGTATTGCTCGAAGACGTCTTCAGCAACATCTGGGTCGAAGGTGAAATCTCCAACCTGGCGCGTCCGGCGTCCGGCCACGTCTATTTCACCCTGAAGGACAGTGGTGCGCAGGTACGCTGCGCCTTGTTCAGGCAGAACGCCCAACGCGTGCGCCAGGTCCTCAAGGACGGCGCAGCGGTAAAGGTGCGTGGCAAGGTCTCGCTGTTCGAAGGCCGTGGTGACTATCAGCTGATCCTCGACACCGTGGAGCCTGCCGGCGACGGCGCACTGCGCATGGCGTTCGATGCGCTCAAGGTCAAGCTCGATGCCGAAGGCCTGTTCAGCAGCGAACGCAAGGTCGCGCTGCCGGCTCACCCGCAACGCATCGGGATCGTCAGCTCGCCGACCGGCGCGGTAATCCGCGACATCATCAGCGTGTTCCGTCGCCGCGCCCCGCAGATCCAGTTGACCCTGATCCCGACCGCCGTGCAGGGCCGCGAAGCCACCGCTCAGATCGTCCGCGCCCTGCGCCTGGCCGATGCGCGCGGGTTCGACGCGATCATCCTCGCCCGTGGCGGCGGTTCGCTGGAGGACCTCTGGTGCTTCAACGAAGAAGCCGTGGCGCGCGCCGTCGATGCCTGTGTGACGCCGATCGTCAGTGCCGTAGGCCACGAGACCGACGTGTCCATCAGCGACTTCGTGGCCGACGTACGTGCCCCTACTCCTTCGGCAGCTGCCGAACTGCTGGCCCCGGATGCCGGCGACCTGCAGCGCCGACTCGACAGCCTGCAGCGGCGCCTGGTGTTGCGCATGCACAATCGCCTGGCCCACGAACGCCTGCGTGTGGAAGGGCTGACCCGCCGCCTGCGCCATCCCGGCGAACGTTTGCGCCAACAGGCACAGCGCCTGGACGACCTGGACATGCGCATGCGCCGCGCCTTCGAACGGCAGATGACTGCGCGCGCGCACCGCCTGGCACAGTTGCAGACGCGGCTTGCCGGGCAGCACCCGGACCGAGTCCTGCGGCTGCTCAAACAGCGCCTGGATGGCCTGGCCGAGCGTCTGCCGCGGGCCATGCGCGACACCCTCAAGGCGCGTCGTCTGTTGCTGCAGAGCCAGGTGCAGACCCTGCACGTGGTCAGCCCATTGGCGACCCTCGGACGCGGCTACAGCATCCTGCTCGATGAGCGGGGCCAGGCCATCCGCAGCGCCGAACAGACCCAGCGCGGTCAATGCCTGATCGCAAGGCTCGGCGAAGGCGAGCTTGCAGTGCGCGTCGAGGACAATCACCTCACGCCCGTTACCCTTTCCCTACTGGACTGATCCATGCCGCGTTTTCTCGTTGTCGCCCTGCTGATATGCCTGTCTTCGTTCGCCCAGGCGGACAGCTACATCACCCGGCTGTTGAACAAACCGGTGCCCGGCGGCGTGGCGGTGGTCGATCTGGGCAGCGCCAGCCAGGCACCAAAGGCCACCTACGATGGCAGGCAGGTGCTGGTGGTCAACGAGCAAGGCACCTGGCGCGCCATCGTAGGTATTCCATTGACGGTCAAGCCGGGCCCGGCGCAGTTGAGCGTGGCCGGGCGCACCGTCGCTTTTCAGGTGGGCAGCAAACAGTACCCGGAACAGCGGATCACTTTGAAGAATACACGGCAGGTCAACCCCAACCCGGCCGACATCAAACGCATCGACGGCGAACTGGCCGAGCAGCTGCGCGCCTATCGCAGCTTCAGCGCTGGCACGCCGAGCAACCTGCTGCTGGACAAGCCTGTCAGCGGACCGCTGTCGAGCAAGTTCGGCGTGCGGCGTTTCTTCAACGGCGAGGAGCGCAATCCTCACTCGGGCCTGGATTTCGCGGTGCCGGCCGGCACGCCGATCAAGACCCCTGCCAATGGCAAGGTGATTCTGGTGGGTGATTACTTCTTCAATGGCAACACCGTGTTCGTCGACCATGGGCAGGGCTTCATCAGCATGTTCTGTCACATGTCCAAGATCGACGTGAAGGTTGGGCAAAGCCTGGCACGCGGTGCAGTGGTCGGCCGGGTCGGCTCCACCGGCCGCGCGACCGGACCGCACATGCACTGGAATATCAGCCTCAACGATGCGCGGGTCGATCCGGCGATCTTCATCAACGCCTTTCAGCCTTGACCCACCGGAAATCCTCCCAGCACTGCTTGACCTGTGGGAGCGGGCTCTGCCCGCGAAGGCCGCACCGCCGGCCCAGCGCATTGCGCCGCCCCTTAAAGCCACGCAATCTCTGGCACCCCTTTCCAAATCTTCAGCAATAAAATCTCGCCTGCTCCAAGATACCCAACTCTCCTACCATTTTTCTCAATACCCTTGCCATTTTTCACCCCACTGGTTAGGGTTGGGGTCATGAACACTGCACACACCCTCATCCAGCTCCGCCAACACCGCAGCCTCTGCCTGGTCAGTGCACGACTGCCTGGCTGAAACGCGTCGCCTCGCCTCTTCACCATTCGAATGACCGGCAGGCCCTTTCCCCAGGCTGCTCACCAAGGATTTTCACCATGTCCATGCTCAAAGATCCGTCGCAGAAGTACCGTGCGTTCCCGACTATCGACCTGCCCGACCGCACCTGGCCGTCGAAGGCCATCACGGTGGCCCCTATCTGGTGCAGCTCCGACCTGCGAGACGGCAATCAATCGCTGATCGAGCCCATGGACGCGGCAAAGAAGCTGCGCTTCTGGAAAACCCTGGTCGCCGTTGGCGTGAAGGAAATCGAAGCCTCCTTCCCCTCCGCCTCGCAGACCGATTTCGATTTCGTGCGCACCCTGATCGAAGACGGCCACATCCCGGACGACACGACCATTCAGGTGTTGACCCAGGCCCGCGAAGACCTCATTGCGCGCACGTTCGAATCGCTCAAGGGCGCCAAGAAGGCCATCGTTCACCTGTACAACGCGACGTCGCCGTCCTTCCGCAAGATCGTGTTCAACCAGGACAAGCAGGGCGTCAAGGACATCGCGGTAAATGCCGCCAAGCTGTTCGTCAAATACGCAGCCCAGCAGCCTGAAACCCAGTGGACTTTCCAATACTCGCCGGAAACCTTCAGCGCCACCGAGCTCGAGTTCGCCAAGGAAGTCTGCGATGCGGTGATCGAGGTGTGGAATCCCACCCCGCAGAACAAGGTCATCCTCAACCTGCCGGCCACCGTGGAGGTGTCCACGCCCAACATCTATGCCGACCAGATCGAATGGTTCGGCCGCCATATCAGCCGTCGCGACAGCGTGCTGTTGAGCCTGCACACGCACAACGACCGTGGCACCGGCGTGGCTGCGACCGAGCTGGGTCTGATGGCCGGCGCGGATCGCGTCGAAGGCTGCCTGTTCGGCAACGGCGAACGTACCGGTAACGTCGACCTGGTGACCCTCGGCTTGAACCTGTACACCCAGGGCGTCGATCCCGAGCTGGATTTTTCCGACATCGACGGCATCCGCAAGGTGGTCGAAGAGTGCAACCAATTGCCGGTGCATCCTCGTCATCCGTACGTGGGCGATCTGGTTCACACCGCGTTCTCCGGCTCGCACCAGGATGCCATCCGCAAGGGGTTCACCCAGCAGAAGGAAGGCACGTTGTGGGAGGTGCCATACCTGCCGATCGACCCGGCCGACATCGGTCGCAGCTACGAAGCAGTCATCCGCGTGAACAGTCAGTCGGGCAAGGGTGGCATCACCTACCTGCTGGAACAGGAATACGGCATCAGCCTGCCGCGCCGCATGCAGATCGAGTTCAGCCAGGTGGTACAGGGTGAAACCGACCGCCTGGGCCTCGAAATGACCGCCCAGCAGATCTACGCCCTGTTGCGTAAGGAGTATCTGCAGGCCAACACGCCATACGCGCTGATCAGTCATCGGTTGCAGGAAGAAAACGGCAACAGCGCCGTGGACGTCGAGGTGCACAGTGACGGAGAAACCCAACACTGGCGTGGCAAGGGCAACGGCGCGCTGGAAGCGCTGGTCGCCTCCATGCCAATCGCCGTCGAGATCATGGACTACAACGAACACGCCATCGGCGCAGGCACGAACGCCAAGGCCGCAGCCTACATCGAGCTGCGGGTGGCCGGTGGCCGTCCCGTGCATGGCGTGGGTGTGGACGAAAACATCACCACGGCCAGCTTCAAGGCCTTGTTCAGCGCGCTGAACCGGTCGCTGAGCCAGCAGGAAGCGAAAGCTGCCTGATATGGGTAGTCGCACAAGAACCGGCCCTTCAGGGCCGGTTTTTTTATGCGTGCGCTACCCCGTAGGAGCGGTCATCGGCCACGAAAAACACACCGCAGTGTGTCAGGCATAACGCCATGAACCCTTCGCGGCCACAGACCGCTCCTACAAACTATCGAATCATCGGCCGCGAAAAACGCACCGCGGCGTGTCAGGCATGAGCGTTCCTAGCGCAACTCGTATTCGTCAGCGTCCAGGTGGGCCGGGAACCTGCCGCGGTAGGCGCGCAACGCTTCGGCACTGAGGCTTGCGTGGAAGACCCCGTCGGCCTCGCCAGCGCTCAGCAGATTCTCGCCCTGAAAGTCCAACACCTGGCTGTCGCCTGTGTAGGCAAAGCCCTTGCCATCGGTGCCCACGCGGTTCACTGCGGCTACGTAACACAGGTTCTCGATTGCCCGGGCTGGCAGCAGGCGATTCCAGTGCATGCGTCGCGCGCCCGGCCAGTTGGCGGTGTACAGCAGCAGGTCAGTGCCTTGGGCATCGCGGCTCCACACTGGAAAACGCAGGTCGTAGCAGATCAACGGACGCACGCGCCAGCCCTTTACGGAAAACACCGCCTGGTGCTCCCCAGCACTGTAGTGCTCGTGCTCTGCAGCCATGCGAAACAGATGGCGCTTGTCGTAATGCAGCATCTGGCCGTCCGGGCACGCCCACAACAGGCGGTTGCGATAGCTGCCGTCTGCAGCCTGGACGATCACGCTGCCGGTCACTACCGCGTCGAGCTTGTCGGCCCACGCCAACAGCCAGCCGTGAGTCACCCCATTCTCCGGCTCGCACTGGCTTTCGGACTCCATCGAGAACCCTGTGGTGAACATCTCCGGCAGGACCACCAGATCTGCACCCCGCGCGTGCTCGAGCAAGGCATCGAAGTGCTCGAGATTGGCTTCGCGGTCGTGCCAGGCCAGCTGGGTCTGCACCAATGCGAGCTTGAGTTCCGGGGCATGCTCGACAACAGTCGCTTCACTCATATTCGGCATAATGTGCTCGCTGCCTCGCGCAGCGTCTCCTCACGTTTGGCGAAACACAACCGGATCAGGCGCTGATCCGCTACCGGGGTGCGATAGAACACCGACACCGGAATGCTCGCTACCCCATGCTCGCGCGTCAACCACAGCGCCATGTCGACGTCGCTCAAGTCGGGCCGGATCGCCGAATAGTCGACCAGTTGGAAGTAGGTACCGGGCGTGGGTGTCAACGTGAAGCGGGAATCCGCCAGCAGGTCGCAGAGCAGATCACGCTTGCCTTGATAGAACGCCGGCAGCTCATCCACATGTCCAGGGTGTGCGGCCATGTAGTCGGCCAACGCGTACTGCAGCGGCGTGACCCCGCAGAAGCTGACGTACTGGTGCACCTTGCGCAGTTCCCGGCTCAGGGCCGGCGGTGCGATCACATAGCCGGTTTTCCAGCCCGTGACGTGGTAGGTCTTGCCGAACGAGCTGACCACGAACGCGCGCTCATACAAGCGTTCATGAGCGAGCACGCTGGCGTGAGCGACGCCGTCGAACACCAGATGCTCATAGACCTCGTCGCTGAGTATGTAGATGTCGCGGTCGGCGATCAGTGCCGCCAACTGGTCCAGTTCCGCGGCACTGATCAAGGCACCGCTGGGATTATGCGGCGTGTTGATGATGATCATGCGTGTGCGCGCGGTAATGGCATCGCTCAACCGCTGCCAGTCGATCGTGAAGTTCTCGGCATCCAGCTGCACGTGCACGCAGGTGCCGCCAGCCAGCTCGACCGAGGGTTCGTAGCTGTCGTAGCAGGGATCGAACACGATGACTTCATCGCCGTGGCGAATGACCGCCTGGATCGCGCAGAAAATTGCCTGGGTGGCGCCCGGTGTGATGGTGATCTCGGTTTCGGCGCTCACAGTGCGCCGGTACAGACGCTCGACCTTGGTCGCCACCTGTTCGCGCAGGGCCGGTAGGCCGGTCATGGGCGAGTATTGGTTGTGGCCTGCCAGCACATGTCGACCGACCGCCTCGAGCAAGGCAGGCGGACCGTCGAAATCCGGGAAACCCTGGGACAGGTTCAACGCGCCGGTTTGTGCGGCAAGTTGCGACATGGTGGTGAAGATGGTGGTGCCGACATTCGGCAGCTTGCTGCTGATCATGAGCTGCTCCCTGGAAAACCGTCCTCCAGTGTAGCAGGCAGACCGCATTCACCGCCGACGCGGCTTGCGCCGCTGCTACGGGGGGAGTGGTGTGTCTGATGGACCGCATCCACCGCCGACGCGGCTTGCGCCGCTGCTACGGGGGGCGTGGTGTGTCTGACGGACCGCATCCACCGCTGACGCGGCTTGCGCCGCTGCTACGGGGGGCGTGGTGTGTCTGACGGACCGCATCCACCGCCGACGCGGCTTGCGCCGCTGCTACGGGGGCGTGGTGCGTCTGACGGACCGCATCCACCGCCGACGCGGCTTGCGCCGCTGCTACGGGGGGCGTGGTGTGTCTGATCGCCGACGCGGCTTGCGCCGCTGCTACGGGGGGCGTGGTGTGTCTGACGGACCGCATCAGCCGCCGACGCGGCTTGCGCCGCTGCTACGGGGGTCATGGTGTGTCTGATGGACCGCATCCACCGCCGACGCGGCTTGCGCCGCTGCTACGGGTTGCACATTTTCCTGTAGCAGCGGCGCGAGCCGCGTCCGGCGTCACCACGGTGTATCAACGCTTGTCGCGGCGCTTCTTGTCGGCCTTCTTGTGGTGCGACATCAGGCGGCGCTTCTTGTTGACCTGGCGATCGGTGAGGGTGTTCTTGTTGCCCTCGTACGGGTTCTCGCCACCCTTGAACTCGATACGGATCGGCGTACCGACCAGCTTGAGCACCCGGCGATAGGTGTTTTCCAGATAGCGCACATACGACTTGGGTACCCGCTCCACCTGGTTGCCGTGGATCACGATCAACGGCGGGTTGGCACCACCCAAGTGCGCGTAGCGCAACTTGATGCGGCGGCTGTTGACCATCGGCGGCTGGTGCTCTTGCACCGCATCCTCGAGGATCTGCGTCAGGCGGCTGGTGGGCCAACGCGTGATCGCCGATTTGAACGATGCTTGCACCGATGCATACAGGTTACCCACGCCGGTGCCGTGCAGCGCCGAAATGAAGTGGATGTCGGCAAAGTCGACGAAGAACAACCGCCGCTCCAGCTCGACCTTCACATAGTCGCGCTCGCTGGGCTGCATGCCATCCCACTTGTTCAGCGCGATGACGATGGCACGACCGGTTTCCAAGGCGAAGCCCAGCAGGTTCAAGTCGTGGTCGACCACACCTTCCCGCGCGTCCATGACGAAGATCACCACGTTGGCGTCCTTGATCGCCTGCAGCGTCTTGACCACCGAGAACTTCTCGACTTCCTCGTGGATCTTGCCGCGCTTGCGCACACCGGCCGTGTCGATCAGCGTGTACTTCTCTTCGTTGCGCTCGAAGGGAATGTAGATGCTGTCGCGGGTAGTGCCCGGCTGGTCATAGACGATGACCCGGTCTTCACCGAGCATGCGGTTGACCAGGGTCGACTTGCCAACGTTGGGCCGACCGATGATGGCGATCTTGATGCCATCCTTCTCGCTCGGGCCCGGGATGCGCACGGCTTCCTCGCCTTCGGCCACATCGGCTTCGAGGTCGACTTCGTCATCGTCGCGCGGAAACTCGCCCAGGGCAGCTTCGAGCAACGTGTTGAGGCCACGGCCCTGGGCACCAGCCACGGGGATGGCATCGCCCATGCCCAACGGGGCAAATTCGGCCTTGGCCATTTCCGGGTCGACGTTGTCGACCTTGTTGGCCACCAGCAGCGAGCGCTTGTTACGCTTGCGCAGGTGTTCGGCAATCATCTGGTCGGCGGCGGTGAAACCGGCGCGCGCGTCGACCAGGAACATCACGACATCGGCTTCTTCGATGGCCAGCAGCGACTGCTCGGCCATCTTTTCGTCCATGCCGTGCTCGTCACCGGAAATACCACCGGTGTCGACCAGAATGTAGGAACGCCCTTGCCAGCGCGCCTCACCGTATTGGCGATCACGGGTAAGACCAGACAGGTCGCCGACAATGGCGTCACGGCTCTTGGTCAGGCGGTTGAACATGGTGGATTTACCGACGTTGGGTCGGCCCACCAGGGCGATTACGGGAACCATGCGGCTCTCCACTGCGTTGATTCAGAAAATACAAAGGCCGCTGCAGGCAGCGGCCGGAGTTCGAGGCGCTTCAAAGGAAGCGGCTTGCCGACACCCGCGGGTGTCAGCAAGCATAGTCAATCACTGCTTGACGGTCAGGGCTTCCAGCTTGCCACTGTTGCCGAAAATATAAAGCATGTCGCCGACGACCAGCGGGCGAGCCCGCACGCCATCGCTGTCGACCCGGGTGCGGCTGACGAAACGACCGTCGACCTGGCTCAACAGATGGACATAACCTTCCAGGTCGCCCACTGCGATGTAGCTGGAGAACACTTCGGGCGCCGACAACTGACGACGAGCCAGCTGGTCGTTGCTCCACAGGGCGGTGGTGGAACGCTCGTCGACGCCCTCCACGGTTCCCGAGGCCAGGCTGGTGTAGACGTTGCCGAAGCCCTGCGCGACACCTGCGTAGCTGGAGGCATCACGCTGCCACAGCACGCGCCCGCTTTCCAGGTCCAGGCCGGCCATGCGGCCCTGATAGGTGGTCACATACAACGTGCCACCGGACAGCAGCAGGCCGCCGTCGATATCGACCACCCGATCCAGTTCGGAGCGGCCCTGGGGCACGGCAACCCGCGCTTCCCAGACCGGCACGCCGTTGGAAACGTCCAACGCCACGACCTTGCCGGTCGACAGCCCGGCAATCGCCAGCCGGTTGGTCACCAGCGGCGCGCCCGTACCGCGCAGGGTCAGCACCGCCGGGGTGCTGTCGTACAGCCAGCGCTGGTCGCCAGTGCTGGCATCCAGGCCGATCAGGCGATCGTCCTGGGTCTGCACTACAACGACGTTGCCATTGTTGGCCGGTGGTGCCAGAACTTCACTGTTCACCCGCGCCTTCCAGCGCTGTTCGCCGGTGTCGGCGTCCAGCGCGATCACATCACCACGCAGAGTCCCCAGGGTCACCATGCCGTAGCTCACACCGACGGCACCGGAAACCGGCTGGTCCAGATCCTTCTTCCACAACACGTCACCGGTCATGCGATTCATCGCGACCACTTCGCCGGTTACATCGGCGGCGTAGATACGGTCGTTCTCGACGGCCGGCACGAGCATGTTGTAGGTCTTGCCCTGGCCATCGCCGATACCGCGGCTCCAGACCTTCTGCAAGGACACTTCTTCCTTGAAGTCGGTCAGCTCGGCCGGTGGCAGTTCCTTCTTGCTGTTGCTGCTGCAACCCACGGCCATCAAGGCCAGGGCCAGCAATGCTGCATGTTTCCAACGGATCACGTCACGCATCCCCTTTGGCCAGGTCGTCGAGCTTGATTTGAAGGCCACCCACCGCCGCTTCATCGGACAGCGCAGCCTTGGCTTTTTGATAGGCGGCATAAGCGTCGTCGCTGCGGCCCAACTGCACCAGCAGGTCGCCCTTGAGCTCTTCGCGGGCCGCCAGGAAGGCCTTGTCGGTGTCGCCGTCGAGCAGCTTCAAGGCGTCTTCGGCCTTGTTCTGCGCGGCCATGACCTGTGCCAGGCGCTGACGCGCGACCTCACCCAAGGTGGTGTCGGCAGGCTTGTCGACCACCGTCTTGAGCTCGGCTGCAGCGTCATCGAGCTTGCCGGCATCGACGGCAGCCTTGGCCAGGAACAGGCTGGCGTACTGCGCGTAGGCAGTACCGCCGAACTCGTTCTTGAGCTTGCCGGCCAGATCCGCCACCTGGGCGGTATCGGGCTTGCCGGTCGGGGTCAGGCTGGCTTCCAGCAACTGCTGGTACAGGTTGGAAGCGCTCTGCGACTGGTTGCTCTGGTATCGGGTCCAGGCTTGCCAGCCGAACACGATGACCAGGGCCAGCAGGCCACCGGTCACCAAGGGCTTGCCGTTACGCTGCCACCAGTCCTTGAGTTCGCCCATTTGTTCGTCTTCGGTACTCGACACCCCAATGCTCCTATTCGCGCAAATGCTTGATGCTTGCTTGATTCAGCCCTGCACAACGCAGGTCGCCAGATGATCGGCCAATGCCGACCAGGCAATGTTCTGTTGTTCGCCCTGGCCGCGCAGGGGTTTGAAACCTACCACTTGTTGGGCCAGTTCGTCGTCCCCCAGGATCAAGGCATGCAACGCACCGCTCTTGTCGGCTTTCTTGAACTGACTCTTGAAGCTGCCGGCACCGGCATTGACCATCAAGCGCAGCCCAGGCACTTCGTCGCGCAGCCGCTCGGCCAGGGTCAGACCTGCCAGCTCGGCCTGCTCGCCAAATGCACACAGGTACACATCGACCTGTCGGGAAATCGACTCGGGCACCTGCTCCAGGGTTTCGAGCAGCAGGATCAGACGCTCGATGCCCATGGCAAAGCCCACGCCCGGTGTCGGCTTGCCGCCCATCTGTTCGACCAGGCCATCATAGCGGCCACCGGCACACACGGTGCCCTGGGCGCCCAGCTTGTCGGTGACCCACTCGAAGACGGTCTTGCTGTAGTAGTCCAGGCCACGCACCAGCTTGGGGTTGATCACGTAGGGAATGCCGGCGGCGTCCAGACGCGCCTTCAGACCTTCGAAATGCACGCGCGACTCGTCGTCGAGATAATCGGCCAGCTTCGGTGCGTTGACCAGCACCGCCTGGGTTTCCGGGTGCTTGGTATCGAGCACGCGCAGAGGGTTGGTTTTCAGACGGCGCTGACTGTCTTCGTCGATCTGGTCCAGGTGCGCGGTGAGAAACTCCACCAGCGCCTCGCGATAGCGACCGCGGGCTTCGCTGGTGCCCAGGCTGTTGAGTTCCAGGGTGACCGCGTCACGGATCCCCAGCAGCTTCCACAGCCGCCAGGTCAGCACGATCAGCTCGGCATCGATGTCCGGGCCGTCGAGGTTGAAGACCTCCAGGCCAATCTGGTGAAACTGGCGATAGCGCCCTTTCTGCGGCCGCTCATGACGAAACATCGGCCCCATGTACCAGAGCTTCTGCACCTGGCCACCGCCGCTCAAGCCATGTTCGAGCACTGCGCGAACACAGGCTGCAGTGCCTTCGGGGCGCAGCGTGAGGGAATCGCCGTTGCGATCCTCGAAGGTGTACATCTCTTTCTCGACGATATCGGTGACTTCGCCGATGGAGCGCTTGAACAGGTCGGTGAACTCGACGATGGGCATGCGGATCTGGCGGTAGCCGTAGCCGTCCAGCAAACCGGCCACGGTGCCTTCGAAGTAGCGCCACAGCGGCGTCTGCTCGGGCAGGATGTCGTTCATGCCACGAATGGCTTGCAGAGTCTTGCTCACAAAATATCCTTAGAAATCCCGGTTAGCCGCGAATGATCAACGCCGCGTCGGCTTCGACCTTTTCCGCTGCCTTCTGCCGGATCAGCCTTTCGAGCTCATCCACCAGATTGTCGTTGGTCAGTTTCTGTGACGGCTTGCCGTCGATGTAGATCAGGTTTGGCGTACCGCCAGTCAGGCCGACATGGGCCTCCTTGGCCTCGCCCGGTCCGTTGACCACGCAACCGATGACCGCGACGTCCAGCGGCACCAGCAGGTCTTCGAGACGCCCTTCCAGTTCGTTCATGGTCTTGACCACGTCGAAGTTCTGTCGCGAACAGCTGGGGCAGGCAATGAAGTTGATGCCACGCGAACGCAGGCGCAACGACTTGAGGATGTCGTAACCAACCTTGACCTCCTCCACCGGATCGGCTGCCAGCGAAATGCGAATGGTGTCGCCGATACCGTCGGCCAGCAGCATGCCCAGACCGACCGCCGACTTGACCGTGCCGGAGCGCAGGCCACCGGCCTCGGTGATGCCCAGGTGCAAGGGCTGGATGATCTGCTTGGCGAGCAGGCGATAGGCATCGACGGCCATGAACACGTCGGACGCCTTCACGCTGACCTTGAAATCGTGGAAGTCCAGGCGCACCAGATGCTCGACGTGACGCAGCGCCGACTCGACCAGCGCTTCGGGCGTCGGCTCGCCGTACTTCTTCTGCAGATCCTTTTCCAGCGAGCCTGCGTTGACGCCGATACGGATCGGGATGCCGCGGTCGCGAGCGGCATCGACCACGGCGCGCACACGGTCTTCGCGACCGATGTTGCCGGGGTTGATGCGCAGGCAGTCCACGCCCAGTTCGGCCACACGCAAGGCGATCTTGTAGTCGAAGTGGATGTCTGCCACCAGCGGCACGCTGACGCGCTGCTTGATGCGACCGAACGCCTCGGCGGCGTCCATGTCGGGCACGGACACGCGCACGATGTCGGCACCGGCATCGACCAGACGCTGGATCTGCCCCACGGTGGCATCGACGTCATTGGTATCGGTGTTGGTCATGCTTTGCACGGCAATGGGCGCATCGCCCCCCACCGGTACCGAGCCAACCCATATTTTGCGCGATTCGCGGCGCTTGATCGGAGATTCACCGTGCATGTTATTGCCCCAGCTTCATGCGAGCAGTATTGCCCTTGGTAAAGGGCGCGACATCCACCGCTTGACCGTTGTAAGTCACCTGGGCGGCATTGGCCACGCCCAGGCGTATGGCGAACGGCGGCTTGCCGCCGACCTGTAGATTCTCGCCGGAACGCTTGAGACCGCTGTACAGGACCTTGCCGGTGGCATCACTGACCTGAGTCCAGCAATCGGCGACGAAGTTGATCCCGACCTGGCCTTGCCCGGCCACTGGAGCCTCAATGGGCGCAGGGACGGCAGCCGGGGCGGCAGCACTGCTCGTCAGGGCGCTGCTCGGGCTCGGCGCGACAACGGCCGCTGGTGTCTGCGCCGCAACCGGCGGCTGCGCCACCGTGGCGGCAGGCGTACCGGTGGTGGCCGGGTCGACCGGGGCCTGGCCCTGGTTCAGGCTCAAGGCCGTCGGCTCGCCTTCGCGCGCCGCCACGACCGCCTGGTCTTCAGGCTCGTCGAGCGGATGGATCTGGGTGGTGCCATCGGCGCTTTCGACTTCGACGTGCTCCAGCGCGACGTTGGTCGGATCGGTGCCCCGCGCGGTGGTCTTGTCCTGCCACCAGAGGAAACCGCCACCCACCAGCGCCAGTACCAGCATCAGGCTGACGATGCGCAGCAGGTTGTGAGCCAGGCGCGATGGTTCTTCGATGCGACCCAGGCCATGCACGTTGCTGCCATGTGCATTGGTGCCCGTGTACTGGTCGAACGCCTGCACCAGTACTGCCTGATCGAGGCCCAGCAACTTGGCATAGGCGCGGATATAGCCACGGGAAAAGGTGTGCCCGGGCAGCTTGTCGAACGCGCCCGCTTCCAGGTTGGCCAGCGAGGTGGGCGTGAGATTGAGCCGGGCGGCCACCTCAGGCAACGACCACTCTTTGCTTTCGCGGGCCTGACGCAAGGTATCGCCGGGGTTTACACGAGAGCCTGCTGCTACTTCGGGATGCGCCGCTTTCATCTTTGCTCCGACAGGTATTGCTGATATTCCGGCGTACCGGGATAAAGCCGTTTGAGTTGCAGGCCATAACTGGCGGCCTTGTTCTTGTCTTCGTAGACTTTCGCCAGACGCGTGCCAAGCAGCAGGCTGCGCGCGGTGTGCTCGCTCAACTGGGTGAACCGGTCGAAATACTCCTTGGCCGGCACATAATGCATGTCCTGGTATGACATCTCGGCCATTTCCAGCAAAGCACGGGGCTGCTGGCGGTTGAGCCGCAGGGCCTTCTCCAGGTTCTGCTGTGCCACCTCGCGCTGCCCAAGGGCCACGGCGGTCATGCCGAGGTTCTCGAAGACCCGTGAACGCTCCGGGTAAAGCGTATCGGCGGCGGCCTTCTCGAACAGTTCATAGGCTTCCTTGTAGCGTTTCTGCTCGTACAGGAAACTGCCGTAGTTGTTCAGGATACGGGCATCGCTGCGAGCGTTCAAAGCCTTGCGAAAATGCTGCTCGGCGAGCTCCGGTTCCATCTCCGCCTGGAACACCAGGGCCAGTGCGGCATTGGCGTCGGCGTCGGAGCTGTTCAGCTCCAGGGCCTTCTTCAAGGGAATCTTCGCCCGTTCGGTACTGCCTTCCTGCAGGTAGCCCAGGCCCAGTTGCACATAGGCCTGACGTGCCTCGTCCCGCCCCTTGCTGGTGTCCATCGGATTGACCTTGCCCGTGGTGACGCAGCCGGTCAGCAAGGCGAATACGATCAGCAGCGCAGCGCGCAGGGTCATGGGGTTCCTCTCGTTCAGTTCCGATTCGCGGCAGTTTGCGGCATATCGGCCTCAGCGCCTAATTGGCGTACGGCGATGTAGCGTTCACTGCGGCGCGTGCGGTCCATGACCTGACCCACCAGCTGGCCACAGGCCGCGTCGATGTCCTCGCCGCGGGTGGTGCGTACGGTGACGTTGAAGCCAGCCTGATGCAGGTGATCCTGGAAACGACGGATCGCATTGTTGCTCGGGCGCTCGTAGCCGGAATGCGGGAACGGGTTGAACGGAATGAGGTTGACCTTGCAGGGCACGTTCTTGAGCAACTCGACCATTTCCACGGCATGCTCGAGCTGGTCGTTGACGTCCTTGAGCAGGGTGTACTCGATAGTCAGCACGCGCTTCTCGCCCAGCTGCGACATGTAGCGCTGGCACGACTCGAGCAGCATCTTGAGCGGGTACTTCTTGTTGATCGGCACCAACTGGTTGCGCAACGCGTCGTTGGGCGCGTGCAGCGACAGGGCCAGGGAGACGTCGATGTGATCGGCGAGCACGTCGATCATGGGCACGACACCCGAGGTCGACAGGGTGACCCGGCGTTTGGAGATGCCATAGCCCAGGTCATCCATCATCAGGCGCATGGCCGCGATGACGTTGTCGAAGTTCAGCAGCGGCTCGCCCATGCCCATCATCACCACGTTGGTGATGGCACGGTCGACGGTCGCCGGGACGCTGCCGAAGGATTTGTTGGCAATCCACACCTGGCCAATGACTTCGGCGGCGGTGAGGTTGCTGTTGAAGCCTTGTTTGCCGGTGGAGCAGAAACTGCAATCCAGCGCACAGCCCGCCTGGGACGACACACACAAGGTGCCACGCTTGCCCTGGGGGATGTACACGGTCTCGACGCAGCTGCCGGACGCCACGCGCACCACCCACTTGCGGGTGCCGTCGGTGGAGATGTCCTCGCTGACCACTTCGGGGCCGCGGATCTCGGCACAGGCCTTGAGCTTTTCGCGCAGGGCCTTGCCGACGTTGGTCATGGCATCGAAATCGTCCACGCCAAAATGGTGAATCCACTTCATGACCTGACCGGCACGAAAGCGCTTCTCCCCGATCGAGTCGAAGAACTGTTCCATTTCCGGTTGAGTCAGACCCAACAGGTTCGTCTTGCCAGTCATATCAGTCATGGGTTCACCTTCACTCGTTGGCCGTGGCTTAGCGAGTGGTTACTTCGGTAGTAGCGAAGAAGTATGCGATTTCGCGGGCAGCAGCAGCTTCGGAGTCCGAACCGTGGACGGCGTTGGCGTCGATGGATTCGGCGAAGTCGGCACGGATGGTACCGGCAGCAGCTTCTTTAGGGTTGGTAGCACCCATCAGTTCGCGGTTCAGAGCGATGGCGTTTTCACCTTCCAGAACCTGGACGACGACCGGGCCGGAAGTCATGAAGGCAACCAGCTCACCGAAGAAGCCACGAGCGCTGTGTTCGGCGTAGAAGCCTTCGGCTTCGGCTTTGGACAGTTGCTTGAGTTTCGAGGCAACGACGCGCAGGCCGGCTTTTTCGAAACGAGTGGTGATCTCGCCGATGACGTTCTTGGCGACAGCGTCGGGCTTGATGATGGAGAAAGTACGTTGAACAGCCATGTGAAACTCCAGAAACAGTGATTGAAGCGAAAAATTAAACCCGCGAATTATACGCGGGTTCCGGGGTATTGCCTAACCTGCAAATCGATCAGTCCTTTTCGGCAGCCCAGAGGGTCTGCACCGCCTCGAGCACCTTCTCGCCGACGCGACCGGAGGCGTCGTCGAAATCGGGCAGCGCCTTGATCATCTGCTGCAGGCGGGTGAAGCCGATCGAATACGGATCGAGTTCCGGACGCCGTTCTTCCAGCTCCTCGGCGATCCGCTGTACATCATTCCAACCATAGCTCATGACGATTCCTCGGTCAGTGCGGCGCTTCGGCGGCGTGATTGAGCGAGTACTTGGGAATCTCGACGGTGATGTCCTGGGTGCCGACCTTGGCCTGGCAGCTCAGGCGCGACGTCGGCTCAAGGCCCCAGGCGCGATCGAGGAAATCCTCTTCCAGCTCGTCGGCTTCTTCCAGCGTGTCGAAACCGGCACGGATCACGCAATGGCAGGTGGTGCAGGCGCACACGCCGCCACAGGCACTCTCGATCTCGATGTGATGATCGTGGGCAACGTCGAGCAGCGACCGGCCAGTTTCAGCTTCGACCACCATGCCGTCCGGGCAATGCTCGGCGTGGGGCAGAAAAGTCACCTTCGGCATCAGTTATTCCTCAATTTCATTCAGGTTGCGCCCTGACAGGGCGTCTTTCACGGCATTGTTCATACGACGCGCAGCGAAAGCATCGGTCACCTGCGACAGCAGCTTGGTCTGCTGTTCGATGGCCGGACCGTCGTCGCCCTTGACCCGCGCGCGTAACTCGTCCATCTGCAGGCCGATCACCATGCGCTCTTCGTCGTCGAGCAGACGCTCGCCATCGGCGTCCAGCGCGGCCTGTACCGCTTCGAGCAGACGCTCGCCGTCTACCTGGTGCTCGCGCAGCTGGCGAGCAACCTTGTCGTCACCGGCGTACTGGAAGGAATCGGTGAGCATCCTGGCGACCTCGCCGTCGGTCAGGCCATAGGAGGGCTTGACCTGAATGCTCGCTTCCACGCCAGAGCCCAGCTCGCGCGCGGACACACTGAGCAGGCCATCGGCATCGACCTGAAAGGTCACACGGATCTTCGCCGCGCCGGCCACCATGGCTGGGATGCCACGCAGCTCGAAACGGGCCAGCGACCGGCAGTCGCTGATCAGCTCGCGCTCACCCTGCAGAACGTGCACGAGCAAGGCCGACTGGCCGTCCTTGTAGGTGGTGAAATCCTGGGCACGCGCAACGGGAATGGTGGTGTTGCGCGGAATCACCTTCTCCATCAGCCCGCCCATGGTTTCCAACCCCAGGGACAGCGGGATGACGTCCAGCAGCAACAGCTCGCCGCCGTCGCGCTTGTTGCCGGCCAAGGTATCGGCCTGGATGGCCGCACCGATGGCCACCACCTGATCGGGGTCGATGTCGGTCAACGGCTGGCGCCCGAACAGCTCGCCTACCGCTTCACGTACCCGAGGCACGCGGGTAGAGCCACCGACCATGACCACGGCAAGGATCTCGTCGATCTCGATGCTGGCGTCACGCACGGCACGTCGGCAGGCCTTGAGGCTGCGCGCGATCATGGGTTCGATCAGCGCCTGGAAGGCGTCGCGAGTGAGCTCCGCACTCCAGGTGCCGTATTCGATGGTGGCGCTGTACGACTGGCTCAGGGCTTCCTTGGCAGCGCACGCCGCCTGCAGCAGCTGACGCTGGGCACCGGGGTCGAGGTTGGCGGATACGCCCGCCTGCTCGACGATCCAGCCTGCGATGGCATGATCGAAATCGTCGCCACCCAGCGCGCTGTCGCCGCCGGTGGCCAGCACTTCGAAGACCCCGCCGGTCAGGCGCAGGATGGAGATATCGAAAGTGCCACCGCCCAGGTCGTAGATCGCCACCAGCCCTTCGGCGTGCTGATCCAAGCCATAGGCGACGGCAGCGGCCGTCGGCTCGTTGAGCAGGCGCAGCACGTTCAGCCCGGCCAGGCGCGCGGCGTCCTTGGTGGCTTGACGCTGGGCGTCATCGAAATAGGCGGGAACGGTGATCACCGCCCCGACCAGGTCGCCGCCCAAGACGTCTTCGGCGCGCTGGCGCAGGGCCTTGAGAATATCGGCAGACACTTCCACCGGGCTTTTCGGCCCTTGGACGGTCTGGATGAACGGCATGTGCGACTCGCCACCGACGAAGCGGTAGGGCAATTGCTCGCCCAGCTGCTTGACGTCGGCCAGGCCACGGCCCATCAGGCGCTTGACCGAGAGTACGGTGTTGAAAGGGTCGCTGGCGGCGGCAGCCTTGGCAGCCGCTCCGACCTCGACACGATCGGCGTGATAGCGAACGGCAGACGGCAGGATGACCTGCCCGTCTGCGTCTGCCAGGGGTTCGGATAGACCGCTGCGCAGCGCAGCGACCAGCGAATTGGTAGTGCCCAGGTCGATCCCCACGGCCAGACGACGCTGGTGTGGTTGAGGACTCTGGCCAGGTTCGGCGATCTGCAGTAGGGCCATGCTTATCAGGTCAGGAATTCAGGCGTGTGGCCGTAGCGACACTGGGTTAATCGTCGAGGCGCTCTTCAAGCTGGCGCACTTCATAAGAAAGCTTGTCGAGAAACTGCATGCGCCGCATCAGGCGTTCGGCCTGTTCGCGTTGCGCCGCGTCATCCCAACAGGCAGCGAAGCTGTCTTCGAGTTCAGCCTGCGCGGCCTTGACCCGCCGCTTGAAGGCGGCCACACCGGGCAAGTCGGCGCTGTCCTGCAGGTCTTCGAGCTCTTCGCGCCACTGCATCTGCTGCAGAAGAAAGTCCGGGTCATGGACCGTGACTTCCTGCGGTACTTCCCGCCCGCCGATGGACAGCAGGTAACGCGCACGCTTGGGCGCAGCCTTCAGGGTCTGGTAGGCATCGTTCAAACCCGCGGACTTTTCCAGCGCCTGGCGCTGCTCGCGCTCGGAAGCGTCGGCAAAGCGATCGGGGTGGACTTCACGGGCCAACTCGCGGTAGCGGGTAGCCAGCTGGTCGAGATCCAGGCGAAAGCCGGGCTTGAGGTCGAACAGGGCGAAATGACAAGGAGTACCCACGGTCAGCCTCAGATATTGAAGCTTTCGCCGCAGCCACATTCGCCGCGTACGTTGGGGTTGTTGAACTTGAAGCCTTCGTTCAACCCTTCCTTGACGAAATCGAGCTCGGTACCGTCCAGGTAGACCAGGCTCTTGGGATCGATGATCACCTTGACGCCATGGTTCTCGAAGACCTTGTCTTCGCTGCCGGCTTCATCGACGAACTCCAGCACGTAGGCCAACCCCGAGCAACCGGTGGTGCGTACGCCCAAACGAATGCCGTCACCCTTGCCACGCCCTGCCAGGGAGCGGCGAACGTGGTTGGCGGCGGCTTCTGTCATGCTGATGGCCATCGTGACTCCTTACCTGCAAACGGTTGCGCGCGAGCGGTCACCCGCACCGCGCTGTATCGAACCTGCGACTGTGTCCAGCTTCGCTCTGACTCAGAGCAGACCTTTCTTCTGCTTGTAGTCGCGTACGGCCGCCTTGATGGCGTCCTCGGCGAGCACCGAGCAGTGGATCTTCACCGGCGGCAACGCCAGTTCTTCGGCCAGCTGGGTGTTCTTGATGGTTTCGGCTTCGTCCAGGGTCTTGCCCTTCATCCACTCGGTGGCGAGGGAGCTGGAAGCGATGGCCGAACCGCAGCCGTACGTCTTGAACTTGGCATCTTCGATGATGCCCTGCTCGTTGACGCGGATCTGCAGACGCATCACATCGCCGCACGCCGGAGCGCCGACCATGCCAGTGCCGACATCGGCATCTTCGGCGTCCATCTTGCCCACGTTACGTGGGTTTTCGTAGTGGTCGATGACCTTTTCACTGTAAGCCATGATATTGATCCTTACTGAAACTCATCAGGTAAGCCGCTCTTGCCGGCAGCTACTTAGTGCGCCGCCCACTCGATCTTCGAGATATCGACACCGTCTTTGTACATGTCCCACAGCGGCGACAACGCGCGCAGCTTGGTGACAGCCTCGCAGACTTTCTGCGCGGCGTAATCGACTTCTTCCTCGGTGGTGAAGCGACCGAAGGTGAAACGAATGGAGCTGTGTGCCAGCTCGTCGTTACGGCCCAGGGCGCGCAGCACGTACGAGGGCTCGAGCGAGGCCGAGGTGCACGCGGAACCGGAAGACACTGCCAGGTCCTTGAGGGCCATGATCAGCGACTCGCCTTCGACATAGTTGAAGGACAGGTTCAGGTTGTGCGGTACGCGGGCAGTCAGACTGCCGTTGACGTACAGCTCTTCCAGGTTTTCGACCTGCTGGTAGAACCGGTCGCTGAGGGCCTTGATGCGTGCGTTCTCGTCCGCCATGGTTTCCTTGGCGATACGGAAGGCTTCGCCCATGCCGACGATCTGGTGCGTGGCCAGGGTGCCCGAACGCATGCCGCGCTCGTGACCACCGCCGTGCATGGCAGCTTCCAGACGAACGCGCGGCTTGCGGCTGACGTACAGCGCGCCGATACCCTTGGGGCCGTAGGTCTTGTGTGCCGAGAACGACATCAGGTCGACCTTGAGCGCGGCCAGGTCGATGTCGACCTTGCCGGTAGACTGCGCAGCATCGACATGGAACAGCACGCCGCGCGAACGGGTCAGTTCGCCGATGGCCGCGATGTCGTTGATGACGCCGATTTCGTTGTTCACGTGGATGACCGAAACCAGGATGGTGTCGTCGCGCATCACCGCTTCGATCATGGCCGGGGTGACCAGGCCATCGGTGCCGGGCTCGAGGTAGGTGACGTCGAAGCCTTCACGCTCGAGCTGGCGGGTGGTGTCCAGCACCGCCTTGTGCTCGATCTTGGTGGTGATGATGTGCTTGCCCTTGGTCTGGTAGAAGTGCGCCACACCTTTGATCGCGAGGTTGTCGGACTCGGTGGCACCGCTGGTCCAGACGATTTCGCGCGGGTCGGCACCGACCAGGTCGGCCACTTGGCGACGGGCGTTTTCGACGGCTTCTTCTGCCTTCCAGCCGAACACGTGCGAACGGGAAGCCGGGTTACCGAAGTTCCCGTCCATCTGCAGGCATTCGATCATCTTCTGTGCAACGCGTGGATCCACTGGCGTGGTCGCGGAGTAATCGAGGTAAATCGGCAACTTCATTGGTATCTCCTATCAGGCGGCTAACCTGGCTTTCTCATTCGACGGCAGACGTTTCGATCTTGTCCAGGCGTTGCGTGCGGCCGTTGCTGTTGCAACGGCGCAGGTCCTGGCGCTGGGCGACTTCTTGCACTTCACGGCGAGTGACAAGGTCGGACAGACTGATGCCGCTCAAAAATTCATGGATCTGCTGGCTGAGGTCGCACCACAGGTGATGGGTCAGGCAGGTGTCTCCGGCGTGGCAATCACCCAGGCCCTGGCACTTGGTGGCGTCGACTGATTCGTTGACCGCGTCGATGACCTGTGCAACCTGGATGCCTTCCATTTCGCGGGAAAGCTGGTAACCACCGCCCGGGCCGCGCACGCTGGACACCAGGTTGCCCCGGCGCAGCTTGGCGAACAGTTGCTCCAGGTAGGACAGCGAAATGCCCTGGCGCTCGGAGATGTCGGCCAATGAGACCGGCCCACGCTGCGCGTGCAATGCCAGGTCGAGCATGGCAGTGACGGCGTATCGGCCTTTAGTTGTCAGTCGCATGGCTAGTACCACGGGTTCTCAGAATAGGTTCGATCATCCTATTTCCGAGTAAATTTGTCAACTATAAGTCCTACTGAATTACTAGGACTTGAGTGCAAAAACGGCGGCGCAATGATAGCAGACTAATGATGCAGGAGGGAGCACCCGCTGCGCGCTATGCCCCGCAGGAGCGGTCATCGGCTGCGAAACGGGCGCCGCAGTGGATCTGCTAGACCGATGTGCGCCCTTCGCGGCCATGGACCGCTCCTACGGGGGTGTCGAGGCACGCGTAGGAGCGGTCATCGGCCGCGAAACGGGCGCCGCGGTGGATCTGCTAGACCGAGGTGCGCCCTTCGCGGCCATGGACCGCTCCTACGGGGGGGTCGGGGCGCGCGTGGGAGCGGTCATCGGCCGCGAAACGGGCGCCGCGGTGGATCTGATGGATCAGGGGTTGGCCTTGCGCTCCGCGCCCTGCACGCATTCGAAATCCTCGTCACGCAGGGGCGGCAGGTCCTTGGCACGGTAGTCGCTGCCCAACTGGTTGAGCGCGCCACACATGCCCTCGAGGCGCCCATCCACTGCATGCAGGTGATCGAGCAGTTGGCCGATGGCCCTGGCCACCGGGTCTGGCATATCTTCCCCACCGACACCGTAGGCATCGAAGCCGATCTTCTCGGCCATGGCCTTGCGCCGCGCATCGAGCTGGTCGTCGCTCTTGACGATGATCTTGCCCGGGATCCCCACCACGGTCGCGCCGGGCGGCACCTCCTTGGTCACCACCGCATTGGAGCCGACCTTGGCCCCGGCGCCCACCGTAAACGGCCCGAGCACCTTGGCGCCCGCCCCTACCACCACGCCGTCGGCCAGGGTTGGATGGCGCTTGCCCTTGTTCCAGCTGGTACCGCCCAGGGTCACGCCCTGATAGATCGTCACATCGTCGCCGATCTCGGCCGTCTCGCCGATCACGATGCCCATGCCGTGGTCGATGAAAAACCGCCGGCCCACCGTGGCGCCCGGATGAATCTCGATCCCGGTCATCCAGCGACCGAAATTCGACACCACCCGCGCCAGCCATTTCAGATCCCGCTTCCACAAGGCATGGGCCGCCCGATGCAGCCAGATGGCGTGCATGCCGGGGTAGCAGGTCAGTACCTCGAACGCATTGCGCGCAGCCGGATCGCGATGAAAAACACTCTGGATATCTTCCCGCAGACGTTCGAACATTTACTGATCCTTGCGCTTATGCGGCTCGCCCCGAGCGACCTTCTGGGTCTCGGTGAGAATGCCGCGCAAAATACTCATTTCCGACTTGTTCACGGCGCTTCGGCCAAACAGCCGACGCAGGCGCGCCATCAAATGCCGCGGTTTTTCCGGGTCGAGAAAGGCGATATCGACCAGCGTGTCCTGCAGATGGCCATAGAAGCGCTCCATCTCGTCGCTGGTCGCCCTCTCCTCGGCCTTCTCCATGGCAGCAGCCGGCCGCTTGCCCGCCAGCCAGGCCATGCGCACCTCATAGCCGAGCACCTGCACAGCAGCCGCCAGGTTCAGCGAGCTGAAATCGGGGTTGGACGGGATGTGCACATGGAAATGACAGCGTTGCAGCTCGTCGTTGGTCAGGCCCGCATGCTCGCGGCCGAACACCAGCGCGATCTGCTTGCCCTGCCCCACTTCGTCGATGACTTTTTCGCCGCATTCACGGGGATCCACCAAGGGCCAGGGCAGGCTGCGGTCGCGGGCGCTGGTACCCAGCACCACCGTGCAGCCCACCAGTGCCTCTTCCAGCGTGGCGACCACCTGGGCGTTTTCCAGCACGTCACTGGCACCCGAGGCGCGCGCCTCGGCTTCGGGCGACGGAAAATCGCGGGGCTCGACCAGCACCAGCCGCGACAGGCCCATGTTCTTCATGGCGCGCGCCGCTCCACCGATGTTGCCGGGATGGCTGGTATTGACCAGGACGACTCGGATGTTATCCAGCACGGCTAGGGCTCTGTGTCGGGGAAAGGGCGGCAAATATTACAGAAGGCCTATAACTAAGGCTATGTCCCTCTTCTTGTCCACGACTTTTCTGCTAGAATGCGCGGCTTTCTTTAACGACCTAGGTGAAACGTCCATGCAGCCCATGCTGAATATCGCGCTGCGCGCCGCCCGCAGCGCCAGTGAATTGATCTTCCGCTCCATCGAGCGCCTGGATACCATCAAGGTCGACGAGAAAGATGCCAAGGACTACGTGTCCGAAGTCGATCGCGCCGCCGAACAGAAAATCATCGACGCCCTGCGCAAGGCCTATCCAACCCACGGCATCCGTGGCGAAGAAACCGGCTTCCACGCCGGCAGCGGCGAAGGCGAAGACTACCTGTGGATCATCGACCCACTGGACGGCACCACCAACTTCCTGCGCGGCGTCCCGCATTTCGCCGTCAGCATCGCCTGCAAATACCGCGGTCGCCTGGAGCACGCGGTGGTTCTGGACCCGGTGCGCCAGGAAGAATTCACCGCCAGCCGTGGCCGTGGCGCCCAACTCAACGGTCGCCGCCTGCGCGTCAGCGGTCGCACCAGCCTGGACGGCGCCTTGCTGGGCACCGGCTTTCCGTTCCGTGACAACCAGATGGACAACCTCGACAACTACCTGGGCATGTTCCGCAGCCTGGTGGGCCAGACCGCCGGCATCCGCCGCGCCGGCTCCGCCAGCCTGGATCTGGCCTACGTCGCCGCGGGCCGCTTCGACGCATTCTGGGAGTCAGGTCTGTCGGAATGGGACATGGCTGCAGGCGTGCTGCTGATACAGGAAGCAGGCGGTCTGGTGAGCGATTTCACCGGCGGCCACAACTTCCTCGAAAACGGCCACATCGTGGCCGGCAACACCAAGTGCTTCAAGGCGGTGCTGACCGCCATCCAGCCGCACCTGCCGGCTTCGCTCAAGCGCTGAGCGCCGAGCGCCGACGCGACAAGCGCCGCGACGAAAAAAGCACCCTGATGGGTGCTTTTTTCATGCCCGAGATTCACGCCAACACGGACTATTCTTCGCAGGCAAAGGCCAGTATTCGACCCAGCATCTCGTCGCAGCCAGCCAGTTGCGCGATGCTGACGAACTCATCGGGCTTGTGCCCCTGCGCCATGCTGCCGGGCCCGCACACCACCGTCGCTATGCCCGCCTGATCGAACAGCCCGCCTTCGGTACCGAATGCCACCGTGGAAAACGCCCGCGACCCGCTGAACCGCGCGATCAAGCCCGCCGCCTCGCTGGCATGGCTCACGTCAAGGCCCGGATAGCTGGACAACTCGCTGAAGCGAATGGCGCTCTGGCCACCGACCGCCTGCATGGCCGGCAGTAACGTGTGCTCGGCGTAACCTTGCAGGGCCTGGGTGAGTTGCCGCGGATCATCGGCGGGCAGCGAGCGCACCTCGAAATCGAAACGGCAATGCTGGGGTACGATGTTGAGCGCCGTACCGCCCGCGATCACCCCCACCTGCACCGTGGAAAACGGCGGATCGAAGCGCTCGTTGCGTGCATCCGGGGTTTGCAGCGCCTCACCCAGCCGACCCAGTTCGGCAATCAACCGCGCGGCGTACTCGATGGCATTGACCCCACTGGGTGCATGGGCCGAGTGACAAGCCAGCCCCTCTACCTCGCAACGCATCGCCAGTTTGCCCTTGTGGCCGAGCACGGGCGCCAGTTCGGTCGGTTCGCCGATCACGCACAACATCGGCTGCACCGGCCGGTGACGCAACGCTTCGAGCAGCGAGCGCACGCCCAGGCAGCCGACTTCCTCATCGTAGGACAGCGCGATGTGCAGCGGCCTGCGCAGGGGTGCCTCGACCCATGCCGGCACCTGCGCCAGCACGCAGGCGATGTAGCCTTTCATGTCGGCGGTGCCGCGGCCGTACAACCGGCCGCCCGCTTCGCTCAACTGGAACGGCGGATACATCCAGGTCTGGCCGTCTACCGGCACCACATCGGTATGGCCCGACAGGACGATGCCCGGCACATGGTCAGGGCCGATGCTGGCGAACAGATTGGCCTTGCTGCGAGCCTCGTTGTAGATCAGCTCGCTGCTCACGCCGTACTCTGCCAGGTAGCCCTGAACGAATTCGATCAGCGCCAGGTTCGACTCGCGACTGGTGGTGTCGAAGGCCACCAACTGCGCGAGCAGATCACGGCTGGCGTTCATCGGGCGTCTCCCGGCACGCCGTAACCCGGCGCCACCGCCGGATTCAAAGCGCGGTCGATATAGTCCTGCATCTGCGGTCGATAGGCCTGCCACAGCTGCTGCAACTCACCCAAAGGATCATGCTCGGCCCAGTCCACTCGCAGGTCGACGACGGGCCACGGCAGCTCACCTACTACTTTCAGCGCCGCAGAGTGCACCGGCCCGGCTTCGCCACCGGCGGCCAGCCCGGCCAGCATGGCATGCAGCAAGCGCTCGGCCAGGTGCCCGGAGGCCTCTTGGAACGCCTCGACCAAAGCGTCGACCACCGCGGTGGCGGCCAGCATGTTGCCTGCCGCTACGCATTGCTCACCGCTGCGCGCATGGTGAATGCCCAAGGTCTGGCCGCCGCTGACAAAGGCGCTGCGCCCCTGCGCATCGAGGGCGATGATCTGCCGGTACTCACCAAAACCGTCGCCGCCCAGCACCTGCTGCAACGCCTCTGCAGGCGAGACCTGCCGTTCGAGCAGCACAAGCGTCTGCGGGCCGAGGGCTGGCAGGGTGATGTTCTGTGACGACACCGCCCCCACCCCGGCCAGCAGCCACGGGCAGCGGGCGCCCACGGCGATGCTCGAAGAACTGATGGCGATGCCCAACTGGCCGGTTTCGGCGCAGCGTGCCGCAATGGAAAAGGTCATGGCAGGGAACTCCTCATTCCGGGATGACGGCGATCACGTCGATTTCCATCAACCACTGCGGTTGGCCGAGGGCCGACACCACCAGGCCAGTGGAAATCGGGAAGACTCCCTTGAGCCAGCGGCCGACGACGTGATAGACCGGCTCGCGATAGCGCGGATCGATGATGTAGGTCGTGGTCTTGACGATATGCGACAGGTCGCTGCCCGCCTCTTCCAGCAACTGCTTGACGTTTTTCATGGCCTGCTCGGCCTGCGCGGCCGGGTCACCGAGCCCCACGAGGTTGCCGTCGAAATCGGTGCCCACCTGGCCACGCACATAGACGGTATTGCCGGCCCGGACAGCTTGGCACAGGTCATTGTCCAGGCTCTGGTTGGGGTAGGTGTCCTTGGTGTTGAACATCCGAATGCGGGTATGGGTAACCATGAACGAAACTCCTTGGCGTAGGCGTCGAGGTGACGCCACACAGTAGTGATCAACAGCTGCGATCAAGCGTTGGCGCGCAACGCGGCGGGCAAGTCCGCGGCCGACCTGGATTCGTCGTAGGCGCGGTATTTGCGCTGGGTGGCGATCTGGTCGGCGACATGCCGGGCGTCGTGCCATACGCCCCAGATAAACGCCGAACCGCGCCGCGACAACCATGGCAGACCGACGAAATAGATGCCTTGTTCGCTGCTCACGCCGCGCTGGTGACGCGGCTTGCCGTTGGCGTGGAAGGCGTCCACCTGCAGCCAGCTGTAGTCTTGCGAATAACCGGTGGCCCAGATGATCGTGGCCACGCCCGCCTCGGCCAGGTCCAGCGCCTGCAGCGGCTGGGCGATGCACGCCGCGTCGGCTACGCGCTCGCGGGCAGTCGGTTCCAGGGGCAAGTCCAGGCCGTTGCGCTCGGCATAGGCATCGGCCGCATCGAGCAGGGCCAGATAGTTCTCGTCACCCCGGTCGAGGTTGTCGTTCAGGTCCTGGGCAAAGGTGACGGTGCCATCGGCAAAACGCTCGGTCAGGCCGACCAGCACCATCCCGGCTTGCGCCAAGCGACGAAAGTCCACGGTATGCCCGCCACGGGCGCCACTGACGGCAATGGTGACGTGCTCGCGGCCCGCCTGCACGGTCTCGCTGTCCCACAGCCCGAGCACACCCAGCCACCAGCAGAAATCCCGCCCGCGGTAAGCGCGTGGCGGCCGGTCGTGCGGCCCAACCGACAGGTAGACCTTGCGTCCTGCGCGCAGCAGCTCCTCGGCGATCTGCACCCCGGATGACCCCGCACCGACCACCAGCACCGCGCCTGCGGGCAATTGCTCGGGGTTGAAATAGTGCGCCGAATGGATCTGGTGAAGCGTTGAATCAGTGGGCGCGATGGCCGGGATGACCGGTTTCTGGAACGGCCCGGTGGCCGACACCAGATGCTTGACCGAATAGGTGCCCGCGCTGGTTTCCACGGTGAAGCCGGCGCGACCGACGTTGCGCGTCACTCGCTTGACCTCCACACCGGTCTTGATCGGCGCGTCGAATGTGCGGGCATAGGCTTCGAAATAATCGGCCACCTGCTCCTTGCCGGCGAAGCCATCCGGGTCCATATCGAATTCCAGGCCGGGGAACCGATCGTGCCAGGCCGGGCCGTTGGCCACCAGTGAGTCCCAACGGCCCGAGCGCCAGGCTTCGGCGATGCGAGCCCGCTCCAGTACCAGGTGAGGGATGCCCAGACGGCTCAGGTGCTCGCTCATGGCCACCCCGGCCTGTCCAGCACCCACTACCAGGGTGTCTATTTCGGTGATCTGTTGGTTCATCTTGGCATCCTTCGGCAGGCCGTCAGGGCTTGCCGCTGTCTTCATGAAAATTCGAAAGCCGGGCACACGGCGTCCTGCGGCACCCGCGAGGCTGTGCAGAGCGCTCAGTGGGTGTCGGGTGCTCAGTCCACCAGCGAGGGATCCGCCTGAATCATCAGGTACTTCATTTCTTCGAAATGGCGCTGGGAAAAATCGCTGATTTTCTCCCAGTCTCGCGCGGTCTTTTCCGCCACTTCATCAGCCAGCACCTTGAGCGGCTGACCGGTCGACCAGGCGGTTACCAGAATCTGGCAGGCGCGCTCCAGGGTCCAGATGTCATCGAACGCCTCACCCACCGTGGGGGCGGTGACGATGACACCATGGTTGCCCATCAGCAGCCGGCTCTTGTCCTCCAGCAAGCTGGCCAGGCGGGCGCCCTCGGCGCTGGTATCGGCCATGCCGCCATACAGTTCATCCACCGCGACGCGGTTGAAATAGCGTGCCGTGTTCTGGTCGACCGGCACGATCCTGGGCTGCGCCAGGCAGGCCACGGCGGTGGTATAGACCGGGTGCAGATGCAGCACCACACGGGCATCGGGCAGGCGCTGGTGAACCTGGCCGTGGATCGACCAGGCAGTGGCATCCACGTCCGGGCGCTGCGCGGCTTCGGCATCGTCGGCATCGAGCAGCAACAGATCGCTGGCCCGCAGGCGGGAAAAATGCACCCATTTGGGGTTGAGCAGAAACTGCTTGCCGTCGGCGCTGATGGCCGCACTGAAATGGTTGGCGACCGCCTCATGCATGCCCAGGTGGGCGATGATGCGGAACGTCGCCGCCAGGTCGACGCGCGTCTGTTCTTCGAAACTCAGGGCCATGGCGCTGGGCACTCCGTTGGCACGTACCCGCGACGATCCGCGGGTACTGATGGCTGATCTTGACGTGCGCTATCAGGGCTTGGGCATCAATGTGGCGATGTCATCGGCGGTCGGCGCCTGGAACTTGTACTTGGCCAGCAGGGCGGCGTACTCCGGGGTCTTGCTGTACTTTTCCAGGCCTTCGACGAGCGCGTTTCTGACGGCATCGTTGCCCTTCTTCACGCCGAAGCCGTTGAGCACCGGGTAGATCAGGGTCTGCGAGGAAATCACCACGCGATTGCCCAGCTTGTCGACCACACCACGGGCGACCGCCGCATCGGTGATCTGCGCCTCGACTGCGTGTGCCAGCATGGCCTGGGTTGCCTGTGGATCGGTGCCGTACTCGCTGATGGCAATCGGCTGCAGGCCATTCTTCACGCAATATTCGGCAGACAGCTTCTGCAACTGCTGCAACCAGGACGTGGCACCCATGGAGCCGATCTTGTGGCCGCAGAACTCTTCGGGCGTCTTGGGCTGATAGTCACTGCCCTTCACCGCAAGTATCGACTCGCCACTTTTCAGGTAAGGGACCATGTCGATCACCTTCAGGCGGTCGGCGGTGATGTACATCGACGAGTTGGTGATATCGAACCGTCCGGCCTGCAGTCCGCTGATCAGGTTGGGAAAGCGCGTGTCGATGTTTTCCGCAGTCATGCCCATGACCTTGGCCAGACCGTCGAGAAATTCGATATCGAAGCCGGCGGGTTTGTTCTTCTCCATGTACTCGTAGGGGAAGAACGTCATATCGGAACCGGCGACGATCTTGCCGGGCTGCTGGAACGCCGAAGCGCTCAACGAGCTGGCAGCCAGGACGGCGCCGAACACGGCCATGGCAACGGGGCGGACGATCAGGCTTGGCAATTTCATGGGGTATTCCTCGCAGTCAATGGAGTCAGGCAGTCGTCAGGTCGGTACCGGCCTGCTGGACGAAAAATGATGCACCCTTGGGTTTCTGGGGCAGGCGAACGTGGTGATCGGTGCTGCGCACCAGGCCGCTCTCGCGCCCGGCCACCAGAAGCCCGGCGTGCTCGCTGGGCAGCGGGTTGTCGGCCAGCGGCAAAGCGTCCTCGGCGGCGTAGACGCTGATGAACAGGGTTCGCGGATCTTCGGTGTGGTTGGGGCTTGAGGCATGCAGCAGACGGGTGTGCATGAAGCACACCGAACCCGGCGGACCGAAGCACGCCACCGGTGCCTGGCAGTGCTCATCGACCACGGCATCGGCCACCGCACCGGTAAAGCGCTCGTCGTGCCAGTGCGACCACAGCGGGCCCGTGTGGCTGCCGGGGATGACCTTGAGCGGGCCGTTCTGCGGGGTCACTTCGCTGACCATCAACAGCGCCGTCACCAGGTCATCGTTGCTGTGCGGGGTGAACAGGAAATCCTGGTGCCATTTCACCTGGGTGGCGGTGTGCGGCAGCTTGGAGTTGATCTTGCTGTGGTGGAAGCGCGTACCGGCGCCGCCGATCAGCTGTCCGGCAATCTCGGCCATGCGCGATGCGAAGGCGGCCTGGCGATACGCCGGCGAAATCTCGGTGGGCGAGGCCACGCGGCGCAGCGAAGGATGGTCCGCGCGGTGATCGCTTTCCACATCGAAGCGAGGGCGCCCATCCAGTGTTTCACCCCAGGCCAGGGACTGGCTGCGGCTGTCCTGAACCCACTGGTCGAAGTCCTGTTGCAGCGCGGCGACTTCCGGCGCAGCCAGCACATCCTCCACAACCAGAAAGCCATCTCGATGAAACCGGTCTATCTGCCATTGCTCGATCATGTTTGCTACTCGCACCAGTTAGGTTGGATTCAAGCCAACGAGACATCTTTGAGGAACGCTTCCACCCGCGGGTTGTGCCCGCTACGCAGCGCCTGCGGACTGTCATCGCAGACCACGCGGCCCTTCTCCATGAAGACGATGCGATCGGAAACCTTGAAGGCGAAATTCATTTCGTGGGTCACGATGATCATGGTGATGCCTTCGCTGGCCAGCGCTTCGATGACCTGCAACACCTCGTTGACCTTCTCCGGGTCGAGCGCCGAGGTGGGTTCGTCGAACAGCATGATCTGTGGGCGCATCATCAGTGCGCGAGCAATCGCCACGCGTTGCTGTTGGCCACCGGACAACTGATGCGGGTACTTCCAGGCATGGTCGAGCATGCCGACCTTGTGCAGCAGGGCGTAGGCCTGCTGCCGGAGATCGGCCAGCGGCGCCAGGCGGTGATAACGCGGGGCCATGAGCAGGTTGTTGAGCACGGTCATGTGCGGGAACAGGTTAAAGCTCTGGAACACCATGCCGATGTTCAGGCGATGCTCGGCGTGTTCTACATAGCGCTGCGGCTGTGCGCCCTGTCGGTCCAGGTGAATGAACGGCTGGCCGTTGATCTTGATGTCACCGTTGTCGATCTGCTCCAGCCCGTTGAGCAGGCGAATCAGCGTGGTCTTGCCCGAGCCCGAAGGGCCGATGACCGACACCACTTCACCCGGCTGGATCTGCAAGCTCACCGCGCCCAGTACTTCGACGTCGTTGTAGGCCTTGTGCAGCTTGGTCGCCTGCAGCGCGGGGCCAGTCGAATCGCTGTTGGGCCGCGCCACGGCAGCCTTGTGCTCGGTGGCCAGGCGCAGCACTTCGGCATCGGGCAGGCGCGCGGCCTTGGTCTGGGTCACGTCCAGATAGCGCTCCAGGCGCTTGAGCAGAAAGTCGAACACGGTCACGATCAGCACGTAGAAGAACGCCACTCCGGCCATGGTTTCCATGACCAGGAAGTTCTGCGAGTACAGGCGCTGACCCACCATGAGGATCTCGGTCAACGAGATCACCGACACCAGCGAGCTGAGCTTGACGATGGAGATGAACTCATTGGTGAGCGAAGGCAGCGCCACCCGCAATGCCTGGGGAATGACGATGCGCCATTGCGTGCCCGCAAACCGCAGGCCCAGGGCCCGGGCGGCCTCGCTCTGGCCCTTGGCGATGGACAGCAAGCCACCACGATGGATCTCTGCGACGTAGGCGGTTTCACTGAGCACCAGCGCGATCAGGCCAGCCCAGAACGGGTTGGCCAGCACGGCCGATGTGGACGGCATCGCCTGCGGCAGGTTGTAGACGAATATCAGCAGCACCAACAGCGGCAGACTGCGAAACAGCCAGATATAACCGCGCGCTGGCAGATTGATCAATGGACGGGTGGACTGCTTCGCCAGGGCTAGAACAAAGCCCAGCACGATACTGATGACCCAGGTCAATACACTGAGTTGAATCACGGTCCAGGCCGCCATCCAGAACTCGGTATCGCTGAGCAGACCAAACATGTATTTCCAGTCAAACGTCATCGTCGGCTCGCTCGGCAAGGTCAATAGTGATGGGTGACTTCCTGTCGGATCTGAACTTCGAACGTTGCCCGTTCTGCCCGTCTTGTAACCATCATGATTGATGCCAGGTCGTGCCGAAATTAGTAAATTCGAGCCCCTTGCATAGGAAAAACCTAAGCAGGAGCGGCACGGTTAGTTCGCTACAGAAGACTGCGTACGCTACGCAGTGAAACAACCACGACCTTCGAAAAGCCCGTGCACGGTATTGGCGCGGTGAACTTCCAGTCCGTGCGAACATGGGGCGTTTCGCTGCGCAAAGGCAAACCTGCCTGTATTTGCTGGATGTGCCGGAATGTCGCAGCCAGGAGCGCCCTGGTGAAGCAGGCTGCCGTGCCGCGCCACGGGAACATCCCGCAATGCTGGCGACAAGGCCAGGCCAGTACTGGCATGGTCTTCGCACAGCCTTGGCAAAGATAGGTAAAACCTATTCAGCCAGCGCATTGCGGAACTGCGCTGCACAGGAGTCGAACGTGATGCACTTTACCCTGCGGCAACTTAAATACTTCGTGGCTGCCGTAGAACAGGACAGCATTGCCGAAGCGTCCAGACAACTGCATATATCCCAGCCGTCCATCTCGGTTGCCATCAAGAATCTGGAAGAAGCCTTCAACCAACCCTTGTTCGTTCGCCATCATGCCCAGGGTGTTTCACTTACCGCTGGGGGCGGCAGGATCTATGAGAAGGCCAAGGAGTTGTTGCGCCTGTCCCAGGAATTGGAACAGGACTCACGCGCCGAGAATGGCAATGTTTCCGGCACTATTGCCATTGGCTGTTTCGAATCGGCAGCGCCTTTGTACATGCCCAAGTTAGTGGCTGGATTCAAAAGCCTGTACCCGGAAGTTTCCATTCAGTTGTATGACGGCGAACAACATGAATTGATGCATGGCCTGCACCGGGGTCGCTTCGATCTGGCTTTTCTCTACGATCTGGAGCTGGGCACGACCATCCACAAACAGGCCCTCAACGCACCGCACAAGCCCTACGCCCTGCTGCCTGTCGAGCACCCCCTGGCACAGCAGCCATCCGTGACCTTGCAGGCCCTGAGCCAGGAGCCGATGATCCTGCTCGACGCCGTCCCCAGTCGCAGCTACTTCATGGATATCTTCACCGAAAAAGGCTATGCGCCAGTGGTCGCCTACAGCTCCCCTTCCATTGAAATGGTGCGCTGCATGGTGGGGCAAGGTCTGGGGTTTTCGGTGCTGGTGACGCGGCCGTGTACGCAGATGACATACGACGGCAAGCTGCTGGCTCATCTGGAGATCGAAGACGATATGCCTGCCTCGACCTTGGTGATGGCGCACCTGCGCAACAACCAGCCAAGTCGGGCGACCCGGCTGTTCATGGAGTACTGTTCAAGTGTGGAGCTGACGCCACCTGGGGCGGCGGCGCCTGCGATCGAGGCAGAGCGAGAGGCTTACTGCCCGGCTTGATTTTCGCCCAGGATCAACTGACCCTGCTTGTTCACAGGGATCTGCGAACCGGGATCACGATCCATGCGCACCTGGCCAACCTTGCCATCGAGCTGGTACTTCACATTGTAGCCAACGACCTTGTCGCTGATGTCGTTGACGGTATTGCAGCGCGTCTGGGTGGTGGTGTAGGTGTCCCGGCCTTGCATGCCTTCCTGCACCTTGTTGCCTGCATAGCCACCGCCGACGGCACCGGCCACGGTCGCGATCTTCTTGCCATTGCCACCGCCGACTTGGTTGCCGAGCAAACCACCTGCCACTGCACCAAGGACGCTGCCAACGATCTGATGCTGGTCCTGAACGGCCTTCTGCCGAGTCACGGTGACGTCCTTGCACACTTCGCGAGGCGTCTTGATCTGCTGCTTGATCGGCTCTGCGGCCAATACGTCAGCGTACTCGGGGCCCTTGTTCACGAGGCTGTAGGTTGCAACGGCACCTCCGGCTGTAACACCGACTGCACCGAGCACTGCACCAATCAGCAACGATTTATTCACTTTGAACCTCCTGACTACAATCATGGCACGAAGCCACGCTTCCATGCCTTGGAGCATAAAAAAAGGCGCGAGTTCAATACTCGCGCCTTTCGGGCCTTGCCGTTGGGACAGTCGAACGTCTTATGGACGGTCGTCGACCTGGTCCTTGGCCACTGGAGGAATCAGATCCTCGCTGCTCAGGTTCAGCCAGATCAGTACCACGTTGGCGATGTAGATCGACGAGTAGGTACCGGCCATCACGCCGATGAACAGCGCCAGCGAGAAGCCCCACAGGTTGTCGCCACCGAAGAACATCAGTGCGGCGATGGCCAGCAAGGTCGACACCGAGGTCGCCACGGTTCGCAGCAGCGTCTGCGTGGTGGACACGTTGATGTTCTCCATCAAGGACGCCTTGCGCATCACCCGGAAGTTCTCGCGAACCCGGTCGAATACCACGATGGTGTCGTTGAGCGAGTAACCGATGATGGCCAGTACCGCAGCCAGCACCGTCAGGTCGAAGGTGATCTGGAAGAACGACAGCAGGCCGACGGTGACGATCACGTCGTGGATCAACGAGAGGATCGCGCCGACTGCAAACTTCCACTGGAAGCGGAACGCCAGATAGATGAGCACGCCGCCCAGCGCCAGCAGCATGCCGAGGCCGCCCTGGTCGCGCAGTTCTTCACCCACCTGCGGACCGACGAATTCGACGCGCTTGACCGTGGCAGGGTTGTCGCCACCGACCGTCTGCAGCGCCGCTGCGACCTGGTTGCCCAATTGCGGGTCTTCACCCGGCATGCGCACCAGCAGGTCGGTGGTAGCACCGAAGTTCTGCACCACGGCATCGTGATAACCGGCTTTCACCAGCTCTTCACGCACCAGGCCCAGGTCGGCCGGCTTTTCGTAGGTCAGCTCGATGAGCGTACCGCCGGTGAAGTCCAGCCCGTAGTTCATGCCCTTGTGAAACATGCTGAACAACGCCAGCACGGTAAGGAGCACGGTGATGGCGAACGCAATATTGCGAACGCCCATGAAGTTGATGGTACGTAACATGGCAGCCCCTTAAATCCACAACTTCTTGAAGTCCCGACCGCCGTAGATCAGGTTGACCATTGCGCGGGTCACCATGATGGCCGTGAACATCGAGGTAAAGATCCCGAGGGACATGGTGACGGCGAAGCCCTTGACCGGGCCGGTGCCCATGGCGAAGAGAATGCCGCCGACCAGCAGCGTCGTCAGGTTGGCATCGATGATCGCGGTGTAGGCGCGGTCGAAACCTTCGTGAATGGCGCGCTGGATGCTCATGCCATTGGCGATTTCCTCACGTATGCGCGAGAAGATCAGCACGTTGGCGTCCACCGCCATGCCCATCGTCAGCACGATACCGGCAATGCCCGGCAGCGTCAGGGTTGCCCCCAGCAGCGACATCAGCGCCAGCAGCATGACCATGTTCAAGGCCAGTGCCACGGTGGCGATCACACCGAAGAAGCGGTAGATGGCAATGATGAACAGCGAGACGAACAGCATGCCCCACAGCGATGCATCGACACCCTTGGTGATGTTGTCGGCACCCAGGCTCGGGCCAATGGTACGTTCTTCGGCGAAGTACATCGGTGCCGCCAGACCACCGGCACGCAACAGCAGCGCCAGTTCGGATGACTCACCCTGGCCGTTGAGGCCGGTAATGCGGAACTGGCTGCCCAGCGGCGACTGGATGGTCGCCAGGCTGATGATCTTCTTCTCTTCGGTGAAGGTCTGTACCGCAACGTCCTTCTCGACCCCATTGACCGTCTGCTTGACGTAGCGCGTAGTCGGGCGCTGCTCGATGAAGATCACCGCCATGCTGCGGCCAACGTTACTGCGCGTGGCGCGGCTCATGAGGTCGCCGCCGTGGCCATCGAGCTTAATGTTCACCTGTGGCTGGCCGTGTTCGTCGAAGCTGGCCTGGGCATCGGTAACCTGGTCACCGGTGATGATCAGGCCACGCTCGACTGCCGCGGGAGCACGGTTGCCCTCGCGGAACTCGAAGGTTTCGGTAGTAGCCTTGGAATCATCCGGACCGGCACCGAGACGGAACTCGAGGTTGGCGGTCTTGCCGAGGATACGCTTGGCTTCGGCAGTATCCTGCACGCCCGGCAGCTCGACCACGATGCGGTTGGCACCCTGGCGCTGGACCAGCGGCTCGGCCACACCCAGCTCGTTGACCCGATTACGCACCGTGGTCAGGTTCTGCTTGATGGAGTACTCGCGGATCTCCGCGACCTTGGCCTGGGTCATGGCCAGGCGCAGCACCGACAACTCGCTGCGCTCGCTGGCAGTCAGGTCGAAATCGGTGAAACTCTTGCGGATCAGGGCTTGTGCCTGGTCGCGGGTAGCGGTGTCGCTGAAGCCCAGCTGAATGGCGCCATCCTGCTGCGGCAGGCTGCGATAACGCACGCGCTCCTTGCGCAGCAGCGTCTTGACTTCGCCTTCGTAGACTTTCATGCGGGCGTCGAGCGCCTTGTCCATGTCGACTTCGAGCAGGAAGTGCACGCCACCGGACAGGTCGAGGCCCAGCTTCATCGGGCTTGCACCCAGGCTGCGCAACCAGGGCGGCGTGGTCGGAGCCAGGTTCAGGGCCACCACATAGTCATCGCCCAGCGCCTTGCGCACGACATCCTTGGCCGGCAACTGGTCTTCGGCCTTGGTCAGGCGCAGCAGACCGCCCTTGCCGTTTTCGGCGAGGCTTGCGGAGTTGACCTGGATGCCGGCGGCATTGAGTGCCGTGCCGACGCGATCCAGATCTGCCTGATTGACCTGCAGCGAAGTGCTCGCGCCGCTGACCTGGATGGCCGCGTCATCAGGATAGAGATTAGGTGCGGAATAGATAAAACCGATCGCCAGCACCGCCAGGATCAGTACATATTTCCACAGAGGGTATTTGTTCAGCATCACGCCGCCCGTTCAAGACGCGGGGCGCCTTGCGCGCCCCGACATGGGTAAAAGTCTGCAGCTTAGATCGCTTTGAGCGTGCCTTTGGGCAGGGTCGCGGCGATGGCGCCCTTCTGGATTTTCAGCTCGACGGTGTCGGACACTTCGATGACCACGAAGTCGTCGGTGACCTTGTTGATCTTGCCGGCGATGCCGCCACTGGTGACCACTTCGTCACCTTTCTGCAGGTTGCCCAGCAGGTTTTTCTGTTCCTTGGCACGTTTGGCCTGCGGACGCCAGATCATCATGTAGAAGATGACCAGGAAACCGACCAGGAAAATCCACTCGAAGCCAGAGCCGGCAGGGCCAGCAGCCGGTGCAGCGGCGTCCGCGAAAGCGGCGGGGATCAAAAAGCTCATTCAACGCTCCAGTTACTTAGAAGTTATTGACTTAAAGTCTTTATAAAACGGTCAGTCCAAGGGCGGCACGGGCAGCCCGCGCTTGGCATAGAAGGCATCGACAAAGGCGGCCAATGTACCCTGTTGAATAGCCTCGCGCAAACCAGCCATCAGCAGCTGGTAATGACGCAAATTGTGGATGGTATTCAACATGCTACCGAGCATTTCGCCACACTTGTCCAGGTGATGCAGATAAGCGCGCGAGAAGTTGCGGCAGGTATAGCAATCGCAGGTAGGGTCCAGCGGCGAATCATCGTGGCGATGGAACGCGTTGCGGATCTTCAGCACGCCCGTGTCGATGAACAGATGCCCGTTGCGCGCATTGCGCGTCGGCATCACGCAGTCGAACATGTCGACGCCGCGGCGCACACCCTCGACCAAGTCTTCGGGTTTGCCTACCCCCATAAGGTAACGAGGTTTGTCAGCGGGCATCAGGCCCGGCAGGTAGTCGAGCACCTTGATCATTTCATGCTTGGGCTCGCCCACCGACAGGCCGCCGATGGCCAGGCCATCGAAACCGATCTTGTCCAGGCCTTCGAGCGAACGCATGCGCAGGTTCTCGTGCATGCCGCCCTGAACGATGCCGAACAGCGCCGCGGTGCTTTCGCCATGCGCGTCCTTGGACCGTTGCGCCCAGCGCAGCGAAAGCTCCATGGAGGTGCGCGCGGTGTGCTCGTCGGCCGGGTAAGGCGTGCACTCGTCGAAAATCATCACCACGTCCGATCCCAGGTCGCGCTGGACCTGCATCGATTCTTCCGGCCCCATGAACACCTTGGAGCCATCCACCGGGGAGGCGAAGTACACGCCCTCCTCCTTGATCTTGCGCATGGCGCCCAGGCTGAACACCTGGAAACCACCGGAGTCGGTCAGAATCGGCCCTTTCCACTGCATGAAATCGTGCAGGTCGCCGTGCGCCTTGATCACCGCAGTGCCCGGGCGCAACCACAGGTGGAAGGTGTTTCCCAGAATCATCTGCGCACCGATCGCCTCGATGTCGCGCGGCAACATGCCCTTGACCGTGCCATAGGTGCCCACCGGCATGAACGCCGGGGTCTCCACCACGCCACGGGGGAAGGTCAGGCGGCCACGACGGGCCTTGCCATCGGTGGCCAGCAATTCGAACGACATACGACAGGTGCGACTCATGCTTGATCCCCTGGCGCGGCTTCGCTGGGACCGCGAGGCGCCGGATTGCGGGTGATGAACATGGCATCACCGTAACTGAAGAAGCGGTACTCGTTGGCCACCGCTGCCGCATAGGCCGCCATGGCTTCGGGATAACCCGCGAACGCCGAGACCAGCATCAGCAGCGTGGACTCCGGCAAATGGAAATTGGTGACCAGGGCATCGACCACACGGAACGGTCGCCCCGGAAAGATGAAGATATCGGTGTCGCCACTGAACGGCTTCAACACGCCGTCACGCGCCGCGCTTTCCAGCGAGCGCACGCTGGTGGTGCCTACCGCCACCACTCGACCACCGCGGGCCTTGCACGCCTGCACCGCGTCGATCACGTCCTGGCTGACCTCCAGCCACTCTTTATGCATGTGGTGGTCTTCAAGCTTCTCGACCCGCACCGGCTGGAAGGTACCGGCGCCGACATGCAGGGTCACGAAAGCGGTCTGGACCCCCATCGCCTCGATCTGTGCCAGCAGCGCCTTGTCGAAATGCAGCCCCGCCGTCGGCGCCGCCACCGCGCCGGCCTTCTCGGCGTACACGGTCTGATAACGCTCGCGGTCGGCGCTGTCGTCGGGCCGGTCGATGTAGGGCGGCAACGGCATGTGCCCGACCCGATCGAGCAGTGGCAACACCTCTTCATTGAAGCGCAGCTCGAACAGCGCATCATGCCGCGCGACCATCTCGGCCTCGCCGCCGCCGTCGAGCAAAATCTTCGAACCCGGCTTGGGCGACTTGCTGGAACGCACGTGGGCCAGCACGCGATGGCTGTCCAGCACGCGCTCGACCAGAATCTCCAGCTTGCCCCCCGACGCCTTCTGGCCAAACACCCGTGCCGGAATCACCCGGGTATTGTTGAACACCATCAGGTCGCCTGGCCTGAGAAAACCGGGCAGATCGGTGAATTGACGATGATCCAGCGCACCGGACGGCCCATCGAGGACCAACAGGCGGCTGCCATGGCGCTCCGCCAACGGATGGCGAGCGATCAGGGAATCAGGAAGCTCGAAAGAGAAATCGGCGACACGCATGATAGGGTTCGGCTGTATAGGGCTGAAAATTCTAGCAAAAATCTGCAAAATTGACCATGAAAGCTGATTGACCAGTGGTCGCGCCGTCTCTATACTTCGCCGCCTGTAAGCCCTGATGGCGGAATTGGTAGACGCGGCGGATTCAAAATCCGTTTTCGAAAGGAGTGGGAGTTCGAGTCTCCCTCGGGGCACCAAATCAGAAAAAAGACCTTCACGAAGGTCTTTTTTTTCGTCTGCGATTTCTCCGACTCCCTTTGTAGGAGCGGCCAGTGGCCGCGAAGGCGCCAGCCCAATCGCTGCCACTTCCGCGCCCATCCCTCGCCTGACAGGCCCCGCCCCGACCACTGTTGCCCCCACCTTCTGTTGAACTGTACCTCCCGCCGCTCGCTCGATGCGCCTACCCTGTGAACTCAATCCACAGGAGCGCTCGTCATGCCGGATGCAGCCAACCTCTACCTGTTCGTTATCGCCGCAATGCTCCTGTTGGTCGTTCCCGGACCGAACATGGCCTTCGTCACCAGCCATGCGCTGGCCCACGGCTGGCGGGCCGGGGTGGCGGCGGCGTTGGGGATTTCGCTGGCAGACTTGCTGCTGACGCTGTTGGTCAGCGCCGGCATGGGCGCTGTCGTCATGAGTTGGGCGCCTGCCTTCGACTTGTTACGGCTGGCCGGTGCGTGCTATCTGTTGTGGCTGGCCTGGCAAGCGCTGACGGCGCCGACTGGCGAAAGCGCTGCACCCCGCCCCCTGGGTTCGATCCGCAAGATCTTCGTTCGCGCCACGCTCAACAGCTTGCTGAATCCCAAGGGCCTGCTGTTCTTCATGGTGTTTCTGCCGCAGTTCGTCACTGTCGGCAACGCCAGTGTGACGGTTCAACTGGTGATGCTAGGTGTGCTGCTTCTGCTGATCTCCCTGGTTTTTCACAGTGTGCTGGCACTGTGTGCCGGAACGCTGCGCGGACGATTGAACAGCATGCCTCGGCGCTGGGCCAATTATGGCTTTGCGAGCGTGATGACAGCGCTGGCAGCACGACTTCTGTTTCTTGAGCGGCCGATATGACCACTCTCCAGAAGCACCTCCGGACAGGTATCCATCCCGCCTCGTTGGCCCTGTAAACTTCTCCCTCATGCCCCCCGCGAACACGGAGTTCCGCCCTTCACATGAGTAATGCCTACCGTACATTCTTCGCAACCCCGGGCGTCGTGGCTCTGTTACTGGCGGGTTCCATGGCCCGGCTCCCACAGACCATGATCGGGCTGGGCCTCATCACCATGCTCGTGCATGAAACCGGGCGCTATTGGGTTGCAGGCGCAGTGGCGGGCACTTATACCCTGACCAGCGCCATACTCGGGCCGATGATTTCGAAACTGGTGGATCAGCGCGGCCAGCGCAAGGTGCTGGCGCCCGTCGCGGCGTTCAGTATCGGCATGCTCCTGGCCCTGATCGGCGCCGTGCATTGGCATGCGCCGCTGCCGGTGCTGTTCGTGCTGGCCGCCCTGGCGGGCGTGCTCCCCAGTTTCGGAGCAATGATCCGCGCACGCTGGGCCTACCTGTTTCGCGGAAAACCACAACTGCACGCCGCCTACTCCCTGGATACAGTGCTGGTGGAGTTCACCTTCATCGTCGGTCCACCGCTGTCCATCGCGTTGAGCAGCGGTCTGTTTCCACAAGCCGGCCCGCTGGTAGCCGCCGTGTTGTTGGCCGTGGGCGTGGTTGCCTTTCTGCGCCAGCATGAAACCGAGCCGCCGCCGGTGCCGGTGGTCAAGGGTCCATCCACTTCTCCGCTGCGCATTCCTGCCTTGCGGATCATCGTGGTGGCGATGCTGGCGCTGGGGTTGCTCGGCGGCTCGGTCGATGTCGCAGTAGTGGCGTTTGCCAAGGAACAAGGCTGGCCAGCCGCCGCCAGCTTTATTCTCGCGGGGTTCGCTGCAGGGTCGATGGTTGCCGGGATCACGTTCGGGACAGTGAGAAGTGGGCTGGCATACGAAACTCAGCTGCTGATCGGCGCGGTATTCACTGCCGTGGCGACGACGTTGCCGATTTTTGCGCCCAATGTGTATTGGCTCACCGGATTGCTGTTCATCACCGGCATGTCGTTCGCACCGACGCTGATCGTGGTGATGAACATCGGCACGAAAATCCTGCCGCCCGGCAAGATCACTGAAGGACTGACCTGGTTGAGTACAGGCGTCAGTGTCGGCATCGCGATGGGTGGGGCAGTCGCCGGTATGGTCATCGACCACTTCGGTACTCGCGCCGGATTCGCCGTTGCCATCGGTGCCGGGCTGTTGATGCTGACCGCCGTGCTCACAGGGCTGCGTACGCTGCAGGCAACTTCGGCGAGCGAAGTTGTTACGTCTGGCTGACACCGCATGAAGGGTAATGGGCAACTAGCTGGTAACCGAGCGATTGCCCCGAACCGCTGCGGTGCTCCGGCTAGGGTGGGCCAGCATGACGCCTGTGACCGCGAGAAATAAATCGGAAATTTCGATTGTATATTTATATTCAGCCGCGTAGTGGTGATCTGGACGGTCGAGGACAACTCACACAGTCGGGGTTACTGGAGTTCGTCGAGTTCGTGTTGCAGGTCTGTCTCGACCAAATGGTGTACGTCGAGCACGCCATGGGTCTGGCAACACTGCGCCAGCGCCTGGAACGCGCTGTGACTTTCGAACCACGTTTCGAGCACGCGGGTGTAAAACAAGAAATGGCAAGGGCGCTGCATATTCTGCTTACGCAAGGGGAGGTGTCACGGTCTGACTTCAAGATCTATACAGGCTTGCATGACCGCGTTGCCAGTGGCCAATTGAACAAGCTGGTGACAATGGGCTTGATAGATGCACCGTCAGTCAAATCGAGACAGCTGCATCCAGGCCTTCCCGTCTGGTTTGCGCAGTTGTTGTTCCCCGAACTGCATCGACGGTTCGACCAATGACCGATCGGTGCATTCAATACCAGCCTGCCGGCCGCAGAAACTGTCACACCACAGAACTGCGCTGACCTTCACGCACCTGTCACATCCCCACGCTTACATAGCCCTTTCACTTTCCAAGGGCTATGCCATGACCATGTTCGATCTCAAGCGCCGTCGCCTCGTGCAAGCCGTGGGGGCAGGCTTTCTGTTGCCTGGGCTGGCGCCAGCGGTGATCGCCTCGGTCAAGGACCGGCCGCAATTGACTGACGGCGTGCAGTCCGGCGACCTGATGGGCGACAGGGCCATGGTCTGGAGCCGCTGCGACCGCCCGGCACGCATGGTGGTGGAATGGGATACGCGGAGCATGTTCACCAACCCTCGCCGTTCGGTATCGCCACTGGCCGACGTGGGCAGCGATTTCACCGCGCGGGTCGAACTTAGCGGCCTGCCGGTGGACCAGGCGATCTTCTATCGCGTGCAGTTCGAAGACGCGCAGACCGGCGTCAGCAGCGAGCCGTGGTTCGGCCATCTGCGCAGCGAGCCTTCGCAGCGTCGCGACATCCGCTTCGTGTGGAGCGGCGACACAGTGGGCCAGGGTTTCGGTATCAACCCTGATATCGGCGGCATGCGCATCTACGAAGCCATGCGTCTGCGCCTGCCGGATTTCTTCATCCACAGCGGCGATACCATCTACGCCGATGGGCCGGTGCCCGCCACGGTGACCACCGAGAATGGCCGCGTATGGCGCAACATCACCACCGAAGCCAAGAGCAAGGTGGCGGAAACTCTGGACGAGTACCGCGGCAACTACCGCTACAACCTGATGGATGAAAACGTGCGGCGCTTCAATGCCGAGGTGCCGCAGATCTGGCAATGGGACGACCACGAGGTGACCAATAACTGGTCGCCCAGCAAGCAACTCGACGCGCGCTACCAGAACCGCGACATCCGTCATCTGGTTGGCAACGCGCGTCAGGCATGGCTCGAGTACGCGCCCATGCGCCTGCAGCGCGCCGACAACGGCGGGCGTATCTACCGCAAGCTCAGCTATGGGCCGATGCTGGACATCTTCGTCCTGGACATGCGCAGCTACCGCAGTGGCAACGACGACAACCTGGCGGCCAAGCCCGAAGCCCGCACGGCGTTTCTTGGACAGGCGCAACTGGACTGGCTGAAGTCCGGGCTCAAAGGGTCGCAGGCCCAATGGAAAGTCATTGCCGCCGATATGCCCATCGGCTTGGGTGTCCCGGATGGAGAAATGAGCCCGGGGGTCGGGCGCTGGGAGGCGATCGCCAATGGCGATGATGGGGCCGCCAAGGGGCGCGAGCTGGAGATCGCCGAGCTGCTCGGCTTCGTGCGCCAGCAGAAAGTGGTCAATACGGTCTGGCTGACCGCCGACGTGCACTACTGCGCAGCGCATCACTACCATCCGGACCGCGCCGCCTTCCAGGACTTCGAACCATTCTGGGAATTCGTCGCCGGGCCACTGAACGCCGGCAGCTTCGGCCCCAACCCGTTGGACGCCACCTTTGGCCCACAGGTGGTGTTCCAGAAAGCACCACCGGCCCAGAACACCTCACCGTTCGCAGGTTTCCAGTTTTTCGGCGAAGTACAGATCGAAGGCCAGAGCGGGGAAATGACCGTGCAACTGCGTGATCTGGATGGCGTGGTGGTGTTCGAGAAGAAGCTGCAGCCGGTTTGACGCCCATTGCACCGCACACATCCGGACAAATAGCCGCGGCGGAGGTGGTGCAATGGCTCAACTGCCAAGGCCCGGCAGTACCAGGCACGCGGCCAACCCTATGAGGGCGGTGCCGATCACCCGATCGACAACGTGTTGTTTCTCCAGCATCCGCCGACGCAGCGGCCCGGACGAGAAGAACAGCGCCACGATGCTGAACCACACCCAGTGCGAGAACGACATGAACAAGCCATAGGCAAAGTTCGTCATTATCGAACTGCCCGCCTGTACGACCTGACTGTAAGTGGCTACCACGAACAGCATGGTCTTGGGATTGAGGGCATTGGTGAAGAAGCCTGTCCGAAATGCGCTGGACAATGACGGCGCCCCGCCTCCCACGTTGGCCAATGCCAACTTGGAGGTGTTGAGCAACGAGCGCACGCCTAGGTAGATGAGATAACCGGCACCCAGCCATTTCATGCCCATGAACAACAGTGGCGACTGAGTGATGATCACGGCGATGCCGAACACGGTGTAGAACACATGCACCTGTACACCGCAAGCAATGCCCAAAGCCGCGATCAAACCACTCTGACGCCCGTAGGCATAGCTGTTGCGGGTGACCATGGCAAAGTCCGGGCCCGGGCTGATGACGGCCAATACGGTAATCAGGGCGACTGCCAATAATTCGTTCATGATCACGTCCCGTCAACGTTTCTTGAAAGTGACGACCAGGACATCCCGGTGGGCAGGTCGATCGGGGTGTATGGGGATGACGGCGCTGACGCCGTGTCGAACCTGCTCATCGTTGAGCAGGGCGGCTTCCAGTTCATGGATCATCGAGTGCCTTGCCAGCAGCCGCAGGTCATTGTCGTAGATGGACGTCTCGCCCTCCATCACGTTGACTCGATTGACCAGCAGCATGAACACGAAGTCGACGCCATCGCGGTGCACACCTTCAGGTGTCGGAGACGCCGCTCCGCGGGATGCATAGATACGGAACTGATGCGCTTCGATATGCCAGGCACTTTGCCCAGCGAGGACGCCGAGAAAGGCGCAGCACAGGTCCATCACTGCCGAAAACACCTTGCCTGAGCAGACCTCGGTCGTGAACGGCGCGTAATGCCGGACGATGCCGCCGTTGAGGCCGTTGTGCTCGACGTTCTGGTAATGCGGTCGATGAGCGCAAGCCTGCCAGTGGCGACTGCCTTGCTCGATGGAGAGGGTCGCATGGCGACGCAGGCGATAGGTGCCGCCATCCCCCATGAATGTATCCTGCTGCAGATGATCCCAGCTTTGCCGAAACTGTTCCCAGTCCTGGATGAAGCCAGGCACGACGGTGTCCAGCAAGTGAGCGACCGTGGGAGGCTGCAGAAAGGCGAAGCCACTGTGAGCCACGCTTTCACATACATCGTTGATTGACGGCTCGAAAAGCCTCAGTCCAATGGCGCTGCTCGGCATTGCACGCTTATGCATATCTTCCATGGATTCTCTCCATTTTATTGGTAAGGCTGCCAAAATGCCCGGCAACGAGCGCAATCATGGAGTTTTGCGCAGGCAGGAAAAAACGATTTATAGTCGTCGAAACCTGTGAGATTTCGTCGTTCGTATGAGCCTTCCGCCCCTCGCCTCTTTCCGCTTTTTCAACGCCGCTGCGCAGAACCAAAGCTTCATGAAGGCGGCCGAGCAACTGCACGTGACGCACGGCGCGGTCAGCCGCCAGATTCGCTCGCTGGAAGACGCGCTAGGGGTGGAGCTGTTCGATCGGCGCAATCGTGCGGTCTTTCTCTACCACGCAGGACGGCTGCTGCACGACGTCACGCAGCCGATGTTCGAGCAGTTGGAGCAGGCGGTCCGCCAGGTGCAGCAAAAAGCGCGCGAAGACACGCTGGTAGTGTCCTGCGAACCGACGATTGCGATGAAATGGCTGATTCCCCGCCTGCCTGCCTTCCATCAGGCGCACCCGCAGATCCAGATTCAATTGCTGGCGGCGGGTGGGCCGATCGACTTTTCTCGATGCGGCGCTGACCTGGCCATTCGACGCGACGATTTTCGCTGGGACGATTCAGTCGAAAGTGCTGCGTTGTGTCCTGAATGGGTCGGTCCGGTTTGCGCGCCCGCCTTGGCGGAATCGGTGAGGCGATTGAGTGGTGTGCACGTGCTGCGCAGCAGCACACGACCGGCTGCCTGGGAGCAGTGGCTGCGACTGGCGAAGAAAGTGCCAGGGGAAGTGGCAACCGTCGAGTACGAGCATTTCTACCTGTGCCTGCAGGCCGCTACTGCTGCGTTGGGCGTGAGCGTGGCGTCACTGTTGATGGTTCAAGAGGAACTGGCATCCGGGCAACTGGTAGCGCCCTTCGGCTTCACTCGCGATGGTTCGAAGTACGTGGTGCTGTACCCGCGATTGCCGGAAGAAAGCACGAAGTGCGCCGTCTTCAGACAGTGGCTGAACGAGCAGGCAGAGGCATCGGTTGCCCAGACACTTTCCGACGGACGCTGATCCGGTTTCACCCCACCCTGCACGAATTAAAGGTGACCTCAACGACCTTGGGCTACGCTTTGTCTTATAACGCCCACCGTGGCTGGTTGGGCGTTGCGCTGTGCAATCAGCCTGGCGACAACAACCGCGCTAGCAAGCGTGCGAGGGCGAACATGAGCAATTTCGACAAAAACAGTAGCACCACAAACCCCAAGAGCTTGACCGAAAAACTTCTCAAACTCCTTCCATCGACGGCTGTAAAAGGCTATCTGCAGGGTGCCAGCTCATTCGACAAGGGGCGCCCGGACTACCCGAAGGAACTCGACAACTGGCTGCGCGAGATCATGCAGATCAAGCCGCACAGCAAATGGGACCCACCCCATACAACGGTACTCGACCTGGGCTCGGGGACTGGCAAGTTCATTCCGCGGTTGGTCGACATCGGCGCCGAGGTGTTCGCGGTGGAACCGGTTGCCGCCATGCGCGAAAAGCTGCAGCTCAACTGGGGCGACAAGCCCTACGTGAAGATACTCGAAGGTGCCGCCGAAGAGATCCCGTTGAAAAACGAATCAGTGGATGCAGTGATCTGCGCGCATTCCTTCCACTGGTTTGCCAAACCCGAGGCCATGAAGGAAATCCACAGGGTGCTCAAGCGCGGCGGACGCCTGGGAATGATCTGGAACCTGCGCGATACCCGCGAGGACTGGGTACGTCAGGTGGCGGACGTGGTCAGCGCGGTGGCCGGTGACAGCCCGCGGTTCTACACCCAACAGTGGCGTGAAATGTTCCCGCACAAGGGCTTCGCCCACCCGCTGGTGGAAAAGCACTTCAGCCATTCGCACACCGGCACGCCGGAAGACGTGATTCTCAACCGGGTGCGCTCCATCAGCTTCATCGCCACCCTCCCCCCTGAACAGCAAGAGCCGATTTACCAGAGAGTCCGCGAAATCATTGCCACCCACCCCCAGCTCAAGGACAAGCAGGAAGTAACCGTGCCCTATGACACCGTGGCCTTTCATACCGTGAAGATTCTTTAGACCACCGTTGGCGCCCGGCGTGATCAATGCACCGGCGTAAGCCCGCTTTCCTGAATGGCGAGACGGGCTGCCGGTGTGCTCAGGTACTGCAGCAATGCGGCGGCCTCTTCAGGGTGGGCGCTGGTACGCGTGACACCGCCCGAATACAAAGTCATCTTCTGCACCGCATCTGGAATCAGGCCGACGATATCGATGCCCGGTACCGCCTTGAGCTCGCTCAATTGCTGGAAACCCAGCTGCACATCGCCCCGAGCAACCACGGCACCCACGGGCTCGCTGTCTACCAGGCTGCTTTTGTCGCGAAGCTGTTCGGCCAGTTTCATGCGCGGAAACAGCAGGTGCGACAGGTACAGGCCGCTGGTGCTGTTGGAGTAGGCCAGCGAGCGGGCGTCTATCAGCGTCTTGCGAAAGGCGTCGACACTGCCGATGTCTGGCTTGGCCTCACCTTGGCGTACGGCCATGGCGATGAAGGACTTGCCGACATCCACGCGGGGTTCGCGCTGCACTTCACCCAATTGAATGAGTTTATTCAACGCGGCGTCCTCGGTGAGCACCAGATCGGCTCGCTCACCGCGCTCCAGTCGACTGGAGATGGCCATGGGGTTGTCGCCGATGGCAGGCGAAGGCAGCACGGTGACCTTGATGCCGGTGGCTTTTTCGTATTCGACGACGATGGTCTGCATGGCACTGACCACGCCGCCAGACCCGAGCAGGGATAGCTGCACCGGTGGTGGCGCCTTCTGCGCGTGGGCAGCGCTGGAGCCGAGCAATACACAAGCCAGCAGAGCGCTGGTGAGCCGTTTGGTCATGACGATATGATCCTGAAAGTGAAGATGAAGCCTGGCCGATGACTGGCCAGAGGCACAGCGGACGAGTGCGGTGATGGTCGACCGCCTCGCGAAGAAGGATAAGTTTACGCGCAATCGGCCAAAAGCCAGGATCAGGTTGCCATTTAAAAAGGTGATGTTCGGCAATTGCAACGTCGAGAAACAATTTCAGCCCTGGCCGCGCAAACGTGCGATGCAAGCAATCACGACACTTTGGCAGGATCTGTGGGGTAACTGTCATTTACCCTTTTACCGTTCAGCTCGATGATGCGTGCTCCAGACTGGAGTGACCGTATGTCCAAGGCCTTGCCCCCCGAATTGCAGATTTTCGACCGCCCCTTGCAGGTTGTCATCCTGCTCTACCCCGGCATCGAGATTCTCGACTTCGCCGGGCCGTACGAAGTGTTCAGCGTTGCCAGCCGCGTTGCGCTGCGCGACGGTTTGAGCATTCACGCGCCATTCGTGGTCAGCACGGTTGCGGCCAGTCGCGACCTGCTCACCGCCCGCTACGAGCTGCGGGTGCAGCCCGACGCCCAGTTCGATGAAGAGGTACACAGCGATGTGCTGATCGTGCCGGGGGGCGTGATCGATCAACCTGTAAATGACCCGAATACCCTCGCGTGGGTGCGGCGGATGGCGGCGACGACCGGGTTGCTCACTTCGGTATGCAGTGGCGCGTTGATCCTGGCCAAGGCTGGCCTGCTGGAGGGGCAGAGCGTCACCACCCATTGGGCCGACATCCAGGAGCTGCGCGAGAGCTACCCGGACCTCGATGTGCGGGAGAATGTGCCCTATGTCGATGCTGGCAGCCTGGTCACCAGCGCCGGGATTTCCGCCGGCATCGACATGAGCCTGCATCTGGTGGCACGCCTGCTCGGTGCCGATGCGGCGCGCCTCACCGCTCGGCAGATGCAGTACGAGTGGCACGATATGCCAGGGTAAAGCGTCAGCTCTTGTCGTTGCGAAACATCTGGCGAATGCCACGCACGGCCTGCCGAATGCGATCCTGGTTTTCGATCAGCGCAAAACGTACGTGGTCGTCGCCATAGTCACCGAAGCCGATGCCGGGCGAGACGCAGACCTTGGCTTCGGCCAGCAGCTTCTTGGCAAACTCGAGCGAGCCCATGTGCGCGTAGGCCTCCGGAATCTTGGCCCAGACATACATCGACGCCTTGGGGTTCTCGACCATCCAGCCCAGTTCGTGCAAGCCTTTGACCAGCACGTTGCGGCGCTGGCGGTACTGCTCGGCGATGTCCTTCACACACTGTTGATCGCCTTCGAGCGCGGCGATGGCTGCGACCTGCAACGGCGTGAACGTGCCGTAATCGTGGTAGCTCTTGATGCGTGCCAACGCATTGACCAGCTCGGGATTGCCGACCATGAAGCCGATCCGCCAGCCAGCCATGTTGTAGCTCTTGGACAGGGTGAAGAATTCGACGGCGATGTCCTTGGCGCCCGGCACTTGCATGATCGACGGGGCTTTCCAGCCGTCGTAGACGATATCGGCATAGGCCAGGTCATGCACCACCAACACGTCGTAGCGCTTGGCGAGGGCCACCACCCGCTCGAAGAAATCCAGTTCCACACACTGCGCGGTCGGGTTGGATGGAAAGCCCAGGATCATCATCTTCGGCTTGGGAATGGATTCGCGGATCGCCCTCTCCAGCTCGTTGAAGAAGTCCACGCCCGGCACCAGCGGCACCGAGCGCACCTGGGCGCCGGCGATCACCGCACCGTAGATATGAATCGGGTAGCTGGGGTTGGGCACCAGCACGGTATCACCCTGGTCGAGCGTGGCCAGCATCAGGTGCGCCAGGCCCTCTTTCGAGCCAATGGTGACGATGGCTTCGTCTTCAGGGTCGATATCGACCGCATAGCGGTCCTTGTACCAGCGCGAAATGGCCCGGCGCAGCCGCGGGATGCCGCGGGAAGTGGAGTAGCCGTGAGTATCTTCGCGCTGGGCAACGGTCACCAGCTTGTCGACGATATGGGGTGGCGTGGCGCCGTCGGGGTTGCCCATGCTCAGGTCGATGATGTCTTCGCCGCGCCGACGCGCAGCCATCTTCAACTCGGCGGTGATATTGAACACATAGGGGGGGAGACGATCGATGCGCGCAAAGCGGCGCGGGCGAACAGGTTCGGCCATGACTTCCTCGGATACGTAAGCGCCCGGAACCGTCCGAGCGACGTTGGCCACTGCGGTGGCCAGCCCGAAAGATAACGGGGCCGATGCGGGGATGTAAAGCGCAATATGCGGTGCGGATCCAACCTTTGCCCCAAAAAAAGCCCCGGAACTGTTCGGTCCGGGGCGTTTTTATCGCTGCAGCAGGATCAATGCGCGTAGGTCAGCAACAGCTCGCCCGGCGCCTTGAAATCCAGGGACATCATTACGCTCAACGCGGTGATGGTGAAGATCGAGAACACGAACAGCTTGCGCGCCCAGACCTTGTCATCGACCGCCTTGTAACCTGTCCAGGCCATGTACAACCAGTACATGCCCATGGCTGCGGCAACTGCGAGGTAGCTCATGCCGGCATAGCCACCCAGGGTCAGCATCAGCGTCGCCAGGAGGAAAGCCAGGATGTAGATCAGGATATGCTTCTTCGCCACCACGATACCCCGCTTGACCGGGAGCACCGGAATCGAAGCCGCCAGGTAATCGTTGAAGCGGAAGATTGCGATCGCATACGAATGGGGCATCTGCCACAGGCTGAACATCACCAGCAACGTCAATGCCGCCAGATCGAAGCTGTTGCTCACTGCCACGTAACCGATCACCGGAGGCATGGCACCGGATAGGCTGCCGACCAGGGTGCCGTGCACCGACTTGCGCTTCAGATAAAGGCTGTAGAAGCCCACGTAGATGACGAAGCCGATCAAGCCGCACAGGGCCGCCAGCGGGTTGGCCAATGCGTACAGCATGACCATCCCGGCAACCCCCAGCAGCGTGGCGAAGATCAGTGCGACCTTCACCGAAATCTGCCCCTGAACCAACGCGCGATTCTTGGTGCGCTCCATCTTCACGTCGATGTCACGGTCGATGCAGTTGTTGAATGCACAGCCCGACGCCACTACCAGCGATGTACCGATCACCGTGGCCAGAAACAGCCCGATGTCGACATGCCCTTGAGAGGCCAGGAAGAACCCACCTGCCACGGAAAGCACGTTACCGAAAATGATCCCCGGTTTGGTGATTTGGATAAAGTGCTTTACGGACATGTCCGGGTTCCTTACTTCGCCATCATGAAGTGATGGATGCTGAACATGATCCACAGCGACAGGCCTACCAAGAACGCGATGATCAACGCAGAGAACACGAAGGCAATCACGTTCCAGCGCTGTTCGGACGTGCGGTCCAGGTGCAGGAAGTAGACCAGGTGAACCAGCACCTGAATCACCGCGAAGATCATCACGATCCACAGGGTGGCTTCCTTGGACATGCTCGGAAACATCACCAGGCCGAACGGAATCGCGGTCAGGATGACCGACAGCACGAAACCGATCATGTACGACTTGTAGCTACCGTGGCTGCTACCGGCCGAAGTGGTATGAGGGTTTGCCATTTACAGAGCTCCCATCAGATAGACGACGGTGAACACGCAGATCCAGACCACGTCCAGGAAGTGCCAGAACAGGCTGAGGCAGCTCATGCGCGTGTTGTTGGTTGCGGTCAGGCCTTTGGATTTGACCTGGGCGATCAGCACCGCCATCCAGATCAAACCGCTGGTCACGTGCAGGCCGTGGGTACCGACCAGGGTGAAGAACCCGGTCAGGAAGCCGCTGCGCTGCGGGCCGAAGCCCTCTTCGATCAGCTTGTGGAACTCGTAGATTTCCATCGCGATGAAGCCTGCGCCCAGCAGGAAAGTGACGAACAGCCACTTCATCACACCGCTTTTGTCGTTGCTGTGCAGCGCCAGCATGGCGAAGCCATAGGTAATGGAGCTGAACAGCAGCAGTGCGGTTTCGGCTGCCACGAACGGCAGCTCGAAGATGTCGTGGCCCGAGGGGCCACCGGCAACGTTGTTAACCAGTACTGCGTAGGCGGCGAAGATCGACGCGAACAGGATGCAGTCGGTCATCAGGTAGATCCAGAAACCGAAGACAGTCATGCCCCCGGAATCGTGATGATCGTGATCGTCATGACCGTGCTCGTGCTCGTGAGCCACTTCCGCGTTTAGGGTTGCGTTAGACATTGTTTAAGCCTTCTCCACCGTGGAGTTCAGACGAGAATCAACTCGTGCGGCGTTTGCCAGGCGAGCCATGCGTTCACCTTCGATACGAGCGACTTCTTCAGCCGGTACGTAGTAGTCGATGTCATCGTCATAGCTGCGCACGATCAAGGTGATGACCATGCCGGCCAGACCGATCGCAGCCGCCCACCAGATATGCCAGATGGCAGCGAAACCCAGAATCAGACCGAAGAACGACATCAGCACGCCCATACCGGTGTTGCGCGGCATGTGGATCTGCTTGTAGTCCGCAGCGTTGGCAGTGGCTTCACCACGTTCCTTCATGCCCCAGTAAGCGTCCAGGTCGGAAACCACTGGTTGCTCGGCGAAGTTGTAGAACGGTGGTGGCGACGAAGTCGACCACTCCAGGGTACGGCCATCCCATGGGTCGCCCGAGACGTCCTGGTTCAGATGACGGTCGCGGATCGAGACATAGAGTTGCAGCAGCATGAAGCCGATACCGGCAGCCACGAACAGCGCGCCGACGAAAGCCACGTACAGCCACGGCGTCCAGTCTGGGTTGTCGGTGTGGTTCAGGCGACGGGTCATGCCCATGAAGCCCAGCACGTACAGCGGCATGAACGCCAGGTAGAAACCTACCAGCCAGCACCAGAAGGAGTACTTGCCCAGGCGCTCGTTGAGCTTGAAGCCGAAGGCTTTCGGGAACCAGAAAGTGAAGCCGGCCAGGTAACCGAATACCGCACCGCCGATGATCACGTTGTGGAAGTGAGCGATCAGGAACAGGCTGTTGTGCAACACGAAGTCAGCACCGGGCACTGCCAGCAGAACGCCGGTCATGCCGCCGATGCTGAAGGTCACGATGAAACCGATGGTCCACAGCATCGGAGTGGTGAACTCGATGCGGCCGCGGTACATGGTGAACAGCCAGGTGAAGATCTTCACACCCGTCGGGATCGCGATCACCATCGTCATGATGCCGAAGAAGGCGTTGACGTTGGCACCCGAACCCATGGTGAAGAAGTGGTGCAGCCAGACGATGAACGACAGCACGGTGATGGCGATGGTTGCCCATACCAGCGACACGTAACCGAACAGGCGCTTGCGACAGAACGTTGAAGTGACTTCCGAGAACACACCGAATGCCGGCAGGATAAGGATGTACACCTCGGGGTGACCCCAGGCCCAGAACAGGTTGACGTACATCATCGGGTTCCCACCAAGCTCGTTGGTGAAGAAGTGGAAGCCCAGATAACGGTCAAGCGTCAGCATGAACAGTACAGCGGTGAGGATCGGGAACGATGCAGCGATCAGTACAGCGGTGCACAGGCAGTTCCAGGTGAACACCGGCATTTTCATCAGGGTCATGCCGGGCGCACGCATCTTCAGGATGGTGACGATGAAGTTGACGCCCGTCAGCAATGTACCCAGACCGGATATCTGCAGTGCCCAGATGTAGTAGTCGACACCGACTCCGGGACTGTATTGGATGCCCGCCAGCGGTGGATACGCCACCCAGCCCGTCTTGCCGAACTCGCCGACCCCCAGGGAGATGTTGACCAGCAGCGCGCCGACCACGAACAGCCAGAAGCTGACCGAGTTCAGGAACGGAAAGGCTACGTCACGTGCGCCGATCTGCAGCGGCACGACGATGTTCATCAGACCGATCATGAATGGCATGGCCATGAAGATGATCATGATCACACCGTGAGCGGTGAAGATCTGGTCATAGTGCTCGGGCGGCAGGAAGCCGGTCGAGCCAGCAGTGGCCACAGCCTGTTGCGAGCGCATCATGATGGCGTCGGCAAAGCCCCGCAACAGCATGACCAGGGCAACGGCGATGTACATGACGCCGATTTTCTTGTGGTCGACCGACGTGAACCACTCGGTCCACAGGTACGTCCACTTCTTGTGATAGGTGATCAGACCGAACACCACCGCCCCGAGCAGCGCAACGACGGCAAGTGTCACCATCACTATCGGCTCGTGGAAGGGCACCGCTTCCAGACTAAGTTTACCGAACATCTTTTACTCCTCTGCCCCAGCAGCTGAATTCTTGCCCATGTCCATCCCTTCGTTCGAGGCCTGTTTCCCTTCGTGGCTGACGCCTTTGCCTGGGTTCATCCCTTCATACTTGTCGATGATGGTCTGGAACAGGTTCGGAACGTACGAGGAATACAGCTCGACCGGGTTTTTCTCGCTAGGTTTGGCCAGCGCTTCGTAGGTAGCTGCATCGAGCTGCTTAGGCGCGCTCTTCACTTCACTGACCCATGCATCGAAATCGGCCTGGGTCGTAGCGACTGCTTTGAACTTCATGCCGGTGAAGCCTGCACCACTGTAGTTCGCGGAAATGCCGTCGAACTCGCCATTTTCATTGGCGATCAGGTGCAGCTGCGTCTGCATGCCGGCCATCGCGTAGATCTGGCCGCCAAGCTGCGGAATGAAGAACGAGTTCATGACCGAGTCGGAAGTGATGCGGAAGTTGACCGGTACATTCGCCGGGAAGACGATCTTGTTGACCGTGGCGATGCCTTGTTCCGGATAGATGAACAGCCACTTCCAGTCCAGCGCCACGACCTGGATGGTCACCGGCTTGTGCTCGGATTCCAGCGGACGGTAGGGGTCCAGGTGATGAGTCGACACATAGGTCACGTAACCCAGCGCGATGATGATCAGCAGCGGGATGCCCCATACCACCAGTTCGATCTTGGTGGAGTGCGCCCATTCAGGCGTGTAGGTCGCTTCCTTGTTCGAGGCACGGTACTTCCAGGCGAACGCGAGCGCCATGACGATGACCGGGATCACCACCAGTAACATCAGCCCGGTGGCGATGTAGATCAGGTTGCGTTCGTCGATGCCCACCTGCCCTTTCGAGTCGATCAGGGTCCACTTGCACCCGCCGAGAAAAAGCATGCCTAAAAAGGGCAGTATGCCAAACAGTCTGGGGTAACGCTTTTTACTCATCTCACGACCTCTAGAGCAGCTTGCTTCAATGCAATTGTGTTTTGGTAGCCAACACTTCGACCTGCCAAGCGCCAGCATTTATATCGGGATTGAATACGGACATGCCAGGCTCGCAGTTGCTGCGGGATGACAAGACCGGTCTGGAGCGGTGCAGCTGTCATGACGTGCGCAGCCGAAGGGCTGCATACTCCTTCCCTTGAGTGCACGGACCACGCAAGGGTTCAGCCAGGCAGTGCCAACGGTACGAAAAGTGCCTGTCATTGGTGCATGCGACCACCTGACCTGCCCTTTTTGAGGCACTGACCCACTGAAATTTCCGCGATTGTAGTGAGCCTATTACCCATTGACTACGACTAATCCGGCAACAGGTATTTCCAAATTATGCAACAATCCGACGCACTTTCAAAGCCTTGCGACACGATGTCGCACCCCGGTCAACCCTTGCAAAGGCCCGTAATTACGAGGCTTTTGCAAACTCAAGGGCGACACGTTGCCACATTCGCGCCTTTACCCCATCAACGGGGAATCGGATTCCGGCACGAATAATGACCGGGCGTGCGTGCTGGAATACTCAGCGGCGAGTGCGATTGCGATAGATGCCCAGTGGTACAAGAATAGCCGTCATCACGAAAGCTACCAGCGCCCATTGCGCCAGCGACAGGCCCAGCACCGGTGGATAGGGCGTGGAGCAGAACCCCTGCACCTGAAACACGCTGGGCATCAGATTGGCCAGGGGCAGACCGTCGACGATGGGTTGCAACGTGTCGAGGCCGCAGCTGACCGCTGGATTGGCCAGCACCCACGCATGGCGGCCGGCGGCTGCGATACCGCCCAGCGCACTGAGCACCACCAGCCCTTCGCACAGGGTCACGCCGGTACGGCCGCGCATGGCCGCGCCGATGAACGCGAACAGGGCAATGAACAACAGGGCGTAGCGTTGCAGGATGCACAGCGGGCATGGCGCCTCGCCCAGCACGATCTGCATGTACAGCGCGCCGCCGATCAGGGCCAGGCAGATCACTCCCAGCAGCACCAGGAAACGGCGTTCGCGGTTCAGGCGCAAGTTGACTTCGTTCATTGCAGCTTTCCCTTCACAGGCCAAAACGGGCGGGTTTTCGATGGGCGCCAGTCTACACGCTGACTCGCGCGGACGACTGTAGGAAAAATCCGGAAATACGATGTAACCAGAGATTTCCGCCAACCTCGCTACAGTTATGCTCTGTCGATTAAACCGACGTTAAGACCCTGCTCGCAGCCTGTCGACGATCGCGTTAAAGCCTGCGCACGCCGAGTCGATACATAGGCAACGCACTCGATGGGTCGACTGTTCACGGCCCTGCATCGGTTTCATCAAGAAGGTTCACATGGCATCCCAGAACGCCCGCGCAGATTCCCTTTCGCTGTTGCTGTTCACCTTGCGCAGCGGCAAGTTGATGGCCATCAACCTGCTCAAGGTCAGCGAGATCATCCCCTGCCCTGCCCTGACCCGGCTTCCCGAAGCGCACCCGCACGTCAAGGGCGTGGCAACCCTGCGTGGCCAGGCGCTGTCCGTCATCGACCTGAGCCGGGCGATCGGTGAGCAGCCCTTGCTCGATCCTTCCGGCGGCTGCCTGATCGTCACCGACGTCAGCCGCTCCAAGCAAGGCCTGCACGTGCAGGCTGTCAGCCGCATCGTCCATTGCCTGAGCACCGATATTCGTCCGCCGCCCTACGGCTCGGGTACCAAGTCGTTCATCACCGGCGTTACCCAGGTGGACGGTGCCTTGGTGCAGGTGCTGGATATCGAGAAAGTCATCCACGGTATCGCCCCGGCGCGACTGCAGGGCGACCCTCAACGCTTGAGCGATGCCGACGCGCGCTGCCTTGCCAACGCCAGGATTCTGGTCGTGGACGACAGCCATGTGGCGCTGCAGCAGTCGCTCATCACCCTGCGCACACTGGGCATCGAATGCCGCACGGCGCGCAGCGCCCGCGAGGCGATCGATTGCCTGCTGGAGCTGCAGGGTACCGATGCGCAGATCAATGTGTTGGTATCGGATATCGAGATGTCGGAAATGGACGGCTATGCGCTGACCCGCACGCTGCGCGATACACCGGACTTCAAGGACCTCTACGTCCTGCTGCACACCTCGCTGGACAGCACGATGAACAGCGAGAAGGCGCGCCTGGCCGGTGCCAACGCGGTGTTGACCAAGTTTTCCTCTCCGGAACTCACCGGCTGCCTGATCACCGCGGCGCGCTTCGTCACGGAGCAGGCACGCTGAAACAGCCGGGGCCTGGCGCAGGCGTCCAGGTACGCATATGAACATCAGTTGGGCATAATGGCTGCCTGTTCACAAGGCGCAGGAACCACGACCATGAAAACCTACCTGACCCTGTTGCTCGCACTCGGCGGCTTCACCACCCACGCGATGGCATCGACCGACCAGGCGTGGGCGGAACACGACAAGCGCGTCGCCAGCACCTGCCTGAAAGCCACCACGCTGAAACAGGCCCGAGTGGCCAGCGCTCCCGCCGAGTTCGAAGACCGCGTGGGCTATACCGCAGTGCTCATTCAAGGCCGCTACCCGCAGGCGCACATGAAGAACCAGCCTGGCGCAGAACTCTGCCTGTACCAAAAACAGAGCCGCAAGGCGTTCGTGACCCCGTGGGATTCGGTACAGGGCAAGTAGCGTCACAGCAAAATGAATGCGTAGAGAATACTGATGAACGGCACGTTGCCAGCTTTCTCGTCGAGGGCCTCCAGGGCCGCGAACTTGAGCATGAACGAGGCGACCACCAGCACCCTTACCCACGGCACGCGTGTCGACAGCAACACCAGCATGCCCAGGGCGAGGGCCAGTTGAAATGCACAGCATTTGATCGCCGCCGGCAGCGTGCTGACGTACAGCAACGCCAGCATCACGGGAATCAGACTCGCCAGCAGCAATCCTTTGCCATACTTCACACAGTCCATAACGATCACTGGCCTTCCTTCATTTATCGACTTGTTGTAAGGAAGAAAGTCTCTGGTGATCAACTGGGCGGCGCTATAGGTCTATTCAGCGCAACTCGTAGGAAAAACCCGATAGATACTGTTGGTGTATTTCCAGCGAAGCCGAACGATTTTTTCCCTTCCGAATCAGGAGCGCGCGGCAGGCGTGGCCTGCGCACGACCAATCACGCCGGGGCTTGGGCTTGGCAAGGCGACGCGACTAAGGTCAAACTGCCAGCTCTTCCCCCTGCCGGTGCCCGATACGCATGCGCATAGCCATCCGACCGCTGTTACTGGCAGGCTTGCTGCTTGTCGTCGTGTCAGGCGCGGCCTGGCTGCTGCTTGATCGCACTGCAGCGAACAAGCCAGTGCCGGCAATGCCCATCCCGGTGCGTGTAATCACCGTGGTGCAGGCCGATGTGCCGCGTTATCTCACCGGTATCGGCTCGGTGCTTTCGCTGCACAGCGTGACCGTGCGCGCGCAGGTCGATGGGGTTCTGGCGCAGGTCGCCGTGAAGGAAGGCCAATGGGTGAACAAGGGTGATGCGCTGGCCAGCATCGACGATCGTGCCATTCGCGCCAGCCTTGCTCAGGCGCGGGCGCAAGCCAGCCAGAGCCAGGCGCAGTTGCAGGTGGCAGGGGTCAATCTGCGCCGCTACAAGGACCTGAGTCGCGACAATGGTATTTCGCGCCAGTTGCTCGACGAACAGCAGGCCCTGTTCGACCAGCTCACCGCGACCTTGCAAGGCAATCAGGCCGCCATCGCTGCCGCTCAGGTGCAGTTGTCCTACACCCAGATTCACTCTCCGGTGACCGGTCGGGTCGGTATCCGCCGTGTGGATCCGGGCAACTTCCTGCGTGTCAGCGATGCCGAAGGCTTGTTCACAGTGACCCAGATCGACCCCATCGCGGTGGAATTCTCGCTCCCCCAGCAGGAGCTGGCGACGTTGCAGTCCTTGCTCGACCGGCCGCAGCCGGCAGTGGTGCGCGCCTACCTCGATGGCGATACCGAAACGGGCAAGCTGGTGGGTGAGGGTCACCTGACGCTGCTCGACAATCAGATTGCCGCAAGCACCGGAACCATCCGCGCCAAGGCCGAGTTTCACAACGACCGACACACCCTGTGGCCAGGCCAACTGGTCAGTGTCGGCTTGCAGGTCGGCGTCGAACGCAACGCTCTGGTGGTGCCGTTGCCCGTAGTGCAGCGCGGTATCGAAGGCCATTATGTGTACCGCGTGACAGACGCCAAAGTCGAGCAGGTACCGGTGCAGGTGCGCTACCAGACGTCGACCCAAAGCTTGATAGACGGCGTCGCTGCGGGCGACGTGCTGGTCAGTGACGGGCAATCGCGGTTGAGGCCGGGAGCCCGCGTACAGGTGCTCGAGCCAACGGTGGACAACGCAGCGACCTTGCGATGAGCACCGGGCGCTCGATCAGCGCCTGGTGCATCGACCATCCGGTGGCCACCGTGCTGTTGACCCTGGCGCTGGTGTTGCTCGGTGGCCTGGCTTTCACCCGGCTGGCGATCGCGCCACTGCCCGAAGCGGACTTTCCGACCATCCAGGTCAACGCGCAACTGCCCGGCGCCAGTCCACAGACCATGGCGTCTTCGGTGGCCACGCCGCTGGAGGTGCAGTTCAGCGCCATTCCCGGCATGACCCAGATGACCTCCAGCAGCGCCCTGGGCTCGACCAACCTGATCCTGCAGTTCAGCCTGAGCAAAAGCATCGACACCGCCGCCCAGGAGGTCCAGGCGGCGATCAACACGGCAGCCGGACGCTTGCCGCAGGACATGCCCAACCTGCCTACCTGGCGCAAGGTCAATCCGGGGGACAGCCCGGTGCTGATCCTCAGCGTGAGTTCGGCGCAGATGCCCACCCACGTGTTGAGCGACTACACCGAAACCCTGCTGGCCAGGCAACTGAGCCAGATCGAGGGCGTTGGCCAGGTCTACATCACCGGCCAGCAACGCCCGGCGATCCGTGTGCAGGCAGCCCCAGAGCGCCTCGCAGCGCTGGAGCTGACGCTTGCCGACCTGCGGGGTGCCATCCAGCAGACCAGCCTGAACCTGGCCAAGGGTGCTCTGTACGGTGACACCAGTGTGTCCACATTGACCACCAACGACCAGCTCTTCGAGGCTCATGAGTACGCGCAACTGGTGGTGGCCTACCGTAATGGCGCACCGGTACAACTCAAGGACGTCGCAACCGTGATCAAGGGTGCGGAGAACGCCTATGTGCAATCCTGGTCGGGTGATCAGCCAGGCTTGAACCTGACGATCTTCCGCCAGCCCGGTGCGAACATCGTCGACACGGTTGACCGCATACTGGCCGCCATGCCACGCCTGCAGGAGATGCTGCCGGCAAGCGTGGATGTCACCGTACTCAACGACCGCACCCAGACCATCCGTGCATCACTGCACGAAGTGGAGCTGACGCTGCTGATCGCCGTGCTGCTGGTGGTGGCCGTCATGGCCCTGTTCCTGCGCCAGTTGTCGGCCACGCTGATCGTGTCCAGCGTGCTGGGCGTTTCGCTGATCGCAACGTTCGCCGCCATGTACCTGATGGGTTTCAGCCTGAACAACCTGACCCTGGTGGCCATCGTCATCAGTGTCGGTTTCGTGGTCGACGATGCGATCGTGGTGGTGGAGAACATCCATCGCCATCTGGAGGCTGGCGATGGCATGCGTGAAGCGGCGATCAAGGGTGCCAGCGAGATCAGCTTCACGGTAGTGTCGATCAGCTTTTCGCTGATCGCCGCGTTCATTCCATTGCTGTTCATGGGCGGCGTGGTCGGGCGCCTGTTCAAGGAATTCGCGCTGACGGCCACCTCTACCATCCTCATTTCGGTGGTGGTTTCCCTGACCCTGGCACCGACGCTATGCGCGCTGTTCATGCGCCGCCCCGCACACGCCGCGCGCGAGGGCTTCAGTGAGCGCCTGCTGGCCTGGTACGACAAAGGTCTGATCCGCGCACTGGCTCACCAGCGCGTCACCCTGGCCGTGTTCGGCTTGACCGTTGCCTTGTCGGTGGCGGGCTACGTGCTCATCCCCAAGGGGTTTTTCCCGGTGCAGGACACCGGCTTCGTTCTCGGCACGACCGAAGCGGCCGCCGACATTTCCTACAAAGACATGCAGGAAAAACACCTTGCCCTGGCCCGTATCGTCGGTGCAGATCCGGCGGTCAGGGCCTATTCCCACGCCGTGGGCGTAACCGGCAGCAACCAGACCATCGCCACCGGGCGATTCTGGATCGGCCTCAAGGAACAGAGCGAACGCGACGTGTCGGCCAGCGCATTCATCGACCGCTTGCGGCCCCAGCTCGCCCAGGTGCCTGGCGTGGTGCTTTACCTGCGCGCCGGACAGGACATCAACCTGAGCGCCGGGCCAAGCCGCAGCCAGTACCAGTACGTGCTCAAGAGCAACGACGGGCCGAGCCTGAGCCTGTGGACCGAACGCCTGACCGAACGACTGCGTGCCAACCCGGCCTTTCGCGACCTGTCCAACGACCTGCAGCTGGGTGGCAGCGTGACCCACATCAGCATCGATCGGGTGGCAGCTTCGCGTTTCGGCCTGACCACCAGCGACATCGACCAGGCGCTGTACGATGCATTCGGTCAGCGCCAGATCAACGAATTCCAGACCGAGACCAACCAGTACAAGGTCATTCTGGAACTCAAGGCCGATCAGCGCGGCAAGGCGCAGAGTCTGCAGTACTTCTACCTGCGCTCGCCCCTGACCAACGAAATGGTGCCGCTGTCGGCCGTGGCCAAGGTCGAGGCACCCACTCAGGGCCCGCTGTCGATCAGCCACGATGGCCTGTTTCCGGCAGCCAACCTGTCGTTCAATCTGGCGCCCGGCGTGGCCTTGGGCGAGGCCGTCGGTTTGCTCGAACGCACGCAAGCCGAATTGGCCATGCCCGCTTCTATCTCCGGCAGCTTCCAGGGCGCTGCCCAGGCTTTCCAGAGTTCGCTGGCCAGCCAGCCCTGGCTGATTCTGGCCGCACTGGTGGCGGTCTACATCATTCTCGGCGTGCTGTACGAAAGCTTCGTTCACCCGCTGACCATCATCTCGACCCTGCCATCGGCTGGGCTGGGTGCCTTGTTGCTGCTATGGCTATGGGGACAGGATTTTTCCATCATGAGCTTGATTGGCCTGGTCTTGCTGATCGGGATCGTCAAGAAGAACGGCATTCTGATGATCGACTTCGCCCTGCATGCGCAGCGCAGCGAAGGGCTGGACGCGCGTGAAGCGATTCACAAAGCCTGCCTGACGCGCTTCCGCCCGATCATCATGACCACACTGGCCGCACTGCTGGGCGCATTACCCCTGATGTTCGGCTATGGCGCCGGTGCCGAACTGCGCCAGCCACTGGGCATCGCCGTGGTGGGGGGACTGCTGATCAGCCAAATGCTGACGCTGTTCACCACCCCTGTGATCTATCTGCAACTGGAGCGGCTGTTCCATCGCACCGACGGTTCCAGAACACCGGCATTGCCGGCCAGCCACTGAACATCGACCAACAAAAAACGCCCGATGCGGGCGTTTTCTTTACAGCGACAGCGTGACTGCTCAGCTGCTGGCGCGAGCGATGTTGCGCAGGGCTTTGACCTGATCATGGTTGCGCTGCACACCTGCAAGCTGACGCTCGACGATGGTGAAGATGTTGGCCGGCAGCGCCTCGGTCAAGGCTTCCTTGTAAGCTTTCAAAGCCACATCTTCGCCGCGCTCGGCTTCGTTCAGCACCGCTTCTTCATCCTTGCCGGTGAAGATCGATTTGACGTCGACCCAGCGACGATGCAGGTCACCGCTCACGCTGGTGGAGTCTTCCGGAGTGCCGCCCAGTGCAATGACCTCGGCCTGCAGTTCACCGGCCGCTTCGGCGCATTCCTGCGAATGCTTGGTGAACAACGCCTTGAGTTCCGAGTTCTTGATGTCTTCGGCACAGGTCTTGAAGCCTTCCTCGCCGTCCTTGCAGGTCTCGATAAGCTTGTTCAGGATGGAAACAACCGTCTTGGCAGAATCATTCATCTTTTTGAATTCCTGTGGAAATCGGAAACCGCGTTGGGATGCTGTCAATACAGCAGCCTTCGTGCCAGCTTTCAAAGCAAACAAAAATCATCTATATCAAAGAGTTAACGTAGCCTGCGATTTCCCGAAGCTGTCTTTATGCATGATCGACGACTTTGTGACCGTGCAGAATGCATGTAACCTCGCGCAACGCCGTTTTTGCAGACCCACACCCTTGTGAATACTCAGTCATGAACCCCGAAAAACTTGAATCGCTGGTGACCTTCGTAATGCCCTTCGGCAAGTACAAGGGCCGAGTAATCGCCGACCTGCCGGGGCATTACCTGAACTGGTTCGCCCGAGAAGGTTTTCCTAAAGGTGAACTGGGTGGGCTGCTGGCGCTGATGCAGGAAATCGATCACAACGGCTTGTCCGACCTGCTCGATCCGCTGCGGGTCAAGCATGGCAAGCCGCGCATCGCCGATGGGCGCTGAACCGCCTGGCAACTTTCTTTCAGGCAAAAAAAAGTGCGCCGACCGAGCGCACTGAAAGACAACCGTGAAGCGCCTAACGAAGTCGAATCAGTCGAGCAGAGCCAGCGCCTGCGCGCTGCACTCCTGAATGCGTGCCCAATCGCGGTTTTCAATCCACTGGCTGTCGAGCATCCACGAGCCGCCCACGCACATCACATTGGATTGAGCCATGTAGCTGTTGATGTTGCCCGGGCCGACGCCGCCAGTCGGGCAGAAGCGCACTTCCGGGAAGGGCCCGCCGAGCGCCTTGATGGCAGCCACGCCACCGCTCACCTCGGCCGGGAACAGCTTGAAGCGGCGATAGCCCAGCGCGTAACCCATCATCAGTTCGGACGGGCTGCTGATGCCCGGCAGCAACGGCAACGAGCTTTCCACACCGGCCTCGAGCATGTCCTGGGTCACGCCGGGGGTGACGGTGAACTGCGAGCCGGCCTGCTCGGTTGCGGCGAGCATTTCGCGGGTCAGCACCGTGCCAGCGCCGACCAGCAGCTCCGGGCGTTGCTCGCGCAGCACCTGGATCGCCCTGAGCCCGAGTGCCGAGCGCAGGGTCACTTCTAGTACGGTCAGCCCCCCGGCTGCCAAGGCATCGGCCAGGGGCAGAATGTCTTCTTCACGGGCAATGGTGATGACCGGCAGAATTCGCGCACGCGCCGCCAGGGCGTCGATCCGGGCAACCTTGTCGACCATGCGTTGCTGTTGTTCGGTGGTGATCATAGCGGCGGTTCCTTGATTCATTGACACCAGTAGATATCCAGCGCGGAGTGCAGGAAGGCGCGGATAGGCATCTGCGCCACGTCGTCGCCGGCCAGTGCAGTGCGCAGCGTGGTCAACTTGCTTTCGCCCTGCACCGACAGCACTTTGAAGCGGGCCGAGGCCAGCAACGCACGGCTCATACTCAGGCGTTGATGCGGTACGCTCGGCGCCAGCATGGGCCAGCAGCGGCGCTCGCTGTTCAGCGCCAGAGCCTGTTCAAGGTTGGGGCTATCGGGAAACAACGAAGCGGTATGCCCGTCATCGCCCATGCCCAGTACCAGCACGTCGATCGGCGGCAATTGGCCGAGCAGGTCATCGGCGACTGCGGCGGCCTCCTCCTGGCTGGACGTGGTGTGGTACAGGCTGACGAAACGTGCCTGCTCGACCGCGCCTACCAGCAGGTGGCGCTTGAGCAGGCCGGCATTGCTGTCGGCGTGCTCGATCGGCACCCATCGCTCGTCGGCCAGGGAGATCACTACCCGTGACCAGTCCAGGCTCTGACGCGCCAGGCACTCCAGGAAAGCCACCGGGCTGCGCCCGCCGGAAACCACCAGGGTTGCCACGTTCTGGCGCTCGATCGCCTCGCGCAGTTGCTCGGCGACCTTGCCGGCCAGGGCTTCGGCCAGCAACGGTGCGCTCACGCAATCGTGAACCTTGATCCCCTCGGGGAACTGCAAATCAGATATCGCCATACCAAGATCTCCCATCGCGTGTGATCAGGGCAATCGAGCTCATCGGCCCCCATGAACCTGCCGCGTACGGCTTGGGAGCATCGCCGGATTTCTTCCAGCCGGCGATGAGCTGATCGCACCATGTCCACGCATATTCGATTTCATCTTTACGGACAAACAGGTTCTGATTGCCCTGCATCACCTCCAGCAGCAATCGCTCGTACGCATCTGGAATGCGCGCACTGCGATAGGTGTCGGAGAAATTCAGTTGCAGCGGCCCGCTGCGCAGTTGCATGCCCTTGTCCAGGCCTTGCTCCTTGGTCATCACGCGCAGCGATATACCTTCGTCCGGTTGCAGGCGGATGATCAGCTTGTTGCTGATCTGCAGGCGCTGCTCGGGCGCGAAGATATAGTGCGGCGGTTCCTTGAAGTGGATGACGATCTGCGACAGCTTCTGTGGCATGCGCTTGCCGGTGCGCAGGTAGAACGGCACGCCGGCCCAGCGCCAGTTGCGGATATCGGCACGCAGCGCGACGAAGGTCTCGGTATCGCTCTGGGTGTTGGAGTTTTCTTCTTCCAGATAACCCGGCACCGGACGGCCTTCGCTGTAGCCCGCGATGTACTGGCCACGCACGACCTGCTGGGTCAAGCCGTCGGCAGTGAATGGCGCGAGCGCCTTGAGCACCTTGACCTTCTCATCGCGAATGCTGTCGGCGGACAGGTCGGCCGGTGGGTCCATGGCGATCAGACAGAGCAGCTGCAGCAGGTGATTCTGGATCATGTCGCGCAGCTGGCCGGCCTGGTCGAAGTAGCCCCAGCGCCCTTCGATACCCACTTTTTCCGCGACGGTGATCTCAACGTGGGAAATGTAGTTCTGGTTCCACTGGGTTTCGAACAGGCTGTTGGCGAAGCGCAGGGCAATGAGGTTCTGCACCGTCTCCTTGCCCAGGTAGTGGTCGATTCGGTAGACCCGATTTTCCGGGAAGTACTGCGCGACGGCATCGTTGACCCGGCGCGAGGATTCCAGGTCGTGGCCGATAGGCTTTTCCAGCACGGCGCGGGTGCGCGCGGTCAGGCCGACCTTGTGCAGGTTTTCGCAGATGGCGCCGTAGACCGCCGCCGGTGTGGCGAAGTAGGCGATCAATTGTTCGGCGTCACCGACTTTCTCGGCCAGTGCGACGTAGGTGTCGGCATCCAGAAAGTCCACGTGCACATAGCTCAGCCGCGCCAGAAAACGCTGCACCGCGTCGGGCTCGAGCTGGGCGTCGGAAACGAACTTGCGCAACCCTGCCTCGATGACACCCAGGTGATGGGCTTCATCGCCGGGCTCGCGGGCCAGGGCGAGAATGCGTGTATCGGCGTGCAGCAACTGCGCGCGATCGAGTTGATATAGAGCCGGAAACAGCTTGCGCAATGCCAGGTCGCCCAGGGCGCCAAAAAGAGCAAAGGTGCATGATCCTGCGGTCATTGAGGGCATGATGTTTGTTCTTCTATCAAGTTGACGTAGAAATACCCTTTTTCAGGGGACGATTCAAGGCAGAATGTAGTAATAACCACAACATCTACCCATTCAGACAGATACGGGTGGTGGCGCACTGCGCCCCCCAGTAGGATAAGCCACCCGTGAAGACAGCCTGGCCAGACATGCTCGCTGGCGCTGCAGTAGACCCAAGGACATACCATGGACCGTGTGCGAAATCTTCTGGAACAGATCCAGAGCCGCCTCGATGAGCTGAACAAGGCCGAGCGCAAGGTGGCCGAGGTCATTCTGCTCAATCCGCAGCAGGCGACCCGCTTCAGTATTGCCGCTCTGGCGCAGGCCGCCAAGGTCAGCGAGCCGACGGTGAACCGCTTCTGTCGTTCCTTCGGCGTCAGCGGCTACCCCGAGCTCAAGCTGCAACTGGCGCAAAGCCTGGCCAGTGGCGCAGCCTACGTCAGTCGCGCGGTAGAAGCCGACGACGACCCGGCGGCCTATACCCAGAAGATTTTCGGCAGTGCCATCGCTTCGTTGGACAGCGCCTGCCAGCAACTCGATCCGGCGCTGGTCAGCCGCGCCGTGGACATGTTGATCCAGGCACGCCAGATCCACTTCTTCGGCCTCGGCGCGTCGGCGCCGGTGGCGCTCGATGCCCAACACAAGTTCTTTCGCTTCAACCTGGCGGTGTCGGCCCATGCCGATGTCCTCATGCAGCGAATGTTGGCGTCGGTTGCCCATACCGGCGAGCTGTTCGTGATCATCTCCTACACCGGGCGCACGCGCGAACTGGTGGAAGTCGCCCGCCTGGCACGGGAAAACGGTGCATCGGTGCTGGGGCTGACGGCAGCAGGCTCGCCCTTGGCCAAGGCCAGCAGCGTGAGCCTGAACATACCCCTGCCTGAAGACACGGATATCTACATGCCGATGACATCGCGCATCGTGCAATTGACTGTGCTCGATGTGTTGGCCACGGGCATGACGCTACGGCGCGGCGTGGATTTCCAGCCGCACCTGAGGAAGATCAAGGAAAGCCTGAACGTGAGTCGCTACCCGGCAGGGGATGGCCTGGACTGAATGCAGGCAAAGGACCTGAATCTGTAGGAGCGGTCAGTGGCCGCGAAAAAACGCTGCGGTGGATCAGATTCACCGCAGCGAGCCTTTCGCGGCCGATGACCGCTCCTACGGTCAAACCGCAGGTAAATGGGATGGATAAGCCCCTGATCCCACGTAGGAGCGGTCAGCGACCGCGAAAAGAACACCGCGGTGTGCCAGTTTCACCGCGGGGCAGCATTCGCGGCCGATGACCGCTCCTACGGTGAGCCCGTTACTGGGTCGAAAAAAAGGGCGACCTGAGTCGCCCGGAAAGCGCACACCACAAATCAGAACTTGGACTGGATCTTCAACCCGGCCACCAGTGCGTCATCCACCTGGTTCACGCCGCCAGGATGCTTGATGTACTGCACGTTGGGCCGCACCGTCAGCCAGTTGGTCACATGGAAGCCGTAGTAGATCTCGGCGTTGTACTCGGTGTCCTGGATCGGCAGGTATGACGGATTGTCGTAGTCTTCGATGTTGTTCAGATCATTGACCAGGCGGCGATTCTTGCGCACGTCGTCGTTGACGTGGATGCGCGCGATGCCCACACCGATGTCGTCCTTGGGCCGGGCGTCGAAGGGCCCCATGTAGGTCAGGCCGATCTGCTGATAGTTGTCGACAAAGTTGGTGTCCTTGTCGTGCACGGTGGCGTTGGCGAAGATGCTCAGGCCACGCGCGGCGCTGCCGTTGTGACTGGTCAACTGTTGCTGGGCGACGATCCAGGCGCCGTGCTTGCTGCTGTGGGACTTGTAGCTTGCGCCGGAGACCGCAGCCGCCTGGCCATTGCCATCTTCATACACATCGTCGGCCTTGGCCGTGCTGTAGTAGTAGCCCAGGCGATACTCGCCCGGCAGGTCGTTGAGCTTGGGCGTCCATACCAGTTCAACCGGCAGGATCATGCCCTTGGTGCCGCTACCGCTGAGCTTGAAGCCGTTACCGGTTTCCAGGTACGAGGGGTTCTGCTCGAACACGCCCACCTGCGCATACACTTCCGGGGTGATGTTGTACTTGATACGCAACGCCCACTGGCTGACCGGCCAGTTGTACCAGATGTTGCCAACCCAGTTGCCGACCTGCGAACCGCAGAACGCCAGGTTCTGGAAGTCGCACGGGAAGCTGTTGAAGTCTTCGCCAGGGCCGAAGCGGCCGATCTTGACGTTGAGCTTGTCGTCGAAATAACCCTGCTTGTACCACATCTGGGTAAGCCGCCAGGTCTGGCCCCTGCCCCAGACTTCCTGGGATGAACTCAGGGTGCCGGCACGCGGGTCGCCGATCCGGTCATTGGAGATGTTGCGGCCGCTACGCTCGGTGATGGCCAGCTTGAACTCCGCATCCTTCCACCCCAGAATCTTTTCCAGATCCATCTTCACGCCCAGGGCGAACTGGTCGCTGTAGCGTGCGGTGGTGTCGTCGTTGTAGCCACCGTCGAGATTGCTGCCAACTTCCCCTACGTATTCCAGCGAAAAATCGTAGCCCTTTTCCAGCAACTCCGTACGCGCCCCACCCCAGTCACCGGTCATCCACGGCGACTCTTCGGTAAAAGCCCCAGCGGCATGCACGCTGCCGGCCAGACTCAAGGCGCCGAGCATCGACAACTGGCCGATCAGTCTGGGTTTAGTGATAAGTCTGCTGTTCATCCCTCTTCCTCTTTTATTGTTATTGACGTGTTGTACAGTCTTGCCAATGGCAGGCGACAGGCCGCCCGCCGATATCGCTATTCAGCGTCCTTTGAACTGGGTCACGTTGCCCAAGGGTGCAGCTTCCTGCGCGATTCGCGTGGCGCCGAGGCGCGCACCGCTGGCCGCATCGAAAATCAGGACCTTGCTCGGGTCCAGCAGCAGGTTCAAGGTGGCGCCTATGGCCGGCGCAGCATCCGGCGCCATGCGGCAGCACACCTTGGTCTGGTTCACGGTGACGAACACCAGCGTGTCCGGCCCGGTCGGCTCGGTGATCTGCACTTCGGCACGCAGGGTGGGCAAACCCGTGACCTGCTCGTTGGCCAGGGCGATCTGCTCGGGGCGGATGCCGAGGATGATCTCGCGATCCTCCAGCCCCGCGTCGGCGATGCCCAGCGGCAGTTCGCAACGCGCCTGGCCGCTCTCGAGCAGCGCCACCAGGCGGCCGTCCTGGCGGGTCAGGCGCAGCGGAATGAAGTTCATCGGCGGCGAGCCGATGAAGCTGGCCACGAACAGGTTGGCCGGATCGTTGTAGATCTGCTGCGGCGTGCCGAACTGCTGGATGATGCCGTCCTTCATCACCGCCACCTTGTCACCCAGGGTCATGGCCTCGATCTGGTCGTGGGTCACGTAGACCGTGGTGGTCTTCAGGCGCTGGTGCATCAACTTGATCTCGGTGCGCATCTCCACCCGCAGCTTGGCGTCGAGGTTGGACAGCGGCTCATCGAACAGGTAGATCTTGGGCCGCCGCGCCAGTGCGCGCCCCATCGCCACACGCTGCTGCTGGCCACCGGAGAGCTGGCCGGGCTTGCGTTCGAGCAGATGCTCGATCTGCAGCAGCTTGGCCACCCGCGCTACTTCTTCGTCGATCGAAGCCTGGGGCATCTTGCGGATCTTCAGGCCGAAGCAGATGTTCTCGCGCACCGTCATGGTCGGATACAGCGCGTAGCTCTGGAACACCATGGCAATGTCCCGGTCCTTGGGGCTCATGCCGCTGATGTCTTCGCCGTCGACCAGGATCGCCCCGCCGGAGATGTTCTCCAGGCCTGCAATACAGTTCATCAGGGTCGACTTGCCACAGCCCGACGGCCCCACCAGGATCAGGAATTCCCCCGAGTCGATCGAAAGCTCGATGTTCTTCAGCGTGTCCGGCAAGCCGCTGCCGTAGGTCTTGATTACGTTGCGCAGTTCCAGCGTTGCCATGTTGCTACCCCTTGACCGCGCCGGCCGTGAGCCCGCGCAGGAAATACTTGCCAGCGAAGATGTAGACCAACAGCGTCGGCAGGCCGGCGATCATTGCCGCTGCCATGTCCACGTTGTATTCCTTGACCCCGGTACTGGTGTTGACCAGGTTGTTCAATGCCACGGTGATCGGCTGTGCATCGCCGCTGGCGAACACCACGCCGAACAGAAAGTCGTTCCAGATCTGGGTGAACTGCCAGATCAGGCAGACCATGACGATCGGGATCGACATGGGCAGCAGGATCTTGCCGAAGATGGTGAAGAACCCGGCGCCATCCAGGCGTGCGGCCTTGACCAGTGCGTCCGGCACGCTCACGTAATAGTTGCGGAAGAACAGCGTGGTGAATGCCAGCCCATACACCACGTGCACCAGCACCAGCCCGGTGGTGGTGTTGGCCAGGCCGAACTTGCCCAGGGTGAATGACGCCGGCAACAGCACGGTCTGGAACGGCAGGAAGCAGCCGAACAGCAGCAGGCCGAAGAACAGTTGCGAGCCGCGAAACTTCCACATCGACAGCACATAGCCGTTCATGGCACCGATGAAGGTGGAGATCAGCACGGCAGGAACGGTGATCATCACCGAGTTCCAGAAGTACCCACCCACCGAACCCCAGGCCTTGACCCAGCCGATGGCAGTGAACACTTCCGGCAGGCTCAGCAGGTTGCCGGTGCGGATGTCGTCGGGTGTCTTGAAGCTGGTCAGCAGCATCACCACCAGCGGCACCAGGTAGATGGCCGCGGCCAGCAGCAGCACGGCGTAGATCGCCACGCGACTGAAGGTCAGGGCCGGTTTGCCGGTCATAGGGTTCATTGACGTTTGCCCCGCAGTTCGGAGTACAGGTAGGGCACCAGGATGGCCAGGATCGCGCCGAGCATCAGCATGGCGCTGGCCGACCCCTGCCCCATCTGGCCCCGGCTGAAGGTGAAGGCGTACATGAACATCGCGGGAAGGTCCGACGAGTAGCCCGGCCCTCCCGCCGTCATCGCAGCTACCAGGTCGAAGCTCTTGATGGCGATGTGCGCAAGAATCATGAAGGCGCTGAAAAACACCGGACGCAGGCTCGGCAGGACGATGCGCAGGTAGATGGTGGGCAGGCTGGCGCCGTCCACCTGGGCGGCACGAATGATCGACTGGTCGACGCCACGCAGGCCGGCCAGGAACAGCGCCATGACGAAGCCCGAGGCCTGCCAAACGGCCGCGATCACCAGGCAGTAGACCACCCGGTCCTGGTCAACCAGCCAGTCCAGGCGAAAGCCTTCCCAGCCCCAGTCGCGCAGCAGTTTGTCCAGGCCCATGCCCGGGTTGAGCAGCCACTTCCAGGCGGTACCGGTGACGATCATCGACAGCGCCATGGGATACAGGTAGATGGTGCGCAGGAAGCCTTCGCGGCGAATGCGCTGGTCCAGCAGCACTGCCAGGAATACCCCCAGCACCAGGCTGATGAAAATGAACAGGCCACCGAAGACCGCGAGGTTCTTGCTCGCGACCCACCAGCGATCGTTGTCCATCAGCCGCGCGTACTGCGCAAGGCCCGCCCACTTGTAGTTGGGCATGAAGCTCGAAGTGGTGAAGGACAGCACCAGGGTCCACAGGATGTAGCCGTAGAAGCCGACCAGCACGATAAGCATGCTCGGTGCCAGCACCAGCTTGGGCAGCCAGCGCTGCAGGGCGTCCAGGGGCGAAGCCCTGCGCATGACAGCAGTTGAGCTCATGTTGAGATGTCCGCTTCGTTGGATAGTGTGTAGCAGCGGCGCAAGCCGCGTCCGGCAGCGCCGCGAATGCATGATGCAACGGCGGCGATCGGGACCCGGCTTGCGCCGGTGCTACAGGGCTGGGTGTGTCAGCCTGATGTTCACTTGGCCGAACTGATGGCCTTGGCCAGCTGCGAGGCGGCCTTCTGCGGATCAGCCTGGGGATTGTTGATGTAGTTGGTCACCACATCGAAGATCGCGCCCTGCACCGCCAGCGTCGTGGCCATGTTGTGCGCCATGCTCGGCTGCAGGCCGCCGGTCTTGTCGTCGGCCAGGAAGTCCTTGGCCGCCGTCTGGGCGCAGGCGTCGAAGCCCAGCTTGTCCATCTCGGCGAGCATGTCGGTACGTACCGGGATCGAACCCTTGTTCATGCTGAAGACTTTCTGGAAGTCGGTGCCCAGTGCAACCTTGGCCAGGTCTTGCTGCGCGGCCATGTCGTCCTTGTTCTTGAGTTCGAACACGGCCAGCGAGTCGATGTTGTAGGTGAAGGCTTTCTCGGTGCCGGGGAAGGCCACGCACTGGTAATCCTTGCCGGCCACCTTGCCTGCCGCGGTCCACTCGGATTTGGCCCAGTCGCCCATCATCTGCATGCCGGCCTTGCCATTGATGACGTCGGCAGCCGCGATGTTCCAGTCACGCCCGGCACGGTTGGGGTCCATGTAAGTTGCGACCTTCTTCAGCTCGGTGAACGCCTTGACCATCTGTTCACCCGTCAGGGTGCTCTCATCGAGGTCGACGAAGGCTTTCTTGTAGCCGTCTGCGCCCATGACCGACAACACCACGTCTTCGAACACGGTGCTGTCCTGCCATGGCTGACCACCATGGGCCAGCGCGATGAAGCCCTTGGCCTTGAGCTTGTCGCCGGCTGCATAGAATTCTTCGAGGGTAGTCGGCGCCTTTTCGATACCAGCTTTCTTGAACACCTCGGGGTTGATCCACAGCCAGTTCACCCGGTGGATGTTCACGGGAACGGCCACATACTCGCCGTCGTACTTGACGGTGTCAGACACCTTCTTGACCAACAGGCTGTCCCACTTCTCATCCACGGCAACCTGCTTCAGGGCTTCGGTGCTGAGCAGCCCGGTGCTGCCCCATTCCTGGATGTCGGGGCCTTTGATCTGGGCAACGCCAGGAGGATTGCCAGCCATGGCGCGGCTCTTGAGCACGGTCATTGCGGTGGAACCGCCGCCGCCGGCCACGGCGCCGTCCTTCCAGGTGAAACCGTCTTTCTCCACCTGCGCCTTGAGCACGTCGACTGCTGCTTTTTCACCGCCGGACGTCCACCAATGCACCACTTCTACCGAACCTTTGGAGTCGGCAGCCAGGGCACTGAGCGGGAACACGGAGGCAAGGGAAACGACGATGGCGAGGCGGGAGAGCGAGTTCATGGGACATCCTTTTTTGTTGTTATGCAGATGCAAGTCTGATGCTTGCGTTGCATGAGAGTGTAAACATCGCCACAGGGGCGCAGGTAACGAAGGGATGGGGAAATGTCACCGACTGGTGACATTCGATCGGCTGGCGTGAGCACGCATGAACGTCTCACACCGCCTTGCGTGGCAACACCAGGGTCACGCGCAACCCGCCAGCCGGAAGATTCTGCAAGGTCACCTCGCCGCCATGGCTGTGGGCGATATTGCGTGCGATGCCCAGGCCCAGGCCGTAGCCCTGCTGAGTGCCGGCCAGACGAAAGTGCGGCTCGAAGACTTTCTGCAGCCGTTGCTCCGGCACCCCAGGGCCTTCGTCGTCGACGTACAACACGAAGGCCTCGGCGTCGTCATGGATGGACAAGTGCGCGCGGTCGCCGTACTTGAGTGCGTTGTCGATCAGATTGCCGATGCAGCGCTTGATCGCCAGCGGCTTGCCGGTATAAGCCCGGCGCGCCTTGCCTTCCAGGGTCACTCGGCCGTTGCCGTGCGGCGCCAGATAGGGCTCTACCAGGCAGTCGAGTACCTGATCGAGATCGACCCGTTCGATGTTTTCGTGGATGTCGGTGTCTTTGACGCATTGCAGCGCGCCCTTGACCAGCAATTCCAGCTCGTCCAGGTCACGGCCGAACTTGGCTTCCAGGGCTGGATCGTCGAGCAGTTCGACGCGCAGCCGCAGGCGCGTGATGGGCGTGCGCAAGTCGTGGGAAATCGCACTGAACAGCTGGCTGCGCTCGGTCAGGTAGCGACTGATGCGCTCACGCATGGCATTCAGTGCACGGGCCACTTCCACCACCTCGCTGCCACCGCCGTCCATGGGCGGTTCGTTGCTCACCTCGCCCAACGACAGCTCGCGTGCGGCGCGGGCCAGGCGTTTCAGGGGCCGGCTTTGCCAGTGCACGAGCACGCCAATGAACAGCAGCAGGAACCCGCTGGTCAGGGCGATGAACCAGATCTGCTGGGCAGGCAGGCCCTCTTCCTCGAGCGTGGTATAGGGTTCGGGCAACAGCGAAGCGATGTACAGCCATTCGGTGGGTCCCAGGCGAATCTGGGTGACCAGCACCGGCGGGTTGACCGGTTCCAGGGTCAAGGCGTAGTGCGCCCAGGAGCGCGGCAGCTCGTCGAGCTTCAGGCCGCTATTGAAGATGCGCAGGTCGTCGGGGCTGACGAAGGCCACCGAGATATCCACGTCGACGCCCAGCTGGGTGCGGAGCACTGCAGAAACCGCATCGATCACTGCAGTCTTGCGCGCAGTCGATTCGAGCAGTTGCATACCCAGTGGCTTGTCGTTGAGCGAAACGAAAAAGCGCGTACCGCCCATGCTGCGCAGCTGATCCAGGACCAGCGGCCGATAGGCCAGTGGCAACGAACGGAAATAGCTGACGCTGGCCGCCATCGAGTGGGCCAGGCTGCGGGCGCTGGTCACCAACCCTTCGAGCTGGGTGGCACGCAGCTGCGACAGCCAGATGACGCTGGACAAGCCCTGCGCCAGCAGCACCGCCAGCAGTGTCAGCAACAGCATGCGACCCAGCAGTGAGCGCGGCTTAAACAGGCGCAACGTGGGCCGCCAGCAAGTAGCCGCTACCACGTACCGTGCGGATCAGCCGCGAGGGCTTGTCATTGTCGCGCAGGCGTTGGCGCAGGCGGCTGACCGCCATGTCGACGATGCGATCCAGCGGCATCGGCTCGCGCCCGCGAGTGGCGTTGCCGATGGTATCGCGGTCGAGGATCTGCTGCGGATGGTCGAGGAACAGCTTGAGCAAGGCAAAGTCGGCACCGGAGAGGAACACCTCTTCCCCGTCGGTGTGAAACAGGCGGTGGCTGACGGTATCCAGCCGCCAGTCGTCGAAGCCGAGTACTTCGCCACTGCGCTCGCTGGCGAACTGGCTGCGTCGCAGCAACGCCTTGATGCGCGCCTGCAGCTCGCGCGGGCTGAACGGCTTGCCCAGATAGTCATCGGCTCCCAGCTCGAGGCCGATCACGCGGTCGGCTTCGTCGGAGCTGGCGGTCAGCATGATGATCGGCACCTGGGCCATGCGCGGATGCTGGCGGATCCAGCGGCACAGACTGAAGCCATCTTCGTCGGGCAGCATGACGTCGAGAATCACCAGGTCGGTGCCGACCTCGGCGCCAAGCGCTTCGCGAAAGCCCGCGCCATCGGCCGTGGTGCGCACGGCGAAACCGGCGCGGCTAAGGTAGGTGTCCAGCAGTTCGCGGATGTCCTGATCGTCATCGACCAGCAGGATCGATTTGCCGACAGTGCTCACGTGGGCGTCCTTGTTGTCATTGCCGGGTCGATACGCCCGGCTTTTTTCAAGGGCTGATTAAACGCTCAAGCCTGCGCCTGTTGCAAGGCCACGCCTGCGCCCAACAGCCCGGAGAACTCGGCCGTGACCACCCACACCGGGATGCCCTTGAAGTAATCGCTCATGCAGCCCTTGTCGGCGAAGCTCTCGGCGAAACCGCTTTGCATGAAGATGTCGAGAAAGCGCGGGATCACGCCACCGACGATGTACACGCCGCCCCGGCCGCCCACGGTCAGCACGTTGTTGCCTGCCACCCTGCCCAGGAAGCGGCAGAATTGCTCCAGGGTTTCCCGAGCGACGGGGTCGCCGGCAAGCCCGGCGTCGGTAACCTCCGCAGGCGAAGTGCAGGAAGGCGTGTGGCCGTCCACTTCGCACACAGTTTGATACAACCGTAACAACCCACCACCGCTGAGAATCGTCTCGGCGCTGACGTGACCGATCTGCGCTTCGATGTGCGCGCGCAGTTGGGCTTCGCGCGCGCTGCCGACGGGCAGGTCGACATGGCCGCCCTCACCCGGCAATGCCATCCAGCCGTTGCGCAGGGCGATCAACGTGCCCACGCCCAGCCCCGTGCCTGGGCCGATTACCACTGCCGGACGTGCGGGATCCGCTTCGCCCTCGCAGACCAGCTGGTATTCATCGGGCTGTAGACGGGTCATGCCCAACGCCATGGCGGTGAAGTCGTTGATCAGCAGCAGGTGCCCGATCTGCAGGCTTGCGCAGAATGCCTTGCGGCTCAGGCGCCAATGGCTGTTGGTGAAGCGGAACTCGTCACCGTCCACCGGGCCCGCTACCGCCAGGCACGCGGCGCCGATGTCGCCCTTCTGCAGCTTGAGGTCGGCCATGTACACACCGATGGCGTGCTCGGGGCTGGTGTAGTCTGCCGTGGGGAAGACCCGAACCGAATGCAGTGCATCGTTTTCCCAGAGGGCGAAACGTGCGTTGGTACCGCCGATGTCGCCGATAAGGGCGAGTGTCATCGCAAAATCTCCAACCCCGAAGTGAAGGCACTGGCGCCTTGCTCGGCCGAGCTGAAGGCTTGGCGCATGAACCCGAACAGTTCACGCCCGCACCCTACGCCATTGGCCAAGGTGCCGACCGCCGGGGTGCGGCTGGCCAGCGTCTGGGCATCGACGCGTACCTGCAAGGTACCTTCGACACCGTCGACCCGGATGATATCGCCATCGCGCACCAAGGCCAACGGGCCACCGCTGGCCGCCTCGGGACTGACGTGAATCGCGGCGGGAATCTTGCCGGACGCGCCGGACATGCGCCCGTCGGTGACCAGCGCGACCTTGAAGCCGCGATCCTGCAGCACGCCGAGAAAAGGCGTCATCTTGTGCAGTTCCGGCATGCCGTTGGAGCGCGGCCCCTGGAAGCGCATGACCGCGACGAAATCCTTTTCCAGTTCGCCGGCCTTGAACGCATCGGCCAGCTCCTGCTGGTCCTGGAACACGCGGCACGGCGCCTCCACTACTTGGTTCGCCAACGCCACGGCAGACACTTTCATGACGCCCCGACCCAGATTGCCTTCCATCACGCGCAATCCACCCTCGGCCGAGAAAGGCCGTGCCACGGGGCGCAGGATGGTTTCGTCGAGGCTCGCCTCGGGACCCTCGCGCCAGACCAGCCGACCCTCTTGCAGAAACGGTTCGCGGGTGTAGCGGCTCAGGCCATGACCGGCCACCGTGTTCACGTCCTCGTGCAACAGGCCCGCTGCGAGCAACTCGCGAATCAGGAAAGCCATGCCGCCAGCTGCCTGGAAATGGTTGATGTCAGCCTTGCCGTTTGGATAGACATTGGACAGGGTGGGCACCACTTCGGACAAATCGGCCATGTCCTGCCAGGTCAGGATGATGCCCGCAGCCATGGCGATCGCCGGCATGTGCAGGGTGTGGTTGGTCGAACCGCCCGTCGCGTGCAGGGCGACGATCGAATTCACCAGCGACTTTTCATCGACGATGCGGCCGATGGGCGTGAACTCGCCGTTGGCCTTGGTCAGGCGTGTCACCTGATGGGCTGCCTCGTGAGTCAGCGCATCGCGCAGCGGTGTGTTGGGATTGACGAACGAGGCCCCCGGCAGGTGCAACCCCAGCACTTCCATGAGCAACTGGTTGGTGTTGGCCGTGCCGTAGAACGTGCAGGTGCCCGGACTGTGGTAGGACTTCATCTCCGATTCGAGCAATTCTTCACGGCTCGCCTTGCCCTCGGCATAACGCTGGCGAACATCGGCCTTCTCCTTGTTGGAGATGCCCGACGGCATTGGCCCGCCGGGGACGAAGACCATCGGCAGATGGCCAAAGCGCAGCGCGCCCATCATCAGGCCCGGAACGATCTTGTCGCAGATGCCGAGCATCAGGGCGCCATCGAACATGTTGTGGGACAAGGCCACGGCCGTGGACAGCGCGATGGTTTCACGACTGGCCAGGCTCAGTTCCATGCCGGCCTCGCCCTGGGTCACGCCATCGCACATGGCCGGCACGCCACCGGCGAACTGGCCGACCGAGCCGATCTCGCGCAACGCCTGCTTGAGCTGCTCCGGGTAGGTTTCGTAGGGCTGGTGCGCCGAGAGCATGTCGTTATATGACGAAACGATTGCGATGTTGGTCGCATTCATCATGCGCAGTTGGTGCTTGTCTTCGGTGCCGCACCCCGCTACTCCGTGGGCAAAGTTCGCACACTGCAGCTTGCCGCGCATGGGCCCGTCGCTGGCAGCGCTGTCGATCAGTTGCAGGTAGTGCTTGCGGGTAGCTTGGCTACGCGCAATCAGCCGTTGGGTGACCTCAAGGACGCGGGGATGCATGTGAAGAACTCCAGGCTTTGGGGGCGACCTCTGCAACACTCTGTCCGAACTACGACCCGTGTCAGGGCTCAAAGCCCTGCAGGCAAGAATCGATGTGAAGGAAGGGTTGTACCGGTCACTCGTTGTAGATAGAACAAAATATTGCCACTAAAAAGGCTTGTTTTCTATTTCTATGCGAATAATCTTGTAATTCCAACAACAAAACAGATTACGTGACCTGCTTGCCCGGACCTGATCCAAGGGGAATCACCCAATCTGATCACAGGAATCACTCATGACCATTCGCATAGCAATCAACGGTTTTGGCCGCATCGGCCGCAATGTCCTGCGGGCACTCTATACCCAAGGTTACCGCCAGGACCTGCAGGTCGTCGCCATCAACGACCTGGGTGACAGCGCGATCAACGCTCACCTGCTCAAGTACGACACGGTGCATGGCACTTTCGACGGCACGGTCGAGCACGACAAGGAAGGCCTCACGGTGAATGGCGACCGCATCTCGGTCAGTGCCATCCGCAACCCGGCGGAACTGCCGTGGAAGGCCGAGAACATCGACGTGGTGTTCGAGTGCACCGGCCTGTTCACCGACCGTGAAAAGGCTGCCGCGCACCTGACGGCCGGCGCGCGCAAGGTGATCATCTCGGCACCGGCCAAGGGCGCCGATGCCACCGTGGTGTACGGCGTCAACCACGACGTGCTGCGTCAGTCCCACGACGTGATCTCCAACGCTTCTTGCACCACCAACTGCCTGGCCCCGGTGGCCCAGGTGCTGCACCGCGAGCTGGGCATCGAGCAGGGCCTGATGACCACCATCCACGCCTACACCAACGACCAGAACCTGATCGACGTGTACCACAGCGACCCCTACCGCGCCCGCTCGGCGACCCAGTCGATGATCCCCAGCAAGACCGGCGCTGCCGAAGCCGTTGGCCTGGTGCTGCCGGAGCTGGCCGGCAAGTTGACCGGCATGGCGGTGCGCGTGCCGGTGATCAACGTCTCGCTGGTCGACCTGACCTTGAACCTTTCGCGCGAAGCCAGCCGCGACGAGATCAATGCGCTGATGCATGCCGCGGCCGAGCAGTCCAAGGTGCTGGGCTACAACACCCTGCCGCTGGTTTCCACCGACTTCAACCACAATCCGCTGTCGTCGATCTTCGATGCCAACCACACCAAGGTCAACGGCAAGCTGGTCAAGGTCATGGCCTGGTACGACAACGAGTGGGGCTTCTCGAACCGCATGCTGGACAACTGCCTGGCGCTGATCAACGCCAAGTAAGGCCCCATAGCGGCTGGATACGGTGGATGCCGTCTCCAGCCGCGATACCTCTTGCAAAGATCGCGACTTGACCAGGCGCACAGATGAGAAGCATTATCATCTTCTGCTTTCCGTCCGGGCAATTCCGTGAGTCAATCACGCTTCAATTCCGTTTTTCTCTCCCAACGCTTGAGTCTGCTGCGCACCCTTCAGCGCATGGTACGCAACCCCAGCACCGCCGAAGACCTGCTTCAGGAAACCTACCTGAGGGTGAATCGTGCCCTGGGTGAGCGACGCATCGAGCACCTCGAACCCTTCGTCTTTCAGACAGCACGCAATCTGGCCCTGGATTACCTGCGCTCACGGCGGGTGCACGAGCGAACCATGGTCGAAGATGTGCCCCTCGACGTGCTACAAAGCATTGCAGCAGTGGCCAGCAGTCCGGACGAGGTCGCCCATGCGGAGCGCCTTCTGGCCAGGCTGACCATCAGCCTGGCTCGACTGACGCCGCGCCAGCAGCGGATTTTCATCCTGAGCCGAGTGCATGGCAGCAGTTATGTGGAAATTGCCCATGAGCTGCACGTCTCGGCAAGCACCGTGCAAAAGGAATTGAAATTGATCATGGCGATCTGCATCGGTGTCGCCCAGCGCCTGGAGGAGCATCCGTGAATCGGCAGCATCTACCAGAGCGAGCGCCACCGACGCCTGCCATGGAGCAAGCCATCGATTGGTTGATTGCCCAGCCTTGCACCGACCCCACCGAGCAAAGGGCATTCGAGGCCTGGCTGCTGGCCGACCCCGAACATGCCGCGGCATTCGAGCAGGCCCGCGCGGTATGGCACGGCGCGCCGGTTCACCAGGCCGCCGTCGCCCTGCAAACGCGGCGCCGACTGCCGGCCTGGCGTCGGCATTGGAAACCACTGGCTAGCGCCGCAATGCTGGTGGTAGGCGTATTGAATTTCACCCACCTGCCGCTGCGCGTACAGGCCGCTCATCTGACCCAGGTCGGCGAACGGCAACACCTGCAACTGGAAGACGGTTCCAAGGTACTGCTCAACACCGATTCGGCTTTCTCCAGCCGCATCGACACCCGGCAACGCAGCGCACGCCTGTACGAAGGCGAAGCCTTTTTCGAGGTGCCTCCCAGCCGTCGGCAACCCCTGAAGGTGCAAGCAGGCCCGGTGCGTGCCGATGTGCTCGACAGTGCCTTCGCCGTGAGCTACCACGATGGCCAGGCACAAGTGCGGGTGCAGCGCGGCAACGTCGACCTCAGCGCCAGCCACGACGAGACGGTGCGCCTGAACGCCGGCGACAGCATACGCATCGGCCCCAGGGGATTCGGCACGCGTGAGCGGCTCGATCCACAGAAGGATCTGGCCTGGGTCCACGGCCGTTTGATCTTCGAGAATTGCCCAATGGGCGAGGTGCTTGCCGAACTTCGGCGCTATTACCCGGGGTGGATCATCAACACCGACAAGAAGCTCGAGCAGGTGGCAGTGACCGGCAATTACCGCCTGGACAACCCGCTCGAAGTGGTTCGCTCGTTGGCTCAGGTGACGTCGGCACAGGTGCGGGAGTTTCCGGCGCTGGTCATCCTGAACTGACGGATACGTCATTGCCATGAACCGAGACACCGCATAATTATTTTTACGCTGTAGCGCTTCCCCATCCGTCTAGTCATAGCCAATGCAACTGATTCGCATTCGGATCAGTAACACTATAACGATACGCGACAGGGAGCGCTTTCGATGTCCAAAGGTTTCACTCGTCCTCAGTTTCACCACTCGGTGCTCACCGCTGCCCTGCTGCTGGCCGCCGTGCCGGCCGTGGGCAGCGCTGCGGAGCTGACACCGAACAGCGCCCGCATCAGCGTCAATCACGCCTTCAGCATCGCTCGGCAGCCTCTGGCGTCGGCCTTGAACGGCTTCAGCACCACGACGGGATGGCAGGTCGGACTGCCCGCCGAGCTTGCCCAGGACGTCATTTCACCCGGTGCGCGCGGTAACCTGACGCCGGAACAGGCACTGGATCGGCTGCTCGCGGGGACACCCTTGCGCTACCGAAAAATCAGCGCCAACAACGTTGTACTCGAGCGCAGCTCGCCGGGCGCCGTGATCGCCCTGCAACAGATGACCGTCAGCGCCACACGCCAGGAACAAAGCGCCGACAGCGTCCCGAGTACCGTCAGCGTCCAGGGCCGCACGCAGCTGGACCGTGACAACGTCAACACCCTTCAGGACCTGGTGCGTTACGAACCGGGCGTCTCCGCAGGCGGCACCGGTTTGCGCAGCGGCCTTACCGGCTACAACATTCGTGGTATCGACGGCGACCGTGTGCTCACCCAGGTCGATGGCGTCGAGGTGCCGGATAGCTTCTTCAACGGCCCCTATGCGCAAACCGAGCGCAATTACGTCGACCCGGAAATCGTCAAGCGGGTGGAAATCCTGCGCGGGCCGGCGTCGTCGCTCTACGGCAGCAGTGCCATCGGTGGGGTGGTCAGCTACTACACCCTGGACCCGGAAGATATCATCAAACCCGGCAAGGATGTCGGCGCACGCCTGAAGACCGGTTACAGTTCGGCAGACGAAAGCTGGCTGAACTCGGCTACCGTGGCCGGCCGTTCGGGTGACTTCGATGCCCTCCTGCACCTGAGCCAGCGCAATGGCCACGAGACCGAATCCTACGGCGACCATACCAGCACAGGGCTGAGCCGCACCGCAGCCGACCCCAAGGACGTGCGCTCGACCAATGTCCTGGCCAAGCTGGGCTGGAACTACGCCGACGATGCTCGATTCGGGCTCACCTACGAAAAGTACAAGGACGACCGCGATGTTGATTTGAAAAGTGCCTATGGCGGCCCCTATGCAAATGGCAGGCCGCTGAATTTCTATCAGTCGCGCGGTGGCAACGACACGATCACCCGCGAGCGCTTCGGCTTGAATCACGACTTCGAGCTGGACAGCGTCGTGGCCGATCACATCAAGTGGAGCTTGAACTACCAGATCGCCAAGACCGACCAGCACACCGAAGAGCACTATGTCGTCCCGCGCGCGCGCGATGTGTTGCGAGCGCGTGACACTTTTTACAAAGAGCGCCAGTGGGTGTTCGACCTGCAACTGGACAAGGCCTTCGAGTTGGGACAAACCGATCACCTGCTGACCTACGGCACCAACATACGCCAGCAGAAGGTTACCGGCTCACGCAGCGGCTACGGGACCTGCTTGACCGTGATGGGCAGTTGCCGAGCCATCGGCGCCGACAGCGCGGCCGATCGCCTGGTCAAATCCAGCGACTTCCCCGACCCGACCATCAACACCTACAGCCTGTTCGTCCAGGACGAGATTCGCTGGAACCAGTGGACCTTGCGACCCAGCGCCCGCTATGACTACACCCAGCTCAAGCCCCGCCTGAGCGATGAGTTCCTGCGCACGGTCAACCCCACTGGCGAGTACACCGTGGCCGACAACGACCGGAACTGGCACCGGTTGTCACCCACGCTGGGCGTGACCTACGACTTCGATGACCACTACACCTGGTATGGGCAGTACGCCGAAGGCTTCCGCACACCTTCGGCCAAGGCGCTTTATGGCCGTTTCGAAAACCTTGGCGCAGGCTATACGGTCCAGCCCAATCCGGATCTGGAACCGGAAAAAAGCAGAAGTTATGAAACCGGCCTACGCGGCAAGTTCGAGGCAGGCACCTTCGATATCGCGGTGTTCTACAACCAGTACCGCGACTTCATCAACGAGGATGCGGTCAGCCCCGGGGCGACGTCCGCCGTGTTCCAAAGCAACAATATCAAGCATGCCACCATCAAGGGCGTCGAGCTCAAGGGCCGCTTGAACCTGGACAGCTTCGGTGCACCGCAAGGTCTCTACAGCCAGGGCTCCATCGCGTACGCCCATGGCAAGAACGAAGACAACGGCCAACCGATCAACAGCGTCAATCCTCTCAAGGGCGTATTCGGCCTGGGCTACGAGCAGCAGCAGTATGGCGGCCTGCTCAGTTGGACACTGGTCAAGCGTCAGAACCGAGTGGACAGCAGCGCGTTCAAGTCGCCGGACGGCAGCGGTGTGTTCAAAACGCCTGGCTTCGGCATCCTCGACCTGGCCGGTTACTACAAGGTCACCGACGACGTCACGGTCAACGCCGGCCTGTACAACCTCACCGACAAGAAATACTGGCTATGGGACGACGTGCGCAGTTATGACGGCGTGGGCGAAGCGGCGGTGACATCACCCGCCAACCTCGACCGCCTCACTGCTCCCGGTCGTAATTTCGCGATCAATCTGGTTTGGGACATCTGATAATGGCACTGTAGGGGCAGATAACCGCTGCCCCTGTGGTGGGATTTTTTTACGGTCCGCTGTGAGTTGATTCGTCTCGTCTAAACAGCACCGCATTTTTCAAGGAACTCGCAATGACCGTCACCGAGCACATTCAGGACCACGCCCCACTGCGCTCCGCTCGCTTGCGCGCGATCAGCCAGGCGTTGCACGACAGCCTGGAAAACACCGTGGCCCGCTACGCGCCATTCGATACGCCGCAAAGCTATGCGCGCTTTCTGCAGATGCAGTACCTGTTCCAATCCGAGTTGCAACACCTGTACAACGACCCGGCCCTGATCGCCTTGTTTCCCGATCTGCCCGAGCGATGCCGCGCAGAGGCGGCCAAGGCCGATCTGATCGATCTGGGCGTGGCCATTCCGCAACCTGTTCCGGGCGCCCTCAGCGAGCCCAGTCAGGCCACGGCGCTCACCTGGATTCGCGTCTCCGAAGGGTCTAAACTCGGCGCCGCCATCCTGATCAAACGGGCTAACGCCTTGGGTTACACCGCCAGTTTCGGTGCTCGCCATTTGGCCGAACCCGAGGGCGGGCGCGGCAAGGGCTGGAAAGCCTTCAACGCGATCTTCGACGCCCTGCCGTTCAGCGCGGCTGAAGAAGCGCAAGCTGATCAGGCGGCCAACGATGCGTTTGCGCGCTTGCAGGTGCTGCTGCAACACACCTACGCCGACCACAAGGAAACGGCGCCGGCCTGACCCCCACTGTATGGAACTCATGGACAACCCTCGCCCGCTCCCCTCAAAGCTGGCCCGCGTGCTTTACGGCCTGCTGGCCTATACCAGCCTGATCATCGGGTTGATCGCCATCGTGGTGCCGGGGTTGCCCACCACCGAGTTCATCCTGCTGGCCGCGTGGGCGGCGACCAAAAGCTCACCGCGGCTGAGCGCCTGGCTGGAGAACCACAAGCTGTTCGGCCCGATGTTGCGGAACTGGCGCAATGGCAAGGTGATAACCCGTCGAACCAAGGTCAGCGCAACCGTCAGCATGGTCCTCTGCTCAGTGCTCATGTGGTTCACCCTCAAGCAGCACTGGCCGGTGTACGCGGCGATCTCCGGCATGGTGCTGGTCAACCTGTGGATCTGGTCGCGGCCCGAACGCATCAACCCCCAGCGCTGAGCACGCCCGCGTAGGTGCTACAGCTTTCCACGATGGCAAGGCATACTGCGTCCCTCCGCTGTCCGGAATGCTCGAGACCCCATGCGTATCCACGTCAGCTTCATCGATCGTGTCGGCATCACCCAGGAAGTGCTGGCCCTGCTGGGGGCGCGCAACCTCAACCTCGACGCAGTCGAGATGGTCCCGCCCAACGTCTATATCGACGCACCGACCCTCAGCCCGCTGGTGCTGGAAGAACTGCACGATGCGCTGTTCCGGGTGCGGGGCGTGGAGGACGTGCGCGTGGTCGATATTCTTCCAGGACAACGTCGGCACCTGCAGCTTGAAGCCTTGCTGGCCGCCATGGGCGATCCAGTGCTGGCACTGGACAGTGCCGGCAATGTGCTGTTGGCCAACCCGGCTTTGGTCGAGCTGTACGGCCGCGAGCCCGCCGGACAGTCGGTGGCGGACCTGTTCGCCGATCCTGCCTTGCTCGGCGCCTTGCTCGAACAAGGGTTCCGTCTGCCACTGCGCGAGGTCAACCTGAATGGCCAGACGCTGTTGCTCGATGCCACACCCATCACCGACGCCGGTGCCCTGCTGACGCTATACCCGCCCAACCGCATGGGTGAGCGACTGGCCGCCCTGCACCACGACCACGCCGAAGGGTTCGATTCGCTGCTGGGCGACTCCGCACCGATCCGTGCGCTCAAGGCCCGGGCGCAACGTGTTGCGGCGCTGGATGCGCCGCTGTTGATCCAAGGCGAGACGGGCACGGGCAAGGAGCTGGTGGCGCGGGCCTGCCATGCCGTCAGCGCGCGCCACGGCGCGCCGTTCCTGGCGCTCAACTGCGCCGCCCTGCCAGAAAACCTCGCCGAGAGCGAGCTGTTCGGCTATGCCCCCGGTGCATTCACCGGCGCCCAGCGCGGCGGCAAGCCAGGGCTGATGGAACTGGCTCACCAAGGCACGGTGTTTCTCGACGAAATCGGCGAGATGTCGCCGTACCTGCAGGCCAAGCTGCTGCGGTTCCTCAACGATGGCAGCTTTCGCCGGGTAGGCGGCGACCGTGAGGTCAAGGTCAACGTGCGCATCCTCAGCGCCACCCACCGCAACCTGGAGCAGATGGTGGCCGAAGGCGCCTTCCGCGAAGATCTGTTCTACCGCCTGAACGTGCTCAACCTGAACGTGCCACCCCTGCGCGAGCGCGGTGAAGATATCCTGCTGCTGGCCCGTTATTTCATGCAGCAGGCCTGCACGCAGATTCAGCGACCGATGTGCCGGCTGACGACGAGCACCTATCCGGCCCTGCTGGGCAACCGCTGGCCGGGCAACGTTCGGCAGTTGCAGAACGTGATCTTTCGCGCAGCCGCCGTCTGCGAAAGCAACACAGTCGACATCGGCGATCTGGACATTGCCGGCACCAGCGTGAGTCGACGCAACGACGGCGACGTCGTCAGCCTGGAGCAGGCCGTTGGCGCCTACGAAAAAGCACTTCTGGAAAAGCTGTACCCCAGTTACCCATCCAGCCGGCAACTGGCCAGCCGTCTACTGACATCTCACACGGCCATTGCCAACCGGTTGCGCAAGTATGGAATCGGTGGCGCGAACTGATACCGCAGACGAACTGGCCTGTATCGTTTTAAATACATCGTACGTAATTCGATACGACTCCTGTAGCAGCGGCGCAAGCCGCGTCCGGGCTCGCTGGGGTCCATGCAATAGACCGCGTCTACCGCCGACGCGGCTTGCGCCGCTGCTACAAGGGAGGCGGATCTGGGTGTTTCGTAGCGTTTTCGTTACAACCGTTGCGATCCTTGATGGGGGTGATTTGCCTGGAGCCCTTGCAGCCTGTGACTTTGGGAAATCTGGCAACCATCTTGCTAAGTAACCCTCATTGCTGAACCCCAAATCATTGCGGAGTTTCCATGAGCGAGTTGCGTTTCACCGTCGAACACGAATGGCTACGCCTCGAAGCCGACGGTAGCGTCAAGGTCGGTATCACCCCATTTGCCCAGAATGCTTTGGGCGACGTGGTCTTCGTGCAGTTGCCCGAACTGGCCCGCCATGCGCGCGATGCCGAGGTTTCGGTGCTGGAATCGGTGAAGGCCGCCAGCAGCATCAACATGCCCCTGGATGGCGAGATCGTCGAAGTCAACGCTGCACTCGATGCGGCTCCGGAACTGGTCAACCAGGACCCACTGGCCCGGGGCTGGTTCTTCCGGTTCATTCCCGACGACCTCGAACAGGTTCGCGCCTTGCTCGACCAGACCGCCTACGACAACCTGATCGCCGCCCAAGGCTGAGGACCCACCATGACTCGCGCCATTGCATTGCACACCGACAACGAATTCATCGCCCGCCACATCGGCCCGGGCCCGGCCGACGAGCAGGCCATGCTCGACTTCCTGGGCTTCGACAGCCTCGATGCCCTGAGCGCCAGCGTTATCCCCGAAAGCATCAAGGGCACCAGCGTGCTCGGTCTCTCTGCCGGGCAGAGCGAAGCCGATGCCCTTGCCGCGATCAAGGCCATCGCCCAGCAGAACCAACTGTTCAAGAACTACATCGGCCAGGGCTACTACAACACCCACACGCCGGCGCCGATCCTGCGCAACCTGTTGGAGAACCCCGCCTGGTACACGGCCTACACGCCGTATCAGCCGGAGATTTCCCAAGGCCGTCTGGAGGCGCTGCTCAACTTCCAGACCTTGATCAGCGACCTGACCGGACTGCCCATCGCCAATGCCTCGTTGCTCGATGAAGCGACCGCCGCCGCCGAGGCCATGACCTTCTGCAAACGGCTGAGCAAGAACAAGAACAGCCAGCGCTTCTTCGCCTCCAGCCATTGCCATCCACAGACCCTGGCCGTGCTGATCACCCGCGCCGAGCCGCTGGGTATCGAAGTGGTCATCGGCGACGAGCATGAGCTCGCCGACACCGACGGTTTCTTCGGCGCTCTGCTGCAGTATCCCGCCAGTAACGGCGACATTTTCGACTACCGTGAACTGGTAGAGCGCTTTCATGCTGGCAATGCCCTGGTAGCCGTAGCGGCTGACCTGCTCGCCCTGACGCTGCTCAGCCCTCCGGGCGAATTCGGTGCCGACGTCGCCATCGGCAGCGCCCAGCGTTTCGGCGTGCCACTGGGTTTCGGTGGCCCACACGCGGCGTACTTTTCCACCCGCGACAGCTTCAAGCGCGACATGCCTGGGCGCTTGGTCGGCGTGTCGGTGGATCGCCATGGCAAGAGCGCGCTCCGCCTGGCCATGCAGACCCGTGAACAGCACATCCGTCGCGAGAAGGCCACCAGCAACATCTGCACGGCCCAGGTGCTGCTGGCCAACATCGCCAGCATGTACGCGGTCTACCACGGCCCGGCCGGCCTGATCCAGATCGCGCGACGCACCCACCAGCTCACTGCCATCCTGGCACGTGGCCTGACCCAATTGGGCGTGCGCGTGGAGCAGCAACACTTCTTCGACACCCTGACCCTGGCCACCGGCGGCGCGACCGAGCGCCTGCACGAGCAGGCCCGGGCTGCAGGCATCAACCTGCGCGAAGTCGACGCGCAGCGCGTGGGCATCTCGCTGGACGAAACCACCCGCCAGGCCGACGTGGAAGCCTTGTGGCAGCTGTTCCACAACGCAAGCACGCAGGTGGTATTCCAGACCCTGGCCGATGAGGTCGGCGATCAACTGCCCGAGCCGCTGTTGCGCCAGTCGGCGATCCTGCAGCATCCGGTGTTCAATCGCTATCACTCGGAAACCGAGCTGATGCGCTACCTGCGCCGCCTGGCCGACAAGGACCTGGCCCTGGATCGCACCATGATCCCACTGGGCTCCTGCACCATGAAGCTCAATGCCGCCAGCGAAATGATCCCGGTGACCTGGGCCGAGTTCGGCCAGTTGCACCCTTTCGCACCGGCCGCGCAGAGCCGGGGCTATCAGTTACTGACCGACGAACTGGAGAGCATGCTGTGCGCGGCCACCGGCTACGATTCCGTGTCACTGCAACCCAACGCCGGCTCCCAAGGTGAATACGCCGGCTTGCTGGCCATTCGGGCCTACCACCAGAGCCGCGGCGAAGCGCACCGCGACATCTGCCTGATTCCATCCTCGGCGCACGGCACCAATCCGGCGACCGCGCACATGGCCGGGATGCGCGTCGTGGTCACTGCCTGCGATGCACGCGGCAACGTCGACATCGAAGACCTGCGCGCCAAGGCCATCGAGCACGGTGACAAGCTCGCCGCACTGATGATCACCTACCCGTCCACCCATGGCGTGTTCGAGGAAGGCATCCGCGAGATCTGCGCGATCATTCATGACCACGGTGGCCAGGTGTACATCGATGGCGCCAACATGAACGCCATGGTCGGCCTGTGCGCACCGGGCAAGTTCGGCGGCGACGTGTCCCACCTGAACCTGCACAAGACCTTCTGCATTCCCCATGGCGGTGGCGGCCCAGGTGTCGGCCCGATTGGCGTGAAAGCGCACCTGGCGCCGTTTCTGCCCGGCCATGCCGCGCTGGAGCGCAAACAGGGCGCGGTCTGCGCGGCCCCGTTCGGCAGCGCCAGCATCCTGCCGATCACCTGGATGTACATTCGCATGATGGGCGGCGACGGTCTCAAGCGTGCTTCCCAGGTGGCCATCCTCAACGCCAACTACATTGCCCGGCGCCTGGAACAGCACTACCCGATCCTCTATGCCGGCAGCAACGGACTGGTGGCCCACGAGTGCATCCTCGACGTACGCCCGCTCAAGGACAGCAGCGGCATCAGCGTCGACGACGTCGCCAAGCGCCTGATCGACTTCGGCTTCCATGCTCCGACCATGTCGTTCCCGGTGGCAGGTACCTTGATGATCGAGCCGACCGAAAGCGAGTCGCTGGAAGAACTCGATCGGTTCTGCAACGCCATGATCCAGATCCGCGAAGAGATTCGCGCGGTCGAGGAAGGCCGTCTGGATCGCGAAGACAATCCGTTGAAGAATGCGCCGCACACCGCCGCCGAACTGGTCGGTGAGTGGACCCACGCCTACAGCCGCGAACAGGCGGTCTACCCGCTGCCGACGCTGCAGGAAAACAAGTACTGGCCACCTGTAGGTCGGGTCGACAACGTTTTCGGCGATCGCAACCTGGTGTGCGCCTGCCCTTCCATCGAAGCCTATCAGCAAGCGTGACGACTGCGGCGCGCAGCGTTTATCGCTGCGCGCCCCGCCTCGCAAGGAACGAAAAATGTCCGATGCCACTCTGCAAAAAACACCCCTGCACGCGCTGCACCTGGAACTGGGCGCGCGCATGGTGCCGTTCGCCGGCTACGACATGCCGGTACAGTATCCGCTGGGCGTGATGAAGGAGCACCGCCACACCCGTGCCCAGGCCGGGCTGTTCGACGTGTCGCACATGGGCCAGATTCGCCTGACCGGCGCCGATGCCGCCAAGGCACTGGAGACGCTGGTGCCGGTGGACATCATCGACCTGCCCGTGGGCATGCAGCGCTATGCCATGTTCACCAATGAACAAGGCGGCATTCTCGACGATCTGATGGTGGCGAACCTGGGCAACGACACCTTGCTGCTGGTGGTCAACGCCGCCTGCAGGGATCAGGACCTTGCCCATCTGCAACGCCATCTGCACGGTCACTGCGAAATCGAGGCGTTGTTCGACGCACGCGCGCTTTTGGCACTGCAGGGGCCAGCAGCGGTAACGGTGCTGGCACGCCTGGCGCCGGAAGTCGCAGACATGACCTTCATGCAGTTCGCCAGCGTGAAGCTGCTGGGCGTTGAGTGCTACGTGAGTCGCTCGGGCTACACCGGCGAAGACGGCTTCGAGATTTCCGTGCCCAGCAGCGAGGCAGAAGCGCTTGCGCGCGCCTTGCTGGCCGAGCCTGAAGTGGAACCGATCGGCCTGGGCGCACGCGATTCGCTGCGCCTGGAGGCGGGCCTGTGCCTGTATGGCCATGACATGGACAGCGAGACATCGCCGATTGCGGCCAGCCTGCTGTGGGCCATCTCCAAGGCGCGCCGTGCCGAGGGTGCGCGCGCCGGTGGCTTCCCAGGTGCTGACATCATCTTTGCCCAGCAACGCGAAGGCGTTGCACGCAAGCGCGTCGGCCTGCTGCCGCAGGATCGCACTCCAGTGCGCGAAGGTGCGTCGATCATCAACGCTCAAGGAGTGGAAGTCGGCCGCGTGTGCAGCGGCGGGTTCGGCCCGACACTGGACGCGCCGGTTGCCATGGGCTACGTCGACGCCAGCGCCGCTGCCTTGGATAACGAACTGCAGGCCATCGTGCGTGGCAAGCCTGTGCCCTTGAAAGTTGCCAAGATGCCCTTCGTTGCTCAACGCTATTATCGTGGGTGAATGAAAGACCGGATATCCCTGCGAGTGCGCAAACAGTCGCTGCTGGTAGATAAAAACTATGACGCATCTATAAAGCGTCATGGTTCCACCGCAATTCGGCCCATGATTGCCACTGCTTGAATCCATTGGCGTCAAGGGAATACAACGTCGTGCACGATCGTGGAGCAACGCGGCGGATACGGCCTTAAATGCGGCAAAAAAAGCTCGAAATGCGCAGGTTGCGAGGGCTTGTTTTTCTCGCTGAAGTTAGCGTAAAGTTTCTCCACTGTGTTTGCATGGGTCGCTTGGATCGTGACCTGGGCAGTAGCTCTGATCATTGCTACAACCCGTTCGACGTCTCTTACTTTCCTGCAAATCAGCCCAGTACTCTTTCATGTGAAAGACGCTGTTAATAATTCTAGGTTTCAAGGAAATTAAGCTATGTCGAATCGTCAAAGCGGTACCGTCAAGTGGTTCAACGACGAAAAAGGTTTTGGTTTCATCACCCCTGAGAGCGGCCCGGACCTGTTCGTACACTTCCGCGCCATTCAGGGCAACGGCTTCAAAAGCCTGAAGGAAGGCCAGAAGGTCACCTTCGTTGCCGTGCAGGGCCAGAAAGGCCTGCAGGCTGACGAGGTTCAAGCCGAGGCTTGATTCGAGCGTCGCCGAAAAGCCCCAGCGCTGATAGCCTGGGGCTTTTTTTGTGGCCGCTCGGCCGACGTGACCGGCCAATTCTGCCCAAGGATCTTCGATGGCGCCCATTGCAGCGCACAACCTGCAGCCGATACCGGCGAGCCTGGCTCGGCGCCTGGCCGCAGCGACCTACGACCTGATCCTGTGTCTGGCGCTGCTGATGGCTGCCGCCGCGCTGTACAAGCTGGCCCAGATGGGTTGGTACGGTGAGGCCCGTCTGCGCGTCCTTTCCGAGGCGGGTGCGCTGGATCGCGATCCATGGCTGTCGCTGCTGCTGACGAGCCTGTCGTTCGCCTTCTTCGCTCGTTTCTGGACCCATGGCGGACAGACCTTGGGTATGCAGGCCTGGGGCATTCGCGTGCAGAACGTCGACGGCAGCACCGTCAGCCTCGGCCAGGCGCTGCTGCGCTTCGTGCTGGCACTGCTGTCCTGGCTGTGCCTGGGGCTCGGTTGGTGGTGGATGCTGATCGAGCGCCGCCAGCGCACCTGGCACGACCTGGGTTCAGGTAGCCAGGTCGTGCGGGTTGCCAAAGAAAAAACCGGCCACTGAGGGCCGGTTCGAAGGTGATCGCCAGGCGCTAGCCGGCGCGTCGCAGCAGCCAGAGTCCCGCCACCGCGCAGATCGCCGCAGGCAACACCACCGCCAGTAGCGGCGGAAAGCCAAACACCAGGCTCGAAGGCCCGAGCAGGTCCTGGGCAATGCGGAACACGAAGCCCACCAGCACACCGGTGAACACGCGCTGGCCCAGGGTGACCGAGCGCAACGGACCGAAGATGAAGGAGATGGCCATCAACACCAATGCCGCCGTTACCAGCGGCTGCAGCACCTTGACCCAGAACGCCAACCAGTACTGACCGTTGTTGAGGCCCTGGTCGGCTAGGTAGTGGATGTACCCCCACAGCCCGGAGATGGACAACGCTTCGGGTGCGACGATGACGGTGCTGAGCAACTGAGGTGTCAGGGAAACATCCCAGCGCTCCTCGGGAGCCTTGACCACTTCGCTGCGATCGGCGTGAAACAGCGTGGTGGTGACCTCGCTCAACTGCCAGTGATCGCCGTCGTATTGCGCCTTGCGGGCAAAGCTGGCGCTGAGCATGTGGCGCTGATCATCGAAACGGTAGCGCGTCACCCCGTACAGCAGGCCGCGTGGCTGCACCGTGTTGATGTGGATGAACTCGTCACCCTGGCGGTGCCACATGCCGTGCTTGCCGCTTTGCGCATCGCCACTGCCCAGGGCCAGCGAGCGCTCGGCCTGAGCCTTGTTCTCTGCCGGCGGGGCGACGTATTCGCCCACCAGTACGCCGACCACCATCAGCACCAGCATCGGCTTCATCACGGCCCAGACGATGCGCCCCACCGAGACGCCCGCCGCACGCATGATGGTCAACTCGCTGCTGCTGGCCAGGCTGCCGAGGCCGATCAGGCAGCCGATCAAAGCCGCCATCGGCAGCATGTCGTAGACCCGCCGCGGCGCGGTCAGGGCAACGTACTTGCCGGCATCGAACAAGGTGTAGCTGTCGCTGATGTCGCCCATTTCGTCGATGAAGGCGAACAGCGAAGCCAGCCCGAGAATGATGCCCAGCACCGCGAGGATGGCGACCGCCACGCTCTTGCCGATGTAGCGATCAAGCTTGACCATGGGTCACCCCCTTGGCGCGACGGCTGGCACGGGCCAGCTTCATCGGTTCCCAGTACATCAGCAGCAGGCCGATGGCCAGGAACAGCACGTGCACCCACCACATGCCCAGTGCTGCAGGCAGGCGGCCTTTTTCCATGGCGCTACGCGCGGCGATGAGCAGAGTCAGGTAGGCCATGTACAGGAGGATCGCCGGCAGCAGTTTGAGGAAGCGGCCCTGGCGCGGGTTGACCCGTGACAACGGGACCGCCATCAAGGTCACGATGAATACCAGCACCGGCAGTGACAGGCGCCACTGCAGCTCGGCGCGCGGCCGTGGATCGGTGCTGCCCCATAGCTCGCCGGTGGGGATGGCTTCGCGGTCGGTGATGTCGCTGCTCACGTCGGGCTTGGGCAGGAGCACGCCATAGGTGTCGTACTGGATGGCGCGGTAGTTGGCCTCGCCCGGATTGCCGTCGTAGCGGAAGCCGTTTTCCAGGATCAGGTAGCGGTTGCCGTCGGCGCGCACTTCCTGGCGGCCCTTTTCAGCCACCAGCACGGAGATCCCGCGGTCCTTGGCCTTGTCCTGGGACATGCGCTTCTCGGAAATGAACACGCCGCTGAGATCGACGCGGTTTTCCGAGAGGCTCTGGGTGTAGGTCACCCGTGTGCCATCGCGCAGCGCCTGGAAGCGACCGGGCACCAGGGTGTCGAATTCGGTCATGGCGTCCTGCTGGTTGATGATCGTGGCGACCTGGGCAACGCCCTGCGGAGCCAGGCTCAGGCTCAACCACGCCACCAGCAGGGCGACCAGCGTCGCCGGAGCCAGGGTGATGGCCAACAGGCGCTGCTGGCTCATGCCGGTGGCGGAAAGCACGGTCATCTCGCTTTCCAGGTACAGCCGCCCATACGCCAGCAGGATGCCCAGGAACAGGCCCAGCGGCAGGATCAGTTGCAGGAAGCCCGGCAGGCGGAAGCCCATGATCATGAACAGCACGCCGGGGTCCAGGATGCCGGACGCCGCCTGGGCCAGATACTTGATGAAGCGCCCGCTCATGATGATCACCAGGAGCACGGCACTCACGGCGCTCATTGTGATCATGACCTCACGGGACAGATAACGGAAAACGATCAAACCAGACACTCCAGGGTCGTCGCGCGCAGGCAGCCCGACAGGGGAACGTAGCAGCCAGGACAGGGGCCGGCCCGCTTGAGCGGGCCAGGTAAAAAGTCGCCGCATTATCCTGTGAAAGGCTGTGCCTGTCACTTAACAGCGGCATCGGGTGGACAATTACCGCCATGCAAAGGTTGCGAGCGGGCTGGGGCTGGGGTCAAACTGGCTGCTTTCGCGCGAACCGTCTTGCGCAAGCATCGACCTAGAATCAGGGGTTCTGGATATGGAATTGGTTGTAAAGAGCGTTGCTGCCGAATCAGTTAAAACCGCGACCCTGGTCGTCGCCATTGGCGAAGAACGCGCCCTAGGCGCCATTGCCAGCAAGATCGACGGCCTGAGCGGCGGCTTGATCAGCGCTGCACTCAAGCGCGGCGACATCGCCGGGCGTGCGGGCCAGACCCTGTTGCTGCCGGGCGTGCCAGCGCTCAAGGCCGAGCGCCTGCTGCTGGTGGGCAGCGGCAAGGACGACGAACTGGCCGACCGCCCGTGGCGCAAACTGGCCAGCGCAGCCTACGGCGTACTGAAGAACCTGGGCGGCAGCGATGCCGTGTTTGCCTTCGACGAACTGACCGTCAAGGGCCGCGATGCCTATGGCAGAACGCGCCTGTTGGCAGAAACCCTGCTCGATGGCGAGTACGTGTTCGATCGCTTCAAAAGCAAGAAGGCCGATCCACGTGCCTTGCAGAAGATCACCCTGCTGACCCAGAAATCCAGCCAGGCCGACGTCGAACGCGCCGTTGCCCACGCCAAGGCGATTGCCAGTGGCATGAGCTTCACCAAGGATCTGGGCAACCTGCCACCCAACCTGTGCCACCCCAGCTTCCTGGCCGAAGCCGCGAAGAGCCTGAGCAAGGCGCACAAGAACCTCAAGGTCGAGATTCACGACGAGAAGAAGCTCAAGGAACTGGGCATGGGTGCGTTCCTGGCCGTAGCCCAGGGCAGTGCGCAGCCACCGCGGTTGATCGTGCTCAACTATCAAGGCGCGAAGAAATCCGAGCAGCCGTACGTGCTGGTCGGCAAGGGCATCACCTTCGACACCGGCGGCATCAGCATCAAGCCAGCCGCCGGCATGGACGAGATGAAGTACGACATGTGCGGTGCTGCCAGCGTGTTCGGCACCCTGCGCGCCGTGCTGGAGCTGGAGCTGCCGATCAACCTGGTGTGCCTGATGGCCTGCGCCGAGAACATGCCCAGTGATCGCGCGACGCGCCCTGGCGACATCGTCGAAACCATGAGCGGGCAGACCGTGGAAATTCTCAACACCGACGCCGAAGGTCGTCTGGTGCTGTGCGACGCGCTGACCTACGCAGAGCGCTTCAACCCGCGCGCGGTGATCGACATCGCGACCTTGACCGGTGCTTGCGTTGTGGCTCTGGGTGGCCATACCACGGGCCTGATGAGCAACAACGAGGCCTTGGTCGGCCAACTGCTGGAAGCCGGCAAGCAGGCCGACGACCGCTGCTGGCAGCTGCCGCTGTTCGAGGAATACCAGGAGCAACTGGACAGCCCGTTCGCCGACATCGCCAACATCGGCGGGCCCAAGGGCGGCGCCATCACCGCGGGCTGCTTCTTGTCCCGGTTCACCAAGGCCTACGAGTGGGCGCACCTGGACATTGCCGGCACGGCATGGGTCAGTGGCGGCAAGGACAAGGGCGCCACCGGTCGTCCGGTGCCTCTGCTCACCCAGTACCTGCTGGACCGCGCCGGGGTGTAATTGCCTACAGCCCGCGTCGCCCTCTGCTCTCGAAGAGGGCAACGCGGTCTCCCGCCCCAGGAACACACCATGCCCCAAGTCGACTTCTATGTTCTGCCCACTCCCCTGCCCGCCGCACGCCTGGATTTCGCCTGCAAGTTGGCTGAAAAAGCCTGGCGGTTGGGCCACCGGGTGTACGTTCATTGCACCGACGCTGCCCAGCGCGAAGCACTGGACGCACGCCTGTGGAGTTTCAAGGGTGAAAGCTTCGTGCCCCACAGCCTTGAAGAGGATGGCCCTCACGCGCCCGTCACATTGGGCATCGCAGCCCAGGCGGCAGGCCATGACGATCTCCTGATCAATCTGGCCTTGAACGTTCCAGGCTTTGCCAGCCAGTTCGCGCGCGTTGCCGAAATCGTCGTCGAAGACCCTGCTATTCGTCAGGCCGCCCGGGAGAGTTTTCGTTTCTACCGTGAACAAGGCTATCCTCTGCAAGACCACCGCTTATCGCGACTTTGAGCCCAAGATGGACAACAACACCAAGCCTTTGCCCAAATCCGTACACCTGCTGGACGACCTCGAGTCGATCCGCAAGCTGCTCGGCGACGACACTCTGCAACCACCGTTGCTGACCGACGCCGTGGTTCGCAGCGAGCCCGAGGTGCCGTTGCTGTTCGAACTGCACGACGAACCCGTGGCCACTGCACCGGCGGCCCTGCCGTCGGAACCGGCAGCGGCACCCAGCCCGGCGCAGAATCGCCAGGATACCTTGTTGCACCTGGACGCCGAACTGCGCGCCGCGGCCCAGTTGATCATGCAGGATGTGATCGACGACTTCGCGCCTCACATCGAAACCGAAATCAAGCGCCGCCTCGAAGCGCGCATGGAAAGGTTGCTCAACCAGGGCTGATACCCTCCCCCGCGCCTTCGTGGCCACGGACCGCTCGCCTACCACCGTAGGAGCGGTCATCGGCCGCGAAACAGGCGCTGCGGTGTGTCAGACATACCTGGTCGCGCCTTTCGCGGCCACCGACCGCTCCTACAGGGTGCGCGTCCCTCCCATACCTGCCATATCCCCGCTATACTTCCCGGCTTTCTTTGAATAAATGCCTTATAGGGTCCCGCCGCGCATGGATAAGACCTACCAGCCGCACGCTATCGAAACTTCCTGGTACCAGACCTGGGAGGCCGAGAACTATTTCGCCCCGCAAGGTGCCGGCGACTCCTACACCATCATGATTCCGCCGCCGAACGTGACTGGCAGCCTGCACATGGGCCACGGTTTCAACAACGCCATCATGGACGCGCTGATCCGTTTTCGTCGCATGCAGGGTCGCAACACCCTGTGGCAGCCGGGTACCGACCACGCCGGTATCGCCACGCAGATGCTGGTCGAGCGTCAGATCGAAGCCCAGGGGCTGAACCGCCATGATCTGGGCCGGGAAAAATTCCTGGAAAAGATCTGGGAATGGAAAGACCAGTCCGGTGGCAACATCAGCCGCCAGATCCGCCGCCTGGGTTCGTCGGTCGACTGGAGCCGCGAACGCTTCACCATGGATGACGGCCTCTCCGAAGCGGTCAAGGAAGCGTTCGTGCGCCTGCACGAAGACGGCCTGATCTACCGCGGCAAGCGCCTGGTCAACTGGGACACCAAGCTGCACACGGCGATCTCCGACCTGGAAGTGGAAAACCACGACGAAAAAGGTTTCCTCTGGAACCTCAAGTACCCGCTGGCAGACGGCGCCAGAACGGCCGAGGGCAATGACTTCCTGATCGTCGCCACCACGCGTCCGGAAACCATGCTCGGTGACGCCGCCGTCGCGGTGAACCCGAACGACGAGCGCTACCAGGCCTTGATCGGCAAGTTCGTCGAACTGCCATTGGTGGGCCGTCGCATTCCGATCATCGCGGATGACTATTGCGACCCTGAGTTCGGTACCGGTTGCGTGAAAATCACCCCGGCCCACGATTTCAACGACTACGAAGTCGGCAAGCGCCACAACCTGCCGCTGCTCAACATCTTCGACAAGAATGCCCAGGTGCTGGCCAGTGCCCAGGTGTTCAACCTTGACGGGACCCTGAACGACAGCGTGGACGGCACTTTGCCCGGCGAATACGCCGGCCTGGACCGCTTCGAGGCACGCAAGCAGATCGTCGCCGCGTTCGACGCCGCCGGCCTGCTGGTCAGCGTCGACGACCACGCCTTGAAAGTGCCGAAGGGTGATCGCTCCGGTACGGTCATCGAGCCTTGGCTGACGGACCAGTGGTACGTGTCCACCAAACCTTTGGCGGAGCCAGCCATCGCTGCCGTGGAAGACGGACGCATCCAGTTCGTACCCAAGCAGTACGAAAACATGTACTTCTCCTGGATGCGTGACATCCAGGACTGGTGCATCAGCCGCCAGCTCTGGTGGGGCCATCGCATTCCAGCCTGGTACGACGAGTCCGGCAAGGTCTATGTCGGCCGCAGCGAAGCCGAAGTGCGCAGCAAGCACGGCTTGGGCGCCGACGTGACGCTCAACCAGGACAACGACGTACTGGATACCTGGTTCAGCTCGGGCCTGTGGACCTTCTCCACCCTGGGCTGGCCGGAACAGACCGAATTTCTGAAGAAATTCCACAGCACCGACGTGCTGGTCACCGGTTTCGACATCATCTTCTTCTGGGTCGCCCGGATGATCATGTTGACCATGCACTTGGTCAAGGACGAGAACGGTACGCCGCAGGTGCCGTTCAAGACCGTCTACGTGCATGGCCTGGTGCGTGACGGCCAGGGCCAGAAGATGTCCAAGTCCAAGGGCAACGTGCTTGACCCGCTGGACATCATCGACGGTATCGAGCTCGAAGCCCTGGTGGAAAAACGCACCAGCGGCCTGATGCAGCCCAAACTGGCGAAGAAGATCGAAAAGCAGACCCGCGACGAGTTCGAAGGCGGCATTGCCAGCTACGGCACCGACGCCTTGCGCTTCACCTTCTGTTCGCTGGCGTCCACCGGTCGTGACATCAAGTTCGACATGGGCCGCGTCGAAGGCTATCGCAACTTCTGCAACAAGATCTGGAACGCGGCGCGCTACGTGCTCGACAAGGGCGAGGATTGCGGCCAGAACGGCGAAGCCTACGAGCTGTCGCTGGCCGATCGCTGGATCATCTCGCAACTGCAGCGCACCGAAGCCGAAGTGACCCGCCACCTCGACCAGTTCCGTTTCGACCTGGCTGCCCAGGCGCTCTACGAGTTCATCTGGAACCAGTATTGCGACTGGTACCTGGAGCTGTCCAAGCCTGTGCTGTGGGACGAAAACGCTCCGATCGAGCGTCAGCGCGGTACTCGCCGCACCTTGGTGCGCGTGCTTGAAGTGGCCCTGCGCCTGGCGCATCCGTTCATGCCGTTCATCACCGAAGAAATCTGGCAGCGCCTGGCGCCGCTCGCCGGTGTGCAGGGCAAGACGATCATGCTGCAACCTTGGCCGGTGGCCAACGAAAGCCGCATCGATACGGCGGCCGAAGACGACATCGAGTGGCTCAAGGGCCTGATGCTGGGCGTGCGCAACATTCGTGGAGAGATGAACATCGGTCCAGGCAAGCCGCTGGCCCTGTTCCTCAAGAACACCGGCAGCCAGGACCAGCGTCGCCTGCAGGAGAACGATGCCTTGCTGCGCAAGCTTGCCAAGCTGGAATCCATCACCGTGCTTGCCGATGGCCAGGAGGCGCCTCTGAGTGCCACCGCGCTGGTCGGCGAGATGGAAGTGCTGGTGCCCATGGCAGGCTTGATCGACAAGGACGCCGAACTGGCGCGTCTGGACAAGGAGATCCAGCGTCTGAATGGTGAAGTGGCACGCGTGGGCGGCAAGTTGTCCAATGCGGCCTTCGTCGACAAGGCGCCTCCCGCCGTCATCGACAAAGAGCGCGCCAAACTGGCCGAAGCCGAACAGGCATTGACCAAGCTGGCCGAACAGCATGCGCGGATCGCCAGCCTGTAATTCGTCTTGCGGGCCTCATCGCGGGCGCTGCTCGCCCCCACAGAGATCTATGCAACCCAGTAGATCCCTGTGGGAGCGGGCTCTGCCCGCGAAGAGGCCGGCAGCCTCACCGGTAACCTCCCCATGTCCACCCCGCAAAAACCCACCCTGCACCCGCGCAATCGCCACCAGGGCCGCTACGATTTCCCGCAACTGATCAAGGCCCACCCGGACCTCGCCCGGTTCGTCATTCTCAACCCGTATGGCAAGCAAAGCATCGACTTCGCCGACCCGGCAGCGGTGAAGGTATTCAATCGGGCCCTGCTCGGAGCGTTGTACGGCATTCGGCACTGGGATATTCCGGCGGGTTACCTCTGCCCGCCCATCCCCGGGCGCGCCGATTATCTGCATTGCCTGGCGGACCTGCTGGCCGAAAGCAACGGCGCAGAGATTCCCAGAGGCACTGCGGTCAAGGCACTGGATGTAGGTGTGGGCGCCAACTGCATCTATCCATTGCTGGGGCACAGTGACTATCGCTGGCAGTTCGTGGGGTCCGACATAGACCCGGTGGCGTTGGCTTCGGCCAATACCATCGTCCAGGCGAACAAGCTGGGCAAGGCCATCACTCTGCGCCTGCAGGGCCAGCCACGGCAGATTCTGCAGGGACTGATAGGCGCCGAGGAACGGTTCGCCGTGACCCTGTGCAACCCACCGTTCCATGCTTCGCTGGAGGATGCCACGCGTGGTAGCCAGCGCAAGTGGCGTGCACTGGGCAAGGCCGATCCCAAGCGCAAGCTGCCGGTGCTGAACTTCGGTGGGCAGAACAACGAGCTGTGGTGTGAAGGGGGCGAGATTCGCTTCGTGACCCAGTTGATCAACGAAAGCGTGGCGCTGGGCAAGCAGGTGTTGTGGTTTTCTACGCTGGTGTCCAAGGCTTCCAACCTTGCGGCCATCCAGGCGACCCTGGGCAAGGTCCAGGCGGCGCAGGTACGCGTGGTGGAAATGGGTCAAGGCCAGAAGCAAAGCCGCTTCGTCGCCTGGACCTTCCTGCCCGAACAGGCGCGTAACAGCTGGTTTACCTCACTACAAACATCGTAGGAGCGGCCATCGGCCGCGAAACAGGCGCTGCGGTGTATCAGGCGTACCGCGGCGCGCCCTTCGCGGGCAGAGCCCGCTCCCACAGGGTTGGGTACATTCCGCGGGCACAAAAAAACCGCGCCCGGGTTGACCCGCGGCACGGTTCGTCGAGCCGTTACAATTACTTGTTGACGGAATCGGTCAGCACTTTGGCTGGGACGAACTTGACGACTTTCTTGGCAGCGATTTCGATGGCAGCGCCGGTCGAAGGGTTACGGCCGGTACGGGCAGGACGCTCGGTGATCTTCAGCTTGCCGATACCAGGCAAGGTGATCTCGTTGCCATTTTCCAATTGATCGGCAACGATCTGGCCCAGCTGCTCGATAGCGTTGCGCGCGGTGGTTTTCGGCGCGTCGATAGCTTCAGCGATATCGGCGATCAGTTGGTCTTTGGTTAATGCCATGGTGGTGTACCTTCCCTATCAAATTCAATTGGATTGCAAAGTGCAGCGTAAGTCGGAGCCGGGCGTGCGACGTCCGCCGGGGCTCACGTTTCGGTCATGCCAATCGCCATTGTAGATACCCAGAATGGCGTTTGGTTCGACTCGAAAGCCGCTCTCTGCGGGGCTTCACGGCCTTGTGGGCCGCAAGACCGGGCAAAACTAGCACAGAGCCAGACAAATATCCGCCACAAGCGGTCCTTTTATTCAGCTTTATCATGGGTTTGGCCGAAAAGTAGACGATTTCGTCGTTTCAGCGCACGCGCCCGTCACCAGCAAGCCGTAAAACCCCTATCTACGTTACACTTCGCCCCTTTGCCGCACGGCCCGCCACGTCCACCGTGCCCGTCAAACAGACCAGCCGAGAAGCCCATGCCGATCCGTCACTGCATCGTCCATTTGATCGACAAGAAACCCGACGGCACACCCGCCGTGCTTCACGCGCGCGACAGCGAGCTGGCCGAGTCCAGCGCCATCGAAAATCTGCTTGCCGACCTCAATGAAAGCTACAACGCCAAGCAGGGCAAGGCCTGGGGCTTCTTCCATGCCGAGTCCGGCGCGCACCCTTTCAGCGGCTGGCTCAAGGACTACCTGGATGAGGGTCGCGACTTCACCCAGTTCAGCCGCACGGCCGTCGAGCACCTGCAGAAACTGATGGAAGAATCGAATCTCTCCACAGGCGGGCACGTCCTGTTCGCGCACTACCAGCAGGGCATGACCGATTACCTGGCCATTGCGCTGCTGCACCACAGCGAAGGCGTGGCGGTGACATCAGAGCTCGACGTCACACCGTCGCGGCACCTGGACTTGGGACAACTGCACCTCGCGGCCCGCATCAACCTGTCGGAGTGGCAGAACAACAAGCAGTCGCGGCAGTACATCTCGTTCATCAAGGGCAAGAACGGCAAGAAGGTCTCGGAGTATTTCCGCGACTTCATCGGCTGCCAGGAGGGCGTCGACGGCCCGGGCGAAACGCGGACATTGCTCAAGGCCTTCAGCGACTTCGTCGAGAGCGAGGACATGCCCGAAGAGTCTGCGCGGGAAAAAACCCAAACCCTGGTGGAGTACGCCACCAGCCAGAGCAAGATGGGCGAGCCGGTGACGTTGAAGGAGTTGTCGGGGCTGATAGATGAAGACCGCCCGCAGGCCTTCTATGACCATATCCGCAACAAGGATTACGGCTTGTCGCCCGAGATCCCGGCGGACAAGCGCACCCTCAACCAGTTTCGCCGCTTCACCGGGCGTGCCGAGGGGCTGTCGATCAGTTTTGAAGCCCACTTGCTGGGTTCCAAGATCGAATACGATGAAGAGGCCGGCACCTTGATCATCAAGGGCCTGCCGTCCCAACTGACCGACCAGCTCAAACGCCGCAAGGACTGACCTGATCCTACAGCGGTTCGCCTGCACCCCGTAGGAGCGGCCACCGGCCGCGAAGCGGGCGCCGCGGTGTGTCAATCAGACCGCAGCGCGCCCTTCGCGGGCAGAGGGCTCAGCCGCCCGCCCCGCTCCCACACCAGGCCCTTGCACATCGGGGACATCCCGTAGGAGCGGTCACCGGCCGCAAAGCAGGCGCCTCGGTGTAACGCGCTGAACGTAAGACCGTTACTGCTTCGCGAGGGCAAAACCGACGCGTGGGAAATGCACATGCACCATCCCGGCGCGCTCGTCTTCGCGCCTTATGATCAATTCCTCGGCACCGGCAAACAACAACTCTCCACACACCGGGTCGACGCCGTAGTCCACTGCCGCCACGCTCACCTGATCGCCGACCTTGAAGCCATTGGGGTCTTCGAACGTTTCCGTAGGCAAGGCTGCCGGAGTAGCCGCCTTGGCTATCGCCAGTGCCTCATCGGCACTCAGGTCGCTGTAGGTACCGTGGCCAAAGCCCAGCACGCGGCCTAACCAGGCATGAATGGCGGGATAGATATCCACCAGCGGTGCAGTAACCGGCGTGCCCTTGAGAAACCACAACAGATGGGCCAGGGAGAAATCTGCCAGAGTAGGTTCGCCAAACAGGTAGTCGCCTTCTGCGTCCTGCAGCTGCTGTTCCAGGCGCGTCATGAACGTCGTCCACTGATGCTTGGCCTGCTCGACCGACAAACGAGTGGCCGTACCACCCTGGAACAGCGCCGTGCGATCTGCGATGAACGCCTTGGCGGCGTCTTCCGGCAGGCGCGCCAGACGAGCACTGATGGACTCGGGTTGAAATACCAGGCTGACCGCATGCTGGAACAGCACAGAATCGGCCCAGGCGGCGAAGGTGGCGACAGTCAGTTCCTGGCCTTGGGGCAACAGCGATGGGAAGGCTTTTTCCTGGTCCAGACGGCGAGCGATCAGGGCCGTGTCGCAATACACATCGGCGCCCACCTGCAACACCGGGGTCTTGCGGTAGCCACCGGTCAACGCCGTCAGATCGGGTTTGGGCATGATCGGCGAAATCAGTACCGAGCGCCACGCGAGCCCTTTGAAGCCGAGCATCAGGCGGGCCTTTTCGGCGAACGGCGAGGTCGGATAGTGATGCAGGATCAAGTCGGACATATCGGCTCCAGCAGGGTGGGAAAGCTCACAGCTTACTCGCCCGCGCGCAGAGCACATACCCCTGTAGCAGCGGCGCAAGCCGCGTCGGCGGTGTATGCGCTGTGCCTGAATTAACGCGCTGCCACCGGACGCGGCTCGCGCCGCTGCTACAGGGGAGTGAATGACGCTACGAGATGCTCCTTGGCAACTTTGCGCAGGCGCTTGATCAGCCGCTCGTGGCGCAGCGCTTCACCTTTGCTGGGCCAGGTTTCGTAGTACACCAATGCCACTGCCGGGCTGGAGAGAAAAAAACGCGCGCCCTTGCCACTCTGGTGCTTGGCGAAACGGCGCTGCGGGTCGTCGCTGATGCCGCAGTAGAGCGAGCCATTCGCCGCGCGGACCAGGTAGACATACCAGGGCTTGGGTGGCGTGATGTCGGTCATTGATTCAGCAACGCCTGTAGGCAAACCCGCGGCATCATTCCACCTTCGTCGCCACCGCACGCACATGCAGCGTACGCCCGGCCCCCATACCCGCCGCCGTGGCGGCGATGCCAATCACGGCAAACACCCACCCGACTGCGCTCCAGCCGCCCGTCATGTCGTGCACCAACCCTACCGCGAAGGGCCCCATCGACGCGATGGTATAGCCCACACCTTGAGCCATGCTCGACAGGTTGGCTGCCACATGGGCGTCCCGCGAGCGCAGCACGATCAGGGTCAACGCCAGTGCGAACACTCCGCCCTGCCCCAGCCCGAGCACGATCGCCCAGCCCCACATCCCGCTCAATGGTGCGTAAAGCAGGCCGAACAAACCGGCCAGACTCATCGCCATCACCGCGACAATTGGCAAGCGCTGATCACGACCGCGGGTGGCCAGCCAAGGCACAGTGAGTGCGCTGGGCAACTGCACGATGATCGAGAACGACATGACCAGTCCTGCCTCGGCGGCAGACAAGCCCCGGCCGATCAGGATCGACGGCAGCCAGCCAAAGACGATGTAGGCCAGCGACGACTGCAAGCCCATGAACAACGTGACCTGCCAGGCCAAGGGATCGCGGAACAAGCCACTGACACGATAGCGGGCACGCTGGACGCCGTGCTTTTGTCGCGTCTGGGGCAGCCAGAACACGGCCGCCAGCAATGCAGGCACCATCCAGAACGCCAGACCGATGCGCCAGCTGTCATCGAAATACTGGCTGAGGGGAACGCTGGAACCGGCGGCCAGCGCTGCCCCCAGGCACAGCGCCATGGTGTAGACGCCGGTCATCGTCCCGGCCTGTCGGGCGAAGTCGCGCTTGACTATGCCAGGCAGCAACACGCCGATGATCCCGATGCTGCCGCCGGCCACCAGGCTGCCGATGAACAATCCCCACACCCCTAATTGGCTGCGCAGGGCAATGCCGGCGGCCAGCACGAGCAGCACACCCAAGACCACCCGTTCGCTGTCGAAACGCCGTGCCAGCAGAGGCGCCAAGGGTGCGAACAGACCCAGGCACAGAACCGGAAGCGTGGTCAGCAGGCCGGCCGTCGAGCCGCTCAGGCCGAGACTGGCCGAGACCTGCGCGAGCAAGGGCGCCATGCTCGACAAGGCCGGACGCAGGTTCAGCGCCACCAGCACCAGGCCAAGGATCAGCAACCAGGGTTTATGCAACGGCGTCACGACGTCGCTGCTCGAAGCGGTACAGTTGGCAGTAGGCATAAGGGTCCAGAAACGAAAGTGCGGACCATTGCCAGAACGCGAACGCCTGATGGTCTCTTGGATACGGCTTTGAGCGAGGAAGCGTAGAGCGTATTGCCAGCAATGGCAAATGCCCAGCCAGCAGGGTGCCATCGGAACCGCAGCGCACCCTTCGCGGCCACGGACCGCTCCTACACCGTTCCCGCATTCCCCGTAGGAGCGGTCATCGGCCGCGAAGCAGGCGCCGCGGTGTATCCGGCGAACCGCAGCGCACCCTTCGCGGCCACGGACCGCTCCTACACCGTTCCCACATTCCCCGTAGGAGCGGTCATCGGCCGCGAAGCAGGCGCCGCGGTGTATCCGGCGAACCGCAGCGCACCCTCCGCGGCCACGGACCGCTCCTACACCGTTCCCACATTCCCCGTAGGAGCGGTCATCGGCCGCGAAGCAGGCGCCGCGGTGTGTCAGGCCAGTAACGAAAAAACCCGGGCACAGGCCCGGGTTTTTCGTGTGCCGCAAACGGCAATCAGTGCAGGATCTGGCTCAGGAACATCCGGGTCCGGTCGCTCTGCGGATTGTCGAAGAAGTCGTTCGGCGCGGCCTGTTCGACGATCTCGCCCTTGTCCATGAAGATCACCCGGTTCGCCACGGTGCGCGCGAAGCCCATTTCGTGGGTCACGCAGAGCATGGTCATACCGTCTTCAGCCAGGCCGATCATGGTGTCGAGCACTTCCTTGACCATTTCCGGATCGAGCGCCGAAGTCGGTTCGTCGAACAGCATGATCTTGGGCTTCATGCACAACGCCCGCGCAATGGCCACGCGCTGTTGCTGGCCACCGGACAGCTGGCCGGGGAACTTGTGCGCCTGCTCCGGGATGCGCACGCGCTCCAGGTAATGCATGGCGATTTCCTCGGCCTGGCGCTTGGGCATCTTGCGCACCCACATCGGCGCCAGCGTGCAGTTCTGCAGGATGGTCAGATGAGGAAACAGGTTGAAGTGCTGGAACACCATGCCCACTTCGCGCCGTACCGTCTCGATCTGCTTGAGATCGTTGGTCAGCTCCACGCCGTCGACGATGATGGTGCCCTTCTGATGCTCTTCCAGGCGGTTCAGGCAACGGATGGTGGTCGACTTGCCCGAGCCCGAGGGCCCGCACAGGACGATGCGCTCGCCCTGGGCCACGTTCAGGTTGATGTCCTTGAGCACGTGGAACTGGCCGTACCACTTGTTCACGCCTTGCATCTGGATGATGCCCGGTGCGCCCGCCGGTTTCTTGATCGCTTCACTCATGATTAAGCTCCTAACGCTTGTGGCCAGTGTCCAGCTTGCGCTCCAGATGCATGGAGTAGCGGGACATACCGAAACAGAAGATCCAGAACACCAGGGCCGCGAACACGTAGCCCTCCGTTGCCATGCCCAGCCATGCCGGGTCGGCTGCCGCCTGCTTGACGCTGTTGAGCAGGTCGAACAGGCCGATGATGATCACCAGGCTGGTGTCCTTGAACAATGCAATGAAGGTGTTGACGATGCCCGGGATGACCATCTTCAAGGCCTGCGGCAGGATCACCAGGCCCATGCTGCGCCAGTAGCCCAGCGCCATGGCCGAGGCCGCCTCGTACTGCCCCTTGGGAATCGCCTGCATGCCACCGCGCACCACTTCGGCTACATAGGCGGACTGGAACAGGATGACCCCGATGAGCGCCCGCAGCAACTTGTCGAAGTTCATGCCCTCGGGCAGGAACAGCGGCAGCATGACCGAAGACATGAACAGCACGGTGATCAACGGCACGCCGCGCCAGAACTCGATGAAGGTCACGCAGACCACCTTCACCGCCGGCATCTTCGAACGCCGGCCCAACGCCAGCAGGATCCCCAGCGGCAAGGCGCCAGCGATGCCCACGGTAGCGATCACCAGGGTCAGCATCAGGCCACCCCACTGGCTGGTTGCCACGGTCGGCATGCCGAACGCGCCGCCGTGCAGCAGGAAGTAGGCGATGACCGGGTAAAGCACCAGGAAGCCGATGCCATAGACCGCTTTGCGCTTGAACCGCGACATGAACAGCGGCGCCACACCCAGCACTGCCAGCCACACGGTCAGATCGACGCGCCAGCGCAGTTCGGGCGGGTAATAGCCATACATGAACTGACCGAAACGCTGCTGGATGAACACCCAGCAGGCGCCTTCCTTGGTGCAGTCGGCACGGGTGGTGCCGACCCAGTTTGCGTCGAAGATCGACCAGCTCAACAGCGGCGGCACGATCAGCCAGATCAGGTACAGCGACAGCAGGGTCAGCAGCGTGTTGAGCCAGCTGGAAAACAGGTTCCGGCGCATCCACGCAACAGGTCCGAAGACTTTGCTCGGTGGTGGCTGGTCGGGTTTGAAAATATGGGTCGTCATGCGCTCATCCTCACCGTTCGATCAGCGCAATGCGCTTGTTGTACCAGTTCATCAGCAGGGAAATGCTGATACTGATCGCCAGGTACACGCTCATGGTGATGGCAATGACTTCGATCGCCTGACCGGTCTGGTTGAGCACGGTACCGGCGAACAGCGAAACCATTTCCGGGTAACCGATACCCGCTGCCAGGGAAGAGTTCTTCGCCAGGTTCAGGTATTGGCTGGTCAGTGGCGGAATGATCACACGCAGGGCCTGCGGGATGATCACCTTGCGCAGGGTCGGGCCGTTGCGCAGCCCCAGCGAGTGGGCCGCTTCGGTCTGGCCGTGGCTGACCGACTTGATGCCCGAGCGCACGATCTCGGCAATGAACGCCGCGGTGTACACGGTCAGGGCCAGGGTCAAGGCCAGCAGTTCCGGGATCAATACCCAGCCACCGACGAAGTTGAAGCCCTTGAGCTCGGGTTTCTCCCAATGCACCGGCGTGCCGAAGATCAGCGCGCACAGGGCCGGCAATACGATGATGATCGCCAGGCCCACCCAGAACTTGTGGAACGGCTGGCCGGTGGCCTCGAAGCGCTTGGTGGCCCACTTGGACATCAGTACGACGCCCACGATGGCTACCACCACGCTGATAGCGAATGGCCAGAAGCCTGGCGCCGCCAGCGCGGCCGGCATGTTCAAACCACGGCTGCTGACGTAGAAGCTGTCCATGAAACCATGTGCCGCGCGCGGACCCGGCAGGGTCAGGAACACCGCGAAATACCAGAACAGGATCTGCAGCAGCGGCGGGATGTTGCGGAACACCTCGATGTAGACGGTCGCCAGCTTGTTGATCATGAAGTTGGGCGACAGTCGCGCCACGCCGATCACGAAGCCCAGCACGGTCGCCAGGATGATGCCGATGATCGACACCAGCAAGGTATTGAGCAGGCCGATCAGGAACACGCGCGCGTAGCTGTCCGATTCGGTGTAGTCGATCAGGTGTTGGGCAATGCCGAAGCCGGCACTGCGTTCAAGGAAGTCGAAGCCGGAAGTGATGCCCCGGTGTTGCAGGTTGGTCTGTGTGTTGTCGAACAGAAACCAGCCCATACCGACCACCGCCACAATGGTGATGATCTGGAAAAGCCACGCACGCACACGTGGATCAGTCAGGGATAACCCCTGCTTGGGTGCGCCGATTTGATTTTGCATGGAAAGCCCCAGGAGAGATGGAGAACAGCGCCCGACGGCAACGTGCCGTCAGGCGCCGGGCCGATCAGCGCACCGGAGGTGCGTACTGGATACCGCCAGCGTTCCAGAGAGCGTTCTGGCCACGATCGATCTTCAGCGGGGTGTTCGCGCCCAGGTTGCGCTCGAACATCTCGCCGTAGTTGCCGACCTGCTTGACGATCTGCACGACCCAATCCTTCGGCAGTTTCAGATCCTTGCCGTATTCGCCATCGGCGCCCAGCAGGCGTGCCACGTCAGGGTTCTTGGTAGCCTTGGCTTCGGCTTCGACGTTCTTCGAAGTCACGCCTGCCTCTTCAGCGTTGAGCTGGGCGAACAGGGTCCACTTGACGATCGCCAGCCAGTCTTCATCACCGCGGCGTACCACTGGGCCCAGCGGCTCCTTGGAGATGGTTTCCGGCAGGACGACGTAATCGTTCGGCGCGGCCAGCTTGCTGCGCTGGGCGAACAGCTGCGACTTGTCGGAGGTCAATACGTCGCAACGGCCGCCTTCCAGGGACTTGGCGCTTTCGTCGGAGGTGTCGAAGGTAATCGGGGTGTACTTCAGGCCATTGCCACGGAAGTAGTCGGACACGTTCAGCTCGGTGGTGGTACCGGCCTGGATGCAGATGGTGGCGCCGTCCAGTTCCTTGGCACTTTTCACGCCCAGCTTGTTGTTCACCAGGAAGCCGATGCCGTCGTAGTAGGTGACGCCGGCGAAGACCATGCCCATGCCCGCATCGCGGGAGCTGGTCCAGGTGGTGTTGCGCGACAGAATGTCGATTTCACCGGACTGCAGCGCAGTGAAGCGCTCCTTGGCATTGAGTTGGCTGAACTTGACCTTGGTAGCATCACCGAACACGGCAGCCGCAACAGCGCGGCAGACGTCGGCGTCGATACCGACGATCTTGCCCGAAGCATCAGGAACGGAGAAACCAGGCAGGCCGTCGGAGACGCCGCACTGTACGAAACCTTTCTTCTGGATGGCGTCCAGAGTGGCACCCGCCTGAGCGAAGCTGCTTACGCCCAGAACGGTCGCAGCGGTCAGTACAGCCAGGGTGGATTTCAACATCTTCATTCAAAACCTCCAGTTGCTCTTGTTGTGTCCGAGCTTGAATTGCGCTGCACCTAAATGAGGCGCTGTCGACCCGTGTCGGCTTGTTGTTGGGTCAAAGCTTCAATCGCAATACAAGTGATGAACCCGACCGACCGGATGGCCCGACCGGGATATGCAACGCTTGCCCCCGCTCCCCGCAAGGTTCGACGCAGTGGACTGCGGCGTCTCTGGTGATCATCGGCAAATTTTTCCGCATCGTCGTTGACTGCTCTGCGTCAGTCCATAACGGTTCTATAGTGTTACCGCCGATGACGATGCTGGTATTACGCCAGTTACATAGCAAGCGTCGTACCATAGTGAATCGCATCAGCGTTTAAATGCACGTCAATAGAAAAACTTGTAGCCTTGCGACATCTTCTTCAGAGATCGCACCATCGCGCCTCGTTGCACTGCACTCAAACAGAGCGGGCGCCCCACAACGGAGCAACCATGACCGACCCCTTGATCATCGAACCCGACAACAGCGTCGACGCCTGTGTCATCTGGCTGCATGGCCTAGGCGCTGACCGATATGACTTCCTGCCCGTGGCGGAAGCCTTGCAGCAACGATTGCAGGGAACACGTTTCGTACTGCCGCAGGCACCCACTCGCGCAGTGACGATCAACGGCGGCTACGCCATGCCCAGCTGGTACAACATCATTGCCATGAGTCCTGCACGGGCCATCGACCAAAGCCAGCTGGAGGCGTCTGCGCAGATGCTTTGCGGGCTGATCGAGGAGCAGCAGGCCAGCGGCATCCCGCCCGAAAGGATCTTCATCGCAGGCTTTTCCCAGGGTGGCGCGGTGGCATTGCATACGGCCTATATCGCTTGGCAGGGTCCGCTTGGGGGAGTGCTGGCGCTGTCGACCTACGCTCCGACTTTCGACGAGCAGATCGAACTGGCCGCCAGCCAGCAGCGCACGCCGGCGCTGTGCCTGCACGGGCAGAATGACGAAGTGGTGATCAACGCCATGGGCCGCAGCGCCTATGAATACCTCAAACGCTGGGGCGTGGACGCAGCGTGGCAGGAATACCCCATGGGTCACCAAGTGTTACCGCAAGAGATCGCCGACATCGGCGACTGGCTGGCCGAACGGTTGCACTGACACCTTGCACATCCGCAGGCGCGATCTGTGGCCGCGAAGCAGGCGCCGCGGTGTGCCCGGCGAACCGCAGCGCACCCTTCGCGGCCGCGGGCCGCTCCTACATAGGTTCGCGGTCGACTCGTAGGAGCGGTCATCGGCCGCGAAGCAGGCGCCGCGGTGTGTCCGGCGAACCGCAGCGCACCCTTCGCGGCCGCGGGCCGCTCCTACATAGGTTCGCGGTCGACTCGTAGGAGCGGTCATCGGCCGCGAAGCAGGCGCCGCGGTGTGTCAGGCGAACCGCAGCGCACCCTTCGCGGCCGCGGGCCGCTCCTACATAGGTTCGCGGTCGTCTCGTAGGAGCGGTCATCGGCCGCGAAGCAGGCGCCGCGCAGTACCGGCCACACAGCGGCCACCGTACGTCCCCACCACTCTTCTATCGTCGTGCTCGATTCTTGCATTACACTGCCTGACGTTCATTCCTCAACCAATCGATGAGAAGCCTGTGCTCAAAGCACTCAAGAAGATGTTCGGCAAAAGCGAGGCGCAACCCCTTGCAGCCGACACTGACGCCACCGGCGCCCTACCCGTCGACACCCACGCATCGACCCAGCCGGCCGCCGTTGCGCCAGCCCCCAGCGTCAGCCCCGAACCCGAAGCACCCGCACCGACCGTGATCGCCGATGAAAAGCCTGTGCGGGTCCGTCAGCCCAAACCCGTCGCGCCTGCCTGGAGCCGTACCGATTTTCAGGTGGAAGCGCAGGAAGGCAAGACACGCTTCCACGACTTCGCGCTCACCGACGAGCTGATGCACGCCATCCACGACCTGGGTTTTCCATACTGCACACCGATTCAGGCCCAGGTGCTGGGCTACACGCTCGAGGGCCGCGACGCCATCGGCCGCGCCCAGACCGGCACCGGCAAGACCGCTGCCTTCCTCGTGTCGATCATCTCCCAACTGCAGCAGACCCCTCCGCCCAAGGAGCGCTTCATGGGCGAGCCGCGCGCGCTGATCATCGCGCCGACCCGTGAGTTGGTGGTGCAGATTGCCAAGGACGCCGCGGACCTGACCAAGTACACCGGCCTGAACGTGATGACGTTCGTCGGCGGCATGGACTTCGACAAGCAACTCAAGCAGCTCGAAGCACGCCATTGCGACATCCTGGTTGCCACCCCCGGCCGCCTGCTGGACTTCAACCAGCGCGGCGAAGTGCACCTGGACATGGTCGAGGTGATGGTGCTCGATGAAGCCGACCGCATGCTCGACATGGGCTTCATACCCCAGGTGCGCCAGATCATCCGCCAGACGCCACCCAAACAGGAACGCCAGACCCTGCTGTTCTCCGCCACTTTCACCGCAGACGTGATGAACCTCGCCCAGCAGTGGACCACCGACCCGGCCATCGTCGAGATCGAGCCGGAAAACGTGGCCAGCGAAAGCGTCGAGCAGCATGTGTATGCAGTGGCTGGCAGCGACAAATACAAACTGCTCTACAACCTGGTCACCAGCAACGACTGGGAGCGCGTCATCGTGTTTGCCAACCGCAAGGACGAAGTCCGCCGCATCGAAGAGCGCCTGGTGCGCGATGGCGTGAATGCCGCGCAACTGTCCGGCGATGTGCCGCAGCACAAGCGCATCAAAACCCTGGAAGGCTTCCGCGAGGGCAAGATTCGCGTACTGGTGGCTACCGATGTGGCGGGCCGCGGCATCCACATCGACGGCATCAGCCATGTGATCAATTTCACCTTGCCCGAAGTGCCGGATGACTACGTTCACCGCATCGGGCGTACTGGCCGGGCCGGCAGCAGCGGTGTCTCGATCAGCTTCGCCGGCGAAGACGACTCCTACCAGCTCCCATCGATCGAGGCGTTGCTGGGTCGCAAGATCAACTTCGAAATGCCGTCCGCCGAGCTGCTGAAACCCGTCGAACGCAAGCACCCTTGACCGCTGCAGGAGCGGTCCGCGGCCGCGAAAGCCGCACCGCGATTTAGCGGCCTAACCGCGCCGCCCTCTTTGCGGCCGATGGCCGCTCCTACGAATGTACTCAAGCCCCCTGTAGGAGCGGTCCGTGGCCGCGAAAGCCGCACCGCGTTCCAACCTGCCTCAGCGCATGGGCGGACAATCACTCCCAGCGCTGCGCTGCTGCCTCGTCGCTCTCGCGTCCCTGCACCCAGCGCGGGCCATCTTCGGTGTTCTCCTTTTTCCAGAACGGCGCCCGGGTCTTGAGATAGTCCATGACGAAGTCGCACGCCTGGAACGCCGCCTGACGATGGGCGCTGGCCACGCCGACGAACACGATCGGCTCGCCCGGCGCCAGCGCGCCCACCCGGTGCAGTATCGCAAGCTTGAGCAACGGCCAGCGCTGCGCCGCCTCGAAGATGATCTTGTCCAAGGCTTTTTCGGTCATGCCCGGATAATGCTCCAGCAACATCCCGCGCACTTCCAGCCCGTCGTTGAAATCGCGCACGTAGCCGACAAAGCTCACCACGGCGCCCACGCCGGTGTTGGCCTGGTGCAGGGCATTGAGTTCAGCGCCGGGGTCGAACGGCTCATGTTGCACGCGAACACTCATCTCAACCTCCGGTCACGGTGGGAAAGAATGCCACTTCATCGCCATCAAACAAGGGTTCGGCCAGCCCGCACATCTCCTGGTTGCGCGCACACATGAGGCCTTTCTCCGCGAGTACCTCGCGGTCGCCGCGCAGGATGAGAAATTCGCGCAACGCGTCGACGCTGGCGAATTCACCCGTTACCACTTCCTCGCCCGTGCCCAGCAGCTCCCGATAGCGGGCGAAATACAACACGGTGTAGTTCATGAAGCGTCCGCCTTGAAATGCCCGCTCTTGCCGCCCTGTTTCTCCAGCAGGCGCACCTGTTCGATGACCATGCCGCGGTCGACCGCCTTGCACATGTCGTAAATGGTCAGGGCCGCCACGCTGGCCGCCGTCAGCGCTTCCATCTCGACCCCGGTCTGCCCGGCCAGCTTGCAGCGAGCGGTGATCAGCACGGCGTCCGCGCCGTCGGCGGCCAGTTCGACCTTGACGCTGGTGAGCATCAGCGGGTGACAGAGCGGGATCAGGTCGCTGGTTTTCTTCGCCGCCTGAATGCCCGCGATGCGCGCCACGGCGAAGACATCGCCTTTGGGATGCTCACCCTCGACGATCATCTGCAGGGTCTGCGGCAGCATGCGGATACGCGCCTGAGCCACCGCTTCGCGGGAAGTCATGGCCTTGTCGGTGACGTCGACCATGTTGGCGCGACCTTGGGAATCGAGATGAGTCAGCACTGCCTTGCTCCTGTTCCAGAAGCGACGATTGTAGCCCCGGAACAGCTGCGTTGCACAAAACCTCGAGCGTCGCGTTGTAGGACGGATCCCACAAAGTTTGGGAACCGTCCGACTTTTTGACCGCCCTGCGCCCGGCACAATTCTCCCTCGCGCTGCCAACCGACCGGAAGAACCTCAGCCCAACGTCGGTTCGACCAGCAGTGCGCACCTGCTGCTCATATCGAAATCAAGGAGTCGTACCCAATGAAATCTTCAGTCCTCGCGCTGCCACTGGCCCTGCTGTTCACCGGCAGTGCCATGGCCGACCAGCGTATCGATCACACCGTGACCGTGACCGCTACCGTGCCCACCGACAAATTCATCGTAGAGCCACTGGGTGGCAACTGGATGAACGAGCCACAGAACATGAGCTTCAAGCCGGTGGACGGCAGCCTGGAGCCGATCCGCAAGCAACTGACCATGAAAAGCACCAGCGGGGCCATCAAGGCCAAACTGCTCAACAGCCCGACCATGACCAGCGGGTCCAACTCCATTGGTCTGAACGTCAAGGTGGGCAACCAGGCCTTGAGCACCAGCTCTGAAATCGTCGCCAACGTAGCCGATGCCGCTGCCGGCACCGTGGTCGACTTTCTGGTGACCGCCGGCGCCAAGCCATCTGCCGGTTACGTTCCGGGCACCTACCAGGGCACCGTCAACCTGGTCTTCGAAACGCCTGATCCGGTCTGACCTCGTTTCAAACCCCGTGTTCTGAACGTTGCCCCGCCGGGCACCCGTGTGCCCGGCAGGGCGACCTCTGCCTGTGTGACAACCATGACTAGAATCACCCCAACGGTGTTCACCGGCCCTTTGGCGCTGGGCCTGCTGTCCTTGGTGGCACTGTCCCCGACCACCGTGACAGGCAACACGAACATCGCCACTACGGCCCTGTCCAGCCAGGCCCAGGGGTTGCCACGAGAGTTCAACGAGCATTTCTACGACGTGCCGCTGGCCGTGCACGTCGATCTGGATGGACGCGGCCTGGGTGAAGCGCTGATCACCCTGGACCGCCAGGAGCGCGTGCAACTGATCGAGTTCACCGCGGACGAAGAAGGCCGTGCGCCCGATCCGCTGCGCCAGCGATGGGCCGATTACCTGGCCGACCCCGTGCCGCTGGGCAACTGCACGCAGAGCTGCCGCGACGACCTGGTGGCTTTGCACTACAGCCTGTACGACTCGCGCCTGTCCATTCTTACCCGTACGGTGGAACGCACTGCGCAAGACCAACGCTATCACGCCCTGCCCGAGCACGGCAGTCACGGCATGATTCTGCGCAATCAGCTGAACATTTCCGCCGGACGCTTCGAACAAGTCGGGCGCTACGCGCTGCAGGGCCAAGGCAGCCTCGGTGACTGGACCACCCTGGCCCAACTGCAGGCCGATCGCAGTGACGACGACCGCTACGGTACCCGCCATCGTGTCGACCAGCTCTACGCCGAGCGCATGGACCAGGGCCACTTCTATCGCCTCGGCTATTTCATGCCCGACGCCCAGGGCCTGACCCGCCAGCCGCGCCTGCTGGGCGACACGCCCCTGACCGCCCTGGGTGTCATGTACGGCAGCAGCGACAGCCTGGCCGTGGACAACGCCACCCCCAGCGCCACCCCCATCTATGTCACCCCGAACCGCCCCGGCGTGGTGGAGATCTACCGCAATGGCGTGCTGATCAACAGCCAGCCAGTGCAACCGGGCTTGCAAGCCATCGATACCAAAGTGCTGCCCGGCGGCATTTATGACGTCGAAGTGCGCCTGATCGAGGATGGGCAGACAACCGCCAGCAACGAAGCATTCATCTACAAGCCGTCGAACTGGAGCAACCCCGACCAGCCATGGCGCTACAACCTCTATCTGGGCCAGCGCCGCACCTTGCTCAGCAACTGGGAAGAAGACAGCGATGACAGCCTCAGCAGCGGTGTGCTGCTCAACTACCTGGCGCACTCGCGGGTGGTGCTCGGCAGCTCGTTGCAGCGCGTGGGCGACTACACCCAATACGGGCTTTCCGCCGACTGGGACGCCCTGCAAAGCACCAAGCTGTACGCCAATGTGTATCACACCGACCAACACGGCCAGGGTTACGACCTGCAGGCGCTGTGGAACTACCGTGCCGGCAACCTGGTGCTGAGCCGCAACCAGAGCTGGCAGCGCTACCCACGACTGCGCGGCGAACGCGAGCCGCGACCGGGCCAACAGGTCATCCAGACTTCACTGTCCTGGCAGCACCGAATGGATCGGCGCTTCAGCACCCATACCCGCATCGCCCGCGACGACGGTCTTTACGCCGGCACCTCCGTGGACCTGGGCCTGGTGTACCACGGCAAACTGATGGGCTCGGACGCCAACTGGCGTGCCTCGGTGTTCGACCGCCCCGGCACGCTCGCCACCGACGGCGCCCGCAATCGTGGGGTCAATTTCACCCTGAGCATGAGCCTGGGGCAGGAAGGGCGACGCCTGTCCGCCACCTTGGGTAGCCGCACGGCGCTGGACGGCACTCGCGATCGCAACGTCTCGGTGACCTACCAGCAAAGCCTGGAGCATCACACCCTGCGCAACGTCGCCGGCACCCTCACCGGCGATCGCTACGGGGCCGCCCTGGCGGCCAATGTGCAGTTCCAGAACAGCATGGTGTACGGCGATGCCTATGTGCAGAACTCGTCCTACGACCACGCCGTCAGTGGCGGCCTGAACCTGGAAAGCACCGTCGCCGTGGGGGCCGGCAAAGCCGCCATCAGTGGTGATTTCCAACCCTACGAAGCCGGCATGATCGTCGACGTCGAATCCGACCTGGACAACCTGCGCGTGCGCGCCGACAGCCTGCAGGGCCCCAGCGCCACACTGCGGCCAGGGCGCAATATCCTGCCGTTGCGCGCCTATCGACCGGGCCAGGTGCTGATGGACTTCGAAGGCCTGGAAGCCCATGCCGCGGTGATCCAGCCGTCGAGCTTCAGTTACCACCTCAACCGTGGCGCGGTGACCTACCAGAAAGTGCGCATCATGCGCACGGTCACCGTGCTGGGGCGTCTGCTCGATGCCGGTGGTGCGCCGATCAAGGGTGCCATGGTCATCAATCATGCCAGCCGCAGCCTGAGCGAGGCGGACGGTTTCTTCGCCGTGGAAATGAGCGAATCCACGCCCACCCTGGAGGTGCGCCGCAGTGGCGCACGCCTGTGTTTCCTCAAGCTCGACGAGAAGAACGCCCAGCGTGAAAACGAAGTGCTGATGGTGGGCGATCAACAGTGCAGCCCAGACACCCTCGCGGCAACCGGCAACAATCATGAAGGAGATGCAGGATGAACACGCTTCGCGCCATGGCAGCCACCTTGCTGCTGGCCCTGCCCTTCACACCCCAGGCCACGGCCAACGAGATAGCCTTCACTGCGCGAATCGAGGGGACCCGGTTCGTCAACACGACGCCCAATGCCAGCTACTGCAATCACTTCGGAGGTGGCAGTTTCTGCGCCACTTCATGGTCGACGAACCTGCCTATTACCTATCGCAAACGCGTAGATGTGAATTCACCCGATGCGCGCGACAAGGTCTACGTCCGGTTGCCGGCACGGCGCGCTATCACCTTGCAGAACCGGCTCACCGGCGAAACCGCCACCATGTTCCTGGCGTTCTATCAATTCAGCCAGCGAGTCAGCTGGGAGCACGAGACGGTCGTCAACGGCTCGCCGAATGGCTGCGGCGTATTTGGCAGCCTGGGTGGCGGGCCGGGCTATTCCCGGTTTCTCTGGCACGCCTTGAACACTACCAACCCGGCTCCCTGTTTCTCGACCAAATCCGGCAATCCGAATGTGGAGGATTCGGAATTCACCAACACCGGCATCTCGGTAAGGCCCGATTTCCCACCGGTGGGCTCGCTGGCCCCCGGCGACTGGGAAGGCATTGCCGACTACCGTGTGGGGCTGGGCCAGGACTTCGACTTCGGCAATATCCTGGACCCCAGTACCGATCAGTTCCGCGTGCGCATCAGCTTCAAGGTGATGCATGAAATGCGCGTCGATTTCCCGGCCCACGGTACCGAAATCAGGCTTGCCCCCCAAGGCAGCTGGACCAGCGTGATGAACACCAGCAGGGCGCCTGTCCGTCTGTATCACGACACGCCGCTGCGCCTTTGGGCTGGCAGCCCCTTCAGCATCTACCTGGCCTGCGAATACCCAGAACGGCGTGACCAGTGCCTGCTCAAGAATCAGGCTGCCGAGCATTACGTACCACTCGATGTGGCGCTGACCCTGCCGGGTGCTTTCCAGAGCAATGGCATGCCGGTCGATCGGCTACCGGTGCTGGATGGCCGCAACTACGCCAAGACCATTGTCCCCACCGGCACTGCGAGCAATGCGCCGGGTACTTTGCACTTCGACGTCAGCGGCACCTCGGCCGAAGCCATGCTGCGCTACCCCGGCGCCCGATACAGCGGGTGGGTCACCATCATCTATGACGCCAACCCTTGAGGAGCCTTCCATGAAATACCTCGCGCTACTGCTCGGCCTGACGACGTTCGACGCCTGGGCCGCACCGCAGCTGAACATCGGCAGCCTCTACGAATACTTCGACGGCAACCGCAGCACCTCGCTCAAGCGCATCTACAACAGCGGTGACACGGCAGCGTTCGTCAAGGTCAGCGTGGCCGAGCTGGTCTACGCCGCCGACGGCACCGTGACCGAAGTGCCTCTGGATGGCCTGCCGGCCGAACAGCGCACCCTGATCGCCAGCCCAGCCCGGGTGATCGTGCCGCCCAATGGCATGCAGCAGGTGCGCCTGCTGTACCGGGGCGAACGCCAGGCCGAACGCTACTTTCGCCTGCGTTTCATTCCGGTCCTTCCGGAAACCGGCGACGGCTTCGGCCTCACCAGCGAGCAAGCCCAGCAGTACAATGAGGCGCTGTCGGCCGGGGTGAGCATCCTTGCCGGCTATGGCGCGGTGATGTTCGTCAAGCCGGCGCAGACCACCTACGCCACCGAAGTGCTGCACGAGGCCGAGCGCTTCACGATCCCGAACAAAGGCAACGCCACGGTGGTACTGGATCATTTCAACGACTGCGATCGCAACGGACAGCACTGTGCCCCGCCCACCAAGCATCACATCCGGCCGGGCAAAACACTGTCTTTCGAAAAGAAAACCGGGCGTTCCTACCGGTTCGTTCTGCAGGAAGGCCCGCGGGAGATCCCTCATGAATTCGAAGGCTAGGCTCACTGTCGGTGCCCAGGCACCGATAGCGAGTCCGTTTGCGCAGGGTTGTTGACCTACAGGTGGCTTTCGGCGTACTCGGCCAGGATCGACCGCGGTACACCCTGCAGGGTGATGTGCACGCCTTGGGGGAAGTCCTTGAAACGCTCCGTCAGATAGGTCAACCCGGAACTGGGGGCCGACAGGTAGGGGGTGTCGATCTGCGCCAGGTTGCCCAGGCAGATCACTTTGGAACCGGCACCGGCACGGGTGATGATGGTTTTCATCTGGTGCGGTGTCAGGTTCTGGCACTCGTCGATCAGGATCAGGCTTTGCTGGAAACTGCGGCCTCGGATGTAGTTGAGGGATTTGAACTGCAACGGCACCTTGCTCAGGATGTAGTCGACGCTGCCGTGGGTATTTTCATCCTCCATGTGCAAGGCTTCGAGGTTGTCGGTGATGGCGCCCAGCCAAGGCTCCATCTTTTCCGCCTCGGTACCGGGCAGGAAACCGATTTCCTGGTCGAGCCCCTGCACGCTGCGGGTTGCAATGATGCGCCGGTAGCGCTTGGTCACCATGGTCTGCTCGATGGCCGCGGCAAGGGCCAGGATGGTCTTGCCCGACCCCGCTGCGCCCGAGAGGTTGACCAGATGGATGTCCGGGTCCAGCAGGGCGAACAGAGCCAGCCCCTGGTAGATGTCTCGCGGCTTGAGACCCCAGGCTTCCTGATGCAGCAAGGGCTCCTGGTGCAGGTCGAGGATCATCAGCTCGTCGTCCTTGATGCCTTTGATCCAACCGACGAAGCCTTGCTCGTCGATGATGAACTCGTTCATGTGCACCGATGGCAGCACTTCGCTCAACTGCACCCGGTGCCAGGTGCGGCCATGGTCCTGGCGCGTCTCGACCTTGCTCACGCGGTCCCAGAACGAGCCGGTCACGTTGTGATAGCCACGCGAAAGCAGCGATACGTCATCCACCAACTGATCGGTGCTGTAGTCCTCGGCGGCAATCCCGCAGGCGCGCGCCTTGAGGCGCATGTTGATGTCTTTGGTGACCAGAATCACGCTCAGGTCGGGGTGACGCGTGTGCAGGTCGATCAACTGGTTGATGATGATGTTGTCGTTGAGGTTCTGCGGCAGCAGGTTCGAGGGCTCGGGACGCTTGTCCATCAGAATGGACAGAAAGCCCTTGGTGTTGCCGCTGACGCGCATGATCGGCACGCCGGATTCGACCACGGCCGGCGATGCATCGCCCAGGGTCTTGTCGATCAGGCGGATGGCCTGCCGGCATTCGGCAGCGACGGTCTGCTTGCCATCCTTGAGTTTGTCCAGTTCCTCCAGCACGGTCATGGGAATGGCGACACGGTGTTCTTCGAAATTCAGCAGAGCGTTTGGATCGTGGATCAGTACGTTGGTATCGAGCACATAAAGGATTGGCTGATTGGAAGAGGTGCTGCGTCCTTGTTCATCCATACTCGGTCACCTTTTTGGGAGCCTGACAACGCAATACCTGGACGGTGCTGCGCCGCGAAAAGGCCGCCGGATTCCCACATCAAGGAGCAGGACCTGCGCACAGGTGGAGAGTCTGTCGAAGACGCCACCTGTGATGCAGGGTTCGGCGGTCTGTCTTCGTAATACCGCAAAACCCATTAAGGAAAAAAGCACTTTACGGTTTTTTGAAGTTTATTTTTCAGCGGTGCGAATAACGCTTGGCGGGTGGCGCGGACGCCGTTAGAGTCAGAAGTTGACCCGCCCCTCCTCGCTTGCGCAATTTTCCCCAAAAACCTGCCAACCCCCCGTAAATACTGGCGTTTGCCGACTAGGCCTATTGCACATCCGCACAGGCCTGCCAGTTGATACCGGTCTGGGCGGTTTCCCGCATCAGCCAGGGCAGCGCGGTCTGCGCCTTGGCCAGGTTGTCGTGGAACACCACGATTCCGCGTCGCCACAGCAGCATCAGGCTCAGCGCCCGCTCGCCAGCCTGCAGGGCCGTCAGGCGGCTGTCATCGTCCATCGAATCGATGTTCCACAGCGCCACTTTCAGCCCCGCTCCGGCAAAGAATGCAGCGCTGTCGGCACGACGCTGGCCGTACGGCGGGCGAAACCAGGGCACGTAGCTGTCGGGCAGGTCGGTCTGCAGCAGGGCGACGCTGCGCAGTATCGAGTCCTGCCATTTGTCCCATTGGCCATGGGACACGTATTGCCAACCCAGGGTCGCCACGCACTGCCCGGCATACAGTGCCTGCAGCTGGGCCACCGAGGTCTTTTCGGCACGCGCCTGCAGGCTTTGTCCGGGCACGAAGAAGGTAGCGCTCCAATCCTGCGCTCGCAGGTACCCGGTCAACGCATCGGTAGAGCCATCGACCGGGCTCGGGCCGCCATCGAAGGTCAGCAGGAACGTCCGGTCGGCAAAGCCGTTGCCATCGAACTCCTGCTCCGACAACAGTTGCACCTCGCTGGTGGTCTGCGGTGAAACCGCGGCCAGACGCAACAGTTCGTTGAGATAGGCCTCGCTGAATACCTGGCCCGGCACGGCGAACCCGGAGTAGAAGGATTCGGGATCGATTCCCAGGTCGGCCGCCTGGGCGCGCAGGTCGCCTTCGCTGTCGATGGCATAGCAGAACGAGGCATCCTGTTCGCAGCTTTGCTGGGCGAGGTCGAAATTGGCCCAGAGCCGCTGCCAGAGCCGCTGGCGCAAGTCGTTGATCGCCAGCAGGTTGATCTGACGCAGGCCCAGGCGCGTGGTCAGCTGTGCTTCGTCCTGGCTTTCACTGGCCAGCAACGAGCGTGCAAACAGCAGGATGTGCGCGCGCGACGCCACGTCGAACAGCACTGGCGAATCGATGCGTTCCGGCCAGTGACTGCGGTCGAGAGTCGCCACCGGCGGCGCAGCGACGGCGGCCTGTACGGCGCATACAACGGTGGCCAGCATCCATGATACCCAACGCAACGGCGATCTCCTCGATGACAGGGTGCGCCGGGCACTATACCGCTGTCGCGGCGCAGCGCGCAGCTCTATGCAGCCACGGGCCTTCCCCCACTTCGTTTCTATGATTACAGTAGGCAATCAACGGCGGCTCAGGAATCACCACATGCTTCGCTTGGCCCTCGCCGCACTGACGCTTGTCACGCCCATGGCGTTCGCCGCCGGCACGCTCAGCATCTACAACTGGCCCGACTACATCGCCCCCGACACCCTGCCCAATTTCCAGCGCCAGACCGGCATCGAAACCCAATACAGCTCCTTCGACAGCAACGAAACCCTGGAAAAACGCCTGCGCGAAGCGCCCGGCAAGTACGACGTGATCTTCCCTTCCAACCACTTCATGAACCGCCACATCAGCGCCGGCAACCTCACGCCGCTGGACCGCACTCGCCTGCCGAACTGGAAGTACCTGAACCCCGCGCTGCTGCGCGCCCTGGAAATCAACGACCCCGGCAACCGCTACGGCTTTCCGTACCTGTGGGGCGTCAGCGGCATCGGCTACAACGTCGAGCAGGTCAAGGCGGCGCTCGGCGACGATGCCCCAGTGGATTCCTGGGACCTGGTGTTCAAACCGGAAAACATCGCTCGCCTGCAGAAATGCGGGGTCGCCATCCTCGATATCGGTCCCGAACTGCTGCCCATGGCCCTCAACTACCTGGGCCTGCCCTCGCACAGCCAGAACCCTGCCGACTACGACAAGGCCCGCGCGCTGCTGCTGAGCATCAAGCCCTACGTACGCTACTTCGATTCGGTGGAGTACAGCCATCAACTGGCCGAAGGCAAGCTGTGCGCGGTAGTGGGTTTTTCCGGGGACGTACTGCAGGCGCAAACCCAGGCCAGACAGGCGGGCCAGGGCGTGGAGATCGAGTTCACGTTGCCGCGCGAGGGCTCGACCATGTGGTTCGACATGGTCGCCATCCCCGCCAATGCGCCGAACGAGGATGCTGCGTACACCTTTCTCAACTACCTGCTCGAACCCAAGGTCATGGCCGACATCACCAACAGCGTGCACTACGCCAATGGCAACGAAGGCGCCGATGAATGGGTCAACCCTGCGCTCAAGGGTGATCGGCGGATCTATCCCAGCGCCGAGGTCATGAGCAAGCTGTTCCTGCTGCAACCCATGCCCGCCGATATCGAGCAGCTACGTACCCGGACCTGGGACCAGATCCGTCACTGAGGCCCGGATCGGATTGATCAATGGTGCTCGCGGGTGGCGCGGAATTTCACGTCTGGCCAGCGTTCTTCCATCAGCGCCAGGTTGACCCGGGTCGGGGCCAGATACGTCAGGTGCCCACCGCCATCGAGGGCCAGGTTTTCCGCAGCCTTGTTGCTGAATTCCTCAAGCTTCTTCTTGTCGGCGCACTCGATCCAGCGGGCGGACCATACGGTGATCGGCTCGTAGGCACATTCCACCTTGTATTCCTCTTTCAGCCGGCTGGCGACCACGTCGAACTGCAGCACGCCGACCGCACCCAGGATGATGTCGTTGCTGCGCTCGGGGAAGAACACCTGGGTGGCGCCCTCCTCGGCCAGCTGCTGCAAGCCCTGACGCAACTGCTTGGACTTGAGCGGATCCTTGAGCCGCACTCGACGGAACAGCTCCGGGGCGAAGTGCGGAATGCCGGTGAAACCCAGGCTTTCACCCTCGCTGAAGGTGTCGCCGATCTGGATGGTGCCGTGGTTGTGCAGGCCAATGATGTCGCCGGCGAAGGCTTCCTCCAGCTGCTCGCGCTCGGAGGAGAAGAACGTCAGGGCGTCGCCGATGCGCAGGTCCTTGCCCGTGCGCACGTGGCGCATCTTCATGCCTTTCTCGTAACGGCCCGAGCAGATGCGCATGAAGGCAATACGGTCACGGTGCTTGGGGTCCATGTTTGCCTGGATCTTGAACACGAAGCCGGTGAATTTCTCTTCCACCGGTTCCACGGTCCGCTCGTTCGCCACTCGCGGCAAGGGGCGTGGCGCCCAGTTCACGACGGCGTCGAGCACATGGTCGACACCGAAGTTGCCCAGCGCCGTACCGAAGAACACCGGCGTCAATTGACCGTTCAGAAACTCGTCCTGATTGAACTCATGGCAGGCCCCCTGCACCAGTTCCAGCTGTTCCACGAAGCGGTCGTATTCGTCGGCCAGGTGTGCGCGCGCCTCGTCGGAGTCCAGCTTCTCGATGATTTTCACATCGGTGCGCTCGTGGCCATGGCCTGGCGTGTAAACGATGATGTAGTCGTCCGCCAGGTGATAGACGCCCTTGAAGTCGCGATAGCAGCCGATCGGCCAGGTGATCGGCGCCGCCTTGATCTTGAGCACCGCCTCGATCTCGTCGAGCAGCTCGATCGGGTCGCGAATGTCACGGTCCAGCTTGTTGATGAAACTGACGATCGGCGTGTCGCGCAGGCGGCAGACATCCATCAGGGCAATGGTCCGCGGTTCGACGCCTTTACCGCCGTCGAGCACCATCAGCGCCGAGTCCACTGCGGTCAGGGTGCGGTAGGTGTCTTCCGAGAAGTCTTCGTGGCCCGGGGTGTCGAGCAGGTTGACCATGTGCTCGCGATAGGGAAACTGCATCACGGAAGTCGTGATGGAGATCCCGCGCTGTTTCTCCATTTCCATCCAGTCGGAGGTCGCGTGACGGTCGGACTTGCGCGACTTCACCGTACCGGCCACGGCAATCGCCTTGCCCATCAGCAAGAGCTTCTCGGTGATAGTGGTCTTACCCGCATCCGGGTGGGAAATGATGGCGAAAGTGCGGCGCTTCGCGACTTCGGCGGCCTGTTGGGTCATGGGGGATCGCCTGGCGAGGGATAGAAAATGGGCGCGGATTATAGCCCAGTTCCAAGCGTTGAGGCCACTGTGCGCCACACCGGTTGCGGCCAGGTCTGGGCGCAGGGCTGTGCAATATCTACCACCGCGCAGCGCTGCAGCGCAGGCAACGTATCGCCTCCATCGCAGGGCTCGACACGTCGAAGCCCGCAGCGGTGCCTATTGCCCCTGGAGCTGCCAATGACGACCCCACCACTGCCCTGGTTTCACAGCCGCGCGCTGGCACAACGCTTCATGCGCCACCTTAGCGACTCATCCCACTCACTCCTGACGCCTGAAGGGACTCAATGGTTGCGCCAACTTGCCAAGCCCGAGCGCGATCACCAACCTCAGGCACAAGACGAAATGCGCGTGGACGGGTTGAGCATCATCACCGCGCAAGGAACTGCCGTCGAATTGCCCTTGAGCCTGTTGATCAGTACGACGCAGCACGATTGGGTGGCCCACTACCACCCAATCTGCGGCTTGAAGTTGTTCGATGATCGGCGTCGTTTGAAGCGTTACCTGCTGGATCGGTTGACCAGCCCTGATAACGATCCGGGGCTGAGCTACCTGCATTCGCAGGCGGAACGTCGGCTGATGCGCCTTGGCGAACTCCACGAGATGCAGGTCACGCTCATGGAAGGGTCGGTGTTCGATACCCTGATGCTGGACATTCAGCATCGTCTGAGTGAGCAGCTACGCGAGTGGCGTCAGTTGTTACTGGATCAACCAAGCTCAGAGGAGCTGGTGAGCAGTGGATCAGAGGCCGCCATGGCCAGTCTGCTCGCCCACTACTGGCGTGAAGGAGCCCCCCGATCAGAGCTGCCCGCCGAACGGCTGACCCGCCACTTGCGCACGCAGCTGATCACTGATCTTGCCCGTACGCAATGGGACGGCACGCTGCCAGCCGTTGAGCATGATCAACTCTGGGCTTGGCTGAAGGGCCAAGTCCAGCCATCGCCTCTTACCGGCTTCATCCTCCATGGATCAACTGCCGAGGGCCGCCAGCAGCCGTTGATCAATACCCTGGTACTGGCCAACGAGCGCGCGGCGGCTGCATGCTACCTGTTCAGCGCCACGAGCGGGCTGGTGCGTTACACCGACCGCTCGGCACTCCTGGCAGCACTGACCGATCTGGAGCAGCGTGCCCAATGGCTGCCCTGCGTACCCAACGCACAACAGCCGACGTTCAAGACACTGCCTATCATTGATATTGAGTTGGTAGCCGAGCCCCCCTCCTCTTTCGGTCTGGCGAGCTACACCCGACGTCTGCTGCAAGTACAGCACTCGATATTGTCCAACAGCCCACCTGCTGCATTCATGGGAGACCGCCACACGCTCTGCGAGCAAGCCCTGGGCCTGCATCAGCGCCTGGCGCCAAGCCTGCAGAGGCTCGCCGCGCCGTTCGCTGCCGACCCACGGGACAGCCCAGCCAGCTTGATGCGCCTCACCGGCGCAGCGCAAACCGACCTGCAAAAACCGCAGCGCGTGGTAAATCATCTGACCGAGCTGCAAATCCAGTACGCCGGGTATCTCAAGCGCGGCCCTGACTTGCGTGTGGCCGCACTTCAAGCCCTGGAGCTGCAATTGGCGTGCATTCTGCCAAATGGACCTCCTGCCCGTTCGCTTTACCTCATGGACTTGGAACGGCCCACTGCCGCAACGTCATGGGTCGCCAGTATCTGGGCAAACGAACCACTGGCCGCCGTTGCTGGCAGGCGTTGGCAGGTGTTCACGGTGGTTGCCGAAGGCACACGTCAGGTTCTGAGTCAGCTGCCATGCCTGCTGATCGAGCACATCACCAGCCAAGCTCGGCGCAGCCTCTACCGCGAGCTGAAAACTGCACTGGGTCACCGTGAAGCCACCGGGCAGGCCTACCAACGCTCGTTGCGGCGCTGGTTGTTCAGTTTCGAATGGGCGCTACTCAAGCAGAGTCGATCAGCGACCTCGCCGCTGGTCGAAGCGTTTCTGCGCGGTGATTCCGTACAGGCTTGGCAGCACAGAAGCGGTCATCCTGCGCAAGCCAATGCCGATGCAATGATGTTGAGCCAGGCAGCCGATGCCAGCGGAACCATTGTGATCTGGGCTCATGAAACGGGCTTTCAACTCTTCGAGTCTCTGGATGCCGCGCATCGTGACGCCGTGCAATGGTCTGAGCAGCCGACCGACCTCGGGCCTGGCCTGAGCAACTGGACAGCCTTTGCGGGCGATGCACTGAATACATTGAACAGCCTGGAAAGCCAGGCCCGACAACAAAGTAAGCTGCAAGCCTTCGACCAACTGCGCAACCAAGCATGGCCCTCCGACTCCTTGCCTGCTCTGTTTCGCGAGGCCATGGCGTTCGACAGCCTGCAACGGCAGATGCAGCGCATGGAAGATATGGCACGTGGCCTGGCCGCCAAAGCTGCCCTGCCTGCCTGGTTGCAGCGGGCGGCAGTCGACGACCAGCAGCACTACCTGCGCGTGCTGGGGTTGAATCTGCTGGCCAGCCCGGCCGAAGACGACTATCTGTTCGGCGTTCCTGATATCAGCAGTTATGCGCGCGGCGTGCTGCAGCACCATCTGGACAAAGACTTCACTGCAAAACGCTTCGACCCCGAAGCGATCTTCATCACCACGGCGCGATACGTGCCTGCCTTGGTACCCTCGGGTGAAATTCCTTCCAGCCTTCCCGCCGCCTCGGTCGTGCGGCGACAAAGCCTGATCGAATACGCCTTGAATCACTTCCGGGACTGGGACGACGCCATCGCCCGCATCGAACTGGGTGAGGGCCATGTGGCGCCCGCCGTGTTGAATGCCGACTACTGCCGCCGATTGGTACGGGAGGTGAATCTAGGCTCGCACTATCAGGCCCTGCTCAAACAGACCTTCGACCCCTCAGACCTCGATTACCCTCGCCGGCTAAATTTGTACGCCCGCCAGCTACCGGCGCAGTTGCTGGAGTGCGCCTGGCGAGCCCGGCTCAAGCACAACCTGCCCATGCAGGCGGTCGAAGTGATCACTCGCGTGGTCTGCATGCCGGACCCCATCTTGCGACAGCCGCTGAACGGCCATGTCGTGTTGCTGACCCCGCTGCAATTGATCCCCAAGCCGGGAATCAAACCAGACACGTTGCCCGGCTGCTATCTGTTCAGGGCCGGTGAAGACGGCCCGCTGGTGCTGTACCTGCCCTATGAAGCCACCCATACCCTTCAAGCCTTCGACAGTGGTACGGCCCTGCTTGCCGCCCTTGCCAGCGACACTGCCCTGCAGGCGCGACTGCTCGCGCGCATGCCTGTCAGCCTGCGCCCGCGCTATGCCCATGGCGGCTTCAGCGAGCCGCACCTGGGCCGCGTTGGGGACACAGACTTCACCCTGACGCAGAGCACCTCGACAGGCCCGGAGCTGGCCTGCAACCCTATTGCCGGTAACGCACTGCGGTACCTATTCGTCGAGAACGGCCTTTATCTGCAGGCTCTCGCCGCCACTCAACTGGTTACCACGGAGCAAGTTCGCTGGCAGGCGCTGATCAATGTGATGAGCCTGGCCTGGGAGCAACTGAGCATGTTCCTGCCGGGCAAGGTCGGGCTTGCCGTGGCCGCCTGGCAAGCCGAACTGGCGGTGCTGAACATCGCCCAGAACGTGCAGCACAACAGCTGGGGGCAAACACTGGCGCAGTTGACCTGCGTGCTTGTACAGGGACTGGCGATCAGTCGGGGGATGACGCAGCGTGCACTTCAAGACAACGTACGCGAGCGCTTCTGGCAAACCGTGCGCAGCGCCCCGGAGTACGGCCTGTCACTCGCGCGCTACGAGGCCCCCATCGAAACGCTGCGCACGTTCGTTTTTCAGCCGTCCACGTGCACTTACCTGAACATCCGCGACCAGACGCACTACATCGGCCTCAACGGCAAGGCATATCGCGCTCGCCAGGAACAGGATCGTTGGTACCTGGTCGGGCAGCGCGACGATGAACTAGGCCCTAGGTTGCTGCTGGATACCGAGCAGGCTTGGGTAATCGATCCTGGGCAGAACCTTGCAATCAGTGCTGGCGGCGTACCGAGCAGGCTGGGCAGCCAACTGGTGCGTTGGACGCTGACCCGTGATGAAATCGTCATCCATGCCGTGGGCTGCCGGCAGATCCGCCAATTGCGCCCGCACCGCGCCAGCGTCCTGCACCGGGCCCACCGCGATGCCTTGGGGTATCTGGGCAATGCGTTGGACAGCCTGCGAAGAGCACGGCTGGTCGGTAGCGTGGAAACCCATACCCTGGAAGTGCTCAAGCAGTTCTTCGGCGTCTCTCAGGTCACGGACTCATTGATCGCGCGGGTCCAAGGCGTACTGGAAAAAATGGCCCGGATCATGGCATCGCACGCCTACTCGCCAGTAACCTCGAGACGCTACGTGATGGCAAGCCGCTTGAGCGCGCAGTCAGCCGTGGGCATTGCCTTCGTGTCCGTACAGGATCCACAAGGTCAGATGTTTCTGACAGATGAATTCTTTGATTTTGAGACGGCACGTCTCCTGCCACTCGATCCGAAATACACCATCGCTGAAACGAACGCCCTGAGCAAGGCGATGGTCCTGCTGCATGAGTTCACCCATATTGCATGCAACACCCGGGACATCCACTATATCGAAGCGGCGATGCCCTATGCCGATCGGTTGCAGCCAGGCGTGAGGCGTGCGTGGCTGGAGCGTCAGCACGACGAATCGTTCTCGCACCTCACCCCCAAGCGTAAGTTGTTCATTGTCCGCGACGACACGACCGGGCAGGTGCGCGACATCCTCAACGAAGACCGCAAGGGGCGCGCCCTGATCCTGCGCCTGGCGGGCTCACCCAATCTGGACGACGCACGCCAGCGGTTTCTGATCGACGCTGACATTCGTTCAAAGATCCTGCTGAAGAATGCCGACTCGGTGACGCTGTTGATCTATCGTCTGGGAAATCGCAAAACCCCCTGACGCGGCTCGCGCCGCTGCTACAAACACCGCGAACCCCTGTAGCAGCGGCGCAAGCCGCGTCAAATGCCTTGGGTAACTCCCCCTTGAACGCCATCTCATGCAAGCTTTATGGTCATAAAAGGTGGCCAAATGCTGCCTCACTGTGGGAACCTCTCGCCGCACGGAGACGTCCATTCCCTGATTCGTTGAGTCGTCAGGGGCTGCAAAATCAGCAAGTTAGCCTGACGAGGCTGCGCTTATGGCTCGCACCGCGCGAGCTGCTATTCGCGTCCTACCTGGGCCGATCGCTCGCCCGAGCGCTCATCGCAGGCCCGGTAGGCGCCGACTGAAAAAAGGAGTCCGCCTGTGGCTAATCGCTATGGCAAAGGGCTGTTAGGGGGCGCTGTTATCGTTGCCGTCCTGGCCCTGCTGGTCCACTGGATCGGCATAAGTACCATCGAGCACTACCGCGAAGATCTGATTTTCTACCTGCAAGCGCACCTGATCCTGGTGCTGGTCTCGATGCTTGCCGCACTGCTGGTGGGCATCCCCGCCGGTATCGCGTTGAGCCGACCCAGCATGGTCAAGCATGCCGAACGCTTCATGCAGATCTTCAACATTGGCAACACCATTCCACCCCTGGCAGTACTCGCCATCGCCCTCGGCATCCTTGGCATCGGCAGTGGTCCTGCGATCTTCGCGCTGTTCCTTGCCTCCCTGTTGCCCATCGTGCGCAACACCTACGAGGGCTTGAAAAACGTCCAGGGCTCGCTCAAGGAAGCCGCCACCGGCATCGGCATGACGCCGCGCCAGGTGCTGTTCAAGGTCGAGCTGCCCAACGCCGTGCCGATCATGGTCGGCGGGGTACGCGTGGCGCTGGCGATCAACGTCGGCACCGCGCCCCTGGCGTTCCTGATCGGCGCCAATAGCCTGGGCAGCCTGATCTTCCCCGGCATCGCCTTGAACAACCAGCCACAACTGTTGCTGGGCGCTGCCTGCACCGCGCTGCTGGCATTGATCCTGGACGGCATCGTGACCCTGGTCAGCCGCCTGTGGTTCGAACGTGGGCTGACTCGCTGAGCGAAGGAATGAATTCAATGAAGAAGTTAAGCATCGTACTGGGCCTGGCCCTGTTGTGCGCCGGCGTCGTGCACGCCGCAGACAGACCGGTGATCCGCCTCGGCGCCCGGGTGTTCACAGAGCAGACCGTACTGGCGGCCATTACCGCGCAGTACCTGGGCAGCAAAGGCTATGACGTACGCGTCACCGGTGGCCTGGGCAGCAACCTGGCGCGCAGCGCCCAGGAAAGCGGTCAGCTGGACATGCTCTGGGAATACACCGGGGTGTCTCTGGTGTCCTACAACCACATCGACGAAAAACTCGACAGCGCGGCCACCTACGCGCGGGTCAAGCAACTGGACGCCCAGAAAGGCCTGGTGTGGCTGACGCCCTCGCGGTTCAGCAACACCTATGCCCTGGCGCTGCCTGAAGAAGTGGCCAAGGCCTATCCTCAGGTCAACACCATCAGCCAGCTGAACCAGGTGCTGATCGACGAGCCGAAGAAAGGCCATATCCTGGCCCTGGACACCGAGTTCGCCAACCGGTCGGACGGCCTGGTGGGACTGACCCAAACCTACGACCTGAAATTCACCCGCCGTGACATTCGCCAGATGGACGCCGGCCTGGTCTATACCGCGCTGCGCAATGGGCAGGTGTTCACCGGTCTGGTCTACACCACCGACGGGCGTCTGAACGCCTTCAAGCTCAAGCTGCTTGAAGACGACCTCGAGTACTTCCCCGACTACACCGCCGCACCGGTGGTCCGTCAGCAGCTGCTCGATGCCCATCCGCAACTGGCTGCGCAGCTCAAGCCCCTGGCCGAAATGCTCGATGATGCCACCATGCGCGAACTCAATGCGCAGGTCGACGTCGAGCACCGCAGCCCGACGGTGGTAGCGGCGGAGTTTCTCAAGGCCCATCCGATCACCGACCAAGCCCAGGAGAAGCCATGAGTTTCCTCGACACCTTCTCCCACCTCGACTGGCCGTTGGTGCTGCAACTGACCTGGCAGCACATCACTCTGGTCGGCATTGCGGTCAGCCTGGCCATCGTCTTCGGCGTGCCGATCGGCATCCTGATGACGCGCTTTCCGGCACTGGCGGGGCCTCTGCAGGCCTGCGCCACGGTGCTGCTGACCATTCCCTCGATCGCCCTGTTCGGGCTGCTGCTGCCGTTCTACTCCAAGTTCGGCCAAGGCCTGGGGCCGCTACCGGCCATCACTGCGGTGTTTCTCTATTCGCTGTTGCCGATCCTGCGCAACACCTACCTGGCACTGACCGGCGTCGAGCCCGGCATCCGTGAAGCCGCCAAAGGTATCGGCATGACCTTCGGCCAGCGCCTGCGCATGGTCGAGCTGCCCATCGCGGTACCGGTCATCCTCGCCGGCGTGCGCACCGCCGTGGTGATGAACATCGGCGTCATGACCATTGCTGCCACCATCGGCGCCGGCGGCCTGGGCGTTCTCATCCTCACCTCCATCAGCCGCAGCGATATGTCGATGCTCATCGTCGGCGCCGTGCTGGTCAGTGTCCTGGCGATCATCGCCGACCTGCTCCTGCAATGGCTGCAACGCGCCCTGACCCCTAAAGGATTATTGAAATGATCGAACTTCAGAACCTGACCAAGACCTTCCACAGCAACGGCAAGGAAGTCAAAGCCGTCGACGCGGTAAGCCTGACCGTCAACGAAGGCGAGATCTGCGTATTCCTCGGGCCGTCGGGCTGTGGCAAGAGCACCACGCTGAAAATGATCAACCGATTGATCATGCCGACCTCCGGCAAAGTCCTGATCAACGGCGAAGACACCACAGGCCTGGACGAGGTCACCCTGCGTCGCAACATCGGCTATGTCATCCAGCAGATCGGTCTGTTCCCCAACATGACCATCGAGGAGAACATCACCGTGGTCCCGCGCCTGCTCGGCTGGGACAAGAAGCGCTGCGCCGAGCGTGCCCGCGAACTCATGAGCATGATCAAGCTGGAGCCCAAGCAATACCTGCACCGCTATCCGCGCGAACTCTCGGGCGGCCAGCAACAGCGCATCGGCGTGATCCGTGCCCTGGCCGCCGAAGCGCCGCTGCTGCTGATGGACGAGCCGTTCGGCGCGGTCGATCCGATCAATCGCGAAATGATCCAGAACGAGTTCTTCGAGATGCAGCGGGCCTTGAACAAGACCGTGATCATGGTCAGCCATGACATCGACGAGGCCATCAAGCTGGGCGACAAGATCGCCATCTTCCGCGCCGGCAAGCTGCTGCAGATCGACCATCCCGACACGCTGCTGGCCCATCCGGTGGACGACTTCGTCAGCAACTTCGTCGGCCAGGACAGCACGCTCAAGCGCCTGCTGCTGGTCAAGGCCGAAGACGCCGCCGACAATGCGCCTTCGGTGAGCCCGGAAACGCCGGTGGCCGATGCGCTGGAATTGATGGACGAACACGACCGCCGCTACGTCGTGGTGACCGATGCGCAGAACAAGGCCATGGGTTATGTTCGCCGACGCGACCTGCATCGCCAGGCCGGCAACTGCGTCGACTTCCTGCGCGAGTTCAACGCCACGGCTGCCTATGACGAGCACCTGCGCATCCTCTTGTCGCGCATGTACGAGTTCAACCGCTCGTGGCTGCCGGTGCTGGACGCCGAGAACGTATTCCTCGGCGAGGTGACCCAGGAATCGATCGCCGCCTACCTCAGCTCAGGCCGTTCGCGTGGCATGAAAACCAGCATCGTCTCCCCGGCCGAAACCGCCCAGGCCTGACGCGCGCCCTCGCGTAGGAGCGGTCCGCGGCCGCGAAAGCCGTCCCGCGGTCCATCAGACAGACCGCATCGACTGCTTCGCGGCCAATGACCGCTCCTACGAACTGCACACGCACTCACCCGTAGGAGCGGTCCCTTCGCCCTACCCCAGATTGAACCGCGCCGTATTCTCGCTCAGCACTCGGCTCCCCTGCCCCAGTCGATCCGCCGCCTGGTTCACCGCCCGCGCGCCATCGAGCAGACGCACCGCCGCCTGGTCCACCTGCTGAATGTTGCTGCTCACCTCATCTGCCGTGGCCGCCTGCTCTTCCACCGCCGTAGCGATCTGCGCCAAGGTATCGGTCACCCCTTGCACCGCCCCGGCAATCTCACCCAGGCGTTCACCCAGGCCCATGACCGACTGCGCATCGACCTGCGCCTGGCCACACGCGGCCTGCATCAGTTCCACGGCCTGCTTGACCGTCGAGCGCAGGCTTTCCACCGTACCGGCAATCTGCCCAGTCGAAGCCTGGGTGCGCTGTGACAGGCTGCGTACCTCGTCGGCCACCACTGCAAACCCGCGCCCCTGCTCGCCCGCCCGCGCCGCCTCGATGGCCGCATTGAGCGCCAGCAGATTGGTCTGTTCGGCGATGCCGCGAATCGCATCCACCACCGACTGAATCTGCTGGCCCTGCTCGCTGACCCGGCCCAGGGCCTGCGCCGTGTCGTTCAAGCGCTGGTTGAGCTGCTGAATACTGGCCGTCGTGCGCTGGCTGTCACGGCTGCTGTCCTCGGCGATCTGCCGGGTCTGCTGGGCGCTGCCCGAAGCCAGTTCGCAACTGCGCGCCACGCCCTGCGAGGTGGCCGCAAGCTCGGTGGCGGCCGCAGCGATCTGACTGATCTGCTGTTGCTGCGCCTCGACCTCGTCGAGCGTGCCGCTGGATTGGCTGTTGAGCGTCACCACCGCCTGGCTCAGTTGCACGGTTTCGTGGTTGACGCCCAGCAGGCTGCCACGCAACTGCACCACGGCAGCATTGAGCGCCGTACTGATCGCCGCCAGCTCATCGCGCCCCTGCACCGCCACCTGCACACTCAGGTCACCGTCGCGCAGCGATTGCGCCAAGGTGGTAATGCCACTGGCGCTGCGGCGGATCGATGCTTGCAGGCACACGAACAGGTACAGCGCCGCCAACAGCAGCAGGGCGAACACCGTCGCGCCCGGAATCAGCTGGCGAACGGCCTGGTCATGATAATGATCCAGGCGCACCTCCAACGACATCAGCGACTCGTGACGCAAGCCGTTCAGGGCGCCGAGCATGCTGTCCACACTGCTTTCGAACTGGGCCGCAGACAGCTTGATGTCGCCGCCGAACAGATTGTCGTCCAGACGCTTCAACTCACCGTCCAATGTACCCAGCGCCTGCTGATACTGCTCGTCCCAGCCGCGCAGTTGCTGCGGCAGGCGTTGCTGCAGCGTGCCACCGGCTTTCACCAGTTGCTCGCGCGCATCATTGATACGGCTGCGCAGGTCACGCATCTGCAAACGACTCTGCAGGCTGAATTGCCCGGCGACCAGGGAGGACTGGCCAATGCTGCCCAGACGCCCCACACGCTCGATCAGATCAGGGGCTTGCTGAGTGGCGATCTGCATCAACAGATAGCTTTCGCGCCACGGATCGACGATCAACCCGCTGGCCATGGCGATCTGTTCGCGCAGTACCTGCACCGACGTCAGCGCCGCCGTGAAACGGTCGTAGCCATCGGGCCACCAGCCCACCTGGCGCAGGCTCGCCAGGTCGAGGCCCTTGGTCGCGGTTTGCACCGTTTGCATTCGCTCCAGAGTGTCGGCAGGGGCCTTCTCGTGTGCCAGCTCAGCGGCCAGTTTATCGAGCGATGCCTGAATTCCCGGTGCGGCCGCCTCCAGCGCCGCGATCGCGGCCTGGGCCTCGGGCGTCGGCTGACGCTGGATATCCACCGCCTTCCAGCGCGCGGCACGATTGCGCTGCGCCGAGAGTTGCGCATCCAGGCTGTCGAGCGCCAGTAACTGATGCACGCCGCTGCGCTCGGCATCGATCACCGCCAGCCGGTCGCGAAAATCCTCGCCCAGCAACCACAGGCTGCCGACCAGCGGCAGCATGAACAAGAGAAACAGCAGCTGAAACTTGCGGGCGAAACCATAGCGACCCAGCAACCGGATACCCGGCGACAACAAAGCATGCATGTCCGACAACTCCACGGAGAATGCAGGTACCTACGGAAACGTGGCGCCAGCAAAATGCCACTGCAGCAAGATTCAGACCAACCGACTTTCTCAGCCTTTGCCCGCAGCGTCGAGCACGCCCCATCGGCTGCGGCTTCGCTTTGGTGCATCTGCCCACCTATGCACGCCTCCAATGAGTGCAGCGGTTGTGTAACCGGAAGTGGCAACCGCACCGCAACGCATTACCCAGGGCGCATGCGCAGCGGGGTTCGTCGACATGGCCCGGAACCTGCTACAGGCAAACCGCAAAAGCTGACCAAGCAGTTATGTTTCAGCACACGGCCAACGCTCGATCGGGCTTGCTCGCTACACACACCGTCGCCGCACGATCCACGGCGCCCATCGCCCCAGGGGAGCAACATGCTGGACTCATTTTTCAAGCTGAAAGCGCACAACACCACCGTGCGCACGGAAATCCTCGCCGGGGTCACCACGTTCCTGGCCATGGCCTACATCCTGTTCGTCAACCCCAGCATTCTTGGCGAAACCGGCATGGACAAGGGCGCGCTGTTCGTGGCCACCTGCCTGGCCGCCGCCATCGGCTCGGCGATCATGGGCCTGATCGCCAACTACCCGATTGCCCTGGCACCGGGCATGGGCCTCAATGCGTTCTTCACCTACACCGTGGTCCTGCACCTGGGCCATAGCTGGCAGGTTGCACTGGGTGCGGTCTTCATATCAGCGGTGTGTTTCTTCCTGCTGTCGATCTTCCGCATCCGTGAATGGATCATCAACAGCATTCCCCTGCCGCTGCGGTCGGCCATCGCTGCGGGCATCGGCCTGTTCCTCGCACTCATTGCGCTGCAAAACGCCAAGATCGTGGTTGCCAACCCGGCCACTCTGGTCGGCATGGGTGATCTGTCGAAACCCGAACCGGTACTGGCGATCCTCGGCTTCTTCATCATCGTCGCACTCGAGGCACTCAAGGTCCGTGGCTCGGTGCTGATCGGCATCCTGCTGATCACCGTGGTGTCGATCCTGCTTGGAGTAACCCCGTTCGGGGGTGTGGTATCAATGCCACCGTCACTGGCGCCGACCTTCCTGCAACTCGATATCAAGGGCGCATTCGATGTGGGCTTGATCAGCGTGATCTTCGCCTTCCTGTTCGTCGATCTGTTCGACAACTCCGGTACCTTGATCGGCGTGGCCAAGCGCGCCGGCCTGATGGGCAAAGATGGCCACATGCCTAAAATGGGCCGCGCCCTGATCGCCGACAGCACCGCGGCGCTGGCCGGCTCGCTGCTGGGCACTTCGACCACCACCAGCTACATCGAATCGGCCGCCGGCGTCAGCGCTGGCGGCCGGACCGGCCTGACCGCCATCGTGGTCGCCGTGCTGTTCCTGCTGGCGTTGTTCTTCGCGCCTCTGGCCGGCAGCGTCCCGGCATTCGCCACCGCGCCCGCCCTGCTGTTCGTAGCCGTGCTGATGGCCTCCGGGCTGGCAGAAGTCGACTGGGACGACATCACCGTCGCCGCCCCGGTCCTGGTGACTGCCCTGGCCATGCCGCTCACCTACTCGATCGCCAACGGCATCGCCTTCGGCTTCATTACCTGGACAGCGGTCAAACTGCTGAGTGGCCGGTGGCGCGAACTCAATTCGGCACTGGTCGTGTTGTCGATCATCTTCGTCATCAAGCTGGGCTGGTTCGGTGGCTGATCACCGCACTGCGCAGACCCTCGCACGCCACGCGCAGCCTAAGCGTTTGATCGCACGCATAAATATTTTGCAAAGGGGTGTTGACACAATTTCGTTTCAGGCGAATAATGCGCGCCACTTGGCTACATAGCTCAGTTGGTTAGAGCATAGCATTCATAATGCTGGGGTCCGGGGTTCAAGTCCCTGTGTAGCCACCAAGTACGATCCACAGATGTCTACAGCAGTCTGTGAGTCACCTCAAGAAGCCCGCCTCGTGCGGGCTTTCTTGTTTCTGGTTGTCTGGCAAGGCCAAGCGGATTACCAGCGATACGCCACGGTCCCCAGCACCGTGCGCTCATCACCCCAATAGCAGCGACCGGCATTGTTGCAGCCCGACACGTATTCCTTGTCGAACACATTCTTCGCGTTCACGTCCACCGACCAATGCTTGTCGATGTCATACCCTATCAAGGCGTCAACCAGCGTCACATCGCCCGCCTTCAGCTTGCCGTACAGTGTCGGCGCGGTGTAGGCAAAGGTACTGTCGAAATAGCGCACGCCGCCGCCCAGGCGTAAACCGCTCAGCGCACCTTCCAGGAAGCGATACGTCATCCAGGTCGACGCCTGATTGCGCGGAATGCCCGTCAGTTGACGATCCTCGAACAATGACCCCGGCGCATCCTTGGTAACTCGCGCATCGGTGTAGGTGTACGACGCGACCAAGCTCAGATTACGCGTTACCTCACTATTGACCTCAAGCTCGACGCCTTTGGACTCGCTCTTGCCAACTTGCTGGCTGAAACCGTTGCTGCCTGCGACTACGTCGCGAGATTTGGTCAAATCGAAAACCGCAGCGCTGAAGGTGGTATTCCAGCCCGCGGGCTCGAACTTCAGACCCACTTCATACTGTTCGCTGAGGATCGGATCGAGCAGATCGCCGTTGGGCTGCGACGATTGCTGTACAGGCGTGAATGCAGTGGAATAGCTGACGTAGGGAGAGATACCGTTTTCGAACTGGTACATCACGCCCGTCTGCCAGCTGAACCGATGATCCCAACCGTCAAGATCCGTCGCCGCTACCGCTGCGCTGCCTGGACGAGCCGCGCTGGCACGGTTGCGGTATTGGCTCTGTACCCAGTCCTGACGCCCGCCCAGCAGGAAAATCCAATTATCGTACTTGCTTTGCAATTGCCCATACGCACCGTACATGTGCTGATCGAGCTGGGAATTCTGCACGTATTGCGAGGCACTGGGTTGCACCGGCGAGAACACCGGCCTGAATACATTGTAAGTACCGCCCAGGCCTGCGTTCCAATCCTGATTGAACGAGGTACGGTCGTAACTGGCGCCCAGCAATACCGTGTTATCCAGCGCCCCCGAAGTGAAGTGCCCTTCGAATTGGTTGTCCACCGAATAAGTGATCGACTTGTTGTCGCGATCATACGCAGTGCTGCTCAATGTACTTCCGAAGCCAGCCTGATTCAGATTGTTCGGCCAGGTTTCATGGCGGTTCAAACGTGATTCCATGTAGCGCGAGTTCTGCCGGAACTGCCAGACGTCGTTGATCTGATGGCTGAACTCGTAACCCAGGGTCCAGGTTTCGCGCTCGAAGTCGTCCCAGCCTGGGTTGCCGTTGAACTGGTCCTTGCCGATCTTGCCATTGACGTTGTTGAGCAGCGTTCCTGCAGCCGGATAGCCCAGCAGCAGTTTGGTGCGGTCGCGCTGGTAGCTGGACAGCAGGGTCAGTGCCGTGTCCTGGTTGAAATTGAAAGTCATCGACGGCGCGATATAGAGGCGGTCGTCCGGCACCGAGTCGACTTGCGTATCGGCATTGCGGCCCAGCATCACCATTCGTCCCAGGATACGGTTATCGTCCGTCAACGGGCCGGATACATCGATCCCAAGCTGGCGCCTGTTATTGCTGCCATAGGTGAATTTCGCTTCGCCTTGCGCAGTTTCGGTCGGCTTCTTGCTCACCAGATTGACCAATCCGCCGGGCGCATTCTCACCATAGAGAATCGAGCTGGGGCCTCGAAAGATTTCGGTACGTTCCAGGCCATAGGGCTCGGTGGTGGTGTCGTAGCGATTGCCTTGCAGGCGTAGACCATCCTTCAGCAACCCGTAGCCATAGTCCGTGGCGTTGTAACCTCGGATGGAAAACAGATCACCGGCCAGGCCGTCACCGACAGCGAAAGGTGGAGCGAAGATACCCGGTACGTAACCAAGAATGTCGGTCAGGGTCTGCGAGCCCTGGTCTTGAATGCGTTGGCGTGTCACCACCGAAACCGAACGCGGAGTCTCGGACAAAGGTGTGCTGGTTTTGGTACCCGCGGTGCTGTTGCGTACCTGGTAGCCCACTGTCTGCTGGCTTTCCGGTGCTTGTTCGGTAATGACCAAGTCTTGCAATTGCAGCTCTGGGCCCTTGCTCACAGGCCTGGCCGGTGCTTCCTCGGCAGAGACCATTGCCTGCCAACCGACTGTGGCAACAACCAAAGCCAAAGAATTCATGCCAAGATTCATCTTGTTATTGCAAGCCATCTACCTTCCCCTCCCCTGAAGATCCCGCGAAAGCCAGCCCATTTTGTAACGGTATATCTCGGGGCGGAAATTAACATAGAGTGATTTGCATTAACATTATTGTTATCGAATAAAAAGCGCCCCAAACAACTTGAGGGGTAGGCGTGCGCTTTTTTTCGCGCACCCACTTTCGCCCATCTCTAAATTGCTACCATGACCGTCATTTCCCACCCGGAGGTCTACATGCGCGCAACCGTGCTGGTGCTGGTCGAAACCATCAACGACTACGTGTCGATTCTCGAAGATCAAGGCTACGAGCTGATCATGGCGCCCTCACCGGCAGCCCGCGCAGAGGCCATCGAGCAACACGCAGATCGCATCGATGCGGTGCTCACACGCGGGCCACTGGGTCTGACGGCAGATGAAATGGCAACGCTGCCCAAACTGCGCATCATCTGTGTGCTCGGTGCGGGTTACGAGAACGTTGACCTGCCAGCCGCCAAGGCACACGGCCTGACCGTGACCAATGGGGCCGGAGTCAATGCATCGTCGGTGGCAGATCACACCCTGGCGCTGCTGCTGGCACTGATGCGCGACATCCCCGGCGCCGATGCGTCGGTACGCCGAGGCGAATGGGCCAAGACCATGCGTCCGTCGGTGGCGGGCAAGCGTCTAGGCATCATCGGGCTGGGCGCTGTTGGCTTGGCAATCGCCAAGCGCGCCGCATTAGGTTTCGACATGAGCGTGCAGTACCACAATCGGAGCCCGCGCGATGATGTCGACTATGGCTATTGCGCAAACCCGACGGACCTGGCTGCGGTCAGTGACATCCTGATAATTGCCACGCCCGGCGGCGCGCAGACACGCGCCATCGTCGACGCCGGCGTACTGGAAGCACTCGGCCCTCAGGGTTATCTGGTCAATATCGCCCGTGGCAGCGTCGTGTCTACGCCCGATCTATTGGACGCTCTGCAAAGGCAGGCCATCGCGGGTGCTGCGCTGGACGTCTTCGACGACGAGCCCAACGTACCTGATGCGTTGAAAACGCTGCGCAACGTGGTCCTGACGCCTCACGTGGCCGGCCTTTCGCCCGAAGCCACGCAAGACACGGTGAAGATGGTCGAACGCAACCTGACTGCGTTCTTCGCCGGCGAGCCTGTGCTGACGCCAGTCCAGCTTTGAAACGTGTGGGAGCGGTGCGGGCGGCGAGCCCGCTGCTCCCCAGCCTCATACAGTGATCAGATCACCCCACAGGCCATCCGCGCCGCACCACCGCCCAACGGCGCCGGTGAATCGGCGTGGTTGTCACCACCGGCGTGCACCATCAGTGCATGCCCTTCCACTTCGCTGAGCTTTTTCAAACGCGGGGCCAGCACGGGATACGTTGCGGTACCGTCGGCGTTCACGTAGATCGCCGGCAAGTCACCCAAATGTCCCTTCGCATCGTAAGGTCCCAAGTGCTTGCCGGTCTTCTGTGGATCGAAGTGCCCGCCTGCCGCTTCCGCCGCCGACATCTTGCCGTCTTTCATCGCCGACGCGCAGCTGCCGTTGGCATGCACATGAAATCCATGCACGCCTGCGGGCAGCGACTTCAGCTGCGGAGTGAACTGCAGGCCATAGGCCGTTTCCTCGATCATCACCGTGCCGATCGGCTGGGGTGCGCCCTCGGCGCTCACCAGGTTGATCTGGACTTCCTTGGATGCCGCATTGGCGCTACCGATCGACATCGCTGCCATCAGTGCCAGCCAGCCATAAGACTTCATGGTGCCTCCCTCGCTTCGCGTTTGATTACCGAAAAGGCCACGACCCAAGCCGTCGCCCATCCGATTCAGAACCCGAATGCGGCTCACTCGTTCCTGGCCATCAATCCAGCGCGCGCAAACGGTACTGTGGTGGCAACTGATCGAAGCCACTGATGGTCACATCCAGGCTCTTCCAGCGGCCGTCCTTGATGCCATAGATACAGCCATGCACCGACAGCTCCTGGCCACGGTGCCAGGCGTTCTGGACAATACTGGTGTGCCCCACGTTGGCCACCTGCTGAATCACGTTGAGTTCGCACAATCGGTCGACCTGCTCTTCTTCGGTAGGCAGGGTCGCCAGCGTTTTGCGGTGCTCGTAATACAGGTCGCGAATGGTCCGCAGCCAGCCATCGATCAGCCCCAGCTGTCGATCCTGCATCGCCGCGCGAACACCGCCGCAGCCATAGTGACCGGTGACCAGAATGTGTTTGACCTTGAGCACGTCGACCGCGTACTGAATCACCGACATGCAGTTCAGATCGGTGTGCAGCACCACGTTGGCAACGTTGCGGTGGACGAACAGATCGCCCGGCAACATGCCGACGATCTCATTGGCCGGCACGCGCGCGTCCGAGCACCCGATCCAGAGGAATTCAGGTGTCTGCTGGCGTGCCAGTTTGGCGAAGAACTCCGGATCCTCTTCCTTGATCGCCTCGGCCCACCGCGCGTTGTTGTCGATCAGTTCCTGTAGGTCATGCATGTTCAGCCCTCGAGAATCGTTTGGATTATGACTGGCCATGGCTGCACAAGGTCACGGTCGGCGCGGACAAATCATGCTGAATCTTTCCACTCGTACGGGGGTCAACCCTATCTAGACACACACCAGAGGATTGCCGTAATGACCGACTCCCATCGCCCCTACGATGCCCCACAACCCGCTGCGATCGATGACATTGAAGACCGCATGGGCCAGGTTCGAGAGCTGGATTTCGATGACGCCGACGGTCCCACCGGCAGGATCGGCGACACCATTCCTGCCGATGAGCTGGAGCATCTGGTGCCTGACGAACGCGCCCGCGAAGCAGGACTGACCGGCGCTTCGATGGATGACCACAATCCGACCGACGACGACATGAGCCCCGAAACACTGATCCGTGAGGATGGCGCACGTTCGCCCGATGAGCCAGGCGACAGCGGACCCGCTGATCAGGAACTCAGCTTCGTCGATGAAGACGACATCGGTGGCGGCGATGGCCTGGATGAAGAAGAACTGGCGCTGATCGACCCACTCGATGGCAAACGCTGAGTCCAGCATGCCTAGCGATCACTGCCCGAGGCAATCTCGGGCAGTGACTCCGACTGCTACTCGAACAAGGTACAGGCCATCACCAGCGCGTCTTCGCGCCCCCCGGCCATTGGATAGTAGTCGCGCCGCTTGCCGATCTCATTGAAACCATAGCGTTCGTACAAGCGATACGCCGACTGGTTGCTGGCTCGCAGTTCCAGAAAGCATTCACGCCCGCCCAGCTCGTAGGCACGCGTCATCAGCCGCTCGAGCAACTGCAAGCCCAGTCCACGGCCCTGGTTTTCAGGCTTCACGGTGATGTTCAGCAAATGGGCTTCGTCGATGATGACGTTGAGCACACCATGCCCCACCTGTTGCTGCCCGTCGAACATCAACCAGATCTCGTAGGACTTCAGGCCGTCCAGAAAGATACCCCGCGTCCACGGATGGGAGTAGGCAGCGAATTCGATCTTCAGTACGGCATCCAGATCCGCCTCGGTCATTCGCCGAAAGCTTACGGTATCACTCATCACGGTTTTTCCAACGCGGTATCAAACGGCGCATGGCTTGCCACACGGCCGCCTTGCGCTCGGGTTCATCCATCAACAACTCAAGGCCCGGCAGCACCCAGGCGGCGCCAAGCCCCTCCACCTCCAACTCTCGGTTGTAGTCTTCGGCATTGGCCCGCCCGGCAAAACGAATCGCCGGCAGCCCGACCAGCCACAGGCACGTGCACGGCGCCTGTTCTAGCTGAGCCATGACGAAGCCCTGAACGAAATCGCAGGCTGCATCCGGCCCCTGGTCCAATTGACCGCGCTGCAGCAGCGGCCAGCGGATCGGTTCGCCCAGAATCTGTGGCGCATCGGGCAAACCGGCAGCACGCAGCATGTCCTTGAGCAGGAGATAGGAAGGGTCGCGACTCTGGAACGCCTGCCCCGTGGCCAGTTCCACCAGCACCACGCAGGGCCCGGCGCGCAACACCTGAAGGGCGAAGCGCGGCGGAAGATTCGCTGGCTTGACGACCGGCGCCTCCACGGCCACCTCGGCCACGGCTGCCACGGCCGGGCGTATGCTGCCAGGCCGTGGCACCTCGATCTTGGGCCGCTGCACCTTGGAAGGTTCGGGCCTGGCTGGCTCCACTGCTGATGGCACGATCGGCAGCGCTGCCGCCGCCCCTTGATCCACGGCCTGCACTGGCAGCGGCAACGCCTCGACATGCTCCAGCAGGCTGGCACACGATGGCGCTGCGAACGGCAGTTCGGTGCGGGGCAGCCAGTGCACTACCTGCATGGCGTCAAGGTAGGCGCGGCGACGGGACTCGTTGAGCAAAAGGTCAGCCATCTGTGGGTAAGTCGAGGCGGTGGATTCTACCGGTGTTCGACACAATGTGCCGCCAAGTTTTGCGCATGCCGTCGCCCGCAGCGCAAATACCCGCCTCGTCATGCAGTACAATCGCGACCCTTTTACTGGCATGAGTCGACCAGCCGATGATCGAACCCAAGCGCGTGCTGCGCGCCCTCGCCGACCACTGGGCCCTCCTGGAGCCGCTGTGCGAGCACTTCGACCAAGGCACCCTGAGCCTCGTCGAACTGCGCCAGCAACTGGCTGCCCAGCGCCTGGAAAGCACTGCCCAAGAGATCACCAGCCTGCTCGACACGTGGATCCGGCTGGACATCCTCGTACCTGTCGCAAAAAGCCCCAACCGCTTCGAGCTCAATGCGCAGATCCACGACTTTCTTGCCTACCTGCGCCGCGAGCACCGGCTGGGTCTGTGCCTGGAGATCGAAGCCTACCTGCGCCACCTCGAACGCCTGGCCGGACACATCCAGGATGCATTCGACATCCGCGATGGCAACGACCTGGCGCGGCAACTGCGGCTGCTCGACATGCGCGTGCGTGATGTCCTGAAGAAACTGGCCAATGACGAACAGGCCCTGGTCGCCGTGGCCGAGCGGGCCAAGACCCGCGACCGCCAGGTAGCCCTGCGCCAGCGCTACGCCGAGGTACTGGCGACCTGGGACGAATACGTCGAACCGATGATCCAGCTGGTCAACGCCGATGGCGCATTCGAACAAGGCGTGCGCAAGGTCGAGAACGTCCTGCTGCGCCTGCTCGGTGAACAGCAACGTCTCGGCCACCTGGTCGACGACGACATGCTGCTGCGTACCCACGCGCGCATTCTCGAAATGCAGACCTGCGCTCAACTGACCTTGCGCCACGCCCGCGAGCTGCTGTTGCCACTGCGCGAGGAAGCACGTCGGCACAACGCCGTGACCCGCGGCGCGGCCCTCGCGCTTTCGGCCATTCGCCGCAAGGGCCTGGACGCCGTGCCACAAGCTGCCCTGCCTTTGTTCAGCCGTCCCCAGAGCACCTTTCTGGGCAGCGCCAGCCAGGTCGAGGCGTACGTCTATGCCCTGGCCCGCTTCGAAGCCAAACCGGCGCCCTTTCCCAAGGCGCACAAGAGCGACACGGCAGGCACCCAGCGCGCGCCGCGCACGGTCAAGGAGATGCTCGAGCGCTGCGAGAATGCGCTGCCGATGCCCGATTTGATGCTCTGGCTTCTCGACCAGGAACCCGATGGCGCCACCGACGACCTGCTGTACTGGTTCTCACGCCTCTCGCGTGACAAACGCTTCGCCCGACAGCGCCTCGAACGCCGCGACTACCACACCCGTGAGCATCAGCTGAGCCTGCGCTCCTTCACCCTGCTTTCCAGCGCCGAGCCCGCCGTCGCGGTCGCCTCGGCACACTCCGCGAGCACCGATCATGCATCTTGACCTGAACGAACTGACTCACCTGGCGCCGATTTTCCGCGAACTGCTCAAAGGCTTCCACATCAGCCGCCGCGATCCCGAGTTGTACTCACAGTTGTCCAATCTCCAGGACCTGTACCGCGGCCTGTTCAAGGCCCTGGGCTACGAGCTGGTCTGCGACACCCGCGGCTTCTACTACTTCGTGCCCGAGCAGGCCGCCGCGCAAGTCAACAAGACCGCTCAGCGCCTTTCCCTGTTCACCTTCATTCTGGTCGAGCACCTGGCTGACCAGGGCCGCGATCCGATCGCCGTACTGGATGGCGGCAGCCTTGGCCGCGACGAGCTGCCGGCGCTTCTGGACAAGTACCGCGACCTGTTCCTGCAGGCTGAAGTACAGACCCAGGAAGAACTGGAAGAGAAGATCCTTCGACGCATGACCCAACTGGGCTTCACCGCCGAAGACAACGGCATCTACCGCTTCCTGGCGCCGATGCATCGGTTTCTCGACGTGTGCCTTTCAGTGCAGCAGGACCGCGACCTGGCCGCCAGCCTGCACAGCGCTTTGCCCCTGCCGGTGCCGATGCTTGTCGACGACGACGGCGACGACAGCACCGACGAACAGGCCCTGGCCCGTGCGATAGCCCAGGAACAAGAGGAGTTCGACACATGACTCAGGAACGCTACGGCATCCGCCGCTTCGCCCTGCTCAATACCGCAGGCTACAGCCTCGGACTGTTCCCCCTGGAGCAGCCGTTATCGGTCTACGGCGCCAACAACCTGGGCAAGAGCGCCTCGATCAACGCCCTGCAGTTTCCGATCCTGGCGCGCATGTCCGACATGAGCTTCGGCAAGTACACGCTGGAACAATCGCGACGCTTCTATTTTGCGACCGATACCAGCTACATCCTTTGCGAAGTGGTCCTGGCTCACGGCCCCCACGTGATTGGCGTGGTCGGTCGCGGCCCCGGCGGTGGGTTCGGCCATCAGTTCTTCGCCTACGCGGGTGAACTGGACCTCGCCCACTATCAACAGGACGGCACCTGCCTGCGTCAGAAGGAGCTGTTCGGCAACCTGGAACGCCAAGGCCTGAAGGCCTACGAACTCAAGCCCGAGGAACTGCGGCGCCTGCTGGTGGGCGGTCATACCAGCGTCCCGCTCGACCTGACCCTGATCCCGTTGCGTTCGACCAGCGAGCAGAGCCTCAAGACCTTTCGCGCGCTGTTCATCAACCTGCTGCACATGCGCGAAATCACCGCGGCGAAACTCAAGCAATTGTTCCTCGACGCGTTCGAGCACAGCCTGCGTTCAGGTAGCGTCGACTACATAGCGGCCTGTGAAGAAGCCTTCCGCGATGTCCGACGCATGGAGCAGGACTACAACGCACTGGTCGCCGCCGGTCCTCTGGTCGAAGCACTGGCCAACGGCGTCGCCCAGCGTGACACTCTGCGCGGCAAGCTGCACCGCCTTTCACCCCTGCTCGACGCGCTGCTCGGCACCTGGCAGGACTACGCCGGGGCACGCAAGGAAGAGCTGGTCATCCAGTCCGAACACTACCGCAACGAACAGGACGTGCTGCAAGACAATCAACGCGGCAGCACCCAGGAACTGATGCGCCTGGAGCGTGAAATCTCGAGCATTCAGCGCTGGCTCGGTGAGCTGTCGGTACTCAAGAACCGCTTCGCCCTGGTCACCGACGTGCGCATGCTGGAGCAGCAGTTGCTGGCTGCCAAGGATGCCCACGACGAGCTGGCCGGCGCCCTGGCGCAGTCCCGGCAATTCAGCGCCCAGGATCTGCAGGAGCGCGTCGGCGACATCGAACGCCGCCTCAAGTCCATCCGCCAGCAGCTGGAACATGCCGACAACAACAGCTACGCCCGTCTGCGCGAGGAGTTCTCGCAACAGGATGTCGACCGGCTGATGCGCCTGTTCAACGGCGCCCTGTTCAGCCTGCCCGTGGGGCCACACGGTCTCGTTCTGCAGGACGGCAACGCATGGGTCGATGCAGTGCAGACCGTGCTCGACCGCTTCAAGGGCGATCGCTTCGAACTGCCAGGCATGTCCATCGACCTTTCAACCATCGAGCCGCCTGTGCTGCAGGCGTTGGCCGATCGTGCCGCACTGCGTGAGCAGAGTGCACGTCTGGAAAAGGAGTTGCAGCAGCTCAAGACCCAGCAAGGCGTGGCGGCCGACCTGTCAGCCAGCAAATCTCGATCCGAGACGCTGTACCAGCAGGTCCTGGATGCGCAGAAGGCCTTGGAAGACTACCGCCGTACCCAAACCCTGAGTGTCGAGGAACAGGACAAGCTCGAGCAGTTGGCCCAACTCGAGGCCGCTCAGGATGAACTGGCACGGGCAAGTGACGCTTTCACCGAAAGGGTCCGACAACTGTCGGCCAAGCTGCAACTGGTCGGCCGACAGATTGCCGATCTGGAAAGCAAGCAGCGCACTTTGGACGACGCCCTGCGCCGCCGCCACCTGCTGCCCGCCGATCTGCCCTTCGGTACGCCCTTCATGGAGCAGGTCGACGACTCGATGGACAACCTGCTGCCCCTGATCAATGACTATCAGGACAGCTGGCAAGGCCTGCAACGTGTCGATGGACAGATCGAAGCCCTGTACGCCCAAGTGCGCCTCAAGGGCGTGGCCAAGTTCGACAGCGAAGACAACGTCGAGCGACGCCTGCAGCTGCTGATCAACGCCTATGCCCATCGCACCGACGAGGCCCTGACCCTGGGCAAGGCGCGTCGTGCCGCGGTCACTGACATCGCCCGAACCCTGCGCAACATTCGCAGCGACTACGACAGCCTCGAACATCAACTAGCCCTGTTCAACCGCGAGATCAACAAGCGCCAGGTGTCCAACCTGCAAAGCTTCCGCATCGTGTTGGCACCCAACAAGGATGCCCTCAAGCACATCGACCAGATCATCCACAGCGCAGGCCAGTACGAAGAAGGCGAAACCCTGTCCGTGTTCGACCTCAACCAGAGTGTGGAGCAGGACAGCAAGAACGAGGAAGCGAAGGAGTATCTGGCCCGTATGGTCGCGGCCAACCACAATCAACTCGGCCTCAAGGACCTGTTCGAGCTGGCTTTCGAAATCACCAAGGTCAACGGTCAGCCGGTCATCCACACGGACATCGATGGCGCAGCGTCCAATGGCACCACCATGACTATCAAGGCGCTGACCAACATGTACCTGCTGCTGCACCTGATGGATCGCGATCAGGCCGGCCGCATCCGTCTGCCCTACTACCTGGACGAGGCCGCCGACATCGACGAGCGCAATCAGGCGGCCCTGCTCGAAACCAGCCAGCAGTTGGGTTTTACCCCGATTCTGGCCAGCGTAAAGCCGCAAGTATCCGCCCATGTCGCCATCGACCTTGAAGGCGGCAGCAGTAGTGACGGCATCTACATTGATGAAACCGACTGGAAATTCATCCGCCGCCACGACGAGTTGACCAAAGCGGTTGCGGCACTTGAAGCCGAGGTCAGTCAATAGACCAAAGGTTCAGACCAAGCCCCGCCGCTGCGGGGCTTTTTCATGGCCCGCTGTTGGCATTCGACGCTTCAGGGACGCGCGAACAACAAAGGCCGGAAAAGACAAAACCCCTACCTGCTT
>NZ_JACMYH010000010.1 GCF_014235765.1 Pseudomonas baltica
GACACTGACTGTCCATGCGCGTCCGGGATGGTATTTCCAATGATCCGATTTACCCAAGGCAACCTCCTAGAAGCCAAGGCCGAAGCCCTCGTCAACACGGTGAATACCGTTGGCGTCATGGGCAAAGGCATTGCGCTGATGTTCAGGGAGCGCTTCGTGGAAAATTATCGGTTGTACTCGGCCGCCTGCAAGGCAGGCGAAGTGGAGACAGGCAAGGTTCATGTAACTGCAGTTAACGAACTGGAAGGACCTCGCTGGATTGTAAATTTCCCTACCAAACGGCACTGGCGATCACCTTCGCAGATGGCCTGGGTGACGGAGGGCCTTCATGATCTGCGCCGTTTCCTGATTGAAAACCAGGTGACTTCCGTGGCTCTCCCGCCGCTCGGCGCCGGTAACGGCGGCCTGAAGTGGCCCGAAGTCCGCGAGCAGATCATTGCTGTGTTGAGTGATCTGGATGTGGATGTCGTGGTGTTTGAGCCTTCCAACCAGTATATGAATGTCGCCAAACGTAGCGGGGTGGAAAAACTCACGCCTGCTCGCGCGCTCATCGCCGAACTGGTTCGGCGCTATTGGGTTTTAGGTATGGAATGCAGCTTGCTCGAGATACAGAAGCTGGCATGGTTTCTGGAGCGCGCCATAGAAAAGCTACCAGACACCAAGAACCCTTTGAACCTGAAGTTTGTAGCTCATAAATACGGACCGTATGCGAATCGGCTGGAGCATCTGCTCGATAATCTCGATGGCAGCTATCTGCATTGCGACAGACGCATCAGTGATGCGGGTATCAACGATGTGATCTGGTTTGAGGAAGAGCGTAGAGCTTTCTTGCAAACCTATCTTAGAACTGAAGCCAAGGAGTATGCCCAAGCACTGGAGCGTACCGCAGAGCTGATCGACGGTTTCGAGTCGCCCTTTGGCATGGAGCTATTGGCAACGGTCGATTGGTTGCTGAGCCGGGGGGGGGTTTCTCCAACAGTTCCTGCAGTGCGTGAAGCGCTGAGGCATTGGGATGGCGGTGCCGCTGCTGCCGCTCGCAAGAGCAGGCTGTTCGATGATCAGGCCCTGGATATAGCGCTCAAACGCCTGACCACCAGTATGTTCAAACCTGACATGGCTGCCTGCTGAAGGTAGACCCCAGTAGGAGCGGTCATCGGCCACAAAGACTCCACCGCGGCCGCCCCGACCCTGCCCTCATCACCCCTCGCAGAATCGAATCCGGTTACCGAAGGGGTCATACACCTCCAACAGCCGCCCCCAGCCCTGCTCGACGATCTGCGGACGGCCGTAGCCATAACGCTTGGCCAGCAGCTCATCACGCAACGCTTCGACACCGTGCATCGGCACGAACACGGTCGAGCCCGGTGAGCAATCGCCGTGGTGTTCGGAAAGATGCAACTGCAGATTCCCCCGCTCGACACCCAGGTACAGCGGCAAGTCGGCCTCGAAGCGATGCTCGAACTCGACCGTGAAACCCAGGAAGTCCAGATAGAACTCGCGGGCCTTGGCTTCGTCGAAAATCCGCAGGATGGGGATGGCCTTGTCGAAACCGATCACCGCTGAGGCAGTCGGCGCCAGGGTGGCCGAAGCGGTGTTCCAGTCCTTGTGCCCCAACTGCCGTGCAACCATTTCCAGGGCGGTGGAATGCGATACGTCGTGACCCTGCGCCTGCAGTGCGACGCGCAGCGTCTTGGCCATCTGCTTGGCGTGCTCGATTGAAAACATGACAACTCCCGAGTCGATGCATGCTGGTGCTCGCGTTGCCAGGCCTCGACCATCAAGAGAGGTGTGAAGGCGTGAGGGTGCAACAATGCTTTCACCTTTCCTTGCGGAGCGAGCGGCGGGCAGCATGGGCCGCCGCCGATGTTAGCGCAAAGCGTCGAAGGGGTCACCACGAGACACTCTCGCCGCTGGAAAATCCCGTTTTTCAGACACGATTAAAAGGCCGGCATGGCCATCGAAAATATCGTGACTGGGGCGTGGGCAACCGGCGCGAAAAAACCCGTGTGCAGGAATTTTCAGACCCGCCGACTCGCATTCATGGGGATATCGTTGTGGGTGATTGGCGAGGGCTGCGATGACAGGCTCATGCGTGCGAACGGTGCGTGCCCGAGTGTAAAAATCTTTTCAAACCAAGCCTGTTCCGCCTCGATTGACCATGCCCTGGCGCGCTGCTAACTCTTAGGACAGCGACACCGACCGTCAGTTTTCCTTCGAGGCGCTATCCATGAATACAGCCACGACCGCCCTACCCCCGGCCTTGCCGCCAGAGGCTTCGAGCACCCGCTCGATCGCCGCTGCGCTGTCGCACCAGAGCATTCACAACCTGGAGCGCTATTACGATCATTGGGCTCGCCACTATGACGCCGACGTCGAGGCCGAGGCCTATTGCGGGCCGACGATGGTCGTCGACCTGCTCGATGCCGTGGCTCAGCGAGGCAACATCGGTCACGACAGTCGCGTGCTCGATGCCTGCTGCGGCACCGGCCTGGTCGGACGCACCTTGCAGGAGCGCGGCTATCGGCAGATCAGCGGCTGCGACCTGTCCCGGCCCATGCTCGACCAGGCTCAGGCTTCCCGGGCCTACCAGCATCTGCACAACCAGATAGACCTGACCCAGCCGTTGCCACCGGCCCTGCTTCGGCACTTCGACGCGGTGGTCTGCTGCGGCGCCTTCATTCCCGGGCACCTGCCTGCCTCCGCGCTGCGTGGCCTGGTCGCCATGACCCGGCCTGGCGGCGTGGTGGTGCTGAGTGTTCGCGAGACTTACTTCGACACCGCCGGCTTCGAGCCTTTGTTGCAAAGCCTGGGGCGCGAGCAGGGACTTGTCGTGCTCGAAGCCCGGATGTCGGCCCGCTACCTGCAAAATGCGCGCGCCCACTACCTGGCCTTGTACGTCGCATGAACGGGGCCCACGACATGCCGGTTCTTCCTGTCATCTCCCTGGCACAACTGGCGGCAGGTGAGCCTGGAGCGCTTGCGCAACTGAGCGCAGCGTGCAAGGACGACGGCTTCTTCTATCTGGTGGATCACGGGCTTGCGGCTGCCCTGATCCAGCGCTACCTGAATGCCGCCCAGGCGTTCTTCGCGCTGCCGGAACCGCTCAAGCAGCGCTTCGGTCATGATTACCAGCCCGGCTACCCGCACACCGCGCGGGGTTACGTCGGGGCCTATGGCGAAACGCTGCATCCCGATGCAGGCCCGGACAACAAGCAGCACCTGGACTGGGGCATCGACCGGCCCGGTGGCGCGCCGTTCAGCGGCCCGAGCCTGCTCCCCGGTGAAGACCTCGCACCTGGCCTCAACGCCTGCGCCTACGCCCTGCAGGGCAACGTCATGGAACAGGTGTTCCCCCAGCTGCGCCAGGCCATCGCCAGTGCCTTGCAGCTGCCACCGCAGGCGTTCGATGCGCACTTCCGTCAGCCAACCCTGATCCAGCGCGCTTCATATTATCCAGCCGGGGCGGGAACGGCCGGCAAACATACCGACAACGGCTTTCTCACCCTGCTGATCCAGCAACCCCTGCCGCAGCCTTCACTGCGCATCTACAGCCGTGGCCAGTGGCTCGACGTACCGTGCCTGGAGGGCGCGGTCCTGGTCAATCTGGGCGACATGCTGCAGCGCTGGACCAACGAGCGCCTGGTCAGCACTGCGCATCAGGTCCTGCATCGTCAGCCGAGCGCACGGGTGTCACTGGCGTTTTTCATCTACCCGGATATCGACGCGATCATCGCACCCATCGGCGGCGGGCCAAGCTTTTCCACGGCCGAGGTGATGCTGGAGAATTTCGATTCGATCTGGGTACGCAAGCAGGGCGCTGGAAGGGCCCGCCAACTGGTTTGAACACACAAGGATTGGTTCGATGACCCCCTCTATCGGTTTTATCGGCGCAGGCAACATGGGCCGCCCATTCGTTCGCGCATTGCTCGACAACGGCTTCACAGTGACCGTCCACGACCATGACCCCGGTTGCGAGCGCTGGGTACGCAGCCAAGGTGCGCACTGGGCAGCGACCCCCGCCGCTGCGGCCGAAGGCGCCGCTCTGCTGATCACCTGCCTGCCGCTGCCCAGGCACGTACGCGAAACGATGCTCGGTCACGGCGGCGCCCTGGCAGCCCTGGGCAGTGGCGCGGTATGGATCGACACCTCCACCACCGACTACCACAACACGCTGGATATCGCCCGACTGGCCGGGCAGCGCGGGGTCATGAGCCTGGAAGCACCGGTCAGCAACCTCTCGCACATGGGCGTGGACTTCAACAACGTCTGCTTCTATGTCGGCGGCGAGCAAGCGGCGTGCGACATCGCGCGCCCGGTGCTGGACGCGATGGGCCAAAATACGCTTCATGTCGGCGCCATTGGTCACGGCCAGTCGGTCAAGCTACTGACCAACCTGTTGTTCTACGGCGCCACGCTGGCGTGGGGCGAGCTGTTGCTGGTGGCACAGAACCAGGGCCTGGACCTGCGCTGGCTGTGGAACGTGGCGAAGGAGTCGCGAGCCGATTGCTTCGTCGTCGACCAGGTCACACCGATGCTCCTCGACGGCAGCTATGACCACTCCTGCACCCTGGAGATCACCGTCAAGGACATGGCCCTGACCGTGGCCCTGGCCGACGAACTCGATGTCGAGCTGCGGCTGGGTCGCTGGATCGAGACGCGCTATCGCCAGGCCGGCAAACGTTATCCGGCCCATGCCAACCACCTCAAGGTGGTGGCGCTGATGGAAACGGAAAACCAGCGCCGCCTGCTGATCGACGGTTTCACCGCGCCCTCCCCCTATGGCGCCGACCGCACCTATCGCCATCCCGGCACCTTTGTCATCGACGCGCGCGGGCGGCGCAAGCCCAGCTTGCCGGAACGCTTTCGCTACCCGCTCAGCCATCCCGCCTGCGGTCGCTACGCCCAGTGCCTGCTGGAGGTCATGGCCTGGATCAACCACAACCTCCGGCAGGAGGCATTGCAACTGGGGCGCGCCATGGGCCTGGAGCCGTCGCTGCTCGAGCAGGTGGTCAGCCGCAGTTGCGGCGCCAGCTGGGTGGATGATCACCGCGACCACTACAGGCCGAACCTTGCGCTGCTGCGTGACCTCCCCGAACTGATGGGCTCGCTTCACCTGCCCATGCTGCATCAGCTGAACCTCGCCACCGTCGTCGACCCCGTGAGGCATGCATCATGAAGATCACCCGCCTGCGTATCTACCAGGTCGACCTGCCGCTGGACAAACCCTACGCGCTGTCCGGCGGGCGCCTGCACTACAGCGCGCTGGACAGCACCATCGTGGTGATCGAGACCGACCAGGGGCTGTTCGGAATCGGCGAAAGCTGCCCGTGGGGCGCCTCGTACCTGCCGGCGTTCGCTCTCGGCGTGCGTGCCGGGCTGGCCGAACTGGCACCTCACCTGCTGGGCTGCAACCCGCTCAACCTGAATGCGATCAACCAGGTCATGGACCAGGCACTGCCTGGCCACCCCTACGTCAAGACAGCGATCGACATGGCCTGCTGGGACATTCTCGGGCGCCACAGCAACCTGCCGGTACACGCCCTGCTGGGGGGGCGCCTGAACGCCGAGCTGACCCTGCAGAGCAGCATCCCCACCGCCACGCCCCGGCAAATGGTCGCCGACATGCACCTGGCGCATGCCGAAGGCTATCGGACCCATTCATGCAAGGTCGGATCGGGCGTGGTGGCGGATCTGGCGCGAATCCAGAGCCTGCTCGCCGAGCGCATGAACGGCGATCAACTGACCTTCGACGCCAATCGCGCCTGGCTGCCGGCACAGGCGGTGGCCGTGATGAACGCCGTCAGGGACTGCGATGTGCATTTCGAGCAGCCCTGCGAAACCCTGGAACAGTGCCAGCATGTCCGCAGCCTGACGCGGCAGCCGCTGATCCTGGACGAGTGCATTCACGGCGCTGGCGACCTGTACCGCGCCAGCGCCTCGAATACGGCCCAGGCCATCGGCCTGAAGATCGCCCGTGTCGGCGGGCTGACCAAGGCTCGGCAGCTACGCGACTACTGCATCCAGCAGGGTATCCAGATGAACATCGAAGACGTCGGCGGCAGCCAGATCGCCGACACCGCGGCCATGCACCTGGCCCTGGCCACCCCCAATCAATACCTGCGCGCCAGCTGGAATGCCTGCCGCCATCACAGCGTCGTCACGGCCCTGGGCGGCGTGCACGTAAGCCGCGGCATCGCCCGCCTGGACGACACGCCGGGGCTTGGGCTGACCCTGTGCCCGAACGCACTGGGCGAGGCGGTGGCCATTCATGAATGACTCATTGCCAAGGACCGCAACCATGCCCCTGGACAGCGGTGACTTCCACCCCGATGCAGGACGCTCGCACAACCTGCCGGGGGGTTTCTACTTCGACCCGAATCACTACGGGCAGGAACTGCAGCAGATTTTCTACCGCACCTGGCAGTACGCCTGTCATGTCTCCAGGCTGGCCGTGGAAGGTGCCTATCTGGTGTGCGAGATCGGCGAGCAAAGCGTGCTGGTGCTGCACGGCCAGGACGGCCAGCTCAGGGCGTTCCACAACGTTTGCCAGCACCGTGCGCATCGCCTGCTCGAAGGCTGCGGACAGCTGCGTGGCGCGATCACCTGCCCCTACCATGCATGGCGCTACGATCACGCCGGCAGATTGCAGAGCGCGAGGCACAGTTGTGACGTGGCAGGCTTCGAACCCGCCCGCGCGCACCTCGCCGGCGTGCGCCTGGAAGTGATGTGTGGCCTGGTCTTCGTCAATCTGGACGCGGACGCCCCACCCCTGGCCAGCCAGCTCGCCGGGCTCGAAGCGCAACTGCGCAGTTTCGCGCCCGCGCCCGAGTCGCTGCACCACAGCTACAGCCATACCTATGCGCTGCGGGCGAACTGGAAGGTCTCGGTGGAAAACTATTCGGAGTGCTATCACTGTCCCGGCTGCCACCCCAGTCTGTCGCACCAGACCCTGGATCTGAGCAGCTACCAAATCGACATCCACCCAGGCTTTCATGCCCACCTGAGCAACGATCAGGGTGCACGGCAAGGCTACGCAACCAATCCTGACGCACCCCGCAGCGGTGAATTCGGTGCCTGGTACGTCTGGCCGAACCTGTGCATCGAGGTCTATCCGGGCGGCTACATGAACCTGTTGCACCACGTACCCACGGGCGCGCAGCGCTGTGAGCAGCGTGTGCAGTGGTTCACCCAAGGCCTGCACCCCGATGCCCGGGAGCAGGCTGTGATCGATTTCGTGGCGGTGGTGCGTGAAGAAGACTTGCCCTTGTGCGAAAGTGTCCAGAAAGGCCTGCATAGCCACGGCTACAGCGGTGGCCGGTTGGTGGTGGACACGGCTCGCAGCGGCTTTAGCGAACATGCCGTGCATGATATTCAGAAGCGGGTGCTGGAAGCATTCGCCGGTCATGGAGCACGCGATGGATAGCCCTTCTTCCGATATTTCCCGACCGCCAACCTGGCGGCGCCTGGGCACCCGGCCCACGGTCTTGCGGCTGACGGGCCTGCCCGCTGCCGGCAAGACCACCATCGCCAAGGCTACCGAGGCGGCACTTGCCGCCCTCGGCTATCACTGCGTGGTGCTCGATGGCGACGAACTGCGCCGCGGACTCTGCCGGGACCTGAGCCTGAGCGACGACGACCGGCTGGAACACGTGCGTCGCACCGCCGAGGTTGCGCGCCTGCTGTGTACCGGCGGCGGCCTGGTGCTGGTTGCGCTGATTTCACCGCGTATCGCGCACCGGGCCCTGGCGCGGCAGATCGTCGGCGATGCAGCCTTCGTCGAGGTGTTCGTCGATACACCGCTGGCGCTCGCCGAAGCACGCGATCCCAAGGGGCTGTATCGGCAGGCGCGCGCCGGCGCGCTGAACGGTTTCACCGGGATCGATGCCACCTACGAAGCGCCGTCGGCGCCCCACGTCAGGCTGGCCACCGCCAGCATGAGTTGCGCATGCTCGGTGCAGGCCCTGCTCGACTGCCTGCAGCAACGCGCCGCCATAGACTGAAGATCAGGCCAATACGGGCCGAGGATCGAGCAACAGCTCCTGCAGCCATTGCACCAGCAGTCGGGCTGCCGGCGACAGCGGGTTGGCATGCCACTTGTAGACTCCCAACGCATCGCCCATGGACCACTGCTTGTCGAACAGGCGCACCAGCCTGCCGTCCGCCAGCATCTGGCGCGTGGTCATTCCCCAGCCCAAGGCCACACCGTGACCTTCCAAGGCTGCCTGCATCATGACCGGGAAACTGTTGAAGCCCATGCCTTGGCTGCCAACGCGAAACGATGCACCGACGCTTTCCAGCCATTGATCCCAGATCACGAAGTCCTGCGCACGGGGTTCGTAATGCAACAGTCGGCACTTGGGCAGAGTGTCCAGGCTCAGCCACGGGGCGATGCTCTTGAAGTAGTCGGGGCTGCAGACCGGGAACACTTCATCGGGCGCGCTGAACAGCAGCACGTGATCGGCACTGGCCCGGCCCATGGTCTGCACCGCCACGTCGAAACGCTCACGCTCCTCGCCTATGGCCGCCAGCGTGGAATGCAGCTTGAGCTCGATATGCGGATGTTTCTGGTGAAAGCCGGCCAGCGCCGGCATGAACAGGTAGAACGCTTCCACCAACTGCGACGACAGCACCACGGTACCGGCCGACGACTGCTGCTGACGCAGCTTTTCGGTCTGCCGAGCGATATCGAACAGGGCGGCCGCGACCGTTTGGCGATAGCTTTCGCCTGCATCGGTGAGGAAAACCCCGCGGCTTTTGCGATCGAACAGTTGCACGCCCAGGCTTTCTTCAAGCGAGCGAACCTGGCGACTGATCGCGGTCTGGGTCAGGTGGAGCTCTTCTGCCGCTCGAGAAAAACTCTGCAGCCGGGCGGCGGCTTCGAAGGGAATCAACGTTGATAGAGGCGGCAGCTTGCGCCGAAGGTTTTCCATAACCTGAAGTTGCTCTGGGCGACGAAATGGTCGTTTCAAACGATGTCATCTTTTGACGCATCATGCAAAGACTGACCGCCTGGGTTCTGCGCATGGAACAGCGACCGCTTCTCCGCGACACACGCTCAAGCGTATCGCTGATCACCGCTTCGGTATTTCTGGTGTCCGCCTCCGATGCGCTGATCAAACTGGGCAGTGCCGATTTCACGGTATGGCAGCTGTACGTCGTTCGCTCCTCGATCGCCATTGCCCTGCTCCTGCTGTGGCTAGGTTTTTCGCGAAGTGCCGGCCTGTGGCGCAACCTGATCTGCGACCGCTGGATACTCCTGCGCAGCGCCGCCTTGACCCTGATGTGGATCGCCTTCTATGCGGCCCTGCCGCACATGAGCCTGAGCCTGGCCGCACTGGCGCTCTACACCGCGCCGCTGTTCATTGCCCTGCTGTCGGCGCTGGTGCTGCGCGAAACGGTGAGCCCAAACCGCTGGCTGGCCATCGCCTTGGGCTTCGTCGGTGTGCTGATCATTCTGCGCCCAACGGCTGCCGATTTTTCCGGCATGACCCTGCTGCCGGTGCTGGCAGCCCTGCTCTATGCCGTGGCCGCCGTACTGACCCGTGCCCGCTGCAGCGATCGCTCGGCGCTGGTGCTGGCGCTGAACCTGAACCTGTGTCTGTGCCTGGTCGGCGCGACGATGCTGCTGGGCCACCAACTGCTCGGTACGCCCCAACCATCACTGCCGAGCGACTTCCTGGCGCCGCACTGGGTAGTGCTGGGGCCTGTGCAGTGGTTACTGATGGGCGTGCTCGCGGTCCTCATGGTGCTGATGAGCGCCGGCGTGGCAAAGGCCTACCAGATCGGTCCGAGCGCAGTCGTGGGCGCCTTCGATTACAGCTATCTGCTGTTCGCGATGTTCTGGGGCTTTGTTCTTTTCAAGGAAATACCCGATACAGGCATGGTTTTGGGCATGGGCCTGATTGCTGCATCCGGAGTCTGGGTGCTGCGTAGCTGACCAAGGAGCTGGACATGTTGATGCGACCGCTGCGAGTGATCATCTGGGCCGTATCCAGAAGCCGCTCTACTGCACTCGAACGCTGCGTGATGGAACACCCTGCCGTGCACGTGCTTCACGAACGGCTGAGCGAACCGTTCCTGATGCAGCACTGGCCCGACAAGTACCGCAGCGTGCTCGACACCCGCCGCAGGACCGGCAACCGGGAGCCTGTCCCGACCTACGGCCAGGCCTTGGAGGCACTCGCCCGCGGCCCGCTGCCTGCGGGCAAGTCCGTGTTGCTGAGCAAGGAAATCGCCTGGTTCTGCGACTTCGCCCAGATCGACGATGGCTGGCTGCAGCAGTTCAAGCACGTGTTTCTGGTGCGCGAGCCACTGGCGGTCATGCGCTCGCTGTACCGCGTCGGCACTCAGGGCGAAAGTACCTGGTTCGATCCCGACGAGTCAGGGTTCGAGGAGCTGCTGGCACTGTACTGGCGCGTGCAGCGGGCGTGTCCGGCCCAGAGTCTGCTGGCCCTGGAAAGCGATCACGACCTGATGCAGGACAGCACAGGCGGCTTGAGCTCGCTGTGCGATTTCATGAGCGTGCCGTTCAATGCAGCCATGCTGCAATGGCAAGCGCAAGAGGTGCCCGCCTGGCAGTTTTTCAAGGGCTGGCACGAAGAAGCACAGCGTTCGACCGGTTTCGCAGCGGTGCACCATCCCGAACAGGCCTATCCTGCGGTGGTCGGCGAACGCGCAACCACTGCCCAACCCACCTGGCGATTCTTCGCCCTGCTGGCTGGCCGGCATCGGCCGGGAAGTCCAACCGGCATGCTGCGCAGTCTGCATCGCACGCCGTCGGCGCAGCTGGATATCGTCCTGTTGCACCGTGGCGAGGAAGACCTCAGCCATCTGCTCTGGAGCATTGCCCAATTTCCCGAAGCTAACTGCCATGCCCTCGACACATCGTCACTGATGTCCACGGACGCGGGGAAACTGCCCGAGCTGCATGACCTGGTCGGCCAGCCATTGCTGCTGGCCTGCAGCGAAGCGGGCGCCGCCGGGCAGCAACAGCTGCTCGACCGGCTGGCGGCACAGACGTGCGTGATCGGCCTGCTGACCGAAACCGGCTTCCATCTGCTCGATGCCCAAGGCCGGACCGGCCCCTCGCCATTGCCCGCGCCCCAAGCCTGTGCCTTGCACCTGCAGCGCTTGCGCGAACGCAGCCTCGATGACTGGGCGACGTTCAACCATTACAACCAAAGCACGGCAGCCGTTCCCGATTGGCTGGACACGTTCACCGCCGCCGTGGCTGCCGACCCGGATCACATTGCCGTCAGCGATGGACGCGACAGCCTGACCCTACGGCAGTTGCACGACCGCGCACAGCAACTGGCCAGGGTTCTGCAAGCCCGCCTGGTGCCTGATGCATGGGCGGTGCTGTTCAAGCGCAAGAATATTCACACCGCCGTTGCCATGACTGCCTGTGCCCTGGCAGGCCGGCCGTATCTCGAGGTACCTGCCTGGTACAGCGCTGACCATTGCCAGCAGTTGCTGGAGCGCCTGGGCGAGTGCCTGGTGCTGTGCGACGCCGATAGCGCACGGCAACTGCCGGCGGCACAACCTCATATGCTGGAAGGCCAGTTTGCCCGCCAGGCACCTGCGGACTGCCCGCCGTGGGCTCGCACGCGTTCGTCGATCGCCTACGGTCTGTTGACCTCGGGCACCAGCGGCCCGGCCAAGGTGGCACTGATGCCAGCGCCGGCCATGCTCGACTCCCTGAACCTGTGGCAGAGCTACCTGCAGCCGGGGCAACGCGTAGGCCTGAATGCCTGGCTCACCGGCTACCTGTATTACCCGCTGCTCAGCCGATGCACCACGGTGGTCATTGCCGATGAGGTGGTGCTGGATCCGCTGCGCCTGATGCACTTCATCGCCGACAACCACTTGCAGCAGATCATGATCACCCCCTCGCTGTTGCAGGGGCTGGCCCGTGAAGAGATTCGCTTCGTGTCCTGCTGTACCGGCCTGCGGGTACTCTGGAGCAGCGGCGAGAGCCTGTCGGCGGCCCTGCGTTCACAGGTACAGGCCTTGCTGCCCGACTGCTGCCTGATCGACCTGTACGGCTCCAACGAAGCCGGCGACGTTGCGCTCAGGCACGAAGACGGCACCTTGCAGTTGATCAAGGGCGTGGAGGCACGCGTGCTCGACCGGCAAGGCCAGGCCGTGCCCCGCGGCGCTGCGGGCCACCTGCACCTGCGCACCCCGGGGCTGTTGCGCGGCTACCTCGGCCAGCCCAGCGGCGTGCCGCTACCCAACGGCGGGCTGTTCGACACAGGGGACCGTGTGGTCTGGCTGGGCAATGGCCGCCTGCGGTTGCTCGGGCGCGACAGTGCCCACCTCAAGATACGTGGCTACAAGGTGCATCCGGAACACGTCGAACAAGTCTTGAACAGCCACCCACTGGTAGTCCAGAGCCACATCGGCAGCCGGCACGAAGGCGCCGCTCGCCAGTTGCTGGCCTACGTCGTCCCCGCAAGCCCCGAGCATCTGCCCACGGCCACGGCCCTGCGCGCGTGGGCCAGCCTGCACCTGCCGTTCTTTGCCGTGCCCAGCGCCTACTACGCCGTGGCCAGTCTGGGGGCGGGTCACAATCAGAAGCGCGGGGCGCTGAGCGACGCGCACTCGAGCCAGGCCGTGCCACTGCCCGAGGATGAGGTGTCGCTGACCGCCACCCAGGCCCAGGTTTCCACGGTGTGGCAGGCAGTGTTGGGCAACGATATTCCCGCATTGCACCCGGACGATGATTTCTTCGACCGCGGCGGTAGCCTGCAACTGAGCGAACTGCTGCTCGAACTCAACCACAGCTTCGACGTGCAGCTTTCCCTGGCCGCGCTGCTCGAAGACACCCGCCTGCAAGGCATGGCACTGGCCATCGACCGCACTCGGGCCGGGCTGCCCGCCGCAGCGATCCTGCGCGAAGTCGCCGTGGAGGCGGCGCGCTACGCATTCATTCCCGGACCGCAGCGCGGGGAAGACATTCTTCACACCTATCGGACCAAACCAGGCAAGCGCGTCCTGCTGACCGGCGCCACGGGCTTTTTCGGCGCCTTCCTGCTCGCCGCCCTGGCCCGCCAGCCCGAGGTCGAGCAGGTCATTTGCCTGGTGCGCGCCCAGAACCTGAGTGACGCGCGTCGGCGCTGCCTGGGCAACCTGCAGCGTCATGGCCTGGTACCGCCCGGCGTGCCCCTGGACTGGCTCGGCAAGCTGCAGATGGAATGCGCCGACCTGGCGGCCGAGCATTTGGGCCTATCGCCCGTCGCCTACCAGAGCCTCACGCAGACCGCGGATTGCGTGGTGCATGCCGGGGCCGAGGTCAATTGGGTCAAGCCTTACGCCAACCTGGTGCGGTGCAATGTCGAAGGCACCGCCCAAGTCGTCCAATTGGCCCTCAACGGTTCGATGCCGCTGCTCATGGTCTCGACCCTGGCCGCAGGCGGCAGCGCGCGGACCGGGTACGAGGAAAGCAAGCATGTGGCCGAAGCCTTTGCACTGAACGCTGCACGCGAACATGGCCTGCCGGTCATCATCGCCCGCTGTGGCGACCTGGCCGCGCCGCTCGAGGTCGAGCACAGTACGATCAATGACAACGACTACGTGTGCCTGCTGCTGGGCGCCTGCCTGTTGCTGGGGTGCTGGCCGGCCGACCTGGAAGGGGGCGTCAATCTGACGCCGGTAGACGTTGCCGCACAGATCATGGCAAGCCTGGCAGTCCAGGCGCCCGCCGGCAAACTGGGTCGGGCCTCGAACCTGTGCCACCCACACGGCGCGCTGTCCTGGCGAACCCTTTGCGGCTGGGTGGCCGACAACCTCGCACCGGGCAGTTTCGCACCGCTGCCTCTGGCACGCTGGCGGCTGCGCCTGGACAACGACCCGCGTCAACACCCGATCATTGCCAAGACCCGCCTGATTCTGCCGATGATTCTCGACGACCTGGCCGCCGCACCGCCGCACAACGATTTCGAGTTTCCCGCCACTTCTCCGATTCGCCTCAGCGCGCAATGGGCCGCCCGGCTGACTCGGCAATTGCTGCAGACCCTCGGGCAGGCCAGTCGATGAATGGGCGAATGGTCACCGCCTGGGCGGCCGCGCAACGCCAGCGTGAACTGATGACGCTCAGCTACCGCAGCCCGCCGCTGCGTCCAATGGACGTGGAGATTCAGGTCACCCATTGCGGTCTGTGCAGCAGCGATCTGCACCTGATAGATGGCCACTGGGGCGATGCCAGTGTCTACCCCCAGGTGTGCGGGCATGAAGTGATCGGCCGCGTCAGCGCCGTGGGTGAAAACGTAGCCGGGGTGCGCGTGGGCCAACGCGTCGGCGTCGGCTGGTACCGCAGCGCCTGCCTAGCCTGTGAATTCTGCCTGCGTGGCGAGGAGCAGCACTGCCCCTGCCTGATCGCTACCTGCACTCACGGAGAGCACGGCGGGCTGGCCGACTACCTGTACTGCGACAGCCGTTTCGTGTTCCCCATCCCCGACGAGCTGAGCAGCGAACACGCCGCGCCCCTGCTGTGCGCCGGCGTCACAGTGCACACGGCGCTCAAGCGCGCCACCTGGCCCGGCATGGCCGTCGGCATCGTCGGCATCGGTGGCTTGGGCCATCTTGCCATCCAGTTCGCGGCCAAGCGCGGCTGCCGCGTCACAGCGCTCTCGAGCAGTCCGCACAAGCAGCGCGATGCCCTGACCCTGGGCGCCAACCGTTTCGTCGACCTGAGTAAATCGGTGGACTGCAAGCAAGTGCGCAATGCTTTCGACTACATTCTGGTGACCAGCGCGGTCGCCTGCGACTGGTCGGCCATCGTCGACATGCTCCGGCCCTTTGGCGTGCTGTGTTTCGCCGGCATGCCACCGCCGGTGACATTTGATGTCGCGGCCATGATGTACAAGACGTTGAGCATCACCACCGCCAACGTCGGCGGGCGTCAGGATATCCAAGACACCCTGGCTTTCGCGGCGGCGCGCCAAGTGCGGCCCTGGGTGCAGTCGTGGCCGCTGGAAGATGTCAACCACGCCATACGGCAATTGCGCAAAGGACGAGTCCACTATCGAGCGGTGATGCAGGTCGGCGAGGAGCCGGTCCAGGGGCTTTAGGCGCGGCTTGGGGGCGGCACTCCATTTGCCCCGCAGCCGCCCGTCTGCTAACGTCGCCCGGTTTCAATCCTTCTCGCCGAGACCGCTGCCATGGCCCGCAAAAAAGCATCCCTGGATTTCGAACAATCCCTGGCCGACCTGCAGACGCTGGTCGAACGCCTGGAGAACGGCGAGCTGTCGCTGGAAGACTCGCTGAGCGCTTTCGAGAACGGCATCCGCCTTACCCGTGACTGCCAGAGCGCGCTGGCCCAGGCCGAGCAGAAAGTGCAGGTCCTGCTGGAAAAGGACGGCGAGCTCACCGAAGAACCCTTCGATACGGAACAGCCTGAATGATCGCCGCCTACCAGGCTCTCTGCCAACAGCGCGTGGACGGTGCCCTGCAAGACCTGTTCGTGCCGCCCTCGGCCGAGCTGACCCGGTTGTACCAGGCCATGCGCTACAGCGTCATGAACGGCGGCAAGCGGGTTCGTCCGCTGCTCGCCTACGCCGCCTGCGAGGCATTGGGCGCCGATGCCACCCAAGCCAATGGCGCCGCCTGTGCGGTGGAGCTGATCCACGCCTACTCGCTGGTGCACGACGACCTTCCGGCCATGGACGACGACGACCTGCGCCGTGGCCAGCCCACCACGCACAAGGCGTTCGACGAAGCCTGCGCGATCCTGGCCGGTGATGGCCTGCAAAGCCTGGCCTTCACCGCGCTGCTCGACCCAGCCCTGAGCCCGCAAAGCGATGCCATACGACTGAGCATGGTCCAGGTGCTGGCCCAGGCTGCTGGCCCGGCGGGAATGGTCGGTGGCCAGGCCATCGACCTGGGCTCGGTGGGCCTGCAGTTGAACCAGCAGGCGCTCGAGTTCATGCACCGGCACAAGACCGGCGCCCTGATCGAGGCGAGCGTACGCCTCGGCGCGCTGGCCAGCGCGCGGGCGCAGCCGTCGCAGCTCGAGTGCCTGCAGACTTATGCGCAGGCGGTTGGGTTGGCTTTCCAGGTGCAGGACGACATCCTCGACGTCGAAAGCGATACCGCCACCCTGGGCAAGCGCCAGGGTGCCGATATCGCCTTGAACAAACCGACCTACCCGGCGCTGCTCGGGCTCGATGCGGCCAAGGCCTATGCGCTGGATCTGCGCGATCAGGCGTTGCATGCATTGCGTCCGTTCGACGCCGCTGCCGAGCCGTTGCGCGAACTGGCGCGCTACATTGTGGCGCGACGCAACTGACGAGCGCGTGCGCACCCGACGCCGCATCAGGTAAACTGATCCATTCCTAGAACTCATAACGATTCGCCTGATGCCCACGACGTTTCAAGAGATCCCCCGCGAACGCCCGGCGACGCCTCTGCTCGACCGTGCTGACACTCCTGCCGGCCTGCGCCGTCTGGGCGAAGCCGAGCTCGAAACACTGGCAGACGAACTGCGCCAGGAGCTGCTCTATACGGTCGGCCAGACCGGCGGGCATTTCGGTGCCGGCCTGGGCGTCATAGAGCTGACCATCGCCCTGCACTACGTTTTCGACACGCCCGACGATCGTCTGGTGTGGGACGTCGGCCACCAGGCCTACCCTCACAAGATCCTCACCGGCCGCCGCGAGCGCATGGCCAGCCTGCGCCAGAAGGACGGCATCGCCGCCTTTCCGCGGCGCAGCGAAAGCGAATACGACACCTTCGGCGTCGGCCACTCCAGCACGTCCATCAGTGCCGCATTGGGCATGGCCATCGGCGCGCGCCTGCAGAACAGCGGGCGCAAGGCCATTGCCGTGATCGGCGATGGTGCGCTGACCGCAGGCATGGCCTTCGAAGCGCTGAACCACGCGCCTGAAGTCAATGCCGACATGCTGGTGATCCTCAACGACAACGACATGTCGATTTCGCGCAACGTCGGTGGGTTGTCCAATTACCTGGCCAAGATTCTCTCCAGCCGTACCTACACCAGCATGCGCGAGGGCAGCAAGAAGGTGCTATCGCGCCTGCCCGGTGCCTGGGAAATCGCTCGCCGCACCGAGGAATACGCCAAGGGCATGCTGGTTCCCGGCACCCTGTTCGAAGAGCTGGGCTGGAACTACATCGGGCCGATCGACGGCCATGACCTGCCAACCCTGGTGGCCACCCTGCGCAACATGCGCGACCTCAAGGGGCCGCAGTTCCTGCACGTCGTCACCAAGAAGGGCAAGGGCTTCGCCCCGGCCGAGGTCGACCCGATCGGCTACCACGCCATCACCAAGCTCGACCCGCTCGACGCTCCGGTCGTGGCTCCAGCCAAGGCCAGCGGGCCGAAGTACTCGGGCGTGTTCGGGCAGTGGCTGTGCGACATGGCGGAAGCCGACCAACGCCTGGTCGGTATCACCCCGGCCATGAAGGAAGGCTCGGACCTGGTCGCCTTCAGCGAACGCTTCCCCGAGCGTTACTTCGACGTCGCCATTGCCGAACAGCATGCGGTGACCCTGGCGGCCGGCATGGCCTGCGAAGGCGCCAAGCCGGTGGTGGCGATTTATTCGACATTCCTGCAGCGCGGTTACGATCAGCTGATCCACGACGTGGCGGTGCAGAACCTCGACGTTCTGTTCGCCATCGACCGCGCCGGCCTGGTCGGCGAAGACGGTCCGACCCATGCCGGCAGCTACGACCTGTCGTACCTGCGCTGTATCCCCGGCATGCTGGTGATGACGCCCAGCGACGAAAACGAGCTGCGCCTGATGCTCAGCACCGGCCACCACTACTCAGGGCCGGCGGCCGTACGCTATCCACGCGGCAATGGCCCGGGCGCAGTGATCGGCGCCAGTCTGGACAGCATCGAGATCGGCAAGGGCGTGGTGCGTCGCAAGGGTCGTGGCATCGCCATTCTGGTGTTCGGTGTGCAGCTGACCGAGGCGCTGACAGTCGCGCAAAAGCTCGACGCCACCGTTGCCGACATGCGCTTCGTCAAGCCGCTCGACGAGCAACTGGTCCGTGAGCTGGCCGACAGCCACGATCTGCTGGTCACGCTCGAAGAGAATGCCATCATGGGTGGCGCAGGTTCAGCGGTCAGTGAATTCCTGGCCCGCGAAGGCGTGCTCAAGCCTGTGTTGCACCTCGGCTTGCCGGATGCCTATGTTGAACACGCGAAGCCTGCGCAGATGCTGGCCGAATGTGGCCTGGATGCGGTGGGTATCGAAGCGGCCATTACCCTGCGCCAGCGCCTGCTGCAACGCTGACGTCACTTCGCTGCAGGGCTCACACCGTCAGCCCTGCAGCGCGCTACACCCCTTCACTACCCTTGCGGATCGTGCCGACCACTTCCCCCTGATGCTCGCTGCCCATCATATGGCCAAGCTTGCCGGCCTTGGTGGCCAGGTAGTATTTGTTGTGTGGGTTGTGCCCGGTGTGCAGCGGTACCCGCTCGGCCACGCTGATGCCCATGTCGGTCAACGCCTTGACCTTGCGCGGATTGTTGGTCATCAAGCGCAAGGCCTTGACCCCCAAGTGCTCGAGCATCGGTTCGCACATGCCGTAGTCGCGCTGGTCGGCAGCGAAGCCCAGGCGCTCGTTGGCCTCGACCGTATCGGCACCGCCGTCCTGCAATTCATAGGCACGGATCTTGTTCAGCAAGCCAATACCCCGGCCTTCCTGGCGCAGGTACAGCAAGACACCGCGCCCTTCCCGGGCAATGGCCTGCAATGCGGCCTCGAGTTGCGAGCCGCAGTCGCAGCGCTGGCTGAACAGCGCGTCCCCGGTCAGACATTCCGAATGCAGGCGCCCCAGTACGGGCGCGCCGTCAGCCACATCGCCCAGGCTGAGCACGACATGCTCGCGGCCCGTGGCCTCATCGAGAAAACCATGCATGGTGAACAAAGCGAAAGGCGTGGGAAGCTGAGAAGCAGCGACAAAAACGACGGGCACCGGGTGCTCCTGATTCTTGATGAACTTGACAAGGGCAGTATTGTAACAGCAGCTCTGCGCACCTGCTCAGTGGATGATCGTCGCGCCTGTGCCGCGGCTCGATCAAGGGGCTGGCAACGCGGGGTCGAACGGATAGGGTTGGCCCCAGCGCTGGTAGATCCCGCGCAGCTGCCCGGTCTTGACCAACTGTTCCATGCGCTGATCGTAGACGGCAAGCAATGCTCGGCCACGCGCACTGTCGCTGAAGCCCAGGTACAGCGGCAACTCGGCCACGTGCACGCGCTTGAAACGCTCGGGCTCGGCGGCCTGGCGCAGGATCACTTCGATTTCGGTCAGGGCATCGACGTAATAGTCGGCACGATCGTGTTCGAGCATGGACAGGATGCCGGTGCGGCGCTGGACCTCATTGTAGGTTCGCACGTTAGGCAGGTATTTCTGGAATTGGTAGCCGCGTACCCAGGCCAGTCGATAGCCGCCCAGGCTGGCGAAATCGACCTGAGGCTTGTCGGCCAGGCTCAAGGCGAAGATATGATCAGTGTCGTAATGCCAGCGCGGGTACAGAGCATGTGCCTCGTTCTGGTAAGAACCGACCCAGGCATCGGCCTGACCCTGCTGTACCAGCCCGACCGACCGGATGTAGGGCTCGCTGCGTGTGACCACGGCGATGCCTGCCGGCTGGAAGACCTCGCGCAGCACGTCCCAGGCCAGGCCACTGCCGTCAGCGTTGGTGTAGTCTTCCCAGGCTTCGCTGACCAGATCGATGCGCGCAGGCGGCAGCGATACCTCTGCACTGGCTGCCCAGCACACCAACAGCATCGCCGCTCCCAGCAACCCTCGCCACCCAGCCATCCGTTGCGCCCTCAAAGCCGGCCTGCACGCCGATTCACACGAAGCTCCAGCCCCACACCAGCAGCTGCATGGCCAACCAGGCAAAGACCCCAGCCAGCACATCATCGAACATGATACCCACACCGCCATGCACGTGGCGATCTATCCAGCGAATCGGCCATGGCTTGAGAATGTCGAAGAAGCGGAACACCAGAAACCCCACCAGCAGCCAGACCCAACCTTCGGGCACCAGCCACAGGGTGATCCACATGCCGACCATCTCGTCCCAGACGATGCCTTCGTGATCGTGCACGCGCAGGTCGTCGGCGACCTTGCCGCACAGCCAGATGCCGAACAGCATGCTTACGCCCAGCATCAGCCAGTAGCCCCAGTCGGGCAACATCTGCCACAACGGAATGAACGGCACGGCGACCATCGATCCCCAGGTGCCCGGCGCCTTGGGCAAGGTTCCGGAGCCAAAACCGAAGGCCAGGAAATGCCATGGATTACGCCACACCGAAGGGGGCACGAACTCCGCTGGAACCTGGTTGGGATGGTCTGTCACGGTGTCTCCGCAAAATGTTGGTAGCCCCGAATGGTCGGGGTGATGTCCTGGCCGTGACGGTCGACCAGCGTGACGCCTTCGCCAACACTCGCTTGGCCGATGACGAAAAACACCGCGCCCTGAGCGCGCAGGGTGGTTTCTTCTTCAGGAGGCAGGGTGAAAGCCAGTACATAGTCGTCCCCCCCGCTCAGCGCCGCTGACCAGGCCTGTTCCAGGCCGAGCAGCGACTGCAGGGCATTGGACACCGGCAGTCGCTCGCGTTCCACCCGCAAGGCGACTTTCGACGCCCTGGCAATGTGGCCGCAGTCGGCCAACAAGCCGTCGGAGATATCCAGCGCCGCGCTGGCCCTGCCCCGCAAGGCCTGGCCCAGCGCGAATTGCGGCAGCGGTGACCAGTAGTGAGCCAGCAAGGGCCCGGCCACCGCAGGCTCGGCATGTCGCTGGCCAAGCACCAGCGGCAGCGCGCCCGCAGCGTCGCCCAGCCTGCCGCCGACACACAGCAGATCACCCGGCCGGGCACCGCTACGCGTCAGCGCCAAGCCATGGGGCAGATGGCCGAACACAGTCAGGGTCAGGCTCAACGGGCCACGCGTGGTGTCACCCCCGACCAGGCGCAGGCCGCAGCGCTCGGCCATGGCATCCAGGCCGGTGGCGAACCCTTGCAGCCACTGCGCCGAAAAGCTGGGCAGGGTCAGGGCCAGGGTAAATCCCAGAGGGCTGGCCCCCATGGCAGCCAGGTCGCTGGCCGCGACGGCCAGGGCGCGCTGGCCCAGCAGGAGTGGGTCGGCACCCTGGGGAAAATGCACGCCGGCAACCAGGGTGTCGGTGGAAACCGCCATCTGCTCGCCCGGCGCCAGCGCCAGCAGGGCACAATCGTCGCCGATGCCCAAGGCCACACCATCGCCGGCCCGCGCACAGGACGCGGCGGCGAAATAGTGTCGGATCAGCTCGAATTCGCCCATGGGCTGCATGTCCGCGATCAGCGCTTGTGCGCTGCCACTTCCGGGCCACGCAAGCTCGGCGCCAGCTTGTCGAGCACGCCGTTGACGAACTTGTGGCCGTCGGTGGAACCGAACACCTTGGCCAGCTCGATACCTTCGTTGATCACCACACGGTAAGGCACGTCGACCCGCTTGAGCAGTTCCCAGGTGGACAAGCGCAGCACGGCCAACTCGACCGGATCGAGCTCGTCGATGGTGATGTCCAGGCACGGCGCCAGGGCGCTGTCGATTTCATCGCGGCTGGCCGGCACACCGTGCAGGATTTCGCGGAAATAGGCGCCGTCGACGTCACCAAAATCGTTGTCGACGCGGAACTGCGCTTCGATCTCGTTCAGCGAATGCTTGGCCATGTGCCATTGGTACAGGGCCTGGGTTGCCAATTGACGCGCCTCGCGGCGCTTGGCGCTGCGTGAAGGCTTGCCGGCGTCCGCAGGCTTAGGATCGCGTGGATTGAAGCGATCGCTTTCGTCGTTGATCACTTGGCCTCCAACTGCGCCAGCAGGCTGACCATTTCCAGGGCAGAAAGCGCAGCTTCCGCACCCTTGTTGCCAGCCTTGGTGCCGGAGCGCTCGATGGCCTGCTCGATGGTGTCCACGGTCAGTACGCCGAAGGCGACCGGTACACCGAACTCCATCGACACCTGGGACAGACCTTTGGTGCATTCGCCGGCAACGTATTCGAAGTGCGGCGTGCCGCCCCGAATCACCGCGCCCAGCGCGATGATCGCGGCGTATTCGCTTTGCTGTGCAACCTTCTGCGCGACCAGCGGGATCTCGAACGCGCCCGGGGCGCGAATCAGGGTGATGTCGCTTTCGCTGACGCCGTGGCGAACCAGGGCATCGACGGCGCCGCTCACCAGGCTTTCGACGACGAAGCTGTTGAAGCGGCCAACCACCAGGGCGTAGCGGCCTTTGGGGGCGATGAAGTTACCTTCGATGGTCTTCAGGGTCATTCGGGTCTGTCTCATCTTAAAGAGCCAGGCCGCCTGCAGGCGGCCTCTGCGGATAATGGATCACGAACATCGAGACTGCAGGTCACGGGCAGGCCGATGCATCGGCACCGCCGCCACCCTTGCAGCCTGTCTTTATTCGGAGGGCACGTATTCTACAACTTCCAGATCGAATCCGGATATCGCATTGAACTTCATTGGCGAGCTGAGCAGGCGCATCTTGCGCACGCCCAGGTCGCGCAGGATCTGCGAACCGGCGCCGACGATACTGTAGGTGGTCGGGGTTTTTGCCACGGCCTGCCCGGCACTTTCACGCAGGTGCGCCAGCAGCACGTCGCCGTCCTGCTGGTGGCCGAGCAACAGCACCACGCCACTGCCGGCCTCGGCAACCGCGCTCATCGCCGCGCGCAGGCTCCAGCGGCCCGGTTGCTTGACCATCAGCAGGTCGCGCAGCGGGTCCATGTTATGCACCCGCACCAGGGTCGGCTGGTCCGCCACCACTGTGCCCAGGGTCAGCGCCATGTGCACGTCGCCTTCCACCGAATCACGATAGGTCACCAGGTTGAACTGGCCCAGCTCACTGTCCAGCGGCTGCTCGGCAATCCGCTGAACGGTACGTTCATGGATCATCCGATAGTGGATCAGATCGGCAATGGTGCCGATCTTGATGTCATGCTGGGCCGCGAACACTTCCAGTTCGGCACGGCGCGACATGGTGCCGTCGTCGTTCATTACCTCGCAGATCACCCCGCTGGGCTCGAAGCCGGCCATCCGCGCCAGGTCGCACGCAGCCTCGGTGTGGCCCGCGCGGGCCAGCGTGCCGCCCGCCTGGGCCATCAACGGGAAGATGTGCCCAGGGCTGACGATGTCCTCGGCGCGCGCATCGGCCGCAGCCGCGGCCTGCACCGTGCGGGCGCGGTCGGCGGCGGAGATGCCGGTGGTCACGCCGGTGGCCGCTTCGATGGACACGGTGAACTTGGTACCGAAGCCCGACCCGTTGCGCGGCGCCATCAGCGGCAGCTTGAGCGTCTCGCAGCGCTCGCGGGTCATCGGCATGCAGATCAGGCCACGCGCGTGGCGGGCCATGAAGTTGATGTGCTCGGCCTTGCAGCATTCGGCGGCCATGATCAGGTCGCCTTCGTTTTCGCGGTCTTCGTCATCCATCAGGATGACCATCTTGCCCTGGCGGATATCTTCCACCAGCTCTTCGATCGTGTTGAGCGCCACGCGGCACCCCCTTGTGTTCAGAACAGCGCGCTGTTCAGGATTTCAGGTAGCCGTTGGCCGCCAGGAAGCTTTCGCTGATGGCGCCCTGGCTCGGCTCGCTGGCCTTGTCGCCCAGCAGCAGACGCTCAAGGTAGCGCGCCAGCAGATCGACCTCGAGGTTGACCAGGCGACCTGGACGGTAGTCGTCCATGATGGTTTCGCTCAGCGTGTGCGGAATGATCGTCAATGCGAACTCGGCGCCATCCACGGCGTTCACCGTCAGGCTGGTGCCGTCGACGGTGATCGAACCCTTGTGGGCGATGTACTTGGCCAACTCTTTCGGCGCGCGGATACGGAATTCCACGGCGCGGGCGTTTTCCTGGCGTGAAACCACCTCGCCGACGCCATCGACATGGCCGCTGACCAGGTGCCCACCCAAACGCGTGGTGGGGGTCAGGGCCTTTTCCAGGTTGACCCGGCTGCCGTTCTTGAGCTGGTGGAAAGCGGTGCAGTCCAGGGTTTCGCGGCTGACGTCGGCGACGAAGCCGTTGCCCGGCAGTTCGACGGCCGTGAGGCAGACGCCATTGATGGCAATGCTGTCGCCGAGTTTGACATCGCCCAGGTCGAGCTTGCCGGTGTCGACGTGTACGCGCACGTCACCGCCCTTGGGGGTCAACGCACGGATGCTGCCGATGGATTCGATGATGCCGGTGAACATGAGTCCTCCTCGAGAACAAGGCTGGCGCGAGGCGCAAGCCGGAAATTATACGCGCTTTGCCGGTGCCGTAGCGGGCTGTGGCGCAAGGGTCGGGACGGCGATCACGCGCCAGTCGTCGCCCACCGCCGTCATGTCGATGATCTGCAACTGCGGCGATTCGCTCAAGTGCGCCAGTGGCCAGTCGAGCAACGGCCGCGCCGTGGAGCCCATGAACTTGGCGGCAATGAATATCTGATACTCGTCCACCAGGCCTTGGCGGGCGAAGGCCCCTGCCAGGCTCGCTCCGGCTTCCACCAGGACTTCGTTGAGGCCTCGGCGCGCCAACTCGCCGCACAGAGCCGGCAGATCGACTCGCCCCTCCCTGCCCGGCAGGCTCAGCAGTTCGTGACCGGCCTGAAGGTATTCGGGGTGATCCGTTGCGTCTGCGCAGGTCACGACCAGCGCCGGCCCGGCCTGGAAGAACGGCGCATCCAGCGGCACCCGCAGGCGGCCGTCGATCAGAATGCGCAATGGCACGCGGCGCGTTGCCAGCTCGGTAGCCTCGGCATCCAGCCCCAACTCGGAGGCGCGCACGGTCATCCGCGCACCGTCGGCAATCACGCTGTCGGCGCCGGTCAGTACGGCGCTGGATTGCGCCCGCAAGCGCTGCACTGCCGAACGCGCGGCAGGCCCGGTGATCCACTGGCTCTCGCCGCTGGCCATGGCCGTGCGCCCGTCCAAACTCATGGCCAGTTTTACCCGAACGTAGGGCTGGCCGTGTTCCATGCGTTTGAGAAATCCGGGGTTCAGTGCCCGGGCCTCGGCGGCGAGCAGCGGGCACGTGACGGCGATGCCCGCTTGTCGCAGGCGCTCCAGGCCCTGCCCGGCCACCTGCGGATTGGGGTCCTGCATGGCCACCACCACCCGCGCCACGCCGGCTTCGACCAACGCCTCGGCGCATGGCGGCGTACGCCCGTAGTGGCTGCACGGCTCGAGCGTTACATAGGCCGTGGCGCCCCGCGCGCGGGTGCCGGCCTGGCGCAGTGCATGCACCTCGGCATGGGGGCCGCCGGCCTGCATGTGCCAGCCTTCGCCGACCGTTTCACCGTCACGCACGATCACGCAACCCACGCGTGGATTGGGATGAGTGGAATACACGCCTTTGCGCGCCAACTCCAACGCGCGGGCCATGTGCCGGGTATCACTGGCCGTCGGGTCGGGCATGCTCATCATTCCTTCGCCGGCTCGCGCGCCAGGCGGTCGATTTCCTCGCGAAACTCGTCCAGGTCCTGGAAGCGCCGATACACCGAAGCAAAACGGATGTAGGCCACTTCATCGAGCTTTTGCAGCTCGGTCATGACCCACTCGCCGACGACCAGCGACTTGACCTCGCGTTCGCCCGTGGCGCGCAACTGATGCTTGATATGCACCAGCGCCGCCTCGAGGCGCTCGACACTGACAGGGCGTTTTTCCAGCGCTCGCTGCATGCCCGCGCGCAGTTTTTCTTCGTCGAAAGGCTGGCGGCTGCCGTCTTGCTTGATCAGTCGCGGGAGCACCAGTTCGGCGGTTTCGAAGGTGGTGAAACGCTCACCGCAAGCCAGGCACTCACGGCGCCGGCGTACTTGCTCGCCCTCGGCGACCAGTCGTGAGTCGATGACCTTGGTGTCGTTGGCACCGCAGAAGGGACAGTGCATGGTGGCAGGCAACAAAAAAAGGGAGGGCCATGGTAGCGCATCCCACTGGCAAGACAAGCCCGGGGCTTTGCGGTATACAGACGGCTCTACTTTCGTTGGGTTTCGAAATGCCGTCCAAGTCGCTCGTTCTGCTCGCTCTCTTCAGCCTGCTCGCCGCCTGCAGCAGTGATGCGCCCAAGCCCGTGGCCAGCGCTACCCCGCCGCCGACGGCAGCGCCCGTCATCAAGGCGCCCGTGGAACTGGGGCCTTTGCCGGCCTACCAGCGCCAGCTCAGCGGCAACCTGCTCGGCGTACCCGCCGGCGCCGAAGTCGAGATGGCCCTGCTGGTGATCGATTCCCGGGCGCGCCCGCAGAAACTGCTGGCCAGCGCCAAGCAGCGGGGCACCGGCCAACCCCTGCCCTTCCAGCTGCGCTTTGCCGCCGAAGCCTTCCCGGCCGGTTCGCGGGTCGAGCTGCGCGCCCGCGCCAGTCAGTCGGGGCAGTTGATCCTGCACCTGCCTGCCGTGCAGATCAACCAGCCCACCACCCAGCTGCTGGGCAACCTGGAAATGATCAAGGCCCCCTGAAACGCTCGGGCAACGCCCACCATCCGGCCAAACGAGCGGCGGTGGTGGGCCCGATTCGAATCCCTTATAGTCCACCGAACCGCAGATCCGCGAGATTCACATGAGTCAAGAAACCCCGTACATCTTCGACGTGACCACAGCCGATTTCGATCAGGCCGTCATCCAGAACTCCTACATCAAACCCGTGCTGGTGGATTTCTGGGCCGAGTGGTGCGCCCCCTGCAAAGTGCTGATGCCTTTGCTGCAACAGATTGCCGAGGGCTACGCAGGCGAGCTGATTCTGGCCAAGGTCGACTGCGACGCCGAACCCGACATCGTCGGCCGCTTCGGCATTCGCAGCCTGCCCACCGTGGTGTTGTTCAAGGATGGTCAGCCTGTCGACGGCTTCGCCGGTGCGCAGCCGGAATCGGCCATCCGCGCCCTGCTCGAGCCCCATGTGCAGATGCCACCGCCGGCGGCCGCCGACCCACTGGAACTGGCGCAGGCCCTGTTCAGCGAGAGCCGCTTCGGCGAAGCCGAGCAGACCTTGAAGGGGCTGCTGGCCGAAGACAATGCCAACCCTGGCGCGCTGATCCTGTTCGCTCGCTGCCTGGCCGAACGCGGCGAGCTGGACGAAGCGCAACAGGTACTCGATGCCGTCAGTGGTGACGAGCACAAAGCTGCGTTGGCCGGGGCCAAAGCGCAACTGACCTTCCTGCGTCAGGCGGCGGCCCTGCCCGATGCAGCCGACCTCAAGGCACGTCTGGCCCGCGACGCTGGCGACGACGAAGCAGCGTACCAACTGTGCATCCAGCAGCTGTCACGGCAGCATTACGAAGCAGCACTGGACGGACTGCTACAGCTGTTCATGCGCAATCGCAGTTACAGCGAAGGGCTGCCGCACAAGACATTGCTGCAGGTGTTCGAGCTGCTCGGCAACGACCACCCGCTGGTGACCAGCTACCGCCGCAAGCTGTTCGCCGCGCTGTACTGACGGACTGCCGGGCACGCCGTGCTTTTGGCTAGCCTACCCAGCAATAGACCGGCGCATCCGCGCCGGCTTCTACCTTCACCTGCGGGCAATGGCGCAAGCGCACCAGCATTCGCTTGCCAGCCGCCACGTCCCCCACCAGTCCCTGAACCTGATCCAGCAACGCCGGGCCCTCTATCCTTCCTGCCTGTTCCAGCAGCAACAGCACGCTGCGCCACACGCCGTTGTCCTCGGCCCTGGCCTTGCTCTGCGCAGGCGGCGTTGCCGCCGTTGTCGCGTTTTCGGATGCTGTCGCGAAGGGACCGGTCAGGTGCGCCCAGTCCTCAGCGTCCATGTCTATGGCCAGGTCCACCGGCAGGTTGCCTACGGTGCCTTTGATTCTGATCATGCGGATGCCCTTCCATAACGAGGCCTCGTTGTAGCAGCGCCTCGCGGGTGAAGCAATCCCGGCTTCGACTTCAAGCCCTCTGTACGCATTGCCTGAACCGAACATGAATCTTTACAGACACATGGCAACCCAATGTAAATTTGTTATAACATTGCGTTTCCATATCGCTCACGAGATTCCCCAATGCGCCGTCTCATGCTTGCCCTGCCCTTCGCTCTGCTGCCCTTCGTCGCCCATGCCCACGAGGAGGGCCACGAGCATGAGCATGAGCATGAGCACGGCAGCCTCGGCGCCCACGAACACGGCGTGGCACGATTGGACGCCGCCCTGGATGGCCAATCCCTCGAACTGGAACTGCAAAGCCCGGCCATGAACCTGGTGGGCTTCGAGCATGCCGCCAGCAGCGATGCCGACAAGGCCAAGGTCGCCGCGGCACGCAAGACCCTCGAGCAACCCCTGGCCCTGTTCGGCCTGCCCGCCGCAGCCAACTGCAAAGTCGCCGAGCAGAAGCTGGAAAGCCCGTTGTTCGGCGACAAGCCTGCCCACGAGCACGACGCCGCAGAAACCAAGCAAGGTGAAGAGCATCACCACGAGCACAGCGAGATTCATGCGCACTACCACTTCACCTGCGCGTCGCCACAGGCCCTGGAACACCTGGACCTGGCGCGCTTGTTCAGCACCTTCCCCGCCACCCAGAAAATTCAGGTACAACTGATCGGCCCGTCCGGCCAGCAGGGTACGGACCTCACCCCCAAGCAAAGCAGCCTGACATTCTGACCCATGAGCGATGCATTGATCGAGCTGGCCGAACTGGGCTTTGCCTGGCCTGGCCAAGCGATGTTGCTGGACATTCCCGCGTTCCGTCTGGAGCGTGGGGAAACCCTGTTCCTGAAGGGCCCCAGCGGCAGTGGCAAGACCACCCTGCTGGGCCTGCTCGGCGGCGTGCACACGCCGCAGCATGGCAGCGTTCACTTGCTCGGGCAGAACCTGAGCGAGTTGAGCTTTGCCGCCCGTGACCGGTTTCGCGTCGAACACACGGGCTACATCTTCCAGCAATTCAACCTGCTGCCGTTCCTGTCGGTGCGTGAGAACGTGGAGCTGCCCTGCCGCTTCTCCCGCCGCCGCACCGCTCGCGCCGTGCAGCGCCATGGCAGTGTTGCCCAGGCGGCCACGCAACTGCTGGCACACCTTGGCCTGACCGATCCGGCCCTGCTCCAACGCCGTGCCGACACCCTCTCCATCGGTCAGCAGCAACGCGTGGCGGCTGCGCGCGCGCTGATCGGCCAGCCCGAACTGGTGATCGCCGACGAGCCGACCTCGGCGTTGGACAGCGACGCCCGTGAAGCCTTTATCCAACTGCTGTTCGCCGAATGTCGCGCCGCCGGCTCGAGCCTGCTGTTCGTCAGCCACGATCAAAGCCTGGCGCCTCTGTTCGACCGCCACCTGTCCCTGGCCGAACTCAACCACGCAGCACGCCCTGCCTCACCCGAGGTGTCTTGATGTACCTGCTTCGTCTTGCCCTGGCCAGCCTGGCCAACCGCCGCTTCACCGCGTTCCTGACCGCCTTCGCCATTGCCCTGTCGGTGTGCCTGCTGCTGGCCGTGGAACGTGTGCGCCACGAAGCCCGTGCCAGCTTCGCCAGCACGGTCAGCGGTACCGACCTGATCGTCGGCGCCCGCTCCGGCTCGGTCAACCTGCTGCTTTACTCGGTGTTCCGCATCGGCAACGCGACCAACAACATCCGCTGGGACAGTTTCGAGCATTACGCCAACAACCCGCAGGTCAAGTGGGCCATCCCCATCTCGCTGGGTGACTCGCACCGCGGCTACCGGGTCATGGGCACCAACCAGAGCTATTTCGAACACTATCAGTACGGCCGCCGGCAGTCGCTGCAGGTGGTCCAGGGCCGTGCCTTCCAGACCGACCCGTTCGAGGTGGTGCTTGGCGCGCAGGTCGCCGATGCCCTGCATTACAAGCTGGGCGACAAACTGGTGCTGGCCCACGGCGTGGCGGCGATCAGCCTGGTCAAGCACGACGACAAGCCGTTCACCGTCGTCGGCATCCTCGCCCGCACCGGTACGCCGGTCGATCGCACGCTGCACATCAGCCTGGGCGGCATGGAAGCGATCCATGTCGACTGGAAGAATGGCGTACCGGCGCGCGGCGCCGGACGCATCAGCGCCGACCAGGCGCGCAACATGGACCTCACACCCAGCGCCATCACCGCGTTCATGGTCGGCCTGAACAGCAAGATCGCCACCTTCGCCCTGCAACGCGACATCAACGACTTTCGCGGCGAACCGTTGATGGCGATCCTGCCCGGCGTGGCCCTGCAGGAGCTGTGGAGCCTGATGGGCACCGCAGAACAAGCGTTGTTCGTGATCTCCGTATTCGTCGTGCTGACCGGCCTGATCGGCATGCTCACGGCCATCGTCACCAGCCTCAACGAACGCCGCCGCGAGATGGCCATCCTGCGCTCGGTCGGCGCTCGTCCCTGGCACATCGCCGGCCTGCTGATTCTCGAAGCCTTCGCCCTGGCACTGGTCGGAATCCTCGCGGGCATGGCATTGTTGTACCTGGGCATTGCCTGCGCGCAGGGCTACGTGCAGTCCAACTACGGCCTGTATCTGCCGCTGAGCCTGCCCAGCGCCTATGAGTGGTCGCTGCTGGGGATCATCCTCGCAGCCGCAGTGGTCATGGGCGCGATCCCGGCCTGGCGCGCCTACCGGCAATCTCTGGCCGACGGCCTGTCGATCCACCTGTGAGGATTTCACCTATGTTGCGCGCGGTAATGGCCCTGTTGCTGCTGACCAGCATGTCGCTGTCCGCAGCCGAGCTCAAGGAAGTCAGCTGGGAGGCGCTTATCCCGCCGGATGCGCCCAAGCTGACCCCGCAGATGACGCCAATGCACGATCTGGCGAACATCGGCACGACCTTGGTCGAAGCAGCGCCTGCCGTCCACCAGCAGGCGCCCGATGCACCCGTGGTCCAGGCACTGGACGGTCAGCAGCTGCGCATCCCCGGCTACATCGTGCCGCTGGAGGTCAACGAGGCCGGTCGGACCACCGAGTTTCTCCTTGTGCCCTATTTCGGCGCCTGCATCCATGTACCGCCGCCGCCGTCCAACCAGATCGTGCACGTCACCAGCGCCGTCGGGGTCAAGGTCGAAGAGCTCTACCAGCCCTACTGGATCGAGGGACCCATGCAGGTCAAGGCCAGCACCAGCGACCTGGCCCAGGCCGGCTACCAGATGGCTGCGGCGAAGATCTATGCCTACGAACTTCCCGACTGAGCCAATGACTTTTCATTGAGCCAGATCAAAAAACCGCAGCGACGCACTGACTACCATTGGGCGAATGTCCTTCGCATTCCCCAATGGAGCCCCCATGAACAAGTCCTTGCTCGGCGCCTCACTGATTGCCCTGGCGCTGGCAACCTCACAGGCACAGGCCCACCAGGCCGGCGACATGATCATTCGCGCCGGCGCCGCCACCACCGCGCCCAATGAAGACAGCGGCCAGCTCAAGCTGGACGGTGCCAAGGTCGCAGGCACCAAGGCTACCCTCGACAGCGACACGCAGCTGGGCCTGGCCTTCGCCTACATGCTCACCGACCACGTCGGCATCGAGCTGCTGGCGGCCACTCCATTCCAGCACACCGTAGGCGTGCGCGGAATCAGCGCCGCCACCGGTATCGGCGGGCTCGACGGCAAGCTGGCAGACGTCAAGCAACTGCCTCCCACCCTGTCATTGCAGTACTACCCATTGGCGCCAACGTCGCGCTTCCAGCCGTACGCCGGCGTCGGCATCAACTACACCCTGTTCTACGACGAAGATTTGAGTGGTGCGCGCAAGCAGCAGGGCTTCAACAACCTGAAGATCCAGGATTCGGTCGGCATCGCCGGGCAATTGGGGTTTGACTACATGTTGGGCGAGCACATGATGCTCAACGCATCGGTTTGGTACGTCGACATCGACACCAAGGCCAGCGTCGAAGGCCCCACGGCGCTGGGCGTCGGCCGCACCAAAGTCGACCTGGAAGTCGATCCGTGGGTGTACATGGTGGGTGTGGGCTACAAGTTCTAGGCAACGATCCTGCCGCCAGCCCTGCCCCATCGGTGCGGCAACGGGCTGGCGGCAGTGGGCGGTTACAGTGCCAGGAGGCGCCGCAACCCTTCTTCCAGCGGCGTCACAGGGCCCAGTTCGAAGCGTTCCAGCAGCAAGGCGTTGTCGGCGCGCGAGTGACGGATATCGCCCGCACGCGCCGGGCCGTGGCTCACCGCCGGCAAACCGCCCAGCACTGCGCCCAGCCCCGCCAGCAGCTGATTGAGCGACGTCGCCTGGTTCAGCCCTACGTTCACCGCCCCCGGTTGCACGGCGGGCTGCTGCAATCCCTGCATCAGCAAGGTCACCAGGTCACCGACATAGAAGAAGTCGCGGGTCTGTTCGCCATCGCCGAACAGGCTGATCGGCTGCCCACGCTGGGCACGCTCGCTGAAAATACTGATGACGCCCGAATACGGCGAGGAAGGATCCTGCCTCGGCCCGTAGATATTGAAGAAGCGAAACACCACCGGCTCCAGCCCATGCTCGCGGCGGTAGAAGTCCAGATAGTACTCACTGGCCAGCTTGTCCGATGCATAGGGCGTCAAAGGTGCCTTGGGTGTGTTCTCGCCAACCGCCTCACCTTCGCCATTGTTGCCATACACCGCGGCACTGGAAGCGAACAGCACACGCTTGACCCCCGCCAGACGCATCGCTTCGCACAGGTTCAAGGTGCCGATGAAGTTGCTCTGGTGAGTCTTCACTGGATCGTCCACGGAAGCCTGCACCGAAGCGACCGCGGCCAGGTGCACCACCGCTTTGCAGCCGCCTACCACCTTTGCCAACAGGCGTGCGTCGGCGACATCGCCTTCGATCAGCTCCAGCCTGGGGTTTTCCATCGGCAGGTTGCTGCGCTTGCCTGTGGACAAGTCGTCGAGCACCCGCACCGAGTGACCTTCGGCCAGCAACGCATCGACCAGATGGGAGCCAATGAAACCGGCACCGCCGGTGATCAGAATGGGTGTATCAGCCATGTCGGTAGTATCTGTCCAGAAGGCTCGGCAGCCCCGAACGCCAGGCGCGCGGCTTGATACCGAAGGTGTGCAGGATTTTCTTGCAGGCCAGCACGGCGTGCTGCGGTTCTTCCCCGGCATCGGGCCGCGCGGCGTGGGCCTGCGCGGTGGGCGCATCGATCGCCAGTGCGTGCATCGTCCTGGCTTCGCTGATGATCGCCTGGCCAAGGGCCAAGGCAGTGGTCGCCTCGTTGCCGGCATAGTGGTAGGTGCCCCACAGCGGCGCTTCGCAGTCCAGCTGCTTGAGCACCGAGAGGATCACCCGCGCGGCATCATCCACCGGGGTCGGATTGCCGCGCCGGTCATCGGCCAGCGGCAGCGGTTGCGGCAGCTCGGCGCGCTGCAGGTAGCGCCCCAGCACGCCGTCGGCGCTGTCGTCCAGCAGCCAGCCGAACCGCAACAGCACGTGCCGCGGGCAGGCCGCGCGCACGCTCTGCTCGATGCGCCACAACGCCTGACCGCGCAGGCCAAGGGGCACCGGCTCGTCCTTTTCGCTGTAGGCAGTGGCCCGCGAGCCATCGAACACACGATAGCTGGAAGGCTGCAACAGCACGATCTGGTGCTGCTGGCAGCGTTCGGCCAGGCGCTCTACCGCGATTTCTTGTTGGTCCAGGCGCGCCTGGCTCACTGCATCGGCCTGAAACCAGTCGAAGTAGTACGCCAGATTGATCAGCGCATCGGGGCGGGTTTCATCGAGCAGGTCGGTGAGGCTCGCCCCGTCCCAACCGTTTTCCGGCGGCCGCGGGGCCAGGAAGCCGATGCCCTCTTCCGCTCCGAGGCGAATCAGCGCTTGTCCTAGGGCATTCCCACCGCCCAACAGCATAAGGCGCATTCGCATAGAGTCAGCAGGTCCGTTCAAATTGGCAGTTCAGATTAACCGCAGGCACGTGGTCGACGACAAAACCTTCGCCCGCACTCGAATCGAACAGCCATTTTGCGTTTTTCTGACGCTGACGTCACGCGCTATCAAAAACAGGGTTTCGTGACAGCGCCGCAGGCTCAGCCCGGCACGGCCTGCGCAGGCAATCGATGCCCCAGTAAACGACGCCCCAGCTTCTGCCCGTTGACCTCGATCAGGTGGTAGGTGATGAAGGAAACCCCGATCACGGCCAGCAATACCAGGCCCACGAGCAGATTGTTGAGCCACGGATAACCGCTGTCCAGATAACGGAAATCTCCGAACACCGGCGCCAGCGGCAAGCCGGTCTTCTTCTCCAACACCATGAACAGCAGGATCAACACACTCAAAATGATCACATGGGTCAGGTAGATCGAGTAAGAAAGTCGCCCCAGCAGCTCGAACACACGCGTCTTCAGCACGTTGGAAACGATCCCGGCATCGAACGCATACAAGGTCACCGTCAGGCAGAACAGAGCGCTCGCCAGCATGGCCTTGTTCGGCTCGTCACTGCTGAGCACCCAGACAATAGATCCGCCCGCCACGACTTCGAGCAGCGAAGCCATTGCGAACCCCGGCTGCACCCGCTGGCGCAACGCCTCGAACACCTTGTAGCACAACGCCCCGGCGAAGAAGCACGCCAGCCCCTTGTAGGCCAGCGCGGTGAACGGCCCTGCCCCGCTGTACAGCATTGCCATGGAGACGATGACGATCCCGGCCCAGACCAGCACCCGACGCGCCGACGTGCACAGCACCACCGCGGCGAAAATCAAATACATGTAGTACTCGATGCTGATGCTCCAGGAGGGATAGTTGAACGACATGTTTTCCGTCCACGGCGTCCACGCCTGGATCAACAGCAAGTTGGGCACGATCTGCGAAGGCGCATACATACCGGTGAACGGCTCCTTGTTGAAGTTGACCCCCTGCTGCGCGGCGCCCCACTTCACGAACTCGAAGACGATGAACACGCCCAGCAAACAGACATGCAAGGGCGCCAGACGAAAGGTGCGCAGAATGAAGAATCGACGCAAGTCCAGATCGTGCCGCGCGCCGTAGGCATGGGTGATCACGAAGCCGCTGAGCACGAAGAAGAAATCCACGAACAAATCGGCACTGCGAAAGAACGCCAGCTCCGTCACACTGCCGACCACGTGCAGGTGATACAGCACAACGGCCAACGCGCAGATACCGCGAAGACTGTCGAGCGCGTGAAAGCGTTGACCTGAAGCCATGACGTGATTCCGTTCGAAGGGTGTATCGGCTGCAGGCAGTGCGCTCCAGGTAACGAAGCGTGGGCAACAGGGCCGCGAAGTTGGAAAAATCTTAGTGAAGCGGCGGGGCCAGGGCAAGGTAATACGCGATGCATATATTTATATTTTGCCGCTGCGAAAACAGCTGAAAAACTGGCGTCAAAGCCGCTTTATGAGGCCTGCTCGAAGCAGCACCCTCGCCTGCTTTTTGGCGAGCGGCAAAAAGCCCCGGTGCCGGTTGGCAGCGGGGCTTTTTCAGTTCATACAGGCGGTGCAGATATACCCTAGAACGGAATATCATCATCAAAGCTGTCAAAGTCCGGAGCCGGCTGCTGTGCTGGCTGCTGCTGCGCAGGCGGAGCCGAACGCTGCTGCGGCGCGGACTGCTGCGGACGCGGCGCCTGCTGACGCGGAGCCGGTGCCGACTGCTGGTAGTTGTTGCCACCGCCGCCCTGCTGGTCGTTGTTCTGCGGACGGCCGCCCAATAGCTGCATGGTGCCCTGCATGTCGACGATGATCTCGGTGGTGTAGCGTTTGATACCGTCCTTTTCCCACTCGCGGGTCTGCAGCTTGCCTTCGATGTACACCTGCGAGCCCTTGCGCAGGTACTCACCGGCGATCTCCGCAACCTTGCCGAACATCGACACACGGTGCCACTCGGTACGCTCGACCTTCTGGCCGCTCTGCTTGTCGGTCCACTGCTCGCTGGTGGCCAGGCTCAGGTTGGTGACCGCATTGCCGTTGGGCAGGAAACGGACTTCAGGATCCTGACCGCAAGTACCCACCAGAATGACTTTGTTAACCCCACGGGCCATAACGTTCTCCTAGGCTTCGCACGCTGTCGGCGCTGGGTTGACCAGGCGCTCGAGGGCGGTGCGATCCAAAATTTCTTTGTCCAATTTGATATAGATGGCGGCCTCTTCTGCCACCACCACCGCATCTGTTACACCGGGCACGGCTTTCAACCGCTCGGCCAATCCCGTCTCGCGCATCGCTTGGGGCGAAAGCGGCAAGCGCAGACTGGTCACGTAGGGTGGTTCGCGCATAGTAACAGCTATGGCCAGCCACAGGGCGCACAGCGCCGCGCATCCGATAAAGACCACACCCAGGCCACCCTGCTGAAACAACCAACCGCCAAGGATGCCACCCATGGCCGACCCCAGGAACTGGCTGGTGGAATACACCCCCATGGCCGTGCCCTTGCCGCCGGCCGGCGAAACCTTGCTGATCAACGAAGGCAGCGACGCCTCCAGCAAGTTGAACGCCGTGAAGAACACCACCGTGCCAATGACCAGCGCCCTCAGGCTGTCGCCGAACGCCCAGAAGAACACCTCCACCAGCATCAGGGTCGCCACCGCGCCCAGCAGAACACGCTTCATCTTGCGCTTCTTTTCGCCGTAGATGATGAACGGAATCATTGCGAAAAAAGATACGACCAGGGCGGTCAGGTACACCCACCAATGCTGTTCCTTGGGCAACCCGGCGCGATCCACCAATGCCAGTGGCAAGGCGACGAAGCTTGCCATCAGGATCGAGTGAAGCACGAAAATGCCGAGGTCCAGGCGCAGCAGATCGGGGTGCTTGAGGGTGGCCAGCATCTCGCTGCGGGTCACGCCCGACTCACGATGAAGGGTATGTGCCGTGGCCTTGGGCACCACGAAGGCCACCAGCGCGATGCCAACCAACGCCAGCCCGCCGGTCGCCAGGAACAGGCCATGCAGGCCGAAGGCGCGGGTCAGCAGTGGCCCGACCACCATCGCCACCGCGAACGACACGCCAATGCTCATGCCGATCATGGCCATCGCCTTGGTGCGGTTCTGTTCGCGGGTCAGGTCCGATAGCAGGGCCATGACCGCTGCCGATATCGCCCCGGCGCCCTGCAGAACGCGTCCAGCGATCACACCCCAGATGGAGTCGGACTGGGCCGCCACCACGCTGCCGATGGCGAAGATCACCAGGCCGCCGTAGATCACCGGACGACGACCGATCCGGTCGGAGATGACCCCGAAAGGGATCTGCAGGAATGCCTGGGTCAGGCCATAGGCGCCGATCGCCAGACCGATCAGGGCCGGGGTGGCGCCCGCCAGGTCCATGCCATAGGTCGCCAGCACTGGCAGGACCATGAACATGCCCAGCATGCGGAAAGCGAACACCAGGGCCAACCCGCTGGCTGCGCGGGTTTCACCGCTGCTCATACGTTCGCTGTGGGGATCGTGCATGGATAAACCTCGTGTGAACCGGTGACGATTCTACCAGTCCCACCCAGTAACGGCACAGACGGCGACGCTATGACGCGCCTTCTTCATCTTTGCGCGCACTCACCGTGCCGTGCCATTGACAAGCCCCGTATACTCACCTGTTTACGCCCGCCGCGCGAGGCCGCCTTGGACAAGATTCTGGTACGTGGGGCTCGAACCCACAATTTGAAAAACATCGACCTGACCCTGCCCCGTGACAAACTGATCGTGATCACCGGGCTGTCGGGTTCAGGCAAATCCTCCCTGGCTTTCGACACCCTCTACGCCGAAGGCCAACGCCGCTACGTCGAATCGCTGTCGGCCTATGCCCGGCAATTCCTGTCGATGATGGAAAAGCCCGACGTCGACACCATCGAAGGTCTGTCGCCGGCCATTTCCATCGAGCAGAAGTCGACATCGCACAACCCGCGCTCCACCGTCGGCACCATTACCGAGATCTACGACTACCTGCGCCTGCTGTACGCCCGCGTGGGCACGCCGCGCTGCCCGGATCACGACATCCCGCTGGAGGCCCAGACCGTCAGCCAGATGGTCGACCTCGTCCTGGCGCAGCCCGAAGGCGCCCGCCTCATGCTGCTGGCCCCGGTCATCCGCGAACGCAAAGGCGAGCACCTGGCCATTTTCGAAGAGCTGCGCGCCCAGGGTTTCGTCCGTGCGCGCATCAACGGCAAGCTCTACGAAATGGACGAGCTGCCCAAGCTCGACAAGCAGAAGAAGCACACCATCGAAGTGGTGGTGGACCGCTTCAAGGTCCGTGCCGACCTGCAACAGCGTCTGGCCGAATCGTTCGAGACGGCGTTGAAGCTGGCCGATGGCATCGCCCTGGTGGCGTCGATGGACGACGAACCGTTCGAAGAGATCATCTTCTCCGCACGCTTTGCCTGCCCGATCTGCGGCCACGCAATCAGCGAACTGGAACCCAAGCTGTTCTCCTTCAACAACCCGGCCGGCGCCTGCCCGACCTGCGATGGCCTGGGCGTGAAGCAGTTTTTCGACAACAAGCGCTTGGTGAATGGCGAACTGACCCTGGCCGAGGGCGCGATCCGCGGCTGGGACCGGCGCAACGTCTACTATTTCCAGATGCTCGGTTCGCTCGCCAGCCATTATCAGTTCAGCCTGGACGTGCCGTTCAACGAGCTGCCGGCCGACCAGCAGAAAGTCATCCTGACCGGCAGCGGCACGCACAACGTCGACTTCCGCTACCTGAATGACCGGGGCGATATCGTCAAACGTTCGCACCCGTTCGAAGGCATCGTGCCCAACCTCGAACGCCGCTACCGCGAAACCGAGTCGGCCAGCGTCCGTGAAGAACTCGCCAAGTTCCTCAGCACCCAGCCCTGCCCGGACTGCCGCGGCACGCGTCTGCGCCGCGAGGCTCGGCATGTATGGGTAGGCGAGAAAACCCTGCCCGCCGTCACCGGCCTGCCGATCGGCGACGCCACCGAGTACTTCGGCACGCTCGCCCTGACCGGACGCAAGGGCGAAATTGCCGACAAGATCCTCAAGGAAATCCGCGAGCGCCTGCAGTTTCTGGTCAACGTCGGCCTGGACTACCTGACCCTGGACCGCAGTGCCGACACGCTGTCCGGCGGCGAAGCCCAGCGCATCCGTCTGGCCAGCCAGATCGGTGCGGGCTTGGTCGGCGTGATGTACATTCTCGACGAGCCCTCCATCGGCCTGCATCAGCGGGACAATGATCGGTTGCTGGGGACCCTCAAGCACCTGCGCGACATCGGCAATACCGTCATCGTCGTCGAGCATGACGAAGATGCCATTCGCCTCGCCGACTACGTTGTGGACATCGGCCCCGGCGCCGGCGTGCATGGCGGCCATATCGTCGCCCAGGGCACCGCGCAGGAGGTCATGGACCATCCCGACTCGCTGACCGGCAAGTACCTGTCCGGCCGCGTGAAGATCGCCGTGCCAGCCAAGCGTACGCCGCGCAACAAAAAGCTGGCCCTGACGCTCAAGGGCGCCCGCGGCAACAATCTGCGCAATGTCGATCTGGAGATCCCGATCGGCTTGCTGACCTGCGTCACCGGCGTTTCCGGCTCGGGCAAGTCGACCCTGATCAACAACACCCTGTTCCCCCTCAGCGCCACCGCTCTCAACGGGGCAACCACGCTGGAAGCCTCGGCGCATGACAGCATCAATGGCTTGCAGCACCTGGACAAAGTGGTCGACATCGACCAGAGCCCGATCGGACGCACGCCGCGCTCGAACCCTGCCACCTACACCGGATTGTTCACCCCAATCCGCGAACTGTTCGCTGGGGTGCCGGAATCGCGCTCACGCGGTTATGGCCCGGGCCGGTTCTCGTTTAACGTCAAGGGCGGTCGCTGCGAGGCCTGCCAGGGTGATGGCTTGATCAAGGTTGAGATGCACTTCCTGCCCGACATCTATGTGCCCTGCGATGTCTGCAAGAGCAAGCGCTACAACCGCGAAACCCTGGAGATCAAGTACAAGGGCAAGAACATCCACGAGACCCTCGAGATGACCATCGAGGAGGCGCGCGAGTTCTTCGATGCGGTACCGGCACTGGCGCGCAAGCTGCAGACGCTCATGGATGTCGGCCTGTCCTACATCAAGCTGGGGCAGTCGGCGACCACCTTGTCCGGCGGTGAAGCACAGCGGGTCAAACTGTCCCGCGAGCTGTCCAAGCGCGACACCGGCAAGACGCTCTACATCCTCGACGAACCCACCACTGGCCTGCACTTCGCCGATATCCAGCAGCTGCTCGACGTGCTGCATCGCCTGCGCGACCACGGCAACACCGTGGTGGTGATCGAGCACAACCTCGATGTCATCAAGACTGCAGACTGGCTGGTCGACCTGGGCCCGGAGGGCGGCTCCAAAGGCGGCCAGATCATCGCCGTCGGCACACCGGAGCAGGTTGCGGACATGAAGCAGTCCTACACCGGTCACTACCTCAAACCGTTGCTCGAACGCGACAAAGCCTGAAACCAAAAAGCCCCGCACAAGCGGGGCTTTTTTCAGTCCAAACACAACACCAACCCTGTAGCAGCGGCGCAAGCCGCGTCAACAGTCACCGCAGCAAACGTGAATCACCCGCGCCCTTGTAGCAGCGGCGCAAGCCGCGTCGGCGGCCAGCACCATAACCCTGCAGAATCACCGTGCATCCTGCCTGGCCTTGAACAACTGCTACGGTGAGATCAGAACTGCGACTGCAGGTAATTCTCCAAGCCAATGGACTTGATCAAACCCTGCTGCTTCTCCAGCCAGTACGTATGATCTTCCTCGGTATCCGCCAACTGCACCCGCAGTATGTCGCGAGTCACGAAGTCGCTGTGTCGTTCGCACAACTCGATACCCTTGCACAAGGCCGCACGCACCTTGTATTCCAGACGCAGATCGGCAGCGATCATGCTCGGTACATCCGTACCGACTTCAAGGTCGTCCGGACGCATGCGCGGCGTGCCTTCGAGCATCAGGATGCGACGCATCAAGGCGTCGGCATGACCTGCTTCTTCTTCCATCTCATGATTGATGCGCTCGAAGAGCTTGGCGAAGCCCCAGTCCTCGTACATCCGCGAGTGGATGAAATACTGATCACGGGCAGCCAGCTCGCCTGTGAGCAAAGTATTGAGGTAATCGATTACGTCCGGGTGGCCTTGCATCGCCGTATATCTCCTAGCAGAAAGGCATAGTTTGAACCAAGGTCGCGGATACGTCACGGCCCGCGGTGCAGAAATACGCTAAAAAGCAGAGAAAATGTGACGAAATAAAGCGAAAAACCGCCCAGATGAGGGCGGTTCTTCTTATCACTTAGGTTCAGCCCAGCTGGATGCCCAATGCCTTGGCGATCCCATTACCGTAGGCTTCGTCCGCACGGTAGAAGTGCTGCAACTGACGCTCCACCACATCTGCGCTGACACCCATCATCGCACCAGCGATGTTGTCGATGAGCAGAGTCTGCTGCTCGGCATTCATCAAACGAAAAAGAGCGCCGGCCTGGCTGTAGTAATCGGCGTCCACGCGATGATCGAAGCGATCAGCATCACCGTGCAAGGCCAAGGCCGGCTCGCGATACTGAGGCGCCTGCTTGGGTGCATCGGTGTAGCTGTTGGGCTCGTAGTTAGGAGCAGCACCGCCATTGCTGCCAAAGGCCATCGAACCGTCGCGCTGGTACGAGTGAACCGGGCTGCGGGGTGCGTTCACCAGCAACTGCTGATGATTGGTCCCGACGCGATAGCGGTGGGCATCGGCATAGGCGAACACACGGCCTTGCAGCATGCGGTCGGGCGACAGCCCTACGCCGGGCACCATGTTGCTCGGGCCAAACGTCGCTTGCTCTACTTCGGCAAAATAGTTCAGCGGATTACGATTCAGCTCCAACATACCTACTTCGATCAACGGAAACTCCTTCTGCGACCAGGTCTTGGTCACGTCGAACGGGTTTTCGTGGTGAAGGTTCGCCTGATCCTCACTCATGATCTGCATGCATACACGCCACTTGGGAAAATCCCCACGCTCGATTGCATCGAACAGGTCGCGCTGTGCGTAATCCGGGTCGGTGCCGGCGATACGCGCCGCGGCGGCTGGAGCAAGGTTCTTGATGCCCTGAGCCGTCTTGTAGTGCCACTTGACCCAGTGACGCTCACCCTTGGCATTGATCAAGCTATAGGTGTGGCTACCGAAGCCGTGCATGTGACGATAGCCGTCCGGAATGCCGCGGTCCGAGAACAGAATGGTCACCTGGTGCAACGCTTCGGGCGAATGGGACCAGAAGTCCCACATCATCTGCGCGCTCTTGAGGTTGCTTTGAGGCAAACGCTTCTGGGTGTGGATGAAATCGGGAAACTTCATCGGGTCGCGAATGAAGAACACAGGTGTGTTGTTGCCAACGATGTCCCAGTTGCCTTCCTCGGTGTAGAACTTGAGGGCGAAACCCCGCGGATCGCGCTCGGTATCGGCTGAGCCGCGCTCGCCACCCACTGTGGAGAATCGCAGGAAGGTTTCGGTCTGCTTGCCTACGGTACTGAACAGCTTAGCACTGGAGTATTCCGAGATGTCACGGGTTACCGTAAAGGTGCCGTATGCGCCTGAGCCCTTTGCATGAACACGACGCTCGGGAATATTCTCGCGGTTGAAATGCGCAAGCTTCTCGATCAGATGGAAATCGTCCAGCAGCAAGGGACCACGCGGCCCCGCAGAACGGGAATTCTGATTGTCGGCGACCGGCGCGCCGCTGGCGGTGGTGAGGATCTTGCTCTGGCTCATGGACGATGTTCCTTGGTAAGGCTTGCTGTGTAGGCGCCGACTTCAGCGGCTTGGAGCAAGTATCCAAAAAACACCCTCATTCGACTAATGGGCAAATCTTCTTTGCCTGATAGATTTTGACTAATTAGCAGGCAAAAAAAAACCGGACCTAAGCCCGGTTTTTCATGAACAGACTGTTCGTCTTATTCAGCAGCTTCAACCGAGCCACCAACAGGACGATCAACCAGCTCGACGTACGCCATAGGTGCGTTATCGCCAGTACGGAAGCCGCACTTGAGGATACGCAGGTAACCGCCCTGACGGGTGGCATAGCGCTTGCCCAGATCGTTGAACAGCTTACCAACCATTTCTTTCGAACGAGTACGGTCGAAAGCAAGACGGCGGTTTGCAACGCTGTCTACCTTGGCCAGGGTGATCAGCGGCTCGGCAACGCGGCGCAGTTCCTTGGCTTTTGGCAGGGTAGTCTTGATCAGCTCGTGCTCGAACAGCGACACCGCCATGTTCTGAAACATGGCCTTGCGGTGCGAGCTGGTACGGCTCAGGTGACGTCCACTTTTACGATGACGCATGGTTCATTCCTTACCAAACACAACGTTCGGTGATTACGACGATCAGGCAGTCGCCTTGTCGTCCTTCTTAAGACTTGCAGGCGGCCAGTTGTCGAGGCGCATGCCGAGGGACAGACCGCGGGAGGCCAGAACGTCCTTGATTTCGGTCAAGGATTTCTTGCCCAGGTTCGGAGTCTTCAACAGTTCTACTTCGGTACGCTGAATCAGGTCGCCGATGTAGTAAATGTTTTCCGCCTTAAGGCAGTTAGCCGAACGTACAGTCAGTTCCAGATCGTCAACCGGGCGAAGCAGGATCGGATCGATCTCGTCTTCCTGCTCGATTACCACAGGCTCACTGTCACCTTTGAGATCGACGAACGCAGCCAACTGCTGTTGCAGAATGGTTGCAGCGCGACGGATGGCCTCTTCAGGATCCAGGGTACCGTTGGTTTCCAGATCAATAACCAGCTTGTCCAGGTTAGTGCGCTGCTCGACACGGGCGTTTTCCACCACGTATGCGATACGACGTACCGGGCTGAACGAAGAGTCGAGCTGCAAGCGACCAATGCTGCGGCTTTCGTCTTCATCGCTTTGACGCGAGTCGGCCGGTTCATAACCACGACCACGAGCTACGACGAGCTTCATGTTCAGGGCGCCGTTAGACGCCAGGTTAGCGATTACGTGATCGGGATTAACGATCTCGACATCATGATCCAGCTGAATATCGGCAGCGGTAACCACCCCCGAACCCTTTTTCGACAAGGTCAGCGTAACTTCGTCACGACCGTGCAGCTTGATAGCCAGGCCTTTCAGGTTCAACAGGATTTCAATGACGTCTTCCTGTACACCTTCGATGGCGCTGTACTCATGGAGTACACCGTCAATCTCGGCCTCGACTACTGCGCAGCCGGGCATTGAGGACAACAGGATGCGTCGCAGCGCGTTGCCCAGGGTATGGCCGAAACCACGCTCGAGAGGCTCGAGGGTGATCTTGGCGCGGGTTGGACTGACGACCTGCACATCAATATGGCGGGGCGTCAGGAACTCATTTACCGAAATCTGCATGGATGCACCTATTTTCTAGCCCTTACTTGGAGTAGAGCTCGACAATCAGGCTTTCGTTGATGTCGGCGGACAGATCACTGCGAGCAGGAACGTTCTTGAAAACGCCCGACTTCTTCTCAGTGTCTACTTCTACCCATTCTACGCGGCCACGTTGGGCACACAGATCGAGAGCTTGGACAATGCGAAGCTGGTTTTTAGCTTTCTCGCGAATCGCGACCACGTCACCAGCACGAACCTGGTAGGACGGAACGTTAACGGTCTTGCCGTTTACGCTGACCGACTTGTGCGATACCAACTGACGGGATTCGGCACGAGTCGAGCCGAAGCCCATACGGTATACGACGTTGTCCAGACGGCATTCGAGCAGTTGCAGCAGGTTCTCGCCGGTTGCGCCTTTCTTGCCGGCAGCTTCCTTGTAGTAACCGCTGAACTGACGCTCGAGAACGCCATAGATACGACGGACTTTCTGCTTTTCACGCAGCTGGGTGCCGTAGTCGGACTGGCGGCCACGGCGCTGACCGTGGATACCTGGGGCTGCTTCGATATTGCACTTCGATTCCAGGGCGCGAACGCCGCTTTTCAGGAACAGGTCAGTGCCTTCACGACGAGCCAGTTTGCATTTTGGACCAATGTAACGAGCCATTATCTATCGTCTCCTGAATTACACGCGGCGCTTCTTCGGCGGACGGCACCCGTTATGCGGGATTGGCGTCACGTCGGTGATGCTGGCGATCTTATAGCCACAGCCGTTCAATGCACGGACAGCGGACTCACGACCTGGACCTGGACCCTTGACGTTGACGTCGAGGTTCTTCAGGCCATATTCCAGCGCAGCTTGACCAGCACGCTCTGCAGCCACCTGGGCAGCGAACGGGGTGGACTTGCGTGAACCGCGGAAACCCGAACCGCCGGAGGTGGCCCAGGACAGGGCGTTACCTTGACGATCGGTAATGGTCACGATGGTGTTGTTGAAAGACGCGTGGATGTGGGCGATGCCATCAACCACTGTCTTTTTGACTTTCTTACGAGGACGAGCAGCAGGTTTTGCCATGACTAGATTCCTGTCGATTCGCTGGTGCGATTACTTGCGGATCGGCTTACGCGGACCTTTACGGGTACGCGCGTTGGTCTTGGTACGCTGACCGCGTACTGGCAGACCACGACGATGACGAAGACCGCGATAGCAGCCCAGATCCATCAAGCGCTTGATTTTCATGTTGATTTCGCGGCGCAGATCACCTTCGGTGGTGAACTTCGCCACTTCGCCACGCAGCTGTTCAATCTGCTCGTCGCTCAGATCCTTGATCCGTGCGGCTGGGTTGACCCCAGTGTCTGCACAGATTTTCTGTGCAGTAGTGCGACCAACACCATAGATGTAGGTCAGCGAGATAACAGTGTGCTTGTTATCTGGAATGTTAACGCCTGCAATACGGGCCATTCAGTGGGACTCCAATTGACAGCTACCTACGCCCCGGAAGCCAAGAAATAGGGCGCGAGATAATATCGCTGTAATAACAAATAATCAACCCGGCAGCGCACTAGCTGCCGGGCTTGTAGCACATCACAGTCAGCCTTGGCGCTGTTTGTGACGCGGCTCTGCGCTGCAAATGACTCGAACGACGCCTTCGCGACGAATGATTTTGCAGTTACGGCACAGCTTTTTCACCGATGCACGAACTTTCATTGCCAACTCCTCGAACCTTAAGGGACTGTCAGCGCAGCAGACCGCTGCCACCGTAGCCTTTCAGGTTGGCTTTCTTCATCAGGGATTCGTACTGGTGCGAAACGAGGTGCGATTGTACTTGGGACATAAAGTCCATCACAACCACTACCACAATCAGCAACGAGGTCCCGCCAAGGTAGAACGGAACGTTTGCAGCCACCACCAGGAACTGTGGAAGCAAGCAGACGCACATCATGTACAGGGCACCGAACATGGTCAAACGGGTCAGAACGCCATCAATGTAGCGCGCCGACTGCTCGCCTGGACGAATACCCGGAATAAAGGCACCGGACTTCTTCAGGTTTTCCGCCACGTCTTTCGGATTGAACATCAACGCCGTATAGAAGAAGCAGAAGAAAATGATCCCTGCACTAAACAGCAGAATGTTCAACGGCTGACCAGGAGCGATCGACTGCGAGACGTCCTGCAACCAGCCCATACCTTCGGACTGACCGAACCAGGAGCCCAGCGAAGCCGGGAACAGCAAGATGCTGCTCGCGAAAATGGCAGGAATCACACCGGCCATGTTCACTTTCAGCGGCAAGTGGCTCGTCTGCGCAGCGAAAACCTTGCGGCCTTGCTGACGCTTGGCATAGTGAACGGCTATTCGCCGCTGACCACGCTCGATGAACACCACGAAACCGATAATCGCTACCGCCAGCAGACCGATCGCAACCAGCGCGAAGATGTTGATATCGCCCTGACGCGCAGACTCGAAAGACTGCCCGATCGCTCTCGGAAGACCAGCAACGATACCCGCGAAGATCAACATCGAGATACCGTTACCCACACCACGCTCAGTGATCTGCTCACCCAGCCACATCATGAACATCGCGCCCGCCACGAAAGTGGAGACCGCCACGAAGTAGAAGCTGAAGCTTGCAGTGAACGCCACACCCTGATTGGCCAAGCCGATCGACATGCCGATCGCCTGCACCAAGGCCAGGATGACGGTGCCATAGCGGGTGTACTGGCTGATCTTGCGACGGCCAGCTTCCCCTTCCTTCTTCAACTGCTCCAGTTGCGGGCTCACGGCGGTCATCAGCTGCATGATGATCGATGCCGAAATGTACGGCATGATCCCCAGTGCAAAGATGCTCATCCGTTCCAGCGCGCCACCGGAAAACATGTTGAACAAGCTAAGAATGGTCCCCTCATTCTGTCGAAACAGGTCTGCGAGTCGGTCCGGGTTGATACCTGGAACCGGGATGTGTGCGCCAATTCTGTAGACGATGATCGCCAGGAACAGAAAACGCAGACGAGCCCAGAGTTCAGACATACCGCCCTTGCCTAGCGCTGAGAGAGCACCTTGCTTAGCCATTTATTCCTCGAACTTGCCGCCAGCTGCTTCGATAGCCGCACGCGCACCTTTGGTGGCGGCGATTCCCTTGATGGTCACAGCGCGAGTCACTTCGCCCGACAGCATGATTTTCACACGCTGTACGTTCTGGTTGATCACGTTGGCATCCTTCAGGGACTGCACGGAGACGATGTCGCCTTCCACTCGGGCCAGCTCGGACAGACGCACTTCTGCGCGGTCCATGGCTTTCAGGGAAACGAAACCGAACTTCGGCAAGCGACGGTGCAGCGGCTGTTGACCGCCTTCGAAGCCTGGAGCGATGGTGCCACCGGAGCGGGAGGTCTGACCTTTGTGGCCACGGCCACCGGTCTTGCCCAAACCACTACCGATACCACGACCCGGGCGATGCTTTTCGCGACGCGAACCGGGAGCTGGACTCAGATCATTGAGTTTCATCGATTAACCCTCTACGCGAAGCATGTAGTAGGCCTTGTTGATCATCCCGCGATTCTCGGGAGTATCCTGGACTTCTACAGTGTGACCGATGCGACGCAGACCCAGACCCTTAACGCACAATTTGTGGTTAGGGATACGGCCGGTCATGCTTTTGATCAGCGTAACTTTTACAGTAGCCATGATCAGATGATCTCCTCAACGTTCAGACCGCGCTTGGCGGCGATGGACGACGGGGACTGCATGGCTTTCAGACCCTTGAACGTAGCGTGAACCACGTTGACGGGGTTGGTCGAGCCGTAGCACTTGGCCAGAACGTTCTGGACACCAGCCACTTCGAGAACGGCACGCATTGCGCCGCCAGCGATGATACCGGTACCTTCCGAAGCAGGCTGCATGTACACCTTCGAAGCGCCGTGAGCGGACTTCATGGCGTACTGCAAGGTGGTCCCGTTCAGGTCCACTTGAATCATGTTGCGACGAGCTGCTTCCATAGCTTTCTGGATTGCAGCAGGCACTTCACGAGACTTGCCACGGCCGAAGCCAACACGGCCCTTGCCATCACCTACCACGGTCAACGCGGTGAAGGTGAAGATACGGCCGCCTTTGACGGTCTTGGCAACGCGGTTAACTTGAACCAGCTTCTCGATGTAGCCTTCGTCGCGCTTTTGGTCGTTATTTGACATAACTTAGAACTCCAGCCCAGCTTCACGAGCGCCATCGGCCAGCGCTTTGACGCGACCGTGGTACTTGAAGCCAGAGCGGTCGAAAGCCACCTGCGAGACGCCAGCGGCCTTAGCACGCGAAGCGACCAGCTGGCCAACCTTAGTGGCCGCGTCAATGTTGCCGGTGGCACCATCACGCAATTCTTTGTCCAAAGTCGAGGCACTTGCCAAGACCTTGCTGCCGTCGGCCGAGATGACCTGGGCATAGATGTGCTGCGAAGAGCGGAACACGCAGAGACGCACGACTTCGAGTTCGTGCATTTTCAGGCGTGCCTTGCGAGCGCGACGCAGTCGAGTAACTTTTTTGTCGGTCATTTGCTATGCCCTACTTCTTCTTGGCTTCTTTACGGCGGACGACTTCGTCTGCGTAACGTACACCTTTGCCTTTGTAAGGCTCTGGCGGACGGAAATCGCGGATTTCAGCGGCCACTTGACCCACCAGCTGCTTGTCGATGCCCTTGATCAGGATATCGGTCTGGCTAGGAGTCTCAGCGGTGATGCCTTGCGGCAACTCGTAATCCACCGGATGAGAGAAGCCCAGCGACAGGTTCAGCACTGTGCCTTTTGCTTGTGCTTTATAGCCAACACCGACCAGCTGGAGCTTGCGCTCGAAGCCTTGGCTTACGCCCTGGACCATGTTGTTGACCAAAGCGCGAGTGGTACCGGCCATTGCACGGGTCTGCTGATCGCCGTTCTTGGCAGCGAAACGCAGTTCGCCAGCCTCTTCAACGACTTCAACCGACGAGTGAACGTTCAGTTCCAGAGTGCCCTTGGCACCCTTCACCGAAAGCTGTTGGCCGGCGAATTTTACTTCGACACCAGCTGGCAGCTTAACGGGGTTCTTAGCGACGCGAGACATGCTTATCCCCCCTTAGAACACTGTGCAGAGTACTTCGCCGCCGACACCGGCAGCGCGCGCAGCACGATCCGTCATCACACCTTTATTGGTGGAGACGATGGATACGCCGAGACCGCCACGAACTTTCGGCAGGTCATCAACGGATTTGTACTGACGCAGGCCTGGACGACTTACGCGCTTGACTTCCTCGATGACCGGACGGCCTTCGAAGTATTTCAGCTCGATGGAAAGCGACGGTTTTGCTTCGCTGCTTACCTGAAAACCCGCGATGTAACCTTCGTCCTTCAGAACTTTGGCCACAGCTACCTTCAACGTGGAAGATGGCATGCTTACGACGGGCTTTTCAGCCATCTGGGCATTACGGATTCGAGTTAGCATGTCCGCTAACGGGTCCTGCATACTCATGGGCTAGACGCTCCTGATACAAAAATAATTAGCCTTGCGGCTACAACGTCGCCGAGCGTTTGATCCGGTCCAAAAACCCGGGCTCAGGCGAGCCGGCAATTCTAGACGTACGGCAGAAATGAATCAAGCCCCATGAGGGGCTTGATTCAGTCGCCGTGACACCGGCGGTCGGTTGATTGCTCAATCGAGCGCAGGCATCTCGTCGGTCCGACTTACCAGCTGGCTTTGACCAGACCTGGTACGTCACCGCGCATGGCGGCCTGGCGCAGCATGTTACGGCCGAGGCCGAACTTGCGGTACACGCCATGTGGACGACCAGTCAGGCGGCAGCGGTTACGCATGCGAGCAGCGCTCGCATCACGTGGCTGCTTCTGCAGGGCTACGGAAGCATTCCAGCGCTCTTCTTCACTTGCGTTCAGATTGACGATGATTGCTTTGAGCTCAGCACGCTTCTTGGCGTATTTAGCTACCGTCAGCTGACGCTTCAGCTCACGGTTCTTCATGCTCTTCTTGGCCATTTTCCTACTCCAATCAGTTGCGGAACGGGAAGTTGAAGGCACGCAGCAAGGCGCGACCTTCTTCATCCGAACGAGCAGTGGTGGTCAGGGTAATGTCCAGACCGCGCAGAGCATCGATCTTGTCGTAATCGATTTCCGGGAAAATGATCTGCTCTTTCACGCCCATGCTGTAGTTGCCACGACCGTCGAAGGACTTGGCATTCAGGCCGCGGAAGTCGCGTACCCGAGGCAGGGAGATCGCCAGCAGGCGGTCCAGGAATTCGTACATCTTGTCGCGACGCAAAGTCACCTTGACACCGATCGGCCAACCCTCACGGACCTTGAAGCCCGCGATGGATTTGCGTGCGAAGGTCACAACGGCTTTCTGGCCGCAGATCTTCTCGATGTCGGCTACAGCGTGCTCGATGACTTTCTTGTCGCCGATCGCTTCGCCCAGACCCATGTTCAGGGTGATCTTGGTAACGCGCGGAACTTCCATCACGTTCGCAAGCTTGAGTTCTTCCTTAAGCTTGGGAGCGATTTCCTTCCGGTAAATCTCTTTCAGTCGTGCCATGGTCTTCTACCTAGCAGTGTTCAAGCATCAACCGCTTTTTGGGTCGACTTGAAGACACGAATTTTTTTGCCTTCTTCTACTTTGAAACCAACGCGGTCAGCCTTGTTGGTTTCGCCATTGAAGATGGCGACGTTGGAAGCGTGCAGAGGCGCTTCTTTCTCGACGATACCGCCTTGTACGCCCGACATCGGGTTAGGCTTGGTATGACGCTTCACCAGGTTGACCCCACCAACGACCAGACGGTCGTCAGCGAGAACCTTGAGCACCTTACCGCGCTTGCCTTTGTCTTTGCCGGCGATCACGATGATCTCGTCGTCACGACGAATCTTTTGCATGTCGGATCTCCTTACAGCACTTCTGGGGCGAGCGAGACGATCTTCATGAACTTCTCGGAACGAAGCTCACGGGTCACTGGCCCAAAGATACGGGTGCCGATTGGCTCTTGCTTGTTGTTCAACAGAACAGCAGCGTTGCCATCGAAGCGGATGATGGAGCCGTCAGCACGACGAACGCCGTGACGAGTGCGGACTACAACAGCAGTCATCACTTGACCTTTCTTCACCTTGCCACGAGGAATTGCTTCCTTCACGGTCACCTTGATGATGTCGCCGATGCCAGCGTACCGGCGGTGCGAGCCGCCCAGTACCTTGATGCACATGACGCGACGAGCGCCGCTGTTATCGGCCACATCGAGCATGGATTGAGTCTGAATCATAGAATTTCTCCGACCCCTAGCCCTTAGACTTCAACAGCGCGTTCGAGAACGTCAACCAGTGCCCAGGACTTGGTCTTGGCCAGCGGACGGGTTTCACGAATAGTGACCTTGTCGCCGATCTTGCACTGATTGGTTTCGTCGTGAGCGTGCAGCTTAGTCGAACGCTTAACGTATTTACCGTAGATCGGGTGCTTTACGCGACGCTCGATCAATACGGTGATGGTTTTGTCCATCTTGTCGCTGACCACACGGCCAGTCAGCGTACGGACGGTTTTTTCGGCTTCAGCCATGATCACTTACCTGCCTGCTGGTTGAGCACAGTTTTCACGCGAGCGATGTCGCGCTTCACTTGCGAGAGCAGGTGAGACTGCCCCAACTGGCCAGTTGCTTTCTGCATGCGCAGATTGAACTGGTCGCGCAGCAAGCCGAGCAGTTGCTCGTTCAGTTGCTGTGCTGATTTTTCACGAAGTTCATTCGCTTTCATCACATCACCGTCCGCTTAACAAAGGAGGTGGCGAGAGGCAGCTTTGCAGCCGCCAAGGCGAAAGCCTCACGCGCCAGCTCTTCGGAAACACCCTCGATTTCATACAGGACTTTGCCTGGCTGAATCTGGGCAACCCAATATTCCACGTTACCCTTACCCTTACCCATACGAACTTCGAGGGGCTTTTTGGAGATAGGCTTGTCCGGGAATACACGGATCCAGATCTTGCCGCCACGTTTAACGTGACGGGTCAGGGCACGACGCGCTGACTCGATCTGACGAGCGGTGAGACGACCACGAGCTACAGACTTCAGCGCATACTCGCCGAAGCTGACTTTGCTACCGCGCTGAGCCAGACCACGGTTGTGGCCAGTCATCTGCTTGCGGAACTTCGTACGCTTAGGTTGCAACATTTGGCGTACCCCTTACTTAGCAGCTTTTTTACGAGGCGCAGGTGCTTGTGGTTTCAGTTCTTCTTGGCGACCACCAATTACTTCGCCTTTGAAAATCCAAACCTTCACACCGATCACACCGTAAGTGGTGTGAGCTTCGTAGTTGGCATAGTCGATGTCGGCACGCAGGGTGTGCAAGGGCACACGACCTTCGCGATACCATTCAGTACGTGCGATTTCAGCACCGCCGAGACGACCGCTCACTTGGATCTTGATGCCTTTGGCACCAATGCGCATGGCGTTCTGTACGGCGCGCTTCATGGCGCGACGGAACATCACACGACGCTCCAGCTGCTGAGCTACGCTCTGCGCAACCAGCATACCGTCGAGCTCCGGCTTGCGGATCTCTTCGATATTGATGTGCACAGGCACACCCATTTGCTTGGTCAGGTCCTGGCGCAGTTTCTCAACATCTTCACCTTTCTTCCCGATAACGATACCAGGACGAGCGGTGTGGATGGTGATACGTGCAGTTTGGGCCGGACGATGGATATCGATACGGCTTACGGACGCGCTTTTTAGTTTGTCTTGGAGATACTCACGCACCTTCAGATCTGCGAACAAGTAGTCCGCATAAGTCCGACCGTCTGCGTACCAGACGGAGGTGTGCTCCTTGACGATTCCCAGGCGAATGCCAATGGGATGTACTTTCTGACCCATCTGATCGACTCCGTTACTTGTCAGCAACCTTGACAGTGATATGGCAAGACCGCTTGACGATGCGATCAGCCCGGCCTTTGGCACGAGGCATGATGCGCTTCAGCGAACGCCCTTCGTTGACGAAAACGGTGCTGACCTTCAGGTCATCAACGTCTGCGCCTTCGTTGTGCTCGGCGTTGGCTACGGCCGACTCCAGCACTTTCTTCATGATTTCCGCGGCTTTTTTACTGCTAAAAGCCAGCAGGTTGAGCGCTTCGCCCACCTTCTTCCCGCGGATCTGGTCGGCGACCAAGCGGGCTTTCTGGGCGGAGATTCGAGCGCCCGACAACTTAGCGGCTACTTCCATTTCCTTACCCCTTAACGCTTGGCTTTCTTGTCAGCCACGTGCCCACGATATGTGCGGGTACCGGCGAACTCGCCCAGTTTGTGGCCGACCATGTCTTCGTTCACGAGAACGGGGACGTGTTGGCGACCGTTGTGTACTGCGATGGTCAGACCGACCATTTGTGGCAGGATCATCGAACGACGCGACCAGGTCTTAACTGGTTTGCGATCGTTCTTCTCCGCCGCCACTTCGATCTTCTTCAGTAGGTGAAGATCAATAAAAGGACCTTTTTTCAGAGAACGTGGCACTGTCGTATCCCTCTATTTACTTGCGACGACGGACGATCATTTTGTCGGTACGCTTATTACCACGAGTCTTCGCGCCCTTAGTCGGGAAGCCCCATGGCGATACCGGATGACGACCACCGGAGGTACGACCTTCACCACCACCATGTGGGTGGTCAACCGGGTTCATGGCAACACCACGAACGGTTGGGCGAACGCCACGCCAGCGTTTGGCACCGGCTTTACCCAGCGAACGCAGGCTGTGCTCGGAGTTCGAGACTTCGCCCAGCGTTGCGCGGCACTCGGACAGCACTTTGCGCATTTCGCCCGAACGCAGGCGCAGGGTCACGTAGACACCTTCACGAGCGATCAGCTGAGCCGAAGCACCAGCGGAGCGAGCGATCTGAGCACCTTTGCCAGGCTTCAATTCGATGCCGTGGATGGTGCTACCGACCGGGATGTTGCGCAGCTGCAGCGAGTTGCCTGGCTTGATCGGTGCCAGAGCACCTGCAATCAGCTGGTCGCCAGCGCTCACGCCTTTCGGTGCGAGGATGTAGCGACGCTCGCCGTCTGCGTACAGAACCAGAGCAATGTGAGCAGTACGGTTAGGATCGTATTCAATGCGCTCGACGGTGGCAGTGATGCCATCCTTGTCGTTGCGACGGAAGTCGATCATGCGGTAATGCTGCTTGTGACCACCACCGATGTGACGGGTGGTAATGCGGCCATTGTTGTTACGACCACCAGTCTTCGATTTTTTCTCGAGCAGCGGTGCGTGAGGAGCGCCTTTATGCAGCTCCTGGTTGACCACCTTGACCACGAAACGGCGGCCAGGGGAAGTCGGTTTGCATTTAACGATTGCCATGATGCACCCCTTCCTTACTCAGCACTGCTGCTGAAATCGAGATCTTGGCCTGGCTGAAGGGAGATAACTGCCTTCTTCCAGTCATTACGCTTGCCCAGACCGCGAGCAGTGCGCTTGCTTTTACCCAGTACGTTCAGGGTAGTAACACGCTCTACTTTCACGCTGAACAGGCTTTCGACGGCCTTCTTGATTTCCAGCTTGGTTGCGTCGGTAGCAACCTTGAAAACGAACTGACCTTTCTTGTCTGCCAGAACCGTAGCCTTCTCGGAAACGTGCGGGCCAAGCAGAACTTTAAATACGCGTTCCTGGTTCATCCCAGCAGCTCCTCGAATTTCTTCACGGCCGACACGGTGATCAACACCTTGTCGTATGCGATCAGACTAACTGGGTCGGAACCTTGGACGTCACGTACATCGACGTGCGGCAGGTTACGAGCAGCCAGGTACAGGTTCTCGTCGACGGAGTCCGATACGATCAGAACGTCGGTAAGGCCCATGCCATTCAGCTTGCCCAGCAGGTCTTTGGTTTTCGGTGCTTCGACAGCGAAGTCCTGAACCACGACCAGACGGTCGGTACGCACCAGCTCAGCAAGGATGGAGCGCAGTGCTGCGCGATACATCTTCTTGTTCAGCTTCTGGGTGTGATCCTGAGGACGAGCTGCGAAAGTGGTACCACCGCCACGCCAGATAGGGCTACGGATAGTACCGGCACGAGCACGGCCGGTACCCTTCTGACGCCAAGGGCGCTTACCGCCACCACGAACGTCGGAACGGGTCTTTTGCTGCTTGCTGCCCTGACGACCGCCAGCCATGTAGGCCACGACTGCCTGGTGCACCAGCGTCTCGTTGAACTCGCCGCCGAAGGTCAGTTCGGAAACTTCGATCGCCTGAGCGTCATTTACATTTAATTGCATTTTCGCTTCCCCTTAACCGCGAGCCTTGGCTGCCGGACGCACAACCAGGTTGCCGCCGGTTGCGCCAGGAACAGCACCCTTGACGAGCAGCAGATTGCGTTCAGCGTCGACGCGCACAACTTCCAGGGACTGCACGGTCACGCGCTCAGCGCCCATATGACCGGACATTTTTTTGCCCTTGAATACACGGCCAGGAGTCTGGCACTGGCCGATGGAGCCAGGGACGCGGTGGGAAACGGAGTTACCGTGCGTGTTGTCTTGACCGCGGAAGTTCCAACGCTTGATGGTACCGGCAAAGCCTTTACCTTTGGACTGACCGGTAACATCTACCAGTTGGCCCGCTGCGAAGAGTTCAGCATTGATCAAGTCGCCAGCCTGGTACTCGCCTTCTGCAAGACGGAATTCCCAGACGCCACGACCGGCAGCAACGTTCGCCTTGGCGAAGTGACCTGCTTGAGCAGCAGTCACACGCGAAGCACGACGCTCGCCGACAGTGACTTGCACTGCACGATAGCCATCAGTTTCTTCAGTTTTAAACTGGGTGACGCGATTCGGCTCGATCTCAATGACCGTGACCGGAATGGAGACACCTTCTTCGGTGAAAATACGGGTCATACCGCATTTACGACCGACTACACCAATAGTCATGTTGTAAACCTCATGAGTGTACGGGGCTTTCACCCGCTATGGCCGCCCATTTCAGAGCGTTACACGACTAAGACCCAAGTCTTAGCCGAGGCTGATCTGCACTTCCACACCTGCCGCAAGATCAAGCTTCATCAGCGCGTCAACGGTTTTGTCCGTTGGCTGGACGATGTCCAGAACACGCTTGTGAGTGCGGATCTCGTACTGGTCGCGCGCGTCTTTGTTGACGTGCGGGGAAACCAGAACGGTGAACCGCTCTTTACGGGTAGGAAGTGGAATTGGACCACGCACCTGAGCACCAGTACGTTTCGCGGTTTCCACGATTTCCTGGGTGGATTGGTCGATCAGGCGATGGTCAAAAGCCTTCAACCTGATACGGATTTGCTGATTTTGCATTGGATTTCAGACTCCGGCTGCTGTTCCCACCGGGCGCAATGCACCCGTTAAAAGGAGGCGCAATTCTATAGACGCGCCCATCGAGTGTCAACCCAATAAAAAAGCCCCCGCTAAGCGGGGGCCTTTTCAAACGATCAACGATTACTCGATGATTTTGGCTACGACGCCAGCGCCGACGGTACGACCGCCTTCACGGATAGCGAAACGCAGGCCGTCTTCCATTGCGATGGTCTTGATCAGGGTGACAACCATTTTGATGTTGTCGCCTGGCATTACCATTTCAACGCCTTCCGGCAGTTCGCAGTTACCGGTCACGTCAGTGGTCCGGAAGTAGAACTGTGGACGGTAGCCTTTGAAGAACGGAGTGTGACGACCGCCTTCTTCCTTGCTCAGCACGTAGACTTCAGCTTCGAACTTGGTGTGCGGCTTGACCGAACCCGGCTTGACCAGAACCTGGCCACGCTCGACGTCGTCACGCTTGGTGCCGCGCAGCAGCACGCCGCAGTTCTCGCCAGCACGACCTTCGTCCAGCAGCTTGCGGAACATTTCAACGCCGGTGCAGGTGGTGACGGTGGTGTCACGCAGACCTACGATTTCCAGCGAATCCTGAACCTTGACGATGCCGCGCTCGATACGACCGGTAACAACGGTACCGCGACCGGAGATCGAGAACACGTCTTCGATTGGCATCAGGAATGGCTTGTCGATGACACGGACTGGATCTGGGATGTAGCTGTCCAGAGTCTCAACCAGTTTACGAACGGAGCTGGTGCCCATTTCGTTGTCGTCTTTGCCTTCCAGCGCCATACGAGCCGAACCGATGATGATCGGAGTGTCGTCGCCTGGGAAGTCGTAGGTCGACAGCAGGTCACGAACTTCCATCTCTACCAGTTCCAGCAGCTCGGCGTCGTCTACCAGGTCGGCCTTGTTCAGGTAAACCACGATGTACGGAACGCCAACCTGGCGGGACAGCAGGATGTGCTCACGGGTTTGTGGCATCGGACCATCAGCGGCCGAGCAAACCAGAATCGCGCCGTCCATCTGGGCAGCACCGGTGATCATGTTCTTCACATAGTCAGCGTGACCTGGGCAGTCAACGTGAGCGTAGTGACGGATCAGCGAGTTGTATTCAACGTGCGCGGTGTTGATGGTGATACCACGAGCTTTTTCTTCTGGAGCGCTGTCGATCTTGTCGAAGTCGACGATTGCGGAACCGAAAACTTCGGAGCAAACGCGAGTCAGAGCAGCAGTCAGAGTGGTTTTACCGTGGTCAACGTGACCAATGGTGCCAACGTTGACGTGCGGTAGGGAACGATCAAATTTTTCTTTAGCCACGACAATTAACTCCTTGCCTAAAGGACTGAATCAGCCTTGTTTTTTGGATACAGTTTCAGCGATGTGCGCCGGAGCTGTGTTGTATTTTTTGAATTCCATAGAGTAGCTTGCGCGACCCTGGGACATGGAGCGAACGTCGGTCGCATAACCGAACATCTCACCCAACGGAACCTCGGCGCGAATCACTTTGCCGGAAACCGTATCTTCCATACCCAAGATCATGCCGCGACGACGGTTAAGGTCGCCCATGACATCACCCATGTAGTCTTCAGGTGTAACAACTTCTACCGCCATGATCGGCTCAAGCAACTCACCACCGCCCTTCTGGGCCAGTTGCTTGGTTGCCATGGAGGCAGCGACCTTGAACGCCATCTCGTTGGAGTCGACGTCGTGGTAGGAACCGTCGAAAACGGTCGCTTTCAGGCCGATCAGCGGATAGCCGGCAACAACACCGTTCTTCATCTGCTCTTCGATACCCTTCTGAATCGCCGGGATGTATTCCTTGGGAACCACACCACCGACGACTTCGTTCACGAATTGCAGACCTTCCTGACCTTCGTCAGCAGGGGCAAAACGGATCCAGCAGTGACCAAACTGACCACGACCGCCGGACTGACGAACGAACTTGCCTTCGATTTCACAGTTCTTCGTGATGCGCTCACGATAGGAAACCTGAGGCTTACCGATGTTGGCTTCGACGTTGAACTCACGGCGCATCCGGTCAACCAGGATGTCCAGGTGCAGCTCGCCCATGCCGGAGATGATCGTCTGACCAGTCTCTTCATCGGTTTTAACGCGGAAAGATGGATCTTCCTGAGCAAGCTTGCCCAGAGCGATACCCATTTTTTCCTGGTCATCCTTGGTCTTGGGCTCTACGGCAACCGAAATAACCGGCTCCGGGAAGTCCATGCGAACGAGGATGATCGGCTTGTCACCGTTGCACAAGGTTTCACCAGTGGTGACGTCCTTCATGCCGATCAAGGCCGCGATGTCGCCAGCGCGTACTTCCTTGATCTCTTCGCGGGCGTTGGCGTGCATCTGCACCATACGACCCACGCGCTCTTTCTTGCCCTTGACCGAGTTGATCACGCCGTCGCCGGAGTTCAACACGCCCGAGTAAACACGGACGAAGGTCAGGGTACCCACGAATGGGTCAGTGGCAATTTTGAATGCCAGAGCGGAAAACGGTTCTGCGTCGTCTGCATGACGCTCCAGCTCGATGGTCTCGTCATCCGGGTCAGTACCCTTGATGGCAGGAATATCGACCGGAGCCGGCAGGTAGTCGATCACAGCATCGAGAACCAGGGGAACGCCCTTGTTCTTGAACGAGGAACCGCAAACAGCCAAGACGATCTCGCCAGCGATGGTACGCTGACGCAGAGCAGCCTTGATTTCGTCGTTGGTGAGTTCTTCACCTTCGAGGTACTTGTTCATCAGCTCTTCGTTGGCTTCAGCCGCAGCTTCGACCATGTTGTTGCGCCATTCGTCAGCCAGTTCCTGCAGCTCGGCAGGGATAGGCTTGCGAACAGGAACCATGCCTTTGTCAGCATCGTTCCAATACACAGCTTCCATGGCCAACAGATCGATCTGGCCCTGGAAATTGTCTTCGGAACCGATAGCCAGCTGGATAGGCACCGGAGTGTGGCCCAAACGCTGCTTGATCTGACCGATCACGCGTAGGAAGTTCGCGCCAGCACGGTCCATCTTGTTTACGTAAACAAGACGAGGAACGCCGTACTTGTTGGCTTGACGCCATACGGTTTCCGACTGAGGCTCTACACCCGAGGTACCACAGAACACAACGACAGCGCCGTCGAGTACGCGCAGGGAACGCTCAACTTCAATGGTGAAGTCTACGTGGCCCGGGGTATCAATGACGTTGAAGCGATGCTCGTCCTTGTACTGCTTCTCGGAGCCCTTCCAGAAGGCGGTGATAGCAGCAGAAGTGATGGTGATACCACGCTCCTGCTCCTGAACCATCCAGTCTGTGGTCGCGGCGCCGTCATGCACCTCGCCCATTTTGTGGCTTTTGCCGGTGTAAAAAAGGACGCGCTCGGTGGTCGTGGTTTTACCAGCGTCCACGTGAGCAACGATACCAATGTTACGGTAGCGGTTAATCGGTGTAGTACGAGCCATAAAGCCCTCGCAAAATTAGTGACGCTGAATTTAGAAGCGGTAGTGCGAGAACGCTTTGTTGGCTTCAGCCATACGGTGAACGTCTTCACGCTTCTTAACTGCAGCACCTTTGCCTTCGGCAGCGTCCAGCAGTTCGCCGGCCAAGCGCAGAGCCATCGACTTTTCACCGCGCTTGCGCGCGAAGTCTACCAGCCAGCGCATTGCCAGGGCGTTACGACGGGACGGACGAACTTCGACCGGAACCTGGTAAGTAGCACCGCCTACACGGCGCGACTTCACTTCGACCAGCGGAGCGATGGCGTCGAGAGCTTTCTCGAAGATTTCCAGGGGGTCGCTGTTCTTGCGTTCTTTAACCTTGTCCAGCGCGCCATAAACGATACGCTCGGCAACGGCTTTCTTGCCGCTTTCCATCACGTGGTTCATGAACTTGGCCAGGATCTGGCTGCCGTATTTTGGATCGTCAAGCACTTCGCGCTTGGCTGCTACGCGTCTTCTTGGCATGGATAAGCCCTCAAACGGTCTTCAGGTTAGCTCGGGACAGGCCCGACCTTACTCTTATCGACTCAGAAAAATAGATAACTGCAGTGTGCAAACGCCGATTACTTCGGACGCTTGGTACCGTACTTCGAACGACCTTGGTTACGACCTTTGACGCCGGAGGTATCCAGGGAGCCGCGAACGGTGTGGTAACGAACACCTGGCAAGTCTTTTACACGACCGCCGCGGATCAGTACCACGCTGTGCTCTTGCAGGTTGTGGCCTTCACCGCCGATGTACGAGGAAACCTCGAAACCGTTGGTCAGGCGCACACGGCATACTTTACGCAGTGCCGAGTTAGGTTTTTTCGGCGTGGTGGTGTACACACGGGTGCACACACCACGACGTTGCGGGCAGTTCTGCAGCGCAGGTACGTCGGATTTCTCGACGATACGCTTGCGCGGCTGACGTACCAGCTGGTTGATAGTTGCCATCTACTAGCTCCACTGTTGTCTTGCGACGCTATTGTCTTGCAAGAAAAGCAAAAATGGCAGGAATCAATCCCGCCAAATTTAGGGGTACAAGAGTCTAAAGAGGATCTCGTCCCCAGTCAAGACAAGGCCCCGGCCTCCCCTGCCAACTCCGCTGCGACATTTTGTGTCGTTGCGGAGTTGGCAGGGGCTACCAGGGCCCCGTCATCACTACCGCTGGTCTCAATTACCGCTTGAGTTCAGCGCTTCGGTCAACGCAGCTTCCACTTCACTGGCGCTGACGCGAGTCGGTTTGTCGAGTTCACGGCGACGCTTGCGCTCGCTGTGATACGCCAGACCGGTACCAGCCGGGATCAGACGACCCACGACCACGTTCTCTTTCAGGCCGCGCAGGTAATCGCGCTTGCCGGTGACTGCCGCTTCGGTCAGTACTCGAGTGGTTTCCTGGAAGGAAGCCGCCGAGATGAACGATTCGGTGGACAGCGACGCCTTGGTAATACCCAGCAGCACGCGAGTGAATTTCGAAACGAATTTCTCGTCCGCACTCAGACGCTCGTTTTCACCCAGTACGTGGGTCAGTTCCATCTGGTCGCCCTTGATGAAGCTGCTGTCGCCGGACTCGGAGATTTCGACCTTGCGCAGCATCTGACGCAGAATCGTCTCGATGTGCTTGTCGTTGATCTTCACGCCCTGCAGACGGTACACGTCCTGAATCTCGTTGACGATGTACTTGGCCAGCGCACTCACACCCAGCAAGCGCAGGATGTCATGCGGGTCACTCGGACCGTCCGAGATAACTTCGCCGCGGTTCACTTGTTCGCCTTCGAAGACGTTCAGGTGACGCCACTTCGGAATCAGCTCTTCATACGGATCGGTGCCGTCGTTCGGCGTGATAACCAAGCGGCGCTTGCCTTTGGTTTCCTTGCCGAAAGCGATGGTGCCGCTGACTTCCGCCAGGATCGAAGCTTCCTTCGGACGACGCGCTTCGAACAAGTCGGCAACACGCGGCAGACCACCGGTGATGTCGCGAGTCTTCGAAGTTTCCTGTGGAATACGGGCGATAACGTCACCCACACCCACTTGCGCACCATCCGCCACGCCGACTAGGGCATTGGCTGGCAGGAAGTACTGGGCCGGTACGTCGGTACCTGGCAACAGCAGATCCTTGCCATCGACGCCAACCATCTTCACTGCCGGACGAATTTCCTTGCCCGCAGCTGGACGGTCCTTGGCATCGAGCACTTCGATGTTGGTCAGGCCGGTCAATTCGTCTGTTTGACGCTTGATCGTGATGCCTTCTTCCATGCCCACGTAGGTCACGGTACCTTTCATCTCGGTGACGATTGGGTGAGTGTGCGGGTCCCACTTGGCCACGATAGCGCCAGCGTCGACCTTGTCGCCTTCCTTCACCGAAATCACTGCACCGTATGGCAGCTTGTAACGTTCGCGCTCACGACCGAACTCGTCGGCAATCGCCAACTCACCCGAACGCGATACTGCAACCAGGTTGCCGTCCAGACGCTCGACGTGCTTCAGGTTATGCAGGCGGACAGTACCGCCGTTCTTCACCTGGACGCTGTCGGCAGCCGAGGTCCGGCTTGCCGCACCACCGATGTGGAACGTACGCATGGTCAGCTGGGTACCCGGCTCACCGATGGACTGGGCGGCGATAACGCCGACCGCTTCACCGATGTTCACCTGGTGACCGCGAGCCAGATCACGGCCGTAGCACTTGGCGCAGATACCGTAACGGGTTTCGCAGCTGATCGGCGAACGCACGATGACTTCGTCGATGCTGTTGAGCTCGATGAATTCAACCCACTTTTCGTCCACCAGCGTACCGCCCGGAACGATCACCTCGTCGGTGCCAGGCTTGAACACGTCGCGGGCGATCACTCGACCCAGAACGCGCTCGCCCAGCGGCTCGACGACGTCACCGCCTTCGATGTGCGGCGTCATCAGCAGACCGTGCTCGGTACCGCAGTCGACTTCGGTAACGACCAGATCCTGTGCAACGTCAACCAGACGGCGAGTCAGATAACCGGAGTTAGCTGTCTTCAACGCGGTATCCGCCAGACCCTTACGAGCACCGTGAGTCGAGATGAAGTACTGAAGTACGCTCAAGCCTTCACGGAAGTTCGCGGTGATCGGCGTCTCGATGATCGAGCCGTCCGGCTTGGCCATCAGGCCACGCATACCGGCCAGCTGGCGAATCTGAGCAGCCGAACCCCGTGCACCGGAGTCAGCCATCATGTACATCGAGTTGAACGATTCCTGGTCCACTTCGTTGCCATGACGATCGATGACCTTCTCTTTCGAGAGGTTCGACATCATTGCCTTGGACACTTCGTCGTTGGCCTTGGACCAAAGGTCGATCACCTTGTTGTACTTCTCGCCCTGGGTTACCAGGCCGGAAGCATACTGGCTCTCGATCTCTTTCACTTCGTCGGTCGCGGTACCGATGATGCGAGCTTTCTCATCCGGGATAACGAAGTCGTTAACACCGATGGAAACGCCGGAAATGGTCGAGTAGGCAAAACCGGTGTACATCAACTGGTCAGCGAAAATCACGGTCTCTTTCAAACCAACCACGCGGTAGCACTGGTTGATCAGCTTAGAGATCGCCTTCTTCTTCATCGGCAGGTTGACGACATCGTACGACAGACCTTTTGGCACAACCTGGTACAACAAGGCACGGCCGACAGTGGTGTCGACAATACGAACGTTGCTCACGCTGCCGCCGTCACGGTCGTTGACGGTTTCGTGGATACGCACTTTGACCTTGGCGTGCAGTGCGGCTTCGCCGGCACGGAACACACGGTCAACTTCCTGCAGATCCGCGAACACACGACCTTCGCCTTTGGCGTTGATCGCTTCACGCGTCATGTAGTACAGACCCAATACAACGTCCTGCGACGGAACGATGATTGGCTCACCGTTGGCTGGCGACAGGATGTTGTTGGTCGACATCATCAGCGCACGGGCTTCGAGCTGGGCTTCCAGGGTCAACGGTACGTGGACCGCCATCTGGTCGCCGTCGAAGTCGGCGTTGTACGCAGCACAGACCAGAGGGTGCAGCTGGATAGCCTTGCCTTCGATCAGTACCGGTTCAAACGCCTGGATACCCAGACGGTGAAGGGTCGGTGCACGGTTGAGCAGCACGGGGTGTTCGCGAATCACTTCGGCAAGAACGTCCCATACTTCCGGCAGCTCGCGCTCGACCATCTTCTTGGCGGCCTTGATGGTGGTCGCCAGACCACGCATTTCCAGCTTGCCGAAAATGAACGGCTTGAACAGTTCCAAAGCCATCTTCTTCGGAAGACCACACTGGTGCAGGCGCAGGGTCGGGCCCACGGTAATAACCGAACGACCCGAGTAGTCGACGCGCTTGCCGAGCAAGTTCTGACGGAAACGACCCTGCTTACCCTTGATCATGTCAGCCAGGGACTTCAGGGGACGCTTGTTCGAACCGGTAATGGCACGACCGCGGCGACCGTTGTCGAGCAGTGCATCCACAGCTTCCTGCAGCATGCGCTTTTCGTTGCGCACGATGATGTCGGGAGCCGACAGATCCAGCAGGCGCTTCAAACGGTTGTTGCGGTTGATCACTCGACGATACAGATCGTTGAGGTCGGAAGTCGCAAAGCGACCGCCATCCAGCGGAACCAGTGGACGCAGGTCTGGCGGCAGAACCGGCAGAACGGTCAACACCATCCACTCAGGCAGGTTGCCGGAGCCCTGGAAGGCCTCCATCAACTTCAGGCGCTTGGACAGCTTCTTGATCTTGGTTTCCGAGTTGGTCTGCGGAATCTCTTCGCGCAGGCGGCCAATCTCGTGTTCCAGGTCAATGGCGTGCAGCAGCTCACGAACGGCTTCGGCACCCATGCGGGCATCGAAATCGTCGCCGAACTCTTCGAGTGCTTCGAAGTACTGCTCGTCGTTCAGCAGCTGACCCTTTTCAAGGGTGGTCATGCCCGGGTCGATAACGACATAGCTCTCGAAGTAGAGAACGCGCTCGATATCACGCAGGGTCATGTCCATCAGCAGGCCGATACGGGACGGCAGCGACTTCAGGAACCAGATGTGGGCGACTGGCGAAGCCAGTTCGATGTGAGCCATGCGCTCGCGGCGAACCTTGGCCAGTGCAACTTCGACGCCGCACTTCTCGCAGATCACGCCACGGTGCTTCAAGCGCTTGTACTTGCCGCACAGGCACTCGTAGTCCTTGACCGGGCCAAAGATCTTGGCGCAGAACAAGCCGTCACGCTCGGGCTTGAACGTACGGTAGTTGATGGTTTCCGGCTTTTTAACTTCACCGAAGGACCACGAACGGATCATTTCAGGCGACGCGAGGCCGATACGGATCGCATCGAACTCTTCGACTTGACCCTGGTTTTTCAGCAAATTCAGTAGGTCTTTCAAGGCCTTTCCTCCTGGCGGAGCAGGGAGTGGACGGTAGCCGCCCACTCCCGATTCGCGTCACGTGTTATTCGGTTTCCAGATCGATGTCGATACCCAGAGAACGAATCTCTTTGATCAGCACGTTGAAGGACTCGGGCATGCCCGGCTCCATACGGTGATCGCCGTCCACGATGTTCTTGTACATCTTGGTACGGCCGTTCACATCGTCCGACTTCACTGTGAGCATTTCTTGCAGGGTGTATGCCGCGCCGTATGCTTCCAGCGCCCACACTTCCATCTCCCCGAAACGCTGACCACCGAACTGCGCCTTGCCACCCAGCGGCTGCTGGGTAACCAGGCTGTAGGAACCAGTGGAACGCGCGTGCATCTTGTCGTCCACCAAGTGGTTCAGCTTCAGCATGTACATGTAGCCAACGGTGACCGGACGCTCGAACTTGTTGCCGGTACGACCATCGAACAGCTGCATCTGGCCGCTTTCCGGCATGTCGGCCAGTTTCAGCATGGCCTTGATTTCGCTTTCCTTGGCACCGTCGAACACCGGGGTGGCCATTGGAACGCCGCCCTTGAGGTTCTTCGCCAGGTCCAGGATTTCCTGGTCGGAGAAGGTTTCCAGCTGCTCTTGACGGCCACCGATCTCGTTGTAGATCTCGGTCAGGAACTTGCGCAGATCAGCTACCTTACGCTGCTCTTCGAGCATGGTGTTGATCTTCTCGCCCAGGCCCTTGGCCGCGAGGCCCAGGTGGGTTTCGAGAATCTGACCAACGTTCATGCGCGATGGTACACCCAGTGGGTTGAGTACCACGTCCACCGGCGTACCGTTGGCGTCGTGCGGCATGTCCTCGACAGGCATGATCACCGAGACCACACCTTTGTTACCGTGACGACCGGCCATCTTGTCACCCGGCTGGATGCGACGGCGGATGGCCAGGTAGACCTTGACGATCTTCAGCACGCCTGGAGCCAGGTCATCGCCTTGCTGCAGCTTGCGCTTCTTGTCTTCGAACTTGTCGTCCAGCAGACGGCGGCGATCGACGATATAGGCCTGAGCCTTCTCGAGCTGCTCGTTGAGCGCGTCTTCGGCCATGCGCAGCTTGAACCACTGACCGTGTTCCAGGCCGTCGAGGACCTCGTGGGTGACCTCGGTACCTTTCTTCAGGCCAGCGCCGCCTTCGACCATCTGCCCCATCAGGGCCGAGCGCAGACGTTCGAAGGTCGCGCCTTCGACGATGCGGAACTCTTCGTTCAGGTCCTTGCGGATTTCGTCCAGCTGGCTCTTCTCGATCGACAGTGCACGAGCATCACGCTCGACGCCGTCACGGGTGAAGACCTGTACGTCGATGACGGTACCCTTGGTGCCGGTAGGCACGCGCAGGGAGGTGTCCTTAACGTCGCTGGCCTTCTCGCCGAAGATCGCACGCAGCAGTTTTTCTTCCGGAGTCAGTTGGGTCTCGCCTTTCGGAGTGACCTTGCCGACCAGGATGTCGCCGGCGCCGACTTCGGCACCTACGTAAACGATACCGGCTTCGTCCAGCTTGTTCAGCGCCGCTTCGCCCACGTTCGGAATGTCGGCAGTGATTTCCTCTGGGCCAAGCTTGGTGTCACGGGCCACACAGGTCAGTTCCTGGATGTGGATCGTGGTGAAGCGATCTTCCTGAACCACACGCTCGGACAGGCAGATGGAGTCTTCGAAGTTGAAGCCGTTCCACGCCATGAACGCGATGCGCATGTTCTGACCCAGCGCCAGTTCACCCATGTCGGTGGATGGACCGTCGGCCATGATGTCGCTGCGCTGAACCACGTCACCCTTGTTCACCAGCGGACGCTGGTTGATGCAGGTGTTCTGGTTCGAGCGGGTGTACTTGGTCAGGTTGTAGATGTCGACACCGGCTTCGCCAGTCTCGACTTCGTCATCGGCAACCCGGACCACGATACGGCTGGCATCGACGGAGTCGATCACGCCACCGCGACGAGCCACGACGCAGACGCCGGAGTCACGGGCAACGTTGCGCTCCATGCCGGTACCTACCAGCGGCTTGTCGGCACGCAGGGTCGGTACAGCCTGACGCTGCATGTTCGAGCCCATCAACGCACGGTTGGCGTCGTCGTGCTCGAGGAACGGAATCAGCGATGCGGCAACCGAGACGACCTGCTTGGGCGAAACGTCCATCAAGGTGACGTCTTCCGGCGCCTTGACGGTGAATTCGTTCAAGTGACGTACGGCCACCAGCTCGTCGATCAGAACCTTCTTGTCGTTCATCGTGGCCGAAGCCTGAGCGATCACGTGATCGGCCTCTTCGATGGCGGACAGGAACACGATCTCGTCGGTGACCAGAGCGTCCTTCACCACACGGTACGGGCTTTCCAGGAAGCCGTACTGGTTGGTGCGCGCATAGGCCGCCAGGGAGTTGATCAAGCCGATGTTCGGACCTTCCGGCGTTTCGATCGGGCACACGCGACCGTAGTGCGTCGGGTGAACGTCGCGCACTTCGAAGCCGGCACGCTCGCGAGTCAAACCACCAGGGCCGAGTGCAGAGACACGACGCTTGTGGGTGATCTCGGACAGCGGGTTGTTCTGGTCCATGAACTGCGACAGCTGGCTGGAACCGAAGAACTCTTTCACCGCGGCAGCAACAGGCTTGGCGTTGATCAGGTCCTGCGGCATCAAGCCTTCGCTTTCGGCCATCGACAGGCGTTCCTTGACCGCACGCTCGACGCGTACCAGGCCTACACGGAACTGGTTCTCGGCCATCTCGCCGACGCAGCGAACACGACGGTTACCCAGGTGGTCGATGTCGTCGACGATGCCCTTGCCGTTGCGGATGTCGACCAGGGTCTTCAATACGGCAACGATGTCTTCCTTGCTCAGAACACCCGAACCTTCGATCTCGGTACGACCGATACGACGGTTGAACTTCATCCGGCCGACCGCAGACAGGTCGTAGCGCTCGGGGCTGAAGAACAGGTTGTTGAACAGGGTCTCGGCGGCATCCTTGGTTGGAGGCTCGCCTGGACGCATCATGCGGTAGATTTCCACCAGCGCTTCAAGCTGATTGCCGGTAGAGTCGATCTTCAAGGTGTCGGAGATGAACGGACCACAGTCGATATCGTTGGTATACAACGTCTCGATGCGAACGACCTGCGCCTTGGCGATCTTGAGCAGCAGGTCGGTGGTCAGTTCGGTGTTGCACTCGCACAGGATCTCGCCAGTCGCCGGGTGCACGATGGCCTTGGCCGTGGTGCGACCCAGAACGTAGTCCAGCGGCACTTCCAACTGCTTGATGTTGGCTTTTTCGATCTGGTTGATGTGTCGAGCCGTGATGCGGCGGCCTTGCTCGACAATCACCTTGCCTTTCTCATCGAGGATATCGAGAACGGCAATTTCACCGCGCAGGCGCTGGGGCACCAGTTCCAGGCTGAGCACTTCGCCCTGCACGTGGAATACGTTGGTGGTGTAGAACGCATCGAGGACTTGCTCGGTGCTGTAGCCCAGAGCGCGCAGCAGTACCGAGGCAGGCAGCTTGCGACGACGGTCGATCCGGACGAATACACAGTCTTTCGGATCGAACTCGAAGTCCAGCCAGGAGCCACGGTAAGGAATGATACGGGCCGAATAGAGCAGCTTGCCCGAGCTGTGCGTCTTGCCACGGTCGTGGTCGAAGAACACACCCGGCGAACGGTGCAGCTGGGAAACGATGACGCGCTCGGTACCGTTGATTACGAAGGTACCGTTCTCGGTCATCAGGGGGATTTCCCCCATGTAGACTTCCTGCTCCTTGATGTCCTTGATCGCTTTGTTCGACGATTCTTTGTCGAAAATGATCAGGCGCACTTTCACGCGCAGCGGCACAGCGTAGGTCACGCCACGCAGTACGCACTCTTTGACGTCAAAGGCCGGTTCGCCCAGACGATAACCAACGTACTCCAGAGCAGCGTTGCCGGAGTAGCTGATGATCGGGAAAACGGATTTGAAGGCCGCATGCAGACCGACATCACGGAACTGGTCCTTGGTCGCGCCCGCCTGCAAGAATTCGCGATACGAATCCAGCTGGATAGCCAAGAGGTACGGTACGTCCATGACGTCCGGCAACTTGCTAAAGTCCTTGCGGATACGTTTTTTCTCAGTATATGAGTAAGCCATCAGCGTTCCCCAGCTTGGTCACCTGCTTGTGGCTTCTCCCGACGGGAGCAGCCAGAAAATCGTGCAAACCCCGTGGTTTGCGCCACCCTTGGGTGGTTACAGCGCGTTGCCGGCGTCGACCTGATCGACTGCCAGTAACGGAAAAAGGCCGGTGGCATGAGCCACCAGCCATCAGCCTTTCGCTTGACGCTCGGGCTGGAGACGCAAGGTCGATGCTTACTTCAGCTCGACTTTGGCGCCTGCTTCTTCCAGCGTTGCTTTGGCTTTGTCGGCTGCGTCTTTGGCAACAGCTTCCAGAACCATGGCAGGAGCGCCGTCAACTACAGCCTTGGCTTCTTTCAGGCCCAGACCGGTCAGTTCACGAACTGCCTTGATCACGTTTACTTTCTTCTCGCCAGCTTCCAGCAGCATGACGTTGAATTCGGTTTGCTCTTCAGCAACAACTGCAGCAGCAGCTGGGCCAGCAGAAGCAGCGGCAGCGGAAACGCCGAATTTTTCTTCGAAAGCTTTGATCAGCTCAACAACCTGCAGAACCGACATTTCAGCTACGGCGTTGAGGATATCGTCTTGGGAGATAGACATTGCTGTATTTCCTGAATTGGGGGACGGCCTACACGGCCATCGAAATAAACAAAAAAGCGCGAGAGAAAATGCTCAGCCTCAGGCTGCAGCAGCTTCTTTTTGCTCGCGAACTGCGGCCAGAGTACGAGCCAGCTTGCTGGTAGCGCCTTGAATCACGCTCATCAGCTGCGAAATGGCTTCGTTACGGGTCGGCAGTGTTGCCAGTACGTCGATTTGGTTAGCTGCGAGGAACTTGCCCTCGAACGCAGCTGCCTTGATCTCGAACTTGTCCTGACCCTTGGCGAATTCCTTGAACAAGCGAGCAGCAGCACCCGGGTGTTCGGTAGAGAATGCGATCAGGGTCGGGCCGGTGAACACGTCGTTGAGGACACTGTATTCAGTGTCGGCAACAGCGCGCTTGAGCAGGGTGTTACGTACGACACGTACGTATACGCCAGCTTCACGAGCCTCTTTACGGAGTCCGGTCATAGCGCCTACTGTCACACCACGGGCATCAGCCACGACAGCGGACAGAGCAGCTTTGGCAGCCTCGTTGACTTCAGCGACGATGGCCTTCTTGTCTTCGAGATTAATTGCCACGGGTTTAACTCCTGCTTGTTACCGTTTCATCTGGCCGAAGCCGGATGTCGTTTTGGTGTCTGATTCGGTAAGGAACCGGGAGCACCATCTGCGTAGGCTTGAGGTTTAAGGCTTGCGCCGCCTACGGTCTTGGATAGCCCCCGCCAGGCAGGGACCCCAATTTTTCAGCCAATGGCACGGTCACCCGCGCCACCAGCAAAGTCTTACGCGTCCAGCGAGCCTTGGTCGATGACCAGACCTGGGCCCATGGTGGTGCTCAGGGTGACGCGCTTGACGTAGATGCCTTTCGAGGAAGCCGGCTTGATGCGCTTCAGATCAGCGATCAGGGCTTCAACGTTTTCCTTCAGCTTGACGGCGTCGAAACCGACCTTGCCAACGGAAGTGTGGATGATGCCGTTCTTGTCGGTGCGGTAGCGAACCTGACCAGCCTTGGCATTCTTGACGGCGTTGGCGACGTCTGGCGTCACGGTACCGACTTTCGGGTTAGGCATCAGGCCACGTGGACCGAGGATCTGACCCAATTGACCAACAACGCGCATGGCATCCGGGGATGCGATGACGACGTCATAGTTCAGGTCGCCGCCTTTCATTTCGGCAGCCAGGTCGTCCATGCCTACGCGGTCTGCGCCGGCAGCCAGAGCGGCTTCGGCAGCTGGACCCTGGGTGAACACGGCAACCCGTACGGTCTTGCCAGTGCCGTGCGGCAGCACAGTAGCGCTACGTACGACCTGGTCGGATTTACGTGGGTCAACGCCCAGGTTCACGGCCACGTCAACGGACTCGCTGAACTTGACGGTGGACAGTTCGGTCAGCAGCGCAGCTGCGTCTTCGAAGTTGTACAACTTGCCTGCTTCGATCTTGGAAGCAATAGCTTTTTGGCGCTTGGTCAGCTTAGCCATTACACACCCTCCACGTTGAGGCCCATGGAGCGAGCAGAACCGGCGATGGTACGCACGGCTGCTTCCATGTCAGCGGCAGTCAGGTCCGCATTCTTGGCTTTTGCGATGTCTTCGAGCTGAGCGCGAGTCACGGTACCGACTTTAACGGTGTTCGGACGAGCCGAGCCGCTGGTCAGGCCGGCTGCTTTCTTCAGCAGTACCGAAGCAGGGGTGCTTTTGGTCTCGAAGGTGAAGCTGCGGTCACTGTAGACAGTGATGATTACAGGAGTCGGCAAGCCGGCTTCTTGGCCCTGGGTACGGGCGTTGAAGGCCTTGCAGAATTCCATGATGTTCACGCCATGCTGGCCCAGAGCCGGGCCGACGGGCGGGCTAGGGTTGGCCTGGCCGGCCTTTACTTGCAGCTTGATGTAAGCCGTGATTTTCTTAGCCATGAGCTACTCCACTATTGGGTACGAGCGCCTTTCGGCTCCCCAGTTGCTTGCGTTTTATCCCAGTGACGACAAAACCCCGCAGCTTACGCCTGCGGGGTATGGGATCCGTTTCCAATCAGACCTTTTCGACCTGACTGAACTCGAGCTCTACCGGAGTAGAGCGACCGAAAATGAGCACCGCGACCTGGATCCGGCTCTTTTCGTAATTGACTTCTTCGACGGTGCCGTTGAAATCCGCGAAAGGACCATCGGTCACACGAACGACTTCGCCCGGCTCGAACAGCGTCTTTGGCTTGGGCTTGTCGCTACCGTCAGCGACGCGACGCAGGATAGCTTCAGCTTCCTTGTCGGTAATCGGAGCAGGCTTGTCTGCCGTGCCGCCGATGAAACCCATGACCCGAGGCGTGTCCTTGACCAAGTGCCAAGTACCTTCGTTCATGTCCATCTGCACCAGCACATAGCCTGGAAAGAACTTGCGTTCGCTTTTACGCTTTTGGCCATTTCGCATCTCGACCACTTCTTCAGTGGGGACGAGAATTTCGCCAAAACCGTCTTCCATACCAGCCAGCTTTACACGCTCGATCAAAGAGCGCATAACATGCTTCTCGTAACCCGAGTAAGCATGCACAACGTACCAACGCTTAGCCACGGGACACCCTTAGCCAACAATCAAGGAAACAAGCCAGCCGAGCAGGGAATCGAGCCCCCACAACAGCAACGCCATGACCAGAACGACCGCTACTACGATCAGCGTGGTCTGTGTGGTCTCTTGGCGAGTCGGCCAAACGACTTTACGTATTTCGGTGCGTGCTTCCTTAGCCAGGATGAAGAACGACTTGCCTTTGGCAGTCTGCAGCGCCACATAGGCGGCCACAGCGGCAATAGCGAGAAGCGCAAGCACCCGGTACAGGATCGGCGACGCGGAGTAGTACTGATTACCAACCACGCCAACCACAACCAAAGCGATAACAACGAGCCACTTCAGCAGATCGAAACGAGATTCTGGGGCTTCAGCCTTGGGAGTCATCTAGGAGGATCCTGTGAAAAGAAAGCCAGACACACCAAGTGAATCTGGCAGGTCAGGAGGGAATCGAACCCCCAACCTACGGTTTTGGAGACCGTCGCTCTGCCAATTGAGCTACTGACCTAAAACAAATCAGGCCGAACATTATGCCGACCCGGGAAAGCTATTTCAACACCTGATTGGACTGCCATGTTGCACAAGGACACATCAATCACCCCTGGCACAGACCTCACAACCCAAGATGCCAACAGCAGAGATGCGCAACACCCACAGGAGCGACACACATCTACCATTAAAACAAAGGCAGATATTTTCATATCTGCCTTGCAAAAATGGAGCTCTTGAGCGGATTTGAACCGCTGACCTCACCCTTACCAAGGGTGTGCTCTACCAACTGAGCTACAAGAGCTTGAAACCATGCACAAACAGCAAACTTGGAGCGGGTAGCGGGAATCGAACCCGCATCATCAGCTTGGAAGGCTGAGGTTCTACCACTAAACTATACCCGCGGAGCCTGCAGCTCACGCTAAAAATGGTGGAGGGAGAAGGATTCGAACCTTCGAAGTCGTAGACGTCAGATTTACAGTCTGATCCCTTTGGCCGCTCGGGAACCCCTCCTTAACGTGGCGGCATTTTACGCTATGCCACCTCACTGTCAAGCTTTTTCTCATTAAAATCTTGAGGTTAGCTACATCGACAGCTGTTTCACAGTGCTGGGCTTTCGCACCATCGCTGTGAAGCGGGCGCCATTCTATGCAAACCATCAGGGCCTGGCAATACCCCAGATCAGATTATTTTATGTTTTAAGTCATTGAATTCATTGAGGCCGAACATACACCCACTCACCCGAGGAGGATCGCTCACCGCACTGGCGGGACAAACGTGCCGAGCGCGCCCCATGAGAATGCTCAGCGCTGGGTTTCAGGCTTTTCGTTCAGCAGCTGGATGTGGTGCCTCTCACCCTTGTAGGTAGATAGGGGCGCCAACTCTTTGGGCCGCACGGGAAGCTCCTGGTGGTGCCACCCGGCATAGAACACGTTGAGGACCAACAGCAGTAGTACAAGCCAACGCATCGTCACTCCTCCCTCGGATCGGAAGCTGCGGAAGGCCCGCTGTCTCCTACAAGGCGCAGACTGAGCTCTCCGCCACTGAACACCTGTTCGATGCCACCTACAGAAAGCCGCAGGCCACCTTGGCCATCTATTCCCAACACCCGGCCTTCAATGGCCTTCAACCCGGCACTGAGGACGACAGCCCTGCCCTGCCAAGCATGCAACTCCTCCCACTCCTCCCGCAACTGCTCGAACCCGGACAGTGCGTGACGCTCCAGGTGACTCTGAAGCTGCACGTTGAGTTCGGCAACCAAGTCATTGCGATCGACAAGGCTCATCCGCTGCAGGCGTACGGAAGTCCAAGGCCGATCCACTGCCGTGTTCTGCCTCATATTCACATTGATACCAATACCGATGACGACATGACATACATCACTGGGATCGCCAACCAGCTCCAGCAGTATCCCTGCGAGCTTCTTGTCTCCCACCAGAATGTCGTTAGGCCACTTGAGCCTTGCCTCGCCTACACCTTGCGCATGCAGCGCTCGGACCACGGCAAGCCCCACCACAAGGCTCAAGCCTTCCAGGCGAGCCATACCCCCTTCGATACGCAGCGCCAGGCTGTAGTAGAGATTTTGCGCATAGGGACTTACCCAAGGCCTACCCCGCCGGCCCCGTCCCGCTGTCTGCTGCTCTGCAACGATCAAGAGCGGCATCTGGCTCCCGTCAGCGACGGCACGCAATGCTTCGGCATTGGTGGAGTCGACGCTGTGCATGACACGCAGCTCCCAGCCCGCTGGAGCGCTTGCCGCAAGTGTCTCGCTGGAGAGCGCAGAAACAGGATCGGCAAGGCGATAGCCTTTGCCGCGCACTTTGTGCACATCGATGCCCAGTTCGGCTTGCAGCTGCTGCAGCTGCTTCCACACAGCACTGCGGCTGACCCCCAGAGCCTCGCCCAGCGCTTCGCCAGAGTGAAAATGACCGTCTTTAAGTAGATCCAGCAATGGTGACATAGCGAACTCGGCGTCTCGGTAGGGCGCAATGATAGCGATGGCGGACACTGATTTGAAACGCTAAAAAGACAAAACCCCTACCTGCTT
>NZ_JACMYH010000011.1 GCF_014235765.1 Pseudomonas baltica
TTCATGTATCGGGGCGTCAGGTGCCGTGAGCGCATCACGCTCAAGCCCACCGCCACTAATCTGAAGAAGGCCGAGCAGCACAAAGCGGCGATCGAGCACGCGATATCGATCGGACACTTCGACTACTCGGTTACCTTCCCGGGCTCGCCCAGGGCTGCGAAATTCGCGCCAGAGGCGAGCAGAGAAACGGTCAATGGATTTCTGACCAGGTGGCTCGATGCGAAGAAGAAACACATCGCAAGCAGTACCTTCGAAGGCTACAGGAAAATGGTCGAGCTTCGGCTTGTTCCGGCCCTAGGCGATCACCTACTGGTCGACCTGAAGCGCAAGATCGTGCGTGACTGGCTAGATAGCCTCCTGGTAAGCAACAAGACGCTGAGCAATATCCAAAGCTGCCTGCGTTCGGCCCTTAACGACGCATGCGACGAGGAGCTGCTAGAGGTCAACCCGCTGGCCGGCTGGACGTATTCCCGCAAGGAGGCGCCGCCGAAGGACGATGACGTGGACCCATTCAGCGCGGATGAACAGGCTGCAATCCTGAGCGCGCTCAATGGTCAGGCCCGGAACCTGGTGCAGTTCGCTTTGTGGTCGGGCCTGCGTACAAGCGAACTGGTTGCGCTCGACTGGGGAGACGTCGACTGGATTCGAGGTGAGGTAGTTATCAGCAAGGCAATGACCCAAGCCGCAGGCGGTGTCGCGGAAATGACGAAGACCTCTGCCGGTCGACGCAGCGTCAAGCTGCTACGTCCCGCGCTGGAGGCGCTTAAAGCCCAAAAAGCTCACACGTTCCTAGCCGACCGGGAGATTTTTCAGAATCCTCGTACGCTCGAGCGTTGGGCTGGTGATCAGCCGATCCGGAAGACCATGTGGATGCCGGCGATGAAGAAGTCAGGCGTTCGATACCGACGGCCATATCAAACGAGGCATACCTATGCATCGATGATGCTGTCTGCTGGTGAGCACCCGATGTGGGTGGCGAAGCAGATGGGGCATACCGATTGGACGATGATTGCCAGGGTCTATGGCCATTGGATGCCTTCCGCAGACAGTACCGCGGGCACAAAAGCCGAACTAGCGTTTGCGCGTATAGAAGATACCAAAACAGCGAGAACTTAAAGTAGACATTCTAATTAGGAGCAGTTCGATTTGACTCTCCACTGAACTTACTTAGCGTGACTGATTTGGAGGGGAGCCCTAAGCCCTAAATTTTTAGCAGCCGTACCCCCAGCCACATAAACCTTACAAATGTGTGCCAACGAACTTTTAGCGAGGCGCATAGCATCCGTTCTATCATCAGCCTCATAAGTTAGATCCCAATGAATTAGCGGTCCGGCTTTCTGGTTTGGAGTTTGGAGCAAACTAAAAGCTCGAGGATCCTTGACCAGCTCGTTAACGTCAGATAACTTTAAGGAACCAGATGCATCCCGATCATCAACGTTGTTAAAGTTTTTTGTCGTAATAAGAAGCTCCATCAGGCAAACAGCATTCTGTTCGCTACACGTGCTCCGACCACTTAACTCGAAAAGGGAAGCGCTAGGCTCTCTAGGAGTGCCATCGGGCTCTCGCCTAATGCTGAACGCGGAAGGTTTGGCAGTAGGTACCCCGGCCTGCACTTTGTATCTGTAATGAGATAGATATCTCCAGATAGCATAAGCATTACTACTTGGCTGCTGCGCTTCACGAGTAGATGGCAGTGCTGACTCCATGTCGAGGTAAAACATAAATCACCCATTTAATAATCGAAAATATTTATCAATTTCCTAAATTTATAAGAATTGACTAAATAATCTGTGAGGTAAGAGTTTCCTGAGATTCTTGAAAAGCCCTCACCACCCTCCATAAATGTGAAGAAAATTTCTCCATCATCTTTAAAAACGAGATCAAGGGTCTTCTTTGCCCCACCTTTTAGGTGCCCTACCAAAGAAACTCCTAGCTGCCCGCTATCGTCATCCAGGTAAAATGCTAGTTCGTGGTGCTTCTCTTCTAAAAGCGGGAGAAATCTCAGCATACAAAATAGTGATTTTACATTTATAGGCGCAGCGTCGTCGTCGGACTCTAGCTCACACTCTATTAAGTGAAGTCGAGACCGAAGCACATAATTGGAAGGGATGTCATCAAACAAATCTCGAAGATCTGATGCCCTATAAACACGGGACTCAAATAGGCCAGCATGCTTTTGAAGCATATCGAGCATCAATTTATTCCAAGAGTCCCAAATTCCCGATTCACACGTAGACGAAGGGCGTTTATAGGACTCAATGGTATAATAACTTTTTGCCGTAACCTGTTTTTCATCCACCTCGATCCAAATCGGAAACTTTTGGCGCGGAGCCGCAGAGACTGACATATCCAGCTGGCGATAATTGCTAACCCCCGAATCTAGCAAATTCCGGGAAATAACTTTAGACAGGAAAGTACTACTTTTCATCGAGTTCATTCAAAAAATTTTGAAATTTCTGAGTTAAATCAATTAGTATTTCAGGCGTCAGCGCCCCTGAAAAGGTTACATCCAGATGAGATTCTCGGTCATCTAGAAATTCTAAAACAAGGTTATCGCCACTTTTCCCTAATCTAAAACCAGCAGGAAAAACTGTAGTGACATTCTTACTTACTGGTTTATCATCACTATCCGACATTGTGGCCCGTCTCCATACCGGTCTAAAAGCAAAAAAGGCACATGCCTAGCCCCAGTGGCTTATACCTGACACACACCACAATGTACAGCTTGAAGCCTTGTCGCAGGTACGCACCGCAGCGTGCGAGCCGTTACGAAGGCGATCTTCAAGTAGCACAAAGGCAATAAATGACAGGAAAATGGCAGCTTCAGCTTTCAGAACCGCACCTTACCAGAGCCGGACGGGGGTTCAAATCCCCCCGGCCCAAACAAGCTTCACAAACCAGGCACCTTGCGTAGCGCACAACGGCTTTTTTGTACCTGAATGCTCGGTTTTGGCTGCATAGCGCCTATGTCACAACATCGCTCCATCTCCCCCCTTGCAGAACCTCAATCACAGGCCGCAAACTCCCCAAAACGACGAGGTACCCCATGGCACTCGACTACCCTCCCAGCCTCCTTTCCCAGGAAGAACGCGCAGCCATTGCTGAAATCGAAGCCACCACCAACATCCTGCGTCTGGTGACCCGGCTCACCAACATGCGTTTCGCCGCGATCACCAAATTTGGCGACGCTGAGTTGGTGATCTGCTCTGTGCACGACTCAGCTGACCTGGGAATTGCTGCAGGTGAGGCTTTTCCGCTGGAAGACACGATCTGCAGCGAGTTTCAGCGGGATCCTGCGCCGTTGCTGATCCCGAGAGTGAGCCATTACCAGAGCTTCGCCTCACGACTGATCGTCAAGACCTATGATCTGGACAGCTATGTAGGCGTGCCTATTTTCCTGCCTGATGGCCGGTTGTACGGAGCGCTTTGCGCGATCGATTCGCGGCCTGTGCTGTTTGAAGATCCGGATGTGTGCGAAACGCTGGAGATTTTTGCCCGTTTGATCGGGTGTATATTCTTTGCGAGCCTGGCGGTGAAGGTGGCGAGTGCCGGGATTGAGCTGGAGTGATTTTTGGAAGGCGATGCTAGCTCAGGTCACCTTCGAGCGATGTGCACACACCGCCCCACACAACAGGCGCGATAACTGCTCCACTGAATACGGTTTATGCAACAACTCGAATCCATCAGTTCCCTTCTCTGCCAGCACATGGCTGTATCCCGATGTCAGCACTACAGGTAATCCTTCGTATCGTCGTCGAATCTCATGGGCCAGCTCGATACCCGTCATCCCCGGCATTACCACATCGGATAACACCACTTTGAATCGGCTGGCGTCTCGGGCCAGCTCGGTCAATGCTTCCTGTCCATTGATGGCAAGGACTGGCTGGTAGCCCAAATCCGACAGTGATTGCATCGCAAAGGCGCCCACCTGAGGGTTGTCTTCGACGATTAATACACTGGTGCCGTGTCCGTGTACCAATTCATGGGTCGCCTCGACACTCCGTGGCTCGCGCGGCTCGGATGCCTGGGGCAGGTAGAGTGTGAATGTGGTGCCTTGATCGACTTCACTGTCCACGGTGATCTCGCCACCCGATTGCTTGGCGAACCCAAACACTTGCGACAGGCCCAGACCCGTGCCCTGCCCCACGCCTTTGGTGGTGAAAAAGGGCTCGAATATCCTGCCAAGGTGCAGCGGCGCGATGCCGCTGCCGGTATCGGTCATCGAAATCACCACTTGAGGCTGTTCGCCAGACTCGGCCCCCCGGCTAGCTGGGCCCACTCGGATGATGAGGCGCCCCTGGCCGACCATGGCGTCACGCGCGTTGACGGCCATGTTGACGATTGCCATGTCGAACTGAGAGGGGTCGGCGATCACGAAGTGGCTATGTTCGGGGATCTTCATCACCAGCTCCACTTCGGCGCCCACCAGCGTCTTGATCATACTGGCCAGGGCCCGCAGGTTCTCGGCAGGTGCGAACACCGTTGGTTGCAATGCCTGACGACGGGCGAAGGCAAGCAGTTGCGAGTTAACTTTGGCGGCTCGTTCGACGGTGTCGGCGATGGCTGAGACATAGCGCGCCCGTCGCTCGTTGGAGAGATCAGGCCGTTTGAGCAGGTCAGTCGACGACTTGATCACGGTCAGTAGGTTGTTGAAGTCGTGGGCGACGCCACCGGTGAGTTGGCCGATGGCTTCCAGCTTCTGCGATTGACGCAGGGCCTCCTCGGCGGCGGCCAGGGCGTTGGCGCTCTCCCGCTCGGCGGTGAAGTCGCGGCCCACGGCGTTGATCTGCTGCTCGTCTGGCTGGGTCGACCAGGATATCCAGCGGTAGCTGCCGTTCTTGTGGCGGTAGCGGTCGTCGAACCGGGCGTAGGCATGGCCATCAGCGGACAGACTGGCGCCCTGCTGGGTGTGCGCCAGGTCGTCGGGGTGGATCAGTTCGAAAAGCGACAGGCCGATCAACTCGGATTCCTGCCATCCCAGCAGGTCGGTCCAGGCGGGGTTGACCGCAGTGATGACGCCGTCGAAAGTGCAGCGCAGCATGATGTCCGCCGACAGCAGCCAGAGTCGGTTACGGTCAGCGGTACGGCGGGAGACTTCTTCTTCAAGCCCGGCGTTGAGCTCACTCAGGCGCAGGAGAGCCTGGGCCCGTTCGTGCTCGGCGCGGTCCCGTTTGCGATCGGCGAGCACTTGCTGAGTCATTTCAGAGGCCAGCAACAGAACGCCTTCATAGCCGCCGCTTTCGCCCTGCACAGGCGAGAAGCTGTATGTCCATACGGTCTCCTCCTGTTGGCCATGACGCTGCATCATCATCGACAGGTTCTCTATGGAGAAACCATCGCCTGTGGCGAGCACCTGTGCCACTTGGGGGCTAAGCACCGGGGCGATATCGGTGAGCACCTCCGGCATCGGGCGACCGAACGCGGCGGGATGCCGATCGCCAAGTGCCAGGCCGTAGGCGTCGTTGTAGAGCAGCCATTGCTGGGGCCCCCAGTAAAGGGCTGCGATGCCTTTGGTGTTCAATACCAGCGACAACGAAGTGCGCAGGGATGCAGGCCATGAGCGGTAATCGCCCAATGCGGTGCTGGACCAATCCGTGTCGCGCACCAGGTCCCCCATTTCTCCGCCGCCGATCATGGGCGGGACAGGAGCCAGTGTATTGGGGGAGGCAACTGGCATGGGGGACGTCCAAGGGGATAGGGCTGGAAGTGTGAGTGATTGTGGATAGAGCGGCAATGCTTGGGGGAGTTCAGGCAAGTCTCCTTCACGACCCACAAGCCTCTTTGTATTTATGCTCGTGACACTGCTTGCAAAGAAGGGTCCTACCCCATCGGACTAAACCCCGAACCCGCCGAACAATACCGCTCCCGCAGTGCCGGATTCCGCTCTGAACGGCACTGCTCTTTGAACCACTGCTTCGCGCCTTTCCTGCACTCGCGGTATTCAATCGATCCAGTCCGGTAACCGCTGCACACGCTACCGTAATCCACCCGGTTATCGCTGACACTCCATGAAGCGGTGTATGAATTCTTCCTGTCCCAACCGAGTATTTGGTGCGACTCAGAGCTACTGCTGCTACCAGCGCGCCGAACCGGCTGAGTACCCTGCCCCGCCTTGTACTCCGCCAGATACTGCGCCGACACCATCCCCTGCACGGCTCGTTCCTCCCGCGCTGGCCGAGGCGCATCGCCATACCGACAGCGCAACGTCTGATCACTAATCGCATTGTCCGCGCCCATGCACTCCTGCAGGCTTTTTGGCGCAGCTGGAGCCACTGCTCGCACAACGGGAGCAGATACAGGCGCAGGTTCAACAACGGGCCGTTCCAACCGCTCAACCGGTTGAGGCATCGGAGCCGTGCGCGCCGGCTCCAGATACGCCGCAATCCGCGACCAGTTCATCCCCACTGCCACCACTGGCACCAACAGCCAACACCACCACCCCGGATGTACACGTTGCTGAACACGTGGTCGCGGCGCTATGGGCTCGTCGAGCAGGTCGTCTTGAAGGCTCATTTGAATTCCATTTCCCAGACAAAGGTAGAAACACCATCACTGAACTAACTATCGGTAACCCTTTGCCATTCTTTAGACGTTGCTCCTGCTCTGCACCGTCATAGTGCCGTGTGAAAAATCCCTTAAAAAATCGTTAACGCTTTGTGAAACTCTTGCTAGGATATTCGACTGAGATTCATTCGCACCTGCCAGGAAGGCGCCCCTTAACTTCTATCTTCGTCGGAAATCCTTCCATGGTCCTTCGTTTTCCTTCTCGCCCTACTCTTCTGGCGGTGTGCTGCTCTGTGAGCATCGGCGCCCACGCGGCGGACGCTCTCGTGCTCGATGCCACGTCGATCGACGCGCAAACCAACAAAACCACCAAGGGCGCTTCACCTGATGTGTTTGCCGGTGGTCAAGTCGCACGCGGTGGGCAGATGGGTGTGCTGGGCAACCAGGACAACATGGATGTGCCGTTCACGCTGACCAGCTACACCTCGAAGCTGATCGAAGATCAGCAGGCGGAGGACGTGGGCGATGTGTTGCTCAATGATCCGTCGGTGCGTCAGTCGTTCGGTTTCGGCAACCAGGCACAGGTGTTCGTGATTCGTGGTTTGCCGCTGTCCAGTGATGACATTTCCTACAACGGGTTGTATGGGGTGTTGCCGCGGCAGATCATTTCCACCGATGCGGTGGAGCGGGTCGAGGTGTTCAAGGGGCCGAACGCGTTCATCAATGGCGTAAGCCCGACGGGGACCGGGCTGGGCGGCAGTGTGAACCTGGTGCCCAAGCGGGCGGGTGATGAGCCTATCCGGCGTTACACGCAGGACATCAGTACCGATGGCCGCGTGGGCGAGCACCTGGACCTGGGTCAGCGGTTCGGCGAGGACAACCGTTTCGGTGCGCGGGTGAACCTGGCGCAGCGCGAGGGTGATACGGCGATCGACGACGAGTCGCAGCGCACCAAGCTGTTTACGCTGGGGCTGGATTATCGGGGTGACAACTTCCGCCTGTCTGGCGATTTTGGTTATCAGAAGCAGCGCATCAACAGCCTGCGCAACTCGGTGCGCCTGGGCACGATCACGAGCATTCCGCGGGCGCCGGATGCCAACCATAACTATGGCCAGGATTGGACCTACAGCCAGACCGAGGACACCTTCGGCATGTTGCGTGGCGAGTGGGACCTCAACGAGGACTGGACGGCCTACGTGGCGGGTGGCGCGAAGCACACGCGTGAGAACGGTGTGTACGGCACGCCGGTACTGACGAATTCGAACACGGGCGCGGCGACCATCGGCGGATCGAAGATTCCGCACGACGAAGACAACGCCACGTTCATGACCGGGATCAACGGCAACTTGCAGACCGGGCCGGTCAGCCATCAGATCAGCCTGGGCGCGTCGAGCATCTGGACCGAGCAGCGCAATGCCTATGAGTTCTATCAGTCCACGGGTACCACCAATATCTACAACACCGCCTCCCTGGCGAAGCCGACTGCAGTGAGCTTCGCAGCCGGGGACATGAGCGACCCAGGCATCACCGGCAAGACGCGCAACCGCAGCCTGGCGGTGTCGGATACTTTGGGTTTCTTCGACGACAAGGTACTGGTGACGGCCGGGCTGCGGCGCCAGCAGTTGCTGGTGCAGAACTATGCCTATGAGTCGACCACAGGTGTCGGCGGCTCGCGCACTTCCATGTACGACGAGGCGATCACCACGCCGGTGTATGGCATCGTCTACAAGCCAGTAGAGTCGGTGTCGCTGTTTGCCAACCGTATCGAGGGGTTGTCGGCGGGGCCAACGGCGTCGGGTCAGGTCGTCAACGTGGGTGAGGCGTTTCCGCCGGGGCGCACCAAGCAGGTGGAAGCCGGGATCAAGCTGGACAAGCAATCATGGGGTGCCACGCTGGCGGCGTTTCGCATCGAGCGGCCAACCGATGGTTTCACGCAGAGCTTTGCAGCGCCCGGTGGCGGCACCGTCAATGTGTATGTACGCGATGGCAAGCAGGTCAACCGTGGGGTCGAGTTGAGTGTGTTCGGCGAGCCGGTGGAAGGCTTGCGCTTGATGGCCGGCGGTACGCGCCTGCAGTCTGAACTTGAGGACACAGCGGGCGGCTTGAACGACGGCAACCACGCCATCGGCGTGCCGACGTTCCAGCTCAATGCAACGGTGGACTGGGATGTACCGGGGCTGAACGGCCTGGCACTCAACGCCCGTGCCCTGCGCACCGGCGGGCAGTATGCCGACCAGGCGAACACTCTGAGCCTGCCCACCTGGAACCGCTTCGACGCGGGCGCGCGTTACACCTTCAAGGTCGAGCGCAAGGCGGTCACCCTGCGCATGAACGTGGAGAACATCACCGACAAGAACTACTGGGCCTCGGCCAACGGCGGCTACCTGACCCAGGGTGAGCCACGGCTGGTGAAGTTTTCCGGGACGGTGGATTTCTAACGGGTGATGTTTATGGGCGTGGATGATGCAGGAGCAACTCCTGGTCCACGCCCAGCGCGTCGATGCACTGCAGTGCGTTGTATGCGCGTAATGCTTGGCTAACTACCACGTCACACCATTTCAGTTTCGAGTTATTGCCCCGCCCTTCTCTTGGAAAACAGCCCTGTTAGGATTGCCCCCCTTTTGCTGGCTTGGTAGGAAAAACACCCTCAGGCCGCATCGGACAGGGTGGCCAACAGCTGGCCATGTCCTGTGACTCAATCGTCATCGATCCCCCGGGTAAGGTTTCAGGTACTGATATGCAATGGTTGAAGGACAAGTACGCGGCCACTTCAATGGCACATCGGCTTTATATGGTTTCGATAGTTCTAGTCTTCTTGGGTTTGTTACTGTCCAGAAGCTGGGGCACGGCCGCTTTGGATGTAACCAGCATGATTGCTGCTGGCTTCATGATTGCGGGCTTCATCATGTGGTGTCTGCCAGTGGCCCGCTGGATGCGTAAGAAATGGCATAAGCCGTTGTACAAGACGCCTATCGTTCTGTTGCACTTGTTGGCACTGCTGGTCGCAACCGGGTTGTCGCGCTTTGCTGTTTCCGAAGCATTGGGCTTGCCGCCGCAGTCTTTTGATTTGACGGTCGGCCTGCTGGCGTTGCTGTTCTATATACCGGCGTGGATGGCGGTGGTGGCTTTTTTGCTGTTCCTTGGTGGACTGCTGCTGCTTGCAGTCACAGGTATTGCGGTGGTTGTTTTTGCGGCTATTCAGATGGGTGCGTCATTCCTGAAAATCTTCGGCGTTAATTACTCTCCTCAGTTCAATCCGGCTATGGCGTTGTTCCACTCCGGAGGCGCTATTGCAGCTGGCATGGTGCTGGTTGCGTGCTATTCGTTCTTCACTGACAGTTATCAGCCTTGGGTGCTGTCGGCGATCAGAACGACTGCCGTGATCGCCGATTTTCACCCTGCTCCGAATTACCCCGGTGTACGACCCGGCGAAAGAATCCACCCGTTGGATAACGGTTACACGGCCTATGCACAGGAGCAGCCTGACCACAGCATCGTGATCGGCGTCAGGACGCAGGAGAACAGCGCACATGATCAGCCGTTGGCCAATCCCATCCCCTCTCCGGGGCAGGTGATGAGGCCGCTGTTTGAGCGGTTGTCTGTTCCGGTAGAGCCGGGAAAGGCGTCCTGAACGGAGCAGCAGAACTACAAGCTCATCCGTAAGAAGCTAGACATGGCCACGACGTCCACTACGAAAACCCGCCGTTAACTCTGCACATCCGAAGGGTCATGGGTCTTGAGCCAGTCCGCCAACGCCGCATTCATGCGCGTTTGCCAACCGGGCCCGGAGGCTCGGAACTCAGCGAGCACGGCAAGTTCGATACGGATCGAAATACGCTCACGCACAATGCCAGCCTTGGGCCGGCCACGGCGGATCACTCGAGTACCTACGTACTCGTCGGCACGCTCGAAAAAGGCGTCGGTCAGCTCCGGAGCATCATCAGGATCGATCCAGTCGATGTCGGTAGCGGTCTTGTTCTCGCTCATTGGCTTTCCTCATGGAAATGATGCGGCGCACGGGATCCACACCCCGAGGATCACTCGCGCGTGCACAGGCCTGCGGCGCTGAAGATCATAGCTGTTTCAGATACGCCTGCCACGCCCCCACATTTCCCACCGCCCATTGAAGCCACCTGCCCCTTACCGCACACTGACCCCATTCTTTTCCGATAAAACGGCCTTCCATGAGCGACCAGCCCAACCCCATCCCTCTCATCATCCTCGACGTGCAAGACGCCATCGACCAGCCGAAGTGGAATGGCAAAAGCAACCCTGGCTACCTGGAAACCATTCAGCGGCTGCTGCAGCTTTGGCGTACGAATGGTTGGCCGGTGATGCACGTGAAGCACGATGAACCAACGCCCACATCGACGTACCACACTCACGGGCCGTGGAATGGCATCAAGCGGGAAGTCGCCCCACTAGACGGCGAACCGGTGATCACCAAACAGCAGAACTGTGCGTTCATTGGTACCGAGTTGGATACCTTGCTCAAGGCCATGCAGGTGAAGCGTTTCGTGCTGACGGGCGTGGTTATCCACAACAGCATGGATGCCACCGTTCGCGCAGGAAAGGCGTTGGGTTACAGCATCACCCTTCCCTCGGACGCCACTACCGCGGTACCCGTGACGGGGGCGGATGGGACCGTATGGGATGCGGGGACCGTTCATGATCTGACATTGGCGATACTCGGCAGCGAGTACGCCGAGGTGGTGCTGGCCAGCGATGTCGTCGAGGCGCTCGGGCTGGCGTGATCGGTGAGCGGCGAAACCAACTCCAAATCATCCCGAATACACGCCACCCCATGCGCCACCCCCACCTCCCTCAACAGTGGCCGATCCTGTGCGCAGGCGGGCAGCACGTAAGGGCAGCGGGTGCGAAACGCACATCCCGAAGGCGGTGAAATAGGGCTCGGGATATCCCCTTGTAGCACGATCCGCTGTCGCCGCTGCCCCGGTTCGGGCATGGGGATCGCCGACATCAGTGCTTCCGTGTACGGATGGCGCGGGTTGCTGAACAATTCTCGCGTGGGCGCGATTTCGACGATGCGGCCCAGGTACATCACGGCGACGCGGTCGGCGATGTGGCCGACCACGGCCAGGTCGTGGGTGACGAACAGCATGGTCAGGCTCATCTGTCGGCGGATGCGCGCGAACAGGTTCAGCACCTGGGCCTGGACCGATACGTCGAGAGCTGACACCGGCTCGTCGGCCATGATGAATTCGGGCTCCAGGGTCAGGGCACGGGCGATGCCGATGCGCTGGCGTTGGCCGCCGGAGAATTCGTGGGGGTAGCGGTCCAGGTACTGCGCCGCGAGGCCGACGGTTTCCAGGGCCTGCCCGGCCTTTTCGCGGCGCCCGGCGGCATCGAGTTCAGGGTTGTGGAAACGCAGGGGCATGGCGAGGATTTCGCCGACGCTCATGCGCGGGTTGAGGGAGCCGTAGGGGTCCTGGAAGATCATCTGCATGCGCTTGCGATAGGGTTTGAGCTGGCGGTCGTTGAAGGGCGTGATCTCGGTGTTGTCGAAGACGATGTGTCCGTCGGTGGGCGGGTCGAGCATCATCAGGCTGCGGCCCAGGGTGCTCTTGCCCGAGCCGCTTTCGCCCACCAGGCCCAGCACTTCGCCACGGGCGATACTCAGGTCGACGCCATCCACCGCGCGCACCAGGTTGTCGTCGCGGTCGCGGCGGCTGGCGAGAAACGTCTTGCGCACGGGGAAGTGTTTTTTCAGGCCGACGACGTCGATCAGGGGACGTTCTTTCATCGTGCACCTCCGTGTTCGACGGGCAGTTCGCGCCAGCGCACGCAGCGCAGGTCATGGCCCAGTTCGATTTCTTCGAGATCGGGCGCCTGGCTGTCGCAGCGGCCGGCGATGCTGTAGGCGCAGCGCGGGTGGAACGCGCAGCCGCTGGGCGGCGAGCTGGGGTCGGGGACGAAGCCGGCGATGGTGCCCAGTTCACCCTGCGCCAGCCCGGCCTGTTCGAAGCGCGGCACGGCGGCCAGCAGGCCGCGGGTGTAGGGCATGCGCGGTGAGGACAGCACCTGGCTGACGCTGCCCTGTTCGACGATACGCCCGGCGTACATCACCATGACCCGGTCGGCGATTTCCGCCACAACGCCGAAGTTGTGGGTGATGAACAGGATGGCCATGCCGCTCTTCTTCTGCAGGCTGCGCAGCAGGTCGAGAATCTGCGCCTGCACGGTGACGTCCAGCGCCGTGGTGGGCTCGTCGGCGATCAGCACGTCCGGCTCCATGGCCAGGGCGATGGCGATCATCACCCGCTGGCGCATGCCGCCGGACAGCTCGTGCGGGTAACAGTCCAGGCGCTTGACCGGCTCGGGAATGCCGACCTGCTCCAGCAGTGCCAGCGCACGAGCACGGGCGTCGGCCTTGCTCAGCGATTGGTGGAAGCGGATCGCCTCGGCGATCTGGTCGCCCACGCGGTGCACCGGGTTCAGCGAGGTGAGCGGTTCCTGGAAAATCATCGCCACCCGATTGCCGCGCACGTGGCGCATCTGCTGCTCGCCCATGGCTACCAGGTCGATGGGTTTGCCGTGGTGGTCGGCGACGATGGCGCTGCCGTCGATACGGGTTTTCGGCGCCTCGGCGAGCAGTTTCATGATGGCCAGGCTGGTGACACTCTTGCCTGAACCGCTCTCACCCACCAAGGCGAGGGTTTCGCCGGCGCCGATGGTGAAGTTGATGTCGTGCACCACAGGGACGTAGCCGGCCCCCTTGCGGAAGGCGACGTTGAGGTGCGCCACGGCAATCTTTTCATCTGCGTTCATTTCAGGTCGCTCCTGCCGTCCAGCGCGTCGCGCAGGCCGTCGCCGATGAAGTTGAAGCTGGTCACCGCGAGAGTGATGGCCAGCCCGGGAATGATCGCCAGCCAGGGCGCCTTGCCCAGGTACTGCTGGGCGGCGTTGAGCATGTTGCCCCAGCTGGGCAACGGTGGCTGGATGCCGTAGCCGAGGAAGCTGATGTACGCCTCCAACAGAATGGCGTTGGCGATGGTCAGGGTGGCCGCGACGATGATCGGGCCGATGGCGTTGGGCATCAGTTCGCGGAACATGATCCAGCGGTTGCTGGCGCCGATCATGCGTGCGGCCAAGGTGAAGTCGCGCTCGCGCAGCGAACGGATTTCAGCCTCGACGATGCGCGAGATTTCCATCCAGCTGGTCACGGCGATGATCAGGGTGATCATCATCGGGCTGGGCTTGGTGAACGCTGCCAGCACCAGCACCAGAAACACGCTGGGAAAGGACAGGAAGGCATCGACGAAGCGCATCAGGCCGGCGCCCACCCAGCCGCGGTAGTAACCGGCGATGACGCCGATCAGGGTGCCGATGACGATGCTGATGAGCATGGCGCAGAAACCCACCATCAGCGAGATGCGTCCCGCGTTGAGCAGGCGCGCGGCGGTGTCGCGGCCCAGGGCGTCGGTGCCCAGGTAGTGATTGCCCGTGAGCGGTGGCGCGAAGCGGTTGCGGATGTCGATGGTCAGGTCGTTGTAGTGCAGCAGATAGGGGCCGAACACGCAGGCCAGCACCAGCACGGTGATCATCACCACGCCGAGCACGGCCAGTTTGTGGCGCATGAAACGGCGCAACGTCGGGTTGGCCAGCCACGCCCAACGGGGCGAAGCGGGCAGGTAGCGAGTGGCAGTGGTCATCGGCAGTACTCCTTCAGGCCAGCCGCACGCGGGGGTCGGCGACGCCTATCAACAGGTCGGCAAGCAGGTTGCCCAACAGCACCAGCACCGCCGAAAACATCAGGATGCCCATGATCACCGGGTAGTCGCTGTAGCCCAGGCTGTCGAGGAACAGCCGGCCCATGCCAGGCCAGGTGAACACCGTTTCGGTGACCAGCGCGCCACCGAGAATGGTCGGGATCTGCAGCCCGGCCAGGGTGATCATCGGCAGCAGCGCATTGCGGATGACATGGTGGGTGAGCACCCGGCGATAGGGCACGCCCTTGGCGCGGGCGGTGCGGACGAAATCCTGATCGATCACGTCCAGGGTGGCGGAGCGCATGTAGCGGCTCCAGATCGCCACGTTGACCAAGGCCAGCACCAGCACCGGCAGCACCAGATGAATGGCGTAGTCACCCACGGATTGGTCACCGATGGTGTACATGTTGCCGGCCGGCAGCCAACCCAGGTGCAGGGAGAAAAAGAAGATCGCCACCAGGCCGAACCAGAAGGTGGGAATCGACAGCGCCACCATCGCACCTACCGTGGCCAGGGTGTCGAACACCGAATAGCGACGCACCGCGCCAAGCACGCCAACCCAGGTGCCGATGACGATCGACAGCACGGTCGAGGTGCCCATCAGCAGCAACGTCGCGGGCAGGTGTCCGGCAATCACGCTGAGCACCGGGCGGCCGTCGCGAAACGAGTGGCCCCAGTCGCCGACGAACAGGTGGCTGAACCAGTCGATGTACTGCACCAGCAGCGGCCGCTTCAGGCCCAGTTGCTCGGCGATGCGGTCCAGCTCGGCCTGGCTCATGCCGGGGTTGAGGGCGAATTGCGACATGGGCCCGCCGGGGGCCAGGTTGAGCACCATGAAGCCGATCAGCGAAACCAGCACCAGCACCACGGCGCTCTGCCCCAGGCGGTTGAGAATGTAGTTGGGCATGCGTCAGATCCTCTGCGGTACGAACGACGCCCGGCCGTGCGGCCAGGCGTGGGCGTGCATTCAGGTCCAGGACCAGGTGTTGACGTTCCAGGGCTCGATGCGCAGGTTGATGTTGCCGGTGAAGCCCTTGAGGCCCGACTTGTAGCCGCGCACGTAGGTGTACTGGAACAGCGGCAGAATGGGCAGGTCCTGGCGGATGAGGTCCTGCACCTGCACGTACACCGCCTTGCGCTGGGCTACATCCTGCATGGAGGCGCCCTGGGCCAGCAGTTCATCGACCTTGGCGTTGACGTACTGCGAGTTGTTCTGCCCGGCGCCACCCTTGGCATTGGTCGACTGTGAACCGAAGTAGTCGCGGGTGTCGGGGTCGGCCCCGGTGAGGAAGTTGTTGCCGACGATCACCGAGTCGAATTTGGACTGCACCCAGTACTCGCCCCACATCACGGCGGGCGGCAGGTTGGAGATTTTCATTTCCACGCCGATGGCCAGCCAGGTCTGCTGGATGAACTGCTGTGCCTGTTCACGGATCTGGTTGCCAGCGGTGGTGGAGTTGGTGAACGACAGGCGCACCCCGCCCTTCTCGCGAATGCCGCCGGCACCGGGTTTCCAGCCCGCGTCATCGAGCAGTTTGCTGGCCGCTTCGATGTTGAAGCTTTGCTTGGGCAGGTTGGGGTTGTAGTAGGCCGACTGCTGCGGCATGTAGGTTTCGGTGGGCAGCACCAGGCCGAAATACAGCTCGTCGATGATGGTCTTCTTGTCGATGGCCATGTACAGCGCCTGGCGCACGACGGGGTCCTTGAACTGCGGGCGCTCCATGTTCAGCGTTACCGACTCGATGGTGGCCACCGGCAGGATCACCACGGTGCGCCCGGCCAGGTCCTTGGCTTCCTCGTAATGGTCGGGGGTGATGCCCTGCATCGCGGTGACGTCGATGTCGCCGGTCTTGAACTGGGTGTAGAGCACGGTGAGGTCGGGGATGTACTTGAAGATCACGCTTTCAAGCTGCGGTTTGGTGCCGTAATAGTCCGGGTTGGCCTTGAGCTGGATATGGTCGCCCGCCACCCGCGTGCCCCACTTGAATGGGCCGGTGCCGATCGGCGCATTGTTGAACGGCGCGGTGTTGACGTCGGCGGCAGCCGAGAGGATGTGCTTGGGCAGCATGAACGTGGACGACAGAATCGACGCGTAGGGCGCGTAGGACTTCTCCATGCGCCAGTGGATTTCGGTGGGCGACACCACGGTGATGTCGCGCAGCAGGTCATGCCCCGCGCGGCGGCCGCTGCGGAAATTCGGCGAGACGATCAGTTCCAGGGTGTATTTCACGTCATCGGCGGTGAAAGGCCGACCGTCGTGCCATTTGGCGTCGCTGCGCAGTTTGATCTTCCACTGCAGGCCGTCGGCGGAGATGCCGCCATTGGCCACGGTTGGCACTTCAGTGGCCAGGGCCGGGACGAATTCGCCCGTGGGCGCAATGCCGAACAGCGGGTCGAACACGTTCCAGTGGATGCCGTCATCCACCTCGATGTGCGGCATGTGCGGGTTGAACACCGTGGGCTCCTGGGACAGGCCGATGATCACCTGCCCGGACGGCGGCGCGGCCATGGCCGCGAACGATTGGCTGCTGCGGCCCAACGGCAGCAGAGTCCCCGCAGCACCGATGATGGCCATGGCCAGCGCCTGGCGGCGGGTTGGGTTCAACAGAGCGTTGCTTTTATCCGAGTCATCGCGTTGCGACATGCTGAAGCTCCCACTGTGAGGAAGAAAGGGCAGGTGGCAGGCGCTGGAAAGCGTCAGGGACGCTGGACCCGGGCTCGTTCGGACGAGCTTCTGAAGGGTATTGTCGGGTGAACGGGTGGCTCTAGAATCCGGAAATGGGCCGTGGGTTGGAGCCGTCGGTGAAGCGCGAGAGACGGAACGCTTGCGGGTCGACGATCGGGGTTTCGCCGGTGACCAGGTTGGCCATCAGCCGCCCGGCCGCCGGGCCGATGCCGAAGCCATGACCGGAGAATCCGGTGGCGATGAAAAAGCCAGGTACGCCCTCCACGGCCGAGATCACCGGCACGGCATCGGGCGTGACATCGATCATGCCGCCCCAGCGCTGCGCGATCCGTACGTTGGCGAACACCGGAAAGGCGCGGGTGAGGCTGGCCAGGGCGCGGTTGGATTGGCGGATCGACGGCACCGGGTCGAGCACGCGGCGGTATTCGAAGGGGCTGGCTTCGTCCAGCGCCCAACGCTTGGGCAGCACCGCTTCCTGGAAGAAACGCTGGCCCAGGCGAAACGACAGGGACTTGTGTTCCTGCTGCAGAGCAGGCCAGAACGGCCGCGCGTAGCGAAAGGAGTCGGGTACGATGTCAGCAATGTTCTCGTGGCCAGAGGCAACCGTGTAGCCACCGTCCTGACGCTTGCGCACGGCAAAATCCATCGCCCAGATGGCTGCTTCCGGACCACCCTGCAGCGGCGTGGTGCGGATCACTGAATTGAGTACCTTGAGCTGGGGCAGGTGCACCTTCAATGGCGAGCAGAACAGGCTCGACCAGGCGCCGCCGGCCAGCACCACGGACGTGCAGGCGATCGGGCCACGCTCGGTGATGACGCCACTGACCCGGCCCGCCGCACGCTCGATGCCGCGCACCGCGCATTCGGTGAGGATCACCGCGCCCCTGGCCCGGGCCGCTTCGGCAATCGCCGGGGCCGCCTGCTGCGGCTCGGCACGACCGTCGTCGGGGGTGTACAGCGCGCCCTTGATCGGTAGCCGCGCGACACCGGGCAGCAAGCCGGCCAGGTCGGTGCCCGAGACCATCCGCGCACGCACCGGGTACTCGTCCAGGTTGGCCTTCCAGCGCTCGTGTTCGGCGTAGCTTTGATCATCCGCGCAGGTGAAGAGAATGCCGGCGCGGGTGTAGCCGACGTCCTTGCCGATGCGCGCGGCCAGGTCGTTCCAGATGTTCAGCGCATGGGCCATCAACGGCAGCTCGCGCGGATCACGGCGCGAGATACGCACCCAGCCCCAGTTGCGGCTCGACTGTTCGTGGCCAATGCCGCCTTTTTCGCACAAGGCCACTTTCAGGCCGCGTTCGGCCAGCTCCAAGGCGGTGGATGCACCGACGATGCCGCCGCCGATCACCACCACATCGACTCGGTCCGGCAGGTGTTCATCGCCCTGTACAGGTACTACGCGAGGTCCAGGCATCGGTTGCTGTCATCCCTATGGATCGTGGTGAGAAGGGCCGTGAGGGCCCGGATATTGCACTGCACTTGCCGTGCCTGCCAGACCCAGCCTTGTGCTCGGTGCGGGTTCGGCCATTGTCGTTTCCAGGGAGAGCCACACATGCCCCAAACCGACTCATCCCCAGCTCGTCTGCCGCGCTGCACGACCCAGGGCACGCAAACGCTGGACCGCTCCTTCGACATTCTTCAGGCGATTGCCGCACACGGCGCGCCGGGCGCGACTATCGAAGAACTCAGCGCCGATACCCAGCTTAGCCGCGCGACCCTGTATCGGCTGCTCAAGGCGATGAAATCCTACGGCTTCGTGCGCCTGCCACGGCTGCGCGGGCCTTACTTCCTGGGTTACCAGTTGCTCAGCCTGGGTGCCCAGGCCGGCAACACCGGCGGCGTGCGCGAGCTCGCCCGCCCAGCCCTGCTGCGCCTGTGCGAAACCTTCCAGGACAGCTTCTTTCTGTTCGTTCAGGATGGCTACTACGCCTTGTGCCTGGAACTGCACGAAGGAGCCAACCCTACCCAGAGCTTTGCCGATTGCGTGGGCGCGCGCGTGCTCAGCGGCGTCGGCCAGGGCTCGCTGGCATTGCTCAGCCACCTGCCCACTGCGGCACGCGCGCAGATTCTGGAACACAACGCACCGCGCCTGCTGCGCGAATACGCCATCAGCGACAGCGCCCTGCGCTCCACCTTCAAGCAGGTGCGCCAACAGGGTTACGCCTGTGGCCTGGCCGATCGCGTGCTGCCGCTGCACACCGGCGTGGCGGTGCCGATCCTGGACGCCGACGCGGCCCCCGTGGGCGCGCTGAGCTGCGCCCTGCCGAGTGTGCGCATGACCCCGCTTTATCAGCAGCGGCTGGTGCAAGCCATGCGCCAGGAAGCGGACCGCATCGCGCAACGGCTCGGGGCTTGAATATGAGCGTGTCATCGGGCGAACCGAGCGAAACGAAACGGCGCGGGATCGACTAAAGGCGCGCTGCCGGTAATCAGGTCCGCCATCAAATGCCCAGCGCCCGGCCCGATACCGAAACCGTGCCCGGAGAAGCCCGTGGCCAGGTAGAAACCGGGCAGGCTCTGCACCTGGTCCATCACCGGCACGATATCGGGCGTGACATCGATCAAGCCGGCCCAGCGCTGCTCGATCCGGGCCTGGGCGAAGATCGGAAACTGCTCGGCAAGCATGCTCAAAGCCTGGTCGAGGTAGGCATCCACCGGCTTGGGGTCATACAGGCGCTGTGTCTCGAACGGTGAAGCCTGGGCATTGCTCCAACGCCGGGGCGTGTTGAGCTCCTGCCAGCTCTGGCGGGTCACGCGCAGGCGGTATTCAGGGTGGTGAGCCCTGACCATGGGCAGAAAATCGGGCAGGTAGCGAAAGCTGTCCGGTACCAGCGCCGCGACGTTGGCGTTGCGCAGAGCCACGGTATAGCCGCCATCGGCACGCTTTCTGAACGAGACCTTCTCGGTCGCCACCGCGCACTCCGGGCCGCCTGGCAAAGGTGCGGTGCGCATCACCGACCCCAGCACCCGCAGCTGCGGCAGGCGGATACCCAGGTTGCCGCAGAACAGGCTCGACCAGGCACCGGCCGCCAGCACCACGCTGTTGCATCTGATTTCGCCCAGCTCGGTAACCACGGAGCTGATCTTGCCGCCCGAGGTTTCGACACTGCGCGCGGCGCAGCGCACGAACAGCTTCGCGCCGCGTACTCGGGCGCCTTCGGCGATGGCCGCGGTGGCGATGTCCGGCTCGGCGCGACCGTCACTTTCAGTGAAGAGCGCACCGGTCCAAGAGGACGGCACCTTGGCCTGCAAGCGGGCTTGAATCTGCGCACTGTCGAGCAGCTGTGCCTCGATGCCCAGCGGTTTCGCCTGATCCAGCCAGGTCACCTTGGCCGCCAGCTCTGCGGCGGATTCGCAGGCATAGAGAATGCCGGAGCGGGTGAAGCCGGTGTCGTGCTGCAACTTCGCCGCCCAACCGTCCCACAGCTTGAGACTGGCGATAGCCAACGGCACCTCGGCCACATCGCGACCCATGGTGCGCACCCAGCCCCAGTTGCGCGACGACTGCTCATGGGCGATGCCACTCTTTTCCACCAGCACCACCGACACGCCCCGTTCGGCCAGGAAGAACGCGGTGCACACACCGACAATGCCGCCACCGATGATCACCACATCGGCGCTGTCGGGCAGTGAGGTGTCGCTGTCGACGTGGGAAATGAGCGGGTACATGGGACTTCCTGCCGAGGTCGATACCCGAGGTTTACGCTCCGGGGTGGCAGGCAGCAAGCACCGGTGGAACCAGCGCGCTCATGCTCTCACATGCTGAGACGAAAGGCGGAACGCTTCGCCCGGCCTGGATCGATCGAATCAGGGCCGCTCGTAGACCGTGACTCGATTGCGGCCGCCGCGCTTGGAGGCGTACAGCGCCTGGTCGGCCCATTCGATCAGTTGCTGGTGCTCGTTGCTGGGGTAGCCCAGGTCGGCGACGCCCAGGCTGATGGTGAACCGCACCGGGCCGCTTTCGTGCTCCACCACTTCGGCTTCGATAGCCAACCGCAGGCGATCGGCCAATATGGCACCGCCCGCCTTGTCGGTGTCCGGCAGCAGCACGGCGAACTCTTCGCCGCCGTAGCGTCCGGCGATGTCCGAGTCACGGACCATCGCGCGCAGCACCTGCGCCACGCGCTGGATGACCTGGTCGCCCACCTGGTGGCCATAGGTGTCGTTGACCCGTTTGAAGTGGTCGATGTCGAACATGATCAACGAGGTCGCGTGGCCATAGCGCCCGTGTCGTGCGTACTCGACCTTGAGTGCTTCCTCCCAGTGACCACGGTTGTACAACCCGGTCAGGCGATCGGTGCTGGAAAGCTTCTGCAGTTGCAGGTTCGACGCCTGCAACTGACGGCGATTGGTGGCCACGTCGGTCACGTCGTAGATGACCACACAGATGTGCTTGATCTCGCTGTTGGTGGAGCGCAACGGCAGGATGGTGGTGTTCTGGTACATGAACGCTTCGTGCCCGGTGATCGGCTGATAGTTCTTGAAGCGCACCAGGTACGGGCGTTGTTCCCAGATGGTGAAGGCCGGCGTGCCGAGGGTGACCACGCTGCTGACCTTCTTGCGGAACCACTCGCGGTCGATCTCCGGGAACAGGCTGAAAAAGGCCTGGCCGATGGCGTCCTTGGGTTGCACGCCGGAGCGGTTTTCCATGAAGGTGTTCCAGACCTGCACCTGGTAGTCGCTGTCGAGCACCACCACGCCAACGTCGATGCTCTGCGTGATCGCCAGCAGCCAGTGAAATTCGTCCAGTTCGATAGGTCTGTTCATGGCTCAGTTCATCAGGTAGTCGAGCTTGTCGCGCAGCAACTGCACCGAGTCTTCGGTGAACAGCAACAGCAAGTCGAAATGAATGCAGTGGCCTTCCAGCGCGTAGCTGATTTCGACAGTCAGGGTCTTTTTCCAGCGGTGCCTGCCGACTTCGATCAGGTCGTCGATCGCGCCGTGGTCGCCGAGAAGGTGCGGATGGCTCTGGGAGAACATCACGTCCAACTGCTGGGCCAGGCCGCTGAGGCAGGCGCCGATGATGACCGACGAGAGGTCCAGAAGCATTTCCTGGTCGGAGTAGTCCAGCGCACTGCGGTTCATCAGTCGAGCCAGGTCGGCGATGTCGCAGTCGTGGAAGATCAGCATCGCTTCACCGGCGATGCCGCCGCCGATGAAGCCTTGGCAGATTGCCGTGATCGGCTGTGTACTCTGCACGTCGGCCAGGACCATGTGCAACTCGCTGGCTTCGAGCAGGTTGACGTTGGGTACGGGCAAGTGGATGAACACGCCGAGCACCTTGGCCAGCATGGCAGCAGCCTGGCCCATGGCAACGTTGATGGCCTCGCGCAGAGCGTCGATGAAGCCGATGTGGATGGTGCTGTCGCTGCCGCCGCGCAAGGGGCCGCCGGTAGTCTTTTCCAGCAGGCCGGCCTGGAGCAGGACTCGGCGCAACTCGTCGGGCTCGGCCGGCTTCTTGATGAAGGCCAGCGCACCGAGTTCGCGTACCCGGCGCAGGGCCTGATCCTGCACGTCGCCGGAGACGACGATGACCTTGCAGCGCAAACCGTGCTCACGCAGTGCTGCCAGGACTTGATAACCGTCCATGTCGGGCATGGTCAGGTCGAGCAACATGACATCGCCCTTGCCCTCGCGAATGGCCTCGAGCGCCTGGCGACCGTTCACCGCTTGGGTGATGGTGGTGTCCCAATCCGCTGGCAGGGCGCGCAGCAGCTGCTTGCGGGCCATGTTCGAGTCATCGCAGATCAGCAGGGGAATGGGCGGCATGGCCTCTCGTTCTCTTCATGGGGCGACGCGCATGATCGCCATTGATGCACCATTGCTCACCTTACCTCCAAGGCCCTGTTCGCCGCTACCTTGCGTGCTGGCTATTTGCTTCCTTTCGGCGCGAATGCCGATGTGGCTTACCGCGGTCTGCCTGATTCACCGCATAGACCACCGACGCGGCTCGCGCCGCTGCTACAGTAGGGGGTTCGGGGGGCAACTTGCCCGGTATATGCTCAAGTTGTATGATGTCTGTTAACAACCCGCCCACAGGACACGGAGACAACAATGCCTAACATCCTCGGTCACAACTTCATCGGCGGCAACCGCAGCGCCAGTGGCGAGCCCAAACTCAAGAGTGTCGACGCCACCACTGGCGAGGCGCTTCCTTATAGCTTCTACCAGGCCACCGATGCCGAAGTCGACGCCGCCTGCCAGGCCGCCGACGACGCTTTCCTGGAATATCGCCAGCTGAGCCCTGCTCGCCGCGCTGAATTCCTCGATGCCATCGCTGACGAACTCGATGCGCTGGGTGATGATTTCGTAGCAGTCGTCTGCCAGGAAACCGCCCTGCCTGCCGGCCGCATCCAAGGCGAACGCGGTCGCACCAGCGGCCAGATGCGTCTGTTCGCCAAAGTACTGCGCCGTGGCGACTTCCTCGGTGCCCGGATCGACCTCGCCCTGCCCGACCGCAAGCCGCTGCCGCGCGTCGACCTGCGCCAGTACCGCATCGGCGTCGGCCCGGTTGCCGTGTTCGGCGCCAGCAACTTCCCCCTGGCGTTCTCCACTGCCGGTGGCGACACCGCCGCCGCGCTGGCCTCGGGTTGCCCGGTTGTATTCAAGGCCCACAGCGGGCACATGGCGACAGCCGATCTGGTCGGCACCGCCATCATCCGTGCTGCAGAAAAGACCGGCATGCCCAAGGGCGTGTTCAACATGATCTTCGGTGCCGGCGTCGGCGAGCCGCTGGTCAAGCATCCGGCCATTCAAGCGGTCGGCTTCACCGGCTCGCTGAACGGCGGCAATGCGCTGTGCAAAATGGCCGCCGAGCGTGCCCAGCCGATCCCGGTGTTCGCTGAAATGTCCAGTATCAACCCGGTCGTCCTGCTGCCGGACGCCTTGGCCACCCGCGGCGAAACCGTGGCCAAGGAACTGGCGGCGTCCGTGGTGATGGGCGGTGGCCAGTTCTGCACCAACCCGGGCCTGGTGATCGGCGTTCGCTCGCCGGCCTTCAGCGCTTTCCTCGAGCAGCTGCAAACGCAGATGGCTGCCCAGGCGCCGCAAACCATGCTCAATGCCGGTGGTCTGCGCAGCTACAGCAAAGGTGTCGAACACCTGCTGGCCCATGAAGGTATCACGCACCTGGCCGGTAACCCGCAGGAAGGCCAACAGGCTCAGGCGCAACTGTTCAAGGCTGATGTGAGCCTGCTGCTCGATGGCGACGAACTGTTGCAGGAAGAAGTCTTCGGCCCGGCCACCGTGGTGATCGAAGTCGCCGACGATGCCGAGCTCAAGACCGCGCTGCAATCGCTGCGCGGACAGCTGACCGCCACCCTGATCGGCGAACCGGCCACCGACCTGGTCAAGTACCAATGGCTGGTGCCGGTGCTGGAACAGAAAGTCGGCCGCATTCTGGTCAACGGCTACCCGACCGGTGTGGAAGTGTCCGACGCCATGGTCCACGGCGGCCCTTACCCAGCCACCTCGGATGCGCGCGGCACCTCTGTCGGCACCCTGGCGATCGACCGCTTCCTGCGTCCGGTCTGCTACCAGAACTACCCGGACGCGCTGCTGCCCGAAGCGCTGCGCAATGCCAACCCGCTGGGTCTGCAACGCCTGGTAAACGGTGAGTGGAGTTCGCAGCCGATCGCTTGATGCAGCGGCCGCAACAACCAGACGGTGCGATCTCGATCGCGCCGTTTTTTTTTGCCTCGGTGATCCGACTTTTTGTTTCAGCTCTGCGACGAGGTGCCGATATGGGGGGATCAAGAAGACCTTTTCATGGCGACCACCCATAACCACAACGACGGTCGTCCAGGTCTGATCCTTTACTGTCAGGAGCACATTTATGAACGGCTGGTTCGGCAATATCAGCGTTACCCGAAAACTTGCGCTGGGCTTTGGCCTGGTGCTGGTATTGACCGCGCTGCTGGCGCTGACCGGCTGGACCAGCTTGAGCAGCCTGATCCAGCGCAGCAACTGGATGAGCGACATTTCCGAACTGAACAACAGCCTGACCAAGCTGCGCATCGTGCGCCTGCAATACATGCTGGCCAACGGCGATGATGCATCTGCGCAAACCGTGCAGACCCAACTGGACGCCTTCGAGACCCAGCAGAAGAAACTGATCGACGGCTTCAAGAGCCCCGAGAACCTGCAGCGCCTCAAGGCCCAGTCCGAGCAGATCGACGCGTATCAGAAGTCGTTGAACCAGATGCGCGACGGCTACAAGGCCAGCAATGTCGCGCGGCAGAACATGACCGCCACGGCGACGGCTGCCACCGAGCTGGTCAACCAGATCAATCAGGCGGTGCTTGCAGTGCCCGACGGCGACCTGCGCTTCGACGAATTCCAGGCCATTACCCGCGTCCGTGAACTGATCCAGCAGACGCGCTACGACGTGCTCGCCTATACCAGCAACGTCAATGAAAAATCCGAACAGGCCGCCTTCGCCCAGATGGACCGCGCCGTGGCCGAGCTGCAGCAGCTGTCCGCCCGCCTGCCCACCGAGCAGTCTCGCTTCCAGCAACTCAACGCCGCGCTGGGCAACTACCGCAATGCAGTCGCCGGCTTCAAGGCGGCAATCGCCAACATCGCTACGGCGCGTGCCGAGATGACCGTGGAAGGCGCCGAAATCGTTCGCCTGAGCGACGAGCTGTACAAGATCCAGATTCAGCGACGCGATGCCGAAAGCGCCGAAGCGCGCAGCTATCAGATCGGCGCCGCGCTGCTGGCCCTGATCTTCGGGATCCTTGCCGCGTGGATCATTACCCGCCAGATCACCCGCCCGCTGCAGCAGACCCTGGAAGTTGTCGAGCGCATTGCCGGCGGCGACCTGAGTCAGAACCTGCAAGTCACCCGCAAGGACGAGCTGGGCGTGCTGCAACAAGGCATCCAGCGCATGGGCGCAACCCTGCGCGAGCTGATCGGCGGCATCCGCGACAGCGTCACCCAGATCGCCAGCGCTGCCGAGGAATTATCCGCCGTCACCGAACAGACCAGTGCCGGGGTCAACAACCAAAAGGTCGAGACCGATCAGGTCGCTACCGCCATGCACGAGATGACCGCGACCGTTCAGGAAGTGGCGCGCAACGCCGAACAGGCCTCGGTGGCCGCCACCACCGCTGACGACGAAGCGCGTGAAGGTGACAAGGTGGTGGGCGAAGCCATCGCGCAGATCGAGAAACTGGCCGACGAAGTCCGTCGTTCCACCGAAGCGATGAATGCTCTGCAGAAGGAAAGCGACAAGATCGGCAGCGTCATGGACGTGATCAAGGCAGTCGCCGAGCAGACCAACCTGCTGGCCCTCAACGCAGCCATCGAGGCGGCCCGCGCAGGCGAGGCCGGACGTGGCTTTGCCGTGGTGGCCGATGAGGTTCGCGGCCTGGCCCAGCGTACGCAGAAATCCACCGAGGAAATCGAAGGTCTGGTGGCCGGTTTGCAGATGGGCACGCAACAGGTGGCCAGCGTGATGTTGAGCAGCCGTGGCCTGACTGACAGCAGTGTCGAGCTGACACGCCGCGCCGGCACTTCGCTTGCGAACATTACCCGCACGGTGTCCAGCATCCAGGCGATGAACCAGCAGATTGCAGCTGCAGCCGAACAGCAAAGCTCGGTTGCCGAGGAAATCAGCCGCAGCATCATCAACGTGCGTGATGTATCGGAGCAGACGGCCGCCGCCAGTGAAGAAACGGCCGCCTCAAGCGTCGAGTTGGCACGCCTGGGCAATCAGTTGCAGATGATGGTCAGCCATTTCCGCGTCTAAGAAAGCACGCTCACATCCTGACGCGGCTCACGCCGCTGCTACAGAAACCGATCCCCTGTAGCAGCGGCGCAAGCCGCGTCCGGCCGCAACACGATCCAACCCGCTCACTCCACTTCCTTCAACACCCGCTCTTCATGAAAGAACGCGTTCGGGTCCACACCCGCGCGGAAAAAGTACCCGTAATCCTCCAGGTAATACAGCGTCTCCACCCGCTTGAGGTTGTCTTCCAGGTGCGCACAGCGCAGCTTCTTCGCCTGACCGCTCAGGCGGCCATTGACCTGGGTCGCGGGCAACTGCTGCTCGACACGGCAGTCGAACGCCTGACGCGGCTTGCCGTACTCGCCGACCACGCTGTTGCTCATCTTGCCATCGGTCACATAGCCCAGCTGCGCACCCACCGGCATGTTCTTCCAGTCCCCGCTGAACGCAATGGCATTCAAACCGACGTTGTCCACCATCGGCGCTTCGCCGCTGTAGACGGTTTGCTGGGCCAACGCGACCAAGCCGCGAAAGCTCACCGCCTGCCCCTCGAAATTGCTGCCTTTGGTGCGCACCGAGAGCAACCCCGACGCCTTGTCCTGGCTGAACGATTTTTCCTCGGTGAACGGTGCGCTCTGCCCTTTGAGATGGGCCGTACCGGTTTCCACTACCCGTTTCAGCACCTTTGCCGGTTTCGGCATGTTCAACTGCTTGACCGCCGACAGCGCCGGCGCCTGCACGCGCGGGGTGGCCAGCACCAACGGGGCCTTGCTCCGCGGCCTGAACGCCGGCAATCCGGCCAGGCCTTCGGGCTTGCCACAGGCAGCGTCGAACACCCGTCGATAATCCGGGTCGCTGTCCTTCACGTTGTAAGTCTTGGGCTCGAAAAACACCCCACCATCGGTCACCGTGTTGTGCTCATCCAGGTCATACCCGGCCAGCAGGCTGAACGTCTGCTTGGCGCAGTCCAGGGCATAGCGCTCGCGTTTCTGTGCATAGGGCGCGTTGTGTGGCTGATCGTGGCCGATGGTCGGCGAGTCGTAGGCCGCCCAGAACTGCAACTGCCCCTCGACGGTAGCCAAACTGTTACGGTCGATCAGCACCCATTGTTCATCGCCCTTGCCCAACAGCACTCGCCAATCGGGCTGGGGAGTGGCGGCGCAGGCGCGCTGGAAAGCGGGATTGGCATTCAACGCCGCTACCTGCGCAGCCGGGATCGGACGGGCCGGCGCATACTTGCCATCGGGGCTGGCGAAATAGATGCGTTTCACCCCGTCCAGATAGATGAGGCTGGCGCTGGGGCTGGAACACGCCGCCTCGACTTGCAGCAAAAAGCCGAACGGCGACGTGTCGGTCTTGGGCTGCAGCAACATGAAGCTCAGGCGATCACCGTTGCGCAGCACACTCTGCGGCACGGGCGGCTGCGACATCGCCTCCTTGAACATGTCCTGCGCCTGTTCGTTGCCAAGGCTGCCGTCGTCAGGCCCCTTGCTGGAACAACTGGCCAGAGTGACGAGGGCGGCGAGCAATGCGATGCGCTTCATGATGAGTCCCGGGAATGGCGATCAGCCGTCATGGTAAGCGGCGTATCGAAAGCGGCGCAATCCATCCCCCGCCGCTTCAGCAGGCGTAGGCCGCCAACTTGTCCTGAATGAAGTCCAGAAAGCACTGAATCCGCAATGCCAGCTGTGAGTTGCGGTAGTACACCGCATTGATCGGCTGGCGGTAACCGCTGTTGGCATCGGCCAGCACCACCTGCAAGCGGCCCTGGCGAATGTCTTCGTGGGTCATGAAGTGCGAGAGGCAGACGATCCCCTGCCCTTCCAGCGCCAGCTGCCGTAACGTTTCGCCACTGGACGCCGCCATGCGTGGCTGGATCTGCAGTCGATCGCCCTCGGCATGGCGCAACGGCCAGTGGTTGAGCGTTTCGGTCTGGGTGAAGCCCAGCAGCACGTGCTGGCTCAAGGCCTCGACCGTTTCCGGCACGCCGTGGCGCTCGAGGTAGCCGGGGCTGGCGAGGATGTTCAGCGGGCTGCAACCCAGCGACCGGGCGTGCAGGGTAGAGTCGGCCAATACCCCGATACGGATGGCGACATCGGTGCTGTGCTCGATCAGATCGATGATCAGATCATTGCTGTTGAGCTCTAGCAGAATGTCCGGGTAGCGCTGACGAAACTCCGCCACGTACGGCACGATCGCGTGCAGCATGAACGGTGACGCGGCATTGATGCGCAAGCGCCCGGCCGGCGTCTGGTGACGCAGCGCCAAGCGCTCTTCCAACTCATCCATGCGCGCCAGGATCTCCTTGGCCTGCTCGAAGAAAAACCGCCCCTCTTCGGTCAGGTCCATGCGCCGCGTGGTGCGGTTGATCAAGGTGGTGTCCAGCTTGGCCTCGAGCTTGGACAAGGTACGGCTGACCGCCGAAGGGGTCTGGCCGAACTGCTCGGCGGCGGCAGAAATGGAGCCGCTCTGAATGACGGCGACGAAGACTTGCAGCTCATCGGATCGAGATTTCAACGCAGGCCTCATCGGATCTACCAGGACCTGCGAAACATACACCAATCCTCGCCCCTGGCGAGCGTGCCGTCAGCCCAGCACCTTGGCCAGGTGCGCCTGATACCGCGCGACATCGTTGTCGATGTTCGGCATCTTCATCACGTCGACGCTGAGGAAGGTCGGCAAAGCGGTCATGTCGAGAAATTCGTTGGCCTTGTGGAACGGGAAATACACCGCGTCCACGCCTTTGCCCTCGAAGAAGTCGGCCGGATCGTCGAACGCCTGCTGCGGCGCGTTCCAGGTGGCCGAAATCATGTACTGCTTGCCCTTGAGCAAGCCACCGCTGCCATATCGCTGCGAGGCATCGGAACGCGTCCTGCCGTCATTGGCATACAAGCTGCCATGACCTTCGGTGAACACCTCGTCGATGTATTTTTTCACGGTCCACGGCGCACCCATCCACCAGCCCGGCATCTGGTAGATGACCACGTCGGCCCAGAGGTATTTCTGCACTTCCTCGGCAATGTCGTAGCCACCGTCGATGAAGGTCTGCTTCACGTCGAAGCCGGCGCGGTCCAGGTAGGCCACGGCGGCGTCATGCAGGGTCTGGTTGTAGCGACCGTCGGAGTGGGCGAACTGCTTGCCGCCGTTGAGCAGAAGAATCTTTTTCATGAAGGTGGCCTCGTTGACTGTGCGAGAAATATCGATGGGCGCAGTCTAGAGGCCTTGCCCGCAGGGAGTAAGCGGGCAGTGCGCAAATCTCTCTTGCTTGAGAGTCACGAATGAATGGCCATTGTTGCGTTTTCGTTGGCTGCAACGCGCCCTGGCCGGAGCAAGGCTGTTCGGTTGCCGCCAACGCTGTTGCTACTCCTTGGTCAGGTCCACCAGCGGCGTCTGCCGCACTTCGGTCTGGCGCTCGCCCTGAATCGTCTGGATGGTTTTCAGCGCCTTGTCCACGGCCGGTTTGTCCGCCAGCAGGCTGTAGCTGATGCTGAAGTGCTTCTGCTGTTTGGGCTCGATGGTCGGGACCAGATTCAAAGGCCGCTGGTAACGGCGGTTATAGGAAAAGCTGGTGCCCGGCTCCAGCCCGGTCACATAGCCCTGGCCTTGCGTGTCGGTGTTCTTCCACAACGAGAACACCGGCAACTGCTGGACGTTGAAACCCACCGCCACGCCCAGGCTGCCGGCCTTGTTGTGCAGCACGGTCAGCGTGTCGCCCTTGGCATCGCCATAGGGCACCACGTTGTACACGGTTTCGTCATAGTCCCTGGTGGGTGCGCGATAGGTCTGCCAATCGCCCAGATCAGCCTTGGCCTTGTCGTTGAAAGGCGACACCTGCTTCACCGCCGCCGCAAACCGCGCGCCCTCTTCCAGGAACGGTGTGCTGAAGTTGCTGTGATACAGCGCCTGGTATTCCTTGGGGTAGTCGCCGTTGTTGGTCAAGGTGTCGTTGAGCACGAAACGGGCCGTCCCGGGTTCGGTCACCAGCTCGGTCTGCGCGGTGAAATCGACCTTCTTGAAGGCCTGCTCCTGCAGCTCGCCACGCACATGAATCGCATACGGCGGCGCCTCGTCGATGTGCACCGTGACCTTGCTGGCCGGAATGTTCGCGGCACGACCGTGCAGGGTCAGCAGCTCACCGTTGTCCATGCCCGGATGGCCGACCCATTCGTAGCCGCAGCGCGTCACCAGTTCGTTGAAGCCCTCCAGCCAGCCCAGGCCTCCCCGGCCGTTGAGCTCGATGAAGGCCGGATTGACCACTTCTTTCACGGGCGAATCCCAGCCCATGCGCGCGTCGCCCACCTGGGCGTGGAGCACGTTCATGCCCCGTGTGGGCACCAGCGTCAGCTTCATGGTGCCGTTATCAATGTCGATCAGGCTGACACCTTCCTGGCGACCCCCGTGCAGGGTGCGCATCGTGATGGAGAACGGCTTGTCGAGCTTGACGCCCAACTGTTCGCTGGTGATGCGCTGGTTCTGCGCAGGCTTGTCGCTGTCCAGCAACACGAAGTTCCAGGCCAGAGCGTGGGCGCTGAGGGTGAGTGCGGAGATGGCACAGGCGAGGGGAAGCAGTTTCATGGAGGTAGACCTTTCTTGGAGTTATGAGGCCGATCAGTGAATCGTTTCAGCTTTTGAGTCTAGTCGTCTTGCAAGCATTTGAAAATGCATGGAGCGCGTTCTTTCAGAGGACTTGAGGACGTCGAGGCGCACATCTCTACCCCTACCCATCCGCTGCCAGATCATGGCTGACACGCCCGTTCATCGACCTTGATGCTTCATCGAATACGGTTTTGAGAATCGTCTTATTCTGGACGGTCCATGTGAATTCTATGATTGCGTCCCTCAGAGGCCTGAGCCCTGGCACATCGCCTGCTATCGGTCGTTCTGATGGTCCAACCACGAGAATTTGATAATGAAAAAAGTCTTGATCGCGCTCACCGCTACTGCGGCCTTTGGCGCCTCGCTGAACGCATCGGCCGCCGACGGCACCATCAACTTCAGCGGTGAAGTCAGCAACCAGACCTGCGCCATCGAAGGTAACACCACGGGTACTACCAGCAAGACCGTTACCATGCCGCGCGTTGCCGCTTCCTCGCTGGCCACTGTAGGCCAGACCGCTGGCCGTACAGGCTTCTCGCTGGCGCTGACCAAGTGCACCGGCGCTACAGCTCTGGTGCGCTTCGAGCAAGGCGCTGCCGTCGATGAGGCTACCGGCAACCTAGTCAACCAGACTGCCGATGGCTCCAACGCACAGATCCAGATCCTCAACGCCAACTTCGCACCGGTCAACCTGCAGACCAACGCCGGATCGCTTTCCACTGCGATCTCCAGCGAAGCGTCGACCCTGCAGTTCTATGCCCAATACATCGCGGCCACTGCGGCAGCCACACCGGGCAAGGTCACCTCAAATGTGCAGTTCTCCATGGACTACAACTGATCTTGAGCGCTCGCAGCCTGGCTGCGAGCGCCTTTCGAGCCGAGCCTATGAAAACTTCTTTTATCGTACGCGCCGCCAGCGCGGTATTCAGCGTATTGCTGCTGGCCGACTCGACACCTGCCATGGCCAATGTAGTGATCGCTGGCACTCGCGTGGTGTACCCGGCCAAGGAGCGCGAAATCACCATCAAGCTCGATAATGCTGGCAACGAAGCAGCCCTCGTTCAAGCATGGGTAGACCGCGGCGACCCTGAATCCCGTGCCGACCAGGCAGATGCACCGTTTCTGCTGATGCCTCCTGTTGCACGCATTGCAGCTCAGCGTTCGCAAACCTTGCGCATGACCTACACCCAAGATCGGCTGCCCCAAGATGTTGAGTCGGTGTTCTGGCTGAACGTGCTGGATGTACCGCCTCTGCCGAAAAGCGCAGACAGCAACTTCGTGCAGCTGGCCTACCGCTCACGCATCAAGGTGTTCTTCCGCCCAGAGGGTTTGAAAGGTTTTGCCGAGGACACCCCTGCGGCAATTACCTGGAGCCTGGTACCTGACGGCAAAGGCTTCGCCTTGCGCGGTAGAAACCCTACAGCGTTCAGTGCCTCCTACAACAAGATCGAGCTGGTAGTCGGCAACCAGACCTACACCAGCAAGGGCGGCATGATCGGCCCCCATGACACCTACGAATTCCGCTTGCCGGGCCTGCAGAGCCTGCCTCGGGGCAATGCAATGGTTCGCTATGAATGGCTCAACGACTACGGCGCCGCCAAGTCCGTCGAAACCCGTCTCACACGTTGAGGCCAGCCTCTTCGACCGAGCCATGCCCTACCTCATCACTTCGATAACGCCAGCCACGTCGGTTGAGCCTTGGTCGCTTGCTGTCATGTAGCAGGCCTGTTCAGGACGCCTACTCATGTTTGAAATCATTCGCCTGCGTGCCCACTTCGCGGCACCGCAATCCCATGCTTGCGTTTTGCTGGTGGCCCTTGCCACACCTTGCACGGCATGGGCCGATGATGCCGAGCGCATCAATTTCAATCCCGCCTTCATGACTGATAGCCAAGGTCGCACACTGGACGTCTCGGCTTTCGAGAACGGCAACCCGCTGACGCCCGGTACCTACCGAGTCGATGTGTACCTCAATGGCAGCTGGCAGGGTCGTGATCCCTTGGTCGTTACCCAAGAGCGGGGCAAAGCAGCGCCACGCTTCTGCTTCAGGCTCGATGAGCTCGAGCGTTGGGGGCTGAACGTCGACGCCCTTCCCGATCAGGCCAACCTGCCCACTCTATTGGCCGACGAAAACTGTGTAGAGCTCTCACGGCTGGCAGCGGACATCGGCGTGGAGGTCGACATGAGCGAGTTGCGCGCGGACCTGACCATCGCCCAGGCGTACCTCAAGCGTGTTTCGCGTGGCTATGTCGATCCAAAGAGCTGGGACAAAGGCATCAACGCAGGCTTCGCCAACTACAACAGCAATGTGTACCAGAGTGACACCCGCGGGGTGAGCAGCACCCAGTCGTACCTGGGGCTCAACACAGGTATCAATCTGGGGGACTGGCGGCTGCGCCACAATGGTGCCTACAGCTACAGCACTTCGGCAAACGGTGGGTCGCGCAGCGGCTACCAATCCACCAGCAGCTATGTGCAGCGCGACCTGACCGGTCTGAAATCGCAACTGACCCTGGGCGAGTACTACACACCTGGCAGGCTGTTCGACAGTGTGCCCTTTCGCGGTATTCAGATCGGCAGCGACGATCGCATGCTGCCGGACTCCATGCGCGGCTTTGCGCCACCGGTACGCGGCGTGGCTGACACCAATGCCAAAGTCACGATTCGCCAGGGCGAAAGCATTCTCTACGAAACCACCGTGGCGCCGGGCCCATTCGTCATCGACGATCTCTACAGCACCGGCTATTCGGGGGACCTCTCGGTCACCATCACCGAGGCCGATGGGCGCACGCGCTCCTTCGTGGTCCCGTTTGCTTCGGTGGCCCAGTTGCTGCGCCCCGGCACCAGCCGCTTCAACGTGACTGCCGGGCAGTATCGCGACGACTACCTGAGCAGCAATCCGGACTTCATTCAGGGCTCTTATCAGCGAGGCGTGTCAGACCGTTGGAGCGCCTACACCGGCAGCATCCTCGCGCAGCGCTATCTGGCTGTGCAGGCGGGGACCGCCTGGAGTACCCCGTGGGGGGCCATGGCGCTGGACGTCACCGAGTCACGAGCCAGTGACCTGGCGCCCACCCACGAAGGGATCGACACCACCATGCGCGGGCGCAGCTATCGGCTGACCTACAGCAAACTGGTGGATGCCACACAGACCAATTTCACCGTGGCGGCCTATCGCTTTTCCAGCAAGGGCTACCTCAACTTCAGTGATTACGCCCAACTTCAGAGTCACGACAGCCGCTCGTCATTGCGCCAGCGCAGCCGTTTTCAGTTGAACATCAACCAACCACTCGGCGAGCAGCGTGGCAGCGTGTACTTCACCGGCTCCGCGCAGAACTACTGGAACAGCGACCAAAGGAGCAATGTCACTTACCAGGCCGGCTACAGCAATGGATACGACTGGGGTTCGCTCAACCTGAGCGCCAGCCGCACGCGTGACTACGGTGGCGCTTTCCAGACCCAGTACATGGTAGGTGTGAACATCCCATTCGGACGCACGCGCTCCAACTACCTGAGCACCACCCTGCGCTACGACGACACCGGAAGCAGCAACACCCAAGTCAACGTGGGCGGCAGTGCTGGCGAGCGCAATCAGTTGAGCTACAACGTCTATGGCTCGGCCGACAGAAATGAGGGCCATACCACCAACAGCGGCGGCTCATCGGTTCAGTACCGAGCGCAGACCACCACAGTGAGTGCCGGTGTGAACGCGGGCAACGGTTACAAACAAACCAACGTCGGTGCCAGTGGCAGCCTGGTCGCCCACGCCGGCGGCGTGACGTTCAGCTCCGAGCAGGGTGAAACCATGGCGCTGATCGAGGCGAAAGGCGCGGGTGGTGCGCAGGTCGACAACACGTCGAACGCGGTCGTCAACGACAAAGGTTACGCGCTGGTGGCAGGTCTGATGCCTTATCGCCAGAACGACATCTCCATCGACCCCAAGGGGACTTCGGACTCGGTGGAACTAGAAACCACCTCGCAGTCCATCGCGCCGCGCTTCGGTGCGATCAGCCTGGTCCAATACCCGACCATTTCCGGCACGCCGGTGCTGCTGCACGTCACGCGTAACGATGGCAACAGCGTGCCCATGGGTGCCCAGGTAGAAGATGCTCAGGGGCACTACCTGACCATGGTCGGTCAGGGCGGGCGGGCGTTCATCCGTACCCGCCAGCAGCAAGGTGATCTGCTGATCAGCTGGGGCAGCAAGAGCATGCAGAGCTGCCGTACCCGTTACGTCCTCCCTGACGCAGGCGCTTTGCCTGCCAGCGGATACGTCTTGCTGAACAGTCCCTGCACCCTGCAATGAGCCTGCCGACCAGGGCGCCCTCAGGGCGCCACACAGCCGATCGAGAGAGTAAAGATGAAAATCCCTGTACCCGCATCAAAGCGAGTCGCGCTCGCACTGACCAGCTTGTTGCTCGCATTCGCAACCCAAGGCGCCTCGGCGCGATGCTTGATCTATGGGTCATCTGGCAACTTGACGTTCACTGTGCCGGACAAGCTGGTGGTCCCCAAGAGCACGGCTATCGGTTCGGTAATCTACAAATCTGCCAAAAGTAAAAGCACCGACGGCCCCGACTTCACTTGCCCAACGGGCGGTAGCTGGCGATTCGTCAACGCAGTCGGTAGTAGCACGGGTAGTAATCCGATGCACGCGCTGGGCGACTCGGGAATGGGCTATCGCATACTACGCAATGGTGGCGTCGCGTTGCCGGGTACTTTGTACGCCAATACACGCTACAACTTCGGCGTCTCGCAGTGGGAGGTCTATATCTATAAAACCGGCGATATCAAGAAGGGCAGTATTGATCCCGGTACACTGGGCACCGTCAAAGTCGACACTGACGACGTCATTGCGTTCAAGCTATCCAATGCTATCGCGCTGATGGAAAGCAGCTGTCAGACCCCTTCGGTCAATGTCGACCTGGGCAAGCAATACATGAGTCGTCTCGTCAATATAGGCTCCACCACTGGCCGGAAGGGATTCAATATCGTGTTAAAGGACTGCCCGGCGGGCTTCAGCGGGATCTCGTACCAGCTTGACCCGATCAAACCTGCATTTGATGCCAAACAGGGTATTTTGGCCCTGGACGAGGGTGGCGCAACCGGTGTTGGCATCCAGATCAGTGATCAAGACAACACAGCCGTCAGCCTCGGCGAAGCACATCGTATTTCCGTTGACAACTCCAGCGGCGACCACTCCATTGCATTGCAGGCCGCGTATTACAAGACCGCCAATCAAGTAACGCCAGGCAAAGCCAATGCGTCGATGCAATTCACCATTACGTATCAATAGTACTTTTCAACAGCACTGGTCATCATTCGGTCGAGACTGCAGGCGGCGGGCAAAGCCCAGCAGCCCCTGCTTTACTCGAACTGCTCGGCCCTGATGCAATAGGTCAACAAAGCTTGGTCGCTGTCAGCCTCGAGTTTGCGCATCGCGGCCACTTTCTGCGCACTGACGGTCTTGACGCTGCGGTTCAATTGACGCGCTATGTCGCCAACGCTGGACCCGGCCACGAACAGCCGCAACACTTCCATTTCCTTGACTGACAGACTGGCGAAGCGCTTGTCGACCTCTTGGTTGTTGGCGGTGACCGATGTCGTCGCAATGGGAGGTGCCTTGTAGCTGCGTCGCGCGCTGAGGGCGATCAAGGCTTTCTGAATCTCTTCGTGCAGGTAATTCTTCTGGATCACTCCCGCCACGCCCAATTCCTGCAGACGAGTCAAAATCAGGCTGTTGGAAACCATGGTCAGCACCAGGACCTGGGTGTCGGGGAAGCGGCGAAGCACGTATTCGATCAGCTTCAACCCGTCGCCGTAGAGCGCATCCCCAGGCATGTTGTAGTCGGTTACCAGGACATCGGGCCGATGCTGCTCCAACTGCGCTATGAGTTGACTGGAACTGACCGCCTCACCGATTACGGTGAAGCCTGGGTTGCGCTGGATCATCTCGCGCACGCCCACCAGAACGATCGGATGATCATCGGCGATGACGACGTTCATTTCGTGCATGAGTCATGTTCCTTGCAATGATTAACTTGCCTGTTCATGACTGAGTTGTCAGGGCTGAAGCCACGCTACGAAGACGTCCCAACAAAGCCTCGATACCGCTACGGATGCGAGCGTCCAGCGGCCCCTCCTGCAGGGCATGCTCCCACTGCCCACACGTCCGCGCCAAGGCCATGGCACGTAGGGTTGCCAGCCCGCCGCTCAGGCTGTGCAGCCGCTGCCGTACATCGGTGGCATCGCCCAGCGCCAGCCCCGTTTCGATTGCCTTGATGTCATCGTCCAGCGTACGAATCAGCAGGTCATGCATGGCAGGCGACAATTCGATCCAGTCATCCAGGTCGGCGGTATCGTCGATTCGAGTGGTGGCGTCGATACGCTCGTCCCTGCAATGAGCCAGCAGCGCAGCGCGCAACATGTTCAGGCTCAACGGCTTCACCACCCACGCCGTCATCCCCACCGCCAGGCAGCGCTCGCCCTCCTCGCGCATGGCATTGGCGGTCACACCGATGATCGGTACCTTGACGCCCATGCGCCGCAGCTCGCGGGTCAGCTCGTAGCCGTTCATGCGCGGCATGTTGACGTCGGTGATAACCAGATCGAACGGCTGTACGGCCCAGACCTGCAAAGCTCGCTCGCCGTTCTCGGCCACCATTGCGTGAGCCCCCAGGGCTTCCAGCTGTTCCTGCAGAATGGCTTGATTGATGGGGTTGTCTTCCACCACCAGAATTCGCAAAGCGGCGCCCGGCAGTGACAGCCCCAACAGTTCTTCGACAGGCTCCGGAGCGACCTCCCCCGCCACGATCGGCAACCGCAGCAGCAACGAGAAACTGCTGCCCAGACCGGGCTCGCTGACTACGCGCATGCTACCTCCCATCAGCTCGCTCAGGCGTGCGCAAATCGACAGCCCCAAACCTGCTCCGCTGGTCTGGTCGCGCCCGGACACCTGATAAAAGGGTTTGAAAAGATCGTCCAGCGCTTTGGGCGCGATACCGACGCCCGTATCGGACACCTGCCACTGCAGTGTCACATGCTCGGCAGTCAGTTCGGTCACCACCAGACGCATCAGCACACGCCCCGAGTCGGTGAACTTGATAGCGTTGCTCAACAGGTTGTGCACGATCTGCCGAATCCGTCCCGCATCCCCCCTGACGTGGGCGGGCAGCTGAGGATCGAGTTCTTCCTGGAGCTGCAAGCCCTTGTTCTGTGCCGCAGCGGTGAACCCCTGCACGGCCTCGAGCACCAATGTGCGAGGGCTGAACGGTGCAACTTCCAAGGCCATTTGTCCGGACTCGATCTTCGATACGTCGAGCACGTCGCTAATCAACTGGAACAAGACCGTCGACGAGCCCTGGATCACTTCCAGGTATTGCCGCTGCCGGCTGTTAAGCTGGGTCATGCCCAGCAATTCAAGATTGCCCAATACACCGTAGAGTGGCGTGCGGATCTCATGGCTCATGGTAGCCAGGAACAGCGTTTTCGCTTCACTGGCTTGATCGGCGGAGCGGCGCGCCTGCTCCATGGTCTGGGCGTCGTCGACGTGCCGGGTGATGTCGTTGAAGCCGCACAGCAGCACGTCCTCGCCCTGGTAGCGGGTGGCCACGAAATACGCTTGCAGATGGCGTCCGTCGACTTCCAGCCAAACCTCGCCCGGCGTTGCCGACACCTCGCCCAGATCCAGCAACTCGAGCAACTGCGCGGTACCCTGCCATTCCCGTGCCCGTTGGTTTTCCAGCAGCACCTGGTGATCTTCGCGACGTACCACGCTGAGTCCTACCGGAGCGTTGTCCATCATCACTCGACTGAACGCCTCGCTCTCCAGCAGCCGCTGCTGAGCCCGCTGCGCGGGCTGCACGAACTCCAGCCGGTACCAGCGATTGATCCACCAGCCCACCACCAACGCCAGCAGCATGGTCAGCGCCAGACCGATCAACGGCCATTTCGCGTAACGCAGAAAGTCCTCGTAGCTGATGGCGTAGAGCGCCGTCCAGTGCGCGCCTCCTTCGGTTGCCATCTTGAAGCGCAGACCCTGCCCACCGATGCTCAGGCCCATGGGCGCTTGCCGATCGTCGCCCAGGCTACCGAGCAGCACTTCGCCCTGAGGGGAAATCAAGGTGAACTGATTGTAGACCGGCCGACGCAGGACCCGCTCTATCTCGTTGATCTGGCCCATGTCCAATAGGGCCACGATGGTGGTCAGGCCCTGTTCCTGGCGCGATGGCATCAGGTCGGCAGGCAGATCCACGCCCACTGTCGCCACCAAGGTCTTGGTCGTTGGGTACAGCGCGGCTGGAGCACGCAACCAGCGTACGACGCCGCCGCCGAGCAATGCGCGCTGAGGCTGCAACTGATCGCGCAGACGCCCAGCAATGGTCAGGTAGTGTGCTTGCTGCAATGGCAAGCGTTGGCGCACACCATCGATACCCGGTATGGCGATATCGAACTGTCCGGCCGGTGCGAAAACGAACAGCTGGGGCGAAGCATAGTAGGAGCCTGACCAATAGGTGCTGTAGTAGTCCGTGAGTTGCGTACCCAGGGAAAAGGCACCGTGGGTGTCGGTGCGGCTCAGCTGGCGCCCATGGGACAACGTAAATGGCAGTGACAACGGCAAGCCGCGACCCTGGAACAGGCTGCGGGCGTCGTCGCTGCCCAGTGCCCTGCGGCTGGCAGGTTGAACATCGGGGAGCAGGCCGCGATTGGTACGGTCGTACGCGCTGGCCACGTTACGCAGAAAGGCCTCGTGCTCGTGGATATTCTCGATGACCCGGGCGAAGTGGAATTCGACCTTTTCCTGCTCTGCTTCCACCAGCCGGTGAATGGCCCAATAGCTGGTGCTGGTGAGCAGCAACGTCAGCCCGGCCAATAGCAGCAAGCCTTTGTTCAACCGCTGGGAACTGAGCGCCAGCGCGCCCAGACGCAAGCTTGCATGCTTCATCATCAATACCATCGAAGCCTTGGTGCAAGGCATGGGACCGCGTCGTGGGTACGACCAGAAAAGCCTGAAGCAGGCGACCCTTCAGCAGGCTGTATGGACATCGGACTCGCTGTGGTCAGATTAGTGCTGGCGGAGGGCCATCCTCCACCAACATGGCAGCAAAACGTCCCACGGCCACTGCGGGTGAAATCAGAAAACCCTGGACTTGAGCACAGCCCATGCGCCGCAGCAGCACCAGCTCGGCTTGAGTCTCCACACCTTCGGCCACGACATTGAGGCCCAGCTTGCTGCACAGCTCGATGATGCTCTGCAACACCGTTGCCAAGTGCTCGCTGTCAGCACAGCCATGCACCAGCGAACGATCGATCTTGAGTTCGCTGAAAGGCGTAGAAACCAGGTTGAAATACGAGCTTAGACCCTGCCCGAAATCATCCTGAGCCAGGCCGAAGCCTTTCATCCGCAAGCGACAAGCTCCTGCGTAATAATCCCCGAACTGGCGCGTGGTCGAGGTCTCCAGCAGCTCGAAAACAATCTGCTGTGGCCTGGCATCGCGGGCAACGACATAAGCGTGCAGGCGATCGGCCAGATCATGCTGATCGAGCAGGTGGGTTGGCAGGTTGATCGACACGGGCATCTCATACCCTTGGAGGCGCCATTGCTGCTGGGCCTGAAGGGTGTGACGCAAGGTCAACCACAACAGCTCTTCCTCAAGACCCGAGCCCTCGATGATGCCCATAAAGTTACCCGGCATCAGCACGCCGTAGTCGGGATGTTGCCAGCGTGCCAATGCCTCGGCGCCCACGATGCGCCCGTCACACAGGCTTTTCTTGGGCTGGAACCAGGCTTGTATCTGACCTCGATGCAGCGCCGCCATCACAGTCTCCAGACTGTGCGCTGGCGGCTGGGAACGCTCGCTCAAGGGGTGGTTACCGATGTCCTGGCTGTTGTTATCCAGATGCTCGCGCAGACGCAGCACGGCCGGAGCCTGAACCGGCTTGGAAATCAGCCCGGCGACGTCCAGCCCCATACTGCGCGCGGCCAACCCGGCCCCCACCAGCATACGGCGCGACGCGACACTCATCAGTGCCAGCACCGGTGGCCTGGTCACGCCCGCCAATCGCTGAATCAACTGTACGCCATCCATACCCGGCATCATCAAGTCGCTGAGCAGCAGGTCATAGTGATGGGTGGCCAGGCACTGCAGCGCAGCCGACCCGTCCCAGACCGCGTGCACCTCGAAGCCACCCACCTCCTTGAACAGATTCAACAGGTACTCATGCTGGAAAGGGTGGTCTTCCACGATCAGTACCCGATAGGCGTTCAAACCATTCTCCGCTGATAGGGTTGCAGGGCGTGATGCAGAGCTCGCAGTGTGACCGGCTTGATCAGGAACTGGTCCATACCTGCCGCCAGACAGCGATCGCCCTCCTCGCGCATGGCGTTGGCAGTGGCACCGATGATCGGCAACGTGCACTCGCGCTGGCGAAGCTGGCTGGCCAGTTCATAGCCGTTCATGCGTGGCATGTTGACGTCGGTCAATACCAGGTCGAGACTCGTTGCATGCCACAACGCCAGCGCTTCCAGACCGTCACAGGCCAGCACGACTTCGCAGCCGAGCTCCTGCAATTGATCTCGTAGAATCAGTTGATTGATCACGTTGTCCTCTACCACCAGCACGCGCAGATTGAGTTCAAGCGCAGGCGGCGTTTCACCTGCACCAGCGCATTCCCTGCGTTGCTGTCCCTGGGCACGGGACACCGCCTCCCTGAGTTCTTCGAGATTGTTCAGGTTGGCCTGCCAGATCCCCGACATCGGCGCATCGAGCGTCAGTTCCATGGGACAGACGATCACCCGCGGCCCTTGCCAGGAAGGCATCAGGCCAGGGGATTCCAGTGCCGCATCCAGCTCAACCATCACAGCACCTGCCGCGACCTCGCCGGCGGCGGGTCCGCCCACCTGGGCACGAGCACCCCAGCGTTGAAGCCATCCGCAGATGTTCTCGGCCAGATCGTGCATACGGGAAACAACATAGATCTTCTGGGCCATCAGTGGCACGTACGGGGTCAGGCTCGAAGGCTCATCCACCCGTACAAGAGGCACATCAAAGGCAAAGCTGCTACCCAGACCCGGCTCACTCACCACCCGCAGGTCACCGTTCATCAAATGGATGAGACGCTTGCAGATCGACAAGCCAAGCCCCGTACCGGCGACGACATTGGCATTGCCGCTGACCTGAAAGAACGCATCGAACAGATACTTCTGATCATCGGCACTGATCCCTTTCCCGGTGTCCACGATCTGCCAACGCAGCAACGTGCGCTCATCGTCCCTGCTTGCCACATGCACGCGGAGCACGATGCGTCCGCTGTCCGTGAATTTCAAAGCGTTGCTCAAGAGATTGTTCAACACCTGCCGTAGACGCGTGACATCACCGCTAAGCCAATCCGGGATCGAGGGATCGATGCTGCTGTACAAGTGCAGACCTTTGCCCTGCGCAGCACCGGCATAGCTGTGGATGACCTCGCGAACCAGTTGCACGGGCGAAAACGTGGTGAGTTCCAGAGACAGCTGACCGGCTTCGATCTTGGCCACATCAAGCACGTCGCAAATCAGTTGCAGTAAGTTGGCGGACGAGCCTTCGATCGCTTGCAGGTAGTTATGCTGCTGGGCGTTGAGTTCGGTACGCGCCAACAACTCCAAGGTACCCAGCACGCCGTAGAGCGGGGTGCGAATTTCGTGGCTCATGGTGGCAAGGAACAGCGTCTTGGCCTCGTTGGCCGCATCGGCCGAGCGCCGCGCCTGGTGCAGAGCTCGTTCCACTTGCTTGCGTGCAGTGATGTCACTGAAGGCACAGATCAGCACTTCTTCGCGCTGATAGCGGGTAGGCGCAAAACCGAGGTAAAGATGACGGCCGTCAGCCAGTTCTATCTCGTCGCTGTCATTTCCGTCATTTTCATCGAAAGCACGGCGGATCCAACCGTGACACAACTGCTCTCTCTCGGCCGCCAAACCCAGCCACTGCTCCGCCAGCCGGTTTTGCAACACCAGCCGACCATCGCTGCGGCGCAGGACGCACAGTGCAACCGGCGCGATGCGGATCACCGCGCTGCTGAACGCCTCGCTTTCCACCAGCGCCTCGATGCGGTTGGCCGCCGGAACGATCAGGCGTCGGTCGATGCGGTACACCAACCAGCCCATCAAACCGGACACGCCCAGACACACCAGCAGGCAGATCACCAGGCGGCTGCCTAGCGCGGGCAGCAGCGAGCGCAGATTCAGGCTGTAGACGATCTGCCAATTCGAATAACCGAGCTGTTTTCTGATAGCCAGGTGATCTGGAAACCATTGCGCACCGGTCAAGACAAACGCACTGGCTGCCTGGGCCAGATTGAATGCCTCGCGCGTACCTGGGCCCGAAGCACTGGTAAAGATCAACTGACCCTGGCTGTCGAGCAGCATGAAGTCACCGGCTTCATCATGACGCAGCGCGTCCATCAGAGCCGGTACTTCCACCTCGAGGCCCAGCCAGCCCGAGGCCGGGCTGCGCTCGTCCAGGCGGGTAAAAATATAGAGTGGCGAATCCATCATGCGAGAGTCAGTGAGCCACAGCGCCTCGCCCTGCGCCTGTCCGGCATTGTCCAGTTCATAGAGTCGCTGCAGCATATGAACAGGTACCGATGAAGGTGTATCGCTCACGCTGTAAAGTCGATCGGCTGCGACCCCTTTGCCCTGGCCTACGTACAGCAAACTTACCCGGCTCTGCTGAAGGTAGGCAAGCATGCGCTTGGTCAACCACAGGCTCCAACTGCTGCTGCCTTCACCCAATGCAATATGGGTTTCCTCAGTAGGCACCTCGTTGAAATTGGCCAGAGGCTGCACCACATTGCGTACCGTCGACAATCCCAAGGACCTGAGCAACGCCTGACGACTGACAAAGAAACTCTGCGCATCGGAAACAGCTGCGTTCATGTAGCTGCGGCGCAGGCTGACCTCATCGTTGAAGGCCCCGCGCAGATAACCGTAGGCACCCATGAACGTCCCCAACACCAGCGCGGCGGCAAACAATTGCAGAAGTTTGCGCGCCGCTTTGGGTGTGGAGAAGGTCGAGTCCGGCAGGTGCAGAAAGTGCTTGAGTTTCATCGAGGGCAAACTACGCGCCTGATGACTTCACGCCTATAAGACGATTCCTAAAACTTGAACGGAGAGGCGTTTTGCATCAGTTTCGATACGCCTTGATGATCGCCGAAAAATCTAGACCACCGTCGCCGCGCAGGCTCATCGCCTGATACAACTGCTGCGCCACGGCGCCCAGAATCACCGGCTGGCGTGCCTGCTTGGCCGCTTCCGTGGCCAACCCCAGATCCTTGAGCATCAGGTCGGCACCAAACCCGCCGCTGTATCCACGTGAAGAAGGCGCCGTTTCGACGACTCCCGGCCAGGGGTTATAGGTGTCCGAACTCCAGCAACGCCCGGTAGAGCTGTTGATGATGCCCGCCAGCACCTGTGTGTCGATGCCCAGGGCATTGCCCAATGCCATGGCTTCCGACACGCCGACCATGGAAATGCCCAACAACAGGTTGTTGCAGATCTTGGCAATCTGTCCGGTGCCGACCTCGCCACAATGGACGATGTTGCGCCCCATCTGCGCCAGCACCGGCTGCAGCTGGCCAAACAATTGCGCCGACGCACCGACCATGAAGGTCAAGGTACCTGCCTGAGCGCCACCGGTGCCACCCGACACAGGCGCATCGGCCAGATCAACGCCCTGCCTGGAGGCTGCGGCAGCGATATCGCGCGCAGTCTGCGGATCGATGGTGCTGCAATCCACTGCTGGCGTACCCGCGCGAATGCCAGCAAGCACGCCTTCCTCACCCAGGTAGACGCTGCGCACGTGCGCCGCTGCCGGCAACATGGTGATCACCAGTTCGCCCTGGGCAGCGGCGTTCTTGGGCGAAGCACTGACGTGGCCGCCCAACTGCGCCAATTCCGCCAGTACGTCCTGGTTCAGATCGAACACATGCAGCGTGTGGCCTGCCTTGAGCAGGTTGCGCGCCATGGGCGCGCCCATGTTGCCCAGGCCTATGAAAGCAATGTTCATGGCAATGCCCTATTTCAAGTTGATGGTGGTGTTGACGCCGTCGTTCACGCTGTCATCGTCGAACCAGCGCGCCGTGACCGTCTTGGTCTGCGTGTAGAACTGCACCACCTGCTTGCCGTAGGGCCCCAGGTCGCCAAGTTTGGAACCGCGCGACCCGGTGAAGCTGAACGACGGCACCGGCACGGGAATCGGGATGTTGATACCTACCTGGCCTACGTCGATCTCGCTCTGGAACTTGCGCGCCGCAGCGCCGCTCTGGGTGAACAAACCCACGCCGTTGCCGAACGGGTTGGCATTGACCAAAGCGATGGCTTCGTCGAGGGTATCCACCTCCAGGGTGATCAGCACCGGCCCGAAAATCTCCTGGGTATAGATCTGCATGTCCGTGGTGACACCGCTGAACAAGGTCGGGCCAACGAAGTTGCCCTGCTCGTAGCCAGGCACCTGCACACCGCGACCGTCGAGTTCCAACGTCGCGCCTTCCTCGACGCCACTGTCGATCAAGGCCGTCACGCGCTCCAGCGCACGGCGGGAAATCACCGGGCCGACGTCAGTGCCCGGTTCATTGCCAGCGTTGACCTTGAGCTTCTGCGCCAGCGCCTTCATATCGGGAATCCACTCGCGCGACTTGCCCACCAGCACGGCGACCGATGTGGCCATGCAACGTTGCCCGGCTGCACCGAAGGCGGCGCCGACCAAGGCGTTGAGCGTTTGCTCGCGGTTGGCGTCCGGCAATATCACGGCGTGGTTCTTCGCGCCCATCATCGACTGCACGCGCTTGCCATGCCGGCCGGCCAGGTCATACACATGGGTGCCGACAGCGGTCGAACCGACGAACGACACCGCCTTGATGTCGGCATGGGTGCACAGCGCATCGACGACGTCCTTGCCACCGTGCACCACGTTCAATACACCGGGCGGCACGCCTGCTTCCAATGCCAGCTCCACCAGCTGGACCGTGGACAGCGGATCCTGCTCCGAAGGCTTGAGCACGAAGGTGTTGCCGCAGACGATCGCCATGGGGAACATCCACAGCGGAATCATCGCCGGGAAGTTGAACGGCGTGATTCCCGCGCACACACCGATGGGCTGACGCAGCGTGTAGGTATCGACGCCACCGGCGACGTTCTCGGCGAACTCGCCCATCTGCAGGCTGCCGATGGAGCAGGCATGCTCGACCACTTCCAGGCCGCGGAAGATATCGCCCTCGGCATCGGCAATGGTCTTGCCCTGCTCGGCACTCAAGGTCTGCGCAATGCGCTTGGAATGTTCCCGGATCAATGCCTGCAGCTTGAGCATGATGCGCATGCGCGCACCCAGTGGCGTCAGGCGCCAGGTCTTGAACGCACGCTGCGCGGCGGCTACTGCGGCATCGACCTCGTCGGTCGTGGCGAAGGGCACCCGCGCCAGCACTTGCTGGGTGGCCGGATTGACGATGTCGCGCCATTCCTGGGTGGTCGAGGCGACCCACTGCCCATCGATCAGCAGTTTTACATCGTCGATCTTGCTGGCATTCGGTTGAACGGACACGTTCATGGATGACCTCCGCGTATTTATTGTTGTGGCGAGACGGTTCTGCGATGGAGTATAGATGCTGCAAACATCTAACAAGAACTCACAATAAAGCCGGTCCAACATGCAAAAAGACCTTAGCAGCCTGAACTGGGACGATCTCAAGTTCTTTCTCGAAGTGGCTCGTACGCGCAAGGCCAGCATCGCGGCCAAGCGCCTGGGAGTGGACTACACCACCGTATCGCGGCGCATCGGCTCGCTGGAAAATGCCTTGGGTACCCTGCTGTTCGAGAAGTCGCGGACCACAGGCTTCGTCCTCACTGCCGAAGGGCAGCGCCTGCTCGCTTCGGCCGAGTCGATTGAAAGCACCCTGCACATGGCCTGTGAGCAGGTTTCCGGGTCCGGCGTGGCGCTGTCAGGGCATATCCGCATGGGCTGCACCGAAGGCTTCGGCAGCTTCTTCATCACCCCGCAGCTCAGCCACTTCGTCGACACATACCCGGCCATCTCGGTCGATATCCTGCCGCTGCCGCACTTCATCAGCCTGTCCAAACGCGAAGCCGATATCGTCATCGCCCTGGAGCGCCCCGAACATGGGCCCTACGTCTGCTGCAAACTCTGCGACTATCGGCTCAAGCTGTATGCCACGCGGACCTATCTGGATCGTCATCCCCCCATCGAAAGCAGCGCCCAACTCAGCGAGCACCGGTTCATCAGCTACGTCGACGACCTGGCCTTCAGCTCCGAGCTGCTGTACCTGAACAAACTGCTGCCCAACGTCAACGCCGGGCTGCGCAGCACCAGCGTGATCGCCCAATACACCGCCGCGCTCCAAGGACACGGGCTGGTCATACTGCCGTGCTTCCTCGCCGCTCAGGACGAACGCCTGGTGGAAGTCCTGCCCGAAGAAGTCGATATCACTCGGCAGTTCTGGATGTACTGCCGAGAGGACCTGAGGAAACTCAAGCGGATCATCCTGCTGTGGGATTACATCCGTGACGTCACCGACCGCAACGCTGCACTGCTGATGGGACACTCGCGCACCACCGAGCCCCTGTAGCAGCGGCGCAAGCCGCGTCACACACGTCTCACGACTTCCACTCGAGCATCAGCCCACTGAGTCTCTTGACCCTGCGCCGCACAGCCTCTTCGAACACACCCCTGCGGGTTTCGATCAAGGTGAACCAATGCTTGGCCCGCGTGATACCCGTATAGATCAGCTCCTTGGTCAATACCGGATTCAAGGCATCAGGCAGGATCAGCGCCGTGTGCGCGAACTCCGACCCTTGGGATTTGTGCACCGTCATCGCATAGACCGTTTCCACGTCATTCAAACGACTTGGCAGCACAAAGCGGATGCCGCCCTGCCCGTCGTTGCGGGGAAAGGCCACGCGCAGCACCATTCGATCGCGCTCGCCACCCTCGGGCAGCATCAGGGCAATGCCGATGTCGCCGTTCATCAAGCCCAGGCCATAGTCGTTGCGTGTCATCAATACGGGCCTGCCCTCATACCAGGGTTGGCCACCCTCAATGAGGCGCGCATGGGTCAAGGCCTGGGTCGCGCGAGCGTTCAGGCTTTCCACACCCCAAGGCCCCTTGCGCACGGCGCACAGCAACTGGAACTCATCGAACGCGTTCAGCAACCCACGGGCCCAGGTGGCCCAGGCTTGATCTTCCAGACGCGTGTCGGCCGGCGGCCGAGAGGTACCGATCTGCTCCAGATAACGTCGATAACCTTGTGGTCCGTCGGCGTCGCGACCGTGTCCGTCCAGCAGCAGGCGCAGCAACGCCACATCGTGCTCGCCCTTGAGCGGCAGCCAATGAACATCGGGATACTGGCCTTCCTGCAGCAAGGCACGCGCGCCGTCGGCGTCCTGCAAATTGACCCTGGCTGCCAGCTGGCCAATGCCGCTGTTCTCGCCGAATCGGCGCGAGTGCCGCAGCATGACCACCTGCTGCGCCAGGGCGTGATCATGCTCGTTGCCTTCGAGCAGCCCGCTGCGTGCGAGGTCCTCGCCGCTGACCTGCTCCAACCAGGCGCGCGTCGCCGGGCTGTAGTAGCCGGACTCGGCCTGGCTGCACAGGTCGCCCAGCACCGCACCCGCCTCGACCGAGGCCAACTGGTCCTTGTCGCCCAGCAGCACCAGCCGGGCATGGGCCGGCAGCGCATCGAGCAGATTGGCCATCATCTCGAGGTCGATCATCGAGGCTTCGTCCACCACCAGTACGTCCAAGGGCAAAGGGTTGGCTGCATCATGACGAAAATGCCGCGTGCCCGGACGGCTACCCAGCAGGCGATGAACCGTGGTCACCTCGGTCGGAATACGCGCCTTGATTGCGGTGTCCACCTGCAGGCTCTGCACCTGCAAGCTGATCGACTCGGTCAGTCGCGCCGCTGCCTTGCCGGTCGGCGCCGCCAGCCGAATACGCAGTGGTTTGTCCTGGGCCACCGCGGGCCCTTGCAGGAGAGCCAGCAGGCGCACAACCGTGGTGGTCTTACCCGTTCCCGGGCCGCCCGTGACGATACTGAAAGCACCCCGCACGGCCAGCGCGCAAGCCAGTTTCTGCCAGTCGATCCGAGCCCCGTCGGTGACCCCGAACAATTGCGTCAGCCGTTGTGCAAGGTCCTCCGGTACCGGCTCCCGCGCGTCCAGCCGCTGACGCAGCGCATCACCGATACGCCGCTCGTACGCCCAGTAACGACGCAGGTACAGGCGCTGGCTTGAAAGCACCAGAGGTGAGCTGCCTGTAGGGTCATCGGCGCCCCCCACCAAGGAGCTGTTCGCCAGGCTGGCCAGCCAGGCCTCGGCACCCAGGCCCTGAAGCAACTGCGATGGCAGCAGGGCCACGCCCCCTTGCAAGTCGCCCTCGGGTGGCAGGGACAAGGCAAAATCCGGTGCCTGCAGCGTCGCCGCCAGATCCAGGCAGACATGCCCATGCCCCAGCTGGTGGCTGGCGAGGGCGGCAGCAAGCAGTACGAGAGGGTCGCCCTGCGGGTCGAGGTCGGCAAGAAACGCTACGAAGGCTTTGTCCAGCGCACGCAGCCAACCGCGCTCTACCCAACGCTCGAGCAACGCCAACAGGTCGGGCGTGCGTGTTCGGGGCTGCAGCTGAGCAAAGCTGTGTGCATCCAGAGGAGTGGGCAGCAGGTCGGCAAACGAGCGGGTCATGGTGCACTTTCCTCGAACAGATCGGCCTGGACATCACGGCGTCCGCCTTTGAACAGCGCATCGAGTTCCTCGATGAGCTCACGGGGTGGCCGGGTGAAGTACATGCCCTGGCTGGGCGCCCCAATGCCGCGCAGAAACACGAACGCCGCACCGCCCACGTGTTCGTCGTAGTCGTACCCTGGCAGCCGCGCCTTCAACTGGCGGTGCAAGGCGAGCAGGTACAGCACGTATTGCAGGTCGTAGCGGTTGGCCAGGATGCATTCGGTCATCGCAGCGTGGGTATAGGCGGCATCATCCGGACCCAGCCAATTGGATTTGTAGTCGGCAACGTAATACTGCCCCTGATGCTCGAAACACAAGTCGATGAAGCCCTTGAACATGCCGTTGAGCATGGCGCCTTCGGCTGGCATTCGAAGCACGCCGGGATGCGTGTACTGGCGCACCAGGGTATCGAGCTGGCTTACATCGACCTTGTGGCTGGCGAACCAGAACTCCATCTCGATCTGGTATTGGTATTGGTCGAGATCGGCCATGCGTACCGGGGCTCGTTCGGACCCAAGCTGCAATGGCTCGTCGATGAAGCGCCGCAACCAGTCGTCCAGGGTAGGGATCCAGCCGCTCCAGCCGCGTCGACTGCAACGCCGCGCGACGTTATCGGCCAAACGTTCCGGGGCCGCGGCAACGCTGGCGAAACCTTCGCGCCCTGCCCATTCCAGCAAGCCGTGCAGAAAAGTGCCCGGCCCGGGGCCACGGGGAAAACGGTGAATGTCGCCACTGGTGGCCGGCACCTCGCGCGGCACCTGCGCGTCCAGGCGCTCATCGTCCATCAGTTTCTGCTCGAGAGCGCTGTCGGGCGCCTGGTCATCATCCGCGCCCAACGTGTCGCTGATGCGCAACGCGCTGTAGGACGCTATCCACCAGTTCTCCCGCGCACTGCGCTTTGGCAGGCGCACCTTGAGCAGCGCGGCGTCGCTGCGCAAGGGTACGTAACGGCTATCGTCCACCTCTGGCACTGGCACACTCACGATGTCTGCGCACCCTGCACTCGACGCTTGCAGCCAACTCGCAAGCTGGCCTGCATCGGCAAGCGGCTGCCCGCCGCCAAGCAGGTACCCGATGGCCGAACGATGGAACACCGACTCCTTGGTCGTACCGCGCTTGAGCTCGGCGATGCCGAGCCAGCAGCCGTGCTGAGCCCGGGTCAGGGCCACGTAAAGCAAGCGCAGGTCCTCGGCCAAACGTTCGTCGTCGGCCAAGGCCACCTGTTCGGATGTAGGGTTGAGCGTCAATTGCACGCGGTGAGCCGCGTCGTGGTAAACCAACGGCAATCGCTTGCCGTCGACCGGTTTGCAACTGCAGATGAAAGGCAGGAAGACCAGTGCGTACTCGAGCCCCTTGGACTTGTGGATAGTCACCACCTTGACCAACTGCTCGTCGCTTTCCAGACGCAGGATATGCTCCTCCGCTGCGCTGCCGGAAAGTGCCAGCTGTTCGCTCAGATGACGGATCAGCGCCTGCTCGCCGTCCAGCTCGCTGGACGCCTGCTGCAACAGTTCGCACAGGTGCAGCAGGTTGGTCAGGATACGCTCGCCATCGTCACGGCCGATCAGCGCCAATGGCAGGTCGAAATCGTGCAGCAGGCGGCGCAGCATTGGCAGCACGCCCTGGGTGCGCCAGATGTTTCGATAGCCACGGAACTGCATGACCCGCGCTTCCCATTCCAGCTCGCTCAGGTTCAATTGCTCCAACTCGTGCAAAGACCGGTTCAGTGTGACGCTCGCCAAGGCAGCGCGCAGTTGCCGCTCCGAGTCAGGCTCGGCGCACGCCTTCAGCCAGGCGAGCAAGTCATGGGCTTCCTGAGCGGCAAATACCGAGTCCTTGTCCGACAGGTACACACTGCGGACCCCCCGGTCGGTCAACTCTGCACGCACGGCCTGGGCCTCTTTGCCATCGCGCACAAGAATGGCGATATCCGCCGGCAGAATACCGCTGACCCTGCGCTGTTCCACCTGAAAGCCTGCGTGCCCGGCTTGCCCCGCATTCAACAGGCGCACGACTTCCGCCGCGCAGGCACTGGCCAGCGCCTTGCGATACGCGACGCCGGAAATGGGCTGGTCGCTGGGCAGATGCCAGAGCGTCAAGGCCGGTACGGCCTGCCCGTCCACGATCAAGGACTCCTTGCGCCCCTGGGCCCGCACATCCAGAAATGGCACAGGGTTGTCATCGCCTTGGCGGAACAGGAATGCACCTCGCCCCTGCGCACGCTGCTCGGCCTGCATGAACATATGGTTGACCGCGCCGACCATGGCCTGGGTAGAGCGGAAGTTGGTACCCAACGTATGCAGCCTGCCCTCGGTCGCCCGACGCGCCTGCAGATAGGTATGGATATCGGCACCCCGAAAGGCGTAGATCGCCTGCTTGGGGTCACCGATCAGGAACAGGCCGGTCTCCTGCTCGTTTCGCTCGATGTGGTAGATGCGTTCGAAGATGCGGTACTGAACCGGATCGGTATCCTGAAACTCATCGATCAGGGCCACGGGAAACTGTTCACGAACCAGCTCGGCCAACTGTTCACCACCAGCGCTCTGCAAGGCCCGGTCCAGCCGCACCAGCATGTCGTCGAAGCCCATCTCGGCACGCCGGCGCTTTTCTTCCTCGAAGCGCGCGCCGATCCACTGCGCTGCATGCCTCAGAACCGCGCTCTCAGGCGTCGGCAAAGCCGCCAGTGCCGCAGGCAGCTCGACCATCGCGTGCAAGCCGGCGTGCTCCGGCGCATCGCCTTTCCAGGCTTCGGCCATGCCGTCGGGGGTCAAGCGGGTAAAACCGGTACCGATATCCAGGTCGTGTTGGTTTGGATCCGTAGCCCAGGCGGTGATCTTTTCAAACCAGGGTTCGAAGTAGCGTGCCTGCATCTTGCGGCCATCGACTGCCTTGGCCGCCACCGCCTGCAGGCAGATTTCACGCAACTGGGTGGCCCACTGCGGCCAAGGTTCCTTGAGTTCGACCAAGGCTCGCTCACGCTCGGCCAGGCAGCGTTCGATCAGCTCGCCGGGCTCATCGCCCGAGACATCTCCCTGCACGTGTGCGAACAACCCCCGCACCCGGCCAAGCAATGCCGCAGGCCCGCCAAGATGAGCGCGTACCCAATCCAGCGCAGCGCCATGCATCGGGTAATAGAACCGCCGCCAATAGTCACGCACAACCTCGCCCAGCAATTCGCTGTGATCGGTTTCCAGACTCTGGGTGAACAGGCTGCCGCTGTCGAACGCGTGTTCGCGCAGCATGCGCTGGCACCAACTGTGAATCGTGGAAACGGCAGCCTCGTCCATCCACTGGGCAGCGATATCCAGTCGGCTGGCACAGGCCGGCCACTGGCCAAGTTCGAATTCGTCGCGCAACTGCTCGACGAGCGCATCCGGTGCCGTTATCTCGTTTCGGAAAAACCGCGCGGCTTCGGCCAGACGGATCCGAATGCGCTCGCGCAGCTCCTTGGTTGCGGCATCGGTGAAGGTCACTACCAGGATCTGCGGGGGCAGCAGTTCGCGTCCGAAGCCGTTGATGTCTCCACCATGGCCAAGTATCAAACGCAGATAGAGTGCGGAAATGGTGAATGTCTTGCCGGTGCCGGCACTGGCTTCGATCAATTGGCTGCCACGCAGCGGAAAAGCCAATGCCAGTGGACGTTCGAGCGATGTCATGAGCGAGCCTCCCTGTCATCGACCGATCTCCAGGGCGCCTCCAGCATGGGCTGGTACAAGGCTTGCGCCCAGCCTTCGAATTCTTCCCCGTCCATCAAGGCATCGAAATCAGTGAACTGGCGCATCAGTGCCATCGCCTCCCGACGCTCGCCATTACTCGTCACGCCATCGCCCTCGTACGCTTTGCGTGCTGCCACCAAAGCCTTTTCCTCATCGGTGTGCGAAAGCCAGGCCACGGCCGTTTTCACGGCTACCGGCAGGGGCCGGGTCATGCCCGCTTGCCAGGCCAGCAGCAGATCGCTCAGGGCGTTCCGAGCCTGGTCCAGGGGCAGTGGCTCGAGCAGCAGGGTATCGTCACTGGCAACTACCGCAGTGGTCAGCGGCAATCCAACGGCGCAGGATGCCAGGTGCAACACCCACGGGCGTACCAGCCGATGCCATTTGCGCGAGCGCACGCCGCCAATGGCGTTGGCAATCGTTGAAACGCTGAGGTAGCTGCCGTCTTCACGCTGGTAGACACCCGCCAGCCATCCCTCCAGTACGACGCCCTGGGCCTGGAAAGTGATCGGCAGGGCACTGTCCAGTCGCGACGGCCACATGACGAGCAACTGACGGTAGCGCTCGAGCAGATCGGGCAGTGGCTCGATCAACTCCTCGCGCAACCGAGTGCCGAATTCGGCCATGGGCAACAGGCCGCTGCCCTGCAACTTGCGCGCATGGGTTTCCAGCGTCTCGGCAATGGCGCCGGCACTGGCCATGCCGGCACCGAGCAGGCTGTCACTGAGCGTGTAACGCTCCAGCGCATCGAGCACGAAGGGCTCGATGTCGGCCACAGGCTTTTCCGCCGACTCGAAGAAGACTTTCAGCCGCTGGCTGAAGAAATGCCTGACGGGATTGCGCAGAAAGTCCTGCAACTGAGCCACGCTCAGCGGCTCATCCTGACGATGAGCCTGCAGAGGCGACTGCGCATGAGGTGCTGCTACTTGCGCATGCAAGTGCTGCCACTCCCTGGCAAAGCTGAAAAGAGCCGGGTTGCCTTGATGAAAATACCGAGCGCTGAAAGGTTGGAGGGGATGCTCCAGCGTGAGCGCATGCAATAGCTTCTCCCCGCTTGCCGAGTTGTCCAGCGCCTCATCGCCCGCCAGCCTCCAGCCATTGGCCAAATGATCTCGCAGTTGCCCGACCAGTACCGATGGCGGCCGCTCGCTGTTGTCTCTGATACTGCGTCCAACCCAACTGATATACAGCTGTTCGCGGGCCGAGAGCAGTGCTTCCAGTAGCAGATAGCGATCGTCCTCGCGCCGCGAACGGTCACCGGGGCGATAATCGCTGCCCATCAGGTCGAAATCGAGCGGTGGTTGCGCCCGAGGGTAATCGCCATCATTCATGCCCAACAGGCACACGATCTTGAATGGAATTGCACGCATCGGCATCAAGGTGCAGAAGTTGACGGAGCCAGCCAGAAAACGCTGGCTCAAGCGGCCCTGATCCAGCCCCGCGAGCCAGGCTTCACGCACCACCGTCAGCGGCAATGCTTCGACCAGTCCCACGGCTTCGCAGGTTTGCAGCCACTCTTCACGCAGCTCTTCGAGCTGGTTGAGCAAGTACTCGTCATGCTCGGTGTCGGCAGTGAAGAACAACTGCAGCATCTGATGCAGACGCACACCCCACTCGGCCGGGCTGGCCGCGCGATCAAGTTGCTGGCAGGCTACTTCCAGGGCATCCAGCAGCGCTGCCAGCGGGCCGATAAGCGCTGCGTCCAGGCCGCCGATCTCGTCGTAGGGCTCGATATCACTGCAGCCCACACCGGTTCCGACGGCATAGCCGAGCAACATTCGCCGCAGCCCAAAGCGCCAGGTGTTCTGTTCCAGCTCGATCGGCAAGCCCAGGTGCTGGCGGTGCGCCGCGTGAAGGCCCCAGCGAATGCCTGCGCCTTCGATCCAGCGACGCAAGGTCGGCAGATCACGCTCCTGAATCGCGAACCGACGCCGCAGGGCAGGTACGTCCAGAAGGTCGAGGATCTCGCTCACGGGGAAGCGGCTGTCCGGCAGCTTGAGCAGGTGCTCGACCGCTATGAGCAGAGGATCTCGCCCGCGCTGCCCCTGGTCGGTCAGCGTAAAGGGAATGAATCGGCGGTCTTCCCGGTCCAGCTGGCCAAACACTGCGCGAATGTGCGGCGCATAGCTGTCGATATCCGGCACCATCACGATCACGTCACGGGGGCGCAGTCCGGCATCGGCACTGAACCGTGCCAACAACTGGTCGTGAAGGATTTCCACTTCGCGCTGCGCACCATGCGCGACGTGGAAGCGGATGCTCTTGTCGGTCTTGATATCCACGGGTGGCCAGGTGGATTGCGTTTCACCCAGAGGGCGCAGCTCTAGAATGTCGTCCTGCAACTGACCCAGTAGATGCTGTGGCTCGCTTTCGCTGAAGAGGTCGATGCGACCATCCCGAAACGCCGACTGATAGCTGGCGGGATCATCATAGCTGTCGAGCAGATTGATGTAGTCACGGCCCTGCTTGCCCCAGGCAGCAAGCAATGGGTGTGCATGCTGATGAAGGCTGTCGGTGTCCAGCACCGCTGGCATGCCCTGCTTGCGAGCCTGACGTTTGTATTGATGACGCAGAAGGTCTTTGTCCGCCACGATATCTGCCCAGTGGTGCCTGCAGGGATTGTGCACGCACAACAACACCTGGCTGAATCTGCCCAGCGCCGCCAGTGCCTCCAGACCCTGTGCAGGCAACGAAGAGATGCCGAACACGATGACCCGCGAAGGTAGCGCTGCCGGCGGCTTGTCGAGCGCCGCCGCAGCTTCCATGAAACGTTGATGCACCCCTGCACGGCTTTGCGCCATGCCTTCGGAGCCTACATCCTGCAGCAGTGCCCGCCATAACTCCGCCTGCCAACAATTGCCTGCCGGCAGAGGTCTGCTCAGCCCCCTGCCATTGCGCAGCTGATGCTTGCCTTCCGCCCAGTCCTGCAGCCAGTCCGCGCGATAGACCTGGTATTGATCAAACAGGTCTGCCAGACGCTCGGACAACTGGTAGCGCTTACGCAGGTCGTTGTCGTCGAGCAGGAAGCGCTGCAGGGGTTCGAAATGGGGCTGGTCAATCAGTTGCGGCAGAAGACGCATCAAGCGCCAGGTGAGCGGCGCCTTGTCGAGCAGCGAGGACGACGGGATCTGGTCCTGCCCCAGTACGCTTCGATACAACTGCCACATGAAACTACCCGGCAACTGCACGTCTACCGCCGCAGAAATACCTACGCCGCCCTCGTCATCCGGGCCTTCGTCCGCAGCAAGCGCGAGCTTGAGCCACTGGGCGATACCGTTGCTCTGCACCAGGATGATTTCATTTTCCAGAGGACGCAGTGGGTACAGGCGCATCCAGCTCACGACAAGGCTGCGCAGTTCGTCCAGACGATTGCCGTGTACGACCATGAAACCGGGGATAAGAGGTGACACAGCCGACATGGGCGAAGTCCTTGAGGTGAGCGTGAATCAAGGCTCAACCTTATCAGATGTGGCTTTGCGAGTTGAGCCAGCCGGATCTGCCCCGCCTGTAAGAGACAGCTGAATGTTGAATTGATAAGTAGGAGGGGTCTTACAAAAAATGCCGTACAAAAGACAAAACCCCTACCTGCTC
>NZ_JACMYH010000012.1 GCF_014235765.1 Pseudomonas baltica
ATGTAAAGGTCGCTAACGGTGGATCAGAGAGCAAAATGGCCCCACGTCCAGAACCGTCGGATGCCGTGATCTGCTTAGCGGCGGTTTTTGAAGTGGCGGGAATCTCATCTATACGCTCGCTTACCCTAGCCAATACTGCTCTTCGATCGTTACGTAAGGGGATGGAGCACGTCGTGCTGCACACGTACGGAACGGAGGCTGACGCATATGAAGAGCATGAGCATTATGATATTTCACTTAAAGCTAGCGTGAGTGAATCACTAAAGCTGCTTTCGGCACTACCCAACTTCATACCAAAAGACCATTGAATCAAGGCGCTCGTTTGCGTTCGGATTGACCTGTCGTTTGCATAGGATTTGATCAGAAAGCCTGATGGCTTTGACAGGCAGGAGTGGATCCAGCTGCAGGTCAGCACCGGCAGAAATCGGCCAGAATTAGCCCTTCGATGATTAAGGAACTCTGGACACCGTAGAGTTATTCAGCTATCTGATGTAAATGTTCTGAGGTGATGACTGGGCGACAAGACTGATGATGGATGACATTGGTACCGTTCGCCAGCCATGCACCAAATTAAGACGGTGCTAACAGTGAAAGAAATCCTTGGCAGGCTATATTTGTGGCAAATAGCTCTCAATAGAATCGTCGATCTTCTGGCACTTAGGCAGCGCGTGGATCGCTTCTGCAACACTGGACGACCGATGCATATAACCGAGTTATATGATGATGAGCGCAGGAGATTGAAAACTGGCCTACGACTTGATGGGGAGGCATTAAATGGTTTTGAAGAGAAACATGGCACCTTATTCCCTGACATTCATGATATACAGCTTATTGACGAGCTAATAACCGAAGAAATAATCATTAAACTATGCACTATTTTCAACGACGGTTACGGGAAAGCAGGAGTTATTGCCGCAAATAAGAGGCTATTTTGGGAGCCGACTCTCGATGAGATAATTTTACAGGCATTTTCCGGTGACGTTAGAGAAAAGTTCAATAAATTTATAGAAGATGCCAAAGCATACCGAAACAAGCAAGGCGCTCACTTTGACCAAGAAAGCTTTGTGATGACGCACGGAAATAAGAAACCCAATGAAGACGGGGTTATTTATAGCGTGGGGTGGACCAACGCCTTGTTGACGTTTGACTGGAGCTTTGTAAGCGACACAATTCCAATTTTTAATAGATCCTTAAATAACCACATTAAAAGCGTTCAAAAGGAAGCTGGCATAATTTAGGGGATGGCTTGGAAACATACAATTAGTTAAAGTCGTTCACTTCGCTCACAGGAAGGAGCTAAGCCCGTCCCTTAAGACTCTTGCCTGTCCTGAGCGGCAGCGCGGCAGAGGGTGAACGGCCGAATTGAGGGAAATGCTCTGTGTATACCAGCGTCAGGATTTGCGCTGATCTCTAAAATATGTCTTTTTTAAAAAACATCTACTAAAGCTCACACCTCGTATGCATAATATTTCTAGAAAACTGAGCTGCTCGAAGAATTGCTCTCTCATTAACCTCAGAGTTCCTCAGCAAGGAAGGTTCATACGAGTAACGTAAGTTTGCGAGATCGTATAGCTCCCTATAGACTTCGGCCCCCATATTATGATTGCAACGCTCACATAGTGTTACCAAATTTCTAAAGCTAGTTTCCCCGCCTTGCGAATATGGTCTTACATGCTGCAAAGTTAGCCCGTCAGATTCGGCGCAATTAACACAGTGATTTCCATCTCTATCTAATATTCTTTGTTTAAACTTTCCTCGAAAACTTCTTTTACGAATAGATGCCGATGCCAGCTCGATATCGGTAAAAGACCCGTAAGGAGAGATAAGGCACTTTCGTTTTTTTATCCAGTGAGCCATGTATTGCCTCACATACTTTTCATCTGCAATTGCCCATCCCTGAATACAAGTCCAGTCGTAATAGCTTTCTTCGCTATTAACGACAATATAACTTACTCCTAACTCCTTGAGGGCGCTAGGAAACACCTCGCTGTTCACCAACGAAGGCTTTCGAGCCTCAAGGCCGTTTGAGTCGGGCGCGCTACCTGATGTTAAAGTTGAAAAATAACCATAGCCGCCACAGACTAATTTAAGATCAAAGGCATAGCCATTCATGTAAACCTTCCATAGGAAACTTGTGGTTTCTCTCGGTCCGTCTTATCAGTTCCGGAAAACGGCGTAAGGTGCCTTTAGCGTAGCGCCATCGCGACGGCATGCAAAGATAATTGTTCCTGATCTGGCAGGCGTATCTGCCTGACTCCTTTTTGCCGATTCTGTTGACAACATCGGCTGCGGTTTTCAGGGCAGATAAGTAAGCGCACGAGCTTGAAATCTTAAATGGCTGCACAGGTGTTCGGACACGGATTTCACGTAGCCGCGCGAATACAGTTTCCTTCACCGCTCGGCTTCCGGGGGATGCAATTGCGCAGCAGACCTCTCTGACTATCGGTACCCATAACGTCTTTCGCTCTTTTACCGGGCCCAAGGTGAGTAACGGGTGGTTCACACATGAGCTAGCCGTAGCTCATAGCTGAGCGATAGCGATCTCGAAATGTTGCTACGAAACATCGGAAGCCATACCTGTTTAAGACAGGCCGCTGTACACACACCCGACGATCAAGGTTGACCTCGCTAGCCTACTGGTGGCGCACATATCCATCAATTCCCATCGCTGGGCATTTGTGCAAGCAGGCTGAATGTGGTTACATCTGTAAATTCGATTATCCACATATGCAGAGCAATTGCTTATGAGCCTTGCACCACACACATTCTTCAAGTGCTTGGGTGATGAAACCCGCGCTCGGATCATGCTCATGCTTTCGGCTGAGGGTGAGCTGTGCGTGTGCGAGTTGATCTGGGCACTGGACGATAACCAGTCGAAGGTTTCGAGGCACCTGGCCCAGCTGCGTGCCTGCGGATTACTAGCGGATCGCAGGCAGGGTCAGTGGGTTTACTACCGCCTGCATCCCGAGCTTGAACAGTGGGCACTTGATGTTCTGAATGTCACTACGCAGGCACACCAGTCATGGGTTACCGACCATCAAGGACGGCTGGCCTCCATGGAAGACAGACCCGTGCGCCAAGCCTCCTGCTGCTGACCTCCGACCTGGAACATACCCATGCTCATCGCAGCATCGATTTTCGTAGTTACGCTCGTCTCTGTTATCTGGCAACCCAAGGGGTTAGGTGTCGGCTGGAGCGCGGCAGCGGGTGCCGTTCTGGCACTACTGACTGGCGTCGTAAGTCTGGGGGATGTGCCGGTTGTGTGGCACATCGTCTGGAACGCTACCGCGACCTTCATTGCTGTGATCATCATCAGTTTGTTGCTCGATGAAGCGGGATTCTTCAAGTGGGCGGCGCTGCATGTAGCTCGCTGGGGTCAGGGCAACGGTGGACGCCTGTTTGCGCTGATGATCCTGCTCGGTGCAGCCGTTTCGGCACTGTTCGCCAATGATGGAGCCGCACTGATTCTGACCCCAATCGTCATCGCGATGCTGACAGCGCTGCGCTTTAGTCCGGCATCGACCCTGGCATTCGTGATGGCCGCAGGTTTCATCGCTGATACCGCCAGTCTGCCGATGGTGGTGTCCAATCTGGTGAACATCGTTTCGGCAGACTTTTTTGGCGTGGGTTTTGGTGAGTACGCCTCAGTGATGTGGCCGGTAAACCTGGTGGCGGTGGCCGCGACGCTGTTCATGCTCTGGATGTTCTATCGCAAGGACATTCCCGCCCAGTACGACGCTAATCAGCTTGAAGCCCCAGATGCAGTGATTCGTGACCGGGCGACATTCATTGCTGGCTGGTGGGTGCTTGGTCTGCTGCTGGTTGGCCTTTTCGCACTGGAACCGTTAGGCATCCCCATCAGCGCCGTCGCTGCTGCGTGTGCGGTGATCCTGCTGGTCATCGCAGGTAAAGGCCACATCATCTCCACGAGAAAGGTCATCAAGCACGCGCCCTGGCAAATTGTCGTGTTTTCGCTGGGCATGTATCTGGTGGTCTATGGCCTGCGTAATGCCGGGCTAACCGACTCGCTCTCGGCGCTGTTGAACATTTTTGCCGAGCATGGCCTATGGGCCGCTACCTTGGGTACCGGTATCACCGCTGCGCTGTTGTCCTCGATCATGAACAACATGCCGAGTGTGCTTATCGGCGCTCTGTCCATTCAGGGCAGCGACGCTACGGGACTGGTACGTGAGGCCATGATCTACGCCAACGTCATCGGTTGCGATCTTGGCCCCAAGATCACGCCCATCGGAAGTCTGGCCACGCTGTTGTGGCTGCATGTGCTGTCGCAGAAAAATATCCGCATCACTTGGGGCTACTACTTCAAAGTCGGCAGCATCCTCACCCTTCCTATCTTGCTGGTAACGCTGGTGGCACTGGCGTTGCGGCTGAGCATCCCTGTCTAGGAGAAACCCATGAAAGTACTATTTATGTGTACGGCAAATAGCTGCCGGAGCGTTCTCTCGGAGGGGTTGTTCAACCACTTGGCCCCGAGCGGTTTTACTGCCGTCAGTTCGGGCAGCTTCCCAAGCGGGCAGCTGAATCCCCGCGCCGTGAGCACGCTGCGAGCGCTAGGCATCGATACCACACATCTCTACAGCAAAGGCTCAGAGGTTTTTTCGGACTCACCACCGGATGTGGTGATCACCGTGTGTGATAAGGCTGGAGGCGAACCCTGCCCGGTCTATTTCGGGCCTGCTGTCAAAAGCCACTGGGGGCTTGCCGATCCTTCCAATGTTGAAGGAACAGATAGCGAAATCCAGGCCGCATTTGACGCAACCGTCGTCCAGATTAAAAAGCGTTTCGACGCATTCTTCAGTCTGGTTCATTCGGCGCTCACACCGCAGGAATTGAAGCGCGAACTAGATCGAATAGGTGAACTGTAATGGACGAATTTTCCTTGGAAAGCAGTCTAGATCTACCTAACCTGGATCAGTCGCTAATCGACGTCGCCACACTGGATCGCCTGCAAGGCAACGAGCAACCGACGCACAAGCCACGCATCTTGTTGCTGTATGGCTCAACCCGTGAGCGCTCTTTCAGCAGGCTACTGGCCCAAGAGGCCGCGCGCATCCTGACTCTAATGGGAGCCGAGGCCTTCATCTTTGATCCCTCGGGTCTGCCTCTCCCTGATGACGCTCCGGAAGACCATCCAAAGGTTAAAGAGCTGCGGGATCTGGTTCTGTGGTCAGAGGGACAGGTGTGGTGTTCGCCAGAGCGTCACGGTGCAATGTCTGCTGTGTTCAAAGCCCAGATCGACTGGATTCCTCTCACGATGGGCGCTGTCCGCCCCAGCCAGGGCAAGACGCTGGCGGTCATGCAGGTCTGCGGTGGATCACAGTCGTTCAACACGGTAAACCAGCTGCGGATCCTCGGGCGCTGGATGCGGATGATCACCATCCCAAACCAGTCGTCAGTACCCAAGGCCTTTCTGGAGTTCGACGACGCAGGGCGTATGAAGCCATCTGCCTACTACGACCGTGTTGTGGACGTGATGGAGGAACTGGTGAAGTTCACGCTGATGGTTCGGGGCCGGGAAACGTATCTGGTAGACCGCTATTCGGAGCGCAAGGAAAGCGCCGAGGCACTCTCGAAACGAGTCAATCAAAGATCGATTTGAGCGACCAAGGGGATAGAGAATGAGCAACACCACAGTAAGGAATGCGCAGATTTCGGACGCTCAAGCCATCCAGGCAATTTACGCACCGATGGTTGAACGCACCGCGATTTCGTTTGAGCTTGAGCCCCCTACCGTCGAAGAGATGGCCAAGCGGATTGGGTCGACTTTGCCGACTTACCCGTATCTGGTAGCGGAGCGAGACGGCCAAATCATCGGCTATGCATATGCCAGTCAGCATCGGGCTCGTGAGGCCTATCGCTGGTCGGTCGACGTCACCGTTTATATATCGCCAGAAGCGCACCGTAGCGGGGTCGGTCGGGCACTGTATGACGTGTTGCTACCGACATTGAAAAGGCAAGGCTTTCACGCAGCCTATGCCGGGATAGCGCTGCCTAACGATGGCAGCGTGGGGTTGCACGAAGCACTTGGCTTCGCTCACATAGGTACGTATCCAGAAGTAGGATTCAAGCAAGGCGCTTGGCATGACGTTGGGTATTGGCGTATTGCGCTTGATGTTTCGAGTCCGCCGAAACCCACTCTGCCGTTTATGGATATCAGTCCGCAGGTTTAGGTTGCGCAGGTCGACTTGATGGGCTGCGAGTGGCAATCAGGGCTAGTTTGACGGTCGAGAAGATATTGGCTTTTTCTCATGTCACTTGGCTCTCGCGAGTTCTGTGAAATCGACCGGCTGCTTATGGCCGAAAGCTGCCCTTCGTATTCGGCCGCTTTGGAACCTCATGCAGCCTTTGGAGGATCAGACGGACTTTGGCACATGGGAGTAGGATGTGCTCCGGATCCTCAGGGCCTCTGAGTTTCGCGAGACAATCGACCCGGCTTGCAGGACCAACAGCCGTGGTAGCCAATCACGAACTCATGAGATAATTACTAAACATCGCAGCGTTAAGCCTGGCTATGCGTTGCGGTTTTCAGAGCGTGGAATCGAAAGTTTTCCGCAGAAACAATTGCCCTGATTCAGGAAGGTAGGCTGCCCTGGGCGCTAGGCTCAGTTTCACTACACGTCGTGGGCTCGCTGGTAATGACGGCTGCCGGGCTTCTGTCCTATCAAATAATCAACACGCGCTGAGGAGAGGAACATGAAAGCTTTTCTGGTGACCTTCTTTACTCAACAGAATCGTCGCTATCAGGGAAAGATGCTCGGCGACTGGGTCGTTGATTTGGCGAAAGAAATGGGACTGCGGGGTGCGACTCTGTCCACAGGTATCGAAGGCTTTGGGCATACCGGCCGGCTGCATTCCTCGCATTTTTTTGAACTAGCGGATCAGCCTACCGAAATTCGTATGGCCATTACCGAGGACGAATCTGAACAGTTATTCAAGCGATTGGAGCTTGAAGATATCTCGTTGTTTTACATAAAAACCCCAGTTGAGCTGGGCTTCGTCGGAACAGAGGTCACCTAGTTTGGCCCTCTTTCGTAAGCGGTGACTCGAAGACGCCTTCGCTTGCCTCGTACTCCGAAACACGATTTTACATTTTGGACAGACCTAGCTAAGATCGGCGCATTGGAGATGGCATTCCTCCATTAACAAACCGCTGCGCCCGTAGCAGCTGATGATGCCTACAGAAACCTGATCAATCAGGTCTGTAGGCGTTCGCGCTCAGATTCCCTTTTTGGTCAGGCCCACCTACTTTTTTGTGGCTGGCCAAATGTCTAAATTTCGACGACCTGAACAACTCGACTTACTGCCCTATATAGCGAAATGGCTTGCGCTTGCAGGTCTTGTAGCTCTTTTGGCAGGCTCTGCTTCTGCGTTATTCCTCCTTTCCTTGGATCATGCCACCCAGTGGCGAGAAACCCATCCTTTGGTGATCTGGCTCCTGCCAGTGGCTGGCTTTGCTGTGGGACTTGCATATCACTTGATAGGCAAACCCGTTGATGCCGGAAACAACCTGATCATCGATGAGATCCATGATCCTAAGAAGATCGTGCCTTTGCGCATGGTGCCGATGGTGCTGATTGGAACCGTGGTTTCCCACCTTTTTGGTGCATCTGTGGGACGTGAGGGGACGGCGGTGCAAATGGGCGGTGCCCTTGCCGATCAACTGACGCATGTCTTCCGTCTGCGCCGCGAAGACCGTCGGGTGATTCTCATGGCCGGTATCAGTGCTGGCTTTGCGTCCGTCTTCGGCACCCCTCTTGCCGGGGCTTTATTCGGACTTGAAGTATTGGCCATTGGACGTATGCGTTACGACGCGCTTTTCCCTTGCGTGGTTGCGGCAATCGTTGCTGACCAGGTGGGGCAAGCCTGGGGCGTGGTTCACACGCATTACGTCATTGGCGAAGTGGTTCCGGTGCAGCTGTGGAGCGTCATGGCTGTGGTGGCAGCTGGGATTGTCTTTGGCCTTACCGGCCTGCTATTCGCGACTGCGACCCACAAGCTCGGAGCCTTCGTTAAGCGGCTTATCACCTATTCACCATTAAGACCCTTCGCCGGCGGCCTGCTGATCGCAGTCGCAGTGTGGGCGCTCGGTAGTAACCATTACATTGACGTTGATAAGTACATCGGGCTAGGCATTCCGAGCATCGTCCAATCCTTTCAAATACCAATGGCCCCTTGGGATTGGCTTGGAAAGATGGTGTTCACCGTTGTCTCCTTGGGCACTGGATTCAAAGGCGGTGAAGTGACACCGCTGTTTTACATCGGTGCCACCTTGGGGAATGCGCTGGCTCCCCTCTTGCACCTTCCCTTCGGCATGCTGGCTGGTATCGGCTTTGTCGCCGTCTTTGCCGGTGCAGCTAATACGCCACTGGCAACCATCGTTATGGCCATGGAGCTCTTCGGGCCCGAAATTGCTCCGCTTGCAGCCATTGCCTGTATCGCAAGTTACCTCGTATCCGGACACACCGGGATCTATCACGCCCAGCGCGTCGGCCACAGCAAGCATCACCGTCCTCTTCCGGAGGAAATCCGGCTCTCTGATATCAAGCAATTTCATGCTCAAAGTGAATCCGCCAGCGAGCGGAAAGTGACTCTTGCGGGGGAAGAGAAATGATTGAACATCACCAAGATCGCCTGACAGCTTTGCAACTCTATTTTCCTGGCGCTAGCCGGGCTCGCGTGACCAGCTTCTGGCACCACCTAAGCGCACCTGCACTAGCCCAGCACCTCCTTAAAGTTGCTCAAAAAGCAAAAATTGAGCAGGTCATGCTCAAGACGATTTCTGCAGGTTATTTGCCAAGCTATCGCATCTCCCATCATCACCCGGAGCTTGGCGATATGCGTCATCCCCAGTGTCTGGAATTGCTAGATACAGAGGACAAGCTGCGCGCATTCCTGCGCGACCACGCTGACGAGTTACGCAAAGTGCGAGCAGTTCTTCTCTTATGTGAGTTACCGCTCACTGACGCGTCGTAATTCAGTTTGAAAACAGCTCGGAAATGAAGAGGTACGGCCGACCGAAGCGTCGGTCACTCGCGACATTAGAGGATGTAGCTATGAACGGCTTTCAACTGACGTTTTTCACCGAACAGAGTACCAACTACCAGCACCTTCCACTGGGAGAGTGGTTGGTCGAGTTCGCCAAGCGAGAGGGCGCGTTGGGTGCGACGTTGGTGAGCGGTACAGAGGGGCTAGATCATTTGGGGCATTTGCATACGGCGCATTTCCTCGGCGGTGCCGACCATCCCGTCACGGTGACTATATCCACTGATGAAATTGGGTGCGACAGGTTGCTGGAGGCATTGGCCAAGGAGTCGTTTTCACTGAGCTATATCAAATTGCCCATCGAATACGGTCGAGTGGGCCAGGCGAAAAACTAAAAAACGCACCTTGTTGGACAACCAATAAAAAGGATAAGCGCCATGTACCGAGTTTATAACCTACGTCCACAGCCAGCCCCTGCTAACTGGGCTCGTGACAACAAGCCGCTTCTCGTAGGACTGGTTTTCTGGTCACTTTTTCTGGCCGGCATCGCAGGCAGTCAAAAGGTCTCGAGCGAGGGGTGGTACATCGTCACCTCGCTCGAAGGCGCATTGGTTACGCTGCGTATGCCCAGTGAGAAGTCCTGCAAGGCCGACGTAGCCCAGACCTGCGTACCGGGCTACGAGCTGAGAGCACAGCAACATTGAGCGCGATGGCGGTTGGCAATCCAAAGATGAGATCGCGAAATGGAGCTCACCGACGTCGGCTCATCAAAATCATTTTAGAGAATTGGGAGACCACATGAGCGCAGTGACGCTGAGCATCGTATTCGGGCTTGTGATGGGCAGGTTTTTCACAGGATCCGTCTATGAGTTCGCCGCGCTTTTCATCGTAAGCGTTGGAGTGTCCTTGCTGACCTTTCATCTGCTAAATCAAAGGCGCGTCAGGCTACAAGCCCAGACGGCGTATTGCTGCTCTGTAATGGTTGCTTCAAACCAAATGATGGAGCTTTTCCAGATGGCAAAAAGAGGGCAGTTCATGCCCTTGGTGGGAGAGATTCCTGAACTAATTATTGGAGGCTTCTTGGTTCCCGCAATCGCGGTGTCGGCAGTGCAGCTGTTCAGGATACTCATGGAGAGCTGACGTCCGACATAGAGGCCTCTCAACGGTTTCACATCGTTAATGACGTTCCCGAATCGTTACTTGGAGAAAATCTATGAAAACGCAAATCCAGGCCATTCATGCACGTGAAATTCTCGATTCACGCGGCAACCCTACCGTTGAAGTCGACGTCACCTTGGAGTGCGGCGCCATGGGCCGGGCTTCAGTACCGTCCGGTGCCTCTACAGGCGCTCACGAAGCAGTTGAGTTGCGTGACCAAGATATACAGCGGTATTCCGGCAAAGGAGTTTTGAAGGCCGTTAGCAATGTAAATACCGAAATATTTGAGTCTTTGAGAGGCCTGGATGCGGCTGACCAGGAACAGATTGATCATCTGATGATTAAGCTGGATGGAACCTCTGATAAATCCAGGCTTGGAGGAAACGCGATCTTAGGCGTGAGCCTCGCCGTTGCCAGAGCGGCGGCTTCTGCGCTGAACTTGCCCTTGTTCCAATATCTGGGCGGCGAGCAAGCAGCAAGAATGCCCGTCCCAATGTTCAATATTCTCAATGGCGGTGTTCACGCCAACTGGCAAGGCCCTGACTTTCAGGAATTCATGATTGCACCTACAGGGGCTGGCAGTTTCAAGGAAGCCTTTCGTTGGGGCGCTGAGGTGTACCACGAGCTGAAAGTAGTGCTTAAGGACGCCGGCTACTCAACTGCGGTCGGAGACGAAGGCGGCTTTGCTCCGACGCTCAAGAAAAACTCAGATGCCATTGAGCTGATCATCAAGGCAATTGAAAGGGCCGGTTACGCCCCTGGATCTCAGATCGAGATCGCTATCGATCCAGCATCCAGCGGTTTCTATGAAAACGGTCTTTACCATCTGCGTTCGGAAGGTCGGAAGGTAGATGCCCAAGAGCTGATTAGCCTCTATTCCTCCTGGGTCGACAAGTACCCGATTGCGGTACTGGAAGATGGCCTCGCGGAAGACGATTGGTCGGGCTGGAAGCTATTGAATACTGCGCTGGGTGACCGGATCGAGTTGGTTGGAGATGACCTATTTGTCACCAATGTCGAACGGATTCAGCGAGGCATCACAGAAAACGTCGCCAATGCCGTATTGATCAAACCTAATCAAATCGGAACGCTGACTGAGACCAAAGCCGCCATCGAAATGGCCTATGGGGCAAATTGGGGGGCGATGGTTTCTCATCGTAGCGGGGAGACGGTGGACAGCTCCATCGCTGATCTGACTGTCGCGATGGGGACTGGCCATCTCAAGACAGGAGCTCCATGCCGGGGGGAGCGGGTCGAGAAATACAATCAGTTTCTGCGAATAGAAGAGCATCTTGGCAGCCGTGCGTTTTATGCAGGACATGATGCATTCGTGCGCTGACGGCCTATCGCCGCTAAACCTGTTGGACTGGTTACCGTAAAAAATGAACCACGTATAGCTGTTGGCAAAAACGTCAGTGGCATTGGCCTTTCCTAGACGCTTGGAGATATGAGCATGAGCTACACGGATATTCCAGCTGGTAACGCGATCCCCGATGACTTCTTCACCGTTATCGAGATTCCTGCAAACCACTCGCCGATCAAGTACGAGGTGGACAAGCCAAGTGGACAGATCTTCGTTGATCGCTTCCTCAGCACGCCGATGTTCTACCCGGCTAACTACGGGTTCATTCCAAATACCTTGAGCGATGACGGCGATCCTTTGGACGTCCTCGTGATTTGCCCTTACCCGGTATCACCTGGCGTTGTCATCCGCAGTCGCCCAGTAGGTGTGATGTACATGACGGACGAAGCTGGTGCGGATGCCAAGGTAATCGCAGTGCCTCATGAAAAACTCAGCTCTATGTACAGCAATGTAAAGGAATGCTCTGACCTCCCTGCGTTACTCCTCGCACAGATTCAGCACTTCTTCGAAAACTACAAAGCGTTAGAGCCGGGTAAGTGGGTGAAAATGGGCCGCTGGGGGAGCGCAGACGAAGCGCGGGAAGATATTCGTAAATCGGTAGCGGCCTATAACCTGAAGAAGGAGGCTTCCAAGTAGTGTTACTCAATCAGAAGAGCGCAGAGCAGGAAATTTCTCTGAAGGTAAGAGAAGACTTTCTGCTGCTGCCGAAAACTGCTGAATTGACGCGCTGGGTAATGGCCCAGTCCACGGGCGAAAGAACATTACCGTATTTCGATCCACTGGATGGCGGCGTCTTCGCAAGGGTATTGATCTTGTTGGAATCGCCCGCTCGAACGGTCAGTCTTCCACGGTATGTCTCAAGAGACAATCCGGGGCCTGCACAACGCAACCTGAAAGGTTTCATTGAGCAGGTTGGACTGGCACGTCACAAAACCGTCCTTTGGAATTTGTACCCTTGGTTACCAGATCTCGATAAGCCCAAGGGTCCGCTCCGCAGAGCGCAAATTGAGGAAGGTATCGAGATGCTGATCACGCTACTGACGCTTTTCCCTGATCTCGTCACTATCGTGTTTGCTGGACGTGTTGCCCAGAAAGCCATACCGCGTGTTCGGCTCGCCTTCCCTAATTTTTCATTGCTGGAAATGCCACACCCAAGTCCCCTTTCTGTTTGCACTCACCCGAATGTTAGGCAGCGCATTTTGTCCACACTGCGTCACGCCAAACAGTCGATCAAGTAGCCAAAGGCTCAGGTTTTGCTCGCCTTGCTCAGCGAGCGGATACACGGCGAGACGAACAAGTTGCCGCGATAGGCACCAGCCAGGGTTTTAGCCGCGACGATCATCCACATGACAGTCAGCATCAACACCAGCACCACGCCAAAGAAGCTAAAGAACGTGAGGTGCAGCATAGAGCCCAATTTGAGGGTTGTTACGGCGTACACTCCCAGCGGAAAGGTGAAGCCCCACCAGCCGAGGTTGAACGGAATGCCCTCCCTGAAGTAGCGCCCGGTAATTAGCAGCGCCAATACCATCCACCACAATCCCAGCCCCCAGAACAGCACACCACCGATCAAGCCAATGCCCTCGGCTACGCCGCCGATGCTTGCCATTCCATGAGCAGCAAAGATTGCTGGAGCATCGTTGCCCAGCAGCAACATCCCCAAAGCCCCGGTACCGATCGGCCCTAAAGACAGCCAGCTCGATGCTGCCATGCTTTCATGAGGTAGTTTGTGCAGCGCCATGCGCAGTAACAGGATCACCAGTATGCTCAAGGCGACGGGCACCGAGTAGGCCCACAGCACGTAGCTGGTGATGAGCATGGTGAACTGTGCGCTCGCATCAGCGAGGTGCGGAGCCAATAGACCGCCACTGGCGGCAGCCACCTCAGCCGCAACTACTGGCAGCAGCCATACCGCTGTCATCTGATCAATGCTGTGCTGCTGGCGAGTAAACATCATATACGGGATCAGCACCCCGCAGGCCAATGCCATGGTGACATCGATCCACCACAACACTTCGGCTAAAGCGACTACCCCACCCCCCCAGCGTGGCAAACCATAAAGGAGAAAACCGTTGATGATGGTCGCCAATCCCATGGGGATAGTTCCAAAAAACATCGATACAGTGGAGTGGCCGAAGATCTGTTTGGCCTCATCGAAGAACAATACCCAACGGCTCGCGTACATCAGCGTAAACAGGCAAAACAGCACGATATTAAAAAACCACAAGGCTTCCCCTAACGCTTTGGGCCACTGCGCAACAAAGGGCAGTTGGCCCAGAGCCAGCGCCAGAATCCCGGTGCCCATCGTGGCGGCGAACCAGTTGGGTGTGAACTGGCGGATCGCTTCTCGTGGATTGGACAAAGCCGCCAGTGGGTGGCTGCCGCCCATTATAGCTGCGAGTCGTGTCTCACTCATTTTCGCGCTCCCGCTTCAGTGTGCCTTCAATATGACATGGTTGAAGTATAGCTTGATGGGCATAGCGGTAAAAACGGATAGTATAGGTTTACATTACCTATTAAGAAGGTAGATTACTTGAAGCTAAGCCTACGCCAGCTACAAATTTTCTGCGCCGTCGCGCAGCACGGTAGCACCACCAGCGCCGCCATTTCGGTGTCACTGTCCCAATCTGCAACCAGCGCCGCACTGAACGAGTTGGAAAGCGCCTTGGATACCAGGCTGTTCGACCGAGTAGGCAAGCGTTTAGTGCTGAACGATAACGGCCATGCCTTACTGCCTCAAGCCAGAAGGATGCTTGAGAATGCACAACAGATAGAGGCCAGTTTCTTACCCGGCCATGCCGGGCTGAAGACACGCTTGCGGGTAGGATGCAGTACCACGATAGGCAATTATGTTCTGCCATTGATTCTCGGTGAGCTACGTCAATCAGCACCACATTTGAGGGTCGATGTCGACATGGCCAACAGCATGGCTATCGCAAGAAGAGTCGCTGATTTCGAGATTGATATGGGCCTGATCGAGGGGCCTTGCCACCTGCCCGAACTCAGTGCCGAGCCTTGGCTAATTGATGAATTGCTTATTGTCGCAGGCCAACGGCACCCCTTGGCACTAAAGCAGCAGGTCACACTTGATGATCTTCGTACGGCTGAATGGCTACTGCGCGAGCCAGGTTCTGGTACCCGTGAAGAAGTCGAACGATTGCTGCTGCTTCATCTGCACGATCTCGCCGAAACGCGCCAGATCGGCAGTTCAGAGGCCATCAAGCATACCCTCGCACAAGGCATCGGCATCAGTTGCCTGTCCCGCTGGGTCGTTCGGGATCTACTGGCCTCTGAAGTTCTGGTTGGACTGCCGCACGCGTTGCCTGCACTGACCCGACGTTTTTTTCTGATCCGCCACCGGGACAAATACATCTCGCCTGGACTTGAGCGATTCTGGGAAAACTGCAGTCAATTCGTGAGCCAGGAATAGCTAGACCTATTTATAAAACAGGTAAGAGCTACCAAAACAATTTGTTTCCGGAATTTATCAACGACGCATAAAGTCAACTCATTGCCCTGCAGCGATGAACGAGTTGTATATGCCAAGGCGCGACTGGATGCCTTGCTTACCCTATGAGGAAACTCTGATGAATGTGATAAAGAAAACCGTCACAGCCCTGACGTTGGGTGTTGCGTTGGCCGCATCAATGAGCGCGTGGGCCGCGCAAGATCGCTGGACGTTTGACGGCGATATTCACAACAACTCGCTGGCCGTCAGCCCTGATGAAACGACGGCGGTGGTCTCTTACAGTCAGCGTCCAGATGTAGTGGTTTATGATTTGAAAACCGGTAAGGTTCGCCAGGTTCTCACCGGCTACGTCACGCCGCGAAATATTGTGTTTTCGCCAACTGGCGATGTGTTCTACCTCTCCGACAGCAGTTTGGGGGTCGTGCGCAAGATTGACACCAAGACTTTAAAAGTGATTGCAGATATTCCGTTGGGCGCAGGTGCTTTTGGTACCACACTCAGCAAGGACGGAAGCCTGCTCTACGTCAACAATGAAGCGGCCAGCACGCTGTCGGTCATTGACCTTGATCACCAGCGGCCAGTAGCTGTGGTACCTGGCTTCTCCCAACCGCGCCAGGGCATCCGAGTAAGCCCTGACGGCAAAACCGTCTATGTCACCAACTTTCTTGGGGACAAAATTACCTTGGTCGACAGCAAAACCAATACGATTGAAGGTGAGATCACTGGCTTCAACAAGTTGCGCGCCATCTCCATATCGGCGGACGGCAATACGCTGTACGCGGCTAACAGCGGCAGTAACAGCATCGCAGTTGTCGACACTCAAAAACGCGCCATCACAACCACCGTCATGGTTGGCAAAGACCCCTACGGCGCAGCCCTCACTCCAGACGGGCTGCACGTCTACTCGGGTAACCTCGGTGACAACAGCCTTTCAGTGATCGACACCAAAACGCTGAAAGTGACCACCACTGTGACCGGTTTGAAGGCACCCCGCCAGGCCATTGTCTTCACCAAAGACAAATCGAAGGCGTATGTCCTTAATGAGGACTTGAGTATCTCCACAGTCGATCTCGCCAGCAACAAGGTGGTGTCGACGCTCAAGGCCGACTGATTGAACAGCGCAGGCCTTCATGGGGGCCTGCTGATACTCCACGACCAAGTGAATAATAATGAGTGAAAATGATGAGTCCTGGATGATGGATCGCCGTCGCTCATTGAGATGAGCCAGTGATGCTTGACCGTGAGCGTCGCTTTGCTCAATTGAGGAAGGCACAGGGTCCGGGGGGGGGGAGCCCAGCATTCCAGCAAAAAATGATATCGGGACGTTTTTTCTACGGAATCGAATTAACCTGTTTGTGGCTCGTCTACTGTCTGATCGCTTGCCGTTTCAAAAGCAGGTGGGTCTTCTAAAAATTAAAAATGACCAAAGGAAATACAGATGTTCAAAAAGATGATTCTCACCGTCGCTATTGCCGCCAGCTGCATGTCGGGTTTGGCGCTCGCCGATGCGCCAGTCAAGCTTGCTGAAACGGACAAGGGAAAAGTACTCGTAGACGCGAAAGGAATGACTCTTTATACCTTCGGGAAGGACACCTCGGGCAAGTCGGTCTGCAATGGGCCATGCGCTTCAAACTGGCCACCTTTACCGGTATCCGCAGACGCGAAAGCGGGTCATGATTACTCTGTCGTCACTCGAGACGATGGCACAAAACAATGGGCATACAAAGGCATGCCACTTTACAGCTGGGTCAAAGATACCAAGCCAGGGGATACAACCGGTGACGGCGTCAACCAAGTCTGGCACGTTGCCAAGCCGTAACGTCAAATAATTAATAGGCTGGCTTACCCCACTGGCTTTGTCAGTGGCGTAAGCCAGAAGAATACACACCTGATAATTTCGCCAACATACAGCCGCCGCGCCTCATAAATCTTTGATGGATCATTTCAACGAAAAATGGGGCCGAGGTACGGTACACCTTGGACGTATTCCCGTAACGCCAGCCTGGGGTATGAAGCCTCCAGAAACTAAGCCGCATCTACACAACCCACCTGGATCACCTCTGGACTGTTGAACTCCAATAGGGGCTAGCAGCGGGACTGGGATTTATTACGGTTTCAACCCACAGATCTGATTAGGTAGGATGATCCAAGGAGCATAGCAAAAAACTTAATTCCGTTAAGGAAAAATTACTTAAAAAATCTGATTTAGTTGTATTTGACCACCTGCTTGCATTCAACTTGACCAATTGCATTCGTATTCCCCACCTGGATAAGCGTCAGATGCTCTTACGACCGTTTGCGAATTTTGATTCTTCGCATTGATTCGCCTTTCAGTTCGATGATGTGGGACTTGTGAACGATACGGTGTATGCGTCCGGCCAAGTCATCTACCCAGCTCCGAAAAGCCAAGACATGGTGTTCACTTAAATTAAGTGGACACCAGTTATAGCCTTTTAAGCGGGTATTTCGTGCAACCAACACGCCGTTCCTACTCCAATTCCTTCAGAGCCCAAGTCATTCAAGAGTGTGCCCAGCCTGGTGCTTCGATTGCCAGCATCGCACTCAGCCATAACCTCGTCCACAAATGGATTCGGCTGCAATCGCAGAAAAGCACAGCGCTGCGACCTGCATTTATTCCATTACCCGTGTGGCTGGCTGGGGCAAAATCTCACCCGTCCTCATCGAACAGTTGCGTTGAAATACAGCACCCGCGAGGCACCGTCAAAGTGAACTGGCCCGCTGAAAATGCTGCTGCCTGCGCGACCTTTCTTCGAGACCTTTTGCGATGATTCGCATCGACGCCATCTGGCTTGCCATCGAGCCGATGGACATGCGCGCCGGCACCTAGACGGCATTGGTCAGCGTGATAGCGGTGTTCGGTGCGGCGCAGCCGCACTGTGCTTATCTGTTCGCCAATTGCCGCGCCAATCGCATGAAAGTGCTGGTGCATGACGGCTTTAGAATATGGCTGGCGGCGCGCCGGTTGAACCAAGGCAAGTTCCATCGGCCTGGCATTCGCCATGGTTCTGAGATGGAACTGGATACCGAGCAACTTCAGGCATTGGTGCCGGGTCTGCCATGGCTACGCGCGGGTTCTGGAGGCTCGATCACACTGCTTTAACGGCTGCCATTAGTCTATCGGTCTATCGCCGCGAAGCGCCTGCTCTGGCAAAATCCGGCGCATGACTTCTTCTCCCAATCTCGACCAAATTTCCCCCGAGCAACTGCGTGCTTTGGCAGCGCAGTTGCTGTCGCGGGTCGACACGATGGGCAGCGCCTTGAAGACCGCAACATCGACGTCGCGTTGTTGGAGTCGCGGCGAGTGCAATCGAGTTGGGACTCAGTAGTACTGGGAACAGACGAGATGGTGCTATGCATGAACGAACACAACCCGTTAGCCCAGAAACCCTTTCTGGAAGCCCGGCACTTGCAGGATGAGCCCATGGTGGTGTTTGACCAAACATTCCTGCAACGCCATTACTCGACGCTTTCTGCGATGCGGGGAGCGCAAATTACCGGATTGCACTGCAAAGCAACTTCGTGTCACTCGTCATTAAGGCCGCTGCCGATGGTATGGGGATTTCCACCTTATTGCGCTCTGCTCAGAAGCGCGAGCCGGGCATTCTGGGCGTGCCTTTCACCCCCCCACAAACCATGAGTTTCAGTTTGCGCTGGCGCGCGGGCGAATACCTTTCCTTCGCTAACAAGCGTTTCGTCGATTTTGTCCAGACGACGGACATTTTTAAGAAGGAGTCGGCCAGGGGCCAGCGGGCGGAGTGACCGCTTCGGGTCGAAAGCCATCAGCCACGACCGGCTGCTTTCGACCCAAAGCGGCCGTTCGCACTGCGTGCGATCTGTGGGTAGAATCCCTTTTTCCAAACCAGTACGAATTGATGCCAATGGTCCAACCGACGACAGTAGCCAACATCATTGGCCCTTGGAAAGGAGAGGCTCCGACAACGTTACTACAGCATTGTCGAGATGCCTGGGACACTCCTTTTAAAGAACTGTCAGATATCATGGTCGCTACTTTTCTGAACCAGCGAATCGCACTTCCTCAAATGTTGGCCGAGGCCAAGCGGCGATTGGATTCAGAGCCCCGCGAAGACACGGAATACTTCGATGACCAGTTAGCTGAGGCAGTTCTAGGTGCTGACAAGTGACCGCTTCTGGCCGAAAGCGGTCCTTCGCAACAGGCAGAAATCGCCTCAACAAAGCTGCCCCATCAGTACCACCCAGAACCTGATCGATTACGGCGCTTTTCAGCGCTCGCAGGATCAGTCTGAAATCCACATTGTTGAATGCCGCCTCCGCCTCATTGTGAACTGCATAGCCCACATGGACGGCAACACGTACGCTCATTGGCGCATGCACATCGCTGCCCAGATAATCAGCAAGCAGCCCCCTGATCTCATAGAGTGCGAGCTCGAGTAGCCGGGTCCGATCTGACTGCATAAGGATTCCGCTTACCAAAGGGAAGTGTGAGCGAGCTTAGCGAGGCCAGCTTAGTTCTCGGACTGGCAAAGGCGAAACACCGATTTTCCAATACAAACGCCCGCCAAAGCGGGGCTCTCTCTATCAACGCAGTGGCCATCGCGCCAGCCCTGAGATAGCGAACCGTAGGCATGCCATAGATCAGGTGAGGGTTCGCCAAATTCTCAGTGCACGGACAAAAAGTCATCGGAAAAGGAACAATTGATGTCCGTGCTCCACGCGGCAGATAAAATGAACATGCCCTCGATTCCATAACGTTTCGAGGCGTGCCATGAGAGTTCTTCGTATCCAAGATACCTGCTCAAAAATTGCTATCAGCCGAACGTCTTTGTGGAGACTGTGCAAACAAGATGACTTTCCGCAACCCATCAGCATCGGAGGCGGACGTGTAATCGGTTTTCTCGAGCACGAAATTGATCATTGGCTGGAGGCCCGTGCAGCAGCCCGCAAAACCACACAAGGGAGAAGCTGAGATGGGCCGACGGACAAGGCAGGAAATCTTCAAGCCATCAAAAGTGAAGTCTTCAGTTCACCGCTGAACGGTGGACTTATGGAAAAGATTCTTCAGCGGCTGTGCGTCCTCTATGACAGCACCGTGCCCCCCCAGTTGCCCCCTTGTGTCATACCCTTTCACGCCGTTGGCCAACCTGCTGGCCAAGGCGGTGAGGCATGAGCCACGACAACGCGATCAGTCTTGCCCACGCGACCTCACCCTCGGCCAAGGTCGATCCGCTGGCCACCAGCACCCACATGCCTCCGGCGCGTTTTTTCGAAGACGGCACTGCGCTCAACCGATTATTGCTGGAAGCGCCGTACATGGCGCGGTGCAGTGACGACAAAACCGCGACCCGCGTCCGTCCCCGTGAATACGCGCTGCGTTATCCCTATATGCAGGTCAATCGCCTCGGCATGGTGTCCTGGCTGGTGTTCGACCTGGACCATGCCAACGCCTTGGCCTGGGACGATGCCGGGTTGCCCGCGCCGAACCTGATGGTGCGTAACCGCAAAAGCGGCCATTCCCAGTTGTTCTATGCCGTGCCGTCCGTGTGCACCACAGAGAACGCACGGGTCAAGCCGATTCAGTACATGAAAGCGATCTATACCGCGTTTGCCGCTCGCCTCGACGCGGACATGGACTACCACGGTGGCCCGGTGGCCAAAACACCCGGTCACCCCTGGTGGGAGACGACCGAATTTCACACCCACGTGTATGAACTGGGCGAACTGGCGAACGCGGTGGAGCTGACAGTCAAACCCTGGGCCACAGGTCCGAAGCTTGATCAGGTCAGCCATTCGCGGCACTGCATCCTGTTCGAGCAACTGCGCTATTTTGCGTACAGCATCGTCAATCGCGAGCGTGAGCTGGGGTCGTTCGAGTCGTTCATGCGCTCGCTCGATGCGTATGCGTACAACCACAACAGCTTTCTCAAACAGGGTTTTTCGGAAAACCTGCCGCTGTCGTCGATACGCTCCACGGTCAAATCCGTAGGTCGCTGGACGTGGGATCGGTACACCGGCGATCGTCGTTGCCATCGAGGCGCAATGCAGCTCGATGGCAGCTTGTCGCTTACAGAACGGCAGAGCCTGGCTGCGCAGCGCACTAATGAGCTGCGGCACAAAGCCACAGAATCCAAAATACGCGCTGCTTGCAGGCAGCTTCAAGACCAGGGCAAGGCACTGGTCCGTTCTGCGATAGCGACTCTCGCCGGCGTTTCGGTGAGAACGGTG
>NZ_JACMYH010000013.1 GCF_014235765.1 Pseudomonas baltica
GAGCAGGTAGGGGTTTTGTCTTTTCCGGCGTGGTATTCCACGCCTGGCTGTCGGGTAGCCCTCGACTTAACGGGGACGATACCCCATTGCATGGGCAATGCCATTCCAATACTGCTCGGTAAGGGTCATGAAGTCGTAGAAGCCATCTGCCAACGCAGCAAATTCATCGTCGTTGCGGCATTCGAGTGTGGCTGCGTGAATGGCCTGGATCTTGTGGTCCTTTTCGGCATTACCGATATGGACGTAAAAGTACTCGCAGTGTTCGTGGAACTCGTCGTTTGAAGCGTAGAGGTGCTGGTAGTGCCGCACGCCTTCGTACAAACGCGTGAGCATGGAGAACGCCAACCACTCCTGTGCCAACAGGGTACCCAGGATGCGCTGGCAGCCTCGTTCAGCAGGGTGACGGGTATACAGGGTTTGCTGTTCTTCGATGAATTGACGAGTACTGGGCAGGATCAACTCATCACTCAGCTTGGTCACTGGCTTGTAGACAACGGCCACTCGGCTGAGTAGATCGGTTAGAAAGTTCTCCAGCAAATGGATGTGTGCTTTCTGAGGCTGGCCGTAGCCATACTCCGAGTACAAGTTCTTGGCGATTTCGACGCGTGCGCACAGGTTGTCGGTGTGCAGCAGCGTCAACGCGATCATCGTCGGGGTTTGCGAAGTTCTTACCAGATAATTCTTGGCAAACAGGGCCAGTTCGTCGAAGGACAGGGGTGCTGCCATCCAGCGCTCATAGAATGCATTGTTCAGAGCCCCATGCTGATGCACGGAGGTCGCAAGTTTAGTGATCTCTTCATAATAACCTGACATGCGCAGCTCCTTATTTGTAACCTAGTGCTTCGAAGTTGCCGTTTGGTTTTTGGTATCAGCTTGGCATTGGCAGTAGAATCCACGGGCAAGGGGACTCGCACAACCAACAAAAAATGAATCAGTGATTCACTCGAGGTGTATATGGATATTTCGCAATTGCGCATGCTCACCGCTATCTACAAAGCGGGAAGCATCGTCAAAGCCGCCAAGTCCGTACACTGCGTACCATCGAATGTCACTGCGCGCATGAAGGCTTTGGAAGCCGAAGTTGGATGTTGCCTGTTGAATAGAGGCGACAAGGGCGTGGAACTAAGTGCTGCGGGTAAACACCTGCTTATGCATGCAGAGAAAGTACTGCAGGCCTTTGGCGACGCACAGTCTTGTTTCAACGACAGTAAAACATTTGGCGGGACTTTGAAGATAGGGGGTATAGATTCCTTCGTCAGTACGCGGCTTGCGGGCATCGCTGCAGCATTCGAGCGGGACTATCCGCAGGTTATTCTGGAGATCGTTACCGATACCTGGCCAGAACTCGTAGAACACGTTCTGGACGGGAAGCTGGATGTAGCAGTGGTGGCGATGGACACGGTCAACCCGAGACTTGTCAGCCGCAGATTACCCGGTGATCGACCGGTGCTGGTTTATCCGCAGACGTGGTTGCAACACGGACCCTTGAATCTGAACAATAGAAAAGTCCTGGCGTGGCCTGAGGGTTGTCCGTTTCACGCTGTTGCGCAGGCTTGGTGCGAGGAGTCATTGCAAGGGGTGGAATGGGTGGTATGTGGAAGTTGGGGGGGCATTCTGACGTGCGTCGCGCAAGGCATAGGCATGGCGGTGGTTCCCAGAGGCGTCTACTGCAACCACCGCGCCCTCGAAGGACTGGCCGTCTGTGACGCACTCGAGTTCGACAGCGTGGACAACTTTCTGCTGACCCACAAGCGCACTGATGGACATCCGGTCAGGGAAGGGTTCGTACAGATGCTGTGCGCATCCGTACATTCGAATTGAATGCACGGACGTCACGCTAGGCTGCGATCGAGTTATTTACCCAAGGCAGCAGACGTGCCCACAGTCAGCTGGCGAAATCGACCGCTGCGGTTTCCTGCGCCTGGATGCGTACACCGAAGCTTTTGATGCTCGGCAGCGTGGCGGTATGGTGAGCGATGATCTGCGCCGCATCGGCATGCGCCTTGGACTGGGTGGTATGGGCGTCGCTCACCAATGTGATTTCGTAACCCAGGCCTGCGCCACGACGGACCGTCGTGTCCACGCAGAACTCGGTCGCATAGCCGCACACTACCAGGTGAGAAATATCGGCTTGCTGCAATAGCGGCTGAAGATCGGTCCTGAGGAAAGAGTCGGGCGTGGTCTTGTTGACGTAGTGATCGGTGTCGGCTGTCACAAGCCGATGGTCGACTTTCCAGCTGTCACTGCCGCGCACCAAAAACTCGCCATTGGTAAGTTCGTGCTGAACGAAGATCACCGGAACGTTTTCAGCTCTGGCACATGCCGTCAGTGTGTTGATGCGCGCTATCACTTCAGCGGCGAAGGCGGGAGCTGGGTCCGCCTGGAACAGGCCTTGTTGTACATCGATGACGATTAGCGCTTTCACGGATTTCAAGTCCTTTGAATGAGATGAGAAGCATCGAACCCGGCCCGGCCAATGCACCGGGATGGGTACGAGTTAGCCTAAGCGGTTGTACCTGATGGGTCCATGTGCAAATCGTTGACTGTGAAAAACTTCATCCATGCGCAACTTGATCCAAACGGTGCTAGGAGCGCCGTAGCTCGATTACCACTTTCCCCTTTGCGCGGCCGCTTTGAACATGGGCGAAGGCATCTGCAGTGGCCTCGAAGGGATAGACCTTCTCCACCACGGGCGTGATGACACCGGCTTCAATGAGTGAAGCTATCTCCCCGAGCTGACCTCCGTCCGCACGCATGAACACGAAATCATAGGACATGCCCCGCTGCCTCACCTGGCTGCGAATGCGCGAACTCAACACGCGCAGGACTTGCGTCAAGGTCCAGCCGAGTCCCTGCCTGGTAGCGAATTCCACGGTCGGTGGGCCTGAGATCGAGATCAGTCGGCCGCCCCGCTTCAAGACCTCCACTGACTCGCCCAGTACGTCTGGACCCAAGCTATTGAGCACAATGTCGTAATCGTGCAACTGCTCGACGAAGTGCTGAGTCGTGTAGTCGATCACCTGGTCAGCGCCGAGGGCCTTCACCCACTCGACATTGGCCGTACTGGTGGTAGCGGCGACATAAGCACCCAGGTGTTTGGCGAGCTGTATCGCCACAGTGCCCACACCGCCGGATCCTGCGTGAATCAGAACCTTCTGGCCGGGTGTGACTTTTGCGGTTTCAACCAGTACTTGCCAGGCAGTCAATGCCACCAGGGGCAGCGATGCCGCCTGGACCATGGTCAGGTTGACGGGTTTGTTGGCCACACAGGTTTGATCGATGGCAATGCGTTCGGCGAACGTGCCGATACGCGTTTGATGGACCCGGGCGAACACATCGTTGCCCGGTTTGAAGCGGGTTACGTTCGTGCCCACTTCGAGCACCGTGCCTGCCACATCATTGCCCAGTATCAGCGGCAGGGTGTAGGGCAGGATGAGCCTGAACTCGCCGCTGCGAATCTTGACGTCCAGCGCATTGACGCCCGCCGCGTGTACCTGCACCAGGACATCGTCGGCCGCCAAGGTGGGCTCTGGCATGTCAGCTATCCGGCCGATGACACGTTTGCCGTAACGATCGATGACAAAGGCTTTCATGGGTTATTGCCCGACAGGGGCAGAAGTCAGGTAGCGCTCGGCTGGACTTGCCTGGCGTAGATCCGAAAGCAGAAGGCGACGAGTACCTTCCAACGCCTCCCAACGCTCGGCCACGTGCAGCGGTGGAATGGTCACAAGCTCGCGACGGTCGTAGCCCACCAAGGCGGCGTTTACCAGATCATCCACCTCCATGATTTCCGGCAAGGTTGCAATATCGATCCCGGAGTGCTGCCAGATCTCGGTGCGGGTGGTTGCGGGCAGTACGGCTTGCACGTAGACGCCCTTAGGGCCCAGTTCCGCCTGCAGGCCCTGGGACAGGAACAATACGAAGGCTTTGGTGGCGCCGTAGACGGTCATTTGCATTTCCGGGGCGAGCCCTACGACCGAGCCGACGTTGACGATACTTCCAGCGCCCGCTTGAGTCAGGCGCGGAGCGATGGCTGCCGCCAAGCGGGTCACTGCGGTGACGTTCAGCGCCAGCAGGCTGTCGAGAGCAGTGACGCGCTGTTGCAAAAAGCCGCCTGACTGGCCTACGCCGGCATTGTTGATCAAGACACCGATGCTGGCATCTTCGGTCAAGCGTCGTTCTACTTGCGCAAGGTCTTCAGCGCGGGTGAGGTCCGCCTGGATGACATCGACGTTCACGCCGCTTTCTTCGCATAACTGTGCAGCCAGGACGTCCAGGCGTTCGCGATTGCGCGCTACCAGTACCAGCGCGTGGCCACGACTGGCGAAGCGTCGTGCGTAGGTAGCGCCGATGCCGCTGGAGGCGCCGGTGATCAGTACTGTAGGGAGATTGCTCATGGGGATTCATTCCTGGGAGAGACGCGCGGCAAGGATGGGCAGTGACGGTTTTATGATGATGATCGAAATCTAAACGGTCAAGCGTTTTGATGTTGATCAACATCAATGTATGCTTGTCCCTGGTTCTATTTCACAGGCACCGGCATGAAAGTCTCCAAGGCACAGGCGCAGGCCAACCGTGCGCACATCGTTGAAACCGCCGCCACCTTGTTTCGCGAACGGGGTTACGACGGCGTGAGCGTGGCTGATCTGATGGCAGCTGCTGGCTTTACCCACGGTGGTTTCTACAAGCATTTTCGCTCCAAAGCAGACCTCATGAGCGAGGCGGCGGCGTGTGGTTTCGCACAGATGGAAGCCAGTACCGGTGAGGCGGAACGTGCAACGCTGATCGGGCGCTACCTGTCGCGCGAGCACCGCGACGCACCTGGTGATGGCTGTACCCTTGCCGCATTGTCGGCCGATGCCGCACGGCAGCCCGAAGAGATCAAAGCGGTGTTCGCGCAGGGAATGGAACGGCTGTTGGCCAACGCGACGCCCGTTGACCCCGATGCAGACAAGCTCACGCAGCAGAGCGCGCGGGCCGAACGAATCAACGCACTGGCGCATCTGGTCGGCGCATTGATGCTTTCCAGAGCCTGTCCGGATGACTCCGCGCTGGCTGACGAGATCCTGGAAACCTGCCGGGCACATGCGTTGGCGCAGGTGGAGGGTTGAGGAAACTGCCTTAACGTTGCGTCTCATGTTCCGTATGAGGAACGTGCTGCGAAGCGCCGTGCTACGCGTATGCCCGATAGCAATTCGAATCTACTTACGTGAGTGTTCACCATGACTTACCCAAACCCCACCACACTGTTCGTAGGCTGGGACGTAGGCGGGTGGAATTGCGATCGAAACCCGGCGAGCCGCGATGCCTTGGTCGTGTTGGACGCTGAGCGCCGACTCGTGGGCAAGCCGTGGCGGGGTAATCTGCGGCGGACGATCAACCAAGCAAGTTCGACCGAGCAATTCGTTGATGGGCTGTTGAGATTGTGTGAAATAGATCCAGCACTTCACCAGGCGCCGCGCATGCTCATGGGCATCGACACTCCGCTCGGCTTCTCCAGGCCTTTCATAGACCTCATTACCCGTGGCATCGCTGTGCCCACCGTTGGCGAATCATCCAGCAATCCCTACCTGCACCGCCGCACCGAGCATTTCCTGTTCGAACGCGGGCTTTATCCGCTGTCGCCGATCAAGGACATGATCGGAAGCCAGGCGACCAAGGGCATGCATGTGCTGGGGCGATTCGCACCCATTCGTGAAGCCTGTGGCGTATGGACGGACGGGCAAATGCTGCGGGCGATCGAAGCCTATCCCTCGGCATGCAAACGCTCGGCGTGTATCGAGGCCTTGCGGGTGCCTTTCCATGTCGAGGAGGTGAGTGTGCCGCGAAGTTTCGTGCCGGGGTTCGAACATGTCGATGCACAGGATGCGCTGACCTGCGCGCTGCTGGCGTGGGCGTTCGAGCACAGGCCGCAGTGGCTGGCTCAACCGATGGCGGATATCGATCCGGTGGAGGTGTGGATATTCGTGCCGGAGGATGGGTTGCGGGCGTAGGCAGTACCGGATCAGGGGTACGGGTCCGTCCAATAACACCGGCAGGCATCTTTGCCTATCGGGCCAATAGGCTCTTCCAATTTAGCCATGCTGGTGGCTGCCGTTACCCTCAAGGTTTCTTCATAACATAAGAAGCGTGAGGGATTCACTATGAAAATCAGAACCTTATCAGGGTATGCAGTCACCGCGTTAGCCATCGGCATATTTTCGTCATCCGCTTTTGCCGACACCTTGACCCGCGATAACGGTGCCGCCGTTGGTGACAATCAGAATTCACAGACGGCCGGACCCAACGGGCCGGCGCTGCTTCAAGACGTTCAGCTGTTGCAGAAACTGCAGCGCTTCGACCGCGAACGCATTCCGGAGCGCGTAGTGCATGCCCGCGGTACCGGCGTGCATGGCGAGTTCGTCGCGTCCAGCAACATCAGTGAGTTGACCAAGGCCAAGGTGTTCACGCCAGGAACCCACACACCGGTGTTCGTGCGCTTCTCGTCGGTCGTCCACGGCAACCACTCGCCGGAAACGCTGCGCGACCCACGTGGTTTCGCGACCAAGTTCTATACGGCGGACGGCAACTGGGATCTGGTCGGCAATAACTTCCCGACCTTCTTCATTCGTGACGCGATCAAGTTTCCAGACATGGTGCACGCGTTCAAACCCGATCCGCGCACCAACCTCGACGACGACTCCCGTCGTTTCGATTTCTTCTCCCACGTGCCGGAAGCGACGCGTACCCTCACGCTGCTGTATTCCAATGAAGGCACGCCTGCGGGTTATCGCTTCATGGACGGCAATGGCGTGCACGCCTACAAGTTCGTCAACGACAAGGGCGAAGTGCACTACGTGAAGTTTCACTGGAAGAGCCTGCAAGGTCTGAAGAATCTGGACCCGGATCAGGTTGTGCAAACCCAGGGCAAAGACTACGCGCACATGACCCATGACCTGGTGACCGCAATCAACAAGGGCGATTTTCCCAAGTGGGACTTGTACATCCAGGTGCTCAAGCCTGAAGACCTGGCCAAGTTCGCCTTCGACCCGCTGGACGCGACCAAGATCTGGCCAGACGTGCCGGAGCAGAAGATCGGGCAGATGGTGCTGAACAAGAACGTCGACAACTTCTTCCAGGAAACCGAGCAGGTTGCCATGGCACCGTCCAACGTGGTGCCGGGTATCGAACCGTCGGAAGACCGTCTGCTGCAAGGCCGTGTGTTCTCGTACGCCGATACCCAGATGTACCGCCTGGGCGCCAACGGCATGAGCCTGCCGATCAACCGTCCTCGCGTGGCCGTCAACAACGGTAACCAAGATGGCGCCTTGAACAGCGGTCATACCACCGGTGGGGTGAACTACGAGCCGAGCCGTCTTGCGCCGCGCCCCAGTGACGACAGTGCGCGTTATAGCCAAACGGCTTTGAGCGGTACTACCCAGCAGGCGAAGATTCAGCGCGAGCAGAATTTCAAACAAGCGGGCGACTTGTACCGCTCCTATTCGCCCAAGGAGCAGCAGGACCTGATCAACAGCTTCGGCGGTTCCCTGGCTGACACTGATACCGAGAGCAAAAACATCATGCTGTCGTATCTGTACAAAGCCGATCCGGCCTATGGCACAGGTGTAACCAAAGTTGCCAACGGCGACTTGGAAAAGGTCAAGCAGTTGGCCGCCAAGCTGCAGGACTGATGCATCCGATCACCGGCCGTGCAACAACGGTCGGTGATCTTCAGGAGCAAAACCTAATGCGCTATTTCATTCCCTGGATCTGCTCGGCGATGATGCTTTCAACGGCGGCCTTCGGCGATGCCGCACCGCCCCCCGATACCCGCCAGCAACTTCGTGAACTGTACTTCGACGCCGCACGTACCGGCAGCACCGACCGTTTGGGCACGTTCATCGAGGCTCATTATGATTTGGACACCCGCGATGAAAGCGGCTACACCGCACTGATTCTGGCGGCCTATCACGGCCAGACTGCGGCGGTGGAGCAGTTGCTGGCGTCTGGGGCTAATCCGTGTAGCCAGGATAAGCGCGGGAACACTGCGCTGATGGGGGCTATTTTCAAAGGTGAAGTGAGCATCGCTCATCGGCTGCTCGGCGCAGACTGTGCGCCGGATGAGCGTAATAACTCAGGGCAGACGGCGGCGATGTATGCGGCGCTGTTTCAGCGCAAGGATATTCTTGAGGCGTTGGCGGCAAAGGGGGCGGATTTGGATGCGCGGGATGATAGGGGAAATGATGCGCGATCGTTGGGGGAGGGGCGGTTTAGTTCGGTGCCTCTGCGTTGAGCTGTAGCGCTGGAGTAAGTGGGTATGTCATTAGCCCCGTACGGGACTGTCAGATTTTTTGTGTGCGGGGCGTTAACGGCCTGCCGCCAGGCAGGCCGTGCTTTTACCAGGTCGGCCTGATAAATCGATCTCCGTACAGAATCGCGAATTGATTCATCGCACTCTTCAAATCATGGGCCGCTGAGCCGCAGTTTGCCGTGATGTTGCGTAGCCCAAGCCAGATCAGTTTCGTCGCCGCATCATCGGTCGGGAAGTGGCCGCGGGTCTTGATGATCTTGCGCAGCTGAGCGTTGATGCTCTCGATGGCGTTGGTCGTGTAGATCACTTTTCGGATCGCTGGCGGGAAAACAAAGAATGGAATCACTCGATCCCAAGCCCGACGCCAAGCCGCCACTACTGTTGGATACTGCTTGCCCCATGGCCCGTTTTCAAACGCATCGAGGGCTTGCTCAGCCGCTTCGGCGGTGACCGCCTGATAGATCGGTTTGAGCGCCTTCGCCAGTTCGCGACGTTTATCCCAAGCCGCGTAATCAAGGCTATTGCGGATCAGATGAACGATACAGGTCTGCAATGTCGTATCCGGGAACACGGCTCCAAGGGCTTCTGGCATGCCTTTGAGGCCATCGGTGACGGCAATTAGTACGTCTTCGACGCCGCGTGTCTTGAGGTCGTTAAAAACCTTCATCCAGAACTTCGCGCCTTCGGTATTTTCTATCCAGATGCCGAGGATATCGCGCGTTCCGTCGGGCAAAACGCCTAAGGCCAAGTAGATCGCCTTGTTGCGAACTAGCCCTTCTTCACGGATCTTGACCCGCAGGGCATCGAAGAAAATCACCGGATACATCGGCTCTAGAGGCCGCTGCTGCCATGCGCCGATCTCGGCTATGACCTCGTCGGTTACCGAGCTAATGAAGTCGGGCGAAACGTCCGTACCGTACTGCTCGGAGAGGAATGCACGGATTTCTCTGACCGTCATTCCACGGGCATACATGGCGATGATCTTGTCGTCAAAACCGGTATAACGGCGCTCGTGTTTGGGGATCAGGATGGGCGCGAAACTGCCGTCCCGGTCGCGCGGAATATCCAGTCGGATGGGGCCATCTCCGGTCAGAACCGTCTTGCCACTTTTGCCATTGCGCTGGTTGGTCTCATCCTCGGGGCGCTGCGCGCCCGGCGGATAGCCCAGGTGATGGCCGAGTTCGGCACCCAGAGCTCGCTCGATCAAAGCCTTCTTGAACGCCGCAGAGGCGTCCTCGATGGCTTCCGCGGTCATCATCCCTTCGCTGAACTGCTCAAGCAGTTCTTTTGGGATTTTCGGTAGCTTCCGTAACTCGGGTTTCTTTTTGATTGGCATACATGCACCTCTTACTCATGTTATGCCCGAACACAAAATTTCTGACACCCCCGCGAGCGATGGCGCAACATTGGCATTCTCATCCCCACCAGCTAACCTGCCAGTCTTAGCCATCAGTCATGGACGCCGCTAGATGCAGCCACCCAAGAAATACTCTGTTGTTTTGGTCGATTCAGATGGTAGGCATACGCTCTACCCGATGAAAGAATGGTGCCGTCAGAACCCCAATGAAGCACCACCTATCGATCCAAATACGAATTCTCAGCAGCTTCGTCGTGCATTCACTCGAATAGGATGGGTAACTGAAGAAACTGAGACACAGGTTCTGGTCCTTCATCCCGGTACACCTAAAACAGCTATCCAATCCATCGAAGACGAAGATCTGGCTCTTGGAGACGAAGACACGCCAGATTCAGATCGAGAAACAGTTTTTGAACTGGAATGGCAGCTACGCGACTTCATATCTCACAACATCGAATCCCTGAAACTGGAAGGCAAATCCCTTCGCCTCTATGTCGACCCTCAAGGTCGTGATGGAGTTGAATACCCTACCGAAGTTGGGCCAATCGACATACTCGCACTTGATTCAGATGACGCGTTCGTGATTTTTGAACTGAAACGTGGACGTGTTGCAGATCGTGCCATCGGTCAGATCAGCCGCTACATGGGCTGGATCAATAAGAACCTTGCGCACGGGAAGATGGTGAAGGGCGTCATCGTTGCGAAATCCATCAGCTCAAACCTACGTCACGCTATCGTAGCAGTGCCTAATGTCTCGCTTTTTGAGTATGAAGTAGCGTTCAGCCTGAACCAAATCCTTGAAGCAGATGGACCATGTTAGATGAAATATGAGGAGTGAATAGCTCCAGCTTTCGTAGACCCATCAATTGACCGCCGCTGGCCGCTTCCCGACGTACACGAAGCGCTGAAATCGGCTCATAACGGACCCTCGCCTAGGTCCACATACAGCCAGAAGTAATCTTTCAATGCTCTACAACAACAGTGGGGATTCACCATGCAGGATCACGTACTCAAGCGCATCGATGAACTGATTTCGCGGGGTAATGCCGCTGCCCGGTCACAG
>NZ_JACMYH010000014.1 GCF_014235765.1 Pseudomonas baltica
AAGTAGAAGTCCCAATATTTCGCTGAGGTTGGCTAAGCCAACCCGGCACACGGAATTTCTTGACGACCATAGAGCATTGGAACCACCTGATCCCATCCCGAACTCAGCAGTGAAACGATGCATCGCCGATGGTAGTGTGGGGTTTCCCCATGTGAGAGTAGGTCATCGTCAAGATTGAATAAAAAACCCCTGTCTGCTCACGCAGACAGGGGTTTTTGCTTTCCGGACTTCACAACCTTAGTGCAGCCAGTATCTCAAGTTGTCGCGCGTTGGGTCAGGTAGCGCTGGATGGCGTCCACGCCGCGTTGTAGATGCTCTCGCAGCAACTCGACAGCCCGTACTGCATCGCGCTGTCTTGCAGCCTGCAACAGGTTGCGGTGATCGTCCTGAGCCATGTTGCGCAACCCCATGGCTTCCAGATTGAAGCGCAGGAAGCGCTCCTCCTCGATCAGCCCTTCATCTATCAGGTTCAACAACCGGCGGTTACCGGCCTGTGCGTAAAGCGTCCAGTGGAAGGTCCGGTTGAGACGACTGATCTCGACGTAGTCCGAAGTCCCTTCGAGGCGCTCGATGCAGTCCTGGGCGAAGGCGAAATCAGGCTCTTCCAGCAGGGGCACCGACAGGCGCAAGGCTTCGCACTCCAGAAGCATACGCAAGGCGTAGGTTTCCACGGAATCGTGATTGATCAGTGGGGCTACCACCGCGCCCTTGTGATGCACGACTTTCAGCAGGCCTTGTGCTTCGAGTTGACGCAGGGCTTCGCGCACGGGCATTCGACTGACGCCGAACAGTGTGGCGAGTTCTTGCTGCCGGATGGCCATGCCACAAGGCAAGCGCCCGTCGTAGATCGCTGCGCGAATCCTTTCTTCGATCACCGAGCGTGCCAAGTGCGCGGGCACCTGTTCACTGCCCAGGATGCTGGCCAGCACAGTGGATTTTTCAGTCACGCCAAACAGCCTCAGTCAATTTGCGCCATCCTGACGTAAGCAGTTACACATTGAAAGATGGCAGGTTTGAATAACGTCCCAGCCAAGCCGATAGCCAGACGAAGTGCAGTGTTGAAGCGACGAACAGGCTGCACAGGGTCATGAGAAAGTGATTTCATCGTGCCATTGTTTTTTGTCATGCGCCCCCGCACCATGGTGGGCTGAATTGCCTCCCTGGCGGATCGAACACGTTGGTTACACGGCTGAAGTACCTACAGACGGTGCGCTGTCTCGCGATCGCCTTTGCCTTGGCAGGCACGTTGCTGGGCGGGCTTCGCGCCGACTGGGACTTCAATCAGATCAGTCGCCGTGCCGAGGGTCTGTATGGGCCTCTGGGTGAAGGCGCGCAGCGCATTGATGCGTGGCAACGGTTGTTGGCAACCCAGAAGCCGCTGAGCGAGGGCGAGCAGCTGGAAGTGGTGAATCAGTTCTTCAATCATCAACTGCGGTATCGAGAAGATCTCGATCTGTGGCGCGAAGTCGACTATTGGGCCACGCCGGTGCAGTCGCTGCTCAAGGGTGCCGGCGACTGCGAGGACTACGCGATCGCCAAGTACTTCAGCCTGCGCCATTTGGGTGTCGCGGCGGACAAGTTGCGCATCACTTACGTCAAGGCGTTGCGACAGAACCGTGCGCACATGGTACTCACCTATTACGCCACACCGACGGCCATGCCCTTGGTGCTGGACAGTCTGATGGACCCAATTCTGCCTGCCAGCCAGCGCCAGGACCTGCTGCCGGTCTACGCCTTCAACGGTGAGGGCTTGTGGCTCACCGGCGCTGGTGGCAACAAGAAGGTAGGGGATACCAAGCGCCTGTCGCGTTGGCAGGACGTACTGAAGAAAATGACCGCAGAAGGCTTTCCGGCGAGTCTGGATAATTAAGTGGAGCAACGATGTCTCTGTTCAAACAACTGTTGATCGCGATATGCCTGTTTCTGGTAGTGGCTTTCACTGGCAGCTTCATGGTCAGCCTGGAAAGTTCGCGCACTCAGTACGTCAACCAGCTGCGCTCGCACGCCCAGGATGCGGCCACGGCACTGGCGTTGTCGCTCACGCCCAATATCGACGACCCGGCAATGGTCGAACTGATGGTCAGCTCGATCTTCGACAGCGGCTATTACGCCAGCATTCGCGTGGTCAACCTGGCGGACGACAGTGTCATCGTCGAGCGTGCGGCCGAGCCGGACGGCAGCGGCGTGCCGGCCTGGTTCGTCAAGATGATCAACCTGGCACCGGCCGGTGGTGACGCGATCGTCAGCCGCGGCTGGGAGCAGGCAGCGCGGGTCGAGGTGGTCAGCCATCCGATGTTTGCCGTGGCCAAGCTGTGGCAGGGCGCGTTGGGCAGCCTGGGCTGGTTGTTGCTGTGCGGCGCGGTCAGTGCTGCGCTGGGTGCACTGTTGTTGCGTCGCCAGCTGAAGCCGCTGGACTACATGGTCGAGCAATCGCACGCCATTGCACGCAGGGAATTCCTCAGCCTGCCGGATCTGCCGCGCACTCCCGAGCTGCGCCGGGTGGTGCAGGCGATGAACCAGATGGTGGAAAAGCTCAAGGCACTGTTCCACGAGCAGACCGTGCGCAGCGAACGGCTGCGTATCGAGTCGTACCAGGACAGTCTGACGGGCCTGGCCAACCGACGCTATTTCGAGATGCAGCTGCACACCCGTGTCAGCAATCTTGAGGAAGCCAGTGCAGGCTATCTGGTGCTGTTGCGCATCAACGACCTTGCGGGCCTCAACCAGCGCCTGGGCGGACAGCGAACCGATCAGTTGCTGCAGGCGGTGGGGCAGCAGTTGCTGCGCACCTGTGCGCGCCACCCTGAGACGCACAACCTGATCACCCGCAGCCGGGGTGGCGAGTTTTCCATACTGGCACCCGGCATGGTGCGCGAAGAGGCTCAGCAGCTCGCTCAGGAGCTCGACGCGAACCTGCGCAGTCTGGCGCAGACCGGCGCTACCGATCTGCTGCCGGTGGCTCACCTGGGGCTGGCGCCGTACACCCCCGGTGACGACCCCCAGGCATTACTCAAGCTGGCGGACGAGGCCCTGGCGCAAGCCGAGGGTGCTGGCGAGTGCAATTGGGTGTGTCTGGAGCACATGGCGCTGGCCACAGTGGAGAATGACCACCACGCCTGGCACACGCTGCTCGACGAGGCCTTGGCCAAAGGCCGCTTCCAGCTGTACTTCCAGCCGGTGGTGAGCAGCGTGGATACCACGCGCGTGCTGCATCACAAGGTGCTGTCACGGCTGATCGACGAGCAGGGCCAGGCGGTCGCCGCTGGGCGATTCCTGCCCTGGCTGGAACGCTTCGGCTGGTCGGCGCGACTGGATCGGCTGATGCTGGAGCTGGTCCTGGAGCATCTGCGCAAGCACGATGCCACACTCGCCTTGAACCTGTCGGCGGCCACGTTGAACGATCCCCAGGCGCTGGAGGGTTTGTTCGACAGACTGGCGCAGCATCCTGCCCTGGGCCCGCGCCTTACCCTGGAGATAGGCGAGGAGCAGATACCCGAGCAGAACGTGCTCGAGCAGCTCACGCGGCGTTTGCGCAGCCTGGGCTACAGCCTGAGCCTGCAGCGTTTTGGCGGGCGTTTCAGCATGATCGGCAACCTGGCCCATCTGGGCCTTGGTTACCTGAAGATCGACGGTAGCTACATTCGCGCGATCAACGAGGAAAGCCACAAGCGTCTGTTCATCGAAGCCATTCAGCGGGCAGCGCACAGTATCGACTTGCCGCTGATTGCCGAGCGGGTCGAGACGGAAGGGGAATTGCAGGTGATTCGCGAGATGGGTATTGCCGGCGTCCAAGGACAGCTGGTGGGCGAGCCGCAGCCCTGGAAGCTTGGCTAGGGCTGTTGCGCGTGCCTTCGCCTGCCTTCGGACCGTGCCGTTGCCGGCGCGGTGGTGGAGGGGACGCAGGCTTCAGATCAAGCCGGTTTCGTCGTCGTTGATCAATTGATTCAAGCCGCCAAGCGCCACCCGTGCGCTGGAACGATCCTTGAGCTTGGCCTGGGCCGCTGCCGGTAGATCGGTCACACGGATGATGCCTTTGCTGGTCAGTACCTGGATCAGGTCATCGAGTACCCGAATCATGTCCAGATCGCTCTGCTTGAGCTGTTTCAGGCTGGTTTCGACCACATCGTTGGCGTACCACGCCTGTATCTCATGATGATCGGCAGGCAGGGTTTCTGTGGCCTCGGCAAAGGCTGCCGCTTCCACGCGGACCAATGCACCTTGTCGATCGCGTTGCACGTAGAACATCGAAGCGCTCCCATCGAAAAAAACCTGCCGAGACTGCAGGGCAGCCTCGGCAGAGATTACACGGATTCAGAACCAGTGGATGCCGCTGGCGGCCGACTTGCTGGGCCGGCCGCCGACTGCATCAGTCGTGGTGCTTGACCAGCAGGTCGCCACCGGAGATCAGCGACTTGATGGCATCGGTGCCGCTGCCCCAGTGCGCATTGTCGACCTTGATGGTGACGTCTGGCGTGACCGTGGCCGAAGCCGAGGTCATGCCGCCCTTGGTGCTGATCTGCAGGGTCGAGTTGCCGGCCGTGTCGGTGCTCAGCTTCAGGTAGTTCGCCAGGTTGGTCTCGGCGTCCGATGGCAACAGGTCGGACAGATCAAGCTTGTCGCCCTCGGCATGGCTGAAGTCCTTGATGGTGTCGGTACCTACGTCACCGGTCTTCCACACGAACGTATCCTTGCCGGCGCCGCCAAACAGTACATCGTTGCCGGCGCCGCCGCGAAGGGTGTCATCACCGCGCTGGCCGTAGATGATGTCGTTGCCATCACCGCCGTTGAGGAAGTCGTTGCCCCCCTTGGCGACGGTGAACAGACCGGCCTGGCCGTCTGAGCTGGCAGCGCCGACGTTGAACTCGCTGGCGTGCTTGGTGATGTAGTCATGCACCTGCTCGGAGGTAACGGAGCTGGTGTTGGTGACCGACTTCACGTACTCGCTCAGCGCCGTCGTGCCCTCGGTGGTGACGCCTGCCTTGGTGAAGGAGATGGTGTCGCCGAACAGGATGTCGTGACCCTCGCCGCCGTTGATGGTGTCGCCACCGGCAGTGATGAGGCTGTTTTTCAGTGCCGCAGCGATATTGGCGACGTCGATCTTGCTTTGTACTTCGCCATCGCTGTCGAATTTCTGCAAGGTTGCCACGGTGGCGCTGTTGGCGTTGTTGCCAACACCGATGGCTTCCACGGTCGACACCTTGGCCAAGGCTGCGAAGCCTTCGGCGGAGCCATCGATGACGGCACTGGTGGTGGTAGAGCCGTTGCCCTGGCGATTGCCGGCAGCGTCGAGGTAGTAGTTCGGTTCGCCGTCGGTGATCAGGTAGCTGAGCTTCACCGCGCCAGTGTTGCTGGTGGCCTCGGTACCGTTGAACCAGGTCGCCGCCTTGAAGAACGCCGACTCGTAGTTGGTGCCACCGGTTGCCGTGATCGCATTGAGGCCCAGGCCTGCCTTGATGGCATCCACCGACATGTTCGGCGTCAGCGTCAGCGTGGCGCCTTGCTTGGAGTCGGTGCCGAAGTCGACGATGGTCACCTTGACCGTGCCGCCGCCCAGGTTCTGCGAGAGCTGCTGGATCGCGGTGGCGACCGAGTCCTTTGCACTGGCCAGGGTGTCCTTCATGCTGCCCGAGCGATCCAGGATGTAGGCGATGTTGTAGCTGGCGCCGTTCTGGGTCTGGGTCGGGGTCACGTCGCCGACGATGATGTCGCGGCCGGTGGTACCGTCCAGCGTTTCGGTGCCGGCGTTGCCGGTGATCACACTGTAGCTCTGCTGGGTCGCCACGACGTGCACGGTCAGCGTTTGCTCGGCCGCCGATGCGGCCTCGGCACTGCCGTCCTTGGCAGTGGCATTGACCTTCAGGTTGATGTCGCCGACCGGGGCGTTGGCTGCGGTGGTAAGCGTCAGGGCAGACAGGTTCCAGGTGCTGACATCCGCCGTCTGGGCAGTGCTGCTGGCGGTGAAGCTGTGGGTACCGTCGCTGAGGGTGGCACCGGCCTGAATGTTGGAGATGGTCGTGGTCAGGGTTTCGGAGCCGTCACGGTCGACCAGTTCCGAAGAGATCGCTGACAGCGCGATTGCCTTGCCGGCCACGCCGGTGTTGCTGGTGGTGGCCAGCGTAATGTTGTCCAGAAGGCCGCCGAACGAGTTCTTGTCCACCGAAGCGAAAGTCAAGGTCTTGCTCGCCGTGCTGTCCACCGGCAATTGCAGGCTGTAATGCACCATGCCCGGTGTGGTGCCGTTGATCACGGCCACAACCTTGTCGCCCCACATGACCTTGATGTCGGAATCGCCTTCATGGCCTTTACGCGGCGAGTAGTCGAAGTCCAGCGTGTACAGGGAACCGGCCTTGGCGTTGGACACGACGGTGTAGAGGTCGCTGGCATCGCTTTCGCGGCCTTCCAGTTCGATGACCTTGGTGGTGCTGGCCGTGCCGTTGTAGACGCTGTAGGGATTGACCTCGATGTAGTTGCCGGCGTTGTTGGTTTTCCATGCCTCGCCCAGTTGGCTGACCTGAGCGCTGGTAACGGTGTTGGCATCGGCTGCCAGCGACCAGGTGGTCGGGCTGGCAACGCTGAGCAGCGGGGTGTCGCTGACGGGCGCCACGGTGACGTTCAAGGTGCTCACGGCACCGGTATCGGTGGTGTAGGTAACCGTCGGCAGGCTGCCGCTCCAGTTTTCGTAGGCCTTGATCGGGGTGTAGGTGTAGCTGCCATCGCTGGCGATGGTCAGGTTGCCGACCGTTACCGACTGGTTGCCGACGGTTGCGGTGACCGGCGCCGAGGCATGGCCGCTGGCGTCCATCGCGTAGCTGGTGCCGCCGATGCTGAACTTGGCCACGGTGAGGCTGTTGTCGCCGTCGCGATCATTGGTCAGCACGTTGCCGTTCAGCGTGGCACCTTCATCGACCGTGGCGGTATCGACCACTAGGTTGTTGTCGATGATGTTGATGGCGACACTGGCGTGGGCCGGATCTGTGGTCAGGCTCTGGAAGTTGCCACCGGTGACCGAGTCGATGGTCACCACCAGCTGTTCGGTGCCTTCGCGCAGTTGATCGCTCAGGGCGCTGATGGGGAAGGTCGCGGAGGACTTGTCGGCGTCGATGACCACGGTGGTCTGACCCTGGAAGTCGGCGCCGTTGGCGGCCTTGCCCGAGTAGTTCAGGGTGACGGTGACCTGGCTCTTGGTTTCGTTGCTCAGGGTCAGGGTGTAGATCGCCGACTGACCTTCGATGATCCGCTCGGCACCCGTGATACCAATGGTGGTCTGTGGACCGGTCACGGTGGTGCTGGCTGAGGCATCCTTGTACTGCAGGTTTTCGAAGTTGCCGTCGATCAGCTTGCCGTCGGCAGCGCTGGCGATGCCGGCAATGGCAACGGTCAGGATACCGGCGCGCGATGCATCGTTGCCCACCGTGTAGTTGACGAAGCCTTGCTTGGCATTGGCAGCGATATCGATGGTCTGGCCATTCGACAGTACCAGTTTCAATGCCTTGTCGGCGGCATGGTCGAGCGTGGCGGTGTACGTGATCACGCCGCCGTCGTTGACCGCCGAGGTGGCGTTCAAGGTGACCTTGGTGGCGTCGATAGTGTCGTTTACCAGCACATTGACCGGCGTGGTGCCTGGGACCAGCGTGACGTCGCCGCCACCGGTCACGTTCTGGATAGTGCGGCTGACCGAGTCGGCATCCTTGTAGACGTCATCCAGCGGCGCAGCGACCGTGATGGCGCTTGCCGAGGCACCTTTGGCAATGCTGATGCTGTCGCCATTGCCGATGTCGACCCGGACGGTTTCCAGGGCGTTGACGGTATTGCCGTGCAGATCGGTCAGGGTCGCGGTGTATTTGATCACACCGCCTTCGACTGCCTGCGGTTCGGCGGACAGGGTCACGACCACCGCCGGCTTGACCGCCAGCATGCTGTTGGCCACCACCGAAGTCGCGCCGTTCACGCCATTGCTCTGCACGCCAGTATCGGTCACTTCGACCGACACCTGGCGCACGGTGCTTTCCGGATGCTCGCCGGTCGCCTGGAACTTGATCGAGTTGATCAGCTCCTGATACGCGGCACGGCTGGCCATGCCTTCCAGGGTGATGGTCATGGTGCCATCGCTGGCAACGCCACCGACCTTGTAGCCAATGCCTTGGGCAGTGGTGCCATTGCCGGTTTCGAACGCCGAGCTCAGGGTGTCACCGGCCATGGTGTTCTGGATGACGATCTTCGCGCCCTGCAGTTGATCGCTGGCGTTGTTGTCCTTGTCGCTGATGCTCAGGCCCGAGACCAGGTTGACCGATTCTGCCGAGCCTTCGTTGAAGACTACCTGTTCGTCCATGACCACCACTGGCGCGGTGTTCACGGCGTCGACGATGACGTTGAGCGGCTGAGTGACCGACGCAGGGTTGGCCAGGTCAGCGTTCTCGGTGGCGATGGCCTTGACCGTCAGGGCCAGAGTGCCGATGAAGTCGGTCGGCGGCGTGATGGTGAGGGTCTTCAGATCCCACTGGGTGATATCGGCCGTGCCGTTGCCACCGGCTTCGGAAACATAGCTATGGTTGGCACCGTCGCGCAGCACCGCGCCCTCCGGGATACCGCTGATCTGCAGCACATGCTGCTCGGATTTATCGGCGGTGTCGCCGAAAGTCACGTTGATGGTGCTCAACTGGATCGCAGTGTTTTCGGCGCCGTGGTTCAGTTCGTAGCCGGCGTAGTAACCGTCGCCATTGGCGTCGACGTGCGAGGTGACGTTGATGCCCTGGTTCACCAGGTCGGCAATGTCGGTGTACAGCGGCACGCCGCTCTGACCGATCGAGGTCGCAGGACCCTGGTCGACCGAGAGGTTCAGGTCGTAGAAGCCTGGACCGTTCTGGTTGTGATGGTACAGGTCGAGGCTGTAGTAGCCGGTTTCGGCGGGGGTGATGCTGCCGCTGAAGTCACCCGAGGTCGGGTCAATGCCGGCACCCCAATGGGCGGTGCCCAGGTCCTTGCCGCCAACGTTGATCAGCAGGCCGTCGTCGGCCTTGCCGCTGAAGGTGTAGGTCTTGCCGGCTTCGAGGAAGATCAGGCCGGTGACCTTGGTCCCGGTGCCTTGCACGATGTTGGTGTCACCGACATCGGCGATGACCACGCCTGGACGGCTGCCT
>NZ_JACMYH010000015.1 GCF_014235765.1 Pseudomonas baltica
GCTGGCAGGAAGTGCAAATGCGGGAAAGTTGAGCGAGTTAATGAAGATATATGGTTAAGCTATTGAAGGGCGTAGCAAATGCTTGCTGGGTGAAAGTTAATGTTTATAATTATATTTTTGTACGGTTTTATTCATTGCCTGGCGGTTTGAATCTGCCTGGCATTGCAATGATGGGCCGGCCCGAATCGACATGACAAAATGCTGCCATGATAAAAAAGCCATCACGCTTAGTTTGGCACGTGATGGCTTGGAGCTGATGCTACGGCGTTACGGCGTCGGAATAACGCAGTAGCCATTGGTAAACATACTGATGACCACCGCCGCTTTGGGCGATGTCGCAGAGCCTGCCGAGTTTCTGAGGGTGTATTGTGTGTAGGCGCCGGTTTCACAGATGGCTTTCAACTGGTCGACTGTCAGGGTGAACTCGCGGTAACCCAAGTCCACGTCTTCTTGTAGAAGCTGGTAATTGTCTGTGACCTCGGTCCCAGGAACTTCGTTTGCGTCCATGTCATCGTAGCTGAAGACACCCACGAAACGGAAGCTGATGAAGTCCCCTACGGTCATATTATTGTTGGTGAAGTTCAACTGGATTCGGACGGTGGTACCGTCATCGCCCAGTACCTGGTTGATGATAAGGTAAGGAGCTTCAACTATCGCTTCCGGATAAGTCGCCAGAGGCAATACAGCCCCTCCCCCGGGAATTTCAGCGGTGTTCTGCACATCGACAACGATAGAAGGCGAACGCGCGACGCCATACTGCCCCGTCCCTACGGGCAGCGGGCGTTCGATAGTGTAGTAGACATCCATCGCCCCCGAAGGCCCTGGTTCGATGACACTAATGTGAGGTACGGTTAGGACGATGTTTGCATTATCCGTGCTGCCAATAGCACGCCCTACCGATGTGTTACCTGCCCAATGGACGGTCAGGTGGTCGCCATCTGCCCATATTGCGTTACCATTGGCTCCCAGGAATGGCACGGTGATGGTCGCATCCTTCCCGTAGTCCGCCGGCGGAATGATATTGGTCTCGCCAGAGTCGCTTTTTACAACTGGCACAGCCAGGTTTTCGTGCTCCGGTGTCGATGGATCAGGGTCCACTATATCGCCTGGTGTAGTCAGGTCGACTTCCACCAAATGATCAGGGGATGCTGTCGACTCGATCGCGTTGCGAACCACGGTAAACCGCACCGGTACGTTACCTTTGGGCGTCCGGCTGATCGCGGAGTAGGGGACACCCAGGCTGAGCAGTGGGTCAGGCCAGCCGCTTGCTGGCTCGGTGCCGACTGGAACGGTGCCCAATGGGCGACCGTCCCAGTACAACAAAATCAGGTCGTCCGGGTCCGGCGTCGTGTACAGAGGGATATCAACCCGGACGCCGTCTACGTGGGTGGCGTCTTCCCAATTGATCACACCGTCCGTATCCGCAGCCGGAACTGCGACTTCAAGAAGGTTCGTCGGAGCGTTCACCAGCAACACATTCAAGACCACAGGCGGTGCCAGGGTAGGATGCCGGTTACCCAGCTTGTCCTCTACTCGATAAGAGAACCACATGCGCCCGTCGTCTAGGCCCACGAGCGTTGATTTCGGGATCTCGATTTCCAGATGGCCGCCGACGACGGTGACTTCCGCCTGGTGCGCCTTATATGGGAGGTAGTCTGCTTCCGCCGGTTCGCTGCCATCTGGACCCTCCAGCGCAATGAAGGGAATGGCGAAGTCTCCCACTTCTTCACCAACCCAATCCGGCACCGTGGCGACCAGATTAAGGTCGTTGCCTTCCAAATCGCCTTCCGTGACGCCATTGAGGAATTTGCTGGCGAACCGAAGAGCGCCCAGATCATCGCTGCCGGGGGGCGTGAGGTCTACGATCAGGTTCTGGCGCTCATTGGCGGGTTGTGCATTCTGGCCGAAGCCGCGGAACAGGGTGTAGTCCAGAACATAGGTGCCTTCGGCTGTGAGCAAGCTTTTATCAAGCAGCAGCACCGTCGGATTTACACCTACAGCCAGTGCCTGCTTGGTACCAACGAGCAGACCGTTGAGGGTCAGTTGAAGTCTGTCAGCAGTGGTGACTGGCGCATCGTGCAGAGGAATCGACACCTCCAGATCTTCGCCCAATACATCCAGAGGAATGGATCCGTCAGGGTTGATCCCTGCCACTGTGAACGGGTAGGTTCCCACGAACGGTGTTACGCCCAACGCGCTGAACGGAAACGTTTGATTGCGCGAAGGGAGTCGTTGCAGCGTGGGGAGGTCGGCGATTTTTTTTCGGGTTTCCGATTTGGTGGGCATCATATTCACCTGTGTATGGTTCGTATGGATAAAAGGGGTACACGCACGGGCAAGCATTGATGCCCGCAGTGTTCGGTGGGTTTGATCAAACACAACTACCGAGGTGAAAGTAGTAGACCGCTCTGCTGAAAATTGCGAGTACCGTAGTGCACTTCGAAGATAAAAAATGTGCTTTCCTCAAGAAACTTATTTGTCTTCATGGAGTTAGGGTTGAATAATTCTTTGTGATATTTTCAGCGTGTCAGAAACTGCTGATGACTTGTAGGCGTGTACGATAATATCTCGATAAAAACGATCGTTGTGTATGAAAATATTCATGCATCTTATTTCCTGAAATTTTCAGTTCCTGCTCATTGTTTATGAATAAATATTTTCATGATGCATCCCTTGTCTTTAAATATTGACGGACATCAAAGTAAGTACTATCACTTCATACCTAGTTGGTACTTTTTTGGCGCTGTACTCTTCAGGTACTTCTTATGAATCCAAGGGTGTTCCCCCGGTCGTCCCCTCAACCCCTGACAGCCTTGCTTGCGTTGTTGGTCGTACCATTTGGACATGCGGCCACCTTGACCCCAGGTCAGTCCGCCACTGTCATACCTGGTAGCGCGCCCGAGAGTTGGTCCCTGAATGCTGCGACCTTGAACGTAGGCACAGGGGCCAGCACCCTCCAGGTATTTGCCAGCCCACTTTCCACGGTGACGTTTGCCGGAGGCCAAGCCATCACGGCCGGAGTCGATGCCGTCACGCTGGTCGACAGCAGCGGCAGCTTCAATGGCGCCACACTCACCAGCGGGGGCAGTTTTGGTCTGAGTTTGACAACAGACCTCAACGGCACCAGGCCAGGCTCGGTCGCCACGCTGGTGGACAGCACCTCGAGCGGTTTCGAGCGCGGCGTGAACATCACTGGTAACAGTCGATTGGACGCCGAGAATGCTCGTATCGTTGGCACCGGCGCGTCAGGGGTAGGCATGGCAGTGCTGGGAGCCTCTGTAAGTCTGCGCAACAGCAGTGTGACGGGAGCGGACACGGGCGTGTTCGTGGCCGACGACGGAGCGGTAAACAACGTTGTCAACCTGACGCTGGACAACGGATCCTCGATTACCGGTACAACAGGCGCGGGCATCCTGGTCCTGCTGGATACCAACCCTGTACAAGGCACGCTGACTATCGCCAACGGATCTACCGTGACAGGCGGCAATGGAACAATGCTGGATGTGGTCGACACAGCCAGCCTCAGCGTCGTCGTCGACAATAGCCAATTGGTCGGGAACGTGACGGCCGTGGAGGGTGCGACATTGGATGCCGCTCTGCTTAATGGCGCCAGCATCACTGGCAACCTCACCAACCTGGACTCCCTGACGCTCAACGCCAGCAGCGTGACCGGGGACTTCATGGTACCGGTCAACGACGCGGCTACTGTCGTGCTGGAAAATGGCTCCACCTACAATGGCACCTTGAGCAATGTCGCCACGCTCACAGTCGTCGGCAGCACGGTGAACGGCAGCATCGAACAGGCCCTTGGTTCGGCGGCGCGTGTCAGCATGACCTCCGGTTCCGTGCTGAATGGCGATGTCAGCAACGTTGCCAGCCTGAGCCTGGACGGCAGTACCCTGACCGGCAATGTGACCCAGGGTGCAGTCCAACTCGACAACGGCTCAACGCTGCAGGGTGATCTCACCGACATCGCCAGCCTGCGACTGGATGGCAGCGCTCTGATCGGCAATGTCAGCCAGACTGCAGGAAGTGCGTCAACGCTGGACTTGGTCAATGGCGCGAGCCTGACCGGTATCGTCAGTAATGCCCAGGCGATGGCTATCGACGCCAGTTCGCGCTGGATCATGGCCGGCGATTCCAACGTAGGAGCACTGACGCTCAATAGCGGTACCGTGGAGCTGAACGGAACGCCGGGTAGTTTTCGCACCTTGACCCTGGCCAGCCTGTCGGGTGCAGGCACCTTCGGCATGGGCACCGATCTGGCAGGGCATCTGAGTGATTTGATCGATGTCCGCGGCAGCGCGGACGGCGTTCACTCCTTGCGTATACAAAACACCGGCGTGGAGCCCATTACCGAAGACGTGCCGCAAAGAGTGGTGCGCACCGGCAGCGGCCCGGCCAGCTTCGCGGTTGCCGGCGGCGTTGTCGATGTGGGCACCTACCAGTATCGGCTGGAGCAGCGCGGCACCGATTGGTTTCTGGTTCAGGCGACCAAGCCGATAGATCCCGTGGATCCAGTAGATCCAGTAGATCCAGTAAATCCAGTAGATCCAGTAGATCCAGTAAATCCAGTAGATCCAGTAGATCCAGTAGATCCAGTGGATCCAGTGGATCCAGAAAAGCCCGTGGACCCCGTAGATCCGGTAAAACCCGTAGACCCAGGCGATTCTGGTGGCGGAGACCCGATCATCACGCCCAGTACCCGTGCCGTTATCGGGGTATTCAGCGCCGCGCCGACTGTCTGGTACGGCGAGCAGGCCAGCCTGTTGTCGCGCATGGGCGAACTGCGCAACGGTAACAGCCTGGGCGGCGCCTGGGCGCGGACATATGGCAACAAATACAGCGTGTCGCCGGGTGACCAGGTCCAATACACACAGCAGCAAAGTGGTGTTTCGTTGGGTGCGGACGTCGCGTTGCCTGCCACGGATGGTCAATGGCTGGTCGGCGTCATGGGCGGCTACAGCAATTCCAATCTCGACCTGCAGCGCGGCACATCGGGGGACGTAAACAGTTACTACGTGGGTTTGTACAGCACCTGGCGAAGCCATTCCGGTTATTACGTGGATGCCCTGGTCAAGGCCAATCGCTTCCATAACAAAGCGGACGTGTTGATGAGCGACGGCGTCAAGGCCAAGGGTGATTACAAGAACCATGGGGTCGGCACTTCGCTGGAAGTCGGCAAACGTATCGAGTTGGGCGATGCCTGGTACGTCGAGCCCTTCGCGCAGGCCTCAATGTTATGGGTCGATGGCCAAGGCTATGATCTGGATAATGGCATGCGCGCCAGCAGCAACCATGCCAATTCGATGCAGGGAAAGGTCGGCACACACGTAGGCCGGCGTTGGGCACTGCAAAGCGGCGGTTTCGTACAGCCCTACGTAAAAATGGCGGCCGCACAGGAGTTCGCCCGCAGCAACAGGGTCAAGGTCAACGGCCAGAACTTCGATGATGATCTTTCCGGCACACGTGCCGAATTTGGGGGCGGCGTTGCCGCACAACTTACCGATGTATTGCAAGTGCATGCGGATGCCGCTTACAGCAGTGGCGAGAATATCGAGCAACGCTGGGGAGTGAATATCGGCGTCCGTTATTCCTGGTGACTACAGAACGCGGGCAACGAAGCCCGGCCGAATGATCAGCTCGCCTGAATCAGACGTTTCCTACAGATAAGCCCGTAGGGCCCTACATCAACGCCGGACTTGATCCTTTTAAATGCGCCTTAATCATTCCTTGAGGCGCATCAACTATGTTGTGCAGACCCAAACACAGGCTCGGTATTTACCGCTGCCTGGTGCTAACTGTGCTGTTCAATGCCCTGACTATCAGTCAATCACTGGCCGCCAATCTGGCGCCGGGCAAGTCTGCGACGATCAACGCCGGCGACCGGGTGGAAAATTGGAGCGCGCGTGACGGCGGCTGGCTGACATTCACCCCCGGCGCTCAGGCCTTGAGCGTCGCCGGTATCAACGGCAGCCGCGTCACGCTCACCGATTCCCTGGTCAGCGGCAGGGCTGTAGGTGTGGATCTCACCGACAGCGCTGCCTTTATCCGTGGCTCTACCATCAGCGCCACTGCCGGGTATGGTCTGCAGTTGATCACTCGAATCGGCGGTACCTACCGGGGGTCGCACGCGCTGGTTTCCGACAGCGACATCACTGGCGTGGATCGTGGCATCAGCGCCACCCATAAAAGCTCGGTCGAGCTGATCGACACGCGCGTCCACGGTACCGGCGCGGCTTCTTCACCGTTCGATGGCGGTGTAGGCATGCTGTTGCTGGGGGCCAATGCCAGCTTGATCAATAGCACCGTGCTGGGAGACCAGGTAGGTGTCACCCTGGCTACCGACGCCATACCCGGGGTGCTCAGCAACCAAGCGTCGCTGCACCTTGACAACTCCATCGTGCAAGGGGCTGCCGGCAGCGCCATCATCGTGAGCGGTCTGGTGGAGCCAGGGCTGCAAGCTGTCATCGATATTTACAAGGGTTCGCAATTGACCGGAGGCAATGGCGTCATCCTCGAAGTGCGGGACGATGCCCAGGCCAAGGTCACCGTGGACAACAGCATGCTCACGGGAGATGTCGTAGCGGATGCCACTGCCGGCGCGCGCCTGATTTTGCAGAACCGGGCATGGCTGACCGGCAATGTCGAGGGCGTGCAGACCTTGACGCTGGACGCCAGCTCAGGGTGGACGGTCGAAGGTGATTCGACCATCAGGGCCCTTGACACCCGAGGGATGGTTGACCTGCGGGGCGCCGGTGGCAATGCCAGCTTCACCCGCTTGACCCTTGGTGAACTGGGCGGCAGCGGAACCTTTGCGCTGGGTACCGACCTGGCTGCCGGGCAGGGTGATCTGCTGGTGGTAACAGGGGACGTCTCCGGCAATCACCTGCTGGCAATCCAGAACACCGGGGCCGACGTGGCCGAAGGGCAAGACCCGCTGACGCTGGTACAGACCGGCGGCGGCGATGGACAATTTGCTGTCATTGGCGGGCAGGTCGACCTGGGTACGTTCGTTTACGACCTCAAGCAGATGGGTAACGATTGGCAGCTTGTACAACGCCCCGGGAATGTAGTGACCCCCGGCGCGGCCTCGGTGCTGGGTCTGTTCAGCGCTGCCCCCACGGTGTGGTATGGCGAACTGTCCAGCCTGCGCAGCCGCATGGGCGAGTTACGCCTGGGAGCGGCGCAGGGTGGGATGTGGAGCCGCGCCTATGGCAATAAATACAACCTTTCGGCAGCCGCCGGTGTGGCTTACACGCAGCGCCAGCAGGGCCTGAGCCTGGGCGCCGACATCCCTCTGCCCATTGCCGGCGGCCAGGCGCTGGTGGGAGGGATGGTGGGCTACAGTCAGTCCGATCTGGACTTGCAGGGTGGCACATCCGGTAAGGTCGATAGCTACTCTGTGGGCCTGTACGGCACCTGGCTCGCCGACAGCGGCTACTACGCCGACGGGGTGGTGAAGTTCAACCGTTTCCAAAACAGCTCTGCCGTGCGCATGAGCGACGATACCCGAACCGGCGGTGACTACAACAACCATGGCGTGGGTGTTTCACTGGAAACCGGGCGCCGGATCAAGCTGGGCAAGACAGTCACCGTCACTCCCTTCGCCCAGCTTTCAGCGCTGAAGGTGCAAGGCGACAAATACCATCTGGACAACGGCATGCAGGCCAGCAGCAAAAAAGCCGATTCAGTGCTTGGCAAAGTCGGCGCCATGCTGGGCCAGAGCCTCCCGCTTGATACGGGCGGCAGCGTGGACTATTACGTGAAAGCCGCCATGGCCCACGAGTTTGCCAGTGGCAACACCGTTCAGGTCAATGGCAATCGATTCACCAATGATCTGTCCGGCAGCCGCGGCGAGTTGGGCGTCGGCCTGTCCATTCAAGTGTCGGAGCAATTGCAGGTGCATACCGACCTGGATTACGCCAAAGGTCGCCATTTGGAGCAGCCCTGGGGTGTGAACGTTGGGGTGCGCTACAGCTTTTGATTCATGCCGCCAGACGCGGCCTTTGGGTTTTCCCCCGAGATTGCAAATGGTGGATAGCTGGAGTGGGCCAGGGTGTCAGGCTTGCTCCAGCAGTTGTTATGTAAGCTTTGCCGATATTGTTGATGGTTCTGTACGTAAGCATACATGAAGAGGGCGAATCGCTAACAAATAGACCTGTATTAAATTTAACAAAAAATAGTTATAAACATTAACTTTCATCCAGCAAGCATTTGCTACGTCCTTCAATAGCTTAACCATATATCTTCATTAACTCGCTCAACTTTCCCGCATTTGCACTTCCTGCCAGT